>NZ_QUGI01000001.1:0-299 GCF_003478995.1 Pseudoflavonifractor sp. AF19-9AC
AGGGCTTGACCTAAAAGGTCGAAAAGGAATGCAGGCGCTTGTAAGCGATGGAAGATTGTTTCACTGTTCGGTTTTCAGGGTGCAGGCAAAGCGCACAATATGCGCCTTTAGCTCAGTTGGTAGAGCAACTGACTCTTAATCAGTGGGTCCCGGGTTCGAATCCCTGAAGGCGCACCATCTGGCCCGTTGGTCAAGCGGTTAAGACGGCGGCCTCTCACGCCGCAAACATGGGTTCGATTCCCGTACGGGTCACCAATTTTTAAAAATTGGACTTGACAATTGAGTAAAAACGGATATAA
>NZ_QUGI01000001.1:309-16002 GCF_003478995.1 Pseudoflavonifractor sp. AF19-9AC
TTGAAAACTTTATATCGATTTTAGTCATCCTTGGGTGATTAAAATAGTTGGTGTTGATTAGAGTGAGGGTCCACCCGTTCCCATTCCGAACACGGAAGTTAAGCTCACTTCTGCCGAAGATACTTGTCTGGAGACGGACCGGGAAAATAGGTAACGCCAACACGAAGAAGGAACAGTTTTCTGTTCCTTCTTTTTTTATAAATCTATTGTTTCGGATACAATCAGGATTACAAAAGAGGAGGGATACGGTGAAAGAATGGATCAAGGGATGGAAGATCCCGGTTGGGATGCGCACCATCAAAACGGCCCTTGCAGTCATTTTGGCATTGTCTGTTGTGGAGCAGTACGGAGCCAGCCCGTCCAAGGTCGTCTTTGCTACCATCGGGGCAATTTCTGCGGTCGCACCTACTTTTACTGCATCCCTTCTGGCCTGCCTGACGCAGATCTGCGGAGTGACTATCGGTGTGCTGCTGGCTCTTCTGATGATGGTACTCAACGTACCGGATATGGTGGCGGTAGGGATAGGGATTATTCTGATTCTTGCCAGCTATCAGTATTTTCATCTGAAGCTGGTGCCCGTGCTGCCCTGCCTGGTTCTGGTAAATATCTGCCTCAATCCGGAGGTGGAGGCTTTTGCTTACTCAACTGGCCGCATTTGGGACACTGCGATTGGCTTAGGTATCGGTCTTCTGGTAAACACGTTGATTTTCCCCTACGACAACAGCCGGACCATACGCCAGACCATGATAGGACTGGATCAGGACCTGATTCTGTTTTTGGAGGACATGTTTGACGGCGATACACAGCTGCCGGAGACGGAGGTTCTGGAGAAAAAGATTGATGCCCTGGAGAGCCAGCTGGTGCTCTTTTCCCAGCAGCGGCTGCTGCGGCGGAAGCGTCAGAAGCGGGTGCTGCAGCAGCTGCGGAGCTGTGAGGATACGGCCCAAGAGCTGCTGGTGGAGCTGGAGACCCTTCGGAATATGGAACATCTGGGCTGCCTCAACGAGGAAAACCGGGAGGCTCTGCGGGCGCTGGGGGCCCAGGTAAAGCAGGTGTGTCAGGTCTCACCCCATACCGTGGAAGACACTGTGGTGAACTACCATGTGGCACGGGTGCTGCACCTGCGGCAGGAGCTGAAAGAAAATCTGACCGAGCGGAAGCGGTAATCAAAGAAAAAACCGGGCGCAGACTGAATGGTCCGCGCCCGGTTTTCTTATTCCACAATGACGGCGGTGCCGCTGACCGTAACCATCAGCATGCCGTTATCGGAGCCCAACACCTCATAGTCGATGTCAACACCAACCACCGCATTGGCGCCCAGTGCAGCCGCACGTTCCTCCAGCTCGCCCAGAGCGGTGACTCGGGCCATGGATAGCTCCTCTTCGTAGGTGTTGGAACGGCCGCCGAAGAAATTGCTCAGTCCAGCCGCGAAATCCTTAAATACATTGACACCGGAGATGACCTCGCCAAAGACGATGCCGCGGTAGTCAACAATTCGCTTTCCCTCTACGGAAGGGGTTGTAGTTACGATCATGGTGCAAGCTCCTTTCCAGTTATAAAAATGATTCCTTTAAGTACTGATCCACGTCAAAGGGGTCCAGGGGACTGTCCTTGCGCAGATAAAGCGGATGGTGGGGATGTCCTTTCCGGGAGCGCTTTCCGGCGGAAAACCACTGGGCGCCCCGGGCTTTTCCCAGCTCGATCATATCCCGGACACAATCGGGCAGGTAGCTCCGTTTCTCGATGATAGTACCCCAGGCGGCCCACACGGCGGGGTGGCCCTGCCGGTCCAGGGAGAGCAAATAATCAAAGGCCTTCATGTTTTCACGATGCAGCTCCTGATTGTAGGTCAGTTCCATGTCGTCCGGGTTGGTAGCACGCTGGGCATAGACGTTGAACATGAGAAAGCTGTCATAGCCGTTGAAGTGGGCCACCCGTTCCACCGATTTCAGGGTGTTGTCCAGAGCATCCGGAGCGGCTGTGGAGGGGTTAATGCCCACACAGATGAGAGGTTTTTCCCCCCTGGTACCCAGGATATAACGATACTCAAAGTATAAATTAGGGACATAAAGCCATTTTGTAATATCATAATCCGGATTGGGGCGGTTAGCGGCCTCCAGGGCGGGCGCAAAACGCAGCAGTTCCAGTTGGGTGGTGTCGCAGGCAGGGATGTGCATGGCGGGCCTCCTGTACATAGGTTAAGATTACTATACCAGCCAAAGGAATCGGATGCAAGACACAAATGTGCGCAGATATTGCCAAGAGTTATTTCCCTTTCGTTGATTGAAGATCGTATAAAATTCTGTTATAATAGAATGCACTGAGGACCGGGGGATTCCTCTGGCCCCAGTTGGATACCAGACACAAAGCGAGGTTCATGGAAATGAAGTTTGACCGAAAACGGATTTGGATACATATGCTGGCAGCAGTCACGGCCGCTGCAGTGACCGTTTCGCCGGTGCTGGCCGCCGGAGGGCCGCAGCTGCCGGAGAACTACCATTCTCCCTTTTCCGATGTGGGAGAGAATCAGTGGTTTTACCCCTATGTGTGCGCATTGAATGTGGAGCACGTTGTTGCGGGGTATGATGACGGACGGTTCGGGCCCTATGACGCCACCAAGGCAGGAGAGGGCATTTTAATGGTGATGAAAGCGACTGGGAGCGGAGATCAGTATCCGGCCGAGGGGCAGCACTACGCGGCCGGATACGTGGACTATGCGGTGAGCAAGGGCTGGCTCACCCGGTCGGAAGTCCCCGCCTCGTTGGATCAGGAGATTTCCCGGAGCTTTATTGCCCGTCTGGCGGCCAAGGCTCTGGGTCTGACTCCCATTACCCACGCCAGCCCCTTCGCAGATGTGGATGATGGCTACATCACCGCGCTGTACCGGCTGGGCGTGGTTGCAGGCAGCGAGGAGAACGGTCAGCGTCTGTTCCATCCCGACTCGACGATTACACGGGCAGAGCTGAGCACGATCATCTGGCAGATTATGCAGTACGCCAATCGGGAGAGCGACGACGGTTACCTGACCCTGGGCTCCTACAAGGTTCATGCCCTGTCGGATGTGCCGGTGAACACCTACGATGCCGAGAAGTTCCGCAAGGTGGGGTACCGGATGACCTACACCGATCCCAATGTGACCACCTCTCTGGGCGTGGATGTGTCCTATCACCAGGGGGTCATTGATTGGGAAAAGGTGGCTGCCGACGGCATTGACTTTGCCATGATTCGAGCGGGCGGCCGCTACTACGGCAGCGGAGTGATCTTTGAGGACACCCAGTTCCGCCGAAATCTTCAGGGAGCCATGGACGCCGGCCTGGAGACGGGCGTCTACTTCTTCTCCCAGGCCATCACAGTGGAAGAGGCGCGGGAGGAGGCACGGTTCCTGCTGGATCTGCTGAAGGACTTTGACTTCCACGGTCCCGTGGTCTTTGACTGGGAGAACATCGACTATGACACCGCCCGCACCGACGGCGTGGGCAGCGCCACCGTCACGGCCATGGCCAATGCCTTCTGCCAGGAGGTGGAGAACGCCGGCTATCAGTCCATGATTTACTTCAACCGCTACATTGCCTATCTGATTTACGAACTCAGCGGCGTGGCGGACTACCCCTTCTGGATTGCCGAGTACGGCGAGACCCCGGAATTTTATTATGACTACCAGATCTGGCAGTACACAGACTCCGGTAAGGTAAACGGCATCAACGGCCCGGTGGATATGAATATCCGCCTGACACCTCAGTAAAGAGAAAAAAGAAGCGCCTCGGCAGAGGCGCTTCTTTTTTGTATGTATGGGCTTGGTTAGCTGTGGGCATGGGCCAGCTTGGGGGCCACCTCGGGCTGAGGCTCGCGACGGACGGAGCTCTCCTGATGGGTGAGACCCTTGGCGTTGGCCAGCATCAGCTTGATGCGGTTCTCCTGGTTGATCTTGGTGGCACCGGGGTCGTAATCAATGGCCACGATATTACTGTAAGGATAGTCGTCCTTCAGCTTGCGGATCATGCCCTTGCCCACAATGTGGTTGGGCAGGCAGCCGAAGGGCTGGGTGCAGACGATGTTGTTGGTGCCGGAGTGAATGAGCTCCAGCATCTCGGCGGTGAGCAGCCAGCCCTCGCCCATCTTGTTGCCGTCGCCCAGATAGCCCTGGACCAGGCTGTGCAGCTCCCGGAAGGTGCCGGGGGCGCGGAAGCGGCCGGAATGCTCCAGAGCCTCGATCATGTCCTTCTGGCAGCCCTCAATGTAGGCCATGAAGGCGCGGCAGGCGGCCTTCTTGATCCACTTGCCGCCGTACAGGTCCACATCGGACACCCGGTTGAAGATCTTGAAGATGATGAAGTCGGTGAGGCCGGGAACCACGGGCTCCACGCCCTCGCTGAGCAGGAACTTCTCCAGGTTGTTGTTGCCCAGAGGAGCAAACTTCACATAGATTTCGCCTACCACGCCCACGCGGATCTTGGGCTCACCCTGGACGGGGATGGCGGCGAAGTCGGCGCAGATGGCGTCAAAGTTGGCCCGCATCTGCTTGCGGGTCATGCCCTTACCGGCCTGGAAGCCGTCCACCAGCTTGTGGGACCAGGTGTCGATCATGGCGTCGGTCTCACCGGCGTTCACCTCGTAGGGGCGGACCTGGTTGGCCACGTTGACGATGATGTCACCGTACATCATGGCGTAGACCGCCTTGCGGATGAAGGGGAGGGTGAGGGAGAAGCCGGGGTTCTTCTCCAGACCGGACAGGTTGACGGACACCACGGGGATGTAGGACATGCCGGCCTTCTCCAGCGCCTTGCGCAGCAGGTGGATGTAGTTGCTGGCCCGGCAGCCGCCGCCGGTCTGGGTGATGAGCAGACCCACCTTGTGGGGGTCATAGCCGCCGTGCTTCACCGCGTCGATGAGCTGGCCGATGACCAGCAGGGCGGGGTAGCAGGTGTCGTTGTGGACGTACTTGAGGCCCTCATCCACGATGCCCCGGTGGTTGGTGGTGAGCATATCCACCTTGTAGCCCTCGCACTGCAGCAGCTTCTGCATCATGCCGAAGTGGACGGGGAGCATCTGGGGCATCAGGAGAGTGTACTCCTCCTTCATCTCCTTGGTAAAAAGAAGCCGGCCGGTTTTGTCATATACAAGCTTAGCCATATCAAAAACCCTTTCTGCCAGAATAAAACTTACTTACGATTCGTTGGATTTGCGCGCGTCGATGGCGGCCATCAGAGAGCGGATGCGGATGCGCACGGCGCCCAGGTTGCTGATGTCGTCGATTTTCAGCTGGGTGTAGAGCTTGCCGCCCTGCTCCAGGATGGAGCGCATCTCGTCGCCGGTGATGGCGTCGATGCCGCAGCCGAAGGAGACCAGCTGAATGACCTCCATGTCCTTCTGGGTGCACACATACCGGGCGGCGTTGTACATCCGGGCGTGGTAGGTCCACTGGTTGAGTACGTGGCGGGGCGCCTTGTCCTCCAGGTAGGCCACGGCGTCCTCCGTCACCAGCACAAAGCCGTAGGAGGTGATGAGGTCATTGATGCCGTGGTTGATTTCCGGATCCATGTGATAGGGGCGGCCGGCCACCACCAGAATGGGGTGACCCTCCCGGCGGGCCTGGTCGATGTAGCGCCCGCCCACCTGGCGCAGGTCCTCCTTGTAGGCGTCGTAGGCCGCGTAGGCTGCCTTGACGGCGGCGGCGGTTTCCCGCTTGGGGACCTGGAACTCGTTGAAGAACCACTCGCTGGCCCGGCGCTCAAAGTCCTTGGGGCGGTGCAGGCCGAAGTAGGGGTTCAGATAACGGACGTCTTTCAGCTCCGGTACGTTGGCGGCAATGAGCTCGGGGTAGTAGGCCACCACGGGGCAGTTGTAGTTGTTGTCGCTGACGCCCTCGTCAAAGTTGTAGGGCATACAGGGATAGAAGATGGCGTCCACACCCTCCTCGATGAGGGCTTCCACGTGGCCGTGGAGGAGCTTGGCGGGGTAGCACACCGTGTCTGAGGGGATGGTCCGCTGGCCCTTGAGGTAGAGCTTACGGCTGGACTCGGGGGAGAGCACCACCTCAAAGTTGAGGCGGGTAAAGAGCTCAAACCAGAAGGGCAGGTTCTCATACATGTTGAGGCCGAAGGGGATGCCGATGCGTCCCCGGATGCCGGAGCCGGCCCCCTTGCCCTGGAGGGAGCGCAGCTTCTTGTATTTATAGCGCATCAGGTCGGGCAGTCGGGTAGGCGCCTCGCCCAGGGGGCGGGAGCAGCGGTTGCCGGAGATGAAGCGCCGTCCGCCGTCAAAGGAGTTGACGGTGAGGGAGCAGTGGTTGGTGCACAGACCGCAGGTGGCGGGCTTGGCGGTGTGGGTGAACTTCTCCAGCGCCTGGGCGGAGAGCAGGCCGCTCTTCTCCAGGTGGAGGTCCCGGGCGGCCAGGGCGGCGCCGAAGGCGCCCATAATGCCGGAGATGGTGGGGCGGGTCACGTCCCGGCCCAGCTCCTGCTCAAAGGCCCGGAGCACCGCGTCGTTGTGGAAGGTGCCGCCCTGGACCACGATGTGCTGGCCCAGATCGTCGGCGGAGGCGGCGCGGATGACCTTGTAGATGGCGTTCTTGACGATGGAGATGGACAGACCCGCGGAGATGTCCTCCACGCTGGCCCCGTCCTTCTGGGCCTGCTTGACGGAGGAGTTCATAAACACCGTGCAGCGGGAGCCCAGATTCACCGGATGCTTGGCAAAGAGGCCCAGCTTGGCGAAGTCGGCGATGGAGTAGCCCAGAGCCTTGGCAAAGGTCTCGATGAAGGAGCCGCAGCCGGAGGAGCAGGCCTCGTTGAGCATGATGGAGTCCACCGCGTGGTTGCGGATTTTGAAGCACTTCATGTCCTGGCCGCCGATATCGATGATAAAGTCCACATCGGGGTTGAAGTGGGCGGCCGCCTTGTAGTGGGCCACCGTCTCCACCAGACCCAGGTCGCAGTTGAAGGCGTTCTTGATGAGGTCCTCGCCGTAGCCGGTAACCGCCGCGCCCTTAATCTGGATGCGGTCGCCGCACAGCTCATAGATGTGCCGCAGCTGCTCCAGCACAATGGCCACGGGGTTGCCCAGATTGGAGTGATAGAAGGTGTACAGCAGACCTCCATCCTCGGCAATGAGGGCCAGCTTGATGGTGGTGGAGCCGGAGTCCAGGCCCAGCCAGGCGGGGCCGGTGTAAGTATGGATATCCACCTCCGGGGGGTGCTTGGAGTTGTGGCGGAGGCAGAAGGCGTCGTAGTCAGCCTGGGTTTCAAAGAGGGGGGGCATGGTGTCCACCAGAGTGGTGGTGTCCACGCTCTCTTCCAGCTTTTTCAGCACCGTTTCAAAGGGGACGGGCTCATAGTCGGTGGCGCACAGGGCGGCGCCCATGGCGGCAAAGCAGTCGCCGTCCTCGGGGAAGATGGCATGGTCGCCGTCCAGCTTCAGGGTTTCCACAAAGCGCTGGCGCAGACCCATGAGGAAGTGGAGCGGGCCGCCCAGGAAGACGATCTTGCCCTTCAGCTCCCGGCCCTGGGTGAGGCCGGCCACGGTCTGATCCACCACGGCCTGGAAAATGGAGGCGGCCACGTCCTCCTTCCGCCCGCCCTGGTTGAGGATGGGCTGAATGTCGCTCTTGGCGAACACGCCGCAGCGGGAGGCGATGGGGTAGATCTTCTCATGCTTCAGGGACAGGGCGTCCAGCTCGTTCACCGTCACGTTCATGAGGGTGGCCATCTGGTCAATGAAGGCGCCGGTTCCGCCGGCGCAGGAGCCGTTCATCCGCTCCTCCAGAGCGCCGCCGAAGAAGATGATCTTGGCGTCCTCGCCGCCCAGCTCGATGACGGCGTCGGTGTCGGGGATGTAGGTGTTTACCGCGGCGGCGGTGGCGTAGACCTCCTGGACGAAGTCGATGCCGGCGGCATTGGCCACGCCCAGACCGGCAGAGCCGGTGATGGTCACCTTAATGTCCTGCCCGGAGAGCATATCCTGAATGGACTTCAGGGTCTCACAGGCCCGCTCACGGGTTTTGGAGAAGTGCCGCTCATAGGAGCGGAACAGCAGTTTGTTCTGTTTGTCCAGCACCACAACCTTGACGGTGGTGGAGCCGATGTCGATTCCAACGCGAAGGCTCATAGCGAAAATGTTCACCTCGAGGGCATAATCATACAGTCATTAACCCTATGATAGTGATTTTTTCCTTGAAAAACAACGAAATTAACGGCTTCTTAACGCACGGATGAACAGGAAAAACACAACCTTAACAGCTTAAAAATCGGCGTTTTTACTATGGTAAGCATTGGAATTGACAAATATGACAAAGTTGGGCCGAGAAAACGCCCCGGCCGTTTGGCCGGGGCGTGCATAAGAGAAGAAAGCGGGAAGGGGAGAAAATCAGGAATTGGGGGAAGCGGTTTCATCCGAAAGCGGCTCCACCAGAAAGACCAGCGCGCCGGTGACATTGTAGTCCACGTCTCCATTCAAATAGCCGGTAGCCTGGAAATCGTAGTTGCCGCTGTTGCGGACGAAGAGCTGATAGGTCCCGGCGGGGATGTCCGGGATGGTGCTGGCCAGGGAGCCTCCCACCACCCGCTGGCAGTATTCGGTCCCGTCCGGGGCCCGCAGGCCCAGCTCCAAAGTCAGGCCTGCCCACTCGTAGTTGATGTAGTAGGTGAAGCTGCCCCCGCCGTTGGGAACGGTGACGGGGGAGGGGGACAGCACCTCGTCTCCGGGGGCCAGGGCGTCCAGTGCCAGCTCACCCTGCCAGTCATGGCCGGGGGCGCTGGCCGACTGGTTTTGGCCGGACAGCCAGTCCTCATAGAGGTCGTAAATCTTCTGGGCCGTCCCGGCGGGGAGGGTCCACAGGACGGGCTGGGTGCTGCTCCAGGTGTCATCCGCCCGGCCGCAGGAGAGCAGACAGCCGCCTTCCACCTCCTGGAGCCAGAGGTTCAGTTGGTGTTCCTCGTCCAGGGGGATGGTGAGTACCCCAAACTCCTCCCCGGCGGTTGCCCGGCCGGGGTTGCTGACCTGGGCCATATTGCCCTGGGGGGTGAGGAGCAGCTGGATGATTTGGTCCATAACCTCCGGGTCACGGATGATGCTGCGGGAGCTCATGGCGGACATGGCGGCATAGTAGATGGTGTCGGTCTGTTCCAGCGCGGAGTAAATGGTGTCCAGACTGGGGTAAAGGGCCTGTTCTGCACAGATGGCCTGCACCTGGGGCACCAGGTGGTCGGGGATGGAGATGGAGTACCAGCTCCCCGCGTCCATGGCCCGGGCGTACCAGCCCTCCTCCGCACCCTCCAGCCACCAGGGGGCGGCGTGAGAGATCTCATAGAAGGAGGTGGAATTGGTGAGCCACTCCTCCATGTCGTAGTCCTCGGTCTCATTTTGTTCCACGCACTCCTCGTCCCCCAGGAATAATTTTGTGAGGGCGGCCTTGAACTCCGGGTACTCCACCCGGGTGAGGGACTGGTTCCGGGCTTGCTGCTGCCGGGCCAGCTCCTCCAGATGGAAAATGGTGCCCTGGGGCAGCACGGCCAGGGGCTCCGCCCCCAGTGTGGTGTCATCCAGTTTGGCCAGCACATACTCGCCACCACCCTCCATGGCATAGAGGCAGAAAGCGGTGGAGCCGCTGTCACTGGTGAAGGATACCGTGTGGGAGGACGAGGCCATGTCCTGAAAACCAAAGGACACGGCATTTTCACGGTCATAGGTTTCCGCCTGGCCCAGCAGCTCCCGCGCCTGGGTCAGCAGGTCCTCGTCCGCAATGGGGTCAAAGGTATAGTCGGACAGAGTAGGCAGGGCGAGGGTCACGGACCGGGCCTCCTCCAGACTGTTCAGAAAGCCCTCTCGGCTGAGGGTGCGATCCTGTGTTCCGCCACCGAAGGTAAACAGCGCCGCAAGAGCCACCAGGGCCGCCGCCGCGAAGAGGGCGGTCTTTTTGGTCTCCGGCTTTTTCACCAGCTGGGTAATGCGCTGCTTGATGCTCTTGTTTCCGCCCGTCATGGCGGTGGAACAGGAGATGAGGTCGCCGGGCCTCAGGGACCGCCGGGCCACCAGATCCACCAGCGTGCGGCCGTAGGGGATGCGCTCCTCCTCGCCCAGCCGCGCCACCGTCCCCTCATCGCAGGCCAGCTCTCCGTCCCGCTTGGAGCAGACTGCTGCCAGCCACACCAGGGGGTTATACCAGTGGAGGGCCAGGGCGAGGCACCGCAGCACCGCCCACAGGTGGTCCCCATGGCGGTAATGGGTGAGCTCGTGGGCCAGGATGTGCCACTGCTGTCCCTCGGGCAGCTGGGCTGCCTCGGACGTGAGGTAGATGGCGGGGCGGAACAGGCCAAAGAGGCAGGGAGAGGGAATACAATCTGCAATATAGACTGAAAGATTTACATTTTGTACCGGAAAAGCGCGCCGGGAGCGGTGGAGCTTCCAGGCAAAGTGGAGGTTGCAGAGGATGAGAACCCCGGCCAGCAGACCTGCACCCAAGGCCCAGAAGTACAGATAGTGCTGATACCGGGTCCAGATGGGGACGGTGGTGACCACGGTATCCCCGTCCTGGGTGTGCTGGATGTACTGTCCGTGGTAGGGGTCATCGGGGAGGTGTTCAAAGGCGGAGTCCACCACCACCTCCCCGGAGAGGTCGGGTGCCTGGGTGTAAATAGGTGTGTTGGGGGAATTGAGGTCAGAAATGTGCTGGGCAAAGGGCTCCTCCAGAATCTGGACCAGAGAGGGCAGCTGGGCCCCGGAGACCGGCAGGTCGATGGGCAGCTGGACTGGCATCAGCGCCCGCACCAGCACCACGGCCCACAGGACATACCGAACCCGTGCGGACAGCCGGGCACGAAAGACGCGATTTACAAGCAGCACCACCAGAATTAAAACGGTGAGCGTGGTGGCCCAGGAAAGGAGCACGTCCCCCTCCCACAGGGCGGGAAACAGCGTCTCGATCAGGTTTTGAACAAACAGCTTCATGACTCCTTCCCCTCCGCCCTGCGCAGAATTTCATAGAGCTCGTCAATCTCATCCTTGCTCAGGGCCTTGTCCTGGGCCATGGCGGACACCATCAGCCCCACGCTGCCCTGATACACCTTGTCCAAAAAGGAGCGGGTCTCCCGGGCCGCCGCCCCCCGCCGTTCCACCGCCGGGGTGTAGTGACGGGTGCGGCCCACCGCCTCCGCCTTCACAAGGCCCTTTTCCTCCATCCGCCGCAGGGTGGTGAGGGTGGTGCTCTTGGCCCAGCCCACCTTCTCCCCAAGCTCGGCCACCAGCTCCATGGCCGTCCGGGGCTCGTGCCCCCACAGGCAGTCCAGTACGTACCACTCGCTGTTGGTCAAAGTCCATTCATCCATGGGCGGATCCTCCTTTGGTCTACTTTGTAGACCTATCATAACACGGTTGGTCTACAATGTCAACCAAAGAGAAATTAAAAGAGGAAATATCGAACAAATTTTCGACAATTAAATTGACTTCCCCGCCGCTCTGTATTACAATGGGCCTACAATACGCATTTTGTTAAGGAGGGACGGGCGATGGAACGGGCGACCACCTGCTGCTTCACGGGCCACCGCCCGGACAAGCTGCCCTGGGGAACGGACGAAGACGATCCCCGCTGCCTGGACTTGAAGCGGCGGCTGGGGGAGGAGCTGGAGCAGGCCTATGAGGCAGGCTTCCGCCATTTTATCTGCGGCATGGCCCGGGGAGCGGATCTGTACTTCGCCCAGGAGGTGCTGACCCTGCGGGCGCGCCATCCGGAAGTGACCCTGGAGGGGGCCCGGCCCTGCGAGAGCCAGGCGGACGGCTGGCCGGAGGGGGAGCAACGCCGGTATCAGGAGATTTTGGACCAGTGCGACTATGAGACCTTGGTCCAGCACCGGTACGACCGGGGCTGCATGATGCGGCGCAACCGCTACATGGTGGACCACTCGGCACGAATTATTGCCGTCTACAACGGGGTGCCCCAGGGGGGCACCGCTCAGACTTTACTGTACGCCATGCGCCGGGGGCTGGAGACCCACATCCTGCCCCTGGAGCGGGAGGAGGACCTATGAACACGTTAATGCATATTTGCTGCGCCCCCTGCGCCAACCGACCCATTGACCTGCTGCGGGGGGAGGGCATGGGGGTGACCGGCTTCTGGTTTAACCCCAACATCCACCCCTACACCGAGTACCAGGCCCGGAAGCACACCCTGGAGGAGTATTCCAAGGAGATCGGGATGAAGCTCATCATCGGCGGCACCTATGACCTGCGCTCCTTTATTACCAATGTGGCCGATAACATCGACGGCCGGTGCGCCTACTGCTACCGGGTGCGGATGGAGGAGACCGCCCGCTACGCCGCCGAGCACGGCTTCGACAGCTTCACCACCTCTCTGCTCATTTCCCCCTACCAGAACCACGAGGCCATCGCCGCCACCGCCCGGGCTATGGGGGAGAAGTACGGGGTGGAGTTCCTCTACCGGGACTTCCGGCCCCTCTTCCAGGCGGGGCAGGAGTTTGCCCGGGAACACGGCTTTTACATGCAGAAGTACTGCGGCTGTATTTTCAGCGAGGAGGAGCGGTACAAAAAGCGCAAAAAAAAGCCGGCACAGCCGGCAGAGGAATCCAATTGCTAAAAGGACCCCCGGGGACCTCGGAGCCGCTGCTCCGGGGTCTTTTTCTTCTCCAAATGGGAGAAGGCGGGGTCAGACCGGGCAGGCAGGACCGCGAAGGGGATTGCTGCCTGTCCGGGGAGGGCTTTTCCCCGTCTGCGGCGGTGTTACCGCAAGGCGTCCGATACCTTCATCAACGTCTCTTCGTGGGTTCGGTCAATGAGGTGGGTGTAAATACGCCCGGTTGTGGCCGGGGTAGAGTGTCCCAGGGCCTTTCCTATGTCAAACAGAGACACCCCCTGGAAGGAGGCAATGGTGGCAAAGGAGTGGCGCAGGCCGTGGAGCGTCACCCGGGGCAGGTTGTTCTTTCGTACAAAGCGGGTAAAGGCCAGGGACAGAGCGTTGGGGGAGTAGGGCAGCCCCTTGTGGTCCAGCACCACATGGCCGCTGGGCTGGGGGAACTGTCTCTGGCGGTCCAGCTCGGCGGCCAGCAGGCGGGCAATGTCCTCGGGCATATAGAGAGTGCGCACGGAAGAGCGGTTTTTGGTCTCCTTCTGAACTACCGTGGCGCCGAAGGCGGTGCGGGCCTCCCGGATATAGATGACCCGGCGCTGGAAATTGACGTTTTCCCATTTCAGCCCGCACAGCTCCTCCCGACGCAGGCCCAGGCTACCCGCCAGCTTCACCGGCAGCTCCAGCCAGTGGCCCTCCAGCAGGGAATAGAGCCGCTTGAGCTCCTCCGGATTGTAGAAGTCCGCCTCATAGAGCTTGGAGCGGGGCGGCTCCACCCGGTCCATGGGGGAGTAGGCCAGCATGTCCTGGCGCACCGCGGCCCGGAAGGAGGAAGAGAGCAGGTCGTGGTGCCGCCGCATGGTGTTGGACGAGAGACCGGCGTCCCGCTGGACCTGGATATAGTACTGCTGGATGTCCCTGGGGGTCAGCTTCAGAAGGGGTTTGTCCCCCAGGGCGGGATTTAAGTGGTTGTCGATGATCTTCTGGTAGGCGTAGACGGTGGTCTCCGCCCGGTTGGGCCGGACAATGGTGTCCATCCAGTACTCCAGCCACTGGGAGAGGGTCATCTGATGACGGGGGGACTGGAGCTCCTGCTCCCGGTGGGAGAGAAACTCCCGCAGCCCGGTGCGGGCTGCCTGAAGGGTGGGGTAGGTCCGGTACTGTTTGACCCGCTTGCCTGTTTCGTCGCGTCCCAAGTCCATGCTGACGTAGTACAGGCCTCGGGCATCATCAAAGGAAATATTGCGCTCGATTGTTTTTCTTGCCATAGTTGTACTGCCTCCTTATGTTCTTGCTTCACGGTTGGCGCCGCATCCGTACCCGCTGGTACGGGAGGAAACCCCTCCAGAAAAGAGGATAATCGGTCGAAAACCCTCGAATCAAGTCATTTTTAAACATTTGTTACGAAAACAGAAAAAAGTTTTCATCCCTGTGGGAAATCCCGGGGAGCTCTTCCGTTTTCGGGGGGGATATGCTACACTGAGAAGCGGTGATGTTATGATTCGGATTGGAAATCTCCCCCTGCCCATCGGCGGCGACGGGGAGCTTTTGAAAAAGCGGGCCGCCCGGGCCCTGGGCGTGCGGCCGGGGGCGCTGGGCGAGCTGACCATCGTGCGGCAGTCCATCGACGCCCGCAACCGGGGGAACGTGCACTACACCTACACGGTGGAGGTGTCCATGCCCGGGGAGGAGCGGCTGGTGAAAAATGCACCGGGCCGGGGCATCTCTCTGGTTCAGCCCCAGGACTATGTGTTTCCCAAGGTGAGCCGTCGTTCCGCCCTGCCGCCGGTGGTAGTGGGCATGGGGCCGGCGGGGCTCTTTGCCGCTTTGTACCTGGCCCGGGCGGGACTGCCCTGCGTGGTGCTGGAGCGGGGCCAGGATGTGGACGCCCGCACGGCGGCGGTGGAACAGTTCTGGTCCGGGGGAGCCCTGGACCCGGAGAGCAACGTGCAGTTCGGCGAAGGGGGCGCAGGCACCTTTTCCGACGGCAAGCTGACCACCGGCACCCACGACGGCCGCATCGGAGCGGTGATGGATACCCTGGTGGCCGCAGGGGCCCCCGACGATGTTAAGTATTCCCATAAAGCCCACGTGGGAACCGATGTTTTGCGCCAGGTGGTAAAAAATATGCGTCTGGAGCTGCAGAAACTGGGCTGCGACGTGCGGTTCGGCCACCGTCTGGTGGGTCTGGAGCACGGAGGGGGACAGCTTTCTGCCCTGGAGGTGGAGGGCCCCCAGGGGCGCTATACTCTGCCCTGCGACGCGCTGGTGCTGGCGCCCGGTCACTCCGCCCGGGACACCTTTGCCATGCTGGCCCAGGCGGGGGTCCCCATGGAGAAGAAGAGCTTTGCCATTGGAGTGCGCATTGAGCACCGGCAGCAGGACGTGAGCCTGAGCCAGTATGGCCCCGCCTGGGAGCAACTGCCCCCCTCGGACTACAAGCTGGCCTGTCACCTGCCCAACGGCCGTTCCGCCTTCACCTTCTGCGTCTGTCCCGGGGGACAGGTGGTGGCCGCCGCCTCCCGGCACGGCGGGGTGGTGACCAACGGTATGAGCCTGCGGGCCCGGGACGGAGAGAACATCAACGGCGGACTGCTGGTGGGCGTGGGCCCAGAGGATTTTCCGGGGGATGTGCTGGCGGGCGTGCGCTTCCAGGAGCAGTGGGAGCGGGCCGCCTTTCGCCTGGGAGGCGAGCGCTATTTTGCCCCTGCCCAGCGGGTGGAGGACTTCTTGCTGGACAGGCCCTCGGAGGGGCCGGGGACCATCTTGCCCACCTACCGCCCCGGAGTTACTTGGACCCAGATGGACCGGTGCCTGCCCGACTATGTGGCTGGGACCCTGCGGGGGGCGATTCCCCTGATGGACCGGAAGCTCCATGGCTTTGCCTGCCCGGACGGCGTGCTCACCGGGGTGGAGACCCGGTCCTCTTCGCCGGTGCGCATCCTGCGGGACGAGAGCTTCCAATCTCCGCTGCGGGGGCTGTATCCCTGCGGCGAGGGGGCCGGCTACGCGGGCGGAATCGTGTCTGCCGCGGTGGACGGCATCCGGATCGCGGAAGCTGTGGCTGTGAACTGAAAAAATCCCCGGCGGCCGGCGGCCGGCGGGGCGGGGGCGTGGTGTTC
>NZ_QUGI01000001.1:16012-48709 GCF_003478995.1 Pseudoflavonifractor sp. AF19-9AC
AGAATCTGTTTTGTGATATGATGGAACCCGGTGCTGAAAATTATATTTTGGTACTGTGAAAATGAGGAGAGTGAATGGAATGATTGAACTTGCGGGACGACGTCTGAAGCTCCCCGTGATTCAGGGCGGAATGGGTGTGGGCGTATCCCTGAGCGGTCTGGCCGGCGCTGTGGCGGCATGCGGCGGCATGGGCTGCATCAGCGCGGCCCATCCCGGCTACCGGGAGGCGGACTTCCAGCGGGATCCCCAGAGCGCCAACCTCCGGGCGCTGAAGCGGGAGATTGCCCGGGCCAAGGAGATTTCCCACGGGATGGGTATGGTGGCCGTCAATCTGATGGTGGCCATGCGCCAGTATGCCTCCCTGGCCAAGGCGGCAGTGGAGGCGGGAGCGGACGCCATCATTTCCGGCGCGGGCCTGCCCTTGGAGCTGCCCGCCCTGACGGCGGGGGCGAAAATTGCCCTGGCCCCCATTGTCTCCAGCGGACGGGCTGCCCGGCTGATTTTAAAGACTTGGGACAAAAAATACGGGATGACCCCCGACTTTGTGGTCATTGAGGGCAGCGGAGCCGGAGGGCATCTGGGCTTTAAGGAGGAGGACCTCCAGAGCGGGACCGTTCAGCCTCTGGAGAAAATTCTGCCCCAGGTGCTGGAGGAGCTGAAGCCCTATGGGAAGAAGTATGGCCGGGCTATCCCGGTGTTTGTGGCCGGGGGCGGACTGCGGGGAGCCGATCTGGTCCGGTTCCGGGCCATGGGGGCTGCCGGTGTGCAGATTGCCACCCGGCTCATTGCCACCTTGGAATGTGACGCCTCCCAGGCCTTCAAGGACGTGATTTTGAAGGCGAAGGGCGAGGATGTGCGCATCATCCACAGCCCTGTGGGTATGCCGGGGCGGGCGGTGGAGACGCCGCTGATCCGGCGGCTGGAGGCGGGGGAGAAGATTCCCCACCAGTGGTGCGCGGGCTGTATCAAGACCTGTGATCCGGCCACCACGCCCTACTGCATCACCCAGGCGCTGATCCATGCGGTGGAGGGAGACGTGGAAAACGGCCTCTTCTTCTGCGGTGCGGGGGTGGACCAGGTGACGGAGCTGACCTCGGTGGCTCAGGCCCTGGAAGAGTACCGCCTGCCGGAGGAGAACGCCGGCTGACGGAAAGCGGCGCCGAATCTGCGAATGGGTATAAAAAAGCGCCCTGGGGGAGAAACCTTCTCCCCCAGGGCGCTTGCTTTGTCATAGAGACCGATCAGTCCTCCAGCATGCGGTAGCCAATGCCCAGCTCGGTGTAGATGTACTTGGGTGCGGAGGGATTTTCCTTCAGCTTGCGGCGGATGTTTGCCATGTTTACCCGAAGGATCTGGTTGCTGCTGCCGCCGTAGGGACCCCAGACGTGCTCCAGAATGAAGTCGTAGGTGAGCACCTTGCCCGCGTGGATGGCCAGAAGCTCCAGAATTTTGAACTCATTCTGAGTGAAGTGAATCTCCTCGCCGCCCTGGAGCACCTGGTGCTTGGCGATGTCCACGGTGAGGTCCTTTACCTGGTATACGTCCCGCTGGATGCCCTCGTTGATCTTCATCCGGTCGGCCCGGCGCAGGGTGGTGCGGATGCGGGCCAGCAGCTCGGACACGCCGAAGGGCTTGACCACATAGTCGTCCGCCCCCATGTCCAGGGCCTTCACCTTTTCCGACTCCCGGTCCCGGGCGGAGATGATGATCACCGGGACCTCACGGGGCAGCCCCCGCAGCTGGGAGAGTACCTCCAGCCCATCCATGTCAGGCAGCCCCAGGTCCAGCAGCACCAGATCCGGGCCGTGGGAGAAGAACAGGGACAGCCCCTCCTTTCCGCTGGCGGCGGCCAGGGGCTTGTAGTCGCTGGCGCTCAGGGCCCGGCAGATGAAGTTGCTGATGGCGTGCTCGTCTTCAATGACAAGAATGGTGCGTTTTTCACTCATTTGGAAAATCCTCCATGGGGAGGCCGAAGCGGAACACCGCTCCTCCCTCCGGACTGTTGCCCGCGGCAAAGAAGCCGTCGTGGGCCTTGATAATGCTTTGGCATACGGAAAGGCCGATGCCCATGCCCCGGGTGGAATCCCCGGACAGGTCCCGGGAGAGGGGGCGACCGGACTGGACGGCCTGACAGATCTCCGGGGAGAGCCCCTTGCCCCGGTCCCGGACCTCCACCACCGCCCAGTTGTCCTGGCGGAAGAGGTGGAGAGTGATGTGCTCCCGGTCGCCGGAATGGCGTATGGCGTTTTCCAGCAAGTTGACTATGACCTGCTTGATGAGCATGGGCTCCATGGACAGGTAGAGGATGTCTTCCGACAGGTCCAGTTCCACCTTGCTGTCAGGGAAGCGACGGCGGGTGGTGAGCACGGCGTCGCCAGCCACCTCCTCCAGCATTTCCTCCCGCTTTTTCAGGGGCATGGTGCCGTCCCGAATCCGGGTAATGGAGAGCAGATTTTCCACCATGACGATGAGGGAGTCCGCATCCTCCTTGATGTCCTGAAGCATGGCGGTGTTCTTTTCGGAAATTTCGCCGCTGGACAGCAGAACGGATGCGGCGCCGGAGATGGAGGTCAGGGGGGTGCGCAGGTCGTGGGACACCGCCCGGAGAATGTTGCTTCGGATGGTCTCCCGGGCGGACTGGAGCTGGATGGCGGTTTTTTCCTGGTTGAGCCGCTCATTCTGCTCGTAGAGGGCCTTGGCCTTTTTCTCCCGGCGCACCGCCTCGGCGGCCTGAAGCTTCACCCGGGAGGTGAGAGCACACACCACGCAGGAGATGGCCACCATGGACAGCATGGCCAAAGGATAACCGGTGTGGCTGAGGGAGAAAGCGGCATAGGGGAACATAAAAAAGAAGTTGGTGCAGAACGCACCCACGATGGAGGCCAGAATTCCATAAAAATAGCCGGTGGTCAACAGGGAAATGAGCACCACCGCCAGCACAAAGACCAGGGCGGAGTTGTTCTCGCCGCCGGTGTGGCCGATGAGAATGCTGCTGGTCAGATAGGCCGCGCAGAGAAACAGGGCGGTGACCAGAAGGTTCCTAGGAAGAGCAGGAATGCGGTGCATCTGACGGTAGACCCACTGGTAGAGGGCAGACCATCGCTGAGAGAGGGACACAGGCTCACCTCCTGGAGAAATCAATGTGTAATCGACATTATTATAGCAATTTTTCCGTTTGTCGTAAAGAGCGGGACCAGCGGAGGAATTTCAGGAAAATATAAGGGGGATTTCTTGTGTGAAAGGGGAAAAAATGATATAATAATACGATTTCCGGATTTTGCCGGACAAACTGGAGAAAAGGGGTTTCATAACATGACTTATAAAGAGGAATTTATTACCTTTATGGTGCGCTCCGGCGTGCTGACCTTCGGAGATTTCGTGACCAAGTCGGGCCGCAAGACGCCCTACTTTGTGAATACGGGCAACTACAAGACCGGTGCCCAGGCCGCCAAGCTGGGCGACTACTACGCTGCCTGCATCCAGGAGCATCTGCCCGATGGCGTGACCTGCCTCTTCGGCCCGGCCTACAAGGGCATCCCCCTGGCCGTGTCCGCCGCCGCCTCCCTGTACCGTACCTATGACCGGGACCTGCCCTACTGCTTCAACCGCAAGGAGGCTAAGGATCACGGCGAGGGCGGCTCTATGGTGGGCTACAAGCCCCAGGACGGGGACGATGTGGTCATCGTGGAGGACGTGGTCACTGCCGGTACCGCCGTGCGGGAGACCATCGAGCTCTTCAAGCACGTGGCCAAGGTAAATATGAAGGCCCTCATTGTCTCTGTGGACCGCATGGAGCGGGGCACCCGGGAGTGCTCCACCCTGGACGAGCTGCGGGAGGACTACGGCATTGCCGTCTACCCCATCGTCACCGTGCGGGAGGTCATCTCCTTCCTCCACAACAATCCCGTGGACGGCAAGGTCTACATTGATGACGACATGAAGGCCAAGATGGAGGCCTATCTGGCCGAGTACGGCGCCAAAGCCTGAACGGAGAAACATGGCGCCCGCGTAAGCGGGCGCCGAACCGATGAACGCAGAGAGGAGAGGTGGTCCATGTCCATTCATACCGGGCATCGAAAACGGGTCAAGGACGAGTTCCGCGCCCGGGGGCTGGAGGGTTGGCCGGACCACCGGGTACTGGAGCTGCTGCTGTTCTATGCCATCCCTCAGGGAGACGTGAACGGCCTGGCTCACGACCTCATTGACCGCTTCGGCTCCCTGGCGGGAGTGCTGGATGCCTCGGAGGATGAGCTGAAGAAGGTGAAGGGAGTAGGAGAGCACGCCGCTCTCCTGCTCCGGCTTATTACCGCCGTGGGCATCCGGTACCGGGAGCAGCGCAGCGACCTGGGCGAGCTGGTGCAGACGCCTAGGGAGGCCGCCGCCTTGCTGGAACCCTATTTCTTCGGGGCCCGGCAGGAGATGGTGTACATCCTTGGTCTGGACAGTAAGTGCAAGGCCCTGGGTGTCCGAAAGGTGTCCGAGGGCAGCATTTACGCCTCAGATATCAACATCCGCCGCATCGTGGAGGAGGCCATGGGCCTGCGGGCGGCGGCCATTTATCTGGCCCACAACCACATCAGCAACCTGGCCTTCCCCTCGGCAGAGGATTGGCAGGCCACGGACACCATCCGGGCGGCTCTGGGACCGGTGGGGCTCAATCTCATCGACCACCTGGTGTTTGTGGACGGAGACGCGGTGTCCCTGAATCAGTCGGAGCGAAACGGCCGCCGTCCGGTGTATCAGCTGATGGGCGGGACGTTTTGATGGTGTTAAATTGTAGGATTTTCTCTTGAATCGGAACGTTTGTTCTGCTACACTGGGGAACAGTGTACGGCTGTATGAGATAAGGAGGTGTGCCTGTGCCGAAATTTGAAGTGGTATCGGACTATAAGCCTGCCGGCGATCAGCCGGAGGCCATTGAGGCCCTGTCCAAAGGTATTGAGATGGGGCTGGACGAGCAGACCCTGCTGGGCGTCACCGGCTCGGGCAAGACCTTCACCATGGCCAAGATCATTGAGCAGGTCCAGCGTCCCACCCTGGTGCTGGCCCACAACAAGACTCTGGCCGCCCAGCTGTGCGCCGAGTTTAAGGAATTTTTCCCCAACAACGCGGTGGAGTACTTTGTCTCCTACTACGACTACTACCAGCCCGAGGCCTATATCCCCCACACGGATACCTTTATCGAAAAGGACTCGGCCATCAACGAGGAGATTGACCGCCTGCGTCTCTCCGCCACCGCCTCCCTGCTGGAGCGGCGGGACGTGATTGTGGTCTCCTCCGTGTCCTGTATCTACGGTCTGGGCGAGCCGGAGGACTTTGAGAAAATGATGGTCTCCCTCCGGGTGGGCGCCCAGCTGGAGCGGGACGATCTGCTGAAAAAGCTGGTGGACATCCGCTACGAGCGCAACGACATCGCCTTTGAGCGCAACATGTTCCGGGTCCGGGGGGACACGGTGGAGGTGTGGCCCGCCTACTGGAAGGATACGGCCATCCGGGTGGAGTTCTTCGGGGATGAGATCGACCGCATCAGTGAGATCAACGTGGTCACCGGCACCCCCATCCGCCGCCTGACCAACATTCCCATCTGGCCCGCCACCCACTATGTCACCCCCAAGGAGAAGATGGACGTCGCCATCCAGGAGATCTACAAGGAGCTGGAGGAGCGGGTGGCCTTCTTTGAGGGGGAAAACAAGCTCATTGAGGCTCAGCGGATCAAGCAGCGCACCATGTACGACATTGAGATGATGCAGGAGCTGGGCTACTGCTCCGGCATTGAAAACTACTCCCGGGTCATCGAGGGGCGGCCGGTGGGCTCGCCCCCCCACACCCTGCTGGACTACTTCCCCAAGGACTTCGTCCTGTTCATCGACGAGAGCCACGTCACCCTGCCCCAGGTGCGGGCCATGTATAACGGCGACCGGGCGAGAAAGACCTCCCTGGTGGACTATGGCTTCCGTCTGCCCTGTGCCTTTGACAACCGGCCGCTGAAATTTGATGAGTTTGAACGGAGAGTAAACCAGGTGGTCTACGTCTCCGCCACCCCGGGCGAGTACGAGCGTACCCGGTCGGGCCAGATTGTGGAGCAGGTCATCCGGCCCACCGGTCTGCTGGACCCCAAAATCGAGGTCCGGCCGGTGGAGGGTCAGATCGACGACCTCATCGGGGAGATCAACGACCGCACCGCCCGCTCCGAGCGGGTGCTGGTCACCACCCTCACCAAGAAAATGGCCGAGGACCTCACCGCCTACCTCCAGGGGGCGGGCATCAAGGTGCGCTATATGCACCACGACATCGACACCATGGAGCGTATGGAGATCATCCGGGACCTTCGCCTGGGCACCTTCGACGTGCTGGTGGGCATCAACCTGCTGCGGGAGGGTCTGGACCTGCCGGAGGTCTCCCTGGTGGCCATCCTGGACGCGGACAAGGAGGGATTCCTCCGGTCCGAGACCTCCCTCATCCAGACCATCGGCCGTGCCGCCCGAAATGCCGACGGCATGGTGGTCATGTACGCCGACACCATCACACCCTCCATGCGCCGGGCCATTGAGGAGACCGAGCGCCGCCGTCAGAAGCAGGACGCCTTCAACAAGGCCCACGGCATCGTGCCCAAGACTGTCATCAAGTCGGTGCGGGACCTGCTGGAAATCGGCGTGTCCGAGAGCAGCGAGGCCGAGCGGAAGGGCGAGGTGAAGAGCCTCACCAAGCAGCAGAAGGCCGAGCGCATCGCCAAGCTGGAGAAGGAAATGAAAGAGGCTGCCAAGATGCTGGAGTTCGAGCTGGCCGCGGCATTAAGAGACCAGATCATTGAATTGAGAGGCAAGTAATCAGCATTTTAAGCTGTATTCATACCAACTCCGCTAACGAACGGGAGGATTGCTATTTTACAGAAACTGAGGAACCCTAATATGGCAAAGCAGAAGGAAGAAAAGACCAACGTCATGCGCGTCCTGGACCAGAAGGGCATCCACTACACCCCCCACACCTACGACCACGAAAACGGCGCGGTGGACGGGGTGACGGTGGCCAAATCCCTGGGCCAGGATCCGGAGTGCGTATTCAAGACCCTGGTGGCCCGGGGGGCCTCCGGCGGTCTCTACGTCTTTGACATTCCGGTGGCGGACAGCCTGGACCTGAAAAAGGCGGCCAAGGCCGTGGGGGAGAAGTCCATCGCTATGATTCACCAAAAGGAACTGCTCCCCCTTACAGGCTACGTCCACGGGGGCTGCTCGCCCATTGGTATGAAAAAGCAGTACCCCACTGTTTTCCATGAGACGGCGGAGATTGTGGACACCATCATGGTCTCTGCCGGGAAAATTGGCTATCAGGTGCAGCTTGCCCCTGCCGATCTCATCGCGCTGGTAGGGGCCACCACTGCCGATTTGACTGTTTGAGAAGGAGAACGCATCCATGCACACGCATATTACCGTCAAAGGCGCCCGTGTGAACAACCTGAAAAATGTAGACGTGTCCATTCCCCGGGACAAGCTGGTGGTGCTCACCGGCCTGTCCGGCTCGGGCAAGTCATCCCTGGCCTTTGACACCATTTACGCCGAGGGGCAGCGCCGGTATGTGGAGTCCCTCAGCTCCTACGCCCGCATGTTCCTGGGCCAGATGGAGAAGCCCGACGTGGACTACATTGACGGCTTGAGCCCCGCTATCTCCATCGACCAGAAGACCACCAGCAAAAACCCCCGGTCCACCGTGGGCACCGTCACCGAGATCTACGACTACCTCCGTCTGCTGTGGGCCCGGGTGGGCACCCCCCACTGCCCCATCTGCGGCAAGGAGATCAAGCAGCAGACCATCGACCAGATCATCGACCAGGTGATGGCCCTGCCCGAGGCCACCCGCATCCAGGTGATGGCTCCGGTCATCCGGGGAAAGAAGGGCGAGCACGTCAAGATCTTTGAGGACGCCCGGAAATCCGGCTATGTCCGCTGTCGGGCGGACGGCTCCATGTACGAGCTCACCGAGGAGATCAAGCTGGACAAGAACAAGAAGCACAACATTGAGATTGTGGTGGACCGCCTGGTCATCCGGGAGGAGATCGCCCGCCGGCTCACCGACAGCGTGGAGATCGCCTCCAACCTGGCGGGAGGACTGGTGGTCATCAACATCGTGGGGGAGGACCGGGACATCCTCTTCTCCCAGAACTACGCCTGTGAGGACTGCGGCATCTCCATTGAGGAGCTCACCCCCCGTATGTTCTCCTTCAACAACCCCTTTGGCGCCTGTCCCACCTGTATGGGCCTGGGCTCCCAGATGAAGATTGACCCGGACCTCATCATCCCCAACAAGAACCTGTCCATCATCGAGGGGGCCATCACCGCCTCGGGCTGGGGCAACATCAACTCCGACGGCATCGCCCGGATGTACTTCGAGGCGCTGGCCAAGAAGTATAAGTTCAAGCTGAATACCCCGGTAAAGGACCTGCCCAAGGAGGTCATGGACGTCATCCTCTACGGCACCAATGGGGAGAAACTCACCCTCCACTACGACCAGCCCCGGGGCCAGGGTACCCTGTACCAGCCCTTCGAGGGCATCGTCAACAATCTGGAGCGGCGCTACCGGGAGACCCAGTCGGACGGGGTGAAGCGGGAGCTGGAGGAGTGCATGAGCCAGTGCCCCTGCCCCACCTGCCACGGCCGGAGACTAAAGAAAGAGTCCCTGGCGGTCACCGTGGGCGGACTGGACATCGACACTTACTGTCATAAGAGCGTCACTGAGGCGCTGGAGTTCATGGAAAACCTCCAGCTCAACGAGACTCAGACCATGATTGCCGCCCAGATTCTGAAGGAGATCAAGTCCCGTCTGGGCTTCCTCCAGTCGGTAGGCCTTCAGTACCTCACCCTCTCCCGGGAGGCGGGTACCCTCTCCGGCGGCGAGAGCCAGCGCATCCGCCTGGCCACCCAGATTGGCTCCTCCCTTATGGGGGTACTGTATATTCTGGACGAGCCCTCCATCGGCCTGCACCAGCGGGACAATGACAAGCTGCTGGCCACCCTGAAAGAGCTGCGGGACCTGGGCAACACCCTGCTGGTGGTGGAGCATGACGAGGACACCATGCGGGAGGCCGACTATATCATCGACGTGGGCCCCGGTGCGGGGGTCAACGGCGGACGGATTGTGGCTGCCGGCACCCCGGAGGAGGTCATGAACACCCCCGGGTCCATCACCGGCGACTACCTGGCCGGGCGGAAGAAAATCCCCGTCCCGGAGCACCGCCGCAGAGGAAACGGGAACTACCTGAAGGTGTTCGGCGCCTCGGAGAACAACCTGCGTGGCGTGGATGTAGCCATCCCTCTGGGCACCTTCACCTGCGTCACCGGTGTGTCCGGCAGCGGCAAGTCCTCCCTGGTCAACGAAATCCTCTATAAAAAGCTGGGAGCCGACCTGAACCGGGTGAAGGTCCGGGCGGGCAAGCACGACCGTATCGAGGGGGAGGAGTTCCTGGACAAGGTCATCAACATCGACCAGTCCCCCATCGGCCGCACGCCCCGGAGTAACCCCGCCACCTATACGGGGCTCTTCAACGACATCCGGGACCTGTTCGCCTCCACCCCCGACGCCAAGAGCCGGGGCTACGGCCCGGGCCGGTTCTCCTTCAACACCCGGGGCGGCCGGTGCGAGGCCTGTACCGGCGACGGCCTTATCAAGATCGAGATGCACTTCCTGCCCGACATCTACGTCCCCTGCGAGGTGTGTAAGGGCCGGCGCTACAACCGGGAGACCCTGGAGGTGCGCTACAAGGGCAAGAACATCTATGAAGTGCTGGAGATGACGGTGGACGAGGCCCTGCCCTTCTTCGAAAACCTGCCCCGGATCTACAACCGCCTGAAAACCCTGGAGGAGGTGGGCCTGGGCTATGTGAAGCTGGGCCAGCCCTCCACGGAGCTGTCCGGCGGCGAGGCCCAGCGGGTGAAGCTGGCCACCGAGCTCAGTAAGCGCTCCACGGGCAAAACCATCTATATTCTGGACGAGCCCACCACCGGCCTCCACAGCGCCGACGTGCACAAGCTCATCGAGGTCCTGCAGAAGCTGGTGGATGGTGGCAACACCGTGCTGGTCATCGAGCACAACCTGGACGTCATCAAGACCGCCGACCACCTCATTGACCTGGGCCCCGAGGGGGGCGACGGCGGCGGCACCATTGTGTGTACCGGAACCCCTGAGGAGGTAGCCGCCTGCCCGGCGAGCTATACGGGACAATACCTCAAGCGGATGCTGAATCCGGAGAATCGGTAATACGGAACTCCGAAACGGTATCCCCGTTGGGCATAGTAAATGAGAGAGATAAGAGGTTTTTCATGGATATTTTTCAGTGGCTGACCGACACCGAGGTGGGCAAGTGCATCTTTACCATGCTGGTGTCCATGATTCCCATCATTGAGCTGCGGGGCGGACTGCCCTTCGGGGTGGCCCTGGGCCTGCCCTACCATCTGGCCTTCCCCTTCGCGGTGCTGGGGAACATCATCCCCGCCCCCTTCATCATCGTCTATATCCGCCGGATTTTTATGCTGATGCGCAAGTATATGCCCCGGCTCAATGGCCTGGTGGACAAGATGGAGAAAAAGGCCCACCTGAAGGGCCAGAAGGTGCAGAAGTACCAGTATCTGGGCCTGTGGCTCTTTGTGGCCATCCCCCTGCCGGGCACCGGGGCCTGGACGGGCTCCCTGGCGGCGGCATTTCTGGACATGCGGCTGAAGAAGGCCCTGCCTGCCGTCATTCTGGGCGTGCTCACCGCTGGGTGCATTATGCTGACCCTGACCCACGTGGGCATCAATTTGTTCTCCGGAACCGTATAATCCCACACCTCCGGGCCGCGGCGCACATAGGATGACCCGGAGGTGTTGCTCTGTGAATCTGGCAGGGGAAATCCTGGTGACGGCGGTGTGCGTGGTGGGGCTGGCCTTTTTGGCCTGGTGGCTGTTTGGCCGCCTGCTGCGCCCCATTCCGGAGCAGCGGGTGTATGCCCTGATCTCCGGACGAGGGGACGGAACAGATTTGGAGCAGTCGGTGCGGGCATTTATCTGGCTGCGGAGCCTGGGGCTATTGCACTGTCCCATCCTCATTGCGGATGTGGATCTCACGGCCCGGGGCTGGGACGTGGCTCTGCATCTGGCGGCCCGGTGGCCCGATGTGATTTTGTGGCCGGCGGACCACCTGGCGGAGCGGGTGGGCCGGGAAGAAGCTTAGTACATAAGAGAGGAGGCGGACCCCTTGGAGGAATACCAGAAGGACAACCAGGTGGAGGGGACCGTCTCCTCCATTATTTATCAGAACGAGGAGAATGGCTACACCATCCTCCGCCTGGACGTGAAGGGGGAGGAGATGACGGTGGTGGGCCCCATGCCCGGGGTCTCCCCGGGAGAGTACCTGGCGGTGAAGGGCCGCTGGGTGCGCCACGCCACCTACGGGGTGCAGCTGCGGGCGGAGACGGTGGAGCGCCGCCTGCCCCAGGGGCTGAAGGAGATCTACCACTACCTGGCTTCCGGGGCGGTGAAGGGGGTGGGCAAGGCCACCGCCCGGCTGCTCATTGAGGAGTTCGGGGAGGACACTCTCACCGTGCTGGAGGAGCACCCGGAGCAGCTCACCCGCATCCGGGGCATCTCCCCCAAGCGGGCCCGGCAGATTGGGGACACCTTCCGCCAGCAGATGGGCATGCGGCTTCTGATGGAGTTTCTCACCGCCCACCAGCTGCCCCTGGAACTGGCCGTCCCCCTGCGGAGAGCCTACGGGGACGTGGCCCTGGAGGTGCTGAAGGCCAACCCCTACCTGCTGGTGGGGGAGGAGTTTGGAGTGGAATTCTCCCAGGCGGATGCCCTGGCCCTGGACCAGGGGGTGGGGGCGGAAGACCCCCAGCGGCTGGAGGCGGGGCTCCTCTTTGAACTGGCCCACAACCTAAATAACGGCCACACCTTCCTGCCCCGGCGTAAGCTGGTGGAGGCCACCGGGGTGCTGTTGGAGGTCTCCGGAGAGCTGCTGGAGGAGAGCCTGGAGGCCCTGGAGCGCCGGGGCGAGGTGGAGTGCCAGACGGTGGCCGGCCAGGAGGCAGTTTACCTCCCCGCTCTGTTCGAAGCGGAGACCTTTATCGCCCAGCGCATGCGGGAGATGTGTCAGAGCGAGTTGACGCCTCCTCAGGGGCTGGACAAGCTGATAGACCAAATCCAGCGCCGGCAGCACATCACCTACGCTCCCCAGCAGCGCCAGGCGGTGGAGCTGGCCGCCCAGTGCCAGGTGATGCTACTCACCGGCGGACCGGGTACCGGTAAAACTACCTGCCTGCGGGGAGTGCTGGCCCTCTTTGACGAGATGGGGCTGGAGACTGCCCTGGCCGCCCCCACCGGACGGGCCGCCAAGCGGCTGGGGGAGCTGTGCTCTACCGAGGCCTCCACCATCCATCGCTTGCTGGAGACCGGCTTTGATCCCCACACCGGCCGGCTGGTCTTTACCCACGACGCCTACGATCCCCTGCCGGCGGACGCAGTGATTGTGGACGAGACCTCCATGGTGGACGTGCCCCTCATGGCCGCTCTGCTTACCGCCCTGCGGGGGGACTGCCGGCTGGTGCTGGTGGGTGACCCGGACCAGCTGCCCTCGGTGGGGCCGGGCAACCTCTTTGCTGACCTCATCCGGAGCAAGGTGGTGCCTACCGTCCGCCTGACAGAGATCTTCCGCCAGGCCGCCCAGAGTGCTATTGTGCGCAACGCCCACATGGTAAACCACGGGGAGCTTCCCAACCTGCGCCAGAACACTGGGGACTTCTTCTTCCTGGCCCGGCGGGAGGGCAAAGGCGTGGTGGACACCATCGTGGACCTGTGCCGCCGTCGGCTCCCCGAGCGGCTGGGCATTCCCGCCGACCAGATCCAGGTGCTGTCCCCCACCCGGCGGCGGGGGACGGGCACCCGCGCCCTGAACCAGGCCCTTCAGCAGGCCCTCAACCCGCCCCTGGAGGGGAAGGGGGAGCGGCGCTTTGGCGACTGGGTCTTCCGGGCGGGTGACCGGGTAATGCAGGTCAAGAACAACTACGACATCCTCTGGCGGGAGGAGGGGGGCACCCGATCCGGCATGGGGATGTTCAACGGGGACATCGGGGACATCCGCTCCATCGACGGCGAGGTCATCACCGTGGACTTTGACGGGAAGATTGTGGAGTACTCTCCCGACATGCTGGGAGAGCTGGAGCCCGCCTTTGCCGTCACGGTACATAAGGCCCAGGGCAGCGAGTACCGGGCGGTCATTCTGGCCGCTCTGGACGGCGGCCCCATGCTCATGAGCCGGGGGGTGCTCTACACCGCCATCACCCGGGCCCGGGAGCTCTTTATCATCGTGGGGGACGACCAGACGGTGGCCTCCATGGTGGCCAACAACCGCCAAACCCGCCGCTACTCCGGCCTTCGGGCCCGGCTGGCGGAGGAAGAATAAACGCCCCAACCGGGCGGAGAAGAAATGAGGGTACACCATGATTCGGAAGGCCCATGCCGGGGACATTGACCGGGTGGCGGAGATCTATGAGGCCATCCACGCATCGGAAGAGCGGGGCGAGCTCACGGTTGGCTGGGCCCGGGGCGTCTATCCTGTCCGGGAGACTGCCCGGGCCGCCGTGGAGCGGAGCGACCTGTTTGTCAGCGAGCGGGCAGGGCGAGTAGAGACAGCGGCCATCCTCAACCAGATTCAGGTGCCGGAGTACGCCCAGTGTGACTGGAAGTACCCCGCCCCGCTGGAGCAGGTAATGGTGCTCCACACCCTGGTGGTGGACCCCGCCGCCCAGGCCGGAGGCCTGGGGACCGAGCTGGTGGGCTTTTATGAGCAATACGCCCGGGAGCAGGGCTGTCCCTATCTGCGCATGGACACCCAGGCCAAAAACACCCTGGCCCGGAGCTTTTACCGGAAGCTGGGCTTCTGGGAGGCGGGGATGGTGTCCTGCACCTTTAACAACATCCCCGGGGTGAAGCTGGTCTGCCTGGAGAAGAAGCTGTAACCACGAAACCAAGCGATCAAACAGGCGCGGAGCCCCTTGTTGGGGGTTCCGCGCCTTCATTTTTTTGAAAAGGGGGGGAGCAGAGCTGAAAAGATGGAATAGTTTTCGTAACCTTTTGCCCCTGTCGGCGTTTAACAGACAGAAGGAACAAACCGGCGGGCAAAGGGAAGGGGGCGGGGCCTTGGAAGAGGAGTTTTCGGCGGTGTCTCAGGTCTACTATGACCGGCTGTACCGCTTTCTTCTGGCCCTGTCCGGCGACCCCCACCAGGCGGAGGACCTGACCCAGGAGGTCTTCTACCGGGCCCTGCTCCACATCGACCGCTACCGGGAGCAGGGGCAGATGTTCACCTGGCTGTGTGCCATCGGGAAAAATCTGTGGCTCAGCCAGTGCCGGAAGAAGCGAGCGGCCCCGGAGCCGCTCCATGACACGCCCCAGCCCGGCCCGGAGGAGACTCTGTCGGACTGGGAGGTGCAGCAGGCGCTGCGAAAGGCGGTGGCCGCCCTGCCTGAGGACTACCGGGACGTGGTCATTCTCCACGTCTACGGGGATATCCCCCTGAAGGAGATTTCCGCCATGAAGGGGAAGTCGGAGAGCTGGGCCAAGGTCACCTATTACCGAGCCAAACAAATGCTGAGACAAGAACTGGAGGGATTGCGATGAAACAAACGAGCTGTGACGTGGTGCAGGATCTGCTCCCCCTCTATCTGGACGGCTGCTGCCATCCGGGCAGCCGGGCGCTGGTGGAGGAGCACCTGAAGGAGTGTCCCGACTGTGAGCGGGTGCGGCAGGAGATGGCGGGAGAGATCCCTGCTCCAGAGGAGCCTCAGCCGGAAGGAGAGGCTGAGCCCGCCAAGGAGGAGCCCGAACAGGCCCCGGAACAGAAGCGGGCCAGGATCTTCCGGAAGGGGATGAAGAAAATCCGCCGCCGGTGGATTGCCTCGCTGGTTGCGGTAATCATCTTGGTGCCCTTTGTGCTTTTGGGCATCAACCAGGTGCGGGAGGAAGGCCTATGCTACACCAACCTGAATGAGTTTTATCTGGCCAACGCCTTCCTGGGAAAGATGAAGGCCGGGGACTATGAGGGGGCGGCAGAGTACATCGACCGGGAGTTCAGACGATGGGAGTTCCAGGCGCGCTTTACGGAGGAGGAACTGGCAAATTATGACCAGGATGCCCTCGACACCTTTGTAGCCGCCGCCCAGGGCTACAGCGAGATGGGTGGTCTGTCCGACTACCGCTTCCACTGGGGCGGGTATGGCAACGCCTATCAGTGCAGCGAATCCTTTGATGGCGTGCCCATCTATCAGTTTGAGTTTGCTCTTACCATAGGAGGGGTGGAATACCGGGCCCGTGTGGAGGCCAGCAAGGACGGGGTGACCAACTGCCACGTCTATGACAGCCCTATGGGCGGCCCCCAGCAGCTCAATGCCATCAACGAGTGGGAGTACAACCTGTGGGACGAGTATGAGGCCCGCTACGACAACGAGGAGCGCGAGGCCGCATACAATGCTTATGTGGAGCAGCGGGCTTATGAGAGCGGTTCCGCTCCCAAAGCATGAGTGTGAGCGGAATATGTGCCCTCTCGCTGTAAAAAATCATCAATGAAGGCCCTTTGAACAAGAAAAACCGGCGGAGCGCATGCTCCGCCGGTTTTAGCGTACAGGGGATTATTTACCGGGCTTGAAGCTGTCCTTCAGGCTGACGGCCCGGTTAAAGACCAGGGCGCCGGGCTTGGAGTCCTTGCTGTCGGCACAGAAGTAACCGAGACGCAGGAACTGGAAGCGGTCGCTGGGCTGGGCATTGGCCAGAGAGGCCTCCAGCTTGCAGCCCTCCAGAACCTCCAGGGAGTTAGGGTTCAGGCAGTCCAGGAAGTTCTTGTCTCCAGCGTCGGGAGCCTCGTCGGCAAAGAGGTTGTCGTAAAGGCGCACCTGGGCGTCCACGGCGGTGGCGGCGTCCACCCAGTGGATGGTGGCGCCCTTCACCTTCCGACCGTCGGCGGGGTTGCCGCCCCGGCTCTCCGGGTCGTAGGTGGCCAGAATCTCGGTGACGTTGCCCTCCGCGTCCTTGACGCAGCCAGTGCACTTGATGAGATAGGCGCCCTTCAGGCGGCACTCGGGGCCGTCGGGATAGAGGCGCTTATACTTGGGAATGGGGGTCTCCAGGAAGTCGTCGGCCTCCACATAGAGGTTCCGGGAGAAGGTGACGGGGCGGGTGCCGGCCTCCGGATCGTTGGGGTTATTCTCCACCTCAAAGGTCTCGCTCTGGCCCTCGGGATAGTTGGTGATGGTCAGCTTCACCGGACGCAGTACCGCCATGGCCCGCTGGGCGTGATCATTGAGGTCCTCCCGCAGGCAGTGCTCCAGGAAGCCGAACTCCACGGTGGAGGCGGCCTTGCTCACGCCGTTGCGCTCGGTAAAGTTCCGGATGGAGGCGGGGGTGTAGCCGCGGCGGCGCAGGCCGCACAGGGTGGGCATCCGGGGGTCGTCCCAACCGGAGACATAGCCCTCTTCCACCAGCTTGCGCAGCTTCCGCTTGCTCATCACCGTATAGTTGATGCCCAGACGGGCAAACTCGATCTGACGGGGCTTGGCCTCCACCGGGCAGTTGGCGATGACCCAGTCGTAGAGGGGACGGTGATTTTCAAACTCCAGGGAGCACAGGGAGTGGGTGATGCCCTCAAAGGCGTCCTCCAGGGGGTGGGCGAAGTCGTACATGGGATAAATGCACCACTTGTCACCCTGACGGTGGTGGGAGGCGTGGTTGATGCGGTAGATCACCGGGTCGCGCATGTTGAAGTTGCCGCTCTCCAGGTCGATTTTGGCACGCAGGGTGCACTTGCCCTCGGGGAACTCGCCGGCGCGCATCCGGGCAAACAGGTCCAGGCTCTCCTCAATGGGACGGTCACGCCAGGGGGAGCGGGCGGGGGTGTTCACGTCGCCGCGGTACTCCTTGAACTCCTCAGGGGTGAGCTCACACACATAGGCCAGGCCCTTCTTGATGAGCTCCACGGCGCAGTCATACATCCGCTCGAAGTAGTCCGAGGCGTAGTAGAAGCGATCGCCCCAGTCAAAGCCGAGCCAGCGGATGTCCTCCTTGATGGCCTCCACGTACTCCACGTCCTCCTTGGAGGGGTTGGTGTCGTCCATACGCAGGTTGCAGATGCCGCCGAACTTTTCAGCGGTGCCAAAGTCGATGATCAGCGCCTTGCAGTGGCCGATGTGAAGGTAGCCGTTGGGCTCGGGCGGAAAACGGGTGTGGACCTGCATCCCGGCAAAGCGTCCGCCGGGGGCAATGTCCTCCGTGATAAATTCATGGATAAAGTTCTGGCTGGGGGCAGGGCTCTCGGCGGCGGGAGCTCCGGTTTTGATCTCTTCAGCCATGGTTGACCCTCCTGTCTCTTTGGTAACTTCCTTATTCTACACCAGATATGGGCGGTGATGCAAGGATTTCCCACTTTTTCCCCGGAAAATCCCCGTCCCATTTCCACGAAAACTTTGTGACAGTGTCACAGAAGGAAAAACGGAAGGGGTGTACAATAAGCGCACAAACAGAGAAGCCGTTCCAATCCGTCAGAACACTCTTGCATGAAGGCCCAAAGCGGGTATAATAGAGACAGTTGGAAGACGGATACGGCGAAGAAGGAAGGTGAGCGCTGTGCGCTACGACATTCTGGTGCTGGGCAGCGGCCCGGCGGGACTAGCGGCGGCGGTGGGTGCCCGGGGACGGAACAAAAGCGTTCTGGTCATCGGCAACCGTTGGCAGGACAGTCCTCTGGCCAAGGCGGAGAAGGTGGATAACTACCTGGGCATGCCCGGCCGCACCGGAGCTGAAATGCTGGAGGAATTTTACAATCACGCTGTCAAGGCGGGCGTGGAATTTGTCACCGGGCGGGCCATCTCTCTCATGGCCTGGAACGGATTTATGGTGACGGTGGGCAGTCAGGTCTACGAGGGCAGTGCCCTCATCCTGGCACCCGGTGTCTCCCGGCAGGCCAAATACCCCGGCGAGGGGGAATACCTGGGCCGCGGGGTGAGCTACTGTGCCACCTGCGACGGCATGCTCTACCGGAATAAGCCTGTGGCGGTGGTGGGGCGCAGCCCCGACGCCCCCCAGGAGGCCAACTACCTGAAAAGCCTGGGCTGTCAGGTGGTGTACGTCTCGCCCCAGCCCCCCCAGGGACTGGACGGAGACATCCCCTTCGTCAAGGCAAATCGCCTGGCGGTGAAGGGAGAGACCACGGTCACCGCTCTGGAGGCCGACGGCGCGGATATCCCCTGTAACGGGGTGTTCATCCTGCGCCAGGCGGTGGCGCCCACCGATCTGCTCCCCGCCCTGGAGACGGAGAACGGGGTAATCAAGGTAGACCGGCGCATGGCCACCAATGTGGAGGGCGTGTTTGCCGCCGGCGACTGTACCGGAGCTCCCCTCCAGGTGGCCAAGGCGGTGGGAGAGGGCCATGTGGCCGCTCTGTCCGCCTGTGAATATCTGGACCAACAACAGGAAAAATAAAATAAAGTTCGATAAAACAGAAAGGAAATGAATAATATGATGGTACATTTCAGCAAGGACGGTTTTGACAAGGCTCTGAACGAGGGCAAGCTCATGATGGTGGACTTCTGGGCCAGCTGGTGCGGCCCCTGCCGCATGCTGGGCCCCGTCATTGAGGACCTGGCCGGCCAGTACGAGGGCAAGGCCGTCGTGGGCAAGGTAAACGTGGACGACGAGCAGGAGCTGGCCATTCGCTACGGGGTCATGTCCATCCCCACCGTCATCTTCTTCAAGGACGGCAAGGAGATTGACCGCAAGGTGGGCGTTATGCCCGCCGGCGCCTACACCCAGGTGCTGGACGCCAACCAGTAAAATAAACTGAAATAGAAAAAGCGGCCCGCCGGAATTGCTCCGGCGGGCCGCTTTGTGGTTCGGAAGTTCTTGAAGGGGATTTCCAGGCTATGATATAATATTTTCAAGAAAAAACAGCCGATGTAAGCCTTGGTTGACAAAAAGGAAGGGAGATTTGGTTGCCCGGCAGCCGGTTTCTCTGGTAGGCTGGGGGCGAAAGGAGGCGATGACATGACCTTGGGAGCGCGGATTGCCGCCCTTCGAAAGGAACGGGGATTGTCCCAGGAGGGCCTGGGTGAGCTGGTGGGGGTGTCCCGTCAGGCGGTGAGCAAATGGGAGTCGGACAGTGCCCTGCCCGACGTCAACAACTGTGTGGCATTAAGTCGCGCCTTTGGCATTACCCTCAGCCAGCTGTTGGAGCTGGAGGAGGAGCCGAGCGCCCCGGCGGGAGAGCTGACGGAGGAGCAGTTAGCCATGGTCCAGGCCATCGCGGAAAAATATCTTTCTTCCCTGCCTCGACCTCGGAGCTGGCGGCAGCGGCGGAAGTGGCCCTGGGTGCTGGCCGCCTCGGTGCTGCTGGTGCTGGGCGTAGTGGCGGCGGAGTGGGTGCGGGATCTGAACCGCACCGTCTCCTATATGACCGGTGAGATGACAAACGTCCACAACACGGTGAGCCAGGCGGTGGAGGAGCAGGTGAACGCCGCCCTCACCCAGGTCACCTCCCTGGTGAAAGAGAAGAGCTGGACCTTGGAGGAAGTGAATTTGGAGGAGAACACCGTCACCTTTGCCCTCTCTGCCCAGCTGCGCCGCCGCACCCCGGAGACTCCGGTTGTCTTCACCGCCCGCAGCGGGGGCGAGACCGTGACGGCGGAGGGGACGGACGAGGGGGGACAGCGCTTCTCCGCCCGGCTCACCTGCCCCCTCAGCGACGACATCCGCTTTTTCATCTCCTTCCAGACGGAGGGGGAGGCATATACCGAGGAGCTGGGCCAATCCTCCCAGCTGCAGCGGAGCTATGAGATGCGGCCCTACTCCTATGTCCTCTATTCACAGCCCTACCTGGACAAGTACCTGGAGGAGGGCCGCCTGCCCCAGGGCACCCGGGTGCCCCTGTCCATCAGCCTGGAGCTGGGCAGCCAGGAGGCGCTGGCCGGGGAGGCGGTGCAGGTGGAGGAGGCCGCCGTGGGCCTCTTTGTCAACGGCAGGGCGGCGGAGTGGACAGAGCTGGATCTTTCGGGGGCGGTGACGCCCCGGCCCGGCCTGGAGGAGAGCTGGACCCGGTGGGACTGGGAGGAGGAGTTCTCCCTGGACGGCCCCGCCCTGGAGAACGGGGATGAGCTGACGCTGGCACTCTATGCCCGGGACAACTACGGCCGGGTGGTCACCCTGCTGCTATGGCAGGGGGTCATCTCCGACGGAGAGATGGACCGCGGAAAGCTGGGGGAGACAGCCTGGTGGGAGGACTGGCCCTACCAGCCGGCGGAGGTGGGGCCATGAAAAGGAGCATACTCCCCGCTCTGATGGGCTTCTGGCTGGGCTACCTGGTCACTACCGCCCTGCTGTTTGGGTGGGCCATGCTGGGGTTTTATCTCTATTTTATGGACAGCTCCGACCTGTGGTATGACGTGGCCGCCTGTCTGCTGGCCCTGCTGCCCCTCCTAATGGCGGGAGGCCTTACCCGGAAGCTAAGACCGAGCCTGCAAGTAGGGGTGCTGTGGACGGCCGCCGGCCTGGACGCCCTGGCGCTGCTGGGATTTGTGGCGCTGGGCGGAACCGCTTATTTATTCACCATTCCCGGGGAGGTGCTGGCCGTCTGGGTGCCTCCGCTGGCCCGGCTGCTGGGGATGGCCCCCTACGACAACCGGATGCTGCTGAAGGACGGGGTAGGCGCGCTGTTGCCGCCCCTGGCCTTTACCCTGGGATATCTGCTGGCCCGGCAGCCGGAGAAGGGAGAGGAGGCTGAGACATGGAGTGGAAGCTGATGCTTTTTCTGGGGCTGCTCTACCTGGCCGCCGCCGCCCTCCAGGCCAGGTGGATTATGGGGGCGAGGGGGAAAAACAGCCTCCAGGACCGCTGCCTCATCCCCCTCATCCTGGCCCTGCTGGTGCTGGCCCTCACGGGAATCGGCCTGGCGCGGGCCACCGGCTGGGACACTCTGGGGTGGTTCGTCCTGGTGCACTTCGGCACCGCGCCCCTGGCCGGGGCGGTGGGCCTGGGCACTCTGGCCGGGCTGCTGCTGCGGAGAAAAAGAGACAAGACGAATGAAAAGGCATAAAAAAGGAGGCCGTCGGCCTCCTTTTTTATGCCTTGCAGGTTATTCCGGCGTGTTCACCAGGGCCTCCCCCGCCAGGTAGATGTCCCCGGCCCCCACGGTGAGGATGAGGTCCCCCGGCCGGGCCAGCTCCCGCAGGCGGGCGGTCACGTCCTCCAGAGTGGGGCAGAACTCCGCACCGGGAATCTTGGCAGCCAGGTCGGCGGAGGAGATGCCCAGGGTGTTCTGCTCCCGGGCGGCGTAGATCTCCGCCAGGATGGTGAGATCCGGCTTTTTCAGCACCTCCACAAAGTCGTCAAAGAGCTCGTGGGTGCGGGAGTAGGTGTGGGGCTGGAAGGCGCAGATGACCCGCTGATAGCCCAGCCCCATGGCGGTGGACAGCAGGGCCTGGAGCTCGTGGGGGTGGTGGGCGTAGTCGTCGTAAACCATGGCACCGTGGTACTCCCCCTTCTTCTCAAAGCGGCGGCCCGCCCCGTGGAAGGCCTCCAGCCCCTCCTCCACCGCCTGGGCGGGGACCTTGAGGCACAGAGCCGCAGCCGCTGCGGCCAGGGCGTTGCGCACGTTGTGGACGCCGGGGACTGACAGCTCCGCGTGGGTGAAGTGCTGGCCGTGGGCCACAATATCGAAGGAGGCAAAGCCGTTCTCCCAGGTGAGGTTGGCGGCGTGGACGTCCCCCTCCTCCAGGCCGAAGGTAATCATCTTCCGGCCGAGATTCTTGAGGGCGTCCATAGTGTTGGGGTCGTCCCGGTCGGCCACCACGAAGCCGTCCTCCGGTACCAGCTGGGCAAAGTGGCGGAAGGAGTGCTTGATGTCCTCCAAATCCTTGAAGAAGTCCAGGTGGTCAGCGTCCACGTTGAGGATGACAGCCACGGTGGGGAAGAAGGAGAGGAAGGAGTTGCAGTACTCGCAGCTCTCCAGAATGATGGTGTCCCCGTGTCCCACCCGGTGGCCGGCCCCCAGCACGGGCAGAACGCCGCCGATCATGACGGAGGGGTCCCGCTGGGCGGCCAGGAAGATGTGGGTGCACATGGAGGTGGTGGTGGTTTTGCCGTGGGTGCCCGCCACGCACAGGGCGTTGCGATAGTGGCGCATGATGGCGCCCCAGGCCTGGGCCCGCTCAAAGACGGGGATGCCTGCGGCCAGGGCGGCGGCAATTTCCGGGTTGTCATCGTGGACGGCGGCGGTGCGGATGATGCAGTCCGCGCCCTCCACGCTCTGGGGCAGGTGGCCGATGGTCACAGGGATACCCAGGGAGCGCAGGTGGTTTACCGTCTGGCTCTCGTGCATGTCGGAGCCGGTGACCACGATGCCCCGGCCGTGGAGTACCTCAGCCAGAGGGGCCATGGAGACCCCGCCGATGCCCACCAGGTGGGCCCGGAGGCCGGGATGGATGTAAGATTGTATGGTGTCATTCATAGTGCTGCACCTCAAATGATTCTATAATCTATCTTATGCGGAAGGAAACGCCCGGTTCGGGCGGAATTGGCACACATCATTATAAGCGCGCCGGAGAAGAAGTGCAAGACTTCCTGGAAAATATGGCCGAATGAGAGGAAATATATACCCTGTTTTCCAAAAGAAAGCGCGCACCGAACTTCGGTGCGCGCTAGTCAGATCAAACTCAGCCTACCAGCTCCAGAGCAGTGATGGTATAGCCGAACATGTTGTCCCGGGGCTGGAGGGTGGCCTGGAACTGGGCCAGGTCGCTGCCGTCCACCAGGTAGGAGAGGGTTCCGGTGAGGGTCAGGGTGCCGTCGGCGGCCTCGCTGGAATTGGAAAGGTGAATTTCCGCCAGGGTATCGCTGCCGCAGGTGACCAGGTAGCTGTCCACCTCGGCATCATAGACCATGCGGTCGGAGAGGTCAGCGGGCAGAGCGCCCAGCTGGTCAAAGCTGGAGAAAATGGCGGAGGAGAAATCCCGAGCGGTCTCCACCGGGAGAACCAACTGCTCGTTCAGATACTCCGAGCGCTCGTCCATCTGTCCGTAGAGGGAGAGCATATTGTACAGGGTCTCCCAACCCAGCTGGGGGTTGGAGTAATCAAACTGAGTGAGGTTGTAGTGGAACATGGCCAGGATCATGGCGTGGACGGCGGGAGTCATGGATTGCACCGCGTCGGTCTGGGCAGGCACCTCACCGGGGACGAAGCCGGAATCCTGGGACACCGTAGTTTCGGAAGAGAGGGCCTCCTGGTTCTCAGCCATGGCCACTCCCTGGAAGGGCACAATCAATAAGGTAGCAATCATCGCGGTCAACAGCAGCTTTTTCATACTGGGAGACCTCCTTTCCTGATGTTACATTCAGTATAACAGTTTGGGGTGTTACCTTCTTATCGGAACCATTACGAGATGATAGCAAAATGGTTACAGAATGGTTGCAGATTCGGAGACACAAGATATAGGGTGGTGCGCGAAAAGAAGCGGAAAATGTTGAATAGGGGTTGTCCGGAGTTCCAAGTTCAATGTATGCCAAAGGGGGACAGGTTATACCTGGAAGGGAAAAATTCTCTTTCTTAAAATGGGCTCTTTATAAGAGTAGACGGAAAAAGAGTCAGAAGGTTCCGCTTCGGAAGGAAAAAGTTTGGAGGGGGAGCGCGGTTGACCCGGACGGGGGTTTGTTATACAATAAATCCGATTGCCAAAACGACCTGAGGAGAAGAAAGAACTATGCTCAATCACGACCAAGAACTTCGTTTTGCCCGGGCCCGGCGGGAGGCCATTGCCCGGGATTTCACCCGGCTGAATCCGGAGCAGCAGCGGGCGGTGCTCACCACTGAGGGGCCCCTTCTGCTGCTGGCGGGGGCGGGCAGCGGCAAGACCACCGTGCTCATTAACCGCATTGCCAATCTCATGCGGTACGGCCGGGGCTCGGACTGCCCGGAGGTACCCGGCTGGGTGACCGAGGAGGACCTGGCCTTTCTGGAGGGCTATGCCGCCTCCCGGGAGCAGCCCACTCCGGAGGACAAGGCGCGCCAGGAGCGGCTGTGTGCCCTGGACCCCGCCGCCCCCTGGACCATCCTGGCCATCACCTTTACCAATAAGGCGGCGGGCGAGCTGAAGGACCGGCTGGCGCGGATGCTGGGCCCGGCGGCAGAGGACGTGTGGGCCTCCACCTTCCACTCCGCCTGTGTGCGCATCCTCCGCCGGGACATTGAGCGGCTGGGCTTCTCCTCCTCCTTTACCATCTATGACACCGACGATTCCCTCCGGGTCATTAAGGACTGCATGAAGGACCTGCAGATGGACGACAAGCAGTTCCCGCCCCGGTCGGTGCTGGGCTACATTTCCCGGGCCAAGGACGAGATGCTGCTGGGTGAGGAGTATCTGGCCCGGTGTGAGAAGTCGGGGGACTTCCGCCTGACCAAAATCGCCAAAATCTATGTGGAGTACCAGCGCCGGCTGTGGGAGGCCAGTGCCCTGGACTTTGATGACATCATCCTCCATACCGTGCGCCTGCTGCAGAAATTTGAGGACGTGCGGACGTATTATCAGAAAAAATTCCGCTATGTCCTCATCGACGAGTATCAGGACACCAACAACCTTCAGTATCTCCTGGCCTCCACCCTGGCAGGGGGATATGAGAACTTCTGTGTGGTGGGCGACGACGACCAGTCCATCTACCGCTTCCGGGGCGCCACCATCGAGAATATCCTCTCCTTTGAAAAGCAGTACCCCAAGTGCCGCACCATTCGTCTGGAGGAGAACTACCGCTCCACCCGCCACATTCTGGAGGCCTCCAACGCGGTCATCCGCAACAACCAGGGCCGCAAGGGCAAGGAGCTGTGGACGAAAGCGGGGGAGGGGGAGAAGCTCCACCTCTACACCGCCATGAACGAGAACGACGAGGCCAAGTTTGTGGCCGACCGGATTGTGGAGGACGTGGCCCAGGGCCGGAAGTGGAAGGACCACGCCATTCTCTACCGCATGAACGCCCAGTCCAACCAGCTGGAAAATGCCTGCAAGCGCAGCGGCATCCCCTACCGCATCATCGGGGGCACCCGCTTCTTCGACCGGGCCGAGGTCAAGGACATGGTGGCCTACCTGGCGGTGCTCAACAATCCGGAGGATGACCTGCGCCTCACCCGCATCATCAACAACCCGCCCCGGGGCATCGGGGCCAAGACCATCGAGACCGCCCAGGAGGTGGCCCGGCGGGAGGAGACCTCCCTCTACGCCGTCATCGACAACGCCCGGATGTACCCGGAGCTGGAGCGCTCGGCGGGCAAGCTGGCCCAGTTCACCAGCCTTATGGGGGAGCTCAGCGGCCTTCTGGGGGAACTGCCTCTGGACAAGTTTTATGAGGAGCTCATTCTCCGCACGGGATACGCCACCATGCTGGAGGCCAAGAACACCGTGGAGGACCGCACCCGCCTGGAGAACGTGCGGGAGCTGCTCACCTCCATCCGTGGGTACATGGAAAACGCCGGGGACGAGCCCACCCTGGCGGGCTTTTTGGACGAGATCGCCCTCTATACCGACCTGGACAGCCACGACCCGGACCAGGACTGCGTGGTGATGATGACCATGCACGCGGCCAAGGGCCTGGAGTTCCCGGTGGTTTTCCTGGTGGGAGCTGAGGAGGGCATTTTCCCCGGCATCCGGGCCATCGGCGAGACGGAGGAGATGGAGGAGGAGCGGCGGCTGTGCTACGTGGCCATGACCCGGGCCAAGGAGAAGCTCTACCTCACCTGTGCCAGCCAGCGTATGCTCTTTGGCCGCACCAGTGCCAACCGCCCCTCCCGTTTTGTGGGGGAGATTCCGGAGGAGCACCTGGAGCGCTCTGGCCGCAGCTACCTGTCCTCCGGCGAGGAGAGCGGCTGGGGCGGCATGCCCAGCCGCACCTCGGGCTACACCGGCTATGGGGACAGCTTTGCCCGCAGCGGATATGGAGGCGGACGGGCCGCCCAGGGCATGACCCGCAGCCCCTACGACCAGCGGCCTCAGCCCGTCCAGCCGGCTTCCCCCTATGCTGCCTCCGGCCAGACCCGGCGCGCGGCCCCGGGAGCGGGACGCAGCAGCTTTGCCGCCTATGCCGCTCCGGCGGCTTCTGCCGGAACCCCCTCCTTCCAGAAGGGAGATACCGTGCGGCATAAGGCCTTCGGCCGGGGCATGATCCTCTCCATTCAGAAGATGGGGGGCGACGCCCTGGCGGAGATCGCCTTTGACGAGGTGGGCACCAAGCGGCTGATGCTGAAATCCGCCGCCGCCCACATGGAAAAGATTTAAAGCCACGGCCCCGGGCCGCGGAAGCGCGCGAAATATGCGCTTACGCGTCCGGGGCCTTTTTGTCGGATGAGGGGGAAAGGGAAAGAATTATTTTTTGGGAAAATAGTGAAAATTCCGCAGTATTTCCCTGACGAATTCGTCTATCTTTACAGGGGCGGCGGCGGGATCATCCAGGCCAGGCAGCGGAATACACTTAATGGAATCTTAAATATTTGTAATCACCCTGTAATTGTCTGGAAGCCGTCGGTCGCCTATAATGACCATTAGGACAGGTGTAGTCTGTCCATGTTGTTTGTTATTTTACCGGCCCCATGCGGCAAGGAGGATTTACGCTATGCCAGAAGTTACGACTCCCCAGGCCCAATCCCAAGCTCCCGTCCAGACTCCAAACCAGTCTTCTGCGCCGTCTAAAGGCCCGATGAAGAAGAAAGACGGCAAGAAAAAGATGGTAAAGCGATTGATTGCCCTGGGCGTCACAGCGGCCATCTTGTTCGGCGCCGGTTTTGGCGTGTGGTACCTGGTGTTCCGGAATGATAGCACGACAGGAAAACCCCTGTCTCAGGAGGCCCAGATCGGCACCATCCAGAGCACCGTCCAGGGCAACGGCTCCGCCGTGCCCAAGGAGTCGGCCTCCATCACCCTCAGTGCCGCCGGCACGGTACAGGAGGTCTTTGTCACCGTGGGTCAGCAGGTGATGGCGGGAGACCCCCTCTACACCATCGACAGCCAGGACGCCCGGGATAAACTGCAGAAGGCCCAGGAGAACCTGGATAAGCTGTACAAGGACATGGCCGACCTGCAGGAGGATGCGGCCAACCTGACCGTCCGTGTGCCCTTTGCCGGTAAGCTCCAGGATGTCAAGGAGTTCCAGCCGGACCAGGAGGTAGGCAAGGAGGCTCCGGTGGCTACCCTGGTCAACGACAAGAAGCTGAAGCTGTCCCTCTATTTCAGCTACGCCTATGAGAAGGATATCAAGGTGGGGCAGAGCGTCAACGTTTCCATCCCCGCAGTGATGAAGGACTACAAGGGGACCGTGGAGAAGATCAACAAGGTCAGCTACATCTCTCCGGAGGGAGCTGTCCACTTCGAGGCGGTCATCGTCTTTGACAATCCCGGCACCCTCACTGCCGGTATGGACGCCTCCGCTGTGCTCACCGCCGCCGACGGTACCTCTATCTACCCCTATCAGAACGGCAAAACCGAGTTCTATGAGACACGGAACATTGTGACCAAGGCCGGCGGTCCGGTGGTAAGCGTGGGCAATCTGCTCAACCACGCCAATGTTTCTGCGGGCGAGGCCCTGCTCACCCTGGGCTCCTCCACCATTGATGCGGATATCCGGGCCAAGCAAGAGCAGATCAATACGGCCCAGAAGGAGCTGGAGAACGCCCAGAAGGGCATTGCGAACTTCAACGCTGTGGCCCCCATCGACGGTGTGGTCTTCTCCTGCGCTCTGGAGCCCGGCCAGACGGTGAAGGAAGGAGAAACGGTCATCACCATCTCCAACACCACCACCATGCTGGTGGACATCCAGGTGGACAACCGCAACATCGGCTTTATTAAGGCGGGCATGACCATGGAGCTCACTGATCAGGCCACCAACACCCCCTATACCGGTACGGTCACCAAGGTGGCCATGCAGGGCGAGGTGGGCAGCGGCATGACGACCTACCCCGTGCAGCTGTCGGTGGACAACTTTGACAACAGTCTGACCAGCGGCTCCTGGCTGAGCTATAAGCTGGTCACCAGCGAGTCGGTGGACTGTGTTACGGTTCCCAACCAGAGTGTCCGGCGAGTGACTGACGTGGACGGCAACATCCACACCGTGGTCTTTGTGGAGGCCGACTCCAAGCCGGAGAACGCCATCGAGATTGCACCTTCCACACCCCAGGAAGGCACGCCGGAGCAGCAGAATACCATGCCCACACCGGAGGAGGGCTTCTGGCCCGTCCCGGTGACTATCGGTATTTCGGATACATATAACGTGGAAATCAAGGACGGCATTGAGGCGGGCACTCCCGTCTTCACCAACCGGGAGACCGACCAGAGCGCCGGCTGGTAAGAGGTGGCGCCATGCTCATCAGAATCAAGGATATTTATAAAATTTATAACGAAGGCAAGGAGAGCGAGGTCCGGGCCCTGGACGGAGTCTCGCTGGAGATTGACCGGGGCGAGTTTGTGGCCATTGTAGGCCAGTCGGGCTCGGGCAAGTCCACCATGATGAACGTACTGGGCTGTCTGGATATCCCCACCTACGGGGAGTACTGGCTGGACGGCACCGATGTCACCGAACTCTCCGACCGCCAGCTGGCCCGCATCCGCAATAAGGAGATCGGCTTTATCTTCCAGGGCTATAACCTCATCCAGGAACTGGACGCCCTGGAAAATGTGACCTTGCCCCTCATCTACCAGGGCCTGTCCATCTTCGAGCGGGAGGACCGGGCTATGGAGGCCCTGGAGCGGGTGGGGATGGCGGGACGGGCCCACCACCGCCCCAGTGAGATGTCCGGCGGTCAGCAGCAGCGGGTAGCCATCGCCCGGGCCATTGCCACCCATCCGCCTATTATCATGGCTGACGAGCCCACCGGTGCTCTGGACTCCAAGACGGGCCAGCACGTGCTGGAAATCCTTCGGGAGCTGAACCGGGAGGGCTCCACCATTATTCTCATTACCCACGACAACGGCATCGCCGCCCAGGCCAACCGAAGAGTTCGGCTGTCTGACGGCAAGATCGTCACAGACGAGCGGGGGGAGGAGGGAACGCAGGCATGAATCTGACACAGGCTTTTAAAATGGCATTCAAGTCCATTTACGCCAAAAAGACCCGATCCTTCCTCACCATGCTGGGCATCATCATCGGCGTGGCCTCGGTGGTGGTCATGGTCTCTGTGGTCTCCGGACAGAACAAGCGGAACCTGGAGTACTACGAGAAGATGGGTGACAACAAAATCAGCGTCAACGCCAACTCCTACACCGGCCAGGATATGGACCAGGTTCTCAACGACTTTGTGCTGGGACTGGGCGACCTGGTGGTGGGCATCACCCCAAACGTCCAGGCCTGGGGCAGCGAGATGATAGTCAAATACGGCGCCAAGAGCTACTCCACCCAGAACTACGAGCACTGGGAGGATATGATTCAGGTGCTGCTGGGCAACGACAAGTACGGCGTGTGCAACAACTACCAGCTGGGGGGCGGCCGGGAGCTGTCCTACCTGGACCTGAAAAATGAGAACAGCGTGTGCGTTCTGGGGGGCGGGCTGAAGGAAAAGCTCTTTGACTACACCGACCCCGTGGGCGAGACCATTACCGTCAACGGCATGCCCTATCTGGTGGTGGGCTGGTACCAGTCCAAGGACGTGCAGTACTCTCCCGAGGTGGACAACATCCTCCTGCTGCCCTACACCCTCAACCGTACCATCAACAAGAACCAGACCATCTCCTCCTGGAGCATCAAGGCCTCCTCCGCGGCGGCCACTACCCAGGTGATCACCAAGCTGGACGGCCTGCTCAACGGCATGTTCCCCCAGGATGAAAACGGCATGCGCCAGGGGGGCGACTTCTACGTGGGCAGCGACAACAAGTGGCAGGAGCAGATGCAGCAGGCCAGCCTTATGCAGACCCTGGTCATGGGCGGCATCGCCGCCATCTCCCTGCTGGTAGGCGGCATCGGCATCATGAACATCATGCTGGTCACCGTCACTGAGCGTACCCGTGAGATCGGTATCCGTAAGGCCATCGGCGCCGAGCGGCGGAGCATCATCGCCCAGTTCCTCATTGAGGCGGCGGTCATCTGCGGCATCGGCGGCATCATCGGCATTATTATTGGCTGTGCCGGGGCCCTGATCGCGGGAAAATTCCTGCTCCAGGGCATGATTTTGTGGCCCAACGAGACCATCACCATCGGAGCCTTCCTTTTCTCGGTGGTGCTGGGTGTCCTGTTTGGCATGTACCCCGCCGTCAAGGCCTCCGGTCTGCAGCCGGTGGAGGCCCTTCGGGCGGAATAAGGAGAATAGGAGTATGAAGCATATGAAATTAAAACGAGTGTTATCCGCTGTGGTGGCCGTGGCTCTCATGGCCGCCCTGGCGGTGGTGCCCGGCAGTGCCGCCACAGCCTCCTCCTTCACGGATATCAGCGACCCGGCCACTGCAATCAATGCCGATGTGCTGCGCCTGATGGGTGTGGTGAACGGAGTGGGCGGCAACCGCTTCAATCCCTCCGGAACACTGACCCGGGCGGAGTTCTGCACCATGGTGGTGAATTTCATGGGCAGAGGGGACGAGGTGCCCCTCCACGCCACCCGCACCATCTTCACCGATGTCACCTCGGAGCACTGGGCTCTGGGCTATGTCAATCTGGCTGCCTCCATCCGGCTGGGTGAGGGGGAGGAGACCTTCGGCCTCATCGGCGGCGTGGGAGACGGACGGTTTGCCCCCGACGATAAAATCACCATGGCCCAGGCGGTCACCATTCTCCTCCGGGTGCTGACGTACAGCAGCAAGCAGTTGGGAGCTGTGTGGCCCCAGAGCTACATGAATCTGGCCCAGTCCATCGGACTCACCGATGGTGTGTCCGCCGGTACCTATGACAACATCACCCGTGCCCAGGCGGCCCAGCTCTTCACCAACGCTCTGCGCTGCAAGACCGGTTCTGGTTCGGTGTATTACCGCGAGCTGGGGGACAAAAATCCCAAGGAGAACGTAGTTCTGTTGGCCGTGGGCGTGGTCAGCGAGGACGGTACCGACAACGGCGCCATCCGTACCTCTGACGGTACCTATCTGCCGCGGGCGACGGGAGCCCAGCCCTCTGCCCTCCAGGGACGGCGGGGTGCTCTGGTGCTCAATGACCGGAATGAGATCCTGACCTTTGTGCCCGATGACAGCACTTCCATTACCATTACCCTCTCCGGCGATGCCCAGCCCACCTACGTGAAAGCGGGAAGCACCCAGTACACCATTTCCAGCTCCACCAAGGTCTACACAGCGGACAAGGCGGAGGGAGACACCTACCTCAACGTATATAGTACCCTGAAGTCCGGGACCCAGCTCACCCTGTTTTCCGAGCGGGGCAAGGTGGTTGCCATTTACGCCTCCGGCGCAACCAGTGCCTCCACCGACGCGGTGGTGGTGATGGGCAGTCCCAGCGTGGCCATGTTCCACCAGCTCACCGGCGGAGCCACCAACTTCACCATCCAGAAGAACCGCCGGACCATTTCCCTCTCGGATATTCAGCCCTACGATGTGGTCACCTACGACGCCATGACCAACACCCTGGTGGTGTCTGATCTGCGTCTGGCCTGCATTTACGAGGACGCCTCCCCCAGTGCCAAGGCCCCGGAGAAAATCCACATTCTGGGCCACGACTTTGAGGTGCTGGAGAGCGCCTGGGACACCATTGGCCAGTTTTCTCTGGGCAGCAACGTTTCCCTTCTGCTCACAGCGGACGGCAAGGTGGCCGGCATGGCCAAGCCCACGGCCCAGACCCGCTCCAACGCCATGGGTATCGTCACCAGCGGCACCGCGGCCAAGATGTTCCTGCCCAATGGCGGAACCATTGAGCTCACCGGCAGCAAGAGCGATTTGAGCAAGCTCACGGACAATCTGGTTACCCTGTCCTCCGGCGCCCGGGACCGTCTCAACGCCAGCCGCATGACTTCCGGCTCCGTGACTGGTGACTTCCAGGTGAGCGCCATGAAGCTGGGCAATTACGATGTGGCCAACGGCGTGCGCATCTTTGAGCAGGTGGGTTCTGCCGTGGCTGCGGTGGATCTGAGCGCTCTGGATGGCACTATCCCTGCCAAGGATATTGACGCCTATCACCGGGATTCCTCCGGTCAGGTGGACTACATTGTCCTGAAGGCAGTCACCGGCGACGCCTATACCTATGGTATCCTCCGGGAGGGCGAGCAGACCGGCGGCGGAGACATGCCCTATACCAACCGTACCGTTACCGTGGAGAACCACGGCGGAAAGGGCAGCACCTTCATCACCGGCTATGCCTTCAAGGACGGCGGCTTCGGCGGTGTGGTGAAGGGCTACGGTGAACTGGATGGCCTGCCCAAGGCCGCCTCGGTCATCGAGCTGACCGAACTGAAGAATGTCTCTGCCTCTGATATCTTCATCAGCCAGGGAGTGCCCTATATCAACGCCAACGGCAAGACCTACCGGGTGGCCGATGACGTGGAGTGCTACAAGCAGGCCACCAAAGACTGGTTTAAGCAGGAAAGCGGCGCCGACCGGCTGGCCGCCTGCAAGGCCTTCTCCAGCAGCTTTACCATCTACGTGGATCCCATTGGCGAGAAGGTTCGCATTATCGTGGCCAAGTAAATCTGATACTATTCCATCCCCTTTCTTCGACGGCACAGCGGGGGGGGGGGGCG
>NZ_QUGI01000001.1:48719-152784 GCF_003478995.1 Pseudoflavonifractor sp. AF19-9AC
CGCCCCCGCTGTGCGTTTTCTATGCAGTTGAACTTGATGATCGGGAGACAGCAGATGTAGCGCTGTCCTCCGGCAGAGGTCCGGTAAAGGAGAAGGGAAACCGGCCGGGGCCGCACAGGGCGGCCATCTCCTCCCGCCGGTCCTCAAAAATCGGGTCGGTCACGCCGTAAATCTGCCAGCCCGCCTCCTTGGCGGCGGCGCAGTACACCGGGGAGTCGTCAAAGAGGACGCAGTGCTCCGGTGCTTCCCCGCAGGCCGCGGCAGCCCGGCGGAAGAGCTCCGGGTCCCTCTTGTCCGCCCCCAGGCTGGCGGTGGTGAGTACCCGCTCCAGCAGGGGCTCCAGAGCGTGGCGGCGGAGGGCCGCCTCACACAGGGAGGGCATGCAGGAGGTGAGCAGGGCGCAGCGGATCCCCGCCTGGTTGGCCCGCTCCAGAAAGTCCCGGGCCCCCTCCTTCAGGGGAAGGGTGTTGGCATAGGCGTCCTGAGCCATGGCGTGCCAGGCGGCCACAATCTCTTCCGGGGTGAGGGGCAGGGAAAAGCAGCGGCGGGTGTACTCCGCCGCCTCGCTGAAGGCGTGGTGAGTCACATACTCGGTGTAATCCTCCGGAACGGGAGAGATGCCGTGCCGGCCCAGAAAGTCGATGTCAATGTCCAGCCAGATGCCGTTGGAGTCCAGCAGCGTGCCGTCCAAATCAAAAAAATACATGCCAGTCCTCCGTGTAAAACCGCCAGGGGAAGTCTACCGCCTCCTGGGCGTAGTCAATGCCGATGCGCTTGCCGGTACCGATGTGCTCCGGGGCGGGCCCATCGCAGACATAGAGAGGCCCAGCGGGGTCCGTGAGGTCCAGGCCGTTCTGCTCCCGGGTGAGCAGCAGCCCGCGGCACAGCTTTCCGGGTCCGTTGAGAAAGTTTTTGCGCTGATAGGCGCTCATGTCCTCCATCTTGCATCCAAAACGGTTTTTTGCTATAATGTCCCCGTTTGACACGGCCCGTACCCCGCGGATGAGCACCGCGCAGGGCTCACCCTCCGGCTCGGTAACGAAGTTGAGACAGTGGTACATGCCGTAGATAAAGTAGATGTAGGCGGTGCCCGGCGGGGCGAAGAGGGTCTCCGTGCGAGGCGTGCGCTTGTAGCCGTAGGCGTGGCAGGCCTTGTCAATGGGGCCCACATAGGCCTCCGTCTCCGTGATGGCGCACACCAGCCGCTCTCCATCCGGCAGTACACGGACAATCTGCTTGCCCAGCAGCTCCCGGGCCACCGTCAGGGTGTCCCGGTCGTAAAAGGCGCGGGGAAGTATGTCCACAAAAGCCACCTCCAGTGTCCGGCCTCACAGCCGTTGTTTGCGCAATATCATATCACAGCTTGTCCCTATTTTTCAATCAGGAGTTGATTCCCATGTCTCACAGGACCATGCACATGCTGGCAAAGCCCATGCTCTTTGCCGCCGCCCTGATCTGGGGCACGTCCTTCTTTATCATGAAAAATGCCCTGGATGCGGTGCCGGTGTTCTTCCTGCTGGCCATCCGGTTTACCGCCGGAGCGGTGCTGCTGGCCCTGGTGTGTGGGCGGCGCTGGAAGGCCTTTACCCCCGACTATCTGTGGCGGGGGGCTATTATGGGGGGCTTTTTGTGCCTGGCCTACTCGGTGCAGACCTTCGGACTGTCCATGACTACCCCCTCCAAGAACGCCTTTCTCACGGCGGTCTACTGCGTCCTCGTCCCCTTCCTCACCTGGGCGGTGGTGAAGAAACGCCCCGACCGGTATAACATCGCCGCTGCCCTGCTGTGTGTCACCGGCGTGGGCTTGGTTTCCCTCAATGAGCAGCTGTCCATCAACACCGGCGACCTCCTTACCCTGGTGTGCGCCATCTTTTACGCCAGCCACATTGTGGCGGTGGAGAAGGTGTCGCCCGGGAAGGACATCACCTTGCTCACCGTCTTCCAGTTCGCCTTTGCCGGGCTGTTTGCCTGGATTGGGGGAGCGCTCACCGAGACCTTCCCCGCCCAGGCCCTGACCGATCCACAGGTGTTCCTCCCCCTCGCTTACCTGTGTGTCATGGCCACCACCGTGGCTCTACTGTTCCAGAATGTGGGTCAGGTGTGGTCCGACCCTGCCTCCGCCTCGGTTATCCTCTCCCTGGAGTCGGTGTTTGGTGTGCTGTTCTCGGTCATCTTCTACGGCGACCCGGTGACGCCCCGGCTGCTCATGGGCTTCGTCCTCATCTTTGTGGCTGTGGTGTGCTCGGAGACCAAGTTCTCCTTCCTCCGCCGCTCCTCCCGCCCCCAGTTGAGCGAGGCGGAAAAATAACCCTTCCTCTCCAAGCCCGCGGCTTCGGCCGCGGGCTTGTTTTTTGTTTTCATAAAAGAAAATAAAAAATAAAATTAAAGCTTGACTTTAATAATATTAAAGTTTATAATGCAGATACAAGAAAGGAGGGAGCGCGATGTCCCTGGAGGTGCTGCCCGAGTGGATGGCGGGCCTGGAAGAGGAGGACGTGGTGTTCATCAAAAAGTTCATTCTGGCTTCCGGATCTCTGAAGGAGGTAGCCGCCCAATACGGGGTGACCTATCCCACAGTGCGCCTGCGGCTGGACCGGCTGATCCAGAAGATTAAAATTGGTGAGGACACCGCCGCCGACCCCTATATTGCCACCATCAAGCGGTTGGTGGTCAACGAGAAGCTGGACTTTGACACCGCCAAGGTGCTCATATCCGAGTACAAGAAAACCCGGCATTCGCCGGAGCTGTAAGCGAGGAGGAGACAAAAGATGAACATGCTGATGTCGGCTGTTGGAGTCAGCCTGATCTTCGGAATTTTTATGCTGCTGGTGCCCATTGCCCTGCTGGTGGTACTCCAGGTGTGGCTGTGCAAGAAGAGCCTGAAGCTGGGGCTGATTCTTCCCATTTTGTCCTTCCTGCTGTCCCTACTTATGGTGTTCAGCCTGGGGGCGCTTCAGACCATGACCACTGCGGGAAGCACCCAGATGACGGTGATAGCTGAGGACGGCACCTACATCGAGGTTCCCGCCCAGGAGTGGGGACACCACCAGGAGGAGCACCATGTGAGCATTACCCCCGGTGCGGTGGGGGCTCTGGTGGGCCTGTTTCTGGTGAGCAACATCCCCACGGTGGTCTTCGGGGGCATCTGGCTGCACTATAAGAGCCGTCGGGACTTCCGGGACGACCTGAAAAAGATGAAAATTGAGGATTTGGAGTAAGAAAGGAGCTTGTCTGTTATGGGCAAGGAGGCTGCAATGGTCCTGTTTATCCTGGCTCTGGCGGTGCAGATCTGCGTCTCCGGCATGGGGCCCGTCTGGGCGGGGCTGGTCATTCCCGCGCTGTACGGGAGCGTGATGGGAGTGTCGGTGCTAGGCTATTACCAGGCCTACGGCGCCTGGCCCCTCCGCATGGACGAGGTGCTGATGCAGGGCGGTCTGCCCATCCTGGCGCTGCTGGTGGTGTGGCTTGGAGTACAGCACTGGAAAAGCCGCTGCCATACCCGGACCGGACACGGACCAGCCAAGGTGGAAGAACTGGAATAAAGAAGAGCCGCCGGAGGGATGCACTTTCCGGCGGCTTTTCTTCTATGTGAATATCTGAAACCTGTTAGCGCGGGGGACTGCCCGAATAAACCGAGCCTGGCGGCCGATTTTGAATCGGCCGCCGCTTTTTTCTGGATATCCATATTTTTTAGAGAAGGGAGAAAAAACGAAGTTTTTTCCAAAGGTTCTTTTTGATTCTTTTTCTTCCAAGAAAAAGAATCCACAACTCTCCTTATGCCACCGCCCTCACACCTCCCACCCGGCACAGATCGGTGGGGCGGGTGAGGTCAGGACTTTTGTCCAGAGTGACCGCGCCGCACTCCTCCAGCAGTCCGGCCACGAACTGGGAGCAGAAGAAGTGGTGCCGCCGCCGGAGGGGCAGGTTGATAAAGCAGCCCAGGGCGCCCAGCAGGTTGTAGTGGTAGCGCTCCCGCTGGCCGTACATACAGGCCAGCCGCCGCCGGAGCCGTCGGTAGACATCCTCGGATACCTTCAGCTCATAGAGTCGGCAGGGCATTTTCAAGCCCCGTTTCGCGGCGGGGGTCTCCTCCACCAGTCCGGCGGGGAGGGCCAGATGGGGGTGCTTCCGGGCAAAGCTGTAAAAGGGCCCGTCCGGGCCGTCCAGGCCGATGGAGGCGTGGGTGTAGCTGTCCTGGGTGGCCAGGTGGATGAGCCGGGAAAACCAGGTCCCGGACCGGGTGAGAAGAATATAGACCGTGCGCTCCGCCATGGAAGGCGCCTCCCTTCTTTTTTTGCTCCCATGGTACCAGCGCCGGTCTAAACCCCGGTAAAGGGCGGATTAAAATTCTCCTAAAATTCCATTGATTTTTGAGTCTGTTGCCCCGGGACTCCCAGGCTGTTTGAGAACCCTTTTTCCGTCACCTCGTTGCAATTGTGCGGGGATTTTGCTATAATATATCATCTATGAGTATGTCCGCCGCCCTGCGGCGGTGACGGCCCGGTCCCGGGCGAGATTGAGGTGTGTCTGTTGTATTTGAAAGCATTGGAAATTCAGGGCTTCAAGTCCTTCCCCGACAAGACGGTGCTCACCTTTGGTGAGGACATCACCGCCATTGTGGGCCCCAACGGCTCGGGCAAGTCCAACATCTCCGACGCCATCCGCTGGGTGATGGGGGAGCAGTCCACCCGGGCCCTCCGGGGCGGCAAGATGGAGGACGTGATCTTCGGCGGCACCGCCAAGCGCAAGCAGACGGGCTACGCCGAGGTGTCCCTGGTGCTGGACAATACCTCCCACCTCTTTGACATGGAGGAGTCGGAGGTGATGGTCACCCGGCGGTACTACCGCTCGGGGGAGAGCGAGTACTACATCAACCGCCGGTCCGTCCGCTTGAAGGATGTCAACGAGCTGTTTATGGACACGGGCCTTGGCCGGGAGGGCTACTCCATCATCGGACAGGGTAAAATTGACGAGATCCTCTCCGTCAAGTCCGCTGACCGACGGGAGATCTTTGAGGAGGCGGCGGGTATCTCCCGCTATCGCCACCGCAAGGAGGAGGCCGAGCACAAGCTGGAGCGCACGGACGAGAACCTGGTGCGCATCAACGACAAGATTTCCGAGCTGGAGCTGCAGGTGGAGCCCCTGCGCCAGCAGAGCGAGAAGGCGAAAAAGTACCTCATCCTCCGGGACGAGCTGCGGGGTCTGGAGATCTCCGTGTGGCTGGACACCCTGGAGCGCATCCGGGCGGGGAACATCAAGCTGGAGGCCGACTATCAGGAGGCCGTGCGCCAGCGGGAGGAGGCCAAGGTGGCCCAGGAGAAGGCCTACGCCGCCGCCGAGGACTATTCCGCGCAGATGCGGGAGAAGGACGTGGAGGCCGACCGGCTGCGCTTTGAGATGCAGGGCCGGCAGGCCAAGGCCAACGAGCTGGAGTCGGCCATCGCCGTTTTGAAGAGCAGCGTGGAGCACAACCTGGAGTCCGCCCGGCGCATCCAGGCGGACCTGGAGCAGCAGGAGGGCCGGGAGGGCTCCCTGGCCGCCCAGATCGAGCAGCGCCGCACCCGGCTGGAGGAGATTGAGGGCCAGCTGACCCAGGCTCGGGCCAGTCTGGAGGAGCGCAGCCGTCAGGCCCAGGAGGCCGCCCACTCGGCTGGCACCCTGGCCCAGGAGCTGGAGCAGCTGCGCAGCCGGGCGGATCTGGAGAACGCCGACGCCGCCGAGGCAAAGGCTCTGCTCTCCGCCCTGGCCGCCGCCGCCCAGGAGGTGCTGGACCGGGACGAGACCGTGCGCCGGGAGAGCGCCGAGCTGGAGGAGCGCCTGGAGCAGGCCCGGAAGGAGGCCCGCACCGCCCGCCGCCAGTACGACGACGCGGTGGAGGAGCGGGACGCGGCCAAAAACGTGATCAGCGGCTACCAGCTGCGCGCCCAGTCCCGGCAGAAGAAGGCTGAGCAGTTAAAGGAACGGCAGGTCAAGCTGCAGATGGAGGAAAACGCCCTCACCTCCCGCATCAAGCTGCTCACCGAGATGGAGCAGATGCACGAGGGCTACTCCAAGGCGGTGAAGCTGGTCATGGGGGAGGCCCAGCGGGGCACCCTTAAGAACATCCATGGACCGGTGGCCGACCTTTTGAAGGTGCCCGACCGGTACACTGTGGCCATTGAGATCGCCCTGGGCGGCGCCATGCAGAACCTGGTGGTGGACCGGGAGGAGGACGGCAAGGCCGTTATCCAGTATCTGAAGCGCCGGGAGGGCGGCCGGGCCACCATCCTGCCCCTGAGCTCCATCCGTCCCGGCAACCTGCGGGAGCGGGAGCGGCTGGCGGGTGAGCCGGGCTTTGTGGGCATTGCCGACCAGCTGGTCCGCTTTGATCCCCAGTATCAGAACGTATTTTCCAACCTTCTGGGCCGGGTGGCGGTGATGGAGAACCTGGACGCCGCCATTGCGGTGGCCCGGAAGTACGGCTATCAGTTCCGCATTGTCACCTTGGACGGCCAGGTGCTGAACCCCGGCGGATCCATGACCGGTGGCTCGGCCAGCCGGAGCGCGGGCATCCTCAGTCGGGCCAACGAGCTGGAACGGCTGGGGGAGCAGGCCAAGGGCATCCGGGAGCAGCTCAGTCAGGCTGCCCGGGAGCTGGAGGAGGCCCAGCGGGAGGCCACCGCCTCCGCTTACGAGCTGGAGAGCGCCCAGGGACAGCTGCGGGAGTGGGAGAACGCCATTGTGAAGGCGGAGGCCCAGCTGGCCCACTGCAAGAGCGTGGTGTCCACCCTGGAGGAGCAGGAGGAGAGCCAGAAGGAGGAGCTGGAGGGGCTCAAGGCCCGTTCGGCTCAGATTGAGGCGGATACCCAGAGCGCCAGGGAGCGTATCCAGACCCTGGAGGGCACCGCCGCCGCCCTGAAGAGCGAGGCCGAGGGTAAGGCCAAGGGCCAGAGCGACCTGCAGGAGCGCTCCGCCCGCATCGCCCAGGAGGTGGCCGAGCTCACCGCCTCCCTGGCCGCACTGGAGGCGGAGCGGGACGCCACCCGCTCGGGCCTCACGGAGCTGGAGGGACTCAAGGAGAGCATCGCCGGGGACCGGGACCAGAGCCGGGCTCTGGTGGAGGACTACCACAGCAAAAATGAGGGCATCACCCGGGAGATCGGGGAGAAGGAAGCGGCCCTGGAGGCCCTTCGGCAGGAGAACCAGGCCCAGAACGAGGCCATTTCTCAGCTCAACCAGGAGAAGCTGGAGCTGGAGGGCCAGCGGGTGAAGGCGACCAAGGAGAGCCAGAGCCGCAACGAGGAGCTGCTGCGCATGGAGGGAGAGGTCTCCCGCCTGGAGCAGCGGAAGGTGTCCGCCTCCATGGAGGAGAAGCAGCTGCTGGACAAGCTGTGGGAGAACTACGAGCTGTCCCACGAGGCGGCCAAGCAGCAGCGGGTGGAGATTGAGTCGGTCCAGAAAGCCAGCCGCCGCATTGCAGAGCTGAAGCGGGCGGTGTCCGTCCTGGGCAATGTGAATGTGGGGGCCATCGAGGAATTTGACCGGGTCAACGAGCGCTATACCTACCTCACCGACCAGCGGGATGACGTCCAGCGGGCCAAGAGCGAGCTGGAGGAGATCATCGCCAACATCACCGGGGAGATGAAGACCATCTTTGCCCGGGAGTTCAAGAGCATCAACGAGGCCTTTGGTCAGACCTTCCTGGAGCTCTTCGGCGGCGGCAAGGCAGCCCTGGAGCTGGAGGACCCGGAGGACATTCTGAACTGCGGCATCGAAATCAAGGTCCAGCCCCCGGGCAAGGCTCTGAAAATCATTACCCTTCTCTCCGGCGGCGAGAAGGCCTTTGTGGCCATTGCCCTCTATTTTGCCATCCTAAAGGTGCGGCCTACCCCCTTCGTGGTGATGGATGAGATCGAGGCTGCCCTGGACGACAACAACGTGGTGCGTTTTGCCCGATACATGCGCTCCATGGCGGAGAAGACCCAGTTTATCGTCATTACCCACCGACGGGGCACCATGGAGGAGGCCGACGTGCTCTACGGCGTCACCATGCAGGAGCAGGGCGTCAGCCGTATGCTGACCATCAACCTCAACGACGTGGAGAAGGAGCTGAACATCCGGTGACGTCGGAGAGCACGTCCGGAAGCGATGATGCCGGACGTGGAAAGCGGCATACCCCGGAGGAGGAAGCATCCCAAACCGAAGCCCAGCGGAGCGGGTTCGGTCTGGAGAGGAGGCGCAAGGGAGCGGGTAAGGAATGCCCGACAGGGCGTTCCGAGACGAAGCGGACTTTGCGCCGACGAGAGCCGCATGCTGACCATTAACCTGAACGATGTGGAGAAAGAGCTGAATATCCGGTAAAAACCGGCGTGAAATGGGCTTGGAGGTACAATTTGAACGACGAGAACAAAGAGAAAAAGAGCAACCTGTGGTCCATTGTGGGCCTGGTGGCGCTGATTTTGGTGCTGTTTGTGGGAGTGAAGCTGGCCTTTGCCGCTCTGGAGGCGGCTATCCCCCAGGATAAGCCTGGAACCTCTGCCAGCCAGAGCTCGGACGCCGGAACATCCCAGAGCCAGAGCGTGGAGACGGACAGCCCCGCCCCCAGCTACTGCCCCTACTGCGGCGAGAAGCTGAACGACTCCTTCCAGTGGGGGCAGTACTGCCCCTTCTGCGGGGAGAGCGTAACCCCCTAAAGGAGGAAACCATATGGGCAAGGCATTAAACTGTCTGCGCTGCGGAACACCCATGGTCCTTCTCAAGCGGGAGTATCTTCAGCTGGGCAAGACGGGATGGATTGCGGGAGATCTGGACAATCTGCTCTCCGGTGGACTGGATGTGGATATCCTCACCTGTCCGGATTGCGGAAAGCTGGAATTTTTCCGGGGGGGGCTGGTCGGAGCTGGAGGACCCGGAGGGCAGCGGAATTGCCATGACGGCCTGTCCCGCCTGCGGCAAGCGCTATGAGCTGGACAGTCCCAAGTGCCCCTTCTGCGGGAAGAAGAACACCAAGCTGTTTTAAAGGAAGGAATCAGACATCATGGGCTTTTTTGACAAGCTGAAAAAAATCAACATCTTTGCCAGCTTCGGCTCGGAGCTGAACGACGACTTCTACGACGAGCTGGAGGAGTCCCTCATCCTGGCGGACACCGGCATGGACACCACTCTGGAGTTGGTGGAGGAGCTTCGCCGCCGGGTGCGGGAGAAAGGCATCAAGACTTTGGAGGAGGCCCGCTCCTGTATGGTGGAGGTTATCGCCGACGCCCTGAACGCGGGCGACGGGGAGCTCAACCTGTCCACCACCCCCTCGGTGGTGCTGTTCATCGGGGTGAACGGGGTGGGCAAGACCACCACCATCGGAAAAATCGGCGCCCAGCTGCGGGGGGAGGGCAGGAAGGTCCTCTTCTGCGCCGCCGACACCTTCCGGGCCGCCGCCGCCGAGCAGCTGACCATCTGGAGTGACCGGGCCGGGGTGGACATCATCAAGCAGCACGAGGGGGCCGACCCCGCTGCCGTGGTCTTTGACGCCATGAGCGCCGCCAGGGCCAGAAAGAGCGATGTGGTGCTGGTGGACACCGCCGGACGGCTTCACAACAAGCAGAACCTGATGAATGAGCTGAACAAAATTTCCCGTGTCATCGACCGGGAGCTGCCCGACTGCGCCCGGGAGACCCTGCTGGTGCTGGACGCCACCACCGGCCAGAACGGACTCATCCAGGCCAAGCAGTTCAAGGAGGCGGCGGGCATCACCGGCATCGTCCTCACCAAGCTGGACGGCACCGCCAAGGGCGGCATCGCCATTGCCATCGCCAAGGAGCTGGGCGTGCCCGTGAAGTACGCCGGTGTGGGTGAGGGCATCGACGATTTGAAGCCCTTTGACGCCGCCGACTTTGCCCAGGCGCTCATTTAAGTCAGAAATCAGGAGGCAGGCATTCAGAATTGAAAATCGGGGGTGCAGTCCGTGCCATACTGGAACTGGAAGCTGTTTGCAGTCCTGTTTACCATTCAACTGACCATTCAAATCGTGCGCTGGATTCGGCGGGATGGTGCGAGAAATCTCCTGCGCTCCATGCGCCTGCAGGGTGAGGGGGTAAGCGCGAAACAGCGGCGGGAAAATCTGGTAGGACTGGGTGTTTTGCTGTCTCTGTTGTTCCTGGGTGTGCTATTTTGGCAGATTGATTAAAAAACAAACACAAGTTTCTGGAGAATCCCCCTTTTAATTTACATTCTATCCATACATTCTTTTGAAGAATTGTGATACAATATGGAAAAATTTGCGGAGAGGAAGTATTTTATGTCCCGAATTGACGGCCGTACAAATGACCAGCTCCGGCCTATGGAGATCATTCCCAACATCAATAAGTTTGCCGAGGGCTCTTGCCTCATTCGCTGCGGCAACACCTATGTGCTGTGCACCGCCAGCGTGGAGGACAAGCCCCCCCGCCACGTCCCCGAGGGGGAGGGCTGGGTCACTGCCGAGTACTCCATGCTCCCCCGGGCCAACCGGGAGCGCTCCCGCCGGGACATCTCCAAGCTGAAGCTGAACGGCCGCAGTGCCGAAATCCAGCGCCTGGTCGGCCGGGCCCTGCGCTCCGTGGTGGACCGGAAGAAGCTGGGCCCCTGGAACATCACCATTGACTGCGACGTGCTCCAGGGGGACGGCGGCACCCGTACCGCCTCCATTACCGGCGGCTTTGTGGCCATGATGCTGGCCTTCCGGAAGATGATGGAGGCCGGTCAGCTCAGCGAGTACCCCATCAGCGGCTATGTGGCCGCCGTGTCCGCGGGCATCGTGGACGATGTGCCCATGCTGGATCTGTGCTATGAGGAGGACTCCTCCGCCATGGTGGACCTCAACTGCGTCATGGATGACCAGGGACGGCTCATTGAAATCCAGGGCACCGGCGAGGAGCGCCCCTTCACCCTGGAGGAGCAGCAGAAGCTGGTGAAGCTGTGCGCCAAGGGCATCCGGGAAATTCAGGCTCTGCAGCGTAAGGTGCTGGAGGAGGGTGTTTGACCATGAAACTGGTGCTGGCCAGCAAGAATAAAAAGAAGCTGGTGGAGCTGGACACCATCCTTTCCCAGCTGGGCGTGGAAGTGTGCTCCGAGGCCGACGCGGGTGTGGACGTGGAGGTGGAGGAGACCGGAACCACCTTTGAGGAAAATTCCCTCTTGAAGGCCAAAGCGGTGATGGAGGCCTCCGGCCTGCCCGCCGTGGCCGACGACTCCGGACTGTGCGTGGACGCCCTGAACGGCGCCCCCGGAGTGTACTCCGCCCGGTACGGCGGGGAGGGGCTGGACGACACCGGCCGCTACCGCCTGCTGCTGGAGAACATGCGGGGCCAGATGCCCCGGACGGCCAAGTTCGTCTCGGTCATCACCTGCTGCTTCCCCAACGGAGATGTGATTTCCGCCCGGGGGGAGTGCCCCGGCACCATCGCCTTCGCCCCCATGGGGGAGGGCGGCTTCGGCTATGACCCGGTGTTCTTTGTACCCTCTCTGAAAAAGACCTTCGCCCAGCTGACGGCGGAGGAGAAAAACGCCATTTCCCACCGGGGCAAGGCCCTGGAAGCATTCCAGGTGAAGCTGGAGGAATATCTGAACAATCAGAAATGATAATTCATATGGAGCGTGACAAATGGAACTGACAAGCAAGCAGCGGGCCCAGCTTCGCGGCCTGGCCAACAGCATTGACACCATTTTGATTGTGGGCAAGGACGGCATTGGGGATAACCTCATCAAGCAGGCCGACGATGCCCTGGAGGCCCGAGAGCTCATCAAGGGCCGGGTGCTGGAGAACTCCATGCTCTCCCCTCGAGAGGCTGCCGAGCAGCTGGCTCCCCTCACCCGCAGCGAGGTGGTGCAGGTCATCGGAACAAAATTTGTTCTGTATCGTCCAAGTCATAACAAGGACAAGAAGGACAGAATTGTTCTGGTGGCGGACAAAAAGCGGAAGTAACCGGAGCATTTGTCCGGATATGCTGTCCTATGGGTTGCTTCCTGGGGACAGAAGGAACCAGCAACAAAAATAAAATAAGGTGGTGCCTGTATGAAAATTGGAATCTACGGCGGAACCTTTAATCCTCCTCATCTGGGGCATATGGCGGCGGCCAGGGCGGCGGTGGCAGCTCTGGGGCTGGATAAGCTGCTGTTTATACCGGCGGCGGTGCCGCCCCACAAGGAGCTGCCTCAGGAGACCCCGCCTCCGGAGCACCGGCTGGCTATGGTAGAGAAGATGGCTGACGCCATAGCTATGCCCAAGGTGGTGGAGACCTCGGGAATTGAACTGGAGCGGACGGGGAAGAGCTACACCTCGGAGACACTGGAGCGCATCCATGAGCAGTATCCCGAGGCGGAGCTGTGGCTGCTGATGGGGACGGACATGTTCCTGACCCTGCACCTGTGGCATGACCCGGAGACCATCCTTCGGCTGGCCGGTATCTGTGCCTTTGGCCGGACGCAGCAGGACGGGGAGGAGCTCTTCGCACCTCAGCGAGAGTATCTGGCCGAAAAATTCAACGCCCGGGTGACCACCATTACCCTGCCCGATCTGGTGGACATCTCCTCCACCCGGCTGCGGGACCTGCTGGCCCGGGGCGAGGGGCGGGAGTATCTGCCCCCGGCGGTGTACGGCTACATCCTGATGCACAACCTGTACGGCACCCATGCAGATCTCAAGCATCTGGACCTGCCCGAGCTGCGGGCCTGTTCCTACGCCATGATGAAGCAGAAACGAGTGCCTCATGTGATAGGCGTGGAGGAGGAGGCAGTTCGCCTGGCGGAATTCTGGGGTGCGGACCCCATGCTGGCCCGGCGGGCAGGCATCCTCCACGACTGCACCAAGTACCTGGGGCTGGAGGAGCAGCTGGCCCTCTGTGGACAGTACAGCCTGGAGCTGGACCCCCTGGAGCAGCAGATGGTAAAGCTGCTCCACTCCAAGACCGGGGCGTGTATTGCCCGGTGGGTTTTTGGAGAACCTGATGAGGTGTACGAGGCCATCTACTGGCACACCACCGCCAAGGCGGACATGTCACTGCTGGAGAAGATCATCTACATGGCCGACTACATAGAGCCAAACCGGGATTTTGAAGGGGTGGAGCGCCTGCGGGAGCTGGCCTATACCGATTTGGACAAGGCCCTGCTGCTGGGGGTGGAGACCACCATCCAGGAGATGGAGGAGCGGCGGCAGCCCATTCATCAAAAGACCATAGAAGCCCGTCAGTGGCTGCGTAGCCACGGTGTAACAACAGAGGAAGGAACCTAATGAGTGATTTAAACAGACACGGCAAGCGGGAGCGTTCCCACGGAGAGAGCGCGCTCAGACGATATCGGAGACAGTATAAAGAATGGCTGGCCGGAATGAGCCGGGGCCAGCGCATCCGCTATCGACTGCTTCAGACGGCCACCATTCTGGCCATTTTAGTCATCGTACTATGGCTGGTGCTCAGCGCCTGGATTCGGGTGCCGGATGTGCCCGATTTTACCATCGATGCAGACGGCGACGGTGTGGCAGATCTGACCTTTGACGGGGCGGATGTGCCCGACATAGCCCTCAGCGGCCGTAAGCCGGGCATCTACACCTTCTTAGTGGCCGGACGGGACGTGGTCAGCAGTTCCACGGATACTATCCTGCTGCTTTCCTATGATACCAACAACAAGACGATCCGGGGTCTGAACATTCCCCGTGATACCATGATCAACACCAGCGCCAACAGCAAGCGCATCAATTCGGTCTATGCCCGCAACCGGGGCTCCTCCGACCTGCCCGAGGATGAGCGGGTGGCCCAGGGCATGAAGGCCCTGGGGAAGGAAGTGGCCAAGGTCACCGGCATTACGCCTGACTTCTATGTGCTGGTGGAGTGGGAGGCCATTGGTGAGCTGGTAGATGCTCTGGGCGGCGTACACTTTGACGTGCCCTTTGATATGGACTATGACGATCCCTATCAGGATCTGCACATCCATCAGGAGGCGGGCTACCGCGAGCTGAACGGTGACGACGCCATGCAGGTCATCCGCTGGCGGAAGAACAGCGATGGAAGCAATTCCGGCGGTGACGTTGCCCGCCTGGAGATTCAGCAGGAATTTTTGAAGGCTGTGGCCACTGAGTGCCTCAAGCCCACCACCTTCCTGAAAATCCCTGAGCTGGCCCGAATTTTTACCGAAAAGGTATATACCGACCTGTCCGTGGGCAACATTCTGGCCTTTGCCCAGATGGCCTACGGGATGGACCCGGAGACCGGCGTGAGCTTTGAGACGGCTCCCATTGCCGATTCCTTCAAGTATAATAGTGCGGCTCTGATTACTCTGGACCCGGAGGGAATTCTGGAGATTGTCAATAACGGCATGAACCCCTACCAGCGAGACATTGAGGAACGGGACCTGCAGCTGGTCTACCGCAACAGCAACGGCAGCTTCGGTGTGACCAACGCTGAACTGGAGGACCCCAAGATGGGGAAGGGCTCGTCCTCGTCTTCCTCCTCCTCTTCCTCTTCGTCGGGTGGAAATTCGGGAGAAACCACGCAGCCGCCTGATACCTCGGAAGAAACGGGGGATACCTCCCAGGGCGGTGAGACCGGCGACGGCTCCCAGACCGGAGGGGACACTTCTCAGGGCGGCAGTACCGGCGACGGCTCCCAGACGGGAGGGGACACCTCCCAGGGCGGCGGTACCGGCGACGGCTCCCAGACCGGAGGGGACACCTCCCAGGGTGGCGAGACCGGTGACGGTTCCCAGACCGGAGGAGATACCTCCCAGGGCGGCGGCGAGAGCGGCAGCCAGGGACAGGGCGGAGGCCAGGAGGGCAACACCACCCCGGACAGCAGCCAGTCCAATTCCGGTCAGGACGTGGCCCAGGGAAATGAAACCAGCGATACCGATCACACCGTGGCGGTACTGCCGCCTCAGCCCGAGCCGGTACGGCCGGCCGCGTAAGGAAAGGAGCAAACTACAGTGACCTCTTATGAATTGGCGCTTTTGCTGGCCAAGGCTCTGGACAGCAAGAAGGGACAGGACATCAAGGTGCTCAAGACCCAGGATCTGACCACCTTGTGCGACTACTTTGTCCTGTGTACCGCGACTTCCAATACTCAGATCAAGGCCATGTCCGACGCCTGTGAGGAGACTGCGGAGAAAGAGGGGGAGACGGCCCACCACATTGAGGGCCACCGGGGCGGCACCTGGCTGCTCATGGACTTCTCCTCGGTGGTGGTCCATGTGTTCACCGATGAGGCCCGGAAGTTTTACGACCTGGAGCGGCTGTGGGGCGACGCCCAGGCCGTGGATCTGACCCAGGTTCTTCAGCCCGAATAAGAAAAACCGGCAAGCCATCCGCTTGCCGGTTTTTATGTCTTGTTTACCTTATTATTTGCCCCGAAGAATGGTCAGAGCCTTGCGGCAGTTCTCCACCACGTTGACGACCTCGCCGCCGCCATATTCTCCGTCGATGGTCCAGTGGAGGGGCTCCTGGCCGGTGATGACCAGACGGGAGGTCTGGAACTGAATGAGAGAGCCGGGGTCGCCGGGCTTCATGCTCAGGAACGCCTGGAAGCCGTTGGCCACGTCGGCCAGGGTGACAGGCTTTTTCACCAGATAGACCTCGAACAGGCCGTCATCCAGCACCACGTTGGAGCTGTTGGGCGGCCGCATGCCGCCGATGGACAGGGCGTTGCTCACCATGCCGAAAAAGAAATCGTCCTCAATGACTCCGTTGTCGTACTCTACCTTCAGGTGAATGGGGGAGATGGTGGGCAGGGAGACGATACCCTCCATGACGTAGGCCAGATGGCCGAAGGTCTTTTTCAGGTCCTGGGGGGTGTCATAGGCTACCTTGGTAAAGGCGCCGAAGGCGGCCACGTAGACAAAGGGAGAGCCGTTAAGCCGGCCGATGTCGATGGGAGTGGGGATTCCGGTTTCCGCGGCGGCCAGGGCGGCCTGGCGGGGCACCTTGGACAGGCCGAAGGTGGTGGCGCAGTCGTTGGTGGAGCCGGAGGGAATATAGCCCAGCAGCGGCGGGTCCTTCAGATCCATGAGACCGGTGACCGTCTCGCTGAGCGTTCCGTCGCCTCCGGCGCACACGACCCGGGAAAAGGAGGGACCCAACTCCCGGGCGATGCGGGTGGCGTCCCCCTTGCTCTGGGTGGGGCAGACGGTAACCAGCCAGCCGGCCTTGGTAAAGACGTCCACCACCGAAGACAGCTTTTCCGCTACCTGCCCTTTTCCGGCGGTAGGATTGTAGATAAAGAGAAGATGATCCAAGATGGAACCTCCTAAAATTTGCGGCGCGCGGTGAAACTGTCCGCCTGTGGGGTAGGCAGCCAGGCGCAGTATTAGAATCAGCAGACCTTATTATAGGTTAAAAAAAGGAAAAATCAAGGTAAAATTCATGAATTTTACCCTTTCTTAATGTCTGTGTCCACAAGACAGAACAGGGGATTGCACAGGCGAGAAAAAACAGGTAGAATATGATGAAAAAATTTGTCAATGAGGTGACCGTTTTCCTATGAATCGCACGTCGCTGGCCGCGGCCTTTCCGGTGACCGTACCGGTTTTGATGGGCTATCTGGCCATTGGAATGGCCTTTGGACTGATGCTTCAGTCCATTGGATACGGAGTGGGTTGGGCCTTTTTGATGAGCCTGACCATTTATGCGGGGTCCGGACAGTATCTGGGCGTTTCGCTGCTGGCCTCGGGGGCGCCGCTGACCCAGGTGGCCTTCCTGACTCTGATGATCAATTTCCGTCATCTGGTCTATGGCCTGTCGATGCTGGAGAAATTCCGGGGAATGGGACTGCGGAAGCTCTACATGATGTTCTCCCTCACCGATGAGACCTATGCTCTCCTCAGCTCAGCTGAGGCCCCGGAGGGCGTGGATGAGCACGCCTTTTATTTTTCCGTGGCGTTCCTGGACCACAGCTACTGGATTTTGGGCTCAGTGATCGGTTCCCTGGTGGGGACGGCTCTGGGCTTTGACACCACAGGGGTGGACTTTGCCATGACCGCCCTGTTCCTGGTGATCGCCGTGGGACAGTGGAAGGCGGCAGGCAGCCACCTGCCTGCCCTGCTGGGCATTGCCGCCACCCTGCTGAGCCTGTGGGCGGTGGGTGCGGACGACATGCTGCTGCCCGCCCTGGGCCTCATTATCATGACGCTGGTGGTGCTCCGGCCCAGACTGGAGCGCGAGGCAGAGAAAAAGAAGACGGAGAAGACGGAACAGGAGGTGCTCCCATGACGCTGACAACCGGACAGGCCCTGGCCTCCATTGCGGTCATGGCGGTGGTCACCTTCCTCACCCGGGCCCTGCCCTTCCTGCTCTTTGACCGGGGAGATCACCCACCCAAGCTGGTGCTCTACCTGGGCAGGGTGCTGCCGCCCGCCATCATTGCCATGCTCATCGTCTACTGCCTGCGGGGCATGACGTTCTCCGCTCCGGCGGGCTGGGTGCCTTCCGTCCTGGCCGGTGTGACGGCGGTGCTGCTCCACCTGTGGAAGGGCAACGACCTGCTGTCCATCTTCGGGGCCACCGGCCTCTATATGGTGCTGGTGCAGGCGGTGTTTGCCTGAGAAGGGAGAAGCCATGGAACAAAATGTACTCATTACCGGCGCCTCCCGGGGCATCGGCGCCGCTGCAGCCCGACGCTTCGGTGCGCTGGGCTGGAACGTGGCCCTGGGCTGCCATAGCGGGAGAGACCGGGCGGAAGAGCTGGCCCGGGAGCTGGAGGCCTTAGGACGGCGGACCCTGGTGGTTCAGGGGGACCTGGCCGATCCGGAACAGGCCCGGGGCATGGTGGAGCAGGCGGAGGCGGAGCTGGGGCCGCTGGACGCTCTGGTGTGCTGCGCCGGAGTGGCACTGCCTCAGCAGCTCATTACCGACACCACCGATGAGCAGTGGCGGCAGGTGATGGGGGTGGACCTGGACGGGGTGTTCTATACCCTGCGGGCGGCCGTCCCCTTCTTCGTCCGGCGCAAGCGGGGCGCTGTGGTCACCGTATCCTCCATGTGGGGGGTGACGGGGGGCTCATGCGAGGTGGCTTACTCCGCAGCCAAGGCGGGGGTGATCGGACTGACCCGGGCCCTGGCCAAGGAGCTGGGTCCCTCTAATATCCGGGTCAACTGCGTGGCCCCCGGCGTCATTGACACCGAGATGAATGCTCACCTCTCCCGGGCGGATCTGGACGCCCTTGGGGAGGAGACTCCCCTTGGCCGCATCGGAACACCGGAGGAGGCCGCCGCAGCCATCTGTTTTCTGGCCTCGGACCAGGCCTCCTTTATTACCGGCCAGGTGCTGCTGGCCGACGGCGGCATGGTTATTTAAAAATGGGAAAAATTGGATTGCCAGAACAGGAAAAACTTGATATAATTAAAACGTTCTCCTGCAGGAGAGATTATTTCTGTAAGATGCTGTAAAACGCTGGTTTTGGTAAAAAATGAAGAAAACCGCCCCTTTGGAAGGACCCATGGCCCGCCGGGGAGCGAAGGAGCCTGCCATTGGGAAAGGAGGGCGTGCCGTGCGCCGGTCTCAAAGGGGATACAGTAGCTATCGGGGCCGCCGGACATTGACCGACGTTTTGAAGATTGTGGCCGCTGTGCTGGGCGTGCTGGTGGTTGTGCTGCTGGCGGTGATCTGGCTCAGCCGCGGGGAGAACGGGTTTCCCCTGAAGCTGCCCATTCTCTCCCAGCAGGAGGATGAGCCGTCCGGCAGCGGCCAGGACGTCCAGGGAGAAGGGACGGATCCGGCGGGAACGGAGGGGGAACCGGAGGAGCCGGCCTCTTCCGAGGAGGAGCCGGAGCAGGAGAGCGCCCTGACGGCGCTGGAGCTGCCTCTCTCCGCCATACAGGATGGCAGCGCTGCGGCCCAATTGGAGCAGGCCGGGGCCAATGCCCTGGTGCTCACCATGAAGGATGAGGAGGGCATGCTGGCCTGGGACGCCCAGCAATCCCTGGCCCGGAGCTGCGGGGTCAACGCCGCAGATGGAGCGATTCAGGAGCAGCTGGTGAGTTGGAACCAGGGTGAGGTCTATACGGTGGCCCGGGTGTGCTGCTTCCGGGATAATACCATTCCCTATCACCGCAACGATCTGGCTATGCGGGCCAGCTACGGCAACTGGCGGGATGAGGAAGGACTTCGCTGGCTGAACCCGGCCAGCGAGGGAGCCCAGACCTACCTGGCGGATCTGTGCGGCGAACTGGCCGCCATGGGCTTTGATGAGATTCTGCTGGAGTGTCCCGGATTTCCCACCGCGGGCTCTGTGGAGGCCATTACGTCGGGAGATGGAAGCCGGGAAGAGACGGTATCTGCCTTTCTGACCCGGGTGGAAGAGGCTGTGGCCCCCTATGACACGCGGATTTCCCTGCGGGTGGAGGCGGGTACCCTTACAGGAACCCTTCCGGAAAGCGGCGTCACGGCTGCCCTGCTGGAGAAGCAGGAGGGACGCATATGGGTGGATGGCGGCGGAGAGGAAGACCTTTCGGAAATTTTGCTTCAGGCTGGTGTGACGGCTGCCCAGGAGCGTCTGGTGGAAATTGTGCCGCAAATCGATCCAAATGCTGAGAGTGCTCAGGCTGAATTGACAGATTAACCCTGTTTTTATGCAAAACTTCAGACTGCCATTGTGCAGTCTGAAGTTTTTTTTTATGCAGATCGGACTGGCAAGAAAAAAGAATATTTGCTCTCGAAGCATAAAAGCTGTAAAAAATGAGAAAAAAACTAGGAAGCTCCATGAAAAGAAAAAGCAAGGTGACGAAATGAGAGGGATTGGGGCGACGACGCCACGAAGGAACACGAAAATAGCGCTTGCATTTTGCGGGGATTTCACCTAAAATAGGCCCTAGATACTATTTTAAAGTGGAAAAGAAAATGACGAGGTAGTACTTGAGTTTAAAGGTGGTGAGGATTGTGGCAGTAGAGGCCATTGAAAAGGTAACTCAGGTGGAGCAGGAGGAGAAGCGGCGCCGTGAGGCGGCCGCCGCAGAAAACAAACAGAGGCTCCAGACCGCACAGCGGGAGGCCCAAAAGAAGCTGGAGCAGGTTCGTGCCCAGGCGGAGGCCGAAAACCGCAAGGTGCTGGCACAGGCGGAGGCCGAGGCGGCCCAGGAGGCCCAGCAGCTGATGGCACAGGCCAGTCAGGCGTGTGAGGAAATGAAGGAAAATGCCCGCCGGCGTCTGGACCAGGCGGCACAGTTGATTGTAGAAAAGGTTGTGAATCGCTGATGGCCATCGTCAAAATGAAGCATCTGCGTCTGGTCGCCATGAGGGAGAACCGGGATACCCTGCTCCGTCTGCTCCAGCGCATGGGCTGCGTGGAGATCGATGAACCGTCGGTGGACGAGAGCAATCCGGCCTGGGCGGGGCTGACCCGGCCTGAGGCAGGAAATCTGTCCGTAGCTCGGGACCGGCACAGTGCCGTGGAACGGGCGCTGGCGGTACTCAAGCGGAGCGCGCCGGCCAAGGACCCTCTGCTGAAGCCCCAGCCGGGGCTGACGGAGAAGGAGCTCTTTGACGAGCGGGCGGCCGAGGCCGCACTCCGGGAGGCGGAGGAGATCAACGAGATGGACCGCCGCCTCAATGCCATCCACGCAGAAGAAACGAAATTACTCGCTCAGAAAGGGACGCTGGCTCCCTGGCTGAGCCTGGACCTGCCTCTGGACACCCAGTCCACGGGACAGGTGGTCATTCAGCTGGGAACTTTGCCCGCCAACGTGCCCTTCGCTCAGGCGGAGGGGGAGGTGCTGGCGGCAGGAGATTTGTCCCAGCTCACCCTGGTCTCCACGGACCGGGAGCAGCAGTATCTGCTTCTGGTGTGCCATGTGAGCCAGAGTGAGGCAGTCCTCCAGACGGTGAAGGACCTGGGCTGGTCCCGGGCCAATCTCCGGGACTGGAGCGGCACGGCGGCGGAGAACACCGCCCGGCTGGACCAGGAACTGGAGCAGCTGGCCCAGGAGGCGGCAGCTCTGGAGGAGAAGCTCTCCGGCATGGGAGACCGCCGGGCAGATCTCCGGCGGCTGGCCGACCGCACCGCGGTGGAGGTCAGCCGGGAGGAGGCCCGGGGCCGTCTGCTGGACACCAGGCAGACCTTCTACCTGGAGGGCTGGGTGCCGGCGGAAAACTGGCCCGGCCTTCAGAAGGCCATCTCTCCCTATCCCTGTGCCTGGGAGGTCAGCGATCCCACAGAGGAAGAGTACCCCAGTGTGCCGGTGAAGCTGAAGAACAACTGGTTCACCCGGCCGCTGAACATGGTCACGGAGATGTACTCCCTGCCCGCCTATGGCTCTTTGGACCCCAACCCCCTCATGGCCCCCTTCTTCATCCTGTTTTACGGGATTATGATGGCGGACATGGGCTACGGCCTTCTCATGATGTTGGCCTCGGTGGTGGTGCTGACCAAGAAAAAGCCCAAGGGCGGCATGGCCCACTTCTTCGGACTGCTGGGTCTGTGCGGTGTGAGTACCTTTGTGATGGGTATTCTCACCGGCGGCTTCTTCGGCGACTTCCTGACCCAGATCAGCACCCTCATTAACCCGGACAATCCCATCGTTCTGCCCGCCCTCTTCACCCCCCTCAATGACACCATGATGATTCTGGTGGGTGCCATGTGTCTGGGCGCGGTGCAGATCATCACCGGTATGGCCATCAGCTTCTATAAGAAGCTGCGGGACGGCCAGGTGATGGATGCCATCTGGGAGGAGCTGACCTGGTGGATCGTGTTTGCCGGCGCGGCGCTGGCCATCCTGGGTATCACCAATGTGGTGCTCATCGTGGGCGGTGTCATGGTGCTGGTGGGCTCGGGCTGGAACGCCAAGGGCTTCGGCAAGGTGACGGCCGTGTTCGGCTCCCTCTATAACCACGTGACGGGCTACTTCGGAGACATCCTGTCCTACTCCCGTCTGATGGCCCTCATGCTGGCCGGCTCGGTCATTGCCCAGGTGTTCAATACCCTGGGCGCCATCCCCGGGAATGTGATCATCTTCCTGATCATTTCCCTGGTGGGCAACACGTTGAACTTCGCGTTGAACCTGCTGGGCTGCTACGTGCACGACCTGCGTCTTCAGTGTCTGGAGTACTTCGGCAAGTTTTATCAGGACGGCGGAAAGCCTTTCCGTCCCCTGTCCTGGAATACCAAATATTACGACATTGTAAAAGATTAAAGGAGGACATAGTCATGAGTTTTCTGGAGACAATCGGCGGTCTGGCCATCGCCCTGTTGGGCGCCGGTCTGGCGGCGGTCCTGAGCGGCATCGGTTCGGCCAAGGGTACCGGCATCGCCGGCGAGGCGGGCACCGGCCTGCTGTGTGAGGACCCCTCTAAGTTTGGTAAGGTCATGATTCTTCAGGTTATCCCCGGCACCCAGGGCCTGTACGGCCTGGTGGTTTGGTTCTTCGCCGTGTTCCGCATGGGCCTGCTGTCCGGCACCCTGCCCGATCTGACCGTGGCTCAGGGCATGCAGTACTTCGTGGCCTGCCTGCCCATGGCGCTGGGCGGCCTGTTCTCCGCCATCGCTCAGGGCCGCGTGGCTGCCGGCTCCATCAACATCCTGGCCAAGAAGCCCGACGACTGGTCCAAGGGCATGGTGCTCTGCATCACCGTTGAGTTCTACGCCATTCTGTCTCTGCTGGCCTCCATGCTGATGATCATCAACATCAGCGCTTAAGGCTGGGAAAGGAACCGGCTCTATGGAAGGTATTGAAAAAATTACGGCCAAAATTGTCCAGGACGCCCAGGCTGAAATTACCCGCATGAACCAGGAGACCGACGAGAAGGTCCGGAGCATCGCGGAGGCAGCCCAGGCTCAGGCGGACAAGGAAACGGCCGAGACCCTGGCCCGGGGACAGCGGGCCGCCCAGGAGCGTCTGGAGCGGCTGAAGTCCGCGGCCAAGATGGAACAGCGCAAGCTGGAGCTGGCCGCCCGGCAGGAGATGCTGGCCCAGGCCTTCGATCTGGCTTTGGAGAAGCTGTGCTCCCTGCCTGAGGAGGAATATGTGCAGCTGTTGACCCGCCTGGTGCTGGAAGCCTCCACCACCGGGAAGGAACAGCTGGTGTTCTCTCCCCAGGACCGCGCCCGGGTGGGCAAGCAGGTGGTCGTGGCCGCCAACGAGGCCATGGTCAAGCAGGTAGCCCCCGAGCTGCCCGACGCCATCACCGACACCAAGGTGGGGGCATTCCTGGGCAAGGTAGTGAATTCCACCACCGCCATGGTCACCGGCACGGGTATGCTCACCCTCAGTGAGGAGACCCGGCCCATGAAGGGCGGCTTCGTCCTGGTAGACGGAGACGTGGAGGTCAACTGTGCCTTTGAGACCCTGGTCCGTCTGCAGCGTGAAAAGCTGGAGAAGGAAGTGGACCAGGTGCTGTTCCCCAAGGCCTGAGCCCCAGCGGAACATAGAAGTGCTTTGCGTCCCATACCACCGAGCTGTGAAGCCCCGACGGCACTCAGTGCGGAGTTGGAACAGCCGGGTGAGTGAGCCTTCGCCGTAAGGCGGAGGCATGGGATACAAGGCTTGCGAGAAAATGGCGGCGGAACGCCGCCCCAAACCGGAGCCCAACGGAGTGGGTCCGGTTTGGAGAGGAGGAGCAGCGGAATGAGCGAGCTTTCGCCGTAAGGCGGAAGTGAGGGATATGAAGCTTGCGACGACGACGAAAGGAGGGATATCTTGTCCCACCGCAAAGATACGGATTATCTCTCCGTCTCGGCCCGAATCCGGGCCATGGAGAACCGGCTTCTGACCCGGGAGCGTATGGACCGGATGATTGAGGCCCGGGACAACAGCGAGGCCATGAAGGTGCTGACGGAGTGCGGCTACCCCGACGGGGGCGGCAGTCTGGACGCCGTGCTGGCCCAGGCCCGGGCAGACACCTTCCGGGATATGGAGAACGCCTCCCCGGACCGTCGGCTGACGGAGATTTTCCAACTAAAATATGATTACCACAATGCCAAGGTGCTTATTAAGGCCAAGGCTGTGGGGGCGGACCCGGAGCGGCTGCTGCTGCCCGGGGGCCGGTACGACCCCCAGCAGCTGCTGGACGGCTGGCGCCGGGAGGAACTTCGGGGCTGCTCGGAGCGCTTCCAGCAGGCCATGAAGCAGGCCCAGGCCGTTCTGGCCGACACCCGGGACCCCCAGCAGGCGGATCTGATTCTGGATCAGGCCTGCTATGGCGAGATGGGTGTGCTGGCTAACGAGCTGGACAGCGAGTTTCTCCGGGGCTATGTCCGCCTGTCGGTGGATGTGGCCAACCTGCGCGCCGCCGTGCGGGTGTACCGCATGGGCAAGGAGGGCGACTTCCTGCGCCAGGTTCTGCTGGAGGGCGGCAGCGTCTCGCCCCAGTCCATTGCCGCCGCCCGGGGGGACGCCCTGGGTGAGGTCTTCCGCACCGGGCCCCTGGCCCAGGCCGCGGAGATGGGCGCCAAGCTGACCCAGCCGGGCAGCGGAGCGCTGACCGGCTTTGAGAAGGCCTGCGACGATGCTTTGACCGCCTATCTGTCCGCCGCCCGGCGGATTCCCTTCGGGGAGCAGACGGTCATCGGCTACCTCTACGCCAAGGAGGCAGAGCTGACCGCCATCCGCACCATTTTTGCAGGACGGGCCGCCGGTCTGGACGGCGACACCATCCGCGCCCGGCTGCGGGAAACCTATGTGTAAGGGGGTGGAGGGAAGATGTATAAGATTGCCGTCATGGGCGACATGGACAGCGTTCTGGGCTTCAAGGCCCTGGGCCTGGAGGTGTGCCCGGTGAGCACCCCCGAGGAGGGGCATGAGGCCCTCCACCGCATGGCCAAGGAGAACTACGCCATCATCTATATGACCGAGCAGCTGGCTGCCAAGCTGAGCAGCGACATTGCCCGGTATAAGGACGCCCTGACCCCGGCTATCATTCTCATCCCCGGCAAGGAAGGCTCGCTGGGCATTGGAATGGCCAACGTGAAAACCGCTGTGGAGCGGGCCGTGGGCGCGGACATCCTGTAAGAGTGCAGAATGCAGAAATGCAGAATGCAGAATGGGCCGAAGGGCACTGATTCTGCGTTCTGCAGTCGAGAAAGAAGGTTTAGCCTATGGGAAAGATCGTCAAGGTCTCCGGCCCGCTGGTGGTTGCCACCGGCATGGAGGAGGCCAACATGGCCGACGTGGTCCGCGTAGGAGAGCAGCGCCTGATTGGCGAGATCCTGAACATGAGCGGCGATTCGGCCTCCATCCAGGTCTATGAGGAGACCTCCGGCCTGGGCCCCGGGGCGGAGGTAGTCACCACCGGCTCCCCCCTGTCCGTGGAGCTGGGCCCCGGCCTGGTGGAAAACATCTACGACGGCATCCAGCGCCCGCTGGAGGTCATTATGGAGAAGGTTCAGGGCAACAACCTGCCCCGCGGCGTGGAGGTTCCTGCCCTGGACCGGGAGAAGAAGTGGGAGTTCACCGCCACGGTGGAGCCCGGTACCCAGGTCATCGGCGGCGACATCATCGGCACCGTTCAGGAGACCGCGTCCATTCTCCATAAAATTATGATTCCCCCCAAGATGAAGGGCAAGATTGTCTCCATCCAGTCCGGCTCCTTCACCGTCACCGAGACGGTGGCCGTGCTGGAGCAGGAGGACGGCTCCAAGGTGGAGCTGCCCATGATGCAGAAGTGGCCCGTCCGTGTGGGTCGTCCCTACAAGCACAAGTATCCCCCCGTTATCCCCCTGCAGTCGGGCCAGCGGATTGTGGATACCTTCTTCCCCGTGGCCAAGGGCGGCACCGCCGCCATCCCCGGCCCCTTCGGTTCGGGCAAGACCGTCATGCAGCACGCTCTGGCCAAGTGGTCGGACGTGGACCTGGTGGTCTATATCGGCTGCGGCGAGCGCGGCAACGAGATGACCGACGTGCTCCGTGAGTTCCCCGAGCTGGTGGACCCCCGGACCGGCGAGTCCCTGATGAAGCGGACCGTGCTGATTGCCAACACCTCCGATATGCCCGTGGCCGCCCGTGAGGCCTCCATCTACACCGGCATCACCATCGCCGAGTACTTCCGCGACATGGGCTACGCCGTGGCCGTCATCGCCGACTCCACCTCCCGCTGGGCTGAGGCTCTGCGTGAGATGTCCGGACGTCTGGAGGAGATGCCCGGTGAGGAGGGCTACCCCGCCTACCTCAGCTCCCGTCTGGCTCAGTTCTACGAGCGCGCCGGCTCCGTCTCCTGCATCGGCTCCGACGAGGACCGCCGGGGCAGCCTGACCGCTGTAGGCGCCGTGTCCCCTCCGGGCGGCGACCTGTCCGAGCCCGTGTCCCAGGCCACCATGCGGATTGTTAAGGTGTTCTGGGCCCTGGACGCTTCCCTGGCCTACCGCCGTCACTTCCCCGCCATCAACTGGCTGAACTCCTACTCCCTGTATCTGGATTCCCTGAAGCCCTGGTACGATGAGAACCTGGGCAAGGACTTCCTGGTGAACCGGGAATGGGCCATGGCCGTCCTCCAGGAGGAGGCCAACCTGAACGAGATTGTGCAGCTGGTCGGTAAGGACTCCCTGTCCGCCAAGGACCAGATCACCCTGGAAGTGGCCAAGATGATTCGGGAGGACTTCCTGCAGCAGAACTCCTTCGTGGACATTGACTCCTACTCTGAGTACGACCGCCAGGCCCGGATGCTGGCCATGATCCGTCAGTATGACACCCAGTGCCGCGCGGCCTCCGAGCGGGGCGGCGAGCTGAACGCTCTGTTCACCATTCCCTCCCGTGAGGGCATCGGCCGTGCCAAGGCTGTTCCTGCCGACCAGTATAAGCAGGCCTATGCCGACCTGACGGCCCAGATGGAGGACGAGATCAACGCCATCGCAGAGAAGGGAGAGGATGAGCTGTGATTCGGGAATATAAGACCATCCAGGAGATCTCCGGCCCTCTGATGGTGGTAAACAAGGTCAAGGGCGTCACCTACGACGAGCTGGCCGAAATCCAGCTTACCGACGGCACCATCCGCCGCTGTAAGGTGCTGGAGGTCAACGGCGATTCCGCCGTGGTGCAGCTCTTTGAGAGCTCCGCCGGAATTAACCTGAAGGACTCCAAGATCCGCTTTTTGGGTCACCCCCTACAGCTGGGTGTGTCCGAGGATATGCTGGGCCGGGTGTTCAACGGCATGGGCCAGCCCATTGACGGCGGCCCCGCCATCCTGGCGGACGAGTACCGGGACATCAACGGCCTGGCCATGAACCCCGCCGCCCGGAACTACCCCAACGAGTTTATTCAGACGGGCATCTCCACCATCGACGGACTGAACACCCTGGTCCGCGGTCAGAAGCTGCCCATCTTCTCCGGCTCCGGTCTGCCCCACGCCGCTCTGGCTGCTCAGATCGCCCGTCAGGCCAAGGTGCTGGACGGCGAATCCAACTTCGCCGTGGTCTTTGCCGCCATCGGCATCACCTTCGAGGAGTCTGAGTTCTTCGTCAGCGAGTTCAAGCGCACCGGCGCCATCGACCGTACCGTGCTGTTCACCAACCTGGCCAACGACCCCGCCGTCGAGCGTATCGCCACACCCCGTATGGCCCTCACCGCTGCGGAGTACCTGGCCTTTGAGAAGAATATGCACGTGCTGGTCATCCTGACCGACATCACCAACTACGCCGAGGCCCTGCGTGAGATCTCCGCCGCCAAGAAGGAGGTCCCCGGCCGTCGCGGCTACCCGGGCTATCTGTACACGGACCTTGCCACCATGTACGAGCGCGCCGGTCGTCAGATGGGCAAGGAGGGCTCAATCACCATGATTCCCATCCTGACCATGCCCGAGGACGACAAGACCCATCCCATCCCCGACCTGACCGGCTATATCACCGAGGGCCAGATCATCCTGTCCCGCGAGCTCTACCGTCGTGGCATCAATCCCCCCGTGGATGTGCTGCCCTCCCTGTCCCGTCTGAAGGATAAGGGTACCGGCGCGGGCAAGACCCGTGAGGACCACTCCGGCACCATGAACCAGCTCTTCGCCGCCTATGCCACCGGCAAGGAGAACAAGGAGCTCATGTCCATCCTGGGCGAGGCCGCCCTGAGCCCCACCGACCTTCTCTACGCCAAGTTCGCCGACGAGTTTGAAAAGCGCTACGTGGCCCAGGGGACGGAGGAAAACCGCTCTATCTTTGAGACGCTGGACCTGGGCTGGGATCTGCTGAGCATCCTGCCCCGGAGCGAGCTGAAGCGAATCAAGCCGGAGCTCATTGACAAGTATCTGCCCAAGAAGGATTAAGGGGGGATTTGAATGCCTTCCACAACCATAAATCCCACCCGTATGGAGCTGACCCGGCTGAAGGGCCGGCTGAAGACCGCCCAGCGGGGCCACAAGCTGCTGAAGGACAAGCGGGACGAGCTGATGAAGCAGTTTATGGACGTGGTCCGGGAAAACCGGGCACTGCGCAAGCGGGTGGAGGAAGGGCTCATGCGGGCCCACGGCTCATTCACCGTGGCTGCGGCCCTCATGTCCCCCGAGATGCTGGAGCAGTCCCTCCTGTACCCCAAGCAGAGCGTGGAGCTGGAGATGACCTTCCAGAACGTCATGTCGGTGGATGTGCCCCAGTACCGCTTCCACACCAGCAGCCAGGACCCTGGCGAGGTCTATCCCTACGGCTTTGCCCAGACCAGCGGCGAGCTGGACGACGCGGTGGACGCCATGTCCAAGGTATTTCAGGATATGCTGCGGCTGGCGGAGGTGGAAAAGAGCTCCCAGCTGCTGGCGGAGGAGATTGAAAAGACCCGCCGCCGCGTCAACGCCCTGGAGTACGTGAAGATTCCCCAGATGCAGGAGAGTATCAAGTATATCACTATGAAGCTGGACGAGAACGAGCGTGCCAACACCATCCGGCTCATGAAGGTGAAGGATATGATCCTGAAGGAGGCCATTGAGGAGCGCCGGGAGGAGACGGCTAGGGCTGCACAGGCCTGGAGCGATTCCGGCGAAGCACCCGAGGGGGTATAAACAGGCTCTCCCGCTGGAATATCCAATGAAAATGGAAAAAGAGACGCTGTCCGGATCATCCGGACAGCGTCTCTTTTTCTGAAAATTAAACATAGAATGGGAGAAGAAGGACCGAATAAAAGGTTGGGAACGACTTTTTTTGACAAAAGGAGAGGAATGGAGTATAATGCCCAACTGTACTGTTTCTTGCAGAAAACGGATTTATGAATGAAATGGACGATATGGAGCGAATGAAAGGAAATAATTTGAAAAAGTGGATTTGGCAGGCAGGGGCTCTGCTGCTGGCGCCGCTGACGGCTGTGTGGCTGACGCAGCTGGCTTACGGCGCCGCACCCTGGTCCCTGTCCCCCGCCGCGGCTCTGGCCAATGCCCTGTGTATTGCCTTGCTGTACTGGCCGCTGTGCGGACTGACGGGGCGGATTGCCCCCTGCTGCATCGGCATTCACCTTGCCGCCGGCCTCTGGGGCGCGGCCAACTATTTTGTCAACGCCTTTCGGGGCACCCCCATTCTGCCCTGGGACCTGTCGGCCCTGGGCACCGCCGCCGCTGTGGCGGGGAGCTACCGCTTTGTACCCACCCTCTCCATGCTGGGGGCCCTGGCTCTCATTGTGGCGCTCGGGGCCTTCCTCCTGAGAAAGAAGCAGAGAGCCATGCTCCATCTGAGCAGAGAGCAGTGGGGGGTACGGCTGGCCTGTGTGGGCACGGGACTTCTCTGCCTGGCGCTGCTGCTCCCCACCCAGAAGCTGGGGAACTTGGGCGTAAAGACCGACGTGTGGGATCAGGCCGGGTCCTACCAAACGGGAGGGTGTCTCGCCACCTTCCTACGGAACACAGAATTTCTGGAGGTGGAGGAGCCAGAGGACACCTCTGTGGAGCGGCTGCAGCAGATCGTGTCCCTGGTGGAGCAGCCGGAGCCGGTGGAGGTTTCGGTGGACCGGCCCAACATTGTGGCCATTATGAACGAGTCCTGGGCCGACTTTGAGGACTACGGGACCCTCTCCCTCAGCGAGAGCGTCACCGACTACATCCGCTCTCTGGACAACGCCATCTTCGGACACGCCTATACCTCCGTGTTCGGCGCGGGGACCAGCGCCAGTGAATTTGAATTTTTGACGGGGAATTCCATGGCCTTCCTGCCCTCGGGCAGCATTCCCTATCAGCAGTACGTACTGGGGCCCACCGCCTCCCTGGCCTCCCACCTGAAGGAGCTGGGTTACGATACCTTGGCCTTCCACCCCGGGGAGCAGACCTCCTGGCAGCGGGACCGGGCCTATCCCAATCTGGGCTTTGACGACTACAAGTACGGCGATCTCATGGACGTGCCCCAGACCTTTGAGCACGGGTATGTGAGCGACCAGTCGGATTTTGACCAGATCATCTGGGAGTTTGAGCATAAGGAAGACGGACAGCCTCTCTTCCTGTTCAACGTCACCATTCAAAACCACGGCGGCTACACGGTGGAGGACTACCCGGCTGAGGTGACCCTCACCGATGCGCCGGGCCGGTACCCCATGGCGGAGCAGTATCTCACCCTGGCCAACAAGACGGACGAGGCCTTCCGCACCCTGGTGGAGTACTTCCAGCAGCAGGAGGAGCCCACCATCATCGTCATGTTTGGGGACCACCAGCCCTCTGTGGAGCAGGAGTTCCTGGACAAGGCCTACGGCGTCACCCAGGGGGAGATGACCATGGAGCAGTACATGGGCAAGTACTATGTCCCCTTTGTGATCTGGGCCAACTATGACCTGCCGGAGGAAGGACCTGAGGTGACCAGCCTGAATTTCCTGGGGCAGTATGTGCTGCGCTATGCGGGAATTGAGGCCACCGCCTATGATAGCTTCCTGTGGCAGCTCCAGAGCAAACTGCCCGCCGTCACCTTTGTGGGCTATGTGGACGAGGAGGGCCAGGCCTACAGCCACCTGGAAACCAACGACTTCACCCCCCTCATTGAGGACTACCAGAGGGTGCAGTACAATAACCTCTTTGGCGGCGGAGACCGGTTGGAGGGGCTCTTTACCCTCCGCCCGGTGAACAACGGGGAAGTTGTGAAAACAGAATACGCTTCCGGGCAGAACCGGTGAGCAAGAAGATGATCAGGCCCCAGACGCGCTTTTCGGCGTGCCTGGGGCCTGATTTTGATAAGCGCTGCCCATTTCCCAGACTGCGGGGAGAACTCCCTGAGGAACCGTCAGAGAACCAGGGGAAAAAACCACTTTTTTTGTCCAATCTGATACTTGAATTGGAGACGGATTTTAGGTAGCATAAAGACGCAAAAGGGAGTAGTCCGCACGGGTCATCCGTGTCTGCATGGCCGTCATCGCGTTGTTCCCCCAAGAGCATCCGGTCATGTATTTCAGTGACGAGACTTTGCTGTTGCATACAGCGAAGGCCTCGTTTTTTGTTTGCCCAAACGGGACCCTGAGCGGTAAATATTGGAGGGAACGAGATAAAATGGAAATGTTAATTTCACTTCTTTTCTTAGTTGTGGGCTTTGTGATGCTGGTCAAGGGTGCGGACTGGTTTGTGGACGGCTCCGCCGGACTGGCCTCCCGGCTGGGCATCCCCCAGTTGGTCATTGGCCTGACCATTGTGGCCATGGGCACCAGCGCCCCTGAGGCCGCGGTGAGCATTACCGCCGCCCTGAAGGGAAGCGCGGATATCACCATCGGCAATGTGGTGGGCAGCAACATTATTAACGTTCTGGTGATCCTGGGCCTGGCCGCCACGCTGACCACCATTGCCGTGGCCAAGTCCACTATCACCCGGGAGATCCCCTTTATGATCTTTGCCACCCTTCTGCTTTTGGCGCTGGGCCTGGACGGGACCATCTCCCTGCTGGACGGCGTGATTCTGTGGGCCTTCTTCCTGCTCTACCTCTTCTATCTGTTCCGCATGGCTCGCGCCGGGAACGGGGAGAGCGAGGAGATCAAGGCGGACCGCCCCTTGTGGCAGATGGGGCTCTGGACTGTGGTGGGTCTGGTGTGCATCGTGGCGGGCAGCAATGTGACCGTCAACGCGGCTTCCAACATTGCCCGCATCCTGGGGCTGAGCGAGCGGCTCATCGGCCTGACCATTGTGGCCCTGGGTACCTCCCTGCCTGAGCTGTTCACCTCTGTCTCCGCGGCCCGGCGGGGCAACGCGGATATCGCCATCGGAAACATTGTGGGCAGCAATATTTTCAATATCCTCTTTGTGGTGGGCACCTCCGCTCTGGTGACTCCTGTGCCCTTTGCCCACGCTTTCCTCAGCGATACGATCATCGCCGTGGTGGCGGCCGTCCTGCTCCTGCTGTGCTGTCAGCATCACTCCCGCCTCTCCCACAGAAGCGGCCTGACCCTGCTGACCAGCTATGTCACATACTTTGTCCTGGTTCTGCTCTAAGAGTAAAAAAAGCCGCCCCTTCGGATCAAATCCGAAGGGGCGGCTTTTTATCCACAAGGGACAGGACTTAATAGCCCATATCCTGACCGTTCTTGCGGCGGCTGCGGAACTCCGCGGCGGCGGTGAAGAGCACGTCAGAGGAGGAGTTAAGGGCTGTTTCACAGGAGTCCTGGATGACGCCAATGATGAAGCCGATGCCCACCACCTGCATGGCGATGTCGTTGGAGATACCGAAGAGGCTGCAGGCCAGGGGGACCAGCAGCAAGGAGCCGCCGGCCACGCCGGAGGTGCCACAGGCGGCCACGGAGGACACCAGGCTCAGCAGGAAGGCGGTGGGGAAGTCCACCGTGAGGCCCAGGGTGTTAGCGGTGGCCAGGGTGAGCACCGTGATGGTAATGGCGGCACCGGCCATATTGATGGTGGCGCCCAGAGGGATGGAGACGGAGTATTTCTCCTCGTCCAGTCCCAGCTCCTTACACAGGTTCATGTTCACCGGGATGTTGGCAGCGGAGCTGCGGGTGAAGAAGGCCATGATGCCGCTTTGAATGAGGCAGCGGAACACCAGGGGATAGGGATTGCGGTGAATGCACAGGAAGACGATGATGGGATTGACCACCAGCGCCACAAAGAACATACAGCCCACCAGCACAAAGATTAGCTGGGCGTAGGTCTTGAAGGAGTCAAAGCCGGTGGTGGACACGGTGGTGAACACCAGGCCCAGGATGCCGAAGGGGGCGCACTGGATGACCCAGCGGATGGCGGTGGAGAGCATGGAGGACAGGTCGGAGAGGATGCGCTTGGTGTTCTCACTGCTCTCACGAAGGGCCAGACCAAAGACCACCGCCCACACCAGCACGCCGATGTAGTTGGCGCTGGAGATGGCGGAGATGGGATTGCTCACCGCATTGTTCAGCAGGGTGGTCAAGACCTCGGCAATGCCGCCGGGGGCCTCGGAGGTGGCACCCTCCGCCAGAATGAGAGTGGAGGGGAACAGAAAGCTGGCCGCCACGGCACAGAGGGCGGCCAGGAAGGTGCCCACGAGATAGAGCACGATGACGGTGCTCATGTTGCTTCGGGAGCCCTTCCGCTGCCGGGACAGGGAATCCATGACCAGGAAGAAGACCAGCAGGGGGGCCAGAGCCTTCAAAGCGCCCACGAACAGGGTGCCCAGCATACCGATGGCGGTTGCCTGGGGAAGGGTGAGGCCCAGAATCACGCCGAAGATCAGGCCCAGCACAATGCGAATCACCAGGTGAATGCGGTTCCATTTGCGAATCAGGTCCATACAAACTCCTCTTTTCGTAAAGCCATTGTTCCCATCCACGGGGAAGCAAACGTGGTCTGCCTGCAAAAAAAAATCCCACCCGGGAACGGGTGGGATTTTAAATTGGAGCGAGTGACGAGGCTCGAACTCGCTACCTCCACCTTGGCAAGGTGGCGCTCTACCAGATGAGCTACACTCGCGGCGACGAAGGTTATTATAGCAGATATTCGAGCAATGTCAATAGAAAAATGAAAAAAATTTAAATTAAGATCCGCCGGCCGGAAAGGTGCTGTCCCAGCTATAGCCCAGGGAGGAAAACTCCTCATCCGTCCAGAGGGACTGGCCTGCGGTGGCGAAGGTAGTGAGGTCCACATGCCGCCGGCCTGAGCTGCTTTCCACCACGTTCCAGAAATGGGAGTGCCCGTTCAGCGTGCCGGAGATCACCTGGCAGGAGAGCCCCAGATCCTCACACAGCAGGGCCATGGCCAGGGCCAGCCCCTCGCTGTCCGCACCGCCCTCCAGCAGGGCGTCATAGGCCGTGCTCCCGCCGGAGGCGCGGTAGCCCCCGGCGTTGAGTACCGCTTTCCCGGCAGCCAGGAAGGCGGCGTCGCCCTGCAGGGAGGAGAGAGGCTGACTGAGCCGGGCCGCTTCCTGTTCCAGCAGGTCCTGGCGCTTCTCCAGCTCGGATGTCTCCATGGGATAGGTGAGGAGAATCTCCACAATCCGCTGCCGTCCGCTGTCGGGGTAGATATGTACCTCTGCCTGGGGCATGCCCAGGGCGGCGGTCGGGGCGTCGTAGTAGGCCTCCCGCACCAGCTCCTGAATGTAGTCCTCGTCTCCGTCAAAGTAGCTGATGCGCAGCACCTGCTCCGGCGCAAACTCGGTGAGCGCGGATTTGAGCTCGCTGCGGATGGCGGTAATGCCCGTGACCGAGGCGATGGAGGCAATCTGCTCCTTGCTGCGGCGGTAGGTGATCTGTACATCAGCCTGGTGATAGGTGACCACCGGGCTGACACTGTACTTGATGTACTCCACCGCGTAGGCCCCCAGAGGGTCCTCCTGCACTTCCAGACAGGCCTCCTCCAGTTCCTTCTCCATGGATTCGGTGTCCATGTAGAGGCGGATGGCCCCTGTCTCCACGCCCTGGCTGATGAGGTAGATGAGGGCGTTGACCAGCTCCTGATAGCTCTCCGCCCGCAGAATGGAGGGATCACCCTCGGCGGTGGGGGCAGTGGTATTGTGGGCAGAAACATCCACATAGTCCCGGCTGAGCATAAGGGAGCAGCCCGGCGTAAGCAGGAGGGTCAGGGCGGTCATACCCGCCAGCAGTTGTCGCTTCATAGAAATAGAGGCCTCCTTTGGGCGAAGAGGATGGAAGCAGGGAGTAGGTCCCCGAGCAGTAGATAATCAGTAGCCCAGCTCCTGGTTGATGAGCAGGACCTCAGTGACCTGGGCGCCCATCAGGGGGCCCCACAGTACGCTCAGTCCCCGGCAGATGCGCTCGGGGCTCTGGCAGTCGTAGCAGCGGTCCCCCTTCGCGGCACAGGGGGTCTTGCGGCCCAGCCGCTGGGCATTTTTGGGGGAGGCAATGTTGCGGGCTCGCCACAGGGCGGCATCGTAGTCGGGGGCCAGCTTATTGATGCCCACCACGAAATAGATCCGGCGGTGGCCGAAGAAGGTGGCGGCCACCCGGTTGCCGGTGCCGTCGATGTTGATGAGCTCCCCCGTCTCCGCCAGGGCGTTGACCGAGGTGATGTACGCGTCTGTGGTCATGGCATCCAGGGCACTTCCGCCCTCCCAGTGCCAGATGGCCTGGTTGTGGGCGGCCAGCCGGGGATAAAGACCCATCTGCTGGGCGGTGATGGAGCCGCCAAAGGACACGGAGGTCTGATCGATCTGCTGGTCCAGATAGTCGGCAGCCTGCTCAGCGGTGTCAAAGCAGTGGACTACAAAGCCGCGCTGCTCCAGATTTTGTACGGTTTTTGTAAGGTCAGCCATAAAACGTCACCTCATAGTTAAATATCCTGACTGTGGTAGCGGCGGAAGCCGTTGCCCAGTACCTCGTGGGTGTTGCATACAATGAGAAAGGCGTCGGGGTCCAGTGCCTTGACCTGTTCCTTTAGGGAGACGATCTGGCGCTGCTTGAAGGCGCACATGAGGACCGGGCGCTCCTCCCCGGACCAGGCACCCTCTCCGTGGAGGAGGGTGACGCCCCGTTCCAGCTTCTGGGTAAGCGCCTGGGCCACGGGGCCGGGCTGGCTGGTGATGATATAGGCCACCTTGGCGGTGTCCAGGCCGTAGAGCACCGTATCCATGACGGTGGTGGACAGGTAGAGCGCCACCAGACCATACAGGGCGGTGTTCAGGTTCTGGAACACCAGAGCGCAGGCGACGATGGTAATGAGGTCCAGGCCCAGCAGCAGCTTGCCCATAGGCAGCCAGGGGAGGGGCAGCTTTAAAAGCCGTGCCAGCAGGTCCGTGCCGCCGGTGGTGGCACCCTGGCCCAGAATGAGCCCCAGCGCCACCCCCAGCAGGGCGCCTCCGTAGATGCAGGCCAGCAGGGGCTCCATAGGGGAAAAAGTGACCAGTGCCGCCAAAAGATCAATGAACAGGGAGGAGAGGGTCATGGCGTACAGGGAGGAGAGGAGCAGCTGTCCGCCCAGCAGCTTCCAGCCCAGCAGGAACAGGGGCAGGTTGAGAAAAAACACCAGCGTGCCCACGGAGAGAAAGCCGCCAAGGCTGTTGAGAATCTGCGCCACACCGGTGAAGCCTCCGTAGGCGATGTCGTTGGGGGCATAGCACCAGTCAAAGGCCAGGGCGTAGACAAGACAGCCCAGAGTAATGATGGCATAGCGCCGAAGAAGATTCCGCAGCAAAGGGACTCACTCCTTTCCCCTGTTACAGAAGGGTCATCTGCTCCTCGCCTCGGTCCTCCTCCTTCAGCAGGGCTCCGGCCACCGGCAGGGAGCGGGAGCGGTAGCGGGCGGTGTTGACGATGGGGGTCTGCGTCAGGGGCAGCATCTTTTCCACCCGGTACTTGGGCTTGAGAGTCATGACGTTGACGCCCTGGGTGGTGCGGGTGGTCTTGGGGTTGAGGCTGGCAGTGTGGAAGATGAGGCAGCGGCCCTCGGTGGAGATGAGGGCGGCCTCAAAGTCTTCCTTCACCAAATAGGCGGCCACCAAGGGGGCCTTGTCCGAGTAGGCGCCGGTGAGCTTCTTCCGCTTGGTCTGGGTCTGGTAGGCGGCTACCTCCACCCGGGCGATCTTGCCGTTGTCAAAGCAGAAGAGAATGCTGCCGGAGTAGTCCCCGGGGATGCAGGCCCAGATGGCCCGCTCGTCGGACTCCATGCCCAGCTTGGTGGGCAGGTAGTCGCCCAGCACGCTGGCCTTGGAGTCGTCGAAGTCGCTCATCCGAGTCTTGTAGCACTGCTGCTTGTCGGTGAACACCAGAAGCTCGTCCCGGTTGGTAGCTTCCCACTGGAGGAAGGGCCCGTCTCCCTCCTTGTACTTCTGGTCGCTGGCCATGCGCAGGGACTGGGGCGTGATCTTTTTCAGATAGCCCTCCCGGGAGAAGAACACCGTCACCGGGTAATCCGGGGTCTCATCCTCCTCCACGGCGGCGGTCTCCTGCTCCACGTCGTAGAGGATGTCCGTGCGCCGGGGCTGGGCGTACTTCTTCTTCACGTCCTCCAGCTCGGAGATGATGATTTTCTGGATGCGCTTGGGGGAGTTGACGGTATCCTCCAGGTCGGCGATCTCATCCGCCAGGGCGTCCACCTCCTGGGTGCGCCGGAGGATGTACTCCTTATTGATGTTGCGCAGGCGGATGTCGGCCACGTACTCCGCCTGGACCTGGTCGATGCCGAAGCCAATCATCAGGTTGGGGACCACTTGGTCGTCTTCCTCGGTTTCACGGATAATTTTGATGGCCCGGTCAATGTCCAGCAGGATGCGCCGCAGACCTTTCAGCAGGTGCAGCTTCTCCTTCTTCTTGGTCATGGAGTAGTATATCCGCCGGCGTACCGATTCCATGCGCCAGGCCACCCACTCCTCCAGAATTTCCCGCACCCCCATCACCCGGGGCATGCCGGCGATGAGGATGTTGAAGTTGCAGGACTGGCTGTCCATGAGGGGGGTGAGGCGGAAGAGCTTCTGCATGAGCTTGTCCGGGTCGGTGCCCCGCTTCAGGTCGATGGTCAGCTTCAGACCGGAGAGGTCGGTCTCGTCCCGGATGTCGGCAATTTCACGCACCTTGCCCGCCTTGATGAGCTCGGCCACCTTGTCGATAATGACCTCAGTGGTGGTGGAGTAGGGAATCTCGTAGACCTCGATGAGGTTCTCGCTTTTGAGATAGCGCCACTTGGAGCGCACCTTGAAGGAGCCCCGGCCGGTGCGGTAGATGTCCGCCAGGGCGGCCTCGTCGTAAAGAAGCTCGCCGCCGGTGGGCAGATCGGGGGCTTTCAGGGTGGTCATGATGTCGTGGCCTGGATTCTTGATGTAGGCGATGGTGGTGTCACACACCTCCCCCAGGTTGAAGCCGCACAGGTTGCTGGCCATGCCCACGGCGATGCCCTGGTTGGCGGAGACCAGCACGTTGGGGAAGGTGGTGGGCAGGAGGGTGGGCTCCTTCATCTTGCCGTCGTAGTTGTCCACGAAGTCCACGGTGTCCTGGTCGATATCCCGGAAGAATTCAGCGCAGATGGCGTCCAGCCGCACCTCCGTGTACCGGCTGGCGGCCCAGGACATATCCCGGGAGTAAACCTTACCGAAGTTACCCTTGGAGTCCACCAGGGGGTGGAGCAGGGCACCATAGCCCCGGGAGAGGCGCACCATAGTGTCGTAGATGGCGGCGTCGCCGTGGGGGTTTAATTTCATGGTCTGGCCCACCACGTTGGCGCTCTTGGTGCGTGCCCCGCCCAGCAGCTTCATCTGGTACATGGTGTAGAGAAGCTTGCGGTGGGAGGGCTTGAGGCCGTCAATCTCCGGGATGGCCCGGGAGACAATGACGCTCATGGCGTAGGGCATGTAATTGAGTTCCAGCGTCTCGGTGATGGGCTGCTCCAGCACCTCGGCCCGCAGGCCCATCACGTTGCTGCTGTCTACCCGGGGCTTAGCGTCCTCCGGGTTCTTTTTTTTAGCCATTGGTATCAGTCCTTATCTATTTCCAGTTGAGAAGTCAGGTTGCATGGGCAGGCAGAGATGCTGTGCGTGCAGAGCTAAGCCCGCGCCCGATGGAAGGTGGGAATCAGGCTCGCGAAACAAATGATAAAAAAGCCCAGCATCTGAGCGCCCAGAATCAAATCCGAATCGAAGCGCACAACGTACCACAGCAGAAATCCCAGGGGGCACAGGGCGGCGTTGAGCAAATACAGGATCCCAAGCACCCGGCACCATTTCCATCGCACTTCCGCCGGGACCTGCTTGCTCGCCTGGGAGTCGGGCAGCGCCCGGGACATCAGGCAGGCCCGGCCAAACAGAAGGGAGGCGGCGGTGATGACGCCATACAGCACCGGGAGGGTGGGAAACCCATCCCACAGCACGTTAAGAAACATGATGGCGGTAAAAATTCCAAACAATGTTGGCATGAGTCGCTCCATGGGTTATTCCTCCCTGTGCATATACTGCTGCCCGAAGGGGGTGGCGGCCAGGCCGCCCTTGCCCGTCTCCCGCAGGGTGTGGGGGAGGGAACGGCCCACCTCGGCCATGGCGTCCAGCACCTGGTCGGGGGGTACCCGGCTTTCAATGCCTGCCAGAGCCATCTGGGCAGCGGACAGGGCGTCCATGGCCCCGATGACATTTCGCTTGACGCAGGGAACCTCCACCAGACCGCCCACCGGGTCGCACACCAGCCCCAGCAGGTTTTTCACCGCCATGGCGCAGGCGTTGGCCATCTGCTCCGGCGAGCCCCCCTGGAGATGGACCAGAGCGGGGGCGGCCATGGCGGCGGCGGAGCCGATCTCCGCCTGACAACCGCCCTCGGCTCCGGAGATGGAGGCCCGGGCGGCGATGACCATGCCGAAGCCGGAGGCCACATACAGAGCCTCGATGAGCTTGTTATCCTCAGCACCGAAGTGGCGGGCGTAGGGCAGCAGCACCGCCGGCAGTACGCCGCAGGCCCCCGCTGTGGGGGCGGCCACAATGCGCTTCATGCAGGCGTTGCACTCCCCCATGCGCAGGGCCCCGGCCATCACTTCGGAGAGAAAGGGGCCGCACAGGGTGTTGTCCTGCCGGGCGTAGTCGGCCATTTTGCCGCCGTCGCCCCCCACAAGGCCGCTCTGGGAGCGGTCCTGGGCGCGGTAGTTCCCGTCGGCCTCCTTCATGGCCCGGAGCATCCCAGCCATTTTGGAGAGGGACTCCTCCCGGGAAATGCCCTGGCTCTGACAGTCGGCCTGCAGGATGGCCTCCCACAGAGGAAGCCCTTCCTCCCGGGCGGATTCCAGCATCTGGTGAATGGACGTAAACTCAATCATTGGGCAGCCTCCTCCGTGGGGGTGTAGCGGCTCACCCGGAGGATGCCGGGCAGAGCCCGGATCTCCCCGGCGGCCTCCTGGGGAATGGGCTGGTCGCACTGGATGACCATGACGGCGCTGCCGCCCCGACCGCCCCGGTTTAATTGAAGGGTAGCCACGTTGATGCCACGGTTTGCCAGCACGCCGGTGACCTGGCTGACGCAGCCGGGCTGGTCGCTGTTGTGGACCACCAGGGTGGGCAGTTCCCCGCTGAAGGAGGTGTCCAGCCCATCCACCTGAAAGACCCGGATGCGTCCGCCGCCGGGGGAAGAGGCGCCTACCTCCAGCCGTCCCCCCTCCGCACCCTCCAGGGTGATGAGCACGCTGTTGGGGTGGACGTCCCGCAGGGTGCAGGTGCCGAAGGAGAATTCCAGTCCCTGCTCCTTGGCCAGAGCAAAGCTGTCCGGCACCCGGCTGTCGTCGGGGGCCAGCCCCAGAAGGCCGGCAATGAGGGCCTGATGAGTGCCGTGGCCCTTGCCGGTGGAGGCGAAGGAGCCGTGGAGCAGCAGCTGGGCCCGAATGGGCTTCTGGGCCAGCAGGGCCCGGGCCACCCGGCCGATGCGCACAGCCCCGGCGGTGTGGGAGCTGGAGGGGCCCACCATCACGGGCCCCAGAATGTCAAAGAGGTTCATGGACACACTCCTTACCAAAGCAAATAAGGGAAAGCAGGCGGTCAACTGATGTCTGCCAGGTCCAGATATTTATACCCATTGTCGGCAATATGATTCTTCCGCCCGGTGAGATCGTCGCCCAGCAGCAGGTCAAAGACCTGAGCGGTGCGCTCCACGTCCTCGGGCATGACCTTGATGAGACGGCGGGTCTCGGGGGACATGGTGGTCAGCCACATCATCTCCGGGTCGTTCTCGCCCAGACCCTTGGAGCGCTGGACGTCGTATTTCTTGCCCTGGAGGGTGGCCACAATGTCATTTTTCTCCTTGTCGGAGTAGGCAAACCAGGTCTTTTCCTTGCAGGTAATCTCATAGAGGGGAGACTCGGCGATATACACGTAGCCCTCCTGGATGAGGGTGGGGGTGAGGCGGTAGAGCATGGTGAGGATGAGGGTGCGGATCTGGAAGCCGTCCACGTCGGCATCGGTACAGATGACCACCTTGTTCCACCGCAGGGCGGACAGGTCGAAGGCGGCCATATCCTTGGCCCGCTTGTCCTTTACCTCCACGCCGCAGCCCAGCACCTTGAGAAGGTCGGTGATGATCTCGCTCTTGAAGATCTTGCCGTAGTCGGCCTTGAGGCAGTTGAGGATCTTGCCCCGCACGGGCATGATGGCCTGGAACTCCCCGTCCCGGGCCTGCTTCACGCTGCCCAAAGCCGAGTCGCCCTCTACAATATAGAGCTCGCTGCGGGTCACGTCCTTGGTGCGGCAGGGGACGAACTTCTGCACCCGGTTGGAGATGTCCATGGAGCCGGTGAGTTTCTTCTTGATGTTCAGCCGGGCCTTCTCCGCCGTCTCCCGGGAACGCTTGTTGATGAGCACCTGCTCGGCGATCTTCTGGGCGTCCTGGGGATTTTCGATGAAGTAGACCTCCAGCTGGGCCCGGAGAAACTCGGTCATGGCCTCCTGAACAAACTTGTTGTTGATGGCCTTCTTGGTCTGGTTTTCGTAGGAGGTCTGGGTGGAGAAGTTGTTGCTCACCAGCACCAGGGACTCCTGAATGTCGTTGAAGGTGACCTTGCTCTCCGTCTTGGTGTACTTGTTCTGCTGTTTGAGCCAGGCGTCAATGGCGGAGACGAAGGCGGAGCGCATGGCCTTCTCCGGGGAGCCGCCGTGCTCCAGCCAGGAGGAGTTGTGGTAGTGTTCGATGATTTGGACCCGGTTGGAGAAGCAGAAGGATACGGACAGCTTCACCTTGTACTCCGGCTTGTCCGCCCGGTCCCGGCCGCGGCGCTCGGTCTGCCAGAACACGGGGGTGGTGAGGGCGTCCTCTCCGGCAAGCTCCGTGACGTAGTCCACGATGCCGTTTTCATAGCAGAAGTCGGTGGTCTCAAACTTGCCGGGGGTGGTCTCCACCTTCAGGCGGAACACCACGCCCGCGTTGACCACGGCCTGGCGCTTGAGCACATCCTGGTAGTACTCCACGGGGATGTCAATGTCGGTAAAGACCTCCAGGTCGGGCTTCCAGCGGAAGGTGGAGCCCGTCTTTTTGCCCCGGTCCGTGGGCTCCTTCTGGAGCCCGCCGATGTTTTCCCCCTTCTCGAAGTGGAGGGAGTATTTAAAGCCGTCCCGGCGGATGGTGGCGTCAAAGTATTCGCTGGCGTACTGGGTGGCGCAGGAGCCCAGGCCGTTGAGACCCAGGGAGTACTCGTAATTGTCGCCGTCGCCGCCGTACTTTCCGCCGGCGTACAGCTCACAGAAGACCAGCTCCCAGTTGTACTTCTGCTCCTTCTCGTTCCAGTCCACCGGGCAGCCCCGGCCCTGGTCCTCCACCTGGATGGACTTGTCCAGGTAGCGGGTGACGGTGATGAGCTGTCCGTGGCCCTCCCGGGCCTCATCGATGGCGTTGGACAGAATTTCAAAGACCGCGTGCTCGCAACCCTCCAGGCCGTCGGAGCCAAAAATAACGCCCGGGCGCTTTCGGACGCGGTCAGCGCCTTTCAGGGCGGAGATGGATTCGTTGTCGTAGGTGGTTTTCTTCTGGGCCATGTTGTTCCTTCCTCACTCTTTCAAACATGTGCAATGTGCGCAACTATACAGCATAATGATATCAAAAGATGAGGTCGAAAGTCAAGGAATTGGGGGATGGGAGCGGGGAGGCGGGAGTATAAATCGGGAAAAAATTCAAACACTGTCCCTATGTAAGGGGGCTCGGTATGGAACAATTTTGTGTGGTGGAAGAGGATGAGGGAATTGGCCGGGCCATCCGGCAGGGCCTGCGGGGACGGACGGGCCGGGGCGGCGTCAGTGCCAGCCATCCCACCCTTTTGGTGGTGTCGCCCCAGGCGGCCCGGCGGGGTCTGCAGCTGCCGGCGGCCTGCCGGACGGTGCTGCTGCCGGGGGACGCGGGGCAGCTTCTGGAAGGGGTGCGGGCGGCCAGCGCGGTGAGCTACGGCGCATCCCCCCGGGACAGCCTGACCATCTCCAGCCGGGAGGGAGACCGGCTGTGGGCAGCGCTGCAGCGGGAGCTGGTGACGGTGGACGGACAGGTGGTGGAGCGGCAGGAGTTTCCCTTGGAGGTCCCCAAGGGGACCCGGGCGCTGTCCGCTCTGGCCATAGCCGGGGCCCTGCTGCTGCTAGGCGTGCCGCCGGAGGAGCTGGAGCCGGGGGGAGGAAGCAGGACAGAGGGCCGAAAGCGGATGGGGGAATAAACCGGCGTATCTTGTCAGCTGGGAAACAAATCCAGACAAATTCCTGCATATCCCATCTTTTCCTGCGGATACTAAACTCTGCTTCCTAAAATTCACAGCCATTGGAGGAATTTATGATATGAAGGCAACAGGCATTGTGCGCCGCATTGACGATCTGGGCCGGGTCGTCATCCCCAAGGAGATCCGGCGAACCATGCGGATCCGGGAGGGCGACCCGCTGGAGATCTACACGGACAAGGACGGCGGCGTTATTTTTAAAAAGTATTCCCTCATGGGGGGAATCACGGAGTTTGCCGGTCAACTGTGTGACACCCTGAACCGGACCACCGGCCACCTGACCATTATTACCGACCGGGACAACTGTATCGCCGCCACGGGAGCGCCCCGCCGGGAGCTTTTGGAGCGGGCCATCTCCCCGGAGCTGGAGCGGCTGATGGAGGGACGGCAGATCTATCAGCACAAGGCGGGGGAGACCGCCATTCCCCTGCTGGCGGAGGACAGACGGTTTTCCCTGTCCACAGCGGCCCCCATTTTGTCAGAGGGCGATGTGCTGGGCTGCGTGGTGTTTGCCAGCCAGGGCGAGGAGCCCGAGGGCGGCGAGGTGGACTACAAGCTGGCCCAGTCCATTGCCGGCTTTCTGGGCCGCCACATGGAGGGATAAAAAAGGACCCCGGACGTGTGATCCGGGGTCCTTTTGTGTTATTTCTTTTTCATGATGACGAACTTCATCATGGGGTAGTTGATGGCCACCTGCAGTACGATGTTCACCACATTGGCCACCGTGGCGGAAAAGCCGCCCAGATAGGGGGTCAGCACGGGGACCAGGTAGCCGGGCAGGGCCACGCTGATGATGCCGGCCACCACCACGGTGAGAATATACCAGCCGATGGTCTTGCTGATGTCGATGGTGGCGCCGAAGACCAGCTTGCGCTGGACAATATAGTTGACAATCTGGGCGCATACATAGGCCAGCAGGAAGGCCAAAAAGCCGCCCAGCCCCCCGGAGGCGGAGGAGGTGTAGTCAAAGATAAAAAACTGGAAGGGCTCGGTCATGGAGCCGAACAGGAAGGCGGAGGAGAGCCACAGAACCACGAAGTTGGTTACCGTGGCGCAGTTTGACAAAATATTGAACAGAATGAACTCCCACAGGTCGGGATGCTCCTTCTTCCACTTGCGAAAGGCTTCCATCAGATCCCATTTCTCCTCTCATGTTTCAGCTTGCGGCCGTCCCGCAGGCCGCGGATGACGCCGCCCAGTCCCCGGAAGAAGTGTCCGTTGACGATGAGCAGGATGGAGCGGGCGGTCTTCTCCGTGGCCATGCCGCCGGTCATCTTGGCGATGCCCCGGAAGGGCATGTTGCACACGAAGAGGATGTTCAGGTCAGCCGAGCGGCCTGCCAGACTCTTTTCCATCTTGCCCACGATGATCTTGCCGGCCAGACGGGCCAGGGGATTTCTGGCGTCGGGCAGGCGGAGCAGGGCGTCGTTCCAGCCCAGAGGGGCCTTGGGGTCCCAGTGGCTTTCGGGCAGGGGACGGCCCAGCAGAGCCTCAAACTCCTGGCTGCCCACGGTCTCCACGTGGCCGCTGAAGTAGGAGGGCAGCTCCTTGGAGTCGTAGGGCAGGGGGGCGCCGGTGCCCTCCACGGTGAGGGAAGCGGTGAGGCGGATGTCCTGCACGCTGGCGCCCACCTGGACGGAGTACTCGCCGCCCTCCACCTCCCAGGAATTGGTCTTCACGTTGAAGTAACGGAAGGCCTTGTCGTCCAGGGGGATGGTGACGGTGCGGCTCTCGCCGGGCTCCAGGAACACCTTGGCAAAGCCCTTGAGCTCCCGGGCGGGGCGGAAAATGCCGCTGTTCACGGCGGAGAGATACACCTGAGCGATCTCCCCACCGGCGCACTTCCCCGTGTTGGTGAGGGTGAAGGAGACAGCGTCACGGGAGGCCTTCAGGTCGGAATAGGCAAAGGTGGTGTAGCTCAGGCCGAAGCCGAAGGGGAAGCGGACAGCCTTGCCCACCGTTTCGTAATAGCGATAGCCCACATAGATGGACTCCCGGTATTCCGCGGTGCGCTGGCGGCCGGGGAAGTAGGTATGGTTGGGGGTGTCCTCATAGCAGATGGGGAAGCTCTCCGCCAGCTTGCCGGAGGGATTGACCGCTCCGGTGAGCAGGTCGGCTATGGCGCCCGCCCCGGCCTGGCCGGACAGGTAGCCATGGATGAGGCCCTTGCACTGGTCCACCCAGGGCAGCTCCACCGCACTGCCGCCGGAGACGACCACCACCAGGTTGGGGTTGGCCTCGGCCACGGCGTACAGGAGCTTCTCCTGGTTGGCGGGCAGCCGCATGTGCTGGCGGTCCATGCCCTCGCTCTCGCTGATCTCTGTGAGACCCAGGTAGAGCAGCACCACGTCGGCGTTCCGGGCGGCGGATACCGCGCTGTCCAGCAGCGCCTGGTCCTCCTTGCCGTCCCGGCGGTAGCCCTGGGCCTGGCCGGTGATCTCCAGATCGCAGGCCCGCAGGCAGTCGATGGGCTTATCCAGCTTGGTGGGATTGACCACCGAGGAGCCGGCCCCCTGATAGCGGGGCTCCAGGGCCATGTCGCCCAGAACGGCTACCCGGGTGCCGGGGGCCAGGGGGAGGATGTCCTCCTCATTTTTCAGCAGTACGGCGGTTTCCGCGGCGGCCTTGCGGGCCAGGGCGTGGTGGGCCTCCACATCAAATTCCTTGGGGCCGTCGCCGGTGGCGGCGTGGGTGGAGAGAACCACGTCCAGCAGCTCATCCACCCGCTGGTCCACCTCGGCCTCCGTGAGGGTACCGGACTCCAGGGCGGCAAAGATCTCCCGGTCGCTGTCGCCGCCGGTGCCGGGCATCTCCAGGTTGCCGCCCGCCCGGACCGCCTGGGCGTGGTCGTTGGAGCCGCCCCAGTCGGTGACCACAAAGCCGTCAAAGCCCCACTCCTTCCGCAGTACATCGGTGAGCAGCCAGGCGTCGTCGTTGGCGTAGGTACCGTTGATGCGGTTGTAGGAGGACATAATGGACTTGGGGTGGCCCTCCTTCACCGCAATTTCAAAGTTGGTGAGGTACAGCTCCCGCAGGGCCCGCATATCCACCACGCTGTCGCTGGCCATGCGCAGCAGCTCCTGGCTGTTGGCGGCGAAGTGCTTGGGGCAGGCGGAGATGCCGTTTTCCTGAATGCCCCGGATGAGGGCGGCGGCCATCTTGCCCGAGAGGTAGGGGTCCTCGGAGTAGTACTCAAAGTTTCGTCCGCCCAGGGGGTTGCGCTTGGTGTTCAGGCCCGGGCCCAGCAGCACGTTGACCTGCTGACAGGCGGCTTCCTTGCCGATGGCCCGGCCGATCTCTTCTGCCAGGTCGGGGTTCCAGCTGTTGGCCACGCCGGCGGCAGTGGGGAAGCAGGTGGCGGGCTGACTGGCATTGAGGCCCAAGTGATCGGAGGCCCCCAGCTGCTTTCGAACCCCGTGGGGGCCGTCAGAGAGGTACATAGCGGGGATGTCCTGCTGGGGAATGGGGTAGGTGCTCCAGATGTCCCGCCCGGACAGGAGGGCCACCTTTTGTTTTAACGTGAGGGCTTGAATGAGTTCCGGATGCTTCATGGCGTCCTCCTTGTGATTGGCCGGCAGGCCCCTGAGGAAGGGACCTGCCGGTGAAAATAGGGGTGGGTGTTAATTCTGGGTGTCATCCGTCTCGGTGGGAATGACGGGCTCGGACTGAGCGATGGTGCGGGACTTTTTCAGGATCGCCACGGCACCCAGCAGCAGAGCGGCGGCAACCACTACATCGATGACGATAGCGGCAATCTGCCAGCCCTGGAGGCCGCCGCCAGAGAGATTGGCGGGGTCATAAGCGCGGGAATTCACGGTGGTGTACAGGATGTTCTTGCAGGCCTGACGCATGGCCAGCACAGAGGTAGCGCTGGTGGTGTCGGTGACATGGTTGGTGGCGGTGTCATAGGCAACCAGCATGCAGTCGGTGCCGCCGCGGATGGCCTGGTCAGAGTCCATATAGGTGGAGTTTCCGAAGTAGTCGGTGAGGACGAAGCCCTGGAAGCCCCACTCGTCCCGCAGGACGTTGTTCAAAAGCTCGGTGCAGGCGCCGGCCCAGACGGTGCCGATATAGTTGAAGGAGGACATGACCGCCTGGCAGCCGCCTTCCTTCACAGCGATCTCGAAGGGCTTGAGGTAAATCTCACGGATAGCCTGCTCATTGGACCAGGTGCACAGCATCACGTCGCGGTTGGTCTCCTGGTCGTTGAGAGCGAAGTGCTTCATATAGGCGTACACGCCGTGCTCCTGGGCACCCAGGATGGCGCTGGCCGCCATCTTGCCGCCCAGAATGCCGTCCTCGGAGTAGTACTCGAAGTTACGGCCGGCGAAGGCGGAGCGGTGGGTGTTCATAGCGGGGGCGTACCAGCCGGACACGCCCATTTCGTCGGCCATCTTGCCGATGCGCTCGCCAAAGTCGTTGGCCAGATCCACGTTCCAGGTGGCGGCAATCATCACGGCGGCGGGGAAGCCGATGGAGCCCTTGCCGGTGAAGTTGTTGTTGATGGAGGCAGGGCCGTCACAGTCGATGGTCTGCACCTTGCCAATGCTGGAGATGGCGGAGGTCTGGTAGCCGCCGATGGCGATGAGGGTGTCCATCTCAGACACGGTCATCTGGTCCAGCAGGGAGTCCCACTGGGGGTCGTCATAGTCCACGCCGCGCAGGTCGGACAGGGTGAGGCCGTTCTTGGCGCTGGTGGTGGGCATGACGTCGTCGGGGTTATTGAAGTTGTTGGGGTCGTAGTTGCTGTTATTGAGGAAGGTGGCCTTGGCCTCGTCGCTCATGGAGTAGCTGGCGGGAGCAGCGGTGGCCTCGGCATAGTTGGCAAAGCCGTCGGCACGGCTGAGGTAGGTCACGTCGCCCTCGGCAGCGGCAAACTGATTGGTGGCGGCCACCGCGTCGGTGGAGCGGGCATTGTCCTCGCCGTAGGTGATGGTATCGGCGACGTTGTAGGTCTGGGAATCGATAATGGTGTGGGAATCGGAGTTGATGGAGATGACGTAGTCACCGGCCTCCAGCACGTAAGCGCCGGCGCCGTAGGTGTCATAGGAGGCCATATCCTCCACGTTGAAAGAGAGGGTCAGAGTCTGGGAAGCGCCGGGCTCCAGCAGGTCGGTCTTGTCGAAGGCGATGAGGTTGGCGCTGGCCTTCTCGATGCCGCCGTTGGTGTAGGGGGGATTGTAGTAGACCTGGACCACGTCCTTGCCGGCCACATCGCCGGTGTTGGTGACGGTCACATCAAAGGTGATGGTGCCGTTGCTCTCAGAGATGGCACCCATCTCCTGGGTGAAGGTGGTGTAACTCAGGCCGTAGCCAAAGGGATACTGGACGGTGGCGTCATAGTCAATGAGGCCCTCGGCAGCGGCGGTCTCATAGAACTTGTAGCCCACATAGATACCCTCGTTGTAGTTGACAAAGGTGGGGGTGGCGCCTTCGATCTCAAACTCGCTGACGTTGTCATAGGCGAAGTGGCCGAAGTTGTTCCAGGTGGGGGTAGCGGTCAGGTCATAGACATAGGTGTCCACCATCTTGGCGGAGGGGTTCACATTGCCCACCAGGATCTCGCCCAGGGCGTTGAAGCCGGTCTGGCCGGGGCCGGCCATCACCAGAGCGCCCTTGATGGAGTCGTACTGGTCCAGCCAGCCCAGCTCCATGGCGTTGGCGGCGTTGATGACCACGATGACGTTGTCAAATTCGCTGGTGACGCGCTCCACCATGGCGATCTCACGGTTGGAGAGCTCCAGGTAGTGCTTGCTGGCGTCCAGGTCGTCGGTCTGGGAGCTCAGGCGCACGCCGGAGGCGCCCCAGGTGCCGCCCTCCTCAAAGGTGTCCTCGCCGTCGTAGCTGGTGGGCAGGTCGGCGCCCTCACCGCCGGAGCGGGAGATGACGATGAGCGCGGTGTCGGAGAACTCCTTGGCATTCTCGAAGATGCCGGCGGCGTCATACTCCTCCATGGTGGGCTCGGGGATGGTCCAGTCCTGGCCCCACATGCCCACGGTGGGCCGAGAGTCGCGGAACTGGGTGTAGAAATCGGAGATGGTGGTGTTGTACTCAATGCCGGCGTTGCTCAGACCCTCCAGCAGAGAGACAGTGGGATAGGAGTCGGACAGGCCGCCGGAGCCGGTGCCGCCGTAGACGGGGTTGGTGGAGGACCAGCCGAAGACGTTCAGCTTGGTGTTGCTCAGGGGCAGGGCACCCTCGTTCTTCACCATGACGATGCCCTCTTCGGCGATGGTCTGGCACAGCTCGTTGGCGGAGGCAGCGGTCTCCTCGGTGACGGAGCCGTCGCCCATAGCCAGGGAGATGAGGCTGCTCATGGGGCCGAAGCAGATGAGGTTCACGGTGACGGCAATGGCCAGCACCATGGCCAGGGCGGCCTCACCCCGGACCAGGAACTTCTTGGAGCGGGACATTTTGCTGGCACCGATCATGGCTGCGATGGCCAGAATCAGCACCACGCCCAGCCCGATGAGATAGGGCTTGACGGTGTTCAGGACGTTTAAGACGTCCTCAATGTTGATGGCTAACATTTCATCAATCCTCCTGCAGTGTAAGTTCAGCCGGCATACGCGCGTCCGGGCTGAGTTCTGTACCGGATTTTAACCTGTTTTTTACCTCGGTGAACGCATTTCTCGCAAACTGTCCGATTTCCACCGTAAATTGTATCCAGATAACTGCGATTTACACAAAAAGAACCCGTGCCATTTGACAAATCAAACAACACGGGTTTTTCTGCTATCCCGCTGTGACTTGGGGCTGGGGGAGAAGCACGTCCAATTCAAACCAGTGGTCCTTTACACTGACGGAGATGGAACCGCCGTACTTCTGGGCGGTGTAGCGGATGGATTTGAGACCATAGCCATGATAGCTGGTGTCCCCCTTGGTGGTGACGGGGAGTCCGTCGGCAAAGGTGGGCTCGTCCGGACAGTAGTTTTCAAAGCGCAGCAGCACAAATCCCTTCCGGGCGGACACGGTCACATGGATGAGCCGCTTCTCCTCCTGGGGGATGGAGCGGACGCACTCCATGGCGTTGTCCAGGGCGTTTCCGAAGATGGTGCACAGGTCCATGACCTCCAGAAAGGAGAGCAGGGAGCCGTCGGCCACGCAGGTGAGCTGAATATGGTCCTGAACGCAGGAGAGGCTTTTGCTGGTGAGCACCGTGTCCAGCACCGAGCTGCCCGTCTTGTTCTGGGCCTCGTAGGTGCGGATCTCCTGCTCCATCTGGTCCAGGAAGGCAGTGCGTCGGTCCGCGTCGTTCTCCGCCCGCAACAGGGCGATCTGGTGCTTCAGATCGTGGTATTTTCGGTTGATGAGGTCGATGCTCTCCTTGGACTGCTGGTACTGGGCGTACTGGGTTTGGAGAATGTTCTGGATGGCGTCCAGCTCCCGGCGGGTGTGGAACTGCTGGCGCTGCAGGTGGTAGGCGCAGAGAATCACCAGGCCGGCCAGATCCACCAGAGTGCGGATGTTGTAGATCTCCGGGACCAGGGAGGAGCTGAAGGGAGTGTTGGAGTAGACAAAGCTGAGGTTGCTCACAAAGAAGGCACTCAGGGCGATGAGGGCCACGGAGCTCAGCTCCACCGGGGTGACGGCCAGAGGGACAGGAGAGGACATACGCCGTTCCAGATGCCCGGCCAGAGCAAACACCACCAGGTAGGTGGCGGCCATGAAGACCCAGGACAGGACGGTGCTGTACCGGTTCAGCCGATAAGCAGTGTAAAAATAGAGCTGCCACTCCAAAGAGGCGGCAAACTCCGCCAGAAGGAAGGCACGCACCGTGCAGTACCCCGCGGAGAGGGGGGACAGGTCGGAGCACACCCAAATGAGCAGATACATGAGGCCCACCGCCGCTGCCATGGCCGGGATCCAGAAGACAACCGGCAGGGGGTCGGTCACCTCCAGGAAGATGCACTGGACCACCAGCGCGCCCCCGCAGGCCAGCGCCAGCCGTCCGCCGGACAGCCGCCGGGGAGAGGAGAGAATAAAGAGCAGACAGGACAACCACTCGGCCAGGGCGGTAAAGAGCCGGGGAATGTTGGGAAAAAGGTCCTCCATTATTTGCTCACCCCGCCTGCATAGCCGGCCAGCGCCTCCAGAAAGGCGTTCTTTCTGGGGCGGCTTACCACCAGCCGCTCCCCCTTTACCAGGGCGCAGCCATCCTGAAAGCCGTCCACATGCTCCAGATTCAACAGATAGCCCTTGTTGCTGCGGAAGAAGCCCAGGGGAACCAGCTTTTCCTCCCACTCCCCCATGGAACCGGCGGAGACATGGTCACCGCCGGCGGTGTGGAAGACAAGCCGGTGGCCCTGACTCTCCAGGTAGTAGAGCTCACCCGCGTCCAGTTTCAGCGCACCGCCCTTGATGGGGACGGTGATGAAGTGCCGCTGACGGGTTTTCATCCGACGGATGGCCCGGGAGAGCCGCTGGGAGAGGGCAAAGTAGCTCACGGGCTTGAGCACGTAGTCCATGGCGTCCACAGCGTAGCCCCGGATGGCGTACTGAGCCATGTTGGTGATGAAAATGATGACCACCTCGGGGTCCTGGCGGCGGATGAGCTCGGCGGCTGTCATTCCATCTAGGAAGGGCATCTCCACGTCCAGAAGGATGATGTCAAACTGGGCCTTGTAGCTCTCGACCAGCTCATCCCCGTCGGAGTAGGAGGTGACCTCCACGGCCAGGCCGGACTCCCGGCTGAAATCCTGAATATAGCCCTGCAGCTGTTTGGCGTACGAAGGTTCATCCTCCGCAATGGCAATTCGAATCACGTCCTGCGCCCCCTCTCCAGACCTCAAGTTTCACCTTAGTATAACAGAAAGAGAAATGACCGTAAAGAATCAAATGGGTTGGAAATGCTGCCAAAGGAGAAGAAATTTGATGAAAAAAGTCCGGAAGCCCGAAAAAAGGCTTCCGGACCGGAACGGCCGGGGTTCAGCGGGAAACGGGGCCCAGTCCCGCCAGGGGATTGGGGTCGGTCCGGTCACGGAGCATGGCCTCCACCTCGTGGCGTGGACAGCGGCAGTCTCCCTCGCCCCGGCGGTAGTAGGTACCGGTAAAGGGGTCCTCCCCCAGGTAGACCGGCCGGCGTCGGAAGTCCGCCCGGGGCACAAAAATGGCCACAATCGGATTGTGCCCGCTGCTCACAATCTGCACGTCCTCGGGCTGAAGAATGTTGGTGCTGACCACCTTGGGGTCGTTCACCATGGACCAGAACTCGTCCACCAGCTCCTGAGGGTCGAAGAGGGGAACGGAATAGAGGGATTTGTCGTCCCCTTCCGCCACCCCCAGCAGAATGACACCGCCCAGGGTGTTGGCAAAGGCGGAGTAGGTCTCCCACAGGCTGTGGGGCAGGCCGCCCTGGGCCCGTTTGGCCTCAATGCGGTTGTCCTCCCGGTAATCGGACAGAAAATCCAGTGTATCCAGCGTGTCCCGCACAGCAATCGCCCCCTTTTTTCCAGTATAGCCCGGGGTGAAGGGAGCTGCAAGGGCACGGTTCAATTTTTGGCGAAAAAGTCCAGGGCATTGCGCCATAAAATCCGCTCCGCCGCCCCGTAACCCAGCTGATTGGCCAGAACGGCGCCCAGTTGGGGTACCTTCTCGCAGCCGTCCAGGCAGGGGGGCAAATCGGCCCCGTCAAAGTCGGAGCCCAGTCCCAGGGAGTATTCCCCGCCCAGGTCCAGAATATGCCGGGCGTGGCGGAGCAGGTCGTCAAAGCTGGCCTCGCCTTCCGAGCGCAGGAAGGGGGAGTAGTAGTTGAGGCCCACGAGGCAGCCACGGGCGATGAGCTCCCTCAAATGTTCGTCGGTGAGGTTCCGCGGGTGGGGACATATGGCCCGGGCGTTGGAGTGGGTGGCCAGAAAGGGGCGGCGGGCCACATCCAGCACATCCCGGAGCCCGCCGTCGTTGAGATGGGACACATCCAGGAAAATGCCGCAGTCCTCCAGGGCCCCTATCGCATCCCGGCCCAGGGGCGAGAGCCCCTCCTCCGTCTCATGGCCGGAGCCCAGGGCGTTTGGCCCGTTCCAGGTGAGGGAGGCGATGCGCACGCCGTCCCGGCGGAGCTCCTCTGCCCGACTGAGGCCGCCGCCCAGGAAGGAGGCGTTTTCCACCGTAAGGATGAGGGCGGTTTTCCCCTCTGCCCAGGCCCGCTCCACGTCCTCCGCGGTGCGGCAGGGGAGGGCGCAGGCGGAAAAAAGCTCCATCTGGCGGAAGAAACGGTCCCGGTGGAAGCGGTAGTACCCCCAGGCCTCCTCCTCCGTTAAACCGTCGGGGATAAACACCGCGCAGCACTGACACCAGCGTACCCCACGGGGGATTCGGGACAGGGCGAAAGCGGAGGCCGGGTCGATGAGCGTATCCGGGCAGCGGGTGGGATCCATAAAGGCGGTTAGGGTGTCGCAGTGGAGATCGAAGACAGTACAGCTGGGCATGTGGGGGCCTCCTCCAATTCAACATTACCGTATTGTATGTCCTGCGGAATGGAAATGGAACCAGCTTACTGCGGCTTTTTCATGGTCAGGCTGATGCGCTTTTTCTTCTCATCCACGTCAATGACCCAGACGGTGACCACGTCGCCTACGCTTAACAGCTCCGAGGGGTGCTGCACTCGCCGGGGAAGCTTGCTGATGTGGACCAGGCCGTCCTGATGGACGCCGATGTCCACAAATACGCCGAAGTCAATGACGTTGCGCACCGTGCCCTTGAGCTCCATACCCGGCTTCAAATCCTTGGCCTCCAGCACGTCGGTGCGGAGAATGGGGGCGGGCAGCTCGTCTCGGGGATCCCGGCCCGGCTTCATCAGCTCCTTGAGAATGTCCGCCAGGGTGGGGGCGCCCACGCCGCAGGTCTCCGCCAGGCGGTCGAGACCCATCTCCTCCGCCTTCTCCTTCAGTCCGGCGATGTTCCCCGCCTTCACATCCTCCAGGGTGAAGCCGCAGGCCGAGAGCAGCTGCTCCGCCGCGGCGTAGCTCTCCGGGTGGACGCCGGTGTTGTCCAGCACACTCTTGCTCTCGGGCACTCGCAGGAAGCCCGCACACTGCTCAAAGGCCTTGGGGCCCAGCTTAGGCACCTTCAGAAGCTGCTTGCGGGCGGTGAAGGGGCCGTTTTCCTCCCGGTACTTCACCACGTTTTTGGCGGTGGCGGCGGTGAGACCACTGACCCGCTGGAGAAGGGAGGGGGAGGCGGTGTTGGCGTCCACACCCACCGCGTTGACGCAGTCCTCCACCACCCCGTCCAGGGCCTCGCTCAGCCGGGCCTGGGGCATGTCGTGCTGGTACTGGCCCACGCCGATGGCCTTGGGGTCAATTTTGACCAGTTCTGCCAGGGGATCCTGAAGGCGCCGGGCGATGGATACGGCCGAGCGCAGGTTCACGTCGTACTGGGGGAACTCCTCTGCGGCCAGCTTAGAGGCGGAGTACACCGAGGCCCCCGCCTCGCTGACGATCATGTAGCTGAGCTTGCCACCCAGCTGGCGGATGAGCTCCACCGTCATCTGCTCGGTCTCCCGGCTGGCGGTGCCGTTGCCGATGGCGATGTGCTCCACCCCGTGGCGGCGCACCAGCTGAGAAAGCTTGGCGATAGCCTCCTGCTTCTGACGCTCTCCGTGGGTGGGGTAGACTACCGCCGTGTCCAGCACCTTGCCCGTGCCGTCCACCACGGCCACCTTGCAGCCCATGCGGTAGCCCGGATCCAGTCCCATAGTCACCTTGCCCTTCACCGGGGGCTGCATCAGCAGGGGCTTTAAGTTCAGGGCGAACATGTGGATGGCCCCCTCGTCGGCCTGCTCGGTGAGGTGGGCGCGGATCTCACGCTCCATGGAGGGGCCGATGAGCCGGTCGTAGGCGTCATCCGCCGCGGCGCGGACGAAGTCCATGGCCGCCGCCCCGGGTACAGCGCCCCGGCGCACCGCCACGTGGGCGGTCTCGGGGTCCAGAGCCACGGAGACCTTCAAAACGCCCTCCCGCTCGCCACGATTGACGGCCAGCACCTGATAACCCTGAATCTTGTGCACCGGGCACTTGAAGTCGTAGTAGAGGCGGTACACCGTGTCCTCCGGCTCCTTGTCCGCAGCCTGGGACACCAGCAGGGCCCGGCGCAAATAGAGCTGGCGCAGGTCCTTGCGGATGTCCGCGTCGTCGGAAATTTCCTCGGCGATGATGTCGCTGGCCCCCTGAAGGGCGTTCTCCACCGTCTCAGCCCCCTTCTCTGGGTCCACAAAGTCTTTTGCCGCCTCCTGGGGAACCACGGCGGGCCCCTTGTCGAAGAGCAGCCGGGCCAGGGGCTCCAGGCCCTTCTCCCGGGCGATGGTGGCCCGGGTGCGGCGCTTGGGCTTGTAGGGGCGGTACAGGTCCTCCACCTCCGCCAGAGTGGCGGCGGCGTCGATGGCGGCGGCCAGCTCGTCGGTGAGCTTCTCCTGGTTCTGAATGGAGGACTTGACCTCCTCCTTCCGGGTCTGGAGGTTTCTCAGGTACTGAAGCCTATCGTAGAGCTGGCGCAGCAGCTGGTCGTCCATGGAGCCGTGGAACTCCTTGCGGTAGCGGGCGATGAAGGGGATGGTGGCGCCCTCATCCAGGAGGGTGACCACATTTTGTACATGCTCCGGGGAGCGTCCCAGCTCCCGGGCCAGTGTCTCAACAATGATGTCCATAGCAGTCTCCTTGGTGAACATGATATCCCTGACAGTGTAGCGGAAAACGGGAGAAATGTCCAGCGGGGAGGGGGTGCTCCAAATTGCGTCCCGGGAAAAAACGTGCTATAATGGCGGCAAATAGAGGCGGCAGGTCCGCCGGGAGAGGGGAAGCGGCGATGCGGTCATTGGAGGAACTGGATCGGGAGTTGAAGCAGACCCGGCAGGCCCTGGCGCGGATCCGGAAGCTGGAGGCAGAACTTCCGGAGCTGGAGGCACAGTTGGCCCAGTGCGGCCAGGCGGAGGACGAGACGCGGGTTGTGCTGGCCCGGGAGCAGGCGAATGTGGAGGAGCTGGAGGGCGTGTCCCTGGCCTCCTTCTGGGCCCGCCTGAAGGGAGACCGGGAGGAGCGGCTGGACCAGGAGCGCCGGGAGGCACTGGCGGCCAAGGCTCGCTACGACGCGGCCCGGCGGGACCGGGAGGATTTGGAGCGCCGCCTGACTTCGGCCCGGCAGGAGCGGGACAGCTTGCTGCTCCAAGAGGACCATTACCGGGACCTGCTGCAGGAGAAGGAGGATCTGCTGCGCCGGACCGGAGGGGAAAAGGCCCGGGCGCTGATTCAGCTGGAGGAGAGCGCCGGAGAGGTCCGGCGGCAGATGCGGGAGGTCCAGGAGGCGGTCTCGGCGGGCACCAACGCCCGGTGGGCGCTGGAGGAGATGGCCTCCGCCCTGGACAGTGCCTCCGGGTGGGGCACCTGGGATATTCTGGGGGGCGGCATGCTGGCTACCATGGCCAAGCACAGTGCGCTGGATGACGCTCAGCGGCTTGGAGACCAGGCCCGGCAGGCACTGAGCCGGTTCCGCACGGAGCTGGCCGACGTGTCGGCAGTGGAAGTGCCCGATGTGGAACTGGGAGGCTTTGCCGCCATGGCGGATTATTTGCTTGACGGACTGTTTGCCGATCTCTACATCCAGGGGCAGATTTCCGATGCCCAGGCCGGAGTGAACCACAGCCTGGAGCAGGTGAATTGGCTCCTCAGTAGCCTGGACCTGGAGGGAAAACGGCTGGAGGAGGAGAGCAAGCGGCTGGAGGGGCAGCGGGAGGAGCTGCTGGCTGCCTGGTGAGACCTGTTGAAAGGAGTGGGAAGGAAATGGAAGGGGAACAAAAAATTTTACAGCAGTGGATTGACGACAGCCGGGCCATTGTCTTTTTCGGCGGGGCAGGCGTGTCCACAGAGAGCGGGATTCCGGACTTCCGCAGCGTGGATGGGCTGTATCACCAGAAGTACGACTACCCGCCTGAGGAGATTTTGAGCCGCAGCTTCTTTGACGCCCGTCCGGGAGAGTTTTACCGCTTTTACCGGGACAAGATGCTCTGCCTGGACGCCCAGCCCAACCCCGCCCACCGGAAGCTGGCGGAGCTGGAGGCGGCGGGCAAGCTGCGCTCGGTGGTCACCCAGAACATCGACGGTCTGCACCAGAAGGCGGGCTCCAAGCGGGTGTGGGAGCTCCACGGCAGCGTCCACCGCAACCGCTGCATGCGCTGCGGCAAGCCCTACCCGGTGGAGTTTATCCAAAACAGCCAGGGTGTGCCCACCTGCTCCTGCGGCGGCACCGTGAAGCCGGATGTGGTGCTCTATGAGGAGTCCCTGGACGGCCGGGTGCTGGAGGGGGCGGTGAGCGATATCGCAAATGCGGATATGCTCATCATCGGCGGAACCTCCCTGGCGGTGTACCCCGCCGCCAGTCTGGTACACTACTACCGGGGCCACCGGCTGGTGCTCATCAATAAGAGCCCCACGCCCTACGACACCCACGCTGACCTGCTCATCTCCGCCCCCATCGGACAGGTGCTGGGAAGCATCAAAGTCCGCTGAATCCGATCCCTGAGGCCGTCCCCTGGTGGGGCGGCCTTTTCCGTGGCAGAATGCAGATTGTGGGGCGGGGGAGGTTATGCTATAATGGTAAAAACCGTGTGCAGAGGATAGGATAGCAAGAGACGGGGTAATCTGGTACCAGTATTTGAGGGGCCCAAAATGGACCCGGACAGGAGAAACATTATGACACGGACACTTTATTACGGTGGACCCATTCTCACCATGGAAGAGCCTCTGTATGCCCAGGCCCTGGTGACCGAGGGGGAGAACATCCTCTATGTGGGAGAGCTGGAGGAGGCCAAGACCCTGGCGGGCCCTGACGCCCGGCAGATGAATCTGGAGGGGCGGTGCCTCATGCCCGCCTTTGTGGACCCCCACAGCCACCTGGCCGCCTGTGCCAACGCCCTGCTTCAGGCCCCTCTGGGGGAGTGCGTCACCCAGGAGGAGATCTGCAAGCGCATGTCGGACTTTGTCCGGGACAGCGGAGCCAAGCCCGGAACGTGGGTCATGGGGGCGGGCTATGACCAGAACAACCTGGTGGAAGGCGCGCCGCCCGACCGCTGGGCCCTGGACCGGGCCTGCCCGGAGAATCCCGCGGTCATCCAGCATGCCTCCGGCCACGTGGGGGTCTTTAACTCCCTGGCCCTGGAGCAGCTGGGCGTGGGGGAGGACACCCCCTGCCCGGAGGGCGGCGTCATGGAGCGGGACGGGGAGGGGCGGCTCACCGGCTATATGGAGGAGAACGCCTTTCTTACCCTGCTGGGCCGGGCGCCCATGAGCGACGCATCCAAATTCCTGGAGGCCTTCTCCACCGCCCAGAAGCAGTACGCCGCCCGGGGTATTACCACCGTTCAGGAGGGCATGTTCCCCCGGCAGCTGGCGCCCCTTTACCACCAGCTGCTGGAGCATCAGCTGCTGAAGCTGGATGTGGTGGCCTATGCCGACGGGGCGGACCCGGCTCTGACGGAGGAGTTTGCCGACTATGTGGGAGGCTACCGACGCAATTTCAAGCTGGGCGGCTTTAAAATCTTCCTGGACGGCTCTCCCCAGGGGCGTACCGCCTGGATGCGGGAACCCTACGCCGGGGAGGTAGACTACCGGGGATATCCCACCCTCACTGACGAGCAGGTCTATGAGCGGGTGCGTATGGCGGGAGAGCGGCACATGCAGCTGCTGGCCCACTGCAACGGGGACCGGGCGGCCCAGCAGTATCTGGACGCCCTGGAGCGGGCGGCAGAGGAGGGCAAGTGCCCGCCACGCCCGGTGATGATCCACGCCCAGCTGCTGGGCAGGGACCAGCTGGAGCGGGTCAAAAAGCTGGGAGTCATCCCCTCCTTTTTCGTGGCCCATGTCTACCACTGGGGCGACATCCATGTGAAAAACTTCGGCCTGGAGCGGGCGGAGCACATCAGCCCTGCCGGCAGCGCCCTGGCTCAGAATATCCCCTTCACCTTCCACCAGGATGCCCCCGTCATCAAGCCCGATATGCTGGAGACGGTGTGGTGCGCCGCCAACCGGCTGACCCGCAGCGGGCGCCTGCTGGGCGAGGACGAGCGGATTCCCGTCCTGGAGGCCCTGCGGGCGGTGACAGTCAACGCCGCCTGGCAGTACTTTGAGGAGGAACGCAAGGGCTCCCTGCGCCCGGGCAAGCGGGCGGATCTGGTGCTGTTGTCTGCCGATCCCCTGGCCGTCCCGGCGGAAGAAATCCGGGAAATCCAGGTGCTGGAGACCATAAAGGCTGGGGAAACCATTTATCAGTCCGAGAACGAAGGAGGACCGAGCGCATGAAAAGCATACTGAATGAACAGCGCCGCAGCAGTATTGCTGCCGCGGCGGTGACCATCCTGCTGGGGCTGGTTCTGGTGTGGTGGCCCGGCAAATCGGTGCGCCTTTTGTGTATGCTGCTGGGCTTTGCGGTGTTTGTCACCGGAGTCATATATCTGCTGGGCTGGGTCGCCCGGCGGCGGGAAGGCTACCCTGTTGTGTTCCTGCTGCCCGGGGTGGTGCTGTGCGCCATCGGCGTGTGGCTGATGACCAGCCCGGAGTCGGTGGTGGTCCTGATCCAGTATATCTTCGGCGCCATTCTGATCTTCCACGGTGTGGTGGACCTTCAGGGGGCGGCGGCCCTGATGAAGCAGGGGTGGTCCCGGTGGTGGCTGGACCTGGCCCTGGGCGCGGTGACGGTAGCCCTGGGTGCTCTCGTTTTAATCAACCCCTTTGGGACCTTCGCCACCCTGATTATGCTCATTGGTCTGGCCCTCATTTTTGACGGGGTCAGCGATCTCTATATCATCTGGCGGCTGAGCCGGGCTTTCCGCCAGGCGGAGCGGGGGCTGGACGATGACGGGGCGGACTGGTGAGCTGAGGGAGGTCAATTTGGAGCATGGCCTGCCCACCGTGGACCAGGCCATCCGCCAGCTGACCTTTGAGATCCACCACAGCCGCAGCCTGGGCTTCCGGGCGCTGAAAATCATCCACGGCTATGGCTCCTCGGGGACGGGAGGCCGCATCCGGGTGGAGAGCCGGAAGTACCTGGGGCGGCTGAAGACCCGGGGGGAGATTGCGGACTTTATTCCCGGAGAGGAGTTTTCCATCTTTTATGCCGGTACTCTGGCTGCCTTCCGGCGCTGCGGCGCCCTGCGGCGGGACCCGGACCTGGAGCGGCACAACAACGGTGTGACCTTTATTTTGCTATAAAGCAATAAAAAACTATTGCAGTAAAGTGGAAAAGTTGTGCAAACAGACGGAAAAATGAAGGACAAAGACCGAAAACTTGCATTTTGTGCATGCGATCAGGTATAATTGTCTCTAATCAGCGGACTGCGGGCAGGAATCTGCAGTGTGACGCAGGAAGCGGGAGAAATGAGTAGGGAGAGGAAGCGAGGATATGTTAGAGACGATTACTGCCATTAACAAAGCGGTCAACGGCTTTGTGTGGGGCCCCATTATGCTGGCACTGCTGGTAGGGACCGGCATTTTCCTCACCTTCCGCACCGGATGGGTACAGGTGCGGCGGTTTGGCTACATTATGAAAAATACGGTGGGTTCGCTGTTCCGCAAGTCGGACGCGGACCACGGCAGCAACCTGTCCCCCTTCCAGGCGGTGACCACCGCCCTGGCGGGCACGGTAGGTACGGGCAACATTGCCGGCGTCACCGGAGCCATCTTTGTGGGCGGCCCGGGCGCGGTGTTCTGGATGTGGGTGTCCGCCTTTTTCGGCATGTGCACCAAGTATTCTGAGATTGCCCTGGCGCTGAAATTCCGCGTCACCGATGAGAAGGGCGTGCACAAGGGCGGCCCCATGTACTACATCGAGAAGGGCATGGGAAAAAACTGGAAGTGGCTGGCGGTCATCTTCGCCCTGTTGGGCGGCCTGGCCTCCTTCGGCATCGGCAACATCGCTCAGTGCAGTGAGATTGCCGGGGCTATGAATGGCCTGTTCGGCCTGGATCCCCTGGTCACCGGCATCGGGCTTGCGGTGGTGGCAGGAATCGTCATTCTGGGCGGCGTGCAGCGCATCGGCCAGGTGACCTCCTACATGGTGCCCTTTATGGCCATCTTCTATATTGCCGCCGGCGTGGTGGTCATTGCCCTGCGCATCACGGAGGTGCCTGCCGCGCTGGCCCTCATCGTGAAGAGTGCCTTCAGCTTTGAGGCTGTGGGCGGCGGCGTGTTCGGCTACGCCATTGTGGTGGCCATGCGCCAGGGCTTTGCCCGGGGCGTGTTCTCCAACGAAGCGGGCCTGGGTTCTGCCCCCATTGCCCACGCCGCCTCCTCCAACAAGGACCCCGGCGACCAGGCCATCTGGGGCGTGTTTGAGGTGTTTATCGACACTATCGTCATCTGCACCATTACCTCCCTCACCGTGGTTCTCTCCGGCCTGGAGCTGGGGGAAGAGGCTCTGGCGACTTACAGCTCCAACGGCGCGGCAGCGGTGGCTGCCTTCAATACCATCCTCCCCGGCACCTTGGGCGGCACCATCATCCAGGTGAGCCTTCTCTTCTTTGCTCTGTCCACCGTGCTGAGCTGGAGCTATTACGGCGAACGGTGCTGGGGCTACCTGACCCACGACAGCAAGGCGGTCAATTTGATTTACAAGGTTGTCTTTGTGCTGGTGTGCATTGTGGGCGCCACCGGGTCCGGCAAGCTGATGTGGGACATCTCCGATACCCTCAACGGCATGATGGCCATTCCTAACCTCGTCGCTCTGCTAGCCCTGTCCGGCGTGGTGGCCAGGGAGACCAAGCGGTATTTCAGCGGAAACCGCCTGTCCTGAACCCTTTATCCGCACAGAAAAATCCCTCCGGATGCTCCGGAGGGATTTTTTTAATCTTTTTTCGCCTTGGCCAGCTGTTCCAGCCGCTGGAGGAGAACACTCCGCTCGTTGGGCAGCGTGCCCTCCGCCACCTGCTCCAGCAGGGCGCGCAAAACTTGGCCGATGTCCGGACCCTTCAGTCCGGCGGCCATGGCGTCCCGGCCGTTTATCACCAGCTCCTTCAGGGTGAGGCAAGGGCGCTCTCCCAGCACCTGCCGGGCCAGTGCCTCCGCCTCCTTCCCAGCCTGTTCACGTCCGTCAGCGGGAGTGCCGCAGGCCAGACCGTCCGCCGCCTTCAACTCCATAAGCTGGAAGAAGGCCTCCTCCCCCAGCCGGGACAGCCACCGGCCCACCCACTGCCGGGTAGGTTCCACTGGCAGGTCGTGGCGGGCGACGAGGAGCAAAACCCGCTCCCGGGTGTGGTTGTCCAACCGCAAGCGGAGGAGGGCGTCCTCCGCCAGCCGGGCGCTCACCTTGGGGTGGCCGTAGAAGTGGCCCACGCCCTGTCCGTCCAGAGAGAAGGAGGGGGGCTTGCCCACGTCGTGGAGGAGGGCGGCCAGCCGCAGAGCGGGAATGGGGGAGACCGCCTCCAGCGCCCTGACGCTGTGGGTGTAGACGTCGTAGCGGTGATGGGGATTGCGCTGGTCGAAGCCCACACAGGGCCCCAACTCGGGAATGACCTGGACGGTGGCCTCCGGGAAATCCAGCAGAATCCGACCCGCTGCGGGGGAGCAGATGAGACGGACAAATTCGGCGGAGATGCGCTCCCAGGCCACATGGGAGAGCTGGGGCGGGTTTCGGCGGATGGCGTCGGCGGTGTCCGGATGGAGGGAAAAGTCCAGCTGGGCGGCCAGCCGCAGTCCCCGCAGCAGGCGCAGGGCGTCCTCCTGGAAGCGGAGGTCTGGACAGCCCACGCAGCGCACCTGACGCGTTCTCAGGTCCTCCTGCCCGCCGAAGAGGTCGGTCAGCCCCTCCGGCCCCCAGGCCATGGCGTTGATGGTGAAATCCCGCCGTTTCAGGTCCTCCTCCAGGCTGGTGGTGAAGGCCACCTGGTCAGGGTGGCGGTGGTCGGAGTAGGTCCCCTCACGGCGGAAGGTGGTCACCTCCACGGGGAGCCCCTCACACAGAACGGTGACGGTGCCGTGGGCAATTCCCGTCTCCACGCACCGAAACTCCCGGCAGGCGGAGAGAATTTCCCGGGGCAGGGCGGAGGTGGCGGCGTCATAGTCGTGAGGGGCAAGGCCCAGCAGCCCGTCCCGTACGCAGCCGCCCACCAGCACCGCCTGGTGCCCGGCTGCCTTGAGCCGCTCCAGCACCCGCAGCGCCCTTGGGTCAAATTGGGTCATACCTCCACCTCCTTGTTCTCTGCCATAGTACCAGAGCTTTGGGAAAAAAACAAGGCAGAGGCGCACGAGCGCCTCCGCCTTGAACTTATTTATTGCCCAAGCAGGAACAGGTTCTGGTCGGTAACGAAGTTGGAGAAGGAGTAGAGCACCACCACATTGTCGATGTTGTGCTCCTCGATATAGCTCTTCAGGCTGGTCTTGTTGTAGCGCAGGTCGAAGAGGTGGATCTCGGAAAAACGCTCCGTGAGGAAGGGAGCCAGGGAGTCGGAGTAGGAATCCCGGACGATGAGCACGCTGGGGGCGTCGGTGTGCTCGGTCTCAATGACACACAGAGCCTGGTTGCCGCCCAGGAAGTAGGAGTACTTATCCTTCACGTCCAGGTAGCTGTCCACGTAGAGGGAGCCCTGGGAGGGATTGCCCCCAAAGTAGGAGGTGACGGTGACGCCGTCCCCGGGGACGTAGGTGTCAATGCAGTCGGGCTTCACCCACCGCACGCCGGAGGAGGAGAAGGTGGTGCCGTAGAACTGGTCGGAGACGGTGGTCTTCTGATAGTCGTCCAGATTGAGGGGCTCCATTCCCATGGCCTCCAGCAGGGCGTTGGCACCGTAGAACGCCCCCAGGCTGGTCCAGTGGTGGTCAGTGCGGTAGTAGATGTCCTCGTCGTTGTGCTCGTTGAGGGCGGAATACAGGTCCACGGTATTGGCCCCGGTGGTGAAGTAGAGCTGGTCAATGATGGATTGCTCGTCCGCGGTGGGGGCCCCGGCGGGGAGCCGGTCAGACCAGATGGCGGCGGAGGTGGGAATGAGGCCGAAGTAGACAGGGATGGTGGCATTGCTCACCAGAGAGTCCACATAGCCCATGTCCTTGTTCAGCTTGTCCATGTCCGGGTCCTTCACCCGGTTGATGAGGGTGTCCTCCTTGCCGAAGTAGACCCCGTTGTTTTCGTGCTTGCCGCTCAGGCGCTCGCTCCAGGCCTTGGCGGCCACCCAGAAGTCCCGGCCCACAATGTGGTCGGAGACATAGTCCTCCGCGTCCTCCATGAAGGTGCCGTCCGACACAGTCTCCAGGCTCAGCTTGGGGGGCTTTTCCAGATAGCGGTTTTCCAGGGGGGAAAACTCTTTTTTGGGCAGCAGCAGGCTGATGAGAAATACCCCGCCGATGAAGGCGCAGAACAGAACGGTAAGGAAAATGCTGTATTTTTTGGTCATGGTACTACGCCTCCTTTAAAAGCGGAAATAGAGGAAGGGGTTGTAGGTGCCGTCCACCAGATAGGCAGTGCATACCACCAGTCCGGCAACCACCAGCACCGTGCAGACCACCTGCTGCACCCGGACGCTGCCCCGGCGGTACAGGCTCACGCCAAGAGGCGTGGAGGCCAGGGCGGCCACGCACAGGATGGGCAGGTAGCTGGACAGATAGTAGCCCAGTTCCCCGTTGATCAGGGGCACGCCGCCCAGACCGAACATGACCTTCAGGTAAGCGGTGAGCTGAGTAAAGTTTTCCAGACCGAAGATGGCCCAGCTGACCAGTACGAAGAACAGGGTATAGACGTGTCCCACCAGAGCGGGAGCTTTTTTCAGCAGATTCAGCAGGAAGAACTTCTCGATCATGAGCAGAACGAAGAAATAGAGACCCCAGATGAGATAGTTCCAGCTGGCGCCGTGCCAGATGCCGGTGGCGGCCCACACCACCAGCAGGTTAAACATCCAGCGGGACTTGGAGCAGCGGTTGCCCCCCAGGGGGATATAGAGATACTCTTTGAACCAGGTGGACAGAGAGATGTGCCAGCGCCGCCAGAACTCGGTGATGCTCTTGGAAATATAGGGGTAGTTGAAGTTGGGCAGGAACTCAAAGCCCAGCATCCGGCCCAGACCGACGGCCATATCGGAGTAACCGGAGAAGTCGAAGTAAATCTGGAAGGTGAAGGCCAGCACACCCAGCCAAGCCCCAGCCACGGTCAGGTCCCCGGGAGCCATGGCCTTGTAGGTGTCCCACAGCATACCCACGTTGTTGGCGATGAGCAGCTTCTTGCCAAGGCCCACCATGAAAATCTGCACGCCGCTGGCGAAACGCTCGGAGGAGTAGGTGCGGCTGTCGATCTGGTCGCCCAGATCCTTATACTTAATGATGGGGCCGGCGATGAGCTGAGGGAAAAGGGTGACGAAGGTACCGAAGTTAATGATGTTGCGCTGGGCCCGGGCGTCCCCGCGGTAGACGTCAATGGTGTAGCTCATGGTCTGGAAGGTGTAGAAGGAGATGCCGATGGGTAAGTGGGTGTTCAGCACCGGCATAAAGGTCAGACCGACGGCCTGGAGGGAGGAGGCAATAAAGTCCCAGTACTTGAAGAAGAACAGCAGGGCCAGATTGAAGATGACCGAGGAGGCCACCGCCCACCGGGCGCCCTTGTCGTTGCCATTTTTCTGGCACCGTTCCACCAGAAGACCGTGGGTGTAGTCGATGGCGGTGGACAGGAGCATAATCAGAACGAAGATCCGCTCGCCCCAGAAATAGAAGAACAGGGAGGAGCACAGCAGTACTACATTGCGCAGACCCCGGGGGACCAGATAATAGACCAGCAGGGTCAGGACCAGAAAACAGAATAAAAAGATGGGGGTGGAAAAAACCATGGGAAGCCTCCTCATAGAAACGGCGGACGACTCGCTCGTCCGCCGTTTGAGATGTAAAACGCGCGCTTAACTAGTATGTGGAACAGGGAATCAAATTAAAACAGGGCGTTGAAGTCCTTCACGATGGAATCGCAGTCGCCGCAGACCACCAGCATCACGTAGTTGCCGTTGGACACGATGCGGGAATCTTCCTTCCACATGCGGATGGGCTCGGGATACCAGGCGGCGCCGGGATTCTCGTCGGTGCCCACCATGTTGTCAATGCGGGCCTGGAAGATGGACTTCACAGCGGCCACATCCTTGCTGTCCTTCACCTGCACCAGCACCAGGTCGCCGGCGGGGGAGGGGGACATCTGGCAGGTGTAGGCCGCCAGCTGGGCGGACAGGTCGGACAGGCCGGGCAGGTAATTGGTCAGCATGGTGCTGTCCATTGCAGACATGAAGGGCAGCTCGTAGTCGGCAATCACGGTGTCGGCAAAGGCCTTCAGATCCACGGTCTGGCTGGAGGAGCCGCCGGAAGAGGAGCCGGAACCGGAGCTGGAAGAGCCGCCGGAAGAGGAACCGCCGTTGTCGGGCTGCTCGGGCTTATCCTCGGCCTTGCAGTACACCTTGCAGGTGGCGGTCAGGTCGCCGGCGGTGGCGGTAATGGTGGCGTTGCCGGCGGCCACGTAGGTAACGGTGCCGTCCTCGCCCACGGTGGCTACCTTGTCATTGCTGGACTTCCAGGTGACGGTGGTACCCTCGGGAGCGCCGGCGGCCTTCAGACGGAAGGAGGAACCGGTGGTGAACAGGGCGAACTCCGTGCGGTTCAGGGTCAGCTTGGTCTGCTCGGGCTGAGAGACATCAGGCTGCTGAGAGCTGGCAGAGCCAGAGGACTGGCTGCCCTCGCTCTGGGAGCCGTCAATCTGAGAGGAGCCGGGGGTGGACACGTCAGAGCCATCCTGGCTGGAGGAGGAACTACCGGACAGGTTGGAGCCGCTGCCGGACACAGAGGAACCGCTGCCGCTGTTTCCTCCGCAGGAGGTCAGCAGAGCCAGGGACAGGGCGCAGGCCAGCGCCAGGGCGAATGCACGTCTTTTCATGGTAAAACTCCTTTTCCGAGCTGAGTCAATTCAGCACATTTCGTTTGTCAGAGGGTTTGACGCAGGCCCGGAAAAAAAGTTCCCACTTTTTTCAACTATTTTTTTCGCCGGTTACCCAAGTCACCCCATTGCCGGTGTGCTCCCGGCGTCCGGGGAACAGGGGGCCCTCCGGCAGACCCAGGGCCAGAGAGCAGCAGGGGAACTCGCCGGACTGGGCACCCAGCTCAGTGAGCAGCGCCTGCATCTCCTCGTCCTTCCGCAGGTGATAGGGCTGGTTGATCCAGCAGGAGCCCACCCCCACCGCACTGGCAGCCAGCATCATGTTTTCCATGGCGCAGGCGGCGTCCTGCAGAGCGCAGCCATTGCTCTCCTGATTGGTCACCAGCACCAGGGCAGGGGCGCCGTAGCGGCAGTCCTTCTCCTCAAAGCCCTTCAGGCGGCGGCTGACCGTATCGGAGATGCGCTGCAGCATCTGGGGATCGGTGATGACATAGAAGCGGCACAGTTGACCGTTCATGGCGCTGGGGGCGTAGCGCCCCGCCTCCACAATGGCGGCCAGAGTGGGCCGGTCCAGAGGTTCGGGACGGAATTTCCGACAGCTGCGCCGGTCCAACAGCAAATTCAGCAAATCCATATTCTTCATCCAAAATCAGACTCCTTCCTGAATATGGTACCCGTTGCAGACAATGAAACTAAACTGTGTCCCAAAGGATAACTTGCATTATACCAGCCCAAAAGGAAAAATACCAGACTTCGACGCATTTTCCTCTTGACAGAATGGAATGTCAGGAGTATATTCGAATCAACAAATGAATACATGTTCATATATTGAGAAAGGAGAAACCTATGGAACCACGGGATTTGCCCTGCTGTGAGGAGAGTCAGGTTCATCTGGATGCGGTGGAGCAGGTGCGGAGTCTCCTGCCGGCGGACGAGACGCTGTACGATCTGGCGGAGCTGTTCAAAATTTTCGGCGACAGCACGCGGGTGAAAATTTTGTATGCCCTGCTGGAGGGGGAGCTGTGCGTGTGTGACATCGCTAAGCTCATGGAGGTGACCCAGAGCGCGGTCTCCCACCAGCTGCGGGTGCTGAAGGGGAGCAAGCTGGTGAAGTTCCGCCGGGAGGGGAAGACCGTCTACTATTCCCTGGCCGACGAGCACGTCATCCGGATTTTGTCCCAGGGCATGGAGCACATTACGGAGCAATAAGCGGATTCAGATTGGAAAGGGGTAAAACGTTATGAAGAAGACCTATAAAATGCGAGATCTGGACTGTGCCAACTGCGCGGCCAAGATGGAGGACGCCATCCGGAAGCTGGACGGCGTGCAGGACGTGAGCATCAGCTTCATGACCCAGAAGCTGACCATCGAGGCGGAGGAGAACCGGCTGGAGGAGATCATGCGCCAGGCGGTGAAGGTCTGCAAAAAGGTGGAGCCGGACTGCGAGATTGTGCTGAAATAAGGCGCTGTTCCCTCGGGGACGCGCGCCGGAACGGAGGAGAGGCGTGTTATGACCAAAAAGCAGAAAAAGATGCTGGGCCGGATTCTGGTGAGCTTTGCCCTGCTGCTGGGGTTGTCCCTGTGGGGCGGGCGCATCTGGCTGCCCGTGGGGATCCCCTTTGTATCGGTGAGCCATGTGAGCGAGACGGGCCAGCCCGCCTTCTCCCTGGCGGGGTGGGTGCCCTACCTCATTCCGTATTTTATCATCGGCTGGGATGTGCTGTGGCGGGCCATCCGCAACATCAAAAACGGCCAGGTCTTTGACGAAAACTTCCTCATGGCGGTGGCCACTGTGGGCGCCTTCGGCTGCGGCGAGTACCGGGAGGGCGTGGCGGTCATGCTCTTCTACCAGGTAGGGGAGCTCTTCCAGAGTGTGGCGGTGGACCGCAGCCGCCGCTCCATCTCCGACCTCATGGACATCCGTCCCGACTATGCCAATGTAGAGCAGGAGGGCCAGCTGGTGCAGGTGGACCCGGAGGAGGTCTCCGTGGGGGACACCATTCTGGTAAAACCCGGAGAGCGCATCCCCCTGGACGGCGTGGTGACGGAGGGCAGCTCCACCCTGGATACCGCCGCCCTCACCGGCGAGTCCATGCCCCGTGAGGTGGGGGAGGGCCGGGACGTGGTCAGCGGCTGCATCAACCTCTCCGGGGTGCTGCGCATCCGGGTCACCAAGCCCTTTGAGGACTCCACCGTGTCCAAGATTCTGGAGCTGGTGGAGAACTCCGCCTCCAAAAAGGCCAAGGCGGAGCACTTCATCACCAAGTTTGCCCGCTACTATACCCCGGCGGTGGTCTTTGCCGCCCTGGCTCTAGCCTTCCTGCCCCCGCTGCTGGGGCTGGGAACCTTCGGCATGTGGATTCAGCGGGCCCTTATCTTCCTGGTGGTCTCCTGCCCCTGCGCTCTGGTCATTTCCATCCCCCTCAGCTTCTTCGGGGGCATCGGTGGAGCCTCCCGCCAGGGTATTCTGGTGAAGGGCGGCAACTACCTGGAGGCCCTGGCCCAGGCCGGCATCGTGGTCTTTGACAAGACGGGTACTCTGACCCAGGGGCGCTTTGCTGTGACCGAGGCGGAGGCGGCCGCGGGCAGCCGGGAGGAGCTTCTGGAACTGGCCGCGTTGGCGGAGCATTTCAGCACCCACCCCATCTCCCGGTCCATCCAGGAGGCCTGCCCGGAGGCGGACTTCAGCCGGGTCACCCAGGCGGAGGAGCTCCCCGGCCGGGGCGTCCGGGCCGTGGTGGACGGCCGGACCGTGCTGGCAGGCAACGGGAAGCTGATGAAGGAGTTTGGCGTGGCGGTGCCGGAAGGCGGGGAACCGGCGGGCACGGTGGTCTATGTGGCGGCGGATGGACAGTACCTGGGCCGCCTGGTGGTGGCCGACCAGATCAAGGAGAGCGCTCCTCAGGCTCTTCGGATGCTGAAGGCGGAGGGCGTGGGCCGCACGGTGATGCTCACCGGCGACGCTCCCGCCGTGGGCCAGGCGGTGGGGAAAGCCCTTGGGCTGGACGAGGTCCACGCCGGCCTGCTCCCCGGAGACAAGGTGGAGCGGGTGGAGCAGCTGCTGGTCCAAAAGCGGCCCGGAGAGCAGCTGGTCTTTGTGGGGGACGGCATCAACGACGCGCCGGTCCTCTCCCGGGCGGACGTGGGGGTGGCCATGGGAGCCATGGGCTCCGACGCCGCCATCGAGGCGGCGGACGTGGTGCTCATGGACGACGACCTCACCAAACTCCCGGTGGCTGTGTCCATCGCCCGGAAGACCCTGCGCATTGTGCGGCAGAACATCGTCTTCGCCCTGGGGGTGAAGTTCCTGGTGCTGATCCTGTCCGCCTTCGGCATGGCCAACATGTGGATGGCTGTCTTTGCCGATGTGGGTGTGTCGGTGCTGGCCATTCTGAATGCAAGCCGTATGCTGCGGAAAACCAAGTCCTGAGCAGAGCGTTTGCAGCAGAACAAAGAAGTCCGTTTTTCGAACCCTTCGAAAAACGGACTTCTTCATTTGTACGGCGTTTGCGTTCCAAATAGGCGGGGGGAGCCGGAGGAGCCGCCGCCCGCCTCCCAGGAAAGAAAAATCCCCGCATCCCCTGTTCTGCAGGGAATGCGGGGAATGAAACGGGGACTTTTTGAACGCCTGGGAAGGTTACCAGGTCACATATTTTTCACAAAACCGCATGAGCATCACCGCGGCCTGAGCCCGGGTAGCCTGGCCCTGGGGGGAGAGGGTGGAGCCGTCGCCGGTGCCGCTGATGATGCCTGCGCCCACGGCCCACTGGAGGGCGGGAATGGCGTACTCAGAGACCTCCGAAACATCCGTATAGGAGAGAATGTTGGTGCTCTCGCCCACGGACACGTCATAGCCCTGGTTCTGGGCCAGCCGCCACAGCATGAGGGCAAACTGTTCCCGGGTAATGGGGTCGTTGGTGCCGAAGGAGCCGTCGCCGTAGCCGGAGACCACGCCCTCACTGACAGCCCAGCGGACCGCCTCGGAGTACCACTGGCCCTGAGGCACGTCGGAGAAGTTCATGGCGTAGTTCACCACCGGGCTGTCTGCGATGCGCCAGAGGATGGTGGCGATCATGGAGCGGCTGGTGGTGACGTCGGGGCCGAAGGTGGCGGCACCGGTGCCCGCCATGAGGCCGTGCTCATAGACATAGCGCACCGCCTCGGAATACCATGTGTCCTCCCTCACATCGGTAAAGGGCAGGGGTTCGGGTTTGACCTCCCGGAAGGAGATTTCGATCTCCACCTGTCCGGCGGGCATCTGGAAGGCGTACACGCCGCCGCCCTTGTGGGTCACTTCCAATTTCTTGCCGCTGCGGTCAGTGACCGTCAGGGTGTCCAGCTCCCAGCCCTCGTCGGGGGTGACGGTGAAGTGGAAGGTCTCGCCCTTTTCGGCGTAGCGCTTGTTGGCGGTGACCGTGCCTCCCTCCACCCTGCCGGGCAGGGTGACGGAGTAGGTGGGGTCGCTGGAGCCACCGTTTCCGCCGCCAGTAGAACCGCCGCCGGTGCTGATGGTGTAGGCAGCGGTGGTCACGTCACTATGGACATCGCCCTTCACTGCGACGGCCTTGAGGGTGGTGGTTTTGTCAATGGTGATGGGGCCATTATACCGGATGCTATTGCTGGTAGGGGTGCTGCCATCGGTGGTGTAGTAGACCGCGGCTCCGTCAGTCTGAGAAGCAATGGTCACGCTCTGGGGGGAGGTATAGGCGCCGCCCACAGGGGAGAAGGAGGGGGCGGCGGGCTTTTCCCCGAAGTTCACCGAGATGGTGACATCACGGTCGGGCATGGTGAAGGAACGCGAAGAGGAACCCCCAAAAAAGTAGTGAGTCGTGTCCAAGGTGCCACCATCGCCGTAACTCTGCACCGCCAAGCGTCCCGCACCATAGCCGTCGATCGGCGCGGCGGTCACGGTGACCTGCTCATTCGCTTTGGCCACCAGCTTGTCCACGGTGATGGTGCCGCCGGGGGTTTGATCAATCTTCACCTTATAGTAAACGTCACCATCTTCCCCGGCGCGGAGCACCATCAGGGCGTTGGACTCCTTGGCGTCCCAGATGCCTTCGGGAGTGATGTTGTTGATATTCTCATCACCCGCGGCAGGATAGAGGGCGGTGCCCTCCGCAAAGGTGACCGTACCGCTGCCGCTGTTGGTCAGCTTGCCGCCCATCTCGTAGATGTGGTGGCCATTGCCAACAATGGTCAGGGTCGTATCCGCCGGAACCTGTAAGTCCAGATCGGAGGTCAGCCGCCAGTCCTCCCGCAGGGTCAGGGTAACATTCTGACCGGTTCTCGCCATCGGCAAAGCTACGACAGGCGATGCGGCAGCGGAGCCGGAAACGGGGAACACATAGGTGACATTGTCCTTGTAATCCTTCATCTTGCTGGAGTCCAGACCGATCCGCGTGCGGTAGGCCAATACACCCACCTGGGCGCGGGTCACAGGTTCCGTGAGAGATAGCTTATTTTCGCTGGTGCCGCTGAGCAGGCCCATGCTGACGGCATAGGCCAGAATGAGCTTGAAATTATCAGTCGGTATCTGACTCTGACCTTTGTCGGTAAAGCGATCCAGAATAGCGGTATTAACGCGTTCCATCTCATCAAAAGGAAATCCTTTAATCATCATAAGGATGCCCGCAAGGGCTTCCTCCCGGGTGGTCTTAGTGGCTGCACCCCACTTAATATCACTGTTAAAATCCCAGTCTTCATCAGTTGGCTTTGTGCCACTCATGTATTCCTTATCAAGCACATGGATAACTGCCCTATATATGCGATCAGGGTTTGTATCTGTACTCTCGATCGTTCCATCCATAATGGACAGCAGCAAAGCAAACTGGAACCGGGGCAGAGTATCATTCGGCCCGAATTGGCCGTCGCCGTGGCCGATGACGATATTCTGGTTGGCAAGATACATGATGCCGTCATAATGCCAATCGTCAGGCTGAACATCGGAGAAAATAGTAGCCGAACCGCCGGCCTTCATATACTCGTTTACCATCATCTTTGCGGCTTCAAGGAGGGTAGTGTTTTCCGCCATATTGTATGTAGGCTTAAATTCAGGTTCTACATTCTCTGGCAGCAGGCTATGCAATCTTGCGGCCCAGGCGTTCCAGAGATCTTCACCTTTTTTTGGCTGGTCGACCCATGCGCCTTCACCGTCATTTGCACTTGCATCCCATACCGAGGTAGCCAATTCTGTACTAGACATCTGACCGCTCAGTTGCCCCTCTGCGGTTTCAAAGGGCACACACTTGCGCACGGCAAGATACATCCAGGCGAAATACTCCTCCGTGCCGGGCTTGAGTTCTGCCACGCTGGACCCCAGGCCGCCGCCCACGAAATTGAGCACTCGGTAGGTCAGCACGGCGAACTCGGCTTTGCTCACCGGGTCGTTTTCTGCCAGATCGCCATTCGCTTTGCTGCTGATGATGTTCTGGTCATACAGGTACTGGATAGCGCTTGTGCCGCTCGGCACCGGCAGTTCGAACACATCCACCAGCACTTCACAGGCCGTGCCGCGGGAAAGCGGCGTGGTACTGCCCAAAGTTACCTTGGCCGTTGTCCAGCCTGCGCTTGATGCAATGATTGCGGCATCCCCTTCGGTCATCTCACCCGTGCTGTTGGAAAACGGGCCGCTTTCGCTGCCGGTATAGATTGTGTTCAGCGTTTTCACCGCATCTGCGGCCCAGTCGGCAGTTCCATCCGCCGCCAGCGCCGTGACGGGCAGCAGGCTCAGGCAGAGCGCCAGGCAGGTCAATAGACTGAGCATCCGTTTTTTCATACAGTACCTCCTCTTCGCGGCGGCGGGCCGCCTTTTTGTGTTTCCCGGGGCGGAGCGGTCCCGGTATGGGGTTCCCCATACCGGGAAAGGGCCATGGCCCTTTCCGATTCCCTGTTCTGTTCCGACGCACCAAATGGTGCATCCTTCTTCTTACTATTACTGTATCACAAAAAGTTCGTTCCGCTATTCTCCTTTTTGACCCCTAAAATGGCCCATTTTTTAGGCTGCGCACAGCACAAAAACGGGCATTTTGGTAAAAAACAGGCTGGATATGCCAAAAATACGGTATATATCGCCCGTTTTCTTTGTTATCTTTCTGTTCGCAAGAGCGAACAGAAAGGCGATGACATGGAGACTGGCGCATGGAGCAGATATGTTTTCTTTTATTCCAGTTGGGTGACGTTGTGAACGAGAAACTTTTCTGTTACAATGTGCCTGATATTTCAAAAGAAATACTGGAACTCATTCAATGTGGAGAAATCTTATCAATGAGAATTTTAATTGTTGAGGACGAAACAGAATTACTGCAAGATATTGCCAAGGGGTTAACGTTAAAAGGCTATGCCGTCGACCAGGCGAATGACGGAAAAACGGGCTGCCAAATGGCACTGGATGAAGAATACGATCTGGTGGTATTGGATTTAAACCTGCCCGGAAAGGACGGCTTTTCCATCTTGAAGGAACTGAGGAGGGAACGGCCTCAAACAAACGTGTTGATTTTATCAGCCAATTCCGAATTGGACAGCAAGCTGTCCGGCTTTGAACTGGGAGCCAGCGATTATTTGACCAAGCCATTCCATTTTGCTGAGTTGGAAGCGCGTATCCGCGTTTTGTTAAACCGAAAATTTGTCCAGCAGTCCAGCTGCCTGACCTATCAGGAAATCACGTTGAATACCTTGAATCGAACCATGGAAATCAACGGAGTACCCATCAGCCTTACAACAAAAGAATTCGCTATCTTGGAATATTTCCTGTTGAATCAGGGACGCCTGATCACCCAGCAGGAGTTGATTGAACACGTCTGGAATGGGGATGCAGATCCGTTCAGCAACTCCGTCCGGGTACATCTGTCCGCGCTGCGAAAAAAACTGAAAAGCCCCTTGGGGCGCGACCCCATTCAAACGAGAATCGGGGAGGGATACCTTTTATGCTGAAAAAGATTCCGCTGCGGATCCGGTTTACCCTGGTTGCCAGTCTGTTTCTGCTGGTTTCCTGCGTCACATTGACGCTGCTGTCCAATGTGTCGGCGGCTCATATGATGAAAGCTGTTACTGTGGTGCCTGCGATGGATGAGAATTCAACGCCCATTCTGCCGTTGGAGCCCGCTGAGCCCATAGGCAATGCATACTATCAAGTTTTTCAGCAGAAAACCGTAATCGCTACTGTTTTCATTGTTTTTGTTGGAAGCGTTGCTACTTATTTTGCGGCGGGATATGTGCTTAAGCCCATTCGGGATTTATCAAACGAAGTGCAGCGGCGGAACATAGAAAACCTGGGGGAGCCGATTGCCCTTCCGCAAAGTGCGGATGAGATCCGACAGCTGACCATATCCTTCAACCAGATGATGACAGATTTGCAGAAGTCGTTCCTTCTGCAAAAAGAGTTTTCCGCCAATGCTGCCCATGAGCTGCGGACGCCTTTGACCGTCATGCGGGCAAAGCTGGATGTCTTTGCTCTGTCCGAACGTCAAAATCCCGAAACGCAGGAAATGGTGACCGCCATGAGCCTGCAGTTGGAACGGTTGTCCAAGCTGATCGAGGATTTGCTTTGGTTCAGCAAAGATTTGCCGCTGGAGAAAACAAGCCCCGTTCCGTTGTATCCGCTGCTCTGCGATGTAGCGGAGGAACTGTCCGGAGTGGCGGGTGAAAAAGAAATAAAGATCCAGATTGAGCAAACGAAATGTTTTGTGTTGGGGCAGGACAATCTGCTGGAGCGGGTCTTTTACAACTTGCTGGAAAATGCCGTGAAATACAGCCCGCCACAAACGGTGATCTCCATCACGTTCCGACAGGAGCGGGATTTTCTGAAGGTGTGGGTCGCCGATCAGGGGGAAGGCATCCCGGAAGATTACCGCAACACCGTGTTTGAACCGTTTTTTCGGGTGGATCAATCCAGAAGCCGGACTGTTGGCGGGAGCGGATTAGGGCTTGCCGTGTGCAAAAAAATTTTGGAGCGCCATCATGCCAAAATCATGGTTCGCGCCAATCAGCCTTGCGGCAGTATATTTGAGATCATCTTTTCGTCTTAACAGCGGCTTTATATGGGATATGCTATACTCCTTCTGCAAATCAAACAGCAGAAGGAGTTCTTTTTATGAAACGGTTGACCATTCTTATGTTGGCGTTGGCATGTGCACTGTCCCTGGCAGCCTGCGGCAGCCAGAAACCCAGTCTGGACGAGGTCGAGCAGGCCATTGAAAATGGAAGCCTGACCGTTGAGGACGCGGTGGACAAGGGTTGGGTCACCCAGGAGTGGGCGGACGAGTATGAGCAGCAGCAGAGTGTTCCCGCCGCAAGTAAAACGGAAGCGGGTGCTATTGGGGAGTTTTCTACCACAACCCTCTCTGGAGAGGAGTTTACCCGGGAGCAGATGGCAGATGTCACCTTGTTTGTTTTCCTTGACCCGGACGACCCTGGGGCAGAGTCGTTCTATCAGGCGTTGGTTGACGGTTACGAGGGGGTAAAGGAAAACGGGGCGGAAATTCTGGTTTGCACCAAAAGCCAGGATGGAAACGAACAGTTTGAGGGCGCGCCGTTTCCTGTGATTCATTACAACGATTCCCTGAAGGTTGCCGTCGGCAATTACGCGGAAATGATCGAGGGACAGCCCAATGCGTCCTCCTGGTGCGTGAACGCCTCCTTCCTCTCGGCATGGAGCTCCGCAGTAGAGAGCGAAGCTCTTGCAGATTCCGCAGCCAGCTTTGTGGAGATGCAAAAAGAGATGGCCAGCGGAGCCGATGGTGAAAGCGGTGGGATGGCGGTGATGGGATGAACCTTCGCAAAGCCCCTTTATTTCTTCTGGCGGCAGCAATGGTTATGATCGGAGCCGGCATTTTGCGGGGAGAGGCGGCAACAGTTTTGAGTAAGGGGATCAATTTGTGCTTGGAGTGTGTAGGCATTGGCTAAGAATAAACACCGCTGGAAATTCCATCTGGCAGCGACTGTTGCCTCCAACCCATTTTTCCTGAACTTTTTTCAGGGGAAGATTCACAAGGGCAGTTCCAAAATTGTCTGCGTCCCCGGCCTGAACTGCTACTCTTGCCCCGCGGCTGCCGCCTCCTGTCCCATTGGTTCTTTGCAGGCTGTAATCGGCTCTTCAAAATTCCAGTTTGCCTATTACATCGTAGGATTCTTAATTTTGATGGGGGTGCTGCTGGGACGTGTCGTGTGCGGTTTCCTGTGCCCGTTTGGGTGGTTTCAGGAGCTGCTGCATAAGATTCCAACCAAAAAATTCAGCACAAAAAAGCTGCATTTCCTCACCTACCTCAAATATGTCATTCTGGTTGTGTTCGTAATCGTTTTGCCCATGACGATTGTGAATGAGGTGGGACTGGGCGATCCGTTTTTCTGTAAATATATTTGTCCGGCCGGTATCCTGGAAGGCGGCATCCCACTGTCCATGTCTGATGCGGGTATCCGTGCCAGCCTTGGAGAACTGTTCACATGGAAAAGCTGTATTTTGCTTGGCATTGTGGTGCTTTCTGTGTTTTTTTATCGCCCGTTCTGCAAGTGGATCTGTCCATTGGGCGCGTTTTACGCCCTGCTGAACAAGGTGTCCCTTTACCGGTTCCATGTTGACGCAGACAGATGTACTTCCTGCGGTGCTTGCGGCAAGGTGTGCAACATGGATGTGGATGTATTCCGCACACCGAACCATGCAGAATGTATTCGGTGCGGGGATTGTATCCGCACTTGCCCCCATCAGGCGATCAGCAGGACTTTTTCCTTGAAATCAACAGACAGAGAGAAGGTAGAAGCATATGAAAAGAATTGTTAGTCTGTGCCTGCTTTTGGCAATGAGTGCAGCCGTTTTGACGGGCTGCGGCTCTCAGAAGCAGGATCTGGTGTCCAAGACCCCATTCCCGGAATTTTCGGAGGCGGACACGGAAGGTAATACCATCACCAATGATATTTTTGCAGATTACGATGTCACCATTGTTAACTTCTGGAACAATGGTTGTGGTACCTGTATTGCAGAAATGCCCGAACTGGAGGAAATGTATCAGGAGTTTCAGAAGGATAATATCAATTTGATCGGCGTTGGGGCGGATTCAGGTGAAAATGAGGAGCAATTGGAACTGGCCAAGAGCATTTTGAAAGAGAAGGGTGTAACCTATCAGAATATTTCTCCTGATCCAGAACATGATTTTTATAAAGATTTTATCGCTGATATTACCGGCTATCCTACCACTTATGTGGTGGACGGCGAAGGAAATATCATTGGTGCTCCCCTGATTGGAAACGTGAAAGACCAGATGGACACTCTGCAAAGCAGGATTGATCAGATCCGCAACATTAAATAAAAGCGTTGACGGGGTGAAAAAGCCGCCGGAAGCATACTAAAAAGATGCTGCTTCTGGCGGCTTTATTGATCAATTGAAATGTAAGGATAAAAAGAGACCCTTGCCCCACAATGTGGTTCTGGGTATCATTCCAAAGTCAATCCCGCATAGGGAAGAGAATTATAGTAGTTCAAGAGGCTAGGATAGCCCTAGCTCAAAAATTGAGCCACACAAACAAAAGAAGGGTGCTCCTGAGAAGGGGCACCCTTTGAGCGGTCAAAACAGAAATCCGTCTGTAGTATTTCTGCGGTCAGAAACGCTCCCCAGCCCTTGCCGGTGTCTTTCGCCGACAGAGACGGGGAGCGTTTTTCATTCCGCTATGCATTGTACCTCTATGGACAGGATTAAGCAAGTCATTTCTGTGCTGTACACGGCTCAGGAATTGGGAGACTTTAAACAAAAGGAGGAATTTTGCGCCCAAAGATTAAGAAACCTTAAGAGAATGTTCATGAGCATCCTCCATTCACTGTGATATAATCTCAGAACTTCATCAAGATATAGCCGGAGGATATGATATGAAGTGCATCATCACAAATGGGATTACCAATCTGGAGCCGCTGCCTGGCAGCAGCAAATGGTACTGGGGTGCCGACTATGTCAGCAACGATTTATACGAGGCAGAGGAGCTGTTCCGCAGCGGTCATCCCATTGCGAAAAACCGGCTTGTCCTGGTCCACTGCCCGGAGGGCATGGTCTATGAGCCGGTACGCACAAAGTCGGGGCAATATCTTGGAAGACCGGTGTATCACGACGGGCGGGTGGTACTGCTGATGGTAGATTTTCCAAAGGAAGAGATTCGTCTTCTGACCTTCCATGAAGCAGAGGAAACCACTGAGCCGCTGGCAGTGCTGCCTCTCTCGATTGTGGAGGACTGCTACAATCTCATGCTGGAGGCCTCACCGCTTATGCTGACCCGGTCAGCCCATGACAATCAGTTTCAGATCATCTGGCCGGAACGTAGGGACTTTGCGATAGAGGACCATGAGTTTTTTGAGTTTCTGGAAGGAAACAGGCTGTATACTTCGGCTTGGTATGAGGACCCGGACTACCGGGAGGAGGTTCTGGTGCGGGATTATGATACCGGGGAAGTACTGGAGCGGATACCGGGAAACCTTCGCCAAATGCCGGACGGTCAGAAGTGGCTTCTGGTGTGAGGAAAGGCTATGGAAGCAGATATTGAAAAAACAAGAGCCTATTACAGTAGTCGTGGCCCTGAGAGCCTCTGTAACTGCGGCTACTGCCAAAACTACTGCGCCAGGGTGAAGACGGCTTATCCTGAGGTGGCCCGCTATCTGGACTCCCTGGGGGTGGATATTGAAAAGCCCTTTGAGACTATGCCGCTGGAGCTGGACGAGAACGGATACCTGGAATATTGCGGCTGTCAGTATGTGGCCTTTGGAAGCTGCGCGGAGGACTTCACCCACCGGATCGGGGATGTGACCTTTGGCCGCTCAGACTGCCATCCAAATACAAAAATGGATGAGGAGCACTTTGTGCTGGACTTTTATCCGATCAGGCTGCCGTTTGAGGAGCCGGAAAGCGAGGGCATTGAACTATGAACTGTTTAGATTGTGGCGCTGAGATGGAGCAAGGCACAGCGGGGTGCGTTGGTGCTGGTTTTGAAAGTTGGTATGAGTTTACCTCAGAGACAGAGAAGAGGAAAAAGGGAATTGCGGGATTGCTCACCCGGCAGACCATTACCATTCCGTCGACCCTGGCGGAGTGCCCGGCGTGGCACTGCCCCAGGTGCAGAAAGGTCCTGATGTGGGTAGACAGTAAGGAATAAACACAGACTGAGAGGAGCAAAGAAATTATGGCACTTGACATATATGCAGCCAAAGACCTTAACCATGCGTTTGAGATTGCGTCGATGGACCCCGAAAAAAGGATGGAAGATCACGAGGTATCAGAACCGGAAGAAATAGGCCACTTCCTGTACGATATCAGAGACGAACTCACAAACTATACATACTATTATCAATTCGATCCATACAGGGAAATCCAACTGGAAGCGGACCAGGTTCCGGCAATCAAGACTTTTTCGCAATCCATCGTCAAGTGGCTTGAGGAACACGGCACAGAAGAAAACAGAGTGATCCAGCAATATGGCCTGTCCTTCCCAAAGATCCGGCGTTTTGCGGATAAATTGGGTCATGTATGTGATGTAGCCATGGAGCATGGATACGGATTGTCCGGCCTGGGAGACTAAAGGAGAATTGTATGTCATGAGCGAGATGTTGCTGAACGGGTTGCCGTTTGATGATTACCTTGAAAAGTATGAGATATTTGAGAAAACCAAGCAGTGCATGATGAGGTACCTGAAAAATTGGTACGATGATAATCCGGAGGATTTTCAGAAAGAAATGCGAGCAGATTACCGGAGTGTGGCGAAAACCTATCAGTTTAAGCGGAAAATTGCCGCATTTGAGAAAAATTATATGTATGACACGCCCTTGCTCTGCATTGCGTTCAGTATGGACATCTATGATGATGAGGGCGATTTTGTGGCAATTTATACCGCGATTTTTGACCTTGACGGTAACTACATAGATGACCTAATGCGCTGATGGAGATAGAATGATGAAGATTGAATTAAATGAGCACGAAGCCCTCACTCTTTACAGAATTCTTTGCCGCTGGGAGTCTACAGGGAAACTGACTGTTGAGGGCGAAGAAGAACCCCAAATGCTGTGGGATCTGCAATGTGTACTGGAGAAGGAACTGGAACCGGTGGATGAGGTTATCACAAAAAGGCTTGTTTGAAGAATGTTCAAGAACACAACCGCAAATAGAGGACGATGAAAATGATACTTCCGAAAGGAATTACAGGATTTTGGGGCACAGACACCGCTCCGCCGCCGCATTTGGACGAAAAAGCGTTCTGCCAGATGTGCTACTCCATTGCCATGGAAAATGGCGGGAATGTGACAGAATTGGACACAGATACATACCCAAGAAACTTCTATTCTGCCAAAATCAGCAGATATGGCCAGTCCATCTTTGTGTTGCGAAACGTCCATTACCCCTATGCAGCCTTTGCCCAGCGGGATGCCTCCGGCGGATTTGTTCTGGCTGGCCAGCCGGAATGGCTCCAACTGTCGGAAGACCCGGCGCGCTTTCTGAGCCTTGCCGAGCTGAACCAGGACTGGAGCGGCCTGTGCGGGGAGCTGAGCCCGGAAGAACTGGAGCAGATCCGCTATTGGAATCCGCAAACGGTGGGCGAGATCGTATTCAATGCTTGGGACTGAAATGAAACTGGTCAATGGGGTGTCATTTTATCATAGGCCATTTTAATTATATCATTTTAGAGAAAATATTATAATTAAAGCAAAAGTCAATGCTTATGTCCTTTACCCAGCAAAAATAATATGCACCATAAATACATGAACCGGCCTGAGACTTTTCTTGGGCCGGTTTGCTCTGCCTTGAATGATAACTCCGAGAACTGGGATCAGCAAATCGCTTCTGTGCCGTCGGGGACTCAGGAATTGTGGGACTGTAAACAAAAAGCGGGCACTCCCGAAAGGAAGTGCCCATCGAGTGGTCAAAACAGAAATCCGTCTGTGGTATTTTTATGGTCAAATGAGAAATCGCCGCAGTTTTCACTGCGGCGATTTCCGTTCTTGGTGGACCTAATCGGGATCGAACCGACGACCTTACGGATGCGAACCGTACGCTCTCCCGGGATGGGCGTTGCACAGGCCCGGAAGATAGATATGGAAACGCTTACTCGCTCTCTTGCTTTTTTTGAGATATTAGTTTGGCTAAAGCTTCTTTTGCACAGGAATCACAAAAGGAAATCATTTTATTTGCAATAGTATCCTTGTTGTCTGCTGAAGCGTAGATTAATGTGAAATTCTCAGGAAGATATGCAGCATCTCTGATTTTTAGTAAACGTTCGTTGTATTTCTGAATGTTTTCCAGGTCACAATCTACAACAAGAGCTACAGTACAGTCAGAAGGTACGATTGTTTGTATAAAAGCGATTGTGTCGTTCCAAACGTGTTGCTCCATTTGATACCGACAGAATGTATTTGTAGAGGTAACCTGCCGTATTAATGAGAATTCATGTCTATACTGTGTCTCAATTTTTTGGCAGCTGGCAAGGTAGCATACGCATCCAGCGGACAGCCAGCTTCCATCTACGCATTTTGTGTTAGTATCTACCGCATACACGTAATCAAAAGTGAGCAAGGCTTCGTTCGGCGATAATGACGCGGTCTGCATATGTGGAATATTACAAAGGATTTTAGCGCCTTTTCTTTCGCATGATTCTCGGCTACGGCTCAGTTCAATATGAATGTTTTCCAGTGGGACTGCATCCCCATCTTCGCCCAAAATTCTGAATTTCTTTGAGTAAATATTCCCTTCGTATTTATAGGTCCCAGCTTTGGGCGCGTGAAATGTGGCATTTAATTTGATGGTGCGTGGATGAGTATGTTTGTGTTTGCGGCTCATAATTATCTCCAATAAACATGATAAACTACGCCGTCACTTCCACGGCGTTTTCCCGCACCTGATTGATGGCCTCGACGATGGAGTCCCGGGTTTTGGCATCGAACAGTTTCAAGAAGCTAATGGGTTTATCGAAGGGCGGCTTGGTCAGCACCGCTACGCTTTCCATGTATCCATTCAGCTCAATATGATTGATGACTTTATGCAGGAAAGCAATCTGGTTCTGGTTCAAAGACTGGTCATTGATAAATGCAGAAAAGGCCTGCATGGCTGCGTCGTGGTCCAGCTTGGCAATTTTTCGTACCAGGAGTCCAAATGGTGTGTCGCCAAACTCACGGGCATAGTCCTCTTTGTTGCCCAGCTCACTGGTCAGCACTCGTTCCAGCTCCTGATAGTCGCCCACGGACAGCGGGATGTTGTGGGTCAGTTTGTAAATGGCCAAGGTGTCCCCGTGCTCATTCACATAGCGGTTGACCTTGGCACGGTAGTCCTCAAAGTCATAGGCGGCATCCAGAGGGGAGCCCTCCTGCCGGTCAATGACCGGGTCGGTGAGCTTGGTGACGATGCGCTTCTGTTCTCCGCCGCCCTCATCCAGGAATTTGATGAGATCCCGCAGTTCCTTCCGTGCCCACTCGAAGCGCAGGATATCGCTCGCCTCCCAGAAGGTGTCGCCCTGAACCTCCCGAATCACATCCAGCTTATTTTTCACCTGAGGGATGCTGACCTTGCGCTCCAGAAGGGCGGCGGTGTCCCGCAGTTGCCGCTGGGCATAGCGAAACGCCGGCAGCTGCTCCATGCTGGCGAGAATCAGACCATACATGAAGTTGTCAAAGCGCTTGGCAAACTCATCGGTGTCGTTCAGCCGAACCAGGGGCGCAATATGCTCCAGCAGCTCACCCTTATCGCTCTCACTGATGCAGGCAAACGCCTCCGGCTTTTTGAACTTCTCCACATACTGCATCCGCAGCTTCACGGAAATCAGTTCCGGTTGCAACTCAGCAACCTGCCCATGGCAGGACTGTACCAGCTCATCCCGCCACGCCTGATAGTCCTCTCCGGCAAAGGCGCTCTCCTGGAGGGCCATGGCGATTTTTACCTGCTTGCCGAAGATGTTCTCCGACAGAGTTTTCGTCTCCTGGGTTTCATAGCCCTCTTTGTGCTCCCGGAAATACTCAAAGTTGCCACAGTAGTCAAAAATCAGAAAACGGCGCTTGTCTGTGTATTCCCCGTCAATCTGGTCGATGCAGGCGAGTCCTTTGCACAGCCGGGTACCTCGGCCAATCATCTGCCAGAACTTCGCCTTGGAACGCACCTTCTTGAAAAACACCAGATTGACGCACTCCGGCACGTCGATGCCCGTGTCCATCATGTCCACGGATACGGCGATGTGAGGCTCCTTCTCCGCCTGCTTGAAGTCGTCAATGATAGTCTGGGCGTAGGCATCATCGCAGATAACCCGCTGGGCAAACTTCCCGTGATAATGGGGATAGAGCTTGTTGAACCGCTCCAGAATGAACTCCGCGTGGCGCTTGTTCTGAGCAAAGATGATGGTTTTGCCCAGTCGGTCGCCGCCGGCCACCTGGATGCCCCGCTCCATGAGATCCTGGAGCACCGTGTCCACCGTCAGCTCGTTGAACACAAACTTATTCAGTGCCGCCGAGGGGATGAACTCCGGCATCATGCCATCCTCGATGAAATCATCCTCATAGCGCTCCTTGTCCTCCTCGGACAGGTCGTCGTATGTGATGCCCTCCTCCAGAAACTTGGTCTTGACCTCATAGTTGTAGTAGGGCACCAGCACATGGTCTTGATGGACCGCCGTCTCGTAGTCGTAGGCGTAGGTAGGCACGCCGTGCTCCATCTCGAAAAAGTCGTAGGTGTTGCGGTCCACGTCGGTCTTGGGCGTGGCGGTGAGGCCCACCATCAGGGCGTCAAAATACTCGAAAATCGCCCGGTATTTCTTGAAAATGCTCCGGTGGCTCTCGTCAATGATGATGAGGTCGAAGTGGGCCGGGGTGAAAAGCTGCCGCCCGTCCTTGGATTTCGTATCATCAATGGCGTTCAAAATCGTAGGATAGGTGGAAAACACAATGCGGGCATTTCGGTCATCCCTGTTGGAGCAGAGATTGCACAGGGACATATCGGGCAGATAGTTCTTGAAATCGTCCTTGGCCTGCTTCACCAAAGCGGTGCGGTCGGCCAGAAACAGGATGTTGGTGACCCATTTGCCCCGGCTCAGTACATCGGTCAGGCTGGAGGCTGTCCGGGTCTTGCCGGTGCCGGTGGCCATGACCAGCAGATGCTTTCGGAACCCCTTCTGTACCTGACCGCAGACGGCCCGGATGGCCTCTTTCTGATAGTAGCGGTCGGTGATTTTGTCGTCGATGGGGATGTCGTCCAGGTTCTGCCGCTCCTCCCGGCGGTTCATCAGCTTCTGCAAATCGTCCTTGCTGAAAATGCCGCTGACCTTCCGCTGAGGGCCGCTCTGGTCGTCCCAGAAATAGGTCTCAAAGCCGTTTGTGGTGAACATCATGGGGCGGCGGCCAAACTTCCGCTCCAAGCAATCGGCGTATAAAACCGCCTGCTTGCGCCCGATGTTGGGGTCCTTGCTCGACCGCTTGGCTTCCACCACCGCCAGGGGCAGACCGTCCTTGCCGAAGAGCACATAGTCGCAGTAGCCGGGCTGACCCGGCACGCCGGCCATGCCCTCCACCTCGTACTCCTCCCGCACATTGGCGTCGGGGCCGTCGAATTTCCAGCCCATTTGCTTCATATCCACGTCGATGTAGATTTTCCGGGTCTTGAACTCGGAGAGGTCCTCCGGCTGGAAAGTGCGTGCCTTTTGGTGCTGCTCCTTGGCTGCCGTGTACTGGGCGGCCATCTCTTCGATTTGCTTGCGCAATGCCTCGATTTGGGCCTCTTTTTCGTCCAGTAGGCTCTCCTGCTCCTTGACCTTGGCGGCGTCCACTTCCACCTGTTCGGAGGGAATGAGGGAGGGGTCAAACTTGCGCTCCTGGTAGTCGCTGCCATAGCAGTAGTCGATCCACTCCACGAACTCAAAGAGGCCCCGGAGCGCCGCCAGGGCATCGCTCTTCTGCACGCTGCGCTCCGTATGTACCGCCAGATTGCCCAGCTTGATGATGAAGGGAAACTTGCCCCAGGTGTTGGAGTCCACGGCAAAGCGGAAGGACGGCTCGTGGATGAGGGACTGGAGATTGTCCTTGTAGGGCAGCTTCATAGTGGTGTCGGCGGCATAGACCCACTTCACCGCCAGCTCCAGCGCCTTGCGGCACCCCACGGCGCACAGTGCCGGAGCGGAGGCAAAAATCTTCTCCGCCTCCACGCACGCCGGGGCAAAGAGGGCGTATTCGGTTTTGCATTGGAGGAAGGAGAAGTTGGTCATGGTGTGACCTCCTTATCTTAATTGCGCCTGGATATAATCAATTAAGTCTTTCGTTGGTATCGCTCTTTCGGGAAAATATTTATTAACGATATTTCGTAGATTCTTGTCATCACTCACCAGAGTACATCCATGATACATGGCAGCTTCTGCCGACATAGCATCATAGTGTTGGGCAAAAGGCTTTTCTGCTCTAGTTTTTTCATCAAACTGAAATATTTCTTTTGTCATCTCGCCCACTTTGCTTTTATCATCGAGGATTCGATATGTGCCGTCTAAAAGCCAGTGGCCTTTCATGAGGGACGCTATACTTGATAAACGTTTAACTTTTAGACGCTTTAGTATCTCGTCAAATGCTATCATTTTTGCCCTAAAATTGTCAGTGATTTTGACATGGGGTATACAGTTTGCGTCGTAAGTTTTAGCGCCTCGACCGGATAATTCATAATCTTGATTGGCTGTTTTATAGTAATGAAACCCCAATTCAAGTGATTTCTCTGCTATATCAATCCAGTCTCTGTGTTCTGCAAACCGATTGACTGCCGCAGTATCAAGTAGATAGTTAAATTGGCAATCAGGATTTGGCTCCTCAAAATCGTGAAGAATAATTTCATCCATTAGACGTTCCTCCAACAAAATACTGCCGCATCATATTGCACATTGCAGCAAAAACTTCTGCGCCCAAAAGTTCTTTTGCTAATTGTTCCCTCTGCTGCGGGGTTAACTCATTAAATGATTTTGCGGCTTTGAGGGCGTCATGTTTGGCTTCCATATATTTTTCTTGTTCTTGTGTCATTTACCTATCCTCCAAAATACTCCTGCATCAGCGACTTTTTCAGCGTTTCCAGCTTTTCAAGGCTGCGGTTGATGGTGGCTTTTGATTTTTCTATTTGCTTGACAAAGGCAGCAAATTGGTTTTGTAGGTCAATTGGGGGTTCATATATTGCAATTTTATAAAATTCACTATGATTTAAATCTGGAATTGTTGATATACCGGCTCGTTTTTTGAGCTCTGTTTGTATTAAATCCAAATTTAAATACTCAACCAAGAATTCTTTGATATATTTATCTCGATCAAAATCAATAAGGAAAAAGTTATTATGAAACACCCCTGCAACATTGGTAATTACCATCCCGGTATTTCCAGTACGGGTCATTAAAATATCGTCTTTAGTGCATATAACTGTACTTTTGGGATTCTTAATATATTCTTTATCCTTTACTCCATGTAAATACGCAACTGTAATATATTCATAACAGCTTTCTTCAAAATGTGTTAATCGTTTGGAAATCGGTATTTGTAGTCCCTGTCGCACTGTACAAATTTCTTTAAACGTTCTCATGTTCCAGTTTTTTTCGTTATCTTGTGGGTCTCCAAACATCTCCACAAACCGCGCTTTGACCAGCTCATCCAGCTTGTCCAGCTGCTGACGGCGTTTGGCAATCAGGTCGCTGACCTTGTCCAGCACCGCCGCAATTCTGCGCTGTTCGTCCAAGGGAGGAACTGTTATGGTGACTGCACCAAGTGTTGATTTATTTAATGTTGTACCCATAACTGCACGGTTTGTCCCTTTTGTCCAATCCTTTGCAGAAAACAAATGATAAAAATAGTCCGGTAACACTGCGTATTTCCCGGTTGGAATAAATGCCATGATTGCCTCGTTAGTATATACGGGTGCTTGTGTGATAGCGGTTTTTCCCAACGAAAGTTTGAAACTCATAATAACGGTGTTAGCTGGAACACTTTTTATTCCACTTTCGCGGACAGCAGACGCAGAAATCTTCTCTTTTGTAGCTTCTACATATTTGGAGTAAGTGCCTAAATCAGCAATAGATACCCAATCATACTGTCCATCAGTCCAGTAATCAGCGTTGTTTCGAGACGGTGTTTTTCCCATCTGCAAATGAAATATTTCGTCCAATCTCGCCATCACAGCATCCCCTCCAGCTCCGCCCAGGTCTTTCCTTCCAGTTCAGACCAAGGGGTTCCTTCCAAATCGGACCACAGCAATTTGATGCCCTTCTGAATCTCCGACTCCGTGGCGACAATATCCTTCATAATTTCCTGCGTAGAGGGATACTCCACCGGCACATATTCCACTTTCTTGTACTTGTTGATGGACAGGTCATAGTCATTGTCGGCAATCTCCTGCTTCGGCACAAAGAAGCTCTGCTCCGTGCGCTGCCGGTCGGCCTCCCTATCCAGATTGTGGAACCGCTCGATGATGTCGGGAATGTCGTTGTCCGCAATCTCGCTGCGCTTATCGTCCAGAGAAAAACCGTCGGCCTTCATGTCGTAGAACCACACGTTTTCCGTGCCGCCCGCGCCGGTCTTGGTGAACACCAGCACCGCCGTGGACACACCGGCGTAGGGTTTGAACACGCCGGAGGGCATGGAGATGATCGCCCGCAGCTGATGGTTCTCCACCAGCTCCCTCCGAATGGCCTTGTGGGCTTTGGAGGAGCCGAACAGCACGCCGTCCGGCACGATGCAGGCGCACTGACCGCCCTTTTTCAGCATCCGCAGGAACAGGGCCAGAAACAGCAGCTCGGTCTTTTTGGTATTGGTGACGGCTTTCAGATTGTCGTGGATGCTTTCGGCGTCCACGGTGCCCTTGAAAGGGGGATTGGCCAGGCACATGGTGAACTTGTCCCGAATCTCGTTCTGCTTGGATACGCTGTCCTTGTAGTCGATCTCCGGGCGGCTGATGGAGTGGAGCATCAGATTCATGGCGGAGATGCGCAGCATGGTCCGGTCGGTGTCAAAGCCGGTGAACATGGGGCCGGCAAAATGCTCCCACTGCTCGCTGGTCATAGTGCTCTCATAGTGGCTCCGGACATACTCCGCTGCCGACACCAGAAAGCCCGCCGTACCACAGGCTGGGTCGCAGATGGTGTCCTCCGGCGTGGGCTGCAGCAGCTCCACCATCATCTCCCGAATATGCTTGGGGGTGCGGAACTGACCGTTCTGGCCCGCGGTGGACAGCTTGCTCAGCATATACTCGTACAAATCGCCCTGCATATCCAGACCCGTCAGGTCGTGCTCATAGAGGTCGTCCAGACCGGTGATGATTTTTTGCAGCACCTGGGGCGTGGGGATGAGGAACATGGCGTCGCTCATATAGCGGGCAAAGGCGGTATTTTCTTCGCCGTTTGCCTCCTCCTCGATTTCCACCAGTTCGCCCTGCTGGTTGAAGTCAGGCAAGTGGCCGTGTTTCATATTTTTGATGGCAGGGAAGACCCGCTGGGAAATCACGTCGTAAATCGCCCGGGGGTCGTCATTTTTGAACTTGCTCCAGCGCATGGACTGACCCACGGCGGACTGGGGGAAAATCTTGTCCAGCTTCTCGCCGCTCAGATTCTCAAATTCCTCAGTCTCCAGCTCTTTTTCATCCAGAGAGCGGATGAACATGAGATAGGTCAGCTGTTCGATGACCGTCAGCGGGTTGGTGACACCGCTCGCCCAGATGTCCGTCCAGATTTTATCCACTTTATTCTTAATGGCGCCTGTGACCATATGTGTTCCTCCTGCCGCCCGGTTTTCAACAGAATCTCCGAGCATTTTCTATGATATTCCATTTTATCGTATGATGGCGCTTACCGCAAGAATGAGTTGCTAATTGGCAGCTATCTCCACAACACCCGCACATCTTTCCCACTGGCATAGCGCACGGTGACGGCGGTGCCGCCGGTGGGCCGGCCGTCGTAGACGGCAACCACCCGCTGAGATTGGTCCACCATATAGCGGTTGCGGCGCATATAGCAGCCTTTGGAATACACATCGGAGTGAATTTTCACCGTATCGCAGCACCGGATGAGCCTTTGAAAGGTTTCATCCGGTGTTTTCATGCGTCCGGGGTAGGGGATAGCCGCCTCCAGGGTGATGAGGTAGATCTCCTTCAGCTCCGCTACAATGTCCGCAAAGAGCAAATCCGCCCCGGCGGCGAAGCCGCTGATGAAATGGGTGTAGCCGTCCTCAATAGCTGCCAGAATCTCTTGACGCAGCAATTTCTGAATTCTGTCCATTTGTTCTGCTGGAATATCACGATGCCCCGTGACACAGCAGGTCTTTTCTTTGTCCATCGTACTACCTCCAAATTAGTGATTTATCACTATATTACCACAAATTTTCGAGTTAGTGAAACATCACTAATATGCCAATCCGGGATGACATATCATATGGAAAAGACGATATGTCACTAAGGAGTAGGCGATGGATACACGGGAAGCAATTGTATTCCGAATTAAACAATTGTGCGAGGAACGCGGTCTGACGCCGAACGGTTTGAGCAATCTTGCCGCTGTACCCCAGGCCACGGTCAAAAGCATTCTGAACGGTGAGAGCCAGAATCCGGGTACCGTCACCATTAAGAAGCTGTGTGATGGTCTGGAAATCACGCTGGGGGAATTTTTCTCCACACCGGAGTTTGATGCTCTGGAGCAGGAAATCAAATAAATGCAAAAAAGCCGCCGGTGCAACGCACCGGCGGCTTGCTGTTTAGTCATCCAAATTGTCAAGCACATCCAGCCCCACACGGAACTGAATATGAATCTCATACCCCCGAGAGACGGTCACGCGCTCGATGAGGGCCGAAACGATACGGCGCTTCTCCTCCATGGTCGCATCCTGATAAACCTGAGCGTAGCCCTTGAGCTGCTGAAAATGCTCCTCGACAGCCTCCTGCCGCAACTGGGTTTCCCGCAGCAGCACCTTCTGCGCCTCCATCTGCTGCGCAAATTCCTCCGCCATTGCCTTGGCTTCATCCATGCGTTCCTTCAAATCTTCGGCTGTAAAAGGGCTTTTGCCTTCCAGTACATCCACCATATGACTGCTCAGCTGTTTACGCTCCTCTACGGCTTTGTTATACGCACTCTCCAGCTGACGCAGCTTGACGCGGGCGGCGTTCAGCTCCTGTTGGCGGCGCTTTTTCAGATAGTCCTTCTGGTCGATGACACGGATACGGTCCAGAATCTGGCAGACCGCTGTCTCCACCACCGCATCTACCCTATCTGCCCGATATGTACTTTGTCCGTCGCACAGCTCCTTGTGCTGAATGCGATTGTAGCAGCGGTAAATGGGCACCCGGGGATTTTCGCTCTTGGTAGGGTGATGCGTACTCCGCACTGTGGTGGAGATGAGCCGCCCGCCGCAGGTGCCGCAGAACACATTGCCGGAGAGCAGCGCCTGACCGTTTCGCGCCACCGGCGAAAGCCGGGAACCCTCGTAGTCGCTGCGATGCTGCTGAATCTGTGCTTGTACATGGTTATACACCATTTCCGGGATAATTTGCAGATGGGGAAAGACTTCCGACCGGGACTCTCCGCTGCGGAGTACGCCGGTGTAGAGCACATTCTTCAGCATATTCTGAATGGTGGAAGGATGAAACGGTTTTCCATTCCGGTTCCGATAACCTTCCTCCGTCAGCGCCGTGGCAATTTTCCGGCTGCCGTAGCCGTTGAGCGCCGACAGCGCAAAGATATGCGCTACCACAGGCGCCTCCTCTTCGTTCACGAGGATCTCATAGACCTCATGTCCGCGGGCATTTTTGCGCCCCTGCTTTTCCAGACGGTAGCCATAGGGCGCCTTCCCACCCCGGAAACGTCCCTCCAGAACAATTTGTGCCAGGCGGGTTTTGGTCCGCATGGAGGTCTTGACGCTCTCGCACTCTGCCGCCCAGCTGCGGATGTAGTTCATCAGATGGTCGCTTTGGGTATCGAAATGCTGCTGTCCTTCCATGACGCTCCAGATTTCCACGCCACAGGAAGCAATGGTTTTGGCGATAACCGGCGTATCATCCGCAATGCGCCCCAGGCGGTCCATCATATAGACCAGGAGCACATCAAAGGTTCCGCCCTCCGCGTCTACCAACAGCTCTGCCACGGCGTCCCGGTCCTTACCCCGAATCTTAAAGCCGGAGACGCCTTTTTCATACTTCTCGTCAATAATCTTCCAGTCCGGATGCTGGGCCGCGAAGGCCCGGCACGCCTCCCGCTGCATGGGGAGGTCGTTATCTTCAACCTGCTTCATGGTCGATACCCGGTACAGACATATCACCCGTTTCATGGGTCTCACCTCCTTTCTCCGCCTGCGCCAAGGCAAGTTCCGTCAAAATCGTGCTGAGATGGGTATGCACGTCCACCGGCGTCTGTGCAGGAAATTCCAGCTGCACACGACACCCCTGAATGGTCAGTTGCTTCTTTTCCATAATCGTCCTTTCCGCCGCAGGAAAGGTCAATTTTCAAATCTTTAGAATACGTTGAGAATTTTTAATTGATAGATAGAATAAATCGGAAAGGGTTGTTGGTTGTATTTAGAATTCTTGTTTTGGTATAAGTCTCTGCGGCTCATGGTGATGGAGAAAACTCTCCTCACCTATAGTTATGGTAGAAAAGCACCTCACCAAAATTTCAAACGGCATCAGGCAGCAAAATGGGTGTTCCGCAAGGCGCTTTGCGGAACACCCAAACGGTTTTACTTACTCCACCGGAACGCCCCGGCGCTTGTACTCATCGCCCAGCCAGATATGAACCGCTTTTTCCAGTTCAAAGTCGAAGCAGGGCTGAGCGGTGCGGTCGCTGAGATAGCGATTCAAATCATCGTGAGGCACAGATTTCTCCGCCTGACGGATGGCGTCCAGATAGTCCTCGCAGGTACCCTTGTCGATCTCACCGTCCAACAGGAAAACCTCCCCGTCTTTGTGGCAGATGTAGTCGATGGTGTGAGGACGCTCCCAGGGAGTGAGATACTTGGCCAGTTTGATGCAGCGGGCTGTCTCCTTGCGGGGATGTGCCTCGGGCTGCACCTTGCTCAGCTCCACCGCCAGCGTATATGTTACCAGATACTGCGTCAGTTCCAGAGAAAGCGGATAATTGTGCGTCTGGGCCATGAGAACAGCCAGCGTCTCCATGACCAAATCCTCAGCGTCCTCGTCGCGCTCAAAACTGTCCAGCCAACGCTCCCGGGTCTCCTCTGGAAACGTCTGAAGCGTTTCCTCGTCCCAGGTGGGCTGATAACATCCCGTACCCTCCCGCAGCTCGTCCAGCACATTGGCGGCGTGCCGCGCCGCGTGAAGGGCGGGGGATACCATATAGCGCAGTTCCAACGCCGCCGCATCGGCGTTCAATGCTTCATAGACCTCATATCGAAGGGTGGGAATCAGCATCGCATTCGTGTGAGGCGTCGTCGCCTGCCAACTATGCATCTTGTCCAGTACCGCGCCGACCTGCCGCCCCTGAGGGGCGGTGGTCAGAATACGGGAAAGGGTACGCAAGGTTGGATAGGTCATCAAATCCATATCAGTTACCCTCCAGCTTCTTCTTGATTTCTTCAAAGCGGGGATAATTCCAGACAGCGGGGCTGTGGCTGTTCACGACCACACGCAGCAGGGAGAAGAGTTCTTCCATCAGCCGCGTGTCCTCATCGTCCTTGCCACGGCTAACGCGCTGCAGCACCTCCGTCTGTACCTTCTCATGCAGAGCGTTCACCAGAGCGTCATACTCCCACACATCCTTCTGATAAGCCAGCGCCTTGAGAATACCGGCGCAGCTGTAAAACACCTTGGCAGGGGCGCCCATGGGGATGCAGCAGGGCAGCAGCGACTGCACATTGTCGTCCTCGTCCAGCGCCAGAAAATAGGGCGCCAGCTGCATCTGACCCTCCTCGCGGGCCACATGGAGCATCTGCCACAGCCGAACCTGACGGGCCAGAACCTTGTCGCCGTCGGTGTTATCTACCAGCACCTCGAAGATGAGCAAATCACCAAGACGCTCTGCCAGACGCCCGGAAATGGCTTCTGCTTCCTCGCCAGTGAGATGCTGAATACCGTCCAGCATCTGCACCCGCTGATTGCAGTAGTCCCCCAGAGAGGACAGACACTTCACATCCAGCGACAACCGACGGGCCTTGGCGCTGAAAATGGGGGCGGGGAGAACGGGATTGACGAGATTTTCTGCGTCCTCCAGCGCCACAGAAGCATTTTCTGCGCAGCCGCCGTTCTTTACTTCCTCACGCACACGGTCCATGAGATTTGCCTTGGTGACCGTCTCCAGATGCTTGGCGATTTTGCGAATTGCATCTACCGGTTGGGTCAGACAGTTGCAGTGAATCGCCTTTATGGCCTCCTGCAGTTCCTCGGGGGTCTTTGCCGTCACAAGATTTTGAGCAACGGCGATGGGGTTTACTGATTCGTTTTTCATAAGGGAATTCCTCCTTTAATTTGTTGGAAAACAAAAAGTACCGTGCAGGCGTGTGCCTACACGGTACCCGGAGGATTCCAGAGCATTGGATTTTCTCCTGCCGCAAGGGTAGTCCTTCTTGCCATATGCGGCAAAAAAGGGTATACTATCCCTGCGGTGCGGAGTCATCCGTTGTGTAGGTGGCCTAATCACCTGCGCAGGCATAAGGGAGTTGGCGCTCCCTTATGCTGCCGTACTGTTTTGCTTTCTGAGTACAGCATAATATATGTGTATGCACATATCAAGGGTGCAATATCGCCAAATATTTCGCAGTTGATTTGTTGAATATGTGCATACACATATATCTTGGCAGAATTCTCCGCAGCAAGTATACTTTATATAGCGGAAAATGACAGGAATGAGGGGGTGTAGCTGTGGCACAAACAGAGGCTCAACTGCGGGCGAGCAAAAAGTATCATCAAAAATTTGATAATCTGCAGATTCGCGTCCCACAGGGAGAAAAGGATGTGATTGCAGCACACGCAGCATCCCAAAATGAATCCCTGAATACCTTTGTTCGTCGGGCAATCTCCGAAACCATGGAACGGGATAAGCGCGATACAAAAGAAGAGGAATGATATTGGCGTCCTGCCCGGCTGTGGTGGGACGACATTTTTTAACGGCTGAAATAGTAGCTCTGCACCGTCACCTTGTCCCGCCAGTGGGCCAGATGCAGAATGCTCACTGCCCGCAGGGCCAGACGGTCCAGCACGATAGGTTTTCCCTGAGCAATGGCCAGTGCGCGATTCTTGCCGCGCAAAATGTAGGGCTTATCGAAGAAGGAGAGGGGTTCCAGCTTGTCCCGATGTTTCTTGTTGTTGCGGTGCCACTGGTCCGCCAGTTCTTTGTAGAGCTTCTTCCGATACCCCGGCTCTGTCCTCAGGCGCTCCGTATAGTATACCAGCATTTTGTACGCGTGTTCGCGGCGCTGCCCGTGATAGTCAAAGCCGCTGACAAATTCATGCATCCGAAACACCTTATGCTCGGAACCGTCGAAGAACTTCCGGACCGCCGCTACATCCTCCGGCAGCACCTTCTGCTCCTGATATTTACCACCCTTGCCCCGGCGGACGATGACACTGGTGTTGCCGTTCCGCTCTTTGATGTCGCTGCCCCGCAGCTGGCGCAGCTCATCCTCCCGAAGCCCAATCATGGCGTTCAGCTCGGCGGGACGGCCTCCATCGGCCTTGCCGACCCCGCTGCTGCGGATAAACTCGCTGGCGTGGCGTATGGGCTTTTCGATTTCTGCCAGTTCCACGCCCGTTGCCTTGCAGAGCGGCGACAGATAGCTGTGAATGGTAGACGCCGTCTTGCCGTTCGCTTTCAGATAATCGGCGTACGCCTGTATTTTCTCCTTGTCGATGTCAGAGAGCCGGCGAATGCCCAGGCCTTTGAAATAGTCCGCCGACTTATGGAGCCAGTTTTGATAATTCTTTCTGGTCTGGTCGCTGACCGCCATGGCGTTGCCATCCTTGTCAGTTCGATGGCTGTAGATAAACACATCCGGCGCGTTTATCATCTGATGAAAGAGGCTCCCGCCTTCTTTTCTTCCCATATAGAAAACTCCTTTCTGTCCGATGGGCGCACTTCTCCCCATGATCTCGCGCCCTCCGGCGCCGGGGATTTCGACCCGCCGTTTCGTTCAACTGATTGCGCTGCGTTTCTCAACATCCTTTTTTTGACCCCGCCTGACAAACCGGCGAGGGGGAAAGACTAACCCGCGGGCAGCTCCGCCGTAGACAGAAAGTGATTTTCAAAGGTTTTTCGGAACTTTTTCGGATGCGTATAGCATCCGCTATATGAGGTGTCGCACGTGCGACGGGCATGGCCCAACGACTCATATAGAAGAAATTTTCAAAAATATCGCGATGGTCGGTTATATTTTGGTTTATCTCCAAAATATAACCTCCATCGATGCGGAAAGCGGAGTGTCGTACGATGCCACGGCGCTGAGGCCTCCCCTCGCTGGAGGAGATCTCACAGTGGCATACCAATGCCGTCCGGCCATTTGGTACGCGCGCCGTGGACCGGTACTCTGCTTTGCACCTTCTGTCCTTTTTTGGTGTGGCTTGCGAATATCGGCCGCTCCCGCTTTCCGCGTTGGATGCGACTTCATTTTCGCTCGACCACCATCCGCGTTGTCAATGCGGATGTACAGCACTTTTGCCTTTCGCCGTGCGACGGGTCTCGTACGTACCACGAACGCCAGCAAAAAGCAGACTCCTGTGAACAGGACCATTTTTTACCTCCTTTCATCAATAAACCTCTCTATTCTTTATTATGTAATAAGTCGATGCCATCAAAATTTCATTTGCCGGGAACGAAGATGAGCGGATAAAATAAAGCGCCCCCTCTCCCGTAGGGAGAGGGGGCTGCGTGTGTTGTAGGGATATATGAGAGTGTGCGCTGTGGGAAATCATGCGACAGGGACTGTACCCCGAAATCTTCGAAGATTACGGGGTTATATTCATAAAAACCCCGTAATCCTCTCAAATACCCCGTAATGCTCATTTTTTCTCCGTAATTCTCCGTTTTAAAATCAAATACCCCGTAATAAACACGGGGTCATAATTTCCACAACCCCGTAATAGTTCCAAAAACCCCGTAATCTTCGGAAACCGCCCCGTAATAATCGGAAAAAGTTAGAAATTTCAGAATTCGTCGATGAGATTTTGCTCAAAACCCCGTGTTTATTACGGGGTTTCCGGCCCAACCCCGTGTTTTTTACGGGGTCTGACCGCTGTATGACCCGTTTGCAGGGCGGGAACATATCCCCGGAAAAAGAAAACCCCGTGGGACACTCTGGAACCCACGGGGGAAAATAGTCCCGTCCACGCAAGTGCTGTAACAGCGTGAACTGGAGCCATATTTAGGATAACACAGGCATGAGGAGAAAGCAAATCGAGTTTTGTGTGTACAATAAATCAGGATGCGAACCGGACGGTGAGCATTTTTGCCATTTTACGCTGAAATGCTCGGGCTGCAGGCCCACAAACATCTCTCAAAAGTTGCAAAAAGGCCGCGAAATCTATGATTTCACGGCCTTTTCTGGTGGAGACGGAGGGATTCGAACCCTTGACCTTACGGATGCGAACCGTACGCTCTCCCAACTGAGCTACGCCCCCATGTGTTTATTTACTTTTTCTACGGGGCCTGTGCAGCGGACAGCTTGCGCTCCCAACTGAGCTATAGGCCCATATTCAATTATTCCGAATAACTTACAGCCCTTTTATTATAGCAGATTTTTTGAGATTGTAAAGCCCCTAAAATGATTGTTCCATTGATTTTATTTTTGGACAGGTGCAGTGTGAAATTATGGACAGGAGAGAGACAGAGAGCAGCTGAGATGATTTACGATAAGGGGTGAAAAAGGTGAGAGATAAAGCAGATGGTTATAACGGCGGATTTGTGGAAAAGGGAACGATAGATGAAGCTGCGAAATAAAGAACAACTCAAAGATTGTAATTAAATGGAATATTTATTCAAAAAAATCCATTTAAAGAAAAATGTAATATTCTACTATATAACACGTGCAAGAAAAAATAAATTAGCCTTATAGACCATATTTCGGACAAAAACAGGTAAAAACATGGGAAAATTCAATCTATGTAAATGAATAAAAAGTCGATACAATATGTTGGAAAATATAATTTGGGAGAGGAAGGATATTTATGGATGAATTTGAAGTAAATTTTGACACTCTTCAGGATATTCCGCCGCTGCGGCGCAATGATGAGATTCCGCAGGTTCGGATTTCGGCGTCTGGTCGGGTTGCGCTGAACAAAGCGATGACAGAGCGAATGGAAGGACGTTGGGATGTCTGTGTGCGAACCAGCCCGGATTATCGTTTTCTGGTATTTCTGATGGACGAAACCCCAAACATTCATTTTTCGGAAAAAAGTGCCTATGTGACCCATCGGGAATTGGCTGGGCTTCTGCAGGCGGAGGAGATTGAGCTGCCGGCCGTCTACATAATGAAATGGAATGAAGCGCACAGAGCCTGGGTTGGCCGGTGTCAGGAGCTGCCGGAGCCGCCGTCTGTGGAGCAGTTGGTACGCAGCAGTAAGGGGCGAGGAGGGAGAAAGGCTCGATGAAACGGAAACGAGGTTTTTCGGCCAGAGAGTGCAGGCTGATCGATGGATTTATTTGGGATATCTGTCACCGTTTGCGGTTGCCGGAGGACGATCCGGATCTGAACCAGTGCGGCTGGGCGGCCTTCTTGTCTGTGTATCGGGATGCGCCGGAGCTGTTTTCCCATCGCTCCTTTTATGGGTGGAAGCGGGCCTATCTGATCATATGGGACAGCCTGATCAAGGAGCGGGACTACATCTATATGTCCCGCTACAGAGTGGATTCTCTGGACCAACCCATCAGTGAGGAGGTGCCGCTGACCAGAGGGGAGTTGATTCAAGCGCCCCACAGTGATTTCCAGAACAGCGTCTGCTTTTACGATTATTTGGGAAGAATGGAGCCGGATGCCCGCAAAATGGCATATGGACTTCTGGGCGGAGGCACCATCGAGGAAGTGGGTGCGTCCTACCGGTGGAATCGGGCCCATACTTATGATGCTTATAATTTGCTGCAAAAGCGCATGATGGAGTATGAAGCGATATGAAAGAGAGAGAACAAACAGATGGGTTCCGGGCGCTGAGCCGGCTGGAGCTTTATGTGACGATTGTGGGGACCATATTGGGGCTGCTTTTTACCTGGAGCCAGCTGCGCATTGCCCGGAGTGAAGAGGCGCGGGCCCAGCGGGCGGAGCCGCTGTCCTACATGCTCCAGGCGGTGGACACCCATTATGTATACGAACTTGCGGTGGATGGAAGTGAGCAGACGATCGCGGCCCCCTCTCTCCGCCTTCAGGTGACCCACGGGAGCCTGCACGCCGTGACCGCTATTTCCTATGACGGGGAAGAACTGTACCAAATGGCAACCTTGCCCATTCAGGATGACTGGAAGGGCTGTGGGGTGGACATTACGCTGCCGGCCCAGGCCATTGAGCAGGAGGGGGATACCGTTTACGATTATTTTTTCCTCTACCTGGAGCCTGTGGAGGGAGACGCGCAGCTGGATCTGATCTGCAACGCCATTTCAGTGGAAAAGCAGGCGGTAGCCAGTCACATCATGCATCGGATTGATCTGGTACGGCTGGAATCCCAGCCCCAGGGGGCGCAGAGGGAGATGCTGGAGGTGTACGCGAAGCTCTCGGACCGGCTGGCGGAGCTGGGACTCCTGTCAAGCTGAGGCGGAGAAGAGAAATAAAAAATTTTCATTGAACATTGGCGGGAGATGTAGTACAATATGAAAGCCCTGCTTTACGTTTCGGCGCAAAGTAAGGCCGCACTAGTTGGGGAGATAGCGGTGCCCTGTACCCGCAATCCGCTACAGCGGGGATGAATCCCGGCCCCCGGACGCAGGATGTGTCGTCTGACCTGAATAAGCAGCGATGATAAACCGGTCCCGCGCAACGTGGCTCCGTGAACCGTGTCAGGCGGGGAACCGAGCAGCACTAAGCGGCCCACCGCGTGTGCCGCGGGGGTACTGTTTTTGAGCCGGCTGTTCAGGTAACGGGCATATTGTGCGCTTCAAAGGTCGGTGTGCGGCCTTGCTTTGCGCCGAATTCTTTTACAGATGAGACAATGATGAGGTGATTTGATGTACCAGGCCCTATATCGCAAGTGGAGACCCCGCACATTTGACGATGTGGTGGGCCAGTCCCATATCACTGACACCCTGAAGCGGCAGGTTTCCGGCGATCGGCTGTCCCATGCCTACCTGTTTACCGGAACCCGGGGAACGGGCAAGACCACCTGCGCCAAGATTCTGGCCCGGGCGGTGAACTGTCAGAACCCTCAGAACGGAAATCCCTGCAACCAGTGCCCCGCCTGCCTGGGCATTGAGAACGGCTCCATCCTGGATGTGCTGGAGCTGGATGCCGCCTCCAATAACGGCGTGGATCAAGTCCGGGCCCTGCGGGATGAGGCGGTGTACACCCCCGCTGCCGTGCGCAAGCGGGTGTACATCGTGGACGAGGTGCACATGCTCTCCACCCCCGCCTTCAACGCTCTGCTGAAGATTCTGGAGGAGCCCCCCGCCCATCTGCTGTTTATCCTGGCTACCACGGAGCTTCATAAGGTGCCGGCTACCATCAAGTCCCGGTGCCAGCAGTTCTCCTTCAAGCGCATTCTGCCCGGACAGATTGCCCAGCGGCTGGAGTATGTGGCGGAGCAGGAGGGCATTGACCTGACCACGGAAGGGGCTACGCTGCTGGCCCGGCTGGCGGACGGCGGGCTTCGGGACGCTCTGTCCCTGCTGGACCAGTGCTCCGGAAGCGGGAACCGGGTGGACGAACAGGAAATTTTGAATACACTGGGCCTGGCGGGCAATCTGGAGACCGCCGCCCTCATGGAGCAGGCCGCTAAGCGGGACACCGCCGGGGCGCTGGAGACCCTGGGCCGTCTCTACGGAAACGGCAAGGATGTGGGCTCTGTCCTGGGGGAGCTGTCCGCCCTGGCCCGGGACCTGCTGCTGCGGAAGACGGCCCCCAGAGGCTGTGGCGCGCTGCTCACCGGAGGCTATGACGAAGGAACCATGCGCGCCCTGGGGGAGCAGCTCTCCGCCCAGCGGCTGTTGCAGATGCTGGAGCTGCTGCAGAAAACGGGGGCAGAGCTGGCCCGCAGCAGCAACCGCCGTACGGATGCCGAGCTGTGCCTCATCCGCATGTGTGATGAGAGCCTGGATGCCTCCTTTGCTGGACTGTCTGCCCGGGTGGCGAACCTGGAGGCACGTCTGGCCGGCGCCGCCGCTGTCCCGGCCCCGGCGACCCAGGCCGCATCGGCCCAGCGCCCTGCGCCGGTGCGGAAGCCCGCGGCAGAACCCGCTCCGGCGCCCTCCAGACCTGTGGCGGAGGACGTTCCGCCCTGGGATGTGGAGCCCCGGCCTCAGGTGCAGCAGAAGGCTGCGGCCCCTGAGCCGGTGAAGGAGCCGGAACCTCCGGCTTCCCAGCCCCAGCGCCCGGCGGAGGCCCCTGCCATCAGCGGGGGAGAGGACTGGGCCTTTTGGCCCTCCTTTGTGGCGGGACTGCGGGGAAAGGTGCCACCCTCTGTGACCCCTTACCTGAATAACCCCGCCAAGGTGACCGGCGTCTGGAAAAATGGCATACTCACTCTGTGGGTGGATACGGAATTTACCCGTTCTATGCTGAACAAGCCTGCGGTGCTGGATGGCCTGAAGCAGGCGGCGGAGGCCGCCTTTGGCGGCCAGGCCCGGGTGAGCGTGGTGACCGGAAAGGCTCCGGAGCCTGAGGCACCGGCCCAGCCGGTATCCCGTCCGGTGGAGCAGCCCCAGGAGCCTGTCCCCGCGGCAGACGCGCTGGATGAGCTGTTGGCCTTTGGGGAACAGTACGATAACATTGTGATCCAATAAATGAAATCTGGAAAAGGAGTTTTGACCGATGGCAAAAGGCTTTGGCGGCCGGGGAATGCCCGGCATGGGCGGCATGAACATGAACATGCTCAAGCAGGCCCAGAAGATGCAGCAGGACATGATGCGCATGCAGCAGGAGCTGCAGGAGAAGGAGTATCAGGCTGCCGCAGGCGGCGGCGTGGTATCTGCCACCGTGAATGGTAAGCATGAGCTCAAGGCGCTGACCATTGACCCCGAGGCGGTGGACCCCGAGGACGTGGAGATGCTCCAGGATATGATCGTGGCCGCTGTGAACGAGGCCATGCGGGCGGCCGACGGGGACGCGGCGGACACCATGTCCAAGCTCACCGGCGGATTGGGTCTGCCCTTCTGAGTGTTTATTGCGGAAAAAGCTGCAAGCCATTTTTGAATGGCTTGCAGCTTTTTTGATTTAGCGTTACAATAGTCTTGCTGATTGAACAAATAAAGGAAGATATACACTGGGAGAGAGAAAACGAGAAGTATATGCAGCTGCATCACCACACGAAATTTCATCCAGACCAGCGGAAACGGATGCTGGAGACACCAGTTCCCAGGCTCATACTGACATTAGCCGTTCCTACCATTGTCAGTATGATGATTACCTCCATTTACAATATGGCGGACACCTATTTTGTGTCCCAGATCAACACCAGCGCATCAGGCGCGGTGGGCATTGTCTTTTCCGTCATGGCGATTATCCAGGCGGTGGGGTTTACCATCGGTATGGGAGTGGGAAGCGTCTCCTCCCGCCTTTTGGGGCAGAACCACGGACAGCAGGCGGCGGAATATGCCTCCAGCGCCGTGGTGACCGCCATTGCCTGCGGCAGCGCCCTGGCCGCTTTGGGCCTTGCCTTTCTGGATAAACTGGTGTGGCTGCTGGGGGCCACGCCCACCATCTATCCCTACGCCCTGGATTACGCCACCTATATTCTCATGGGCGCGCCGGTGATGTGTGTGGCCTTTTCGCTAAACAATCTGCTGCGCTGGCAGGGAAAAGCCAACCGATCTGTGATTGGCTTGGGAACCGGTGGCATTCTGAATATGGTGCTGGACCCCATTTTTATTTTTGGGCTGGACCTGGGCATCGGGGGAGCGGGCCTTGCCACCCTGCTCAGCCAGTGTGTCAGTATGTGCATTCTGGCTTCTTTTTTCCTGCTGGGCCAGAGCGACATCAAGGTGTCTCCGCGGTGCATATCCCGGTCCCCACGCACCTATCTCACCATATTTGCCAGCGGCATGCCCTCTTTCTTCCGCCAGGGCATGTCCAGCCTGTCTACGGTGTCCCTGAATTTTAACGCCGGGGTATACGGGGACGCGGCGGTGGCTGCCATGGCTATCGTGACTAAGGTGTTCAACTTCCTACTCTCCGCCATCATCGGTTTCGGCCAGGGGATGCAGCCGGTGGTAGGCTATAACTACGGCGCGGGGCGCTACGACCGGGTGAAGCAGGCGGCCCTGTTTTCCATTCGCTTCTGCACGGTGATCCTGACCGTGATGGCCGCGCTGGGGGCAGTGTTTGCCCCTCAGATCGTTGCCTTCTTCCGGGACGATCCCCAGGTCATCGACATCGGCACCCGGGCCTTCCGCTACCAGTGTATCACCCTGCCTTTGGGGGCAGTGCTGGTATTTGCCAACATGCTGTTTCAGTCGGTGGGGAAGTATTGGCGGGCCTCTCTGCTGGCAGTGAGTCGGCAGGGACTGTTCTTTATTCCCCTGGTGTTCCTGCTCCCGGCCAAATTCGGCCTGACGGGGCTGGAGCTGACCCAGGCCACCTCGGACCTGATTGCCTTTGTCGTCTCGGCCTCCATGCTGCTTTACTACTTCCTGAGGGAGTTCCGCCGGGAGGAACAGGGAATCGGGCGGACATAAGGCCCCAATCTATTAAGAAAGGGGGGCAGG
>NZ_QUGI01000001.1:152794-182100 GCF_003478995.1 Pseudoflavonifractor sp. AF19-9AC
AGAGCGCCTTTCTGTTTAAAGTTCCAGAGAAAAATCCGCCCGGGGCAGCTTTTCCCAACTGAAGAGGGGGAGCAGCTGACGGGGAGAGATGGGAGCCGGCTCAGGAATGAGCCCGGCGGCGTGGGCCAGAATGCCCACCAGCTCCGGGGCGGAGTACCGCTCCTGGAGCATCCCCAGCTCCAAATCCCGGTCCCGCTTGGCCAGCCGCCGGCCGTCGGGGGAGAGGAGGAGGGGGACATGGCCATATTCCGGGTGGGGCAGGCCCAGCTTCTCCTGAAGCCACAGCTGACGGGGGGTGGAGGAGAGCAGATCGCTGCCCCGCACCACCTGGGTGACCCCCATGGCTCCGTCGTCCACCACCACCGCCAGCTGGTAGGCATATACGCCGTCGGAGCGGCGGAGAATGAAGTCGCCGCAGTCCCAGGCCAGATTCTCCCGGCAGGGGCCCTGAAGCCGATCCTCAAACTGAATTTCCACCTGGGGCACCCGTACCCGCCAGGCGGGGCGGCGGATGCGCCCCAGCTCCTCCAGCTCTGCCGCCGTGAGGGAGCGGCATCGGCCGTCATACACCTGTACCCCGTCGGAGCGGTGGGGGGCGCTGGCGGCCAGGCGCTGGGCCCGGGTGCAGTAGCAGGGGTAGAGAAGGCCCTGTTCCTCCAGGGTGTGAAAGGCCTGGGCGTAGAGGTCAAAGCGGCGGCTCTGATAGACGGGTTGGCCGTCCCAGTCCAGACCCAGCCATTCCAGATCCCGCATCACCTGGTCGCAATACTCCTGGCGGCACCGGTCCGGGTCCAGATCCTCCAGCCGCAGCACCATTCCGCCTCCTGTACTCCGGGCGGCCAGCCAGGCCAGCAGACAGGACCACAGGTTGCCCAGGTGCATCCGCCCGCTGGGGCTGGGGGCAAAGCGGCCGGTCACCGGTTTGGGTTCCATAGAGCCTCCTCCTTTCCGCCTCTAGTCGCCGTATTCCTCCCTGGCCTGGCGGAGAAACTCCGCATCCTTGTCATCCAGGGCGTGGAGGCCGGCGGTATCCTCCATGTGATGGGTAAATTCGTGGGCTACGGTGGCGAAGATCTCGTCCTTCCAGACCTCCTGCTCCTCCTCCGCCAGCAGCTGGACGAAGGAGCCGTAGTAGAGGACGATGTACCGCCCCAGCATGTCGTGGCAGTACTCACCCATAATGTACATCTCTCCCGGCGGAAAGTCGGGGTCGGGCAGCTCCTGCTCTTCCAGCTGGATGCCGCCGTCCAGCTCCTCGAAGAAGGCCTCAGGGAACTCCTGGGCGATTTCCTCCAGCCAGTCCCCCATCTGTTCGTAGGTGGGTACCATGGCGTTCCCTCCTTGTCAGGGCGTCAGGTCTGCCTGCCGGCGCAGCAGGGACAGGGGAGGCACAGGACAGGGCAGCTTCATGGAAAAGACCATCTGAGGCTTGCGGACTTCCGTGAGAGGAGTACCCTCCTCGTCCCACAGCCCTGCCACGGTCAGTGCCTGGGGGCGCACATCGGGGCCCACCAGCTCCAGCTGGTCACCCACCGCGAACTTGTTGTTCAGGGTGAGCCGGGCGTTGCCCTCCTCGTCGCAGGAGAGAACCTTGGCCACAATCTGCCAGTCCCGGATGTACCGGGAGCTGTCGGTGTACTGGCCGGGCTGGCCGTAGAAAAATCCGGTGGAGTAGTGGCGGTGGCTGATGTGCTCCACCTCGTCCCGCCACACCGGGTCCAGAGGCTGTCCCGCAACGGCGGCATCGATGGCGTGGCGGTAGGCACCGGTGACAATGGCGGCGTAGTAGGCGCTCTTGGCCCGGCCCTCCAGCTTCAGAGAGTCCAGACCGGCCTCCAGCAGCTCGGGGACGTGGTCAATCATGCACATGTCCCGGGAGTTCATGATGTAGGTCTCCCCGTTTTCCTCGTAGACGGGGAAGTATTCCCCAGGGCGCTTCTCCTCCATGAGAGCGTACTGGTAGCGGCAGGGCTGGGCGCAGGCACCCCGGTTGGAGTCCCGACCCGTCATGTAGTTGGACAGCAGGCACCGGCCGGAGTAGCTCACGCACATGGCCCCGTGGGCAAAGACCTCTAGCTCCAGCTCCTTGGGGGCTTTGGCCCGAATCTCCCGAATTTCGTCCAGACTCAGCTCCCGGGCCAGAATGACCCGGCTGGCCCCCAGGTCGTGCCAGGCGGCGGCGGACTGGTAGTTCACCACGCTGGCCTGGGTGGAGATGTGGCACTGGACGTGGGGGGCGTGGCGCTTGGCCAGAGCCAGGGTGCCCACGTCGGCCAGGATGATGGCGTCCACGCCGGCGTCCTCCAGAAATTCCAGCCACTCCGGCAGCCGGGCGACCTCCTCATTGCGCGGCATGGTGTTGCAGGTAACATGGACCCGCACACCCCGGCTGTGGCAGAAGGTGACGGCCTGGCGCAGCTGCTCCGGGGTGAAGTTTCCGGCGAAGGAGCGCATGCCGAACATGGTCCCCGCCAGATAGACGGCGTTGGCCCCGTAGGCCACCGCCATCTCCAGCCGCTCCGGATCCCCCGCGGGAGCCAGCAGCTCAATGGATTGTTTTCTCATACTCGTTCCTCTCCAAAGGAAGGGGCAAGGGCCTGGACCCTTGCCCCTTGTTGTTTAATTGCTCTTGTAAAGCTCCTGGGTGGCCATGAAGGACTGCATCTCGTTGTAGGTCTTGAAGAAGTGGTGCTTCTCGTCGTCGCCCAGGGTGTAGTAGAAGTAGCTGGTGTCCTCGGGATCCAGCGCCGCCTTGATGGCCTCCAGGCCGGGATTGGCAATGGGGGCGGGGGGCAGACCCTTGTACTTGTAGGTGTTGTAGGGGGAGTCAATCTCCTTGTCCGCCGCGGTGGGCACCTTGCCGCCGTTGATATAGGCCAGGGTAGCATCAATTTGCAGATAGCCCATGGTGCCCGCGTCGGGGTTGTCAAGACGGTTGTAGATGACGGAGGAGATGGTGCCCCGGTCGCTGCCGTCCGTCTCACGCTCAATCATGGAGGCGATGGTGAGGATCTCCCGGATGGAGTAGCCGCTGTCGGCCACCTGCTGGCGCAGCTCGTCCGTGTACTTGGCGTCAAAGTTCACCAGCATCTTGTTGATGGCGTAGACAGGGTCGTGAGGGGTATAGAAGTTATAGGTGTCCGGATAGAGGAAGCCCTCCAGCCGGATGGGATCTCCCAGGGGGATATCCTGAAGGAAGGAGAAGGCGTAGTCGTGGTTGGCGGCGGCCTCATTCAGGTCCTCCACCGTGGAAACGCCCTTGTCCTCCAACAGCTGGAAGATCTGGGCCAGCGTATAGCCTTCCGGGATGGTGATGGTCACCTCTGCCCGGGAGGAGGAGTAGATGCTCATGCCCGAGAGCAGGGCCCGGTAGTCCATGTCGGTGTTCAGGGTGTAGGTACCCATGGTCACCTTGTCCTTGCCGTGGGTAAAGGTGGCAAAGAGCTTGAAGAGCAGCTTGTACTCAATGAGCCCCTCTTCCTCCAGGTGGTCCACCACGTCGTTGAAGGTGTCCTCGCTGGAGATGGTGAAGACCACCTCCTTCTCCGGCTTGTTCAGAGCCAGCACGTCGTTGGCGGCAATCCAGCCGATGCAGGCCAGAAGAATGGAGACGCCAATGACGCCGATGACGTACAGCGCGGCAAAGCTTATGGTGCTGCCGGTGGAACGGCGGCGGGAGCGGCGCTGGGGACGGGAGGAGGACGGTTGTTCAGATGTCTGGCGGGTTCTTCGTTCCTGTGCCATAGGGTCAGCTCCTAATAAAAGGTCTTCCGCCCTGTCACCAGGGACAAGGGGAAACCATAGAATGAGACAGAATCGCGGGACAGCGCGTCCCGTAAATCTGAAATGAGGTGCATATATATGTGTTGCGGAAATAACAATGGCTTTGGTGGCTGCGGCTGCCTGTGGATCATCCTGCTGATCATCCTGCTGTGCTGCTGCTGCGGCGGTGGGAGCAGCTTCAGCGGAAATGGCGGCTGCGGCAATGGCTGCGGCCGGGACAACAACTGCGGCTGCGACGACGGCTGCTGCTGATTACACAGCCGGCAAAGGGCGGGGCTTCGGCCCCGCCGCTTCCCTGTTTAACCCAGGGACAGGCATTCCAGCTCGGTGATCAGGGTGTCCACCTTGGTGTCGTGGGCCTCGGTGGGGACATGGTCCTGAAGGATGCAGCTGCGGCACAGGCCCACCCGGTAGCCAGAGAAGTGCTCCAGCCAGCGGTCGTAATATCCGCCGCCAAAGCCCAGGCGGTAGCCCTGCCGGTCATAGCACACGGCGGGCACCAGAATGAGGTCAATTTCCTCACGGGCAATGAGGGGACAGTCCTCCCCCGGCTCCTGAATGCCGAAGGCCACACTGTGCATGGGAATATTGGGGTCGTAGAGGCGCACCTCCATCTGGTGCTCCGGCAGCATCCGGGGCAGACCAACCCGCTTTCCCAGGGCAGTCAGCTCCTGCACCAGACGGCCGGTCTCCGGTTCCCGTCCGGGGATGCCCCAGAAGGCAAAGATGGTTTTGGCCTTCTCCATCTGGGGCAGAGCCAGGAAGCGGGCAAACATGGCATCGTCCTCCCGGCGCAGCTGCTCAGCCTCCAGCGAGGCCAGCTGGGAACGCACCTGGCGGCGTAACTCTTTTTTCTCCTGATCAGGCGTGAATGGCATGACGCACCTCCTGAGCTTTCCGCTCACCGGCCAGCTGCTCGATGAGCGCCAGACCGAATTCCACCGCGGAGCCGGCGGCCTGGCCCGTGGTCAAAAGACCGTCCCGGACCACCCGGGTCTCCTCGGGGACCTGAGCACCGGTGAGCTGGCCCTCCAGGCCGGGGTAGCACACCGCCTTCTTTCCCTTCAACAGGCCCATGGAGCCCAGCAGGGTGGGGGCGGCGCAGATGGCGGAGACTGGGATTTCCCGGTCCACCGCTTCCTGAATGAGGGAGGATACCGCAGGGTGGGCGGACAGATTCCGTACTCCGTGGGCACCGCCGGGCAGCACCAGCATGGAGACCTGGGTCAGGTTTACCTTGGCCAGCTCCATGTCAACGACCACGGTGATGCCGTGACCTCCCATAACCTGTTCCCCCTCCAGGGAGGTGAGGGCCACGGGGATTCCGGCCCGGCGCAGCAAATCGGCGGGCACGAGAGCCTCAATTTCCTCAAAGCCGGGGGCGAGAAGAATGTGTACCATAAAAAGACCTCCTTACCAGAGCGGCTTCACAGCAGGGGAGCCGCCAGTGTCCAGATCTCCTGATGAATGTCTTCAATGGAGCGCAGGCTGCCGGTGCTGTCCACACAGGGGACAACCTTCCAGTCCAGAAGCTGGGCGGCCTGCAGCGCGCAGTCCCGGCAGGCGGCCAGATAGCCGTTGTCCAGCTCGTGGATGTCGGCGCTGGTGTGGGTGCTGGCCTCCCGGCTGCGGAGCAGCTGCACCGCCTGGGCGGTGGGCATGTCCAGATAAAGGACCAGGTCGGGCCGGGGCAGACCCATCTTGTTGTGCTCGAAATCGTCCAGCCAGCGCAGGAAATCTCCCCGTTCCTCCGGAGTGCACTTCACCGCTTGGTGGACAGCGTTGGAAGTGGTGTACCGGTCGGTGAGCACCAGTCCCCCGTTTTCATAGTAGTCCCCCCACACCTTCTTCAGGGAGGCGTACCGGTCCACCGCATAGAAGGCGGAGGCGGCGTAAGGGTTGACGTCGGAGGGATGGGTGCCGAACTCACCGCCCAGATACATGCGGATGAGGGCGGAGGAGGGCTGGTCATACTGAGGGAAGACCAGCTTCTGGTATCCGCGGCCCAGATCATCCACCCGGGCGCACAGACGGGCGAATTGGGTGGACTTGCCCGAACCGTCCGTTCCCTCAAAGACAATGAGCCGTCCGGGCATTACCCCTCGCCTCCCTGCTTTTTGCCCCGCGCCCGGGCGCCGGCAGCTTTCACCAGCACCAGCGGCAGCTTGGCCATGCGGCCAATGCGGCGGGGCTCCTTCTTCAGGCGGTAGGCCCACTCCAGTCCCAGCTTCTGCCAGGATTCCGGAGCGCGCTCCACATTACCGGCAAAGACGTCCAGACAGCCGCCCAGGCCGATGGCCAACTTGGCACCGGTGTGGGCGCCCCAGCGGGCCATCCACTTCTCCTGCTTGGGCGCACCCAGACAGACAAAAAGCAGGTCGGGCCGGGCCGCGGCTACCTGCAGCAGTACATCCTGCTCGTCCCGGAAGTAGCCGTCCCGGGTGCCGCACAGCACGATGTTGGGATAGCGCTCTAAAATGTTGGCGCCGGCCTGCTCAGCTACGCCGGGCTTGGCTCCCAGCAGATACAGCCGTCCGCCCATTTCGTTGAGGCAGGCCAGCATATCCTCGGCAAACTCCACACCGGGCACACGCTCTTTCAAGGGTGTACCCAGAATTTTTGCAGAGTAAACCACCCCGATGCCGTCGGGCAGCACCAGGTCGGCCTTGTTCAGAATGTCACGAAAGACCGGGTCCTTCTCACAGGCGAGAAGAAACTCGGGATTGGGGGTGACAACATAATGAAACTGATCCTCAGCCAGCAGCTGGGCGCCCCGCTGGGCGGCCTCCTGCCGGGTGAGGTTATCAAACTGGACTCCCAGAATTTCTGTTTTCATTGGATCCTCCATGGATAAAACTGACGCGGAGAAAAGGCAAGGCACTCCACGACTTATCTATTCTACCATGTAATGCAGGAAAAGTCTATGAAATTTCCATGAAGGTTTTCCCTTTGCACCATTCATCAGACAAAAAAGAGCGGGCCGGGCGTCCCGCTGTCCGCAAAAGACGCTGTCATAAAAGTCAGGAGCTTCTGACATTCTGCCGACAGATTCTTTTGGGGAACTGGGGTGCCCGGCCCGCTGCCGTCAACGACGACTCAGCAGGAATATACCGTCTCCTTTGGGGGAAGGTTACTTCATGCCGTTCTCGTAGGCCTCGATCATCTTCTTGAACGTGTGACCCGTACGACCTCTGAGTTTAGAGAGATACTTGTCTGTTGTTTCGCCGGTAAAAATCTTGATTTGCAGGCGCATAGAGCCGTCCTCATCGGGAGTGGCGAAGATCTTGTCAATATACTGCTCCACAAACTCCTTGTTGATTAGGCCCTGAGCCGCGTCCCGCTCCGCCTCCTGGAGCACCCGACGGATGGTATCGATGTGATTTTTGAAGTCGGAGGCGGAGTCCCGCTGCTGCTCCAGCTCCATCAGCTCCTGCCTGGCCTGTTCCAGCTCCTGTGCACATTGCTTGTTCATGGAGAGAAAATCCCGGTCAGAGAGTTCTCCCAGTGCGTTGAAGGTAAGCAGCTTCTGCTTCTTTTTCTCCACCGTGTCAATGGTGTGCTCCAGCTCCCCAATGCGCTTTGTCAGATCCCCGTCCCGGTCCAGTGATTTGTACATGGCGATGTACTCCTCAATAAGCGCTTTGGAGTCCACCTCCGTCTCGCGAAAAACCTGAAGCAACAGCGGCTTCAGCTCTTCCTCATAGATTGGAAAGGATGGGCAGGAGTCGCTGCCGTTTTTTATTTTTCCAGAGCAGACCCACTTGCTGTTTTTGTTCCCTGAGCGGTCCAAACTCTCCCGGCGGTAGTAAGCTGCCCCGCAGTGGGTGCAGTAGAGTTTCCCGGTGAGCAGGTTCTGGTGATTGCAGATGCCCTGCCGACCCTTCACGTCCTCACTGCGCTTCTTCAGCACGGCGTTGGCCTGGTCCCACAGTATTTCGTCTACGATAGCCGGGACAATCTCGCCAGTCTCGTCCTTGAACATCACCCAATCCTCGGGAGGCAAAAACTTCTGCTTTTTGGTGAACAGGTCGATGACCTTGACTTTGTTGCCCACATAATAACCCTTATACTTGGGATTGGAAATCATGCCCGACATGGTAGTGTGTGCAATCTTTTTGCCGTTGTGATTGCGGTAGCCCTTTTCCCAAAACAGAGTTTCAATCTGCTTCATGCTGTATTGTCCCGTGGCGTACAGTTCAAACAATTCACGCACCATGGGGGCTTCCTCCTCATCGATCACCAGCCGCCCGCTGTCCTTTCGGTAGCCGAAGATGCGGCTGTTACCCAGCACCACACTATTTTTGATGGCCTGTTGATGCCCAAACTTTACCCGGCTGCTGAGCTTACGCAGCTCATCCTGGGCAATACCGGACATGATGGTAAGGCGCAGCTCACTGTCCTCATCCAGAGTATTGATGTTGTCATTTTGAAAGAAGACACCCACCCCGGCCGTAAGCAGACGGCGGGTATAATGGATGGAGTCCAGAGTGTTTCTGGCAAAACGGGTAATCTCTTTAGTAATGATGAGATCAAACAGCCCCTTTTCCCCATCAGCCACCATCCGATGGAAGTTCTCCCGGTTCTTTGTGGTGGCTGCGGACAGGCCCTCATCAATGTAGCCCTCTACATAGGTCCACTTGGTGTTTTTCCGGATGAGGTTTTCATAGTACTGGATCTGATTGCCCAGGGAGTTGAGCTGCTCGTCTGACTCGCTGGACACCCGAGCGTAAAAGGTCACCCGCAGAGGTAGGTCGTAAATGCTCCGTGTTTTCAATTGCTGCCGTACGCTGTGAATGTCCATGGTAAGTCCTCCAAAAAGTTCGTTTTATCATGTCCTATATTATAAATCTTTAGAGTAAGAACTTCAAGAGGATTTTGGTGCCATGCAAAAGACGGCCCGCCGACCTGCCAGCTTTTCCTTATCATTGCTTTTTTGCTCCAGGGCAGTATAATGGAACAAAGGAGGCAGATTTTATGAACAAAAGTCAGCGTTTCAGTGACATCTTTGAGGACCTACCCTTTTCTGATAAGTTGGAAAAACGGATCGCTAATTTGACAAGCCTTCTTTCAGAGGCTGTTTCCTCCGGAAGTGATCGCGGCACTTTCGTGCGGATCTACGATTGGAAAGATTCTACCGATACGATGCTGGAGATTTTGAAAAAAACTTACGCAGAACGCGTGAAGGCGTTCTGCGTTGATCCGCCTTCAATTACATTTGCAACAAAAAATGGCCAAAGAATTGACTGCGACTATCTTTGTGTGGAGCATAAACGGCTCTATTTTATTCCGTCTGATCGAGCCTCCCTCCGGCGTTTTATCTATTTTGAAATTTATTATGACGAATATATTGTTTCTTGTTTGATGGATGCTCTCTCTTTCCATAAAAACGTCCCAATGGACGCTTTGGAAATGGATACCGCCGAGTGGGCGCACGCCAAATTACAGATGAAGCTGTGGAATGAGGTTTTTTTGCCCGACATTGAGGAAATTGATCTTTCCGACACGGGGCCGTTATATCAGCCGGCCATTCAGCGGTTAGAAACTTACTCGGATCTGTGGGATGCCAACATTCCGGCAGTGCTGCCACCGATTGAACCGATCTGGGTATTACTTACCTATCTTCATCTGCTTCAAATCATGCCGTTTCTCTCCCCAAAACAGGTTCCCTGCTATGTCATTCATTTTGTATGTGCGCAGAACACTGACACATTTGTCCGAAATCTCTGCGCATTTCTCTCTGCATACTGGCAGGAAGATCGGGTGATGAATCGGCCTGTTTCCGTATCCCAGACATACCTTAAAAAAGAGCCGGGAAAAGATATTGCCGGAGCCGTTCAGCCGTATATCCTGCGGCCAAACCGTGCCAACAGCAAGGCCCTGCAAGAGATAGAGCGCGATGTACTTGACTATGATCGTTTACAGGTGCGGTCTTGGGAGCAGCACCCTTTCCTTAACACAGTCCCGATCATAGTGGCGGATGAAAAGCACGACTCCCAGGTCTTTTTGGACATCTCCGTTGATGGCAATATGGAATTCCCTGATGCCGCAGATGTAAGAAATGGCTTTTTGAGGTTTTGGTCCCAGTTGTATCGACATTTTTTCCCTTCGGGCAGAGTAGACCGCAAAAAGCTGAACAGGAGCTATGAAACAATGGACAGCCAGGTTTCCGCTCAGCTTTCTGAACCAAATCGAGTAGATCTGCAGCCACAGTTATATTCCTTGTGTGTCTGGTTCTGCCTGATGTACAATCAAAAGTCCATCGTCCGCAAAAAAATAAAATTAACAGATGACAAGCTTCTGTGGCTTCATGATTTGGAGAATTCCTGGAAGAAAAAAGATGTCTCCTTAGAAAGTGCCGTAAGCACTCTGCTGGATATCATCACAGCAGAGTGGAGGCAGCACCCGGGGACGCTTCCACGGTCGAAGGAAGCGTGGGATCAAAACGATCTTGGCTTTATCAAGGTAGACATATCCGGCGAGGCCTGCCTAATCCGAAAGCCGGACTATTTTAAAAAATTGATTAAAGAATCATGCGCTGATTTTCATACTGACGATATCATCAGTCATTTGGCAAAAGAAGGGTATCTCAGAACCAACGGAAACGAACCAACCTGCGTATATAAAATTGAAAAGAAGAAAAGCGTTAGGACCTATGCGCTCTATTTTAATCGTCTGCCAATGGATTCATAGTCTGTACCTTCGCAAGTGTTTTTCAAACATTTTTTCGGTTACATCTCCTTGTAACCAGAAAAACACTGTATTTTATAACTATTTTAAGTCACTCCAAGGAATAGGCTCTTCCAAGCCTGCCTTGGAGTGTTTTTTTCGGTCCGTCGCTTTTCTTTGGACGCAGTTACGGGTTACGAAAAAATCTTCTCCGCTCATTTGACATAGTAAATCGCTTCTAAGCCGCCCTGCCGGGTCCGTCGGCCATACCGCGCCCGCCTCCTCACAACAGAGAAAACGTCCTTCTCTTTATGGTTTTCACAGGCCGTTTTCATTTTTGACAAGGCCTCTAACAAGTCTAAAAATGTAAAAGGAGGCCTACCTGTGAACCAACCTGCTCAGAATCAGGCCGAAATAATTTGGTTCCACTATTTTAACGAAACCGCCTTCAGGGCCGGACTCATTACTCAGAAGGAGAGGGACTTACTTCATCTGCGGATCCAGACCAGGCATCCGAAGCACACAGGAAAACAGCGCCCGGATGCTACTCCGGAAAAAGGCACATAAAGTCAGTTTGCTCCTGTGCCTTTCGTTGGGCCCCTATTAAGTTATACCTAGACTGTCACATTTTTCCTTAATTTACGATTTATCCCGCCTCTTGAGGCGTTTTAATCCGAAATTCTATTCTGAGCGCCACAGGGAAAACGTTCACCATGTGGCATTAAAAAAAGATTACCCCCCTAACAGGGTTATAGAGCCATGTCGGTTATGGTTTCATCACAATTTAGGAGGTATTTCTGTGAAATTTAACTACAATCTCAAGTATGCCATGGAACAGTTACATATCAAAACATTACGCAAACATCAAATTAAACCCATCGACAGCATCCTGAACAGACAGGATACCTTGGTTATTTCTCCCACAGGTTCGGGTAAATCAGCAATTTTTCAATGCACAGCTCTGGTCATGCATAAGAAGACTCGTGCCTGGACTTTGGTGATCGAACCCACCATCTCTCTTATGCTGGATCAGGTGGAAACGCTCAACTCTCTAGGCATCGGAGCCGAATGGATCTCTGGCACACACCCCATGAAGACGACCAGCATTACTTATCTCACCGATGAAGGCAAGGAGCGTCGCATTCAAATCGACGCTCCTTTTCTCTATGTAACCCCCGAACGACTTGCCTCCCCATCATTTCGGAAAGCCGTTGCCCATAATCCCCCCGGTATGGTGGTCATCGATGAGGCCCACTGCATCCTTGAATGGGGATATACGTTCCGCTCCAGCTACTTAAAAATTTCCGACTTCATCGCCCAACTGAAACACCGTCCGGTCGTCGCTGCCTTTACCGCTACAGCGCCAGAGTCTTATCGTGAGGAAATCTGCCGTTTACTGAAACTACGAGAGCCTAAGATTTTTTCAAACAGCCTGGTGCGGCCAAACCTCATCTTACTGCATGAGAATTGTTCGAAGTTTTCCATAAAGCAGCGGCTGTCCAAAGTGAAGTACTGTGCAAAAAAATATGGTCAAGACGGCCGAGTTGTCATCTACTGCGCTACACGCAAATACGTAGATATGGTGGCCAACTATCTCACAGGTCAGTTTCCAGGTGAGGTTGTCAAATGTCATGCCTACATGGATTCAGGCAAACAAGAGAAAAACGAGGTAGCCTTTATCCGTGGTAAAAAGAGAATTATGGTGGCCACTACAGCTTTTGGAATGGGCGTTGATGTGTCGGATATCCGCTTGGTCATTCACTTTAACCTGCCTCTAAGTGTTATCGACTACTACCAACAGATTGGACGAGCGGGCCGGGATGGCAACAAGGCCCACGCCGTACTGCTGTACCACCCTGACGATATTGATTTAGCCAAACATATTGTCTCGAAAGAAAACCTCACGGATGATGTCAAGAAATGGCTTGCGAGACGAATTCAGGAAATGGCAGATCTTGCGGAGAGTAGTTCTTGTATCATGCAGCAGATGCTCTCTGCGCTGGGGGAGAAACACCCTAAAACCTGCCGTCATTGCACAAACTGTCAGCGAATGAGGAGAGGTTACGATGCACCTGCAGAAGATTAAGGCTGGAATTCACACCATTGAATTGTATGCTGCTAACCTGAAATATTGCGAGACACAAAAGGTTGTTGACCACCTGACGGACCAGAAGGCGATTCAACTGCGCAACTCTGATCCCTATAACATCGACCGCCGGATGAAGAGCAGTTACCTCATTGACCAGGGCATAAACATGAGAATCCACCAGAGCCATAAGAAATCCAACGGGATCTCTTTTGCTGTCAATCCGTCCACCTTGTTATCCTCAGAATATCAGCCCTTGAAGCTTTTTAAGCCGACAAAGAGCAACGTGCGGGAGCTCTTGGAGCAATTTAAGGAAGTATTAGATGAGGTTCAACTGTCCCACCACGGTAAACTCGTCGTAACCCCGGAAGAGTTAAGCCTTAGCCGGATGGACTTAACCGTAGACCTCTATTTTAGCAAGGATGTGAATCTCGCCTCGCTCATCCGTATTTTCCGAAAATCCAAGTGCCCGCGATATTATAAGCGCCATGAATTGAAAGGAGAGAAAAAACACTATTTTTCTATTAAAACAAAAAAGGCCTGCTTTAAGGTCTATGACAAAATATACGAGCTAAAGAAGTTTGATCGGTGTCCTCCTGAAAGGCAAGACCAGAAAATTCTTCGCCTTGAAATTACACTAAAACGTGAGAAGTTTTTGAAGTGTTTTAACCTGAAACGAGACGACGATCTGTACACCATGCTTAACGCCGGGTACAAGCAGATTCGCTACGTGCTCTATCAGTACCTGGGCAAGATGTTTCCTGCCTGTGGTACGCATTGGACATATGAAAAAGCAGTAAGAAAAATTAAATGGAGCGATTTGGAACAAACCGCCAAGGAGCAGATGTTGTTTTTGGTGGAAAAGACGAGCCGCGGTGCTGGACTGGACACCGCAGCTCGTAAATGGGAGGAAGCTTATAGGGTTGTTAAGAAAAAAGAGTTTGATAAAATGATGCGGATGTTTGATAAGATCGATGTGAATCCTATCACACTCGGAGCCAAAGAAGGTGAAATTCCATGCCTACGGAAAATGCTTGAAGCAGTCAAATTTCCTGGTACATAAAAAGCACCCTCCATTGCAATCGTAACACTCAGTCCCTGGAGTTAGGCATGACATGCCTAACTCCGGGGACTTCTTTGCATACTGTCCCTTTTATGCCCTCTTTTGTCCTAGCGCATCCCTATCAACTGATCGGTCCGATCTGCCATGAATAAGGGAATGTTCAGCATATTGTCATCCAGCTTCAAGTTATCCAGCGAGAAACGCTTCCGGAGGTCGATGATTTGCCTGTCTGTGGCTGATGCGTGGTCAAAGATGATCAGGCAACATACAAAGCAGAGAAAAGAATGCAAAAAAGTTAAAAAACCAGATGCTTTCTTTTGAAAGAAGCGGATTTTATAATAGATGATACAGGACTTGAAGTTGGAAATATATAGCCCTTGTGTTTTGGAATAAAATTGTCCTATACCATGGACGGGTCAAGAAATCCAGAGTTCCTTTGTGCCATCTGTTTTTTATGGGAGATTTTCTCCTTGAGGGAAAGCTTTTTCCTTTGGCCTCTTACTGCAGACTGGCAAGGTCTAGGGTAACTCCCAACGGGAGTGCGGGGCTATGAACGCACAAAGAAGGGTGCGAAAAGTTCCTTCTGTGCCTGCTCCATACAGATAACAAACTTTTCGCACCCTCAAACAAGTGCTCGTATTCTTTTTCGTGGGCATCCGAAAAAGTCAACATCTTCGGTGCAGCACCACAGCATCAAAGGAAAAGACAGCCGATGAACATAGTCCTCTTGCTGTCCCCTGAAACGGAGACAACAGCCGCAGGGCATTGCCCTGGCGGAAAACGGCTGAAGCATACAAGCCTAACAGTGTGCGCAATGCGAGATACCTCCCTCGTTCACAGGTGAATCCTGCCCCGGAGTTCCACCGAGTACGCGCAAAGAATCAATAACAAATTCCATACACCACAACATATTGCGCCTGTCAATGCCGATGAACCATATATATGATATTAACTGGAAGGTTTTCTCCACTTTTTTCGACAGAAAATAAAAAGCCGCCTCCACAGCTTATATGTGGAAGCGGCCTTATGCCAGATCGTGCGGGACATAATTTTTTCTCAACTGAAAGGCGGAGACGCCTAACAGCGGATGCGTCCTATGTTCCTATTGAAACTCATTTTACAACAACAAAATTTATAATGCCTCTAACTTGGCAAGCAGATAGGTCAGAGAACTGTCATAAAAGACAAAATCATTTGCTAAACCAGCATTTTTGGTGTCCACGGCCACTTTGCGCACAACGGCTTGTTCCGGTCGGACAAGGAGCAGAATTTTTACATCCTGCTTATTCTGCTGGATGGATTGACAAAGTTCAACTGCCTGATCCATGTCCATTTGATCTGCAATATCCAGGATCGCCACATCGGCATGGAAAACATCAACGCCGACGACAGCCTGTGAATAATTGAGCTGGGCAGCCCATAGGAAATCAAGCTCCGGCTTTGACTGAAAGGCCGCCGACAATCCCTGCCCGAGCATCTTATTGGATGATATAAATAGAACTGTTTTCATGATCGGCATCCTCTATCCAACATAAACGTTTTCCTGATTGATTTCGATGGGTATCCTGCCCCTCAGTCACACGATGGGATTCCTTGGCGAATCCTCCCGTTGGTTTACGCCCACGGGTCGGCGGCCTTCGGGGTACGGACACCGGTGAGCAGATACTGCTCCCAGAGAAACCATTTCCCGTCGCTGCCCCGCTGACGCATTTTAATCGGGCGTGGATCATCTGCGCCGCCGCAGGGAATAAACAGCTTCATATAGCCCTGTTCCTCGCCGGAAACATGGCTGCTTTCCACCCGGATAGTATAGGGCTGGGTGGGGGTGTAGTTGTTGTCGGGTGTGGAACCCACAAAGTAAGTAAAGGGCAGGTAGGTTTTTCCGTCACGAAAACGGTCATTCAGGAAGGAGATCTCCTGCCCGTTCAACGGGCGCGGCCCCCGCAGCCAGTTCAGCATGTCCAGACCGATCTGTCGGTCGGCGGCATAGGCACACAGAGCCAGGACGGTCAGTGCCGCCGTCTGAAAGGGGGTGTCAAGGGACGCCTCCGGAAGAGCCTGCAGCTGAGCAAGGCTCTCAGGAAGGGCCGGGAAGGTAAAGGTTTCACTTTTGTTTCCCATGGATGAGGCTGCCGTCATAACCGTGTCCATGGCGGAATGTTTCAGCTTGTCAAAAATACTCATACAAATTCTCCTTTCGCTCCCGCAAATATCTCACGTTTTTCCTCAGCCATAGGTGCGGAACAGGTCGATGCAATCCGTTTGCTCACCGAAGAAGGGCGGGCACACTCCGGTTTCCCAGTCCTGCTCGACGTAGAGGTATTCACCGGTGGGATCCATCCGCACCGGGAAACTTCCGCTGACAGAGCCGCCCATCCCGTCGGAGAGCTCCAGGCAAAGACAGCCGCTCTCCATGCGCCAGACGCCGGTGTAGGCAAGCACATACTCCTGCCCGTCCGCCGGTTGCTGATAGAGATTGACGATGCCTTCATAGTCTGGATCTTCGCTGTCTCCCCAGCTGATTTCTATGTCCCAGTGTTCACAGGACCAGTTGGTGTAGGCCAGCTCCCAGGCCGTGGGCGGATCCCACCGGACGTCCTCCGAAGGCTCCCAGTCCTCGGGATAGTCCAGCCCGGTCACAACCCCCCAAATCTCAAAATCCATCAGGAGGGGCGCATCCGGATCGCCGGGTATCCTGGGAACGCCGTATTCGTCCACCTCCGGAAACCAACCGCACATCGGACCGTTGTCTGGCTCAAGGGTGATACGGACATCCGGTAAGGGGTGAGAATCATCCAGGTTTTTAAAGATCAGCACCGGCTGGGCGCCTTTTGCCTGGTAGAGCACCTCCTCTGTGACCTCCCCCACTTCGAATTGGGAAGAAACCCATGTGATATGCTCTGCGGTCAGCATGGTGGTTTCATCCCGGGGGACGATGCAGAATAAATCACCGTAGCCCGGGCCAAGGATACGTTCGGCCGGTATATACAGCAGAAACGGCATGGCCTCCGCCAATCCGGCACAATTCTCCCGCAGCCAGCTGGACAGTGGGGTGGAGTCCCCCTGCTCCCGGTATCCCAAGTAGGCCACTGCGCCGGCGTACTGGTCGTCGAATGCCATAGCATCATATAACAGGTTCAGAGACTTCTCCGTCAGCTTCGAATCAACTCCCGCCGCAGAATCCTTTCCTCCCTTGCCGCCGGAAATGGTTCCCGCCGTGCTGCCGGTTTCCGTTTCAACGGGCGGGGTGTCTTTGTCGCCGCAGGCAGTCAGGCACAGAGCCAGCGCCACACACAGAACCGCCGGAAGAAGCCGGCATCGGATCAAATCCTTCATGACGCAGCCCCCTTCTCAGAATTTTCCGCTGCGGCCGCTGCCCCCGCCGCCGCTTTCGCTGCGGGTACTGCCGCCGCTTGAGCTTGATGTTTCAATTTTGGTGCGTGTCTCGGTGGTATGGGTATATTGGTCGTACTGCTGTGTGAGGTGTAGCCCCCCTTCAGTAAGGTACGCATTGGCCTCCTTCTTTTGACGGACCGACTTCATACCGCGCATGAGCCACATACAGATAGCCCCTGTCGGCAGGCAGGCAAGAACCGCAACTGCAGGAAAGTACTCCCAAAAGTACTCCCAGTAGGAAAGGCGCACCGGGTCGCCCGCATCGGCCTTGGTCAGAAATTCGTCACAGGCGTCCAGATAGTGGGAGATACCTCCGTACCAGTCGTTGTCCCCAAAGTCGCCCAGGAATTGTTCCTCCAGCTTTTCCTGACCGAAATCGTCGAAGGCATATTCGGCATACTCGCCGTAGACGAACGTGGCATAGTTCCGCTCCTCCATGCTCAGGAGCACGATGATGCCATCCCGGTCTTTTCCGAAGCCAAGCTCACTGCCGTGATAGAGCTGATAGGTGACCTCGTATACGCTGCCGTCTCCATAATCCGTGAAGTCGTCCACCAGGGCAAAATAGACGCCGCAATGCTGGCGGTTGGAAATGTCTGCGGCACGGGTCTCCAGTTCCTCCCACTCCTCATAGGTAAGGAGGTCGCTGATATCAAACACATACTGCATGCTGACGCTGCTGGGCTCGGACGTTTCCGGTGCCTCCGGCACTGTCGGCGTCTCAGGTGTTTCCGGGACAGAACTGTCCGGCGAGCAGTTCGTGAGGATATAATCCTCCGCCGCCTGCGCCATGTCATACACCGCCTGGGTCAGCGCCACAGCGCTCATGGTGATGTCCTCGCCGTTCCAGGCCCGCTCCGCCATGGAGGGTTCCACCGCAGTGCGGATTGCCTCGGCCAGGGCCTGGCTGCTGCCCCGGTCTCCGCTCAGGTTGGCGTAAACGCACCAGCCGTCGGCAGGCATGGCGTAGGTGCCCGTGTCCTGCGGCTCCATCAGGATGGTCAACGTAGCGCCTTCCCGTTCCTCACCATAGCCGTAATTGTATCTGGCATAGATCCCCGCGGCGGTATCAGTGATGCTGTCATAGCTCACCTGGGTCAGTACATCTACACGCAGGTCGATTCCCAATTTTTCTGAAAGTTCCGGGAGGGTTTCTTCGCCCTGCATGGTCAGCACAGCCGAACCCAGTTCTTCGGTTTCATCATAGATCACGCCATATTCTGATGCAGCCAGAGCGGGCGTACAGAGGGATAGCGCCAGCAGGAGAATCAGTGCAAAAATGGAACACGTTTTCTTCATATCTGCTCCACCTTCTTTCTCACAGTACCACGAAGACCGCCAGCAACGAGCCCAACACCGACAGAGGGGCGACTATGGCAGCAAACAGGCCCCAGAATCTGCCCCAGCTGACCGGGAGGTCGCCCACCAGTTTGCCGGTTTGTCCGTTCATGGCAAAGAGAAAGTCCTTCCCCCTCCATTTGCTGTTCAGCATCCACACGGGCATCAGGGCGTAATGCACTTTGCCACGCTTCAGATTGACGCTGTTATGGATCAGCGTGCAGGTATGATAACCGGTTACCGTGCCGCGCAGCGCCGAGGACAAGGTCCCCGCGCATCGCTGATCAGCCCTCTGCCGGCATTGCTCTACCGTCACGTCGAACTTATCAGCCAGAAAACCGGGGAGATAGGCCGTGGAGAAGGGCTTCAGCTCCTGATAGTCGTAGGGCTCGATGGAGTCCATGTGATCGTCCGGCATCTTGCTGGAGGCGTCCACCGGTATTTTCTCAAAGGAGATGGATCCAGCCCGATAGACGTCATAGTGCTCCGTCTCCGTGATCTTATAGTCCCCCGAGCGGTATGTATGGGAGCGGGTAGCTTCATAACGGGCATCGCCTTCCGCCTCACCGTCGAACATCCAGAAGGGAACGTAGATCCCCTGGATCTCCTGCACATGGTTCTCCTGGGTAAATCTTTTGGGTAAGAAAATTTTCCCTTTATAGTGGGCTTTGAGGGCTTTGACGGCATCCTCCTTGCTCAGTTTGAAGGGGATGATGAAATCCGGCCGCAGCTGCCCGGAAAACTGTCCCGGCACCACGGTGGGGTTGCCGCAGTAGGGGCAGGAGGTGGCCGCCGTATTTTCGTCGCAGATCAGCTCCGCGCCGCAGCTGGGGCAGCTGTAGGCCCGCATACCGTCGCCCTCCGTACCCCAGTCCTCAGAAAGAGAAGAGGTATCCCACTCGTCCCCGTCCGGGGACGGAGCATTCCGTCCGGCCTCCTCCGCTGCCTGCTGGGCTGCCGCCGCATTTTCTTCCTTCTCTGCATAAAGCGCCTCGATCTCTGCTACATCGTAACTGGCGCCGCAGTATTCGCACTCCAGCCTGCCGGACGCACCCACAAAATGGAGTGGGCCGGTACAAGATGGGCACTGATAATTGGTTACCTGTGTTGGCATGTAAATGCCTCCTTTCCATACCGAAACAGCCCGGAATCCGCAGAGAATCACCAGTCCGGGCTTTCGGTGAGCCAGCTGTCCAGTGTCAGGATACGCAGCTGCGCATCATACTTGGGCATAAACGGCAGGTGGGCACCGTTCTCTCCCGCACCCAATACCATCTCCTCGCCGCTGGGACTGACCACAAGGGGATACGTATCCGAAATATCGTACGGGTCGTCTGAGACGCCATAGTTTTCTCCGCCCACCAGGGACAGGCTGAGGGTCACATAGCTGGGTCCGTCCATGACGGATGTGATCTCCCAGGTGCCGCTCCACATCTCTTCAAAGAGATCCGAACCTTCGTACTGCCAATCCAGATTGACGCTTCCGCCCGTCTCATCCTCGGGGAAGAACCATAGGTAGTAATTTGCGGTTTGGTTTGTATCCCATGCTGCCGCCTGCACCGTCCAGCAGCCCTCAAGTCCAGGGGCGTAGATCCCACTCCAGCCGTCTGCCAGCCACGGTGCAAGTTCCGAAGGCGTACCCCGCCAACCGTATTCCGAAAAGTCAAAGGAAAGATAATCCCCATTTTCCGAGAAACAGGGCACGATGTGCCCCGTTGACGTATAGAGCTGCGGATCCCATACGCAGTGGTTGCCTGCGTTGTCGACGATCTGGACCTCGATGTAGGACCGGTATGCGTATGCATCGTCCCCGCCGGCTGTAAAGATCAGCACCGGGTCCCCGGATTCCGAACGATAGAGAACCTCGATGATCTCTTCGTTGCCTGATTTCGGATCCAACCGCATGAGATTGACGGAAACTGTCGCATTTTCATCAATCGGTACGAGACAATACAGATAGTCGTCGTTTCCGATGGTATGCTCCGCATCAATTTCGGAAATAAAGGGATATTTCTGAAGCATCGACTGATCTGCTTCCGCCAGCCAGTCTCCATCGGAAGTCTCTCCGGTATAGCCCAGCAAGGCCACACCGAACATAGTCTGGGGGAAATCCATTCTGTCCCGCAGCCAAGCAAGTGATTGTGCCGCTTCCTGGGAAAACTCGGTCTGTACCGATCCGACATCGGGTCCACCGCCACCCGGACGCAGCACTTCCGGTGTTTTCTTGTCGGTCGTATTGGGGTTCGTTTCTCCGCCGGCGCTTATGTTCGGCCCATATGTTCCCGTTTGCGGCTTTTGCCCACAGGCACAGAGAGACAGCATCAGAACCAGCGTCAGAAGAAATGCGCTCACTTGTTTTGGTGTTCTTCTCATAGCCGCTCCTTTCAAGCTTCATCAATCCATACCGTTACGCAAATGGGGATCGCCCCGCCCCAAAAATGGGGCGGGAGCGATCCCCATTCCGGCTGTTATCCGATGTAGTCCGGCATGGACTCGCCCGATTCCATCAAAGGAAGATACCAGTCGTAATAGTAGTAAGGCAGATCTTCCTCGATCACATCATCCCAGTAGGTTCCCCACGGGCGCAGGTAGATATCATAGGAATACGCATCATCGCCGCTTTCATAGTAGCCGCTGATGTGGATCATGTCCGGGTAATCCACAAGGCCCGGGTCAACGATCCAGTCTGCGTGCTCCAGGGCAATGTCCGTGAACCATCCGCCCTCGGACATCATGGTGCCAAACTCGCTGGTTCCGGCTTCGTCCAGGCTGACCGAGGCGGATACCATAGGCTCGGACTTCGTGTAGTCCTCGTCCCAGAGGGTAACGGTGCCCATACCGTCCTCACCGATGTCAATGGTACCGCAGATGTCCCACCAGTCGCCTTCCATATCTTCGTAATAGCCCCAGCAGCCGGTCATCACCCACCAGCCGTACCAGTCGCCGTTCCACCACTCACGCGGCTGCCCGCCGCCGGAGACAGCGGCTCCGCCGGATCCATCGCCCTTGTTGCCGCCGGTAAGGTTGGAAGCGCCGCTGCCCGCAGATTCCCGGCTGACGGTGGACAGGTCAATGGTGATGGAGTCATTTTTGCTGCCGGTCATCTCCTCAAAAATCACCTCGACCTCGCCGGTGGTATCGTCCAGCTCAAAGGCGGTTTGGATCTCCACTGTGGCGCCGGGATCCACATTCTGATACTGGCTGTCATCCACGGACTCCAAGGTTTCCTCGTTGAGATAGACTATGGCCATATCCAGCTCCGTGTCGTTGTGCATGGCTGTTTCGTAAATGGCCCAAAAATAGTCGGTGGTCTCCTTGCTGTTGTTGGTGAAGTCCAGGGTCAAAACCAGGGCGTCGTTTCCCTCATAATCCGTCATGATACTTGCGCCCTTATAGCGCAGCTCAAACTCTCCTACGGTGAGCAGGTTAGGATCTTCGGGTTCTTCTTTTCCCCCTTTGCCGCAGGCTGTCAGGCTGAGCAGCATGAGAACTGCAAGGAACAAGCAGAGCAGTTTTGTGCGTTTCATGTTCAATCCTCCTTATGTTAGAAGCCGCTGATCTTGAATGCCACCAGTTCCATTGCGGACTCGTCCGCCCGGTCTTCGGTCATAATGGCCAGGATACTACCGTCGGCCAGCTTCGCGCCGCCGCAGAACCAGGGGTAACTGGTACCGAACAGATCGCTGTCTTCCGCCTCGCCGATATAGGTGCCGTCCTTGGCCCAGAGCACCACCTCGCGCATATTTCCATCCAGGGCGAGATAGCCGTTGGCCGTCTCTGCGACAAAGGTGACGCTTCCCAGGCTGCTGCCGTCGGAATCTGCCAGCGTCAGCTGCAGCACACCGTTGGTATCATAGACAAAGACCTTGTGGCCGCTTTCATCCGCGGCAGACCCGGTGACATAGATATGGTTCTCATCAATCAGCAGGTGGCTGATCAAATCAACCTCTTTGAACACGATGGTCTCCGTTTTTACCGCACCGCCGGAGAGGGTAATCTTCTCGCACTCCGAGCTGGAGAACCAGCTGATGCCCCAGGTTCCGGACGGATGCATGGTCACATAATCCGGGCCCTCATAGGACGCTGTCTTTGCGCCGTCTTTCCAGCTGATCAGCGGCTCCATGAACTCCGCAAGCCAGATGATCCCATTGGTATCGGCAGAAATATTCGTATATTCCGCATCCAGCGCAATATCCTCTGCAAAGGTCAGGGATGTACCGTCGTAATCGTAGCGCTTCAGCGCACCGTCCACCAGGAGGTACACCTGATCCCCAATCACAGCGGCGGCATGGTTGAAGGTTTCCTTCGTTATCATGCAGTCCTTGATGGGGAGCCACTCACTGTTCAGCGTGTAGGTGCCTATCATGGCGCTGTGAGGCTGGGCGGAGAAGGGCTCGCCTTCCCAGTACCAGGGGCCGTCTTCATTCCCGATATCCTCCAGGTTGATCGTCAGCCCGGAGAGCAGCTGATCTACACGCTCATCCTCATACTCGCCGATGATTTCAATCAAAACGGTCGCGTTGGCACCCTCCACACGGCTGAGATACCGCAGGCAGGGAGAGCCCCAATAATTACCTTCGGCTTCGAGACAGTCAATGCCGCCGACGGGAGTAAAGTCATAGGCCTGATTGACCGCGTATTCGTACTCGTCGAAGCCGTAGCTGGTGAGATAGTCGCGGAAGTCTCCCGGATCTTCAATGGAAACATAGATATCGGCTATGACGAGGTTCCTATCAGCGCCTTCCTCGGGAAGCGTCATGCTGATGCTGGAATAGTCGTCATGATCATAAAAGTCATCTTCTTCGTAGACCCAGCCGTCCGCCTCATTGTAAGTAAGATCCCAAAGGTTGGCATGGATCGTCGTTTCGCTTCCTGATTCCACAGGAGGCTTTGTCTGCTCGGTTTCTTTCGACGCCGAGCTTGGCTCTGGACTATCCTTGCCGCAGGCTGCGAGGCTGAACAGCATCAGGGCCGCAAGAAGGAAACATGATATCCTGAACTTGTGTTTCATTGCTATTCTCCTCTCCGATATTGCTTACTTTTTGTTGCTGAAAAACGGTGTAAGCAGTTCAGCCACCTTGCTGATGGGCATGGTCTGCAGGATCACCTTTCCGGGGCCGCGGACAACGGTATTAAAAATACCCTCTCCGCCCAGGAACATGTTCTTCGCGCCCTTGACCATCACAACGTCCATGGAACAGCTCTCTTCCATTGCCGCCAGATAGCCCGTGCTGACCAGCATCTCCTGCCCAGCGGCCAATTCATATTCTGCCGCATGTCCGTCGATTTCGATAAATGCGGTTCCATGGCCGCTCAGCTTCTGCATGATAAAGCCTTCTCCGCCAAAGAAGCCTGACCCCAGCTTTTTCTGGAAGTGCATGGACAGCTCCACACCATCTTCCGAGGCAAGGAACGCACTTTTCTGCACGATCATGGAGTGACCTGCGCTGATGTTCAGCGCTTTGATGGCCCCGGGGAAGCTGGAGGCAAAGGCAATGGTACCATTTCCGCCTTCCGCGGTGAATCGGTTCTGGAAAAGAGAATCCCCCGACACCAGGCGCCCCAGCATCTTCTTCATTCCGCCGCCGGAAGTGGTCTCCATCTTGATGTTCGGGCTCATCCAGCTCATGCTTCCGCTCTCAGTGATCATGGATTCGCCGGCAGACAATTCACATACGACAACAGGCAGATTCCCGCCTAAAATCTCGTAGCTTTTCATATGTAACCCCTTTCATTTCCACGGACTTTTGTTTTTCCGCGGTATCCTCATCCATTGACAGATCCGCCGCAGAATTCACAGCAGCCTCTGGAGTCCGGTGTGGTGGTTGCGCCGCAGAACGGGCAGGTCACCGCCGCTTTGGGAGCTGCGGCTGCGGCCGCCTCCTCCCGCGCCTGCTGTCGGACCTGGAGCAGCGCATCCCGGATCTCCATGCCCATCTCCTCATATTGCCGGTACTCTACACTGGCGCGCACTTCCTCTGCGTTGGAGGTGAGAGAGCCGCCCCGCATACCGCCGAAACCTCCGCGCATCCCACCGCGGGGCCTGCGCATGGCGTCCGGTCCATCCAGCAGCGTTTCCTCGTCGTTGTCCACAGCGCTGCTGTTCAACTGGAAACGGATCTCGTTGAAATAGGGGTTGTTCACATTGATGACGATGTAGAAATTATAGGAATAGGCATACCGCCTGGGGTTGAAGCTCTTCCGCTCCCCGTCCTTATCCTCGTATTCGATTTCCGTCTTGCTCTCGTCGATATCCAGCTTGCAGCCGGTCACATCAGAGAAAGACAGCACATCCGGATTGGCCTCCTCCCAATTTCTGGCGGAGGTGACCATAAACAGGCCGGCGTCTTCGTCCAGCAGCACTTTGGTGCGCTCGCCCAGGGTCCGGGTGGTACGGAATGCGGAAACTTTCGCCTGATTTGCCTCCCGATAGGCCAGCTGCTCCTGAATCTCTGCCACTGTGCTTTGGCGGCGGTCGCTGAACCAGGGAGAGAGCTTAGCGGCGCAGCTTTTGCAGAGGTTTCCGTCCTCCAGCTTGCGGTTGCCAAGCAGTCCGATCTCGCCGCCGCAGACGGAACACTCCTTCTTTTCAAATAACTTTCCAAACAGTCCCATATCCCTCGTTCCTTTCTAAATCTGATTAAACGCCAATGGCGTTCTTCATCTGCATGGCGCCATAGATATACAGCCCCGGCAGCAGCAGATTGAGAACCAGGCTGGTAATGCTGAATTTTCCTCCGCCAACGATACCGATGATGATAGAGATGATTGCTAAGACCGCGATGACAATGCCCCATTTGATGCAGGAAGCCGCCTTCTGGGGATCGCTGCAGGCGCCGATGCCCTTAATGCCCGCAATGAACTGAATAATAGAGGCTACCGTTACAAGGCCGGAACTGACATAGAGCAGTCCGAAGCCCTCCGTGCTTCCCGAAAGCGCCGCCAGAGCACTGATGCCGAGAATGGCCAGCACACCTGCGATTACAGCAATCACGCCGCCGATGATCATGAGGATGGATGTCACCTTCAAAAGCTTCTGACCTTTCATTTGTAATACCTCCTGTTTTATGTTTTTATAAATGGATTTACATGTTATGGATGGTCCCATGCGATACGTTATAACGGAGGGATCTCCCGCCCGATGGGGTCGGCCAGCTCTTTCAGCAGAGCTACCAGAGTCGAAATGCGTTTATCGTTAGGAGAGGAGTACTTTATCCTCTGCTCACCCTCTTCCGTGTCCCAGATGAGAGTAATGCTGGAGGAGCTGCTTTCGTCCTTCGCGCCGCCCAACCAGCGTCCCAGGCTGCTCCACAGGTCTATCCTTGGCTCCGGCTTCGGCTTCATCAGCGGGTAAATCTCCAAGACGACCTGCTCCACATCGGCCCACTGCTCGGCAGAGATGGGGACATTCTCTTTTTCGAATGGATCATGCCAGCCCACGCCTTTTGGAGGCTCCTCCGGGTAATAGAAGGTCTCCACGATGGCATCTGGGGAAAGCCAGATAAAGAAGTCGTTTCGGACTGTCATACCGCCGAAAACGCTGTACATGACACCGGTTAATACGCCGGGCGGTGCGGCAGGTTCCGTACCCAGCAGTGAATTGCCCTCTCGCTGCTTGAGGTAGAGGGCTCCTGTCAGCAGCAGGATCAGGGCCAGGGCTGCGGTGCAAAGCATTGCGGCTTTTTGGCCTTGTTTCATCCCTGTACGTCGCCGTCATCAAAGGGGTCGCCGCACTCGGGGCAGAACTTAGGGGGATGGGCGGGGTCGTCAGGCTCCCAGCCGCACTTGTCACACTTATACTGGGGAACACCTGCGGGCTTGGGTTTGCCGCACTCGGCGCAGAACTTACCCTTGTTTACCGTGCCGCAGGAGCAGGTCCAGCCGTCTGCGGCAGGCTTGGGCTTGCCGCACTCGGGACAGAATTTTCCGGTGGCGGTGGCCCCGCAGGAGCAGACCCAGCCGCTGGGGGCGGGAGGTGCGGGGGCGGGCGCCGGGGGAGGAGGGGGAGCGGGTTGTGCCTGCTGCTGGGCACCCATCTGATAGAGGTTCTGGGCGTTCATGCCTCCCATCTGTCCGGCCATTCCCATGCCCATAAAGGCCATGGCGGGACCGGCATTGGGATTACTTGCCGCAGACTGCATGGCGCTGGCCTGGGCGCCCACCAGATGGGCCGCCGCCCGGCTGGGATCCATAAAGGCCGCATTGCGCTGCATTTCCTTGATCATCTGCTCGTCTTCCTCGTTGGCCTTGACGCTGGAGACGCCGAAGGAGACGATCTCGATGCCGCGCAGGTCACGCCAGCGGGAGGAGAGCTGCTCGTTGAGAGCTTCTGCCAGCTCCAGTGTGTGTCCGGGGAGGGAGGAGTAGCGGATCCCCATGTCCGAAATTTTGGCAAAGGCGGGCTGGAGAGCGGTCAGGAGTTCCGTTTTCATCTGCCCGGCGATCTGCTCGGTCTTGAAGTCCTCGGTGACGTTGCCGCAGACGTTTTTGTAAAACAGCATGGGGTTTGTCAGGCGGACACTGTACTCGCCGAAGCAGCGGATGCCGATGTCCATATCGATAGCCGCCCGCTGGTCCACCACCCGGAAGGGGACAGGGCTGGGGGTGCCGTACTTGTTGCCGGTGAGCTCCTTGGTGTTGAAGTAGTAGATCCGCTGATCCTTGGGGGCCTCGCCGCCGAAGGTGAAGCGCTTGCCGATGTTCTGGAACACGCTCTTGATGGATTCTCCCAGATCGCCGGTAAAGAGGCTGGGTTCTGTGGAAGTGTCGTAGGTGTACTCGCCCGGCTCGGCACACATATCCACAATTTGGCCCTGCTCCACGATGAGCATGCACTGGCCGTTTGCCACCGCGATGACAGAGCCATTGGTGATGATATTTTCATCCCCCTTGGTGTTGCTGGAGCGGCCCGTGACCTTCTTTTTTCCCTTGACGGCCAGCACATCCGCGGGGAGGGCTTCGCAGTAGAAAAACTCCTTCCACTGGTCGGCCATCACACCGCCGGCGGCTCCAAATGCAGCTTTAATTAGTCCCATAGTGCATAATCTCCTCTCTGTTTTTATTTGGTTGAGGTGTCAGGAACATCCACCCGCTTGCGAGATACTCGTCTGTATGGGGGCTGGGTCAGAGATACCGGACCTACTCCCTGGTGCGTTTGATATGCAGGCACAGACTCAAACGCACCTTCGGGGCGGTTAGAGACTTCTCTGCTATGGTTTTATTTTACTTGGCTTTGTTGGTTTGCACCCTACCCGCAGCGGGTAGTTTTTGGATAAAAAGCAAAAAAGCGGAGCGGTATTTACCGCTCCGCTTGCTGTATATACCGAAATTTTTGTGAAAGCTTACTGTTTCTCAAAGGTCACGATCACTTCCTCCATATCAATGACGATGGTCTTTCCATCATAGATGCAGGCCATACGTTCCGCCGCTGGTGATCTCGGGAGCCTCGGCGGCGCTGGCCGTCACGCCCAGAGCGGGCACCAGTGAGAATATCATGGCCAGGGTCAGCAGCAGACTGGTGATCCGTTTTCTCATGTCTTTTCTCCTCCTTTTCCAAAGTATCGTTGTTTCCGTCCACGAACCGTGTTTCAGGCTGTGTCAGAAAAGGGGACCCACGCCTATTTCATAGGCGTGGAAATGGGGGTGCCCCCATTTCCAAAGGATTTCTGTCCGCCGCTAAAGAGACTGCAGGCTGGCGGCCAGATAATCCAGGGACACATCATAAAATACAAAATCATCGATCTCCCCCTTCCGCTTGGCCTCGATGGCCCGGTGGACCGCCTCCGTCTGCCCCTCCGGGCACATGAGCATGAGGCGGCAGTGGGGCGTGACCTCCCGTAGCCATGCGCACAGGGCCAGACAATAGCCGATGTCCTGGGCGCCGTCCTCGGCCACCTCCAGCAGCGCCCCGGTGGCCAGGTGGGAGCGGATGGCCACATCTGCGTTGGCATAGTCCGGCTCGTAGCACAGCTGGAGGCCGGGGTCGTCCCGTGCCTTGGCCATCAGGCCCTGGGCCAGCGACGCCCGGCGCATGATGAGCACTACGGTTTTCAGCGTCCCCACCTCCCTGCATATCAGATATCTTGATTTATTGTAGCGCTCTTTTGCGCCCGGCGCCCTACCCGCAGCGGGTAGTCTTTTGCACCAAAGAAAAAATCCACCGGCGCGGGGCCGGTGGATTGCAGGAGCATATTCTCTTAATACAGGGGGTTGATCCAGCCGTTGGAAATCATGTAAAAGGCCAGATCCACCGCCTTGGAAAAGCCGGTCTTGCCCAGCATGTTCATCTTGTGATATTTCACGGTGTTCTCGCTGATGAACAGCTCCCGGGCGATCTCTTTTGTGGTCATGTGCTTGCACATCAGTCGGAGCACCTCCATCTCACGGTCGGTGAGGGGGGCCTCCCCCTGGGGCAGGGGGATGGTCTTGGGCTCCGGGAAGCGGCTGTCTCCCGCCATCACTGCCCGGGCCACCTCCAGGAAATCGTTCAGGCTCCGGCTTTTGTAGATAAAGCCGTTGGCCCCGGCGGCCTTGGCCCTGGGGATGTAGGTGATCTCATCAAAGGCGGTCATAACGATGATTTTGATCCCCTCGCCGGCCTTGCGGATGTCCTCCACCGCCTTCAGCCCGGAGGCGCCCCCCTCGGTACAGACGTCCATCAGAACCAGATCGGGGTGCAGGTGGCGGCAGAAATCCAGGGCGTAGTCGGCGTTTGGCACCTCTCCCACCACGGAGAAATCCCCTGACGCAGTCAGTGCCGCCGCCAGTGATTCCCGCATGGATGCGTGGTCCTCCACGATCAGCACTTTGGTCATGTTCGCTCAGCCTCCATTGGAACAGATAGTTCAATGCGGAACCGGGGGGAAGTGTAGAGCTCCATGCTGCCGCCCAGCCGGGCCATGCGGCGGCGCATCCCGCCGATGCCGCCCCCCTCACGGACTGGACCGGCGGGGGGGGTGCCGTTGTCGGGGACCG
>NZ_QUGI01000001.1:182110-269761 GCF_003478995.1 Pseudoflavonifractor sp. AF19-9AC
GGGATGCCGTTGTCGGTGACCGTCATGCGCCAGCAGTCGTTGTGGAACAGGTGAAACTGAATGCGGGTGGCATAGCCGTGGCGCACCGCGTTGGTGACGCACTCCACGGCGATTTCAGCGAAGGCGTCCGCCACGGCCTCGTCTTCCGGCAGCATCCCCTGGACCTCCACCGACACATCCAGGCCCTGAAAGGTCTCCTGCAGCAGTGCCAGGCGGCGGGCAGGGGAGGGGGTATCGTCCTGGCGCAGGGCCGCGGGGAGGCTGCGGGCAAAGTCCGTCAGAAGGGCCATGTCCGGCTGCCGTCCGTCCCGCAGGGCCCGGAGCAGCAGGCTGATGCGCTGGCCCAGCAGGTCATGGATCCTGCCCTTGCTGCGGGCAATCTCCTCTGCCTCGCAGATGGCCTGGAGATGAGCGATGGTATGGCGCAGCTCCCGGCCCCGCTGTTCTAGAGACTCGTTCTGTCGGGCCAGGTGCTTGACCGTGTCCCACTGGGCAGTCACATCGTCGGCGGTAAGCAGAATGCAGGTATGGCGTTCCATGGGAATGGGGTGGGGGGAAATGCTCCACACGGAGGCATCTGGCAGACGGAACACCTGCTGATCCCCCAGCACCTCCCGGACGCAGCCGCCGTGGAGCGCCCCCTCCTCCAAACACCGCTGGAATTCCAGGCCGCTGCGGAGGGGCTGTCCGGTCAGCTGCCGGGCCAGGTCGTCCATCCGGCGGTTGCACAGCAGGATAACCCCCGTCGGGCGGAAGAACAGCAGCCCCGTGTGCAGGGTATCAATGGCCTCCTTGACGGAGATCGAGGAGATCTGAGTATAGAGCTCCCGCCGACGCAGCAGGCAGATATGTGCGCTGCGTACGAGAAAATAAAAAAGAGCGGTCAGGAAAAAGAAGGGGAAGACAGATCCGGTGATTGCCTCTGTCAGAGGGTGGAGCACCACCGCCGCGCCAATGACAAAAAAAGGCCAGATCAGCTCCGTCCCCACGGCGGCAGCAGTGCCCAGTACCGCGCACAGCAGAAAGACCAACTGTCGGGCATTGCCGTAAGTGCTGGGCAGCAGAAAGCCGCCGTACAGTCCATACTGCACCTGCCCCAGAAGAGCGGCGAAGAGGAACAGTGCCGCCAGGATGGCGCACTCCATACCATTTTCCACCCTGCGCGCCCAGCCGGCAGGCAGGCGTCGGATGCTGTAGGAGACGGTCAGGGTCTGCAGCACGATGCACACCGCCGTAACCATGACCAGTAAGGTCAGAATCCATTGGGGGAAACGGTAAAATTCAGTCACTGGATTCACCCCCAAAAGGCAACGTCAGGCAGATTCCGAAAGCATCGTCCAGATCTTTGCAGACGATCTGCCCGCCCAGGGCGGAGACCGCCGCCGTCAGCTCCCGGGAGAACTGCCACCGTCCGGGATTGCCGCCGGGGAGAAAGCGGAAGGCCAGCTGGCTGCCCTCTTTCTCCAGATAGCCCATGAGAGGAGAGGCCTCCTCCCGCAGGGCCCAGGATATGGTCTCAAAGGCAAAATCGTAACACAGCGCCGCGCTGCGGATTTTCAGGGCACCGATCTGCCCACAGCGGAGCAGGGTTTTCAGTCCCCCGTAGCGGGCCAGCTCCGCCAGCTCATCCAGATACATGCCCAGCTCATCGCCGGGGAGCGGTTCCCCCTGACGGGCCAGGAAAAACAGGTTGCATCGGCGCTTGATGTGACACAGGCACAGGGTGATATATGCAGTCAAATTCCCGGGGCGTGCCTCTTCCGGCAGGGCTTCAATGAGATGGGAAAGCGACGCGATACGGCGTTCCATGTCCCGGTCCAGCTGCTCGAACAGGGCTCGGTTGGCCTCTGCGGCAAGCAGACGCTTTTTTACCTCGCCCTCCTCCCGAAGCAGGGCGTTGGCGGCTTCCAGACGGGTCTGCATATCCTGACTCTCTTTTTGCAATCGGTTGAGTTGGGACAGGTCTTCCTGCCACACCGCCATACCGCTGCGGACGGGGACGGCGTGAAATTGAGTATCCCTGTCTCGCAGCAGAGGCTGCTGCATGTCTGTGCGCAGCCTCTGCCAGACGGAACGAGAAACGGGACGGGCACCGGGGGAGGAGAGAACGGTGCGACCGTCCGCATCCAGAAGTGTCAAATTGATGGGGGCGGATGCAAACAGGCGTTGATACTGCGTGTTCACCGGGATCAGCCCCCCATGGAGCACCGCTTCAAAAAACAAGACGGACAGGATACAGATGTTGACGGTGAGGTCGCTCTCCCACGCCAGCGGCACCCGCTTGATATATGCGGCAAGGTAGGCCAGCAAGCCGGTGCAGAACAGCAGCGGGAGGAAGCGGCCTCTCGGGGAGGGGCTTTGGCATCCCTGGCGGAGCAGCCTCCAGAGGGCGGACGCCAGGAACAGGAGGGAGAACACCATCACGATCCAATAGCCCGGGCCGTAACAGTAGTCGGAAGCCCAACTGCCGCCCGGTGTGAAGCGGAAGACCAACTGATGGAGGTCATTGGTCATCACCAGCAGCACCGAGAGGACATAGACCACAAAGGGCGGCCACAGAGGACGAAGCAGCCGTTTTTCCCCCTCTGTCCGGTCCAGGATCTCCGTCAGATACAGCAGCGCCACCGGCAGGGCCAGCTGAAAGAGATAGTAGCCGTACCAGCACACTCGGCACAGTGCCCCTTCCTGCGGCAGCTGGTACTTGAACAGGCGAAGCAGCAGCCAGCCCACCATCAGCCAGCTCAGTACATTGACCACGCGGCGGATGTCGTGACGCACCATTCGATGGGATACCGTTCCCTTCCACAACAGTATGGCTGCGGTAATCAGCAGGGCGGCCAGGATATGCTCCCGCATGTCCGCCGTGGTGTAGAGCCGGGTGTGAAACACCTGCCGGCGCAGATCCCGGCTGCTGTCCCCGGTGAGGATCAGAAACCGGTCATAGTCCTCCTCACTCAGGGTTCGGGCCGAGCGGTAATCGGAGGGAAAGCCGGACGGCTTCTCTCCATCCTCCAGTGGCAGGCCCGCAGCAAGAAGGGCTTCATCCAGCCCCGGATCCAGAGTCAGCGGAACATCGGATAATAGGCCCATGCGGTAGGACAGCGTGCCTTCCACCGGTACAATGATCTCGTAAGTTCCACCGTCTCGATTCCACGCCGCAGCCTCATAGTCCAGACAGATCAGAACGGGTGCGTCCGAGCCGTCCAGCTCAAAGCCGCCGCTCTGACAGAGGTGTTCCAGGAAGTCCAGCGCATCCCGCTTGGACGGCTTCTCCGGGTCCAGCCCGTAGGACAGGGCGCCCATGGCCAGCATATTGCGGACCACAGAAAAGCTGCTCATGCCCACGGGGACACCGATCTCCCGAAGGCTGTTCCAGCCGGTGATGACCGCATCTGTCCGGGTGCGGTCCACTGCCAGGACTACCGTGGCCAATACATGGGGATACCAATACCGGCCAACCCCTCGGGCCATGGCCGGGATGGCCTGCACATCAAAGCAAGTCACGGCGCTGCCTTGGGATACCTCCGCATAGAGGGTATCCTCCCCGTCCCGGAGTGCATATCCAGGGAGAAAGGGCAGCAGTGCTGCGCTGTATGCTCCGGAACCCTCTGCCGCAGAGATCAAATGCTCTCCGGAGGTTGCCGCGCTGCATCCGGTGAGCAGCAGGCACAGAAGGAGGAGCAGGGACCATCGTCGTTTCATGTCGCCACCGGCTCCCCGGGCTCCTTCATGCGAGCGGCACACTCCCGGCACAGATCCATCTCATCGCAGATGAGAAAGCAGGCGTCGCAGACCAGCCGCCGACAGACGGGGCACTGGCTGAATCGCTCTCTAGCCTCCTGACCGGCAGCCAGCTTGGCCCGCTCCTTCTCCCGCTGGTAGATGGCGTCATAAAGCTCCTTCTTTTCCTGGTGCTGGGCCGCCTGCGCCGCTTTGGAAAAAGGGATGCTGCTGCTGTACCAGTATTCGCCGCACACCTCACAGCGAACGGAAAAACAGAAATATTGGGACGTGGAACAGTCCTCCAGATGGCTGGATAACAAACTCGTCATGGAGCGCGCCTCCCTTCTGCTCCTGTTATAACAGGAGCAGGGGGCGTGCGTATATGGTCCGGCGGACACTTTTTTTCGCTTTTTGCAAAAGGTATCCATTGGATAATAGAGAAAGCGCACAAAACCAAGGAACTGGTTTTGTGCGCTTTGTTGTGTTGTGGATGGAATATCAGAACAGCTCCTGGAGCCGTCCGCACCGGCGGAGCAGATCGATGTAGAGCATCAGTTCGTCCCGGGAGGCGACCCCCAGCTTTTCGTAGATACTGCGGTTGTGTTTTCGGACCGTGCTCATGCTGATAAACGCCAGATCCGGGATGTCTGCGATCTCGTGTCCATCGATGTAGTAGCGGAGGATGTTCCGCTCGGCCTCTGTTAAAAGGTTCTTCCGCTGCACAAACTGGTCGAAGAGCTCTGCGATGTTGGGCGGAAGCTCCCCCTGCTCCAGACGCTGGTTTCGGGCCCGGGCATTCAGAAATTCCGCCAGTTCATCCACCTCCGAGATCCCGGAGGACAGCCCCTGCTCTGGCAGCTCCTCCTGCTGGAAACGTTTCAGGCTGTCGATGATGGGCCGGACAAATCTCCGTGCCAGGAAGAAGGAGAGGGCCAGCAGCACTACCAGCAGCCCCAGGGCGGCGATGACCCATGTTCTTTGTAACTCGGCGGTATATGCTGCATAGCTGTCCTGGGGAATCATGATTGCGGCTGCCCAGACGGTATCCGCTGGTTCTCCCTTGGAAATGGGGATAGTCTGATGCAGGCCGATATACCGATCGGTACCCGCATCGTATTCGTTATAGTATCGCCCCTGATGGATGGTGAGCGTTTCCTGTCCGTCCAGATAGGTACCGTTGACGCTGCCCACCAATCCATCCGATAGCAGGAGACGGCTGTCCTGAATAGGGGCCAACACGGTAACGGCAGAACCGAATTGCCCCTCCACTGCAGGATAAGATAGTTGGAAGTACAGCGCACTGAGTTCCACACCGCAGACACCGTACACGGTTCCGTCGTTGCCCACAATGGGGACACACAGCAGCATGGCGGATTCCCAGGTGCCTTTCAGATCGATACGACGGGACCAGAAATAGCGCTGCGCGGGCCGATCCAGCGGAGAGCTCATTAACTCCTGACAGCCAGGGATCTGATCGGTGTCAAATTCCAGATTCCATCGGTTGTGCAGTTCCAGATCCTTTTGCCGGGCAATGTCCGGGATACCGCGGAAGTAGACCACGGTAGGAGTTACCGGGCTGCTGGCGCTGAGGTTGGAGTAGCGCAGATGGAGCCCGCTTCTGGAGTGGTCAGACACCGGCAGGGTGGTGTTGGCCGTGGCGTCCAAAATCACATAAGCTCCATTGCAGTTGGCGGTCTGGAGGGTGGCATTGACCAGCGGGTACATGATCTGCTGAAGCTTCAGAAGCTGCTCCGGATCATCATTGACCTCCTGCAGCGAGATGCCTTCCTGTACCAGAGTCCCTTCAATCTCGCGGCTGAGTTCTTTGGAGAGATTCAAGCTCTGGGCGGTCAGACGATCCAAGTGGCTGGCCAGGTTATCCTGTGTATTCTGCAGATGGAGCTCCATCACTTCATGGAGTTGCTCATCGCTCTGGGAAAAGGCACCGGCAATGGACAAAAGGAGGATCACCGCCGCAAAAACTACCAGAATCATGGACACCCAGTAGAGCATCAATTTCCTCTGCATGCCTACGCTCTGCTTTTTGGCAAAGGCATTCAGGGCCCTGAGTTCTTTCAGCTTGTTCTGCACGGCGTTTCCCCCTCTCTTTGTATTATCGCTCCATGATTTCCCGGAAGGTTTGGAGCCGCTCTGCGCTGATTTGCTCCAGTCCAGCTTCTCCGGCCTCCAGATAATCCTGACGGCCCAGGGCGAGCTGCGCTCGGACATGGTCTTCCAGCGCCGTTTCCAGGCTGAGATAGGTCTCCAGCTGCGGAGGTACATAGAACTTATAATTTTCCTGGGTGTCCAGATACGCCTGATAGAGGGAGGCATATTTGGGACTCTCCAGTCCTTCAATGGCGTTCGGAAGCTCGTTTTCAAATGCGGTCTGGGTCACCGGCATGTAGCCCGTCCGGGTCACGAACTCCACATTGTGTTCCGGTTCGGTCAGCCATTTGAGGAAGGTCACCGCGGCCCTCTCCCGCTCCGGGGTGGAGCGCACGGTGCAGAAGCCCGCCCCGCGCTGCATGACCAGTTTCTCTCCATCCTCAAACACAGGGCAGGGGCGGGAGATGATGGTGATGTCCTCGGAAGTATTATCCGGGTAGGTCACTATATCGCTGTAATAGAGAATACTGGCAGAGGAGGCCACGCTGACAATGCTGTCTCCGGTGCGGAGCGATGCGGTGGCGTAACCGCCCTGGAGCCAGACACCCCCCTGAATGGCAGCCCGGGCCAGCGGTTCCCATGCCGTCTGAAATGCGGGACCGAAGGTCAGTTTGTCGCCCTGAAAAAAGGCTTCGCCCAGAGATTCTGCCCCCACCTGAAAGTAGTTGAAGTAGTAGTCATGGACGAACATGGATTTGGCATCGCCGGGAATATCCGGCGTCTGAGAGTCGGTCCATTCCGCATAGATCTCCGCGGCCTTGAAAAGTCCCTCCCAGGTATCCAGATCCTCCAGCGTCACACCGGTCGCCTGGGAGAAGCGGTCAAAGATGGTTTTGTTGATGAACATAATCTCCGTGGATTTTGCCACAGGAAGGATGACCAGGCGGTTATCCACGGTTCCCTCTTCCACAAAGGCCGGAAGAAACGCGGACAGTTCTTCCTCGCTGAAGTAGTCCCGGTAGTCCACCAGAATGCTGTCATCGGGCAGTGCCATCACGGTCTTTGGGTAGGAGATGAAAAGATCCGGCAGCTCCGAAGCCCCTGGCTCCCCATTGGCAGATGACAGCACTAGTTCGTGAATCGTATTGGTATTGGACACAGAAGTGACCTGCACATTGATCTGCTGCTCTTTTCCCACCGTCTGGTTGAACTGGTCGATCAAATCGTTGAGCGGGGAATCCGCCTGCCCGCCATAGACATGCCAGACTGTAATGGTGGTTGGCGTTTCTTCCTTTTTCGTTGCAGAGGAACAGCCGGCGCAAAACAGCAGCACGACAGCCAGCAAGAAAATAAGCGTTCTATGCTTCATAGATCCGTCCCCCTTGTATTTTTTCCATCTTATAAGGGATCAAGGGTTGCTGAGAGCTTCTAGTTTAGAACAGATGAAATTGTAGTATTTTTAAGTATAACACAGATTGCGTTTTCCTTCACTACCCGCAGCGGGTAGTTTTATATTCAGCTGGTTTTCCCCCCGCGCGGTACCCATTCGCTGCCACATATAGGCCTCTTATTCGATTTTCATAGGAGTGTCCTGTTTATTTTGACAACTCCAGGAACGCCTCCCGGCATGTTTCCAAAATCTTGGCGGCAGTCAAATCGATCTTCTCATCATCGGTCAGTTCGCGCGTGCCACCTTGGAACTCCTGGGAAGGGGAAGATCCACTCCCCAAATGCTGGTCACCATGTGGTCTGGGATTGACTTTGCCCAACATCTTACTTGCCTCATTTTCAGCTCAAACTGATCTGCTTTTATTTTGCCAGATGATAGCCCAAAGTACAAGGGAATCCTATCACAGTGAACACGATCTACATTGCGTTTGCGGTGCTTGCAGTCGCTTTGATTATTCACTTTGTCCTCAGTCCGCTCAGTCCTGTCTCCCGAGTCAAAGACATGGAGTTTGATATCACACCGGGATATACTGTGGAGCAAGTGATCAATCACAGCCTGACCAACCCTGAGTGGTCCAGTGAGTCGGGAGATGATTGTACCTATGTGTATGTTTATGGAGATTTGGGCGGTGAACTGGTGGGCTTTGAATTTACCCTAACGTCCCATGGCGATTACGATTATGTTTCCCTCTCGGATGTGACAATGAACGGAACATGGATGGGAGAAGAGATGGCAGTATTTACCTATATGAGCCTTTGCGGAGACATGTGAGCTGTCATTCCGGTTTCTGCGGATGTACAAATATAAACTATAACAGGGAAGCCCGTCGGGAGAATTCTTCCGGCGGGCTATCTTTTTGTCAGGAGGAGCAACATGAACGTATTAATTGTACAACCGGGCAGCCCCCCAGCTGCAAAGGAAATCGGAGAAGGTTTGTCTGCCATGCAGGCTGTGGTAGGTGGCCCCATTCAGGCAGTCTACCCTTTTAAGGAGCCAGTGGCCCTCATCTGCCATGAGGAAGGAAAACTTTTAGGTTTACCTCTCAACCGCTGCCTCCGCATGGAGGACACTGGAGAGATCTACGACATCATTGCGGGCACTTTTCTGCTCTGCTCCGCCCCGCCGGACCGTGACCGGTTTGAAAGCCTTACCCCGGAGCAGATCACGCACTATGCCCAGCGGTTTCAACATCCGGAATATTTTCCGGCGGTGCGCCATGATTGAACGCCTCATGCAGGAAGACCCCCGCTATGGTGAGCCAGAGTACAGCCAAAGGAGCGCCGAAATTGTCCGGGCTACTCGTGCGCTGTGTGAAACTCTGGATGCAGAGGAAAAGCAACATCTGACCCGATTGGAAAATGCCTATCAGCTGCGGGAGGCCGCTGCAATTCGTTCGGCATTTCAGGAGGGCTTCTGCGTTGCCGTCCAGCTGGCGCTGGACGTGCTGGAGCACAGCCGCCAGAACGAAGGCATTTGTCATTGAGTCAATTCCATACAGAACATTCAGCTCCGGAGATGGCCTTCGGTGCTATTTTACTGCCACAAGGAGATCTATGAACCAATATTTTGTACGCCTGCAAGCCTGTATTCGCAAGCTGGAAGCCTGCCCAACATCCCTCTCACGTCCCCACCCTACGCTGGACGTTGGCTTCCATTGGATGCGTTCCCCCTGTGTCTGGGAGGAGAGTTTTTCCACCCACAGTGCCGCCGCCCGGGATGCGGAGCAGGCCTTCCTACCCCTGTACCACCAGGCAGAGGAGGCACTTCGACGCTGCCGGGATACGTCTTCGCCGGATGGGTTGTACAGCGAGCTCTGCCGGACGCTGAACCTCCGTTTGAGGGAAGCGCAGGAGGCTTTGATCCCCATGCGAACCCAACGCACTGCACCGGTGCTGAACCGCATCAGCTTGCTGCTCACGCCGGACAAGGTAATGGACGAACTGGAAACCGCCGCTTCCCAGTATGATTCCTTCGTACTGAATTGCGCCTCCCACTACCTCGGCCATACGGAATACGCCACCTACGATGCCTCTGAGGGGGAGACTGGCATTACCTGGCTTCTGGGCAAGCTTCTGATCCGCCACGGGTATGACCTGTCTCCCTCCATCTCCGCCCTGGAGGAGGACTTTGATCGAGCGGTCACGGACTGCCGGCAGGCATTTTGTATTCAGGCCGAACGGGCTATCCGACACCACATTCTGGTGCCGCTGAACCCGTTACTGCCCATACTGCATCAACAATTAGACGTACGGAATCCTTGAGAGGAGAACGACCATGGAACATACCTTTACCTGCCACATCTGCTGCCAGGAGTTCCCGGACACTCAGCGCCGGGATTTTGACGGACAAGCCCTCTGTCCCCACTGTCTGGAGCTGCTTACCGTCCACTGCCATTCGTGCGGGACACGGCTTTGGACGGATGACAATGCAGGAAGTGATGAAATTCCCTTATGTCACACCTGCTATGAGAACCACTACACCAATTGCTGCCGGTGCGGCAGCCTGATCCTGGAAAGCGAAACCTACTATGATGCATCCGATGAATTTGATGAGCATCCCTACTGCTCTGACTGTTTTCACTCCCTTGAGCGGGATGAGCGTATCCATGACTATTACTTCAAGCCGGACCCCATCTTCTGCGGAGAAGGCCCCAGATACTTCGGTGTGGAGCTTGAACTTGACTGTGGCGGTGAATCTGCCTCCAATGCCAGGGAGCTTCTGAGTGTTGCCAACCGGGAGGGGCGGCATGCCTACATCAAGCATGACGGCTCCCTGGAGGATGGCCTGGAGATCGTCACCCATCCCATGAGCCTGTCTTACCATCTGAACCGCATGCCTTGGGAGGGCTTGTGCCGGAAGGCAGCGTCTCTGGGCTACCTCAGCCACCAGGCTGGAACTTGTGGGCTCCACGTCCATATCAGCCGGGCAGCCTTTGGAAAAACGGAGCGGGAGCAGGACGGTCCCATTGCCCGGGTACTCTACTTCTTTGAAAAGCACTGGGAGGAGCTGCTGAAGTTCAGCCGCCGCACACCCCGCCAGCTGGAACGGTGGGCCGCCCGTTACGGTTACAAGGAGCAGCCCAGGGATATCCTGGAGCACGCCAAGAAGGGCTGCCATGCCGGACGTTACACCTGTGTGAATTTGACTAACCGGGACACCGTGGAGTTTCGCATGTTCCGGGGCACGCTGAAGGTCAATACCATCTTTGCCACATTGCAGATGCTGGACCGCATCTGTGATGTGGCTCTTTCTTTATCTGACGAGGAACTGAAGGGCCTGTCCTGGACTACCTTTGTCACCGGCTGCACACAGCCGGAACTCATTCAGTATTTAAAGGAGCGGCGGCTCTACATCAATGAGCCTGTGCCGCAAGAGGAGGAGGTCTGAATATGTGCTGCCTGTTTGGTCTTATGGATTACAGCGGTACACTCACCGCAAAGCAAAAGGTCGGGGCGCTTCACACCCTGGCCACCGCCGCCGAGGCAAGGGGAACAGACGCCACCGGTATTGCCTACCGGTCCAGAGGCCGCCTGTATGTCTACAAGCGCCCCTTGCCAGGGCATCGCATGCACTTTCGTCTCCCACAGGATACCCGAGTCATCATGGGGCACACCCGGATGACAACCCAGGGCAGCGCAAAAAAGAACTTCAATAATCATCCCTTCCTGGCCAGGGCCCGAGGGCGGGCTTTTGCACTGGCTCACAACGGAATGATCCAAAATGACCTGGCCCTTCAACGGAAGGAACAGCTGCCCCGTACCAACATCCAAACGGACAGTTATGTGGCCGTCCAGCTGTTGGAGCAGAGTGGGGATATCTCCAGCCGCACACTGGGTGCCATGGCGGAAAAGTTGGAGGGAACATTCGCTTTTACCGTCCTGGACAGTCAGAATAATTTATATTTTATCCGGGGCAATAACCCCCTCTGTATTTATCATTTTCCCGCCCAGGGCCTGTATCTGTACGCCTCGACCCGGGAGATCCTGGACAAGGCCATAGAGCGCATACCCTTCCGTCTGACTGAAAAGGCGGTAGTGGATCTGACATGCGGCGAAATTTTAAAGATAGATGCCCGGGGCGGCCAGTCCCGCTCCCGTTTTGATGACAGCCGCCTGTGGTACAGCAACTACATGTCCTACTCCTTCTGCTTTGATACCAGTCGGAGCAGTGGGAAACGCCTTCTGAATCCGGAGCGAGCCAGTACCAGCCACACCCGGGCGCTCAAGTCCATGGCCGGAGCCTTTGGTTACGCCCCCTGGGAGATCGACCGGCTGCTCCAGGAGGGCTTTACGGAGGAGGAGATCGAGGACTACCTCTACTGTGGGGAGCTATAATAAAAACCGTTTCACTGGGGTATAGCCAAATGAAACGGAAAAAAACAGGCCCAATAGGGTCGGTTTCGAAGTTTTGAGACGTGCCAGGAAACGGACCGACCCTATTGGGACGGGGGAGGATGAATATGAGAATTGGATATATCCGAGTGAGCACACAGGAGCAGAACATCGCCCGTCAGGAGATGCTGATGGAGGCATTGGGGGTGGACGAGGTCTATATTGACCGGATGAGCGGAAAGAACACGGACCGGCCGGAGCTGAAACGGATGATGGAGTATGTGCGCCGGGGGGATATCGTGGTGGTTGAGTCTATCAGCCGCTTTGCCCGCAACACCCGGGACCTGCTGGAACTCATCGAACAGATGGAGAAGAAAGAGGTGGTTTTCCTTTCCCAAAAGGAGGCCATTGATACCAGTACGCCCACCGGTAAGTTTATGCTCACGGTGTTTGGGGCTGTAGCGCAGCTGGAGCGGGAATATATCCTTCAGCGTCAGAGGGAGGGAATAGAAATTGCTAAGCGTCAGGGGAAGTACATAGGTCGGAAAGCAATTGACCACCCTGACTTCGTCCGGGTGGTCTCTCTGTGGCGAAGCGGGGAAATCACGGCAGTGCAGGCTATGAAACGGCTTCACATGAGCAAATCCACTTTTTACCGTCGTGTTAGGTATGACACTTCCCCAAAGCAGGCATACTGAACACCAAAGGAGGCCTGCGTATGAAAAAACCGAGCCGGGAGGCTTTGGCCAGAAGAATTTGGTTGAATTACTTTAACGAGGTGCTCCGGGTACAGAAACTGATTGATTGGGATACCTATCAAAAAATGAGGTTGACCATACGGCAATAAAAATGTGGTTGGCATGCACAGCGTTCAAGAGCTGGGAAACGGCAGATAGTTTCCCAGCTCTTGAACGATTCAGTTTCCTAACATATTTAAAAGATTCAACTTAGCATTTATTTTTTCCAATACATATGAAAAATTGCCTCAAGCAAAACAATTGGGCAAAGATGTCTCGAAATCATCACTCACGAAGGCACGGTGGAAAACCGCAAATCCTTGTGCCGCAAGGGATTGCAGGATTTAGAAAAAGTGCAAAAAACGCAAAACGCTAACAGAATGCTAACAGTTTTCCCGAAAAGTGAATAAAGTAGGTTGTAAATCGGGCGACCGATTTTCAATAAATGGAGGTGTACCCAAGTGGTTGAAGGGTCCGGATTCGAAATCCGGTAGGTCGGCTTCGCCGGCGCAAGAGTTCGAATCTCTTCACCTCCGCCAAATAAGAAGCTACATTTTAGCCTTGCAAATGAGGTTGAAATGTAGTTTCTTTTTTTGTAAAATTTTTGTAGAAAGAATTTCTCAATTATTCACATTCAGAGAACATAAGTTGCAAGGTGAGTCTCCCATGAATAAAAGAATTTCAGAAAGAAATAAATGCATTAAAGAAATTGATAACATTACCATAAGGGCTGGACGATGGAAAATACAACTTTCCATTTCCGATATCATCCAGATAACTGTGGTGATTATTTCCCTGTGTTCTTTTATTGGTGTTATATGTACACTTAGAGAAATGCAGAAAGATCGAGACGCGGCATATAGGCCAACTATCCTTATGAATCCGGAAGAGTATCAGATATCTTGGAATAGTAGCAAGGAAGAAGAATGGCTCTCTTCTCTACCCGACGAACCACATAACACATATGAAATTAATGAGGATGGAAGTGTTAGCGGAACTGGCAGCATTCCAATGAATATATTTCCGGAAAATGAGTTGGAAGGCTTTACTGTTGTAAATGTGGGCGTTGGAGTATCAAAAGATATACACTTTAAGTGGGATGATAGTAATATAGAGAACTTATCGGAATATCTTTCAAAATGCGATCCAACAAAATCGGAATTCTGTACATCTGGCAAAAGTGTTGCCTTTTCATTTGAAGATCGTGTTGTTATTACGGATATAGATCGCGATACAAAATTGATGTATATGCTTGCTGATGCGTCGGAAACATATACAATTCCACTGCCCATGGCATATTCAATTTTGATTCATGAGATAATGAAAACTAATATGTTGGAAGAATTGCCGTACATCATTTTATCTGCTGAGTATACAGATATTCAGGGGAAAGCCATAAAGGACTACTTCTATGTAACCATACAAAGAACATTTTACCAAACAAATGCAGATGGTTCTGGTTCTGCAACATATCAGTTGAATCCAACAGCACTTTCAAACTAAATAATAAAATAGGATATAAGACAAAAGTAGTATTTAACTTGTTAAAATATAGACAGCGGCATGGAGTCTGGCTCCATGCCGCTGTTTTGTTCTTCTGCCTGAAACTCCTTCATCCATTCCTTGTGCTGCTGGGAGGGTGCGGCAATAGCCTGCCCCTTAGCGGATGCCAGCCAGCAGGCCAGGGATTCCTTAGAGTACAGCAAATCGTTCCGATACTTCACCCCCTGAATCTGTCCCAGGTTCCACCAGCGGTTGAGAGCATTCACACTGTACCCACACAGTTCTGACGCCTGTCGGGTTGTCAGCATATCGGGCCAATCCTCCCAGCACTCCAGCAGGTAGGCGCAAAGCTCGGCCTCATCCAGCACGGCGCTGGTTGGACGGACTGGTCGTGAAGTGTCACTGGAGAAAATCCCCTGTGGAATGACATCATCCAGCAGTCCCGCATCCCGCTGCTCCAGAAAGCAAATCACATCCTCCAGACGGATAGAAAAACGCCGTGTTTGCCTGCCGGAGTCCTGACAGGGAATTACACCATGTTCCAACAGCCAGCGAGCTTTCCGTTTGCTGATGTGGCAGATCCGATAGAGTTGATCCATGGAGATTGTTTCTGGGTATTCTCTCTGAAGATAACTGTAGTCCATCCCGTCACCTCACATAGATAGGCCCATACCAAAGCCATCTTCTTCCTGCTCCTCTGCCGGTTTCTCCTCCGCAAAGGCTGCGGTAATGGCGTCGGCCGATTCCAACTTGGAGTTGAAATCCAGATGGGAGTAGATGTCAGCGGTGGTGGCAAAGGTAGAGTGCCCCAGCCACTCTTGGATCTGCTTCATGGGAATGCCCTGACTGAGCAGCAGACTGGCGCAGCTATGGCGTAGGTCATGGAAACGGATGTGCCGCAGGCCATGCTGCTTCAGCAGGAGTTTGAAATGGTCGGTGATGTAATTGGGCCGGAACAGCTTGCCCATCTCGTCGGTGCACACATAGTCCAGGTAGTCGGTACAATAGGACTTCTTAAAGAGTTTCCGGTACCTCTGCTGCCGGGCACGCTGCTCCTCCAAAAGAACTCGTACCGGCGGGATCAGAGGCAGGGTTCGAAAACTGGACTTAGTTTTCAGCTTGTCCTCGGTGTAGAGCCGGACCTTACCGTCCACGATGCCCTCGGTGACCTTGTGGTTGATGGACAAGGTGCCCTTCTGAAAGTCGATGGCGCTCCAGCGGATACCCAGCACCTCGCTGCGCCGCAGACCATAGTAGGCTGCCAACTGGATTACCACCGAGATGGGATCATCCTTGGTGGCATCAAACAGGGCAGCCAATTCCTCCTTGGAGTAGAACGCCGCCAGATATTTTCCCTTCTTGGGCCGGTCCACCCGGTCGGCCACATTTTCGTTTACCATCCCGTTCTTCACCGCATACTGCAGCGCCTTGCGCACCACAGCATGGTAGTGGATCACGGTGTTGGCGTTGCAGCCGTCCTTGAAGATGGACTGGTGCAGCTCCCGGATGTGCTTGGGCTCCAGTTCCTCCAGTCGCAGTCCACGCTCCCGGAAGAACGCGTCCAGCCGGGCGTCGATGAGGTCCTTGTAACTCTGATAGGTGGTGCGCTCGATGGTGGGAGCCGTGATCTTCAGCCACTCCCACAGGAAGTCCGCAAACAGTGGGGACTCCTCCTGTGGAGTTTCCGGTTCCATGATCCCGGCACTGTACTCCTTCTTCAATTCCTCCAGGCGGGCCTGGGCCTTGCGCTTGTTGCCCTTCACCGGAATGCCCAGGGCAACGGACTTTTGCCTGCGTTTTCCATTTTTGTCATACAGGTTCAAAACAGCGGTGTAACGGCCGTTTCGTTCGAAGAGACTTCCGGTAACTTCTCGATTGCTCATAGGAACCATCCATTCCTCCTCTCAAATCAACAGCGTCCATTCAAGGTCTTGTGATGTTACCTTGAGCGGACGCTGTTTTCAAGTCTTTTCTGCCTGATCTACTGCGCAGAGATAGTCAATGACCGCGATCTTGGGTATACGGTACAGCCGTCCCATGCGGACACTCTGGATCTCTCCCCTGCGCAGCAGTCCGTAGACCATCCGTCTGCCGATCCCCAGCATCTCCTGTACCTGGGCCGGGGTCAGGGCATCTGGATAATGTCGGAACATGGCCCGGTAACGGGTCGCTCCTTTTTCTTCTCTGGTCATGGTCACACCCCCTTGACTTTATTTTGTAATTGATTATAATAATTACATAAATTACACCGCCTATTATATAGACGGTGAGACGGTCAAAAACGGAACCAGGGAGGTGAGAAACTTGAAGAAGACCATGTGGGACCTGAAGGAAGAGCGGTTGGAGCAGCGATTACAGGCGTTGGCCCAGCAGGAAGATTGGGCCGGAGTGGTGCAGGCACTGGATGACTACGACAAAAACAATGACCGCAGGCACGAGGATCGCAGGGATGATTTTGATCTATCCTGTTTGAACGGAGGAATCAGTGCAGATGGCCGCTATCAGATTCCCGAAAGTCTGAAGCTGTATGAAGAGGATGACTGGCTGGACATCATCTTTTCACAGGAGGCGGGGGATCTGCCCAATCTGGTGGCGGAGTACCCCGTCAGCGGGGCCATGCGGGAGCTGACGCCCCAGCAGCAGGAGATTTTGAGGTTGAATATCGTCTTTGGCATCCCAACCAAGAATATTGCCAAACAGATGGGGTGTACCACCCGGAACATCACCAAGCAGCGGCAGAAGGCGCTGGAGAAGATCCGCTTTCTGGTCACCGGCCAGCGGAAACCAGAAGATATCTGATCGTACTTACACCTTAACAAAAAGAAAACGGGGTGCTTGCTTGCACCCCAAAACGAAAGATGATATATTGATTACAAGTATTACAACGGAGGAAGTGCTATGGACTTCAAACCAATGTTTCCCAGTCTGAATGTCCTGTGGACGCGGTGGTCGGCCTATCACATCAAGCCGCACCAGTGGGGCGGGGAATATTTGATCCCTGCGGAGGGTGCAACTGACCTCACCTACAACTGCGCAGAGCAGCCGGGCCCTCTGGTGGCGGACGCTCTGGAACTGGGGCGGCAGTTGCACATGGGAGCACCGGACAAAAACCGCCTGTGTTCCGCTTTTGCGGCCCGCTACGGGCTCTTGGGCCTGAATGCCGAGAAGGGGGAAGGGTCCACGGAAGACCCCAATGTACCCCCGTGTTACCGCCCGTTGAACAGCTGGGAATATGGTGAAGATGTATCATTCTTCCAGAGCAGCTTTGTGATGCTGTATCAGCACTTCCTTACCGTGCAGGGCGAATTGGTGCCTACACCCAATCCAAAGGTTATGGATCTGTCCGGCCTTCTGAGCTATCGGCTGACCAGCGGCCCAAATCCTCAGTTGGTGTGGGAGGTCCGCAGTTTGGAATCCGTGATCCGATTTGCCTATGCTTCCATGATCTCTGCGGAGTTGGTGCCTCTGAAGGTCTGCAAAAACTGCGGGAAGGTGTACTACAACACCCACGCAAAGAGCGAATTCTGCGGGACTAAGTGCAGAAATTACTATAATGTGAAGGTATTCCGAGAGCGCACAAAAAATAATGACAATCCCTTGGCAACTTAATAAATGTTGCCAAGGGATTGTCACTTATAATTTCGTGTAATGCGAAAGCAAGTTATCCATTTCTGCTTTTGCCTCGTCTAAACGTTCCTTACGCTTGCAGAGTTCACGGTAGTCTGCAGCGATTCTATTTTGCTCTTCAATATCAAATGTCCCGTCTTCTTTTATGGGAATACGAATTTGGAATTTTTTGATATTGGTCAAGGATGCACGGAATGACCTATCAAAGTCATTGTTACGCTTTTCCTCGTACAATGCAAATAACAGATAATCAGGAATAATGTCATCAGTGAGAATGTCAATCACACCACAATGGTCTGTTGTGACATACTTCCTCCCCTTAGGAATCGTACTAAAATTAAAGTTTCCATCAATTCCCCACAAAACACTATTGTACTCGCTTGGAGAGCGTCCTTTATCCGGAATATATCCGAACGGTTCAATTGCGTTAGCACTAAAGACAGGAATTGCACCTGTTTCGTTTTGCTTAACTAAATTCTTTTTCAGCACGCGCTTTCCAATATGCAACTTAAAGAGCTTTTTGTTCCCAAGTTGCACACGTTTGAAGTTAGAAATACTCTTTTCTATCATCTCCGCAAAGTCTTCATAACTACTCAGCGCAGCTTGAAATTTGGAAATTGCACGATCCATTTCGGATTTACTCACAGCCTGCGGTGCCGCCGATAACCCAATTTCAATTTTCTCCTCTTCCGTCCACCAGCGATCAATTACCCAGTGGTCACTATCTCTGAACATCTGGATATCAAATATTTTGCATCGCTTTGATACGCGTTCGAGCATTTCTTTGCTCATCGTCCGTGCAGCACTATAGATTTTGAACAGCCGCACCATTTCCGGCAAGTCATTGTCATCTATTGGCTCTCGCCGCACGCTTGTCAAGCGTTCTCCGATATTTGAAATTAAATATGTAAATACTGGGAAGTTTTGTTGAAGTGCAGGATTTTCCTTTTTGGTTAGGGCGATTATATAAGTGTGCTCATAATTGGCAAAAAATGCTCTAACAGGAAGAGAAACAATTGCATCTAAATAGCATTGTTTTAAGATATATTTACGAAGATTTTTTGAACTTGTGACGATTCTGCCCAAAATACCATCGGGAATTATAACGAAGGTTTTTCCGCCTGGCTTAAGTGAATTGATAATCCACTCTAATCCCAAGCTTTCAAGGCCAACTGCATTGACTTCATACTTGTTTTTAGTCTTTGCTGTTTTGCGAAGCTCATCTTTGATTATCTTTGTTCCACTGATAACATAGGGCGGATTGCTCAGAATATAATCATATTGCTTTTCAGGATTAGTGAAAGGCTCTACGTAACCAAAAGAACCAAGGTTATCTTTAAACAAAGTAAATGACCGATTAAATAGAGCCGCAAACTCTTCAGTGCAATTAGGATTCTGAAATAAGATTTCTGCCAAGTAGATAAGCATATTGGCTTTTGCCATGATAATTGTGCGCTCATCATCTTTTTCAAATCCCTTATCAAACCCGTTTAGCACAAAACCTTCATGTATATGTCCAGAAGCATCTGGCCTAAAGGCATCCATCACATTTTCATTTAGGTTAATAAGTTCCATTAAAAAACCGCCAACACCGCAGAAAGGATCGCAAATACGCTTTCCCCTGAAAGAAAATGTTGGATCATCAAGGCCTGCCATCCTGATAACAGCTTGAACAATAACACGAGGTGTAAAATATTGCCCCAGGGCTTCAACTTCTTGTTTCAAGAAACTTTCATACAGTTTTGTTTTAAATTGTTTGCTGATTTTTGTAAGGCTACCGAATTCCTCGCTATAATCTTGCAGGTGCTTAAGAGAATATGCAAAAAGATAGCTCTGGGACAAATTTGCATTCCCGTTCTCATCAACAAAAATTGTGCCGTTTACGATGGTTGTACCATCGGCACCTTTAGGGAAAAGCCGTTTTATTTTGACACGAGTATTACGTGCATAATAGTCTAAGGCGTCCTCTGGACTGACCAAGGATTTTTCGTATACATTTTCAAACGAAACATCTTGTGGCAAAACACGAAGATCGCTGAGGAATTTGAAAATGAACAATTCTACCACATTGTAAAGGCATTTAACAGGTGATTTTCCGGTTGCTGCCCAAATTGTTTGCCACAATTTGTTGGCCAGCGGTGTCGGATCAACATTTTGATAGCTTCGAATACAAGAATTACTTTCGTCAATAGAAAGGTCAATTTCTTCAATTAGGTATTCAAGAATGTTGACATTTTTGACATTTAGAGCATCAAATGTGGTGTTAATCACATTACCTTTTGTATCAAGAATCTCTTGACCATTTAAGGCATTGATCCAATACGTATGCAGACCATCAGTTACTATAAGTATCTTACAAAGCGCCTTTGCAACATCCAGTTCTTGCTCTATCGCCTTGCGTACATCTGTTTCGCTACGAAGTTTCTCTGGGGCCTTATATTCTACTACTGCCTTAACTGACTTTTGGAAGAAAACAATGCCATCCGGCTTTTTCCTCAAGAGCCCCTTATAGGAACGCTTAGGAATAAGATCGTTTTCCATCAATTGCTTAATGGTCGTTTCACCCAATTTCAAATATGTGTACTTGCCGATACTTTGCGGAATTGTCTGGCGAAGCTCTTCACTCATTACTGATCCCTCCCCTGTTCTAACGAGCCAATGAGCTCATTAGCGGCTTTACTCACTCGAAAAAAATCATCGGAGTTGGCTGGGAAAGCTGGACTTTTTCGCCCTTCGACTTTGCCGTTGTATACCATTTGAACTACCACAACGGTTTGCGGCACATTTTCAAAAAACTCATTTCCTACAGAAACCCTGTACTGAGTATTTGCAGGATGCGGTGCACTTGCATCAACGAAAGTTGATCTAATCGGATGAAATGTTTTCATCTGAACGGTCATCTCCATTTTAAATCATCTTGGTCAAAACCATGGTCACCATGGTTTCCATGGTTGAATAGTAACAAACAATTTGCAAAATTGCAAGAAAAATATTATATAGTGGATATTTCCCCTAACCTATGGTATTGTGTCTTGCTACAAGGAGGCGAGGCACATGAACGAAACGCTGAGATTGCTGTACGACAGATTCTATATCCCTCTGCCCATGGCGGAATCTGAACAGGAAGTGGAAACCTGCCACCGGCAGCTCATTGAACGGCTGGACAAGCCGGAGCGTAAACTGGTGCTGCGGATCATCGACGCCCAGAATCTGATGATAGAGCAACGCTCCGTGGACAGCTTCATCTGTGGCTTCCGTCTGGCGTGGGAAATGGTAAACGAACTGAATCACTACATGGAAGAGCGCCCGGAGCCGGAGGATGATCTCGGCCCGGACGCTCTTCTCTAATCATCTGGTCAGTCCAGCTGCTCAGCCCTCTCCCAGCGGATATAACGGTTGGACTTCTTCCGGTAGGTACAATGCCAACGGGAACCGTCAAATACCTCGTCGGCAAAGTTGATCAGGGTTTTCGATGGAGAGTAATTCACACCCCAGCTCTGCCACCAGACGGACAGCTTGATCTTGCGGCCGTCATCCGCATCAAAAAAGCACAGGAGCATGGGCTTGCTCCTGTGCCAGCAGCGGAAAGTTAGTGTCCCGGTGAAGGAACCGCTCTCCTCCGGATAGCGGTAGTCATTCATTGGCGCAGCGTCCCGGTCCGCTTTGCAGCGGATGATCTGTGCCCGACAGGGATGATCCTTCTCAAATGTGGATGTGTACTGATTACGCATGTTGATTACCTCCTCAATATCTGAATTGCTGTTCCTGCTCTAACTGCGCCTCATAGCGCTCCTTCAGCTGCTCCCGCAGATCCTGGGGGATGGAGTCAATGAAATCCTGACACTCCTGCAGCTCATAGATGAGAGACATCTTCTCCTGGTGCTCCTGATGCTGCTCCCACCTGGCCCGCTCTGCATCTCGCCGGTCGCTCAATGCGTTCTGCTTCAAAATCCGGATCTGGTCATCGTAGGGTTTTAGTTTTGCTTCAAAGGCGTTGACCTGGGGATACCACTGCTCCAGCAGCTTCAGAATTTTTTCTCTCTGCCGTTTGGCATTCAGCGTCCCGATCTGCTCCAGCTCAGTGCGGATCTGTTTCATTTCGTCGGTGAGCTGGTGGGACTGTTTGTAGAGCCAGGTGGGAATGTGTTTCCGTCTGGTGACGGCGGCGGACTGACCCCGTTCCAGTTCCGGAAACTCCGCCGCCATGTGGTCGTGGAATTTGTCCTGCCACTCCACCAGCTTGTCCCGCCCTCCAATCACCTCCTTTGCGGACAGCCGGTTGTCTTTCGTTAGCGGAACAAAGCACAGGTGCATATGTGGGTTGCGCTCATCCATGTGGACCACGGCGGAAAAGATGTTCGCTTCTCCAACCTCTGTCTTGAAAAAGTCCAGTGCCCGTTCAAAGTAGCGGCGTACCTGCTCTGGTGGCAGGCGATCCAGATACTCCGGTGTGGCTGTGACGATGGTGTCGATGAACTTCACGCTGTCCTTGCGCACCTTGCACTTGGGGTTCTCCCGCTGGGCACGCTCGATGCGGGATTGGATCTCAGCGTAGTATTTGTGCTGTGGCTGGATGAGATGGTAGTTGAGATGGGAGCGGTCGGTGTCTACATCCGGGTTGCTGGCGTACCGCTCCTTTTTCCGTTCGTGGTGTTTCTCGATGGCGGAGGCCGGTCCGCCTTTTCGTTTCTCAAAGCGCATAATGGCGTAAGGCATCACACAAAACTCCTTTCGTTGAAATGATGGGTCTGCGGTGGACGAGGGCTTTTTCACATACCGCCCTGCCATGTGGAACCCGCCGCATGGAAACTGCTGCTGAACCCAGCAGGCTGGCGTGGCGGCGGTTTCCCCGCCCACGAGAAATGCCCGGCCCCTACAAGGCGGGCCGGGCATTTTCGCGTGCGGTTGTCAGGGCGGTATAACGCACTATACCTTGCCGCCCCGTGGGGGCTGCAAGGCGTGCGCCCGGGGACACCCCGGGACCCCGTTTTGCGGCTTCGGCTGCGCTGGAAACGGGCCTTGACTGGCCCGCAAGCCTGCGCCCCTTTGCCGCCGTTTTTGCCGCCCTTCATCGGGGGTAGGGGTGTACCCCTCCTGGGCGGCAAAAACGCGCCTGCGGGCGGACAAGGGACGAAGGGCGGAGGTTATTGCAGAAACGAAAACAGCGCCTGCGATTTCTCGCAGACGCTGTCATACATGGGATGCAATTTGTTGTGAGTACCTGTAAGAGTGTCTGGGTACTCCCGTCAGGTATCTAAAAGAAAGTCTGTCAGTCTAATGATCTTGATACCGTCTTCGGTTATGGGGTGATTGCAGTTTCCGGCAATCACAATCTTCTCGTAGTTGTCCCGGATCATGCGCAGAGGAGCCAATTCCCGCTCGCGGGTGGTTGGCTCATTCATGGACTCGGTCACTTGGATATACCGTTTCTGTTCCGCATTGGCAGCAATAAAATCCACTTCCTTGTTGTCCACCTTGCCGATGGACACATCGTATCCCCGGCGGAGCAATTCAAAGTAAACGATGTTCTCGATGATGTGTCCGGTATCCAGGTCCCGGAAACCCAACAGATAGTTGCGCAGACCGATGTCCACAATATAATATTTGCCCAGGGTGCGTAGATACTCCTTACCCTTGATATCGAAGCGCTTGATCTCGTAAAAGATATAAGACTCCAGCAGTGCGCCTACATAGGCCTGAATGGTGTGAACAGAGGGATTTCCCTTACGGCTTTGGTCCAGCAGCTTTTCGTTTACGAGGGTATTACTGATGGATGTGATGGAGGTGCTGTTGCCAATATTGTCAGCCAGGAACATGATGATCTTCCGCAGCAAATCTGGATCTGTGATCTGCCGTTGACCACGGCGGCGCTCCCGTTCCAGAATATCCCGCACCACCACCGTGGAATAGATCCCGTCCAGCAGGGCCAGCGCTTTATCGGTATCCAGCCCCACATCTGCGATGCCCGGCATCCCGCCAAAGCGCAGATAAGCATCCAGCAGTTCTTGCGGCTCATAACTTTCACCATCGGTATCATAGATCCGCTTCCGCATTCCTCCGGTGGGGCTTTTGCTCTCCCTAACTACATAGCCATGAAAGTCCAGAAACTCCCGGAAAGAGAGAGGAAGTACCTTGATTTCCACGCTTCGTCCAGCCAGGTAGGTGGCATACTCGGAGGACAGAAGATACGCATTGGAGCCGGTCACATAGATGTCGCAGTCAAAATCCACCCGGAAGGAATTTACCGCATCCTGCCACTGGTCGATGCGCTGGATCTCGTCAAAAAACAGGTAGGCACGCTTTTTCTCCGGCAGCCGTTCCTTCACATACCGGTACAATTCCTCCGCGGTCATTCGGCGGAAGTCCATGGATTCAAAATTCATCTCGATGATCTGATCATCGCTTACTCCGTTCTGACGCAGATGAAGGACCATAAGTTTCATCAGACTGGATTTTCCACAGCGCCGGATGCCTGTGATGATCTTGACCGGCTCGGTATCCTGAAACGCGATCAGTCGATTCAAATAAAGATCACGGCGGCGCAGTTCACTTCCGCTTTTCAGCATCGTATCACCTCTGGTTGGAGTGTAGCATAAAGGCAGAAAAAAATCAAGTTTGTGCTACCGATAGCACAAACTTTCTCAAAAAATAATATTTTTGCTCTGATTCCGACACTCCCAGAAATGGGCTCCATACAGAGTCAACACGGTTTGCGCTCACAAAACGCTAACAGAATGCTCACACTTTTCCGGAAAATCTGCTTTGACGGAAAAAATTCCCAAAGCCTTGTGCCGACAGTAAAAACGCCGGAAACTCCAGTAAAATCAAGGGTTTCCGGCGTTCTGAAGGGCGCAGGGAAGCGCTCAAAATGCTCCAAAAGACACCCGCTTCCAAGGACTCGAAATCGTTACTTATGAAGGTGCGATGAAAAACCGCAAAGTCCTGTGCATCAAGGGATTACAGGTTTCAGGAAAAGCCTGAAAAATCCAAAACGCTAACAGGATGTTCACAGTTATCTAAAGCACGCTTTTTTGCTCCGGCGGTAAAACAGAATATGGAGATGTATCGAAGTGGTCGTAACGAGGCTGACTCGAAATTGTGTCGGTCATTTCTTTGCTTGACCTCGCAACTCCTTGATATTGCTGGAATTTTTGTTTATCTAATGGAAAGCGCCATTTTTCTCAAAGTCCTCACCTGTCTTGCAGTTTAACATGTGTATGTCCTCCAAAGGAATGTACTCACCTCGGATTACCGAAGTTTTACCTCCTAATACAGACAGGATGTAGGTCAATTTAAGACACTGCCCAGGGCACAAAGTTAATGATCTAACGCATTTAGGACTGTGTAGAGGGTATTTCTCCTCTTCTTTTCTTCAAGATAAAAACTTTGACTAAAAATACAAAAATACCTAGTTAAATGTGTGCAAATAATACAAGAAAGAGAATCAGCCATGAGCATTGGGAAAATACCTGCTGCTCATGGCTGCTTTCAAGTCAGGGACTACTATTTAGTGAGACCGACGACTTTTTTCATCAACACTTAGCTTGAACAGGGACTTGGCAGGCCTGCCCTTTATGCAGGTGCATGAGGAAACTTTTGCTGCAAATGCTCCCATGAAAGCAAAAGACTACCCGCTGCGGGTAGGGCACGGGGGAGGAAAAGACGCTACAATGTAAACAGGGATCAAATACCTGGATAAACAGAAAAACTACCCGCTGCGGGTAGGGTGCAAAGAGAAAAAAGATGCTATGTTGAACTGTCATCCAGAATATGCAAGGAGGTGGAAACACTGAAAACGGTGCTCCTGGTCATGCGGCGGGCATCGTTGGCTCAGGGACTGATGGCCAAGGCGCGGGATGCCCCCGGCCTCTGTGCTATGAACCGGACTATGACCATGTGGACGCGGCCATCCGCATCCACCAGGCCGCTGGAGCGCTGCTGGAGGTGGCGGAAGCACCGGCGGCGGCGAAACAGTCTTCTACATCGAAGACGCTGACTACGACGATGTCGATATCGTCTATACCGTAGACAGCGAGACCCTTGTCCTGAAAACCATTGAGCGGATGAACGACAACGACGAATCCCTTTCGATAACCACCTTCCATTACGGATAAGAAGTGGAACTGCCGGAAAGGATCACGGCCTGGCAGGGCGCGTTGCGGACAGTGACCCTCCAGTTCCTCGACAAAGATGCGACCGAGATCTACCAGATCCCCGCCAATTGGAAATTTGCTGTCGATGATTACTGTCCGTGGAGTACGCTCTATCTCGACGAAGCCTGCACCCAGCCGTATGAATATCCGGGAGACGGAACCGATTTCACGGTTTATGTCCGTAACGAAGCGGAATGAAATGGTTCTTTTGAAAAAATCTGATCCGGTTCGACAAAAATAAGGAATTTTATCTGTCGGGAAGTAAAATTGAGAAAAGCAAATAGGAACAGAACAGGAGGAATTACTATGAAAAAAATGAATATGTTTTTATTTACAGTTGTATTATTAACAGCGATCCTCGCCGGATGTTCTGGCGGCTCTTCTGGCGGCTCTTCTGCAACTGATCCTGCGAATATTACAGGGGAAACCTTTGGAGACGGAAATGTCAGTGCGCTTGTTCCCGACGGATGGATGGGCTTTCACGGCACAGATTACTTTGATGAGTATGAAGAAGGTTATGATCCTAATGTGATTCAAATCTGTAAAGGCGCGGAAAGTGAGTGGGATCAACTCACAACACCTTATGTTATGATAAGTTATTTTGGACTTGATAATCTGGCGTTTGAGCCTTCGAAAGATTTTTATGAAGAAGCTGCAGATATTGAGCCCGTTACGCTCGGAAACTATACCTGGAAGGGATTCACGGCAAAAAGCCTAGATACTCCTGTCGCAATCCTTTGGACAGGAGAAGAAGGATCAGAGCAGATACAGCTTATGATTTGTCTTGAAAACGGAGATAAGATAAGTCTTGAAGATGCAGATGTTCAGGCTATAATATCCAGCATTAATATATCTAAATAAGATGTTCCATAAAAATAACCACACCTTTCGGTGTGGTTATTTTTATGGATACTGTTGGAAATTAAACTGCTCGGGGCAAGTAAATTACCCCTGCGCCAAGATTTTTGCCTCCGGCAAAAGCGCCGCCCCGCCGTGCAGGCCCTATTCTCTGCCGGCATTCATGCTGTTGCGATATTCCCAAATAAGCACGGTGATTCTGATATGCGCTATAATTTGTTATTCCAGATAAAATCGAAGTATAACAATCAGCAATTTACGCTCCAGATACTTGTATAGGTCAATATTCATTTGAAGTCAGTGTAATCCTATTTTACCTCGGATTGTTCGTTCGGAAAGAGTGGCCATATAACCGAAATAGTAGTACACTACCATGCGGACTGCACCAGGTTCTCCTCTCATAGGCTGATAGAACAGATGTAATGGATGGGCTGAATATGTCCCGGAGCGGTGCGGTCGATCCGCTGGTAGTTCATCGTTCGTATGGGTTTCATCTTCTTGACCATCTGGCCGCCCACGGAGCCGGCCTGCTTGCTGGTCAGGTCGCCGTTATAGCCCTGCTTCAGGTTGACACCCACCTCGCTGGCGGCCTCCATCTTGAACTGATTCATAGCATCGCGGGCGCTGGGAACCACAGTCTTCTTATTGCTGGACATAATCGTCTCTCCTTTGATTGTTTTGATTGATGTTTCTTTTTTTGTTGGATGGAACATCCGAGCATAGCTTTGCCCGCGGAGCGGTTTCTATACTTCTATGGTTCTGCCTGTTTTTGCTAGTGGATGGTCGGGATAGGACGGGCTGGCCTATTTAACATATAAATAGAAAAAACGCCGCCCGTGTAAAAACGGACGGCGTTAAGGAAGTTGGATTTCTTGACGATCCGAGAAGGAACATGGTATAGTGAACCCCGGATCCAAGCCTTTTTTGAATGTGGAGTGCCTCACCGGCGCTTCAGCCGGCGGTTCTGGGGCGGGTCCTCCTTGGACTTGGGACGCAGCACGCGGTAGAAGAGGAGAACAACCCCACACAAAATGACGGCGGCCAGAAGAAGGGCCAGGATGTCCACCAAAGGAGAGCTGGTGGCCTCTGCCACCGGTGTGGAGGAAGAACTGCCCTCGGCAAAGACGGGCAGGATGAACAGAGCGGGCACGGCACAGGCCATGGCGCGGAAACAGAAACCTTTCATAACAAATCCTTTCTGAAAGGGACAGGCCCTTTCGGCGGGGATGGAGAAGATACGTTGACTATACCACAGTTTTTTCCTTTCCGCAACGAGGTGCGGGGGAAAGGGGATGAAATGTGGGGAAGGAGCAAAGAATATGTTGCTGGAAATTTGCGTGGACAGTGTGGAGTCGGCTCGGGGCGCGGCGGAGAACGGGGCAGACCGGCTGGAGCTGTGCGGAGATCTCATGGTGGGGGGCGTGAGCCCCAGCCCCTTTTTAATTGAAGCGGTACAGAAGCTGGACATTCCGGTGAATGTGCTGCTGCGGCCACGCTTCGGGGACTTCTGCTACACGCAATGGGAGCGGGACATCCTGCTGCGGGAGGTGGAGCAGTGCCGGAACATGGGGGTTAACGGCGTAGTGCTGGGGGCGCTGGAGCCCGATGGACGGCTGGACCGGGAACTGCTGGCACAGCTGATTGACGCTGCCGGGCCCCTCCATAAGACCCTCCACCGGGCCTTTGATCTGTGCCGGGACGCCTCCGAGGGGCTGGAGGACGCGGTGAAACTGGGCTTTGACACCATCCTTACCTCCGGCCAGGCGGCCACGGCCCCGGCGGGTGCAGAGCTGCTGGCTGATTTGAACCGGCAGGCCGCCGGACGAGTGACCATTCTGGCGGGCAGCGGAGTCAAGAGCACCAATCTGGAGGAGCTGGCCCGGCGGACGGGCCTGCGGGCGTTTCACATGTCGGCGCGGCGGGGAGAGGACAGCCCCATGCGCTTCCGGCGCGCCGGAGTCCCCATGGGTCTGCCTCTGGCGGGAGAGTATGAGCGCTTCTATACTGACCCCCTGGAGGTGAAAAATGCCAGACGAGTGCTGGATCAGCTGGAAAAACACCCGATTTCCAGGTAAATGTAAACAAAAAATGAACGGCCGATTTGTGAACCTAACTGAATTATTTATTTCGCAGAAAATCCATTGACATACCTTTAAATTTTCTATAATATTTGGACAGAAGCTTGGATTGTTACCGCGCAAGCGGGCAAAACCGGGACTCACGACATACACCATGTCCTGCCGAGGACTGCTCGGCGGGTATCTTTGCGGTGTAAACGGTGAGGCCTGGTTTTTTCTTTTCCTGCTGGGAAATTGGAAACGGCCATCGGGGAGGGGAGTGCGTCAATGAGCTTTCAGGTACTGAAAACCATTAACAACAATGTGGTTAGCTGTCAGGATGAACATGGCTGTGAGTATATCGCCATGGGACGCGGGCTGGGCTTTGGAATCAAAGCCGGGCAGACCATTGAGCGGGAGCAGGCGGAAAAGATGTTCCGCATCACCGGTCGGGACAACATGGAGCGGCTGAGCAACCTGTTTGCCAGCCTTCCCCACGACCAGGTGGCCTTCTGTGCGGAACTCATTGAGTATGCCTCCAAGGCGCTGGACCGGAAGCTGAACGAGAGCATCTTCTACACGCTCAGCGACCACGTCTGCTTTGCTATCCAGCGGATCCAGAACGGCATGTCCTTCACCAACGCCCTGCATACCGAAGTGCGGCTCTTTTACCCCAAGGAGTACGCCGTGGGCTGTTACGCTCTGGCGGAAATTCAGCGGCGGTTCCAGGTGGAGCTGCCCGAGGATGAGGCGGCCTCCATTGCCCTGCACCTGCTGAACGCGGAGTACGAAAATTCCCTGGGTATCACCATGCAGGTAACCCAGGCGCTGGGGGAGATGCTCCATGTGCTGGAGCATCATCCGGCCTTCCAGATGGATCGAAGCTCCCTCTATTTTGACGAGCTGATTGTTCACCTGAAGTTCCTGGCGCTGGACCAGTTTTCTCCCCAGTGCCAGACGCTCCGGGAGAGCCAGTTTGCCCAGCTCATTTCCAGAGCGTTCCCGGATGACTATCGTCTGGCGGGCATTGTCACCCAGCCTTTGGAACAGGCCAGCGGCAGGAAGCTGACGCCGGAACAGCTGGCCTATTTGACCGTAAATCTGCACCGGATTCACCGGGCTTAATGTTTAAGAAAAGAGGACTCAAGCATATGGGATTTTTTGACAAGCTGTTTGGAAAGCAAGAAGAGAAGATTGAGATTGCCGCCCCTGTGGCGGGAGAGGCCGTTCCTGTTACTGAGGTGAACGACCCCACCTTCAGCGAGGAGATTCTGGGCAAGGGCATCGCCATCCGGCCCACCGGCAACGAGGTGGTAGCCCCCTGTGACGGCACCGTGGAGATGATGTTCGACACCGGTCACGCCGTCAGCCTCACCAGCAGCCAGGGCGCTGAGGTGCTCATCCACATCGGCCTGGAGACTGTGTCTCTGAAGGGGAAGCATTACACCACCCACGCCGCCAACGGTGATCAGGTCAAGAAGGGCCAGCTGCTCATCTCCTTTGATCGGGATGCCATTGCCGCCGACGGGTATGACACCATCACTCCCATCGTCATCTGCAATTCGGACAGCTTTGCCCAGGTGGAGTGCCACACCGGAGCGGTGAAGGCCGGCGACACGGTCCTCACGTTGAGCAAATAAGTGCAGCAGATCTGGAAGGGAGCATCGGAATCATGATTGTCGGCAACGGACGGCCGGTATTTTCCGGCATTGCCATTGGCCGGGCCTATGTGTACAAGAAGGGGCTGGCCACCCTGCCCGCCTCCTGCGGCGACGCGGCGGTGGAGCAGCAGAAATTTGAAACCGCCAAGCAGACCGCCCTGGAGCAGCTGCAGTCCCTCATGGAGGAGACCGCTGAGCGTCTGGGCGAGGAGCAGGCCATGATCCTGGACGTGCAGATGATGATGATGGACGACCAGGACTATCTGGACAGCATTGCGGCTATGATTCAGAACGGCGCCAGCGCCGCTGAGGCTGTGAAGGAGACGGGAGACACCTTCTCCGCCGCCTTCGCCGCCATGGACGACGCCTATATGCAGGCCCGTGCGGTGGACGTGCGGGACGTGTCCAGCCGCGTGGTGACCATCCTGTGCGGCGGCAAGGTGGGCTTTGCCATGGAGGAGCCGGGCATCCTCATCGCCGAGGACCTGACCCCCTCCGAGACGGTGCAGATGCCCAAGGACAAGATCCTGGCCTTTGTCACCCGCCAGGGTTCCTCCAACAGCCACACCGCCATCCTGGCCCGGATCATGGGAATTCCCTCTCTGGTGAAGACCCAGATCAATCTGGACGACGGCGTGGACGGCCATCCCATGATTGTGGACGGCTTTGATGGCCGGTACTATATTGACCCGGACGAGGAAGTGGTCCGGCTGATGCAGGAGAAGAAGCACACCGCCGACGAGCACCAGCGCCAACTGGAGGCCTACCGGGGCAAAGAGAGCATTACCCGGGGCGGTCAGAAGGTGAAGCTCTTCGCCAACATCGGCAACCCCTCCGACGTGGAGCACGTGCTTAAGGGCGACGCCGAGGGCGTGGGCCTTCTGCGCAGCGAGTTCCTCTACCTGGGCCGGGACAGCTATCCCACCGAGGATGAGCTCTATAACGCCTACCGCAAGGTGGTGGAGGGCCTTCAGGGCCGCCGGGTGGTTATCCGCACCCTGGACATCGGCGCCGACAAGCAGGCGGACTATTTCCAGCTGGACAAGGAGGAGAATCCTGCCCTTGGTCTGCGGGGTATCCGCATCTGCATCCGCCGCCCCGAGGTGTTCCGCACCCAGATGCGGGCCATCTACCGGGCCAGCGCCCTGGGCCCCGTGAGCGTCATGTTCCCCATGATCGCCTCCGTGTGGGAGGTGCGCAAGGTCAAGGAGATGTGCCAGACCATCCGGGACGAGATGGCCAAGGAGGGCATCCCCATGGGCGAGGTGGAGCACGGCATTATGATCGAGACCCCCGCCGCCGCCCTGGTCAGCGAGCAGCTGGCTGCCGAGGTGGACTTCTTCAGCGTGGGCACCAACGATTTGACCCAGTACACCCTGGCGGTGGACCGGCAGAACCCCTCTCTGGACGGGTTCTACGACCCCTATCACCCCGCGCTGCTGCGGCTTCTGCGCCTGGTGGCGGAGAACGCCCACAAGGCCGGTATCTGGTGCGGCATCTGCGGAGAGCTGGGTGGCGATCTCACCATGACCGAAACCTTCCTGGACATGGGCTACGACGAGCTGTCTGTCTCGCCCACCCGTGTGCTGGAATTGCGGAAAAAAGTTTGTGAAAGTGAGGTATCTCCGAAATGAAGACAATTTCCTATGTGATTCAGGATCCTCTGGGACTTCACGCCCGGCCCGCCGGCCATCTGGCCAAGGCTGCCATGGCGTGGAAGGACTGTGACATCAAGATCACGGCCAACGACAAGACTGTGGACGCCAAGCGCATTATGGGCGTCATGCAGCTGGGGGCCAAGGGCGGCAACACCCTGACCCTGACCATTTCCGGCGGCGAGGAGGACAAGGCCGCGGCCGCTCTGGAGGAATTCCTGAAGGCCAACCTGTAAGTTTGCTTTCTCCATTCTTTTGGGACTCTTGGACCGCTGTGGGCGGCGGTCCATACATCAGAACGGAAGGAATATTCTCTATGTCAGTGTTCAGGGGGGTATTCCGGACGTTCCCGTAAGTGTTTTGACTTTTGTGAGGGAGGAAAATCTTTATGATGCGTTTCTTTCAGCGTTTAGGTAAATCCCTGATGCTGCCGGTGGCATGTCTGCCTATCGGCGGTATCCTGATGGGTATCGGCTACTGGATCGACCCCGCCGGCTGGGGCGCCAACAACCTGGCGGCTCTGCTGCTCATCAAGGCCGGCGGCATTCTCATTGACAACATGGCTATCCTCTTCGCCCTGGGCGTTGCCATCGGCATGTCCAAGGACCAGGAGGGCACCTCTGCTCTGGCCGGCATTATCTCCTGGCTGACCGTCCAGACCATGCTGGGTGTTGGCGTGGTGCAGCTCATTATGGGCGTGGAAGCCGATGCGGTTCCCGCTGCGTTCACCAAGATCAACAACCAGTTCATCGGCATCCTCTGCGGTCTGATCGCCGCCTGGTGCTACAACAAGTTCTATAAGACCAATATGCCGGACTTCCTGGGCTTCTTTGCCGGCCGGCGGTTTGTGCCCATCATGACGGTGGTTACCACCCTGATTGCCTGCATCCCCCTGTACTTTGTCTGGCCCGTGGTGTACAGCTTCCTGGTCAATGTGGGCGAGACCATCCTGGGCATGGGCGCCATCGGCGCCGGCATCTACGGCTTCCTGAACCGTCTGCTCATCCCCATCGGCATGCACCACGCCCTGAACAGCGTGTTCTGGTTCGATGTGGCCAACATCTATGACATCGGTAAGTTCTGGGGCACTGTGGACGGCGGCGTTCTGGGTCAGACCGGTATGTATCAGGCCGGCTTCTTCCCCGTCATGATGTTTGGTCTGCCCGGCGCTGCCCTGGCTATGTACCACACCGCCAAGCCCGCCAAGAAGAAGATTGCCGGCGGCATCCTGCTGTCCGCCGCTCTGTGTGCCTTCTTCACCGGCGTCACCGAGCCCCTGGAGTTCTCCTTCATGTTCCTGGCTCCCGGCCTGTACTTTGCCCACGCCGTGCTGACCGGCATCTCCGTGGCTGTTGTGGCCGCTCTGCCCATCCGCGCCGGCTTCCAGTTCAGCGCCGGCTTCGTGGACTGGTTCCTGTCCTTTAAGGCTCCCTTCGCCATGAATCCCATCCTGCTCATTCCCATCGGCCTGGCCTTCTTTGTCATCTACTATGTGGTCTTCCGCATCATGATCGTGAAGCTGAACCTGAAGACCCCCGGCCGTGAGGACGACGACAACGCCGCTGAGATGAACATCCAGCTGGGCAGCGACAACTACGCTGCCATGGCCATGGCCATCCTGGAGGGCGTGGGCGGCGCCGAGAACGTGACCAGCGTGGACAACTGCATCACCCGTCTGCGTCTGGAGGTCAAGGACCGCCTGCTGGTGGACGAGAAGAAGCTGAAGGCCTCCGGCGCCGCCGGCGTGGTCCGTCCGGGCAAGACCTCTGTCCAGGTCATCATCGGCCCCAAGGTCCAGTTCGTGGCAGACGAGTTCAAGAAGCTGGTTCGCTAAGACAGACGTTTACCACTCTGGTCCCAAAAAGAATCCTGTTTTTCTGGAAAACACCTCTCCCGCCCTGCGGCCCACAGCAGGGCGGGAGCTTTTTTGCCCATTGACATTCCCCAAAGCCCTTGTTATACTGAGAAAACAAAATTATCTCCGCGCCCACGCCCGACGTCCCCGCGGAGAGAGTATGCGTCAGGTAAACGGGTTCCTGTTCAGGAACCCGTTTTTTGTTTCCCCTGCCGCGAGAGGAGCGAGAATTTTTGGAAGGAAAAGAAAACATGTTGGGCACCATGCCGGTGGGACGGCTGGTGCTCCAGATGTCCTGGCCGGTGATGCTGTCCATGCTGATGCAGGCCATTTACAACCTGGTGGACAGCGTCTATGTGGCTCAGGTGGGAGATGACGCCTTTCTGGCCCTGTCCTACGCCTATCCCATTCAAACGCTGATGGTGGCCTTTTGTACCGGTACCGGAGTGGCCTTCAGCGCAGCTCTGGCCCAGCGTCTGGGCGAGCGGAAAATGGATGAGGCGGGGCAGACCGTGCTGCATGGCTTCCTGTTCTACGGTGGGTGCTGGGTGCTGTTCCTGCTCTTTGGAGTGCTGGCCAGCGGCCTTTATATGGACCTTTGCACCCAGAACCCCCAGGTGGCGGAGATGGGCAGAGAGTACCTCTTTATCTGCTGCTGCTTCTCCTTCGGCATCTGTACCCAGTTCCCTTGTGAGCGGGTGCTGCAATCCACGGGACACCCCTCCGGCTTTATGATCGTTCAGGGCTCGGGCGCGCTGATCAACCTGGTGCTGGACCCCATCTTGATTTTTGTCTTTGACATGGGTGTACCCGGAGCGGCGGTGGCCACGGTCATCGGACAAATCAGCGGCGGAATCATCGGTCTGTGCCTGGTGCGCCGCATCCGCAATCAGCTCCCGGTGAACCCCAGGGCCTTCCGTTTCCAGAGGAGCCTGGCCCGGGAGATGGGACGGGTGGCCGCGCCGGCCATTGTGATGCAGTCCATGAGCAGCCTGATGTCCATGGGAATGAACGGGATTCTGAACCTGTGGTCGGAGACCGCTGTGTGGGTGCTGGGCGTCTACTTTAAGGTGCAGTCCTTTGTGTTTATGCCCATGTTCAGCATCAACAACGGCCTCATCGCCATTCTCAGCTTCAACTACGGCGCAAAGAGCCGCAGCCGGGTTTCCGGAGCCATCCGCTTCGGCATCCTGGCGTCTTTGGTGACGGCTTTGGTGGGACTGGCACTGTTGTGGGTGTGCGCTGCGCCGCTGCTGACCGTGGCCTTTAACGCCGGAGAGGCTGCCCTGGCGTTGGGGGTACCCGCCCTGCGGATGACGGCCCTGGCCTTTCCCGTGGCTGCGGTGAGCATTGCCTGTTCTGCTGCCTTCCAGTCTCTGGGGCGCAGTGTGGATTCCCTGGTTGTCACGCTGCTGCGGCAGCTGGTTCTGCTGCTGCCCATCGCTTTCCTGCTGGTGCGTACCCTTCCCGACTACACCTTCCTGTCCTTCCTGCTGGCGGAGCTGGGGGCCTGCGTGGTGGCCCTGGTGATGTATGCCCGGCTGTACCGCACCACCATTTCCCGCATTTAAAGGCATGAAAAAGCCCTGACACAGATCTGTGTCAGGGCTTTTTTGATACTGAAAAATTACATGAGCTTGACGGTGTAGTAGACCAGCAGGGCAAACAGCCAGGCCACCATCACGAAGATCAGGTAGTAGGCGGTGCTGGCTGCCAGAAGGCCCACCACCACAGCGGCCAAGCTGGCCAGGCAGCTGACCAGAATCACCGGGTAAGAGGCATTCTTGGAGAGAATCCGCACTGCGGTTCCGTCCGCCCGACGGATGACACCGCCGGTCTTCTTCAACCACAAAGCGGCCGCGCTCACCAAAATGATTCCCACCAGAATAAGGGCAGTTTCCAGCTTGGCGCCGGAGCCGTAACGGATGAACCAGAGTCCGAGGATGGACATTCCCACCGCCGCAGCGGCCAGGAAGAAGTCGCGGTGGTAGAGGTAATAGACCAGCGCCAGGCCGGCCCAGGCGGGGACCAGCAGGAACAGCATCCGCATGCCGGGCTGCTGGAAGCTGACGGCTACGTGGGAACATACAGCTACCGCACCGAAGGCCAGAGCCAGCACAGTGGGCAGTCCGCTCTTTCCGCCCTTGCGGAACCGGAGGGCGGCCCAGACCAGACAGATCACCGCCGCGGCGGCACCTGCCAGGCGCAGCACGTGGAGGGCATTGCTCAGGAAACTGGCTACAGCGATTTCGGTTTCGGTGACGCGGAAGTTAATATAGTAGCGATTGACAAGCAGCAGCAGTACCTCGAGGACGATGGCGCCGCCCACCCACAACAAAGCGCGGTTGAGGGCGATGTCCTCCTGGTGCCGGCGTGCTTCTCTCTGCTTTTTATCCATGCGTTTTCAATCTCCTTGCTCTTGGGCTTCCAAGATCGGACCCGGACAAAAAAGAATATCTGGGGTCCAGACATTTTATTATTGTACCAGATAGGACTATTTTTTGCAACACCTAAAAGCAAATACACAAAAAAAGAAAAGCCGGCTTCCCACGGGGAGAAGCCGGCAAAAGCAGCCTGATTAGTTGTTGCTGCCGAATTCGCTGAAGAAGCGATCGTGGACCGCCTGAACAGCCCGGTCGGCGTCCCGCTCGTCCACCAGGACGGAGACCTTGATCTCGCTGGTGGAGATCATGTTGATGTTGATGCCGGCGGCAGAGAGGGCCTCGAACATCTTGCAAGCCACGCCGGCGTTGTGAGCCATGCCGGCGCCCACAATGGAGACCTTGGCAATCTGCTTGTTGATCTCGATGCTCTGGAAGCCGATGGCCTCCTTGTTCTCCTCCATGACGGCCTTGGCCTCGTCGGCGTCGCTGCGGGCGACGGTGAAGCTGATGTCCTTGCTCTCGTCGCGGCCGATGGACTGGAGAATGATGTCCACATTGATGTCCTTCTTGGCCAGCAGAGAGAAAATCTTAAAGGCGATACCGGGCTGGTCGGCCAGGCCCACCAGAGCAATCCGGGCTACGTTCTTATCCTTGGCTACGCCGCTGACGTGGGTTTTTTCCATGGTTTTGACAACCTCCTTGACTTTGGTACCGGGATTTCCGCTGAAGCTGGAGATAACCTCCATATTGACATTGTAGCGCTTGGCCATTTCCACCGAGCGGTTGTGGAGCACCTGGGCGCCCAGGCTGGCCAGCTCCAGCATCTCGTCAAAGGTGATTTCGTCCAGCTTGCGGGCGCCCTTGACGGTGCGGGGATCGGCAGTGTAGACGCCGTCCACATCGGTGTAGATCTGGCACAGGTCGGCCCGGAGGGCGGCGGCCAGAGCCACCGCGGAGGTATCCGAGCCGCCGCGGCCCAGAGTGGTGATATCGTCGTACTTGTTGATGCCCTGGAAGCCGGCCACCAGTACGATCTTCTTCTTGTCCAGTTCCTTCTGGATGCGCTCGGTGCGGATGCGCTTGATGCGGGCGTTGCTGTACACAGAGTTGGTGAGCATGCCTGCCTGCCAGCCGGTAAGGGAGATGGCCTGGAAGCCCATGCTCTCAATGCACATGGCGCACAGGGAGATGGAGATTTGCTCGCCGGTGGACAGGAGCATATCCATTTCGCGCTTGGAGGCGTTGGGATTGATTTCCTTAGCCTTCTCGATGAGGTCGTCGGTGGTGTCGCCCTGAGCGGAGAGCACCGCCACTACGCTGTTGCCCTTCTGATAGGTCTCGGTGATGATGCGGGCTACGTTGCGGATCTTATCCGCGTCGGCGACGGAGGAGCCGCCGAATTTCTGAACAATCAGTGCCATGTATGTCGTTCCCCCTAAAGGTCAAAATCATAAGGTTGATGCGGGAGAGAGTCTCCCATGCATCCTATGCCGCGGTCCCCTTCGGAGCCCCAGCGGACTTTAGTCCAGCACCCGGAACAGGGAGCTGACGGCCATGCCCTTGAGGCAGTCCCGGATCTGGGGATAGGTCATCTGTCCGGTGAGGAAGGCGGCCTCTCCGGCGGGAGCGCCCGCCCGGGCCAGGGGCTGAATTTCACCGCAGGCCAGCCGGGCCTGGTCCATGGAAGCGTCGGCGCGGACATACCAGCGGGAGGAGAGAATGTCCGGGGAGACCACCAGGGCGGGAGCGCCGGGCCCCCAGGCGTTGTGGTGGTCCTTCTTTCGATCCTTGGCGATATCAATGACGTCGGCCACCACGGCGGAGGCGGTGGGCAGCTTGCCGGCGCCACGGCCATAGAACATCACGTCGCCGATAGCGTTGCCGGTGACGGCGATAGCGTTGAACACGTCCTCCACGCCGGCCAGAGGATTCTCGTCGGAGACCAGGTGGGGGGCCACAAAGGCGCACACCTTGCCCTCGGGCTGGCGGAGGCAGCGGCCCAGCAGCTTGATCTTGTAGCCCTTGGAATCGGCGTAGGCCACGTCCTCCAGGGTGACGTTCCGGATGCCCTCGGTGGGTACCTGCTGGGGATAGACGTGCTGGCCGAAGGCCAGAGCGGCCAGAATACAGATCTTGCGGCAGGCGTCGTGGCCGTCCACATCGGCGGTGGGGTCCTTCTCGGCGTAGCCGTTTTCCTGGGCCTCCTTCAGGGCCTGATCGAAGGTGAGACCGGCCTTGATCATCCGGGTGAGGATATAGTTGGTGGTGCCGTTGAGGATGCCGGTGATCTGGGTCAGCTCATTGGCGGCCAGACAGGAGGTGAGGGGGCGGAGAATGGGGATACCGCCGCCCACGCTGGCCTCAAAGAGGTAGCTGACACCGTGCTCCCGGGCCAGCTGGAGCAGGTCGTAGCCGTGGGTGGCCACCAGCTCCTTGTTGGAGGTGACTACGCTCTTGCCCGCCTTCAAAGCCCGAGTGGTAAAGTCCAGAGCGATGGTGGCGCCGCCGATGGTCTCCACAACGATGTCCACCTCGGGGTCCTGCTCGATGACGGAGAAATCCTTCACAAAACAGTCGGCATAGGGGCTGTTGGGGAAATCCCGTACATCCAGAATATACTTCAGACGGACCAGATCATCCACACGCTGGTCGATGAGGCCGCCGTTTTTGGTCAGCACTTCGGCCACGCCGGAACCCACGGTACCAAAGCCTAAAATTGCTACGTTAACCATTCCAATTTCACCTCGTTGCTAGATTTAACCCGCCAGGATTTCACACTTGAGTACGCCTGGGCTGTTGCCCACGTCTCCCAGCACCTCTTCAATGGAGCGGCGCAGGGCGGAGGTCTGGGCGGTCATGGTGACCACGGCGCAGCCATTCACCGGAATGTTCTGATTGATGGTCAGAATGTTGACTCCGGTGCCGGCAAAGATGTTCAGTGCGGCGGAGAGAATGCCCGGCTCGTCCTTCAGCAGAATCTGAAAGGTAACGATTCGCCCGTGGAGCATGTCATTGAAGGGGCGGACCGTGTCCTTATACTTATAGAAGGCGCTGCGGCTGATGCCCACCGCCCGGGCCGCGGCATTGACTGTGGTCTCCTCGCCGGTGTCCAAAAGACGCTTGGCTTCTGCCACTTTCAAAAAGATTTCCGGCATGGCCGAGGCCTCGACAATAAAGTATTTCGCGGAGATACTCATGGGCGGCCCTCCTTGTTCTGCTAACCTGTCCACGCTGCAAAGGCATTTGTTCTTGTGACATGGCATATTGTAACACACCACAACCACGGTTGCAACGGGAAAATGCTTGGTGGAATGGTGAAATTTCTCCATATCAGTCTGCTGTTCTCCGTCATATTATCCAGAAAAAAGAGAAAGGGACAGAAAAACGGCCGCCTCCGGCTTAGCCGGAGGCGGCAAAAAGAGAAAAGATCAGGGCTTGGGGACATCCTGGGAACTGGAGGAGTGGGATCCGGAGCTGGAAGAACTGCCGGAACCACTCTCACTGCCGCCGGAACCGTCGGGGTTTGTAGGATCCGTAGGATCGGTGGGATCGGTAGGATCGGTAGGATCCGTGGGGTCCACAGGCTGCCAGGGATCGGTGGGATCTGTGGGATCGGTAGGCACTTCAGGGGCTGTGGTGTGCACCGTGCAGGCGCCGTAGCCCTCCACCACACTCAGGCGGTACATATTGTCCTGAGCGGTAGCAGAACCCACCTGCTCCCGCTCATAGTTGGGCAGGCAGATCTGCTTCTGGCTCTCCTCCGGGCAGTAGGGACCGGCAATGTGATAGAGGCCGGTCTCGTTGCCGTTGGCGTCCAGAATGGGACAGTCGGTACACACGGTCACTACACTGTCGGCAGTGTGGATGGTGCACACGCCGGTGGGAGCATCGCCCTGGAAGACGCTGTCCCGGCCCACCCGGCTGCCGCGGGGATCCATGGAGCAGTACTCAGTGGGCAGAAGTCCGCTGTCCAGGCAGTAGTCCACGGTGGTCAGACCGGAGGGAACGTTGAATTTCTTGTTTTCCAGCCCGTCGTGGATCTGAGACATGACTTTGTTCCACAGAATGAGGGCGGGGTTGCCGCTGGTGCTCATCTTCTCATTCTTTTCGTAGCCGGTCCAGACGGCGGCGGTGTAGTAGGGGGTGTAGCCCACAAACCAGCGGTCGTAGTTGTCGGTGGTGGTACCAGTCTTACCGCCGGCAGACATGTTCTTCAGGTCATAGCCGGCGCCGGTACCCTTATCCAGCACGTCCGAGAGCATGGAGTTCATATAATAGGCGGTGGTGTCCTTAATGGCGACCTCCTGCTTGGGCTCATTCTCCAGCAGGACCACCTCCTGGCCGTCCACCAGCTGGGTCACCTTGGTGTAGGTCCGGGAGTAGGTGTAAATGCCGTTATTGGGGAAGGTGGCGTAGGCCTCGGCCATGTCCCGGGTGCACACGCCGTTGGTGAGACCGCCCATGGCCAGGGGGGAGACGGCGATGTCCGTGCTCACCTTTCCGTTGGACTCCATGGCCTCCACCAGATCGATGTGGTATTTCTCTTCCATGAAGTTGAAGCTGTTTTCCGGCGTAACCAGATCAGCCAGAATACGCACGGCGATGGTGTTCACCGAGCGGGTCAGACCGCTTCGCACGGTGGTGAGACCGCGGTAGCTGGCGGCACCGGAGTTGGTGGGCCAGGCCCGGCCGCCCATTACCTCGTAGGGGTAGTCGTCAATGATGGAGATAGGGGAGACGAGCCCCATTTCCAGAGCGGGGGAGTAGACCGACAAAGGCTTGATGGAGGAGCCGGGCTGCCGCTGGGCCGTGTTGGCGTAGTTGGTGAGCAGGTTGCCCTCCTTCTCTCCAAACTGGCCCACAATGGCCACCACGTCGCCGGTGGTGTTGTCGATGATGGTGATGGAGGACTGCATATCCTGTCCGCTCTTGGAGACGTAGTTCAGATTCTCGCGGTTGGTATAAACTTCCTCGGCGATGGCCTGAATGTCGGGATCCAGGCAGGTGTAGATGCGCAGGCCGCCGCGGCCCAGCATCTGGGAGATGCGCTGGTCCGACCATTTGAGCTGTTCCGCCAGATCTTTCTTCACGTCGGCCAACACGGTCTCCTCGTACCAGGAATAGATCTCCTGAGGGGCGTCCTCGCCCTCGCCCTGGACAAAGACCAGCTCCTGGGCCACGGCCTCGTCATATTCCTCCTGGGTGATCTTTCCCTGCTCCAGCATCTGGGCGAGGACGATCTCCTGGCGGTATTTGTTGTACTGTCGGGCGGTCCAAGTCTCGGTGCCGTCAGGGCTGGGCATTTTGGCGTCGGAGTAGGGGCTGTACTTGGAGGGGTTGTTGGTGATGCCGATGAGACTGGCGCATTCAGCCAGCGTAAGCTCACTGACCGGCTTGCCAAAGTACTTCAAGGAGGCGGAGCCCACACCGTCACAGCCGCTGCCCAGGGGAATGATGTTCAGGTAGAGGGTAATGGTATCTTCCTTGGAATTATTCTGGGTAAAGCGGAGGGCGCGGACAATCTCGGTGATTTTCCGCTTTACGGTGGTCTCGTTGTAGCCGGTGAGGTTTTTGATGGTCTGCTGGGTGATGGTGGAGCCGCCCTGAATATCGCCACCGGTAAACATGGACAGGACTGCCTTACCGGTGCGCAGCCAGTCCACGCCGGAGTGAGTCCAGAAGCGCTTATCCTCAATGGCCACAGCGGCGTCGATGAGGTTCTCGGGAATCTCCTCATAGTCCACCCAGATGGAACTGGTGGAGTTGAGCAGCGTGGTCATTTCTTTGTATTCCCCGGTTTCCTTATCCTGATAGTACATGACGCTGTTCTCGCCCAGAGTGAAGTCATCCGCACTCAGGTCGGCGATGGGGAAGATTACGGTTTTAATGTACACTGCGGCAAAGCAGCACAGAATAGCGCTGGTGCAAAGACCGATGAGCAGCAGGGTGCCCAGCACTTTCCCCACGGTGCGCATGGTGCTGCTGCGGCCCTTTTTGGAACGGCGAGGGCGCCGCTCGCTCTGCCTTCTGGGGGCCTGGCGGCGGGAGGGGTACTCACTGTTTTCATAAAGGGAACTGGAATGATTGTTGTGATTCTGGTCAGACACGATGTTACCTCCAAACGGTGTTCGGCAGCGCCGTCCACCGGTGGTCGATGGGGTTCGAAAGGGACTGCCGGAACACCGGCTTTTCTGCCCGCACGAAAGGGGCAGGCAAAAAAATACAAGTAACATTATAACAGATTTTACCCGTTTGTCCACCATAAATGCCGGGAGAGGGGGAAGGGGGGCAAAAAGGTGACAAAAAACGGGGGGTAAAATTTACAAGAAGGGACTCTTGCATTTTTCCCTGTGTCGGGGTAAAATAGACGGGAACAAGAGAGACAATCAAAACCGGGAGGTACCCAAGTTATGAGCGAAGCCTTTGGCCCCGATTTTATCACCGTCACCGACGAGGACGGCAATGAGTTTGAGCTGGAGCTGATTGACACTCTGGAGCATGAGGGCGTAACCTATTATGCTATGTTCCCTGCTGTGGCGGAAAATGAGGAAACCGGCGAGCCGGTGGACGTGGATGCCGACGACGAGGAGTACGGCCTGGTGATTATGAAGGCTCTGGAGGAGAATGGGGAGGAGATTTTGTCCACTCTGGACTCCGACGAGGAGCTGGATGCCATTTACAATCTCTTTATGGAGCGCTTCTTCGAGGAAGAGGACGAGGAATAAGAGAAATCCCTGGTGTGTCTTTCCTGCTCGGTGCGTGATGGGCTCTTTTAAACCCACATTTTTTAAACGGGACGCCCCCTCACGGCGTGGCTTGCAGGCCTCCCGGCCCCCTTATGAGGTCAGCTGGAAGTTGGAAGCAGTAAAACGTCGTGGAGGCGACCCACCTGCCGACACGTGCAGGTTTTAAACGGGTTCACACGGCCAGAGCGGGGGATAGAAAACACATTGGGATCTGGGCCGCGGCATATTTGCCGCGGTCTTTTTTATTGGCTGAAATGGGGGAAATCAACCCGGAAAACATGAATAAACTGTAAAACACAGGGCTTTCCGCCCGGCGGCACTTGCAAGGCGGGGGAGTTTTTAGTATAATACTCCAAGTACGGCTTTTGCCGTTTCCCCCAAAACCGGATGGATCCGGAAGGCGGGGGACGAGAAGATTTATCTACAACGAGAGGACTGAACGAAACCGTGAGTGCATCCAGAGAAAAGAAGACCCGTCAGGACGAGGTCACCCAGGGGCCCACGTCCCGGGAGCAGAAGCGGCAGCAGGAGGCCAAGGAGGCCCGGCGCAGCAAGGTTCTGTACACCGTGGTGGGCGTGGTGTGCGCCGTTTTGGCGGTTGCCGTTATTGTTTGGAACACCGGAGTGCTGCCCCGCACCATGACCGCGGTGACCATCAACGGAGAAAAGTACAACGCTGTGGACGTGCAGTATTACTTCAATACCACCCGTCTCAACCTGCTCACTCTGTACTATGAAAATTTCGGTACCATTCCCTTTGATACCAGCACTTCCACCAAGGAGCTGATCTATAATGAGGAGAGCGGCCAGACCTGGTACGACTATCTGATGGAGCAGACCATCAAGTCCATGCAGGTCAATGCCGCCCTGGCGGACAAGGCCGAGGCCGAGGGCTACACCATGTCCCAGGAGGCCCAGGAGGCGCTGGACAGCAGCCTGAAGAGCCTGGAGACCGTTTGGGTGGGCCGCTACAGCAGCCGGGACGCCTATATCCGGGCCAATTACGGGTCCTACCTCAGCTACGACCACTATGTGGAGTTGGTGACCCGGGACGCTCTTGCCAGCGACTACGCCCAGACCTACTACGACGGTCTCTCCTATACTGATGAGGACTATGAGGCCTATTACCAGGAGAACACCGACGCTCTGGATACCTATACCCTCTCCGAGTTCGTCTTCCGCGCCAATGTGCCCACCACCGATGAGGAGGGCAATGCCATTGAGATGACCGACGAGGAGAAGGCAGAGGCCCTGGCCAAGGCTCAGGACGAGCTGAAGCCCGTGGCTGAGGAACTCCAGGCCAAGCTGGAGGCCGGTGAGGACCCCGCTGCTCTGGCAGAGGAGTATGCCGACCAGCTGTATTCCAGCGCTGTCGGTAAGAAGACCAGCGGCAGCAGCCTGGACAGCCTGTACAGCGACTGGGCCAAGGACAGCGCCCGCCAGACCGGCGACGTGACCTTTGCGGAGTCGGAAAGCTCTTCCACCACCACCTACTACTATGTGGTCCGCTTTGAGGACCGCGCCCGGGATGACGGCAACACCGCCGATGTGCGCCACATTCTGGTGCAGGCCGAGGAGAGCGACGGTGCCGAGGAGCCCACTGAGGAGCAGTATGCCGCCGCCGAGGCCAAGGCAGAGGAACTGCTGGAGCAGTGGAAGTCCGGTGAGGCCACCGAGGACTCCTTCACCGCACTGGCCAAGGAGAACAGCGACGACCCCGCTGTGAGCCAGAATGAGGGCCTGTATGCCAACATTTCTTCCACATCCAGCTACGTCAAGCCCTTCCTGGACTGGGCTCTTGCTGACCACCAGCCCGGCGACACCGGCATCGTGCGCAGCGATGACAGCCAGGGCTATCACATTATGTATTATGTGAGCAGCGGTGATCCCACCTGGAAGCAGACTGCAGACAGCACGCTGCGTCAGGAGGACTACAGTGCCTGGGAGGAGGAGGTTTCCTCCGGCTATGAGGCCACTAACGGATCCGGCTTGAATTTTGTCAATGGCTGATCACAATTGAACTGAGCACATACAGGGCCGCCCCCGCATTTTTCGGGGGCGGCCCTGTGGATTTTTTAGCAGGCATTTACAAGCGGGGAAAAGTGAGATATACTAAATCAGTTAAAAAGAAGCGGCATACCAGCCGTTTAATTTCAAACTATGAGGTATCGCATGAAAAAGTGGATTTCTTTGATCAGCGTACTGGCGCTTCTGTTCTCCCTGTCCGCCTGCGGGCAGAAAAACGGTGACGCCTCCCAGAACGAGGAGGACGGATTGACCCTGCTGGCCACCACCTATCCTGTCTATCTCCTGGCCAGTGCTGTGGCCGAGGGAGCGGAGGGAGTGACGGTGGAGCGGCTGAACACCGGGGCGGTGAGCTGCCTTCACGATTACACCCTGTCCGTGGGCGATATGAAACGGATTGAAGGTGCGGACATTCTGGCCATCAACGGCGTGGACCTGGAGGAATTTATGTCCGACGCCCTGGCGGCCTCTCGGGGCACGGTCATTGACTGTTCCCAGGGAATTGAGCTGCTGGAGAGCCTGGGCCACAGCCACAGCGACGGGGATGAGGAGGACGACCACAGCGGCCACTACGATCCCCACATCTGGATGGACCCCGACAACGCCATCGCCATGGCCGGCAACCTCTGCCTCGGCCTGAGCGAGGCCGACCCCAGCAACGCGGAAACTTACGCGGCCAATCTGGATTCGGTCACTGCTCAGTTGGAGGACTGGAGGAGTACCATGCAGGATACCCTTCGGAAGGCGGAGGAGGGCGGTGTTTCCATCCCCGGTCTTGTCACCTTCCACGACGGGTTCCAGTACTTTGCCCGTGCCTTTGACCTGCCCCTCCTGGCTGCCATCGAGGAGGAGGAGGGCAGCGAGGCCAGCGCCCAGGTGATCAACGAGACAGTTACCCTGGTAAAGGAGAATCAGATTCCCGTGATCTTTACCGAGGTCAACGGATCCGATGCTACCGCTCAGGCCATTGCCCGGGAGACGGGCTGCGCTGTGGCCCAACTCACCATGCTGATGGACGGACCGGATGACGGGGAGCTTGCCAACTATCTGGACGGGCTGTCCGCCAACATCACCGCCATCGTCAACGGCTTTGCCGGAGAAGAGGTAGTTTCATGAGAAAGATCAAGCACGGCAAGCTGGCCGCCGGCTGCGCCGACGCCTGCTGCCTGAAGCTGGAGGGCCTGTCCGTCAACCTCCAGGGGGACTCCATCCTGGAGGAGGTGTCCTTCCACCTCCACTGCGGGGAAATTGTGGCCCTCATCGGGCCCAACGGGGCGGGAAAATCCTCCCTGTTCCGCAGCATTCTGGGGCAGATGCCCTACTCCGGATCCATTACCTTCGCCCCGGCAGGTGGTCCGGCCATCCGTCTGGCGGACGGAGCGGTCACCGGTGGGGCCCGGCCTCTGGTGGGCTATGTGCCCCAGTCTCCCAGCTTTGACCGGGGGGACCCGGTAAGCGTGCTGGACTTCTTCACCGCCGCCACCGCCCGGTGGCCGGTGTGGCTGCCGGTGCCAAAAAAGTACCGGGAGCGGGCAGCTGCCTGCCTTCAGCGGGTCCACGGAGAAGATCTGCTGGACAAGGCCATGGGGGCCCTGTCCGGCGGCCAGCTGCAGCGGGTGCTGCTGGCCCTGGCCCTGGAGCCGGTGCCCCACATCCTCATTCTGGACGAGCCCCTGTCCGGCGTGGACATTGAGGGCGAGCACCAGCTGCTGGAGATGCTGGACGAGCTGCGCACCGAATACGACCTGTCCATCTTCCTCTCCACCCACGACTTTGCCACCCTGGGCCAGTTTGCCGACAAGGTGGTTTTGCTCAACCGCCGGGTGCTGAAGGTGGGCACCCCCGACGAGGTGCTCTCCTCCACGGAATTTTATGACACCTTCCACCTGCGGGTGGGGAAGGGAGGCGAGGGCTGATGGAGCTTTGGTACTCTCTGGTGGCTCTGCTGCCCTTTGACTGGGCCCAGCCGGGCGGCATGTACTTCATGAAAAACGCCCTCCTGGCGGTGCTGGTCATCTCTCCGCTCTTCGGCATCCTGTCCACCATGGTGGTCCACAGCCGCATGTCCTTCTTTTCCGACGCCCTGGGCCACTCCGCCTTCACCGGCATGGCCATCGGCGCCCTCTGCGGCTTCTCTGAGCCCACCTGGGCGGCGGTTCTCTTCGCCATTTTCTTCGCCCTGCTCTTTAATTTTGTGCGCCGGCGCACTCATCTGGCCAGCGACACGGTCATCGGTGTCTTTTCCTCCACTGCGGTGGCCCTGGGCATTTTCCTGTCCACCCTGGGAGGAAAGTCCTTCACCAAGTTCAACAGCCTCCTCATCGGCGACATCCTGTCGGTGGAGCCGGGAAAGATCGCCCTGCTGGCGGCCATCCTGGCACTCATCGTGGCCCTGTGGTGCCTGTCTTTCAACCAGCTGATGCTCTCGGCGGTCCATCCCGCCCTGGCCAACAGCCGGGGGATTCAGGTGTTCTGGCAGGAGACGGTGTTCTCCGTGGCCATCGCCGTGGTGGTCACCCTGTCCATGACCTGGGTGGGCCTGCTGGTCATCAACTCCCTGCTGGTCCTGCCGGCCGCCGCCGCAAGGAACGTGGCCCGGAACATGACCCAGTATCATCTGGTGTCCCTGGTGGGGGCTCTGGTAGCGGGCATCGCGGGCCTCATGACCTCCTACTACATTGATTCCTCCGCCGGTTCGGCCATTACCCTCTATCTGGCCATCTGGTTCTTTTTGTCCTTCCTCTTCCGGAAACGGGGATAAACGAAAAATCCCCCGTATCCCTTTTCAGGGAATACGGGGGATTTTTAACGGTTTCACGACCTTACGGAGTGTCAATATCCACCAGAATGTTGTCAGTGCCGTGCTCCTCAAACTCGGAGATATAGGCGTCGATGCGGCTGGCCAGTTCGGCGTAGTTGCTCTCGTCGATGGGCACGTCGTCCATGTCCCGGCGGGCCAGGTCCTCAGCTAAAATATCGAAAAAGACGTTGTTCTCATACTCCATAATGGCCTCGTGGATACCGCCTTCCACAAAAGCGCGGGAGGGGACGATCTCCCCCTGATAGAGCTCGGCCAGGGAGGGCATGCCCTCCACCGCGGCCTTGCCGAAGAGCAGGCTCTCCACTTCGTCGTAGTCCCTAAAGCGCTGGTCGCCCCGGGTGGAGTTCAGAATCCAGTTTCCAATATACACCATGTCCAGCAGACGGCGAAACTGCTTTTTATTCAATTCCAGGTTCATAAGCGGGACCTCCTTTCCTGGAACAGAAGGGCCTTGGTATTACATATTATAATCGGCGAGCGGGATTTGTCAAATGGGGATGAGAGGGAACAGAGCCAGCCTATGTGGAAAATTTCCCTTGTTTTTCTGTAGAAAATGGCATAGAATAAACAAGATTGGGGAGAAGCCCCCGGAAGAGGCGGTCCCTCTCTTTACAGGGGGGCGGAAACCGTGTATAATACCTCCACCTGCCCGGTTTTCCGGGGGGAATCCACTGCTATGTCGGAGGCGTCTGAATGGAAAAAGACGTTGTTATCTCCATCAAAGGAATACAGAAATATGAGGGCCAGGACTCGGATACCATCGAGCTGGTGACCGAGGGCCGTCTGACCCGGGACGAGGGGGGCTATACCTTGTCGTATCAGGAGAGCGAGCTCACCGGCCTGGAGGGCACCCTTACCACCATCCAGGTGGAGGGAGAACAGGTCACCCTCATGCGGGTGGGGGAGGTCAACTCCCAGATGGTCTTCCAGGAGGGCCGCCGCCATCTCTCCATGTATAATACACCTTATGGCGCCATGGCCATCGGGGTGAATACCCGCCATCTGCTGGCCGAACTGACCGACCAGGGCGGAGACATTGAAATTGATTATGCCATTGAAGTTGACCACGCGATAGCCGGTCGTAATATCTTCCAGATCAAAGTCAAAGAGGCGGAGGGCATCAGCCTGAAGCAGTGAACGAAGCGACGAGAGAGTAAAGAATAAAGGTGTGATTGCATTGTCAAACATGATTCAGGCCGCCCGGCAGCAGGTGGCCCAGCTGACCCAGCAGGCCTATGAGAAGGCGGCGGAGCAGGGACTTCTGCCCGCCGGCGCCCAGGTGAAGGCCACCATTGAAATTCCCAAGGACACCGCCCACGGAGACTACGCCTCCTCCTTTGCCATGGCGGGTGCCAAGGCCCTGCACATGGCTCCCCGTCAGATTGCCCAGATCATCGTGGACAACCTGGAGCTGGAGGGCAGCTACTTCCAGAAGGTGGAGATCGCCGGTCCCGGCTTCCTGAACTTCACCCTGGGCCCCAAATGGTTTGGGGACGTGCTCTCCGCCGTGGAGACCGAGGGCGGCCAGTACGGCCAGAGCGACGAGGGCCACGGCAAGCGGGTGATGGTGGAGTTTGTCTCCGCCAACCCCACCGGTCCCATGCACATGGGCAACGCCCGGGGCGGCGTGCTGGGTGATACCCTGGCCAACGTGCTGAAGCGGGACGGCTGGGACACCTGGAAGGAGTTCTATGTCAACGACGCCGGCAACCAGATCAATAAGTTTGCCGTGTCCATCAATGCCCGGTACATGCAGCTCATTCTGGGGGAGGAGAACTTCCCCTTCCCCGAGGAAGGCTACCACGGGGACGACATCAAGGCGCTGGCCCAGGCCATTTACGATGCCCACGGGGACAGCTGGAAGGACCTGCCCGAGGAGGAGCGGCTGGGCAAGCTGGCTGAGTACGGCCTGTCCGTCAACATCCCCAACATGAAGAGCGACCTGCGCCGCTACGGCATCGAGTACGACCAGTGGTTCTTCGAGTCCTCCCTCCATGAGAGCGGCTATGTGGCCGAGACTGTGGCCATGCTCACCGACAAGGGCTGGACCTATGAGAAGGACGGGGCCCTTTGGCTCAATACCACCAATCTTCTCAAGGAGAAGTTCATGCGGGAGGGCAAGACCCAGGAGCAGGTGGACAAGCTGGATCTGAAGGATGACGTCCTCCGCCGCGCCAATGGCTTCTACACCTACTTTGCCGCCGACATCGCCTACCACCGCAACAAGCTGGAGGTGCGCGGCTTCGACCTGGTCATCAACATCTGGGGCGCCGATCACCACGGCCACGTGGCCCGGCTCCAGGCCGCTCTGGACGGACTGGGCCTGGATGGCTCCCACCGTCTGGTGGTGGTGCTCATGCAGCTGGTGAACCTGATGCAGGACGGCAAGCCCGTGCGTATGTCCAAGCGTTCCGGCAAGGCCATCGCCCTCCACGACCTGCTGGATGAGATCAATGTGGACGCCGCCCGGTACTTCTTCAACTCCCGGGCCGCCACCACCCCCCTGGACTTCGACCTGGACCTGGCGGTGCGTCAGGACAGCGAGAACCCGGTGTACTATGTCCAGTACGCCCACGCTCGTATCTGCTCCCTTATCTCCCGTCTGGCTGAAGAGGGGGAGAAGGTACCTCAGGCCGGGGATGTGGACGCCGCCCTCATGGGCACCGCGGAGGAGCTGGCTCTGATGAAGGCCCTGGCTCAGTTCCCCGAGGAGATCCACCTGGCCGCCCGGGACTTTGACCCCAGCCGCATCAACCGCTATCTGGTGGCCCTGGCGGGAGACTTCCACCGCTTCTACAACGCCTGCCGCATCAAGGGCGAGGAGCAGGGTGTGCTCTCTGCCCGTCTGAAGCTGGCCGACACCGTGCGCGCGGTTCTGGCCAACGGCCTGGGCCTGCTGGGCGTGTCCGCTCCGGAGAAAATGTAACGTAACGTCAAACGCCACGCCCGGCAATGTCGGGTGTGGCGTTTCTGCAAGGAGGTTTCCATGGAACATCGGGACATTGCGGGGGGACTTTCCCGCCTGTTGGAGGGGCGTACGCCGGGACTGATGGATGCCACAGGGCGGTACGCCGTGTTGGTTCCCCTGGTGGAGCGGAAGGACGGCTGGTACCTCCTCTATGAGGTGCGCGCCCGCTCCATGCGCCGCCAGCCGGGGGAGGTGTGCTTCCCCGGGGGACGGATGGAGGGGGCGGAGAGCCCCGAGGCCTGCGCCCTGCGGGAGACGGAGGAGGAACTGTCCATCCCGCCCTCGGCGGTGCGCATTCTGGGGCGGCTGGACTTCATCGCCCACCGGGCAAACTTCATCATGTACCCCATTCTGGCCCTGGTGGATGCCCAGGCGGTGGAGCACATGACCCTGAACCCCGGGGAGGTGGACGAGACCTTCCTGGTGCCGGTGCGCCATTTGCTGGAGACGGAGCCGCTGGAATACTCCTACCAGCTTATCCCGCAGCCGGTGGAGGGATTCCCCTACGAGCTCATCGGCATCCCCCGGGACTACCGCTGGCAGCCGGGGGGCGAGAATGTCCCCGTCTATCCCTGGGAGGGTCACGCCATCTGGGGCCTCACCGGCCGGATCACCCGGCATCTGGTTGCCCTGCTCCGGGAGATGGGGCCAGAGCAGGAGACGGAACCGTAAAAACGGCTCTTTTTTGTGACAGAAATCTTCGGTGAGAGGTGTCTCGCCACAGGAGAGGCGGGGGAGCTCGAGGGGGCAGCGGCCCGCCTCGAATGGAATCAAATCCCCCGCAGCCCTTGTGTGACAAGGGCTGCGGCGAGCAAAGCGAGGACTTTTTTGCCTTTAGGGCAAAAAAGTAACGGGATTCAGTTTGTTAAAAGCCCCTTGTGGGGCTTTTAACAAACTGAAAGAAGCCGTTTTGCAGCGCAAAACGGCTTCTTTTTTATCTCTGGTATTCAAACTCCAGGTCATACATGGACACAATGTCTCCGTCGTGAATGCCCATGGCCTCCAGCTTGTCGAAGAGGCCGGACTGGCGGAGCATCCGGTCGAACCAGTTCCGGGATTCGTAGTCGGAGAAGTTGACGTTGGCGATGAGCCGCTGCAGCCAGGGGGCGTCCACCACCCAGGTGTCGTCGAACTGCTGGATGTTCACCTCGCCGGAGGTGTCCACCTCCGGAGGGCGCTCCACGTAGGTGGGCTCATAGACCACCACGGGGGGCAGCTGCTGAAGCTCCTGAGCGGCCTTCTTCACCAGCTCCTTCACGCCCTGGTGGGCGGCGGCGGAGATGGCAAAGAGCTCCAGCCCCTGCGCCTCCACATGCGCGCGGAGTTTGTCCAGAAGGGAGGGGTCCTCCATGACGTCCACCTTGTTGGCGGCTACGATCATCTTCCGGGAGGCCAGCTCCGGGGAGTACTCCCGCAGCTCGGCGTTGATGGTCTCGAAGTCCTCCACAGGGTCCCGGCCCTCGCTGCCGGATACGTCCACCACGTGGATGAGCAGGCGGCAGCGGTCGATGTGGCGCAGGAAGTCGTGGCCCAGACCGGCCCCCTCCGCGGCCCCCTCGATGATACCGGGGATATCGGCCATGACGAAGGACACGCCCTCCTCCACATAGACCACGCCCAGGTTGGGAAAGAGGGTGGTGAAGTGGTAGTTGGCAATTTTGGGCTGGGCCCGGCTGACCACGCTGAGGAGGGTGGACTTGCCCACGTTGGGGAAGCCCACAAGACCCACATCGGCCAGCAGCTTCAGCTCCAGAATCACGTCCCGGCTCTCGCCGGGCAGGCCCGCCTTGGCAAAGCGGGGTACCTGGCGGGTGGGGGTGGCGAAGTGCTTGTTGCCCCAGCCCCCCCGGCCGCCCCGGCAGAGGATGAAGGGGGCGTCGTCGGACATGTCCTTGATAATTTCCCGGGTCTCGGCGTCCCGGATGACGGTGCCCCGGGGGACCCGGAGGATGAGATCCTCCCCGTCCTTGCCGGTGCAGCGCTTGCCCTGCCCGTCCATGCCGTTGGCGGCCACGTACTTGCGCTTGTAGCGAAAGTCCATAAGGGTGGACATGTGGTCGTTGATTTCCACCACCACATTGCCGCCCCGGCCGCCGTCGCCGCCGTCAGGGCCTCCCGCGGCCACGTATTTTTCACGGTGGAAGGACACCACGCCGTTGCCGCCGTTGCCGGAGCGGACGGTGATGCGGGCGGTATCCACAAAGGGTGAAGCCATAGGCGCCTCCTTACAATTTCTTAAAACTCAAACAGATTGAGCCCCACCTGGTCGCTGAACTTCCGGCCCACCTGGCCGTCCCACACCTGGAGGAAGAGCTCCAGCGTGGCGCTGATGACGGCGGAGGTGAGATGGCCGGCGTGCACCTGACCGGTGACGGGGTTTCCGATGGTGATGTGGAGGTGGAGGTAGGGCTCCCCCTCCTTGCGGGTGACGCTGCCCACCAGGGCAGAAATCTCGTAGTCCCCCTGGTAGCGCTGAGAGTAGTATTGCTTCTCAGTCGTGTTAAAAATACCGATGGTTACATCGTTGGCCGCACCGATAGCGGAGACAGAGGCCAGCTGGATGTTCTCGTCGGCCACCAGACGGGTGAGGGAGGACACGATCTCCTCGCCCGGATCCAGGCGCAGCACATAGCCCTGAGGAAATTTGCGGTATTCCATCATGTAAACCCCTTTCCAGTGAAAATAGAAGCCGCAAACGGCACTTCGTTTGCGGCTTCCTGTCAGCAAAATTACTGAGCGATCTCCATCTCAACAATGGAAACCTGCTTGCGGTCCTTACCCAGACGCTCAAACTTGACCTTGCCGGACTTGAGCGCGAACAGGGTGTCGTCGCTGCCCTTGCCCACGTTGACACCGGGGTGAATGTGGGTGCCGCGCTGGCGGACCAGGATGTTGCCGGCCAGAACGAACTGACCGTCGCCCCGCTTCACGCCCAGGCGCTTGGCCTCGGAATCACGGCCGTTACGGGTGGAACCAACGCCCTTTTTGTGGGCGAAAAACTGCAAACCGATATTCAGCATAACTTACACCTCCAAGACAGAAATAGAGTCAGGATACTCCTCGGCCAGCTGGACGAAATGGACCATCAGAGCGGCCAGAAGAGTCTGGCAGGTGCTCTCATTGGTCTGTCCCAGGTGACTGGGGAGCTTGAGGGTGATGGATGCGTCCTTTTCCCGCACCTTCACCGAGGCCTCCAAGCCCAGTACGTCGTTGACGGCGCACTCCACAAGGCGGACGGCACTGGTGATTGCGGCGCAGACGATGTCCTCGCCCTCGGGGGCATAGCCGCTGTGGCCTTCAACCTGAAAGCCAACGATCCGGCTGCCCTCGGAATGAAAGGTTACGGTGGTCATCAGGCCTTAATGGCGCCGATCTGGACCTTGGTGTAGGGCTGACGATGGCCCTGACGCTTGCGGTAGCCCTTCTTGGGGGTGTACTTGAAGATGCGGATCTTCTTGCCCTTGCCGTTCTTCACGACAGTGGCCTCCACGCTGGCGCCCTCCACGGTGGGAGCACCGAAGGTGGCCTTGTCCCCGTCCAGGATAGCCAGAACCTGATCGAAGGTGATGGTCTGGCCGGCCTCGGCCTCCAGCTTCTCGATGAACAGAGTGTCGCCCTCCGCCACCTTGTACTGCTTGCCGCCGGTTACGATGATTGCGTTCATGATATTCAACTCCTTCATTACGGGCTCGCTCTCCTGGGAGGGAGTCGCCTCCACTTGCTGTCCCACTCAAAGCGGCTTTGATATTTTACCAAGCATCTGCCCCTATGTCAATAGAAAAACAGAGGATTTCCAGAGAAAAATGAAAAAATTCCGGAGATTCAGGGGGCAAGAGCCAGAGCCGCATCCAGAATCTCCCCGGCAGCCTCCTCCTTGGACATGAGGGGCAGCTCCCGGGCGCCGGCGGCGGTGATGAGGGTGATGACATTGGTGTCGGTGCCGAAGCCCGCCCCGGCCACCTTCAGGTTGTTGGCGCAGATCATGTCCACCTTCTTTTTCTCCAGCTTGGCGGCGCTGTTTTCCAGCATGTCCCGGGTCTCCATGGAGAAGCCGCAGATGACCTGGCCCGCCCGGCGGTGGGCACCCAGGTGCTGGAGAATGTCGGTGGTGCGCTTCAGGGGGATGGATAGGTCCCCGTCCTTCTTTTTCATCTTGTCGTCACTGTACCCGGCGGGGGTGTAGTCGGCCACGGCGGCCGCTTTGAAGATGAAGTCGGCCCATTCCTGACGCTGGGACACCGCCTCAAACATGTCCTGAGCGGAGACCACGGGGACCACCTCCACAAAGGGCGGGGGCTCCAGGGCGGTGGGGCCGGTGACCAGGGTGACCTGGGCGCCCCGGAGCATGGCCACCCGGGCCACGGCGTAGCCCATCTTGCCGGTGGAGTGGTTGGTGAGGTAGCGCACTGGGTCCAGGGCCTCCTGAGTGGGGCCGGCGGTGACCAGTACATGGCGGCCCTCCAGGTCGTGGGGCAGGGCCAGATGGCGGAGAATGTGGTCCACCAGCTGCTGGGGTTCCGGCATCCGTCCGGGGCCCACCGCCCCGCAGGCCAGGTGGCCGGAGCCGGGGGCAATGACCTCCCAGCCGTAGCGGCGCAGGGTGTCCAGGTTGTCCTGGGTCACCTGGTTTTCATACATATGGGTGTTCATGGCCGGGGCGATGAGCTTGGGGCAGGTGCAAGCCAGCACGGTGGTGGTGAGCATGTCGTCCGCCAGGCCGTGGGCCAGCTTGGCGCACACATTGGCGGTGGCGGGGGCGATGATCACAAGGTCGGTGCGGTCGGCCAGGGCGATGTGCTCCACCTGGTGGCTGAAATTGCGGTCAAAGGTGTCCACCATGCACCGCCGCCCGGTGAGCTGTTCAAAGGTAAGGGGGGCAATGAACTGGGTGGCGTTTTTGGTCATGACCACCTCCACATTGGCGTGGAGCTTCACCAGAGCGGAGGCCAGATAGGCGGCCTTGTAGGCGGCAATGCCGCCGGTGACGCCCAGAAGGACGGTTTTTCCCTTCAGCATAACGGTAATCCCTCCCGGCCGGGGTTGAGATTGGGAGCCCGGCCCGTGTTTTCGGCTCCATTATACAGAGTTTTTTCTCTGCTGTAAAGCTGGAGACGCCCGGTATTCCTCCGGTGTCCTGCCCCATTTTTTACAAAAAGAGAGCAAACACCTCATGTTTTTCTTGCGCCGGACTTCCCAGTCCTATATAATATTTGGGCAAGAATTTGGGCGGACCTGGTTTTGCCCCGCGGTATTGTACCCCGGCCGGGACGACGGGAGTAGAAAATCAGCGGTGCTGCCCCAGTGCAGGTGAATGAATATGCTCCTGGCCATTGATATTGGAAATACAAACATTGTCATCGGCGGCATCCGGGATGGAAAAATCGTCTTTGAGGCCCGGGTGGCCACTGACCACATCAAAACCTCCGACCAGTACGGCGTGGACATCAAGAATGTTCTCTCCCTCTTCGACACTAAGCCGGAGGACATTCATGACTGCATCATCTCCTCGGTGGTGCCCCCGGTGTTCAACTCGGTGCGTACCGGCGTGATGAAGGTCATTCATAAGCCCCCCCTGGTGGTGGGGCCGGGCATCAAGACCGGACTGAACATCCAGATGGATACCCCCTCTCAGGTGGGCAGCGACCGCATTGTCATTGCCGTGGCCGCCCTGGCGGAGTATGAGCCCCCCCTGACCCTGGTGGACATGGGGACGGCCACCACCATCGAGGTGGTGGGGAAGGGGAACACCTATCTGGGCGGCTGCATCATCCCCGGCGTGCGGGTGTCCCTGGAGGCCCTTACCTCCAAGACCGCTCAGCTGCCCGGCATTCAGCTGGACAAGCCCCGGAGGGTTATCGGCAAAAACACCGTGGACTGCATGCGCAGCGGCGTGATGTACGGCGCGGCGGCCATGCTGGACGGGATGCTGGATCGGGTGGAGGAGGAGCTGGGCTTAAGCACCACCGTGGTGGCCACGGGAGGCATGGCCCAGTTCGTGGTCCCTCTGTGCCGGCGGAAGATTATCCTGGAAAAGGACCTGCTGCTCAAGGGCCTGAACGTCCTGTACCAGAAAAACATTCCCGAGCGGCGGAAAGAGGAGCGGTAAGGGGGATTTCCCCGCCGAACCCTTGACAGAAAGCGGCCCATTTCGTATAATAAACCCTGCATAACCGGCCAAAGCCGGTCTGCCACAAGCAATGCGGAAGAGGAGTACCCGGAGCGGAGAAGCTGCAGAGAGGGGACGGACGGTGCAAGTCCCTGCTTTCACCCGGAGAAGTGCCTTCCAAGCTCCGCCCCCGAACCCCAGTGCAGTAAGGGGCGGCGGTGCCCACCGTTATCGGAGACAAGTGTGGATGTTTGGCATCCAAATTCAGGTGGTACCGCGGACGATGCTTCAGTTCGCCCTGAGCCTATTTAGGCTCAGGGCGTTTTTTGTGGAGTCAGACCGCACAAAAGGAGGCAGATGGGATGCTGAAAACCAGCACAGACTATGACAGCGCCTGTATGGAAGAGCTCCAATGGGTGGCGGGCAAAACCTTTGCCAAAGATTCCATCCGAAAGAAACGGGCCGGGGCCTTGGCCGCGGGGCTGGTTCTCACGGTCGGCGGTCTGGGCGTGTTTACGTGGACCAGGGCCTGGTGGCTTCTTGTGGTGTGCGCGGTGGGGCTGCTGCCCCTTTTGTGGAGCATCTTCTACTACCCCTTCACCGGCTGGGCCTCCAGCCGGAACCTGGGAAAGGACCGCATGCCCTGCGACTTCTTTATGGAAAAGCGGGCCATTTTGCTGACCCAGGGAAAGGTTCGCGAGGAGATTCCCTACACCCAATGTGCCAGGCTGATGGAGGCGGAGCGGAGCATCTACGTCTTTTTGGAGAGCGGCCGGGGACTCATTCTGGACAAGTCCAACCTGATGGGCGGGAGCGTGGAGGAGCTGCGCACCCTGCTTCAGGAGAAGACGGGGAAGTCCCTGGAGTGGTTCGGGCGGAGACCGGCCGGTAAAAAGTAAAGGAAGCAACCCTCAAGAGAGTGAAACCATATCATTATTCTGAAACAGAACAGGAGACAGATAACATGGGTATTGAATTGCCAAAGGTCTATGAGCCGCAGGAGGCTGAGGGCCGCATCTACGAGAAGTGGGAGAAGGCCGGCTGCTTCCGGGGCATCCGCGACCCCAAGAAGAAGCCCTTCACCATCGTCATGCCGCCCCCCAATGTAACGGGCCAGCTGCACATGGGTCACGCTATGGACTGCGCCCTGCAGGACATCCTCATCCGCTTCAAGCGGATGCAGGGCTACGCCGCCCTGTGGGTTCCCGGCACCGACCACGCCGGCATCGCCACCCAGATCAAGGTGGAGGAGGACCTGCGGGTCAACGAGGGTCTCACCCGCTACGATCTTGGGCGGGAGAAGTTCCTGGAGCGGGTGTGGGACTGGAAGAACAAGTTCGGCAACCGCATCGTGGAGCAGCAGAAGAAGATGGGTGCCTCTTGTGACTGGGAGCGCTCCCGCTTCACCATGGACGAGGGCTGCTCCAAGGCAGTCCGGGAGGTCTTTGTCAACCTCTATGAGAAGGGCCTCATCTACAAGGGCAGCCGCATCATCAACTGGTGCCCCCACTGCGTCACTGCTCTCTCTGACGCCGAGGTAGAGTACCAGGACAAGCCCGGCTACTTCTGGCACATCCGCTACCCCATCCAGGGCGAGGAGGGCCGCTATGTCATCGTGGCTACCACCCGGCCTGAGACCATGCTGGGCGACACCGGCGTGGCCGTCCACCCCGACGACGAGCGCTACAAGGACATTGTGGGCAAGAAGTGCATCCTGCCCCTGGTGGGCCGTGAGATGCCCATCGTGGCCGACGAGTACGTGGATATGGAGTTCGGTACCGGCTGCGTGAAGATGACCCCCGCCCACGACCCCAACGACTTCGAGGTCGGCCTGCGCCAGAACCTGGAGACCATCCGCGTGCTGGACGACAACGGCAAGGTGGTGGAAGGCTACGGCAAGTACTCCGGCATGGACCGCTACGAGGCCCGCAAGGCCATCGTGGCCGACCTGGAGGAGCAGGGCTACCTTGTGAAGGTGGAGCCCCACCAGCACAACGTGGGCACCTGCTACCGCTGCCACAGCGACGTGGAGCCCATCATCTCCGCCCAGTGGTTTGTAAAGATGAAGCCCCTGGCCGAGGAGGCCCTGCGGGTAGTGAACGACGGCGAGGTCAAGTTCGTTCCCGACCGCTTTGCCAAGACCTACACCAACTGGATGGAGAACGTCCACGACTGGTGTATCTCCCGCCAGCTGTGGTGGGGCCACCAGATCCCCGTGTGGTACTGCGACGACTGCGGCCACATGACCGTCAGCCGTGAGGATGCCTGCGAGTGCGAGAAGTGCCACTCCAAGAACATCCACCGGGACCCCGACGTGCTGGATACCTGGTTCTCTTCCGCCCTGTGGCCCTTCTCCACTCTGGGCTGGCCGGACAAGACGGAGGACCTGGACTTTTTCTATCCCACTGACGTTCTGGTCACCGGCTACGACATCATCTTCTTCTGGGTGGCCCGGATGATCTTCTCCGCCTGCGAGCAGACCAAGAAGCCCCCCTTCCACACCGTGTTCATCCACGGCCTGGTTCGGGACGACAAGGGCCGCAAGATGTCCAAGTCTCTGGGCAACGGCATTGATCCCCTGGAGATTGCCGATAAGTACGGCGCCGACGCCCTGCGCTTCAACCTGGTCACCGGAAACTCCCCCGGAAACGACATGCGCTTCTACACCGAGCGGTGCGAGGCCATGCGCAACTTCGCCAACAAGATTTGGAACGCCAGCCGCTTCCTCATGATGAACCTGACCATCGACAAGTGTGAGCTGCCCGAGAAGCTGGAGCTGGAGGACAAGTGGATCCTCTCCAAGCTGAACCGGGTCATCCCCGAGGTCACCGAGAACATGGACAAGTACGAGTTGGGCGTGGCCGCGCAGAAGATCTACGACTTCATCTGGGACGACTACTGCGACTGGTATATCGAGCTGACAAAGACCCGTCTCCAGGGCGACGATCAGGACAGCAAGGTCCGGGCCCAGCAGGTGCTGTGCTACGTGCTCACCCAGATGCTCAAGCTGCTGCACCCCTTCATGCCCTTCATCACGGAGGAGATCTGGCAGGCCCTGCCCCACGAGGGCGACTTCCTCATGCTCTCCGACTGGCCCAAGGCTGACCCCGCCCTGGACTTCCCCCAGGAGGAGCAGGCCATGGAGATCATTATGGACGCCATCCGGGCTGTCCGCACCCGCCGCAGCGAGATGAACGTGCCCCCCTCCAAGAAAGCCCACCTCACCGTGGCCACCAAGGAGGAGCAGGTCTTCAGCCTGGGCGTGCCCTTCCTGAAGAAGCTGGCCTACGCCAGCGACGTGGCCATCGTCCCCGCGGACCAGGCTCCCGCTGCTGCCGGCATGGTGGCCGTGGTTACCCACGCCGCCCAGATGTTCATCCCTCTGGGTGAGCTGGTGGACCTGGAGAAGGAGAAGGCCCGCCTGGAGAAGGAACTGAAGAAGAACACCGCAGAGCTGGAGAAGCTGAACACCAAGCTCAATAACCCCGGCTTTGTGAACAAGGCCCCCGCCAACGTGGTGGAGGCGGAGCGGGAGCGCTCTGTGAAGCTCGCCGAGCTGGTGGCCAAGCTGGAGGAGCAGCTCAAGGGCATGTAACGGCATGTTATTTGCAATTTTAACAAGTATTTATGGAATCTTTGTACTGGTACTTCTGATCGTTGTACTTGGGCGCACACTATACAACGAGAAGCAGAAGCAAAAAGAAGAGTGTCGAAAACGGTATGGTGCAGATTTCTATACCTTGTCACCAGCGGAGCAGCGCCAGCGTCGGGAGGAATATGAGCTGAAGCAGGAGCTGCTGAAGCAGCAGCAACTGGAAGAACTGGCAAAGCGGCGTCATGAGCAGGAAGAACAGCGCAGGCGCCAGGAAGAAGAGGCACGCCGGGCGGAACAGGAACGTCGAGAGGCGGAGGAAAAAGCAAGGCGTGCCCAGCTTCGTGCTAGGATGGAGGCAGAGTTCCAAGCTGCCTTGGCATTGGAACAGGAGCGACAGGAACGTGCGTTGCAGCTCCAGACTCGGATCGACGTGGAGAATGCCCGCCAACTGCAGGAGCAGGATAGGGAACGCAGGGTACCTCCAGCTTGCTACGGAAACCTCTGTGCTGACTGTCCACGAGAAAAAAGAGGATTACCATGTCTGCTGGAAGATTCCTGAACTTGTCATTGAGAAAGTCCCGTTCATGAAGATGAACGGGACTTTTATCTTGACAAGGGTAGTATTTGCCTTTTAAGATAAGTTTAGATGCATATTTGAGGAGTAGGAGAGAACTATTATGGCAACGGTTACTCTGGGCCGCACCGGAATTGTGGCCCAAAAGCAGGCCTTTGGCTGCCTGCCTATCCAGCGGATTTCCAAAACCGAGGCGGTAGATCTGCTCCGCTGGGCCTATGACGGCGGGATGAACTATTTTGACACCGCCCGGGCCTACACCGACAGTGAGGAGAAGGTAGGCGCCGCCTTTGCCGGCATGCGGGATAAAGTGTATATTGCCACTAAGACCGCTGCGGTGACGGCAGAGGGCATGTGGGAGGACCTGGAGCAGAGCCTCCGCATGCTCCAGACCGATTACATCGACGTCTATCAGTTCCATAATCCGGCCTTCTGCCCCAAGCCCGGCGGGGAGGACGGCTTGTATGACGCCGCTCTGGAGGCTAAAAAGCAGGGCAAGATCCGGCATATTTCCATCACTAACCACCGTCTGTCGGTGGCCCATGAGGCCATCGACTCGGGGCTGTATGAGACCCTCCAGTTTCCGTACAGCTACCTGGCCGGACCACAGGAGCAGGAACTGGTGGATAAGTGCCGGGCGGCCAATATGGGCTTTATCGCCATGAAAGGACTGGCTGGCGGCCTCATTCAAAGCGGTTACGCGGCGGCGGCCTTTATGGAGCAGCAGCCCGACGTACTGCCCATCTGGGGCGTTCAGCACGGCTGGGAGCTGGAGCAGTTCCTGGACTGTGTTAAGAATCCCCCGGTCATGACGGAGGAGTACCGGGAAATTATTGAGCGGGACCGGAAGGAACTCGCCGGAGACTTCTGCCGAGGCTGCGGCTACTGCATGCCCTGCCCTGTGGGAATTGAGATCAACAACTGCGCCCGCATGTCACTGATGCTCCGCCGGGCGCCCACTGCCGGTTGGCTGAGCCCAGAGTACCAGGCCAAGATGGAAAAGATCAAGGACTGTCTCCACTGCGGCCAGTGCATGAAAAAGTGCCCCTATGGGCTGAACACACCCCACCTGCTGGAGCAGAACTACTTGGACTATCAGACCTATTTGAAGAAATAAGTGCGCCCGTGGCCCCGGCCCATTTTGGGCTGGGGCCGCGCTGTTTGGCGGGGCCGAAGGTTGACAAGGGCGGGGAAGTTGGGTACAATTCCCTGGTACAAATCAATCGAATCTCGAGTGCCTCTGTGGGCGTGTGGTCCACGGGGGAGAATAGGAAACCGGGTGAGAATCCCGGACGGGACCGCCGCTGTAAGCGTGTTTCGGCCCTTCCACAGGCGAAAGCCGGTCATTGGGGAAACCTGAGAAGGCGGAAGGGGCGGGAGCAGAGTCGATCTGCTCCAACGCGCGAAGTCAGAAGACCTGCTTGAGAGAAGTGTACCCGAGCCCCCGGGATTGGGGCGGTATGGTGCAGCCAAAAGGAACGCGGAAAAAGGCCGCGGCGGTTCGTCATGGACTGCCGCGGCGTTTTGTTTCCCTTTCCGGCGGTTGACCCAGAGTGTGTTGGCGGAATACCGCCAGGAAAGGAAGATGTGTATATGAGGAAAGGGAGAAGACGGGGGCTCAGCCTGCTGCTGGTCCTGGTCATGCTGCTGGGGCTGCTGCCCGGCACCGCCTGGGCGGCGGGGGATGAGATTACGGTTTACGTCTCCGCGGCTAAGGATGGAGCCTTTCTGACGGGAAAGAACGATCAGGTAATTGCCGACGTACCGGTGAAGGTGCCGAAGGATGCAGCTACTATTGACGCGGCGTTTGTAGCGCTTCATCAGCAGTATTATGATGGAGAAGCCGCGGAGGGATATGAAACCGCTGAGAGTAGCTGGGGCGCATCCGTTACAAAATTCTGGGGTGTTACATCCAGCTATGTGGGTTATTATTATAACCATGGATACGCAAACGGATTGACGGATGTGGTGTCAGACGGGGGATACCTCTATTTCTGGTTCTACCAGGACACCAGCGATTGGTCCGACCAATATGTCCATTTTGGAGCGGAAAAGACAACAGTTTCCGGCGGACAAGCGGTTGAGCTGCAATTGAGCGGCTCGGAAGGCGGAGTGAGCGGAGCAGCACTGACTGTGAATGGTCAGCCTCTGCCCGGACGGGTGACCGATGAAGAGGGACAGGTAACATTGTACTTCCCTCAAGAGGGCGAGTATCTGATTTCCGCCGTGCCCGGGAGCGAAGAGGAGTACTTTGTGCCCCCCGTATGCTGGGTGACGGTGACAGAGGATGACCCGAATATGGCTGAGGCGGTTGACGGGGACAAGGAAGCCCTTGCACTGCCGAATGAAGCGACTGAGAATCTTGATCTGCCTCTGGTGGGGGAGAGTGGAAAGAGCACTATCTCCTGGGAGAGCGGTACCCCTGATGTGATTGACAGTCAGGGCCGGGTTACCCGGGGGGCAGAGGAAAAGACGGTGACCCTCACCGCCACTTTGACTTACGGCAGTGAGAGTGAAACAAAGGAATTTTCAGTGAAGGTGCCCGCGCTCTCCACGTCTGAACTGCTGGATAAGGCGGCTGCCGCTCTGTCGGGTGGTTTGTCTCCCAAACAGTGGAATGAGGACTTTAGTGCACCTGGAGACATAAATATTGTTGCGGTGGCCCAAGCTGCAGTGAATGCTGTTGTCAGCGGAGTAACGGTGGGTTCTACCGTGACTTCGGACAAGGAAGGCACCATCGGGGCGGACGGAACGATCACATACAGCAACAGAGCACAGACGGCAAACGTGACCTTCACACTGTCTCTGGGGGAAGAAAGCAAGACGGTGGAATGTGCAGTCAGCGTTCCAAGGAAAGCTGAGACCCGTCAGTCGGTGATGGATGCTATCACTGAGGAAGTTCTGGAAGAGGCCATTTTAAAGAACAACACGGACTTGAACAACGTAACGGATGACCTGAACTTCACAAGCCTGAGCGATGTGCTGGGCTATTGTGTGAAGGCGGAATGGTCGGTTCCCCAGGAAATGTCCGACTATCTGGATGCCCGGTTCGGCGATGTGACCCGTCCGGCATACGGGGAGCAAGACAAGACGTTTTCTCTGCAGGTCACATTGAGCTGGGATATGGCGATGGATCCATACATGGGGTATGTGGGTCCTGTACCTGAGAATAAGACCTTTACGTATGAAGTGACCATCAAAGCCATTACCGAGCAGGAGTACAATCAGGCCAAGGCAGACGTGGATGCTGCGTTAAAGGACTATGATCCCTCGGTGATCAAGTATGCGGATGACAGCAGTATTTCTGTAGATTTGAAGGCTGTGACCCAGACGCTGAATCTCCAGGGGATCTCGGGACTGAATTGCGAGTGGACGACCAGTGATCCGGATGTAGTGAAAGCTCCGGTTTACGGCGTGGGGCGTGCCGAGGTCTGTCGCCCTGCTGTGGACGAGCACGATGCAGCGTGCACTTTGACGCTGACCGCAGAAAAGTATGGTTACAGTGCAAGTCGAGAAATCTCCGTGACCGTGAAGGCTGTGGAACAGGCGGAACTGGATGCTCAGCAGGCATACATGAATGCGGTGAAGCAGGCGCTGGACTTTGATGTCATCAAGAAAGAGAACCTGAGAGCAGAAGAGATAACCGGAAATCTGCAGATGGTGTACCGGGGAATCTACGATAGCCAGACGGGAGAGGTGACCTGGAAGACTTCCAATACGGGTAATACCGGAATTGTAATCAGCTGGGAAAGTTCCAACTCCGATGTGCTGAAGACCTACGGAACGGTAACCAGACCGGCACAGAATACACAGGTCACCATGACGGCAACTCTGCACAGCCCGCTGCTGAGCAATTATGTGGAAGACGAAACGGTATCCATCCAGCTCACTGTGCTGGCAGATGGGCAGAAAAACCGGGTAGATACCCTGATGGAGAACATTGCAGCTGGCTATACGAACGACGCCAGTGAATGGGTCATTATGGATATGGCAGCTTATCTGGCCAGCCATGAGAATACCCAGTATAAAACCACAGATGAAGCGAAGCAGACATATATTAATACTGCGATAAACGCACTGACCGGTGAGAGCATTTCAGAGACGGTATATAGCAAAACAATTCTGGCCATGCAGAGTATTGGCGTGGATTCCCAGAGACTTTATCCGGTCAACAGCAATGATGCCGTAAGTGCAGTTGCGGGACTGAACGGAATCTCCCATTCCTCCAGTGCCTGGGTGGCACCATACACACTGGCTGCGTATAACCAGGGTGAGTATAACAGTGACGCCTATGAGCAGGCTATTATCGGGCAGCTGCTGAGCAATCAGAGTGGGGACGGCTGTTGGAGTGAGTTCGGAACCATTGACACCACTGCAAATGTGATTGCTGGATTGTCCTTCTATTACGATACGGACCCACAGGTAAAGGAAGCCGTAGACAAGGCGCTGGACTATTTGTCCCGGAAGCAGAAGAGCACGGGTGTCTATGACGACGGCAACACCGGAGATGTTACGTCCGGCGACAATGCCAACTCCACGGCTATGGTGGTGATTGCCCTGGCCAGTGTGGGCATTAACCCGGATACGGATTCCCGCTTTATCAAAAATGGAAACAGTGTGTTGGATGGGCTTTTGTCCTTTGCACTGGCGGATAATTCCGGATTTGGCCACACCAACAATGATACGCTGAGCAGCGGCTCCACAGAGCAGGCCTTCCGTGCCCTGATTGCCGCCAGCCAGGTCATGGCCAACGGAGAGGCGTACAACGTCTATGACTTCAGCGCTAATACCGATCTGGAGCCTGGGAGAGCCACAGGGGATGGAGAGGTTGTCCCTCCTGTAGATCCCGAACCCGGGAATAAAAACATTACCGTTTACTTTACCATGAAGGCGGACACCGGCTATTGGGTACCCCGGAAGGCGGTCTCGGTCAAAGAAGGCTCTACGGTGTACCACGTGTTTACCACTGCACTGGAGGGTACTGGAATCACCTATACCGGTGCAGAGAGCGGCTATATCTCCTCGGTAACCAAGGACGGAAAAACCTTGGGCGAGTTTACAGACGGAAAGGATTCCGGCTGGCTGTACAAAGTAAATGGACAGCTGCCTGAAGTGGGCCTGACTTCCTATGTGGTGGAGAGCGGCGATGAGGTTCTCTGGTACTATACAACGGACTGGACCACAGACCCGGATGCCGGAGCCGTGAAGCCCCTTCCGAAGCCCGAGACGGTTGTGGAGAAAAAGGGAGATAACAGCTATGCAATCACCCTGCCCAAGGACAGTAACGGCTCCGTGCTGGTGACCATCCCGGATGTGTCCCAGGGCGACCTGCTGGTCATTGTCCACGCGGACGGTACCCAGGAAGTGATCAAGAAGTCCGTGGTTCGGGACAGCACGGCCTATCTGGTTCTGGATGAAAACGCCACTGTCAAGGTAGTGGACTATGTCAGTGATTTCAATGACGTAAAGGAGAACGACTGGTACGCCAGCGCGGTGGACTTTATCGCCGGTCGCGGATTGTTCTCCGGTGTGGGCAACGGCAGCTTTGCCCCCAACGTGACCCTCAGCCGGGGCATGGTGGTAACAGTGCTGTACGCCCTGGAGGAGCCCGGTGCGCAAAAGGTCGAAGATTTGTTCTCTGATGTGTCCGGGGATGACTGGTATGCGCAGGGAACGGCCTGGGCGGTGAATGCTGGCATTGTCTCCGGCTATGGGGACGGCCGGTTCGGGCCGGATGATGCCATTACCCGGGAGCAGCTGGCCCTGATGCTGTACCGCTACGCTCAGAGCATGAAGCTGGCCACCGGCACCGGGGCATCTTTGGCTGCCTTCGGAGACGAGGCGGCAATTTCGGACTGGGCCCGGCAGGCCATGTCCTGGGCCGTAGGTGCCGGAATCATGAGCGGAACTCCGGAGAAAATGCTGAATCCCGGCGGAACCGCCACCCGGGCCGAGGCCGCCGTTATGGTAAGCCAGTTTGTGGCCTGGATGCTGAGCGCCTGAATGGAATGCTTCGTTATGTACGGCTGAAAGAAAATTTTGTGCGTGCAAAAGTTTGCATTTTCCCCCGAAACTTTGCCATATCGTATAACATGATTCTGAAGGATATTTCACCGTGCAGAATCGGGGTATGGAAATGAGCGGGAAAGAGATTAAGCACATTGGTTTGCGCGTAGATATGGAGTCGTATGGGAAACTGCGCTACATTGCACGTTATGAGTGGCGCACCATTAACAGTCAGGTGTATCACCTGATTCGTGCCAGCATTCTGGAATTTGAGCGGGAACACGGCCCTATTCCCTTGGAAGAGACCGATGCGCTCAGATAAAGAAGCGTTCAAAGCTGTACAATTTTAAATTACCTCCGCCAGAAATGGCGGAGGTAATTTTTTGCCCTAAAAATGCACTAATATTTAGTTTAATTTAAGGGCGTTCGGTTATGCTTGTTCTATCCCATGTGAGGAGAGAGGAATTATGAAAAACCGAACGCATCTGAGTATCCGAATGGATACGGAAATCCATGATAAGTTACAGTATGTAGCAGCCTATGAGGGGCGGTCTATGAGCGGTCAGATCTTGTATCTGATTCAGAAGTGCATCCGGGAGCACGAAAGAGAGCACGGTTCCATTCCCCAGGAGGATATGAAATGAGCTTGGGCACAGCCATTCTGAATCTGCTGTTTCCGCCCAAATGCCCCTTTTGCCACGTCGTGCTGGAGGATCCCGAGGCGGGCCTGTGTCCGGATTGCCAAGTCAGCCTGCCCTGGCTGACCGGACAGGCCGCGGAGCGAAAGATTGAGTTTGCCGACGGCTGCTATTCGCCCCTTGCTTACCGGGACCGGGTGAGAGAGGGTGTGCACCACCTGAAATTCCACCGCTGCCGGGCCAGTACGGCTCCTTTTGGCATGCTGATGGCCCAGTGCGCCCGGGACCATCTGACGGAGAAGGCAGACGCAGTTACCTGGACACCGCTGAGCCGAAAGCGCCTTCGCCAGAGGGGCTTTGATCAGGCGGAGCTGCTGGCCAGGGCAGTGGGGAAAGAGCTTGGTCTGCCGGTAGTGCCCACCCTGGAGAAATTCCGAAATACCCAGCCCCAGTCCTCCCTGACGGAAGCGGCCCAGCGCCGGGCCAACGCCCGAGGGGCCTACCGTCTGCGCCCCGGAGCCCAGGTGTCCGGTCAGCGCCTTCTTCTGGTGGACGACGTGGTGACCTCCGGGGCCACTCTGGATGAGTGCGCCTATCTCCTGAAGCAGGCGGGTGCCCAGCGGGTGTGGTGCCTCACACTGGCCCAGGCGGGGCACAAGGGGAAAAACCAGGAGCAGAGGAAAAATTAAGGAAGAAACGGTTGAAAAGCATAGTTTAACCCGCTATAATAAAATAAGATTGATTTCCCGTGGAAACGGGTTATACTAAAAAATATTTTAACTGCAAGGTGGAACATTACTATGGGTCTGTTCAGCAAGGATATCGGTATCGACCTGGGTACCGCTTCTGTTTTGGTATATATTAAGGGCAAGGGCGTGGTGCTGCGGGAGCCCTCCGTGGTGGCTATGGACAAGAATACGGGCAAGCTGCTGAAGGTGGGTACTGAGGCCGAGGCCATGCTGGGCCGTACCCCCGGCAACATTGTGGCCATGCGCCCCCTGCGTGACGGTGTCATCTCGGACTACGACATGACCGAGCGCATGCTCAAGGAGTTTATCAAGAAGGTCACCACCTTCTCTATCTTCAAGCCCCGCCTGCTCATCTGCGTCCCCTCCGGCATTACCGAGGTGGAGGAACGCGCCGTAGTGGACGCCGGCATCCAGGCCGGTGCCCGCCGGGCTTACCTCATTGAGGAGCCGGTAGCCGCTGCCATTGGAGCCGGCATCGACATCACCAAGCCCGACGGCCACATGGTGGTGGACATCGGCGGCGGCACCGCCGACATTGCGGTCATCTCCCTGGGCGGCGTGGTGGAGTCTGCCTCTATCAAGACCGCAGGTGACAAGTTTGACGAGGCGGTGGTGAAGTATATCCGCCGCAAGCACAACGTTCTCATCGGTGACCGCACCGCTGAGGAGCTGAAAAAGACCATCGGCTGTGTCTTCCCCCGTCCTGAGGAGGTCACCATGGAGATCAAGGGCCGCTGCCTGATGACCGGCCTGCCCCGTGTGTTCTCCGTCTCCTCCGGCGAGATGATTGAGGCCTTCGAGGAGGTGTCCAGCCGGATTCTGGAGGCCATCCACGCCGTGCTGGAGCGCACGCCCCCCGAACTGGTGGCCGACATTTCCACCAACGGCATTGTGATGACCGGCGGCGGCAGCCTAGTCTGGGGCTTTGACAAACTGGTGGAGTCCCACACCGGCATTGAGACCCACATTGCGGACGACGCCATCTCCTGCGTGGCCTTCGGCACCGGCAAGAGCCTGGACAGCCTGGATCAGATGCAGGACGGCACGATGAACCTGTCCCGCCGCCGTCAGATGAGCTATTAATCCGCCTGGGCGGCGAGAGAGACGAGAGGAGAATCCGGAACCTATGGCACTGCACGAATCAGGGGAGGACTATCTGGAGGCAATTCTGGTCCTTCAGGAGGAAAAAGGAATTGTCCATTCCATTGATGTGGCCCAGCATCTGGGTTACAGCAAGCCCTCAGTGAGCCGTGCCATGTCCATCCTCCGAACCAGCGGCCACATTGTCATGGAAAAGGACGGGCAGCTGAAACTGACAGAGGAAGGGCTGCGGGTAGCCTCCAGTATTTATGAGCGGCACAAGCTGCTGACCAACTGGCTCATCCATCTGGGGGTCTCTCCGGAAACTGCGGCAGAGGACGCCTGCAAAATCGAGCATGACATCAGCGAGGAGACCTTTCAGTGCTTGAAGCGGCATGCTCAGGAGCCGGAGCAATAAGAACCTGAAAACGGCGCGGAGCAGCGTTGCTGTTCCGCGCCGTTTTGATGACAGAATCCGGGATCGGACCACAGGGAAGATATCGAGAACATCGCCCCGAAAAAGAAGGGGCGGTTCAAGAAAGAAGGGGAATGCTTGAATCTGCAAGATATTCTGTCCGGCCTGACCAGCGGGCTGAAAATCAGTTTGAATCTGTCAGTGGGCAGCATCATCCGGGTCATACTCCTGATCCTGGTGGGCGTCATCCTGATCCGGGTCCTCACCAGGCTGGTAGGGCGGATGCTGGAGCGCTCCAAGGCGCTGGCCTCCCTGCGTGTGTACATCCTCTCCGTGTTCCGGATTGGGCTTTGGTTCCTGCTGGTGCTGATTGTGGCTGAATCGGTGGGAATCCCCACAGCGTCCATCATTGCCCTGCTGAGCGTGGCCGGTTTGGCGGTCTCCCTGGCTTTGCAGAACACCCTGTCCAATGTGGCGGGGGGTATCACCCTGCTCATTACGAAGCCCTTCCAGGTGGGGGACTACGTGGAGGCGGATGGAGTGAGCGGCACCGTCAAGGCGGTGGACCTGTCCTACACCACCTTCACCACCATTGACAACAAGGAAATTTTTATTCCCAACAGTCAGCTCTCCTCCGTGAAGATTGTAAACTATACCGCCTCGGGAAAGCGGAGGGTGGACCTCTACTTCAGCGCCTCCTATGACGCGCCCACCAAGACGGTGAAGGACGCCATCCGGGAAGTAGTGGATGCCATTCCACAGATTATCCGGGATCCGGAGCCGGTGATCTGGCTGTCCGCCTATGAGTCCAGCAGTATCAAGTATGTGGTGCGGGCCTGGACCACCACAGAGGATTACTGGGACGTGTACTATACCCTCCAGGAGGGCGTGCGGGAGTCCTTTGCCCGACATGGGGTGGAGATGACCTACGACCACCTGAACGTCCATCTGATGAAGGAAAAATGAGAAGCTGCCCTTGGGGCGCTTCGGAACCAACTTGAGGAGGCCGCCTGCCCGGGCGGCCTCTTTTTTTGCCTATATGGGATGTGTGAATGTGATTTGTGTCACATTCCGCCCACGGGGCCTTCAGGGCATGGTAAGCCCGTGGAGAAAGCCGTCCAGCTGGGGGGAGAGCACCTCGCCGCCGATAACGGTATTTTTGTAAAGAAGCAGATTGGCCTGGACTCCCTGTTCCCCGGTTGGATAGTTGGTGACCTCATAGGTGTAGCGCTTGACCCGTTTGCCGGCGTATTTGGTGAGGTCGAAGCCCTGCTCCGATTGGAGCGTCAGATACTCATCATAGCTCTCGTCCATTTCCTCCGGGATGAGCAGCTCCTGGGTGGCCAGAGGCTCGGAATTGACCTCCCAGCCGAAGGCACGCAGATAGTCCACCCGGTCCTCGTTGCTTTTGACGCCGGTGGGGTCCGGCTCCGTGGATGCGGAGACCGCCCAGAAATCGGTGCGGGTCAGGTTCAGTACCAGGGCACAGCAGCAGGCCAGCGCCGCCACAGCCGCTCCAAAGGCCAGCTTCCGCCGGGGAATTTTGGCGGTTACAATCAACACAGCACATTCTCCTTCCGTTGAGGGTGTTCTCCCTTCAACCTATGCGGAGCCGTCTGCGCTTATGTCCCGGAAAGTTCAAAACTTAAGGATTGCCCTGCTCCTTCACTGCCCGAACTAAGAGCATCATGGGGCGTCGCAGCTCGTCGGTCATGCCTTCCAGATGGAGCATCTTAGGATCGGGCTGGGCCTCCTCCACTGCCTGGAGTTGAAATCCGGCCTGAAGCAGCCCCATAAGAATTTGAGTCAGAGTATGGTGCTGCTTGGTCACGGTTTTCCCCAAGAAGACCGTTTCCCGCGGACCGGGTTCAAAGTATCGGTCCACGGGCCAATATAGAATATTCCCGTCAGAGTCCCGAATCCACTCCTGATGCACGCCGCTGGTAAAAACAGGGTGTTCTATACTGAACACAAAGATACCGTGGTCCTTCAAAGTCTGATAGACCTGGTGAAAAATCCCGGAAAGGTCTTCCACATAATGGAGAACCAAGCTGGAAAGCACCAGATCAAAGGTGTTTTCAGGGTAGGCATATTGTTCCAGATCGCATAGCTGATATTGAATCCGAGGATGGGCATTTCGAAGCCGTGCCTCTTCAATCATGCGCTGACTCTGATCAATACCTACGATGCTGCTTGCTCCGCAATCGGCGGCATATCGGCAATGCCAGCCATACCCACACCCCAGATCCAACATGTGAATATCCTTCAAAGGAGGCAGAAGGGGACGGAGCTGATGCCATTCCCCTGCTCCCTCCAGTCCCTGTTGGCTGCGGGACATTTTGGCGTAAGCTTGAAAAAAGTCGTTGTTATCATAAATTCCAGTCAAAAGAATTCACCTCTCAGAGTAGGATATCATCCATTCCAGTCCCGGCCGCCCCTGGCGCACGCTCTCCACCAGGACACAATAAGGGGGATGGGAGGGGCTGTGGTGCAGCAGCTGGAGGCGTTTGGGCTCCAGCCCGGCCTTCCGCAGGGCGGCGAACACGTCCACCAGGCGCTCCGGCCGATGGCACAGGGCGAAGCGGCCCCCGTTCCGGGTCAGCCGCCCGGCAGCGGCGCACAGCTCGTCCAGAGTGCACTGCTCCTCGCTGCGGGCGCTGCCGCCGCTGGTTCCCGCGCCCACGGGGAAATAAGGCGGATTGGACACCACCAGATCAAACTGGCCGGCAGGAAAGGGAGCGCAGCGCAGGTCCTCCTGGACAATGGTTCCCTCCAGGCCGTTCTGAACCAGGTTTTCCCGGGCTGTGCAGGCAGCAAGAGGGTCCAGTTCCACCCCGTGCAGCTGGAGACCGGCTTCGCGTCGGGCCAGCAGCAGAAGGAGCACGCCGCTCCCCGTCCCCAGATCACACACCCGCCAGCCGGGGCGCAGGGTGGCAAAGTTCCCAAGGGCCAGACTGTCCTGCCCCAGAGGAAAGACCCCGTCCGGCCAGGTGAGGGTATAGGGCCCCAACTGTTCCCGTCCTGCCATGTGTTCTGCCTCCTTTCCAGTGAGAAAAGCATACCATATTCAGACGGTCTATGCTATAATAATGTCTGCTGAACAAACCGAAAAGCGGTTTGTTCGCGCGGCAGTAGCCGCGCAATTCCATAAAATTGGCTCTTTTGAGCCATTTTATGGAATTTAAACATTATTTCAATGCGTTTTTCCATTGGAACGCAAGTCGTTCCAATGGAAAGTGCAAGGGTTTGGGACCGTATGGTCTGAAACCCTTGCACTGGAACAAAGACGGTAAGCCTTGGCGTTCAAGGCTTATGGCTTTGTTCCGCACGCATTATAATAATGTCTGCTGAATCCAAACGACAAAGGAGAATGTAACATGGCAGGCACCCTCTATCTGGTTCCCACCCCCATTGGAAACCTGGGAGACATCTCAAAGCGCATGGCAGATACCCTGGCTCAGGTGGATTTTGTGGCGGCAGAGGATACCCGGGTGTCTCTGAAGCTGCTCAACCACTTGGACATCAAAAAGCCCATGCTCTCCTACCATCGCCACAATACCCAGACCGGCGGTCCCCAGGTTCTGGCCCGCCTGCGGGCGGGAGAAAATGGAGCCCTGGTCACCGATGCAGGTATGCCAGCCATCTCCGACCCGGGAGAAGAGCTGGTGGCCCAGTGTGTGGAGGAGGGGATCCCGGTGGTGGCCCTGCCCGGGCCCTGCGCCCTGGTGACTGCCCTGGCCGTCTCCGGGCAGCCCACAGGCCGCTTTACCTTTGAGGGCTTTCCGGCCATGAATAAGAAAAACCGCCGGGCCCACCTGGAGTCCCTGCGGGGAGAAGAGCGGACGATGATCTTCTATGAAGCGCCCCATAAGCTGGCGGCGACCCTGGAGGATCTGGCGGAAACCTTCGGGGCGGACCGGCCGGTTTCCCTGTGCCGGGAGCTGACCAAGCTCCATGAAGAGGTGGTGCGCACCACTCTGGGACAGGCGGCCGAGCACTACCGGAATACCCCGCCCAAAGGAGAATTTGTGCTGGTGGTGCGGGGAGCTCAGCCTCAGGCAGAGGAGGAGGCCACGTTGGAGGACGGCCTCGCTCTGGTGGAACGGCTGCGGGAGGAGGACCTCTCCCTCCGGGATGCAGTGAAACGGGCGGCCAAGGAACTTGGATTATCCCGCAATCAGCTTTACGACTATGTGTTGAAAAGCGAAAACTGAACGAAGCGGAAAAAAGGCCCGCTCTTCCCCTGGGAAGAGCGGGCCTTTTGATGTCTGGTGTTATGTGGAAACGAAACGCTCAGTCCCGCTCCCCTTGAAGAAGTGCCTTAATGCAGTTCTGGCAGACGTTTTTCCCACGGAAGGAGATAACATCCTTTGCCTCATCACAGAAAATGCAGGTGGGCTGATATTTCTTCAGCACGATGGAAGGGCCATCCATATAAATCTCCAGGCTGTCCTTTTCTGCAATGTCCAGGGTGCGTCTCAATTCGATTGGAAGCACGATACGGCCCAATTCATCTACTTTCCGAACAATACCGGTAGACTTCATGAAATCCATCCTTTCTCTTTTCCAGTGGTGAACGAGCAGACCTTGCCGGAAAAGGGGAGCGCCCTGACCGCAAGGAAAATATTCGTAAGAATATTCTACTACAAAGATATGTTCTGTCAACAGTTTTTAAAGGATAAAATGCAAAAAAATACAGCGAAAACAGGGAAAATATAGCGAAAATTGGGAAAAATAGGCAGAAAAAGGCGAATGAAAATTCCAACATGAAGTGGGAGACTCGTCTATATATATGGACAAGAGGGGGCGAGTGAATGGCGATGACGATCATTTGGACGGGTATGGTAGTACTCTCCATACTCTGCGGACTGGTCACCGGACGGGGACCGGAGGTGGCGGCTGCGGCGATTGAAGGCACGAGGGCGGCGGTGGAACTGAGTCTGTCCATTGCGGGGATGATGTGTCTGTGGACGGGAATCATGGAGGTCATGCGGCAGGCGGGACTGGCAGAGAAGTTGTCCCGGCTACTGGCTCCAGTGCTGAGACGGCTCTTTCCCCAAGTGGCCAAGGACCGAGCCATTATGGACAGCATCTCGGCCAATGTGTCCGCCAACCTGCTGGGGCTGGGCAATGCGGCGACCCCTCTGGGGCTGGAGGCGGCCCGGAAAATGGGGGAGAAAAGCAAGGGAACTGCCTCCGATGCCCTGTGTATGCTGGTGGTGTGCAATACCGCATCCATCCAGCTGATTCCTACCACGGTGGCGGCGGTCCGGGCCGGAGCGGGAAGTCAGGCGCCCTTCGATATCCTGCCGGCGGTATGGCTGGCCTCCGCCATTTCGGTTGGCGTAGGGATCGGGGCCTGTAAGCTGCTGGCCCGGATGTGGAGGGACTGAGATGACAGAGCTTCTCTTTACCATGCTGGTTCCATTCACCATCGCCGGGGTAGCCCTGTATGGAGCTGTGCGGAGGGTGGATGTTTATTCGGCGCTGGTGCATGGCGCTGGCGAAGGATTGGAAACACTTTGGCGGATTGTTCCGGCGCTCGTTGGGCTGATGACAGCAGTCTATATGCTCCGGGCCTCCGGAGCATTGGAGCTGGCCGCAGGGTACCTGGCTCCCCTGCTGGAGCGGGTGGGACTGCCCGCCGAGCTGCTGCCCCTCATGCTGGTGCGTCCGGTGAGCGGCTCGGCTGCCCTGGGGGTGGGGGCGGAGCTGATGGAGACCTATGGTCCGGATTCCCTGCTGGGGCGGACCGCGGCGGTGATGCTGGGTTCCACGGAGACCACCTTCTATACCATTGCAGTCTACTTTGGTGCAGTGGGCATTACCCGTACCCGCTATGCGGTGCCCGCCGCCTTGTGCGCAGACCTGGCGGGATTTTTAGCCTCTGCCTGGGCGGTGCGGCTGTGTTTTGGAGGATAAAAACGGAAAAAGTCCCGGCCGAACTCGGCCGGGGCTTTGCTGTATCGGGAGATCAATCCTTTGTTTCGGTGATCTGATGGGGCTCGGGGGGAGTGATGGGGGCGTCCTCCTCCATCTGCGTGAAGTAGTCCTTCTCCTGCAGCACCGGCTTGCGCTTCCGGGCAATGGCCAGAATGCAGGGATACAGCACTACGGCCACCAGACCGCCGGAGAAGCCGTTGTTATAGAGGTTCATACCCGCCACAGGCGTTCCTGTATAAAGCACCACAGAGGCGTGGAGAAAGCCGGCCAGCACACCGTAGGGCCAGCCAAAATAGCCGGAGATGGGGGCCAGGGTGGTGCAGAACAGGCAGGCCAGCTGTACAGCGGACTGGTTCAGAGACCAGTGCATCACAAAGCTGCCCAGAATGACCCCTACCATGGGGGGCAGGATGTTAAAGGCGTGCTTGCCAAAGGCGGAAAAGCCCATGATGGTGAGGATTCCTCCCACGGTGGGGCCGTTCAGATCACCGCCGATGGCCAGAATAAACACGGTGCCGATGAGACCGTTGATGCCGGCATTTATGAGGACAGGGGCGGGCCCGAACATACGCAGGTAGTCGCTGGGGGCCCGGCCGCTGGTCTGAAGCAGACGCCGGTAACCGGCCCAGGCGGCCCACAGGGGAAGCCGGCACAGGAACAGGCCGGAAAGAATCAGAATCAGACACAGGATCACCAGCATGGGAAGAAAAATCCCGTTGCAGCCGTGGGCCCAGCGGTACTGAGTGGTGGGGTCAGCACCCAGGGAACTCATCAGCGGGACGCAGATAAAAGCAACCAGCCCGCAGGCAAAACCCACGTTATAAAGGTTCATGCCATTCTGAATGCGGTATGTATAGGCGGCCAGAGGGGGTAGAATGAAGCCAATGACCAGCCCGATGAGTGAGCCGGATAAGGGCGTGCCCCAGCCGTTGTCCAGGGCAATGTAGCTGATGACGGGGGCCAGTGCGGTGGACATGAGCCCGATGTTTACAAAGGAGGCATAGGGCTCTTTCCGGTACTTGGCATACAACCAGGAGCCCAGCAGAATGGGCCAGATGTTGACAAAGTTTTTGCCGAACAGGGAGAAACCGGACATAAGGCCGATGACCACCAGGGTCATTCCGTTGAGTACGTCCCTGGAAAACCAGAGGACGCAAAGAGAAATGGCAGTCACCAGAGCGGAGTTCACCAGGGCGGCTCCGGGGCCTGCCACCATAACGTAGTCCGTGATGAGGGCGTCCTCCGTGAGAATGATGGCCTTTAATCCCGCCAAAATGTGTTCTGGGGTATCCAGAAGGAATCCGGTCAGGGCCAGCAGAGAGGCGTAAATCCACAGATAGGGGAGCATTTTGTTGTAGCGGGTGTGCTGGGATGCAGAATGGGAGGACAGCGGTTGTTGGCCCATGGAATCGACTTCCTTTCCTACATAGTGGGTGCGGGGGACAGGGGAAGATCAGTCCCGATCCCGGAAATAAGCCCTTGTCTGTTCCACGTTGCGGCCAATTTCCTCCGACAGGGCCTGAAGCGAGGGGAATTTCTGTTCCCCGCGCAGATACTTGAAAAACTCCATCCGCATGGGATGGCCGTATAGGTCTCCGTCAAAGTCCAGTAAAAAGCCCTCTACCGTCACTCGGCCGTCGTTCTCATCCACCGTAGGCCTTACGCCCACATTGGTGACAGCACACCGGCACTGGCCGTCAAACCAGACCCGGGTGGCATAGACGCCGAAGGCGGGAACAATGACGCGCTCTGGGATTCGCAGGTTAACGGTGGGAAAGCCCAGAGTAGAGCTTCCGATGTGCTTCCCGTGGGTGACACGGTTGGATAGAATATGGGGATGGCCCAGGAACTGGGTGGCGCGCTCCATTTCTCCTTGAGCAATGAGGGTGCGGATGTAGGTGGAGGAGATGGTAATGCCGTCCTGCACTACCTTGGGGATGATGTCGCATCCAATGCCCAGCTGGGCACACTTTTCCCGCAGACGGTCGGGGTTGCCCTTGCCCATATAGCCAAAGTGAAAATCGTGTCCGGCCACCACGTGGGCCACGCCCAATTCCTTGACCAAATACTGGACGATAAAATCCTCCCAATCCATGCGCATCATGGCGTCGAAGGAGGCGACAATCACTTCCTTGATGCCGTAGCAGCGGCGCATGAGCCAGATCCGATCCTCCACAGAGCTGAGAAGCGGGACGCTTTGTCCGGTGATGGCTGCGCCGGGATGCTGGTCAAAGGTGAAGGCACAGGGGACTGCACCCAGCCGATCTGCGGCAGTGGTGACAGCCCGGAGCAGTGCCCCGTGGCCAAGGTGAACGCCGTCAAAGAAGCCCAGAGCGATCACACGATTTTGGTTGTTTGCCATAGTTTCGCTCCTAAGAAGTGGTATGTACGGCGTTCCCCGGCGAACGCCAGTGAGCCGCCCTGGGGGCGGAGAATCGGCGCAGAGCGCCGGGTCGATAAAATCAAATCAATTCCTTTGGCGTAGCAAAGGGCACGCCGTCAAAGAAGCCCAGAGCGATCGCACGATTTTGGTTGTTTGCCATAGTTTCTCTCCTAAGAAGTGGTATGTACGGCGTTCACCTGCGAACGCCAGTGAGCCGCCCTGTGGGCGGAGAATCGGCGCAGAGCGCCGGTTCGATAAAATCAAATCAATTCCTTTTGCGTAGCAAAAGGCACGCCGTCAAAGAAGCCCAGAGCGATCACACGATTTTGGTTGTTTGCCATAGTTTCTCTCCTAAGAAGTGGTATGTACGGCGTTCACCTGCGAACGCCAGTGAGCCGCCCTGTGGGCGGAGAATCGGCGCAGAGCGCCGGTTCGATAAAATCAAATCAATTCCTTTTGCGTAGCAAAAGGCACGCCGTCAAAGAAGCCCAGAGCGATCACACGATTTTGGTTGTTTGCCATAGTTTCTCTCCTAAGAAGTGGTATGTACGGCGTTCACCTGCGAACGCCAGTGAGCCGCCCTGTGGGCGGAGAATCGGCGCAGAGCGCCGGTTCGATAAAATCAAATCAATTCCTTTTGCGTAGCAAAAGGCACGCCGTCAAAGAAGCCCAGAGCGATCACACGATTTTGGTTGTTTGCCATAGTTTCTCTCCTAAGAAGTGGTATGTACGGCGTTCACCTGCGAACGTCAGTGAGCCACCCTGTGGGCGGAGAATCGGCGCAGGGCGCCGGTTCGATAAAATTAAATCAATTCCTTTTGCGCAGCAAAAGGCACGCCGTCAAAGAAGCCCGGAGCGATCCCCTGACCTTGGTTGTCTGCCCAAATTTCGCACTTGAGTGACATATACTGCGTTTACCGAAGAAGGTCAGTGAGCTGCGAAAGAGAGGGCTTACACAGTGAAAAAGCTTTTTATTGTGCTCAGCTTTCGACCCTCACAGCGGCAAAGGGCAAGAAATTCGCCATCTGCACCGTACACCCGGCACTCGCCTCGAAGAGACTCCGGGAGTTCTTCCTTGGAAAGCACCAGCGTCATGCCGTTGCGCAGCTTCCGTTCTGCCTCCGGCCGAAGAATTAGGACAGGCCGTCCCGCAAAATAGGCGTCAATGGGCAAAAGCAGGGAGAGGGGATCCTCTGCCGCCTGCACTTGTTCCAGAGTGACGGTGTCCGCCAGGGTAAAGCCTGCCGCCATGGTCCGACGCAGGCGGCTCATGCAGCCGCCGCAGCCCAGAGCCTGCCCAATGTCGTGGCACAGAGTGCGCACATAGGTGCCCTTGGAGCAGCGAACCCGGATGGTAAATTCGTCGGGGGCGCGCTGTTCCTCCACAGTCAGGGCGTGGATGGTGACGGGGCGGGCGGGACGCTCAACCTCCCGGCCCTTCCGGGCCAGCTCGTAGAGCTTCTTGCCGTTGATTTTAATGGCGGAGTACATGGGGGGCACCTGCTGAATGTCCCCCCGGAAGGCCGGGAGCACCACCTCAAGCTCCTCCGGCGTGACAGAGACGGGATGCTGCTCCAGCACCTCGCCGCTGGTGTCCTGGGTGTTGGTGACAAGCCCCAGCTTCAGCCCGGCGATGTACTCCTTTTCTCCCTCGCTGGCGAAGGAGACGGCCCGGGTGGCTCGCCCTAAAAAGACGGGCAGTACGCCGGTGGCCATGGGGTCCAGGGTGCCGGCGTGGCCCACCCGCTTTTCGTGAAAAATGCCCCGTAGCTTGGCGCATACATCCATACTGGTCCAATCCTGGGCCTTGTCGATGACGAGAATTCCGTTAGCCATGCTTCACCTGCCGGATGGCGTCCAGCACCGCCTGCTTGGCCTGGGCCATGGTGCCCTGGGTCATGCCGCCCGCAGCAGCGGCGTGGCCGCCGCCGCTCAGCAGGGCGCATACATGGCTGGCGTTGAGGCGCTGGGCATCGGTGCGCAGAGAAATCTTCCATTTGCCGGGGGACAGTTCCCGCAGGGTGGCGGCGTTGTAAACGCCCTCCACCTGGCCCACAAAGTTGGCAATGTCCTCCAGATCCCGCTCATCCGCCCCAACCTGGGCCAGCATATCCAGACTGACGGCGGCCAGGGCGGTCTCGCCGTTGTCGTGGAGCTCCATGGACTGAGCGATGAGTCCCTCCAGCTGAAGCCGCTTCATGGACTTGGTGCGGAAGTGGCGCTTGTTCAGCTGGGCCAGGGGAATGCCGCAGTCAATGAGCTGGGCGGCGATGCGGTGGGTGTCGGAGGTGGTGTTGCCATACTGGAAACAGCCGCAGTCAGTGGAGATGGCCACATAGAGAGCTGTTCCCATTTCTGGCGTAATTTGGCAGAATTGTTTCACGATGTCGTACATCAATTCGCCGCAGGCGGCCCGACTGGCGTCCAGACAGGTCTCCTTGGCAAAAAATTCCTGGGAGGGGTGGTGGTCAATAGCCAGGTCCACCTTCTCCAGATAAATCTGGGCGTTGTCAGGGAAGAGCCCCCGGGCGGCAATGTCCACTGACACCACGGTGTGGGGCACAAAGGAGTCGGGAGCCAGCAGCCCCTCCAGGTAGGGGGAGAAGAGAGGGGTGGTCTCAGGGTTGGGCAGAGCATGGGCGGTCTTGCCCGCCTGGCGCAGGGCCAGACAGAGCCCGGCGGCGCAGCCTACCGTGTCACCGTCGGGCCGCACGTGGGTCAGAATGAGATAATTGTCATGGGAGCGTAGAAAATCCGCTGCCTGCTGTGGGGTCATGGTATTCACTCCTCGTCCAGATGGATGTGTTCGTTGGCGGGATTGGCGGGCTTGACGATGTCAGGATTGCGCAGCATCTCCAGGATGTGGGCGCCCTGATCGATGGAGTCGTCCCGAACAAAGGTGAGTTCGGGGGTGTTGCGCAGGTTGAGGGTGTGGCCCAACTCCCGGCGCAGATAGCCGGCGGCGGACTTCAGCCCCTTAAGCACCTGCTCACAGTCGCTCTTGTCCAGTACGCTGATATAAATTTTGGCGTATTTCAAATCAGGGGTGGTATCCACCGCGGTCACGGAGATCATTCCGGTTACCCGGGGATCCTTGACCGTGGGGATGAGGGAGGACAGCTCCCGCTGAATTTCTTCGTTGATGCGTCCAATTCGGTTGCTAGCCATGATATTGTTCTCCTTTCTGGGCAGAGGGCTGCCCGCAGGTTTTCAGTCAGATGGTAATGGTCATCCGGCACTGGCCGGGGATATCGTTCCGTACCGGGGGATTGCACAGCTGGTCCAGCGTGTCCGCGTCCAGGTCGGCAAGCCGCCCGCGGAAGTGGGGCACATGGGCTTCGCGGTCGTCGCCCACCCACAGGTTCCATAGCTCCACCTGTTCGCCCGGGGTGCCGTTGGTCTCCAGATAGGTGCGCAGCTGCTCTGCGTCCTCGTCAGTTGCATCCAGGTTCAGTTCGTACTGGAATGGCTTCATCTCCAGACCAAGGCTGTCCACCGCATCCCGGTAGTATTCGTGGCCCTGGACGGAGAAACCAGGGACTTCCACTGTAAAACCGTTGGAGACAGAAATGCGGCGCAGCTCCGGGTCGTACAGGGGCATGGGATGGTCGGCGGCCAAAAGGATGACGCGGCTCATAGTGTACCTCCTGTCGCAGAGCAAAATAAGCGAAACAGGACGGGCGAAAACGCCCGCCCTGCTTTGGGGTTTCAATATTCAGGAAAGCTTCTATACCATGGGGGAACGACAGAACATTTATTCTGCCCTGTGCATTACACCTCAATCTGCTCCATGAGGAAGGCCTCGATGATGTCGCCTTCCTTGATGTCCTGGAACTTCTCGAACGTAATGCCGCATTCGTAGCCGGCGGCGACCTCTTTCACGCTGTCCTTGAAGCGCTGGAGGGAGGCAATGGAGCCGTCGTAGATCACGATGTTGTCCCGCAGCAGACGCATCTGGGCGCCGCGCTGCATCTTGCCGTCCAGCACGTAGCAGCCGGCCACCATGCCCACGCCGGTGATGCGGAACACGTTGCGCACCTCGGCGCGGCCCAGGTCCACTTCCTTGAACTTGGGGGCCAGCATGCCCTTCATGGCGGCCTCGATCTCGTTGATGGCGTCATAGATGACCCGGTACATGCGCATATCCACGTTCATCCGGGCGGCGGAGTCCTTGGCGTTGGCGTCGGGACGGACGTTGAAGCCCACGATGATGGCGCCGGAGGTGGAGGCCAGCATGACGTCGCTCTCGCTGATGGCGCCCACGGCGCAGTGGATGACCCGGACCCGGACCTCGTCGTTGGAGATTTTCTCCAGGCTGGCCTTCACGGCCTCGGCGGAGCCCTGGACGTCGGCCTTGACGATGACGTTCAGATTCTTCATCTCGCCGGCCTGAATCTGGCTGAACAGGTCCTCCAGAGACACCTTGCCCACGGGGTTGGCGGCAGCGGCCTTCTGCTCGTGCTTGCGCTGCTCCACCAGCTCACGGGCCATGCGCTCGTCGGCCACGGCGTGGAAGTCGTCGCCGGCACCGGGCACCTCGCCCATACCGATGATCTCCACGGGGACGGAGGGACCGGCCTCGGTGACCTTCTGGCCCTGAGCGTTGGTCATGGCGCGGACACGGCCCACGGCGGTGCCGGCGATGATCACGTCGCCCTGCTTCAGGGTGCCGTTCTGCACCAGCAGGGTGGCCACAGGGCCGCGGCCCTTGTCCAGACGGGCCTCGATGACGGCACCGTGGGCGGAGCGGTTGGGATTGGCCTTCAGCTCCCGCATCTCAGCAGTAAGCACCACCATGTCCAGCAGGTTGTCGATGCCCATGCCGGTCTTGGCGGAGATGGGGCAGATGATGGTGTCACCGCCCCACTCCTCAGGCACCAGCTCATACTCAGTGAGCTGCTGCATGATGCGGTCGGGGTTGGCGGTGGGTTTATCCATCTTGTTGATGGCGACAATAATGGGAATCTCAGCGGCCTTGGCGTGGTTGATGGACTCCACGGTCTGAGGCATGATGCCGTCGTCGGCGGCCACCACCAGGATGGCTACGTCGGTGATCATGGCGCCGCGGGCACGCATGGCGGTAAAGGCCTCGTGGCCGGGGGTATCCAGGAAGGTGACGGGGCTGCCCTTCACATCCACCTGATAGGCGCCGATGTGCTGGGTAATGCCGCCGGCCTCGCCGGAGACCACGTTGGCGTGGCGGATATAGTCCAGAAGAGAGGTCTTGCCGTGGTCCACGTGGCCCATAACCACCACAACAGGGGCGCGGGGGACCAGATCCTCTTCCTTGTCCTCGGTGGTGTCGATGAGCTTCTCCTCGATGGTGACTACCACTTCCTTCTCCACCTTGCAGCCCATCTCCTCGGCGATGATGGCGGCGGTGTCGAAGTCAATGACGTCGCTGAGGGAGGCCATGACGCCGTTCTTGATGAGGCACTTGACCACCTCGGCGCCGGTCTTCTTCATGCGGCTGGCCAGCTCGCCCACGGAGATCTCGTCGGGGATGAGCACCTTGACGGGGGCCTTCTTGGCGATTTCCAGCTGCAGGCGGCGCAGACGCTCCTGCTCCTCCTGGCGGCGCTTGTTGCCGAAGTTGCCGGCCTGCTTGCCGCCGCGCTGACGCTGGGCGTTGCGGCCCTGGAACTTCTGCTTGCCGCCCCGGTCCTGCTGGCGCTCCGAGGTAAAGGACTCCAGACGCTCGTCGTACTTGTCCAGATTCACCGCCGGGCCGCCGCGGGTATCCACCACCTTCTTGGTGGGGATGCGGGAGACAGGCTTGGAGGGAGCCTGCTCCTGAGGCTGGCTCTGGGCCTGGGGCTGCTTGTTCTCATGATGCTGAGCGCCGGCCTGCTGGGGCTGAGCCTGCTGCTTGGGCTGGCTCTGCTGGGGAGTGGGCTTGGCCTCCGCCTTGGGGGCGGCGGGCTGCTCCTTGGCCTTGGGGTCGTGGTAGACGTCAGCGTACACCGACTCGATGGAGTCGATCTGGTTGTGCTGGGTGAGATACTCAAACACAATGGACAGCTCCTGATCGGTCAGGGGCTGCATGTGGTTCTTGGGGGGGTGGTTATACTGGGTCAGAATGTCCATGATCTCCTTGGAGGGGAGCTCCTTGGAACCCTTCTTAAAATCCTTGGCCACCTTGTGAATGGGGTATTTTATCATCATAGGGGAAGCCACCTCGTTTCTTAGGGATTGTGCCGGAACTTACCGGTGAGACGCCGTGTGCCGGGGCCGGACTTGGGGGGATGGGCGGGACGGCCGGGGCCGTCCTTGCCGTGCCGTGCCGCGGCACCCGGACGGGGCGGCTTCGGCTTGGCGGGAGATTTGGGAGGGCGGGTCCCGGAGGGCTCGCTCTTTTTGGGCTCAGGGGGCGGTGCCCAGGGCTTGTGCTTGCCCTGGCGCAGGTTCTTTTCATGCTGGCGCCGCTCCTTCTGACGCTGGAGGGTTCGGTCCGCCTTTTCCCGCAGCTGCTGGGCGGCGGGGCCATAGCGCTCCGGGTCCCGCAGAGCCAGCTTATCGGCCACGGCGGCAGCCATGCCCGCGTCCGTCAGGGCCAGCATGGCGCAGGAGCCCCGGCCCAGGTGGAAGCCCAGCTCCTCCTTGGTGAAGGGGAGCTCCAGCCACAGCACGTTGCCGGCCTCACCGAAGTGGGCGCAGCGCCGGCGGGTGTTGGGGGCGGCGTCCTGAGCCAGCAGAACCAGCCTGGCGTGTCGGGCGCGGCAGACGGCGCCCACCGGCTCCTCGCCGATTTCCAGCAGGCGGGCCTTCCGGGCCACACCAAGGAGGTGGAGGATGGGATCATTGGGCATCCTGAGGCACCTCCTTCATCTGCTGCTCCAGCGCCTCCCACACCGGGTCGGGCAGGGGGGCGGAGAAGGCCCGTTCCAGGGCCTTGGCCTTCCGGGCCTTGCTGAGGCAGGCGGGATTGGGGCACACGTAGGCGCCCCGGCCGGGGAGCTTGCCCTTGAAATCCAGGCTGACCTCTCCCTCAGGGGAACGCACCACCCGGATGAGCTCTTTTTTCGGTTTCATTTCCCGGCAGCCAAGGCACTGGCGCATGGGAATCTTTTTGGGCATGACCGCACCACCCTTACATTGGAATTGAAACTGGAGGGACAACGATTAGTCCAGGGAAGTCTCCTCCTGGGCGGGAGCCTCCTCCACAGGGGCCTCGTCCTCCACGAACAGAGCCTCCTCCTGAGCCTCCATGGGCTCCAGGGGGGCGGAGGCGGGCTTGATGTCAATCTTGTAGCCGGTGAGCTTGGCGGCCAGACGGGCGTTCTGGCCCTCCTTGCCGATGGCCAGGGACAGCTGGTCGTCGGGGACCACCACGCGGCAGCTCTTGCCCTCGGGCAGCTCCTCCACGCTGATGACGTCGGCGGGGGACAGAGCGGCGGCAATGTACTCGGCGGGATTCTCGGAGTACTTGATGATGTCCATCTTCTCGCCCTTGAGCTCCTCCACGATGGTGTTCACGCGCTGGCCGCGGGGACCCACGCATGCGCCGATGGGGTCCACGTTGGGGTCGGCGGACCAGACGGCCAGCTTGGTGCGGGAGCCCGCCTCCCGGGCCACGGACTTGATTTCTACGGTGCCGTCGTAGATCTCAGGCACTTCCAGCTCGAAGAGGCGCTTGACCAGACCGGGGTGGGTGCGGGAAATGAGCACCTGGGGCCCCTTGGTGGCCCGGCGGACCTCAGAGACATAGACCTTCAGACGCTGGCCCTCCACATAGTGCTCGCCCTTCACCTGCTCGTTGGCGCTGAGGTAGGCGTCGGTGAACTCGGAGCCGGAGTGGATGCGCAGGGTGACGGAGCCGTTGCGGGGGTCGATGCGGGTGACCACGCCGGTGAGCAGCTCGTGCTCCTTGGAGGAGAACTCGTCGTACACCATACCCTGCTCGGCCTCCCGGATGCCCTGGATGATGACCTGACGGGCGGTCTGGGCGGCGATGCGGCCGAAGCTCTTGGGCTTGATCTCAATGCGCACCACGTCGCCCAGCTGGGCCTGGGGCAGAGCAATGCGGGCCTCCTCCAGGCTGATTTCAGAGGCGGGATTGTCCACGGTCTCCACCACGTCCTTCTTCAGGAAGAGGCGGACGGTGGCGGTCTCCTGATTGGCCTCGATGACCAGGTTTTCTCCCATGCCCTCGTGGTCCCGGCGATAGGCGGAGAGGAGGGCCTGGGTGATTTTTTCCATCATATAGCCGGGCTTGATGCCCTTTTCCTGCTCAATCTGAGCGATGGCGGCAAAAAACTCCTTGCCGTCCAGCTCGTTGCTGTTTCCCTTTTTGGCGGTTCTCTTAGCCACGATCTTCTCCTCCTAAATGTTAAAAGCGGGGGTACAGCCGTACCAGCGCAATATCTTTTTTGGTAAACTCCATGGGGGCGCCGCCCACCTGGATGGTCACGTCTCCGTCGGCGTAGGCGGTGAGCACGCCCACATAGTCCTTCCGTCCGTCCCGGGGGCGGTAGAGCTTGACCTCCACCTCCTGGCCCTGGAACTGGGCGAAGTGCTCGGGCTTTTTCAAGACCCGGTCGGCCCCGGCGGAGGACACCTCAAAGGTATAGCTTCCCTCAATGGGGTCGGCCTCATCCAGAGCGTCGGACAGGGGACGGGAGACGGCCTCGCAGTCGTCGATAGAAATGCCGCCCTCCTTGTCAATGTAGACCCGGAGGAACCACTCGCCGGCCTCCTTTACATACTCCACATCCCAGAGGGAGCAGCCCGCGGCCTCCACAAAGGGGGCGGCCAGCTGGGCCACGGTATCGGTTACTTTTGCCATGGGACACCTCCTGAGCGGGCCGGAAGGTGGAGCTCCGGCCGGTTTGGTCAATCAAAAAGAGCGGAGCCGAAACCCCACTCTTACCAATACTACCATAAATAACATCCATACTATACCACAAAGCCGAAGGGATTGCAAGGGGACGGGGCGAAGTTTTTTCCAAAAACAGGGCCCAGAAGCAAAAAAGATGAGAAAAAACTGGAGAAAGAGCGAGGTATTACCAGTTTCACCCCGAGAAAACGGCGCATACTAGAATGCGGATGGAACCTCCGAGGGAAAGAAGAATGGGAGGATGCGCAGAGATGGGAAGACAATGGACGGCACTTGCTCTGGCAGGCGTGCTGGCAGTGACGCTGACGGCCTGCGGTTCCGATAAAAATATGACCGACACCAACTCCACCGGCAGCATGGCCGGGCAGGCCGGATATGCACGTACCGGCCGGGCCGGCTATGCCAACCGGGGTCGGGTAACCAATGACTATATGGAGGACGCCCGCTACCGCGCCGGATCGGACGGAAAGGTGGACGGCAAAGACAGCGCCACCTCCCGGGACCTGACTCAGGGAGCCCGGGATATGCTCCGGAACGCCGGAGACGCGGCCCGCGATGTGGGCCGGGGCGTGGAAAACGCCGCGAAGGATATCATGAAATAAACCGATTGCTGCGGTTTGAATCAGTTGTAGCGAAAGGGTCCGCGGCAGCTTTGAGCTGCCG
>NZ_QUGI01000001.1:269771-294196 GCF_003478995.1 Pseudoflavonifractor sp. AF19-9AC
CCGCGGACCTCTTTTGTCATTTCGTCATTTGGAGCCCCGGGACTTTCCACGGGGCTTGGCGTTGGGCTTGGGCTTTGCCTTGGCCCAGCCCGCCTTCCGCTGGGACTTGGCGGGGGAGCTGTTTCGCTCGGCGGTGTGCCGCCCGTCAAAGCGCTCCTTGCGCCCGTCTCCGGAGGGCTTTCCTCCCTTGCGGGCGGGAGGGGCGGAGGGCTTTTTGCTGCCGCCCCGGAACTCGCCCTCGGGCCGCCCCTGGGCGGCCTGCCCCTTGTCGGGACGGATGAGACAGCGCTTGCCGTAGCCGATCAGGTCCTCCCGGCCCGTCTTGTGGAGGGCCTCCAGCACCAGCTTCCGGTTCTGGGGCTTCCGCCACTGCATCAGGGCCCGCTGGAGGGCCTTGTCGTGGGGCGTCTTGGGCACAAAGACGGGCTTCATAGTGCGGGGGTCGATGCCGGTGTACCACATGCAGGTGGCCAAGGTGCCCGGAGTGGGGTAGAAGTCCTGGACCTGCTCGGGCATGTGGCCCTGTTTGTTGAGCCACTCAGCCAGCTGCACCGCGTCCTCCAACGTGCAGCCCGGGTGGGAGGAGATGAGGTAGGGCACCAGATACTGGTCCTTGCCGTAGCGGCGGTTGAGCTTGAAGTACTTCTCCCGGAACTTCTCATAGACCTCGATGTGGGGCTTGCCCATGTAGTCCAGCGTGTGATTGACGCAGTGCTCCGGGGCCACCTTCAGCTGTCCGGAGATGTGATACTGAACGAGGTCGGTGAAGAACTCGCCGCTGGGGTCCTTCATCAGATAGTCAAAGCGGATGCCCGACCGGATAAACACCTTTTTCACCCCGGGGATGGCCCGCAGCTTCCGCAGCAGCATCATGTAATCGGTGTGGTCGGCGTCCAGGTTGGGGCAGGGCTCGGGGGCCAGACAGGCCCGGTTTTTGCACATGCCGTACTTCAGCTGCTTCTGGCAGGAGGGGCGGCGGAAGGTGGCGGCGGGGCCGCCCACGTCGTGGATATAGCCCTTGAAACCGGGGTGGTGGGTGAGGGCGGTGACCTCACGAATGACGCTCTCGTGGCTGCGGCAGGAGATGGTCCGCCCCTGGTGGAAGGCCAGGGAGCAGAAGTTGCAGGCCCCGAAGCAACCCCGGTTGTGGGTGACGGAGAAGCGCACCTCCTCGATGGCGGGCACGCCCCCCATCTCGTCGTACATGGGATGGGGTTCCCGCACGTAGGGGAGCTCGGCCACCCGGTCCATCTCCTCAGTGGTCAGGGGGGAGGCAGGGGGATTGACCAGCAGGAACTCCCGGCCGTGCTTCTGGAGGATGGCCTTGCCCACCACCGCGTCGTGCTCCAGATACTCCACCATGTTGGCCCGGGCGTAGGCCTCCTTGCTGGAAGATACCTCCTCGAAGGAGGGGACCTCCACCTTGGGGTAGGCACATACGCCGGGGAACTTGACCGCCACGCAGGTGCCCCGCACATCGGTGATTTCGCTCACCGGGGTGCCGCTGGCCAGGCGGGCGGCAATCTCCACCGAGGCCTTTTCGCCCATGCCGTAGGTGAGAATGTCCGCCTGGGCGTCAAAGAGGATGGAGCGGCGTACCTTGTCCTCCCAGTAGTCGTAGTGGGCGAAGCGGCGCAGACTGGCCTCCAGCCCGCCGATAATAATGGGAATGTCCCCGAAGGCCTCCCGTACCCGGTTGGAGTAAACGATGGTGGCGTGGTCGGGGCGCAGACCGGCCTTCCGTCCGGGGGAGTAGGCGTCATCGTGGCGGCGCTTTCGGGCGGCGGTGTAGTGGGCCACCATGGAGTCGATGTTGCCCGCCGAGATGAGCACCCCCAGCCGGGGGCGGCCCAGGGACGCGAAGGCGTCGGCGCTGTGCCAGTCGGGCTGGGACAGGATGGCCACCCGGTAGCCCTCCGCCTCCAGCACCCGGCCGATGATTGTGGGGCCGAAGGAGGGGTGGTCTACATAGGCGTCTCCGGTGATGAGGAGGAAGTCATAGAAGTCCCAGCCCCGGCGGTCCATGTCGGCCCGGGAGACGGGGAGGAACAAATCGCGGTCAAAGCTCATGGTGTGCCTCTTTTCTTTGGTGTGGTTGGGGGATGGCAAAGGGAGCGGTTACCGCCGCTCCCTCACCTCGGAACGCCCCACCAGATAGTCCAGACTGACGTCGAAGAAGTCGGCGATGGCGATCAAACCCTTGAAATCCGGGTACCGTGTGGCATACTCGTAAGCCTGATAGGAATTCAGTGCCAGTCCAAACTCAGCCGCCATCTCGCGCTGTTTTAAACCGCGTTCCTTTCGCAGCTCTTTGATGCGTTCACAAAACTGTGCCATAACTTTGCCTCCGGAACCTTGACAATCACTTTGAGTGAGTATATCATATAATCACTCAAAGTGATTAAAATAAATGAGGTGATTTGATGCAGGACCTGTTAAAAAATATCCTCCGGCAGGAGACCGAGACGGCCCAGGCCGCCTGGGAGCTGCTCAAGACTCTGCCCGACTACCGCCGTTCCCGTATTTCGGAACGGCCCATCAGATAGTCCAGGCTGACGTCGAAGAAGTCGGCGATGGCCACCAGCTTGGCCACTTCGGGATAGGACTCGCCGTATTCATAGCCCTGGCAGGTGCGCAGCTTCACTGAGAACTGATCGGCCAACTGCTGTTGTGTTAACTTTTTTTCTTTACGCAGCTGCTTCATCCGTTGTGAGAACGTTGCCATTCTGACCTCCAAGACTCAACGTGAAAATCATTTTCATCTACTGCCGTAACAAAGCCAGAACGTTAAACGGAAAGGATGATACACATGCAGGACCTGTTAAAAAACATCCTCCGGCAGGAGACCGAAACAGCCCAGGCCGCCTGGGAACTCCTCAAGACCCTGCCCGACTACAACAAGGCCCGGCAGGAGCTGGAGAAAGCGACGGAGACCATCCGGGCTCAGGTGGACTTTCCCACCTACGATGCCTGGGAGAGTGCCTGGCTGGCCTGCTGTTCCTGTGAGCTGCGTACTTACTTCGCCCTGGGCCTGGGCCTGCGCCGGGAATTCATCCGGGAGCTGATGCTGTAAGGAGCGCTTACCGGTCGTAGCCGATGTACTTCTCCATAATGTCCAGGGGCACCCGGCTGCCCTGCTCCTCGCCCACCTTTACGAAGCCATACTTTTCATAAAAGCGCTTGGCGGTGGTGTTGTAGGGGGCGCAGCGCAGACGCAGCTTGTCCCGACCCAGGGGGCGGAAGTAGGAGACAGCCTGGCCGATGAGCTGAACGCCCAGCCCCTTGGCCCGCCGCTCGGGCATCAGATAGAAGAAGGGTATGTAGCCCGCGTTGTCCTCGCTGTACCGCTTGGCATCCAGCTGGATAAGACCGGCAATTTCGTCGTCGGCCATGGCCGCGGTGACTCCCCAGGGGGACTGCTCCAGATGGAGCCGGGCGTCCCGTAGGAAGCTCTCCCCGTCAAAGGACACGTCAGAGCCGTGAGTGGAGGTCCAGGCCTCCCGCCGGGCCTCCAGATAGACGCTCTCCTCGGTCTTCCAGTCCAGAGGACGGTACCACAGGTTTACGTCCCGCTGCTTAGCCTCCTTGCGCCACCAGGCCTGCTTGCCCAGGGTGGACAGCTCATCCCCCAGATGGGAGTTGTCAATCTCATAGATGACGTGGAACCGGCCGTTTTCATAGGCCAGACAGCTGACGCTGGTGTTGTCCCCGTGGGCTTGGCTCCGCCACTCCTCGGGGGTGAGCCCCTTGATATCAGCCAGAGCCTGGCGGATGGCGGTGCCGTGGCTGAACACGGCCACGGTCTGGTCCGGGTGGGCCTGGGCAATGTCATGAAGAGCCTCACACATCCGCTGCCCCACGGCGGCGAAGGTGTCGCTTCCCTCCACCTGCCAGGTGGGGTCACTGTGGTTGAAACGGCGCATGTCCTCCCGGTGGAAGTGGTAAGCGCCGCCCCAGGGCACGTCCTCCCACACGCCCATATGGATTTCACGCAGGCGGGGATCGGTGTGCAGCTCCAGCCCCTTGGGCCGGTACACCGCACGGGCGGTGGTCATGGTGCGGTACAGGTCGCTGGAGTAGACCGCGTCCACATGGACGTCCTGAAACCGCCGCTCCAGCGCCGCAATCTGGCGAAAGCCGTTGTCGGTGATCAGGGCGTCGTACCAGCCGTGGATCCGGCGGTACACGTTGCCCTCCGCCTCCGCGTGGCGAACGAGATAAATGGTGGTCATAGAGAAAAATTCCTTCTTACTGTTCAGAGTTTGGCCCGGTCCGGGGCTCGCCCCGCATCTCGATGTGGATGAGCAGGGACAGCAGCGCCCGCAGGAGAATCACCGCCCCCAGCACCAGCAGCTCATTGAGCTCCTGCACCAGGACGGTTTTTAAAATCTCCGCGGCCATTTTAAATTCCAGGCTGGTGGCCAGGCCGTTGGCCAAATCAAACTTCACATCCCTGGGCACGTGGGTGACCAGCCCCTTGCAGTAGCCCCAGAAGGCCCGCAGGGCGGAGATCACCACCACGATAATGCCCATCAGCTCACACAGGGAGATAATGGGGGGCAGAATCAGCTCGACCAGTTCTTCCAGCACGGCCCAGGCCTCCTTTTAAAAAATCCAGGGGTCCTCTTACGCCCAGGGCTGCACCCCGCCGGTGAGCTGGCTCACCTTGACAAGGCCCTGCTTTGCGGCGATGTCCCGCAGACCGTCCCGCACGGTGAGGGGGGCGTAGGGGTCGGCGAACATAGCGGTGCCCACCGCCACGGCGGTGGCGCCCGCCAGCATCAGCTGGGCCGCGTCGGAGCCCTTGCTCACGCCGCCCATGCCCAAAATGGGCACCTTCACGCACTGGGCGACCTCCCAAACCATCCGCACGGCCACCGGGAGCACCGCCGGGCCGGACAGGCCGCCGGTGTTCATCTTCAGTACCGGACGGCGGGTGTTTACGTCAATGCGCATGCCGCGGATGGTGTTGATGAGGGAAAGGGCGTCGGCGCCTGCCCCCTCCACCGCCCGGGCAATTTCGGTGATGTCGGTGACGTTGGGGGAGAGCTTTACCATCACAGGCACCTTGCCCGCATGTCGCTTGGCCATCTCCGTCACCTCAGCGGCCAGCTCGGGCCGGGTGCCATAGGCCAGACCGCCCGCCTTCACATTGGGGCAGGAGATGTTGACCTCGATCATGTCCACTCCGGCCTCAGCGAGCTTTTCGCACATAATGCCGTACTCCTCGGGGGTGTTGCCCGAGATGTTGGCAATGACCTTCACGTCATACTGACGAAGGAAGGGGAGTTCCTCCGCGATAAAGGCGTCCACGCCGGGGTTCTGAAGACCCACGGAGTTTAGGATGCCCATGGGCGTCTCCGCAATACGCGGACCGGGATTTCCTTCCCGGCGGTGGAGGGTAAGGCCCTTGGCGCAGATGCCGCCGATCTCCCCCAGGTCATAGAACTGACCGTACTCCCGGCCAAAGCCATAGGTGCCGGAGGCCACGCAGATGGGGTTTTTCATGGTCATGCCTGCCAGGGTGACGGACATGTCTACCTCAGGCAGCTGTACTTCCGGGGCCGCGGGGCGGATGGAGGGATCGGACTTTTCCGGGGACGAATTTTCACCATGGTCCACTGCCTCAGGCAGATAAACAAACTTTTTCTCAGGCATCCCAGTTCACCTCCCTGGAATCAAAGACCGGGCCGTCCTTACACACGTGCTTCCGGGAGCCATCGGCCATGTCGCAGGCGCACACCAGGCAGGCGCCCACGCCGCAGCCCATCCGCTCCTCCATGGAGACCTGGCAGGGAATGCCGAATTCCTCAGCCACCTTGGCCACGTTCCGGAGCATGGGCTTGGGGCCGCAGGCCAGCACGCCGTCATAATTCTTGTCCTCGCTCAGCTCCTGGCGGACCAGAGCGTCCACAAAGCCGTGGTAGCCCAGGGAGCCGTCATCGGTGGCGATGAGCACTTTGGCGCACTCATCGTTAAAGCAGTTCTGCAAAATGACCTTGTCCGCGGACCGGCCGCCCAGAATGGCGGTGGAGCGGCCCTGGGTGTACTGGGCGCAGCCACGCATGGGGGGGATGCCGATGCCGCCGCCCACCAGCAGGTAGCGGCCCTCCGGCTTTACGTCAAAGCCGTTGCCCAGCATGCCCAGCACGTCCACGCTGTGGCCCACAGGGCGGTTAGCCAGCCAATCGGTGCCCTCGCCCCGCACCTCAAAGACGATGGCCAGGGTGTCCTCCGGCTCGTCCTCCATGCAGGAGCACACCGAGATGGGGCGGCGCAGCAGCAGACCGTCCCCGCACTTCACGTGGACGAACTGACCCGGTCCCTTGCAGGAGGTGCGCACCATGTCGCCCACCTCCAGCACCATATACACCGCGTCGTGGTTCAGCCACTCCTTGGATACGATTTTACACTTACGCTCTACCTTCAAGCTTCATCACAACCTTAATGCAGAATCCGCCTAGCCGGGCGGAAATTTATTTTTCCCAGGGGGGCTTGCGCGGAGTTTCCCGCTGTGGGGTGTCCTCGCCGGAGGACCTGAGGCGCTGTCCACTCTGGGCCAGGCGCACCGCGCAGCTGGGGCAGCCGATGAGAGGGCTGTGCCTGGCGCCGCAGACCGGGCAGGTGACCTGCTCCTCCTCCTTTTGAGGCTGAGGAGGTTCGGATGGGCCGGGAATGAAAAATTCCGCCTTGCCGCAGCCCTCGCATCGGAGAATATCCACCTCCAGCCAGTCGGAAAAGATTCCGTCCCGGGTCACCGGGCCGAAGAGCCCCTCCGACCCCAGCTGGATGAGCTTGCGGCCGTACCGGAGCATGGGCTTGCCGCAGCGGAGACAGACCTTGTCCGTCAGCACCGCCTCCCGCTCTCGTTGGGCTGCCTCCCGGCTCTCCCTCAGAAAGGCCTCAATCTGCTCCGGGTCCGCCGCCCGGCCGGTGTCCAGGGCCCGCTGCCCCCGCTCCTCCTGAGACAGGTCCCACAGAGCCTTGCGGCACTGGCCGCAGACACTCTGAAACACATTGCCGCACAGCAGTTTCTCCTGCCCGAAGCGGGGGAGCTTTGTTCCACAGAAAATGCAGGTGTTTGCCATCCAAACTCCTCCTGTCAAAGGTGATTTCCAGGGGGAAACGGGGTGATTTTACACCACCGTCACAAACTGCTTGATGTCGTCCCGCATGGCAATGGCGGCGTTCCGGGCAGCTTCTTTAAAGTCGTGGCCGTCTCCGCCGGTCTTCTTCCAGGCGCACATGATGCCCCGGGAGGAGTTGACGATGGCGCCGTGGCCGTACTTGTCAAAGGCGTACTGCACGTCCTCGGCGGTGCCGCCCTGGGCGCCGTAGCCGGGCACCAGGAAGAAGGTGTGCTCCAGACGCTTGCGCAGGGCACGGATGTCGGAGGGATAGGTGGCCCCGGTGACCGCACCAGCCATGGTGTAACCATACTTGCCCTCGGTGCCCTTGGCAATGCGCTCGTTGAGGTCGCCCATCACCTGGTACACCAGCCGGTCCCCGGCCACGATGTCCTGAAGCTCGCCGGAGCCGGGGTTGGAGGTCTTCACCAGAACGAACACGCACTTGTCCTCGCCCTTGGCGGCCTCCAGGAAGGGGTTGATGGAGTCGGAGCCCATATAGCCGTTAAGGGTGACGCAGTCCACGTCGAAGGACTTGAAGGTCTCGCCCTCGATCTTGGCCCCGGACAGCCAGCCCTCAGCGTAGGCAGAGGCGGTGGAGCCAATGTCGCCCCGCTTGATGTCGGCGATGACGAAGAGGCCCTTCTCCTTGGCGTAGCGGATGGTGCGCTCCAGCATCTCCATGCCCTGCCAGCCCAGATTCTCGTAGTAGGCGCTCTGGGGCTTGACGGCGGGAACGATGTCGCACAGGGCGTCAATGAGGCCCACGTTGAACTGGTAAATGGCCTCGCAGGCCCCCTTCAGCCCCACGCCGTACTCCTCAAAGGCGGCCTTGCGGATGTGCTCGGGGACATACTCGATGCGGGCGTCCAGCCCGGCCACCGTGGGGTTCTTCATGGCGCGGATTTTATCCTGCAGTACATCAAAAGACATGAAACTCTTCCTCTCTCTTTGTTGTTGTGAATCAGGCGTCCTGGTAAATGATCCGGCCGCCTACAATGGTGTATTTCACCCGGCCCTTGACCTTTGCACCGGCAAAGGGGGTGTTCCGGGCCTTGGAGGCAAACTGCTCCGGGTCAATGACCCACTCCTCATCGGGGTCGAAGACGGTGAGGTCGGCGTCCACGCCCAGGGACATGCGACCCTTGGGCAAATGGAGAATGTCGGCGGGGTTGGTGGTCATCCGCTGGATGATGTCGGGCAGCTCCATCTTCTTGGTGTGATAGAGGGCGGTGAGGGTGATGGCCAGAGAGGTCTCCAGGCCGATCATGCCGCTGGGGGCGCGGGTGAGGGAGCGGGCCTTCTCCTCGGCGGAGTGGGGGGCGTGGTCAGTGGCGATGACGTCAATGGTGCCGTCCTTCAGGCCGGCTAGAATCCCCTTCACATCCTTGGCGGTGCGCAGAGGGGGATTGACCCGGGCCAGGGAGCCCTTGGTGAGCACTTCGTCCTCGGTGAGGGTGAAGTACTGGGGGCAGGTCTCGCAGGTGATGGGAGCGCCCCGCTTCTTCATCCGCCGGATGATGTCCACGCTCTTGGCGGTGGACACATGGCAGATGTGGACGTGGGCGCCGGTCTCCTCGGCCAGCATGGCGTCCCGCATGACCATGATCTCCTCGGCAATGGCGGGCCGGCCCTCCAGCCACAGCTGGCGGGACACGCTGCCCTCGTTCACCGCCCGGCCCTCCACCATAGAGGTGTCCTCACAGTGGCACAAAATGGGCAGCTCCTGCCGCCGGGCCCGAATCATGGCGTCCCGCATAAGGTTGGCGTTGTCCACATTGCTGCCGTCATCGGACAGGGCCACCGCGCCAGCCTTTTTCAGTGCCTCCGCGTCGGTGAGCTCTTCCCCGCGAAGTCCCATGGACAGGGCGGCGATGGGGTAGACCTGCACGCCGCAGGCCTCCTTGGCACGGCCCAGCACATAGGCCACCTGCTCCGGGCAGTCCACGGTGGGGTCGGTGTTGGCCATGCAGGCCAGGGCGGTGACGCCGCCCCGGGCCGCGGCGGCGCAGCCGGTGAGGATGTCCTCCTTGTAGGTCAGTCCGGGATCCCGCAGGTGGACGTGCATATCCACCAGGCCGGGACACACCACCAGGCCGGTGGCGTCAATGATCTGGTCTGCCTCGGGGGGAAGACCCCGCTCCAGCAGAGAAATTTTGCCATCCTCCGCCAGCAGGTCCTGCAGGACCACTTCTCCAGTGACGGGATGGACGACTCGTCCGTGTTGAATGAGTAATTTCATATGCAATTCCTTCCAAATTATTCAACGAAGGTTGACACGAATATCCAACTATAAATTATAGCGGAATACACAGGATTTAGCAACGGATTTTTCCGCCATTCGGGGAAGAATAATGGAGCGCGGAGGAATGAGATATGGATGCCTTTCGCGCGGAAGGAGTGAAATGCGGATGAACGGAACTTGCTGCTCCGGCGGCGGAAAATTTATCATGGGCATGGCCGCCGGCATGGTGGCCGGCGCGGCCATTGGTATGACCATGGCGCCCTCTCACCGGCAGATCAAGCGGGCGGCCCACCAGGCGGCCAAGCGGGTAAACGAGGCGGTGGAGAGCCTCACCGAGGCCATGGACCTGTAACAAAAAAGCCGGACGGGATTTCCGTCCGGCTTTTTTCAGCGCGCCGAGAGAGCTCGGCACGCTTCAAAAAACGCAAGCGTTTTTTGAGAAGATGCAGCCCGCTGCAGCGCACTCGCTTCGCTCGCACGTTTGCGGGCTGAGAAGTGTTTTTTTCGACGCACATGTCGCCGAAAAAAACGGATTTCAATTTATTTCGCCGCCAGCGGCGGCGAAACTCTGCCGAGGGCGTTTGAACCTGCAAAAATTTTACTTTTTGTAATTATACGTCGTTCCGGGGCTGGGCGCTCATCTCCCAGAAGCGCAGCTCGTGGAGGGAGCTCTGCCGGAAGATTTCCCGGCATCGGGCGGCCCGCTCCGGGGTGAGCCCCGCGCAGACCTGGTTGGCAAAGTCCACCCAGTGGTCGCATACCTCCTTGTAGGAGGGATCCGCGTAGTCCCGCACCAGGGGCCAGAAAAGAGAATCCTGCACCTGAGGGGCGTCTTGGGCAATTTTCTGGAAAATCCAGCCGTAGCTGAGCATGCAGGGCAGACAGGCCATCATGCACTCGGGAGCGCCTTGGCCGTCACGGGCGGCGGAAATCATGTAGTCCACATAGGCCCGGTTTTCCGGGCGCAGGGGCAGAGGCTGGATAGCCTGGTCGGTCAGCCCCCAGCGGGCCAGATACACCAGCCGGGTGGCGTCCTCACTCTCCTTCAGAAAGGAGAGCAGGGAGTGGTAGGCCCGGATTTCCTCCATATCCGTGGAGTGGAGCATACCCCAGGCGAAGACCTTGGCGTACTCCCGCAGGTAGAGGCTGTCGTCCACAATGTAGCCCTTGAAGCAATCCTCCGGCAGGGTGCCGTCGGACAGGCGGCGGAGAAATTCAGTCTCCAGACAGTCCTGCCAGATGGGCAGGCTGTCCTCAATGCAGGTGTCCAGAAAGGTGCTCATGACACAAAGTCCCCTTTCAAATCAAAGAGGTGGTCCAGGGGACCGCTGCCCGCACCCAGGTTCAGCATGGAGCCCAGAGCACCGGAGAGGTAGGCCTTGGCCCGTTCCACTGATTCCTCCAGGCTGTAGCCCTTGGCCAGGTTGGAGGCGATGGCGGAGGACAGGGTGCAGCCGGTGCCATGGGTGTTGGGGTTGTCAATGTGCTTGCCCCGGAACCAGCGGACGGTTCCGTCGTGCCACAGAAGGTCGTTGGCGTCGTTGAGGCTGTGCCCGCCCTTGCACAGAACGGCGCAGCCGTAGCGCTCGCCGATGGCCCTGGCGGCCCGTTCCATATCGGCGGGGGAGGCGATGTCCAGTCCGGACAGCACCTGGGCCTCGGGGATGTTGGGGGTAAGGAGGGTGGCCAGAGGGAGCAGCCGCTCCTTCAGAGTGTCTACCGCCTCCTGGGAGATGAGGCGGGACCCGCTGGTGGCCACCATTACCGGGTCCACCACGATGTTTACTGCCTTGTACTCTTTGAGCTTGTCCGCAATGACCTCGATGAGGGCGGAGGAGGAGACCATCCCCGTCTTGACCGCGTCCGGCCGGATGTCGGTAAAGATGCAGTCCAGCTGGTTGGCTAGAAACTCGGGGGTGGATTCCAGAATGCCGTAGACGCCGGTGGTGTTCTGGGCAGTGAGGGCCGTGATGGCGCTCATGGCGTAGACGCCGTTTGCGGTCATGGTCTTGATGTCTGCCTGGATGCCGGCGCCTCCGCTGGAGTCACTTCCAGCGATCGTCAATGCTGTTTTCATGGTATGTACTCCTTTCTCAGTAAACGCATTGAAGTTTTGTAACGCGACAGAAGGTGGTGCCCCCAATCTGCCGCGGGGGTTCACAAAGGTTCAGGGGGAGACCAGCTCCTCCGCCAGGGCCCGCAGCCGCCGGGCGGCCCCCTCCGGGTCGGGCTGGGCGAAGAGGGCGGAGACCACCGCCACGCCCCGGATGCCGCTCCCCGCTAGAGTGGGGAGGTTGTCCGGCCCGATGCCGCCGATGGCCACCACCGGGATGTCCACGCTTTGGCAGATGTCCCGTAAGGTCTCGTGGGCCAGAGCGGTCACATTTCCCTTGGTTCCGGTGGGGAATACCGCCCCGGCCCCCAGGTAGTCTGCGCCTGCCGCCTGAGCCCGCAGGGCCTCGGCCACGTTGTGGGAGGAGACCCCGATGATCTTGTCCGGCCCCAGCCGCTGCCGGGCCCGTCCGGCCTCCATGTCTTCCTGGCCCACATGGACGCCGTCGGCGTCCACCTCCAGGGCCAGGTCCACGTCGTCGTTAATGAGGAAAGGAACGCCGTAACGTTGGCAGATGGCCTTGATTTCCAGGGCCTCCGCCCGGAACTGCTCCCGGCTCAGGTGCTTCTCCCGCAGTTGTACCATGGTGGCCCCGCCCTTCAGGACGCCCTCCACCTGCTGGGCCAGGCTCACGCCGGGCAGGCGGCTGCTGTCGGTGACGGCGTACAGCCGAAGCTGCTGTTCATTGAATTTCATAGTCGCTCCTCCGATCCAGAGTGTCTCCATCTAAATGGCAAATGGTGTCCAGAATTTTTCCCCGGTAGGCAAAGTTGCCGTCCCAGGGCTCCATCCGGGTCCAGGCCAGCTCTCCGGCGGCGTCCATGGCGGCCACCGCGGCGGCCACCGCCTCCAGGGGGCGCTCCGGGTTGGCAGAAAGGTAGGCACACACCAGGGCGGACAGCTGACAGCCGGTGCCGGTAATCTTGCCCATTTCCGGCCGTCCTCCCCGGAGGACGAAGCAGCGCTTTCCGTCGGATACCAGGTCAATTTCACCGGTGATGGCCACGATGGTGTTGAGACGCCGGGCGGCCTCCTTTGCAAAGGCCACTCCCTGGGCCAGATGGTCTCCGTCCACCCGGTCAGCGGGGGAAACGTCCACCCCGCTGAAGGCGGGAGCCTGCTCCAGCAGGGCCTTGATCTCCGAGCTGTTGCCCCGCACGGCGGCAAAGGGAACGCTCTGGAGAAGGCTTTTTGCGGTCTCCCGGCGCAGGCTGCTGCCGCCCACCCCCACCGGGTCCAGCACCACCGGATGGCCCAGCCGGGCGGCCTCCGCCCCGGCGGCGTGCATGGAGGGGATGGTCCGCCGGCTCAGGGTGCCCAGATTGAGGGTCAGCCCCTGGCAGCCGGCGGTGATTTCCGCGACCTCCTCCGGGTCATCGGCCATAATGGGCCGGGCGCCGCAGGCCAGCAGCAGATTGGCTACGTCGTTGGCGGTGACGTAATTTGTGATGCAGTGAATGAGGGGCGCGCGCTGACGCACCGCCTCCAGACAGGAACCCAGCATGAGCCTGCCTCCTTATGAGAAATGATAAAATGAAACCGCCGGAGCCCGTCCTGATTTCGGACGACCCCCGGCGGCGATACCATCATGCGGCTATCTCCCTGCGTTGGCATTATCCAAATCAGGTCACAGGTCGAAGCGCTCAGCTTCCTCTCAGCCCGTCTGCGAGCTCCCTTGTTGTCTCCGCGCTTTGGCACGGACTGGCAGTATTATAATCCCCGCAAAAGGAGATTGCAAGTTTTTTCCCCATAGGGTATGCTAGAGGCAGTAAGACAGAGGGGGCACAGGGATGGAGCAGGAGCGGGACCTGGCGGGGCAGATTGCCTGGGCCAGAGAGGACGAGGGCGAGATTACAGGCGGCAGGTTCCAGGGAGTTTTGCTGGAGGGAGCGGACCTGTGGGAGCTGGAGCTGCGGGAGGTCACCCTCACCGGCTGCCGGCTGGTAAACTGCGACTGTACCAAGCTCAGCCTGTACCGCTGCCGGCTGGAGAACTGCTCCTTTGAAGGGTGCTCCTTTGCCAAGAGCTTCTGGCTGGATACCCGGCTGGAGGGCTGCAAAGGAGAGGGCTGCGACTTCCGGGGCAGCCGGGTGAAGGGGAGCGTCTGGCGGGAGGGACGGTTCCGATACGCCAATTTTGCCCAGAGCCGCTGGGAGCGCAGCCGCCTGGAGGGCTGTGACCTGCGGGAGGCGGTGCTGTCCGAGGCCCAGTTTCACCGTGCAGAGCTTGATAAGGTGGATCTCACCGGGGCGGAGCTCTTTCGGGCCCAGCTGGGCGGTCTGGACCTGTCCCAATGTACCCTGGATCAGATTGTGCTCTCCCAGAGCTGTGCCGAGCTGAAGGGGGCGACCATCGCGCCCCATCAGGCCCCGGTGGTGGCCCGGATTCTGGGGATCAACGTGCTGGAATAAAAAGGAGGAATTTCCATGACCGATCGTGAGCTGGTGGAGCGGGCCTTTGCCATGCACAAATTTTCCTATGTGCCCTACTCCCGCTTTCCGGTGGGGGCGGCCCTGCTGTGCGCCGACGGGACGGTGTTTACCGGCTGCAACGTGGAGAATGCCGCCTACGGCTCCACCATCTGCGCCGAGCGCACCGCCCTCCTGAAGGCCATCAGCGAGGGGCACCGGGAGGACTGGCAGACCATTGCCATCGCTGGACAGGGGGAGGACTATTGCTGGCCCTGCGGAGCTTGCCGGCAGATGCTCTACGAATTTGCACCCAACCTGCGGGTGCTGGCTGCCAGGGGGGATGGCCAGTTTCAGTGTGTTCCCCTCCGTGAGCTGCTGCCCTACGGCTTCGGTCCGGCGTCCTTGCAGGGGTAACGGTCCATCCAAACGCGTACCATTAAAACCGGCCGCCTCCGGGCGGCCGGTTTTTTGCGGAAAAAAGAAAATGAACCGGGTGAGATTTTTTACCCCTCTCATGGATATTCTTAATGAAAGGCCTTTCAAGAGAAAACCCGAAAGGAGGTGGGTGGTCTTGACGGAGGAGGCATTTGGCCATGCGGTGCGCACCTATGGAGACACGGTGTACCGTGTGGCCCTCCATGCCCTGAAGAACCCCGCAGATGCGGAGGATGTGATGCAGACGGTGATGCTGCGGCTGCTGGAGAGCGGCCGGGACTTTGAAAGCGAGGAGCACCTGAAGCACTGGATCTTGCGGGTGGCGGTGAACGAGAGCCGGAAGGTGCTGCGCTCCTTCTGGCGGCGGACCTCAGTCCCGCTGGAAGAGTGGCGGGACGGTCCCGCGCCGGAGGACCGGGAAAAAACAGAGCTGCTCCGGGCGGTCATGGGGCTGGAGACAAAGTACCGTCTGACCGTATATCTCTATTACTACGAGGGATGTACCGTGGCGGAGGTGGCGGCAGCCTTGGGTGCCAATCCATCCACGGTGCAGACCTGGCTGCTCCGGGCCCGGAAACGGCTGCGCCGGGAGCTGAGGGAAGAGGAAGAAAAGGAGGAACCTGGGTATGTTCGACCGCAGATTGTACCATGAAGTGTGCCGGGAGCTTCGGGCTCCGGAAGAAAAAATTGAGGAGATTTTGACCATGACAAAGACCAATTCCCCTAAGAAGCACCGCAGACCGGTGCGTACCGCTCTGGTAGCTGCCGCGGCTGTGGCCATGATGGCTGTGGGCGTCAGCGCCGCCAACCCCCAGGCAGTGCAGAATATGTTTGTTCAGATTGCCACTGTGGTGCGGGTGGACGAGTTCCGCCAGGAGATGACCACCACCGATGGCGAGCAGATGACCGTGCTGTCCCTGCCCAAGATTCAGGTGGAGAACCGGGATGGCCGGGCGGTGCTGGTGGTTGACGAGGAGGAGACGGACATCACCGACGCGCTGGCTCAGGACGGAAGCTATGTGTATGAGAAGGCCACCCAGGAGGGGACCAAGCTCACTGTGACGGTGAAGGGCAGCGGCGCCGAGGACTGGACCATGGAGGTGTCCATGTTCGAGGATGGAGAGGAAGTGCTCTCTTACAGCGGAAAAAGCGGCGAGGACAGCCTGGGCGTCGGCGGGTCCATTGAGGGAATGCCTGAGGACTGGGAAGTAAATGTGGGAGAGGGAGAAGAAAACATCTCCGCCGCTATTACGGTTACCGATTCCTCCGGATGTGTCGCCCTGGACAAAACCGTGTCCGATTAAGCCGCAGCCGATTGAAAAAGAAAAAATCCCTGTCTGCATACTTTGACGCCGGAGGGAGAAAACTAGCCTTGGATTTCAATCCGAGGAGGTAATCTGACGTGGTTATGGACAAAATTGCCCTGACCCTGCTGATCATAGGCGGCCTGAACTGGGGCAGCATTGGTCTGTTTCAGTTTGACCTGGTGGCCTTTGCCGGCGGCGGGTCGGGCAGCATGGTCAGCCGCGTGATTTACACGCTGGTTGGCCTGTCTGCTGTATGGTGCATCTCCCTGCTGTTTCGCAACAAGGGCGCGGCGGGGGAGCGTGGCTGACAAGAGCAAACCCCAGCATAACAAAACAGGAGTCTGAAGCGGATGCTTTGGACTCCTGTTTGATTTTTTTACATTCTGTTCGATTTTACAAAGACTTAACAGGGCGGTTGTTTTGCATTTTACATTCCCTTTTTATACTGAGCACCGTAATCCAGAAGGAACAAAACGAACAAAAAGGAGTACTTAAAATGAAGAAACTGACTTGTCTGGGCCTGTCCATTGTGATGGCTCTCTCCCTGCTGGCCGGCTGCGGCAGCAGCAATACCGGTGACACCACCTCCGACCAGAGCAGCGCCGGCAGCAACAACGCCGCCTCCTCCTCCGGCAACACCGAGACCACCCTCAGCGGTGTGGTGAACACCAACGGTTCCACCTCCATGGAGAGCGTGATGAAGATTCTGGGTGAGGCTTTCCACGAGCTGAACCCCGACGTTGAGGTCAAGTACAACGGTTCCGGTTCCGGCGCCGGTGTGACCTCCGCCATCGATGGCACTGCCGACCTGGGCCTGGCTTCCCGTGAGCTGAAGCCCGAGGAAGAGGAGCAGGGCGCTGTGGCCCACGTTGTGGCTCTGGACGGTGTGGCCGTTGTGGTCAACCCCGAGAACGGTGTGGAGAGCCTGACCGTGGAGCAGATTGCCCAGATTTTCAAGGGTGAAATCACCAACTGGAAGGAAGTTGGCGGCGAGGACATGGAGATTGCCGTCTACGGCCGTGAGGCCGGTTCCGGCACCCGCGGCGCCTTCGAGGAGATTCTGGGCATTGAGGATGCTGCCAAGTACCTCAACGAGTATTCTTCCACCGGTGACGTCATCGGCAACGTAGCTTCCAACCCCGCTGCCATCGGCTATGCCTCCCTGTCCGCTGTGGGCGACACTGTCAAGGCCGTGAAGGTGGGCGGTGTGGAGTGCACCGAGGCCACCGTGCAGGACGGCAGCTACGCCATCCAGCGCCCCTTCATCATGATCACCAAGGACGGCACCGAGCTCAGCGAGGTTGCCCAGGCCTTCCTGGAGTTCGCCATGAGCGCCGATGTGGCTGACCTGATCGCCCAGGCCGGTGCGGTGCCCCCCGTTCAGTAACTCAGACAGCTGAGAACCAAGACCAAAACACGCGTCCATTGGTCGCGTGTTTTGGCCTGTAAACAGACAAACGCAATGTGGATTCAATGTTAGGAAAGGCGGTTTCACAGTGAAGCGCACCCAAAAAATCAATCCTCTGGAGGCCGGAATGCACGGGCTGTTTTTCCTTTGCGGCTTCGTGGCCGTAGCCTTCGTGTTGGTTATCACCGTATATCTGGTCATCTCCGGCCTCCCGGCCATTCGGGAGGTGGGCTTGGTGGACTTCCTGTTTGGAACCACCTGGGACTCGGACAATAAGACCAATCCCCAGTACGGAATTTTGCCCTTTATCCTCACCTCCATTTACGGCACCGCAGGCGCCATTATCATCGGCGTGCCCATCGGCTTCCTGACGGCGGTGTTCCTGGCCAAGGTGGCGCCCCCCAAGGTGGCCTCGGCCATCCGTCCCGCCGTGGACCTGCTGGCGGGTATCCCCTCCGTGGTCTACGGCATGGTGGGTATGGCGGTGCTGCTGCCCGCCATCCGGGAGGCCTTCAACCTGCGGGCGGGCGATACCCTTCTGGCCGCCATCCTGGTGCTGGCGGTGATGATCCTTCCCTCCATTATCTCCGTGTCGGAGACAGCCCTGCGGGCGGTCCCCCGGGAGTATGAGGAGGCCAGCCTGGCTCTGGGCGCCACTGAGATCGAGACCTATTTCCGGGTCACTGCCCCCGCGGCCAAGAGCGGCATTGCCGCCGCCGTGGTGCTGGGCGTGGGCCGCGCCATCGGCGAGGCCATGGCCATCATGATGGTGGCCGGCAACGCCCCCAACATGCCCGGACTGTTCAAGAGCGTTAAATTTCTTACCACCGCTGTGGCCAGCGAGATGTCTTACGCGGCCGACGGCAGCCTGCATAAAATGGCTCTGTTCTCCATCGGCCTTGTGCTGTTCATCTTCATTATGATGATCAATGTGGGGCTCAACGTGATTCTCAAGCGGGAGAAGGAGTGAGCGGGATGGAAGGAGCAGATATTATGTCACAAACTGCCGTAACGATGGAAGCGCCCCGGGAAAAGAGCTGGGGGACCGGACTTTCCGCAGGCCGTAAGGCCTATGACCGGGGCCTGCGGGCTCTGGTTTGGCTGTGTGCGGGTCTGACCTGCGCGCTGCTGCTGTTTCTCATCGGATACATCCTCTACCGGGGCCTGCCGGGCCTGTCCTGGGAGTTCCTGACCACCCAGGAGTCCCTGCTGAAGGGGACCATGGGCATTCTGCCCGCCATCCAGAACACCCTTTATGTGGTGGTGGTCACCCTGGTGATTGCCCTGCCTCTGGGCGTGGGAGCCGCCGTCTATCTGACGGAGTACGCCACCAACCACCGGCTGGTCAACGCCATTGAGTTTGCCACCGAGACCCTGTCGGGCATCCCCTCCATTCTGTACGCCCTGGTGGGCTACCTGGCCTTCAGCAATACCCTGGGCCTGGGCTACTCCCTGCTGGCCGCTTCCCTGACCCTGGCCATGATGAACCTGCCCACCATCATCCGTACCACCCAGGAGTCCCTGAAGACGGTGCCCCAGGGCTACCGGGAAGGCGCTCTGGGCCTGGGCAGCGGCAAGTGGCATATGATCCGCACCATTGTGCTGCCCGGCTCCATCGACGGTATCGTCACCGGCTGCATTCTGGCCGTGGGCCGTATCGTGGGTGAGTCGGCCGTGCTGCTGTACGTGGGCGGCATGGACAGCACCCTGAACAATTTCTTTGCCAGCCTGGACAAGTTCGCCCACAGCTCGGGCGCCACCCTGACCGTGCAGCTGTACGTCTTCGCCAAGGAGCGGGCCATGATGGACCCGGCCTTTACGGTGGCTGTGGTGCTGCTGGCGCTGACCTTCCTTATCAACCTTGCGGCCAAAGTGGTGGGCAAGAAGCTCAGACAGAAGTAAACGGCCGAGTCTTATTGAAATAAAGGAGCCATCATCAGACATGGAAGACATTATTCTCTCCGCCCGGGACCTGAACCTGTACTACGGGGAAAACCACGCCCTGAAAAACGTGATGATTGACATTCCCGAGCGCAAGATTACCGCTTTGATCGGGCCCTCCGGCTGCGGCAAGTCCACCTTCCTGCGCACCATCAACCGGATGAACGACCTCATTCCCGGGGTCAAGATCACCGGCTCGCTCACCTACCGCGGCCAGGAGATCTATGCCCCGGAGCAGGACGTCACCGACCTGCGCAAGCGCATCGGCATGGTGTTCCAGAAGCCCAATCCCTTCCCCATGTCCATCTACGACAACGTGGCCTACGGCCCCCGTACCCACGGCATCCGCAACAAGGTGAAGCTGGATGAGATCGTGGAGGAGTCCCTGCGGGGGGCGGCCATCTGGAACGAAGTGAAGGATCGGCTGAAGAAGTCGGCTCTGGGCCTGTCCGGCGGCCAGCAGCAGCGTCTGTGCATCGCCCGCGCCCTGGCTGTGAAGCCGGATGTGCTGCTCATGGACGAGGCTACCTCCGCTCTGGACCCCATCTCCACCTCCAAAATTGAGGACCTTGCCTCGGAGCTGAAAAGCGATTATACTATCATCATGGTGACCCATAACATGCAGCAGGCCGCCCGTATTTCGGACAATACCGCCTTCTTCCTGCTGGGTGAGCTGGTGGAGTTCGGCGACACCGAGCAGATCTTCTCCATGCCCCAGGACAAGCGGACCGAGGACTACATCACCGGGAGGTTTGGCTGATTATGAGAAATTCCTTCAACGAGCAGCTGGAACAGCTGAACGTAGAGCTCATCAAGATGGGCGCCTTGTGTGAGGAGGCCATTTCGGCAGCCACCAAGGCGCTTTTGGAGCGGGATTTGCAGTTGGGCGAGCGTGCCCGGGTGCTGGAGCAGGAGATCGACCACAAGGAGCGGGATATCGAGACTCAGTGCATGAAGCTGCTGCTGCGGCAGCAGCCGGTGGCCGGTGACCTGCGGGCGGTGTCTGCGGCCCTTCGTATGATCTCCGACATGGAGCGCATCGGCGACCAGGCCAGCGACATTGCAGAGATTGCCCGGGACATGGAGGAGAGCCGCCTGAGCCGGACGGTACCCATGGCAGAGATGGCCCGCGCAGCCATCCGCATGGTGACCGACAGTGTGGACGCCTTTGTCCGGGGAGATCTGGCGCTGGCTCACGATGTGCTGCGGGAGGACGACCAGGTGGACCAGCTGTTTCTCCAGGTGCGTGAGGAACTCATTGCCCTCATTGCCGCGGGAGAAAACGGGTCGGTATGCCTGGACTTGCTCATGGTGGCCAAGTACTTTGAGCGCATCGGCGACCACGCGGTGAACATTGCCGAGTGGGTGGAGTACTCCCTGACCGGTGCCCATAAGAGCGTGGAATAAGTACGGGCGGGGCGACTGTGCCGCCCGCGGGACATAGAGGAGGCCGAGAGGCGGATGATTTACATTCTGGAGGACGACACCAGTATTCGTAAGCTGGTGGTTTATACCCTGAACAGCCAGGGCATGGAGGCGGAGGGCTTCGAGCGCCCCTCCCGATTCTGGAGCGCACTGGAGGAGCGGAAGCCGGAGCTTTTGCTGCTGGATATCATGCTGCCCGAGGAGGACGGCCTTCAGATTCTCAAACGCCTGCGGGCCGATCCCAACACCCGGAAGCTGCCGGTCATTATGCTCACGGCCAAGGGCACGGAGTATGACAAGGTGCTGGGCCTGGACCAGGGGGCGGACGACTACATTGCAAAGCCCTTTGGAATGATGGAGCTCATGGCCCGCATCCGCACCGCCCTGCGCCACGCCGGGCAGGACGGGGAGGAGAAGACCACCTACCGGGTGGGCGAGCTCTACGTGGACCCCAGCCGGCATATCGTCCGGGACGGCCAGCGGGAGGTCACCCTCACCCTGAAGGAGTTCCAACTTCTCTGCCTGTTGCTGGAGCGGAAGGGGACGGTGTTCACCCGGGACCAGCTGCTCAATACCATCTGGGGCTATGAGTTTGACGGGGCCAGCCGGACGGTGGACGTCCATATCCGGACCTTGCGGCAGAAACTGGGGGATTCGGGCAACTGCATTGAGACGGTGCGGGGCATCGGTTATAAAATCAACGGAGAAGGGGCCTGACCCCGCCGTACTATGACAAGGAGCCAACTATGACAGCCAAAATTTTTCGCAATTCCATGGTGGTGGGGCTCTCGGTGTTCCTGCTGTCCGTGGCTTTGTTTATGGGTGTGCTGTACCAGTACTTTGGTACCCAGCTGACCCAGGAACTGCAGTCGGAGGCCGTGCTGGTGGCCCGGGGCGTGGAGTCCATGGGAATGGACTACCTGGAGAATCTGAACCTCTCCAACCGCGTCACCTGGGTGGACACCGACGGAACGGTGCTCTATGACAACCAGGCCGACCCGGCTACCATGGAAAATCACGGCGACCGGGTGGAGATTCAGGAGGCCATGTGGGGCAGCCAGGGCAGTGCCGTGCGCTACTCTGAGACCCTGTCGGAAAAGACTTTTTATGTGGCATGTCGGCTCAGCGACGGCTCGGTGATCCGTATGGCCAGCGCCCAGTACACCATTGTGGTGCTGCTGCTGTCCATGGCTCAGCCGCTGCTCATCATTCTGGTGGTGACGCTGATTCTGGCGGCCGTTCTGGCAAACCGCCTGTCCAAGCGGATGATCAAGCCCATTCTGGAGCTGGACCTGGAGCACCCCGAGGAGTGCAATACCTACGATGAGCTTGCTCCCTTCCTCACCCGGATTCGCCGGCAGAACGACACCATCAAGGGGCAGATGAACCTGCTGCGCCAGCGGCAGGAGGAGTTTGCCGCCCTGACGGAAAATATGTCCGAAGGCTTTGTGCTGCTGGACCAGAGGGGGCACATCCTCTCCTATAACTCCGGGGCCCTGCGCCTGCTGGGCGCGGCCATTCCAGCGCCGGAGGCCAACGTGCTGGCCCTGGACCGCACCGACGCCTTCCGCCACAGCGTGGAGCAGGTGCTCGCCGGCTGCCGCAACCAGGGACGGCTGGACCGGTCGGGCCGGTGCGTCCAGATTCTGGCCGACCCGGTGTTCCGGGACAAGGACGTGGTGGGCGCCGTGCTGGTGCTGGTGGACATCACCGAGCGGGAGCAGGGGGAGAAGATGCGCCGGGAGTTTACCGCCAACGTGTCCCACGAACTGAAGACCCCACTCACTGCCATCTCCGGCATGGCGGAAATTATGAAAAACGGCATGGTGAAGCCGGAGGACGTGACTGGCTTTGCAAGCGACATCTATAAGGAGAGCCAGCGGCTCATTGCCCTGGTGGAGGACATCATCCACCTCTCCCGTCTGGATGAGGGGGAAGATGACCTGAAGCGGGAGCCCACGGATATGCTGGAGCTGGCCAAGAAGGTGGCTGGCCGCATTGACCCTCTGACCAAGCAGGCTGGGGTGTCTCTGGCCGTGGCGGGTGCTCCCTTCATCGTACAGGGCATTTCTTCTGTGCTGGAGGAAATGGTGTACAATCTGTGCGACAACGCCGTAAAGTATAACCATGCCGGCGGCACCGTGGCGGTGTCCGTCTCGCCCAAGGGCAAGGGCGGCGTGGTGGAGGTGACCGATACCGGCATCGGCATCCCCATTCAGGACCAGCAGCGGGTGTTTGAGCGGTTTTACCGGGTGGACAAGAGCCACTCCAAGGAGATCGGGGGCACCGGTCTGGGCCTGTCCATTGTCAAACATGGAGCCGCCCTCCACGACGCTCAGGTGGAGCTGGAGAGTACCCCGGGCCAGGGCACCACGGTGCGCCTGATTTTCCCGGAGGAATAAGGGGTAAACAAGCGGACGTCTCAAAGCGGGGACGTCCGCTTTTTTCTGCTCATAGAGGGACCCTGGGGTGCTGAAAAAGAAAAATGGATGAAACCTTAAAAAGTTGGGAACCTTTTTGAAAGAGAGCCGTCCAATACACCGGGCACCCCAGTGACGGGGAGAACGGCCCTCTGAGTATTGGAACATAACTGAACTTGAAAAGGAGAACCTCATTCATGAAAAAGATTCTTGCTTTTGCGCTCACCCTGGCGCTGTCCCTGACCGTACTGGCCGGATGCTCCAGCGGCACCAAAGCCTCCGATAAGACCCCCGAGGAGCTGACCCAGCTCTACACTGACGCCATCACCGCCAACGGCGGCGAGATGGTGGAGTACAACCCCGTGATCTCCGAGATCAGCGAAGAGGATCCTCTGGGCGGCGTGATTCTGGAGAGCCTGGGCCTGACCCAGGAGGACATGACCGCCTTTGCAATCAGCATGAGCATGATGAACGTGAAGGCCTACGGCATTGCCGCCATCATGCCCGCTGAGGGCAAGGAGGAGACCGTTGCCCAGGCCCTCCAGGGCTATATCGACCGTCAGCAGCAGAACTTCGAGACCTATCTGGCGGACCAGTACGAGGTGGCCAAGAACGCGCACCTGGAAACCCTGGAGGACGGTACCGTGCTCATGGTTATGTGCGAGGGTCAGGATGCAGTGTTTGAGGGCATTTCCTCTTCCATCCTGGGCAAATAAGTTGGAATATTCTGTTCTGAGGGAAAACGGCCGCGAAAGCGGCCGTTTTTTGTCAAAACTTTTATCTGAGCCAATAGATAGCAAAATATATAAAATAACGGCAGAATATCGAACGTCTATTGTAATTTACAACCAAAAATGGTATGATAAGACTACCACAGGAAAACGACGGCAGAAACAGCCCAGTGGTCCTGAAAAAAGGAGGGTCAGATATGAACGTGGAACAAATCCAATATCCCTACAATCCCAAGCTGATCGTTTCCGCTTATTCCGGCCATTTTGCCACCCGTCACTCCCACAACAGCCACTATATTGACATTACCCGCATGAAGCATGAGCACACCATGGCCCGGGAGGCGGCCATGACCTTGGCTCAGGCCTATACCTATGAAAAAGGGGTGGACACCATCGTCTGCCTGGACGGCAGCGAGGTGATCGGAGCGTTTCTGGCCCGCCACCTGGCGAAAAAAGAAATGTTTGCCGTCAATCAGGACAAAAATATCAATGTCATTACCCCGGAATATGATTCCAACGGCCAGCTGATTTTCCGGGACAATCTCATCTCCATGGTGGAGGATCAGCAGGTGCTGATTTTGATTTCCACGGTGAACTCGGGCAAGACGGCCCGCAGGGCGGTGGAATGTGTGCAGTATTACGGGGGAAAGGTACAGGGAATTGCCGCCATCTTCCGCGTCCCGGAGCAGGTGGAGGGCATTCCGGTCTATGCTCTGTTCTCTCCGGCGGATATTCCCGGCTATGTCACCCATGCCCCCAAAGAGTGTCCCATGTGTGCGGCAGGGATGAAGATTGATGCCCTTTCCAACAGCTATGGATTCTCGCTGCTGTAAGCGGCGGCACAAAAGCGGGGGGCCCCCCC
>NZ_QUGI01000001.1:294206-467851 GCF_003478995.1 Pseudoflavonifractor sp. AF19-9AC
CAAGCGGGCCGCCGCTTTCTGCTATAGGATGAATATGCAATGAATAAAAGATATGAATATTCATAAAATATTCATTTTTGTGAAAAATACACGGAAAAAAATTGGATATTAGTGAATAATAATGCGAAACGAAGCTTGCAATTTGCCGGCTTGCGTGGTAGACTGTTGCTCGAAAGACAGGCAGGGGAGAGCAGACGGAGGAAAACGCTCCGTACGGGACTTCGGAACCTTGCCCTTGCATGAATGTTTTATGGAGGAATGGAACAATGTCTGAGATTAAGAAAGTTGTGCTGGCCTATTCCGGCGGCCTGGATACATCCATCATCATCCCCTGGCTGAAGGAGAACTACAATAACCCCGAGATCATCGCCGTCTCCGGCGACGTGGGACAGGGCACTGAGCTGGACGGCCTGGAGGAGAAGGCCATCAAGACCGGCTCCTCCAAGCTCTATGTGGAGGATCTGACCGACGAGATGGTGGATGAGGTGATCATCCCCTCCATGATGATGGGCGCCAAGTATGAGGAATACCTGCTGGGCACCGCCTTCGCCCGGCCCATCATTGCCAAGCGGCTGGTTGAGATCGCCAAGGCCGAGGGCGCCGACGCCATCTGCCACGGCTGCACCGGTAAGGGCAACGACCAGGTCCGGTTCGAGCTGGCCATCAAGCGCTTTGCCCCCGAGATGAAGATCATCGCTCCCTGGCGTGAGTGGGACATCAAGGGCCGTGACGAGGAGATCGACTACGCCGAGGCTCACAACGTGCCCCTGAAGATTTCCCGGGAGACCAACTACTCCAAGGATAAGAACCTGTGGCACCTCTCCCACGAGGGCCTGGACCTGGAGGATCCCGCCAACGAGCCCCAGTACGACAAGCCCGGCTTCCTGGAGATGGGCGTGTCCCCCGCCATGGCCCCTGACAAGGCCACCTATGTGACCCTGGACTTTGAGAAGGGCTGGCCCGTGGCCATCGACGGTGAGAAGATGAAGGCCAGCGACATCATCCGCAAGCTCAACGAGCTGGGCGGCGCCAACGGCATCGGCCTTCTGGATATCGTGGAGAACCGGCTGGTGGGCATGAAGGACCGGGGCGTCTACGAGACTCCCGGCGGCACCATCCTCTACCGGGCGCATGAGGTGCTGGAGATGATCACCCTGGACAAGGATACCAAGCACATGAAGCAGAAGCTGGCCGTGGACTTCGCCGACCTGGTGTATAACGGCAAGTGGTTCACCCCCCTGCGGGAGGCTCTCACCGCCTTCGCCGTGGACACCCAGAAGCACGTTACCGGTACCGTGAAGCTGAAGCTCTACAAGGGCAACATCATCACCTCCTCTGTCACCTCTCCCGACACTCTGTATTCCGAGAATCTGGTCACCTTTGAGGAGAGCGACTACAACCAGGATGACGCCACCGGATTCATCAACCTCTGGGGCCTGCCCGACACCGTTCAGGCGCTGCGGGAGCAGGGAAAGCTGAAGTAATTTACGTATCATCCGGAGAGTGAAGATAGCGCCATATCTTCACTCTCCGCTCTTAAATTCAATCCTCTTTATTCTGATAGAACGTGAGGTAGCGAGCTATGAAACTTTGGGCTGGCCGGTTTCAGAAGGAAACCGATACCTTAGTAAATGATTTTAACTCCTCCATCGGCTTTGACGCCCGGCTTTACAAGCAGGACATCACCGGGTCCATCGCCCATGCCACCATGCTGGGCCAGCAGGGGATCATTGAGGAGCACGAGGCCGAGAAGATCATCGAGGGTCTGAAGGCCATCCTGGCCGACATCGAGGCTGACAAGGTGGAGTTCTCTCTGGACAACGAGGACATCCATATGAACATCGAGGCCCTGCTCACCCAGCGCATCGGCGATGCGGGCAAGCGGCTGCACACCGCCCGGTCTCGGAATGACCAGGTGGCCCTGGACACCCGTATGTATGTGCGGGAGGAGATCCCCACCATCATTGGCCAGGTGCTGGAGCTGGAGAAGGTGCTCATCAAGAAGGCCAAGGGCAACCTGGATACCGTGATGCCCGGCTACACCCACCTGCAGCGGGCCCAGCCCACCACCTTCGCCCACTACATGATGGCCTACGCCAACATGTTCAAGCGGGACGTGACCCGGCTGGAAGACTGTCTGGAGCGTCTGGACGAGTGCCCCCTGGGCGCCGGCGCCCTGGCCACTTCCACCTATCCCGTGGACCGCTTTGCCACGGCTCAGGCCCTGGGCTTCAAGAAGCCCACAGACAACTCCATGGACTCCGTCTCCGACCGGGACTATGCCATCGAGCTCTTGTCCGCCCTGTCCATCCTGATGATGCACCTGTCCCGGTTCTCGGAGGAGATCGTGCTGTGGTGTTCCTGGGAGTTTAAGTATGTGGACCTGGACGACGCCTACTCCACCGGCTCCTCCATCATGCCCCAGAAGAAGAACCCCGACGTGGCCGAGCTGGTCCGGGGCAAGACCGGACGGGTGTACGGCTCTCTGGTCACCCTGCTCACCATCATGAAGTCCCTGCCTCTGGCCTATAATAAGGACATGCAGGAGGACAAGGAGGCCATCTTTGACGCTATCGATACGGTGGAGCTGTGCCTGCCCGTGTTCAGCGCCATGGTGGACACCCTGACGGTGCGGCCCAAAAATATGGCCAAGGCAGCTGCCGGCGGCTTCATCAACGCCACCGACTGCGCTGATTACCTGACCAAGAAGGGTCTGCCCTTCCGGGAGGCCTACATGATCGTGGGCCGGCTGGTCAACCTGTGCATCAAGTCCGGGGACACCCTGGATACCCTGACCCTGAAGGACTTCCGGGCCATTTCCTCCCTCTTTGACGAGGACGTGTACGAGGCTCTGGCGCTGAAGACCTGCGTCAATGAAAGAAAAGTTTATGGTGGCCCCGCCAAGGAGAGTGTCCAGAAGCAGATCGAGCTCATCGAGGAGTTTGTCCAGGCCCGGGCATAACGGGAAGAAAACCGTTGCAAGTTGGCCTGTACCGCTTCATAATAGGAATAAGGGCGGTCCCCAGGCGGGATGGACCGCTGTGGGACCGCCCAGACCATAAAGAAACCAGGTGGATGTAGTGAAGAAACCCAAGGTATATATTGACGGTAAGGAAGGCACCACCGGCCTGCAGATTTATCAGCGGCTGGGGGAGCGGGAAGACATTGAGCTTCTGCTCATCGACGAGGACAAGCGCAAGGACCCGGATGAGCGGAAGAAGTTTTTGAACGCCGCCGATCTGGTCTTCCTGTGCCTGCCTGACGCCGCCGCTGTGGAGGCGGTGTCCATGATTGAAAATCCCGCAACCCGGGTGATTGACGCCTCCACCGCCCACCGCACGGCGGAGGGCTGGGTGTACGGCTTCCCTGAGCTGCTGCCCGGCCAGCGCCAGCGGATCAAGTTTGCCAGTCGGGTGGCCAATCCCGGCTGCCACGCCACCGGCTTTTTGTCCACGGCGGCCCCGCTGGTGAAGCTGGGCCTGCTGCCCACGGATTACCCCCTCACCTGCTTTTCTCTCACGGGCTACTCCGGCGGGGGAAAGAAAATGATTGCCGAGTACGAGGCGCCGGACCGCAGCGTTCTGCTGGACGCCCCCAGCATCTATGCCACCGGTCTTCAGCACAAGCACCTGCCTGAGATGCAGAAGCTGGCCGGACTGGACCAGCCTCCTGTGTTTGCCCCCATTCTGGGCGATATTTACAAGGGCATGGCCACCTCCATTCTGCTCCAGAACCGCCTGCTGAAGGGAAATCCCTCCGCCCAGGACATCTGGGAGCTGCTGATGTCCTACTACGAGGGCCAGAGCATGGTAACCATTGCCCCCTTCGGTGGAAGGGCTCCCCGCCTGGCGGCCAACGCCATGGCCGGTCGGGACGTGCTGGAGATCACCGTCTCCGGCCACGGGGACCAGACCATGCTGACCGCCCAGTTTGACAATCTGGGCAAGGGTGCTTCGGGCGCGGCGGTTCAGAACATGAACATCATGCTGGGCTTCCCGGAGATCACTGGCCTTACCCTGTAATCCCATTTCATAAAAGGAGCGTCAGGATACCATGACGATGAAGGAAATTACCGGCGGCGTGTGTGCCGCCCAGGGCTTTACCGCCGCCGCTGTCCACTGCGGCGTCAAGGCGGGCAGCAGCCCGGAAAAAGATGACCTGGCTCTGATCCTCTCCCAGAAGGAGTGTACCGCCGCTGCGGTCTATACCCTCAACCGGGTGAAGGCGGCCCCCATCTATGTCACCATGGACCACCTGGAGAACGGGGTGGCCTGGGGCATCGTGGCCAACAGCGGCAACGCCAACGCCTGCTGCCCTCAGAGCCATGAAAATGCCCAGAAAATGACCGAGGCTGCCGCTGCCGCCACCGGCCGTGAGCCCGAGGACTTTGTGGTGGCCTCCACCGGCGTCATCGGCCAGACCATCAACATCGCCGCCATCGAGGCGGGTATGCCCAAGGTGGCTGCGCTGCTGTCTCCGGAGGGCTCCGATGCCGCTGCCAAGGCTATCATGACCACCGACACCGTGAAGAAGGAAATCGCGCTCTCCTTCACCGTGGGCGGCAAGGAGGTCAAGCTGGGCGCCATTGCCAAGGGTTCCGGCATGATTCACCCCAACATGGGTACCATGCTGGTCTTCATTACCACCGACTGCGCCATCACCCATGAGATGCTGGGGGACGCCCTCCACGAGGTGATTGCCAAGACCTTCAACCGGGTGACCGTGGACGGAGACACCTCCACCAACGACATGTGCGTGGTGCTGGCCAACGGCATGGCGGGCAATACCCTGGTGGAGTGGAAGGACGAGGACTATGAGACCTTCCGGGACGCGCTGATGTACGTCTGCCGCCATCTGGCCCGTGCCATTGCCGGCGACGGCGAGGGCGCCAGCAAGCTGGTCACCTGCATCATGAACGGCGCCCGCAGCGAGGAGAGTGCCGAGCGGCTCAGCAAGGCCGTGGTGGGCTCCTCCCTGGTGAAAGCGGCCATGTTCGGCTCCGACGCCAACTGGGGCCGGGTGCTGTGCGCCATGGGCTATTCCAAGGCACCCTTCCGTCCTGAGCATGTGGACGTGTCCTTCCAGTCCTGCGCCGGCGAGATCATGGTCTGCAAGCAGGGCGACGGCCTGCCCTTTGACGAGGACAAGGCCAAGGAGATCCTCTCCCAGAAGGAGATCATCATTGCGGTGGATCTCCACGAGGGCGATGAGAGCGCCGAGTGCTGGGGCTGCGACCTCACCTATGACTACGTAAAGATCAACGGCGACTACCGCACCTGATGTTTCAGAGTGAAGAGCGGGGAGTGAAGAGTTGAGAGAAGCTCTGTCTCCACTCTCCACTCTGAACTCTTCACTCTTATTTTGAAGGGGGAATTCCCGTGTCATTCAATGAAGTGGATCGGGCCCAGGTACTGGCTGAGGCCCTGCCCTATATCCAGAAATTTTCCGGTAAGACCATTGTGGTCAAGTACGGCGGCAATGCCATGGTATCTGACCAGCTGCGCCACGCCGTCATCTCCGACATCATCCTGCTCCATCTGGTAGGCATTCAGGTGGTAGTGGTCCACGGCGGCGGGCCGGAGATCAGCGAGATGCTGAAGAAAATCGGCAAGCAGTCCCAGTTTGTGGACGGCCTGCGCTACACCGACGAGGAGACCATGGACGTGGTGCAGCAGGTGCTGTGCGGCCGGGTGAACAAGAACCTGGTGGCCACCCTGAACCGCCTGGGCGGCCGGGCCCTGGGCCTGTGCGGCCTAGACGGCGGGCTCTTCTCCGCCAAGAAGCTGGAGGAGAAGTACGGCCTGGTGGGCGACATCACCCATGTGGATCCCCGCCCGGTCACTGACGCCCTGGAAAAGGGCTACATCCCTGTGGTGTCCACTGTGGCCCAGGGGGAGGACGCGGAGACCTCCTACAACGTGAACGCTGACACCGCGGCCGCCAAGCTGGCCACCGCCCTGGGAGCGGAGAAGCTTATTCTCCTCACCGACGTGCGCGGCCTGCTCCGGGACCCCAAGGATGAGTCCACCCTGATCCCCGAGCTGCAGCTCTCCTCCGTCCCCGCCCTGGTGCGGGAGGGTGTCATCTCCGGCGGCATGATCCCCAAGATCGACTGCTGCGTGGAGGCGGTGCGCTCCGGTGTGGATTCGGCGGTCATTCTGGACGGCCGCGTGGAGCACTCCCTGCTTATTGAGCTGTTGTCGGACGCGGGCATCGGCACCATGCTGGTGCGCTGAAGAGGAGGAACGAGCCATGACGTTTGAAGAACTGAAGGCCCTGGACGAGCAGTATGTGATGCACTCCTACAGCCGCTTCCCCGTGGCCATTGACCACGGCAAGGGAGCTACCGTGTGGGATACGGCGGGGAAGGAGTACATTGACTTCACCTCCGGCATCGGCGTGTGCTCTCTGGGCTATGGAAACGAGGGCTGGGTGTCCGCCATTACCGCCCAGGCCTCCAAGCTGGGGCACATCTCCAACCTCTTTTACTCTGAGCCCTACGCCCGGCTGGCCCGGGAGCTGTGCACCCGGGCGGGTATGGCCAATGTAATGTTTGCCAACTCCGGAGCGGAGGGCAACGAGGCCATGATCAAGCTGGCCCGGAAGTACTCCTTTGACAAATACGGCAAGGGACGGGGCACCGTGATCACCCTGCACAACTCCTTCCACGGCCGCACCATCACCACCCTGTCGGCCACCGGTCAGGACAAGTTCCACAACTATTTCTTCCCCTTCACCGAGGGCTTCCGCTACGCCGACGCCAACGACCTGGACAGCGTGGAGGCGGTGGCCGGCCACGACGTGTGCGCGGTGATGTTTGAGCTGGTTCAGGGCGAGGGCGGTGTGCTGCCTCTGGACAAGGCATTCGTCCAGGGCGTGGCCGACCTGTGTGCCAAGCGGGATTGGCTGCTGCTTATTGACGAGGTGCAGACCGGCGTGGGCCGTACTGGCTCCCTGTTTGCCTTCCAGCAGTACGACATCCAGCCCGATGCCATCTCCTTTGCCAAGGGCATTGCCGGCGGCCTTCCCTTCGGCGGCGTGATGGCCAATGAGAAGTGCCGGAATGTTTTCACTGCCGGCACCCACGGCACTACCTTCGGCGGAAACCCGGTGGCGGCCGCTGCGGCCTGCTATGTGTTGGACACCGTGGACCAGAAGCTGCTGGATGAGCTGAAGGAGAAGGGAGCCTACCTCCGGGAGCAGATCGAGGCCATGAACCTCCCCTGTCTGGGTGCCACCCGGGGCCTGGGCATGATGATCGGCATCGAGGTTAAGGGCGAGCACACCAATCTGGAGCTGGCCAACCGCCTCATTCAGAACGGCCTTCTGTGCCTCACTGCCGGCCCCGGCCTGCGCCTGCTGCCCCCTCTGGTCATTACCAAGGAGGAGATGGACAAGGGCCTGGCCATCATGAAAGCGGCGCTTTCTTGAATTCGGAATTAGGAACCGGGAATTGAGCGGCCGGCGGGATGGACGCCGGAGGTGTAAATACTCTGTTCCCGGTTGTAAGAGAGGGAAATTCACCATGAAAAAAGATCTGCTGAAGCTGCTGGATCTGTCCAAGGAGGATATCATCAAAATCCTCAACACGGCGGACCAGCTGAAGTATAATCAGAAGCACGGGATTGTCCACGACTACCTGAAGGGCAAGACCCTGGCCATGATTTTTGAGAAGAATTCCACCCGTACCCGTGTCTCCTTTGAGGCAGGCATGTTCCAGCTGGGCGGCCACGCCCTGTTCCTCTCCGGCAAGGAGAGCCAGATCGGCCGGGGCGAGCCGGTGGAGGACACCGCCCGGGTGCTGGACCGGTACTGTGACGGCATTATGATCCGCACCTTCGCCCAGGAGGAAGTGGAGAACCTGGCCCGCTACACCACCATTCCCATCATCAACGGCCTCACCGATTTCTGCCACCCCTGCCAGGTGCTGGCCGACCTCATGACCGTTCGGGAGCACAAGGCCATTCTGGAGGGGCTGAAGATGTGCTACATCGGCGACGGCAACAACATGGCCAACTCCCTCATCGTGGGCGGCCTGAAGTGCGGCATGGAGGTGTCGGTGGCCTGCCCGGAGGGCTATGACCCCGACCAGCGGGTGCTGGATTTTGCCAAGAGCGATCCCAGCTACAAGTTCTCCCTGGTGCGCACGCCCCAGGAGGCCGCCGTGGGCGCCGACGTGGTGTTCACCGACGTGTGGGCCTCCATGGGTCAGGAGCAGGAGAAGGCCATCCGTGAAAAGGCCTTCGCCGGCTACCAGATCAACGAGGAACTGATGGCCCTCACCAACCCCGAGTGTATGGTGCAGCACTGCCTGCCCGCCCACCGGGGTGAGGAGATCACCGCCGAGGTCTTTGAGGCCCACGCCAACGAGATCTTTGACGAGGCAGAGAACCGCCTCCACGCCCAGAAGGCAGTCATGTATCTGCTGATGGGCGGAGAAAAGGCCTGATTTCGTCTGATGTGATGAAGCATAAAAAATCCCTGGAGCACTTGCTCCAGGGATTTTTTTGTTGCTTTTTAGAACCAATCTGCTCAGCGCAGAACGGCGCCGCACTCCTGGGACAGAGCCTCCAGGATGGACTTGACGTCGGCGTCGGCTTCCTCGCCGGTGAGGGAGCGGTCGTCCGCCCGCAGGACCAGATTGAAGGCCACAGACTTCTTGCCCTCGGCAATGCCCTTGCCGCGGTAGATGTCAAACAGGGTGCACTCCTTCAGAAGGCCCTTGGCCCCCTTGCGGATGCAGTTCTCCAGCTGACCCACAGTGACCGCCTCGTCACACACCACGGCGATGTCACGGGTGACGGAGGGGAACTTGGGCAGGGGCACATACTCGGGGTCGGCACCCTTGACCTGGGCCAGCTTGTCCAGGCTCAGCTCGGCGCAGTAGAGCTCGGCGTCCACGCCGTAGTTCTGGGCCACCAGGAGATGCACCTGACCGAAGATGCCGATGCAGTTGTCGCCGGCCCACACAGTGGCCACGCGGCCGGGGTGGTAGGAGGCATCGCTGGGGGCGCCGGTGGGACCCTCAAAGTGGACGTCCTTGGCCCGGATATCCTTCATGAGGGCCTCGACGATGCCCTTCATGGCGTAGAAATCCATGTCGCTGCCATAGGCGCCCAGGGTGAGCACCTTGGACTCCTTGGCCAGGCCGTCCTCGCCGCCGGGCAGGTAGATGCGGCCCACCTCATACAGCTTCACGTCCTGGTTGCGGAAGTTGTAGTTCCGGGTCAGGATCTCCAGCATGGAGGGCAGGGTGGTGGTGCGCATGATGGAAGTATCCTCGCCCAGGGGGTTCAGGATCTTGAAGCTCTGGCGCTGAGCGTAGTCCGCCGGCCAGAGGATCTTGTCGTAGCAGGTGGGGGAGATGAAGGAGTAGGTGATGATCTCGTCACAGCCCGCGCTGCGGCACACGCTGCTCAGCTGACGCTCCAGCTGCTCCTCGGCGGAGTAGCCGCCCAGGGTGGTCTGCCCGCGCATGAGGGTGACGGGGATCTTGTTGTAGCCGTAGAAGCGGGCTACCTCCTCGGCCAGGTCGGCGATGCCTTCGACGTCGCCGCGCCAGGAGGGAATGGTGACCTCGGCGGGGCCGTTGGGGAAGTCGTGGTTCTCGGTGAGAATGTTGACCCGCTCCAGGTAGCAGTACTGATCCACCGGATCGATGTCGGTGCCCAGCAGGGCATTGACCCGGTCGGGGTCCATGCGGATGGTGTGGGGCTGGGGCACATAGTTGAGGATGTCGATGGTGCCGTCCAGCACCTCGCCGGCCCCCAGCATCTCCACCAGCTCGCAGGCGCGGTTGACGGCGGGGAGGGTGTTCAGGGGATCCAGACCCTTCTCAAACTTGGCGCTGGCCTCGGTGCGCATACCCAGCGCCAGAGCGCCCTTGCGGATGCAGGTGCCGTCGAAGCAGGCGGACTCAAAGACCACGTCCACGGTGTCGGAGACGATTTCGCTGTTCTCGCCGCCCATGATGCCGGCCAGGCCCACGGCCCGGTGCTCGTCGGCGATGACCAGGTGATTGGCGGTGAGCTTGCGCACCTGACCGTCCAGAGTGGTGAGTTCCTCGCCCTCCTCAGCCCGGCGGACGATGATCTTGCCGCCCTTCACGTAGCGGTAGTCAAAGGCGTGCATGGGCTGGCCGTACTCCAGCATGACGTAGTTGGTGATGTCCACGATGTTGTTGATGGGACGTACGCCGCTGGCGCGCAGCCGCTCCCGCATCCACTTGGGGGAGGGGCCGATCTTCACGTTGCGGACCATACGGGCGGTGTAGCGCTGGCACAGATCGGCGGCGGGGGTCTCCACATCCAGAAGCTCCATCAGGTTGCCGTCGCCGCCGCCCTTCACCACGGGCTCGTGGAGGGACATGGGCACGTCAAAGGTGGCGGACACCTCTCGGGCCAGACCGATGACGGACAGGCAGTCGGGACGGTTGGGGGTGATTTCAAACTCCACCACGTGGTCGTCGGCGCCGATGATGGGCTTGATGTCGTCACCGGGCTTCACACCCTCCTCGTGGAGGACGAAGATGCCGTCCGGGATGCAGTGGGGGAACTCCGCCTGCTGGGCGTGGAGGTCCGCCAGGGTGCAGATATGCTCCTTCTTGGTGTCCAGAGCCACCAGGTCCCCGGCATGGAGGTTGGGGCAGGTGGTGGAAACGGAGACGGATCCGCTGTCCACCTCACAGGCGGCGGTAAACTGGTTGATGCCGTCAGTGCGCACGGCGGTCACCCGGGCGCAGACCACGCTGCCGTAGATCTTGTGGCCGGGCTGAATGTCGGCGGGGATGGAGGGCTTCTCCGGGTCAAGGGGCTTGTAGTCGTTCAGAAGGGCGGCGGGGGTGATGACAGCGTAGGGGAAGTCACGCTCGTCCAGACCCAGCTCGGAGAGGCCGCACATCATGCCGTTGGACACCACGCCGCGCAGCTTGCCCTTTTCGATCTTCTTGCCGCCGGGAAGGGTGGACTTGTGCAGAGCCACGGGCACCAGGTCGCCAGGGTGGATGTTCCAGGCGCCGGTGACGATCTGGATGGGCTCGGCCTGACCCACCTCAATCTGGCAGATCCACATATGGTCGGAGTCGGGGTGGCGCTCCATGGACAGAATCTGGCCCACCACCACGTTGGAGATCTCAGCGCCCAGATCGTGGGTCAGCTCCACCTTGGAGCCGGACAGGGTCATGGCCTCGGCAAACTCCTTGTCGTCGGCCTCCACCTTCACAAACTCGCTGAGCCATTTACGAGATAAGTTCATATTGAAAACTCCCTTAATCTGTTTTGTAGGGACGCATACCATGCGTCGGCGGGCGGCTGTCAGCCGCGCCTGCGGTTCCGGGACTGTGCCTCAGAACTGCTCCAGGAAGCGCACGTCGTTTTCAAAGATCAAACGCAGGTCGGCGATCTTGAACCGACGCATGGCGGTACGCTCCAGGCCGATGCCGAAGGCCCAGCCGGAGTATTCCTCCGGGTCGATGCCGCTCATCTTCAGCACCTTGGGGTGAATCATGCCGGCGCCCAGCAGCTCGATCCAGCCTTCGCCCTTACAGGTGGGGCAGCCCACGCCGCCGCACTTGTGGCACTGTACGTCCATCTCGCAGGAGGGCTCGGTGAAGGGGAAGTGGTGGGGACGGAAGCGGGTCTTGGTGCCCTTGCCGTAGAGCTGCTCCACCACGGTGTTCAGGGTGCCCTTCAGGTCGGCCATGGTGACGTTCTTGTCAATGACCATGCCCTCCACCTGGTGGAACATGGGGGAGTGGGTGGCGTCCACCTCGTCCTTGCGGTAGACGCGGCCGGGGGCGATGATGCGGATGGGCAGGGGCATGGTCTCCATGGCCCGGACCTGCATGGGGGAGGTCTGGGAGCGGAGCATCACCCGGCTGTCCTCATCAAAGTAGAAGGTGTCCGACCAGTCCCGGGAGGGGTGGCCCTCCTCGGCGTTGAGCTTGTCGAAGTTATAGGAGGCCAGCTCGATCTCCGGGCCGTCCAGCACGGTGAAGCCCATGCCGATGAAGATCTCTTTGATCTCGTCCAGAGCGGTGTACATGGGGTGGCGGCGGCCCAGCTTGATGGGCTTGCCGGGGACGGTGACGTCCAGAGCCTCAGCCTTGAGACGGTCCTCCAGGGCCTTGGCCTCCAGCTCCTTGCCTCGGGTCTCCAGGGCCTGCTCCAGGGCGGCGCGCACCTCGTTGGCCAGCTGACCCATGACGGGGCGCTCCTCCGCGCTAAGCTTGCCCATCTGCTTCAAAACGGCAGTGAGTTCACCCTTTTTGCCCAGGTACTGCACCCGCAGGGCGTCCAGAGCGGCGGAGTCCTGGGCGGCCTGAAAGGCCTCCAGGGCCTGCTGGCGGATTGCTGCTAACTGTTCTTTCATAGCGATAAACTCCTTTTTTATGCAGGTAGATATTTGCTCAGAGGCTCTTTGAAATTGATGTTGTGACGGGATAGATCATAAAGCCCGTGGGAGACGTTGGCAGGACCGTGCTGGGTGGTAACGGTCATGGCAAAGTGCTCCTTTAAGAAGTCGCTGGCCCAGGGCTCGGTCTGGCCGTGGGGATAGGCAAAGAAGGTGACCGGCTTGCCCACGTTTTCCTCGATCAGAGAGATGCTCTTTTCCAGATCGGAGAAGATGCGGGCCTCGTAGTCCTTGCGGCTCTCGCCGTTCATGCGCTTAATGCCCCGGGGGTCGTTGGCGTGGTGGTCATAAGTGTGGGAGCCGATCTCCACCAGACCGGAATTGGCCATCTCCCGGCACATGTCCCAGGTGAGGAAGTCGGGTTTTCCGTCCACCGTGCGCCGGACAATCATGGAGATGACTGCCTTGGCCTGGAATTCCTTCAGCACGGGGAAGGCCTGGGTGTAGTTGTTGGCGTAGCCGTCGTCAAAAGTAATGAGTACGGCCTTTTCCGGCAGGGATGCGCCGTTTTCCAGTTCGCTGGGCAGCAGCGTGGTGTAACCGTGGTCCTTCAGCCACTGGAGATCCTCCCGGAAGCGCTGAGTGGTGGTCATCCAGTCGTTGCAGTTGGAGCCGTCTCCGTCCACCACGGAGTGATACATGAGAATGTAAAGAGTGTGGTTGTTGGAGGGTTTCACTGGCTCAGGCTGGGGCTCAGGCTCAGACTGTGAGGAGCTCTGAGAGGCATCTCCGCTCTGGGCCGGAGGCTGGGAGCTGTCCGTTCCGGAGGAGGCAGAGCCGCTGCCGGAAGGAGCAGAACTGCCGCCGGAGGAGGCGGAACCGTTGGAGGAGGAACTGCCGGATGTGGAGGGGGAGGAAGTCGTGCCGGAAGACGTATTTCCGGAACTGACCGCCCCGCTGACGGAGCTGCCCGCAGACTGGCAGGCCGCTAATAGAAAAAGAAGGGAAAATAGAGACAGGAAAAGGGTAACTTTGCGCATCATTCCCATAAAATCACCTCATTGAACATTGTGTCGAGCGCAACAAAAAGACCCTCCGCCTCCTGATAATCAGGGACGAAAGGCCAACCTTCCGCGGTACCACCCGCATTCGCACCCGGCAGAGCCGCAGTACGCACTTGTTCTCCCGATAACGGAGGAGATTGCCGTCCCGTTCTCGCGGGCCGCTCCCGGGCGAACCAAGCGGATGTACTCCAAGGCGGCTTTCAGCCGGTGACCGCCTCTCTCTGACGAGTGGGGATCCGCTATTTTCCCGTTCTTCGCATGTAAACTACCCTTACTTATACCATAAACCCCCTCCGTTTGCAAGAGCAAAATGGGAAACTTCCGGGCTGAAAAGACAGTTTGGCCGGGAAAGGGGAAGAAAAAGCACCCGCCAAATCAGTGATTTTTAAAAACCCTCAAATTTAGTAGGATTTTGGTGAAAATACCGTTAGACAAATGGCGGCCGGGGTGGTAAAATAAGGGCGTTCCAAAAGGAGAGCGGTCCGTTTTTGGATTGGCCGCCTGAATTTTGGGGCAGAATGACAGAAAAAGCCGGCACAGCCGGTGGAATAGGTACGGAGGAGCCCCCATGTTAGAGTTACAGCATATCAGCTTTGGTGTGGAGCAGGACGGCGAGGACAAGAACATCCTGCGGGACATCAATCTCACCATTGATGAGCATTTTGTGGCGATCACCGGCCCCAACGGGGGCGGAAAGTCCACCCTGGCCAAGGTGATTGCGGGCATTCTGGTGCCCACAGAGGGAAAGATCCTTCTGGACGGGGAGGATATCACCGGTCTTGGGGTGACGGAGCGGGCCCAGCGGGGCATCAGCTTCGCCTTCCAGCAGCCGGTGCGCTTTAAGGGCCTGACGGTGAAGGATCTCATCACCCTGGCCAGCGGCAAGAACATCGGCGTGCCCGAGGCCTGCAACTACCTCTCTGAGGTGGGCCTGTGCGCCAAGGACTACATTGACCGGGAGGTGGACGGTTCCCTGTCCGGCGGCGAGCTCAAGCGCATTGAGATCGCCATGATCATGGCCCGGGGCACCAAGCTCTCCGTCTTTGACGAGCCGGAGGCGGGCATCGATCTGTGGTCCTTCTCCAACCTCATCCAGGTCTTTGAGCACCTGCATGAGAAGATCAACGGTTCCATTCTCATCATCTCCCACCAGGAGCGGATTTTGAACATTGCCGACCGCATCATTGTCCTGGCCAATGGCCGAGTGCAGGATGACGGTGCCCGGGAGCAGGTGCTCCCCAAGCTGCTGGGAGATGTGCCCAGCGTATGCAGCGCCCTGACCGATAAGGTGCGCTGAACAGCGGGGCGTGATGCCGCGCCCCAGTTTCAAGGAGGGAAACACTATGGACGCAATTCAGCGCAGCCTGCTGGAGCAGGTAGCTGATCTTCATGAGGTGCCCGAGGGCGCCTATAACATCCGGGCCAACGGCAAGGCTGCCGCCCGGAACACCACCGCCAACATTGACATCGTGTCCAAGGAGGACAAGGACGGCATTGATATTATCATCAAGCCCGGCACCAAGAATCAGTCCGTCCACATCCCCGTGGTCCTCAGCGAGAGCGGCCTGCAGGAGACGGTGTACAACGACTTCTTCATCGGAGAAGATTGCGACGTCATCATCGTGGCCGGCTGCGGCATCCACAACTGCGGCGTGCAGAACTCCGAGCATTCCGGTATCCACACCTTCTATGTGGGCAAGAACGCCAAGGTGCGCTACGTGGAGCGGCACTACGGCGAGGGCGACGGCATGGGCGAGAACATCATGAACCCCACCACTGTGGTGGAGATGGAAGAGGGCAGCTACATGGAGATGGAGACCACCCAGATCAAGGGCGTGGACTCCACCGTCCGCACCACCCGTGCCAAGCTGGGCCCTGCCGCCACCCTCATCATCAAGGAGAAGGTCATGACCCACGGAAAGCAGCTGGCCAAGTCCGACTTTACCGTGGATCTGGACGGCGAGGGCTGCCATACCAACGTCATCTCCCGCTCGGTGGCCCGGGACAACTCCAAGCAGGTGTTCCTGGCCCGCATCAACGGCAATGCCAAGTGCCACGGTCACTCCGAGTGCGACGCCATCATCATGGATAACGGTGTGGTGGCTGCCATTCCCGAGGTCACGGCCAACTGTGTGGACGCCGAGCTCATTCACGAGGCGGCCATCGGCAAGATTGCCGGGGAGCAGCTCATCAAGCTGATGACCCTGGGCCTCACCGAGAAAGAGGCCGAGGAGCAGATCGTCAACGGATTTTTGAAGTAAACAGAGAAATGTAGCCGGGGAGCGCAGAGTGCGCTCCCCGGCTGTTTGTAAGAACTGTGTGGAAGAATACGGGGTTGGGCATCGAGAGGCCCAACCCCGTATTTTTATGTTTCGTGTGTTCCGGTCACGCCGGGGGAAGAATGCCCAGGGACAGCTTCAGTTCCAGAATCCGCAGGACGGATTGGTCAATGCGGGAAAGGGAAATGGTCCCCTCCTCCACAGCCCGGAGCACCGCTGGGATCTGCACCTGGTAATCGGTGACGCACAGCAGGTCGTTGCCTGCCTGTACCGCCAGTACGGCGGCCTGCTCCGTTCCGGCGAAGTCCTTGGCCCCGGCCATGTCCAGGTCGTCGGTGATGATCACGCCGTCAAAGCCCAGCTCCTCCCGGAGAATCTGGTGCACCTTGGGGGAGAGGGAGGCGGGAAGCTGATCGTCCATGGAGGAGACAATGTTGTGGCTCACCAGAACCATGCTGGCCCCAGCCTCAATTCCAGCTTGGAAGGGCAGAAAATCCGACTGCACAAAGGCCTCGTAGGGCCGGTCGTCCCGGGCGATGGAGGTGTGGGTGTCGTGGCTTCCGCCGTAGCCCGGGAAGTGCTTGAGCACACTGCCCATGTTCTGGTCTGCCATTTCCTCCACCACGGCCTGGACATATTGGGCGGTCTGCACTCCATCCAGCCCAAGCGTGCGGTTGTAGATGTAATCCTCCGGATTTTGGGATACGTCGCACACCGGAGCAAAGTTGACGTTGATGCCGAGGGAGCGCAGAAGGGCACACTTTTCCTCTGCGTCCGCCCGGACCGCCGACAGGCCGCCCTGCTGCCACAGCTCCTGGGGGGAGGGGAAGGGCTCGTCCCGGAAGACGGGGAACTTGCTGATGCGCACCACGCTGCCCCCCTCCTCGTCTACGCCGATGAACAGAGGGATGGAGGCCGCCTGCTGACAGTCTTCCACTTCCTGAGCCACCTCTTCCGCCGTACGGTCCCGGATATCACGGGTAAAAAGCAGATAGCCGCCCAAGGCGTAGTCTGCGGCGTCCTGGGGAGCGTTCTCCTTGGGACGGCGGGCCATGAACATCTGTCCCACCTTTTCCTCCAGAGTCATGTTCTCCAGATAGGCCTGGGCCAGTTCCCGGAGGGTAGGAGGAGCCTCCTCCTGGGGAGAGTCGGTCACGGAGAGAAAAAGGACCTGCTCAGGACGGCTGTCCGTAAGATCGCCCAGATAGGTGATCCGTACCATGCTGCCGATGAGAAGACCGCCTTCCGATTCCAGCACCGGGGCGTCGGTTTTGTCAAAGGAATGGGCTGCGCCTGACGGGTCCTGGACCAAGAGGGTGTTCATGGTCCCCTCTGCCACCGTGCCCTCCAGAACACCCAGAGGCCAGGAGGGACTTTCCCAGGAAATGGGGGATGGCGGAGCATTTTCCTGTGGCGGAGAGGACAAACGCCAGACCAGAGCCAGCACTCCGCCTGCTGCCAAAAGGAGGGCGAGCCAAAGAAGAAGCCGCCGGTACCCGGTCCGGCCGCGCCGCTGTAACAGCAATGGAAACGCCTCCTCTCCCAATGGGGCAACCAGGCCCCTTTTATGGACAGCATAACACAGGAAAGGACCGGCTACAACCCAAAAAGCAGAAATCCGCCTCCCGAAACCGGGAGACGGATTTCTGCTGGAATGGAATGGAAGGAGTAAGCAAACCTTAGAAATCAGACCTCGAACATCAGATCGCCGTAAGTATGGACCGGCCAGATGTCCTTGTCCACCAGCAGCTCCAGTTCATCCACCGGCTGGCGCAGAGCGGCCATGGCGGGGACAATGCGGGTGTGGTAGGCGGTGGCCATCGCGGCCACATCGGTCATGGAATCCACCTGGGGGAGCAGGGTCTTCAGTTCCTCCAGCGCCTTGGAGGCGCTGGACAGCAGCGCGCTGCACCGGACCAGCAGGTCCTTCTGCACCGAGACGTCCGCTTCAGGCACAGCGGCGGCCACCGAGGAGACGGACTGTCCCAGGCGGGTAATGTAATGAATGGCGGCGGGAATGTAGTGCTTGCCCGCCATGTGAATCATGGTCTGGGCCTCGATCTTCAGTACCTTGGCATAGGTCTCGTACATGATCTCCCCGCGGGACTCCAGCTCAGACTTGGTGTAGATGCCGAACTTGGTGAACAGAGCCTCTGCCTTGGCGGTGGTGAGAGAGGGGATGGCATCCACCATGGAGGGCAGGTTGGGCAGACCCCGGCGGGCCGCCTCCTCTACCCACTCTTCGGAGTAGCCGTTGCCATTGAAGATAATGCGCTGATGCTGCAGCATGGTGTCGTGGATGAGCTTGCTGCAGGCGCTGTTGAAATCCTCTGCCTTTTCCAGCACGTCGGCGGCCTCACAGAAGGCTTCGGCCACGATGGCGTTCAGGGTGGTGTTGGCGTCGGCAATGGAATCGGAGGAGCCTACCATGCGGAACTCAAACTTGTTGCCGGTGAAGGCGAAGGGGGAGGTGCGGTTGCGATCCGTGGCGTCCTTCTTGATGACAGGGACGGTGGACACGCCGGTGTCCAGCTTGCTGGCGGCCAGCAGCTTGACGGAGTCGGCATTGGAGATGATCTGGCTGACCACATTGTCCAGCTGATCCCCCAGGAAGATGGAGATGATGGCGGGAGGGGCCTCCTGAGCGCCCAGACGGTGCTCGTTGCCAGCGTTGGAGGCGGAGCAGCGCAGCAAATCGGCGTGCCGGTCCACCGCCTTCATGATGCAGGAGAGTACCAGCAGGAACTGGAGGTTCTCATTGGGGGTGTCACCGGGATCCAGCAGGTTCTCACCGGTGTCGGTGCCCAGAGACCAGTTGTTATGCTTGCCCGAGCCGTTGACGCCGGCGTAGGGCTTCTCATGGAGCAGGCACACCAGACCGTGGCGGGTGGCTACCCGCTTCATGGTCTCCATGGTCAGCTGGTTCTGGTCCACGGCCAGGTTGCACATGGTGTAGATGGGGGCCAGCTCATGCTGAGCGGGGGCCACCTCGTTATGCTGGGTGGTGGCGGGAATGCCCAGCTTCCACAGCTCCTCGTTGAGGTCAGACATGAAAGCGCCTACCCGTTCCCGGATGACGCCGAAGTACTGGTCGTCCAGCTCCTGGCCCTTGGGGGCGGGAGCGCCGAAGAGGGTGCGGCCGGTGTAGATGAGGTCCCGACGCTTCAGATATTTCTCACGATCCACCAGGAAGTACTCCTGCTCCGGACCCACCAGGGGGGTGACCTTCTTGGCCTCCTGGTTACCGAAGAGGCGGAGAATGCGGAGGGCCTGAATGTTGATGGCCTCCATGGAGCGCAGCAGGGGCGTTTTCTTGTCCAGAGCCTCGCCGTTGTAGGAGACGAAGATGGTGGGGATGCAAAGAATGGTGCCGCAGGACATCTCCTTCACAAAGGCGGGGGAGGTCATGTCCCAGGCGGTGTAGCCCCGGGCGTAGTGGGTGGAGCGCAGCCCGCCGGAGGGGAAAGAGGAAGCGTCCGGCTCGCCCATGATGAGCTGCTTGCCGGTGAGCTGCAGCAGGGTCTTGCTGTCGTTGGGGGCGGTAAGGAAGGAGTCGTGCTTTTCGGCGGTGATGCCGGTGAGGGGCTGGAACCAGTGGGTGTAGTGGGTGGCACCCTTTTCCACCGCCCAGTCCTTCATGGCGTTGGCCACGATGTCGGCGGTGGCCATGCTGATGTTGCCGCCGTGCTCCATCACGTCCACTACCTCGGCATAGGCCTTTTTGGGCAGGCGCTCCCGCATGACGGACATGCTGAATACATTGGTGCCAAAGATTTCAGAGATGTTGATGCTCATTCGTTCCTTCAACCCTTTCCTGGAATGTTCAGCTTCGGTCTGGATACAAAAAAGGAGACAATGATGCCCGACGACACCATTGTCTCACGCAAACAAACCGATTGCCGTGCCCCTTGGGCAGGAAAATCTTCTTGTCATTAACATACTCCATCTCCGGTGGATTTGCAAGAATCAATTCTGACGAAAGTGGTTGGAAGGTATTCCCCGGAATGTGGGAAATGTCCACAAGGGCGGCAGATGAGGCGGAGAAGAAGGGACAGGCCGGAGAAAAATCTTGACAGGACTCCCGGGAAAATGCAATACTGAATTATTCAAATCCCTGTGGGAACCGGTCGTTCAGGGAGGAAAGGAGCGCGATTTGCATGGGCTACACCAAGGAGGAAATCATCCGCATTGTGGAGGAAGAGGAAATCGAATTTATCCGCATGCAGTTTGTGGATATTTTCGGCCAGCTGAAAAACGTGGCCATCACCGCCTCCCAGATTGAAAAGGCGGTCAACAACCAGATCATGTTTGACGGCTCCTCTATCGAGGGCTTTACCCGCATCAACGAGTCGGACCAGTGTCTCTACCCCGATTTGAACAGCTTTGCCATTTTCCCCTGGCGGCCCGCTCAGGGCAAGGTGGCCCGGCTGATCTGCGACGTGTATAACCCGGACGGCACCCCCTTTGTGGGCGATCCCCGGGGAGTGCTCCGCCGGGTGCTGAAACGCTGTCAGGATATGGGCTTTGATACCTTCAACATCGGGCCGGAGCTGGAATTTTTCCTCTTTGAGACCGATGAGCAGGGGCGGGCCACCACCCGGACCCGGGACGAGGCGGGCTACTTTGACCTGGGCCCTCTGGACCACGGGGAATCCACCCGGCGGGAAGTGTGTATGAATCTGGAGGCCATGGGCTTTGAGATCGAGGCCAGCCACCACGAGTGCGCCAACGGCCAGCACGAGATTGACTTCCGCTATGTGGACGCCATGGACGGGGCGGACAAGATCATGACCCTGAAGCTGGCGGTAAAAACGCTGGCCCAGAAAAACGGACTCCACGCCACCTTCATGCCCAAGCCCATTTTCGGTGTGGCCGGTTCCGGCATGCACCTCAACATGTCCCTGTTCAAGAATGGAAAGAACGTATTTTATGACGAGGGGAGCCCGCGCCAGCTGTCCAAGACGGCCTATGCCTTCATTGCCGGCCTTCTGGAGCATGCCCGGGGCTTTACCGCTCTGACAAACCCCCTGGTCAACTCCTATAAGCGGCTCAGCGCCGGGTATGAGGCCCCCCGCTACCGCTCCTGGTCGGCGTCCAACCGGTCCACCCTCATTCGGATTCCCGCCGTGCGAGGGCAGTCCACCCGGGTGGAACTGCGCAGCCCCGATCCCTCCTGCAACCCCTATCTGGCGGTGGCGGCCTGTCTGGCCGCCGGTCTGGACGGCATCGCCCGGGGCCTGACTCCGCCGCCGGAGGTGACGGACAACGTCTACGACATGGACGAGAGCGACCGGATAGCCAAGAACATTGACGCCCTGCCGGAGACCCTGGAGGAGGCCCTCCGGGAGCTGGAGCAGGATGAGCTGATGATGGATGTGCTGGGTGAGCACGTGGCCCAGCACTACCTCCGTGGAAAAATGAAGGAGTGGAAGGAGTATCAGACCAGGGTGTCCAGCTGGGAAGTGGAAAAGTACCTGGTGACCTATTGAGCGGCAAAGAGAACGAGGGAAGGGAGTGAGGAACTGTGGAAACTGTCATTGTGGCCTTTGAAAATACGGCCATGTGCCGGAGCTTCAGCGACCTGCTGGAGAGCACCGGGACAGCCCGCTGCCTGACCTGTCGTTCGGGGGATGAGGTGCGCCGCCTGCTGGCCAGCCAGACCACCTACTGTGTGGTCTGTTCTCCCCATCTGGCGGACGGCCCGGCGGAGTGGCTCAGTGAGGATCTGCCTTCCTTTTGCTCCCTGCTGCTGGTGGGAGCTCAGCATGTGCTGGACCACTGCGGCAGCGACCAGGTGTACAAACTGGCAACCCCCATCCGCCGGGAGGAGGCGGTGTCCACAGTCCGCCTCCTGCTTCAGTTCGGTCACCGCACAGAGGGACTGCTCCGCTCTCACCGCAGCAGCTCGGATCAGGAGACGATCGAGCGTGCCAAGCGCCTTTTGATGGAGCGGAAGGGCCTCAGTGAGGAGGAGGCCCACCGCCTGCTGCAAAAGCGAAGCATGGATACCGGCGCCCGTCTGGTTCAGACGGCCCGCCGGATGATTCGGGAATATGAGCGCCTCTGAACAGGCATGGGACAGCACCGGTCCTGCATAGTCTTACATGGGCGAAGAGAGCGGCGGACCGCCGCGGGCTTGATGGCCTGCGGCGGTCCGCTTTGTCTGCAGCTGGGGAAGAACGCCGCCTCTGCGCCCGGAAAGGGGCGAGGGTCTATGCGTTTTACCAAGATGGAGGGCCTGGGCAACGACTACATCTATCTCAACTGTCTGGAGAAAAGTCCGCCCAATTTGCCTGAACTGGCAGTGCGCCTGTCCGACCGCCACTTTGGCGTGGGAGGGGACGGAATCATCTGCATCAAGCCGGGTCGGACGGGGGATTTTACCATGGAGATGTACAACGCCGACGGCTCCCGGGGCGCCATGTGCGGCAACGGAATCCGGTGTGTGGGCAAGTATGTCTATGACAAAGGACTCACGCGCAAGCGGTGCCTGACCATCGACACCGACGCCGGACCCCGCCGGCTGGAGCTGACCGTCTCGGCAGGCAAAGCCACGTGGATTCGGGTGGACATGGGAGAGGCAAAGGTGGGGGAAGAGCGGGAACTGGAGGCCGGAGGCATGTGTTTCCGGGCCGTTCCGGTGGACGTGGGAAATCCCCACGCAGTAATCTTCAGCCCTTCGGTGGAGACGGTGGAGCTGGAGCGGCTGGGTCCGCTGCTGGAGCAGCATCCCGGGCTGCCGGAGCGCAGTAATGTGGAATTTACAGCCGTGGAGGATGCCAGGACCCTGTCGGTGCGGGTGTGGGAGCGGGGCAGCGGAGTCACTCTGGCCTGCGGGACAGGTGCCTGCGCGGCCTTTGCGGCGGCGTGGAGGCGGGGACTGTGCGAAAGCCGGGTTCGGGTTCAGCTGCCGGGCGGGGCGCTGACCCTGGAGCGGGAGGAGAGGACCCTCTACCTGGGTGGCCCGGCCCGTACCGTCTTTGAGGGGGAGCTGGAGCCTGAGTGAAAAAACTGGCAGCACCGTTTTTCGGCGCTGCCAGTTTCTCTGCGAGAGGCAGAGTTACCAATCCCGCAGACAGATGTTTAAATCCACCCGGACGTCAATTCCGTCCACCATGCCGCTGCTGCTGTACTGCCACATGTCATAGTGGTACTGGAAGCTGGTGGGGCACCAGTCAATGGTGTAATGGGCCAGCCAGAAAGGAAAGTCGGAGAGCTGGTCCAGCTGTAGGTCCTTGCCCACCTTGGAGGGGCTGCCGTAGGTCATGGGGGTGTAGCCGGCATCGGCTATGATGCCGCAGAATTCCCGGGCACAGGCGGTGATCATGTCCCCTGTGGTGTCCTTGGTGCGGGAATTGGATTGACTGACCCGTTCCCAGTCAAAGACCACAGGGTAGGTGATATCGTAGTCCTCGATCCACTCCAGGGTCTGGAGGGCCTCCTCCCGGGCCTCCTCCACGCTGGTAGCCTGGGAGAAGAAATAGATCCCCACATCCAGCCCCACACGGAGGGCCTCATTGATGTTGTATGTAAAGTAGTCATCCTGGTAGATCAACCCCTGGGTGTAGCCCCGATAACCGGCCCGGATCATGACAAAATCCACCCCGGATGCCGCAACTTTTTCCCAGTCAATAAGCTTCTGATGGGCAGAGACGTCAATGCCCACATAGCTGGGCGTGCCGCCCTGATAGGTCAAAAATCCGTTTTCCACCACAAAGGCGCTGCTGTCGTAGGAATTGGGCAGAAGGGGAGGGAGCGTCTCCTCCGGGACCTCTGGCGTCGGGTCCGGTTCCGGGTCGGGATCCGGCTGCTCCTGGGGGTTTTGCTGGTCATAGTTAGTTAAAATGACAGCTGCCTGAGCGCGGGTAGCCAGTCCGATGGGCTCAAACCGATTGCCTGATGTTCCGCTGACCAGACCCTCGGCGCTTGCCCAGCTGACGGCGGTGTCTGCCCACAGGGAGATGGCGTCCTCATCGGCGAAGGCGGAATCTATTTGCGCGGAGGGACTGCCGGAGTAGCGCCACAGCATGGTGACCAGCTGCTCCCGGGTGATGGGGTCGTCGGGGCCAAAGGTCTCCTCGCTGTAGCCGCTGGCGATCCCTTCTGACCGGGCCCAGTAGATTCCGGGCGCGTACCAGGCATCCAGCGGGACGTCAGAAAACAGTGTCCCCACGCCGGACTCATCCTGCAGGGGAGATCCCGCCACCCGGTAAAGAACCGTAAGCAGCATGCCCCGGGTCATGGGGAGGTTGGGGGAGAAGGTGCCTGCGCCTGTTCCGGACATCAGACCCTGGGCCTGTACGTAGTAGACAAAGGAGGCGTACCAGGCGTCCTGGGGGACATCCTGGAAGGATACGTCGGTCTCCACGGCACGAACGGGAGTGAAAAAGAGCGCTGCGGCGCAGAGAAATGGGAGAATGGGACGAAGAAAACGGGATTTTTTGATCATGGAAGTTCCTTTCTTTTGATTTGGAGGCCTGTGGGGACACTGACGTCGACGGGGGAGACGGCACGGGAATCATTGAGCAGCAGTACGACGGTATAGACCAATAAGGTAAAACAATAAAAAGCTGCCGTGAACGCTTCACGTTCACGGCAGCATGGCGCAGCGGGAGGGATTCGAACCCTCGTGGGATTGCTCCCAAACTGATTTCGAGTAATGTGCCCCGTACAAACTCCCGTATAAGTCCGTGTAACGCCGTGTATTTTCTCTACCAAACACCATGTTTTTTAAAACACTCCGTAAAGTGTTTCATATTGCTTTACATCATCTTTTTTCATCACAGGGCAACATTCCGGCAACAGGGCAACAAATTTTCCCTCTGCAACTGCAACACCGTAAACATTACTATTATACCATATAACTGTACAGTCTGAAAGGATTTGGGTGGATTTGGCCCAGATGCTTTTTTCTTTTCTCACTTTAACAAACGAGAGGACTGTATGACATGTCGCTGAACAATAAGACTGCCGAAAATAGTATCTTCCGCAAACGTCAGAGCATCACTATGGCCGGCAATGCTGCCATCCATGATCCCAAACTCTCTCTGAAAGCCAAGAGACTCTACACGCTGATTATGTCCTCTTGCCCTGACTCTAACCAAGGCTTTTCCGATGGCGCATTGCCTGGAGAAAGAACGCGTCTTCAACAGCGCCAGGGACAAACTGAAAAACCGCGGCTACCTGAAAGTGCACTTCACCCCGTCCGGCGAGAATAACCGCTGGTGCGTGGAGTATGAGCTCCTGGATGTGGCCGACCCTGCCGATGGGGTACACACCTACTATTACAATCTGGCCGGGGAAGTTACCGCAACCAACCTCACCCGAAAGGCCCAGCGGGACAACGCTGAACCCGCCCCGGAACAGCAGGCAGATTCCCGTACCCCACAAAATGTAGGGGACGCGCCCCGTACCCTACATTTCCGTACCAACGGTAACCGTACATACGGTGAACGTACCAACGGTAATGGGGGGAACAATATAATACTTCCTTGTAAGACTAAAAATAATACTCAGGATAATCACTCATTCATTCAGCAGGAGAGTGAAGGAATGAGTGAAGAAGAGATCCAGGATAAGGTTATGGAGGAGCTGACGATCCAGCAGGCCATTCCCTACCAGTATGCCAGTGATCCCAAGATGATGGAGTGCGCCATCCACTACCTCACCGAATGGGAGTTCCGCTGCAAGCATCCCTTCCTCACCACCAGAGGCTTTGTGGATGACCGCCGAATGAATGCCTTCAAGTTCTGCATTGAGTGTCTGATTGAAATGGCCTGTGCCCGCCAGCAGGCCAACGATCGGGGCGCTCTGATCTCCTATGCCAATGTGATCGACGCCATCAACCGCAACTCCGACCGCTGCACCGAGGGCGGTCTGTCCGAGTTTCTTGAACAGACCATGGACGACTTTCTGCACGCTTGCGAGCACACCGAAATCACCGACATCCGCAAATATACCAAGTCTTTGATCTGGAGCAGATCCGGTTTTCCGATACAGACCATTTATACATTCTTGGTGATGTGATTGATCGGGGCACAGGCGGTGTGGACATACTGGAGCAAATAATGGAGGCTCCCAATATGACTATGCTCCTGGGTAACCATGAACAGATGTGTCTCAGCACCCTGGGCCCCAATAATGAAGTCGGCGCCCGGAATCTGTGGCGGCAGAACGGAGGAATGACTACCTACCAGGAACTGCTCTACCACAGCACCCCCAAAAAACGAGACCGTATCCTGCGTTTTCTCTCCGGCTTGCCGGACAGCTTGGATCTCACGGTGGGCAAGCAGAACTTTCATCTTGTCCACGGCTTTCCTGGATATGATCACGACACCCGCATCTGGGGTTGGGTGGAACCAGACAGCGTAAGCCCCTACGAGGACACTGCCTGTATCGTCGGCCATACGCCCACAGTCTTTCTCACTGGCAGGATGGAAGAGAATTCTTCCGTCTGGCACGGAAACGGGATCATCGACATCGACTGTGGCTGCGGCCACTTGAATGCCCCACACCGCCGCCTGGCCTGCCTGTGTCTGGATGACATGGCTGAGTTCTATGTAGGCGGAACAGGACTTGAGGATATCACTTGAGTTCTAAATCGAAATATTCCTGTCAACTAAGATTTTGGGAAATGTATGAGTATCCTGTTATTGTTTTGTGAGGACCAATCGTGTTGACTCGTTGTGGTTGAACAAGTATTTTTTCAGCGATACACTGACTATTGGTTAGCGATAGTATTGCTTTGCCAGTCTTTTAACAAGGAGGGTCCCCACGGACAGGACGCTGACACTGTACCACGGTTCGTCTTCGATCATTGAACGTCCTGAATTTAGAAAGGGCAATCCGTTCAATGATTACGGCCCTGGCTTCCACTGCACGGAGACTTTAGAACTGGCAAAAGAGTGGGCCTGTTCCATGGCGCAGGACGGCTTTGCCAATCGATATTCCTTCCGAACTGACGGGCTGTCCATTTTGAATCTCACAGATGGCAATTACAATTACAACATCCTGCACTGGATCTCTATCCTTCTCATGAACCGCAAATTAATCTCAGCTCCGATATTGCTACCCGGGGCAAGGAGTATCTTGTCAGCACCTTCCTGCCCCCCTATAAGGACTACAATGTCATCATAGGCTATCGTGCCGACGATTCCTACTTCGCCTCCGCGTTTCTGAACAGTACCATCTCCCTGGCACAGTTTGAGCAGGCCATGTCTTTGGAAAAGAGGGGAGAGCAAGTGGTCCTGAAATCGGAACAGGATTTTTCCCATCTGCACTTTGAAGAAAACATCCCGGCGGAGCGCACCATCATCTTTAGAGTCGTCAAAGAAGCTGCGGTCATCTACGGCCTTTACGCCCCGACTGTGGGTGTTGTCGGCGGGCTTGTCGATGTACTCCAAAGGGATATCAAACCACCTGTATACGCCAGCTAAGTAGGTGTGGATGGCGTTGGGGCTTTTTCCATGCGCAATCAGCCAATCCGCATAGCCCTACATATGAGGGCGACGTTCTTCCGGAGTTCTGCATCGATGTTCTACCTTGCACCACTCTCCAAATTTAACGGCGTGATTCTTGTACATCTTCGCTGACCCGTCCTCAATTTGTGTTGAGGGATCCTTTAGCTTGCAAAGGTTCTCATGCATATGTGAAATCAAGTATTTTAAACTGGCCATATGGATTCTCCTTTTCCACAGACAAATTCCTGCTGTACTAGGTGACGGCAGACACCCCAGCCCAATAGTTCAGGTGGGCAGTTAAAAGTGGCACATATCTTTGCTACAGAGGGATATGGTGACCCCTATCAGAGTCGATACCCGCCACGGTATCGCCCCCCTCACTGGTTATTTTCCAACAATGTTGCAAAATAACCAGTTCACCCCCCATGTAACGGGCAGGTTTGCGTGTAATAGAGCTGGCTCATACAGCAGATCACCACACAGGAGATGCCCCCACATCCAGGGACGGTTTCCCCACGCCCCATCCGAGGCGAGTACGGCTATGCCGGGGACACCCCTGGTCGCCGTGCCAGGGGTGGGAGCCAGTCTCCGGGGGCTCCAAGCGGGTCGCGTTATGCGGCTAGTTGCTGGGGTTCGGTACGGATTTGTTGTCCTCCGTGCCATGGGCCTTGGTAATTGCTTGTGTTGACGTCGACAAAGCGCTGTGGAAAAGAAGAACATATATGTAAAAAAGGACACCAGCGTATGGATCAAATACACTGATGCCCTGGATTTTGGATAAACAAAAAGAGCATTTACCTCGTGGTAAATACTCTTGGTTCAGTCGATAAAATGACTTCTAGCATATAAGGCCTCAGATAAAAACATAGCCTCTGAGGTGTTTTGTAAGAGGGACAAGTCCTGATAGGCAGGACAGGAGTGACGCGATGTGCTGGATGACCAGGCACAACAAAGAGAGACTTTTACAAGACAAACTATACCATGTTTCCCATGCTGCGTCAATACATTTCTGCATAAAATTACTCAAAAAAGTTTTTCGATTTTATATTTAAACGGAAAAATGCTGGTAAAATACGAATAATTGTTCCGATATCGGTACAATTGCCATCCCCTGGACATGTAAAGGGAGCACACAAATTTATTTCAGATGTTCAAAGTTTTTGTGTCGGCACATCCCAATCCTACCTACAACTTTGGCGCTTCCTGCAGCTTACAGGATTTCTTTGCCTGTTCAACAGGCACTATATTTGTCTATAGTGAGCAAATTTCAATCCACGTTCCCCATATCGGGAGCGACTCACAACGGAAGCCGGCACAGAAAATAAAAGTCATTTCATTTTTTTACAAGGCCATGCCGCGCCAGAAGTCATTAGTTCGGGAGTTTCAATTCCTCATATTCTGTCCGCGAAGTAGTCACCGTTTTCGGGATACTTGCGACAGCGTTCTTTATATTTTCAACAGGAAAACAATTTCCCTGCGGGAACGGCTACTGCTTTATGGCTGATTGACCGTTTCCTCAGGAAGACAAACGCGGTATGTGCCCGGCCGTCACCAGACGGCGCGGTTCACAGCACCAGCCGCAGCCGGAACCGGCCGTTTGTCAGTCCAAACTGACAAACAGCCCCGTATTTTTTGCAGAACGCCAAGATGGACTGCACGCCCAGACCGTGTCCCTCCTGCTGCGCCACGGGCAGCCCGTTTTTGTCAAAGGAAATGCCACCCACACAGGGATTGGAGATTTCCAGCATGACGCTGGGCGTCTCCATCATTTTACAGCGGATGTCACGCCGCTCCCGGGGCAGGGCCAGATTGGCATGGATGGCATTTTCCAGCGCGTTGGCCAGGACAATGGCCATTTCTCCCTCGTCCACCGGGAAGGCGTCGGACAGGGCGATCTTTGCCTCCACCGGGATTCCCTGATTTCTGGCCTGGTCAAAGTAGGAGGCAAAGACCGCATCCAGCACCGGCGGGCGGCACCAGCGGATCGTCTTTTGCTCATCCAGCCGCTTCTGGGCGGCCTCCAGGAAGGCCAGCGCCTCGCTGCGGTCCTCCCGCGCCACCAGCTCTGCCACCACCTGGAGCCGGTGACGCAGGTCGTGACGCTCCATGCGGATGATGTCCTCCGATACGTTCACCGCCTTCATCCGGCTGCGCAGGGCGGACAGCTGCAGCGCAGTTATCTGTGCGCTGTGCCGGGCCTCCGCCTCGTTCCGGACACGGGAAAAGAGAAGCATCAAAATGGAATAAACTCCCACCATCATCAGAGAAATGGCAGGCTTGACCACCGTGCTGCTCCATTCGTTCCCCACATAGCCGGGAATCAAATAGACCAAAATAACATAGTACAGCGCCAGCACCAGACACATAAGCCACCAGCCCCGGCGCAGCTCCAGAAGGGCCTGCAGAAACAGCGGCCGCAGAAAGCGAATCAGAAACCAGATCACCACGGCGCTGAGCACGACATAGGCCAGAACCAGCACCCAGAAATAGCCGCCGGACAGATAGTAGACCAGCCCCGCTCCGTGCTGAATCAGCGTGCAGAACAGGACGGCGGAGAGGAGCTGGAACACCAGCCGCCAGCCACAAAAGCGGCTGAGAAAAAAGGAGAGCAGCAGAGAAGGAACATGGGCCACCAGGGTGTACATGTGAAGGGTGACGTCCGCCCCCGCCTCCCGGTACAGGACGGCCACCAGAGCCATGACCAGAGCGATGGCGCCGCAGCCGATCAAAACGGTGCGCCGTCTGGAATACCGGCTGTCCAAAAACAGCATCACCATGGTCATGCCAAGCGCCGTCATATATTCCATGACAAATAGTTCCATCATACGTTCCTCCCCTCTGAACCGCAGCTGCCCAGACACCTTTGACCGCCGCCGCAGCGCAAGGCTAGGCGCACCTTCCGGCCATGCTCCGCCCCGTGAGACGGCCCTGTACCGGCTCTCTGAACGGGCAGCACAACACGGATGCCACCGAGTGCAAAGCGTCAGCCGGCCGGTTTCCGGCGCCATTTGGCCCATCTGCAAATTTTACGCAAAAATGCACAGATTTTACGCACAGGCCACGTTTTCTTCCTGAAAACGATAAAATAGATTGCACTTAAAATATCATTTGAGGCAGTTTCCGTCAAGGGATTGCCTGGGCGTGTTTTTATGGAATCCAGGAACTGACCGCAGCCCAGAGGTGTATCTTGCCGCGGGCCAGACCGCGGCGTTGGAAGAATGGGAGGATCACTATGCGTGTGAGAGGAACAGGAAGAAAATGGCTCAGCCTGCTGCTGACAATTTGTGTGGTGCTGGGGATGCTGCCGGGCACAGCCGCCGCGGCGAACACGACATTCTCAGCGGATAAGGAGCTTTCAACAACAGCTATCAGCACCGACACCGTCTGGACAGTGGAGGATGGCGTGACCGTGACTGTCAGCGGCACGATTACCATTCGCTCCGGGGCTACACTGACGCTTCAGGGCGGCGGAACTTTTTTGAGAAATTATGAGGGCAAGAACGGCATGTTCTATGTCAATGGCGGCGAGCTGGTTATAGACGGCGTTACCATTGACGGAAACGGAGAGACGATCGCGATAACAGGGGCTACAACCAAATCCAACGTAGTCAGGATAGAGGGGTCGGGCAGCTGCCTCATGAAAAGCGGTACCATACAGAACTGCAAACAGGAAACGTATGGCGCGGCGATTTATGTGTCGTCCTCGTCCTCATTTACCATGGAGGGCGGCACCATCCAAAATAATACCATGACCAGCGCCACCAGCGACTACGGCGGAGCCGGCCTCTACAATCTCGGCACCGCCACCATCAATGGCGGCATCTTTACCGGCAACAGCGCCACATGCGGCGGCGCGATTTACAACGCCTCATATGGAAAGCTCACCATCAACGGCGGCAAGATTTACGGCAACACCGCCACAAAGAATGGCAGCGGCCTCCCGTACGGCAACAGCGTGTTCCACAGCTCAAAGGATGGCGTAGATGGCCAGCTGTACCTGGGCGGCGCGGCAGACATCCAGGGCGACATCTATCTGGATAACACCAGTGCGAGCAAATTCGTCTACCTGACCAGCGCGCTGCAGCATCCCCTCGCCGTCACCTGCGGCGAGGCAGTCGAGGGCAGAGTGGTCGTCCAGGGCAGCGTCCATACTGTGACCGCTCAGGATATGGCCCGCCTGTCCATCAAAAACAAGGGCTGCTATTTCGGCCTGTCAGACGACAACAATCAGATTTTCATAACAGCCACGGAAAGCGAAGCCTATATCCCCATCACCATCAAATCTGACGACAGCTCTCTGGACGTGACGCTGGATCCAAGCGTGACGTTGGATCCAAGCGTGACGTTGGATTACAGCGAGAGCGCCGGTGGCTACATAGGCAGCGTCCCGGCGGGGCAATACGACGTCTATGTGGGCGGCACGGATACCGGGAACGGCATCACCGTCTCCTCCAACAACACCATGTTTGACTCCAGCGTGCTGCTTGCGCCCCACGTCCATCCCATCGACAACGGCATGGAGAATACGACCTTCGACCCGCTCAGCAGCCTGGAGGCTACGCTGGGGCCGGGCAATTACTACCTGACAAAGGATTTGACCAACAACACCGGCGGCCACATCACCGTGAGCGGCAACGTGATTCTCTGCCTCAACGGCAAGACGCTGGATTTGAACGGCAAGCACATCATAGTGCCCACCGACGCCAGCCTCACCCTCTGCGACTGCGGCAGCGGCAAAATCACCGGGCAGAACTATACCGATGCCAATAGTAACGGCTATGGCAGCGTTTATGTGCAAGGCGGCAGCTTCACCATGTACAGCGGCTCCATCTCCGGCAACAAAGCGTACTCCGGCGGCGGTGTTACTGTGAGCAACGGCGGCAGGTTCACCATGTACGGCGGCTCCATCACCAGAAACACCGCCCAGCTCGGCAGCGGCGTTGCTGTGAGCGGCGGTGGCAGCTTCACCATGTGCGGCGGCACAATCTCGGGCAATGAGTCCACCTACGGCAGTGCCGGCGTAAATGTGGCCAGAGGCGGCAGCTTCACCATGTATGACGGCTCCATCACCAATAACCATGCCACCGGCACCAGCGGCAGCGGAGGCGTGCAAGTAAACGGCAGCTTCACCATGTACGGCGGAGAGATTTCCGGCAATACGGCCTACTGGGACGAATACGGCGGAGGTGTGCATGTAAACGGCAGCTTCACCATCTCCGGCGACGCCAGCATCACGGGCAACACGTCGCGCGGGAGCAACTGCAACGTCTATCTGGACACTGACGCCGTCATCACCATCGGCGGCAAACTGACCGGCGGCAAAATCGGCGTGAAGATGGCAAAGCCCGGCACGTTCACCAGCGGCTGGAACACTATAATGGGCGATGCCGCCCCGAGCGGCTACTTTAGCTCCGAGGACAGCTCCTATCTCGTGGCGCGCACCAGCGACGGCGAGGCCATGCTGCACCAGCACAGCTATACATACACCGCCGACAGCAATACCATCACCGAGAGCTGCACCTGCGGCCACAGCGAGACGGCGAGAGTTTACATCCCGTCCGGCGCTGACCTCATCTACACCGGCAGCCCCATTACGCCCGCCGAGGTGGATTGCAGCAACGGCTGGCAGGGCGGCGACCTGACGCCGGCCTACGAGAACAACACCGATGTCGGCCCCGCAACGGCAAAGATTACTAAAGAAAACGCCACGGCCAGCGTGACCTTCCAAATCACCAGAGCCTCGCAGACCGCGCCCGACAAGGGCGAGGGCTATGAAATCGACTATGCCGAAGAGACTATCACTGTAGACAGCGGCTACGAGGTCTATACCGCGGCGGACGGCGGCACAAAAATCGAGAGCGGCAACGTCACCCCCGGCACGACCTATTACATCCGCAAGGCCGGAACCACGACCCATAACCCCTCCGATTTCACGGCCTTCACCGTCACCGCGCGCCCCGCGACCCCGGCAGCGCCCGAGGTGACGGACAGGACGGACACCAGCATCACCATCAGCACAAATCCCGAATGCGAGTATTCGATTAACGGCGGCAGCTGGGTCAGCGCCACAGGCAGCTATACATTTGAAAACCTGATGCCCGGCACGGACTACACCATCAGCGTCCGCGTGGCAGCGACGGAAAGCGCCCCGGTCTCGGAGAGCGCCTCTGCTTCCGTCACCACCAAGACCGCCCCGGTGAAGCCGCCCGCCGAGCCGGGTACCGACAGCTCCGCCATCACTGTCACCGACGGCAGCATCACAATCACCGGCAGCGTGAGCGGACAGGAGTACATCGTCCTGCCGAAAGATAAAACCCCCGATGAATCCGACTGGACAAGCGCCCAGAGCGGCAGCGGCGAAAGCCTGACCTTCGACGGCCTTACCCCCGGCACGGAGTACACCGTCTGGACGCGCAGCGAGGAGACGGACAGCGCCATGCCGTCTCAGCCGTCGCAGAGCGGCGTCACCACCGCGGCCAAGACGCCAGACAGCTACGCCGACGGCATGAGCATCGATTACGCAGACGAGATTATCACCGTAAATCCCGGCTATGAGATCAGCAGTGACGGCGGACAGAGCTGGCAGAGCGGCAGCATTTCCCTTGAACCCGGCAAAACTTATGAAGTACGCGTGCAGGCGCAGAACGGTATCCCCGCCTCTGACAGTGTGCACTTCACCGCCCCGTCCCGCCCCGCGCAGCCCGGCGATAAGGTCGCCGTCACCGGCGAGACCGTCCAGGACAAGGGCGACGGCACAATCACCGTGCCCGCCGGCATGGAGTACAGCACCGACGGCGGAAAAAACTGGACGCCCGGCCCCGCGACGCTCACGCAGCGCCCGGCGGGTACGCAGGTCGTCGTCCGCGAGCAGGCCACCGCCGCCGCGCCCCACGGCGAGGAGCAGACCTACACCGTACCCGCCAGCGAGAAAACGCTCACCGTCACCTTCGACGAGAACGGCGGCAGCGAGGTCGCCGACGTCTCCGGCCTCTCGTATAACGCGACCGTCCCCGCGCCGGAGATCACCCGCACGGGCTACACGCTGGACGGCTGGTACAACGGCGATGTACAGTGGGATTTCAGCAGCGGCGTCACCGAGAACATCACCCTCACCGCCAAGTGGACGCTGGACGCGCCCACGGTCAGCCTGACCGCCAATAAAACCGAGGCTACCTACGGTGAGAAGATTACCCTCACCGCCGAGGCCAGCCACACAGCAAGCGATACGATCTCTTACACCTACACATGGTACAAAGCCGGGAAGAACACACCGATCAAGGAAGGCATTGGCGATGCCTTTAAGAACCTTACCCTCACCTATGTGGACGACAGCGGCAGCTATACCGTCAAGGTCACCGCCTCGGACGGAACGCTCACCAGCAATCCCGCGCAGAGCAGCGCCGTCGCCGTCACCATCAACAGGGCAAACCCGGTGACGGTCTGGCCCATCGCTTCGGACATCACCTATGGCGACAATCTCAGCAAGAGCAAGCTCACCGGCGGCAGCGCCGTTTCCGGAGATTTTGCATGGGAGGACGGCAGCGTCAATCCCGCGAGCGGCAGCCGTGAGTACACCGTGGTGTTCACGCCCGATGACAAGGCAAACTACAATGTCGTCGAGCAGCCTGTCGCCGTGTATGTGGCACAAAAGAAGCTGACAGCCTCCGTCAATACCGTGGAAAACAAGGTCTACGACGGCGACACGGCCACCACCGGCACGATAGAGCTCACCGGCGCGGTGCTGGGCGACAAGCCCACCGCCGGCGGCGTGTTCACATTTGAGAACGCCAACGCCGGGACCAACAAAACCGTAAATATCACCGTCACTCTCAACGGCACATGGGGCAACAATTACGTCCTCGCCGCTGATTCGCTCACTGCCGAAGCGGACATCACGCCTAAAACCGTCGGCCTCACATGGAGCGGCTATGAGGGCCTCGTCTACGACGGCGAAGCTGTCAGCGTTACCGCCGAGGCCACCGGCCTGATTGGAGGCGATACCTGCACCGTCACAGTCGAGAACGGCGGCAAGACGGACGTGGGCACCTACACCGCCAAGGCCATTGGACTGGGCAATGACAACTATGTGCTCCCCACCACCGGCACCACACAGGAGTACACCATCACCCCGTGCCCGGTGACGCTCAGTTGGGACGAGGACAGTTTCACCTATGACGACAGCAAAAAGACTGTCACGGCTACGGTGACCAATGCGGCAGTACAGACCGATACATTCCATTTGGAATACACCGGCAACACCCAAACTGCGGCCGGTGACAGCTACGAGGCTAAGGTCACCGCTCTGGGCAACCCCAACTATACGCTGGACGGCGGCACCGGCCTGACTCATCGTTGGACGATCAGCAAAGCCGTCATCAGCTTCACTGTCACCGGCAATACCCACACCTACGACGGCAACGCCAAAACCGCCGTGGTCACTCAGTCGGAAGGCCAGACGCCGATCCCTGTCAACGGCTACACCATCAAATACGGTGGTGAGAACAGCCAGACCGAAGCCGATACCTACGATATTACCGTCACTATCAGCGATCCCAATTTCTGCTTTGAGGGTGGTGATGCCTCCAAGGTTGTGGGGCAGCTGACCATCGGCAAAAAGACCATCACCGGCACCTGGACGGACATCAAGCAGGTCTATGACGATGACGACAGCGCCGCCATCCTGCCGGATGATCTGGAAGCCGGGGACAGCGCCGATGATATTCACTATCATTACACCGGAACCACCGCTGTTGGCACGGCCTATGACAGCGATACGCCCCCTGAGGTAGCGGGCACCTACACCGTGACCGCCACCATGGACAATTACACCATTACTAACAACACGGCCACTCTGGTCATCGAAAAGAAGCCCGTCACCGTGACGGTGACGGACAACGCGGTGCAGGCTGACGGCACTGCCCAGGAACCGGAGATCCAGATTCCCGGACTGAGCGACGCAGAGGTCGAGGCACTTTGCGAGGTGGTCTACAAGGACAAGAACGGCAACGTGGTGGAAAACCCCACCCAGCCGGGCGCCTATGAAGTCTGGGTGGAATTCACAGACCCCAACTACCGTCACCCCGACGGCAGCACGAGCAAGCAGGTGGGCACCTTCACCATTGCCAACGGGCAGCCCGCCCTGTACACCGTAACCTTTGATGGGAACGGAAAAACCAGCGGCACCATGACCAATCTGGAGCTGGCCGGCGGCAGTATCCTGACTCTGCCCGACTGCGGCTACGCCAAGACTGGCTCCCAATTCACCGGCTGGCTGTACGACGGCAGGATCTACAAGCCCGGCAACAGCTTCACCACGCCCTATACCGACGTGACCTTCACGGCACAGTGGCAGGCGGTGTTCGAGGTGCGCGGCACCATCAAGGAGGAAACAGGCAGCGTTGAACAAAACGTAGCAAACGCCGTGGTCAGCCTGTGGCTGGGTGCCAACAAGATCGCCGAGACGAACACGGATTCGAACGGCAGCTACAACTTTGGTGACCTGCTTCCCGGCATCTACAATCTGGTGGTAAGCAAGGACCAGCGCACCGTCACCAGCATGGTGGAGATCACCACGGCCGACCGGACCTGCAACGCTCTTCTGCCCCAGTACGTGACCAACTCCGTCGTGGACATAACCCCCGGCAGCCCGGACATCGTGGTGGGTAATCTGGACGAGGTGTTTGATGAACCCAACGGCGAGGATTACACCGAAGAAGACGCTCAGAATGTACAACAAAACGGCAGCAAAGTGGAGATCACCTTCAAAGTCGATGAGCAGCAGGAGGATGAGGTGGGAGATGAAACCGTGAAAAAGCTCCAGAGTGCTGGAGAAAGCAACCTCTCCCTGTTCCTTGACTGCACGCTCACCAAAACCGTCACATCTGGAAACAGCACAACCACAAGCAGCCTCACCCAGTCCAGTGTCCTGCTGGAGATCCTGCTGCCCCTGCCCACGGAGCTCCAGGGCAAGTACACCTACACCATCTCCCGGATCCATGAGGGTGAGGCCCAAACCGTGCCCCAGGGGGAGGGCAGCAAAAACGCCGACGGGGAGTATTTTACCGTCAGCGAGGACAAGACCGCTCTCATTCTCCATGTCAAGAACTTCTCCACCTACGCCGTGGGCTATCGCAACGCCCCTTCCCCGTCCAGACCCACCTATCCGCCGGTGAAACATGAGAGCGAAAATGGCAGCTTCACCGTCAGTCCCAGCACTCCTTCCTCCGGTCAGAAGGTAACCATCACCCCCAAGCCGGACGAGGGCTATGTGGTGGACCGCGTCACCGTTACCGACAAGAGCGGCAAGGATGTAACGGTCACTCCCAACGCCAACGGCACCTATACCTTCACCCAGCCCAGCGGCAGCGTGACCATCACGGTCACCTTCCGGAAGGACACAGGCGCAGCCGACTGTCCCCGGGATGAAAGCTGCCCTATGGCTGCTTTCACCGACGTAAATCGAAACGCTTGGTACCATGACGGCATCCACTACTGCCTGGAGCATGGCCTGATGACAGGTACCGGCGAAGCCGCCTTCTCCCCTGACATTGCCACCACCCGCGGCATGATCGTCACCATTCTCTGGCGGCTGGAAGGCAGCCCGGTGGTGGACGGTTCTGTACACTATAGCGATGTAAAGCCGGGTGATTGGTATGAAGCAGCAGTCCGCTGGGCGGAAGGCGCAGGCGTGGTCACCGGCTACGGCAACCATCAATTTGGTCCCAATGACCCCATCACCCGGGAGCAGATGGCTGTCATGCTGTGGCGCTATGCGGGAAGCCCCGACGTGGAGGATAGCCTCTCGTCCTTCGCAGACGAGGCCCAGACCAGTGATTGGGCAAGGCCTGCTATGTCTTGGGCGGTAAAGCAAGGTTTGATCTCCGGAATTGGGGATAACCAACTGTGGCCGGGCGGAGAGGCTTCCAGAGCCCAGGCCGCCACCATTCTGATGCGATTTGCCCAGGCCATGGCGTCATAATCTCTCTTCGCTCAGAACCCGGTCCAAATACAACCAAAAGTCACCGGGAGGCTCCTGCCTCGGAGCTTCCCGGTGACTTTTTTCGTGTTTTAGTATATTTAAAGTAGACGGCCCGATTGCAGATCTTCGGAACACACAAGCGCCCCCTGCACAGTTTTTTCGTGCAGGGGGCGCTTGTGTTCTTTGTTCCTTTTGTTAAAACCGTTCCGTTCTCAAAAAGGCGTACTGCCTGCCTTTCGCTTCGGGCTTTTAGCGGTTGATGACTTCCACGAAGTGCATGAGAATGGTGGCAACCTGAACGCGGGTGGCCTGACCCCGGGGCAGCAGCTCACCCTTGTCGCTGCCGGAGATCAGGCCGTTCTCCACGGCCCAGGTCATGGCATCCACGGCCCAGGCGCTGACGGAGCCGGCGTCGGAGTAGCCGTTGAGGCTGATGGAGGCCTCGGGCCGGCTGGCGTAGCTCCACAGCATGACTGCCAGCTGCTCACGGGTGAGGACACCCTCCATGTTGGTGCCGTCAGACACGCCCTTCTTCATAGCCCACTGCTGGCCGGCGGAGTACCAGTGGTCGCCCACAGGGGCGGTGGTGTCCACGCCGTCATAGGCGGCCAGAACGGTGACGATCATGGCCCGGGTCATGGGCAGATCGGGGGAGAAGGTGGTGGCGCTGGTGCCGGCGAAGAGGCCGCGGCTGGTGACGAAGTCCACGAAGGCGGAGCCCCAGTAGCTGTCGGGCACGTCCACAAAATCAATGGAGTTGTCCATGATCTTCACGGTGTCGCCGTCGCTGAGGGTGACGACTACGCCCTCCTCGGTGGTGATGGAGGTCTTGGCGATCTCCTTGGTGCCGTTCTCATGGACCAGAATGGCCACGGTGCCGGGGGTGACGTCATCTACAGGAATCAGCACGCGGGCGGAGCGGCCGGCGGGCAGGTCTACGGTAACGGTGGGGGCGTCGTCCTCGTCGGTGGTCACGGGAACCTCGGGCATGGGCAGGACCACGGACTCGCCCTCTTCCTGGGCGTTGTCCACGACGGTGGTGGGCAGCTTGACCTCGGCCTCGACCTGGCCGTCCTTGGAGACGGTGGTGGTGGAGGAGGAGCCGTCCTTGTTGGTAACGGTGGTCTTGCTGGAGCCGTCGGGCTTCTCCACGACCTCGGTTTTGTTGCCGGCCTTGTCAGTGGTGGTCTCGGTGACGGTACCGTCGGGCTTGGTTACGGTAGTGGTGGTGGAACCGTCAGGATTGGTGACGGTCTCGGTCTTGTTGCCGGAGGAGCCGGAGCCGCCGCTGGAGGAGCCGCCGCCGATATAGGTCCACTTGGCATACAGGGTAATGTCGCTGGTGACAGGCGCGCTGAAGTCATAGACAGTGGTCAGTCCTTCATCGCTGTACCAGCCGTCAAAGGTGTAACCGCTGCGGGTGGGTGCGGCGGGCTCTGTAGCCACGGTGTTGTAGGTCACGGTCTGGGACGCCACAGCACTGCCGCCGTTGCTGTTGAATGTGACTGTAAATGTCTTCAGCGCAAAGACAAGCTTTGTGCCGTCAGTGGTCATTTGATAGGCTTCTGCAGGCACAAATTTGTCGAAGGATGTGCCGGTTTCAGCCAGATCAACGGTAATAGCCTTGGAAACCGTGACAACTTCTTCGCCTTCATATTTGGACAGCAGGGTCACGGTATCGCCGTCCGCAGCAGCGTCCATGGCGGCGGAAATAGAGATATATTTCAGGCCATCTACTTCTGCTGCAAATGTTGCAGTTTCGTCTGGCTCTACGGTATAGTAGGTCTTACCGCCCTCTTCCCGGCTGGTCACCTTGTATCCATCGGCGCAGAAGTTTTCAGCCGGGCTTTCAGTGACACTGTTCGATGGGTCGTAATTTTCAAAAGTGCCGCCGTAAACATAGAACTTTGTATCGGAGTTATCAACTCGGTTTAACGCCCAGTATTTTTCGTCATACAGCCCCAGATCCGAATCCGTGCTGAATATGCCATCCTTAATGTAAGCAACAGCACTTTCTTCCAGCTGGACACATGTAAAACCGGCATGATAGGTGCCGTTTTCGATCGTCAACCTGGAATTGCCGGCCAAACTAAAGATGTAACCGATTGTGTTATATGTAACATAATCCGGATCAAACGTAAATGTTCCGTTTCCGGTTACAACCACATTAGATGTACCCGAGAGATTGATGACCGCGTATCTGTAAAATCTCTCCCCCGTATAGGTTATAGTACGGCCATTGGTATCGATCGTAATATTTTTATCAGTGATCGTAATTTCATTTTTGAGGGAGGCATCTTTCAGCAATGTTACAGTCTCACCAGTTCTTACATCTTTCAGCGCATCGGCCAGGGAGCTGTACCAGTATTCACCATTCTGGGCAACTCGATCATCTGTCACAACTTCCCAGGTGCCCTCTCGGTTCTTCCTGGTAGTATAGCCGCTGGCGCAAAGATCTTTTATATCCGCCGAGAAGGTTCCGCCGGTGATGTTTGTTTCGGTTGTGCTGGTAACGCTGCCCTGGAACGTGCCGCCGGTGATATTCAGAGCGCCGGAGTTCTGGATGTCACAAGGGTAGGTACCACTGGCAATATTCAGGGTACCGCTGTTTACAATCGAATCCGTAACCTTGGCGTTGCTATCAGTGACGGTTACGCTGGCATTTTCCGCATTTACAATAGAACCGACTTCATGCGCAAGCGAAAGTGTTCCATGGTTTTCGATGACCGTGTCAGTCATTTGGGAGATCACGCGAAGGCTTCCGTTGTTTACAACCTTGCCGATCTTATAGTCAGCAGTGCTGCGGAACGTAACATTTTTCTCTGCGGGAATTGTTATCATATCTGAATCAGACATGACATCCACGATTTTTGCGGAACTGCTGTTAGCGGGAACATCGAAAAAGAGATCGTCCCAGGATGTATAGCCTACTCCGTCGATGCAGGCCACGTAGGTGCCGTCCACCACATGGTAGTAGCCGTCATCCTTCCTCTCATAGATCTTGCCCTCAGACAGATAGTCCACGGAAGGCTGTTTGGAGAACATACCGCCGGTAATCTTACCGGCGGCCGCCTTAACCGCGCCGTTAAAGGTACCGCCGGAGATAGAAGAAGTGTTTTTGGAAGAAGGGCCGCTTACAGCGTAGCTTGTGTTTCGGCTATTGGTTTTGTATGTACCACCCGAAATATGATTATTGGCTCCGTATACGCAGTAAACGGTTTTTATTTCAGGTACATTGCTTCCATCTACTTCAAGGCCTGTGATATTTACGGCACCACTCCCATACGCGCAAAGGCCGTAGACCATAGAGGCAGACAGCTGACCGTCAAGCACAATCCTGCCGCCGGTGATTTCACTGGGAGCTGTACCGCTCAAATACAGAGCGTGGCTGGTTGCACCGGAAATCTTTACTGTGCCGCCGTTCATAGCAAAGGCACCGGAACCCAGCGTATAAATCGCACGGCCGGATTTGCTGTCGTGACAGTAAGTAACCGTTCCGCTGTTGATTGTCAGACTTCCGCCTGTATAGAGATAAATTCCGCTGTTGGATGTGCCATCATAGGTGTTCGTAAAGTTTAGGGTACCGTTGGTTTTACTATCTTGAATAATCAGACTACCGCCATTCTGGATCTTGATGATTTCCTTTGCGGAACTTTTCCAAGTCACGGTCTGGCCATTGAGGTCCAACACAACGGGTTTAGTAATGTTCACTGTCTCCGTAGTGGCCACATTGGTAGATGCAGTTACCCGGATGTTTCCGCCGTTCTTCAACGCCTCGGTCAGAGTCAGAGCTGTGCTGTCTGAGACTTCTTGCCAGGGATCTTCCGCCCACGCCGTTGCCGGAAGAAGGCCCAGAAGCAGCACAACCGCAAGCAGCGCGCTCCCAATACGTTTTCGTAAGTTACTTTGCATTTCTCTTCCTCCTAAACTGGTCTTTGACCATGTATTTTACCTTGATGCTCAAAAGGCTGCCTCAACGAAGCAATAGTCTGACCAGGGCTGTTCTGACGTCGCACCAGTCAAACAGGCAGCTGCATCTCATCTGTCTATGCGCAAAACCCAGAGGAGATTGTTGCGGTATGGTATGATTGCCTCTGTGTTGTAGAAATAGGCCATGTCACAGAATTAACATGTGGACCTAAAAGCTGTCCTTGCTAGATCATTGCATAGTAGAATTATAGCAATCGCCCACAAAAAAAACAAGGAGTTTCCATTTTTTTGAATGGCACAACTCACGTCATAAACGTTTTGCTCATTTACGATCTGAATTTCTGCACTCCCTTGTAATTTGGACGGAGCAAAAGAATTTTGCTGGATTTTTTGAAAAGGGTGAAAATATTCAATCTGAAAACAGAGTATGTGCCGGGCACGACGGCGAAAGGACAAGTGTCCATAGTTATTTCACTAGTGTTTAGTAATCAGATTGGCCGTCAAAATCCGTGGTCAGGAAAACCTGCACAGTGCGCTCGTCCCAATTGAGGTTAATCATTTCTGGCCCTATGGTCAATGTATTGGCGTTGTTGTGGCGCTCTCCCATCTTTTTCCTGATTGCCAACCGTTTTCGTTCAGAATCTGCCGGACGACAGCGCCGATCCGGAAAATTGCTTTCTGTTGTGCCAATGCGCCTTTCCTACTGTCAGGAAGCTCCAGAAGCTGGTTTAGCGGAAGATCCAAAGCTGTCGCAATCTGAACCAGGGCTTCCAGGCTTATCTGCTTGCGCCCATGTTCTATATGACTAAGGTAGGTGGCAGACAGTCGAGTCCGCTCAGCCAGAACTGCCTGAGTCCGGCCGCGGTCTTGCCGGGCCCCTTCTTGGACTCATACACCTTCGTCTGATCCCGGCTGACAAACAGATCTTTACCCGCAGGTCGAGAGAGCAATAGGTGCTCTCCTCCAACGCCACCCGGAGCACATCGGGCTCCGCCTGCTTCTGCTGTGCCAAGGCACGGGTCAGCCGCTTCTCCACGCTCTCCCTGGGAGCCATCGGGGTCACATTGGCCCGCAGCCAGGCAAAGAGCTTTTCCAGCCGGGGATCTCCATCCCGGAAACCGGTCTTGGTGGGCCAGGTGGGGGGAAGGGATCTGGGCTGATCCGCCGTCAGCTCCACCACCATCAGGAAGTGGTTGCGGCTGAGGTGGAGCTGCTTGCTCCAAATGCGCTTGTCCAGGCCGCGCTCCATCAACCGGCCGTTGCACCGGATCTCCACACCGCTGAATTCCATGTTGTCCCGGTAGTAGAGATGGTTGTCCTTGACCGGATGGATTAGGCCCCAGCAGCGCGAACGCTCACCGGTCCACTGTTCAGGTCCAGGTCGGTGGGCAGGATATCGTGGATGCTGTTCAGCTCCCAGTAAGGGAAGACGGGCTCTACAGGGGAAACTTGGTCCCCAACCACCACAGCCACTTCCATCACGCCGTCATCCAGAATAGGGCATAAGTATGTCCCAGTTCCTCCAGAAGAATGTCCACCAGGGCCTCAAAAGTCTTGCACGTCCGGTCGCCGGCGGCGCGGATGGTAGCAAAGAAGTCCCGGGTGCAGGTAAGAAAAACGACGGTGCCGGTAGGGCCCATCAGGATTCCGTATCCCGACAGATAACGGCCAGTTATGGGGGCATCTCTCAGGCGGTAGGGACCCTGTACTACCAGGTGGCGGTCCTGGGCGTTGTCCTCCGGCGTGCGGGTCTGGATGCTCCAGCTGCCGTCCTCACAGACGCTGGCCAAGGCGTGCTTAAGCTCGTTCAGGGCCGTCTCGCCGCCCGAGCGGCTGCCCAGGATGAGGGCGGCGTGGATGTCCCGGATGCCAGTGCCCATGTCCACCACCGAGACATCCACAAATCCTCCCACTGACGTAGCCGGATCTCCACTCGGCGTTGTTCAGGCCTGGTGGCCTGGAAGTTGGAGAGGGCGTCGTCTACAAACTTATTGATGATCTCGGGGAAGCGCTGGAAGTTGCCGGAGATGGAACGACAGAGTTCCTGACCCTTGGGGTTATTGTGGATGGCAAACTGGTTTTCTTTCATAAGTACAGATCCTTTCTTTAGGGCTGTTGGCTCTGTATTGGGAAAATAAAACACTGTGCAGGGCGGGCCTACACGGTGTTCTCAAAAGGATCGGGAGTGGGCTGCATCCCTGCCCCAGGGGCCCTCGTGCTTTTCCTAGGCAAAAAGGGTATACTATCTCTGCTGTTTTATTTTACATAGTGACTGAGACAACAACTGGAAACTAGTTGCCGTCTTGCTTCGCTGATTTCCGCCTTTCCTTGATTGCTTGAAAGAAAATAGAAACCTGCGTGCTCAACAACAACCATGTCTGAAATTCTTCTGGTGGAAGTGTTTTCTGCTTGTTTTTTATTACCTTCAAGGTGTCATTCCTTTTATCTGCATATGGCCCACCACTTTTAATTACAATATGGTAAGAGCTATCTGATTCTATGATTTAAAGATTTTCTCTGCATTGATCGGAAAAATTATACAGAAGTGCTGGTAGAGAGTCGAAAATGCTAGTTGAAACATTTTGAAAAACCATTGGATCAACCTCTAGCACTTGAGCAATTTTTATCAGTGTAGATTCCTTTGAATTTCGATCTCCATGCGCGTAACGGCGATAGAGTGCCTCGTGCATTCATGCTTGCTTTGCGACATATTTTTGCGTATAGCCCCTGGCTTTGCGTATTTTCCGCAGCCGATCACCCACTGTATCCATATGGGCTGGAGAAGGGGGTACACGAGGTTTGGGGAAAATCCAAGGAGGCGAGCCAGGGCCGCACATTGCCCATTACGGAGGTCTCTCTGCGGTTCTTCCTGCGTCAGAAGGAGATACAGGAGCAGCAGAAGGCCCCGTGCCGCAGCAGCGGCACCCCTTACTATAACAACGATCTGGTGTATGCCAAGCCGGACGGAAGCCCCTACCGGCGGGACAAGCTGTCCAATGAGTTCGGACAGGTGGTGCGTCGTTCCGGGCTGCCCCACAACCGTTTCCACGATCTCAGACACGCAGCGGCAACCAATATGCACCAGCTCACCGGCGATTACTATACCGTCAGTGAGATTCTGGGCCACACGCTGGAAGGAATCGCAAAAAGTCTGGGCTTTACCACATAGGTCAACATTGTTACCGCCCGTTATGTGGAGGTACGCCGGGAACGCAAGCTGGCGGTGCTGAAATTGTACCACGAAACAGTGCTGTTGCCTGCCGAGGTCTCAGAAAATCCCGACCCGAATTCCCCGTAACTTTTTATAAGTTCCCATTCGTTTTCACCCGGTTTTAGCACAACCGGGCAACAATTCAGGCAACAAACGGCGTTTTCAGGGTCAAAAACCAGTCGCGATCTGGGGCATAACTTCCTGCACCGGGCAACAAAGCAGCCGGGCAACACACCAGCGGTACCCCGTGCAAAAGGATAGAAAAAAGCCCCAAAAACAACCGTTTCTGGGGCTTTTCTGGCGGAAGCGGTGGGATTCGAACCCACGTGCCCTTGCGGACAACCGCATTTCGAGTGCGGCTCGTTACGACCACTTCGATACGCTTCCATATAAAATTGTTGGGGTGATTGGGGAGAATGTCACACGATTTCGAGTCAGCCCCGTTATGACCACTTCGATGCCGCTCCATATGGTTTGCGCGAGAGAACCCTTCCGCTTCCGATAACCGGTGTACGGAAAGCGGCTAAAATTAAGAATACCAGACACCGGGGTGAAAATCAAGATTTCTCCGCAAGATTTCCGTATTTTCTTTTCCGCGTCCAGCCGTGGCGTTGTGTGACAAGGTTACAGTAAGGGAGGGGGAAGTGTGGTAAGATGAGCGCACTATGGTATCAGGAGGGAACGAACATGGAAGTGGTACGGAGAGCACGGCCAAAGGCCTATGTAGATCCGTCATACTGTGTGGCCTGCGGATGCTGTGTCAAGGCCTGTCCCCTGGGAGCGATTCAGGTGTTCCGGGGAATCGCGGCCCGGGTAGACGAGGCAAAGTGCGTGGGCTGCGGCCGATGTGTAAAGGGATGCCCCGCATCGATCATTGAATTGAGGGAGGCGGAACAATGAAGAAACGCTGGTATGATTATTTGTGGATTGCATCCGCGCTCTATCTGACCCTCGGCTTTTTCAACATCCTCTTTGCCTGGCTGGGGCTGCTGTGTTTCTTCATCCCTCTGATTATTGCGGTGGTGGGGGGCAATAAGGCCTACTGCAACCGATACTGCGGACGGGGACAGCTGTTTTCTCTTCTGGGCGGCCGCTTTGGGCTGTCTCGGAAGCGGGATATCCCCCGTTGGATGAAGCAAAAGTGGTTCCGCTACGGCTTTTTGGTGTTCTTTTTCGTGATGTTTTTCCAGATGCTGTGGGTTACCTGGCTGGTATTCTCGGGAGCCAGGGAACTGGGCGGCGCAGTAACTCTGCTGTGGACCTTCAAGCTGCCCTGGCACTGGGCGGTGCCTGCCGCTGTCACCCCGTGGGTGGCTCAGTTTGCGCTGGGCTTTTACAGCGTCATGCTGACCTCCACGGTGCTTGGCCTGTTGGTTATGGTCCTCTTTAAGCCCAGGGCCTGGTGCGTGTTCTGTCCCATGGGCACCATGACGCGGCTGATCTGCAAGGCGAGAAACAGCGGAAAAGAGTGAGCGGGCACTTTAAGGGTTGCTCAGCTGCATGAGACGCTTTTTGTCGGTCAGCTCCACGGTCCCCCGGGACAGGGTGACCATGCCCTCGCTCTGAAAATAGCGGAGCATGCGGGTGACCACCTCCCGGGCAGTACCCAGATGGTTTGCAATCTTCTCGTGGGTCAGATGGAGCAGATCCGACTGTTCCAGGACACTTTCTTCCAGCAGGAATCCCGCCAGGCGCCGGTCAAAGCTCTTCCATAGAATCTGCTCCATCAGCCACATGACGTCGGAAAAGCGGCTGCTGATCAGCTCATTGGTGTAGTTGGCCACGGGGGCAGATTCCTCCATCAGGGCCTTGTACACATCGGGGGGGATGACCCAGAAGCTGGTGTCCTTTTCCGCCTGGATGGTGACGTCGAACTGGATGCTGGACATCATGCAGGAAGAGGAGAACAGGCACATATCCCGTTCAAAAAGACGATAGAGGGTGATCTCCCGCCCCTCGGGGGAGAGAATGAAGACTCTCAGCTGACCGGATTCCAGGAGCAGAAGGCCCAGACAGTCGGCCGAGCCGTTGTGCACCACTGTATCTGCCCGGACCTGGCGCTTGATCGCCGCTGCGGTAAGGCGATCCTGCTGAGACGGAGTCAGCTTATTCCAAAACGGGATGTAATCGGAAACAGACATTCTTATGTCCTCCCTTCCTTGTGATTCATGTTTGAGTATAAATGGATTTGTTTCCACTGTCAATTTCAGGCGGAGCAGATTATATAGCGTGATAAAGTTCGGGGAGAGGCATCGTTTCTACGGTGCCTCTTTCGCTATGAAAACAGAATCAAAGGATCGCTGGAAGGGACGCCCCAAAGATGGATTTGGATACATGATAAAGGAGACACCTATGGTTGGGATGGAAAAGCAATACAGAGCTAAACGCGTCTCATGAATACACCTCAGTGGAGAGCGGGATTTTAGAAAGAATCATTTTATAAAACCAAACGGACTCTCTTTGGCACTATATTTATGTAAGCCGCAGTGAGAGGAGGTCCTATACATGTCATACATTACGTTTTTTCAATTCATTCGCCGATGCCTTCTGCGGGATGCGGAGAGATGCTCCCCACCGGAGCAAGTGCTGGAGCATGTGGAAGCGGTGCTGGGTGAAACTGAACCGGGAAAAATACCTCAGACAAACGGAACAGAGCGGACCGGGGGATCTGGAGACCCGAGGGAGGTTGGTCTGGGTGGCTCGGGATGAGGACTATGTCCTTGTAAAGGGATTCTGAAAAAAGTCGGTTGCTTGGGGGAACACGTTATGTTCTTTTGCCTGGACGGTGGCGGAACCACGTTTACAACATAGACCTCCGTTCAGGCAGCAAGAGAGAACAGGAAAGCAGGCAACTGCTGGGGGCGCGTTGACAAAAACTTGGTGGGACGTTATCATGAATGTAACAGACAAAATGTATGAATTTAAGGGGTTTTCTGCGGATGCCAAAACTGCTGTTTGTATGTCACGGCAATATCTGCCGCTCTCCCATGGCGGAGTTTGTGATGAAAAATCTGGTGCGGGAAGCAGGGCTGGAGGGGCAGTTTCAGATTGCCTCTGCGGCTACTAGCACGGAGGAGATCGGCAATCCGGTTTACTCGCCGGCCCGGCGGGAGCTTGCCCGCCATGGCATTTCCTGTGAGGGAAAGCGCTCCGTTCGGTTGAAAAGGGAGGATTACGCGGACTACGATCTCCTTCTGGGCATGGACCGGTGGAATCTGCAGAACATGAAGCGGATGCTGGGGGGAGACCCGGAGGAAAAAATCCACCTGCTCATGGACTATTCCCAGCATCCCGGGCGAGAGGTTGCCGACCCCTGGTACACGGGAGATTTTGAGACCACTTATCGGGATGTGTTGGAGGGCTGCGAGGGACTGCTGTCCTACCTGACCCGGTGCCGATCATAAGAGAAACTTGGCAGTATGCGCTGCTTCGTGCGCGGCCTGCGGCTGGTTTGGCGGACCACAGACGCGTACCGATTTCCATATTACAGGAAGGTGTAAGGGAGGGCTGGAAATGAAGAATCGCATTATTACCATCAGCCGGGAATTTGGCAGCGGGGGAAGAACCATTGGAAAGCAAGTGGCTCAGCGGCTGAATATCCCCTGCTATGACCAGACTCTGGTGGAAAAAATTGCCGAACAGAGCGGCTTCACCAAAGAGTTCATTCAGGAGAAGGGGGAGTACACGGCCCACGGGAGCTGGTTCTTCAATGCTTTTGCGGACCGATCGGCCAAAGGCATGTCCACCCAGGACTATCTCTGGATGTGTCAGAGAGAGATCATTTTAGATCTGGCGAAGCAGGGGCCGTGTGTCATTGTGGGGCGTTGTGCAGACTATATTTTAAAGGATGCGGCCGACTGCCTGAAGGTTTTTGTTCATGCGGATATGGAGAAGCGGGCGGAACGCATTGTTCGTCTCTACGGAGAGACGGACGAGGCGCCGGTAAAGCGCCTGAAGGATAAGGATAAGCGCCGGGCGGCCTATTATAAATGCTATACCGACTGTGAGTGGGGCGATGTGCGCAATTACCATCTGGCACTGGACAGCGGTGTGCTGGGCATTGAGACCTGTGTGGATTTGATTGAGAAGGTATATTAAGCGGAAATAAGCTGGCGCGGGCATAAAGATTGTCAACAACAGTTTGCTTATTTTTTAAGACGGGCGTCGCGATGAACGAAAAAAGCTCCCCGGAAATCCTTGTGTTCGAGATTCCCGGGGAGTTTTGATTGTCAGTGTGCGCTGAAAGACAAAATAAGTCGGAGCAAGCGATGCGACGCTTACTCCGACGTGGAGCAGGTGAGGGGAATCGAACCCCCGTGTTCAGCTTGGGAAGCTGACATTCTGCCATTGAACTACACCTGCAAATCAAATTAGCTTTTATACTATACCATAAACCAAATGCCTTTGCAAGCAAAAAATAACAGGAAAAAAGGGGAAGAAAACCCATGAAATTGAAAAGAAATGGCTTGCACTTGCGGTAGAGATGTAGTATAATAAAATAAAAGTAATGAGAGGAGTTACTGATAATATGAAATTCTATGTATGTGAGCATTGCGGAAATATTATTACCATGATTAAGAATACCGGTGTGCCTGTGATGTGCTGCGGCCAGAAGATGACCGAGCTGGTACCCGGCACGGTGGATGCCGCGCTGGAGAAGCACGTCCCTGTGGTGGAGCGTACCGGCAGCACTGTGCTGGTGAAGGTGGGCTCTGTGGAGCACCCCATGATGGCGGAGCACTATATCCAGTGGATTGCCCTAGAGACCAATCAGGGAAGCCAGATCAAATATCTGCAGCCCGGACAGGCGCCCCAGGCCAGCTTTGCGCTGGCGGAGGGCGAGGAGGTCAAGGCAGTGTATGAGTACTGCAACCTCCATGGGCTTTGGAAAGCCTGAGCGCCAGGAAATAACGAAAAAGGCCGGCTTTGGAAAAAAGCCGGCCTTTTTTTCGCTTTTTCGCGGAAAGATACATTGACACGGAGGAGAAATGTCCCTACAATAGACCACGTGTTAAAAAGAAAGGGGAGGTCCTGTTATGGATTCCAAGGGAAGTGCAAAGCGCAGCAATCCCGCAGCTTTGCTGCCCATCCTGGTATTTTTGGTGTTGTATTTAGGGATGGGTATTGTATTTGAATATGTATTGAAGATCGGGATGGGCTTTTACAGCATTCCCATTGTCGTTGTGTTTATGGTGGCTCTGCTGGTGGCCTGCCTGCAGAACTGGAAGCTGAGCTTTGATGATAAGCTGGCTGTGATGGCCCGGGGCGTAGGCGACAAAAACATCATGACCATGATTCTCATCTTCCTGGTGGCCGGCGTGTTCGTGGGCGTGACTGGCCGGGACAGCGCCGAGGCGGTGGCCTATTTCCTGCTGTCCATTACCCCGGCCTGGGCCTCGGTGGCGGTGCTGTTTGTGGCGGCCTGCTTTGTGTCGGTGGCTATGGGTACCTCGGTGGGTACCATCACCCTGATTACTCCCATTGCCGTGGCTGTGGCCAACGTTTCCGGCTTTTCCCTGCCTCTGTGCATCGGCTCGGTGATGGGCGGCGCCATGTTCGGCGACAACCTGTCCTTTATTTCCGACACCACCATTGCCGCCTGCAACACCCAGGGCTGTGAGATGCGGGACAAGTTCCGTGCCAACTTCAAGATCGCCCTCCCGGCGGCTCTGGTGACGCTGGTGCTGATTCTGGCTGTCTCCTTCAACGCAGGTGTGGGCCATTTGGAAATTCCCGAGTATAACTTGCTGTTGCTCATTCCCTATGTGCTGGTGCTGGTGGGCGGCGTTTTCGGACTGAACGTGTTTGTGGTGCTGCTGGTGGGCGTGATTTCCGGGGTGCTCATCACTCTGTCCACCGGGACCGTGGACGCCATGAGCCTGCTGAGCAGCATGGGCTCCGGCGCCTCCGGCATGTTTGAGACTATTATGGTTACCGTCCTGGTCTCTGCCATGTGCGGTCTCATCCGGGAGAACGGCGGCTTTGCCGCTCTGCTGGCCTTTATCCGCCGGGTGTTCAAGGGCGGTGTGGGCGGACGGCTGGGCGTGGGCCTGCTGGTGGGCGCCATGGACATCGCCACTGCCAACAATACGGTGGCCATCGTGATGGCCGGTCCCATCGCCAAGGAGATCAGCCAGGAGTATGGCATCACTCCCAAGGAGTCGGCCTCTCTGCTGGATACCTTCTCCTGCGTCTTCCAGGGGATTATCCCCTACGGTGCTCAGATGCTCATTGCGGTGTCCACCGCTACCGAGCTGGGCAGCGGCGTGTCCGCCTTTGAGATCATCCCCAATCTGTTTTATCCCTTCCTGCTGGCCGTCAGCTCTCTGGTGTACATCGTGTTGCTGGGCAGCCGTAAGAAGGGAAAGTAAGCGATCCGCTGAAGCAAATCCACAGGACTGCCGCGGTCCCTGTTCCGCGGCAGTCCTTTTGCGTGGAAAACAGAAAAAAAATTTTCTGTAAAAGAAGGAATTCCCCCCTCGATTGCGTATAAGATAAATAGCTTGTACTGCGGGAAAGGAGGACGCGGACATGACACTGCGCGAACAGATTCAAAAACGGGAGGAGCAGTTGTCTCCGTACGCCTGCCGGTCGGCACAGACCAAGGGAAGGCAGCGCCCAGAGGAGGAATGCCCGGTTCGGACCCCCTTTCAGCGGGACGTGGACCGCATTGTCTACTCCAAGGCCTTCCGGCGGCTGAAGCACAAGACTCAGGTTTTTCTTCAGCCGGAGGGGGACCACTACCGCACCCGTATGACCCATACCCTGGAGGTCACCCGCATTGCCCGGACCATTGCCCGGGCGCTGGAGCTCAACGAGGACCTGACCGAGGCCATCGCCCTGGGGCACGACCTGGGCCACACCCCCTTCGGCCACGCGGGAGAGCGGGCGCTGAACAGCCTCATGCCCGGTGGCTTTGCCCACTATCAGCAGTCGGTGCGGGTGGTGGAGCGCCTGGAGAAGAACGGCGAGGGACTGAACCTCACCTGGGAGGTGCGCAACGGCATCCTCTGCCATACCAAGGGAACGCCCGCCGCTACCCTGGAAGGACAGGTGGTCCGGCTGGCGGACCACATCGCATACATCAATCACGACATTGAGGACGCCCTGCGGGGGGGAATCATTTACCCTATTGACATCCCCCTGGAGGCCTCCAATATCCTGGGCTTCACCCACGGTGTACGCATCGACACCCTGGTCCAGGACGCCATCCAGGCCAGTATGGGACAGAAGGAAATCCGTCAGTCCCCCCAGGTGGGCGAGGCCATGCAGACTCTGAAGGATTTCATGTTTGAAAGCGTGTACACCAATCCCCTGGCCAAGGGGGAGGAGGGCAAGGCTCAGGACATGCTTCGGATGCTCTTTGAGTATTATCGAAACAATCCCGATGAGCTGCCCGACGATTTCCAGTTCATCCGGGCGGAGGAGGGCGTGGACCGTGCGGTGTGTGACTACATCGCCGGCATGACCGATCCCTTTGCCGTGGAGCGGTTCAAGGAGCTGTTTATCCCCATGGGCTGGACGGTGAAGTAAGGCCGGCGATGTGGGGCCCCACACAGTGGGGCGGCGCGATAAGCGCCGTAAATCCGCGCCTCAGGCGCGGATTCCGGAGGGGCGGGTTCACTCCGCCCCGAGGATTAAAATCAAAAGGGCTCCCGCGGGGCCTGCGCCCCGTGGGATACGGCATGACCGATCCCTTTGCTGTGGAGCGGTTCAAGGAGCTGTTTATCCCCATGGGCTGGACGGTGAAGTAAGGCCGGCGATGTGGGGCCCCACACAGTGGGGCGGCGCGATAAGCGCCGTAAATCCGCGCCTCAGGCGCGGATTCCGGAGGGGCGGATTCACTCCGCCCCGAGGATTAAAATCAAAAGGGCTCCCGCGGGGCCTGCGCCCCGTGGGATACGGCATGACCGATCCCTTTGCTGTGGAGCGGTTCAAGGAGCTGTTTATCCCCATGGGCTGGACGGTGAAGTAAGGCCGGCGATGTGGGCCCCCACACAGTGGGGCGGCGCGATAAGCGCCGGAAATCCGCGCCTCAGGCGCGGATTCCGGAGGGGCGGATTCACTCCGCCCCGAGGATTAAAATCAAAAGGGCCCCCGCGGGGCCTGCGCCCCGTGGGATACGGCATGACCGATCCCTTTGCTGTGGAGCGGTTCAAGGAGCTGTTTATCCCCATGGGCTGAACGGTGAAATAGGGAGAGAGTCGGATAATTTCCGGAAAAAATGGCTAAAAATAGGGAGGTAAACCCTGTTTTTGGGGAGAGGAGGAGGCTTTTTGGCCATACCTGAGCGGTTTTTGGATGAAGTGATTGCCCGCACGGACCTGGTGGACCTGGTGTCCGAGTCGGTGCGCTTGACCAAAAAGGGGAGCAGCTATTGGGGCTGCTGTCCCTTCCACAGTGAAAAGACTCCCTCCTTCCATGTGGTTCCGGATCGACAGATTTACAAGTGTTTCGGCTGCGGAAAGGGCGGCGGCGCCATCAACTTTGTGATGGAGCTGGAGAACCTCTCCTTCCGGGAGGCAGTGGAGGTGCTGGCCAAGCGGGCGGGGATGCAGATGCCCGAGTCGGTGGGTCCCTCTGCCGATGCCCGGCAGCGGAGGGAGAAGCTGCTGGAGCTCAACCGCCAGGCGGCCCGGGCCTTCCACAGCTGGCTCTATTCCCCGGAGGGGGCCCAGGGACTTTCCTACCTGCAAAAGCGGGGGCTGTCCAAGGCTACCCTGACCCGGTTCGGGCTGGGGTTTGCGCCCAACAGCTGGGATGCCCTCATTCGGGAGCTAGGCAAGCAGGGATATGACAAGCGGGACCTGCTGGATGCGGGTCTGGCGGTGAACAATAAGGACGGCCGGATTTACGACCGTTTCCGAAATCGGGTGATGTTCCCCATTATCGATGTGCGGGGCAATGTGATTGGATTTGGCGGGCGGGTGATGGATGATTCCACCCCCAAGTACCTCAACTCCCCCGATACGCCGGTGTACAACAAAAGCCGGAACATCTTTGCCCTGAACATTGCCAAGAAGACCAAGGCAGACCGGGTCATCCTGACGGAGGGGTATATGGATACCATTTCCCTTCACCAGGCGGGCTTTGACAGTGCGGTGGCCTCCCTGGGGACTGCACTCACCGAGGAGCACGCCCAGCTCCTCTCCCGGTACTTCAAACAGGCTATCATCTCCTACGACGGGGATGGAGCCGGTGTGGCAGCCGCTCAGCGGGCCATTCCCATTTTGGAGAAGGCCGGGCTGAAGGTACGGGTGCTGCGGGTGACAGGGGCCAAGGACCCGGACGAGTTTATTAAAAAATATGGCCGGGATGCCTTTGCACGTCTGCTGGACAAGAGTGAAAACCAGGTGGATTACCGTCTGGACCAGCTGCGGCAGAAATTTGACCTGGAGGATGACACCCAGAAAGTGGCCTTTCTCCAGGAGGCCGCCCAGATGCTGGCGGGGCTGCACAGCGCAGTGGAGCGGGAAATCTACGGCGGCCATGCGGCCCAGACGGCAGGGGTTTCCCCGGAGACCATGGCCCAGGAAATTAACCGCGCCCTGAAGGTCCGCCTGCGCAGGGAGAAAAAACAGCAGGAACGGCGGGACCTGTCTCCCGCCAGCCAGATGCAGCCTCGCTCCAGAGGTCTGCGCTATGAAAATATCCGTTCTGCCCGGGCGGAGGAGGGCGTTTTGCGGCTGCTTCTGCTGGACCCGGACCTTCTGAGGGAGGCCCAGGGGCTGACCGGGGCGGAATTTTCCTCGCCTCTGCTGGGCAGGGCCTATGACCGGCTGAAAGCCCGGGCGGAGGAGGGATTGTCCCTCCATCTGGCGGCGCTGGCGGAGGAATTCACCGGCGACGAGATGGACCATCTGGCCCAGGTGGCCGCCCAGCCGGAATCGGCAGCCAACGCCCGGCAGGCCATGGCGGACTACATAGCCGTCATCCGCCGAGAGGCGCTCCTGCGCAGTAGCGCGGGGAGCGGAGATGACCTGCTTCGGGCTGCACAAAGACGATATCAAGAGAAGAAAGCATATATGGAGGAAAAACCATGAGCACGACAAAGAAAACCGGAGTTGTACACACCATCACCGCCGAACAGAAGGAAAAAATGGACAAGCAGGCGGAGATGCAGGCCCGGATGGAGACCGGTAAGGTCGAGATTATGAAGGTGGTCGAGGGTGTGGCCGGTGCGGAAAAGCTGGCTGAACTCATCGAGCGGGGCAAGAAGAAGGGGAACCTCTCCTCCTCTGAGCTGCTGGATGTGCTGGAGGATATGGACCTGGGCGCCGAGCAGATGGACAAGATCTACGACACCCTGGAGAATCTGGGCATCGACACCGTGGGCGAGGACTATATGCCCGAGCTGCCCGACGATGTGGAGCCCCCTCTGGAGGCCATGGAGGAGATCTCCGAGGAGGAGATCGTGGACCCCAACTCCATGGTGGACTCCTTCGGCACCGACGACCCGGTGCGCATGTACCTCAAGGAGATCGGCAAGGTGAACCTGCTCTCCTCCGATGAGGAGATTCAGCTGGCCCAGGACATGGTCTCCGGCGCGGCTGCCAAGGAGCAGATGGAGGAGCTGGAGAAGTCCGGCGAGGAGATCCCCGACGAGGTGCGCACGGAGCTGAACCGCGCCATCAAGCGGGGCGAGCGGGCCAAGCAGCGCCTGGCCGAGGCCAACCTGCGTCTGGTGGTGTCCATTGCCAAGCGGTATGTGGGCCGCGGCATGCAGTTTTTGGACCTCATCCAGGAGGGCAACCTGGGCCTTATCAAGGCGGTGGAGAAGTTCGACTACACCAAGGGCTATAAGTTCTCCACCTACGCCACTTGGTGGATCCGTCAGGCCATTACCCGTGCCATTGCCGACCAGGCCCGTACCATCCGCATCCCTGTACACATGGTGGAGACCATCAATAAGGTGATCCGAGTCTCCCGTCAGCTCCTTCAGGAACTGGGCCACGACCCCACCCCCGAGGAAATTGCCGCCGAGATGTCCATGCCTGTGGAGCGGGTGCGGGAGATTCTGAAGATCGCCCAGGAGCCCGTCTCTCTGGAGACCCCCATCGGCGAGGAGGAGGACAGCCATCTGGGCGACTTCATCCCCGACGAGGACGCCTCCGAGCCTGCGGAGGCCGCCTCCTTCACCTTGCTCAAGGAGCAGCTGGTGGAGGTGCTGTCCACCCTGACCCCCCGGGAGGAGAAGGTGCTCAAGCTGCGTTTCGGCATCGAGGATGGCCGCACCCGTACCCTGGAGGAAGTGGGCAAGGAATTCAACGTTACCCGGGAGCGTATCCGTCAGATCGAGGCCAAGGCCCTCCGCAAGCTGAGACATCCCAGCCGGAGCAAAAAGCTGAAGGACTTTTTGAACTGATATCGCCGGGCCTGCTAAATGGTCGGGAAGCCCTGTGCGGTTTGGGCTATAGGCAAAGGAAAACCGGAAAACAGGCCGCCTGCGAGGTGAACGGGACGTTTTGCTTTGAGGCGGGAAAGTGACCATTTGTCAAAGCGTAAAAAATGGAAAATCCTATTGACAGTCAGAGAGTTTCTGCATATAGTAAGGAAAGAAGTCTACTACAGCACAAGCAAAAGGAGCAGCGAGGTATGATCTTTGAGAAATTGAAAGAGCTCATCGCAGAGCAATTCAACGTGGATGAGGATTCCATCACCATGGAGACCTCCTTTACCGATGACCTGAATGCCGATTCGGTTGATATTGTTGACCTGTCCATGGCCTTGGAGGAGGAATTCGATATCGACGAGCTGAGCGAGGAAGAGGCGTCCTCCATTTCCACGGTGGGTGACCTGGTTCGTTTCCTTCAGAATAAAATTGACTGATTACACGGAAAGCTCCGCCTTGAGCGGAGCTTTGCCTTGCCCGAGGGAGATACGAATGAAAACATTGGAAAGCAAACTGGGCTATACCTTTGCGGACATCAGCCTGTTGGAAAATGCACTGACCCACAGCTCCTGCGCCAACGAGAGCCAGGGCAGACTGCAGAGCAATGAGCGGCTGGAGTTTTTGGGTGACGCCGTCCTGGGTATGGTAGTGGCCGACCACCTCTATCGCAACCACCCGGACCTGCCGGAAGGGGAGCTGACCCGCACCCGTGCGGCTCTGGTCTGTGAGGAGAGCCTGGTGGAAGTGGCCCAGGAGCTGAACCTGGGAGAGTACCTGCGCCTTGGAAAAGGGGAGGAGGCCGGCGGCGGCCGAAACCGTCCCTCCATCCGGGCTGACGCGGTGGAGGCCGTGCTGGCGGCGGTGTATCTGGACGGCGGCATTGGATCGGCCCGAAAGATCATCCAGAAGTATATTCTCAGCCGGGAGGTCGCCGGACTGACCAAGCCCCGGGACTACAAGACCGCCCTTCAGGAGCTGGTCCAGCGGGAGAGCGGACAGGTGCTTGGCTACCGCCTCACCGGTGAGTCCGGTCCCGACCACGACAAGCGCTTCTTTGTGGAAGTGGACCTGAACGGCAAGGCCGTGGGCTCTGGTTCCGGTAGAAGCAAGAAGGAAGCCGAGCAGATGGCAGCCAAGGCGGCCATTGAACTGCTGAAAAACAAGGGATAACGGGCAATGGCGCCCCTCAGGCTGCGGCCTGAGGGGCGTTTCTCTTTTCCCGGGAAAGGGCCGCGGCGGAACATTATTTTTTGCGTTTCAGGGGTACAAGAATGGCGCGGCAAGTGGTACAATAGCAGAAAACAAATGGCCGGAACGGGAGGGTGAGTGCTGTGCATTACGCCGCAACAACGGCAGAGATGAAGGAACTGGACCGCATTGCCATCCAGGAGCGGGGAATCCCCTCTCTGGAGCTGATGGAGAACGCCGCCCGGGCGGTGGCCCAGGAAGTGGTCAACCGGGTGGGCCTGCCAAAGAAGTCCCAACAGGGAGCGGCAGGCGCCATTGGCGGTGCCGTTTCCTGCTGTGTGCTGAAAGCGGAGGGCGAGGAGCTTACTTCGGAGGAGCAGCAGGAGGCGGAGAAACTGCGGCAGATTGTGGAGTCCCGAAACACCGACCCCACCCAGCGCATCGGCGTGTTCTGCGGCCCCGGCAACAACGGGGGTGACGGCGTAGCTGCCGCCCGCATTTTGCTGGAGGCGGGCTACCGGGTGCGGGCCTTCCTGGTGGGGGACCGGGCCAAGATGACCCCGGACGAGCGGGCCATGGAGGAGAAGCTGCTGGCTGCGGGAGGCAGTCTGGAGACCTTTGAGCCGGAGGACCAGAGGATAAACTTCTGGCTGTCCACCTGCGACTGCCTGGTGGATGCTCTGTTCGGCGTGGGGCTGAAGCGCCCCCTGGAGGGGATCTTCCGCACTGCCGTGGAGTGGATGAACCGGGGCGGACACCCTGTGGTGGCCTGCGACCTTCCCTCCGGGGTGGACGGGGATACGGGAGAGGTACTGGGCGCGGCGGTCCGGGCCACAGCCACCGTTACCTTCACCTGCCCCAAGCCCGGGCTCTATATGGGAGAGGGAGCCGCCCTGGCCGGGAAGATCTGGGTGGAGGACATTGGCATTCCCGATGAGTTGGTGTGGTCTACAGTGGGAAACCGGCTTAGCGTGACGGCGATCATGCCCGACTACATGCACTGCATGCTGCCCCACCGCCCGGCCGCCGCCCACAAGGGAGATTTTGGAAAGCTGTTTCTGCTGGCCGGCAGCGAGGGCTATACCGGTGCGCCGGTGCTGGCCGCCCGGGCTGCCCTGCGCACTGGGGCGGGGCTGGTGTTCCTGGGGGTGCCCCGGAGCATCTACCCCATTGTGGCCGTCAAGTGTGACGAGGCCATGCCCTTCCCGCTGCCGGAGCGCTATGAAGACATTCTTACCAAAGCCGCCTCTTGTGATGTGGCCCTCGTCGGTCCCGGTCTGGGTCAGGCACCGGAGGCCAAAGAACGGGTGCTTCGGCTGCTGGAGGATCTGGATATTCCGGTGGTGCTGGATGCCGATGGCATAAATGCCCTGTGCGGGCATATAGATGTTTTGGACAAACGGCGTGCTCCCACCATTCTTACCCCCCACGCTGGGGAGTTTGCCCGGTTGACGGGGGGTTCCCTGCCGGTGCGGGATCGGCTGGCTGCCGCCCGGGACTTTGCCGGGGCCCACGGCTGTACGTTGGTACTGAAGGGTCGGGGAACAGTGACCGCCGGGCCGGACGGCCGGTGCTGGATTTGCGGAACGGGCAACCCCGGCATGGCCAAGGGAGGCTCGGGGGATGTACTCGCCGGCATGATTGCCGCTATACTGGGCCAGAAGCACCTGGTGGGGCCGGAGCCGGAGGGCATCCCGGAGATGACTGCCTGGGCGGTGTGGTTCCACGGAAAAACGGGGGACCGGTGCGCCCAGCGGCTGGGGGAGTACGCCATGCTGCCCGGTGACCTGGTGGAAACCCTTCCGGAAGTGTTGAAGGAAAACCAGATGAAGGAACCCTGAACCAAAGGAATACGGAGGTATGTGTTGTGCGCAGGCTGCTGCTTTGCGTACCAATGATGATCCTGCTGCTTTCGGGCTGCGGCCCGGCACAGTCAAGCGAGGGAGAGGAACTGGCCCTGGTCATCCGGGGGGAATACCTGGAGAAAGCGCCCTGGAGCACATCAGCTGTCATCACTGCCGACTACGGGCAGCGGGTGTACCAGTATGAGCTGGAGGCCGCCTGGGACGGCGCTGAGACGACCCTGACCCTCACTGCCCCGGAGACGGTGGCGGGCGTGACGGCCCGGCTGCAGGACGGGGAGAGCCTGCTGGAGTACGACGGCGTGATGCTGGAGACTGGCCCTCTCAATGGGGACGGCCTGACCCCTGTGTCCGCCATCCCGGTGCTGCTGGAGACAGTCCGCAGCGGCTATATCACCGCCGTCTTCCTGGATCAGGAAGAGGGCATGCTGCGTGTGGACTGCAGTGACCCGGAGGGAGAACCGGGGGAAGGAACTGAGACCTCCCTGTGGTTTGACGCGGACAGCCACGCTCTGGTACAGGGGGAGATCAGCCTGGACGGGTTCCGGGTGATACAATGTGAATTTACCGATTTTACAAAGGAATCGAGGGATACCCATGGAGGAGAAGAATCTGTGGAGAACTTGGGCGGAGATTGATCTGGACGCTCTGGCCCACAACTACCATACCCTGCGGGCCATGGCCCCGGCGGGGTGTAAATTTCTGGGTCTGGTAAAGGCCAACGCCTATGGCCATGGAGCGGTGCCGGTGGCCCGGAAGCTCCAGGCCCTGGGAGCAGATATGCTGGCGGTGGCTACCGTGGACGAGGGAGAGGAGCTGCGCCGGGCGGGCATCACCCTGCCCATCCTGTGCCTGGGGCAGACCCCGCCCCAGATGGCCGGGGAGCTTCTGGAGTGGGACATCACCCAGATGGTGGAGGACCTGGCCACCGGCCGGGCCCTGTCTGAGGCAGCCCAGAAGGCGGGAAAGACCCTGAAGATCCATGTCAAGCTGGATACAGGCATGAGCCGTCTGGGCTTTCTCTGGAGAGCAGGGGAGGACAATGCCACCCTTCTGGATGACATTCAGACCCTGTGTGCTCTGCCCGGACTGGAGGCGGAGGGGATGTTCACCCACTTCGCCGATGCCGATGGAAACGAAGGCTACACCATGGCCCAGCTGGAGAAGTTTCTGGACGCCAAGGCGGCTCTGGAGGCCCGGGGCGTGGCCTTTAAAATTTGCCATTGTGGCGCCAGCGCTGCTGTGTTACAATACCCCTGTACCCATATGGACATGATCCGTCCCGGTATCGTGCTTTACGGCTACTATCCCGCCCCGGAGCTAGAGGGGCTGGACGGGCCGGGCCTGCAGCCGGTGATGACGGTAAAAAGCCGCATCGCCGCCGTGCGCAGCCTGCCGGCCGGCACCTGCGTCAGCTATGGCTGCACCGCAACTCTGGCCCGGGACAGCCGCCTGGCCGTGGTGCCCATCGGCTACGGGGACGGTTATCCCCGGCAGCTGTCCAACCAGATGGTCATGGAGATCCGCGGAACGCAGTGTCCCATTGTGGGCCGCATCTGCATGGATATGTGCATGGTGGATGTCACCGACCTGCCCCAGGTGGAGGCGGGGGATGTGGCCACGGTGTACGGTCCCGGCCTCACCGAGCAAGCCGCCAAGCTGTGCGGGACCATTGTGTACGAATTGTTGTGCGACGTCTCACCCAGAGTTTCCCGGGTCTATCTGGAAAACCAGGGTTGAATGGGCGGCTCCGCGCCCCCAAAAGCCGGGGACAAGACCGCCGGAAGCCCGTCCATGGCCGTGACCGACCGCCGCCGTCCTACATAGGATAAGTCGGAGCCGCGGAGAAGTGCCCTTCTCCGGGGGCGAAGAGGCGGCGGGTTTTTGGAAAAGCAGGTATAAACCCCGCCGCCGCGTGGGAGACTCATAGTACAGCGTTACATAGACCCTTCTTCGGCCTGTAACGCGTACTATCTTCCAGCGGAGTGTGAACGTACGTGGACAACAGTGTGAAACGAGGCGACATCTTCTACGCCGATTTAAGCCCGGTGGTGGGCAGCGAGCAGGGGGGCGTGCGGCCGGTGCTCATCGTGCAGAACGACACCGGAAACCGCCACAGTCCCACGGTCATCGCCGCAGCCATCACCTCCCAGACGGGGAAAGCCCGCCTGCCCACTCACATCTCCATCTCCCCGATGAACTGCGGCCTGCCCAAGGAGTCCATTATCCTGCTGGAGCAGGTGCGGACCCTGGATAAGCGCCGGCTGCGGGAGAAAATGGGGCGTGTGGACGAAGCCGTGATGAAGCAGGTGGACACCGCCATTGCCGTCAGTTTTGGACTGCACCCGGAAACCATGGTGTAGCAGAGTCAGGGAGCCGCCCCAGGGCGGCTCCTACATAGGAGAATCAGGGCCAAGCCCGGAGCAAAGGAGTACATATGATGAAAATGAGCAAGAAGTGGACCGCTCTGTGCGCGGCCCTGGCCCTGACCACCCTGTGCGGAGGCGCGGCCCTGGCCGCGGCGGGAGATCAGAGCGATCCTCTGGTGACCAAGAGCTATCTGGACCAGACCGTTATCCCCGACGTGGTGAGCCAGGTGGAGACCAAGGCCGCTGCCCGGCAGAATGAGCTGAAAAACACCTTCTCCGCCCAGATCGAACAGTACAAAAAGGACATTGCCGCCATGGGAACGGGCGGCGGGAGCAGCGCTTCCTACACCCTGGTCACCCTGAGCAAAGGTCAGACCATGGCCCTGGAGGTGGGCTGCGAAGTGATGCTGCGGGTGGGCACCGCCACGGTGACTGCCGGCACCAGCCCTGCTCTTATTGACGTGTCCACGGGCGGAACCATCAATAATGGCGCGTCCCTGACCAAAAACCACCTCTATATGGCCACCATCGCCGACCGGACCATTAAGCCTACGGCGGATACGGTCAAGCTGTTGGTGCGGGGCGGATATAAGGTCTCCTGATTCCGGGAGATTATATGAACAATAAAAAAGAAGGACTGTGCAATCAGCACAGTCCTTCTTTTTTGTTTGTCTCAGCTTAGCGGAAGTAAACCAGGGGGTCCTCCGGTCGGGAGGCCTTCTCCACGCTCTGAGCGTAGAGCACAACTCCCTCGCCGTCGTAGACAGAGGCCTCCTCCCAGCGGATTTCAGCGGTGACGGTGATCCACTCCCCCTTTTTCAGGGAGCGGGATTTATCATACTTACACAGGAAGCCGAAGAAACGGATGTCCTCTTCACAGCAGGTCATGGCGTTGCGCCCGGGCACAAAGGTACCCTTGGGCAGACGCATGCCGGTCATGGCCTGGGCCTTGTAGGTGATGGTCTTGCCCACATAGCGCTCCGGGTGCTCCTGGATGTCCAGGTACCAGATGCCATAGTCCGGGTCCTCCAGGGTGATGTGGGGCTCTTCCAGGGAGTAGGGGAGGATATCCTCCACCTCCAGCTCCTCTCCCTTCTCGTCTTCAAAGACGATTTCACACATGCGGTTCACAGCCCGGATGGAGCGCTTCCAGCCGGACATGGGCATGTCCGGGGTGCAGCGGTTGAACAGAACTATGTCAGCCTCGGAGACCTGGTCAATGATCATGGACTGCATGTTGTTGAGGTACATCTCAAAAGTGGTACCGTCAATGACGTGGATGGACTGATAGAGACCCCAGCCCTTGGGCAGCTTCAGATCCCGCAGGATGTCCATGGGCCACATGCCATTGAACTCCAGCAGCACCCGCTCAGGCTGGTAGCGCCGGTCGATCTCCTGGAGGAAGGAGGTGGTCAACTGCTCCTGGTCCTCCACAGGAATGAGACGGCAGTTGCGGTGGGACAGCTGCTGCTGGTCATACTCCTCCTCGCCGTCCTCGCACATGAGCAGGACGGTGCGCTGGCCGTCGTTGAAGTAGTCCATGTTCAGGGTGTCGGTGAGCAGGGTGGTCTTTCCGCTGTCCAGAAAGCCGGTGATGACATAAAGGGGAATACGGGAATCAGGCATGGAAACGTCCTCCCATCAGGCCAGCAGGAACAGCTTCTCCAGCTGGTCCTCCTTCAAATCGGAGCCGATGACGCACAGCCGGCCGGTGTAGTCGGCCGCACCCTCACGGATCTGGAACTCCTCGGGCACCAGGTCGAAGTGGAGCCAGGTCTGCCCATCGTCGCAGGGGACCATGCCCTTGGCACGGAGAACATAGCCGTAGTCCTCGCTCATGGCCAGAGAGGCCAGGGCGTCCTGCAGCTCCTCGCGGCTGTACTTCCGGGGCGTCTCACGGCCCCAGGAGGTGAATACCTCGTCGGCGTGATGGTGATGGTGGGCGGTGGAGTGGATGCAGCTGTCGCACAGGTCGCAGCTGTTGCAGGCGCCTTCGCAGCCCAGCTCGGCGTGGATGGCGTCCAGCTCCTCCTGGGTGTGGTGGTGGCCGCAGGAGCAGCCCTCGTGGTCGTGGTGATGCTCGTGATCGTGATCATGGTGATGATGCTCGTGCTCATGCTCATGGTCATGATCGTGATGATGGTGGTCGTGGTCGTGGCAGCCGCAGTCACAGTGGTCATCGTGGTCGTGATCGTGGTGATGCTCGTGCTCAATCTCCTCCATCAGCTCCTCGGCCAGGGAGTGTCCGCCCTCCATGGCGGAGAGAATCTGGGCGCCGGTGAGCTGGTCCCAGGGGGTGGTGAGGATGGCGGCCTTGGGGTTCTTTTCCCGCAGCAGGTGGAGGGCGGCGTTCAGCTTGCCCTCGTCCATCTTCTGGGTGCGGGAGAGGAGGATGGCGCAGGCGTGCTCCACCTGGTTGTTGAAGAATTCGCCGAAGTTCTTCATATACACCTTGGCTTTGGTGGCGTCCACCACGGTGACAAAGCTGTTGAGGTGGAGGTTGGGCTCCTCCTGCTGAACACGCTCCACGGCGGCAATGACGTCGGAGAGCTTGCCCACGCCGGAGGGCTCAATGATGATGCGGTCGGGGGCGTAGTCGGTCAAAACCTTCTTCAAGGCGGCGCCGAAATCACCTACCAGGGAGCAGCAGATGCAGCCGGAGTTCATCTCGGTGATCTCCACCCCGGCGTCCTTCAGAAAGCCGCCGTCGATGCCGATCTCGCCGAACTCGTTCTCGATGAGGACAATCTTTTCGCCCTTGAAGGCCTCGTCCAGCAGCTTCTTGATGAGGGTGGTCTTGCCGGCCCCCAGGAAGCCGGAGATAATGTCAATCTTGGTCATACAGTGGTCAGATCCTTTCAAAAATTAAGCATAAATGCGGGAAAACAGATTAGTTCCACAGCAGGTGGATGCCCTCCATGAGGGAGCACAGCATACCGGCAGCCACCTCGCGGGTGCCCAGATCGGTGGGGGCCAGGTCGCCCACCAGGGCGCCCAGCTCGTTGAGGTTGCGGGCAGGCACCTGGGCCCAGTCGGCATACTCGTGGTATTCGGCCCATTCCGGGGCACTCAGCTCGGTCTGGTTCAGGGAGTAACCCTCCATGCTGCACCAGGCGGCCACGGCGGAGAGAATGGTGACCATCTCCTGATAGGTGATGGTGGCGTTGGGCAGGAAGGTGCCGTTTCCGCAGCCGGCTACGAAGCCCCGGGAGGCCATGGCCGCCACACTCTGGGCGTACCAGGCGGAGGAGCTGACGTCGGTGAAGGTGGGCGCGGAGCCGGTGGGAGACAGGTGCAGCGCAGTGGCGATCATGGCGCAGAACTCCGCCCGGGTGACGGTGTTTTCCGGGTGGAAGCCGCCGTCCTCATAGCCGCTGAGCAGCTGATAGGCGGTCAGGGTCTCAATTTCCTCCCGGAAGGGGCTGTCCGCGATGTCGGGGAAGGTGCGGCCGGTGTAGTCCAGCTCCAGCTTCGCGGCCAGGTCAGCAGGCTCGATCTCCTTCCAGGTGGAGGAGCCGGAGCCCTGATAGAGCACGGCGGAGGGAGGCAGGGCCTCCAGAAGCTCGGTAAAGGCGTCCTTGTAGGTCTCGCTCACGGCCTCCTCCTGGTCCAGGTAGAAGGTAAAGCCGGCCAGCTCCAGCTTCAGGTGTCCCTCTGCACGAGTGGGCTTGGGGGTGGAGAGTAGCAGGGACGCGGCGGGGGTGTTTTCCATGGAGATGAGCAGCGTGGGGAGAATGCCCACAACATGGTTGGTGGCGCCGTCGGGGGAGTAGAAGCGGTAGGTGGTGACCTTCAAAGCGTCCCCGTCAAAGAGGTCGGGGCGGTTGTTCTCGTCAAAGACCGACTGGGCAATGCCCTTGCCGAAGGTGCGCTGACCGATGGCAATGCCGAAGCCGTGGTCCCGGGCGTCGGAGGCAAAGAGTTCCGAGCCGCTGGCGGAGTAGGGGCTGGTGAGTATGATGAGGGGCTTGTCCGTCAGGTCGGGGCAGGCCTCAGTGGTGTAGGTGTAAGTATAGTTTCCCTGGGCGTCCCGGAAATAAACCATGATGTCGCTGCCCACGAAGAGGCCGGCGGAGCCGGCCGCGGCCTCGGTGGTGCCACCGGGATTGCTGCGCAGGTCCATGATCCACACCGAGACGTCGTCGTTCAGCTCCGTGAGGGCCTCCTCCACGGTGGACACGGTGCTCCCGCCGAAGCTGGTGCAGTCGATGTACCCGGCATCCCCCACCTGCTCATAGGTGACGATGGGAATCTGGACCGAGCGGCGGGTGAGAGTGTAGTCCACCTGCTGGCCGTCGGAGAGGCGGATGACGGTAATGGTCACCTGAGTGCCCTCCTCGCCGGTAATGAGGGCACTGATGTTGGAGGAGGCGGTCAGGGTCTCCCCATTGACCGCAATGATCCGGTCTCCGGCCTCCAGACCGGCCTCCAGGGCGGGGGAGGAGGGGAGGATGGACATGATCTGGAAGCCGTCCTCGTACACGTTCTGGATGGACACGCCGATGCCCACCACGGTGTCTCCGTTGACGGAGGAGAGGAATTTCTGGTAATCCTCAGCGGTGAGGTAGACGGTGTAGGGGTCGCCCAGGGCCTCCAGCATCTCATCCAGAGACTCCTTGGCCAGCACATCATCGGAGATGGGGTCCACGTAGTAGGTTTTCAGCAGCTCCTTGGCGTCCTCCAGCTCCAGAGCGGCCGCGGGGGCCACGCACAGGGAGAGGGACAGGCACAGAGCCAGCAGGGAAGCAAGTACTTTTCTCATGGTGTTCTCCTTGTACCGGAATCGGTTGGGGTGTACACACGCCGGATGCCACCAGGTGGCATCCGGCGTGAAAAAAGATAAGATTACAGCTTGGGGGTGCGGTGGGTAATCTCATGGCGCTTGGGGCCGGTGGACACCAGGGTGATGGGGGCATCGATGTGGGCCTCCAGGAAGTCCACATAGGCCTTGGCGTTGTCCGGGAGCGCCTCGTAATCGGTGCAGCCCCGGATGTCGCACTTCCAGCCGGGGAGAGTGGTGAAGACGGGCTTGGCCTTCATGAGGGCGGGAGTGGTGGGGAAGCGGTCGGTGATCTGACCGTCAATCTCATAGCCGGTGCACACCTTGATCTCGTCCAGATAGCCCAGCACGTCCAGACAGGTCAGAGCCACCTGAGTGGCGCCCTGGACCATGCAGCCGTACTTGGTGGCCACGGCGTCGAACCAGCCCACACGGCGGGGACGGCCGGTGGTGGCGCCGAACTCACCCTTGTCACCGCCGCGGCGGCGCAGCTCGTCTCCGGCCTCGCCGGTGACCTCGCTGACGAAGGGCTCCTTGCTGGAACCCACGGAGGAGGAGTAGGCCTTGGTGACGCAGATGACGTCCTCGATGGCGGTGGGAGGCACCGCGCCGCCCACACAGCCGAAGCCGGCCAGAGTGTGGGAGGAGGTGGTCAGGGGGAAGATACCCAGGTCGGGGTCCTTCATGGAGCCCAGCTGACCCTCCAGCAGGACGGTCTTGCCGGCCTTCAGGGCGTCGTGAACAAAGCCCACCGCGTCGCCGACGTAGGGGCGGATGTCCTCACGGAGCTCCAGAAGCTGGGCCATCAGCTCGTCCACATCCAGAGCGGGCTTGTGGTAGAGGTGCTCAAAGAGCACGTTCTTGATGGACAGGGCGGCAGTGAGCCGCTCGCGGAGGCGGTCCTCATCAAAGAGGTCGCACACCTGAATGCCGATCTTGGCATACTTGTCGGAATAGAAGGGGGCGATGCCGCTCTTGGTGGAGCCAAAGGCCTTGCCGCCCAGCCGCTCTTCCTCATAGGTGTCCTGAAGCACGTGGTAGGGCATCAGAAGCTGAGCCCGCTCCGAGACAATGAGGTTGGGGGCGGGGACGCCCTGGTCGGTGATGCTTTTCACCTCGTTGACCAGCTTCTTGGCATCCAGAGCCACACCGTTGCCGATGATGTTGGTGATGTGGGGATAGAATGTGCCGGAGGGGAGAATGTGCAGAGCAAACCGGCCGTAATCGTTGATGATGGTGTGTCCGGCGTTGGCACCGCCCTGAAAGCGGATGACCACATCGGACTGCTCAGCCAGCATGTCGGTGATTTTGCCCTTGCCCTCGTCGCCCCAGTTGGCGCCTACAATTGCTTTTACCATAGTGTTACCTCCGTGGGTCGGGATTCGCAACCGCGGTGCGGATTTGCCTTATCCGACTCATAACGCAACAAAAACATTATACTTCTTTTTTTTGCCTCTGGCAAGGGGAAAAGCAGCGGAGAGGGGAACATTTTCCCGGAAAAACGCAGGCGGCAGGAAAGAGACAAAAACAAAGCCGCGGCCGTCTGGGAGACAGACGGCCGCGGTGGAAAAAACAGGGAAAATTGAGGCGCTCAGCCGCCCAGATAGGCGCGCTTGATCTCCGGGCTCTCGATGAGCTCCGTGCCGGTACCGGTGGTGACGATCTTACCCGTCTCCAGTACGTAGCCGCGGTGGGCAATGGACAGGGCCATCTGAGCGTTCTGCTCCACCAGAAGAATGGTGGAACCGTGGTGGTTCAGGTTCTGGATGATCTCAAAGATCTGCTCCACCAGAATGGGGGCCAGACCCATGGAGGGCTCGTCCAGCATCAGCAGCTTGGGGTGGGACATGAGGGCCCGTCCCATGGCCAGCATCTGCTGCTCGCCGCCGGAGAGGGTGCCCGCCACCTGGCGGCGGCGCTCCTTCAGTCGGGGGAACAGCTCAAACACCATTTCCAGGTCCTTGGGGATTCCAGCAGGGGACTGGGTGTAAGCGCCCATCTCCAGATTTTCCTCCACGGACATCTGCAGGAAGATGCGCCGTCCCTCGGGTACCTGGGCCAGGCCGTGGGAGACCAGCTTGTCGGGGCTGATGGCGCTGATGTTCTTGCCCTCAAAGGTGATGCTGCCCGTTTTGGAGCGCAGCAGGCCGGAGACGGTCTGGAGGGTGGTGGTTTTGCCGGCGCCGTTGGCACCGATGAGGGTGACGATCTCCCCCTCGTCCACGTGGAAGGATACGTCCTTGATGGCGTGGATGGCGCCATAGTAGACGTTGATATTTTCCACATTCAGCAGTGTCGTTGCCACGCCCTTACGCCTCCTTCTTCTTGCCCAGGTAGGCCTCGATGACCACCGGGTCGTTCTTGATTTCGTCGGGGGTGCCCTTGGCAATGATCTGGCCGAAGTTGAGCACCGCGATGCCCTCGCAGATGCCCATGACCAGATTCATGTCGTGCTCGATGAGCAGAATGGCGATGCCGAAGGTGTCCCGGATTTTCACGATGGTTTCCATCAGCTCGGCAGTCTCCGAGGGGTTCATGCCGGCGGCCGGCTCGTCCAGCAGCAGCAGGCTGGGGTTGGTAGCCAGGGCCCGGACGATCTCCAGCCGGCGCTGAGCGCCGTAGGGCAGGTTGCCCGCCTTGAACTGGGCCAGATAGCCCATGTCAAAGAGGGACAGCAGCTCCATGGCCCGCTCGTGGGACTGCTTCTCCGACTTCCAGTACTGGGGCAGACGGAGAATACCGCTCCACATATTGTAGCGCACCTGGTTGTGAAGGCCCAGCTTTACGTTGTCCTCCACCGTCAGGTTGTTAAAAAGACGGATGTTCTGGAAGGTACGGGCGATGCCCGCCTTGTTGACCTGGACGGTGGACATGCTGTTGGTGTCCATGCCGTCCAGCAGGATGGTGCCCCGGGTGGGCTGATACACCTTGGTGAGAAGGTTGAAGACCGTGGTCTTGCCTGCACCGTTGGGGCCGATGAGGCCGGCAATTTCGGTGCGGCCAATGGCCATGTTGAAGTCCTTCACGGCGGACAGGCCGCCGAAATCGATGCCCAGGTGACGGCACTCCAGAATGGGGCTCTTATCAATGTCGCGCTCGGGAATCTTGTTGGTGCTGGGCACCGGGACCAGCTTCACCGGATCTTTCTGAAATTTGCTCATTGTTCCGCCTCTCCCTTCTCCTCAGCCTTTCTTCTCTGGAACCGGGAAATCCAGCCCCAGATGGTGGGATTGTTGGTGACCAGCATGACCAGAATCAGCACGATGGCGTAGATGAGCATGCGGTATTCTTTCACGTCGAAGTTGCGCAGCAGCTCAGGCAGGACGGTAAGCACGGCGGCGGCAATGATAGAGCCGCGGATGCTGCCCAGACCGCCCAGAACTACAAACACCAGGACCAGAATGGAGGTGTTGAAGTCAAACTTGGAGGCCAGGGTGGAGGAGTAGTTCAGGCCGTACAGAGCACCTGCGGCACCGGCCAGAGCGGCGGAGGTGACGAAGGCCATGAGTTTATACTTGGTGGCGGAGATGCCGATGCTTTCCGCAGCGATGCGGTTGTCCCGCAGGGCCTGGATGGCCCGGCCGGCCCGGCTGTGCACCAGGTTCTGGACAATCACCAGAGTGATGAGGATCAGAATGAACCCGGCGGTGAAGGAAGCCAGCTTGGTCACACCCACGGCACCCATGGGACCCTTGACAATGGCGGTGCCGTTCTCAGAGAGCAGCAGGCCGGCCTCAGAGGTGGACATGTGCAGGCCGTGCTCGTCCACGCCGATGTACAGCACCTGCATGACGTTCTTGATGATCTCGCCGAAGGCCAGGGTGACGATGGCCAGATAGTCGCCCCGCAGACGAAGAACGGGGACGCCCACGATGACGCCGCCGATGGCCCCGAAGATGGCACCCACCACCAGGGCGATGGCCAGGCGCAGGGGAGAGAGGGGTACCAGGTTTTTCAGGGCGATGGAGACAATGATGCCGGAGAAGGCACCAAGACTCATAAAGCCGCCGTGGCCCAGGGACAGCTCACCCAGTACGCCAACGGTCAGGTTCAGGGAGATGGCCATGACAATGTAGCAGCACACCGGCACCAGCAGGGACTGCATGGAGTTGCTCATGGCGTCCATGCCGATGGCCACCTGAAGGGCGATAAAGGCCACAATGACAATGGCGTAATTGAGGAAGGGGCTGAGGGCGCTGCGGCCCTTCATGGAGCCCAAAGATAACTTGCTCATCGTTCCCACCTCACACTTTCTCAGGCACATACCGGCCCAGCAGACCGGCGGGCTTGGCCAGCAGCACCACGATCAGTACGGCAAAGACCACTGCGTCGGACAGGTCGGTGGAGATGTAAGCCTTGGTGAAGGTCTCAATGAGACCCAGCAGCACGCCGCCCAGGAAGGCACCGGGGATGGAGCCGATGCCGCCGAAGACGGCAGCGGTAAAGGCCTTGATGCCGGGCAGGGAGCCGGTGGTGGGCAGCAGGTAGGAGTAGGCCGAGCACATCAGCACGCCTGCCACCGCCGCCAGGGCAGAGCCGATGGCGAAGGTCATGGAGATGGTGAAGTTCACGTTGATGCCCATGAGCTGAGCGGCGGCCTTGTCCTCAGAGCAGGCCCGCATGGCCTTGCCCAGCTTGGTGCTCTTGGTGAACCAGGTGAGGGCCAGCATGATCACAATGCAGGCCAGCACCGTGGCGATGGCCACGTAGGAGATGTTTAGCTGGCCGCCGAAGAGGCTGAAGCTGTTCTGCCCCCCGAAGACAAACAGGTTGGGGAAGGACTTGGGGGAGGCGGTCCAGAGGATCTGGGCGCTGTTCTGCAGGAAATAGCTTACGCCGATGGCGGTAATCAGCACCGCCAGAGAGGGAGCCTGCCGCAGAGGCTTATAGGCCAGCCGCTCGATGACGATGCCCAGGATGGTACACACAACCATGGCCAGGGGCACCGCCAGGATGGCGGGGAGCTGGTAGCTGGTGACGGCAAAAAAGCAGACGTAGGCGCCTACCATGATGACGTCGCCATGGGCAAAGTTCAGCATTTTCGCGATACCGTAAACCATAGTGTAGCCCAGGGCGATAATGGCGTAGATGCTGCCCAGGCTCAGGCCGGTAATCAGATGGCTGAGAAAGGTCATATTATTCCCACTTCTTTCTCTCATTGGAATGGTCCGGTCTGCCGGGGGACCGGGAGGTCAGCTTCGGCGGAAAAGCCCGCAGCCTGGGCTGTGGGCTTTTCCGCCGAAGCCGGGGGGCCGCCGGACGATGCCGGCAGCCCCTTCGGCGGGCAAGGCGAACTGGAGTGCTTACTGGGTCACATAAGCGCCGTTCTCAATGACCACCACCATGGGGTCCTTGGAGACTTCGCCGTTGGCCTGCCAGGTCATGCCGGAGCCGGTGAGGCCGTCCACCTTAAAGTCGGAGGAGGTGAACACACCGATGAGGGCGTCACACAGGGCCTCATGGCGCTCAGCGGGCTCCATGGCAGCAATCTCGGAGAGGTTGTCGATCTTCTGCAGGGCGTCGTAGATGGCGTAGACACAGTCATAGCCGTCAGCGGCGAACTGGTTGGGGATGTCCTTGTAGGCGGACTGATACTTCTCCACGAAGGCGGCGGTGCGCTCGTCCTCGGAAGCGGCGTTGAAGGGGGTCATGAGCATCAGGCCCTCGGCCAGAGAGGCGTCAAAGCCCTCGATGCTGGTGAGGATGCCGTCCATGCCGTCGCCGCCGAAGAAGATGGGATCATAACCCATCTGGTTGGCCTGAGTCAGCACCAGGGAGGCGGGGCCGTAGTAGATGGGCATGAACACCAGCTCGGCGCCGCCGTTCTTGCAGGCGGTGAGCTGAACGTTAAAGTCGGTGTTGGTGTCGGCGGGGAAGGTCTGCTCCGCCACAACCTCCAGGCCCAGCTCCTTGGCCGCAGCGATGAAGCCCTGGGCAATGCCGGTGGAGTAGGAGTCACCGTTGTTGTAGATAACGGCAACCTTGGTGGCCAGGTTGTTGTCCTTCACATAGTTGGCGGCGGTAATACCCTGGTTGGGGTCAGTGAAGCACATCTGGAAGACGTTGTCCTTACCGTCGGTGACGTCGGTGGAGGAAGCAGAGGGAGTGATCTGGAAGTAGCGATCGGCGAAGGTCTCGGCGGCCACAGCCACGCAGGGACCGGTGGTGGTGCAACCGTAGATGACGTCCACGTCCCAGTCCTTCAGGATGCTGTAGGCGGAAACGGCGGTCTCGTTGACGCCGGTGTCGTCCTCAAAGCGGTACTCCAGCTTGATGTTGCCGCCCAGGGCGTTGATCTCATCCACGGCGATCTGGGCGCCATACTCGGTGGCCAGGCCGTAGGTAGCATTGCCGCCGGTCAGGGGGCCGATGCCGCCGATGCGGATGGTGATGCTGCCGTCGGAGGAGGCCTGGCTGCCGCTTCCGCTGGTGTTGTCGCCGCCGCTGCTGCCGCAGGCGGCCAGGCTCAGGGTCATGGCCAGAGCCAGCGCAAGAGAGAGTAACTTCTTTTTCATTCTGATTGCTCCTTTACAAATACTTATACAAAAAAGCGGCTTCGGTTCCAAAAGAACGAAGCCGCTTTTGTATCGAAAACGGGGAAATTACGGTTGTTCCTTTGGCATTATGAAACTATGGGTACAAGAATCATCAGGGAGGTTAAAATGACGGCTAGCAGGGCCAGGCACAGTACCGTGTGCAGCAAGGCAAATGCCAGAATGACAAAAATGGACACCATCAGAATGGTGTCCATAATAATAGCGAATACATTGTGATTGCAAGAAGAAGCAAAATGCGCGCAGAAATCCTTGCCCTTCTCCCGCTGGACGGCGAAGGGCGCTTGCGGCATATTGTTCTGAGTCTGAAAACAGGCCATGCTGCTCATTTCAAACCCCTCCTCCTTGCAAGCGTACCAGAAGATACATGCAACCATTCTAAGAGAATGTGTAGGAAAAGTCAAGGCCTGTTCCGCACGAGAATCACAGAAGAAATGGGATTATTTTTCGAATTATTTGGGGATATTCACGAAAAATCGAAGCTGTTGCCAGGGGGTCCGGTCCTGGAATGCCGGTAAAGGAGGAAAAGGCGGGTAAAACCCGGGAACATGCGGGGATCAGGAGAGCGCCTGCGGCCACATTTTGCAAAATTCTGGTTTGGGACGTGCATAGAGGGACGGAGAGCCCCCGACGGTCACCGAGGAGCAGCCGGGTGCATACACTGAAATGGGATTGGGAGGCGGCCGGCCCCTCCCAGCCCAGCCCCGGCGCTTGCGGGGCAGAAAACCGGCCGGGAAAGGAGAGAAAACCACTGTTGCAGAAACACCCGCGGGATTCCAGGACCAAAAAGCCGATGGCGAGTATTTATCTGGTGGATCGGTGCCTGCTGCTGTTCATGCTTGTGCTGCTGGTCCAGTCGGCCTGCAGCCTCTTCCTGCAGAGTGAGGGGGCAGGTGAAAGCGGCAGCATCGATATTATCGTGCGCACCTCCCTGGCTGCCATTTTTGGCTATTTCCTCAGCGGGAACTTTAACCGCCGCACGGCAGCCCCCGGGACCGGTCAGACCAGCCTGCCCCAGCAGGAGGTGGCATCCTGGACGGGAGAGGGGCCGGTGGCGCAGATTGGGTTTCAGGCCTCGGATGGCGGGGAGGAAACGCTCCAAAGAGCGGAGACTCCGTCCGTTTCCCCTCCCAGCGAAGGGGACACCGGGGACAGTCTGCAGATTCTAACTGCAGCGGGTATCGGTCTGTTCAGCCTTATTGTTCTGCTGCTGCTGCGCTGGAAGGGAATGCCGGAGGACCCAGCTGCTACCGCCACCGCGGCGCAGTTCCGGGATTTTGTGTCCGGCTGTGTGGGATTTTTAATTGGCAGCCCCACACGGAAGGACGATTCCGTTTAACCATGATCGTTTAGGAGGAGATTGTTATGGCCGATATGAAGCAGGATCTGCTCAGCCTGAATTATAGTACCGGGTTTGAGCTGCAGGGGATGCAGGAGGCGGACATTAACCTGAGTCTGGCGCCTGCCCTGCCGCCCGCTGCCACAGTGTTTGGCACCGTCACAGACGGCACCAAACCGCTGCCCAATGCCACCGTCAAGCTCTTTGACAGCATGGGTGTACCCTTCCGACACACGCTGACCGATGGGGAGGGCACCTATTCCTTCAGTGATGTGCCCGCGGGCACCTACAGCCTGGGTGCCGTATTGCCCGGCTACTCCATGAGTGCCGCAGTGAGCGTCACCCTGACGGAGGGCAGCAGTGTTCAGGCCGGACTGGTATGCACCGCGGATACCACACTGGCTCTGGGGGCCATTGCCGGTGTGCTCACCACCGTGACGGCAGAGGGTACTGTGCCTCTGTCGGGGGCAAAAATTACCCTTCGGGATTCCGCAGGTGAGGTGGTAGCCACCACCTACACCGCCGGTGACGGTGAGTTCCTGTTCTACGATGTGGCCGACGGTGCCTACTCCCTGCTGGCCACGGCGGATGGTTATCTCACAGGCGGACCCACGGCCGTTACCATTGCAAACGGGGCCATTGCCAACGTCACCATGTCCATGGAAGTGGATGCCCGGACCTACAACGGAACGGTCAGCGGTGTGATCCGCAATGCCGGCGGGGCCGCTGTGGCCGGATGCTTTGTGGGCCTGTATCGGATTACCAAAGCAGGGGAAACCAAGGTAGAGACCCTGGTGGCCACTACGAAGACCAATGGAGAGGGAAAGTATCTGTTCGGCGGAGTCACCGGCGGCCAGTATATGGTAAAGGCGAAACTGGAGCGGTAAGTGCCAGCTTGACCCAGTCTGCCCCCTTTTGCCTCTGCACGGGGGAGGAGGCGGACTGCAGACTGCGGGGTGTTCCCGACCAGTTTTTCTGTGTCCTGCGCGTGGAGGTAACGGGTATTCAAGATACAGATTGCCTGTTTCTGCAGCCACAATGCGGATATAGCTGTTGGGGACGAATCCCCCGCAGTACCGGGAAGGCGGTATTTGCCTTTCTGAACGCCGGAGAGTACCGGCTGACGCTGTGCCGATGCGGACGAAGTCTGTGCCGCCTGTTGGTGCGGCTTGTACCGGGAAGCCGTGTGGATGTGTGGTTGGATCCAGAGCACCGCAGCTATGCGTGGCGGCAGGCGCGCAGCCTGTGCCATGTCGGCTGAACGGGCTGCCGTCCGCATTTCGGTGGAATCGGATAAAAACGGAGAGGGCGGCGGAGTTCCAGGAAATCGTTCCGGAGCTCCGCCGCCCTTTGCAGCAGAAAAAACGTGTTATTCAGTGGGAGCGGCTCATGGCAAAGCCCAGTGCGCCGCCGCACAGCCCGCCCACCACGTGAGTCAGCTGGGACACATCGTCCTGGGCGGTCACTGCGGTGACCACCTCGCCGCCCAGGTAGAGCACTGCCACCAGAATCAGGGTAAGGGGGATGGCACCATTGCGCATTCCCGCCAGGGAGGAGAGCACGATCATCATGAATACGATGCCGCTGGCCCCCAGCAGGGCAACGCCGGGAAAGAAGAGAAACTGCACTAGTCCGGAGACCAGGGCGGTAATCAGGATGCAGGACAAAAGCCGTTTGGAGCCGTACTTCTCCTCCAAAGGAGGCCCAACTACCAGCAGAAGCATCATGTTGCCCATATAATGGGCGTAACCGGAGTGCCCCAGCACATGTCCCACCATACGCACATAGGTCAGCGGGTCAGAGAGAGGGGCTCGGTAGACGCAGAAGAGGTGCATGGTGGTCCAGCCGTTGGTGAGGACATCCAGCCCCAACACCCCCAGGGAGATCAGCGCGAAGGTGAGCACCACGGGGGAGTTGTACTGAATCCGAAGACGCATCAGTGGTTGAGCACCCGTACCCGGATGACGCCGTCAATGGCCCGCAGCTCGCCGGCCACCTGATCGGTGATGCGGGTGTTCACGTCCACGATGGTGTAGGCGTAGTCCTTCTTGGACTTGTTGGTCATGTTCTCCACGTTGATGCCGTCGTCAGACAGGGTGGTCATGATTTTGGTCAGCATGGCGGGGACGTTGCGGTGGATGAGGCACAGGCGGGAGATGCCGCTCCAGTCCTGGGCTACGTTGGGCATGTTGACGGAATTGATAATGTTGCCGTTGACCAGGTAGTCCTGCAGCTGGCGGACGGCCATGACGGCGCAGTTCTCCTCGCTCTCGGGGGTGGAGGCGCCCAGGTGGGGCAGGGCGATGACGTGGGGGATGCAGGCGATCTTCTCATTGGGGAAGTCGGTGACGTAGCGGGCCACACGGCCGGACTCCAGAGCGGCGATCATATCGTCATCGTTGACCAGCTCGCCCCGGGCCAGATTCAGCACCCGCACCTGGCCCTTCATCTTGGAGATGGCCTCAGCGTTGATGAAGTCCTTGGTGGAGCTGTTGTAGGGAACGTGGATGGTGACGTAGTCGGCCACCTTGTAGAGCTCGTTGACGTCGTGGACCACGTGGACGTGGCGGTCCAGACGGAGAGCGGCGTCCACGGACAGGAAGGGGTCAAAGCCGTAGACATCCATGCCCAGCTCCAGGGCGGCGTTGCACACCAGAGCGCCGATAGCACCCAGGCCGATGACGCCCACCGTCTTGCGGTAGAGCTCGGGGCCGGCGAAGGCGGACTTGCCCTTCTCCACGGCGGGGGCCAGGTCTACGTTGGGGGTGTGGGCCTGCTCCTGCACCCACTCAGCGCCGCCCAGAATGTCACGGGAGGCGATGAGCATGGCGGCCAGGACCAGCTCCTTCACGGCGTTGGCGTTGGCACCGGGGGTGTTGAAGACCACGATGCCGCTTTCCGAGCAGCGGTCAATGGGGATGTTGTTGGTGCCGGCGCCGGCCCGGGCGATGGCCCGCAGGGCGTCAGGGAAGACATAGTCATGCATGGGGGCGGAGCGCACCAGGATACCGTCCTCATTTTCTACCTCGTCGCTGACCTGAAAGCGGCTCTTGTCCAGATGGGCCAGGCCGGCGGCGGAAATTTTATTCATGGTTTTGATGCGGTACATAATAATTCCCTCTTTAAACTCAAAACTCATCTGCAGGATCTGCAGGTTATGGAAGCCCGGCGACGGAGCGCGGGGGCAAATCAGTTGTTTTTGTCAAAGGCGCGGATGAAGTCACACAGCTTCTCCACACCCTCCACGGGCATCGCATTGTCGTCGACGCAAAGTCCGCTTTGTCCGAAACACCCTGGCGGGTATTCCGGACTGCGCTCCCTTGCGTCTCCTCTCCCCATGTGACCCGCTTCGCTGGGCTCACATGGGGGAAACGTCAGTTGGCCTTATCAAATGCCTTGATGAAGTCACACAGCTTCTCAACGCCCTCCACAGGCATGGCGTTGTAGATAGAAGCCCGCATGCCGCCGGTCTTCCGGTGGCCCTTCAGGTTGACGAATCCGGCCTGGGTGGCCTCCGCGATAAACTTGGCGTCCAGCTCCTCGTTGCCGGTGCGGAAGGTGACGTTCATGCCGGAGCGGGAGCCGGGCTCGGCGTGGCAGTGGAACAGGCGGGAATTGTCGATGGTGTCGTACAGCATGGAGGAGCGCAGCTTTTTCAGCTTTTCCATGCCTTCCACGCCGCCCTGCTCCTCCACCCAGTCCAGGTTGAGGCCCAGCATGTAGATGCACCAGCAGGGAGGAGTATTGTACATGGAGTCCTTGTCGATCATGGTCTTGTAGTTCATCATGAGGGGGGTGTAGGGCAGCTCGTGGCCGGCCAGATCCTCCCGGATGATGACCACCGTCAGGCCGGCGGGGGCCATGTTCTTCTGGGCTCCGGCGTAGATGATGCCGAACTTGGACACATCCACGGGCATGGACAGAATGTCGGAGGACATGTCGCACACCAGGGGCACATCGCCCGTCTCGGGGATGTACTGCCACTCGGTGCCGTAGATGGTGTTGTTGGCGCAGTAATAGAAGTAGCTGGCCTGGAGATCCAGCTTCAGCTGGTCCTGGGCGGGGATGTAGGAGTGGTTGCGGTCCTCAGAGGAGGCGACCAGGTTGATCTGGCCGAATTTGCAAGCCTCCTTATAGGCCAGGTTGGAGAAATTACCCGTTACCGCATAGTCGGCCTTTCCGGTCTTGCCGATGAGGTTGAGGGGAATCATAGAGAACTGGCCGGAGGCGCCGGTCTGAAGGAGAAGAATCTTATAGCCCTCAGGGACACGCATAATCCGGCGCAGCTTATCCTGGGTCTCCTGGAAGATCTGAAGAAAGACCTTTGAGCGGTGACTCATCTCCATCACTGACATGCCGGAGCCCCGGTAGTTGGTGATTTCTGACCCGGCACGCTCCAGAACAGGCAGAGGGAGCATGGAAGGGCCGGCGGAGAAGTTGTAAACACGCTGGTCGCTCATTTGGGAGAACCCCTTTCAAACAAAAAATTGCCCCGCTCCAGAATGGACCGGGGCATTCTCTAATTATAGTGTTGGCAAAATGAAGTGTCAATCCTCAGTTTCTCCAGATTATCCCACTAAAACGGTAAAATCCACCTGGACCCGGTGGGGACCACTGCCTTCCGCGACCAGCGCGGAGGAGCCGTAGCTTTGATATCCCTGGAGAGCAGGCTGATAACTCACCTGCATCCCGTCCTGGGACCAGGAGAGAGGCTCGGCCGGGTGCTCCTCCAGCTGAGTAATCAGGTTTACCAGCTCGTCCCGGGACAGACCGGGGCGGCCGTAGAGAAAGCTCCACAGTGTCTTGGTGAGTACCTGGGTGGGAAGAGCGGCGGTGGTACCGACGCTGTCTTCAAAGCGATAGGCGCAGGACACGGCGGTGAGGACTCCTTCTTCCTGGGTAAACTCCAGTTCCACCGGAGCACTGTCAAAAAGGGAGATGGAGATAACGTTGGAAGAGTTCTGAGACTCCTGGAAGGTGCCGTCCGGGGTGAGCTGGTTGATGGGCGTTCCAGGCCAGGACAGAAAACGGCTGAACTGATTGTAGTTTTGGACAAACTGCTCCGTCGTCAGCCCTTCCCCCTGATACCGGGGGGACATGGCCCAGATATGCAGGAGACCGGGTAGCAGCAGAATGGCGGCAACCAGCGCCGCTGCACCCCCCAGACGCACATAGCTGAAGGGGCGGCTCCAATACCGACTGCCCGGGCGGTTCCCGTCGGTGTAGCGCTCGTTCCAGTCTGTCTCCCAGTACAGGCTCCGGCCCTTGACGACCCGCCAGAAGGAGTAGGCCATAAGCCCCAGGGATACCAGGGAGAGAAGGGGAATTTGAATCCCCAGCCCCCAGAAGCCCGTACCCACGGCCATGGCCAGGAAGGTGCGCCGGAGAGCGTCCAGATAGCCTAGGGGGCTTCCGTCGCGCTGGGTGAGACGCAGACCGAACAGGGCCTTGCCCGGCGTGGCACCCCAGAAGTGGATGCACAAAGGCTCCAGCACCAGCATCAGCCCCATGGCAGCCAGCAGGTCCAGGATCTCCACCGGCCCCTCATGATGGGAGAGGTTCACCCGGAAAACCACCTGCAAAAAGGCGCGGCAGAGGAAGAGATACAGGGCCAGGTCCAAAGTCCGGGCCAGAAAGCGCCGCCAGGGGGAGGGGGGCGCGGCGGTGTCCTTTTCCCAGGGGGCTTGAATGGGCGCGGGAATGGAGACAGAGGAGGATGCGCGCTGCAGATATCGGTTCGCGTCCAGACTCTGGAAGCGGACGCTGTCATGGAGCATAGCCCGGCACAGCTCCACCGTCTCTTCCAGGGCACCCCGGGTCTGCTCCAACTCAGCGAGCCGCCGGGTGAGGGCGGCGGACAGCTCCTCCTCACCCTTCTGACAGGCGCGAATGTCCTCCAGGGAAAAGCCAAGCTGCCGCAGCAGCTTGATTTTCAACAGGGTGTCCACGTCGCTCTGCGTGAAATTGCGATAGCCGTTCTCTCCCCGCTCTGGGTGGAGAAAACCCTCCGATTCATAATAGCGGATGTTGGCCCGGGGCAGTCCGGTGGCAGCTTCGATTTCCTTAATGGTCATAAAAGGGCCCCCTTTCCAAAGGATCCTAGGCTCAGTGTAAGGGGTAAAGTGACTGCACAGTCAAGAGAAATTTGAATATTTTTAATTTTATCATAAATGTGAGGGGAGAAAAAGACAAGAAAAAACCGCCCGGCAAAGCCAGACGGAAGCGTGTGTGGGGACAGATCAGCGCAGCACCCACTGGAGCATCAGCAGCAGCCCAAAGCCCGGCACACCCAGCAGACCAAGCACCAGGGCGTTGACCAGGTTGACGCCCAGAGACACTCCAATCGCCTGCCCCACCTGGGAAAAGAGGGCCAGGGCGGCCAGTCCCACGGAGGAGCGCACAATGAGCCGCACCAGCTGCACCAGGGGCCAGCGCAGCAGAAACAGGGCTGCGCACAGCAAAAGACCGGCCAGCGCCCAGGCCGCATAGTCAGGCAATAGATTCATGAATCCGCCTCCAGTTCCTTCACCCGGCGCAGCAGGTAATTGTACCGGGCCTGGAGAGAATTGATTTCAAAGACATAGGATTCAATGAGGTCGCTGTCGCTGACGCTGTTGAAGCTGCCATAGGCCTGGCTGATGAGGCCACGGGTCTGGGCCAGGGCGGCCATCAGCTCCCGGCGTTCGGCCTCGCGGGGGCCGGGGGAGCGGCGTGGGAAAAAGATGCGGGCGGATTCTGGCATAGTCGTGGCTCCTTTCGCGGCTGTTTTTCTGCAACCATTGTATGGTTAGTTTGGACAAATATTCCAGCCTTTAAACAGGAATAGAACCAGTGCAGCGGGACAAACTACCCTCGGACGGCAAGAGAAGGTTTCATCCATACGCGAAAGGCACAACCCCTTTGGCGAAAGGCGGAGCGGGGACAATCCCCCTCTAAGCCGGTGCCGGGGTACAGCTGGCCGGAAGCGATGCAGCGGAAGGACGCAGCAAGGTCCGCCTATGCAGGGATGGAGCCCGGACAGGGAAGCAGCGCTTTCGAACGGGAAAGGCTTTCCGGCCCAGCTGTCCAAGGCAAGGGCACTTGTGCCCTTTGGGTTTACGCACCCACGCAAACGGGCCGCCCCATCTGGGGCGGCCCGTTGTGTTATTTATGGAAGTTTACTTTTCCACAACTAGCTGTTCATACTGACGCAGAACGGTGGCAACCTCGGCGCGGGTTGCGGTGCCTCTGGGGTTCAGGATTCCGCCGTCGCCGCCGGAGAACAGTCCCTGTCCCACAGCCCAGTTGAGAGCGTGCTCGGCCCAGGGGGAGATGGAGCTTCGATCAGAGAAACCGGACAGGTGATCGATGGGGTCGGTCTCCCGGATGCCGGCCAGGTTATAGAGCATCAGAGCCAGCTGTTCCCGGGTGATGGCGCCGTTGGGGTCGCTGCCGTCGGAGATGCCCTCCTGGGCCACCCAGCTCTGAGCGCCGCTGTACCAGTACTCGCCGGGGGTGAGGGTGGCTCCCTCCACATTGGCCAGCACCACCCACAGCATGGAGCGGGTCATGGCGCTGTTGGGGGAAAAGCTGTCTTTGCCGGTTCCGGAGAAGAGACCGTTCTCCAGAGCATATTCCACCGAGCTGTAGTACCAGGCATTGAAGGGAACGTCGGAGGGAACGATCACGGAATCAAACAGCTGCAGGTAATAGGAAAGGGAGTACTCCTCCTTAGTGGTGGGAGAGACATAGTGGAGGGTCACAAAGTACAGCATGGAATCCAGATTGGGCGTGGTGCTGCCCAGACCCAGATACTGGCTGCTGCCGGAAGATACCCGCTCCTGGAGAATGGCCTGAGCCCGCTCACGGAGAGTCTGGGCGGAGAGCAGGTAGATCTGGCCATTGGACAGGGGGTGGTCGGTGCCGTTCCAGGCCTCCAGGGTTCCAGCGGAGGTCATGCTGTCGCATACGGGAGCGGACTCGCCATCCAACATCTCGTAGGTGCCGTCGCCGTTCAGGTCGCTGAGGTAGTCCACCTCTACCCACACGCCCTCGGTACGGGGCTGGATATAAAAGGTGGCGTCCCCTGCCACCCGGTTAATCTGGCAGGAGTAGCGCACGGAATCGTCAGAAACAAAGGCTCCTGAGCCGTTGCGCCGGTACAAAACCACGTTGAGGGACTTTTCGGGGAAATCTGCAGTGTCGGCGTCAATGAGGAACGAGGCAAAGCTGTCCGCCGCAGCCTCCACGGCGTGGGCCGGGAGAGCCAGAGTGACGGCCAAAGCCAGGCTCAGAGCCAGACAAAACCATCGTTTTAAGGGTGTCATGTTTGTCTCCTTTCGCTGGACGTTCATGAATACGCAGGCTATTATACTAAAAAAACGAGGAAATGGCAAGGGAAAGCGGTCATATTCCGCGAATTGGACAAATGTGGCGGCAGAATGGAATGTAAACTAAAAAAATTAAAGGTTGACAATTGAAGAAAAGGATTGTAAACTATACATCAGAAAAAGGTTTACGTCTGAGACGGAGCCCTGTCATGCAAAGGAGCGACAGCAATGGAAACCAAAACAAAATCCCGTACCTATATGATGGCTATGGTGGCTGTGATGACGGCCGTCACCTGTGTGCTGGCCCCCATGTCCATCGCCATTGGGGCGGTCCCCATCACGCTGACCAACTTGGTGGTGTACTTTTCCCTGTATCTGCTGGGGTGGAAGCGGGGAAGTCTCAGCGTGCTGGTCTATATTTTAATTGGTATGATGGGACTGCCGGTCTTTTCCGGATTCTCCGGCGGACTGGGCAAGCTGGCCGGGCCCACAGGAGGGTATATTCTGGGCTTTTTGGTCATTGCCTTGGTTTCGGGCTGGGTGATCGACCACACCCGGAGCCGGGTGCTTCAGCTGGGCGGTATGATTGTGGGCACCGCCCTGTGCTACGCCCTGGGGACGGCCTGGTTCTGCTTTATCACCCGGAGCACCCTTCAGGCGGCCTTGTGGACCTGCGTGATTCCTTTTATTCCCTTTGACCTTGGAAAAATGGTGGCCGCCATGGTGGTGGGCCCTGTGCTTCGGGAACGGCTGGTCCAGGCGGGACTGCTGGAACAGGTCAGTGCGGCTTCCCGCAGCGAACTGTGAGAAAGGCTTACATCACGGAAACCATCCGGCTGAAAATGAAAGCGCCGGGCTGAGCGCGTCATGCGCTTGGCCTGGCGCTCTCTTTCTCTGCTCTTGTTTTTTCGCCCTCTGCTCTTTATAATAAGGGGCGGAAAACAAAGTAACCGGCAGCGGGAAAAATTTTTTTCTTTTCTGTGCAATAAAAGAAGGAACCCGCGCATTACTTGGATGACAGGAGAAATGGCACATGCTGATGCTATTGACCGCGCAGACAACACAGCAACACGGCGTGGAGGAACGAAGGGAACTGGACGAGCTGCTTTCGGGGGTGGCTGCCGGGAACCGGGAGGCTCTGGCCCAGCTGTACCGCCGCACCCGTACGGCGGTTTACGGACTGGCCTTGTCCTATGTCAAAAACGCCCACGATGCTCAGGATGTGACCCAGGATACCTTTGTTCGGGTGTGGGACAGCGCATACCAGTATAAGCCCCAGGGCTCGCCCATGGGGTGGCTGCTGGCGGTGGCCCGGAGCCTGGCGCTGATGAAGCTGCGCCAGAGTTCCCGGCAGGAACAGCTGGAAGACGAGGAATGGGACGCCATTCCCGCGGACAGCCCCTCTGTCACCCCGGAGGACCGGCAGGTCCTGCAGCAGGCCATGGCCGCCCTCACGGACGAGGAGCGGCAGGTGGTGATGCTCCACGCAGTCACCGGCCTGAAGCACCGGGAAATCGCCCATTTGCTGGAGATGCCTCTGGCTACCGTCCTGTCCAAGTATCATCGCGCACTGAAAAAATTACGAGTCCAGCTGGAAGGAGATGACCCTCGATGAACGACAAGGAGCTGGAGCGGCGCCTGGAGCAGGCAGTGTCCCATGCCGCGCCCAATGACTTAGAGGGAATCCTTGCCCGCTGTGAGACACAGAAAGGAATTGTGATTCCCATGACGGAAAAGAATTCTTCCAAGCAGAGCACCGGCAAGAAAAAGTGGATGTCCCTGGCTGTGGCTGCCTGTCTGGCCCTGGTGGTGGTGGGCGGCGGAGCCGGCTATTATTACCAGAGCAACAACGCAGTGGCCTCGGTGGTCTCCCTGGACGTCAATCCCAGTGTGGAGCTGAAGGTCAACAAGAATGAGAAGGTCATCTCCGCCACGCCTCAGAACGAGGACGGCAAGGTAATTCTGGAAGGGCTGGATCTGAAGGGTGTGCCGGTGGATGTGGCAATGAACGCGGTCATCGGCTCTCTGCTCCAGCACGGCTATGTGGATGAGCTGGCCAACTCCATTCTCATCACCGTGGAGGACGATGACGTACAGCGGGGCGAGAAGCTCCAGCAGGAGCTCACCGCCCAGGCGGATGCCGCCCTGGCCAGCGCCCAGATCAACGGCGCCATCCTTTCCCAGACCCTCCAGTATAATGAGGAGCTGAGCCGGAAGGCCGAGGAATACGGCATTTCCGCCGGTAAGGCCGCCCTCATTCAGGCCATCGTGGAGGGCAGCAACAACACCAAGACCTTTGAAAGTCTGGTGGGTCTGACCGTCAATGAGCTGAACCTGCTCTACTCCGCCCAGAATACCACCGGTACCCAGGCGCAGGAGGGGAGCACCGTCATCGGCGGAGCCGACGGCCCCACGGAGATCCTGGTTTCCAACACCATCCAGACCTCGGGAACGGCCAGCCAGAGCGCCTACATCGGCGCAGATGCCGCCAAGAGCGCGGCGCTGAAGCACGCCGGTCTCTCCCCCAACCAGGTCACCTTCCTGAAGGCGGAGTTCGACTACGACGACGGCCGTATGATCTATGAGGTGGATTTCCACGCAAACAGCAAGAAGTATGAGTATGAGATTGACGCCTCCAACGGTCAGGTGGTGAAGTACGAGACGGAGGCCACTGGCACGGCTCCCAGCACCGGTTCTGCCAACACTTCCTCCTACATCGGAGAGAGCGCCGCTAAAACGGCCGCCCTCAGCCATGCAGGGGTGAAGGAGAGCGACACCACCTACTGCAACGCCTGGCTGGAGTACGACGACGGACGGGCCGAGTGCTACGAGGTGGAGTTCATGGTGGGCTCCAGCCGCTATGAGTATGAGATCGCCCTGACCAGCGGCAGCGTCATCAAGCACGAGGTCAAGACCTACTCCCAGCCCGCCTCCGGCGGCAGCACCACCGGAACTCAGGCCGGCAACGGCGGCGGCACCTCCTCCGACATCGGCAGTGAGGCGGCCAAGAGCGCGGCCCTGAAGGACGCGGGTGTCTCCGCTTCCTCTGCCACCGGCATGAAGGTGGAGCGGGACTGGGACGACGGCCGCCTGGAATACGAGATTGAGTTCTGGGTGGACAGCACCGAGTATGACTACACCGTGGACGGCACCACCGGCGCCATCCTGAAGCGGGACACCGAGCGCCACGGCAGCACCGGCAGCAGCACCTCCTCTGATATCGGCGGTGACAAGGCAAAAAGCATTGCCCTGAACCATGCCGGAGTCAGTGAGTCCAGCACCTCCGGGCTGAAGGTCCAGCAGGACTACGACGATGGCCGTCTGGAGTATGAGGTGGAGTTCAGGGCCAACGGCTTGGAGTATGAGTACACCATCCTGGCCTCCGACGGTACCATCCTCTCCCATGAGTCCGACCGGGACGACTGAGTTAAAATAAGGAAATAGAACCAAGCAAAACACCGGGCGGCGCAACAGGCGCCGCCCGGTGTTTTTTCATTTATGCTTTGGAATCGGAGTAGGGCAGTCCGGAGAGATACCGCCGGGCCAGGTCGAAGGCATGGCTGGCAGTCTGGATGCGCAGCCGCTCCCGCACGGGGCGGTTGCCCAGGGAGAGGGAGCGGACAAAGGAACCCTTCGGGGTGGCGATGCCCACAAACATGGTGCCCACTTCGTTGCCGCGGTCGTCCTTGTCCGGGCCGGCCACACCGGTGGAGGAGAGGGCGATGTCGCAGCCCAGCACCCGGCGGGCACCCTCCGCCATGGCCTGTGCCACCTGGGAGGAGACGGCGCCGTACTGGTCCAGCAGCTCCTGGGGCACCCCAAGAACGCCTGCCTTGATCTCGTTGGTGTAGGACACGATGCCGCCCTTGAACACCTTGGAGGCTCCGGGTACGTCGGTCAGCCGCTTGGCCATCAGGCCGCCGGTGCAGCTCTCGGCTACACCAAGGGTGAGCCCTTGCTCTCCCAGCAGCCGCTCCACAACCTCTTCCAGAGAGGACACGTCCACGCCGTAGACCTTGGAGCCGAAGAGAGCTTTTACCTGTTCCACCGTGGGCTGGAGCAGGGCCTGGGCCTCCTGGTCGGTGGGAGCCTTGGCGGTGACCCGCAGCTCGCACTCTCCCTCCTTGGCGTAGGGGGCCAGGGTGGGATTGGACATGGTGTTCATCTGCTCCCGCAGCTGGGCCTCCATGGAGGACTCCCCGATGCCGAAGAGCTTCAGCGTGTGGGAGGCAATCACGCCCTCGGACAGGCTGAGCAGATAGGGCTTGGCCCGGTACTGGAACATGGGGCGGCACTCGCTGGGGGGACCGGGGAGCATAATGACGTGGACCCCGTCGGCGAAGAAGGCGCAGCCGGGGGCGGTGCCCCAGTCGTTGTCCAGGATGGTGCAGCCCTCCGGGAGCATGGCCTGTTGCAGGTTGTTTTCCGTCATGGGCCGGCCGGTGCGGGTGAAGTAGCTGCGGATGCGCTGGGCGGAGGGCTCGTCAAAAACCAGCTTCTTGCCAAAGGCCTCGGCCAGTACGTTTTTGGTCAGATCGTCGCAGGTGGGACCGAGACCGCCGGTGGTAATAATAATGTCAGCCCGCTCCTTGGCAATGGCCACGGCCTGGCGGGCACGCTGGGGGTTGTCGCCCACCACCGTATGGTAGTAGACATTCAGGCCCAGCTCGCTGAGCCCCTGGGAGAGAATTTGGGCGTCGGTGTTGGCAATATTTCCCAGCAGCAGCTCGGTGCCAACGGACAGAATTTCCACAGTGTGGGACATGGGAAGGACCTCCAAACTAAACTATCAGTCAAAGCGGTCCAGAACCGCGGTCTGGACCGGCATGTTTGCTTCCAGGGTAAGGGAAGAGCCGGGATAGCGGACCACGTCCGTCCGCAGGGCGAGGAAGCGGTCCAGGGGGGCGATGACGTCGTAGCCGAACCCCTCGCCCCGGTAGTGCATGGGCACCACCACCCGGGCCTGGAGCTGCCGGGCGATCTCATCGGCCTGGGCGGCGTCAATGGTGTAGTAGCCGCCCACCGGAATCAGGACGGCGTCCAGTCCCTGGAGGCACTCCAGCTGCTCCGGGGTGAGGGCGCAGCCCAGGTCGCCCAGGTGGGCCACCCGCAGCCCGTCGGCAGAAATCATATGAATGGTATTGGGTCCACGGAGGGCGCCCTGCTCCGGGTCATGGAAGGTGTTCAGACGTTCCACCTGGAACGAGGGGGCGCGGCCGCTGAGATGTACGTTGCTTCGGGCGTTGTGGTCGTGATGCTCGTGGCTGCACAGGACCAGATCGGCCTGAAGGGCCAGAGGGGGCAGCCCGGGCACCGAGCCGTCGGCATAGGGATCAAAGACCACGGTACCCTGACTGGTTTCCAGGGTGAAGCAGGAATGTCCGTGCCAGATCAGCTTCATAGAAAGACTCCTTTCCCGGTCAGATGGGCCGGAAATCTCATGTTTTTGGTGAATATGCATATTATAGCATGGGACTGGAGGGAAGAAAAGCCGACCGCAGCGGGAAATTTGGAAAAAAGACGAAGGCACACCGACAGCAAGGGAAGAATAAACCCTTTGACTGCGGGGGAGCAAGCAACAAAAGCTGCAGCAGCGCCCCGGGAAAAAGGTTTAAGTCAGTCACAACGCCGAAAAAACGGGGTTTAACTGCCACTCAGACATGAAAAATGCCAAAAAAAGGGACAGCAGATTGCCGTTTTGGCTTGTTTTATAATTTTTTTGCAATATTTCGACCATTTTATAGTTGAAATTCTTCCCGATTTGGAATACAATGATAGCCGCGCAAACAAGGAGGAACGGTCGTGCTGAACATTGTACTGGTGGAGCCGGAAATCCCTATGAATACCGGTAACATTGCCAGAACCTGTGCCGCAACGCGCAGTCGTCTGCATCTGGTCAAGCCCCTGGGCTTTGACATCAGCGACAAGGCGGTAAAGCGGGCGGGACTGGATTACTGGCCCATGGTGGATTTGCGGGTTTATGAGGGACTGGATGATTTCTTCACCCAGAATCCGGACCCGGATCTGTGGCTGGCCACCACCAAAGCCCCCCGGGACTATTCCCAGGTCCGGTTTCAGCCGGACTGCTGGCTGATGTTCGGCAAGGAGACGGCCGGTCTTCCGGAGCAGCTGCGCCGGCGCTATTTTGACCGGTGCATCCGAATCCCCATGCGGGCGGACGCCCGCAGTCTGAATCTGGCAAATTCCGTGGCCATTCTGACCTATGAGGCCCTGCGGCAGCAGGGGTTTCCGGAACTCTCCGGCGTGGGAGAGATGGGCGGAATCCAGCACCCATAGCAAAAGCCGTTTGTTCCCGCTTGAACCGATTTCACACAGAGAGGAGTTCGTAGAGTATGAACTATCATAAGAAAACCGTCAAGGACGTGGACGTCAAGGGCAAGAAGGTCCTGCTGCGCTGCGACTTCAACGTCCCCATGGCCAAGGACGGCAGCGGCGTGATCACCGATGACAAGCGCATCCGCGCGGCTCTGCCCACCATCCAGTATCTGCTGGACCAGGGCGCCGCGGTCATTGCCTGCTCCCACATGGGCAAGCCCAAGGGTGAGGTAAAGCCCGAACTGTCCCTGAAGCCGGTGGCTCAGCGTCTGAGCGAGTTGCTGGGCAAGGAGGTCATCATGGCTGAGGACGTGGTGGGCCCCGACGCTCAGGCCAAGGCCAAGGCTCTGCAGCCCGGCCAGATCATGCTGCTGGAGAACACCCGTTTTGAGCCCGGCGAGACCAAGAATGATCCCGCTCTGGCCAAGGCCATGGCTGATATGGCGGAGATCTACGTCTCCGATGCTTTCGGCGCCGTTCACCGCGCCCACGCTTCCACCGCCGGTGTGGCTGATTACCTGCCCGCCGTCAGCGGCTTCCTGATCCAGAAGGAGCTGGACTTCATCGGCGGCGCTCTGGCCAACCCCAAGCGTCCCCTGGTGGCCATCCTGGGCGGATCTAAGGTCTCCTCCAAGATCGGCGTCATCAACAACCTGCTGGAGATTGCCGATACCATTATCATCGGCGGCGGTATGGCCTATACCTTCTCTGCTGCTCAGGGCGGCAAGGTGGGCGACAGCCTGCTGGAGGCGGATTGGATGGACTACGCCAACGACATGGTGAAGAAGGCCCAGGAGAAGGGCGTGAAGCTGCTCCTGCCCGTGGACACCGTGTGCGGCGACAAGTTTGCTCCCGATGCCAACATCCAGATCGTCAAGACCGGTGAGATTCCCGACGGCTGGGAGGGCCTGGACATCGGTCCCGAGACCGTGAAGCTTTACTGCGATGCCGTGAAGGATGCCGGCACCGTCATTTGGAACGGCCCCATGGGCGTCTTTGAGTTCCCCGCCTTCGCCAAGGGCACCGAGGCTGTGGCCGAGGCCCTGAGCAAGACGGAGGCCATCACCATCATCGGCGGCGGCGACAGCGCGGCTGCCGTGCAGCAGCTGGGCTATGCCGACAAGATGACCCACATCTCCACCGGCGGCGGCGCCAGCCTGGAGTTTATGGAGGGCAAGGAGCTGCCCGGCGTGGCCTGCCTGCTGGACGCCTGATTGGATTTGAACGATCAATTTTGATACCCTGCTTGCGCCGGGACGATATGGACCGGCGCGGAGAATGAGAAATATAAACAAGTTTTAGGGAGAGATTAACAATGAACCGTCGCTATCGCAAGACCATCATCGCCGGCAACTGGAAGATGAACAACACCCTGTCCCAGACCAAGGCTTTTGCCGAGGAGCTCAAGCCCATCATGCCCAAGGGCAAGTGGTGCAGTGTGGTGCTGTGTGTGCCCGCCACCAACATCCAGTCCGCCGTGCGTCTCTTTAAGGACTGCCACATCGCCATCGGCGCCGAGACCTGCCACTACGAGGACCACGGCGCCTACACCGGCGAGATCACCGCTGAGATGATCAAGGAGGCCGGTGCCAAGTACGTGATCATCGGCCACTCTGAGCGCCGTCAGTACTACAACGAGACCGACTTCACCGTCAACAAGAAGGTCCACGCCGCCATCAACGCCGGCCTCATTCCCATCATCTGCGTGGGCGAGAGCCTGGAGCAGCGTGAGCTGGGCGTCACCATGGAGCTCATTGCCTATCAGGTGAAGTGCGCCCTGGCCAACGTGCCCGCTGAGAAGATGCGTCACATCGTCATCGCCTACGAGCCCCTGTGGGCCATCGGCACCGGCAAGACCGCCACTGCCGAGCAGGCCGGCGAGGTGTGCCAGGCCATCCGTACCGTCATCCGCAAGCTGTATGGTGCCCATGTGGCCCGCTCCGTCACCATCCAGTACGGTGGCTCCATGAACGCCAAGAACGCCGCTGAGCTGCTGGCTCAGCCCGACGTGGACGGCGGCCTCATCGGCGGCGCCAGCCTGAAGCCCGCGGACTTTGTCCAGATCATCAACGCCGCCAACCAGGAGTAAGAAGCGCGAAGGGCGGGCGCATAGGGGTGACAGACTCCGGAGCGGATGGGCAGAGCCCAGGGGCAGCCAAGGGCTGAACCGGGTCTGCCCGAAGTCGGAGGAGTTGTCAACCCGTCCATGCGCCCAGCCCACAGCGTGACAGCTAGAAGCGTGAAGGATAGACGCGCAGGGAGAGCTTGGAGCGGAGCAGCCGACACAAACCAAGGCGGACCATCGTCCGACTGTTTGTGTCGGAAGTCGCAGCGAAAGCGACCCGGCCGCGCGTCCAATCCACAGCGTGACAGCCTGAGGCGCGGAGAATATTCCGCAAATCCCTTTATTTTGTTTTGATAAGAAAGGGTTTCTATGAAGACACCAACCACTTTGATTATTATGGATGGCTTCGGCATGGCAGCGGATGCCCCTGGCAACGCTGTCGCCAATGCTCCTACCCCCAATCTGGATAAAATTTTTGCCGAGTGCCCCGGCTGCCGCCTGTCCGCCTCCGGACTGGACGTGGGCCTGCCCGAGGGCCAGATGGGCAACAGTGAGGTGGGCCACACCAACATCGGCGCCGGCCGTGTGGTGTTCCAGGACCTGCCCCACATCAGCCGCGACATTGACACCGGTGCGTTCTTTGAGAACCCCGCCTATGTGGAGGCTATGGCCAACTGCCGGGAGTGGGGCTCCGCCCTGCACCTGATGGGCCTTCTGTCCGACGGCGGTGTCCACAGCCATATCACCCACCTGTTTGCTCTGCTGAAGATGGCCAAGGACCAGGGCATTGAGAAGGTCTATGTCCACTGCTTCCTGGACGGCCGTGACGTGCCCCCCAGCTCCGGCAAGCACTATGTGGAGCAGCTGCAGGCCAAGATGCAGCAGCTGGGCGTGGGTAAGATTGCCACCGTTATGGGCCGCTACTACGCCATGGACCGGGACAAGCGCTGGGACCGTGTGCAGCGTGCCTATGACGCCATTGTCTGCGGCCAGGCCCCCTATGTGGAGGACGCGGCCCAGGCCGTGCAGGAGTCCTATGACAAGGGCGTGACCGACGAGTTTGTGGAGCCTGTGACCTGCCTGAAGAACGTGCAGGTTCAGGACAACGACTCTGTGATTTTCTTCAACTTCCGTCCTGACCGGGCCCGCGAGATCACCCGCTGCCTGGTGGATGAGGACCTGAAGGACATCAAGCGTCCCACCGGCTTTGTGCCCGTGTTCTTCGTGTGCACCACCGAGTATGATGCCACCATGCCCAACGTCACTGTGGCCTATCCCCGGCAGAAGCTGGAGAACATCTTTGGTGAGTATATCTCCAAGCTGGGCATGACCCAGCTGCGCATCGCCGAGACCGAGAAGTACGCCCATGTGACCTTCTTCTTCAACGGCGGCGTGGAGCAGGTGTTCCCCGGTGAGGACCGCTGCCTGATTCCTTCCCCCAAGGTGGCCACCTACGACCTGCAGCCTGAGATGTCCGCCTATGCCGTCACCGAGGAGGCGGTCAAGCGCATCCTCAGCGGCGCCTATGACGTCATCATCCTGAACTTTGCCAACTGCGACATGGTGGGTCATACCGGCGTGTATGAGGCGGCCTGCAAGGCTGTGACCACCGTGGACGAGTGCGTGGGCAAGGTGGTGGAGGCCACCTCCAAGATGGGCGGCGTGTCCCTCATCACCGCCGACCACGGCAACGCCGAGCGCATGGTGGACACCGACGGTGAGCCCTTCACCGCCCACACCACCAACCTGGTGCCCTTCTATATTGTGGGCGCCAACGTCAAGCTGCGGGACGGCCGTCTGGCTGACATTGCCCCCACCATGCTGGATCTGATGGGCATTGAGAAGCCCGCCGAGATGGATGGCCAGACCCTGATTACCAACTGATTTGCGTTCTGGTACGGCTTCGCGGATGCGCACCGTGCAGACCATATACCCCTGAAGGGCGGAGCGGGTTCCGCCATAATATTGAAAGGAGTTTGAAATCCTATGAAGCAGATGATCGAGATTGTTGATGTCGTCGGCCGCGAGATCCTGGACAGCCGCGGCAACCCCACCGTTGAGGTCGAGGTGTACCTGGAGGACGGCACCATGGGCCGTGCCGCCGTTCCCTCCGGCGCTTCCACTGGTATCTATGAGGCTTGCGAGCTGCGCGACGGCGACAAGAGCCGCTATATGGGCAAGGGCGTGGAGAACGCCGTGAAGAACGTGAACACCGAGATCGCTGAGGCCCTCATCGGCACCAACGTTCTGGACCAGGTGGCCATCGACAAGATGCTCATCGACCTGGACGGCACTCCCAACAAGAGCCGCCTGGGCGCCAACGCCATTCTGGGCGCTTCCCTGGCCTGCGCCAAGGCCGCTGCCGAGAGCCTGGGCACCAGCCTCTACAACTACATTGGCGGTGTCAACGCCAAGCAGCTGCCCGTGCCCATGATGAACATCCTGAACGGCGGCGCTCACGCCACCAACAACGTGGAGATCCAGGAGTTCATGATTATGCCTGTCTCCGCTCCCTCCTTCCGCGAGGCTCTGCGCCGCTGCGCTGAGGTCTTCCACACCCTGAAGACCGTCCTGAAGGAGAACGGCACTCCCGCCGCCGGCGTGGGCGACGAGGGCGGCTATGCTCCCAACCTGAAGAAGGATGAGGACGCCCTGAAGGTCATCGTGGCCGCCATCGAGAAGGCCGGCTACAAGCCCGGCGAGGACTTCAAGATCGCCATCGACGCCGCTTCCTCCGAGTGGTGGGACGAGGAGCAGAAGATCTATGTCCAGCCCAAGTCCGGCAAGAAGCTGACCCAGCAGCAGCTGGTGAACATGTGGAAGAAGTTCGCCGACAACTACCCCATCATCTCCCTGGAGGACGGCATGGCCGAGACCGACTGGGAAGGCTGGGCTATGCTGACCAAGGCCATCGGCGACCGCGTCCAGCTGGTTGGCGACGACCTGTTCGTCACCAACGTGGAGCGTCTGTCCACTGGTATTGAGAAGAAGGTTGCCAACGCCATCCTCATCAAGGTCAACCAGATCGGCACCCTGACTGAGACTCTGGACGCCATCCAGATGGCCAACCGCGCCGGCTACACCGCCATCGTGTCTCACCGCTCCGGCGAGACTGAGGATGCCACCATTGCCGACATCGCTGTGGCCCTCAACGCCGGCCAGATCAAGACTGGTGCTCCCAGCCGTACTGACCGTGTGGCCAAGTACAACCAGCTGCTCCGCATCGAGGAGGAGCTGGGCGACATCGCCGAGTATCCCGGCATGAAGGCTTTCTTCAACCTGCGCTAAGTTAAAGCTTCTGTGACAAAGCCGCCCTTCGGGGCGGCTTTGTTTTTCCAGCGCCCAGCTCCTCGCAGGCACGTTGTCGGCTATCCCGGCGGCGAAGCCGCCGTACCAGGTCACAACCCAGCGAAGCGGTTGTGACCTGGAGAGGAGGAGCAAGGGAGCGGAGTGAAGAATGGTCGCAAGACCGTTCCGAATGGAGCGGACTTTGCTCCGACGAGGCATGAAGGCCTTCTTCAACCTGTGCTAAGTTGAAGCTTCTATGACAAAGCCGCCCTTCGGGGCGGCTTTGTTTTTTGACGTACCAAAAAATACAACACGGCGCTGCATATCAAGCAGCGCCGTGTTGTGTTTAAGATATCGTATTAAAAATGGGCACTTGGAAGTGCAGGGATATAAACAGAGCCTCAGGCATTGAATACATATTGATCCAGTCGATGCATTGCCTCCTGGACACGACTGAGCGGCAAGGCCAGATTCATACGCAGATGACAGGGGCCATGGAACATCCTTCCATCCTGAACCGCAACACCGACCTTCCAAGCTGCCCGCTCTACATGTTCAATATCACATTCATGAAGCTTGCACCACTGGGAGCAGTCAAGGAAGAGCAAGTAGGTTCCCTGGGGCTGTGCGACAGAAACGCCCCGGAAATGCTCTGAGATATACTGACAGGCATAGTTTACATTCTCTGTGAGAACCTGACACAGCTCATCCGCCCACTCATAGCCTTCGGGCTGGTATGCGCCGATCAGTCCGTACATGGACAACAGATTCATATCGTTATAGTGAGAGAGAGAAGATTCCTTATCCATTCGATCCTGAATCCACTTGTTGTATACGATATGGTAGCTCCCAACCAAGCCAGCCAGATTAAAGGTTTTTGAGGGGGCGTAAAAGGCTGCCGTCCGCATCCGGGCATCCTCGCTGACGGACTGGGTAGGGATGTGCTTATGTCCGGTCAGAATGATATCCGACCAGATCTCATCTGAAACCACAAATACATCATATTTTTTGCACAGTTCCATGAACTGCTCAATTTCCCAGCGTTCCCACACCCGGCCACACGGGTTGTGGGGGGAACAGAAGATTGCGGCGTGAATTCGTTCCTCTTTCAACTTTTGTTCCATATCGGCAAAATTCATCCGCCAGATCCCGGCGTCATCCTGTACCAGCTGGCTGTGGACAATGTGATAGCCGTTATTGCTCAGTGATTTTGTAAAACCGATATAGGTGGGGGAGTGGACCAGCACCTTGTCGCCTTTGGAGCAAAATACATTCAGTGCGCTGATCACGCCGCCCAATACGCCGTTCTCATACCGGATGTGTTCTTTCTTCAGGCCGGTTACACCGTTTCGCGTTTCTTGCCAGCGAATGATGGAGTCATAATACTCCTTCCGTGGTTCAAAGTATCCGTAGTGGGGCTCTTTTACCCGATTCATAATGGCTTGGGGGATTGTGGGGCAGGCGGGGAAATTCATATCCGCCACCCACATGGGGATGACATCCATTCCATTTTCCGGTGCCTCAGGGGCCAGACCGGGTGCCCGGCCCAGAGAATCTACCGCAAAGGCATCCATACCCTTCCGTTCCATGATGCTTGTAAAATCATATTTCATGCTTGGAACTCCTCTCGAAAGTGAAATGTGTGTACAATATTTCATTCAATAATTATTTAGGTGCTTCAATATTAAGCATCTTTAATATATAAGGTGAGGAGAAAAATGTCAACAGAAAATCATAAAAACACCTATAAAACGAGGTTAAAGATTCTGGCATACAACTTGTATATGGAAAGTTAATTTGGAGAAATGGGAATACGATATGCGGATGAACTTTCATTTTCCTGGAAAAGATGATATAATTTTACACGAACAAAGCAGTTGTTGCCAGGTATGATGTTTTGTGACCGACGCTGCAGGGAATTTTCCACAGAAATATAATTGGGGATAACGACAGCGGTTAACGGTTATTTGTATAAGGAGACAAGATCCATGGAGCACGGGAGAAAAGAACTGCTGCAGAAACTGTGGGCAGCACAAGACGAGGCCTATGAATTGATGGCGGAGTATGATTCGCTGCCTCACACATATGGAAGTGTAGTTTTATATCAGGCAGAAGCCCTCGTGGTAAATTTGATTGGTGAGCATAGCGATATTACCATTACCGAGTTGGGGAGTATTTTGAAAAAGACGGCCAGTGCCTGTTCCCAGATCGTGCGGAAACTGAAAAGTAAAGGGTTGGTGGAACAGGTTCGAAACGAGAGCAACAACCGGCAGCTGAATCTGCGGCTGACAGACGCGGGAAAGCAGATCTATTTGGACCGGTTGAGCTTGAATCTTGAGTGCCAGAATATTCTGTTTCGAATGCTTCAGGAATTTTCCGACGAAGAAATTGCTCATCATATCGCGGTTCAGGAGAGAATCAATCAGGCGTATCGGGGCGATATTGATCGCAGCAAGGTTAGTGTAACCGAGTGAAAGGAAATGCTGCGGAATCGCCGCGGTGTATAGGAGAACATCATAGGAAAGCAATGAAACGGCACCGCCCACCAGGCGGCGCCGTTTCATCGCTTCATTGTATTTAAGATGCACTCTGCCCATGGCGGTGGCCCTGTCCATTTCCGGTGCCTGAACCTCCGCTGCTTCCAAAGCCGTTGCCCGCTCCGTTCCCATTGCCCTTCCCGGAGCCGCTGACATTCCCGCTTTGAGCATCCACATCGGACTGGGAGAGGCTGGCTAGCAGGGTGCGGATTTCCCGCATGCTCATCTGTTTCACCTCCTCCGGGGGCAGGCCGGAGCCCAGCTCACAGAGATCCAGATAAGCGCGGTATTTTCCGTAGGAGAGCCCCAGGGCGTTGGCCTGCTCTGCCTCGCCGATGTCCAGAGCGCAGCAGTAGGCGCCCTGCCGCTGGGCGGTGGCATTCTCAACCCCGGACAGCAGCCGATCCCGCTGGACTTCGTTATCTCCCACCACCGTGATGGCCACGGCCGGATCATCCCCCAGATAGTCGGCCAGGCCGGGACTGTCCAGCACCTGTTCCACCGCGCTGGTGCAGGGGAGGAAGGTGAGATTCAGAGTTTCGGCCAGCGCCTGTCCCTCATGGTTGACCCCGGTGACCGAAACCACCCGGTCAAAGCGGTTCACGTTCAGCTCCAGCGAGGGATTGACGTCAATGCTCACCGTGGAGGTTGGAGTGAAGCAGGCCCAGCCTCCTGCGCCGGTGAGCAGGAGCAAGATACAGGCGGCCGCAGCGGCCAGCCGTCCCGGACGGACGCCGTCCCGGACGGTATAGCCCCTGGTCTTCCGGGCCAGAAAGTCCCGGGTCTGTTCCTTCAGAGCTTCCTCCGCATGGACGTTGTCCAGAGCCCGTTTCAGCTGTTCACGCATCGGCCTCACCTCCCAGCGTTTCCCGGAGCAGCTTCTTGGCACGGTTGAGAAGGGTATAGACGGTGTTTAGGTTCTTCCCCAAAATCTGTCCAATCTCCGGGGCGGTGTAATCTTCGTAGTAATGAAGGTAAATGACGTCCTTGTATTTGGGGGGCAGAGCGAGGACAGCCTGGAGGACGCCGCTGTCCTCCGGGTCCGAGGTACATGCGGCGGCCGCCTCCAGAGGGACCACGCGGCTGTGGAAAAAGCTTTTCAGCAGGTCTCGGCAGGCGTTGATGGTGACCCGAATGAGCCAGGCCTTTTCGTGCTCCGGACTTTCAAAGCGCACCGAGCTGAGGACATACTTCAGAAACACAGTCTGAAAAATGTCCTGGGTGTCTGCCTCGTTCTTCAAATGTACCATGCAGAGCCTGCGCACGGTGTCCCCGTAGCGTTCAATGGCCGCGTTTACCTCTTCCTCGCTGCGCATGGCCAACCCCCATCTGAGTTACTTCCAGCGGCCTCCCCGCCAGCCGCCTCCGGTACCGGTACGGTTGTCGCACACCCCGTCGCCGTCGGCATCCATAAAGCCTGTGCCCTGGGCGCGGTTGTCGCATACTCCGTCACCGTCGGTGTCTACAAAACCCGTGCCCCGGCCCAAAGGGTCGCATACGCCGACATTGGTGCAGCGGCAGGACTGGGCGGAGCAACGAAGCCCCTTTCCTTCTCCGGTGCCCGGACCCATTCCAACCGCGCCTGCGCCGATGGTGAGCAGACCCAGTGCCAGTACAGCGGCAGCGCCTCTCTTCAGCCATTGATTCATTTGGTATTCCTCCTTGTTGGTGTTCCCATTGTGGTTTCATCTATAATACGAGCGGCCACGGGGAAACCATTCACCCGGACAGAAAAATTTTACCAGAGGGAGACATCTGCATCCGCTTGTCCGCCCAGGAGGGAAAAGCGATTCTTCCGGGCGGTGAGTACCCCCTCCCGGCGCAGCTTGCTCAGCTCGTTGGACAGGGCGCTGCGGTCCACTCCCAGGTAGTCGGCCAGCTGCTGACGGTCGAAGGGAATGGTGAAGGTACGGCTCCCCTGGAGCATGGCCTGGTCGGACAGGTAGGACAGCAGCCGCCCCCGGATGGTTTTGGAGGAGGTATAAAAGATGCGCCGGGACAGGGCCAGATTTTTCCCGGCAGTGATGGCCAGCAGATTGCGCAGCAGAATGTCGGAGTGGGGGCAGCTGCGGGTAAACAGTCCGCTCAAATCCAACGAAAGCAGCTGTGCATCCTCAGAGGCCGCTGCGCTGACCAGCAGGGGCTGCAGGGGGAGACAGGCGTAGGTCTCGGCAAAGACCTCCCCCGGAGCCACGTGCCCCAGAATGGAGCGGTTGCCCCAGGCGTCGTGATTCTCAATGGTGACGCCTCCGGAGAGCACCACCCAGAGCCGGCTGGTGTGGGTGCCGGCCGCCAGAATCACGTCTCCCCGGGCGTATCGGCTGCACCGCGCGTCCAGAGCGGACAGCAGAAGCTGAATTTCCTCCGGGGAGGCGCCGTGGAACAGGGGGGTGGCGGCTAAAAATTGGATGTCCATAAATCCTCCGTTTGTTGGAATAACAACATACAAGTGTGAGCTATTGTACTATACTGATGCCACAACGTCAAGAACACGGAGGTACTGCTATGATTCGCAGAGTGATTGAAATTGATCAGGAGAAGTGCAACGGCTGCGGGCTGTGTGCCCAGGCCTGTCATGAAGGGGCCATCGGCATGGTGGACGGAAAGGCCCGGCTGCTGCGGGACGACTACTGCGACGGGCTGGGGGACTGCCTGCCGGTCTGTCCCACGGGAGCCATCACTTTTGTGGAGCGGGAGGCGGCGGCCTACGATGAGGCCGCGGTCAAGGCGAAAAAAGCGGCAGAGGAAACCGTGCTGCCCTGCGGCTGTCCGGGCAGCCAGTCCCGTTCCCTGGCCCGGGAGGCCTGTGAGGCTCCGGCTTCTGTCGCCGCTCCGGTCTCTTCCCAGCTTCGCCAGTGGCCGGTGCAGATCAAGTTGGCCCCGATCAATGCCCCCTACTTTGACGGGGCCAGGCTGCTGGTGGCGGCGGACTGTGCGGCCTACGCCTACGGCTCCTTCCACCAGGATTTCATCCGGGGCAAGGTAACCCTCATCGGCTGTCCCAAGCTGGACGGTGTGGATTACAGCGAAAAGCTCACGGAGATCCTGAAGCGGAACGCCATCAAGAGCGTCACGGTGGTCCGCATGGAGGTGCCTTGCTGCGGCGGACTGGAGCGGGCGGTCATGACCGCGCTGCAGAACAGCGGGAAGATGATCCCCTGGCAGGTTGTCACCCTGTCCACCGATGGCCGTATTCTGGAGGAGTAATCTCGTAAAAAACAAAACCCGGCGCGTCCCTTTGTTGGGATGCGCCGGGTTGATCGTTATGCGTGTACGTCGGACTTGGCCTCCTGGGTGACAGGAGAGAGCTTCTCCACCAGTGCCCACTCCACCCGGCGGTCACACAGCTCCTCCACCCGGATGCGCAGGCCCATGGCCTCCACCACCGGACGGCTGCCGTCCTTGGGAATGACGGACAACTGGGAGAACACCAGACCGCCCAGGGTGTCATAATCCCGTTCCTCGTCCTCGGGCAGTTCCAATTCCATAGCCTCGGCCAGCTCCTCCAGGTCGGCAGAGCCGGACACCCGCCACTTGTTGTCCTCCAGGCGGATGATGTCCTGCTCCTCCTGGGGATCAAACTCGTCATAGATGTTGCCCACCAGCTCCTCCAGCAGGTCCTCCAGAGTGACCAGACCGCTGGTGCCGCCGTACTCGTCCACCACCAGGGCCATGTGGGTTTTCTTGCCCTGCATATCCCGGAACAGCACGTCGGCGGGCACGGTCTCCGGCACGAAGTAGGCCGGACGCAGCAGCTCTTTGATGGGCTTTGGATCAGGCAGACGGAAATTGAGCAGATACTCCCGGGTGGACAGAATGCCGATGATGTCATCCACATCCTCCTGGTACACCGGGAAACGGGACAGGCCGGACTGGCGGATGGTGTCCACAATGGTCTCCTCGTCCTCGTCCAGAGCCAGGGTCACCATATCAGTGCGGTGGACCATCACGTCCTTGGCGGTCATGGTATCAAACTCAAAGACGTTCTCAATGAGTTCCTTCTCATTGCTCTGGATGGTGCCGGACTCCTCGCCCTCCTCCACCATAGCCATGATGTTGTCTTCCGACACTTCTTTTTCCCGGCGCAGCAGCTTGAGCACCGGACGCCGCAGCAGAGCGATGTTGCCCGCCAGGCTGGCACAAAACAGAATGGGCCATATTTGGTCCCCAGACACGGAAATTCCCCCTTAATCATGTAGAACAATACATCTTGCATGATAGCACGAAACGAATGTTTCTGCAAGGGGGAGAGAGAAAAGCGGGGGGAGAAAAGAGCGAGAGGGCAGGGAAGAGAGGAAAAGGGAGATTTTCCTTGCCAAATCAACGGAAATTCAATATAATAGGCTCTGCGAACGACAGCCGCGGCCAAAGGGAGGGCGGACCTTCCAACGGCTCCTGCGGCAGCAACGGAGGGAATAACATGGCACTGGACATGAAGTATTTTGAGGAGATGGAGGCCAAAATCCCCAAGGGGAAGGTACGAACCCGCTTTGCCCCCTCTCCCACGGGTTATATGCATGTGGGCAACCTGCGCACCGCCCTGTACACCTGGCTCATTGCCCGCAACGCGGGGGGCACCTTTATTCTGCGCATCGAGGATACCGACCAGGTGCGGGAGGTCAAGGGAGCCACGGAGGTCATTTACCGCACCCTGGCCGAGTGCCATCTGGACCACGACGAGGGTCCCGACGTAGGGGGCCCTGTGGCGCCTTACATCCAGTCCCAGCGCCGGGATACCTATGGAAAGTATGCCCAGCTGCTGGTGGAGAAGGGACATGCCTACTACTGCTTCTGCGAGAAGACGGAGTCCGAGGAGGAGTCCGGCGAGTTTAACCGGGGAGATGATCCCTGCCGCAGCCTGACTCTGGAGGAGGCCCAGGCCCGGGTGGATGCCGGGGAGCCCTACGTCATCCGCCAGAAGATCCCCCACGGCGGCACCACCACCTTCCACGACGCCATTTTTGGCGACATCACCGTGGAGAACGATACTCTGGACGACCAGGTGCTGATGAAGCGTGACGGTCTGCCCACCTATAACTTTGCCAACGTGGTGGACGATCACCTGATGGGCATTACCCACGTGGTCCGGGGCAGTGAGTATCTCTCCTCCGCCCCCAAGTATAACCTTCTCTACCAGGCCTTCGGCTGGGAGGTGCCCACCTACGTCCACTGCTCCCCGGTGATGCGGGACGCTCAGAACAAGATGTCCAAGCGCCACGGCGATCCCTCCTATGAGGATCTGAAGGCCCAGGGCTTCCTGACGGAGGCGATTTTGAACTATGTGGCCCTGCTGGGCTGGTCGCCCAGAGGAGAGCTGGCGGAGCAGGAGGTCTTCTCGCTGGAGGAGCTGGCCCGTGCCTTTGACCTGGTGGGCATGTCCAAGTCTCCTGCCATCTTTGACATTGAGAAGCTGACCCACTTCAATGCCCTCTATCTCCGTGCCATGGCGCCCGAGGACTTTGCCAAGGTGGCCGAGCCCTATATCCGCCAGAGCGTCCAGAACCCCGCCATTTCTGTGGAGGCCATTGCAGGGCTGCTCCAGGCCCGGTGCGAGAAGCTGACGGATATTCCGGAGAAGGTGGACTTTTTCCAGAGCCTGCCTGACTATGACGCCGAGCTCTTCACCAACAAGAAGTCCAAGACCAACCCCGAGGTGTCCGCCCGGATGCTGCAGGCGGCCATTCCCATGCTGGAGGGGCTGGAAGACTGGACCACCGAGCAGATTCATGACGGGCTGGTGGCTCTGGCGGAGCAGCTGGAGGTCAAGAACGCCACCCTCATGTGGCCGGTGCGGATTGCGGCGGCCGGTAAGGCGGTCACGCCCGGCGGCGCCGTGGAGATCTGTCAGATTCTGGGCCGGGAGGAGACGCTGCGGCGGCTCCGTATGGGCCTGGATAAGCTGAACATTCAGTAAATCATACGCAATCAAATATCCCTTGAGCTTGTCTGATAGCGGCGGATTTTCGTATTGAACGCTGGAATCGAATCAAAAGAGGCACCTGCTTTGCAGGTGCCTCTTAGTTTATTGAGAAAATTGGCCCATGTATCAAGCATAGGCCGGGGTTCACTCTGCTCCTTCCGTTGACAAAGCCAATAACAGCGGATTATACTGTAAAACAGTGGATTTTTGAGAGGAGAGCGTTATGGCTGACCAAAAAGATTTTAAAAACTGGGGCTATCTGCGGATATTTGTCTCCTATTATAAGCCTCACTGGAAGCTGTTTCTGCTGGATATGGTGTGCGCCCTGCTGATCTGTATCGTGGACCTGCTCTTTCCAATGGTCTCCCGCTGGTCCATGCAGACCCTTCTGCCCAATCAGCTCTTCACCGCATTCTTTGCTGTCATGGCCGCCCTGGCCCTGGCCTACGTCCTCAAGGGCGTGTTTTACTTTGTCGTTACCAACTGGGGCCACCTGCTGGGGGCGCGGATGGAGGCTGACATCCGCCGGGACCTGTTCTCCCACATGCAGGATCTGTCCTTTTCCTTCTACGACAAGAACCGCACCGGCCAGCTGATGAGCCGGGTCACCGGCGACCTCTTCGAGATTACTGAGCTTGCCCACCACGGTCCGGAAGATCTGTTCATCTCCTCGGTGACCATTTTGGGTGCGTTCTGCATCATGCTTACCATCCAGTGGCAGCTGGCCCTGGTGGTGTTCACCGTCATCCCCGTCTTCGTTCTTTTTACCGCGCTGGCCCGGAAAAAGATGATGAAAGCATCCATCGAGGTCAAGGCCAAGCTGGCCGGCATCAACGGGGAGGTGGAATCCTCCATCTCCGGCATGCGCACCGCCAAGGCCTTTGCCAACGAGGACGCTGAGAGTGCCAAGTTCAACGCGGCCAACGACCAGTTCCGGGGTGCTAAGCGGGATTACTACCGGACCATGGCCTTCTATCAGTCAGGCATGGAGTTCTTTATGGGCATCCTGTCGGTGGTGGTCATTGCCTTCGGTGGTTTTCTCATCATGAAGGAGAAGATGAACTTTATCGATCTCACTACCTTTACCCTGTATGTCACCACCTTTATTACCCCCATCCGCAAGCTGTCCGCCTTCGTGGAGCAGTTTATGCAGGGCATGGCGGGCTTCAAACGGTTCACCGAGCTGATGCGGGTGGAACCCGACATTCAGGATGCACCGGATGCCTGCGCCCTCACCGACGTGCAGGGCGATATCCTGGTGGACGATGTGACGTTCCGGTACGAGGCCTCCGCCGAACCGGTACTGGAGCATATCACCCTTCACGTCCGCCCCGGGGAGACGGTAGCGGTGGTGGGACCTTCCGGCAGCGGAAAGTCCACCCTGTGCCAGCTGATCCCTCGATTCTACGATGTCACCGAAGGCCGGGTGCTGATCGATGGTCAGGATGTGCGGGAACTGAAGCAGCACGACCTGCGGGAGCACATCGGCATCGTCCAGCAGGACGTGTTCCTCTTTGCCGGCACCATCTACGATAACATCCGTTACGGCCGGCCCGATGCCACAGAGGCTGAGATCATCGAGGCGGCCAAGAAGGCTGAGATCTATGACGACATCCTGGAGATGCCAGACGGCTTCCAGACCCAGGTGGGGGAGCGGGGGGCCATGCTTTCCGGCGGCCAGAAACAGCGGGTGTCCATTGCCCGCATCTTCCTGAAAAACCCGCCCATCCTGATCCTGGACGAGGCCACCTCCGCCCTGGATACCGTCACTGAGGCCCGCATCCAGTCTGCCTTTGATGCTCTTGCCCAGGGCCGTACTACCCTCATCATTGCTCACCGGCTGTCCACCATACGATCTGCCGGGCGTATCGTGGTCATCGACGGCTGCGGTATCGCCGAGGAGGGCACCCACGCGGAGTTAATGGCAAAGGACGGCGAATATGCGAAGTTATATCAGGCCCAACAACTGGCGTCCGTTTAGATGCCAGCCCCGAGTGACCCACACGTGGTTTAAAGTTTCCCGGAAGACAAAAAGAAACACCAGCCTGTCGGCTGGTGTTTCTTTTGCCTTGTCTGAATACGTTAGATGCCGCTGCTAAATCATCGAAGGGCCCTCCTGGGGCACGACGCGAGTGCGGCATAAATTCAGAACGCAGAGGCAGCTTCGTCGACTCCGAGCAGTTCAATCTCCGAAGAGGGAAGACGGCCTTGGATGCTGAAAGACAAAAAGAAAGACACGCTTTTCAGCGTGTCTTTCTTTTTGTCTTGTCCGAACAATTTAGATGCCGCTGCCCAATCATCAAACGGCCCTTCTGGGCCGCGCCGCGAGTGCGGCGCAAATTCGGAGTGTAGCGAAGAATTGCGCAGGGGCGGCTTTGCCGACCCCGAGCATTTTAAAATCTTCAGGAATCCAAAAAGAAACACCAGCCAACAGGCTGGTGTTTCTTTTTGGAGGTGCCACCCAGATTTGAACTGGGGAGTGGAGCTTTTGCAGAGCTCTGCCTTACCACTTGGCTATGGCACCTTATTAAAGACGGAGCAAAGGATTCTTTGCTCCGTAATTGGAGCGAGTGACGAGGCTCGAACTCGCTACCTCCACCTTGGCAAGGTGGCGCTCTACCAGATGAGCTACACTCGCATTTTTGGGGTCCCCCGCAAGGTTTCCCTTGCAGGGGATGGTGCCTCCGGTCGGAATCGAACCAACGACACGAGGATTTTCAGTCCTCTGCTCTACCAACTGAGCTACAGAGGCAAATGGCGACTCGGAAGGGACTTGAACCCTCGACCTCCGGCGTGACAGGCCGGCGTTCTAACCAACTGAACTACCGAGCCAGGTAGTCATGGGGGGAAGTGGTGGGAACAACAGGGCTCGAACCTGTGACCCCATGCTTGTAAGGCATGTGCTCTACCAGCTGAGCTATGCTCCCGGGAAAGTTGCCTGCTCTCGCGACGGCTTCGTTATTATACTAAACCATGAGGGAGTTGTCAACAGGAAAACGAAAAATTTCCAAAAAAATTTCCGGCGGTATCGGCTGGGGTCTGGGAAGGCTAAATGGGACATTGGAAGCGCGTGAGATTTCTTGACAATCGACCCGTGTAATGACATAATAAGGCGATAAAACGTTTCCAAAGGCCCTGGCAGTGCCAGGCATATAAAGGAGGGTTCCAAACCATGGAAAGCAAGGTAAAACGACTGGGAGTCCTGACCAGCGGCGGTGACGCCCCCGGCATGAATGCTGCGGTACGTGCAGTGGTCCGTACGGCGGTGAGCCGGGGAATCGAATGTGTCGGCATCCGAAGGGGCTGGAGCGGACTCATCAACAGCGACTTTGTTCCGATGAATGCCTCCAGCGTCAGTCATATCATCAATAAGGGAGGAACCATCCTCTATACTGCCCGAAGCAAGGAGTTCATGCAGCCTGAAGGCCGGGAAAAGGCGATCGCGACCTGCAAGCTGCTGGGACTGGACGGTATTGTGGCCATTGGCGGCGACGGTACTTTCCGGGGCGCCCTGGCTCTGTCCCGTCAGGTGGCCGAGACCGGGCACAAGCTGGAGGTGGTGGGAATCCCCGCCACCATCGACAACGACATCGGCTGCTCCCATTATACCATCGGCTTTGATACCGCCTGCAACACAGCTGTGGAGTGTATCGATAAGCTGAGAGACACCATGCAGTCCCACGAGCGCTGCTCCGTGGTGGAGGTGATGGGCCGTCACGCCGGCTATCTGGCCCTGTATGTGGGCATTGCGGTGGGTGCCACGGCGGTCCTCATTCCGGAGCGGCCTGTGGATTTTGAGCAGGACGTGGTGGAGAAGATTCGCCGGGCCCGTCTGGCGGGCACCACCCACTATATGGTGGTGGTGGCTGAGGGTGCCGGCAGCGCCTTTGACATTGCCAAGCGCATTCATGAGGAGACGGGCATCGATCCCCGGGTCACTGTGCTGGGCCATATCCAGCGCGGCGGTTCCCCCACGGCCCGGGACCGTGAGACGGCCAGCCGCATGGGCTACGAGGCGGTCATTTCCCTGGAGGAAGGCCGTGGCAACCGCATCATTGCCACCCAGGATGGACGGATTGTGGATCTGGACATGGAGGCGGCGCTGGCCATGAGCAAGCAGTTTGAAATGGAGCGCTACGCGGTGCTGGAGGCACTGACCAACAGCGAGCGGTAACGAAAAAAAGACCGGGAGGCTTGAGGGCCTCCCGGTTTTTTGTTGTGAAGAACGATCACGCTGGGCCCATGCCTTCCAGCAGTGCCTCCAGCTCTTCTTTGGTGTAGTGGTAGACCTTGTCACAGAACTGGCAGGTCAGATCGGCCTGACCCTGCTCTGCGATGAGGGAGGACAGCTCCTCCCGGCCCATACTGATGAGGGCACGGGTCACCCGATCCCGGGAACAGTAGCAGCGGTACTCCACCGGGTGCTTCTCCAGAATCTCCAGATCGAAGTCAGAGAGCACTGCCTCCAGAAGACCCTGGCCGTCGGTCCCCTCCGCCAGTATGTGGCTTACGGAGCCCACCCGCTGCACGCCCGCCTCAATGCGGGAGATAATGTCCTCTCCGGCGCCGGGCAGCAGCTGAATGAGATAGCCGCCGGCAGCCGTGACGCTCTGGTCGGTACCGATGAGCACGCCCAGGGCGCAGGCAGTGGGAATCTGCTCGCTCTCCACGAAATACATGGCCAGATCGTCGGCAATTTCCCCGGAGAACAGGCCGATGGACCCCACGTAGGGCTCCTTGAGACCGATGTCCTTGATGACGGTCAGGGTTCCGTCGGTGCCCACGGCCGCGCCCACGTCCAGTTTGCCCGGTCGTTTTTCCATCAGCTCCACATGGGGATTCTGGACATAGCCCCGCACGTTGCCCTCACAGTCGGAGACGGCCAGCACGGTGCCCAGGGGGCCGCCGCCCTTGATCTGAAGGGTGAGGGCACCCTGTTCCTCCTTCAGCATGTCTCCCATCATAGAGGCGCCCAGAAGGGCACGGCCCAGGGCGGCGGTGGCGGTGGGAAGGGTGGTGTGAATCTGACGGGCCCGCTCCACCAGGGCGGTGCCCGTGACAGAGACGGCCTTTACAAGGCCGTCCCGTGTCATTGCTCTGACAATTTCATCCTGCATAGGGTTAAGAATCCTTTCGTGCAACAAAGAAGATCCGCTCCTCCCCGGGGCGCGGGGGGCGCAGTCTTAAATTTCCGTAGACCTGAATTTGGCCAAACCCAGCCTGGCGCAGGAACTCTGTGAGCTCCTCCACCGAGTAGGCGCGCTCCTGATGGAGCTCCTCGCCCCGATCCCACTGCCCCGAGTCCGGATCCAGCCGGAAAATGTCCATAAAGTAGGAGCACAGCCGGCTGCGCTTGGAGTACTCAGCCCGCCAGACACAGTAGCTGTCCTCTGTCTCATCCAGAAACACCTGGCCGTCCAGGCCCATCAGCTTTTCTGGCGTGTTGATGTCAAAGAGGAACAGCCCCCCGGGCATGAGGAACAAGTGGACCCGCTGAAAGGCCCGACGCAGTTTCTTGGGGTCGGTAACATAATTGACGCTGTCCAGACAGCAGACGCAGGCGTCAATGGTGCCGTATAAGTCCAAGTCCTCCATGCTCTGGCACAGGAACATGGGGGCGATGGGGACGTCGGTCCCGTCCTTTTCTGCGGCCTGGGCCAGCATCTCAGGAGAGCGGTCCACACCGATCATCTCGTAGCCCCGTTTTGCCAGCTCCCAGGTGAGGGAGCCGGTGCCGCAGGCCAGGTCCAGCACCGTCTGTCCGGGCAGACCATGGCGGGTAAAGTGCTTTTCCACATAGTCTGCCCAGGCGGCGTAGTCCACGTCGTAGGTCAGCTCGTCATAGCAGCCGGCCAAAAAGCCGTAGCTGCTCACTGGCCCTCCTCCTTCAGGCGGGGAATGATCGTGCGATAACCGTCGGCGCCGTAATGAAGGCAGCGGTTGACGCGGCTGATGGTGGCGCTGGAGGCTCCGGTGCGCTCCAGAATCTCGCTGTAAATCAGCCCGTCATCCAGCAGCATCGCTACTTCCATCCGCTGTTCCATGGCCTTCAGCTCGGAAACGGTGCACAGATCCTGAAGAAACTTGCGGCACTCGTCCTCATCCTGCAGGGAAACAATGGCGCGATACAGAGTATCGCTGGACGGCTTATCCAAAAATTTAGACATAGTAGTCTCCTTCCGTACGTTTGGGGCGGCGCAGCGGCCCCGTTTTCCTTATTTTAACAGACTAAAATACGAAAGTAAACAGAAAAGGAGAAATACATAAAAAATTAAAAAATTCAGTTGAAATTTTGAAGGCGCGGGAGACGGCGGCACCTGAGAGCGCCAGGAGGCATAGGCTGGAAAAACGAAGAGGAGGGGGCAGTTTCATGGGAGAAACAGGCGCTTGGACGGTTGTTTGGCGGGAGGAGGAGAAGACACTGACCCTGGACGGTGAGCCGGTGCTGGAATATAGCCTCCGCTGGCCGCAGGTGGAGGGGGGCGGAGCGGGAGGCAGGAGGCTGAGCCGGGGCTACGGTGCCATGGCCGAGCGCTGGCGGGAGCGGTGGCGGCGGGAGGTGTACTGCCGGGCCTGCCTGCAGCTGGCCGAATGCCGGGCGCAGGCCCGGCCCTTTACGCCCTGGCGGTGCGCTCTGGAGGGGGAAGTGACCCTGGAGGAGGAGAACTGCCTGGGACTGAAGCTGCAGGCGTGGGAGACCTGGGGAGATGGGCGGCCCTTCCGGGTGTGCTGGGGAGATGTGTGGAAGGTAAAGGAGGGAACCCCTCTGCCCCTGGGGGAGGTACTGCCCCGGAAGCGGGGATGGAAAAAGGCCCTCTGCCATCAGCTCGCAGAGCAGGGCGAGCAGCTGCAGAGGGCCGGGGGATGCGTTCTGGATTCCAACTGGCAGAGCAGGCTTAAGGCCCTTCTGCCAACAGAGGAGTACTGTCTCTATGAGGACCGTGTGGAGTTTCCTTTCCCACAGTGTACCCTGGCTCCGGCGGTGGAGGGCACTCCCGTTCTATGGGTACCCCGGCCGGGCAGGGCGGAGGGAGCTTAGAACCCGTTACGTCGGGGCCAGCAGTTCCCCCACCAGGACCATCTGCTCCGCCGTCAGGCCGTCCGGGTTGGACTCAAAGACCACCAGTCGGTTGTCCCAGCAGAGGATGTAGTTCTCCAGCGCCCGGCCCTCGGGGGTATATAGCTGCCAGGCCTGTTCCGCGCCCCAGGAAGCGGGATCGGCGGCGCGGTAGCCATAGCGGGAGACCGGCTCCTCGTCCTCTTCAAAGACGCCCAGATCGTCCTTCTCATGGAGCAGCTGGTTGAGGCAGGCATCATAGAGCCAGGGGAGGTGCACGTCCACCACGGTGTAGGTCAGGGAGCTGTAATCCTCCGTGGCAGGCTGGGTGTGCATCCAGTACTGGGCGTGGGAGAGAAAAGCGGAGCGGGAGACGCTGGAGGTCACCTGGCAGTCCTCCGCCGGAATGGCGTCCAGGTCGGAGAGCGTGACCGGCGGCGGGCCGTCGTCCAGGGAGAAGGCACCGCTGCGCACCCCCCGGACCATGCCGTACATGACGGTTCCCATAAGAAGGAAGGAGAGTACCAGGGTGAGCGCCCAAGTGACCGAGAGATTGAGTCCCGCCGGGGTCTTCCGCCGCTTGAGCAGTTCCTTGGTCCGGTCTGCTACCACATACAGCAGTAGCGTAACCAGTACAAAGGGTACCAGGACATACCACAGGACCGGGGTCCGGTCGGTAAGCAGCCAGCCTGCAAGGGACAGCAGCATTAAAACCACTCCCACCTGCATTACCCGGTGGCAGCCACAGGTGGGGACAAATTCTCCCAGCTGGGCTGCTGCCTTGGCCTTTCGACGCCACAGCAAATAGGCGGTAAGATCGGCAGCGAAGTAGACAAACAGGAGCAGCCAGCAAACGCCGGTGAAGAGGTTCCCGGTACTGGACAACAGATCGATGGGCCGGTTTACCAGGGTCCACAGCCAGGAGCACCCCATATAGAGGCCCAGCAGCAGGAAGACAATGTAGATGGGCAGCGCCCGGCGGAAGGCCTTCCCAATTTGGACCAGCTCGATCCCCGGATCCGTCTGAATGGGGACGGGGTCCTCTTCGGCATTGTAGTAGAACTGATGAGGCCCGAAGGCGGCGGCCAGCTTCCAGCCGGTGTGGGCGCAGAAGTCCTGGAAGGTGAGCTGCTCCTCCGAGGGCGCCGGAGCATACTCAGAGTTTTTGGGGTAGTAGGTGACCGCATAGTGAAGCCTTTGGGGCTGAATCCGGCGGTAGCGCCAGCCCCAGGGGGACACCCGGTCCAAAAGCCAGCCCTGGGCCGCCCGTTTTTCCAGGTGGGCCGCCATACCGGTGCGGTCATAGAGGGAAAAGGGGATGAAATCGCGCTTGCTATCTTTCATTGGGGAGCCTCCTCTCCAAAGATCCGGCGGTAGTCAGCGGTCTGGGTGCACAGGCGGCGGTACTCCTCCTCCAGGGCTTCCCGCCCCTTTTCGGTGAGGATGTAGCTGCGTTTCCGGCCCTCCGCCCGGGTTTCCCGGATCATCTCCGCCTGGACGAACTGTTCCAACAGGTTATAGAGGGTGCCCGAGCCCACCCGGACCCGGCCCCTCGTCATAGCAGGCACCTGGTCCATGATGTCGATGCCGCAGCACTCCTGGCTCAGGCACAGGAGGATGTAGAACATCTGTTCGGTCAGCGTCTGAAATTTTGCCCGGGGCACAGTCAACACCTCCTTAATCTCGAATATCGATATTTCTACTTGCAGTATAATCTCGAATATCGATATTGTCAAGAGGGGAACAGAAAAAAGCCCCCTCCGGCAGAGCCGAAGGGGGTGCGTATCGGTATGGGAGAATGGAGGCAAAGGATCACGCATGATTCTCAATGGCCACCTTGATGACGTTGTCCCGGCGGTGCTCAAAGAGGTCGTAAGCCTCCTCAATGCGGGAGAGGGGATAGGTGTGGGTGATGAGAGGGGTGGTGTCCAGCTTTCCAGCAGCAATGAGATCCAGAATCTCGCCGCATTTGCAGCCGTCCACGCCTCCGGTCTTGAAGGTAAGATTTTTACCGTACATATCGGGCAGAGGGAGCACCTGGGGAGCGTCGTACAGGGCCACCACGGTGACGATGGCGTTGGGCCGGGCGCACTGCCAGGCCAGGGAGAAGGTGTCCTCGCCCCCCGCCACCTCCAGTACCCGGTCGGCTCCGCCGTGAGGGCTGTGGGCCGCCAGGAAGGCGGAGGCCTCCTCCGGGCGGAGGGTAAGCACCTGGGGATAATGCCGGCGGACGAAGTCCAGACGGACCGGGTCCCGCTCGCACACCACCACCTGGCGGGGGTTCTTCAGCAGCACGCACTGGAGAGTGCAGATGCCCGTGGGACCCGCGCCCAGGATAAGTACCGTGTCCTCCGGGGAGATCTCTGAGATGTCCGCCGCCCAGTAGCCGGTGGCCAGAATGTCCCCCACAAAGAGGGCCTGCCGGTCAGTGACCGCTTCCGGGATTTTGCTCAGTCCCTGGTCAGCGTAGGGCACCCGCACATATTCCGCCTGGCCGCCGTCGATGCGGCAGCCTAGAGCCCAGCCGCCGTTGGGGGCGGTGCAGTTGTTCACCCAGCCGTGGCGGCAGAAGTAGCAGTGGCCGCAGAAGGTCTCCACATTCACCGCCACCCGGTCGCCGGGGCGGAGCCCGTGGACGTCAGAGCCCAGATCCTCCACCACGCCTACCATCTCATGGCCCACGGTGATGCCGGGCACCGCCCGGGGTACGGAGCCGTGCTTGATGTGCAGGTCGCTGGTGCAGATGCTGGAGAGAGTCACCCGGACAATGGCGTCCCGGGGGTCCTGGAGCACGGGACGGGGCTTCTCCCGCAGCTCAAACATACCTTTGGACACATAGGTATAGGCCAGCATAGATGATTCCTCCCAAATCACTCAAATTGCAGTCCGGTGCGCCAGAGGGGAATGACGTTGATCACCGGCTCTTCGTAGGGGTGGACCGCCTTCACGGCGGCTAAGGTCTCCTCCAGCCGGGCGGTGGAGCAGGTGACCTCCACCTTCAGCTCCGGCTGGGTGCACAGTGCCCCAACCTCCCCCAAATAGGGCTCGGCCCCATCCAGGGGCCGCCAGCAGCTGGTGACCGGAGAATAGGACAGACAGCTGTCATACCGTCCGATGTGTCCGGCATCCACCTTCCGGAGGGCCTCACGCAGGACGTCCAGATGGGTTTGGGGCAGAAAGATTTCCAGCTTGCAGAAGGGAAACTCCATCACAGCTCCTCCAGCCGGTCCACAATGTCGTCGGCCAGGTCCTCCAGGGCCTCGTGGCGGTCGCCCCAGGCCTCGTATTCCTCGCTCTCCATGTCCTCCGGTTCCTCCTCGTCCAGGCGGTCAATCCAACCCCGGACGGTGTCCAGATAGTCCTCCAGCTCCTCCCGGCCCATGGCACCCAGGTCGGGCTGCCGGGCCAGGAAGGCGGTAAACAGGTCACTGTCCATGCTCAGCCCTCCCCGCGCAGGTAGGCCAGCAACTCCCCGGCGTTGGTGTCCGGCTTTACCTTGGGCATGACCTTCTCAATCATGCCCTGTTCGTCAATGACGTAGGTGGTGCGCACCACGCCCATGCTTACCTTGCCGTAAAGCTTCTTCTCCTGCCACACTCCGTAGGCCTGAATGGCCTGGAGCTCCGGGTCGGAGAGGAGCAGGAAGGGGAGGTCGTTCTTCTGGGCAAAGCGCTGGTGGGAGGCGGCGGAGTCCTTGCTCACGCCGATGACCACCGCGCCCAGAGCCTCAAACTGGCCATAGAGGGCGGCAAAGGCGCAGGCCTGCCGGGTGCAGCCGGGGGTGCTGTCCTTGGGGTAGAAGTAGAGAATCACCTTTTTCCCCAGAAACTGGGACAGGGAGACTTGGTTTCCGTCCTTGTCGGACAGGGTAAAGTCAGGGGCCTTGGTGCCGATTTCCAGCATATTAAAATTCTCCTTTCAAAAAGACCAGATGGGTTTGGTTGGAGTGGGCGGGGGAGAAGCGGTAGCCCAGGGCCTGGAAGGCGGTGAGATCCCCGGTGCGCTCAATTTGGTGGACCGCCATCCACCGCACCATCTCGCCCCGGGCCATCTTGCACAGGGTGCCCTTCTCCACCACCTTGCCGCCCTGCAATTCCCCGAAGGTGCAGGTGACAAAGGAGGCGGAGGCGGGGAGATGGGGCTCCACGGCACGGCTATACTCCCGGGAGGCCAGGTTCAGCACCGTGTCCGTCTCCTCCGCCAGGGCCTTGGCCAGCTTGTCCCCCCAGAAGGCGTACAGGTCCCGGCAGTCGTCTACCGCCAGGGGGGCCTGCATCTCCAGACGGTAGGGTACTACCCCGTCAAAGGGGCGCAGCAGCCCATAAAAGCCGGAGAGAATGCGCAGGTGCTCCCGGATGTAGTCGAGCTGTTCTCTCTCGAAGACGCCGGGGGCCATATACCGGTACTGGATGCCCTCGTAGGCCAGAAGGGCAGGGGTGAGGCGCTTGTTCAGGTCCATGCCCTCCAGCCGCTCCACATTCTGCTGGGCGATGGCGTCGCTGCACCGCCACAGGGCCTTGAGCTGATCGTAGGACATGGCCTGCAGCTGCTGTTTCAAGCGCTCCGCCTCCGGGAGAAAGGGGGGCAGCCCTTCCGGGGCAAAGCTGTCCGGGTCCTCCCGCATTTTCTTGGCCGGTGAAATGATCATACGCATGGGCAGCGCCTCCCTGTTCTGCCGCGCGCTTGCGCGGCCGGTTCCCTCCCAGAATACCACAAAGGAACCACAGATTCAAATGCTTCTCCCGGAAAAAGCACCCCTTGCCAGCCGGGGCCTGGGCGGGTTATACTGGGGAAAAAGGAGGCGGGGCCATGGCCTGGTATGTCTATATCCTCCGGTGCGGGGACGATACCCTGTACACCGGAATTACCGACGACGTGGAGCGCCGGCTGGCGGCCCACCGGGCGGGCCGGGGGGCCAAGTACACCCGGGGGCGGGGCCCTCTGGAGCTGGTCTACCGGGAGGAGCAGCCGGACAAATCCTCCGCCCTCCGCCGGGAAGTTCAGATCAAGAGGCTGTCCCGGCAGAAGAAGCTGGCCCTCTGTCAGGGCTGGGAGCCAAGCAAGTAAAAAGCCATCCGCGTTTCCTATAACGCGGATGGCTTTTTGGTGTCAGGCGGCAGAGTCCGGCTGGGGCTCAGGCTGGGTCGTCTGAGGGACCTGGTCGGTCTGGTTCTGGGGTGCCCGCCCGTCCACGGTAAGGGAGTAGGCGTCCAGAATGGAGGAGGTGCTCCCCTCCGCGGCCACGGCGTGGTCCACGGTGATCCGGTCGCCCACGTTCAGGGTGACCACTTCCCGGTTCTGGGCGGCGGAGAGGGAATAGAAGATCTCCTCGCCCTCCAGGCGGATAAAGTAGTAGGTGTTGCCCTCCAGCACAGCGGAGCGGATTTCCGCCACGGTGCCGCTGGCCTGAGTCTGGGGCAGCTCCTCAGTCTGGGTGATGCCCTTGTCGGCGAGCTGGCGGATATACTCCTGCTCACACTGGGACACGGTGGAGGCCACGGTAACCACCTGATACTGGGCCACGTTTACCATGGCGTAGCTCTTCACCAGGTTGTTGGCGTCCTTCAGGGGGATGAAATAGGTGGGCTCCCCGGCAATGTTCAGAAGCAAAGGGAAGGTGGCGGTGTAGCCCAGGTCCTGCACCTCGCCCTGGGCGGAGCCCTTGGCGGCATTTTCCGTGGCGCCGGGGGCGGTGTAGAACTTGGTCTCCTTGGTGCGCTGGTTGGAGAGCAGGAAGCCCAGGTTGGACTGGTCGGCATTGGCGGAGGTGACGCCGGTGTACATGTACACATCGTCGTTGAGGGCGATGTAGTTGTACCCGTCGGTGGTCACCCTCACGTCCCGCTGGCCCAGAATGGAGTTAAGGAAGCCGTTGATGAGCGTGCCGTAGTAGTCGTACTGCTCCATGATGAGAGCGGGGGTGTACACATTGTCCACCCAGGAGGGCACATCGGCAATGTCGTAGTAGGTGCTCTCACCGGTGATGGCGTCCATGAGCACCGCGCCCTGGATGTCACGGCCGCCGAACAGGCCGATGGTCTTGACCACGCGGGGGGCAATCCAGAAGGGGTGGCCCTCCTCGTTGATCTCGAACTGGGGGGTATCAAACATATAAGTGGGGTACTGGAAGCGGAGGTGGCGCATGACGTTGCGGTTGAGAGGCTCGGAGAAGGAGTACTTCATCCCCTCGGTAAGGCGCACCACGTTGGCTTCCTGGGTGACCATGTCCACCACCACATAGGCAGGCAGACCCTCGCCCCGGTTGGTGAACCACTTAATGAGGTCGGCGTAGTCAATGGGAGCCACCCGCACAGGCCGGCCCTGGTAGTTGATCTGGGTGGAGTCGTTGGAATACTCAAACTGGCTCACCATGTCGCTGAGGGTACCCATCTGCCGGTCGCCCAGGTACTCGGCGCTGTCCCGGTCCAGGGTGGGAATCTTGTCGAAGGAGATCTGGGCGATGTCCTGGGTGAAGTTGCCTTCTTCCACCGTCAGCAGATTCCGGTAGGAGCCGGCCCGGAAGATAGGCAGGGAGATGATCTGTCCCACAATGGCAACCACTACAATAGCCACAAACAGTACCCCTACCGGCAGGCAGCGGCTCTTTACAAAGCGCAGCCACTCCCGTGCCTTCTCCTTGGGGGTGCGGACCACATTATCGGGGTTTCCGCCGGAGAGCACAAAAATGCAGATCACATAGACGATGCAGAGGAAGGCAAGGAAACCGTAAAATTCGCTGGCCTGGAAATTCAGGGCAGGCAGGGAAACGTAGAAATAGAGGAAGCCGACGATGGCCGTAATCACAATGCTGAGCAGTGTGCGGCTCAGACGTCCTTTGGGCATTTTGGATTGTTTGGTCGGTTTGTTTGGGTTCAAGGTTATTCTCCTTTTTCTCATCGGTCAAAGTGTTTTGAGGAACCGGGGTTACCCATCAGCATATCCTATTTTGCACAAAAAATCAACGGTGGAAAGATTAAAGTTGGATGAAAGGCAGGGGCGAGGTAGGGAACTGCGGACCGGAGCAGCACGCGCACTGTGGTTGAAATTTTCTCCGGGCCGCAGAACGGGCAGGGTGCAAAGGAGAAAACGGTATGCTATAATGAAACCACATACGTTGTGTGTAAACCAAAGGAGAGGACGGCCGGAAGGGGAGAACAGGATGGAACAGCCAAAGCGGCGTTGGCAGGAGCATGCCCTGGAGGGGCTGGCCTTTACCAAGTGGCTGCTGTATGCCTGCGTGACAGGATTGCTGGTGGGGGCGGTAGGCGTGGCTTTCCACGGGGGCATTGAATGGGCCTCCCATGTGCGGTCGGTCCATCCACGGCTTCTTCTCCTGCTGCCGGTGGGCGGCGTGGTGATTGTGCTGCTCTACCGCATCTGCCATATGGAGGGGGACCGGGGCACCAACCTGGTGCTGGTGGCGGTGCGGGAGGCACTGCCTTTGAAGCTGCGCACGGCGCCCTTGATCTTCCTGGCCACCGTCATTACCCACCTGGTGGGGGGCTCTGCAGGACGGGAGGGGGCGGCCCTCCAGCTGGGGGGAGCCCTGTCCGCCTACATGGGCCAGCGCATCCGGCTGGACGCCAAGGACAGCCGGATGCTGGTCATGTGCGGCATGGCGGCCGCCTTTTCCGCCCTCTTTGGTACCCCGCTCACCGCCGCTGTCTTTGCCATGGAAGTGGTGAGCGTGGGGGTCATGTACTATGCGGCCATGGTGCCCTGCCTGGTGGCCTCTCTCACCGCGCTGCAGCTGGCCCGGGCCTGCGGCCTCCATGTGGAGGACGGGTATCCGGTGACGGAGGCGGCCGGGCTGACGCCGCTGTCCATGGTCCAGGCGGCCGCCCTGGGGGTGCTGTGCGCCCTGGTGTCCATTTTGTTTTGTAAAGTCATGCACGCCGCGCCCCACCTCTATGAGAAATACATCCCCAGCACCTTGGTGCGGGCGGCCGTGGGGGGAGTGCTGGTGCTGGCCCTGACCCTGGCGGTGGGGACCCAGGATTACAATGGGGCAGGGGACGCGGTCATCCGCCGCATGCTGGCGGGGGAGACCATTCCGGAGGCCTTCCTGCTGAAGATCCTCTTTACCGCCCTCACCCTAGGCGCGGGCTTCCGGGGCGGCGAAATTGTCCCCGTGCTCTTTACCGGCTGCGCCTTTGGCACCTGGGTGGGGCCCATGCTGGGGCTGCCCCACGCCTTCTCCGGGGCGCTGGGGATGGCGGCGGTGTTCTGCGGGGCCACTAACTGTCCGTTGACCTCCATTCTCCTGGCCTATGAGCTCTTTGGTGGAGCGGGGCTTCCGTTGTACGCCCTGTGCTGCGGGGTAGCCTATATGCTCTCGGGCTACTACGGGCTGTACAGCGAACAGAAAATTGTCTACTCCAAATTCCGCACCGAGTGGATTGACAAGAAGGCCAAATGACCCCTCTTTTCAAAACAGGGCTCATTGCCCCTTAGCGCTTTCCTTTATTTGCCGGGAGGGAGAAGAGGCTTTTTTTGCACCGTTGAAAAAGAAAGCCGCCCTGCTTATAATGTGGACTGTCAGCGGGAGAGTGCCCCCATGCCTGCCCGCTGCGGGATAAAAACAACCAGTTGTACGCAAGAAAACCAGAACGTAAAGAAAGGTGAGTGTTTATGCGTCCTGAATTGATTAGCCAGCCCATTACGGGCATTTGTTCCTTTGGCCGGTACCCCATCTGTCTGGACCTGGATGAGCTGAAGACCGACTTCGGCGTGCTGGGTGTCCCCTTTGACATGGATGTGGGCTTCTTGAGCGGGTCCCGCATGGGCCCTCGCCGTATTCGTGAGGCTTCCACCCAGTATGGCCGGGGCGAGGTGGGCTACTACGACTACGAGGCGGATGAGCAGATGCTGGCCGCCCCCATCACCATCTCCGACTGCGGCGATGCCGACGTGCTCCAGGGCGACCGGGACTACTCCTTCAAGTGCATTGAGCGGGCCGTCCGCCGCATCATCCGGGCGGGCGCCATTCCCATCGTCATGGGCGGTGACCACTCCATCAGCATCCCCGTGGGCCGGGCCCTGGAGGAGTATGGTAAGAAGATCTGCGTCATCCAGTTTGACGCCCACCTGGACTGGACCAGCAACGTGGGTCCCCTGGTTCAGGGCAACGGCAGCCCCATGCGCCGCATGTCTGAGATGGACCACATCGGCGACATGGTGCAGATCGGCCTGCGCGGCATGGGCAGCGGCAAGAAGTCCGACTACGACGATGCCCGGGCCTACGGCAGCCGCCTCATCTCTGCCCGGGAGCTCCACGACAAGGGTGTCCAGTACGTTCTGGACCAGATTCCCGACGCCGAGGCCTACTATATCACCTTTGACATTGACGGCTATGACATGCCCCTGGCCCCCGGCGCGGCCTCCCCGCTGCCCGGCGGCATCACCTACGATGAGAGCATGGACATGCTGAAGGCCATCTGCGAGACCGGCAAGGTGGTGGCTATGGACCTGGTGGAGGTGGCCCCCGCCTATGATCCCACCGGCTGCACCGCCCGCCTGGCGGCCCTGACCATGCTCCAGGTCATTGCCCATGTGGGCAAGAAGCTCCACGAGAAGGACTGAGTGGTCTTTGACGGAACATCGGACCCCGGCCCCAGCGGAGAAAATCCGCCGGGGCCGGGGTTTCTTGTTGAAAAAAGGGCACTTTGTCGATATAATAACTCCGTGAGCCTTCTCCACATTGGGAGTGGGCCTTCGCGGAAAGGAGAATCATACGCATGACAAAGTTTTATCACTTTAATTTTAACGTGGTGGATCTGGACCGGAGCCTGGAGTTCTACCACAAGGCCCTGAACCTCTCTCCCGTGCGCACCAAGGAGGCGGAAGACGGCTCCTTCAAGCTGGTGTTTCTGGGGGATGAGACGGGCAGTGACTTCCAGCTGGAGCTGACCTGGCTGCGGGACCGGGGGGACAAGCCCTACAACCTGGGCGAGTGCGAATTCCACCTGGCCTTCCGCACCGATGAGTTTGATGCCCTCCACGCCCGGCACAAGGAGATGGGCTGCATCTGCTTTGAAAATCTGGAGATGGGCGTCTACTTTATCACTGACCCGGACGGCTACTGGATTGAGATTGTGCCGGAGCATGACTGATGGCTAAAGGTGACCGAAATCCGGGCTGGCACGGCTTTTTCCGGGCCTTCACCGTGCTGTGTGCCATTATTCTGCTGCTGGCTCAGAGCGGACAGGCCTCTGCCTCCGGCGGAGACTGGCAGGTCCTGTCGGTGTATGAGGGGCTGACCTCATGGACGGTGCCCGCCCTCTTCCTCCTGTGGGGCATGTTTGCCCTGGAGGAGGGGAAGCCCAACGTCTCCTCATCCCTGCTGGGGCTGGCTCTGCCGGCCTTCTGCCTGCTGGTGTTCTGGGGCGCGGTGTACGCTGTGGCGGCCCATCTGCTGGGGGGCGGGGCTTTGAGCTGGGGCGGCATCTGGAACGCTCTGGTGTCTGCCGCCAAGGGCAACACCTACTTCCATCTGTGGGTGCTCTATCCCCTCATCGGGCTTTATCTGGTCCATCCGGTGATCCACCGCTTCACTTTCTCCGCCAGCCGGGGGGAGGTGCGCTATTTCCTTCTTCTGTGCCTGCTGTTTGCCAGCCTGCTGCCCATGTGGAGTGTGTTTCATCCGGAGAGCGTGGTGGCCGCACTGCTGGAGCGGCTGCGGGTCCATCTGGTGCTGGGCTGGGTGGGCTGCTATGTGGCCGGGTGGTACCTGCGCCATTACACCATCAGCCGTGTTTCGGAGTTTGTTTTGTACATCCTGGGCATCCTGGGGCTGGTACTTACCCTCATGGGAGACCGGCTGATGGGCGGTGGAAGGGCACTTTGGTACCAGTACACCTCTCCCAACGTGGTACTGACAGCGGTGGCCCTGTGCGTGCTGTTCCGCTATGTGCTGGGCATCAGTGAGGAGCGCTCCCGCCGCCGCTCCGTCTATTCCCTGGGGAGCTTTGCCTTTGGAATCTACCTCATCCACCAGCTGTGGGTGCTGATCTTCCAGTGGCTGGGAGTGTCCATGACGGCCTTTTCTCCCGTCCTGTCCGTGCCCTTTTTTGCCCTGGTCTTTTTCCTGCTCTCCGCTCCCTTTGCCTGGCTGCTGTTCAAAATCCCAGGCGTTGGGAATTATCTCACTTAAAGAACTCAGAATATAAGAAAAAGCCCCGGAACCTGAGGTTCCGGGGCTTTTTTCATGCCATTTACTTCAAATCAGGATGGTACTGCTTGCAGGTACATTTTTTCCACTTCAGGCCAGAGCCGCAGGGGCAGGGGTCGTTGCGGCCGATCTTGATGACCTTTTTCACCGGCTGCTTTTGGACGGTGCCGTCGCTGGCGCCGGACTCGGAGGTGATCTTGGCCACGCGCTCCCGCTTGACCTCCTCGTTCTTCTTCAGACGAACCAGGAACAGCCGGCGCAGGGTCTCCTCCTGAATGGCGGCCACCATCTGCTCGAACATCTCGTAGCCTTCCTTCTTGTAGGCCACCACGGGGTCGGTCTGGGCGTAAGCCCGCAGGCCGATGCCCTGCTTCAGGTCGTTCATGGCGTCGATCTGGTCCATCCAGTACTCGTCCACCACCCGGAGCATGATCACGCGCTCCAGCTCCCGCATGAGGGGAGAGCCAAACTCCTCTTCCTTCTTGGCGTAGATCTCCTTGGCCTTGCTGCTGACCATCTCCACCAGAGCCTCGGTATCATATTGCTGCAGCTCCTCGTCGGTGAGATTCAACTCGTCGGGGGCCAGGAACATGGTGCGGAAGGGAGCCACGGCCTCCCGGAAGGACTCGGCATCCATGTGCTTCTGCTCACCCATGTGGCCGAGGATGGCGCTCTCCACCATGGAGTGGAGCATGTTCTGGATGGAACCCTGGAGGTCCTCGCCGTCCAGCACCTGGCGGCGCTGCTTGTAGATGACCTCACGCTGGGTGTTCATCACGTCGTCGTACTGCAGCACGTTCTTCCGGGCCTGGAAGTTCCGGGACTCCACCTGCTTCTGGGCGTTCTCGATGGCGCCGGAAAGCATCTTGGCGTCGATGGGGGTGTCCTCGTCCACGCCCAGCTTCTCCATCATGCCCATGACTCGCTCAGAGCCGAAGAGACGCATGATGTCGTCCTCCAGGGACAGGTAGAAGCGGGTCTCGCCGGGGTCGCCCTGACGGCCGGCACGGCCGCGCAGCTGGTTATCGATGCGGCGGGACTCGTGGCGCTCGGTGCCCAGGATGAACAGGCCGCCCACGTCGCGGACCTTGTCCGCCTCCTCGCGGATGGCCTCCTTGTACTTGGCCTCCGCCTCGGTAAACATCTTCCGGGCGTTGAGGATTTCCTCATTGTCGGTCTCGGCAAAGCCGGTGGCCTCAGCGATGAGCTCATCGGTGAGCCCAGCCTTGCGCAGGTCGGCCTTGGCCAGATACTCTGCGTTGCCGCCCAGCATAATATCGGTACCACGGCCGGCCATGTTGGTGGCCACGGTGACGGCGCCGAACTTACCGGCCTGGGCCACGATTTCGGCTTCCTTCTCGTGGTTCTTGGCGTTCAGAACGTTGTGGGGGATGCCCTTGCGCTTGAGGATGGCGGACAGCTCCTCCGACTTCTCGATGGAGATGGTGCCTACCAGTACGGGCTGGCCCTTGGCGTGGCACTCCTCGATCTGGCTGACGATGGCCCGCAGCTTGCCGTTGGTGTTCTTGTACACCACGTCGGGGCGGTCGATTCGGGCCAGGGGCTTGTTGGTGGGGATCTCCACGATGTCCAGCTCGTAGATGGTGCCGAACTCCTCCTGCTCGGTCATGGCGGTACCGGTCATGCCGGAGAGCTTGTCGTAGAGACGGAAGTAGTTCTGGAAGGTGATGGTAGCCAGGGTCTTGGACTCGTTGGCCACTTCCACGTGCTCCTTGGCCTCGATGGCCTGGTGGAGGCCCTCGTTATAGCGGCGGCCGAACATGAGACGGCCGGTGAACTCGTCCACGATGATGACCTGTCCGTCCTTCACCACGTAGTCGATGTCCCGCTTCATCACGCCACGGGCCTTGATGGCCTGGTTGATGTGGTGGGAGAGAGTGGTGTTCTCCGGGTCGGCCAGGTTCTCAATGTTGAAGAACTGCTCGGCCTTCTTGATGCCGGGGGCGGTGAGGGTGGCGGTGCGGGCCTTCTCGTCGACGATGTAGTCGGCGTCGATGTCCACATCCTCCTCTTCCTTCTCGTCCACCTTGGCAATGCGCTGGCAGCGCAGGCGGGAGACGAACTGGTCCACGATGGTGTAGAGCTGGGTGGATTTCTCGCCCTGGCCGGAAATGATCAGAGGGGTTCTGGCCTCGTCGATGAGGATGGAGTCCACCTCATCCACGATGGCGAAGGCATGGCCCCGCTGCACCAGCTCGGAGGAGTAGATGGCCATGTTGTCCCGCAGGTAGTCAAAGCCGAACTCGTTGTTGGTGCCGTAGGTAATGTCGGCGGCATAGGCGTCCTTCTTGTCCTGGCCGGTGACCCCGTGGATCACTAGGCCCACGGTGAGGCCCATGAAGCGGTAGACCTTGCCCATCCACTCGCTGTCGCGCTTGGCCAGGTAGTCGTTGACGGTGACGATGTGCACGCCCTTGCCCGCCAGGGCGTTGAGGTAGGCGGGGAGGGTGGCCACCAGGGTCTTGCCTTCGCCGGTCTTCATCTCGGCGATGCGGCCCTGGTGCAGTACGATGCCGCCCACCACCTGAACCCGGTAGGGGCGCATGCCCAGCACACGCCAGGCGGCCTCGCGGCAGGCGGCGAAGGCCTCGGGGAGAATGTCGTCCAGAGTCTCGCCGTTCTGAAGGCGCTCTTTGAACTCCGGGGTCTTGGCCTGAAGCTGCTGGTCAGTCAGGGCCTTGTACTCCTCCTCCAGGGCGTCCACCTTGTCCGCGATGGGATAGATGGACTTCAGTTCCCGCTGGGAGGAGGTGCCGAAAATTTTGGTAAACAAACTCATAGCAGTAAAACACCTCTTGGCTGTGGGGGACCGTCAAGGCATACTTCCCCCCTATAATCAGTCATCCTATGCAGTATATCATACTCCATACCAAGAAAAAAGAGCAAATTGTAAACATTTCATGGTTGTGAGCGGTAGGGAATGGGGAATATTCCCTAAAAATCCGTCTCTGGCGAATTAATGTCCGCCAGGGATTGACAAAGGGGCGGAGGTGTGGTAAGGTATCTCTCGCAACTGAATAGGACAGACGAAGCGTGCAGGAAAACAGCCATCCGGCTTACCGAAGGAGTAACACTCTCAGGTGTCCCATCCGGGACGAGGACTGTGCGCGGATGTAACTCTGGAGAAGCTCGATTCGAGTGCCGAAGGTGCAACGCGGTTTTTTTAGGCCGCCAATCTCTCAGGCAAAAGGACAGAGGAGGACAAACGCCCCATGGGTGCGCTTTTGCGTGCAGGGAGGGCGGTATTTTGTCGCCATGTTTTTCGGATCGCGGAACTTCTCCGCGGTCCGATTTTTGTTTCAAGGAGAGAGGAGAAATACGTCATGTTAGCAGATCTGGAAGCAGTACTCTATCCCATTGTATCCAAGATTAACGTCTACTTATCCAACTATATTCTGGTCTTCCTGCTCATCGGCGTGGGCCTGTGGTACTCCATCCGCACCCACTTCGTGCAGGTTCGCTGCTTCGGTGAGGGTATGAAGAAGGTGTTCGGCAACCTGTCTCTTCGGGGCGGAAAGCAGGAGCACGGTATGAGCTCCTTCCAGGCTCTGGCCACCGCCATCGCCGCCCAGGTGGGCACCGGCAATATCGTGGGCTCCTCCGGCGCCATTCTGGCCGGCGGCCCCGGTGCTATCTTCTGGATGTGGATCATTGCCTTCTTTGGCATGGCCACTATCTACGCCGAGGCCACCCTGGCCATCAAGACCCGCCGCAAGGATCCTGACGGCTCCTACCACGGCGGCCCCGTCTATTACATCACCACTGCCTTCAAGGGTGCTTTCGGTAAGTTCCTGGCCGGCTTCTTCGCTGTGGCCATCATCCTGGCTCTGGGCTTCATGGGCTGCATGGTGCAGTCCAACTCCATCGGCTCCACCTTCCAGACCGCCTTTGGTGTCCCCTCCTGGATTGTGGGCATCGTGCTGGTCATTATCTGCGGCTTCATCTTCCTGGGCGGCGTGCAGCGTCTGGCAGCCGTCACCGAGAAGATTGTTCCCATCATGGCTGTCATCTTCCTGGCCGGCGGCCTGGTGGTGCTGGTGATGCGGGCCTCCTATATCCCCGCTACCTTCGCCATGATCTTCAAGTATGCCTTCCAGCCCCAGGCCATCATCGGCGGCAGCTTCGGCTACGCCCTGAAGGAGGCTATCAGCCAGGGTGCCAAGCGCGGCCTCTTCTCCAATGAGGCCGGTATGGGCTCCACCCCCCACGCTCACGCTCAGGCCAACGTCACCGATCCCCACGACCAGGGTGTGGTAGCCATGGTTGGTGTGTTCATGGACACCTTCGTGGTGCTGACCCTCAATGCGCTGGTGATCATCTCCACCCTGTACACCCCCGACGGACCTCTGGCCGGTTGCGGCGCGGCGGCAGCCAGCACCACCCTCAACAAGACCAATCTGGCCCAGACCGCTTTCGGCAGCGTCATGGGAGCCGATGCCGGTGCCATGTTTGTGGCGGTGTGCCTGTTCTTCTTTGCTTTCTCCACCATCCTCGGCTGGAACCTGTTTGGTAAGATCAATGTGATTTACCTCTTCGGCAAGAAGTCTGTGCCTGTTTACTCCGCCCTTGCTCTGGTGTTCATCTTCCTGGGCACCCTGATGTCCAACGATCTGGTGTGGGAGATGACCGACATGTTCAATAACCTCATGGTGATTCCCAACGCCATCGGCCTCTTTGCTCTTACCAGTGTCGTGGTGGCTTCCACCCACGGCATGGGAAAGAAAAAGTAAGTACAGATGCTGAAATGCCCGGTCTCTTTCTCAGGGACCGGGCATTTTATCTTTACGGAGACAGCGGGGCATGCTATGATAAGGGCAAGGAAACTGGAAATGCGAGGAAGATGCATGGAGGCGTGGAAGAAGAACAGCGTGCATACGCTGGATATTACCGGCTATACGGCGGAAGGCTTGGGCGTAGCCCGCCTGGAGGGACGGGTGGTCTTTGTACCCCGGACCATTGCGGGAGAGCGTTGGAAGGTGCGGCTGGAGAAGGTAAATAAAAAGATGGCCTGGGGCAGGGGGGTAGAGCTGCTGGAGGCCTCGCCGGAGCGGGTGGAACCCGATTGCCCCCTGTTTGGAAAGTGCGGGGGCTGTCAGTTCCGGCATATGACCTATGCTGAGGAGCTGCGGGCCAAGCGTCAGCGGGTGGCGGACGCCCTGGAACGGGTGGGCGGCGTTCACCTGGAGCTGCCCCCTGTGCTGGGAGCGGAGGCGCCGGAGCGCTACCGCAACAAGGTGCAGTTTCCCATTGCGCCTGCCCCCGAGGGCGGCGCTGCGGTGGGCTACTACCGCGCCAGGAGCCACCAGGTTTTTCCGGTGGAGGACTGCCTCCTTCAGCCGGAGACGGTGACGAGGCTCCGCCGGGCATTTGTCCAGTCGGCAGTGGAGCTGGGGCTCACCGCCTATAACGAAGGGACGGGCGAAGGGCTTCTGCGCCACTTCTACATCCGAACCAACCACAGGGGAGAAGCCCTGTGCTGCATTGTGGCCAACGGGACAGATCTGCCCGAGGCAGACCGGATGGTGGAGGCCCTGCGGAGCTGTGAGCCCAAGCTGATGGGTGTGGTGCTGAATGTCAATACCCGGGATACCAATGTGATCCTTGGACCGGACTATAAGCTGCTGTGGGGGCAGGACTATTTGGAGGAGGAGCTGTGCGGACATACCTTCCGTCTGTCCATTCCTTCCTTTTTCCAGGTGAACCGGGCCCAGACTCAGCGGCTTTACGGCCTTGCCCTGGATTTTGCCGGCCTCACCGGCCGGGAGACCGTGCTGGATTTGTACTGCGGCATCGGAACCATCTCCCTGTGCCTGGCTCGCCGGGCCGGACGGGTGATTGGAGCGGAGATCGTGCCTCAGGCGGTGGAGGATGCCCGGGCCAACGCTGCACGCAGCGGCGTGGAGAACGCGGAGTTTTTCTGCGGAGACGCTGGGGCGGTGGCTGCCCGTCTGGCGGAGGAGGGTGTCCGTCCGGATGTGATCTGCGTGGACCCGCCCCGGAAGGGACTGGGGCCGGAGGTGCCCGCCATTTTGGCCGGTATGGCGCCGGAGCGCATCGTCTATGTCTCCTGTGACCCGGCTACCCTGGCCCGGGATGTAAAGCGGCTGGAGGAGCTGGGCTATTGCGCCCAGAGGGCCCAGAGCGTGGATCTCTTCCCACGGACCGCCCATGTGGAGACAGTCGTTTTGCTTGTCCGCCAGGGGAAGGAAACGGCCGGACTTGGAGAAATATAAGGAAACGGAAAATACCCTGGGGAAATCCCGGGTTTATGCTTGTATTTAAAGGTAAGGATGTTATAATAAACTCTGCCCTTTTGCCAGCTGCCTGTTGGGAGAACGGGGAGAACGTCCACTGAGACGGAAACGCCGGAGGGTATGCTTTGCAGGAGCATGGCATGTATTTTGTATTGTTTGTTTTGAAAGGAGCGCGACAATATGCCGGGAGATAACGGCCACCGCAATGGGGGCTTTAGTTCTTCGCTGGGCTTTGTAATTGCCTGCGTAGGATCGGCTGTGGGACTGGGAAACATCTGGCTGTTCCCCTACCGTCTGGGACAGTATGGAGGGGCTGCCTTCCTGATTCCCTATATTTTCTTTATTATTCTGTTTGGATGGGTGGGCCTCTCCGCTGAGTTCGGCATTGGCCGACTGGCCGGGACGGGCACCATCGGTGCTTACGAGTATTGCTTCCGTACCCGGGAAAAGGGAACTTTGGGCAAGGTGCTGGGCTGGATCCCCCTGATGGGCTCCCTGGGCATTGCCATTGGCTACGCAGTCATCATGGGCTGGGTGCTGAACAGCCTGTTCGGGGCCCTCACCGGCACCCTGATGACGGCTCAGCCCGCGGAGTTTTTCCAGCAGGCCGCTGTGGACTTCGGCAACCCCCTGTGGCACTCCGTGGTGGTGGTCGTGGCCTGCCTGGTCCTGCTGTTCGGCGTGACTACGGGCATCGAGCGGGTGAGCCGGGTGCTCATGCCTTTGTTCTATGTTCTGTTCCTGGCTCTGGCTATTTGGGTTGCCATGCAGCCCGGGGCAGGGGAGGGCTACCGCTTCCTCTTTGTCCCTGACTGGTCCAAGCTACTGGAGCGGGACACCTGGGTCATGGCCATGGGACAGGCCTTCTTCTCTCTGTCCATCACCGGTTCTGGCATGATTGTGTACGGCGCCTATCTGGACAAGAAGGCGGACATTCCCAAGGCCTCCCTGCGTACGGCCCTTTTTGACACCATGGCGGCGCTGCTGTCCGCTCTGGCCATCATGCCTGCGGTGTTTGCCTACGGTCTGGACGTGGCCAGCGGCCCCTCTCTGATGTTTATCACGGTACCCACCGTGTTCCAGAAGATGCCCATGGGCCAGCTGTTTGCTGTCTTCTTCTTTGTGTCGGTCTTCTTTGCCGGCATCACCTCCCTTATCAACATGTTCGAGGCCGTGACCGAGAGCTGGCAGCGCTACTTCAAGCTCAGCCGCAAGGCGGCGGTGCTCATCTGCTCTGCTCTGACTCTAGGCGTGGGTCTGTTTATGGAGAGCGAGGCCCGGGTGGGCAAGTGGATGGACTTTATCACCATCGACGTGGTACCCATTGGCGCGGTGCTGGGTGCTATCTCCATTTACTACGTCCTGGGCTGGCCCAGGCTGAAGCAGGAGCTGCAGCTGGGCCGGGAGAAGCCGGTTTCGGAGATCTTCGGCGTGGTAGGCCGCTATATCTATGTGCCTCTGACCATCCTGGTGGTGGTGCTGGGCATCGCGTATGGCGGAATTGGCTGAGTGTGAGAGAAGGGCAGTTCGTCTCTGATTTGTTTGAAAATGTGTGATTGAGAAGGGGTGGTGTTTTTACGTGCAGAAGCGGCAGTATCAAATCGACATGTGCAGCGGACCTCTGTGGAGTAAGATCCTGTTGTTTGCCCTGCCTCTGATGGCCTCCAGCATTCTGCAGCTGCTGTTCAATGCTGCTGACGTAGTGGTGGTAGGACAGTTTGTAGGAAAAGAAGCACTGGCAGCCGTAGGTTCCAACACCTCTCTCATCAATCTGATGGTCAATCTGTTCGTAGGATTGTCCGTAGGTACCAATGTGGTGGTGGCGCGGGACCTGGGCGCCGGCCGACATGACAACGTCAGCCGCAGCATCCATACTTCGGTGGCCCTCTCCCTGGTCAGCGGTGTCATCATGCTGGTGTTCGGTGTGATCATGGCCCGGCAGCTGCTGGTGTGGATGTCCTCACCCACGGACGTGATTGACCTGGCTACGGTCTATCTCCGGATTTATTTCCTTGGTATGCCGGCCAACCTTTTGTACAACTTCGGCGCGGCCATCCTGAGAGCGCAGGGCGATACCCAGCGGCCGCTGTACTATCTGACCGTGGCCGGTGTGGTCAATGTAATTTTGAACCTGTTGCTGGTGATTGTGTTCGGCCTGGGCGTGGCCGGCGTGGCGCTGGCTACCATTACAGCCCAGTATATCTCCGCTGCGTTGGTCATGCGATGCCTGATGCGGGAGGAGGGGGCGCTCCGCCTGGATCTGAAGAAGCTGAGGATGGAGTGGAGCGTGGTCAAGCGTATCCTTCAGGTGGGCCTGCCCGCCGGGTTCCAGGGCGTGGTGTTCGCCCTGTCCAACGTGGTGATTCAGTCCTCTCTGAATTCCTTTGATGATGCTGTGATTGTAGCCGGCTCTTCCGCCGCAGCTAATATCGAAGGATTTGTCTATGCAGGCATGAACTCCTTCTATCAGACGGCCATGACCTTTACCGGGCAGAATTACGGCGCCGGAAAATGTCACCGGGTGGACCGGGTGATGCTCTGGTGTGAGTCCTTTACCGTGATCACAGGACTTGTGTTGGGAAATCTGGCGTACTTATTTGGACAGACCTTGGCTGGAATCTATGCGCCGGGTGAGCCGGACGTGATTGCACAGGCCATTGTTCGTATGAGCCTGATCTGCTGCCCGTATTTCCTGTGCGGCATCATGGATGTCACGGTGGGTATGCTGCGGGGAATCGGCTATTCCATTATCCCCATGCTCGTTTCCCTGGTGGGAGCCTGCGGCCTGCGCCTTGTGTGGGTGGCTACCGTATTTCCCCTTTACCGGACACCGGCGACGCTGTATCTCTCTTATCCGGTGACCTGGACCATCACTGGCGCGGTGCAGATTATCTTCTTCTTTGTGGTTCGGAAGCGGGCCTATGCCAAGGTTCAGGGCAGTGATTATCTGAGACAGTCCGAGGGCAGACATCCTCCGGTAAAAACGAAAAGTGCATAACAAAAATCCCGGACCTTTCGGTCCGGGATTTTTTATGTAATCAATTTTTACTTACACGATGCGGCGGCCGCCCACAAAACCGGTGGTGTAGTAGGCTTCGCTCAGACTGCTGACGATGACGCCGACCGTAGAGGTGGAGGCATGCACAAACTGGTTGTTGCCGATGTAGAGACCCACATGGGAAGCGGCTTTGCTGCCGGTACCGGATTTCTTGAAGAGCACCAGGTCGCCGGGCTGCAGCTCACTCATGGAAACGGGAGTGCCGTTGCTCAGCTGGCCAGCGGCGGAGCGGTTGAGGGAGTAGCCAAACTGGCGGTAGACATAGCTGGTAAAGCCGGAGCAGTCAAAACCGCTGGGGGAGCTGCCGCCATACACGTAGGGGTAACCGACGAACTGCAGCGCGTAATCGGCAATCTCCTGGCCCTTGCTGGACTTCTGGGCCTCAGCGGCGTCCACCAGAACCACATACTCGGCGCTGATATAGCCGTTCTCGATCTGATACCAGCCGCTCTGGGTCTTGCCCAGAATTTCCACAATCTTGCCGCACTTCAGGCTGCCAACCTTGGCGCTGTCGGTGTTGGGCTCAGAGCGGACATTGAGGGCGCTGGCGGTCACCTTGCCGTAGGTGGCCTCCGTTACAGGCTGGGGAGTGGACTGAGCGGCAGCGGCATCAGCGGGAGAGCTGGCCGCTACGGCGGAGACGGCATCCTGAGCGTCGTCCAGAATCAGATAGTCGCTGGAGACGTAGCCGGTGAGATCCTCATAGCTAATCTTGTACCAGCCGTTGGCGGTGGAGATGACATCGACCTTGGTTCCGTGAGACAGCTTGTCCAGCACAGTGCTGCTGGTGTTGGCCTCGGAACGGACACGCAGCGTACTGCTGCCGGTATTGACGGTGCCGGTAACGGCCAAAGCGGGAACGACGCAGGTGCTGACCAGCAAAAGTCCGGCAGTGAGTCGAACGGCAGCTTGGTTTCTGAAGTGCATGGCTGATGTCCTCCTATTTTCTATTTCTGTAATTGCAGCGGATGAAACGGGGAAGGGGCGGCGGGGCAGAGGCTCACTTGGAGCTCAGCGCCCGCTCCAGCCACACGCTGGCCACGTCCATGGCGGCGTACAGGCTGTCCTTTTCACTCTTCTTGACCACACGGTCCCGGCTCTTCAGGTCGGGGTCAGTAAGCTGAAGCTGAACCGATACCCGGTCCGCCATGTCCAGACCGTCCACATTTTTGGTGGAGAGGATCTGCAGCATGATGATATACTTTTCGGCCATGGTTCCATAGTAAATTAAGTTGTCTTTCCGACGCAGGGGATGCCCTTTATAGGAAAGAGGAATGGATTGCTGTTCCATGAAAATCCTCCTGAATGAAAACTTGTAACCGAATTGTAACATATTTGTTACCGTCTGTCAAATCCTTTGGCGGGCTTTTTTCAGGAAAAATCCGGGGAAAAAAGAAAATTTCACAAAAGGCAGGAAAAAGAAGGACCAGAAATCTGTCTTTGTATTGCTTGTGGGATTGGGGCGTGGAAAATAAAAAAAGAAAGCAGGGCTTGACAGTCCGGCTTTCTTCATGGTACAATAAAATGCTTCTATATCCCAAAATAAAAAGAGCCTGGTTCCCCATGCTCTGACCGTAGTGTACCACACCGCGGGAGAAAAGACAAGGGAGAGGGGCAGGAAACAAACAACGCATCCGGGTGCGCGGAAAAGCGGGGCGGGGCCGAAATTGTGCAACATGACGGCAAAAGAACCGTTTTTCCCTGCATCCGGGGCAGAAACCCGTGAGAACCAACCGTTGAGTCAAAAGAAAGCGAGTTGATTTTTTAGAATGGTTAAGGACGTGCAATACGGCAAGACCCTGCGCAAGAGCTTTGCCCGGTACGAAGAGATCCTGGAGATGCCCAACCTGTTGGAGGTGCAGAAGACCTCCTATCAGTGGTTCCTGGACACCGGCCTGCGGGAAGTGTTCAAGGACGTGGGTGCCATCACCGACTACGCCGGCAACCTGGAGCTGAGCTTCGTGGATTACTCCATGGACGAGGCTCCCAAGTACGACGTGGAGGAGTGTAAGGCCCGGGACGCCACCTATGCCGCCCCCATCAAGGTGAAGGTTCACCTGCGCAACACCCAGAACAACCAGATCAACGAGCAGGAGATTTTCATGGGGGACTTCCCCATCATGACTCAGGCCGGTACCTTTGTTATCAATGGTGCCGAGCGTGTCATCGTCTCCCAGATCGTCCGTTCCCCCGGCATGTACTACACCCGCACGGCGGACAAGGCCGATAACCTGACCTTTACCACCACCGTGATCCCCTACCGCGGCGCCTGGCTGGAGTACGAGACCGACCTCTCCGACATCTTCTATGTCCGCATCGATAAGAACCGCAAGCTGCCCATCACCTGCCTCATCCGCGCCCTGGGCATCAAGACCGATGCGGAGATCCTGGAGCTCTTTGGCGAGGACGAGCGCATCAAGGCCACCATGGAGAAGGACGCCTGCAAGACCTACGAGGAGGCCATGCTGGAGATCTACCGCAAGCTGCGTCCCGGCGAGCCCCCCACGCTGGACTCCGCCGAGAGCCTGCTCTCCGCCACCTTCTTTGATCCCCGCCGCTATGACCTGTCCACCGTGGGCCGCTACAAGTTTAACAAGAAGATGGCCCTGTGGACCCGTCTGTCCGGCCACAAGCTGGCCCTGCCCGTGGCCGACCCCCGCACCGGCGAGATCATTGCCGAGGCCGGCGAGGTGCTCAGCCGGGAACGCGCCAAGGAGTTGGACAACCGCGGCGTGAACGAGGCCATTCTGGACATGGACGGCAAGCTGGTGAAGGTGTTCTCCAACAACATGGTTCACCTGGAGGACTTCGTGGACTTCGATCCCGCCGAGGTTGGCGTGGACGAGATGGTGTTCTTCCCCGCCCTGTGCCAACTGCTGGACCAGTTCTCCGGCGAGGATCTGAAGGACGCCATCCGGGAGCACCTGGATGACCTCATTCCCAAGCACATCACCGTGGAGGACATCATGGCCTCCATCAACTACCTCAACTGCCTGGCTCACGGCGTGGGTACTCCCGATGACATCGACCATCTGGGCAACCGCCGCCTGCGCTGCGTGGGCGAGCTGATTCAGAACCAGTTCCGCATCGGCTTCAGCCGTATGGAGCGTGTCATCCGGGAGCGCATGACCACCCAGGACCTGGACGTGGTCACCCCCCAGAGCCTGATCAATATCCGCCCGGTCACCGCCGCCATCAAGGAGTTCTTCGGCAGCAGCCCTCTGAGCCAGTTCATGGACCAGACCAATCCCCTGGCCGAGCTGACCCACAAGCGCCGTCTGTCCGCTCTGGGCCCCGGCGGTCTGTCCCGTGACCGCGCCTCCTTCGACGTCCGTGACGTTCACTACTCCCACTACGGCCGTCTGTGCCCCATTGAGACTCCCGAAGGTCCCAACATCGGCCTGATTTCCTACCTGGCCTCCTACGCCCGCATCAACCGCTTCGGCTTCATTGAGGCCCCCTACCGCAAGGTGGACAAGGAGAGCGGCCGGGTTACCGACGAGATCGAGTATATGACCGCCGACGTGGAGGACGAGTACACCGTGGGCCAGGCCACCGAGCCTCTGGACGAGAACGGCTGCTTCATCAACGAGCGTATCACCTGCCGCCACCGCAACGAGACCATCTCCGTGGATAAGCATCAGGTGGACTACGTGGACGTGTCCCCCAAGATGATGGTGTCCGTGGCTACCGCCATGATCCCCTTCCTCCAGAACGACGACGCCAACCGCGCCCTGATGGGCGCTAACATGCAGCGGCAGGCCGTGCCTCTGCTGCGGCCCGAGGCCCCCATTGTGGCCACCGGCCAGGAGCACAAGAACTGCATCGACTCCGAGGTGGCCATCCTGGCGGAGGGCCCCGGTACCGTCACCCGCGTGTCCGCCCGGTACATCACCGTGGCCTACGACAACGGTGAGACCAAGGAGTACCGCCTGACCAAGTACCTGCGCTCCAACCACACCACCTGTATCAACCAGCGGCCCATCGTGGACGCGGGCCAGCGGGTGGAGTACCACGACGTGCTGGCGGACGGCCCCTCCACCGACCACGGCGAGATCGCTCTGGGCCGGAACATTCTCATGGGCTTCATGACCTGGGAAGGTTACAACTACGAGGACGCCATCCTGCTCAACGAGCGCATGGTGAAGGACGACGTGTTCACCTCCATTCACATCGAGGAGTATGAGACCGAGGCCCGTGACACCAAGTTGGGTCCCGAGACCATCACCCGCGACATTCCCAACGTGGGCGAGGACGCCCTGAAGGACCTGGACGAGCACGGCATCATCCGCGTGGGCGCGGAGATCCGGGCCGGCGACTATCTGGTGGGTAAGGTTACCCCCAAGGGCGAGGCCGAGGCCACCGCGGAGGAGAAGCTGCTGCGGGCCATCTTCGGCGAGAAGGCCCGTGAGGTCCGTGACACCTCCCTGAAGGTGCCCCACGGCGAGGCCGGTATCGTGGTGGATGTAAAGATCTTCACCCGCGAGAACGGCGACGAGCTGTCCCCCGGTGTCAACCAGGTGGTCCGAGTCTACATCGCCCAGAAGCGTAAGATCTCTGTGGGCGATAAGATGGCCGGTCGTCACGGTAACAAGGGTGTTGTGTCCCGCATCATGCCTCAGGAGGATATGCCCTTCCTGCCTGACGGCACCCCTCTGGACATCGTGCTGAACCCCCTGGGCGTGCCTTCCCGTATGAACATCGGTCAGGTGCTGGAGGTCCATCTGGGCTACGCCGCCAAGACCCTGGGCTGGAAGGTCGCCACCCCCATCTTTAACGGCGCCACCGAGGCGGACATCCAGGAGTGCCTGAAAATGGCCGGCCTGGCCCGTCAGGTGGGCTACGACGAGCCCCTCATCGGCAAGCAGCTCTACCTGGCTGACGAGGAGGGCGACGGCATGCGGGAGCTCACCGCCGAGGAGATGGCCAACGCCGAGCAGGTGCGCATCTGGCAGAAGGCCGGTAAGCTGCGCCTGGTGGACGGCAAGAACTGGCTCTATGACGGCCGTACCGGCCGGCGCTTTGATAACCCGGTCACCGTCGGCTACGTCTACTTCCTGAAGCTGCACCACCTGGTGGACGATAAGATTCACGCCCGTGCCACCGGCCCCTACTCCCTGGTCACCCAGCAGCCTCTGGGCGGCAAGGCCCAGTTCGGCGGCCAGCGCTTCGGCGAGATGGAGGTGTGGGCTCTGGAGGCTTACGGCGCCGCCTACACCCTGCAGGAAATTCTGACCGTCAAGTCCGACGACGTCACCGGCCGTGTGAAGACCTACGAGGCCATTGTCAAGGGTATGAACGTGCCCAAGCCCGGCGTGCCCGAGTCCTTCAAGGTTCTGATCAAGGAGCTACAGTCCCTGTGTCTCGATATGCGGGTGCTGGACGCTGACGGCAACGAGATTGAGCTCAAGGACGACGACGAGGACAACTACCAGCCTGTCCGGGACGACTACTATGATCGGGACGACGACTTCGGCTACCAGAAGGATGCCGATTTCGCCTCCGCCGGCGGCTTCACCTTCAAGGGTGACAGCGACGACGACGATCTGACCCTGGAAGCCGCTGACAGCGAGGAGGAGGGTTCCGACGAGGGCCTGTTCTCCGACGAGGAATTTTAAGGAACGGGAGGAGATTGAAACATGAGTTACGCTGAATTTGACGCCATCCGCATTGGCATCGCCTCCCCCGAGCAGATCCGTGAGTGGTCCTACGGCGAGGTCAAGCGCCCTGAGACCATCAACTACCGCACCCTGAAGCCGGAGAAGGACGGACTGTTCTGCGAGAAGATTTTTGGCCCCACCAAGGACTGGGAGTGTAACTGCGGCAAGTATAAGAAGATCCGCTACAAGGGCAAGATCTGCGACCGCTGCGGCGTGGAGATCACCAAGGCCAAGGTCCGCCGTGAGCGCATGGGCCACATTGAGCTGGCCGCCCCTGTCTCCCACATCTGGTATTTCAAGGGCATCCCCTCCCGGATGGGCCTGCTGCTGGATATCAGCCCCCGTATCCTGGAGAAGGTGCTGTACTTCGCCGCCTATATTGTTATTGACCCCGGTTTCTCCCCTCTGTCCAAGAACCAGATTCTCTCCGAGAAGGAATACCGGGACATGCGGGAGAAGTATGAGGACGACTTTGACGCCGGCATGGGCGCCGAGGCCGTGAAGAAGCTGCTGCAGCAGATCGACCTGGAGGAGCTCTCCGTCCAGCTGCGTGCCGAGCTGAAGGACGCCTCCGGCCAGAAGAAGGCCCGCATCGTCAAGCGTCTGGAGGTTGTGGACGCCTTCCGTCTCTCCGGCAACAAGCCCGAGTGGATGATCATCGACGTCCTGCCTGTCATTCCCCCCGAGATCCGGCCCATGGTTCCCCTGGACGGCGGCCGTTACGCCTCCTCCGACCTGAACGACCTCTATCGCCGGGTCATCAACCGCAATAACCGCCTGAAGCGGCTCATCCAGCTCAACGCCCCCGACATCATTGTCCGCAACGAGAAGCGCATGCTCCAGGAGGCGGTGGACGCTCTGATCGACAACGGCCGCCGCGGTCGCGCCGTCACCGGCGCCAACAACCGCGCCCTGAAGTCTCTGTCCGACATGCTGAAGGGTAAGCAGGGCCGTTTCCGTCAGAACCTGCTGGGTAAGCGTGTCGACTACTCCGGCCGTTCCGTTATCGTGGTCGGCCCCAGCCTGAAGATCTATCAGTGCGGCCTGCCCAAGGAGATGGCCATCGAGCTGTTCCGCCCCTTCGTCATGAAGAAGCTGGTGGACGACGGCCTGGCCAACAACATCAAGGCCGCCAAGAAGATGGTGGAGAAGGGCGAGGGCGCCGTTTGGGACGCCCTGGAGTTCGTCATCAAGGACCATCCCGTCATGCTGAACCGTGCACCTACGCTGCACCGTCTGGGCATCCAGGCCTTCGAGCCCGTGCTGGTGGAGGGCCGCGCCATCAAGCTGCACCCCCTGGTGTGTACCGCCTTTAACGCCGACTTCGACGGCGACCAGATGGCCGTTCACGTCCCCCTGTCCGCCGAGGCCCAGACGGAGGCCCGCATCCTGATGCTTTCCGCCAACAACCTGCTCCGTCCTCAGGACGGCGGCCCCGTCACCATCCCCACTCAGGACATGGTGCTGGGTTCCTACTACCTGACCTACACCCGGGACGAGGAGGGTACCGGCCACATCTTCGCCGACAAGGACGAGGCCATGCTGGCCTACGACGCCGGCGTGGTCACCCTCCACTCTCCCATCAAGGTGCGTATGTACCGGGAGATCGACGGCGAGATGCGCCACAAGCTGGTGGAGACCACCGTGGGCCGCCTCATCTACAACGAGGCCGTGCCTCAGGACCTGGGCTTTGTGGACCGCAGCAACCCCGAGAACATGTTCGAGCCCGAGATCAACTTCGTGGTTGGCAAGAAGCAGCTGGGCAAGATCATCGACAAGTGCATCACCAAGCACGGCTTCACCGTCTCCGCCGGTGTTCTGGACGCCATCAAGGACCTGGGCTATCACTACTCCACTGTGGGATCTCTGACCGTAGCCATTGCGGACATGACCGTCCCCCAGAAGAAGTATGAGCTCATTGCCGAGACCGAGAAGGAGATCGTGAAGATCGACCGGCAGTACCGCCGCGGTTTGATCACCAACGACGAGCGCTACCGCCTCACCGTGGCCGCCTGGGAGAAGACCACCGCCGACGTGACCCAGGCCCTCCAGGCCTCCATGGACCGCTACAACCCCATCTTCATGATGGCCGACTCCGGCGCCCGTGGTTCTATGGCTCAGATCCGTCAGCTGGCCGGTATGCGTGGCCTGATGGCCGATACCGCCGGCCGTACCATCGAAATCCCCATCAAGGCCAACTTCCGTGAAGGCCTTTCCGTATTGGAGTACTTCATCTCCTCCAGAGGCGCTCGAAAGGGCATGGCCGATACCGCTCTGCGTACCGCCGACTCTGGTTACCTGACCCGTCGTCTGGTGGACGTGTCCCAGGAGGTCATCATCCGTGAGGACGACTGCGGCACCACCGACGGCATCGAGGTCAGCGAGATCGAAGAGTACGGCCAGGTCATCGAGACCTTCGCCGAGCGTGTCCACGGCCGCTATCCCGCCGAGGACATTGTGGATCCCACTACCGGCGAGCTGCTCTTTACCCGGGACACCATGCTGCGCAAGGATGACGCGGCAGTCCTGGAGGAGCACGGCATCCACTCCGTCAAGATCCGTTCCGTGCTGACCTGCCGCGCCCGCAGCGGTGTGTGTTCCAAGTGCTACGGCATCAACCTGGCCATCGGCGAGCCTGTGGGCGCCGGCGAGGCCGTTGGTATCATTGCCGCTCAGTCCATCGGCGAGCCCGGCACCCAGCTGACTATGCGTACCTTCCACACCGGCGGCGTAGCCGGCGGCGACATCACCCAGGGTCTTCCCCGAGTTGAGGAATTGTTCGAGGCCCGCAAGCCCAAGAAGATGGCCCAGCTGGCTGAGATTGGCGGCCGGGTAAGCATCGAGGAGACCAAGCGCAACGTCATGTGCAACCTGACCATCACCGCCGACGACGGCGAGGTCGTGACCTACGCCCTGCCTTACTCCGCCGGCATCAAGGTGAAGGACGGCGACATTGTGCCCAAGGGCCTTGAGCTCACCGAGGGTGCTCTGTCTCCCCACGAGGTGCTGCGCATCCGCGGCCTGTCCGACTGTCACAACTACCTCATCCGCGAGGTGCAGAAGGTGTACCGTCAGCAGGGCGTTGATACCAACGATAAGCACATCGAGGTTATTGTCCGTCAGATGATGCGGAAGGTCCGTGTGGAGGACGCCGGCGATTCCGACCTGCTGTCCGGTTCCACCATCGACATCGTGGAGTTCCTGGACGCCGAGGAGGCTGTGAAGGCCCGCATCGACGCCGGGGAGAAGAACGAGATGGGCGAGGAGCTGCGCCTGCCCACCTGCACCCGTCTGCTCATGGGTATCACCAAGGCCTCTCTGGCCACCGAGTCCTTCCTGTCCGCCGCCTCCTTCCAGGAGACCACCAAGGTGCTTACCGAGGCGGCCATCAAGGGTAAGGTAGACCACCTGCTGGGCCTGAAGGAGAACGTCATCATCGGTAAGCTGATCCCCGCCGGTTCCGGCCTGGCTCAGTACCGCAAGGAGGACCCCATTGATGACGAGGGCAATATGCCCACGGCCAATGAGGGTGGCGCCATTGTGGCCGATGCCCTGGCTGAGCCTGAGGAGAGTGTGGAGGAGGACGATCTCTTCCTGGAGACCGGCACCATTGAGCTGGATACTCCCGCCCAGGCTTCCACGGAGGATGCTCCTCTGTAAGGAACCCCCTTCAACCATCTGAATAAAAAAGCGGCCGTCCCATTGGGACGGCCGCCTTTTTGCGGTCAAAGGGTAACTTCAATGGCGTTCGCCGGACAGCTTTCCGCGGCTTCCCGGGCCTGGGCCTCCTGCTCTGGGAAAATTTCGTCCCGGGCGGCGGCTACCCCCTCGTCGGTCATGGTAAACACCCCGGGGCACATGCTGACGCACAGGCCGCAGCCCACGCAGGACTCATTGACATGAATGGTCATGAATGCTTCTCCTCCTTCTATGGATGGAGGTAGCATGGTCCTTTTGGGCCAATTTATACACTTGCCCGCTTCGTTCGCGGCGGCTCGGACACCGTTTGAATCAATGCCTCGCCTGCTCACGACGCGCGGCTTCCCTCCGACTCGTGCTCGAAACAGGGAATTTTCCCTTGGTTTCTCGCCCTCGCTCCGGTCCATCCGCGCTGCTCGCGACGGCTCGGACATCATTTGAATCAATGCCTCGCCTGCTCACGACGCGCGGCTTCCCTCCGACTCGTGCTCGAAACAGGGAATTTTCCCTTGGTTTCTCGCCCTCGCTCCGGTCCATCCGCGCTGCTCGCGACGGCTCGGACATCATTTGAATCAATGCCTCGCCTGCTCACGACGCGCGGCTTCCCTCCGACTCGTGCTCGAAACAGGGAATTTTCCCTTGGTTTCTCGCCCTCGCTCCGGTCCATCCGCGCTGCTCGCGACGGCTCGGACATCATTTGAATCAATGCCTCGCCTGCTCACGACGCGCGGCTTCCCTCCGACTCGTGCTCGAAACAGGGAATTTTCCCTTGGTTTCTCGCCCTCGCTCCGGTCCATCCGCGCTGCTCGCGACGGCTCGGACATCATTTGAATCAATGCCTCGCCTGCTCACGACGCGCGGCTTCCCTCCGACTCGTGCTCGAAACAGGGAATTTTCCCTTGGTTTCTCGCCCTCGCTCCGGTCCATCCGCGCTGCTCGCGACGGCTCGGACATCATTTGAATCAATGCCTCGCCTGCTCACGACGCGCGGCTTCCCTCCGACTCGTGCTCGAAACAGGGAATTTTCCCTTGGTTTCTCGCCCTCGCTCCGGTCCATCCGCGCGGTTCGCGACGGCTCGGACACTATTTATTCAAACGTGCCCAGGAATAAGGGAATGCCCGTCTCCAAGTCCACGATGCCATAGAGGAAGGGCCGGTCAAATACCAGTGTGATGCCATCCTCAGGCGGAGCACCGGCGCCATTGGCGGCAACCACGGTGGCGGCGGCAGCCTCGGTGCCCTTCTCATTTACTTTGATCTTGGCCGCATGGATGACCTGGGAGAGGTAGTAACCCTCCGGATTGTCCCCCAGCGGGGAGAAGTCTGCCGCGCCCGGGGTAAAGGCATCCTCCAGGCCCAGGACGGCTAGAATATCCTTCAATTCTCCCTTCCACTCCGCCTCAAACTTTGGCAGAGCCAGACGGAGAAACAGCGTGTCCTCCCGCCCGGTCAGGAGTTCAGACAGTTCATTCCCTTCCAGTCCGGCCAGCCAGCTGTCCAGATCTCCGTCGGGAAGGAGAGCGAAAAAGCCCAGCCGTCCGTCGTCGTAGGGCAGCACCACGCCATGCACCCCGTCACCCTGGAGGTAGGAGAGGGTGCAGGAGCCTTTGTTTAAAAAGTCCATGGACTCGGTGTTGCCGCTGGCGTGGGAAAACTCACGTTTATAGGTGTTGTTGGGGTCAAATTCGCTGGCCCAGGTGTTTTTCAGGTACAGGGCGTTGATCAACAGGGCGGCGGTGTTCCCGTCAAAGGGCTCGGAAATAATCTGAGGAATCATCTTGTTAGTGTGTCTGGACACCCAGCCGTTGAGATCGCCCACGATGCCCGGGGCGGACAGGTCGCCCTGGAACACTTGAGCGCCAAAGATGCCGGAGCATTTGCCAATAAAGTCCTCCCGGATCTGTCCCTCCGGGTCCACCCAGATGCTGTTGGCGATGGAACACTGGGTGGAACCGTCCAGGCTCTGGTATTCCTCCATCAGCTGGGCGCACCGGGCGTTGAGTACGTCCAGGCCGCTCCCGCCGGAGAGCAGGGCCTCAAACTGAGCCAATGTCTCACCCTCTGCTCCGTTGGCCGCCATGGACAGAGCCAGAGCCACAGACAGAGGGGAGAGAAGGACACTTCCATCCTGAGCCGCCCGGGTGTCCCGGAGCAGTTCCAGCCCGAAGGCGGATAGAGCCGTGTCCACGTTTTCTGCCAACTCCGGCGGGCCGTCATAGTTGGTGGCATAGACGTTCTGGGCGGTGAGCTCTTTGGCTGCGGAGGCGGCGGTGCAGCCAGGAAGAAGAGGCAGACAGACACAAAGCAGCAGAGCAAGCATACGTTTCATAAAGCAGTCCTCCTTTATATAAAGTGTGAAGCGGAACCAAGGAATGTTTCTCTAATGATCCAGACGCAAAGACGCGTGTCCGGTTGCGCATCGTTCTGATTTTTTGTTTTTGTGGAAAGGGGAGAGGAGAACGTGGAAAACTTTGTGGATTTCTGAGTGATTCATGCTTGACGAGGGCTTGACAAAATGATATAATTCCAAATTGCGGTGGTAGGGGCAAGTCTGTCCTTTTACCCGATGAAACACCCCGGAACCGGGGAGAGGAGGGCACCGAAATGCTTTCAGAACTGAACACAGCAAGCAAGGTGGTCGGAGCCAAGCAGACCAAGCGTGCCCTCAGCGACGGCCGCGCCACAAAGGTCTTTCTGGCCGCCGATGCAGATCCCCGTGTGACTGAGCCTCTGGCCCGACTGGCCCAGGAGGCAGGTGCCTCGGTGGAAGAGGTCCCCTCCATGAAGGAGCTGGGTGCGGCCTGCGGCATCGCCGTGGGCAGCGCAGTGGCTGCTCTGGTGGGATAACCCCACAAATCGCTGCTCAATTTTGGTTTTAGCAGAATAAGGCATGCCTGATTCTGTTAAAATATAGATCATGCCCCACTTGGGGCAGCTTTTCGGAAAGGAGGAAAACCATGCCTACTTTTAATCAGCTGGTCCGCAAAGGTCGTCAGCAGGTGACCTACAAGTCCACCTCTCCCGCCCTCCAGCACGGTCTGAACACCCTGAAGAACAAGAACACCGATCTGCCCTCTCCCCAGAAGAGAGGTGTGTGCACCGCCGTTCGTACTTCCACTCCTAAGAAGCCGAACTCCGCTCTGCGTAAGATCGCCCGTGTTCGTCTGACCAACGGCTACGAGGTCACCGCCTATATCCCCGGTGTCGGACACAACCTGCAGGAGCACTCTGTGGTCATGATTCGTGGCGGCCGTGTTAAGGACCTGCCCGGCGTTCGTTACCACATCATCCGCGGCACTCTGGATACCCAGGGCGTCAACGGCCGTATGCAGGCTCGTTCCAAGTACGGCGCCAAGCGGCCCAAGGCTGGCAAGAAGTAATTTTTCGAAGTTATTTCTCCCGGCACTCAGACAAAATGTCTGAACTCTGAATTGCATTGTGCGTTTGCGCAAGGCAGCCCCGCCTTGCCGAGCGTTTATTCCATATATATGGGTAAACCTCGGACAGGCATTACACGGAGCAAGCAGTTGCTTCGAGTACCTATGATTTCTAATTTTATAAGAAGGAGGGAAGCAAAGTGCCCAGAAGAGGAAATGTACCCAAGCGGGAGGTTCTGCCCGATCCGCTTTACAACTCCGTCCTGGTTACCAAGCTCACCAACAGCATCATGCTGGATGGCAAGAAGGGCGTGGCGCAGAAGGTTGTCTACGGCGCCTTTGACATCATCAAGGAGAAGACCGGCAAGGAGCCCATGGAGGTTTACACCCAGGCTCTTGAGAACATCATGCCCTCCCTGGAGGTTAAGGCCCGCCGTGTGGGCGGCGCCACCTATCAGGTGCCTATCGAGGTCCGCCCCGAGCGGCGTCAGACCCTGGGTCTGCGCTGGCTGACCACTTATGCCCGCAGCCGCGGCGAGAAGACCATGAAGGAGCGCCTGGCCGGCGAGATTATGGATGCCGCCAATAACACCGGCTCTGCCGTGAAGAAGCGCGAGGACACCCATAAGATGGCCGAGTCCAACAAGGCCTTCGCTCACTACCGCTGGTAATCCAAAAGGAGACGAAGTATGGCAAGAAAAGTTTCTTTGGAGAATACGCGCAACATTGGTATCATGGCCCACATCGACGCGGGTAAGACCACCACTACCGAGCGTATCCTCTATTATACCGGCGTCAACTACAAGATCGGCGAGACCCACGAGGGTACCGCCACCATGGACTGGATGGCTCAGGAGCAGGAGCGTGGTATCACCATCACCTCCGCTGCTACCACCTGCTACTGGCAGGGAACCAAGAACCAGTTCCCCCAGACCCGTCTGAACATCATCGACACCCCGGGCCACGTGGACTTCACCGTTGAGGTCCAGCGTTCCCTGCGCGTGCTGGACGGCTCTGTGACCGTCATGTGCGCTAAGGGCGGTGTGGAGCCCCAGTCCGAGACCGTGTGGCGTCAGGCTGATGACTACAAGGTCCCCCGCATGATTTACGTCAACAAGATGGACATCATGGGTGCTGACTTCTACAATGTTCTGAACATGATCCATGACCGTCTGAAGTGTAATGCGGTGCCCATCCAGTTGCCCATCGGCAAGGAAGAGACCTTCAAGGGCATCATCGACCTGGTGGAGATGGACGCGGACATCTACTACGATGACCTGGGCAAGGACATGCGCGTGGAAGCCATTCCCGAGGACATGATGGAGCTGGCTCAGGAGTACCGCACTAAGCTGCTGGACGCCTGCGCTGACATCGACGAGGAGATCATGATGCTGGTTCTGGAGGAGCAGGAAGTTCCCCAGGATATGATCCGCCGCGCCATCCGTAAGGCTACCATCGAGAACCTGATGGTTCCCGTGACCTGCGGCACCTCTTACAAGAACAAGGGTGTGCAGAAGCTGCTGGATGCCATCGTGGACTATATGCCCTCTCCCATTGATATTCCCGCCATCAAGGGTGTAAATCCCGATACCGAGGAAGAGGAGGAGCGTCACTCAGAGGATGAGGGTCCCTTCTCCGCTCTGGCCTTCAAGATTGCCACCGACCCCTTCGTGGGCCGTCTGTCCTTCGTGCGTGTGTATTCCGGTGTTCTGAACACCGGTACCTCCGTGCTCAACTCCACCAAGAAGCAGAAGGAGCGCATCGGCCGTATTCTGCAGATGCACGCCAACCACCGCGAGGACATCGAGTGCTGCTATTCCGGTGACATCTGTGCCGTCATCGGCCTGAAGAACACCACCACCGGTGACACTCTGTGTGATGAGAAGCATCCCATCATTCTGGAGTCCATGGACTTCCCCGAGCCCGTAATCCGCGTGGCCATTGAGCCCAAGACCAAGGCCGGCCAGGAGAAGATGGGCATCGCCCTGATGAAGCTGGCTGAGGAGGATCCCACTTTCAAGACCTACACCGATGAGGAGACTGGTCAGACCATCATCGCCGGCATGGGCGAGCTGCACCTGGAGATCATCGTGGACCGTCTGCTCCGTGAGTACAAGGTGGAGGCCAACGTGGGCGCTCCCCAGGTTGCTTACAAGGAGACCATCAAGAAGTCCGTTGAGCAGGATACCAAGTATGCCCGTCAGTCCGGTGGTAAGGGCCAGTACGGCCACTGCCGCATCACCGTTGAGCCCAACGAGTCCGGCAAGGGCTACGAGTTCATCAACGAGATCACCGGCGGCGTCATTCCCAAGGAGTATATCCCTGCGGTTGATGCCGGTATTCAGGGTGCCATGCAGGCCGGTGTTCTGGCTGGCTACCCCGTTGTGGACGTGAAGGTCCATCTGACCTTCGGTTCCTACCACGAGGTTGACTCCTCTGAGATGGCCTTTAAGATCGCCGGTTCCATGGCCTTCAAGGAGGCTATGCGCAAGGCTGATCCCGTCCTGCTGGAGCCCATGATGAAGGTGTCTGTCATTGCTCCCGACGAGTACCTGGGCAACGTCATCGGCGACCTGAACAGCCGCCGCGGACAGATCCAGGGTCAGGAGAGCCGTCCTGGTGCCACCCAGATCGACGCGCTGGTGCCTCTGGCCAACATGTTTGGCTATGCCACCGACCTGCGTTCCAGCACCCAGGGCCGCGGCCAGTACTCCATGGAGCCCCACAGCTATGTGGAGATTCCCAAGAGCATTGCGGATAAGATCATCGCCCAGCGTGGCCGCAATCAGGAGTAAGACTCCCTGCGGAAAAATAGGGTTGCAATTCCATCGGGAATAGGATAAAATGTTCCTGATATGACGCATCCCGGCAAAAATGGTTTATAATTGTAATATAAGGAGGAAATCCCAATGGCTAAGGCAAAATTCGAGCGTACTAAGCCCCATGTTAACATCGGCACCATCGGTCACGTCGACCACGGCAAGACCACTCTGACTGCCGCCATCACCAAGTATCTGGCTATGCAGGGCAAGGCCGACTACACCGACTACAGCTCCATCGACAAGGCTCCCGAGGAGCGCGAGCGCGGCATCACCATCAACACCGCCCACGTGGAGTATGAGACCGACAAGCGTCACTATGCCCACGTTGACTGCCCGGGCCACGCTGACTATATCAAGAACATGATCACCGGTGCTGCTCAGATGGACGGCGCCATCCTGGTTATCGCTGCTACCGACGGCCCCATGGCTCAGACCAAGGAGCACATCCTGCTGGCCCGTCAGGTGGGCGTGCCCGCCATCGTGGTCTTCCTGAACAAGTGCGATCAGGTTGACGACGAGGAGCTGCTGGAGCTGGTGGAGATGGAGGTCCGCGAGACCCTGTCCAACTACGAGTTCCCCGGCGACGACATCCCCATCATCAAGGGTTCCGCTCTGAACGCTCTTGTTTGCGAGTCTCAGGATCCCAACGCTCCCGAGTATGCCTGCATCAAGGAGCTGATGGACGCTGTTGACGAGTATATCCCCACTCCCGCCCGTAACGACGACCTGCCCTTCCTGATGCCCGTCGAGGACGTGTTCACCATCTCTGGCCGTGGCACCGTGGCTACCGGCCGTGTGGAGCGTGGCATGATCAAGACTGGCGAGACTGTCGAGATCGTTGGCCTGACCGACGAGAAGAAGTCCACCGTCGTGACCGGTCTGGAGATGTTCCGCAAGACCCTGGATTACGCTGAGGCTGGCGACAACGTGGGCGCTCTGCTCCGTGGTATTGCCAAGACCGACATCGAGCGCGGCCAGGTTCTGTGCAAGCCCGGCTCCATTCACCCCCACACCAAGTTCGTGGGCCAGGTGTACGTCCTGTCCAAGGACGAGGGCGGCCGTCACACCCCCTTCTTCAACAACTATCGTCCTCAGTTCTACTTCCGTACCACCGACGTGACCGGCATCATCACCCTGCCCGAGGGCACCGAGATGTGCATGCCTGGCGATAACGTCGACATGAAGGTCGAGCTGATCACCCCCATCGCCATTGAGAAGGGCCTGCGTTTCGCTATCCGTGAGGGTGGCCGTACCGTGGGTTCCGGCGTGGTTATCGAGATCGACGAGTAATTTTACGTTGCCGTTTCTCAAAGAGCGGGCTTCTAAGGAAGCCCGCTCTTTTTTATTGCAGGTTTCTCTGGGCTGACCGGCATTTTTCTTGACACAATAGGTTTATTGTGATAAACTCAAGACAGATTAAAGGTTTAATTGAATAAACCAAAGGAACTTATGTTGGCGAAGCGAAAAGAGACATGAAAGCCGGTTTGCTGCAAGAAGTAAATCCTTGAATTCGATCTGACATTCGGATGAGCAGAATTGGCCGAATAGATTAAGAACGTTGCGATAAAATAATAAAAAGGACGAAAGGTTGGGATGAGTATGACACTGGATCACGAAACGGCGATGTTTTCTGCACAGAAGCTCCGGCTGATGCAAAAAGGCAACATTGTAATTCTGATTTCTCTGGCAGCGATTTTGGCAAATGCAATTCTCAACCTGGTCCTTGCATGGAACAATCCGATTGCACTTGTGCAGGGAGGCATAGGGACGATGGTGGTCTTTATGATCATCGGTGTGGTCGCTATGGCGGTAGGCAGCATCATGTATTTGGTAGGACTGTATGGAATGGGCCGGGTCCGTCCGGAGTATCAAAAGGCATTTCTGATTGAAATTGTTTTACTTATTCTGGGAATTGTTTACAATATGCTGGGCCAGGAGGGGGTTCTGGCTGAGACAGTGGATGCAATCCGAAACCTGGGGGTGTTGGTGGTCCTTTGGTTGGTGCTCCAGGGGACGCGGTGCTTGTTGGACGGCCTGGAGCAAGAGGCAGTCCTGCGGCGGGGTAAAAGAGTGTGGAAGCTGTATGTCCTGTCAGAGCTGATCAGTGTAATCCTGATTTTTATTCCTGTGCCAGTGGAATTTGGCACCGTAACCATTACCTTTCTGGCTTTTGCGGTGGTGATTGCCATTCTGGGCATCGTGGCCGCAATCGACTATATAGGATACCTAGGGCAGGCTGCGAGAGCCTTGGAGCAAATGGTATTCTCTGTGAATAACGAGCAGGCGTAGTGTTGGTACATAGCCAGGGAGCAGCGGTGTTCCGCTGCTCCCTTTTTGTAGGAAGTGAAAAAAGGGGTTGACAAGTGAGTATGGGATGCATATAATAGCACCAACAAGTAAATCCCAAAAACCTATGAAGAAGATTAGTAGCCGGTGCAGCAAACCTTCAGAGAACCCTGGGTGGTGGAATCAGGGCGGGGAGCGCCTGAGTGAATGGACTTTTGAGGGCGGCTTGAACGGGCAACCAAGTAGATGCCGACGGGTACCCACCCGTTATCCGTCGGGCACGCGTGATGGCGCGTGAAGCGAGCGGACGTGTTTACGTCAATTTGGGTGGTATCGCAGGAGTAAGGCTCTTGTCCCATGTGGGGGACAGGGGCGTTTTTTTATACTCCCAAGAAAGGCCGCCGGCACCGGCCCCTCCATCACCCACCCAAACAAATATCGGCCCAAAGGCCAATTATGGAGGTATTTCTTATGAAAAAGCACAACATCGTAAAGAAACTCACTGCTCTGACCCTGTCCCTTGCCATGGCAATGACTCTGGCGGCCTGTTCGTCCGGCAGCTCCTCTTCTGGTTCTGCCTCTTCCGGAACGCCTTCTTCCGGCGGATCTTCCTCCGGGGCCTCCGGCGATGGGTATAAGATTGCTGTGGTCCGCCAGCTGGACCACCCTTCCATGAATGAAATCCGGGATGCCATCACCGCCGAACTGGATGTCAAGGCGGATGAGCTGGGTGTGAGCATTGAATACCGGGACTTCAGCGGCAACAATGATACGTCTGCTCTTCAGCAGATTGGTGCGGAGATTATTGCCGGCGGTTATGACGCCATCATCCCCATCGGCACCCTGGCTGCCCAGCAGATGGCCGTTTCCGCCCAGCAGACCCAGACCCCTGTCATCTACGGCACCGTCAGCTACCCCGAGGTAGCCAAGCTCACCGGAATTCCCTATGTCACCGGCACCAGCGACGCCCTGAACGTGGAGCTTATTCTGGATATGATGCTGGCGCAGAACCCTGACGTGAAGACCGTTGGCCTTCTGTACTCCACCTCTGAGCTCAACAGCGCCCCCGCCATTGAGGACGCCAAGGCCTATCTGGACAGCAAGAACATCTCCTACATTGAGAAGACCGGCAACACCTCCGACGAGATCATCGCCGCCGTCAGCTCCCTGGTGGGCCAGGTGGATGCGGTATTCACCCCCACCGATAACGTGGTTCAGGCTGCCGAGCTGGCCATTGCCCCCACTCTGATTCAGGCGGGCATTCCCCACTACGCCGGTGCCGACTCCTTCGTCCGCAACGGTGCCTTCGCCACCTGCGGCGTCAATTACACCGATTTGGGCACTCAGACCGCTGACCTGGCCCTCCAGGTGCTTCAGACCGGCGAGTTCCCCGACTATATCACCGTCTCCGGCGATATCATCACCGTCAACACCGAGACCGCCGCTGCTCTGGGCGCGGACTACTCCATGTTCGCTGACATGAGCGCCCAGCTGGTGGAGGTCCAGACGACCCAGGATTAACCCAAGCACCGAAAACCCAGGATCACAGCCATCCCTCCGCTTGAGCGGAGGGATGGCCTGTCCATTGAGAGGAGCGATTTTCCTTGGTTTATGTCATTCAAACGGCTCTGGAGACAGGCTTTCTCTATGCCCCTGTGGCGCTGGCTCTGTTTCTCAGCTTTTCCATTTTGAATATTGCCGATATGACCACAGATGGGGCGTTCGTACTGGGCAGCGCTGTGTCCGCCATGATGTGCCTGTCCGGCCACCCCATTCTGGCTCTGCCCGCAGGAATGCTGGCCGCCGCGGCCGCCGGTTTTATCACGGCCTTTCTTCAGACCAAACTGTCTGTGCCTTCCATTCTGGCAGGCATTATCACGAACATCGGCCTTTACAGCATCAACCTGATGGTGATGGGCAAGAGCAACCAGTCCCTGTTTATGGTGCCCACCGTCTACACCCTGGCTCAGGAGGCCGGAATTGGGGGGAGCTGGAGCAAGGTAATTGTGGCCGTCCTCATTGTGCTGGTGCTGTGCGCACTGCTGGTGCTGTTTCTGGGCACCCGGCTGGGCCTGTCTATCCGGGCCACCGGCGATAATGCGGATATGGTCCGGGCCTCCTCTATCAATCCCACCTTTACCATCACAGTGGGCCTGTGTGTATCCAACGCCATGACCGGCCTGTCCGGTGCTTTGGCCGCCCAGTCCACCACAGTGGCCGATGTCAATAACGGCACCGGCATGGTGGTGCTGGCCCTGGCCGCCCTGGTGATTGGCGAGACCCTGATCGGCAAGGGCTCCATGGTCCGGCGGGTGCTGGGCGTGGTGGTGGGCAGCATCATCTACCGCTGCATCTATGCCGCCGCCCTGCGGTTCAATATCCCGGCCGATTATATGAAGTTGGTGTCCGCCGTGATTGTGGGCGTGGCCATTGCTGCCCCGGCGGTCCGCCGCTGGGCCGCCTTCCAGATGAAAAAGCGCCGTGCCCTGGCGGCCAGAAAGGAGGAGAGGTGAAATGGCAATGCTGGAATTAAGAAACCTTTCCAAGACCTTTAACCCTGGGACGGTGAATGAGAAAACCGCTCTGTCTCACCTGAATCTGACGGTGGAAGATGGGGATTTCATTACCATTGTAGGCTCCAACGGGGCGGGCAAATCCACCCTCTTCAACGCCATTGCCGGTGTATTCTATGTGGACGAGGGCTCCATTGTGCTGGCGGGGGAGGACATCACCTATAAACCGGAGTATAAGCGCAGCCGGGAGATGGGCCGCCTGTTCCAGGACCCTATGCGGGGGACCGCCCCCAACATGACCATTGAGGAGAATCTGGCTTTGGCCTATCTCCGCACGGCCAAGCACCAGCACGCCTTTTTCAGCCGCACCAGCAAGGCGGACCGGGCGTTTTTCCGGGAGCAGCTGGCACGGCTGGATATGGGCCTGGAGGACCGGATGCGCCAGCCGGTGGGGTTGCTGTCCGGCGGTCAGCGTCAGGCTCTGACTCTGCTTATGTCCACTTTGGTGCCCCCAAAGGTGCTGCTGCTGGACGAGCACACCGCGGCCCTGGACCCAGGCACCGCAGAAAAGGTGCTGAAGCTGACAAAGGAGATTGTGGCAGAGCACCACATCACCACGCTGATGGTGACCCATAACATGCATCAGGCCCTGGGGCTGGGCAACCGGACCCTGATGATGGACGGGGGCAGTGTGGTGCTGGACATCCGTGGGGAGGAGCGCGCCGGTATGACAGTGGACGGTCTGCTGGAGCGGTTCCGTACGGGAGCCGGAAAGGCACTGGACAACGACCGGATTCTGCTGTCCTGAGCAAAACATCCACATGGGCCGCCGCGGCAAGTGCGCGGCGGTCCTTTTCTGAGGAGGTATGCCGTATGGCACAGGAGCGTTTGGATAAGCTGCTCTCCTCCACGGGACGCTGGTCCCGGAAGGAGGTCAAGGAGCTGGTGCGCCATGGACGGGTGCGGGCCAATGAAGTGCTCGTGGCCCGGCCGGAGGACAAATATGATCCGGAAACCACCGCCATTCAGGTGGACGGAGAACTGGTGGACTGCGCTCCCTTTGTCTACATCATGCTCCACAAGCCGGCGGGCCTTCTGTCTGCCACCGAGGACAAGCGTCAGAAGACCGTACTGGGCCTGCTGCCGGAGTACCTGCGGCGGCGGGGGCTGTTTCCGGTGGGGAGGCTCGACAAAGATACCACGGGGCTTCTGCTCATTACTGATGACGGGGCACTGGCCCATGAGCTGCTCTCTCCCAAGAAGCATGTGGACAAGGTGTACCTTGCGCAAGTAGAGGGGCAGGTAAACCAGGAGGATGTGGACGTTCTGGCAGAAGGAATGGTGCTGGGGGATGGAACCCGGTGCCTCCCGGCAGGGCTGAAACCTCTGGAGGATGGAAGCCGCTGTCTGGTCACGTTGCGGGAGGGAAAGTATCACCAGGTGAAGCGAATGCTGGCCGCCCGAGGAAAACCGGTGCTGACTTTGAAGCGGTTATCCATGGGCCCATTGGTGCTGGATGACGGCTTAAATCCCGGAAATTGGCGCTTTTTGACACCAAATGAGCGGGTTTCTCTTCAAAGGGCGGTATCACGCACCTGAGGTTTTTGGTCGTTTTCCACAAAAAAATAGAGAAAACCTCTTGCCAAAGGCGGGGGGGACCCGTTATAATAAGGATATGCTTTGAGCGTAATAGGAGGGATGGATGTGTCTAGCAGGATGTTCCAAGGAGTCGTCCTCCAGATGAAGGACAGCGTCAACCGCATGGTGGGCGTGATTGATTCTGACGGGATTGTGGTGGCTTGCAGTGAGCTGACCTGTATTGGGGAGCATTGGGCCGGTGCAGTTTCTGCCATCAATGCGGCGGAAAATACTGAGGCCTATTTTGAAGGAAAAGTGTTCAAGCCCCTGGCTGGCTGGGGTGCTCAGTTTGACTATGCCGCCTTTGTCAAGGGCGAGGACGAGCTGGCCGTGTCCCTCTGTGCGGTGGCCGTGGTTGCCTTTAATGGTGCCAAGACCTACTATGAGGAGAAGCATGACAAGGCCACCTTTGTAAAGAATATTATTTCGGATAACATTCTGCTGGGGGATATTTATACCCAGGCCAAGGAGCTCCATTTTGTCTCTGAGGCGCCCCGGGCCGCCTTCCTGGTGCGCCAGCTGGGCCCCGCAGACGTGAGCACCATTGATGTGATCCGCGGCCTGTTCCCGGATGAGCAGACGGACTTTGTCATCTCCATCAATGAGACCGACGTGGCCCTCATCAAGCAGCTGTCCGAGGGTGCGGATATCAAGGAGCTGCAAAAGATTGCCAAGCAGATCTCCACCGCCGTTTCCCAGGAGCTGGGCATCAAGGTGGTCATCGGCATTGGTACCGTGGTCAACCACATCCGCGACCTGGCCCGGGCCTATAAGGAAGCCGGCGTGGCCATTGACGTGGGTAAGGTGTTTGAGACGGAGAAGACCGTCATCAACTATGAGAACCTGGGTATTGGCCGTCTGATTTATCAGCTGCCCACCATCCTGTGCCAGATGTTCCTCCAGGAAGTGTTTAAGAAGAACCCCATTGATGCCCTGGATCAGGAGACCCTGCTCACCATCAATAAGTTCTTTGAGAACAATCTGAATGTGTCTGAGACTGCCCGGAAGCTGTTTGTCCACCGGAACACTCTGGTGTACCGCCTGGAGAAAATCAAGAAGCTCACCGGCCTCGATCTGCGGGAGTTTGACGATGCCATTACCTTCAAGGTTGCTTTGATGGTAAAGAAGTACCTCATTTCCCGGGGAATTGAATCCTGATTTTAGAAGAAAAAGCCGTCTGCTATTGCAGACGGCTTTTTTGTTTGTACGCAGGGAAATGGGGCTTGCATTCACTTGGGTTATGAGTTACAATAAAGTAACAAAAATGACAAAATAATTACAAAACATTATTTTCGGAAAGACGGAAAATGGGGGAACGGAGCTGATTTAGTCATTTACATAACGCAGGATCTGTGGTACACTTTCCATAAGCGCTTTTCAGCGCGAGGGTTGAAATTGAAAGAGATTTACGGAGGAGCACATGATACGGCTCATAGATGTATATAAGGAATATGACAACGGAACCAAGGCCCTGAAAGGGGTCAATATGCGTATCGACGACGGAGAGTTCGTCTTTCTGGTGGGACCTTCCGGATCGGGAAAGTCCACGGTAATCAAGCTGATTACCGGAGAGATTGCAGCCACTGAGGGGAAACTGATGGTCAACGGCTACAGCCTGAACAACATTGCACCCCGGCAGATCCCCTATATGCGGCGCACTTTGGGCATTATCTTCCAGGATTTCCGGCTCATTGAGAAGAAGACAGTGTACGAAAACCTGTCCTTCGCCATGCGGGCCATCGGAGCCTCCCCCCGGGAGGTTCGCCGGCGCATCCCCTATGTGCTGCAGCTGGTAGGGCTGGAGCAGAAGGCGGACCGGTATCCCGGACAGCTGTCCGGCGGCGAGCAGCAGCGTGTGGCCATTGCCCGGGCGCTGGTGAACAACCCCAGCATGATCATTGCCGACGAGCCTACGGGTAACCTGGACCCCCAGCGTTCCCTGGAGATCATGATGCTGCTGGAGCGGATCAACGAGCTGGGCACCACCATGCTGGTGGTCACCCACGAGAAAAATCTGGTCAACCGCTTTTCTAAGCGGGTGGTGGCCATTGAAAACGGACGGATCATCAGCGACGAGACAGGTGGGTACTACAATGGCGAGAAAATTTGACGCAGGATATTATTTCAGTGAAGGCTTCCACTCCATTTTTACCCACGGCTTTATGTCCTTTGCCGCTGTGTGTATGATTGTGGCCTGCCTTCTGATTATGGGCTCCTTTTCCCTGCTGGCGGTGAACTTGGACCACATGCTGGGAGATCTGGAGGCAGAAAACGAGTTTTTGGCCTACATAGATGAGAATTACACGGAGGAGGAGGCCCGGGCCCTTCAAAGTCAGATCGAGGCCGTGCCCAATGTGTCCAATGTGACCTTTGTTACCCGTGCAGAGGCGCTGGAGGACTGGAAAGAAGGGCGTGCAGAGAACGATCTGCTGAATTCCCTTCAGCCGGAAGTGCTTCGGGACCGTTACCGCATTCATGTGGCGGATATTGAACAGCTGGGCCAGACCGTGGATCAGGTGGAACAGATTGGCGGAGTGGCAGATACCAGTGTGGCGCTGGAAATTGCTCAGGGCTTTGTGCTGGTGCGCAACATTGCCACCGGCGTGGCGGCGGTGCTCATCGGCATCCTGCTGGTGGTGTCCCTCTTTATCATCGCCAACACCATTAAGCTGGCCACCTTCTATCGCCGGGAGGAAATCGCCATCATGAAGATGTGCGGTGCCACCAACGCCTTTGTTCAGTGGCCCTTCGTGGTGGAGGGCATGCTGCTGGGTCTGACCGGCGCACTCATTGCCTTTTTTGCCCAGTGGGGCATTTATCAGCTGGTGGCCAAGCTGATTATTCAGGGCAATGGCCTGTCTCTGGTCACGGTGACCAGCTATACCTCCATGGCCCCCAACATTCTGATGGTGTTCTGCGGAACGGGTGCACTCATCGGTGTGGGCGGTTCTCTGCTGGCCATCCGGAAGTTCCTTCAGGTCTGATTCTAAAAGGAGAGATACCATGAAGCGGCAAAAGAGACAGCGTATGATGATGGCTATTCTGGCCGGATTGATGGTGGTGGTACTGCTGCTGCCTATCCTGGCCAATATTATGATTCACTGACCATCGCGACGGATGAGGAGCAAGCAATGAAATACACAGCGAAAGGATTCCGAAAAATAATTTCTCTGCTGGTGGCGCTGGCGCTGCTGGTACCCCTTACGGGAGAGGTTTCTGTGATGCCGGCTGCGGCCGTCACCCAGGCGGAGATTGACGATTTGAAGGATCAGGCGGCAGACCTGGACAGCCAGCGGGCGGAGCTTCAGCAGCAGCTGAAGGCCATTCAGGCGGACAAGAGCAAGGCTCTGGAGCAGAAGAGCTTGCTGGAGCAGCAGATTGATGCCACTCAGGCGGAGATCAATAATATCCAGTCTCAAATCCAGAAGTACAGTGAGCTCATCACCCAGAAAGAGAGCGAGCTGGCCCAGGCGGAGGAGCAGGAGCAGCAGCTCTATGAGCTCTTTTGCGAGCGGGTGCGGTACATGGAGGAGGAGGGAGAGGTCTCTTACTGGTCCATCCTCTTTTCCTCCAGTGATTTTTCCGACCTATTGGATAACTTCATGATGGTGGAAGAGATCATCGACTACGACAACAGCGTCATGGAGGAACTCCTGGCCCTGCAGGAACAGATTGAAGCAGATAAGGCGGATCTGGAGACCTCCAAGTCGGAACAGGAGGCGGCCAAGGTCAAGCAGGAAGAGGCCAAGGCGGCCCTGAAGGAACAGGAATCCCAGGTGGATGCCCTGATTCAGGAGATCAGCGGCAAGGAAGACCAGCTGGAGGCTGCGGAAGCTCAGTTGAAGGCGGCCGCCAACGCCATGGACGCAGAGATCAAGCGTCTGGAAAAGGAGATGGCCGACCAGATTGCCAATGTGCCCAGTGAGTCAGGGTTCCTTTGGCCTCTGCCCTCCAGTTGGAATACCCTGTCTTCCCTGTACGGAAGCCGAATCCACCCCATTACCGGTAAGCCCAACAACCATACCGGCATTGACATCCCCGCCTCCAAGAATACCAACATCTACGCAGCTAAGAGCGGCGTGGTCACGACCTCTACGTATAACAGCTCTTACGGCAACTATGTGGTGATCTCCCACAGCGACGGAACCTCCACCCTGTACGCCCACATGAATAAGCGGGCCGTGTCCAAGGGACAGACTGTATCTCAGGGACAGGTCATTGGCTATGTGGGTACCACGGGTTCTTCCACCGGTAACCACCTCCATTTCGAGGTCCGTGTCAATGGTAATCGTACCGACCCGGTGAACTACTTCAAAGACAAGACTCTATATGTGACCTCTGGAGGCAAGAAAGTGCTTTTGGAGCACTGAGCGAATCTCAGAAAAACCGACACGGCCTCTGCTGTGCCGGTTTTTTCAAAACTGGAGGGAAGCGGCTATCTGCGGCAGAGACGCAGATCCGTCTCCGGTACGAACGTGCATTTGTTCTGTGACTGAGAAGGGGCGGCTTTCATGAAAACTGGAATGAACGTGGTGCGAAAGGTAATTTCTCTTCTGGTGGTGCTGACTTTGCTGGTACCACTGGCGGGGGAGGTGGCAGTCATGCCCGCCTCCGCGGTCACTCAGGCGGAGATCGATGACCTGAAGGACCAGGCGGCGGATCTGGACAGTCAGCGGGCGGAGCTTCAGCAGCAGCTGAAGGCCATCCAGGCGGACAAAAGCAAGGCGCTGGAAAAGAAACGCCTGTTGGAGCAGCAGATGAACGCCACTCAGGCGGAGATCAATAACATTCAGACCCAAATCCAGAAGTACAGTGAGCTCATCACCCAGAAAGAGGGGGAGCTGGCTCAGGCAGAGGAACAGGAGCAGCAGCTTTATGAGGAATTCTGCCAGCGGGTACGGTACATGGAGGAGGAGGGAGAGGTCTCCTACTGGTCTATTCTCTTTTCCTCCAGCGATTTTTCGGACCTGCTGGATAACTTCATGATGGTGGAGGAGATCATCGACTACGACAACAGCGTCATGGAGGAGCTTCTGGCGCTCCAGGAACAGATCAAAGCAGACAAGGCCGACCTGGAGAACTCCAAAGCGGAGCAGGAGGCGGCCAAGGTCAAACAGGTAGCCGCCCAGGAGGCCTTGAAGGACCAGGAGTCCCAGGTGGACGCCCTCCTGGAAGAGATCAACGGCCAGGAGGAACTGGTGAAGGAGGCGGAGGCGGAGTTGAGGGCAGCGGCCAACGCTGTGGACGATGAGATCAAGCGCCTGGAGCAGGAGATGGCCGACCAGATCGGCAATGTTCCCAGCGAATCGGGCTTCCTCTGGCCTCTGCCCTCCAGCCGGAACACCCTGTCCTCCCTGTTTGGGACCCGGAAGGACCCGTTCACCGGCAGGCCGGGCAACCACACCGGAATTGACGTTCCCGCTCCCAAGAATACCCCCATCTACGCTGCTAAAAGCGGCGTGGTCACTACCTCGGTCTACGGCTCAGGATCCTCCTGGTCCTATGGCAACTACGTGGTAGTCTCCCACAGCGACGGAACCTCCACCCTCTACGCCCACATGAACAGCCGGGCGGTGTCCAAGGGGGAGACCGTCTCCCAGGGGCAGGTGGTTGGCTATGTGGGTACCACAGGCCGGTCCACCGGCAACCACCTCCACTTTGAGGTGCGGGTGCATGGAACCCGGAAAGATCCTGTGGACTACTTTGGAGACAAGACCCTCTACTACCGCTCGGGCGGTAAGACCGTCCTGCTCCCACATTGATGAAAAATTCAAAAAACCGACACGGCTTTGCCGCGCCGGTTTTTTGTCCCCTAAAGGAGAATGATTGATATGGGCTTTTCCCTGGAAACCAGCGTCCCGGTCCTCACCGTCTTTGTGCAGGGCCTGCTCAGCTTCTTTTCCCCCTGTGTCCTGCCTTTGGTGCCCCTCTACGTCAGCTACCTGGCGGGAGGTGCGCGCACCGTGGCGGAGGACGGAACCATCCGCTATCCCCGGGGCAAGGTGATGGTGAATACTCTGTTTTTTGTCCTGGGTGTCAGCTTTACCTTTGTGGCACTGGGCCTGGGCTTTACCGCCCTGGGCCAGTTCTTCAGTGGAAACCGGGTGTGGTTTGCCCGGGTGAGCGGCGCCATTATGATCCTCTTCGGACTTTACCAGCTGGGGGTGTTCGGCAAATCCAAGGCGGTGGAACAGGAGCACCGCCTGCCCCTGCGCCTGGACAAATGGGCCATGACCCCCATCACAGCCCTGGTGCTGGGCTTTACCTTCAGCTTTGCCTGGACCCCCTGTGTGGGGCCCACCCTGGGCAGCGTGCTGCTCATGGCCTCGTCGGCAGGTACCGCCGGAGCGGGCTTCCTTCTCATCGGGGTATATACCCTGGGCTTTGTCATTCCCTTCCTGGCAGTGGGCCTCTTTACCGGGGCGGTGCTGGGCTTCTTCAAGCGCCACCAGAAGGTAGTGCGCTATACGGTGAAGGTAGGGGCAGTGCTGCTCATCCTCATGGGTGTCATGACCATCACCGGCTATATGAACGGCATCACCAGCTACCTCTCCACCGTGGGCGGCGGCACCACCCAGAGCCAGACAGACACTTCGAGTCAGAGCGGAAGCCAGAGTCAGGAGGACGAGAAGGAGCAGAATACCGATTCCTCCCAGACCGAGGGAAGTGCTTCCTCCGGGGGAGAGGAGACCAACTTGGTTCCCGCCCCGGACTTTACCCTCACCGACCAGTACGGCAACACCCACACCCTCTCGGACTATAAGGGCGAGACCGTCTTCCTGAACTTCTGGGCCACCTGGTGCGGCCCCTGCCAGAGCGAGATGCCCGAGATCCAGGCCATGTATGAGGACTACGGGGAGAATCAGGGGGACCTGGTGGTGCTGGGGGTGGCTAACCCCAAGTCGGCAGACTACCCCACCAGCCAGGACGTGAGCCAGGAGGAAGTGGAGCAGTTCTTGACCGACAACGGCTACACCTTCCCGGTGCTTATGGACTCTGCAGGCGAGGTATTTGCCATGTACGGCATCTGGGCTTTCCCCACCACCTTTATGATTGACACGGACGGCAACGTCTTCGGCTATGTAGCCAGTGCCCTCACCCGGGACATGATGGAGAGCATCGTGCATCAGACCATGACCGGCCAGCGGGCAGAAGGATGAACAAAGACCGGATCTCATACGAGATCCGGCCTTCTTTTTATCCCAGAGCCACGTCCAGAATCATCATGATTACAAAGCCCGCCATGACGCTCAGGGTGCCCGCGTTGGAGTGCTCCCCCAGATGGGCCTCGGGGATCAGCTCCTCGGTGACCACATACATCATGGTGCCTGCGGCGAAGGACAAAAGCCAGGGCATGAAAGGCTCAATGGCTCCGGCAGCCAGCACCACCAGAATGCCGAAAATAGGCTCCACCAGTCCGGACAGGGCTCCGTACAGAAAGGAGCGGCCGGTGCTCACCCCCTCCTGCCGCAGGGGCAGGGAGATGGCGGCACCCTCAGGGAAGTTCTGAAGGCCAATGCCGATGGCCAAGGCCATTGCGGCCGACAGACCGCCGCCGCTGTGCTGGGCGGCCAGGGCGAAGGAGAGGCCCACGGCCATTCCCTCGGGGATGTTGTGCAGGGTGACGGCCAGCACCATCAGGGTGGTGCGCCGCCAGGAGGAGGGCAGACCCTCCGGGGCTTCGGCCTCGGGATGCAGATGGGGCAGCAGACTGTCCACGCCCCACAGAAAGAGAACTCCCAGTAGGAACCCGCCCGCGGCGGGCAGCCAGCCGATGCCGCCCAGAGCTTCCGTCTCCTCAATGGCGGGGAGCAGCAAACTGAACACCGAGGCGGCCACCATCACGCCGGCGGCAAAGCCCAGAAAGATGCGCTGCAGGGAGGGGGTGGTTCGGCCCCGGAACACCAGCACGGTGGCCGCACCCAGGGCGGTCATGAGAAAAGTAAAGCCGGTACCTACTGCGGCCCAAAGGATCGGGTGATTCATAAAACCTCCTAAAGTTTTCGATAGAGGTGCAGGTCAAAGCCAATCTGACAGTCCAGGGCGGGCAAAGCCTCCAACCGGGCAATCCCCTCTTTTGGGGTCTTCCAGGCATAGGGGGTCATGTGGAAGAGGGCCATAATGTCGGCGGAATCGGTGAGGGAGAGGGTGTAGCGCACCGGCCGGGCCTCCTGCCACGCAAAGCCGGGATAGTCCTCCCGCTTCACCGGGTTTTCATAGGGCTGGGGGTACAGGACCTCCTTCATCTCCCACAGGTGGAGGGCGGAGGGCACCACATAGACGAACAGTCCGCCCGGACGCAGGACACGGGCAAATTCCTCCACAGCCAGGGGGGAGAAGACGTTGGTCAGCACGTCCACGCTTTCATCTCCCACCGGGAGATGGTACACCGAGGCCACGGCAAACTCCCCCTCCGGCAGCCGCTTGGCCGCCCGGCGCAGGGCAAATTTGGAGAGATCCACTCCCGCCGCCCGGGGCTGGTGCCCGGACGCCTCCAGAGCCCGGAAGAGCCCCTGGGTGTAGTAGCCCTCGCCACAGCCGCTGTCCAGCAGGACGGGGCGGGGCAGGTGGGATACGGACTCGGTGACCGCCTGGCTCAATGCCTCCAGCAGGGGGGCGTAGTGTCCCTGATCCAGGAACGCAGAGCGGGCAGCCACCATCTCCTTATCATCGCCGGGATTTTTGGAGTGCTTTCGATTGGCGGGCAGCAGATGGACATAACCCGCCGCGGCCCGGTCAAAGCTGTGACCGGAGGGACATACGTAGCGGCCCTCCTGGACCTCCAGGGGGGCGGCGCACAGAGGACAGCAGAATAAGCTGGACAAATTGGTTCACCTCATCTCCCATTATGCCGAAGGGGCGGGAAAATAGCAAGGCAAATTTTCGCTAAAAAACCGGAGGCCGCATATGCAGCCTCCGGAACGAAAGGGAATGAATTAGCCTTCGTACAGGGGGAAGCGTCCTGTGAGCTCCTTGACCTGGGCCCGCAGTTCCTCCACATGCTGGGCGTAGTCGTCGCGAGCCACCTGGCAGATGAGCTTGCCCACCTGCTGGGACTCCGCCTCCCGGAAGCCCCGGGCGGTGATGGCAGGGGTGCCCACCCGGATGCCGGAGGTAATAAAGGGCTTCTCCGGGTCGTTGGGAATGGCGTTCTTGTTGGCGGTGATATACACCTCGTCTAGCCGGTGTTCCATTTCCTTGCCGGTGAGGCGGGCGGGACGGAGGTCCACCAGCATCAAATGGTTGTCCGTGCCACCGGACACCAGATCCAGGCCGCCCTCCAGAATGGACTGGGCCAGCACCTTGGCGTTCTTCACGATCTGGTGCTGATATTCCTTGAATTCCGGCTTCAGAGCCTCGCCCAGAGCCACCGCCTTGGCGGCGATGATGTGCTCCAGAGGGCCGCCCTGGGAGCCGGGGAAGATGGCGGAGTTGAGCTTTTTGGCGATCTCCGGGTCGTTGCACAGCAGCATGCCGCCCCGGGGCCCGCGGAGGGTCTTGTGGGTGGTGGTGGACACCACGTCGGCGTAGGGAACGGGGGAGGGATGCTCACCGGCGGCCACCAGACCGGCGATGTGGGCCATGTCCACGAAGAGGTAGGCCCCCACCTCGTGGGCAATGTCGGCAAAGGCCTTGAAATCAATGGTGCGGGGATAGGCGGAGGCGCCGGCCAGAATCATGCGGGGCTTGTGCTTGCGGGCCAGATCCCGCACCTGGTCGTAGTCGATGTAACCCTTATCATCCACTCCGTAGGGCACCATGTGGTAGTTGCGGCCGGAGAAGTTTACCGGGGAACCGTGGGTCAGATGTCCGCCGTTGTCCAGGCTCATGCCCATGACCGTGTCGCCCAGCTGGCACAGAGCCTGGTAGACGGCGTAGTTGGCCTGAGCGCCGGAGTGGGGCTGCACGTTGGCGTAGGCGGCGCCAAAGAGCTTTTTGGCCCGCTCGATGGCAATGTTCTCCACCACGTCCACGCACTGACAGCCGCCGTAGTAGCGTTTGCCGGGGTACCCCTCGGCGTATTTATTGGTCAAAACGGTTCCGGCTGCCGCCAGTACCGCAGGACTGACAATATTTTCGGAGGCAATCAGCTCAATATTCTGCTGCTGCCGGTCGTATTCGGCCCGGATGGCATTGCCCACCTCCGGGTCATAAGACTGAAGAAAATCCATACCTTCTTTGACCATGTAAAAGCTCCTTTCCAGACACAAAAGCGGCTCCATCTATTTGACGATTTAATTCAGTGAAGAGAAAGAGCGGCGTATTGGTACACATTATAGCAGAATTTTTTGAAAAAACAATGTGCAAATCAGAAAAAGGCATCGAAATAATAGAACAGATATGCTATAATACATCAGTTATCGAAGCATCAACAACCAAGAGGTGAGACAATATGGCAAAGCAAAGGGAAGCCGTTCTGGCCATTGTGGAAGAATTAAAGCGGATTTATCCGGAGGGGATCTGCTCCCTGGAGTATCAAAAGGACTACGAGCTGCTGTTCTCCGTTCGTTTGGCGGCTCAGTGCACCGATGAACGGGTCAATCAGGTGACTCCGGCGCTGTATGCCCGGTTCCCCACCCTGGAGGCCCTGGCCCAGGCGGACGTGACGGAGGTGGAGCAGTACATTCACTCCACCGGCTTTTTCCGGGCCAAGGCCCGGGATATTGTGCTGGCCTCCCAGATGCTGCTCCGGGAATATGGCGGAAAGGTTCCGGACAATATGGAGGACCTGCTGCGCCTGCCCGGCGTGGGTCGGAAGACGGCCAACCTGATTTTAGGCGATGTGTACCACACCCCCGGCGTGGTGGTGGCGGATACCCACTGCATCCGAATTTCCGGCCTGCTGGGGCTCACCGACGGCACCAAGGACCCGGGGAAGGTGGAGCAGCAGCTCCGGGCCATTCTGCCCCCCGAGGAGTCCAACGACTTCTGTCACCGGCTGGTCCTCCACGGACGGGCGGTGTGCATTGCCCGCCGGCCCCAGTGCCAGAGCTGTACCCTGCGTCCCTGGTGTGACCACTTTGCCAAAAACGGGGACAAGGAGTCATAATCAGGTTCGACAAAGGAAGTGTTCGTATGGCATACCGGCCGCTGGCCGATGAAATCCGGCCTCAGACCCTGGATGAGGTGGTGGGACAGAAGCATATTCTGGGCCCAGACGGTCTGCTCCGCCGGATTATTGAGGGAGGAACCATCCCAAATTTGATTTTCTATGGCCCATCGGGGACCGGAAAGACCACGGTGGCCAACATCATCGCCAAGAAGACCAACCGTCCCCTCCACCGCCTCAACGCCACCACCGCATCCATCGCCGACATCAAGGAGATTATGGCGGACATCGGAACGCTGATGGCCCCGGAGGGTGTGCTGCTCTATCTGGATGAGATCCAGTATTTTAACAAGAAGCAGCAACAGTCCCTGCTGGAGTTTATGGAGGATGGCCGGATTACCCTCATTGCCTCCACCACGGAGAATCCCTTTTTCGCTGTGTTTGGAGCGGTGTTGTCCCGGTCCACCGTGTTTGAGTTCAAGCAGATTACCGCCGAGGACGCCTTGCCCGCCATCGACCGGGGCATTGCCATTATGGAAAAGCGGCTGGCGGTCCAGGTGGAGTGTGAGGATGGGGTGCGGGAGCATTTGGCCTGGGCCTGCGGCGGAGACATCCGCAAGGCCATGAACGCCCTGGAGCTGCTGCTCAACGCCGGGCGGCGGGACAAGGGCAAGCTGCGGGTCACCCTGGAGGACGCCCAGACGGTGGCCCAGCGCTCTGCTATGCGCTACGACCGGGAGGGGGATGCTCACTTTGACATCGCCTCTGCACTGATGAAGTCCATGCGGGGCTCTGACCCGGACGCGGCGCTGCACTATCTGGCCCGGCTGCTGGAGGCGGGGGACATGATCACCGCTATCCGCCGCATCCTCTGCTCCGCCAGCGAGGACGTGGGGCTTGCCTACCCCCAGGCCGCTTTTATTGTAAAGGCCTGCGTGGACAGCGCCCTCCAGCTGGGTCTGCCGGAGGCCAAGCTGCCCCTGGCCCAGGCGGTAATTCTTCTGGCCACCTCCCCCAAGTCCAACTCTGCCTGCATGGCCATTGACCGGGCCATGGCGGATGTACGGGCGGGGAAAGCGGGGGATATACCCCGGGAGCTGCAGAATGTGCATGCCGATTCCAAGGGGATGGAGCGGGAGCAGGGATACAAGTATCCCCATAATTTCGCCCACCACTGGGTGGAGCAGCAGTACCTGCCCAATGAGCTGAAGGGCGTACACTACTACCAGTACGGAGACAATAAGAATGAGCAGGCCGCCCGGCATTACTGGGATGCCATCAAGGGCGGCGCGGGAAAGGAATAAGGGAGCATGGAGCACCAGATCATTGTAGAATCGGAAGTGGAGGCCCAGCCGGAACTGGCCGGCCAGGTGACCCGGGTCATTGAAGCGGCGCTGAAGGCAGAAGGCGTGGAGCTGCCCTGTGAAGTAAATGTGCTGTTCACCAATGATGCAGGGATTCAGGAAGTGAATCGGGAAATGCGAGATACAGACCGCCCCACCGACGTGCTGTCCTTCCCCATGTTCGAGCTGGAGCCGGGCGTCCCGCCGGAGGACGAGGACTATCTGGACCCGGAGACCGGCCTGTGCCCTCTGGGGGATATGTGCATCTCCCTGGAGCGGGCCGAGGAGCAGGCTAAGGAGTATGGCCATTCTCTGGAGCGGGAGCTGTGTTACCTGGCTGTCCATTCGGTGCTCCACCTGCTGGGCTACGACCACCTGGACGAAGGCCCCATGAAGCGCCAGATGCGGGCCCGGGAGGAGGCCATCCTGGGCGGGCTTGGAATCACCCGGGAGAAGGAATAAGCAGATTTAATCTGAAAACGGCGGCTGCGGAGCCGCAACTTATCATATGCTCAAAGAAAGTTGAGGATCATCTCTATGTCCATTGTAAAATCCGGAATCATTACCCTCTGCGGCCGTCCCAACGTGGGAAAGTCTACCCTCATCAACGCCCTGGTGGGGGAGAAGGTGGCCATCGTCACCAATAAGCCCCAGACCACCCGTAACCGCATCTGCGGCGTGCTCACCCGGGGTGAGAGCCAGTTTGTGTTTGTGGACACTCCGGGCCTCCATAAGGCCCGTACCCGCCTGGGAGATTATATGGTCAATGTGGTGCGGGAGTCAGTGTCCGATGTGGATGCGGTGGTGCTGCTGGTGGAGCCCATTGCCCACATCGGGGAGCCGGAGCGGCAGCTGATGGACCGCATCAAGACCCTGCAATGCCCCGCCGTGCTGGTCATTAACAAGACGGACACGCTGGAACACAAAGAACAGCTTCTGGAAGTGATTTCCCTTTACAGCCAGGCCTGCCCCTTCGACGCAGTGGTTCCTATGTCCGCCCGGAACAAGGAAGGTGTGGAGGAACTGCTGCAGGTGCTGGAGGGCTACCTGCCTGAAGGCCCCCAGCTCTTCCCGGAGGATATGACCTCCGACCAGCCGGAGCGGCAGATGATGGCGGAAATTCTGCGGGAAAAGCTGCTGCTGTGCCTGGACAAGGAAATCCCCCACGGCACCGCGGTGGAGATCACCCGCTTTGCCGAGCGGGATGACGAGGTCATCGAGGTGGAGGCCACCATCTACTGCGAGAAGAGCAGTCACAAGGGCATCATCATCGGTAAGGGCGGATCTATGCTGAAGAAGGTGTCCACCCTGGCCCGGCAGGATATGGAGCGGTTCATGGGTACCAAGGTGTACCTCCAGACCTGGGTGAAGGTGAAGGAGAACTGGCGGGACAACCCGGCGGCCATCCAGAATTTCGGATACAGCTGTGACAATTAGTTGAAAAACGTCCCGCCTGTCGCACCAATCCTGACGCACAGGTGGGCGGCATCGCATAGGATTTTTAAGGGTCTTGGAGCAATCCGAGGCCCTTTTTTCGTACCCTTGACACCCATTCCACTCTTGCCGCAGACCTCTGGAACGGCCATTCTGAGACAGGAATCCTGCTCCGGTGTACGTGCCCATTTTGCCGCTAAATGTGCGGAAAACGGCAGTATTTGTGCCGGAATATGAAGCAAATGTTGCCGCACCCTGGTACGCTCCATGTTTGGGGTGAGGGTGATGGGGTGTGCGAGGGGAAGAGGGAGAGGGGAAAATGGATATAGGATTACACCGCGGAGTGCGGGTGCGCTCCCGGGTAAAATATTACTACGGCTGCCAGGTGCGTGTTGTTTCGTCCCTGCCAGGATACGTGAGACTGCGTGACGGTTTTCCGTGTTACTGGGACAACAGCGCCGACAAGGGTGTCTGAGCACCGGACAAGCCATTGAAAAAGAAAGCTGTGGGGTCGACCAGATGGTCGGTCCCACAGCTTATTTTGTAAAGTAAAATGATTTTACAGTACCTGGACGGCCTTCTTGACCCCATCCAAATCCTCATGGTCCGGGTGAGAGAGGGCCCGGTCAAAATTTTCCAGCATGGCCGTACGGCGGGGACTGTCCTCCATGGCCTCATAGCGCTGGCGGACGGCCTGGGGCATCTTGCCCTGGCACATGTAGCCGCCCAGAACATGGGCGGAGGCGGGCACATGGGCCTGAACAGAGGAGAGAATCTTCTCGAAGTAGGCCGGCGCGCCGCCGAAGCCGGCGGTGCCGAAGAGAAAGACCTCCTGATTCGTGAGAGAAGACAGGAAGGACTGGGTCTCCCCGTCACAGGTGCCCTTGTCCGTCCAGAAGCCCACATACACCCGCTGGGCCGTCAGAGCCTCCGGACTGGGCGGGCCAAAGTAGAGGCAATCCTCCGGGGGGAGGGCAGACCCGATGGCCTGGGCCAGCAGTTTGGTGTTTCCGGTCTTGCTGCTGTACACGATGGCGTACTTCATGACACATTCTCCTTTTTTTCATAAATACAGTGGACACCCCGGTGGGCCATCATACCCCCCAGGCACTCCTTGTTGCAGCGGACACAGCGGTGAAGCTCCGACACCCGGCCGGAACGGACCTTCTCGGGCCAGTCCGGGTCGGCAATCAGCTGGCGGCTCATGGCGGCGCACTGGATGCGGCCGGAGGCCAGCTGCTCCTCCACAAAATCCGGGCGGGTCAGTCCGCCGACGCCGCAGATGGGGAGGGAGGTGTAGCGCCGCACCTGGTCGCAGAACTTCAGAAAGCAACCCTCCTGACCAAACTCCGGGTGGTTGGCCGGGGGAATGGTGTCGCTGAGGTCGGAGTGGTTGGCCAGGGTCACGTGGAAGCTGGTCACCCCGGCATGCTCCAGCAGGGGGACAAAGACGGACAGCTCCGATTCCACCACCCCCGCCTTGCCGTAGGCGGGGTTCTCCTGGCGGACGGGCAGCTTGTAGTCAATGGGGATGTCGGGCAGACGGCGGCGCACCGCCTGTACCGCCTCAACAGCAAAGCGGGCCCGGTTTTCCGCGCTTCCGCCGTACTCGTCGGTGCGGTGGTTGAAGAGAGCGGAGCTGAAGCTGCCGCACATCCGGTCTCCGTGGATCTGGATGAGATCAAAGCCGGCCTTTTGGGCCAGCACGGCCGCCTGGCCGAAGGAGTCGATGATGTGATGGATTTTTTCACGGGAAAGCCCGGTGATGTACGGGCCCACCTGCTCGTTGAGGAGGGGGCGCAGCTCCTGAGGGGTAATTTTCTTCGTGAGCACGCCGGGCACGTATTTCAGCATGGCTTTCAGGTCGGAGTCGGACTGGTGCAGCTGGGCGCACAGCTTGCAGTCGTACTTGTGGACCGCCTCAGCCAGAGAACGGTAAAATGCAAAGCCCTTTTTAGTGTAGAGGCTGGGGCCGAAGCCGTGCCGCCCCACCGGCACATCCCCCAAAATGATCATGGCGCAGCCGCCATGGGCAATGCGTACCAGCCGCTGGGTCATCTCCTCCTGGGACACGCCCAGGGAAGTGGGGGCAAAGACAATGGGGTTCTTCAAAGTTACTCCGCCGTAGTTAACGGGGCTGTTGATGTGTTCGTACATAGAAGCTCCTTTTCATGGTTCCGCGCAGCCTTGGACAGAAGGGCCAGCAGCTGCTGGCGCTCCTCCCCTGTGAGAGGAGCAAGGACTTGTTCGTCCCAGTCAAAGAAGACCTGGTGACTGACGGAGAAGGCCTGCTGCCCTTTCTCCGTCAAATCAAGCCGGTAGGTCCTTCCAGACTTCTCCTTGGTGAGGAAGCCGTCCTCCACCAGCTTGGCAATGCTGCGCTGGGAGTACCCCCAGTCCAGACCCAGGGTCTGGGTGAGCCGGCTGGGGCTGCAGCCCGGGTGCTTCCCCACATAGAGGACCGGAAACAGCGAGCCGAAGTTGAGACCCAGCGTTTGAAGCTGCCGGGTGGTATAGGCGGTAAAGCCACGGTAGAAGAGTGAGGAATAGTAGGAAAAGGTTCCGAACATACAGGCGCCTCCAATCACTTGACTTTGTCAAGTGTAGCAGATAAACTTGACAAAGTCAAGTAAAAAATAAGAGTTTGATCCTAAACCGAAAATCGGAACGGCATGGGAAAAGAAACGGGCCCGGAGCTGCAAAAAATAGCGAAAAACCCTATACATAAGGGGAAAATTCCGATATAATAAATTGACCATCCCCGCGGTGTATGCCGGAGGGGATTTTCACTGGAATGAATTGGAAAGCAATGGGCTTGACCGCCCCCCGGCGGGGGCGCAGATAGGGAGGCGTTTTTTTGTATCGCGTGGAGGAGTACTGCATGCCCACTTCTCTGGAGGAGGCGTGCCAGCTGCTGAGCAGCGACCCCAGAAATCATGTGGCCCTGGGCGGCTGCTGCTGGCTTCGGCTGGGCAGCCGTCGGATTCGCAAGGCGGTGGATCTGAGCCGGCTGGGCCTGGACTACATTCGGGAAGAGGAAGGCTGGCTGGTGCTGGGGGCGAGTGTCCCTCTGCGCCAGATGGAGATCCATCCGGCCGTGACCGGGCGCTTTGACGGCCTGCTGGGCCGGGCGGTGTCCTCCATTGTGGGGGTGCAGTTCCGGAACCTGGCCACCGTGGGCGGGTCGGTGTATGCCCGGTTTGGATTTTCCGATGTGATTACCGCCCTGCTGGCCCTGGACGCCCGGGTGGTGTTCCATCGGGCGGGGGAGATGTCCCTGGAGGCGTTTTTGTCCTCGGACGGCTGCCCCGGAGATGTGCTTGTTGAGATTCGTATCCCGGACGACGGCCGGCGGGCGGCCTATGAGAGCGTGCGGCGCAGCAGCACCGATTTCCCGGTGCTGGCCGTGGCGGTGAGCCGCCAAGGAGATGACTGGCGGGTGTCTGTGGGCGCCCGGCCCTATGCGGCCCAGCGGTCCTCTGAGGCGGAAGCCTGCCTGGCCCAGAGACGTGGAGCCCAGGCCGCAGGCGAAGCTGCGGCGGCTCAGCTGCGCTTTGGAAGCAACCTGCGTGGCAGCGAGGAATACCGCCGCCGTATGGCCGAGGTGCTGGTGCGCCGGGCGGCCCAGCAGCTGGAGGAGGAGCAAGGATGAAGGTTACCATAATACTGAACGGCACCCCCTATACCAGGGAGGTTGCCGGGGATTTGATGCTGCTGGATTTTGTGCGCTCCTGCGGCTGCCTCAGCGTGAAGCGGGGCTGTGACACCAGCAACTGCGGACTTTGCACCGTCTGGGTGGAGGGCACTCCGGTGCTGTCCTGCTCCTATCCTGCGGTCCGGGCGGACGGCAAGCGTGTGACTACCCTGGAGGGCGTGCAGGAGGAGGCGGAGGCCTTTGGAGCGTGCATGGCCCAGCAGGGTGCAGAGCAGTGCGGCTACTGCAGCCCCGGCTTTATTATGACCGTGCTGGCCATGGCCCGGGAGCTCACCGATCCCACTGAGGAGGAGATTGCCCATTATCTGGCGGGTAATCTGTGCCGCTGCACCGGCTATGTGAGCCAGATGCGGGCCATTCAGGCCTGGCTGAAGGAGAGACGGAGGGAGGAGCAGGCATGAAGCTGGTCAATGAGGCAATTCCCAAGCTGGACAGCGGGGCGCTGACCGGCGGCAAGGGCGTCTATACCGATGACATCGCCCCCGCCGACTGCCTGGTGGTGAAGGTGCTGCGCAGCCCTCACGCCCACGCCCGGATTCGGGAGATTAAAAAGACCGCGGCCAGTAAGGTGCCGGGTGTGGTGGTCGTGCTCACCTGGGAGGATGTGCCCAAAATCCGCTACACCCTGGCGGGGCAGTCCTACCCGGAGCCCAGTCCCTACGATCGATATATTCTGGAGCAGACCGTGCGCTATGTGGGCGACCCGGTGGCCATTGTGGCCGGCGTGGACGAGGCCTGCGTAGACAAGGCCATGCGGATCCTCAAGGTGGACTACGAGGTGCTGGAGCCGGTGCTGGACTTTGAGCACGCCCTGGACAACCCGGTGCAGGTCCACCAGGAGGAGGACTACTTCAACAACTTTGACATCGGCGGCGACCCCGCCCGCAACCTGGTGGCCAGCGGCTGCGAGGGGGAGGGGGACGTGGAGGCGGAGCTTGAGAAGTGCGACGTGGTGCTGGACCGCACCTACTACACCAAGGCCAACGCCCAGGCCATGATGGAGACCTTCCGCACCTACACCTATCTGGACTATAACGGCCGCCTCACTATGGTGACCTCCACCCAGGTGCCCTTCCACTGCCGGCGCACCATTGCCCGGGCGCTGGACCTGCCCAAGACCGCCGTACGGGTCATCAAGCCCCGGATTGGCGGCGGCTTTGGGGCAAAGCAGACCCTGGTCAGCGAGCTTTTCCCCGCCCTGGTCACCCTGCGCACCGGCCGTCCGGCCAAGATTGTCTATACCCGTGCGGAGTCCTTCCAGGCCTCCAACAGCCGCCACCAGATGCGGGTGCGGGTGCGGGTGGGTGCCATGAAGGACGGCACCGTGCGGGCCATCGATATGCACGCCCTGTCCAACGCCGGAGCCTACGGGGAGCACGCCTCCACCACCGTGGGCCTGGTGGGCCACAAGAGCATCCCTCTCTACGCCAAGGCCAAGGCCTTCCGTTTCTCCTGGGACGTGGTGTATACCAACACCATGGCGGCGGGAGCCTTCCGGGGCTACGGAGCTACCCAGGGCTGCTTTGCCCTGGAATCCGCCATCAACGAGCTGGCGATGGAGCTGGGACTGAACCCTGCTCAGCTGCGCCTACAGAACATTCCTCAGCCCGGGGAGACCATGCCCGCCTACTACAATGAGCCCCTCAGCAGCTCCAAGCTGGAGGAGTGCATCCGCACCGGCATGAAGCTCATCGGCTGGGAGGAGAAGTACCCCAGGGTGCAGGTCTCCGACCACAAGGTCCGGGGCCTGGGCATGTCCATCACCATGCAGGGCTCTGGCATTTCCGCGTTGGATACCGCCACCGCCACCATCAAGCTCAACGACGACGGCTACTATACCCTGATGATCGGAGCCACCGATATGGGCACGGGGTGCGACACCATTCTGGCCCAGATGGCGGCGGAGACATTGGACTGCCCCCTGGAGCGCATCACGGTGGACGGGGTGGACACCGATCACTCCCCCTTCGATACCGGATCCTACGCCTCCAGCACCACCTATGTCACCGGCAACGCGGTGGTGAAAGCCTGCACGCAGCTCAGAGAGGCCATTACGGCCCAGGGAGCGATCCGCCTGGGCATTCCGGCGGAGCAGGCGGAATTTGACGGCGAACAGGTCTTTGACTGTGCGGAGCCCTCCCGCAGCACTACCCTCAGCCAGCTGGCCCAGGCCCTGGTGGTGGGAGAGGGCACCCAGTGGCTTACCGCCACGGCCAGCCACTGCAGCCCCACCTCGCCCCCGCCTCTGATGGCGGGCTTTGCAGAGGTGGAGGTGGACCTGGAGACCGGAGAAGCCAAGGTGACGGACTACGTGGGCGTGGTGGACTGCGGCACGGTGGTCAACAAAAACCTGGCCCGGGTCCAGGCGGAGGGCGGCATCGCCCAGGGCATCGGCATGGCCCTCTACGAGGACATTCAGTATGACAGCCGGGGCCAGATGCTCAACCACTCCTTCATGCAGTATAAGATTCCCTGCCGCACCGATCTGCCTCAGATTCGGGTGGACTTTGAGGAGAGCCATGAGCCCAGCGGGCCTTTTGGCGCCAAGTCCATCGGCGAGGTGGTCATCAACACCCCCGCCCCCGCGGTGGCCCAGGCCATCTACAACGCCACCGGCGTGCGGGTGCGCAGCCTGCCCATCACCCCGGAGCAGATTCTGCTGGGCGGGGAGAAACATTGATCCTGCTGCATCCGACGAGGATAGAAGAAAGTGCCGTTCCACACAAGGGAACGGCACTTTTTTTATCGCAGCGGCTCCGTATAGGCCGGATTTTAGGAGAGGGAGGACACATCTGCCCGGGAGAGAATAGCAATGAACTGGGCAGCCTTGGGCCGCTCCATCAGTGGATAGCCCGCCAGATTGGTGACCAGCTGGGGATTACAGCGCCAAGCAATGTCTGCGGCGGAGCGGATGTTGCGCTCTACCGCCTTCCAGTTGGTTCCGAACTGCTTGGCAACGTCCGGGTACAAACACTTGGTCACCAGCTGCAGCGCGTCCGGGTTGCCCCGAATCAGCTTCAAGGCACAGGCGGTCTGAGAAAATGCCACATAATTGGGCGTAATACCCAGCTTCATCAGCAGCGGATAGTAAGCAGTCATGACAACCACTCCCAGTTTGTGTATCAAAGGAACCCGTCATGCCTCCTGTCGACAGGGTTCCCTAAAAAAATCATACTCAATTGTCCCATAAAAGGGAAGGCTGAAAAAGCGGAAAGATGGGCCGATATTCCGGAAATAGGAGAAAATGGGATAGCAGCCGGAGAAACGGAGGGGGCGACGGCGCAATTTCGTGGCAGACAGTACATAAGACGTGGAAACGGCCCCCCGCACAATGTGC
>NZ_QUGI01000001.1:467874-545446 GCF_003478995.1 Pseudoflavonifractor sp. AF19-9AC
GGATTTACAGCAGATGGAAGTTCACAATCAGGCCGGAGAACACAATGGATACGGTGGACACCAGCTTGATGAGGATGTTCAGAGAGGGGCCGGAGGTATCCTTAAAGGGGTCGCCCACGGTGTCGCCGATGACGGCAGCCTTGTGCTGCTCACCGCCCTTGCCGCCGTGGTGGCCGGCCTCGATGTACTTCTTGGCGTTGTCCCAGGCACCGCCGGCGTTGGACATGAACACGGCCATGGCGAAGCCGGTCACGGATACGCCGCCCAGCAGGCCAACCACTCCCTCCACAGAGAGAATGAGGCCGGTGAGGATGGGAACGATAATGGCCAGCAGGGAGGGCTTCACCATTTCACGAAGAGCGCCCTTGGTGCACAGGCCCACGCAGGAGGCGTAGTCGGGATCAGCGGTGCCATCCATAATACCGGCAATCTCCTTGAACTGGCGGCGGACCTCCACTACGATGGACTGGGCGGCACGCTGCACCGCGCTCATGGTGAATGCGGCAAAGACGAAAGTAAGCATAGCGCCGATGAACAGACCCACCAGCACGGCAGGATTGGTGAGGCTCAGGTCGATGGCGCCGCCAGTTTCCTCCAGCTTGGCGCTGACAATGTCCACATAGGAGACCAGCAGGGCCAGAGCGGTGAGGGCAGCGGAGCCGATGGCAAAGCCCTTGCCGGTGGCGGCAGTGGTGTTGCCCAGGGAGTCCAGAGCATCGGTGCGTTCCCGGACTTCCTTGCCCAGACCGGACATCTCGGCGATACCGCCGGCGTTGTCGGCCACGGGGCCATAGGCGTCAGTGGCCAGAGTAATACCCAGAGTGGACAGCATGCCCACAGCGGCAATGCCGATGCCGTAGAGGCCCTGGGAGAAGTTGGCGGCGTAGTCGGCGGAGGCGGTGTTCAGGGAACCGCCGGCAGCCAGGAAGGAAATGATAACGCCCGCGCCCACAATGAGGATGGGGGCAATGGTGGACAGCATGCCCAGAGAGAGACCGCCGATGATGGTGGTGGCGGCGCCGGTCTCAGTGGCGGCGGCCAGGCCCTGAGTGGGCTTATATGTATCGGAGGTGTAGTATTCCGTGAAGTAGCCGATGGCACAGCCGCCGACGAGGCCACACAGGATGGCCACATACACGCCCCAGTTACCAAGGGTGAAGTAGGTGAGAGGGGCGGCAATGATGGCAGCCAGCACAGCAGCGGTGTAGGTGCCCTTACGCAGGGTGCCCAGCAGCTCCCGCTGGGAGGCACCCTCCTTGGTGCGGATGAGGAAGGAGCCGAAGATGGAGCACAGAATACCCACAACGGCCAGAGCAATGGGCAGCAGCATGGACTGCCAGGATTTCTCGGGGTAGGCGGCTACGCCCAGCGCAAAGGTGGCCAGGATGGAACCCACATAGGACTCATACAGGTCGGCGCCCATGCCGGCCACATCGCCCACGTTGTCACCCACATTGTCGGCGATGGTGGCAGGATTGCGGGGGTCATCCTCAGGGATTCCGGCCTCAACCTTACCCACAAGGTCGGCGCCCACATCGGCGGCCTTGGTGAAGATACCGCCGCCCACACGGGCGAAGAGGGCCATGAAGGAGGCACCCATACCGAACATGACCATAGTCTGGGCAATCTTGGCGGCCTCAAAGTGGGCAATGTAGCGGAGAATGTGGAACCATACGGAGATGTCCAGCAGGCCCAGGCCCACCACGGTGAAGCCCATGACGGCGCCGGAGGAGAAGGCCACGTTCAGGCCCTTGTTCAGGCTTTCGCTGGCCGCCTGAGCCGTGCGGGCGTTGGCGGAGGTGGCGATCTTCATGCCAACAAAGCCGGCCAGGGCAGAGTAAATGCCGCCGGTGAGGAAGGCAAAGGGGATGAACCAGTTGTCCAACAGTCCACGCCAGGCAAGAAGGAGCAAAACTAAAAACACCACGAAAAAGACCTTGGCCACAGTGGCATACTGGTGCTTCAAGTAAGCGTTAGCACCCTGCCGGATGGCGGCGGCGATCTTTTTCATGGTGTCGTTGCCTTCGGAGAAGGCGAGAACCTTTCGGCGCTGGAACCAAGCAAAGAAAAGTGCGGCAGCAGCACCTGCAAGTCCGATCCAAAACATATTGTCCAAGTCTAGCACTCCCCTTTTTCACCTCAAGCAGACCATTGAATAAAGCTATGACTGCTCAAGGGAAATGTTATAGTGCTATTTTAGCATATGGACACAAAAAAGCAAGGGGATCAAAAGGGGGAGTTTTGCATTTTGACGTAAAAAACAAAGCAAGAAAAATGTTAAAGTATACAAAAAATAAGTAAGTGCCGTCTTCATACCTTCTGCCAGGTGTGACGGCTGAACAAAATCAGAATGGGCATGATCTCAAGTCGGCCGATCACCATGCAGGCGGACATGACAAGTTTTGACAAGGGAGAAAAGGCAGCAAAATTGCCCATGGGACCCACGATCTCCAGACCAGGGCCTACATTGCTCAGGCAGGTAAGGGCGGAACTGAAGGAAGTTGCGAAGGAGAAGTTGTCCAGGGAAATCACCAGAGTAGCGGTCATCAAAATCAGAATGTAGCAGCCCACAAAGGTAATTACGGAGTGGATAGTATCCTCATCCAGCACCTTTCCCTCCAGTTTGACCACTTCTACGGAGCGGGGATGAGAGATGCGGTGAAGCTCCCTCCGGATCGAACGGAGAAGGATCAGGACTCGAGAGCACTTCATGCCGCCGCCGGTGGAGCCGGCGCAGGCACCGCAGAACATGAGCAGAATCAGAATGGCCTGCGAGAACTGGGGCCACTGGACGAAGTCAGCGGTGGAGAAACCGGTGGTAGAAATGATGGATGCCACCTGGAACACGGAGTAACGCAGGCTCTGCCAGATGTTTTCATACAGAGGCAGGATGTCCACTGCAATGAAAATTGTGGCACCTGCCACTACCAGCAGGAAAAAGCGCAGCTCATCGCTGCTCAAAACTTCGCGGAACCGGCGGGTAAGCAGCAGGTAAAAGAGGGCGAAGTTCAACGAGAAGAGCAGAATGAAGACGGTGATAATGAGATCGATAGCAACGCTGCCGTAGGCACCCACGCTGATGTTGCGGTTGGAAAAACCGCCGGTGCCTGCGGAGGAAAACGCGTGAATAAAGCAATCATAGAGGGGCATGCCCGCCAGCTTCAAGCACAGGACCTCCGCCAGCGTCAGCACGCAGTAGATTTGATAAAGAATCTTTGAGGTCTGGGCCTGCTTGGGCACCAGCTTGGAAAACACCGGACCGGGCGTTTCCGCCTGGGTCAGATAATGGGAACGGATTCCCATGGAGGGAACGATGGCGGTAGCCAGGACCAGTACGCCCATGCCGCCCATCCAGTGGGTAAAGGAACGCCAGAACAGGATTCCTCTGGAATGGGACTCAATGTCAGTGAGGATGGAGGCACCGGTAGTGGTAAAGCCGGAGTAGGATTCAAAGAGGCAGTCCACAAAGGAAGGAAACTCGCCGGAAAAATAGAAGGGAAGAGCGCCGGCCAAGCCGGTGAGCAGCCAAATCAGTCCCACAGCAAAGAAGCCTTCCCGGGTGTAAAAGTGCTTCTTAGAGGGAATGTGAGCGAGAATAAGACCGGCAGCCAGCAGAATGACTGCGGTAAAAATGAAGGGCCTGGGTGATTCTCCATAAAGCAGAGCGACAACAAGGGGCAGCAGCATGGCAACAGCTTCCAGTACCATGACCCGGCCCACCACCCGTAAAACCAGCTTATAGTTCATTGGGCGCCCTCCGTTTGCTGGGACAGGTCGCTGGCACCGAAGGTATCCGCTTTGTAAATATCATTCAGGTCCAGAATACCGCTTCCCCGGGAAATAATGATGACATTGTCTCCGGCCTGGAGAGAGGAGGACCCCTCCGGGATAATAATTGCGCCGTCCCGAACAATGACCGAGAGCAGGATTCCGGGCTTCAGCCGCAGATCTTTCAGGGGAACACCCAAATAACGGGTGGAAGGGCTGACGGTAAATTCCATGGCCTCCGCCGCGCCATCGGCAATGCGGTAAAGGGCGTTCATCACGCTGCCCTGGGAATTTTCCATGCCTCGGACCACCTGGAGAATTTGCTGAGCGGTAATCAGTTTGGGGGAGATGACGCTGTCCAGGCCGATGGCCCGGGCGATACTGGCGTAATTCTGGCGATTCGACTTGGCGATTACTTTGGAGATTCCCTGCTGCATGGCGTACAGAGAGATGATCAGATTGTCCTCATCCCGGTCAGTAAGGGCCACAAAGGCATCAGAGTCCGGCAGACGTTCCGATTCCAGCAGCTCCTGATCCGTACCGTCACCGCACAGGACGGTGGTGTGGGGCAGCCGCTCACTGATCAGGCGGCAGCGCTCCTCGTTCTTCTCCACCAGCTTGATTTTAATTTTCATCTTGTCCAGAATGGCGGCCAGATACATGGAGATTTTTCCGCCACCCACAATAAAGACGTTTTTCACCTGGGGCGTATAGCGGCCCAAGGTGTGGAAAAACTGGTCCAGACTGGTGGGGCGGCCGATGAGGTAGAGCTTGTCCCCGGCCTGGGGAACGAAGGCACCATTGGGAATAATGACCTCCTCGCCCCGTTCCACTGCGCAGAAGAGGAGGGAGAGCTTTTTGACCTGAGCGGACAGGTCGCGCAGAGGCTTGCCCACCATAAAGTCCTCCTGCAGCAGTCGGAAGCCCATCAGCTCCACACGCCCACGGCAGAATGTTTCGATGTTGGCGGCAGAGGGGAAGCGAAGCAGACGGGAGATTTCCACAGCAGTGGCATTTTCAGGGTTTATGATCATGTCAATGCCAAGAATACGCCGCAAATCATTCATGCCGGCGGCATATTCCGGGTTGCGGATGCGGGCAATGGTGTATTTGGTCCCCAGGTTTTTTGCGGTCAGACAGCAGACCATGTTGACTTCGTCGGAGTTGGTCGCGGAAATCAGCAAATCAGCGGAATCCGCACCGGCCTCCCGCAGGGTAGAGGCAGAGACACCGTTGCCGCGGATTCCCATAATGTCCAGCGTGTCGGCGGCCCTGTGAAGAGCGCTTTCATTGGAGTCCACAACAACGACGTCATGTTCCTCCCGCACCAGTTGTTCCGCCAGTGTAAATCCAACTTTTCCATTGCCCACAATGACAATTTTCATTCAGAGCACCCTTTCCAGCAAAATCAAGATTTTCTCCTGAATCAAGCACAAAACACACAATATCCCCTGTCAGAAGTGAAAACGGCACACAGGGAAACGAAATGGATTCAGATTGTCCACTCTCCGTGGACCACACCCACCAGGAGCCAGTTGGAATCCTGGTTCTCAAAGACCAGTTTTAAGGAGCACCAGTCCAGTCCTTCGCCGGTTTCTCCCTGTTCCGGGAAACAAAAATCCACAAAGCGGCCCTGAGGATAGGCCTCTTTCAGATTTTCCAGCGCATTGCCGTGCATCAGAATGCGGTCAATTCCAATTTGCGGGGCCTGTGTATAATCTGCGTTGAAAACGTAGTGCTTAAAATAGTCTGCCATCGTCATTTCAATGGGAGTCCCTCTGCCATCCACAGTCCCCCAAGTGTACACCGTGGTATCCTGGGAGAGATTCATAATTTCTTCCCGGGAAAAGACACGGTCCGAATCCGGATCTACTGTGGAGTAAGGGGTAAAGGTGACACCCTTGGCAGGATGGACAAAAGAGGCCACTGTACTGTAGTCCTGCTGACGCAGGGCCCGGACTACGGTGCAGGCGGCATTCAGAAGAGGAAAATTGCTGCTGTTGTCCAAGGGAGGCGTATTTGAGGGCGTCTGTGTGCCCACAGAATTGGCGTCGGAGGATTGGACAGAAACAGTATGGCTCAAAGCCGGAGCAGCCGGGACAGAGGGCTTATCCCAGGGCATGGGCAGCAGACTGCCCACCAGCAGACCTACGATTAGACACAAAAAGGAAGAAAAGAAAAAGGAACGCTTCATAAAAAGAAAACCTCCTGGGAACATGTGACCAGGGCAAAAACTCCCGGAAATCAATGCCGGACAAGGGAAAGACCCCGGTTGCTGCAGATGCCGTCGGCACTGTCAGACGCAGCGCATGGATTGGAGGATAGAATCCGACAATTTTATAATGAGTATGAGACATTATAGTATAAAAGAGAGGAGAGGTCAAGGATAGGAGGTCATCAGAACAAAGAGCGCAGAGAAGAATACAGGCCAAAATGGACACATTTCCTCGGTTCTTCCACCACAATCCTTGGCAGCGGGGGAAGCGGGGTGGTATAATAAATTTGGGAAATTCCTCGCATTCGTGCCTTGATGCCGAACATGTTGTGAGGAGGGATTGGAATGAATGGCAGCAGAAACCATCTGAAAAAGCTCTGCCTTGTGTGTCTGCTGCTGTCCCTGTTCTGCCTGCCGGTCCATGCCGATGTGGGTCCCAAGCCCTCAGTGACCATTACCCTGGAGGGAGTGGGGGGACAGGCGTGCTGGGGAACTCTGCTGACGCCCCAGCGCTCCACTGGACCCTATAGCGCATCGGATACGCTGGAGCTGTCCGAGGGGCTGGAGTCGGGAGAGCGGGAGGCCTGGGAGCAGTTTTTCCGACTGGAGCAGGAGAACGGGGAGGGACTCTCCTTTCTTAACTATGTGGATGACTGCTCCGATGGACAGTTCAGCTGGACCTACCGCCCGCCATCGGAATTCCAGCTTGCCCTCTGGTTTCCCGAGACTAAGACTCTGCTGGTCAGTGAGCGGGAGGAGAGCTACGCCTTTGACAGCTACTTTGCCTTCTCCCTGAAGGAGGTCATTCTGACGGAAGGGGAACAGACTGGCCTGCCCCTAGCTCACAGCTACCCCTACGGAAGGGAATTTCTGGCCTTTCTGGGCCGGGTTGCCCTTACGGTGGGAATCGAGCTGCTGATCGCCTGGGGAGTGGGGTTCCGGAGCCGCCGACAGCTGAACATCATTCTAATTGCCAACCTGATTACCCAAGGACTTCTGAATCTGGGGCTCAATCTTTACACCTATTTCTGCGGGGCGCTTGTCGGAATGGCCGGGATTCTTATGCTGCCGGTCTATCTGCTGGCTGAACTGATGGTGGTGGCAGTGGAGCTGTGCCTTTACCGCAGGCTGCTGGCGGGGCGGGAGGGAATGTCTAGGGAACGGGTGACGGCCTATACCTGGGCGGCCAATCTGTTGTCTCTGCTTGTGGGATACATCCTGTCTTTCCTGCTGTCTGGCCTGTTTTGAGCCCATGAGGGCTGAGCGGATGATAACTCATGCACGACAAAAGGGAAAGGAGAGGACCACCAGGAAAAGAGCGGAAAAAGTTCATTGTATTCGCTGCCTTGCTGATGATACTGTGAGGAGGAATTGGAATGAAAGAAAAAAGGAACCGTTTGAAAAAGTTCTGCCTTGTGTGTCTGCTGCTGCCCCTGTTCTGCCTGCCCGTTCACGCCGATGTGGCGCCCAAGCCCTCCATAACCGTGGATCTGAAAGGCCTGGAGGGCCGGACGTGCTGGGGAACACTCCTCTCTGCCCAGGAATCCACCGGCCGCTTTGGAACGGTGGATTCCCTGGACCACCCTGAGTGGTATGCTGCGGAGAAGTGGGAGGCCAAAGAGCAGTTTTTCCGGCTGGGGCAGGAGAACGAGGAGGGGTTTTATTTTCTCGACTATATGGATGACTGCTCCGACGGTCAGTTTATCTGGCCCTCCTATCCGCCCTCGGAATTTCAGCTGGCCCTGTGGTTTCCCGATACCAAGACCCTGCTGGTCAGTGAGACGGAGAAACGCTATGCCTTTGACAGCTACTTTACTCTGTCCCTGGAGGAGCTCACATTGACACAGGGCGAGCAGACCGGACTGCCCCTGTCCCACAGCTACCCATATGGAAAGGAGCTTTTGGCCTTTCTGGGGCGGGTGGCCCTTACCGTTGGAATCGAGGTGCTGGCCGCGCTGCCCTTCGGCCTCTGGAGGCGCCGGCAGCTGAAGGTTATCCTGAAGACCAATATCGCCACCCAGGGATGCCTGAACGTGGGAGTCAATCTGTTCACCTATTTCGGTGGAGCGCTGGCAGGGGCAACCATGATTTTCATGACGCCGGTGTACCTGCTGGCCGAGCTGGTGGTGGTGGGGCAGGAGCTGATCACGTACCACCGCCTGCTGTCCGGGCAGGAGGGCGTGACCAAGGGGCGGGTGACGGCCTATACCTGGACAGCCAACGCACTGTCCTTTGTCGTTGGATATTTGCTGTCCTTCCAGGTCTCTGTCCTGTTCTAATCTTTGAAAAGCCGTGCGGCGCCGCCCAACTTGGGCGGCGCCGCTACACTTATAGCAGGGATAGATTAGTTCGCCTGAGGCAGGGAGACGGTAGCTTTGAACAGGTCTCCATCCACAGCCAGGGAGAAGGTCCCTCCCTGAAGCTCGGTGAGGCTGCGGGCAATGGACAGGCCCAGACCGGAGCCTTCGGTGGTCCGGGATTCCTCTCCACGGACAAAGCGCTCCATAAGCCGCTCCGGGGGAATGTTCAATGCCTCACGGGAAATGTTTTTCACAGACAGAGAGACCTGTCCCTTGCCCCGTGTCAGATCCAGATAGACCCGAGTGCCCTCCATGGCGTACTTGGCGCAGTTGGACAGCAGGTTGTCGATCACTCGCCACAGATGCCGTCCGTCGGCATATACCCAGGTTTCCCCTTCGGGCAAGTTGGAGACCACGGTCAGCTTTCGCTCCTCCAGTTTTTCCGTCCACTCACCCAGAGCCTGGTCGATGAGCTGTGCCATGCCGATTTTTTCCCGGTTGACACTCAGCACACCGGTGGATGCCTTGCTGGCCTCCACCAGGTCTTCCGTGAGTTTTTTCAGGCGCTGAGACTTGCGGTCCAATACCTCAATGTACTCCAGAGCCTTGGGGTCATCTTGGCGGGTAGCCTTCAGGAGATTGACGTAATTGATAATCGAGGTGAGAGGGGTTTTCAGGTCGTGGGAGACGTTGGTAATGAGCTCGGCCTTGAAGCGCTCGCTCTTCATCTGTTCGTCCACGGCGCTGGCCATGCCCACGGAAATGTTGTTGAGATCTTCTGCGTAGAGCTTCAGGTCCCGGGGCATGCGCTGGGTTTCAATCTGATGGTGCAGGTTGCCGGAGGCCAGTGCCTGGCTTCCCTTACGAAGACGGCGGAAATTGACGGTCCACCAGCACAGAGCCAGCAACACCAGGAAATTGAGGCATAGCCAGAGACCAGTAAAGAGTTCATTATACTGGCCCTGGGTAAACAGCACCAGATTGAGGAAAAAGTAGAGTAAAAATGCCATAATGACTCTCCAGGTCAGGGGAATACTGAGAATGAAATCGCGGATGGTCAAAACCAGCCACCGGATGACCAGACAGATCACGGAGGTTTTCACGAAGGAATGTCCTTTGCACCGTACGGCGATGGTGCGCAGCAGCAGAGACACAGTACCGACGGCGAGGGTGGACAACAGGGAAATGACATAAGTCATGAGACTGGTCTCCGTTGCCGTGGAGGTTGACACTGCTGAATAGTAGGCGTTGAGCAGGGACAGATAAGTATCAGTGGCCTGCAGGCCGCCCCAGAGTAGGAAAAAGAGGACGATCAGAGTGGTCAGAAGATGGATTTCCACAAAGGCGTGCTCCGGCCAGAAAAGGGTAATACCCTCCTGACCTGCCTTGTGCCCTGCGGTCCAAAGGGCGTACCCCAGGGCAATCAGGGCCAGAATACCGCAAACACTGGCGCCGATGATCAAGGGAAGGAACTGGGCGCTGGCAGTGGAGCAGTTCTGATACAGGGCGGTAAACTCATCGGAAATGGTTTCTGGTGGGACGGAGGGGACCCCGTAAGCCAGAATGTAGACAGGAACAGATCCGGTCAATGTTCCCAGTGTGCCCCGACCACCCCATACGTCATAGAGCGATAGGGAACCCCATTCCAGGGAGGAAGTGCTCCATTGAAAGGAACCGTCCAGATCAGAGAGGGTTTGTGGGGAGAGGATGGAATAATAGACCTGATCCACCACCTGGGAGAGCCGCTCATCTTCGCCCAGATTGGATTTGAAAACAGTTCCGTCCGAGGTGCGAAGCTGATAGCGGAAGGCAGTGGCCTCTGCGCTCAGTTCGGTTTCGGCGGTCTGAATGTCATCCTGCAGCTGCATCAGATCCATCTCATCCTGGGTGTACGAAAAATCGTTGGCCAGCAGGAAATCCCAATCGATCGAGTCGATAAAGTACTGGGCCAACTGATCCCGTCGCTCCTGCAGCAGAACGGAAAAGGCAGCGGTGCTCTGCCAGTCCCCCACCGCCAGAATGGCGGAGGAAGCGGCGGACAGTCCCATCTGCACTCCGGCAAAGGTAAAGACTAGAAGCAGGGCCCAGGACAACAGCTTGCCCACCGGGCTGCTCTGAATGCGTGCCATTACACCGACCCCTTTTCCATCTTATAACCCAGTCCCCACACTACCTTCAGCCAGCGGGGGTCGGCGGGGTTAATTTCAATTTTCTCCCGCAGATGACGGATGTGGACGGCCACGGTGTTCTCCGAGCCGTAGGCCGGGTCATTCCACACCTGTTCATAGATCTGCGCGGAGGAGAAGACCTGACCGGGGTGGGACATGAGCAGCTTTAAAATGTTATACTCAATGGGCGTGAGGGCCACTGGCTCGCCATCCACCGTTACCTGCTTGGCGCTGTCATCCATGGAGATGGGACCCACGGTAAGCAGACCAGGTCCCCGATCAGCGCCGCCCAAGCTGGTGTACCGACGCAGCTGGGACTTGACCCGGGCGATGACCTCCAGGGGGTTAAAGGGCTTGGTGATGTAGTCATCGGCTCCGATGTTCAGACCCAGGATTTTATCGGAATCCTCGCTTTTGGCCGTGAGGAGAATGATGGGGACGTTGCTGTCCTCCCGGAGCTTGGCAGTGGTACGAATGCCGTCCAGTTCGGGCATCATGATATCCATTAAAATAAGGTGGATTTCATTTTGCTCCGCCGCTTTCAGTGCCTCACGTCCGTTGTAGGCCTTAATGGTGCGGTAGCCCTCGCTGGTCAAATAGATATCCAGAGCAGAGACGATGTCCTTGTCGTCATCACAGATTAAAATGTTGTACATAGCAGCCTTCCCCTGTCCCTTATAATTTCTTATTGGTAGCATAACATAGACACTTTAAGTTGCAAGTGAGAAAGTATTAAGAAGGACTTAAGAATCCTGGTGCCAGTTCACTATATCATGTTTTATGGTTCCCCGCAACTGAGACAGAAGGGAGCGGAGAAGGGCGAAAAAAGAAAAAATAAGAAAAATAAAAAAACCTCTTGCATTTTGAATTTAGGTGTGCTACAATAACTGAGCTGTCAGGGAGAACGCTCCTTGAAACAGTATGCGGCTGTAGCTCAGTTGGATAGAGTGTTTGGCTACGAACCAAAAGGTCGGGGGTTCGAATCCCTTCAGCCGTACCAACTAAGGTTGCTGAAAAAGATGCAACCCCTGAAACCCTTGCTGCGGCAAGGGTTTCAGCCGTTTCAGAGGACAAAATCGAGCACCAGACGAGATGGAGATGCAAAAGGCCATTTTCGTGATGTGGGGTGATTCGAACCTCTGAGCAAAGAGAAAACAGCGAGAGAATCCCCCGCTGGTAGTTCAAATCGAACTGCCAGCGGGGGATTCTCTCTTTTTATTACGTAGCTGTTTCAGTTGGTGGTATTGCTTGCTTTGTCCTTGGTTCCTTGGTAGTCTTGGTAATAGCTTTCCGCCATGGTTTTGGATATACTTGCGTTGCAAAACGAGGAAAGGAGAGCAGACCATGGCAGACAAGAAAAACCTATGCGCTCAAATCGACATCGCCCTGCACAACCGGGTAACAGAAGAAAAAGACCGCCTGGAGATGACCACCAGCCAGTACATCGCAGCACTGCTCACTGAATACTACAAGATGCAAGATGAGAATGGAGGAATCAACATGACAGGCAGCAGAACAATGGCATTCCAGATCCCCGAGGAACTCTTCCAGCGCATCAAGACCCACCTGGCCAGAGAAACGGCTCGGACCGGCGTAAAGCTCACCCAGCGGGACTTCGTCCTGGGCCTGATCGAGCAGGCGCTGGCGGAAGCCGAAGCCAGCCTGGCCCCACAGGAGGCCCCTGAGAGCACCGAGGAAGCCCCGGAGGACAGTGGAGCCGCCGGTACCACCCCAGACACCAGCGAGGCCAGCACGGAGGCGGAGAGAGACGCAGCGGACATCGAACAATAACACAAGGAGTCAAAGCAAGGGGCCGGAGGAACCATCTCAAGCAGATGCGTCCTCCGGCCCTTTTTTGTTTTTCTAGAAGGGAGGTAAACATGATACAAACGTCAGAAAAAACTCGTTTTACAGAGGTTGAAATGGCCGCTGTCCGAGACAGGGACCTTCCGGATCTGCTGATCCCCCTGGACTGCCAGGTAAAGCGGATCAGCCGTCATTAAGCCTTTTGTGCCCCACGAATGCTGTGAGTCCCACGCTTTCTTACAACTAACTAGTCTAACAGAAAAAGGAGAAATGAACGATGTTGAAGATCACTGTCACCGGAAATCTGACCAATGATGTGGAGCTGAAGATGAACGAAACCACGGGCAAGCCCTATGCCATCCTGCGCATCGCCTCGGACCGCCGCTATCGGGATCAGGAGGGCAACCGGCTTACCGACTTCATCTCTATCAAGGTGCGCGGCCCCCTGGCCGAGTTCTGCGCCGCCTACGCCTGGAAGGGCTGCAAGCTGGCCGCCACCGGCGATTTCGAGACCATCACTTTTTCTGACGATCCCACCCGCCAGCTGGGCTTCCTGATCAAGGCTACGGAGGTGGAGCTCCTCTCCCCCCGTCGGGCAGAGGAGGCGACCGCTGCCGAGCAGAACCAGGGCGAGTGTGAGGCCGCCTGATGAAGAATACTGGGATCATTTACAGCAGCACAGAGCACACCCCTGTTGTGCTGCCTGAGATGGCCGAGCTGCTCCCGCCTTTGAGCGAGGAGCAGCTCGGCGCGCTGGAGACGGACCTCCTGAAAAATGGGTGCTACACCTCCATCATCGTCAATGAGGATCTGGTCGTCATTGACGGGCATAACCGAAAATCCCTGTGCGACAAGCACGGCCTGCCCTATCAGATGCTGGTGTTCGCCTTTGACGATCTGCTGGAGGCCAAGCAGTGGGCGCTGGATACCCAGAAGGGCCGCCGTAACCTGGACAAGTGGGAACTGGGCAAGATTGCCCTGAAGCTTAAGCCGGAGATCGAAGCCAGGGCCAAGGCAAACCAGGGTACGCGAACTGACCTTTCGGCAACATTGCCGGAAAGTTCTGTCCCTGTTGACACCCGCAAAGAACTGGCAGACTCCGTTGGACTGGGCGAACGGACCATGGGCAAAGTGATGCAGATCGACGAGCACGCCCCCGCAGCGGTCAAGGAGGCGCTGGACAAGAAGGAACTGTCCATCAACCAGGGCTACCAGATCACCAAGCAGGTGGAGGATCTGCCGGAGGAGCAGCGGGAGCAGGCCGCCCAGGAGGCGCTGGACATCCTAAAAGCAAAAAAGGAAATCCAGGAAAAGGATGCGGAGATCGACCGTGAGGGGAAGATCGCCGGAATCTTCTGCAAGGCGTATGAAAAGGCGGTCCTGCTGGACCCCACAGAGGAAAATGTCCGGATCTGGGCCAAATGCACCCGCATGACTAGGGACGAGATGGAAGATACGGTGAAAGAGTCCCGTGAATTGGCGGAGGTGTTTCGGATCATTGCCGACCTCATGGAGCGCCTCCTGCCGGAAAGGGGGACGCTATGACGGAAATGAGTGTCCGCCAGTGGCAGGAGCGATTTCGTGTCGGGGATTTTGCCTCGAAAGATCGTGCTGTTCAGTGTGAGGCCGGGTGGTATGACTGGTTCTGCCAGGATGACGCGCTGGCCGGGCGGCTCCACGGATCAGCAATCCTGGACCCGCTGGGCCGCCGAATGGCTTTATGACGCCCGTAAGGTCTGTAAACCCGGTGTCCCTGTGTGCATGTTCATCGACTGGCGGCAGCTTCCCGCAGCCACAGATGCGCTCCAGTGGGCGGAGTGGATCTGGTGCGGCACAGCTGTCTGGGACAAATGCAACAGCTGTCCCCAGAAGGGCCGCTTCCACCAGTAAGCTGAGTACATTGTCTGCTGTGCTGGGGGGCTACTCCGCCACCGGCATCGAGGTTACCGACGCCTACGCCGCCCTGTCCAAGGAACGGATTGCACGGGAGCTGGCCCAGAGTGCGTGACGGCCTGCTGTCTGCCGATTGCCCTTGATAACTCCCCGGGAGGCGGGTATAATGAAACAACAGGAGGAGGTGCGCGCATGAAAGTCGAATTCACTTTTGATAAGGAGCAGATCCAGCAGTACGGATATACTGTAGATGCGGTGAAGCAGACGATTCTCAGAGGCTTTGTCGCAAAGGGTCTGCGCTGTACCTCCGCCGATGAGCCGATGACTTTTACAGACAGCGGACACAAAGAAGATTTCTCTAATGTGTGGGCCATTTTGATGGCGTTGCTTCGGACAGATTGGTTTCCCAAGTTCGCGGCTTCCTGCACTTGGTATGATGATGACGGTACACAGGAAGATGTGCTGTCTCAGGCAGGGAAAGTGTCTGGATACTGTGGGGCACCACAGTAGGATAAGGTAAATATGGCAATTTCCCTTGCGAAAGCAGAGGACACCGGTATAATAAAAAACAAGCCGTTTTGTGCATGCCTGGATACTATTCCGGGAATCTCCGACTGTCTGAAATGGAGGTGAACATGGCATGGAGCAGAAATACATGCTGCGCCTATATGATATGGATCTGCTGTCTTTTTCCCTGGCGGAGCAGGGCATCGAGGGCCTGAAAGCCAAGCTGCTGTGGACTAATGAGGAACACAGGCAGCTCCTGCCCCTGGACATGGAGCTGTCCGATGCCGGTGTGTTGAAATGGCTTCAGAAGCGGGTCATCCCCAAGAATCGAGCCTATGTAGCGGAAATTTTGAAAACCTTCGGCCTGAGTATCAACGATACCAAAGGGATCATCGACGTGTGCAAGGGGCTGTCCCTCAACGACAGCTACTGGGTGGTGCCTGGAGACTTCTCTGGAACCTTCGCACAGTATAATCTGTACGAGAATCGCTTCTCCGAGATCCTCTCCCTGGTGGCTTACACCGGCATCGGCCAAAGTGACGCTGCCTTTACCACCTCGCCGGAACTGACGACCAACGGGATGCTGCCCAAGGCATGGCGTTTCATAGAGGGCAAGGGGATCTACCTGTACAAAGGGGGAACCTTCGGCGCGGCAAACACCGGAAACGAGCCATACAGTGAGTTTTACGCCAGTCAGGTGGCCCAGGCCATGGGCCTGAACGCGGTGTCCTACGAGCTGGAGAATTGGAAGGGCATCCTGGCCTCCCGCTGCAAACTGTTCACCGATATCGACACATCTTATATCCCCATTGGCCGTATTGTGCGGGAGGGTGGGCTGAAAGCCTGCCTGGGCTACTATGAGAAGCTGGGATCGGAGGCTTATGAACATATCAAGAGCATGCTGGTGTTCGACGCTGTGATCTACAACGAGGATCGGCACTTCGGTAACTTCGGTGTCCTGCGGGATAACCACAGCGGCGCAGTGATCGGATCGGCTCCGGTTTTTGACAATGGCCTATCCCTGTTCAACTTCGCTATGCCGGACGATTTCAAGGAGTTGGACAACTACGCCAGAACCAGAGGGACTCCCTATGGCATCAGCTTTGAAACTGTGTGCCGGGAGGTGATGGGGCCGGTTCAGATGCGGCAGCTTCGCAAACTGATTGGATTTACCTTCCAAAGGCACCCCAGACTGAACCTACCCGATGACCGGCTACGGGCGATTGAACGGCACTTGCAAAAACGTGTGCAGCAGCTTTTGGAGCTGACACCGGAACGAAGGGTGCAGTCAGCAAGGAAACCAACAGAGCCAGAGCGTTGATGACGCGGGAGAGTGTGTCCAGCTGGATACGCGCTCCCGCCTTAGCACCTTAACTGTCTACAGAACGAGGTTTTATTAGCGTATCATTAGGGTGCCATTTTTCAATAAACTGTCCACATGATTGGGTACATTATAATTACTTTATAATCCGGGTAGGGTGTCTAATGTGACACCCTACCCGGATTTTTTAACTTTCAGGGTGCTAACATAGACACCCTTGTGTAGAGATGATCATGTCAGAGGAATATTGAGCATTCCAGCCTGCAATAAGCGTCGCCGCTCTGGCCCAGAGCGATGATTTTTCTTTTTCGAGGAGTTGGCAGGCTCTGCCTGCCCGGATCATAATCCACCTACCGCATGAGAAAAGGCCCCGCTTCAGCGGGGCCGAGCCAACGCCGCCAGGGGCGGCGTTGGGCAAGCATCGCGCAAATGTACATTTTGCGCACTTGCAGGGGAAACCCCTGACCCCAATGCCGCCTGCGGGCGGAAGGTTTGCGGCAGAGCCGCAGAAAGGAGGCGCACTTGGGACTCCCCAAAGAAAAACACCATCTGCATATCGAACTGACGGCGGAGCAGTATCAGCAGCTCTGCCAGCAGGCCAAACTCTGCGGGCTGTGTAAACGGGCTTATATCGTTCGGCTCATCGACGGTACGCCGATTCGGGCCAGACCCTCCCAAGAGATTAAGGACCTCCGCACGGAGATCCATCACATCGGCAACAACATCAACCAGATCGCCCGCAGCGTCAATGCCGGTATCGCCACAGCAGAGGATGCCCAACATGGGCTGTTTCTGCTGGATCAGGTATATGAGCTCATGTATCAGGTGGCAAAAAAGTAATGGCTATCACAAAGATTCTCCCAGGTAATTCAAGAATTGATTTGGCAATCCAGTATATTCTAAATGGCGATAAAACTGCGGAACGTGTCCTCACGGCACACATGAACTGTGACCCAGGGCGAGAATACCGCCAGATGATGGATACCAAACGGGAGATTGGAAAGCTGGGTGGTCGCCAGTGCTATCATATCATCCAGTCTTTTCGTCCTGGTGAGATCACGCCAGAGTTGGCTCTGGAGATTCCAAAAGAATTTGCAAGGGAACACCTCTCAGGTTATGAGGCTGTAATTGGTGTTCACGTGGATAAGAAGCATATTCACGCCCATACTGTTTTCAATTCTGTAAATCAGGATACTGGGGAAAAATATCATAGCACCCTACAAAGCTATTATCAGCAGATTCGTGTCATCTCAGACCGGCTGTGCCGGGAGCACGGCCTCTCCGTGATCCTCTCTGGCGAGACCTCCAAATCCATGAGCTACGTGGAGTGGCTGCGTCAATCCAAGGGTCAACCCACCTTCCGCTCCATGCTGGAGGCGGATCTCCGGGAGTCCATTGAGGACGCCAATGACCTGGGACACTTCTTCCTGCTCATGGAGCACAAGGGCTACGAGATCCGCCACGGAAACCGCCTGGGGTTTCGCCTGCGGGGGCAGGAACGGTTCCAGTATCCAGGCAAAAAAATGCAGCCTTCACAGAGGACGGTATCCGCGCTGCCATCCTTGGCAATTTGGAGGAAATCGAGACGGGTCAACGGGCCGCTTTTGCTGACAGGCCTATGTTTCGTCCCTACCGCAGACACCCCAAATACACGGGCTTTTTGGCCCTGTACGTTCATTATCTCTACCTGCTGGGAAAAATCGAACAGCGACAGTATCCCCCCAGGATGACGCCGCACCTGCGGCAGGAAGTCATGAAGTTTGAGCAGTACCGGACACAGTTTGCTTTCCTGCGAGAGAACAACATTTCGACCACTGACGAAATGACCGCCTATCAAAGCCGCACAGAGGAAACGCTGGCCAATCTGATGAAGCAGCGCACTATCCTCAATGTGCGCAAAAAGAAGCGGCAGGCGCTGTACAACGCCCTGGCGGATGTGGAGGCCCTGGCACCGGCCAAGGTATGCTATGAGAAGGGGCTGTCCGGCATGGAGGAAGAGTTTGCCCGCTACATGCAAGCCGTGCGCCTATTGGAACAGCGCGGCGTCCCCTCTGAGCATCTGACGCAAGAAAAAACGGAGGTGTATAACCAGCTTGCCGATCTGAACCGGCAGATCCGCGCAGAACGCAAAAAGCTGGCCTTGTGCCGGGAAATCCAGACGGCAAGTAAGCAGATGGAAGAAGATATCCGCAAAACTGAAACAAGAGGAAAAGTCCAATGGTATGAAGTTAGGTAATGCAAGAAAAATTAGAGGAGAATCAGCTAAGCAGCGCCGTGTAAACGGTAAAAAGGTAACACTGAACCAAGCCCTACCCCTGTGATTTTTGAAACAGAGCCGGAACTCAGAGTCGCATCTCCTCACAGAGTTGGCGGCTTCCAGCAGGTAGTAAGCAGAGTTTTCGCTCCGAGCAACGGTGAGGCACTGGAAGACTCTGCTGAGTAATTTGTTTTTGTTGGATTACTCTGGCATGATCATACCTAGCCGCATTGGCACATTTGGACGCAAAATAAAAAGTATATACCACTTTTTACGGAGGACAGACCATGGACAATGCTATATATGGGTATATACGTGTATCAACAAAAGAGCAAAATGAAGCGCGCCAGCTGACAGCGATGCAACAATTTGGCGTACCCAATGAAAATATAATTGTTGAAAAACAATCCGGAAAGGATTTCCGACGGCCACATTATCAAAGGTTACTCAAACAACTCCACTGTAATGATGTTCTGGTGGTGAAGAGCATCGACCGGCTTGGACGCAACTACAAAGAAATCCTGGAGCAATGGCAAATCTTGACCAAAGAGAAGGGCGTAGACATTGTGGTATTGGACATGCCGCTGTTGGATACACGACTGGGGAGGGATCTGACCGGACAACTGATCGCCGATATCGTTCTTCAACTACTTAGCTACGTAGCGGAGACAGAGCGGGAAAACATCCGCCAACGCCAGGCCGAAGGGATTATGGCTGCGAAGAAGCGTGGTGTACACTTGGGACGTAAACAAATGACTATGCCTGCGGAGTTTTATGATCTAGCCATTGCCTGGAGGAAGGGAAACATTTCTTCCCGCTCAGCAGCTGATCAGCTCGGTATTTCCTACCAGACATTTTTACGGCGCGCCAAGGAAACTGCGGATTGCGTTGATCCACAATAATAATTCAAAAAACACAGAGGCGGTTCCTCCGTTCGCAGGAGGAGCCGCCTCTATCATTGAGTGTGGAAACCACCAGCGCTATTGGTGGTTATGACTCTGTGTAGGCTGTCGGGAAACCCATATTATTGTAAAAAAGACAGGATAATTGTGACAAAAGGTGTACTTTTTGGATTGCCAATCTCGTTTTTGTTCCTTGAGTTATTCACTAGTTTTATCGGCTATTTTCTCGAAAACTTAAGACCTTTCCCAGAAAAATTTCATTAGAGATAGGTCTGTTACTAAAGGTACACCTTTTGGAACACACCTCGTTTTTCCTAATTGAGAAATAATGGGAAGGGGCAGATAGAATGAAAATGAATGACAATCGCAGACCTTCTGCCCCCAAACGGACAACCCAGTACAACACCATCAAAATCCGCCTGTATCCCAATCAGGAGCAGGAAGAGTTATTTCAGAGGACTTTTGGCTGCTGTCGGTATATCTGGAACCGGATGCTGGCCGATCACGAACGCTTTTATTACGAAACAGACGCTCACTTTATTCCCACCCCGGCCAAGTACAAAACAGAAGCGCCGTTTCTCAAGGAAGTGGATCATCAGGCGCTGACACAGGAGTACAACAAGCTCTCTCAGGCATTTCGTAACTTTTTCCGAAACCCTGCATCATTCGGCTATCCGAAGTTCAAACGGAAAAAGGACGACCGGGACAGCTTTTCTGCCTGCAACCAGGTGATGGGCAACAGTGCCACCATTTATATCACCCAGGATGCCGTGCGCATGACCAAGGCTGGGCTGGTTCGGGCAAAATTCCCACGGCGACCCCGGAGCGGCTGGAAACTTACTCGCATTACCGTGGAGCGTACCAAGACCGGCAAATATTACGGTTATCTGCTTTTTGCCTGTCCGGTCCACGCACCGGAGCCGGTGAAACCCACAGCGGATACCACCATCGGCCTGAAATACTCCCTCACCCATTTCTATGTAAGGGATGACGGGATTACCGCCGACCCGCCCCGCTGGCTGAGACAATCTCAGGACAAGGTATCCTCCATCCAGGAAAAGCTGAACCGGATGCAGCCCGGCTCCAGAAACTATCGGGAGATGGTGCAGAAATACCGTCTGCTTCACGAGCACATCGCCAACCAAAGACGCGACTTCCTGCACAAGGAATCCCGGCGGATAGCCAACGACTGGGACGCCGTGTGCATTCGGGACGATTCTCTTAAGGCGATCTCCGAGGAACTGGGCGGTAGCGACATCCACGACACCGGCTTTGGAATGTTCCGCGAGATGCTGCGTTACAAGCTGGACCGGCAGGGCAAGCAGCTTCTGGAGGTAGGGCGCTTCGACCCCACCACCAAGGTCTGCTCCGTGTGCGGGGCCATCAATGAAACCCTTTCCCCCAAGGCCCGCCACTGGGTTTGTCCCGTGTGCGGCGCGGAGCACAAACGAGGGAAAAACGCCGCCGTCAATATCAAAGCCCATGGGCTGGCGTGTTACCAGAATAAACAGGTTGCGGAGGCAGTTTCATAACCTTCCTGCAAAAAGTGATGTTGCCGGCCGGAACACCGGAGAAGGCCCATGCTTCCCGTTGGGGAGCGTTGAGCGAAGCGGCGGACAGTACGCTGCCGTTTCCCTCAGCGTTCTCCAATCCGCGGGAGATCGTTGGGAAACGAGAAGATGCCTCCCCTCTGGGGCCGCATCCGAAGCCCGGCAGGGCGTTCCAAACATTATGACGATGATCATCCAAGATGATCGTACCAGCGCAAAGGAGTGCGCTGTCTCATCAGACACAGGAGGTCTTTTTGTATGCTCAGCCTTTCTCTGCTTCCGGACGAATATCTGTCTATCAATAACGGTCAAATCATTGTACATCTGATCCGTGTGGCAGGTGGCCGCGCCCACCTGCGGATAGAGGCCGACCGCAGCGTTCCCATTGTGCGGGGCGCTCTGCTGGAGCGGGAGGGCGCAGCCCGACCGGAGTGCCTGACACCGCCGCCCCGGAGAAATCCGGGCCACCGCCGGGATCACCTTTATCTCTGGAACGATGACCGGGAGCGGGCGGTGCGAGCCATCCAGCAGAGTATCGACCGGCTGGAGCAAACGGGAGAAACGGCGGAGGCCGACATTCTGCGGACTCAACTGAATCGCCTTATCCCCACCTTCTGGGAGGAAGAAAAGCTTCCCCGTCGCTTGCGGGAGCAGACAGCGGATTCTGTATGACCCCGGCATGGGGCTGAATGTGGTTTCACTCGGTCGACGGGCCGGTTGAAATATAGGAAGCGTGTGGAATGGTACAGACCGCCAAAGGCCACGGTGTCTGTGCCGGACCGCCAAAACAAGAACCTGCACAAAAGGAATCTGTGCAGCGACCAGTAAATACCCACATCATTTCATATTGAAAGGAAGCAATTTGAATGAGAATCCAAAATAATATCATGGCTATGAACGCCTACCGCAACTACACCAACAATACCTCTGCTCTGTCTAAGAACCTGGAGAAGCTGTCCTCTGGCTACAAGATAAACCGTGCCGGTGACGACGCAGCCGGTCTGGCAATCTCCGAGAAGATGCGTGCCCAGATCACCGGTCTGGAGGGTGCCCAGAAGAATGCCAAGGACGGCATTTCCCTGGTGCAGACCGCTGAGGGTGCTCTGACCGAAGTCCATGACATGCTCAACCGTATGTACTCCCTGGCTGAGCAGTCCGCCAACGGTACCTACGAGAACGAGACCGACCGTGCCCAGCTGCAGAAGGAAGTCAAGAACCTGAAGGACGAGATCAACCGCATCGCCGACAGCTCCAACTTCAACGGCATCAAGCTGCTTAACGGCGATCTGGCTGGTCCCATGGTAGAGCAGACGGTTGGTACTGCCCCCACCGGCGCGGCCGCACCGACTATCACCGCTGCCACCGGCGGCCTGGAGATGACCGCTACTGATGGTGACGGTGCCTCTACTGCGGCTAAAATTGAGTTTGATGTGGCCGGTATGTCCATCAAGGCTCCCACGGATGGCTCCACCGGTTCCAAGGTCAAGTTTACCATCGGCGGCCAGGAAGTGGAGATTGATGTTGCCGGCGATATGGACGACACCGCCATTGCGAATGCGCTGAATACCAAGGAGATTACTCTCGGCAGCAAGAAATTTACTGCGTCTGTTTCCGGCACCACCGTTACCTTTACCGCGGAAGATAATACTTCGCTCACTACCGCTGTAACCGACCTCAACGGCACGAACGCTTCTGCCGCGGGCGTGGCTGGCACTGCTGCAGACGCTACCGGCACTGCCTCCACTGCTACCATCGACTTCAGCAACTATACCGGTGCCAACCTGATCGGCGGCAGCATGACCATCGGCAACACCACCTATTCCTTTGTGGAAAAGGCCGAAGACGCTGCTGCAGGCACAACTGCAATTGAAATTGCCAAGGACGCCACTGCTGAGGAGATTGCCCAGGCGATTGTCGATGCCACCGCTGACAATACAGCTGCCACCGGTGCGCTGGATGCGAGCGGGACCAAGGTTGTGCCGACAGAGGTGGCCGGTGGCGGCGGGACCTTCAGCGGTGAGAAGATCGCTGTTTCCTTTGAGGGTGCTGGCGGTCTGATGCTGCAGATCGGTGACACCAGTGACAGCTATAACCAGCTGGCTGTGCGCATCAGCGACTGTCATACCGACCAGATGGGCATTGGCGAGGGCAGTACCGACACCATTGCCGACATCGACATCGGCACTCAGGCAGGTGCCAAGGCTGCTTTGAAGACCATCGAGAACGCCATCAACTATGTCTCCGACGTTCGTGGTACTCTGGGCGCTACCCAGAACCGTCTGGACCATACCATCAACAACCTGTCCGTGATGCAAGAGAACATCCAGGACGCTGAGTCCACCATCCGCGACACCGATGTGGCCGAGGAAATGATGTCCTACACCAAGAACAACATCCTGATCCAGTCTGCCCAGGCCATGCTGGCCCAGGCCAACCAGGTGCCCCAGGGCGTACTTCAGCTGCTGCAGTAAACGTGATGCTGCGTAAATACGCCGTATGGCGCTGAGTTTTTATTCCGAATCGCAGAAAAATACGGGGAGACCAGCCAGGTGCTGGTCTCCTCCGTGTTTACTCGGAGAAATTGATATACTGCATATAAGATGCGGCCCTCAGAGAGATTGGTTTTCTGTTGGGTTCTTTCCTTGGAGCTATAGATAGCCTTCGAAAACAAAACAGCCAAAGATTGTAACTCCGCGCCGCTTGATGTGCTGACTTCTCACGTGCTGCTTGATGATTTTTCTCCACCAAAACGATGGAGAAGCTCAACGGCGCGAGCCAGCGAGATCAAGCGGCTCTTCCCATGCTCATTCGGATCTTAGCGAGAGACGGATGGACATTTTGCGTCTAGCCCCACAAAAATATTTTTTGAAAAAATTTTTTAATCCGGACATGGCCTGTCCGCATTAATCTATATGATGTGGCTATGGAGGCGAACAATCGACTGGTACTTTCAGGACCGGCCAAAGCTATCGCCTAAACAGACGGCTTTGCTCAAACGCTTGGCAGCTGGACTGCAAGGCGAGGATCTGGAAAAATGACCCAGATTCTGGCCCGTTTCGTTTCCTGAAGGAGCGCCCGCCGCTCCATAGCACCTTGACAAGTTCATACCAGCAGTACGGAGAACCGCCTGAACAGTTGAGCGTCATGCAGCGCGCGCCATGACACCCAGAGCATTTGCCCTGGGCCGAGCGAGAACGCCACCTGCATGGGGCGCTATGGCACGCGCTTTTGCAATGACGCTGTTTGGGTACACAATGAGACACCTCGCATGGCCTGCGCATAAGACAGGCGGCGCTGCCCTGGAGTTGAAAGCAGTAGAGACTCCAGGTAAAAGCCCGTGCGGCTTCTTGCTAGAAGCCGATCCGTACTGTTCCCCATCGTCGGGGGGCGAGCTGCAAATACGACGATAACGAAGTTCATTTGGAACTACATTTCCTCCCGGCCTGTTTTTTATTGGCAGGCCTGTGGGAACTGCTGTCCGCAGAACGATACCGGCCCGGAACTGTTTGGGAATAGTGCTGGCTATTCCCGCAGGAGTGTGGTATGGTTTCGTTGCCGAAAAAGATGGAAGGAGGCGAATGAGAAATGGCTGAAGTACAAGTGATCCCACCCAAGGCAGCTAGACCAGACACCCTGCGGGTAGCAGCCTATTGCCGGGTCAGCTCCGACTCTGCGGACCAGCTCCATTCCTACGCCGCCCAGATCCGGGCCTATACGCAGGCGATCAACGCCCACGATGGCTGGGATTTGGTGGACATCTACGCAGACGAGGGCCTGACCGGCACGCGGATGGATAAGCGTGAGGACTTCAACCGCCTGATGGCAGACTGCCGGAAGGGCAAGATCGATAAGATCGTGGTCAAGTCCATCTCCCGATTTGCCCGGAACACCCGTGACTGCCTCGCCACCCTGCGGGAGCTTACCTCGCTGGGCGTGACCGTGAAATTTGAAAAAGAGAATATCGACACTGGAACGCTCACCTCAGAACTGATGGTGAGCGTTTCCGCTTCTCTGGCCCAGGAGGAATCCATCTCCATCTCCAAAAATCAACGTATGAGCTATCAGCGCCGCATGGAGCGTGGGGAATTTATCACCTGCAAAGCTCCTTTTGGCTATAAGATCGTCAACAGCAAGGAATTGGAGATCATCCCGGAAGAAGCCCATTATGTCAAGTGGATTTTTGATATGTACCTTAGCGGGGCCAGCATGGAATGGATCGCAGAACAGATGACAAATACAGGACTTTTAACTTCGGATGGAGGACATCAATGGTATAGCTCCACCATCGCTTATATGCTGACGAATGAGAAATATATAGGTGATTCCCTCTGCCAAAAGACATTCGCAAACGCATTTCCCTTTACCAAGCAAGTGAACCGTGGAGAACGGGATCAATATTATGTAGAGCATAGCCATCCAGCTATCATTTCAAAGGATATATTTGAAAAAGCCCAAGCGCTTCTACAGCGCAAGGGGCAGCGGATAGACCTGCAGCGGGAACGTACCCCGCTTTCAAAAAAGATGACCTGTGGGCTCTGTGGCAGTACATTAGTCCGGCGGATCTCAAAAGCTGGATATGTTACCTGGGTGTGCCGCAAGCATGACAGAAAGGCTGCCGACTGCCCCAACGGACGGATCAGCGAGGACAGCATCCATGCGGCATTCCTCCGGATGTATCGCAAGCTCCGCACCCATGACGGCATCGTGCTGGCACCTGTGCTGAGGCAAATGGAGACTTTGTCAGATGCCCTGCATCGCGGCAACCCGGCCATGCTGGCGGTCAACACAGCCATCGCCACGGCATCCGAGCAGAGTTACCACCTCACAAAGCTGCACACGGCAGGTCTCCTGGACAAGGCTGCCTTATCCACAAAGCAGGCGGAACTCAACGCCAAGCTGACAGAACTGCGCCGGGAGAGGCGAAAGCTGCTTTGCAATGAGGATATTGATGAACAGGTGGATGCACTTCGCCTAACGATCAATACCATCCGAAATGGTCCAGAGACTCTGTCCAGCTTTAACGAAGCCCTGTTTACCAAGCTGGTGGAACTAATCGTTGTAGATACCAAGAGTACCATCCGCTTTCAACTATATGGCGGGTTTGAATTCCAAGAAACACTGGAGGCGTAGGCAATGGCAAATCGGAAAATATTGTATGGCTACCAGATCATACATGGCGATCTGGTCATCCAGGAGGAGGAACGCCTCACGGTTCAAAATGTATTTACCACGTATCTGGCCGGGTTATCTTATCAGGCACTGGCAGACCGGATGAATGCGGACAACATCCCGTTCTCTCAGGAATCGCCGCTGTGGAACAAGCACAAAATCAAGCGAATGCTGGAAAACTCTCGTTATGCCGGAGAAAATGGATACCCATCCATCATTGACCAAGATACCTTCCAGCAAGTGCAGAATAAGATCGCGGAAAAGGCTAGTGGGAAGCTTCCACGCCGGACGGAATCGGATGGCTTATGGCAAAAGCTGCGAAGCGGATGCTGTCAGACTCGCCTGCTCCGAACCGGAGGGCCAATCGGGCATACTGGAAACGTCCATCTGAAATGTTCTGCCTGCAGAAACGCATTTGTTGTCGGGAAGGAGGAACTGCTTGCGCAGACGGCACGGCAGCTTGCGGCACATGAAACGCCCGTATGTAAGCCATACGCGCCCTCTGCGGAGGCCGTTCGCCTGGCCAACGCCATTAACCGGGCGTTGGAACAGCCAGGAGACGGTAAGGAGGCTCTCTCCCACATCCTGCAAGGGGCAGCTGCCTGGTATGCCTGCTGTGATGATGGCGTGGATACGGCTGTAAGCCAAACGCAGCCCGACCAAATCGACTGGGAGCGCTTCGAACGAATGGTCTCCCATATCATAATCGGAACAGATAACGCAATCACCGTACACTTTTGATTAGGAACAGAAAGGACAGCAAAATGGAACAATCATCACTGGAACGCACCATCCACCATATTCCGGCATTACGGTCCAATGTAGCAGGCAACAAGACGAGACCCCATGGCAGGCAGCGGGTGGCGGCTTACTGCCGGGTCAGCACCGACAGCGAGGAGCAGATCAACAGCTACACCGCCCAGAAAGCCTACTACACCCAGAAAATTGAGGAGTCCCCGGATTGGGAACTGGCCGGGATCTTCGCGGACGAGGGGATCACCGGAACCAGCATGAAAAAGCGAAAAGAGTTCAACCGGATGATCACCGCCTGCAAGCGGGGCGGGATCGACCTCATCCTCACAAAGTCTCTCTCCCGGTTCGCCCGGAACACCGTAGACTGCCTGGAGACGGTGCGGATGCTGAAGGCCAGGGGGATCGGGGTCATCTTCGAAAAGGAAAATATCAATACGCTGACAGAGTCCAGCGAGTTCCTCATCACTCTGTTCAGCGGATTTGCCCAGGCCGAGAGTGAATCACTCAGCGTCAATATCCAGCTGGGCATCCGGATGGCAATGAAAGAAGGAAAGGTCAACTTCCACTACAGATCCATGCTGGGCTACCAAAGAGGAGCGGACGGTAAGCCGGAGATCGTACCGGAGGAGGCCAAGGTGGTGCGGCGAATCTACCGCCGGTACCTGGAGGGCTGTAGTGAGGGCCAGATCCAGAGAGAACTTACCCAGGAAGGGATCGCCACCGCAAAGGGTGTCAAGGCATGGTCCCATCAGATTGTGCATAACATCCTCACCAATGAAAAGTATGCGGGAGACGCCTTGCTGCAAAAGACCTTCACCACAGACTGCATCAGCAAGAAGGTCAAGAAGAATACCGGCGAGTTGCCGCAGTATTACATCAAGGACAACCACCCTGCTATCATCCCGCGGGACATCTACCAGCGGGTGCAGGAGGAGATGGCACGGCGGACCAGCAAGCGAAAGATTCTGCAGAAAAGCGGAAAAACAGAACAGGGCAAGTATTCCGCCAAATATGCGCTCAGTGAGCGGCTGGTCTGTGGGGAGTGTGGTTCCCTCTATAAGCGGTGTACCTGGGCCAGGAACGGCGTCAAACGGATCGTCTGGCGGTGCGTCTCCCGGTTGGAATTCGGGAAAAAATACTGCCATAACTCGCCTTCCATGGCGGAGGACAAGCTGCATACCGCAATTCTCACGGTGCTTAACCGGGTAGTCGAAGCAAGCGATGGCCTACAGGATGAACTGGCAGAGACGCTCCGAATGGTATGTACCCCGGAAGGGGACGGTAACAACCTGTTGGAATTGGAGCATGAACTGGAAGCCCTGACCGCACGACAGAACGCCCTGTTGGATCAGGCTCTGGCCAATATGGATGACCTAACGATAACGGAGCAACTCAAGACCCTGCTGGAAGAAAAACAGCACCTGCAGGCGCGGATCGATGCGGCGAAGAAGGAGGCAGCCAACAGAATCAATGAGGACTCACGTATGACAGAGTACGCAACTTATCTGGAGGAACATCTCAATGGATTCCCTCACTATGACGACGAGGTCGTTCGCAAGATGATTGAACGTATCACTGTAGTCGATGCGGAAACAATACGGGTCAAGTTCCGATACGGCGATTTGGAGATTGAACAGACCGCGCGCTAGAATAAAAGTACGAAGGAATGGCTGTGCTGATGCACTGCCATTCCTTCGTATCTATTTGCAGTTGGCTTTGTCAGTTATGTCGGTAAAGAAAACCGCGCCCAACGTACAGACTTCCTTTCATCCTGTTCAGATTACAATTTGCTTGGAGCTTCTACCCAATTTCTAAAAGATCATTCCAGAGTGAGTCAATCTGAGCAGAATTAAATGTTATTTCAGCGCACAGCTTGTAAAGGCGGCGCTTGTAAACGGTCTCCTTGGCCGCGTATTGACCCTGGATAAAACAGGCGGTACCGAAGCAGAACTTCACGGAAGAGATGTCCTCAGAAGGGACTGTGGTCAGTACACAGTCTTTTCGCAGTTTTCCCATCCTGCCCAATATGAAAGCGGCCTGATAATCATTCCGGTTATAGCGGACGATAACCTCCTTTGTATGCGCAGAAAAAATCGCGCGGAGGATGTCATCGTTGAGCAATTCTGCCAAAAACGGTGCCTGGATAAAGATGCGCGGTGCCTTAAAAGCGGCGCAATGGTACAGAATATCCTGAAGTTCTCCATCCAGCAGCGGGCGGTCGGCGTAATAGGCCGCTTCCAGTAAATCTGCCCAGTCACTCTGCACTCCACGGAGTTTGAACGCCGCAATCAAGTCGTGGGGCAGTTGTTCCTCCTCCGGGGAGGCGGCGCAAGGACGGTTGGGCGGAGAGAAGAGGTTCCAGGCGCCCAAGTGTCGGCAGTTGAGCTGTTCCGCCAGCACATCTGCATAGGCTTGGATTCCAGACTGGAAGTGAAAGGCCAGGGAGCGATCCGCCTGATTTAGATATACGAAGCAGAACTCGCGCTGATAGGACAGTGTGTGATAGGAGATATCAAGAATCCGATACAGCTCAGCGCTCTCAGCAGTACTCTGGAATACCACATTGGCCAGACGGCTCTCTCGGTAAATTACTGCTAGCGTATCGAACTGACTGCGCAGGAATTCCATATTGAGTGGATACTTCTCCAGAAGGTATGCCTGCCCCCGCGGCGGCTCCCGGTAGGTGCCCAAGAGGGGCGTATCCGAGACCTCACCGGTGATCTGGTTTACCGATATGCGGCTGAGCTGGCTGCGCAAAGTCTTGACCTTCTTCTGGCTCTCCAGCACCTTTTTCCCCAAATCAGTCAGGACAATGTCGCCACAGGAAACAGCGGCGAGCTGCTCACTGTCCAGCTGTGATACGATTTGTAGCATAATACTTTCTGGCAGACCAAACTGATCGGCAAGATCGGGGAGGGATTTGGCACCGATGCGGATGGCGGTGAGGACACATTCTTGAACAAAGGAGAGCACCTGGACACGCCGTTCCCAGACAGTCAAGCCGATTTCCTGGACAGGAATATAGACTGGAACCCGACAGATGAAATCATAGCCGGAAAGCTGCGGAGGAATGTATTTATCAACATTTTTTTGCCATTCAGATAGCATTTGTAAACTCCTTTATATCGATTTCCTGACAAAACTCGGGATGCTCCTGCATATAGCTGATCACATAGGGAAAGCGGTTGCCGGGGATACGGGGATTGCGGAGAAACTTTCCGTCACCGACAATGATCAAGGCCCGTTTCGCGCGGGAGAAGGCAACATTCAGCCGTGCTTCCTCTTTCAAGAATCCGATACGCCGCTGATTGCTGCTTCGGACGGTGGAGTAGATGATGATGTCACGCTGACTGCCCTGGAATGCATCCACGGTGTTGATATCGACTTCAATGTGGCTCAATGGGATTTGCTTGAGGCGGTTCCGGATTAGCTCCAGCTGCGCCCGGTATGGCGTGATGATGCCGATGGAATACTTCTCCCCTTGAGCGGAGATTTCTTGGTTCAGCCTTTGCAAGCAGCTTTGGATCACAGTGACTTCCAGATGGTTGATGTATCCGCGTTGGTGCCCGACGGATTGTTCAAAGCGGACGGAACCGGCATTGGAGGTGGTTAGCCAGGTGATGGCGCAGTTATTGAGCATGGGAAGGTTCGTAGTTCGCTCAGATGCCTTAACGCCATTTTGCACTTTGCTATCGTAAAAAAGAAAGCTGATGAGATCGCCGATCGCCGGGTGCATCCGGTACTGGGTGGAAAGCGTCTCTTTACAGCTGTCAGGCAGGATGTCAAACAGTTTCCCGAACCCGGTGTTTTGAAGCTCATCGATCTGGGAAGACTGGAAGCTGGCTTTGAGGGCATTCCGATCAAAGACCGGTGGCAGTTGCTTGTGGTCGCCCACTAGAATTGCCTTTCGTGCCCGAACCAAGGGAACCATGATTTCCGGCAGAGTTGCCTTTGCTGCTTCGTCTACAATCACATAGTCGAAGGTCGAGTCACGGACGCGGGGATCCGAAATGACGCCAATGCAAGTACCTACGATAATGGAAGCGTTTTTGATATAAAACTCTCCCAGCTCATTGCTCTCACTGATGCGTCGGATCCATTGTTCGGAAATCAGGCAGCTCTGTACGTAAGGATTGGTGCGGCTTTTCCCGTAAGTGTTTTCAAAGTCTGTGGCAACCCGTTCCAGACGTATGCGCTCTGTTTCTTCCAGATTTGCAAGTTTCAGCTCTTCCAACACTTGTGCGTATTTACAGAATGGCTCCATGGGGATGTGCTGTTCCAATAAACGTTGGGCCAGCCACGCTTTACAGTTCTCAACGCTTTCCTTCACCCATAGGGTCTGGCAGTGGTCCAATCCGAACCGTTCATTGATCTTGGGGTCAATATTTTCCTCGTGACCAATACGGATGGTCGTATGTTCCAGATAGGCTGCAAGGTCTTCCAGCAGTTTATCCACAGCGGCATGAGATTGGGACACAATCAAAATTTTCTGATCCAGTGCAGGATTCCGTTGGTTTTCCCCCAGAATCTGCCGGATTACTTCCACCAGGACATTGGTTTTGCCGGTGCCTGGAGGCCCCTGGATCAAAGCAATATCCTCCGCCTCCAGCGCTTTCCGGACCGCGCGCTTCTGGGTAAAATCCAGCTGTTCATTATAGAAGCAGGGCATAACCTTGAGCTGGAAATACCCGGGCTGCTCGGCACCCACAAAAATGCTCTTCAGATTTCCGCCGTTGGCGGTCTCAGATCGGCGGAATTCCTCCAGTGCTGCCTCCTGGCGGCGGTACTGCTGGATCTCTTTGCGGTAATCCAAACAGATAGAACCATTGTTCGGCATCCGGGGCTTCCTGGGTGCGGCCTTGATAGCCATCACAGCGCCGTCCTCCCGGTATTCCCAGAAGGTGCCGACCTCTGCCAGAATTGGCTTCTTTTTGAAACGCCCACGCTGCTCAAAAATAAACAGGGTATCCTGGCTGAACGTCTCATCCGGCACGCTGTCCGGATCCAGCCGGAACAGGAACATCCCGTCTTCGTAGCGGACACTTGTGTAGTACAACCGGACAGTATTCTTAGACGCGTCTGCGATCATAGCTTGGATGAATTCCCGCCAGATACCGTACTGTGTGTCGTATTCCCGGTCGATATTTTTCTGCGAGTGGATATCCGCTTGGAAATCAGCAATCCGGTTGCTTAGGATCTGGCTGCAATTGTTGGGAAGAGGGGTGTTTGCGATTCTGTGCGAAAACAGAAATTGGAAATGCCCAGGAACCTCCATGGAAAAGCGCTTGTGCTGCTCCCGCTTGAAGGCATCCAGCCGGCGGAAAGAGACCACCTGGAAAAAATCGTCCGACAAAACGCATTCCATTGAGATGCTGATGCCGTCAAAGCAATAGATGGAGGTCTGACCCTCGGCACGAAGACGGATCAAGCCGCCCGCAAACTGGGCGGGAAGGAAGCTGTCCAGCAACTCTAAATAGGGCATATCCCGCCGTACCAGGTTACGTCTTTTCAGATCGTCGAGCGCATTGGTGGGGACGGCGAAGAAGTACCGCTCGTCGCTACCGCAATACCGCTGGTAGAGCGGAGCCAGGGCCAGTTCGCAGTCATCAATGTTTTCATATCGGTCCGCCGGGGCAGGGGCACACATCTTCAAAAGGACTTCCTTTAACTTTACATCGATGCCGCCAGCGGATTGGATAGCCGTGGGCATTTCAGCAGCCGTCACTGGGACTTCACCGGTGAAAAGAAAATAAATGACAGCACCCAGCGAATAGATATCGCTGCGCTCTGTTGCATTTTCACTGTGGACGGTTACTTCCGGCGCGGAATAATTCTGGGTAGCGAACTGATATGTGGTTCCGTCCTGGAACATCCCGCGGATTTTTGCGATTCCGAAATCAATCAGTTTCAGCTCAAACGAGTCGGTAATGAGGATGTTGGAGGGATTGATATCCCGGTGAATCACGGAGTTTCGATGGGCGTGTTGGATGGCGTTGGTCAGCTGCTTTACCAGGTTGTACCGGGTGGAGGCATTCGGGATCACGTCTAGCATCTGGGACAGGGGACGTCCCTGAACATACTCCATGGAAATGATGCCTTCACTTCGGCCATCCGGAGCGGCCTGGATATCTGAGCGGAAGATACGGACAATATTCTCGCAGGCCTTCAGCCGCGTCAGGGCCTGTGTTTCCTTCTGAAAAATGGCTCGGTAGATAGGGGCTTCCAGATTCTGGACTCGCTTTACCACAAAGCGAAACCCTGCTTCATTTTCTACCAGCTCTACAATTGTTCCAGAGTCCCTCTGCTTGCTCAGCGTCTGAATCACTTTTTCCTCCATGAAATGTTCCTTTCTTCCCTTAATAGATGGCCTAAATGCATGGTAACAGGATATTAAAAGTATAGCATAGACAACGGATTTCTGCAATTGTATACATAGCCGACATGATATTTCGCAGAATAAAACTGTAAAACATCAAATTAACGTAGACAGATGTATCTTTTTCGGCAACCATAGACAACTCGTCGCAAGCGAGAAATCGCTTGCGACGAGTTTTTTTCAGATTACCACTCTCTTGTTTTGCAGCAGCGCTGTCTCAACCTGGGATGGAGCTGAGAACGTCAAGACTTGACGTCAGCCACAGAGCGGACGCAGCCAGTTATATTCGTTCCCGGAGCAGGCACTGCAAGAGCCTGCTCCGATTTTTTATGTTGGGAAAATGGCGGCTGCTGTTCTGCGATGGAACATGAGAAATACACGGTCGGAACACAGGGAGGGGGAAAGATAGAGAACATAGGAGGATAAACAATGGTTTTCATGAAGCGTGTGTTGGTTTACTGTTTGGGACTGTTTATTATGGCCCTGGGCGTTTCCTGTTCGGTCTGGTCCGATCTGGGAGTTTCTCCCATGAGTGCCATTCCCTATGTGCTCAGCCAGATTGTGCCCACGGTCAGCATGGGAACCTTTACCAGCGCACTCTTCTGCGGCTATATTCTGCTTCAGGCCATCCTGCTGGGAAGGGCCTTTCGGCTGATCCGTCTGCTTCAGATCGTGGGAACGGTCCTGTTTGGCTGGTTTGTGGACTGCACCAACTGGATTTTATCCTCTGTGCTGCCGGAGCCGGGAAATTATTTCATTCAGCTGTGTTTTCTGGCCATGGGAATTGTCTGTGTGGCCATTGGAATTTTCTTCTACATCACACCTGGGATGCCCATGCTGCCGGGAGAAGGAGTGATGCAGGTGATTTCTGAGAAATACCACATCCCCCTGCACTGGTCAAAAATTGGCTTTGATGTCACAGTAACAGCCATTGCGGTGGTGTTGAGTCTGGTGTTTTTCCATCAGCTCAACGGAATCCGGGAGGGGACTGTGCTGGCGGCTCTGGGTGTAGGCAAATTCCTGGGTGTGTTCCGCAAACTTTGGCAGACCCATTTGAATGATTTCGTGGCGCTGGAGTACGCCTAAGCGGAGCGGTTGGTCCTCCTTTGGGCAAGGTTACGAAATGGAGAGAAATCTGCCGTGTGCCATTCAAGGCTGCAGCGGATTTTTCCATTTCCTGCCTGCGCAAACCCAATGGCACTTTCCAAGGGAAAAAACTTGTGATAAAATTACCCATATCCCTAAAAGGCGGCGGGGCCGCCTGTCCCTTTGTCCGAGAAAGGAGGACACTCTTGCTGGATTCCCTGTTTTTTCCCCAGCCGCTGCTGGCAGCGCTGGAGGAGGTTTTGGAGCAGAACCAGACCGCCCTGTGGTGGTACACGGCGCTGGTCCGGTTTGTGTTCCCGATTTTGGCCCTTCTGATTTTGCTGCGGGCATTCCGGGGGCTGCTTCGCCTGCGCCGTACCCCGGAGTGCTGGGGGCAGCTGGCTCTGCCTGGCGGCGGGTCCATTCCCATCTGCCACTGGGAGAATATCCTGGGGCGGGCGCCTCTGGCCGACATTCGCCTGGACTTTCCCACGGTGTCCCGGCAGCACGCGGTGCTGGTGCGGGAGGAGTCGGGGGCATGGAAGGTGACAGACCTGGGTTCCAAGGGCGGGACCTTGGTCAATGGAGCCGCCGTGGAGGGAAGCGCTCCCTTACAGATGGGAGACACCCTGTCGGTAGGCGGCATTGAGCTGCTCTTTTTGCCCCTGTCCCAGGAGGAGGAGAAGAAACTCCTCAGTCGGCGCCGGTCAGAGGGGCCGGTGTCCATGTGGCCCTCGCTGCTGCTTCTGACGCTGTTTCAGATTCTGGCTGCGGTGCAGCTGCTCATCGGCAATCTGGAAGAGCGGGGGCTTTATCCCCTGGTGATGCTGGCGCTGACCGCCGTGATGTGGCTCTATGTGCTGATTATGCGTGGATTGGGCAGCCGGGGCTTTGAACTGGAGACCATCGCCTTTTTCCTGTCCACCTTGTCTTTGGCGGTGACGTTGTCCTCCGCGCCGGCGTCGGTGGTAAAACAGCTGGTGGCGCTGGTGCTGGGGCTGATCTTTCTGGTTGTCCTGGGCATCTGGCTGCGGGATACCGCCCGGATCCAGAAGCTGCGCTGGCTCATGGCCGGACTGGCTATCGGCCTTCTGCTGGCTACGGTGGTACTGGGCCAGACCAAATACGGGGCGTCCAACTGGATTATCCTGGGCCCCTTTTCCTTCCAGCCCTCGGAGATTGCCAAGATCTTTTACATTTTTGCCGGTGCGGCGGGGCTGGAGCGGCTGTTCCGGCGGCGAAATCTGTGGCTCTTCATGGTGATGACCGGGGCCTGCCTGCTGTGTCTGGCCAAAATGAGCGACTTCGGCACGGCGAGTATTTTCTTTGCCACCTTCCTGGTCATTGCCTATCTGCGCTCAGGAGATTTTGCCACGCTGTCCCTGATCTGCGGCGGAGCGGTGTTTGCCGGGGTGCTCATTCTTCAATTCAAACCCTACATTTTCCGCCGCTTTGCCTCCTGGGGGCACGCCTGGGAGGCGGCCTCCTCCACCGGCTATCAGCAGACCCGTGCCATGTCGGCGGCGGCCTCCGGCGGCCTTGTTGGCATGGGGCCGGGGGAGGGCTGGCTGAAAAACATCGCGGCGGCGGACACCGATCTGGTGTTTGGCGTGCTGTGCGAGGAGTGGGGCCTCATCATCGCCCTGCTGGCGGTTCTGTCCATCCTGGTGCTGGCGCTGTTTGCCACCTGGGCCTGCCGTATGGGGCGGTGCGCCTTCCCCACCATTGCGGCCTGCGCGGCGGGATCTCTGTTTGTGGTCCAGACGATGCTTAACGTTTTCGGCGCCATGGACCTGCTGCCCCTCACGGGAGTTACCTTCCCCTTTGTGTCCAACGGAGGCTCCGCCATGATCGCATCCTGGGGGCTGTTGGCCTTTTTGAAGGCAGCGGACACCAGGGAGAGGGCCAGCTTTGCCATTGAGGGCGGCTTGCGAAAGGGAAAAGGAGGTGCCCGGACATGAAAAAACTGGAACGTCGGGCCCTTTTGTGCCTGGTGCTGGCGGGCTGCCTGCTGGCGGGCCTGGTGCTGTTTGTAGGATTGTGGGCTGTGCGGGGGGAACACTGGGCCTCCTCCGCTTTTAATCGTCACCTCTACAACAAACAGGGCATTTTGATGAGCGGCACCGTGCTGGACCGAAACGGCGAGATACTCACCACCGTGGACGAGGACGGAAACCGGGTCTATGTGGGAGACAAAGCCAGGCGGACCTCTACTCTCCATGTGGTGGGAGATCCCTATGGAAATATCAGCACCGGAGCACTCAGTGCCTTTGCCCAGAAGCTGACGGGCTATAATTTGATTTTTGGCGCCTTTGGGGCAGAGCAGGGAGGCAACAACCTCTATCTCACCATAGACGCCCACCTGAACGAGGTGGCCTATCAGGCGCTGGGCGGAAAGAAGGGGACCGTAGCCGTCTATAACTATAAGACGGGAGAGATCCTCTGCCTGGTCTCCGCCCCCGCTTATGACCCCATGAACATTCCCTCCGATCTGGAGGAAAATGAGAAGTATGAGGGAGCCTATTTAAACCGCTTCCTGTCCTCCACCTTTACCCCGGGCTCTGTGTTCAAGACGGTGACCCTGGCGGCGGCCCTGGAGGAGATCCCGGATCTGGAGAGCCGCACCTGGACCTGCGAGGGCTCCACCCAGATTGGAGAGGGTGTGGTCACCTGTATCTCCGCCCACGGAGAACAGGACATCCGGGAGGCACTGGCCAACTCCTGCAACGGAGTGTTTGGCCAGCTGGCGGTGGAGCTGGGGGGCGACACCCTGGAGCGCTACGCCGAAAAGGCGGGGCTGACCAGTTCCTACTCCATCAACGGAATATCCACCGCCAAGGGGAGCTTTTCCTTTGGGGATGACGTGTCTACCACCGATCTGGCCTGGGCCGGAGTGGGGCAATACCACGACAGCGTCAATCCCTGCGCCCTGATGATCTACATGGGGGCCATTGCCAACGGCGGCAAGGCGGCGGTGCCCTGTCTCATTCAAAAGGTGGAGAGCCAGGGGCTGCCTTCTCTGCCCCAGTTTACCCGGAAGACAAAGACGCTCATCTCCTCGGATACAGCGGAGACTGTGGCGGAGATGATGATGAACAACGTGCAGACGGCTTATGGAACCAAGCGCTTTCCCAACATGGAGCTGGGCGCCAAGTCCGGTACGGCAGAGGTGGGACCGGAGGAAAAGCCCCACGCCTGGTTTACCGGCTTTTTGAAGAATGAAGAGGCACCCTACGCCTTTGTAGTCCTGGTGGAAAACGGAGGCAGCGGCGCGGATGTGGCCGGTACGGTGGCCTCCAAAGTGTTGAAGGCGGCGTTGGAGCAGGTGGGCTGAATGTGTCCGCACCTTTGGTTACTCGATCAAGTGCAGAATACGTCCGGGGGACCCGGGCAGACGAACAGGGGATGAAAACCATGATGATTTCCACAAAGGGGCGCTATGCCCTTCGTGTCATGATTGAACTGGCCTCCGGAGAAGGGGGAGAGCTGATTTCCTTGAAAGAGATTGCCCAAAGTCAGGAGATTTCCGAGAAGTATCTGGAGTCCATAGTGAAAAATCTGGTGAAGGCGGGGCTGGTCGCCGGACTGCGGGGCAAGGGCGGCGGATACCGCCTAGCCTCTCCGGCTGCCCAGTGTACGGTGGGCGGTATTCTGCGGGCAGCGGAAGGCTCTGTGGCTCCTGTGGCCTGTGTGGAGGGAGACGCCAAGCCCTGCCCGCGGCGGGAGTACTGTCCCGCGCTCCCTGTGTGGACGGAGCTGAACCGAAGGATTGATGAGTATCTGGACAGCGTCACCCTGGAACAGGTGGTTCAGCAGGCACAGGAGATGCAATGCCACTCCCAGATTTGACGATTCGCTCTCATTTTCAGGCATAAAAAATTCCCGCTCTTAAGAGCGGGAATTTTTTATGCCCCGACGGATCCGAAGATCCGCCGGGGCACAATTCGGGGAGGGGAAAAGACGATGAAGATTACTCCAGATCGGGCAGAATCTCGTGAGCGATCTCCAGCAGCTCGCCGCTGCGCACCATGGCCTCAACGGCCTTGATGTCGGGCCAAATCTCACGGTCGATCTCGAAGAAGGCGACCTTCTCACGCACGTGCTTGTAGAGAGCCTCGTGCAGGGGGGTGATGCCCTGGCCGTGGGTGTTCAGCTGACGACGGATGTCGATGGCCTGGCAGGCGGTGAGCAGCTCGTCAGCCAGCACGGACAGAGTGTTCTGGACAATCCAGCCGGCCTTGCGGGCGGCGGTGGTGCCCATGGAGACGATATCCTCCTGGTTGGCGGAGGAGGGGATGGAGTCCACGGAAGCGGGGTGAGCCAGCACCTTGTTCTCGGACACCATGGAGGCGGCGGCATACTGAACGATCATGAAGCCGGAGTTGACGCCGGGCTTGGTGGTGAGGAAGGGGGTCAGGCCGTTGGACAGAGCGGCGTTGACCATACGCTCGGTGCGGCGCTCGGAAGCGTTGGCGATCTCAGAGCAGGCAATGCCCAGAGTGTCGAAGGGGATCGCCATGGGCTCGCCGTGGAAGTTACCGCCGGAGATAACAGCCTCGTCCTCCAGGAACATGAGGGGGTTATCGGTCACGGCATTGAGCTCGTTGGCCACGATGGAGCTCACATAGTCCAGAGCGTCGCGGACGGCGCCGTGGAGCTGGGGGATGCAGCGCAGAGCGTAAGCGTCCTGCACGCGGTCCTTCTGGCAGTTGTCCAGAATCTCGGAGCCCTCCAGCAGCTTGGCCATGTTGCGGGCAACCAGCATCTGGCCCTTCTGGCCACGAACCTCGTGGATACGGGGGTCGAAGGCGTTGCGCAGGCCGGTGAGGCCCTCAAAGGTCATGGAGCCGATGATGTCGGCCAGCTGAGCAGCGCACATGGTGTCGTACAGAGCCAGGGAGCCCACGGAGGTCATGGCGCAGGTGCCGTTGGTCAGGCCCAGGCCTTCCTTGCTGACCAGAGTCTCCAGGGTCTTGATGCCGGCCTTGGCCATAGCCTCACCGCCGGACATCTCCACGCCCTGATAGCGGGCCAGGCCCTTGCCCAGCAGGGGCAGAGACATGTGAGCCAGAGGAGCCAGGTCACCGGAGGAGCCCAGGGAGCCCTTCTGGGGAACGACGGGGGTGACGCCCTTATTCAGCATCTCAGCCATCATCTCCACCAGGATGGGACGGACACCGGACACGCCCACGCACAGAGCATTGGCGCGGAGCAGCAGCATGCCGCGGACAACCTCGTCAGCATAGGGCTCACCGGTACCGGTGCAGTGGCTGAGGATCAGGTTGGTGGACAGCTGGTTGCTCATCTCCTCGGGCACAGCGACCTTCTGGAAGTCGCCGAAACCAGTGGTGATGCCGTAAGCGACGCGGCCCTCGTTGGCGATCTTCTCAGCCAGGGCGCGGGACTCCTTCATGGCCTCGATGGCGCTGGGAGCAATTTCAACAGTGGCATGATAACGAGCGACAGCCACAAAATCCTCCAGGGTGAGGCTATGACCGTCCACAACAACATGGGTGATATTCTTGGGATTTTTCATATTCACATCTCCTTTTATTATTGCACCGACGATCGGTTTTTTCTTGTACTGTCATCATAGCACGATTATTGGTTAATTTCAATCAAAAATCCCGAAAAAATAAGTAATATTTATGCAGTATTGATACATTGAATTAGCGGAATAGAGTGAAAAAGCGTAAAATGACAAAAAGAACCCTTTAAAACAGAAAAAATAAAAACAAAATGACTGAAAAAATGCAATTGCAAGTAACCGGTTTCGAAGAATAAAAATGCCGGAAACCATAGGAAAACACCTATAATTTCCGGCAAAAAGAACGGGACGGATAATGAAGAAATATCAATCCTCTGCGAGGACTTCCTCCTTGCGCTGGAGCAGCTCGTTCGACATGAGCATGGCCTGAACCTTCTCAAAACCCAGTCGAGTAATGGTGTCCGCGAAGCGCTCCTTAGGCTGTCCGTAGGCTTTAAACAGGAGCAGGCACTTTTCAATGAGGGAGAGAGCATCCTCCTCGCTGGTCACGATGGTGTCCAGGGGGCGCCCCATGGCAGTGCGCTTGCCCCAGCGGCCTCCCAAATAAATTTGATAACCGGTGCATTGGTCTTCAATGGCCTGGAAGGGGCACTTCTTGATGCAGCGGCCGCAGTGGTTGCACTGAGTGTTGTCAATGACGGCCTTGTCACCCTGCATGGAGATGACGTGAATGGGGCACTCCTTCACGCAGATCTGGCAGCCTTTGCACAGGTCCTCGCGAATCAGGGGGAACCGCTGTCCCACGATGCCCACGTCGTTCAGGTCAGGCTTGACGCAGTTGTTGGGGCAGCCGCCCACGGCAATTTTAAACTTATGGGGCAGCTTTACATCGTGGTAGCCCACATAGAATCGATCGTGGATCTTTTGGGAGAGCGCGTAGGTGTCAATGAGGCCGTACTGGCAGGTAGTACCTTTACAGGAGACCACAGGACGGACTTTGGCGCCGGTTCCGCCGGTCTCCAGACCGGCCTCCTGACGGAGAAACTCCCGCATCGGCTCAATGTTTTCAAAGGGAACACCCTGAATCTCCACGGTCATGCGGGTGGTCAGAGTGACCTCACCGCTGCCAAATCGCTCAGCAGCCTGAGCAATGGCGGCGCATTCCTGGGCCGTGATCTTGCCGTTGCGGGTGATGACGCGGCCGTTGAACTTATCAGGGGTACGCTTGTCCCACAGAAATCCCAGCCCTTTGACCCGGGTAACTTCGCTCTGGGGAACGGAAGTACCGCTGTTGTTGGCTTGACTCATAATTAAAAACCTCCCTGATTTTGCGGAAAATCCACCAACATATTTGGCACAAAATGGCTTGATACGGCATCCATACCAGCCAAACGAGGAAAATACTACATTTAATAATAAAAATACAGGAACTGGGAGATGATGTCAATGAAAGAAATCCCGAAATTTGCAGGGATATTCCCCTTTAAAAAAGGATAAAGTGCGAAAATGCATTTCTGTTATGTTTGCCTTGCATTTAAGAAAACCTTTTGCTATAATAGGCCATGAACTTGTCACACAGACATATGTGTGTAAAGTGAGAACAAACTCCGGTTAAACCGAGAGAATCATGGGAGGAAACAAGAATGAGACGAATCCTTGCACTTGCTATGTCCTGCGTGTTGGTCCTGGGTATTTTGGCCGGCTGTGGGAACGGCAACAGTTCCGGCGAAGGCGGCTCCGATGGCGAGAAGGTCATCAAGGTCGGCGTGTTCGAGTGTACCACCGGTGAGAACGGCGGCGGCGGCCAGCTGGAAGTGAACGGCATCAAGTATGCCAACCAGATCAAGCCCACCGTCAAAATCGGGGATGAGGAGTACAAAGTTGAGCTGGTTATCTCTGATAACAAGTCCGACAAGTCTGAGGCTGCCAACGCCGCCAGCTATCTGGTGAATGAGGGCTGCTCCATTGTTCTGGGTTCCTATGGTTCCGCGGTGTCCATTGCTGCCGGTTCCGTCTTTAAGGAAGCTGAGATTCCTGCCATTGGCTGCTCCTGCACCAATCCTCAGGTCACCCTGGGCAATGACTACTACTTCCGCGTCTGCTTCCTGGATTCCTTCCAGGCCAAGGTGCTTGCCTACTACGCCATTGAGCAGGGCTACACCAAGGCCGCTGTCCTTACCCAGGTGGGTGACGACTACTCCATCGGCCTGGGCCAGTTCTTCCAGGAGTACTTTGTGGAGTTCGGCGGTGAGATCGTCTCCAGCCAGAGCTTCCCTGCTAACAACTCTGACTACAGCGCTCTGCTTCAGAACGTGAAGTCCTCCGGCGCCCAGTGCGTCTTCGCTCCTTCCTCCATCACCGCGGCTCCCGTGATTCTCCAGCAGGCCCAGAGCCTGGGCCTGGAGGCCGTGTTCATGGGCCCCGACACCTGGGACAACGCGGACATGATCAACACCGCTGAGGGCGGCGCTGCCGGCTGCACCGAAGGTCTCATCTGCTCCACCTTCTTTGACGACAGCGGCGATGACGTGGCCGACTTCGTCAACGGCTACAAGGAGGCCTTCGAGACTGACACTGTCAACGTGGTTACCGCTCTGGGCTATGACGCCTATATGGCTGCCATCCAGGCCATCGAGGCCGCTGGCTCCACCGACGGCAACGCCATCCGGGATGCTCTCACTGGCGTGAGCTTTACCGGCGTCACCGGACCCATCGCCTTTGACCAGAACGGCGACGTGGCCAAGGATTCCGCCGTGCTGAAGACTGCCAGCGGCGGTAAGCTGGTCTACGCTGATACTGTGACTGTGACTGACGTTCAGTAATCCACCCTTTATCCTGAGCATAACTGGCGGGCAGGGGGCGTAAAAGTCTCCTGCTCGCCGCTGTGTTACAAGCACCAGATACTCGATATGGGAGGCTGGTCCCTTTATGGATCTGACAACATTCTTTCAAAGCTGTGTTACCAGTGTGTCCATCGGCAGCGCCTATGCCCTCATTGCCATTGGATATACGATGGTGTACGGCATCTTGCGTCTTATCAATTTTGCTCACGGCGATATTTTTATGATGGCGGGCTACTTCACCATCTTCGCCATGTCGAATTTCATGTTACCCTGGTATGTGGCCATCCCCTTGGTGCTGGCCATGACCGCCCTGCTGGGTGTGGTCATTGAGCGCATTGCTTATAAGCCTCTGCGTTCGGCGCCCCGCATGTCCATCATGATTTCGGCCATCGGTGTGTCCTTCTTCCTGGAAAACTTTGCAACCTACCTCTTTACCGGTCTGCCCAAATCCTTCCCCGGCATCGGATTTCTCCAGATCCCCATGGAGTGGGGGTCAGTGAAGCTGCAGTCGGTGAGCATTATCACCCCCATTGTTACCATCGTGCTGGTGGTTGCCCTGATGACCCTGGTCAATAAGACCAAGATCGGTATGGCCATGCGGGCAGCTGCCAAGGATTTTGAGACCGCGCAGCTGATGGGCATTAAGATTAACCGCGTGATCTCCTTTACCTTTGCGGTAGGCTCCGTCCTGGCGGCGGTGGGTGCGATTTTGTACTTCTCTCCCCGCCCCATGGTCTATCCGTACAGCGGCATGATGCCGGGCCTGAAGTGCTTCGTGGCTGCCGTTCTGGGCGGCATCGGCTCCATCCCCGGTGCCTGCATCGGCGGATTTATCATCGGTGCTGTGGAGACTTTCCTGGTAGCCATGTTCCCCACCCTCAGTGGTTACAGCGATGCCTTTACGTTTGTGCTGCTCATCCTCATGCTCCTGGTGCGGCCCACCGGCCTGCTGGGTGAAAAAATGACAGATAAGGTGTGATACGTTTATGAAATTAAGCAAGAAAACAAACGTAGGCCTGACTGTCGCGCTGGTGGCCGTTGCCGCGGTGGTCATCACCCTGCTGGATCTCAAGATAATTGGCAGCACCTACGTTACAAATATTATCAAACTCAGCGCAATTTATGCGCTGGTGGGCGTGTCCATGAACCTGGTCAATGGCTTTACCGGCCTGTTCTCCTTGGGCCAGGCGGGCTTTATGGCCATTGGTGCCTATGTGGTGGCTATGCTCACCACGGATCCTGCAGGCCGGGCGGGTATCTACTATGTCGTGCCCATCAACCCCGTGCTGGAGCAGATTCAGATCCCCTTCCCGGTAGCCCTCATTCTGGGCGGACTGGTGGCAGCGGGTCTGGCCTATCTCATCGGTGCCCCCATCCTGCGGCTGAAGAGCGACTATCTGGCCATCGCCACCCTGGGCTTTTCCGAGATCATCCGGGTGGTGCTGTCCAACAATGAGCTGGCGCCCTTTACCAACGGCTCCCTGGGTCTGAAGAATGTCCCCTCCTTCAGCTCCATGTGGAAGGATCTGGGGCTGCCTGGAAACGGCCTGTGGCTCTGCCTGGGTATTGTGGCCCTGTGCATTGCCATTGTGGTTCTGCTCATCAACTCCTCCTATGGCCGGGCCTTTAAGGCCATTCGGGAAAACGAGGTGGCTGCGGAGGCTATGGGTATCAACCTGGCCCACCATAAGCAGATGTCCTTTGCCATCGGCGCCTTTTTTGCCGCCATTGGCGGCGGCCTGCTGGCGGCCCACCTCACTGCCATCGACCCCAACCAGTTTAAGATTGCCCTTACCTACGAGCTGCTGCTGATCGTGGTTCTGGGCGGTCTGGGCTCCATTACCGGCACAGTGCTGGGTGCCTTTGTCTATACCGCAGGTAAGGAGTGGCTGCGCTGGTGCGACAACCCCCTGACCATCGGCGGTGTGGAAATTCCCATTTTCCGGTCCGGACTGCGTATGGTCATCTTCTCCATCCTGCTGATGGTGATTGTGCTGTTCTATAACCGGGGCCTGATGGGCACCAGCGAATTCTCCTGGAACGGCATCTACGGCACCCTGCGCCGCTGGATTGGAAAAGTGACCGGGAAGATCAGGAAGGAGGCAAAACAATGAGCAGCAAGGAAAATGTCCTCCGCCTGGAGAATGTAACCATGCAGTTTGGCGGCGTGGTAGCTGTCAATAACCTTTCCTTGGAGGTCAATGAGGGGGAGATCGTGGCCCTCATCGGCCCCAACGGCGCCGGCAAGACAACGGCGTTCAACTGTATCACAGGCGTGTATGAGCCCACCAACGGTCTGGTGGATTTCATGGGCCGGCCCATGATCCGCAACCACCCCAAGGGCAAGATGCTCAAGTCCTACGCCGGCGAAAACGGGAGCATGTACTGCGGCAGCTATACCGCCGATGACCCGGAGGCGCTGAGCGCCATTGAGGCCGAGCAGGACCAGGCGCGTCAGGCAGCCATGCGGAAGGAGTATGAGGCCGGGGCGGAGCAGCGGAAGCAGGCGGCCCGTGACCGGGATCCCTATGCCTTCACCGACAAGGTGCTCAATCCCACGCCGGATAAGATCACCCATCTGGGCATTGCCCGTACCTTCCAGAACATCCGGCTCTTTTCCCGGCTGTCGGTGCTGGACAACGTGCTCATTGCCAAGCACATGCGGGCCAAGCAGAACGTGTTTTCCGCCACCTTCCGGCTCAACCGCGCCGAAGAGAAGCGGATGCGGGAGGAGGCCCTGGCCCTGCTGGAGGAGCAGAACCTGCTCCACCTGAAGGACGAGGTGGCCGGCTCCCTGCCCTATGGCCTGCAGCGGCATCTGGAGATTGCCCGTGCCCTGGCCACCCACCCCAAGCTCCTCCTGCTGGATGAGCCTGCGGCGGGCATGAACCCTCAGGAGACCCAGGAACTGACCGACTTCATCAAGCGCATCCGGGATGAATTTGATCTGACCATTTTGATGATCGAGCACCATATGGATCTGGTCATGCAGATTTCGGAGCGCATCTATGTGCTGGATTTCGGCAAGCTCATTGCACAGGGCACGCCGGAGGAAGTGCAGAACAATCCTCGGGTAATCGAGGCGTATTTGGGGGTGGCAGACGATGCTGAAGATTGATGATTTAAAAGTCAGCTACGGCGGCATCGAGGCCGTAAAGGGAATTACCTTTGAGGTGCCCGAGCGAAAGATTGTCACCCTGATTGGAGCCAACGGTGCGGGCAAGTCTACCACCCTGCGCACCATTGCCGGTTTGGTGAAGCCTGCCCACGGCCGGATTCACCTGCAGGGGGAGGACATTACCGGGCTTTCCCCGGACCGGATCGTGTCCAAGGGCATTACGCTGGTGCCGGAGGGACGTCGGGTATTTCCCGATCTGACGGTGCTGGAAAACCTGAAAATCGGCGCATACCTCCGCCGGGACAGCATTGAGGACGACCTGAACTGGGTCTATGAGCTGTTTCCCCGCCTGAAGGAGCGCTCCTGGCAGGCAGCCGGCACACTGTCCGGCGGCGAGCAGCAGATGCTGGCCGTAGGCCGTGCGCTGATGTCCCGACCCAAGATCATCATGATGGATGAGCCCTCGTTGGGTCTGGCTCCTCTGGTGGTGAAGGGCATCTTCGACATCATCCGGGAGATCAATCGCCAGGGTGTGACCGTTCTGCTTATTGAGCAGAACGCCAATATGGCTCTGCGCATTGCCGATGTGGCCTATGTGCTGGAAACCGGAAAGCTGACGCTCTCCGGTACCGGACGGGAACTGCTGGCGAATGAGCAGGTCAAGAAAGCCTATTTGGGCTGACATACAGAGAAAAACGGAGCATCCGCATCACGCGGGTGCTCCGTTTTTAATGGCAATAGGAATGCGTTGGATTTAAGGGATAAAGGTAGGAAGCGGGGAGTGCTCCGAGGGGTATTTGTTCAGCAGACGGACAATTTCACTGCAAAGGGAGAGCAGCTCCTCCCGGTCCTGGGGCGCCCAGGAGGAATACCAGTCCAGCTTCAACAGCAGCTGAAACGTCTGATGACTCTGCTCCGGAGAGAACGTGTCGGAGAGCAGCACCGAGACGGGAATATCCAGATTGCGGGCAATGCACTCCACGGTGTCCAGATGGGGCGGATGGCCGTGCTCAATTTCCTGTAGGGTGGATTTGGAAATGTTGAGCCGCTTGGCGAAGTGGACCAGCGAGCAGCCCTGCATGGCCCGAAGTGTACGCAGATTTCTGGCCAGATTTTCTGTGGCACCCATGCTGATCACGCCCCCTTTCCACCAAGCATAGCACAGCACACGCGCAGAATTTGTCGAATTTTGGCGAGGAAGAAAAAAGAATGGGGAAATGGGAGAGAGACGGCTTGCCGAATGTTCCAAAAATCAGAAGAAACAGTTTGTTTTGTAAAGAAAAAGTGGGGGAGGACGGCAACGAGACACTGTTTTTAGCCAGAGAACTATGATATAATCATTATAAGCAATTGGTTATGGAGGTGCTGGCCATGTTTGTGAAGAACCCGGAATATTTCCTTACCATTGTCAAGGAAAGAAGCATTTCCCGGGCAGCAGAGCACCTCTATCTCTCCCAGCCCTACCTCAGCCAGTACCTGGCCAAGCTGGAGTCCAATCTGGGTGTGGTACTGCTGGACCGCTCCCATACGCCTTTGCGCCTCACCCCGGCGGGGGAGCTGTTTTACGCCTATCTGGAGCGGCAGGACTATCTGGACCGGCAGCTGGTCAGCGACCTGCGGGACCTTCAGAATAAGAAGCGGCCCATGCTCCACATTGGTGTGTCCCCCTGGCGGGGGTCTACGCTGCTCCCTGATGTGCTGCCCCGGTTTACCAAGGAATATCCGGATGTGCAGGTGGTGCTCCACGAGGCTCCGGTGCCCGATCTGGCGGATCTGGCGGCGGGCAGCATCACCGACTTCTGCATCATGCACATCCCCGGGGATCTGCAGGATCTGACCTATGAGCTGGTGATGCGGGAGCATGTGTTTTTGATCGGAAGCCGGCTGCACCCCCTGGTGCGGGACAGTCAAAGCAGCTATGAGGACCCCCAGCCCTTCCCGGACCTGCGGCTTTTGGAGCATGAGCGAATCATCATGCTGCCGCCGGACTGGCGGCTGAGCAAGCTGCTGCGCAATACCTTTTCCGTCCACAATGTGGAGCCTCAGAACATTCTCATTACCACCAATAACACCACAGCCATCAATCTGGTGGCCGAAAATATGGGCTTTGCCTTCCTGCAGGAGAGCGGCATTTCCCGTACGCCTTATCTGGATCGCCTGGCCTGCTTTACCATTGGTGACCCGCCGCTCACCTGTCCCATGGCGGTGGTTTATAAAAAGAATGGATTCCTGTCCCCGGCTGCCCGTACCTTCATTGACTTGACCAAGGAATACTATAGCCGCTTTGACCGCAAGGACTGGGACGTCTGAGCGGAACAATCGTGTGGAAGAAAGAGGAAGGATCGTATGAATCAGAACAATTATTATTCCCCCGTTGAGGTAACCTCCATGTATGCTGCGGCAGGGGCGGACAAGACCAAAAAGCCCGCGATCGTGCTGATTCTGCTGGGTATTCTGGCCGGCGCTATTATCGCGCTGGGCAGCGCCGCTACCAACACCGCTATCTATGGCATTGCCGATACCTGGACGGCCCGCACCATCTGCGGACTTCTGTTCCCCTTTGGCCTGGGCATGATCGTTATGACCGGAACTGAGCTCTTTACCGGCAACAGCCTCATTACCATCTCGGTTCTGGACCGGCGCTGTTCTGTCATGGGCATGCTGCGCAACTGGGTGATTGTCTACCTGGCCAACTTCGTGGGCTCTCTGCTGGTGGCTGCGGGCTGTGCCTTCTTTGGTCAGATGAACTACTCTGGCGGACAGCTGGCGGTCTTTACCATGAAGCTGGCCGCAGGCAAATGTGCCCTGCCCTTCCAGAATGCTTTGGTGCTGGGCTTCTTCTGTAACCTCTTGGTGTGTCTGGGCGTTATACTGGCCATGTCGGGCAAGGACAATGCCAGCCGGATTCTGGGCGCGTTCCTGCCGGTGTGCTACTTTGTGATCTGCGGCTTTGAGCACTGTGTGGCCAACATGTACTATATCCCCGCCGGCCTGCTGGCCAAGACGGTGCCCGCTTATGCTCAGCTGGCCGCCGAGATGGGGGTAGACCTGTCTGCTCTCACCTGGGGCAACTTTGTGGTGAAGAACCTTGTGCCCGTCACCATCGGAAATATTCTGGGCGGTGCGGCGCTGGGTGCTGTGCTTTGGTTCTGCTATCGGCCCAAGAAAGCGGCTTAAGGCTGCATACATAAAGAGCCTCTCTTCCGTAGGGAAGAGAGGCTTTTTTATGTTCTGGAGAAGCACCGGCGGGCCAGCAGATAGCCCAGCGCGCCCACCTGATAGGCCAAAAAATCGAAGGGGTCAAAGACAGCTCCTGCCTTCCACAGGGGAGCCAGAACCTCCCACACAAAGCCGCAGGCCAACAGCAGGGGGACCGTTTGCTTCCAGGAGCGAATGGCGGGCAGACGGCCCAGCCGCAGCAGAGCATCCGCCCAGGCGGCCAGGAAAAGTCCGGCAAAGAGGTCGTTGGCGTAGCACACCAGAAACCACCGGACAAAACCGGCGGTCACATGGCGCAGCCAGAAGCGGTTCACCATGTAAAAGCCGGCGGCTCCTGTACACAGCAGCAGGTCCGCACACAGGATCCGCCGCCTCATAGGATGGATAACAGCAGGACCGTAAGGATGATTCCCACCACCACGGCCCCCACCATGCCCCAGAAGGAGAGGGGCTTTCGGTCCGAGGTCAGCTTCAGCTGGCGGTGGGAGAGGGAGGTCTGCCGCAACAGTTCCTCCGGTGTGTCCCCTGCCACGTCAGGATAGAAGAAGAAGTAGCCTTCATAGGGGCCGGCGATCGCCTCCAGAATTTTGTCCACCTGGTGGGGCGAGAGCCCTTGGCCCAGGATGATGGGGGCCTCGTCCGTCAAAGCCTCTGCCTCCCAGGTGTTGAGGGGGTGTGCCAGGGGAGAATCCTCATCAAAGTAGCCGGTGCGGGAGAGCTTCTTCAGTTCGTCCACGGGACGGACCCACTCGCAGGGGGTGAGTAGAAGGGTGTAGCCGCATTCCGATGCCCCAAGTAAATGAAATCCGCAGCCAGGACAGAATTTATCCATAGGGGTGATGATCCCACCGCAGCTGGGGCACAGGGCCGGGGGCCGCTCGTCGGCGTGTTCCTCCCCCAGCAGCAGCCAGTCGGCGGAGACGCCGAACAACCGGCACATCTCGGTGATGTAGGCCACATCCGGGTTGGTCTGGCCGCTCTCCCATTTGCTCACCGCCTGGCGGGATACGCCCAGCTTTTCACCCAGTTGCTCCTGGGACAGTCCGGCCTTCTTCCGGGCCAGAGAAATACGCTCATATAATTCCATGGGCAGCCTCCTCAATCAAGCATGTCAGCTTCCTTTTTCTGTCTCCAAGATACCAAAGATAGGGCCCAAACACAAGAAAAAGAAGCTGGAAGTTTGTCAACCTCAGGTTGACAAGGGCGGATTCGGGCAAAAAGAGGGGAAAAGAGGGCTTGGTCTTGACACCCGGGCCGGGGGATGATAATATAATGTCCTGTAAGCGCGAGGAACGGAAGAGTAGCATCCACGGCAAAGAACAGAGAGGGCCCTTCACCGGCTGAAAGGGGGCCTGCGGCGGCGGGATGTGAAGTGCGTCCGGGAGCGCGGCGGGTAATGCCGCCCGGTTCGGCCCCGATATTGGCCGGATGAGTGAAAAATGAGAGTGGAACCGCGATTTTGTCGCCTCTTATGCCTGTGCCGGGCATGGGAGGCTTTTTTGTACCCTTTGGACCGGTGCAGGGCCTTGTCAACCCAGTCTGACCGGAAAAAGGAGGAGCCATGTTCAAATCACTCAGCGAGCTTTTGGGGGCCTACCAGCGCCGGGATCCGGCGGCCCGCTCCAAGCTGGAAATCTTTTTGCTGTACCAGGGTGTCCACGCCGTGCTGTATCACCGGCTGGCCCACTGGCTATACTGTCACCACTGCAAGTTTCTGGCCCGTTTCGTCTCCCAATGGAGCCGCTTTTGGACGGGAATTGAAATTCACCCCGGAGCCAAGATCGGCCGCCGCCTGGTCATTGACCATGGCATGGGCATCGTCATCGGCGAGACCGCCGAGGTGGGGGATGACTGCCTCATCTATCACGGCGTCACCCTGGGCGGCACGGGCAAGGACCACGGCAAGCGTCACCCCACCATTGGGAACAACGTGCTGCTGAGCTGCGGGGCCAAGGTGCTGGGCCCCTTTAAGGTGGGGGACAACGCCCGCATTGCCGCCAACGCTGTGGTGCTCACCGGGGTGCCCCCCGATGCCACCGCCGTAGGAATTCCCGCCCAGATTGTCCGCATTGCCGGCCGCACCACCCACTACGCCGACGACGTGGACCAGACCAGTGTGGAGAACCCCACTTTGGAAAAGCTTTCCGCCCTGTCTGCCCGGCTGGAGCTGGTGGAGCGCCTGCTGGATGAGCAGTTTATGGCCGGAAAAGGGCTGTCCGCCTCAGAGCGTCCTGTACAAACCGAAGAATAACATGTTCAAATAAGGGAGAAGAACACTATGCTGCTTTATAATTCCGCAACCCATAAAAAAGAAGAGTTCCAGACCCACACCCCCGGCCATGTGGAGATGTACACCTGCGGCCCCACGGTGTACCACTTTGCCCACATCGGCAACCTCCGCTCTTACATCATGGAGGACGTGCTGGAGAAGTTCCTGCGCTACGATGGCTATGACGTCAACCGGGTCATGAACATCACCGACGTGGGCCACCTGGCTTCCGACGCGGACACCGGCGAGGATAAGATGCTCAAGGGCGCCAAGCGGGAGCACAAGACGGTGATGGAGATCGCCCAGTTCTATACCGACGCCTTTTTTGCCGACTGCCGCAAGCTGAACATCCGCCGTCCCGATACCGTCCAGCCCGCCACCGGCTGCATCGACGAGTATATCAAGATCGTCACTGGCCTGCTGGACAAGGGCTACGCCTATGTGGCCGGAGGAAACGTGTACTTCGACTCCTCCAAGCTGGACCGGTACTATGTCTTCAATGACCACGACGAGGAGGATCTGGCCGTGGGCGTCCGGGAGGGCGTGGAGGAGGACACCAACAAGCGCAACAAGAACGACTTCGTCCTCTGGTTCACCAAGTCCAAGTTTGAGGACCAGGCCCTGAAGTGGGATTCCCCCTGGGGCGTGGGCTATCCCGGCTGGCACATCGAGTGCTCCGGCATCTCCCTGAAGTACAACGGCGAGTACCTGGACCTCCACTGCGGCGGCATTGACAATGCCTTCCCCCACCACACCAATGAGATTGCCCAGTCGGAGTCCTTCCTGGGCCACCCCTGGTGCAAGCAGTGGTTCCATGTCCATCACCTGAACACCACCTCCGGCAAGATGTCCAAGTCCAAGGGCGAGTTCCTCACCGTCTCCCTGCTGGAGGAGAAGGGCTACGATCCTCTGGCCTACCGCTTTTTCTGCCTGCAGAGCCACTACCGCAAGGGTCTGGTCTTCTCCTGGGAGAACCTGGACAACGCTGCGGGCGCCTATCAGAAGCTGATCGCCAAGATCGCCGCGCTGAATCCCCAGGACGGGGAGGTGGACCAGGCCGTGCTGGAGGAGTACAAGGCCAAGTTCACCCAGCAGGTGGGCAACGACCTGAACACCTCCATGGGCGTCACCGCTCTCTATGATGCCCTGAAGGCCAAGACCAACGGGGCCACCAAGCTGGCCATTCTGGACAGCTTTGACCAGGTCCTGTCCCTGTCCCTGCTGGACAAGGCGGACAAGCTCCGTGAGGAGCAGGCCAAGGCCAAGACCGCTCAGTCCGCCGGTGGCTACACCGTCACCGGCGAGGGCGATGCCGCCATCGACGCCCTGGTGCTGGCCAGAGGCGAGGCCAAGAAGGCCAAGAACTTTGCTGAGGCCGACCGCATCCGTGACGAGCTGAAGCAGCAGGGCATTGAGGTGACCGACGTGCCCGGCGGCGCGGTGTGGAAGCGTGTGTAAAGTAAATATACCTGCCATAAGAAGAAACAAAAAACGAGGCGTCTCCCATGGGAGACGCCTCGTTTTGTATTTTATCACTTACAGACGATCCAGAATCTGACAGAAAACCGTGGCCGCTTCCCCGCGGGTGAGCTGTCCGCCGGGATGGAGGAGACCGTCGCTGCCGCCGGAGAAGAGCCCCAGGGCGGTGATGTTATTGACCCCTTGCTGTGCCCAGGGGGAGACACTTGCACTGTCCGGGAAGGTGGGACCCTGTGCCTGAGGGGGACGGAGAGCGTTGTTGAGAATCACCATGGCCTGTTCCCGGCTGATGGCGGAGTCGGGGGAGAAGGCACCGTATCCTGTGCCGGCCACCAGCCCCGGGGAGGCGGCCCGGAGGATTTCGGCCTGAGCCCAGTAGTCATCCAGGTCGGTGAATTGGGGCGTTGTCCCCTCGGGCAGGGCGTCCAGAGCGCCCCGGGGCCCCAGAGCGGAGACCAGCATGGCGGTAAATTCACCGCGGGTGATGGGCTCGTAGGGCCGGAATTTTCCACCCCGCGTGTGAAGGGCAATGCCGGTTTCGGCCAGCCGTTCAATGTTGGCGCGGGCCCAGTGGTCCGCAATATCATCAAAATAGAAGGAGTTCTCATCCAGCCACTGGAAGCCGTAGTCCAGAATGGTGGCGGTATCCGTGTGGCGGTGAGTGTCGTTGTTGGACTTCATGACCACTGCAATGATCCGGCGGCCGTCCCGGACCGCGGTGGCGGACAGGCAGTAGCCGGCCTCCGGGATGGTGCCGGTTTTGAAGCCGTCGCAGCCCTCATAATAGTGATCGGTGAGCAGCTTGTTGGTGTTGGGGTAAGTCTTGCCGTTAAACTCCACAGAGGGGAGGGAGGTGTACTCCAGAATCTGGGGGAACCGGTCAATGAACTCCCGGATCAGGATGGCCACCGAGCGGGCAGTGAGATAGTGGGGGAATGCTCCGTGACAGTTTTCGTACTCACCTACCATGCCCAGACGCTGAGCGGTCTGGTTCATCCGGGCCACAAAGGCCTCTTCGCTGCCGGAGATAAACTCCGCCATCACAATACAGCTGGCGCTGGCGGAGGGGATCAGGATGAGCTTGAGCAGGGTTTCCACGCTGACCTCGCCTCCGGAGGGGAGGGGCACCATGGCCGGGTAGCTGGAGTCACGGGACTTGCGGGCATTTTCCGCGCTGATGGGCACCATGGTGTCCAGAGTAAAGGTGCCCGCTTCCAGCTCCTCAAAAATGATGTAGGCGGTCATGATTTTGGTCATAGAGGCTGGAACACGGAGGGAGTCGGTATCCTTGGCATAAATGGTTTCGCCGGTGTCATAGTCGATGACAATGGCGCTTTCTGCGTAGATCTCCGGCTTGTCCGGTTGGGAGGCGGAGACGGGGACAAGGCTCAGGAGGAGCAGCAAAGCCAAAAGAACCGATGCGAACCTGCGTTTAGTGGAAGCGGATTTCACAAGATCCATCTCCTTTACAAAAACTTTACTGCTTTAATGAAAGCGCAATTAGCCCCAAAAGTCAAGGGCTTAAGCGGGAAAGAAATTGCTTGCCGAAAAAAATGGGGCAGGATATAATGAAGGGCAATAGAGGAGTGTCCACCGCTGCTGAGAAACGGAGGTAGACCAATGATGCGAAATCTGACGGCCCTGCTTCTGGCAGGAGCCCTGTTGTGTTCCCTGAGCGCCTGTGGACCAGGCGGCCAAGGGGAGGAGGTATCTTCCAGCCATGCATCGGCCAGCAGTTTGGTTCCGCCGGAGCCCATGCCCGACGTTCCCGGGGAGGATGAGCTCCCGCTGGAGCCGGAAGAACCACAGGTTCCGGCCCACACGCTGGAGTGGGAGAACGATCACAGGCTGGAAACTGAGTTTCGTCCGGAGAATCACGGCGGACTGGAGCTGCCGGTACGGGGAGCCACGGGATATACTTCCGTAGAACTGGGACTATGGGAGATCCGGCCGGATCAGATGCCAAAACCGGAGCCGGAGCCGGCTGCTGTGAAAGAAGAGAAGGGCGAAGATACCGCACAGCCGGCGGAAGGTGGTACAGGCCAAACGGAGCAGGATCACTCCAACGGCGGGGAACCGGCAGAGCAGTCTCCTGCCCGGGAGGAGACGGGATCCACAGAGGATCAAACAGAACAGGGCTCGTCGGAAAGCGAAACAGCAGATCAGGAGCCCTCGGATGCACCGGATGCTGTGGACCAGGCCGGGGGAGAACAGCCGGAGCCCGTTCAGCCAGAGCCGGAACCCGAACCCGAACCGGATCCCTTTGCGGGGGCCATGGCGGTGCTGAAGCCGGGCACGCCCTTCACCATTCTGGAGGAGCAGAAGGACTGGTGGCGGGTTCGATGTGAGCAGGGAACGGGCTGGGTGGAGCACCGCTACTGTATGATCAATCTGCCCGATGTCATTCCCTCCATGGTGTACCATGCCACCAACAGCTTCAGCTCGCTCTATCGCACCAGCGGTAAAAGCATTTCCGGTATTACTGGCAATGCCTTCTATACCGGGAAGCGCTACAATGAGCGGCTGGGACGGGAGGAGTACATGATGCCGGTGCTCTACTCCATGGCGCTGAAAATCGCTCAGGCCCAGCGGGCCGCTCTGGAGGAGGGCAATACACTGGTGCTCTATGAGGGCTACCGGCCGTACAGCACCCAGAAAGCGGTGCGGGATGCGGTGAGCAAGATGGCGGAGCGGGACCCTGTGGTGAAGGAGGGGGTAAGTGACCCGCCCTGGAGCCAGACCTGGTTTATTTCCAATGGCTACTCCAACCATCAGAAGGGATTTGCCATCGACGTAAGTCTGGGCAAGGTGTGGGACACGGAGGTACAGCAGTGCGGGAGCTATTCCTATCTGAGAATAACAGACTACTCCCTTTATGAAATGCCCACCCAGATGCACGAGCTGAGCATGGCAGCGGCTACCTTTACCGCACCGGTGGCAGTTAACTCGGCCACAGCCTGGAAATCCGCCCAGCTGGCGGAAGGGATGAACGAACCAGCTTTGGGCTTGCAGCGCTACTGCGCCGGAGCAGGGCTGACTCCCTTGGCCTCGGAGTGGTGGCATTTCAACGATTTGGAGACCAGAGCAAAGGTCCTGGAACGATCCGGGACAGGCGGATTTGAAATTAAGGTGTGCTTGAGCTCGGCGCCGTGAAGAAAAAACATTGGCGAAAGTCGGCCGCAGAGGTGGAAGAAGTGCGATAAATGAAAAGCACAGCGCCGTATGATAGCAAAAAAATTTCCTGTTAGAGAGGAAAAAATGATTGACAAAGTCGGTAAGCTATGTTATTCTTTAGGCACAGTTAATAATAATAATAATAATTCCTATTTATTTACATGAGGAGGAAATTGATTATGCCTGAGTTGAAGGGAAGCAAGACGGAAGCCAATCTGTGGACCGCGTTTGCCGGCGAGTCCCAGGCCCGCAACAAGTACACCTACTTTGCCTCCAAGGCCAAGAAGGACGGCTATGTTCAGATCTCCAAGATTTTTGAGGAGACTGCCGCCAACGAGAAGGAGCACGCTGAGATTTGGTTCAAGCTTCTGAACGGCATCGGCACCACTGCTGAAAACCTGAAGGCCGCTGCCGAGGGTGAGAACTACGAGTGGACCGATATGTACTCCACCATGGCCAAGGAGGCCAAGGAGGAGGGCTTTGACCACATCGCTTTCCTGTTCGAGGAAGTGGCCAAGATCGAGAAGGAGCACGAGGAGCGCTATCGCAAGCTGCTGGCCAATGTGGAGGGCGGCATTGTGTTCTCCCGGGACGGCGACATGATTTGGCAGTGCAGCAACTGCGGCCACATCCATGTAGGCAAGCAGGCCCCCGAGGTGTGCCCTGTGTGCGCCCACCCCAGAGACTACTTCCAGCTTAAGGCTGAGAACTATTGATGTTCCGGCGCTCCGGCTGAAGTATTTGCAGGAGAAGAGAGGACCGGCCCTTCTGGGGCCGGTCCTTTTTCATGCGAAGCGAACGATTGTGGAATGAGAGAAAAACAAAGCCCCCGGACGTTGGCGGTCCGGGGGACAACTGTTTGTTCAGGGAATCACAGCACCTTGGACAAGAACTCCTTGGTGCGGGCCTCTTTGGGATTGGAAAAGAAGGCATGGGGCTCATTCTGCTCCAGAATGTGGCCGCCGTCCATAAACAGGACCCGGCTGCCCACCTCCCGGGCAAAGCCCATCTCGTGGGTGACCACCACCATGGTCATGCCCTCCTCGGCCAGCTGCTTCATAACTTCCAGAACCTCACCCACCATCTCGGGGTCCAGGGCGGAGGTGGGCTCGTCAAAGAGCATGACCTTGGGCTTCATGGCCAGGGCGCGGACAATGGCGATCCGCTGTTTCTGACCGCCGGAGAGCTGGGCGGGGTAGGAATCCGCCTTGTCTGCAAGGCCTACCCGCTTAAGCAGAGTGATGGCGGTCTCATCCGCCTCTTCCTGGCTCATGCGCTTGGTCAGTACAGGGGCCAGGGTGATGTTTTTGCGGATGGTCATATTGGGGAAGAGGTTGAAGTGCTGGAACACCATGCCCATCTGGCGGCGGACGGAGTCAATATCAACCTTGGGAGAGGTAATTTCCGTGCCCTCAAAGGTAATAGAACCGGAAGAGGGGGTCTCCAGCAGGTTCAGACAACGCAGGAAGGTGGACTTACCAGAGCCGGAGGGGCCAATGATAACGACCTTTTCTCCGGGGGAAATGTGCTCGGAGATGTTGTCCAGCACCAAGTGGCTTCCAAAGGACTTGGTAAGGTTTTTAACGTCGATCACTTTGGCGCAGCCTCCTCTCAATTTTTTTGATGATAAAGGTGAGAAGATATACAATGGCCAGATAGAACAGGGCCGCTACCGTCATGGGAGCCAGGTAATTGGCCAAATTTTGTCCGCTGCCCACATTTTTGGCGGCGGCAGTCAGGTCGTACATACCAATCATGCTGACAATGGAGGTTTCCTTGATCAGGGCAATCAGTTCATTGCCGATGGAAGGAATTACGTTCTTGATAGCCTGGGGGATGACGATGTACCACATGGTGGCCCCGGAAGACAGGCCTAGGGAACGGCCGGCCTCGGTCTGGCCCACGTCCACCGACAGGATGCCGGCGCGGATGTTCTCCGACACATAGGCGCCGGAGTTGATGCCGAACGCGATGATGGCAGTTACCAATACCGGGAAGCCGCGGATGGCCAGCACCACGAAGGCCATAATGAAAAGCTGCAGGGCCATGGGGGTGCCGCGTACCACGGTGACGTAGATCCCGCAGATGAGCTTGGGAATCTTCATCAGGGGATGCTTGGACCGGGACAGGCCTACCAGTGCCACCACCGTGCCCAGCACCAGACCGATGAGGGCGGCGCCGACGGAGATGGCAAGGGTCATGCGCAAGCCGGTCAGCATACTTTCCAGATACTTTGGTTCTGTAAAGACCAGCACAAATTTCTCAAAAAAGCTCATATGTTCACCGGCTTTCTCATGTCAGCGGCGGAACGGCGCCTGTGGGCGCCGTTCCGCCAGCATTTCTTCTTTATCTCAATCTCAGAAATAGGAATTACTCAAGACCCATGTGCTTCATCACCAGGTCATTGATGCCGTCCTCGCCCAGCTCGGCCAGCACACCGTTGATAGCGGCCAGCAGCTCGTCCTGACCCTTGGTAACACAGATGGCGTACTGCTCCTGGGTGGGGTAGGGATCCTCGCCCTCGGCCCCGGCGTAGTACAGAGCGGCGCACTCATAGCCGTCGTTCTTGTCCACGATGAAAGAAGCGGGCAGATAGTCCACAACCACTACATCGATCTGACCGGCGCCCACGGCGTCCACGGCCAGCTGAGCGCTGTCGTAGCGGGTCTGGCTGGTCTGGGTGCCATAGAGCACACCGGTGTAGTTGTCAGACTCCTCGCTGCCGTCAGAGTTGATCTCCAGGCCCACATAGATGTCGCCGGTGGTGTCAGTCTGCACGCCGATCTTCTTGTCAGCCAGAGAGTCCCAGAGGATGTAATTGGTGTCGCCGTCAGTGCCGTCGGGGGTCATGGTGCCGGTGGGATAAATCACATACTGCACGGAGGTGTAGTAGGGATCGGAGAAGTCCACCAGCTCCTGGCGGGCAGGGGTGATGGTAATGCCGGCGGCGCCCACATCAGCCAGCTTGCCGGAAGAGACGGTGTCGATGATGGTACCAAACTCCACGTTGGTGTAGGTGATTTCGCGGTTCAGCTTCTCACCCACCATGTTCATGATATCCACGTCCACACCCACGATGTCGGTGCCGTCATAATACTCAAAGGGAGCGAAGTAAGCATTGGTGTAAACGGAAATGGGGGTACCGGAGGACTGCTGAGAGCCGGAAGCGCTGCTGCTATTGCTGCCGCTCTTGCTGCCGCAGGCGGCCAGGCTCATTACCATGGCCAGAGCCATAGCCAAAGCAAGAAACTTTTTCATAGTAATATCTCCTTTTCAATGGGCCCCGAATGGATCGGGGCGTTATTCTGAGTATAACCCAGGATTCTATACACCGTCAATAGATAGATATGCAAATTTTTTGCAAATGCAAAAACTTTTTTCGGCAGAAAGGCGGAAATTAGTGCTGAAGAAAGCGAGGGAATCGGAAAGCTGGCACAGAAAACTGTAAATTGGGAGAAAATGAATATTCACTCAAAAATGAATAATTAAAGGCGTGAAACCTTTTCTTTTTGTTTGCGTCTGATAAGAACAGAGACAAATCAAAAAAATTACGAACTTCTGCCGGAGGTCTTGCATTTTTCGACAACTGAGCTATGCTATTAAAGGCGGCGAATGCCGTGTTGATATTGGAGGATAGATACATGAAGCGACTGCTCTATGGGGACACCTTTCCCAGACTGGTGTCCGACATCCGGGAACACCCGGGAAAATGGGGATCCCGGCTGGTGTTTCTGCTGGGACCCTGGGTCTGCCTGTGGATGGTGGAGATCCTGAACCAGAACAATGTATTTCGGGACCTGTATGCCTGGCAGGTTCTGATGAACATGGTGTGGTACTATATTCTGTTCGTCTTTCTGCGCCTGGTGCTGGGGCGCAACCGCCGGGCGGCGGCTCTGGGTGTGACGCTGGCCTTCCTGGTGGGCCTGGTCAACCATTACATATTGCGCTTCCGGGGAAGAATCCTTTTCCCCGCGGATGTGACTGCATGGCGTACGGCTGCCAACGTGGCTGAGGGCTTTGACTATTCCATGGACCTCTATATCGTCCAGGCTCTCATTCTGCTGGTGGCCTATCTCTCCCTGGTGTGTATGTGCCAGCCCCAGAAAAAGCGGGCCCGTCTGCCCCTGCCGGTGAGTGGTTTGGCGCTGGTGTGTATTGTGGGCTACTGCTACGCGTTCTTCTTCACGAGCATGCTGCCCACCCTGGGCATCTTCACCCAGCAGTGGGTGACCCAGCGCAACGGATTCCTGCTCAACTTCACCGTGGCCCTGCGGTACAGCTCCGTGGAGAAGCCGGAGGGTTACTCTGAGGAGACCGTTCTGGAGCTGATGGAAGAGTATCCCGGCCTGGAGGGGGACGAGAGTGCCACCAAGCCCACCAACATAGTGGTCATCATGAATGAGTCCTTTGCGGACTTTTCGGTTTACGATCGGTTCAGCTGCTCGGAGGATCCCATGCCCTTCCTGCATTCCCTGGAGGAAAATACGGTGAAGGGGTGGATGTACTCTTCCGTGACGGGCGGCGGTACAGCCACCGTGGAGTTTGAGTACCTCACCGGCTTCAACAGCATCTTCCAGCCGCCGCACACAGTGGCCTACCAGCTCTATGTGGAGGAAAATATGCCCTCCCTGGCCGCTCTGGCGGGCACCCAGGGCTATGAGACCACTGCCTTCCACCCCTACAAGGCTTCCGGCTGGAACCGGGTAATCGCATACGATTATCTGAACTTTGACCGAAAGCTGTTTGATGAGGATGTTGTCGACCCCTGGTATATCCGCAATGTGATTTCCGATATCTCCGACTATGAAGTCATTTTCGATACCACGGAGGAGCAGGATTCTACCTTCTTCTTTAACGTCACCATGCAGAACCACAGCGGCTACGCCCAAGGTTGGAACAATCTGGAACGCACCATTGACCTGCCCGCAGAGCTGTCTGCAGCCGACAATACGGCGGAGCAGTACTTTGCCCTGCTGCGGGAAAGCGACCTGGCGTTGGAACAGCTGATCAACTACTACAAGAATCTGGACGAGCCCACCATGGTTGTCTTTTTTGGCGACCATCAGCCGCCGCTGAGAAATGAGTTTTACGAGCAGCTGCATGGAAAAGCCCTGTCTGAGCGGACCACTGAGGAAGTCATGCGGCAGTATGAGGTGCCTTTCTTCATCTGGACCAACTACGATATTGAGGAGCAGCAGGATGTGATCATCAGCCCCAACTATCTGGGGGTGCTTACCGCACAGCTGGCGGGGCTGCCCATGACCGGCTTCATGAATTTCTTGTCCCAGATGTACGAGGAGCTGCCTGCCGTCACCCCGGTTGGAATTTATACCAAGGACGGACAGTTCCTGGAGCAGGGAGAATTGAACGAGACCCAGCAGGAATGGATGAAAAACTATGAGATTCTGAACTACTGCGGCATGGTGGACCTCTTTGACGAGGCCCGGCCCATGTTCTGTCTCCACGGAGAAGAATAACAAGTGTACCACCCGGAGCCCATGGCTCCGGGTGGTTTTTTTCTGCCCCACATGGTAAAATGGGTGCAATATTGCAGGCTTAATTTCGTCTGAAAGGGTGAAGGGACCTTCAAGGATGAGAAAGGGGGAGCACCTGTGGAGGACGGTGCCATTGTGGAGCTCTATTGGCAGCGGAATGAGCGGGCCATTACGGCCTCCGATGAGAAATACGGCGGGCTGTGCCGCAGTCTGTCCCAGAACATTCTGGACAGTGTCCAGGATGCGGAGGAGTGCGTCAACGACACCTGGCACCGGGCCTGGAACACCATGCCGCCCCAGCGCCCGGGCTCCCTCCGGGCCTATCTGGCCCGGATCGTGCGCAACCTGTCCATTGACCGCTGGCGGGCCAAACGAAGCCAGAAGCGGGGCGAGGGCATGGAGGCGCTGGTGCTGGAGCTGGAGGACTGCGTTCCCGCTGTCCAGAGTGCCGAGGCGGAGTTTGAGGCCAAGGAGACTGCCGCCGCCATCGACCGCTGGCTGGATACCCTGAGCCAGGAGGACCGGGTGGTCTTTGTCCGCCGTTACTGGTACGGGGAGCGGGTGGATAAGCTGGCCGGACAGTGCGGGTGTACCCCCAAGCAGATGGCCGGGCGGCTGTTCCGGATGCGGGGCAGTCTGCGCCGGGCCCTGGAGCGGGAAGGAGTGAGCCTGTGAGTGACAAAAGCGAGCGCCTCTTTGAGGCCATGAGTGAGCTGAGCGACAAAACAATCGACGAGGGGGCCACATACAACCCCAAAAAGAAATTCCGTTGGAAGCGGTGGACGGCTCTGGCCGCCTGCCTGGCTATCCTGGTGGTGGGAGTGGGTGGCATTACCGGGCTCATTCCCATCTTCCGCATCGGGGCCAACGCCGGGGGCAGCGGCCACGATGAGGCATCCGTCTTCATGTCCTACGCCGGGCCGGTGTTTCCCCTGACCCTGGGGGAGGCCAACGGCAGCATCACCGCCCAGCGGGACATCACTCTGGACTTTGCCCCCTGGGTGCCCCGGTGGGAGAGCAATGAGGAACGGCTTTCGGACCGGACCTGGCTGACGGAGGAGGAGCGGCAGGCGGTGCTGAAAGACTATCAGGAGCTGTACCCTGAGGGCGGACAGTACCGGTACAACAGCCATATCCTGGTCACCGATGCATATACCCTGACCAACAGCTCGGAGGAGAATCAGACCATCACGCTCCTCTATCCCTTTGCATCCTCCCTGAGCGAATTGGGCTGGAGCCGTCCCACCCTGACGATGGACGGACAGGAGCTGGAAACCAGAACCTATGTGGGGACCTACTCCGGATCCTTTGAGGGAGCCTGGAGCGGCACTCTCATGGAAGGGGAGGAGGGGGGCAGTTCCAACCTGAACTACGCTGAAAGCTGGGAGGACTACAAGGCCCTTCTCGGCGACGGCAGCTACCTGCAAAACGCCCTGGGTCCGGCCCCTGACGTGAGCAGTGTTCCTGTGGTGGTCTATGAATTTACCGACCCCTACGGCCCGGCACAGGATGAGGAGGCCGGAATCCCCAACCCCTTCCTCCGGGTGGGATTTGACCTGGACTATGACAAAACCACCGTGCTGGCCTACGGCTTCCACGGCGGGCGGTATGACCGGGAAAACGGCACCATGATCCAGGGCTTCTCCATCCCACAGGAGGGGGAGTCCCGATACGGCCAGACCTTCTATCTGCTGGTGGTGGGGGAGGACGTGGAAAACATGACCATCGGTGGCTATGTCACAGGAGGAACCGACCCGGATACCCAGGAGCTGGAGGGCTGTGGGGTAACGGTGGAGCGGTACGAGAGCGACTTGGATACCATGCTTCGGAAGATTCTCACTCCGATGTGGGAGGAGGAAAGCCAGAAGACCTACGAGCAGGATGGCACCGAGCTTTCCGTGGACTTTGACACCTGGTACCGGGCGTTCCTGGAGCACCTGTTTGCGTACGGTGTGCTCTCCCCGGAAGCCGCGGAGCGGTACGGCACCGGCTGGTTGGAGGAGCTGGGCAGCGATGTGAATACCGTGGACCGGGTGTGCTGGCTGGAGGCGGAAGTCACCGTCCCCGCCGGAGGCAGCGTCGCCGTCAGCGCCCAAATGAACAAGGAGAACAGCTACGACTTCTACTGTGCCCACACGGAAAATAGCGGCGTGAGCAGTTACGACCTGGTGACCACCCTGGGCTCCAACCTCTCCTGCACGGAGCAGACCGCCACTCTGGAGGACCGGGGTCAGATTGTGATTGTGCGGCAGAACTTCGGTTTTGATCTGGAAAACGGCGTGAAGACCGTAACTCTGGACCCGGGTACGGAACACTACTACCTGGAGGTAAAACGCTTGGCGGGAACCATCCCGGAAGAACCGCCGGAATCTTGAGAGGATATAAGAAACGGGAGTCCGCTCTCAGCGGTCTCCCGTTTTGTTTATCCCTTTGGTTTTGGTTTGCACACCAGGGCCACCAGAAAGCCGAAAAAGATGGCGGCGGTAATTCCTCCCGCCGCGGCGGTGGCGCCTCCGGTGAGGGCACCCAGCAAACCGTCCTCCGCCACTGCCTTGCGAACGCCCTTGGCCAGCAGGTGCCCGAAGCCGGTGAGGGGAACGGTGGCGCCGCAGCCGCCCCAGTCCACCAGGTACTGATATACCCCCAGCCCGCTGAGAACTACCCCGGCGGTGACGTAGCACACCAAAATCCGGGCGGGAGTGAGCTTGGTCTTGTCAATGAGCAGCTGGCCGATGACGCACAGAATGCCGCCGCAGAGAAAGGCATTGAAGTATTCCATAAAACCTCCCAAAGAACAAGGCGGGTTCAGCCCGCGGAAATGGCGATGGCGTGGCAGATGCCGGGGATGGACTCCCCCTGGAAGGAGGCGGTAGGGGAGTGGAGGGCTCCGGTGGGGCAGAAGAGGATGTTCTTCCAGGTCCCCTCCTCCAGCTGCCGCAGCAGGTAGCCCGCCAGCACTGAGGCGCAGCACCCGCAGCCCGACCCGCCGCAGTGGACGTCCTGTTGCTCCACATCAAAGATGAGCGCGCCGCAGTCCAGATGGTTATTGAGAGAGATGCCATCCTCCTCCAGCAGCCGCAGCAGCAGGGTGCTGCCCAGTACCCCCAGATCGCCGGTGATAATCTTGTCGTAGAAGCCCGGGCTCCGACCGGTGTCCCGCAGGTGGGCAGCAATGGTTTGAGCGGCGGCGGGGGACATGGCGGCCCCCATGTTGTTGGTGTCCTTGATGCCCTTGTCCACGATTTTACCTGGGGTTACATGGGTAATCCGGGGACCGGCCCCCTCCCGGGCCAGCACAATTGCCCCGGAGCCGGTCACCGTCCACTGGGCGGTGGGGGTGCGTTGGCTGCCGTACTCCAGAGGGGTGCGGTACTGCCGCTCGGCGGAGCAGAAATGAGAGGACACCACCACCGCTGCCCGCTCCCCGAAGCCGCCGTCCAACGTCATGGAGGCCAGAGCCAGCCCTTCCCCCATGGTGGAGCAGGCCCCATACAGGCCGAAGAAGGGGAGGTCCTGTTCCCGGGCGGCGTAGGAGGAGCCGATGCACTGGTTGAGGAGGTCGCCGGCAAACAGCCAGTCCAAATTGGAGGCCGCTAGTCCCGCCTTCTCCAGGGCCAGGGAGAGGGCCTGCTTCTGCATGGTGCTCTCCGCCTTCTCCCAGGAGGACTGCCCGAAGGCGTCATCCTCAGCAATAGAATCAAAATAGCTTGCTAGCGGCCCCTGGCCCTCCTTTTGGCCCACCACACAGGCCCGGCTGATGAGGAAGGGGGGATTGGCCAGAGCCGCCGTCTGGCCGCCCAGTTTTTTTGTGTTCATATCGCATACCGCTCCGCTTTCTTCAATCTGGAGGATAGTTTGTCCGGTGACACAAAAACTATCCCCGCAAGGGAAAAAGAAACTGGACGGCGGGGTGGTCAAGGAAGAGAGATTTTAGTATAATGGAGCCAACGACAAAAGGAGTTGATTGCTTTGCCTCAGTTTGATCCCCAGAAGTATGCCTATCCCTCCCGGCGGAATGTGGTCTATGGCCGCCACGCCATGGCCTGCACCTCCGTGCCCCTGGGTGCGCAGATCGGCCTGGATGTGATGAAGGCGGGGGGCAACGCCATGGATGCCGCGGTTGCCATGGCTGCCGCCATGCCGCTGCTGGAGCCTACGGGCAACGGCCTGGGCTCAGACTGCTTCGCCCTGGTGTGGGTGGAGAAAGAGAAAAAGCTTTACGGCCTGAATGCCAGTGGGAAGGCTCCTATGGCTCTGTCAGCAAGGCTTGTGAAGGAAAAAGGCTTTGCAGAGATGCCGGAGGCCGGCTGGCTGCCCACCATGGTTCCGGGCGCTCCGGCGGGGTGGGCGGAGCTGAACCGCCGCTTCGGGACCAAGTCCCTGGAGGAGCTTTTTGCCCCCGCTGTGTCTTACGCCCGGGAGGGCTGCCCGGTGGCGGTGAATGTGGAGCCCCAGTGGGAGCAGGACTCCCAGCGCATTGCCAAGGCCATGAAGTCCGACCCGGCGCCCCACGCTTACTGGTGGAAGACCTTTATGAAGGAGGACGGCAGCCCATACAAGGCGGGGGAACTCTTCCGCTGGGAGGAGTACGCCCAGACCCTGGAGGAGCTGGCCGCCACCGGCTGTGAGAGCTATTACCGGGGCCCCATCATGGAGAAAATTGTGGCCTTCAGCCGGGAGACCGGAGGCTACTTCTCCGAGGAGGATTTCCGGAGCTATCACCCGGAGTGGGTGGAGCCCATCACCGCCGACTACAAGGGCTATACCGTCTGTGAGATTCCCCCCAACGGCCACGGCATTACCGTGCTCATGGCGCTGGATCTTCTGAAGGGCCTCCCTCTGTCGGAGGAGCGGGACTGTGCCGATACCTATCATAAAATTCTGGAATGTATCAAGCTGGCCTTTGCCGACACCAAGACCTATGTGGCCGATCCCCGGTACATGAAGACCAGGGTGGAGGACCTGCTCTCCGAGGAATATGCCCGCTGCCGCCGGGCCCTCATCGGGGACCGTGCCCTGCTGCCCGAGGCGGGAGACCCCTCCTGCGGCGGAACCATCTACTTATGTACTGCCGACCCCTTCGGCAACATGGTATCCTTTATTCAGAGCAATTACACCACCTTTGGGGCAGGGGTAGCCATCCCCGGCACCGGCATCTCCCTGCAGAACCGGGGAGCCAACTTCTCCCTGGACGAAAACAGCGACAACTGCCTGGCGGGCGGCAAGAAGTCCTACCACACCATCATTCCCGGTTTCCTCATGAAAGACGGGGAGGCAGTGGGTCCCTTCGGCGTCATGGGCGCCTTTATGCAGCCCCAGGGCCACGTGCAGGTGGTGGTGAATACGGTAGACTACCACATGAACCCCCAGGAGGCCCTGGACGCCCCCCGGATGCAGTGGATTGGCGGGCGGCACATCCAGCTGGAACGGGAGGTGCCCGCCCATATCGGAAAGAAATTGGCGGAAATGGGTCACGAGGTGGAAATTGTAAATACAAACATTTCCATGGGCCGGGGCGAAATCATCTGGCGTACGAAAAACGGCCTGCTGGTGGGCGGAACAGAGCCCCGTTGTGACGGCACCGTGGCCGCCTGGTAAAAAGCCGCCGAAATTTACCGCTCATAGGATTCGGAAAACTTGCCAGCCTAACCCACAGACAGAAAAACAGGAGGGCAAGGAAACCGTGGATGAGGAGAGATTGTGGGCGCTGTTTTTTGCCACCGGATTGCCCCAGGCCTACCTGGCTATCCGGGGCGTGAGAGAGGAGCGGGAGGCCCAGGCCATTCTGCCAGAGGCGCGAACTGCCTTTCGGGCCGGGCCGCTGTCCGCCCGGGAAATTTAAAAGCGAAGCCCAGGCTTCGCTACATAGTTGAGGGATTTGTATGCATGTTGCCACCAAGGCGCTGGTTCTGCGGGGCGTGGACTATAAAGAATCGGATAAAATTTTGACCCTGCTCACCCAGGACCAGGGCAAGCTCACCGCCTCTGCCAGGGGCTGCCGGAAGAAGGGCAGCCCGCTGGCGGCCGGGTGCCAGCTGCTCAGCTGGGGGGAGCTGGTGCTCTACGACTACCAGGGCCGCTGGACCGTGAAGGAGGCGTCCCCTGAGCGGATTTTCCAGGGGGTGCGGGACGATCTGGACAAGCTGGCTCTGGCCTGTTACTTTGCCGAGGTCACCGAGCTTCTGGCGGTGGAGGGGGAGCCCAATCCACAGCTCCTCTCTCTGATTCTTAACAGCCTCCATGCCCTGGACAAGCTCCATAAGCCCCTGGCGCTGGTGAAGGCGGCCTTCGAGCTGAAGGCCATGTGTCTGGCGGGGTACGAGCCGCTGCTGGAGGGCTGCGCCGTGTGCGGCGCGGAGCAGCCGGAGGAGCCCCGGTTCCACCTGCGGGAGGGGGTGCTCCACTGTGCCCGCTGCCGGGATCAGGTGGGGGAGGGAATTTCCATGCCCATCAACAGCCAGGCCCTCCGGGCTATGGAGCACATTGCCTATGGGGACCCCAAGCGGCTCTTTTCCTTCCAGGCGGAGGGGGAGGGCCTGCGGCAGCTGGGGGACTTGACGGAGGCCTACCTCCATACCCAGCTGGAGCGGGGCTTCCGCACCCTGGACTTCTATAAGCAGCTGCAGGTAGAGGCGCCAACCTTGTCATAATACGGAAAAAGGCCTCTGCGTCCATGGGACGCAGAGGCCTTTTCACTACGTTGTCTTTGTGCTTACTGCTGAGCCTCGACCTGGCCAAAGGTGTGGCCGTTGTAGGTCAGACAATTTTTGCACATCCGGTGGGGCAGCCGGTAAGCCCCGCACTTGGGGCAGGTCACGATACCGGGAGTCTCCAGCTTCCAAACGGAGCTGCGCCGCTTATCGCGCCGGGCCTTGGACACTTTTCTCTTAGGAACCGCCATGTTTGACACCTCCTTCGGTTTTCGTGCCAATCGAGGCACTTCGACTACTCACTCAGCATCATTATCCAGCAGCTGCGCAAGGGCCGCCAATCTTGGATCTACTTCAGGTTTGCACCCGCAGGGGCCAAGGTTCAGGTTGGCTCCGCACTTGGCGCACAGCCCTTTGCAGTCGTCTGAGCAAAGGTTTTTGGTATCCATCGCGAGGACAAAGGCCTCAGAAGCCGCCTGGTCCAAATCCAGTTCGGTGCCTTCCAGCAGAAGGATGTCGTCGTTTTCCTCATCCTCCAGCTCCTGAGCCACCAAGCTGTCCAGTTTGACCACCTTTTTCCGGGAAAATTCCTTTCCGCAGCGGTCGCAGACCAGATCCAGCTGGGTTTCCATGGTCCCCTCCAGCACCAGAGCGCCCGCGTGGTTGGTCACGCTGCCCTGCACCAGAATGGGGTGGGTTACAGGTTTGTAGCCGTAGAAATCCAGGTCGGACAGGTCCAGCTGAAACTGAAACGTCTTTTGTGCGTCGGGCGTGTAGATAATCTCTTGTAAATCCAGACGCATGACGTTCCTCCCAAGTGCTTGACCTTCTACTCGCATAATGGTACGGAGAGTATTATAAAGAAAATGGCTCCACTTGTCAAACCTTTTTTTGTGATTGACAAAACTATTTTTTTGTGGTCCAATCTTGAGAGAATCCCACATATTGTACAAAAGGAGTCGTACCGGTCCATGAAGGAGTTTGTCATCGGGAAAAACGACGCCGGACAGCGGCTGGACCGTTGGCTGGCCAAGACGCTGCCCCTGCTGCCCGCGCCCCTGGCCCAGAAGTACATCCGTCTCAAGCGGGTGAAAGTAAACGGAAAAGGGTCCAAGCGGGACGTGCGGCTCAATGTGGGGGACGTGCTGCAATTATACATCAACGACGAGTTTTTTGAAAGGCCTACCCCGGAAAATGCCTTCTTGTCCCTGTATCAGCCCAAGCTGAACATCCTCTATGAGGATGAGCACATTATGCTGCTGGACAAGCGGCCGGGGCTGGTGGTCCACCCGGACGAGAACGAGCGGGTGAACACCCTTCTGACCCACATCCAGGCCTACCTCTACCAGAAGAAAGAGTGGTCCCCCTACTGGGAGAACTCCTTTGCCCCCGCCCTCTGCAACCGCATTGACCGGAACACCGGCGGCATCGTCATCGCCGCCAAGACTGCCGAGGGACTGCGGGTGATGAACCAGAAGATCAAGGACCGGGAGCTGAGCAAGTACTACCTGTGCGTGGTCCAGGGCCGTATGGAGCCCAGGGAGGGCAAGCTGGAGGGCTACCTCTTCAAGGATGAGGTGAAAAAGCAGGTCTACGTCAAGAGCCGTCCCCAGCCCGGGGCCAAGACCGCCATTACCTTATATAAGACGCTGGCGGTGGAGCACGGGCTTTCCCTGGTGGAGTGCGACCTCGTCACCGGCCGGACTCACCAGATTCGTGCCCAGTTTGCCGCGGCGGGTCACCCGCTGCTGGGGGACGGAAAGTACGGAAGTGAGCGGGAGAACCGGAAGTACGGCCGCCACGGCCAGGCCCTGTACTCCTATAAGCTGGTCTTTCAGTTTACCACCGACGCCGGGCCGCTGGAGCATCTCAACGGCCGCACCTTCCAGGTGGAGGATGTGGACTTTGTGGCGGAGTATTTCCCCCGTTATCAGTGGAAAGGGACAGAACGGGAGCAAGAAAAGAACACCTGAACCAAGCGGGGCCGCAGGCCCCGCTTTTTCACGCCAAGAAATTATTGACAAACGATAATTCCTGTGCTATATCTGAATTAGAAATTATCGCAAAACAATAATCGGAGGTGCACTATGAACCGAAGAAATCTGTTCTTGGTGGCCGGAGCCGCCCTGCTGGGGGGCGCTCTGGCGGTGTTGGGCGGACTGCTGGGCCGTACGGAAGCGGCCGATGTGCTTTCCGCCCCGGTCAGATGGATTGGTGCCGGGCTGCGGGAACTGTCCCTGTCCGGGTTCTGGGGGAACCTGGCTGCCTGGTTCCTTGCATTTCTGGTGTGTGCCCTGCCGGGGCTGCTGGCGCTTTGGAGCGGTCGCTGGAAGGGAAGCCGGGGAACAGAGGATTGGCTGCTGGCGCTGATGGTGCCCGTTCTCTTTGCCCTCGTCTTTTTCGGCGTCAACCCCACCCTGCTGTCCCAGCCCTTTGACCTGATATTTCCTCTGGCCGCGGGCGGATGTCTGCTGTCTCTGCTGATTGCCTGGCTGGTGCTGAAGCTGCTGCGGGGAATGGAGGACTGCTCTCAGCAGCGGCTTCTGGGGGCGCTTCAACCCCTGCTGGTGGGCGGAGCCATGGTGTTGGCCTTCGGTTCGGCTGCCGGACGGTTGGCGGAGTTCATGGCACAGAGAGAGAACATTTTTCAGGGTAACACCGGGGACCCGGAGGGGGCCTTTTTTACCAGTGCCGTGCTGCTGGTCCTGGTCCTGCTGGAGCTGACTCCTTATTTGATGGGGGCGTTCACTCTGCTGTGGGGGGCGGAGCTGGCCCGGGCAATGGAGGCGGAACTGTTTGGCGCAGCGGCAGTAGAACTGTGCACACGGACGGCACTGGGGTGCCGGTTTGTGGTGCAGGCCACGGTGCTCATTTCTGTCTTTACCAACCTTCTGCAGCTGAGTCTGATGGCGGTGATGAAAAGCACCAGCTTTTCCGCTTATATTCCCCTGTTTCCGCTGATTCTGGCCGGAACGCTGTTTCTGCTGTGCCGGCTGATGGAGAAGGGAAGGGCGCTGCAGGAGGACAACGACTCCATCATCTGAGGGGGCAGAGCCATGGCAATTGAAGTGCATCTCAGCGACGTGCTGAAGGAGCGGGGGATGACCGCCAAGGAGCTGTGTGCCAAGGTGGGCATCACCGAGGCTAACCTGTCCATTCTTCGCTCCGGGAAGGCCAGCGGCGTGCGCTTTCATACCATCAATAAAATCTGTTACTACCTGGACTGCGACGTGGGGGACATTCTCCACTTCAACGGAAAATTGGAGGACGGCGATGAAGAAAAATAAAAGGAAAATCCTGGGAATCCTGGCCGCCCTGCTGGTGCTGGCGGGCGTGGTGGATGCGACTGGGGGTAAGCTGGCCCAGCCGGAGCACCAGGGACCGGAGAATGATACGTGGATTGGCTATTTCCTGGCCTGGGAACCCCTGCCCGGGGAGTGGGAGGAGATTCCCCGGAAGGGAGAAGGCTGGGTGGAGTACGGCAGTGAGACCATGAATGTGACGGGCCTGGGTAGTGTCAGCTTTCCCCGGGAAATCCTCATCGCCCAGTACAATGAAGGGGAGGGTTTTACCTTCCGGGGCATGGAGGGGTATGGTGCCTTTCTGGCCCAGGTGAAGCAGGAGGACGGCAGTGTATTCCTGTCGGGCAACCAGCTCATGGATGCAAGCACCAACGTGGGAGACACAAAAAATTCCGTCAGCGGCACCGTTTACTACGGACTTCCTCTGGGGGAGACGGAGTGGCCGGCGGGGGAACCGGACTATGCCTGGAGGGCATACGAGGTCTTTCAGATGCCGGATGGCACCGTCTATCTGGACGGCAGCGGCAACAGCTACGGCAACGCGGGGGGCATGACCATCAAAAGTGAACGGACCAGTACTGAGACCATAAACGGAGAAACGACGTCGGTTTCCATGTCGGTGGAGGTGCATTTTGAGGCGGTCAGCCGTCTTCAGGAGGTGCACATCAAGGAGTTTGACGCCTCAGACCGGATGATTGAGGAGACCGTGTTTTCAACCGATGCTCTGGGAGATGAGGCCGCGGTGATCCTGGCGCAGGACACCAGCTGGCTTGTGGTGGAGGAGTACAGTCAGGATGGCACTGTGACGCGCACGGTCTATGATGCGCGGGCGATTGAAGAGACCGGGGAACAGTATCACACCCTGGTGGTGCTGGACGACCAGGGCATGGGAAGCGGGCACACTCTGTATCTGAAAGGAGCGGACGGAGCGTAAACGCAGCACGAGCCGGGGTTCCGCGGAGAGCCATATGCCGGACAGGGCACCGTTGGGGGCCAAATGCTCTGTCTTTCCATTTGGGGAGGAAGGTTGGACTCGTTCCATAGAAGATTGGAGGAGGGCAATGAAGAAGCAGAGGAAAAGGTTGGTTGGTGCGCTGATCGCCCTGCTGGTGCTGGCGGCTGCAGTGGGAACGGCAGGGGGAAGACTGGCCATGCCAGAGCGGCTGACGGGTGAGGATCAGTTCGTAGGCTTTCACCTGGTGCATCTGCCGGTGATGGACAAGGCAGAGCCCTTCCAGGACCGTTTCCCCTGTACGGAGTACGGGGTGCAGGAGTGGGAGACGGAGGAGGGGGACAAGGTTACCCTGCCTCAGATAATCCTGATTGGTACGTATAACGAAGAGACAAGGCGCTATGAGTTTCCGGGCCTGGAGGGGTTTAACTGCTTCTTTGCTCTTCGGGCGGAAGAAGACGGGGAACTGTACTACGCCGGCTATGCGGACCTGTCGGATGTCCGTGTGGAAGTGGGGGAGGAGAGAAACGCCCTCAGTGGCACGGTGTACCTGGGACCGCAGCTGGAGGGATATGAGGCACCCAAGTACGGCTATACCCTCACTGCCTACCGGGTCTACCAGATGGAGGACGGTACCGTCTATATCACCGGTGAAGGAGATCGCCAGGGCTATGCCGGGGCGGGATTTACTATTACAGAGGAGCACAGCCGTCGGGAGAACATAGGCGGGAAAGAGCAGAGCGTCACCCTGAAGGTTGGCTTTTCCACCCAGTGGGCGGAGCGGATAAAAGCCGTGACCGTTACTTGGTTTGGAGCGGATGACCGCGTGGTGGGGGAAGAGAGCCTTTCCGTGGAGGAGATCGAAGACGATCTCACCCTGGAGCCGCCGTCTGAAGCGGTGTGGGCGCTGGTGGCGGTGGAAAATGCCCGGGGTGAGGTGGAGCGGTCGTCCTACACCCTGGAACCGGGAGCCGCCCACAGCCTGGTCCTGCTGGACGAACGGGGTCTTGGACAGGTGGTTTCTCTCATCCTGAGCTGATCCAAAACGAGGCTCTGAGAAAGCGTAAAAATGAGCTCTATGGAGCCCTCCGGAGGTGCTGACCGGAGGGCTCCATTCTTGTGCGGGAAGAACTTTGGAGAGGCATGTAAAAAACAGGGAAAATTTCAGGAAAATGATTGACAAGAGGGGGGCAAACAGATATAGTGTATGTCGCTATCCGTGAAAGCCCGGCCCCCCGGATGTCCCACTGAGGAGTACCGAACCGGGCGAATAAATCGAGGGAGCTGACAGTGTAATTCACACACAAGATTGTTAGGGGGAGAGCCATATGTCCAAAGAGCTGATCCGCCTGTCTGACTGCACCATGAAGTTTGACGACGAGGTGATCCTGGACAAGATTAATTTGTATATCAGGGACAAGGAGTTCCTCACGCTGCTCGGACCCAGTGGGTGCGGCAAGACGACCACCCTTCGCATTATCGGTGGTTTTCAGACGCCCACCTCGGGAGATGTATTGTTCGACGGTGTGAGGATTAATGCTGTCCCGCCCCATAAACGGGCCATCAACACCGTGTTCCAGAAATACGCCCTATTTCCCCATTTGAATGTCTATGAAAACATCGCCTTCGGCCTGCGGGTCCCTAAGGTGGAGGAGCAGCGGGATGAGAAGGGAAAGGTGATCGCCCGGCGGAAGGTCAAGCTCAGCGAGAAGGAGATTGACCAGCGGGTGATGGAGATGCTGGAGGTAGTGAACCTCCGGGGCTTTGAAAAGCGCCATATCAGCCAGCTGTCCGGCGGACAGCAGCAGCGAGTGGCCATCGCCCGGGCCCTGGTGAACAAGCCCAAGGTGCTGCTGCTGGACGAGCCTTTGGGCGCCCTGGACCTGAAGCTGCGCAAGGATATGCAGAACGAGCTCAAGCGCATCCAGAAGGCTATGGAGATCACCTTTATTTATGTCACCCACGACCAGGAAGAGGCCCTGGCCATGTCCGACACCGTGGTGGTGATGGACGGGGGCAAGATTCAGCAGATCGGCACCCCGGAGGACATCTACAACGAGCCCAAGAACGCCTTTGTGGCCGACTTCATCGGTGAGTCCAATATCCTGGACGGCATCATGCGCGCCGACGGCGTGGTGGAGATCTTCAACCGGAGATTCCAGTGTCTGGACGGCGGCTTTGAGAAGGACGAGCCAGTGGACGTGGTCATCCGCCCGGAGGATGTGGACATCGTTCCGGAGAACGAGGGCCAGCTGAAGGGCACCGTTACCAACGTCACCTTCAAGGGGATGCAGTACGACATCATCGTGGACTTTTACGGCTTCAAGTGGCTCATCCAGACCACCGACCTGTCCCCAGTAGGCTCCCGCATCGGCATCAAGATTGATCCCGACGGCATCCACGTCATGAAGAAGAGTCAGTATTCCGGCATGTTCGGTGACTACTCCTCCTATTCCGAGGAGTATGAGGAAATCAGCGACGCTGAATACGAGCCTGAGGAAGTGGATGAGCAGGAGGGCGGAGATGAAAACTAGCCGTTCCCTGCTGGCCGCTCCCTATGTGCTGTGGATGGCCCTCTTTGTGGTCGCTCCAATTGTTGTGGTGGTGATCTACGCCTTTACCTCTGCGGGTGTGACTGCGGCAGAGGTGGGGGATTTTACCTGGAGCAACTTTACCGGCATGGGCATCTACTTGCCCATTTTTACCCGATCCTTCCAGCTGGCCCTGATCGCCACAGTGATCTGTCTGCTGATCGGCTATCCTCTGGCGTACGCCATGGCAAAGGAGGGCCCCGGCTTTCAGCGCACCGCCACCGTGCTCATCATGCTTCCCATGTGGGTGAACTTCCTGCTGCGCACCTACGCCTGGATGGCCATTCTGGAGAACAACGGCCTGCTCAATCAGTTCTTCCAGAGTGTGGGGTTGATTGACTTGGTCAACCACATTCTGGGGACCGATATGGCCTATTTCCGCATGATCCGCACCCAGGGCGCGGTGGTGCTGGGCATGGTGTACAACTACCTGCCCTTTATGGTCCTGCCCATCTATTCCGTCATCATCAAGCTGGACCACTCCCTGCTGGAGGCCGCACGGGACCTGGGAGCTGACTCCACCGGTGTGTTCCGCCGTGTGATCTTCCCCCTGTCTCTGCCGGGTATCCTGTCCGGCGTGACCATGGTGTTTGTTCCCTCCGTATCCACCTTTGCCATCTCTCAGCTGCTGGGCGGCGGCACCCACATGCTGCTGGGCAACCTCATTGAACTGCAGTTCCTGGGCGGGGCTTACAGTCCCCATCTGGGCAGCGCCATCGCGCTGGTGATGATGGTGATTGTTGTGATCTGTATGTGGATTATGAATCGCTTCGGTGAGGGCGAGGAACAGGCGGTGGTCCTATGAAAAAAGAACGCCGCTTGGGCAGCCGGATCTTCATGGGCCTGATTTTCCTGTTCTTGTATGCCCCGATCCTGCTGATGATCGTATTTTCCTTCAATGACGGCAACAGCAACGTGGTGTGGCAGGGTTTCTCGCTGCGCTGGTATGAGCAGCTCTTCCATGACCGGGCCATCATCCAGAGCGTCTACACCACTCTGCTGGTGTCCGCCCTGGCCACCGTGATTGCCACCATTGCGGGTACCTTCGCCGCTGTGGGCTTTTACTCCATGCGCCGACGCACCCGCTCCATGCTGCTGAATGTGAACAATATCCCCATGATGAATGCGGATATTGTCACCGGCGTATCCCTGTGCATGCTGTTTGTGGCGGTATTTGGCCTGTGGAACGAATTTGCCGTCAATTATCGGGTGATCATCAATCTCTTCGGTACCAAGTATCGCATTACCTTCCCGGAGCTCTCCTTGGGCTTCGGCACCATGCTCATTGCCCACATCACCTTTAATATCCCCTATGTGATTCTCTCCGTGGGCCCCAAGCTGCGGCAGATGGACCACAACCTGGTGGATGCCGCCCGGGACCTGGGATGCACCTGGATGAGAGCGTTCTTCAAGGTGATTTTGCCTGAGATCAAGACGGGCATTGTCTCTGGCGCCCTCATTGCCTTCACTATGAGTGTGGATGATTTCGTCATTTCCTACTTTACGGCCGGCTCTTCGGTGTCCACCTTGGCTATGGAGATCTATTCCATGGCCCGGAAGAAGGTCACGCCGGAAATTAACGCCGTATCCACCCTGCTGTTCTTAGTGGTGCTGTTTCTGCTGGTGGCGGTCAACCTCCGGGAGGCGAGACAGGCCAAGGCACAAGCCCGGCGGAACTACGGAACCGTGCATCACGGCGCGGGCAGTCGGGCCCGCACCTGAACCCATAAAATTGGAGGAATGTTCTCTTGAGAAAGATTGCTGCTCTTATCCTGGCCCTTGCCCTGGCTTTGTCCGTCTCCGCCTGCACGATTGAGCGGGTGGAAGAGGACGGAGGCAACAGCAGTACCGCAGGAAACGGTAAGCCTGCCGGAGGACGGCAGGTCACCGTGTACAGCTGGGGCGAGTATATTGACGAGTCTCTCATTGATGAGTTTGAGGCTCAGACCGGTATTACGGTCAATTACCGCACCGTTCCCAGCAATGAGGAACTCTACTCCCAGCTTCAGCAGGGAGCCATTTCCCCCGATGTCATTGTTCCCTCCGACTATATGATCTCCCAGCTCATCGAAGAGGATTGGCTCCAGCCCCTGGACTACTCCAAGATCCCTAACTTTGACAAGATCGCTGACCGGTTCAAAAACCTGTCCTACGATCCGGAGAACCTGTACACGGTCCCCTACACCTGGGGCACCCTGGGCATCATCTACAACACAACTATGGTGGACGAGCCCATTACCAGCTGGAGCGCCATGTTCGACGATACCGCTGCCGGCAACGTCATCCTGATTGACAACTCCCGGGACGCCTTTGGTATGGCTCTGCGCTATCTGGGCTACTCGGTCAATACCACGGATGAGAATGAGATCCGGGAGGCCGCGGCTCTGGTGGCGGACGCCTGGTCCAAGGGGGTCTATCAGGGCAAGACCATGGACGGAATTTTCCAGATTATGGAGGGCGGCAACGCCGCCATCGGCACCTATTACGCCGGCGACTTCCTGTCCATGTATGAGAACAATCCCGACCTGGCCTATGTGATCCCCGAGGAGGGTTCCAACTGGTTCGTGGACGCTATGTGCATCCTGAAAAACGCCAAGAATGTGGATGAGGCCCACGAGTGGATCAACTTCATCGCCTCCACCGATGCCAACCTGCGGAACATGGACTACATCTGGTACGCCTCTCCCAACGAGGAGGCGCTGGAGAAGTACCCCGCCTGGTACGAGGAGCAGTACGGTGAGCCTCTGGACCAGGAGCTGTATGAGATTATGGCCGCGCCCCAGGAGGTGCTGGACCGGTGCGAGTCCTATCTGGTCCTGCCTCAGGACATCCGGCAGCTTTATAACGAGCTGTGGATTGAACTGAGTGCAGCATAAGAACGTTAAAACAGTCCGTGGCCCCGGCTTGGAACTTGTTCCAAG
>NZ_QUGI01000001.1:545464-604610 GCF_003478995.1 Pseudoflavonifractor sp. AF19-9AC
GGAAAATGCGCTCCGAAATGGCAGTTGTTTGCTTGGTCACGAGAGCGTTCCAAGGCGGAAGAGTATCCGGGAGGGGATGATCTTCCCCGCGAGATCAAAAGGGGCGTATATCCATCTCTCATTCCGGACATTCTGAGCATATCTCAACAAGGAGGTGCTTTCCATGAAGCAGGAGAAGCAGTCTAAAAACCGAAAAGGCCGGAGTCTGAAGGGCTCGTCTCCCATCGCCGGCCAAAACCGGACAGATCCCGAGACCAATGCACAAGATCCCATGGCGGATCCAGTGGAGATGCGTATGAAACGAGAAGGGCATGATATGTAAAAAATTGCGAAACCATTCACAAACTGTTCACGGTTTATTCTCGGTTTTTTGAAACATTCGGCAAATAATGGTGTTATCCTATATGCGGAACACGGATCCAATGTTTTCCCCTTTGTTAGGCAAGCCAACAGGCTGCCTGGGCCGGTTTATCCGCGAAAAGCCGGTCCCATGGCGAACTGATGCGAGTGTGCTCGGATCAGACAGCCGATCGTTTGGCGCCGATATGCGCCTCACTGCCGTCCTGCGGAATCGCCCCGGGACGGCAGACCAAAGGCATCCGCTGCGGCGGTTTCCATATATAGAACCACACACCTCTTTTTTCGTATCACACGCTGGGAACCCGGCGGCGGAAAAGACAGATTTGCATGCCTGGAAAGGGCGGCGAATCTGTCTTTTCTGCGTTTGCGCGGAAAGGAAAAGGGGGGCAAGAGCGGACAGAGACCGGGGAACAGCTAAAAAAAGAGGAGTTTTTTTAAATTTTTATAGGATTCCGGTAAGAATTGGCCTTTTTGCTTGCAACAGGCCGTTTAGATTGCTATAATTAAGACAAGAATATTGGCAGGAAAAGGATGGTTGACGGACGGGAGGTTGGGGATGTCATTTCAGATTGGTGATAAGGTAGTCCACCCGATGTACGGGGCCGGCGTTTTGGAAAGTGTTGTGCAGCGAAAGGTTGGCGGAGTGGTTCGGGACTATTACATCATGAAGCTCCCCGAACGATCTATGGTGGTGATGATCCCCACGGAGAACAGCGAGGCGATTGGGGTCCGCCCGGTCATCGACTGTGAGCAGGCGGATCGGATCCTGGCCTCCATTCCCAACATCCAGGTGGAGATGACCTCCAACTGGAACCATCGCTACCGGGAGAATCTGGAGCGGCTGAAAAGCGGCGATCTGCTGGAGGTGGCCTGGGTGGTCAAGGGCCTTACCCAGCGGGAGACAAGCCGTGGGCTGTCCACTGGAGAGCGGAAGATGCTCCATTCTGCCCGTCAGATTCTGATTTCTGAGTTGGTGCTGTCCAAGAGTATCAGCTATGAGGGCGCCGAGCAGGCGCTGGATACCGCTTTGGCCTGAAGGCCGATTGGCGAAGAGAAAAAAAGAGCCGACAGGCTCTTTTTTTACAGGGAGGATGGAAGATGGAAGGACTGTTGTCGCGCTGGCAGCGGAACCGGCGGGAGCGGAATCCCCTCTGCTCTGTGGTTGTGGTGGCTGCGGGCTCGGCCCGGCGGATGGAGGGAATTGATAAGATTCTGACGCCGCTGGGAGAGCTCCCCGTGCTGGTCCACACCCTGGGGGTGTTTCAGGACTGCCCCAGAGTGGCGGAAATTGTGGTGGTCACCCGGGAGGATCTGCTGGTGGAGATCGGCCGACTGTGCCGGGAGTACGGCATGGATAAGGTAACCAAGGTGATTGTGGGGGGCGCAGAGCGGATTCATTCCGTCCGGGCCGGGCTGAGAGAGGTGCGGCCGGACGCGGAGCTCATTGCCATCCACGACGGGGCCCGGCCTCTGGTAACGGGAGAGCTTGTGCTGGAGACCATTGCCCGGGCGGGGGAGACCGGTGCGGCGGCTCCGGCCATCCCCATTACCGATACCATCAAGCGGGCGGAGGGAGACCTGGCGGTGGAGACGGTGGACCGCACAGACCTGCGGGCCGTCCAGACGCCCCAGATTTTCCAGGCCGACCTCATCCGGGCGGCTGTTCAAAAGGCTCTGGAGGACGGCGAGGTGCTCACCGACGACTGCGGGGCAGTGGAGCGGCTGGGCATGAAGGTTTCGCTCACCCGGGGCAGCCGGGAGAACATTAAGATTACCACGCCCTTTGATTTGCTCCTGGGAGAGGCCATCCTGGAGCAGCGGGCAGGAGGTGTGTTGTGATGCGGATTGGACACGGATACGATGTACATAAACTGGTTCCTGAACGGCCTTTGATTCTGGGCGGCGTGGAGATCCCATATGAGAAAGGCCTGCTGGGCCACTCGGACGCCGATGTGCTGACCCATGCGGTAATGGACGCCCTGCTGGGGGCGGCTGCCCTGGGGGATATCGGCCGTCATTTTCCGGACAGCGATCCCTCTTACAGCGGAGCGGACAGCCTGAAACTGCTGGACCATGTGATGGTGCTGCTGCGGGAGAACGGCTGGAAGGTGGGCAACGTGGACGCCACCATTCTGGCCCAGCGCCCCAAGCTGGCCTCCTATATCCCTCAGATGCGGGACAATCTGGCGGTCCGCATGGGCGTGGAGCCGGAGCGGGTGAACGTGAAGGCCACCACCGAGGAGGGCCTTGGTTTCACCGGCGCGGGGGAGGGCATTGCCGCCCATGCGGTGTGCCTTCTGGAACCGCGTGCGGACGTATAAATAATATCAAAAAGAAAAAGGGCTCCGGTGAATCATCACCGGGGCCCTTCTTTTGTAATTATTCCACCAGCGTCTTCCAGTTGGGATCGTCCTTGGCCTGAAAGCACATGCGGATCTGTTCCTCCGTAGACTTGTCACGGCAAAGGGGGGGAAGCTCGTCCAGGGAGAAGTAGCCGCTGGCCGTGGTTTCAATGTTGGGCGCAAAGGAGCCGCCCAAAACAGTGCAAAGGAAAAACACCTTACAGATTCCATAGGCGTAGGGCGGCAGGTTGTGCTTGTTCCGATCCTGGAGAGCAATGACCCGGTCGATGGCCACCTCCAGACCTGCCTCCTCCCGGACCTCCTTGACAGCATTTTCTCCCACGGAGAGGTTCACATCCGCCCATCCGCCGGGCAGGGACCAAAGGCCGTTGTTTTCCTGCACCAGAAGGATTTTGTCCCCCTGGAAAATGGCGGCCCGGGTGTCCAGCTTGGGGGTCTGGTAGCCGGTCTCACAGCAGAAAAGCTCGGTCACCTTTTCCAGAGATACGTCGGAAATCTGACTGACCATTTCCGCCGCGATTTCCCGGATGCGGGTAAAGCGCTCAATGTCATAGATATCCTTGCCGTAAAACAGTCCGGCCTGGGCCAGACTCTGCAGCTCCACGGCCCAATCCAGCAGCTGGCTGCGCTCCATTGTCCTGCCTCCATTCCCTGTTGTCCGAATAAGACCATTATAGACCGGCCTGAGGCCGGGGCGCAAGGGGGGCAGAGCAGGAAAGTACGGCATACAATGAATCAGGGAGAGAATCCCAGGTCTGGCCGCCGGTGTTTGTCTGCCGGAGGCCGGTCTGTTCTGGGGGAAAGGAACGTATTATGCTCTATTACTTGATTGTATGCCGCTCTCTCACCTATGCCCAGCGGACTGCTGCAGCGTTGGAGCGGGCGGGCATTACCACTCGCATCCTGCGCTCACCCAAGAGCATCGCCGGGGAAGGGTGCAGCCACAGTGTGAAAATTTCCCAGCGCAACCTGCCCCCATGCCCTGCAGGTCTTAGAGCGGGTCCAGCTGCAGCCCAAGCGCATCTTCATTACCGCAGGGGACGGAAGCTACCAGGAGGTGGAGCTGTGATCTATCTGGACAGTGCCGCCACGACCCTCCAAAAGCCGCCGGAGGTGGCCCGGGCAGTTGCCAGGGCGGTCAACCATATGGCCAGCCCGGGGCGGGGAGGCCATCGTCCGGCCATGCTGGCTGCCCGGACGGCCTATGCCTGCCGGGAGGAGGCGGCCCAGCTCTTTCATGTACCGTCACCGGAGCAGGTGGTCTTTACCTTCAACGCCACCCACGGACTGAATCTGGCCATTCATTCCTTGGTGAAGCCGGGCATGCGGGTGCTGATTTCCGGTTATGAGCACAACGCAGTCACCCGGCCCCTCTATGCCATTCCGAACGTGGAGATCCAGGTGGCAGATGGTCCGCTGTTTCAGCCCAAAGAGATGCTCTGGCGCATGCAGAAGATCCTGGATGAGGGACGTACGGACGTGGTGGTCTGCACCCATGTGTCCAATGTGTTTGGCTATGTGCTGCCCATTCATACCATCGCAGCGCTGTGTCGGGACCGGCAGGTGCCCCTCATTGTGGACGCTTCTCAGTCTGCCGGCTGTCTCCAGGTGGATTTTCAGGCCTTGGGCGCGGCCTTTGTGGCTATGCCCGGGCACAAGGGGCTCTATGGCCCACAGGGAACGGGGCTTCTGCTGTGCGGACAGCCGGGAGAGGCTCTCATGCAGGGGGGGACGGGCAGCGAGTCCATCCGCCAGACCATGCCCGACTTTCTGCCCGACCACTTGGAGGCCGGCACCCATAACATCGCGGGGCTGGCCGGACTTCTGGAAGGACTGCGGTATGTGCGGAGAGTGGGAACTGCATCCATTGCCGCACGGGAGCGCCGGCTCATCCGACAGCTGGGAGCTCAGCTGAAACGGCTGCCCGGCCTGGAGGTCTGGCTGGCGGAAAACCCGGAGGACCAGAGCGGTGTGCTGTCCTTTCGGGCAGCCGGGGTGGACTGTGAGGAGCTGGGGGAGCGGCTGGGGGACCGGGGAATCGCCCTCCGGGCCGGACTTCACTGTGCTCCGCTGGCCCATCAAACGGCGGGCACGCTGGAGACGGGGACGGTCCGGGCCAGCGTCTCTGCCTTTAATACGGAGCGGGAAATCCAGCAGACCGCTCTGGTTATGGGCCACCTGCTTGGCTGAGGCGGGCCCGATAGCCCGGAAACAGCAGGCCGGGCAAGAAAAACATGGCGCTCTGAAGTGCCGCGGCACGCAGCGAGTCGGGAGACTGGCTGTGAGCCGCGGTACTTTATTTTTGGGGTGACGGAGAGAAAGATTCTGCCGTCCGGCACAAATTTCCGGCGAAAAATTCATGAAATTTTCATAAGCAGGGAGGCCTTTCGTGTTGCCATCCCGGCTGGAATATCGTATAATAACAAAATAGGAAAATTGTGTCCAGGGATTTTCCTGGATGTCTGGAGAAGGGAGTGGTCTTCTTGCTGGAAGCGGTTCAGACTTTTTTGCAAATGTCGCTGCCGTTAAGCTTGAGGCTGTCCGACCTGCTGGATATTGCCATCCTTTCCTTTGTAATATACAAGATTCTGTGGATCCTGCGGAAGACCAGCTCCGGGCGGGTGCTGTGGGGCATTCTGATTCTCATGTTTGCCATGGCCCTGTTCTCCAAGATGGAGCTGATTGCCACCAGCTTCCTGCTGGGAAAGCTGGTGGAGTGGGGCGTTGTGGTCCTTGTGGTCCTGTTCCAGCCGGAGATCCGGCGGTTTTTGGAACGGGTGGGCAGCAGCCGTCTCGGCGTGGTGTTTGCTTCCAATAAATCGTCCCCCATGGATCTGGAATTTGCCATTGCCCAGACCACGGCGGCCTATGCGGATATGTCCCGGGACAAGGTAGGGGCACTGATGGTATTTGAGCGGCAGAACCTGCTGGACGATGTGATCAAGACCGGAACGGCCTTGGACTGCGCGGTATCCAGTGAGCTTTTGAAGAATATTTTTTGGAATAAGGCGCCCCTGCACGACGGCGCGGTCATTGTCCGCGACGGAAGAATCGTGGGGGCGGGCTGTATGCTGCCCTTGTCCAGCAACGTGAATCTCAGCCGGGATCTGGGTATGCGCCATCGGGCGGGCATCGGTATGAGCGAGCACTCCGACGCGGTGGTGGTCATCGTCTCCGAGGAGACCGGATCCATCTCTGCCGCCGTGGGCGGCATGCTCAAGCGGCACCTGGCCCCGGAGACCCTGGAGCGCCTTCTGCGCAACGAGCTTTTGAACGATGATACTCGGGAGGAAAAGAAAGGAACTCAGATCCCCCTGCTGAACCAGATCCTGGGCTGGAACAAGAAGGAGGGCGACCGGTCATGATGAATCGTCTTCGGGAGAGCCGGTGGGCCTATATTCTGCTGTCTATCCTGCTCGCCTTTGTATTTTGGTACTATGTACGGGCCGAGCTGGACCCGTCACAGCCCACCTGGTTCCGCGAGGTAGAGGTGGAAGTGATCAATGGAAACGTGCTCACCCGACAGGGCCTCACGGTATCTGATCTGTCTGTGGACACGGTGAACCTCTATATTGAAGCCCCCGCCAGCATACGGGAAGCACTGATTCGAAGCCGTACGGAGCTCAAAGTCACGGTGGATGTTTCCCGCTGTGTGGAGGGAGAGAACAAACTTTCCTATGACATCGTTTGGCCGGAAAACGTCAACGTGGAGAACAACAACAATGTTGTGGTGCGGGAGCGCACCCCGGATGTGATTACGGTGACGGTGGATAAGCTGTACACCCAGACCTTTGATGTGGAATTCCAGCTGAAAGGCTCCGTGGCCAAGGGCTACCAGGCCGGAACGGCTGTGCTCAGCCCCGAGTCTGTGGTGGTCAGCGGTTCCGCTGAGCAGGTGAGCCAGGTGGCCAAGGTTGTGGCGATTCTGGAAGAGGAAGATCTGGACGAGCGCTTTGCCGGGGATCTGCCTCTGACCCTGCTGGACGCGAACGGCAACGAACTGACCGATCTGGAGGTCACTCTGGACACTGAGTCGGTCTATGTGGTACTGCCGGTAGTTGTTGTAAAGGAAGTTCCGTTGACAGTCAATATCATTCCCGGCGGCGGTGCCACGGAGGATGACGTCAAGATTGATATCGAGCCGGATACCATTACGGTGTCCGGAGCAGAGGAGGATCTGGCAAACCTGACCGAGATCTCCCTGGGCAGCATCGACCTGTCCAAGGTGTTAGGCACCACCAGCATCCCCATGAGCATCGCCCTGGATCCCAGTCTGGAAAATGTCAGCGGCATTACCTCGGCTGTGGTCACGGTCACGGTGGAGGGGCTGGCCACCCGAAGCATCGATGTGGATAACATCACGCCCTCCTCGGACATCCCCAGCGGTTACACGGTGAACTTCGCCACCCAGGTGAAGACGGTGACCGTTCGGGGCAAGCAGGAGGCGGTAGATGCGCTGGATGCCAGCCAGATCCGCATTGTGGCCGATCTCTCCAACATCGCCTCGGTGGGCACCTATCCGGTACCGGTGAAGGTGTATGTGGATGCCGATGGTGTGGGCGTGGTAGGCGAATACAGCATTGTAGTCAATGTAAGCAGATAGTTTGCTGGGAGGCAGCAGAAAATCATGGTTCAAAACGCAATCGTAAAACGAATCGTCCAGCCCGGTGTGGCAGAGGTGTCTCTGCTCCGGCAGATGGAGTGCGGGCTGCACTGCGACGGGGCCTGCGCCGGCTGCAGTCAGAAGCCCAAGGAGGAGATTCTGGCTCTGGCCAGCAACTCCATCGGGGCTCAGCCGGGGGACCACGTGGAGGTGGAACCCACCTCCCGGCACAACATCGGCATCTCTGTGGTGGCCTTTGGGGTGCCCTGTGTGGGTCTGGGCATGGGCTATGTATTGGGACAGTCCCTGCTGGGGCTGGGGGAGGGAATGGCCCTTCTCACGGCGGTGGCAGGGCTGGCCGTAGGCTGTCTGCCCGCCATTCTGATGAACCGCGCCATGGTCCGCAGCGCGGCACCGGAATTCTCCATTTTAAAGTTCCTGCGCTGAGGAGATACCGGTGTTTGGCTATGTGCGGCCCCTGCGCCCGGAGCTGAAGTGCCGGGACTTCGACCTGTACCGGGCCACCTACTGCGGCCTGTGCCGAAGCCTTCGCAGGCGGTACGGCCTGGTGGCCCCCATGCTGCTCAACTTTGATTTCACCTTTCTGGCCCTGCTCCTGTGGGAGCCGGAGACCTCCTTTACTCCCTGCCGTGGCCGGTGCCATGCCAATCCGCTGGTAAGGAAGCCCATGTGCCCCAACGCTCCGGCGCTGGAGATGGCGGCGGATGCCACCATCCTGCTGACCTGGTGGAAGGTAAAGGATTCGGTGGCGGATGAGGGCTTTTGGCGGGGGATCCCTGCCCGGCTGTTGGAGGCGGTTTTGTACCCCGCCTATCGTAAGGCGGCACGTCTGCGCCCGGACTTTGACCGGACCACCCGCACTTGTCTGGAGGAGCTTTCCGCCTTGGAACGAGAGGGCTGTCCCTCCATTGACCGCACGGCGGACACCTTTGCCCGGATCCTTCAGGCGGCAGCGCCGGAGGAGGGAGAGCAGGGGCGGATTCTGCAGCAGCTTCTCTACCACCTGGGACGGTGGATCTACCTCATAGATGCCAGGGACGACCTGGCGGAGGACCGGCAGGCGAAGCGGTATAACCCCCTTGCGCTGCGCTACGGACCGGAGGGAGATGACGAAGCCCTGAAGCGTACCCTGGACCACTCTCTGGAGCTGATGGGTGCGGCCTTTCAGCTGGGCGAGTTTGGGTGCCGGGCACCGCTTCTGGAAAATATTGTGTACCTGGGCCTTCCGCTGGTGCAGCGGGTCGTTTTTGACGGCAGCTGGGCTCAGATCAAAAAACAAAAGATATGGAGTAAGCAAGAATGAGAGACCCATACAGCGTCCTTGGCGTAAGCCAGAATGCCAGCGATGAGGAAATCAAAAAGGCGTACCGTGAGCTGGCCCGTAAGTACCATCCGGACAACTATCAGAATAACCCTCTGGCCGACCTGGCAGAGGAGAAGATGAAGGAGATCAACGAGGCCTACGAGACCATCACCAAGCAGCGCTCCGGCGGTGGAGGCTATCAGGGGTCTTCCGGCTATTCCGGCGGTTACTCCGGCGGCTATTCCGGCCAGCAGGGGGGATATTCTTCCGCCTCCTCCAATCCCACCTATGCCCGCGTGCGGAGCATGATCAATGCGGGAGATCTGGGGACTGCGGAACGTCTGCTGACCGAGGTGCCCAACCGGGACGGCGAGTGGTATTTCCTCAGCGGAAGCATCGCCTACCGCAAGGGATGGCTGGATGAGGCCGCCCAGAACTATATGCGGGCCGTGCAGATGGAGCCCAATAACATGGAGTACCGCCAGGCCTATGCCATGATGCAGCAGCGGGCGGGAGGCTATCGACCCTATGGAAATGCAGGCACCGTGGATGCGCTGGACTGCTGCACCACCATGATGTGCCTGAACTGTCTGTGCGGGGGAGGGCAGTGCTGATATGCCCGGACCCTTTTCGAGCAAAAGCCGTCCCATTGCCGTAGCTGGCGTGCTGGCAGCGGGAAGCCTGGCCATTTTGTGGCTGGCCTGCATGGTTCCCTCCGGGCGCCTGGGCGTGACGGCGGCGGCAGGGCTGTTCCCCGTGGCCGGTGTGCTGGCGGCGGGGCGGATGGCTGGTTACCTGTGCTGGGCGGCAGGGGGCATTTTGGGCCTCATTCTGCTGCCGGACAAGGGCGTGGCCCTGCTGTATCTGGCTTTTCTGGGCCTCTATCCGGTGGTGAAGAGCCGGATTGAGTCTTTGCGCCGTCTGAGCATCGAGTGGGTGTTGAAGCTTGCGTTTTTTAACGCGGCGCTGACCCTTTTTTGGTTTGTGTTCCGGAGCATGTTTTTGCCTCAGCCGCCCCAGTGGCTGGGCGATAACAGCCTTTTGCTCTATGGGGCGGGCAACCTGGTCTTTATCGTCTATGATATCGGCCTGTCCCGCCTGATTGGCCTGTTCCAGACCCGTTTGGGCCCGGGACGGCGCTGAGGTCCCAATTCACAAGAGGAGAGTGACAGTCTTGGTCAAGAGTATGACCGGCTATGGCCGGGCGGAGGAGACGGTAAACGGCTGCACCATTACCGTGGAGCTGCGGTCGGTGAATAACCGCTATCTGGATTGCAATGTCCGCATTCCCCGGCTCTATCTGTTTGCGGAGGATGCCATCAAAACCCGGGTGCAGAACACCATTTCCCGGGGAAAGGTGGATGTGTTTGTTACCCTGGACAACGCGGGAGCGGAAAAGGTCCAGGTGTCGGTGAACCGGCCGGTGGCCGACGGCTATTACGCCGCCCTGCGGCAGCTCGCTGAGATCTACGGCCTAGAGAGCGACATCTCCGTCTCTCTGCTTTCACGGTTCCCGGAGGTCCTTCTGGCCGAGAAGGCGGAGGAGGACGTGGAGCAGATGGCCAAGGACATCTGCTCGGTGCTGGACCGGGCTCTTGCCGACTTTGACCAGATGCGCACCCGGGAGGGCGAGCGCCTGCGGGAGGATGTGCTCAGCCGGGTGGCTCTTATCGAGGAGAAGGTGGGCCTGGTGGAGGAGCGCTCTCCCCAGACTGTGTCGGAGTACCGCGCCAAGCTGGAGGCCCGGATGAACGAGGTGCTCTCCAACACCCAGATCGATCCCGCCCGCATCCTCACCGAGGCGGCCATCTTCGCCGACAAGGTGGCGGTGGATGAGGAGACCGTCCGCCTGCGCAGTCACATCGGCCAGCTCCGGGAGATGCTGGACAAGGGAGGAGCCATCGGACGAAAGCTGGACTTCCTTATTCAGGAGTTCAACCGGGAGGCCAACACCATCGGCTCCAAGTGCAGCGACATTGAGATCGCCCGCCATGTGGTGGACATCAAGGCGGAGATTGAAAAAATCCGGGAGCAGGTCCAGAACATCGAGTAAGGAGGCGGCCCTGTGCGGCTTATTAACATAGGATTCGGCAACCTGGTGTCTGCCAGCCGCCTGATTGCCATTGTCAGTCCGGACTCCGCCCCCATCAAGCGCATGGTGCAGGAGGCCCGGGACCGGGGCGAGCTCATTGACGCCACCTACGGCCGGCGCACCAAGGCGGTGATTATGATGGATAACGACCATCTGGTCCTGTCGGCGCTTCAGCCGGAGACCATAGCAAACCGCCTGTCCGGCGAGAAGGACGGCGCAGAGGAGGAAGCAGAATGGCAGTAAAGAAGAAAGAGAAAGGCCAGCTCATTGTACTCTCTGGCCCCTCGGGGGTTGGAAAGAGCACGGTGATTGCCGAGCTGCTGGGCCAGAGAGACAACATTTACTTCTCCGTCTCCTACACCACCCGGAAGCCCCGGGTTGGGGAGCAGGACGGAGTCAACTACAACTTTGTCACCCGGGCCGAGTTTGAGCGGATGATCGCCGACGACGAGCTGCTGGAATATGCGGAGTACGTGGACAACTACTACGGCACCTCTCTGAAGGCGATCCGGGAGCGCCTGGACGCCGGAATTGACGTGCTGCTGGATATTGAGGTCCAGGGCGCGGCCAAGGTAAAGAAGCGCTGCCCCGACGCGCTGTTCATCTTCATCATTCCCCCCTCCTTTGAGGAGCTGTCCCGGCGCCTTCACAAGCGCAATACCGACAGTGAGGATGTCATTGCCGGTCGGCTGGAGAAGGCCCGTGTTGAGTTCCGGGAGGTGCCCAACTACGATTACCTGGTCATCAACGACAAGGTGTCCGGCGCGGTGCATGAGATTGAGTCCATTCTCACGGCGGCCGAGTGCCGGGTGGAGAACCGGAAGCAGATACTGACTCAGTTCAATTGATTTTGGTTAAAACCTAGTGGTGTGATATTGGAAAGGAAGTTTTGTATTATGATGCTCTATCCTGCAATGAAAGATCTGCTGGCCAAGGTGCCCAGCCGTTATCAGCTGGTGAATGTGGTGGCCCACAAGGCCCGTCAGATTGCCCTGGAGGCGGAGATGACCGGCGAGCCTCTGGAGGATAAGCCGGTGAGCATTGCCATCCGGATGGTTGCGGAAGGCGAAGCAGAGAACGAGGAGTAAGGAAGAGAGGAAAGCAAGCGACGGGACAGCCCTCGCTTGCTTTCCTTTCCGCAAAGGGGGAGGTGAGGCATATGGGCCGTCTGGTGGCCAAGGTAGCGGTGTCCAAAGCCGTCTACGCCATTGACAAGCCCTATGACTACCTGGTTCCCGCCGGCCTGGAGGCAACCCTCCGTCCGGGCATGCGGGTGCTGGTGCCCTTCGGCGCAGGCAATCGGGGCAGCGAGGGCATTGTCCTCTCCCTGGGGGAAGAACCCATGCCCGGCCCCTCCCTGAAGGCAGTCCACGCCCAGCTGGACCCGGAGCCGGTGCTGGACCACGAGGGGATTCAGCTGGCCCTGTGGATGCGGGAGCGGTATTTCTGCACCGTCTACGACTGCGTCAAGGCCATGCTGCCCGCCGGGCTCTACTTCTCTCTGAAGGACCAGGTGGTGCTGCGGGAGGACCTGAACCGGGAGCAGGCCTACGAGGCAGTGGAGGGCTTCGGCAGCGCCAAGCAGCTGCTGGATATGCTGCTGAGCTGGGGCGGCGGAGGCGACATGGAGCAAATCCGTCTGGCCTTCGGCAGCAAGGACCCAAACCCCGCCATCCATACCCTCACCGGGCTGGGACTGGCCCGTCTGGAGACCAGCGCCCAGCGGGGCATCGGGGACAAGACAGAAAAGCTGGCGGTGCTGGCCATTCCGGCGGAGGACGCCATGGCCATGGTCACCCCCCGGCGGAAGTCGGCCCCCCTGCGCTACTCGGTGACCCAGCTGCTGTGCACCCTGGGGGCGGCCTCCGTGAAGGAGCTGTGCTACTTCACCGGGGCCTCCATGCCCACCATCAAATCTCTGGAAAAAAGCGGAATCCTCACCGTGGAAAAGCAGGAGGTATTCCGCCGGATCACTGTTAAGGACGTGGAGCCGGCGGGGGAGCTGGTGCTTAACGAGGAGCAGCAGGCGGCCTTTTCCGGGCTGGACGCCCTGACGGGTACGGGAAAGCCGGAGGCGGCACTGCTGTACGGCGTTACCGGCAGCGGCAAGACCCAGGTGTACATCCGCCTCATCCAGAAAACCCTGGAGCGGGGGAAGGGAGCCCTGGTGCTGGTGCCTGAGATTGTGCTCACCCCTCAGCTCCTTCGGATTTTTACCTCCTACTTTGGAGAACAGATTGCAGTGCTCCACAGTTCCTTGCGGGCGGGGGAGCGCTACGACGAGTGGAAGCGAGTGCGCCGGGGCGAGGCCAGAGTGGTGATCGGCACCCGGTCGGCCGTCTTTGCTCCGGTGCAGAATCTTGGCCTCATCGTGCTGGATGAGGAGCAGGAGAACAGCTACAAGTCGGAAAACGTCCCCCGCTATCACGCCCGGGACGTGGCAAAATACCGCTGCGTGCAGAGCGAAGCTCTGCTGGTGCTGGGCTCGGCCACTCCGTCGGTGGAGACCATGTACCAGGCCCGGCAGGGCATTTTAAAGCTGTTTACCCTGAAACAGCGCTATAACCGGAAGGCACTGCCCCAGGTGCTCATTGCCGACATGAAGGAGGAGCTGCGCAGCGGAAATGCCGGCGCCATCAGCAGCCTACTCCGCCGGGAGCTGGAGACCAACCTGGAGCGGGGGGAACAGTCCATTTTATTCCTCAACCGCCGGGGGGCCAACCGGATGGTGTCCTGCGGGGAGTGCGGCCAGGTGCCCGAGTGCCCCCGGTGCTCGGTGAAGCTGACCTACCACTCGGCCAACGGACGGCTCATGTGTCACCACTGCGGCCACTCCCAGCCTCTGCCCCACGCCTGCCCCTCCTGCGGCGGGAAGCTGAATTTTATCGGCATCGGCACCCAGAAGGTGCAGGAGAAGCTGGAGGAGCTGTTCCCCGGCACGGAGATTCTGCGCATGGACACAGATACCGTCTCCGCCGCCCACCCCCACGAGGAGCTGCTGGAGCGCTTTCGAAAGAAGAAGGTGCCCATCCTGGTGGGGACCCAAATGGTGGCCAAGGGACTGGACTTTGAAAACGTCACGTTGGTTGGCGTGGTGGCCCCCGACCTGGCCTTGTATGTGGATGATTTTCGAGCGGCGGAGCGCACCTTCTCCCTGCTTACCCAGGTGGTAGGCCGGGCCGGGCGGGGTGAGAAGCAGGGCCGGGCGGTGATCCAGACCTATACCCCTGACAACGACGTGATTTCCTTTGCCGCCCGCCAGGACTATGCAAACTTTTACCGCGAGGAGATTGCCCTGCGGCGCATGCGCCGGGATCCTCCCTTTTCCGACCTTGTGGTGATCACGGCCTCCGGGCTGGAGGAGGGGGCGGTTCTGCGCTGCTGCGTCCGCCTGCGCCAGGGGCTGGAGGCCTGTCTGACCGGGGAGCAGCCATGGCAGATTCTAGGTCCTGCCCCGGCGGCGGTGGCCAGGGTCAACAACCGCTACCGCTATCGGCTGACGCTGGTGGGGCGGCAGGACAAGGGTTCCCGCCAGCGCATTGCCGCTTTGCTGCGGGCGGCACAGCAGGACAAGGAAAACCGGGGCGTTTCCGTCTATGCGGATTCAGACCCTTATAACAGCTGAGAGCAATGAAAATAAGGAGACGATACCATGGCAATTCGTACCATTTTGACCAAGGGGGAGCCCGCCCTGAACAAGGTGTGCCACCCGGTTACCAAGTTTGACGACAAGCTGGCCGATCTGCTGGATGACCTGAAGGAGACCCTGGCACAGGCCAACGGGCTGGGTCTGGCCGCCCCCCAGGTGGGCATTTTGCGCCGGGCGGTCATTGTTGTCAACGAAGAGGGAGAGATGCTGGAGCTGGTCAACCCCGAGATCATCGCCCGGGAGGGGGAGCAGGACGGCCTGGAGGGCTGTCTGTCTGTGCCCGGCATGTGGGGCTATGTGAAGCGGCCCGCTTGGGTGCGGGTGAAGGCCCAGGACCGGAAGGGGAACTGGTTTGAGGTGGAGGGCAGCGACATCACCGCCCGCTGCTTCTGCCATGAGCTCAGCCACCTGGACGGCCACCTGTACACCGAGCTGTGCGACAAGCTCTATACCAACGAGGACCTGGACCGGATGATGGAGGAGCAGGAGGACCAGGAATGAGAATTGTGTTCATGGGGACGCCGGACTTTGCGGTCCCCTCTCTGGAGGCCCTGCTGGCCGCCGGCCATGAGGTGTGCGGCGTATTTACCCAGCCGGACAAGCCCAAGAACCGGGGGATGAAGCTGCTGCCTCCTCCGGTGAAGGTGACGGCCCAGAGCCATGACATCCCGGTGTTCCAGCCCACCCAGCTGCGGGACGGCAGCGCCCTGGAGGAGCTCAAGACTCTGGTTCCCGAGCTCATTGTGGTGGCGGCCTACGGCCGCATTCTCCCCCAGGAAATTCTGGATCTGCCCCCCAAGGGGTGCATCAATGTCCACTCTTCTCTGCTGCCCCGGTACCGGGGCGCCGCCCCCATCAACTGGGCGGTGGTGAACGGAGACAAGGAGACGGGCGTGACTATTATGAAGGTAGCGCCCGAGCTGGACGCGGGAGATATTCTGGGCCAGGTCTCCACCCCCATTGACCCGGAGGAGACGGTGGAGACCGTTCACGACCGGCTGGCCGGGCTGGGCGGGGAACTGCTGGTGAAGGTGATGGAGGAAATTGCCGCCGGAACCGTGCAGGCCACTCCCCAGGACCCTGCTCAGGTGACCTACGCCCCCATGCTCTCCCGGGCCCTGGCCCCCATCGACTGGAGCCAGAGCGCCAACGCCATCCACAACAAGGTGCGGGGCCTGGTGCCCTGGCCCGCCACCTCCACCGATGTCTTCTCCAAGGAGCCGGTGAAGGTGTTTGCCGTGGCGGAGACCGGGGAGCACACCGGAAAGGCCCCGGGTACAGTACTTGCTGCCCGGCCGGAGGGCATCGACGTGGCCTGCGGCGACGGCATGGTGCTGCGGATCCTGGAGCTGCAGGCTCCAGGCAGCCGGAGAATGGCGGCCGCGGACTATCTTCGGGGTCATCCCATTTCCATTGATTGACATTCGGGGGAACAGTCCCCCGAGCCTATGAATGAGTAAGGAGGCGGAGCGGTATGGATGCCAGAGAAGCGGCCCTTTTGACCCTGAATGCCTGCCATCGGCAGGGAGGATGGTCGGACGGTGTGCTGAAAAAGCAGCTGGCCGCCGCCAAACTGGACAGCCGGGATGCCGCTCTGGCCACCCAGCTGTGCTTCGGCGTGCTCCAGAACCAGTTGCTGCTGGATTTCTATCTGTCCCAGTTTTCCAACATCGCCCTGAGCCGGATGGAGGGGAAGGTGCTCCAGGCCCTGCGCCTGGGGGCCTACCAGATGCTGTTTCTGGACCGCATCCCCCACAGTGCGGCGGTGAACTGCTCGGTGGAGATGACCAAGCGGCTGTGTAAAAATCCCCGGGCGGCGGGAATGGTCAACGGTATTCTGCGCAGCTTTGAGCGCAGCCTGGACCGCCTGCCTGCCATCCCCAATACCGATCCGGTGTCCTATCTGTCCATCCTTTACTCTCACCCGGAGTGGCTTGTAAAGGAATTTTGCATGATACTTGGAACGGAGGAAGGGGCCAAGCTCCTGGCCGCCGACAACCAGCAGCCTCCCATGACGGTGATGGTGAACACCCTGCGGGGAACCGCGGAACAGGCGGAGCAGCGCCTCAAAGAGCAGAAGGTGGAGGTCACGCCTCACCCCTGGCTCCCGGACTGCCTCATTCTGTCCCGTACCGGGGACCTGGAGGGGCTGGATGCCTTCCGGGAAGGCCTCTTTTACGTCCAGGACCCTGCCTCCCGTGTGGCGGTGGAGGCGGCGGAGGTGCGCCCCGGCATGCGGGTGCTGGACTGCTGCGCCGCCCCGGGCGGCAAGTCCTTTGCCGCCGGCATTGCCATGAAAAATCAGGGGGAACTCATCTCCTGCGACATTCATCCCCACAAGAAGAAGCTGCTCCAGGCGGGGGCGGACCGCCTTGGTTTGTCTATTATCACCCCCATGACGGCGGACGGTAAGGTGTTCCGCCCGGAGTGGGAGGGGGCCTTTGACCGGGTGCTGGTGGATGCCCCCTGCTCCGGCCTGGGAGTCATCCGCAAGAAGCCGGACATCCGCTATAAGGACCCGGAGCCCCTGAAGGGGCTTCCGGAGGTACAGCGGGCCATTCTCGACAACGCATCCCGGTATGTGCGTCCCGGCGGAATCCTCCTCTATTCCACCTGCACTTTGCTGCGGCGGGAGAACGAAGAGGTGGTCCGGTGGTTCCTGGGAGAGCATCAGGACTTCAAGTTAGAATCCTTTACACCGCCTGGAACCGTTGGTACTGTGGCTGATGGCCTGGTGACGCTGCTGCCCCACCGCCACGGGACGGACGGCTTCTTTATCTGCCGCATGAGAAGGGAGGGGCAGGCGGATGGTTGACATCAAATCCATGACCCTGGAGGAGCTGACCGCCTGGTTCAAGGAACAGGGGGAACCGGCGTTTCGGGCCAAGCAGGTGTTTCATTGGCTCTACCGCGGGGTAAACTCCTTTGAGGAGATGAGCGACCTGTCCAAGGCCCTGCGGCAGAAGCTGAGTGAGACCTGCTTCATCACCCACCCCGTTGTGGCCCGAAAGCAGCAATCCGCACTGGACGGAACTATTAAGTACTTGTGGGAGCTGGGGGACGGCAACTGCATCGAGACGGTGTTCATGCGCTACAAGCACGGCAACACCGTGTGCATCTCCAGCCAGGTGGGCTGCCGCATGGGCTGTGCCTTCTGCGCTTCCACCATCGCGGGCAAGGTGCGGAACCTGACCCCTGCAGAGATGGTGGACCAGGTACTTTTCACCCAGCTGGACAGCGGAGAGCCCATTTCCAATATTGTGCTCATGGGCATTGGCGAGCCTCTGGATAACTTTGACACGGTGATGCAGTTTCTCCGCCTGGTCAATCACCCGGAGGGGCTGAACATCGGCATGCGCCACATTTCCCTGTCCACCTGCGGTTTGGTGGAGAAAATTGACAAACTGGCCCAGTATGGGTTACAATTAACCCTGTCTGTGTCCCTCCATGCTCCTGACGACGAGACCCGGTCCAAGATCATGCCGGTAAACCGGTCCGTGGGAGTCAAGACTCTGATGGATACCTGCCGCCGGTATTTTCAGACCACCGGACGGCGGATCTCCTATGAGTACGCCATGATCGACGGGGTAAACGACGCCGACTGGCAGGCGGACCTGCTGGCGGATCTCCTGAAGGGGATGCCCGGCCACGTGAATCTCATTCCCCTCAACGAGGTGGAGGAGAGCCCGCTGAAGCCCAGCCGGCGGGTGGCCGCATTCCAAAAGCGGCTGGAGCAGCGGGGCGTTACCGTGACGGTGCGCCGCAAGCTGGGTGGGGACATTGATGCCTCCTGTGGCCAGCTGCGCCGAAAGGCAATGAAAGAGCATTCGCCGCAATAGTGCGGCTTCGGTCTGGACGCGCCGGTATTCCGGCAGAAAAGAGGAAGATGTATCATGCAGGTATGGGGTGTCACCCATCAAGGTATGGTTCGACAACAAAATCAGGACGCCTTTGACGCGAGAACGCTGGAGGATGGCCGGATCATCGCTCTGGTGTGCGATGGCATGGGCGGCGCCCGTGCGGGCAATGTGGCCAGCACCATGGCAGTGGACCTGTTCATGCGGAACTTCCTGGAGGCTGGAGACACGGCCGATGGGGAGGGGCGGATGCGCCAGGCGGCGGCTGTGGCCAATCGAGAGGTGTTCCAGCGCTCCACCACGGACCAGGAGTGCGTGGGCATGGGTACCACGCTGGTGGCCGCTCTGGCCGGGCCGGAGGAGGCGGTGGTCCTCAATGAGGGGGACAGCCGTGCCTACTATGTGACCCAGGAGGGCATCTCCCTGGTGACCCGGGACCACTCCCTGGTGGAAGACATGGTGGTGCGGGGCGAGCTGACCCGGGAGGAGGCCCGCAACCACCCCCACAAGAATCTCATTACCCGGGCCCTGGGGGCCGAGCCGGTGCTGATGGCCGACTGCTTCCGCCAGAAGATGGAGGAGGGCAGCTCCCTGCTGCTGTGCAGCGACGGCCTGAGCAATGTAGTCTCTGAGCAGGAGATGCTCTACGAGGTCATTCACGGCGGGGAACAGGAGAGCTGCTGTCAGCGGCTTTTGGAAATCGCTCTGCACCGCGGAGCTCCGGACAATGTCACTGCGGTGCTGATCTGCCGCTGAAAAACTGGTATGAAGTTGAATAGAGGAGGAGATTTACCATGGATCAATACATAGGTAAATTACTCGACAACCGATATGAGATTCTGGAGATCATTGGAACGGGCGGAATGGCCCGGGTGTACAAGGCCCGGTGTCACCGGCTCAATCGTCTGGTAGCCATTAAAATCCTGCGGGAGGACCTGGCCCAGGACGCGGAGTTCCGCCGTCGGTTCCACGATGAGTCCCAGGCCGTTGCCATGCTGTCCCACCCAAATATTGTGGCCGTATACGATGTGAGCCGCTCCTCGGAGCTGGAGTATATCGTCATGGAGCTCATTGACGGCATTACCCTGAAGCAGTACATGCAGAAGAAGGGGAACAAGCTCAACTGGCGGGAGGCCCTGCACTTTACCACCCAGATCGTCAAGGCTCTGGGCCATGCCCACAGCCGTGGCATCATCCACCGGGACATCAAGCCTCACAATGTGATGGTCCTGCGGGATGGCAGCGTGAAGGTGGCCGACTTCGGGATCGCCCGGGTGGCCTCCGGGGGCCACAGCACCCTGACCCAGGAGGCCCTGGGGTCGGTACACTATATCTCCCCTGAGCAGGCCCGGGGCAGTCACATTGACGCCCGCTCCGACCTCTACTCCGCCGGCGTGGTCCTCTATGAGATGATCACCGGACGGCTGCCCTTTGAGGGAGATACCCCGGTCTCCGTGGCCATCCAGCATATCAATTCCATTCCCCTGTCTCCCCGGGAGATCGATCCCACCATCCCGGAGGCGCTGGAGGCCATTACCATGAAGGCCATGGCGCCCAATCCGGACAACCGGTACAGCTCCGCCGATGAGATGCTGGCCGATTTGGAGGAGTTCCGCAAGAACCCCAACATCAATTTTGATTACAACGTCAGCGACTTTATGCCCGAGGCAGAGCCGGACGACGATAAGACACAGATCCGTACCCCATCTTCCGGAAGCCGGGAGGCCAGACCCCGGACCCACAGCCAGCCCCGTCACAGCAGTGGTGAGCGGCGCAGCAGCAGCGAGCGCCGTTCCCGTCGGTATGAGGAGGACGAGGAGGAAGACCGTCGCTCGGGTACCTCGCCCTGGGTGATTGTGGGCATTGTGGCCGCGATTCTGCTGTTTTTGGCTGGGGCGGTGTTCTTCCTGACCCGGGTGCTCTCTTCCACATTTACGCCAGCAGCTACGTATGAGGTACCCAAGGTGGTAGGGGAGAACTACGAGTCCGCCGCCCAGGATACGGAACTTTTAGGCCGCTTTACCCTGGTGGTGGGCGAGACTGTGGCCGATGAGGAGGCGGAAGCTGGTACCATTCTCAGACAGTCTCCGGAGGCAGGCAGCAAGGTGGGCGAGGATGTGACCCAGATCACCGTCACCATCAGCGGCGGCCCGGATGTAATCAAAATGGTAGACGTGTACAACATGGAGTACCGGGAGGCCTATCTGAAGCTGACTGGTATGGGGCTGAAGGTAGCCAACCCCACCTATGAGGCCAGCGAAGACGTGGCAAAGGATCACGTCATCTCCTACAATCCGCCGGAGGGGGCCGAGCTCGCCCCAGGGGACGAGGTGCAGTTGGTGGTTAGCTCCGGCCCCAAGGAGAAGACGGTCATGGTTCCCAGTCTGGAGACCATGACCGAGGAAAAGGCCAGGAGCACCATCCGTCTGTCCAACCTGACGGAAGGGGAGACAGAATTGGTCTATGACGACACCGTGCCCGAGGGCTATGTGGTGGGGCAGTACCCCGCTGCCAATACGGAGGTGCCCGAGGGTACCACAGTGAACATTCAGGTGAGCAAGGGTCCCGACCCGGATAAGCAGCCCCAGGAGGTGGAGAAGACCATCACCGTGGACCTCCCCGACAGCGAAGGCCCGGTCAATGTCCAGGCCATGATGGACGGACAGGTGATTTTCAGTGAGACCAAGGACCCCACCATGGACCTCACAGTGGACATTCCGGTCAAGGGAAAAGCTGGTGAGACCAAGACGGTAACCATTTACTTTGACGGTGTACAGTTCACCACAAAGGAGGTAACCTTCTGATGGCGGAAGGTGTCATCATGAAGGCCCTCAGCGGCTTCTACTATGTGGACGACGGAAGCACCACCACCGCCTGCCGCGGCCGGGGAAAGCTCCGGCTGGAGAATACCACCCCGCTGGTGGGGGACCGGGTCCGGTTTACCCCACTGGGGGACGGCAGCGGCGCGCTGGAGGAGATCCTGCCCCGCAAGAACCAGTTTTATCGCCCGGCTGTGGCCAACATTGACCAGCTGGTCATTATGGCCTCCGAGGCTATCCCGGTGACCGATCCCTTTCTCATTGACCGGGTGGCCGCCATTGCTGAGCACAAGGGCTGTGAGTGCGTGATCTGCATCAATAAATGCGACCTTGCCTCCGGCGAGACGCTGGAGCAGATTTACGCCGCGGCTGGCTTTCCCACCCTACGGGTCAGCGCCAAAACCGGCGAGGGCCTGGAGGCGCTGAAAGAGCTGATTTCCGGCAAGGTATCCTGCTTTACAGGAAACTCTGGCGTTGGGAAATCCAGCATTCTCAACGGGCTGGATCCCAATTTCTCCCTGGCCACCGGCGACGTGAGCCAGAAGCTGGGCCGGGGCAAGCACACTACCCGCCATGTGGAGCTTCACCGGCTGTCCTGCGGGGCGCTTGTGGCGGATACGCCGGGCTTTTCCTCCTTTGACGTGGACCGGATGGAGCTTTGCCAGAAGGAAGAGCTTCAGGACTGTTTTCGGGAGTTCCGTCCTTACCTGGGCAAGTGTCGGTTTCTGGACTGTGCCCACGGAAAGGAGAAGGGCTGCGCTGTACTCCAGGCGGTGGAGGAGGGCATCATCCCCCGCACCCGGCATGAGAGCTATGTGCGGCTCTATCAGCAGCTCCAGGCGGTACCCGACTGGAAGCGGAAGAAGAAATCCTAATGACTCCTGTGGGAGGCGCTTTTAAGCGCCTCCCACTTTTTTGTCACACGGACCGCGCCTTCCCCGTATAATGGGATAGCCGAAGATGGCAAATGAAAGGGAGAGAGGAGGCGTTTTCATGGGTATCGTGGTGGTGCGTTCCCCCAAATGTCTGCGGAGACTGCTGCGCAAGGTGTTCGGATTGAAGTAAAAAAGAGACATACATGCCTTTCTCCGGGCATATGGTGTTACAAAGCCGGGGCCGCGTTCCGCCGGCCTGACACCATGATGAGGGAGAGGACAACAACCATGGAACTGGAATTTGATCGTGATATGATCTGCGGCTATGATACGGTGGCCGAGGTAACCCTGTGCCAGGAGGAGACGCTGGAGTCCATCGTGCCGGATGCGTGCCCGGACATTGAGCGCATTGTGGATGTGTGCGGCCAGGCTACACTCAGCGGCAAGCAGGCGGGCAGCGGTATGGCCACCGTCAGCGGTATGGTGAGAGTATCGGTGCTGTACCAGCCTGAGGGAGGCGGCAGTCTGCGGCATATTGAGCTGGGCCTGCCCTTCACCTGCCAGGTGGAGGCACCGGGTCTGACGGAACAGGGCGTGGTGCTGGCCGAGCCACGCCTGCGCTGTGCCGAGGCCAGGGCGCTAAACCCCAGAAAGGTGCTGCTCCGGGTGGATCTGGCGGTGGATGTCACCGCCTGCCAGCCGGTACAGCGGCCGGTGTGCTGCGGCATTCTGAATGGGGAGCAGGCGGGCATCTGCCAGCGCCAGTACCACGGGGAGAGCTATGAACTGGCTGCTGTACAGGAAAAACCCTTCACGTTTTCCGACCAGATCCGCCTCCAGGGAAACCAAAATGAGACGCCCCAGCTGCTGGCAGTCCAGGCCACACCCATCTGTGCGGAGAGCAAGCTCATCGGCAGCAAGCTGATCTTCAAGGGACTGGTGGAAGTCTCCATGCTGCTCCAGGAGGCGGGAGGCGGCCTCAGCACCGCCCGGGAATCCCTGCCCTTCTCCCAGGTGATGGAAATCCCCCAGGGCGGGGAGGACGGGGACTGTCAGGTGCGGGTGGAGCTGACCGACCTTCGGTGCGAGCCGGAGCAGGGAGACCCCCGAAACCTGGAGGTGGCCCTGGAGCTGCTGGCCCAGGCCCAGGTCCATTGCCGCCGTCCGGTAACGCTGCTCCAGGATGTGTACAGCACCTCCTGTCAGATGGAGGTGGGCAGCAAGGCCCAGACCCTGTGTCAGTTTGGCGAGCAGTCCATCCGCACTCAGACCGTGCGGGAACTTCTGGAGACGGGGGAGATGGTTCGGGGCATCGCCGCCAGCCGGCTCAGTCTGGGGCAGGTGACCCAGAGCCGGGAGGGGGCACAGCTGCTGCTCACGGTGGAGAGTTGGCTGACCATCCTCTATCTGGACGAGGGGGAGCAGGTCCAGTGTCTCAGGAAAATGATGCCGGTGACCTGTCGGCTGGACTGCCCGGAGGGTTACCGCTGTACCTGCACCTGTACCTGCCCGGGAGAGGTATTTGCAGCCCCGGCGGCAGGAGGCATTGAGGTGCGCTTCTCCCTGGATTTCCACTGCCTCACGGTGTCCACCTTCCAGGTGGCGGCGGTGGAACAGGCCAAGCTGGGGGAGCCCCGCACGGCGGGGGAGGGAACCCGTCCCTCGGTGGTGCTCCGCCTGCCCGTCCAGGGAGAAGGAATTTGGGAAATTGCCAAGTCCTACGGCACCACCATGGAAGAAATCATCCAGGCCAACGAGCTGGAAGGGGAGGAGCTGCCCCTGGGCAAGATGCTCCTGATCCCCGGCGTACGCGGATGAAATCCCGGAATGCAGGGTCCGGTCCTTCGAAGGGGGACCGGGCCCTGCCCCTGCTTGGGCAAGTTTTTCCCGGGAGAAAGTTATATTCCACAGCTTATCCTCATAGATTGTAAGGAAACTACCGGCTGACCAAAGAGGCCGAAGGAGGAGTTGCAGTGGAAGATCGCAAAATCTACGAGGATATCGCCCTTCGCACGGAGGGCGACATCTATATCGGCATTGTGGGGCCGGTTCGTACAGGAAAATCCACCTTTATCAAGCGGTTCATGGAGACGCTGGTCATTCCCAATATTGATAACGTGTACCGCCGGGAGCGGGCCCGGGATGAGCTGCCTCAGTGCGGGTCTGGCCGGACCATTATGACGGCGGAGCCCAAGTTTGTGCCGGAGGAGGCAGTCACCGTCTCGGTGGACGGGGGAGCGGCCTTCCAGATGCGGCTCATCGACTGTGTGGGCTACATGGTCAAGGGGGCGGTGGGCCAGATGGAGGGGGAGACCGAGCGCATGGTCACCACCCCCTGGTTTGACCACGAGATCCCCATGACGGAAGCGGCGGAGGTGGGTACCCGGAAGGTCATCTCCGACCACTCCACCATCGCCATCGCGGTGGTCACCGACGGAACCATCACGGACATTCCCCGGGAGGACTACCTGGAGCCGGAGGAGCGGGTGATCTCCGAGCTGAAGGAGCTGGGTAAGCCATTTGTGGTGCTGCTAAACTCGGCCTACCCGGGTTCGGAGCGGGCCCAGGCCATCCGGGCGGATATTGCCCAGCGCTACGACGTGACCTGCGTGGCCGCCAACTGTCTGGAGCTGAGCCGGGAGGAAATTAACCACATTCTGAAAAGCGTCCTCTATGAGTTCCCTCTGAAGGAGCTGGACCTGTTTCTGCCTCCCTGGGTGGACGCGTTGCCCCAGACCCACCCCATCAAGGCGGCCCTGTACGCCGCCATCCGGGGCGGGACGGAGCAGCTGCACCGCATCCGGGACGTGGAGGAGACCGTCTCCTCTTTCCAGAGCTGTGAGGTGGTCAGCGGCGCCCGCATCACCTCCATCGACCTGGGGACCGGCGTCTCGGCGGCCACCCTGGAGCTGCCCCGGGCTCTGTTCTACGATACTCTGTCCCAGCAGTCCGGCTTCCAGATTGGAGATGACGGGGACCTCATGGAGCTGCTCACCCAGCTGGCCCATGTGAAGTCCTCCTACGACAAGGTGGCGGATGCTCTGGAGCAGGTGGAGCAGACGGGCTACGGCATTGTGGTGCCTTCCATCGACTCCCTGGTGCTGGAGGAGCCGGAGATTGTGAAGCAGGGAGGACGGTACGGGGTCCGCCTGCGGGCCAGCGCCCCCTCCATCCACATGATTCGGGCGGACATCGAGACGGAGGTCTCTCCCATTGTGGGAGGGGAAAAGCAGAGCGAGGACATGGTGTCCTATCTGCTCAAGGAGTTTGAGGGGGATACTTCCAAGATTTGGGAGGCCAATATCTTTGGAAAATCCCTCCATGAGCTGGTGGGAGAAGATCTGAACACCAAGCTCAAACGAATGCCCGACGATGCCCGGGCCAAGCTGCGGGAGACCCTGGAGCGGATCATCAACGAGGGGTCCGGCGGACTCATCTGCATCATACTATGAAAAAAGCCCCCGGAAGCGTTATGCTTCCGGGGGCTGCATGTTTGAGGGAAAATTACATCTCAGTGGTGAGAACCTTCTTCAGGTGGGCAAAGCGGGGCAGAGAGTTCTCCTTGGGAGCGTTGGCCTCACCCTGGATGAGGGGTAGCACGTAGTCGATGAAGGGCTGCTCGATGCCGTTACCGGCGGCGTTAATCCACTCACGGGGTACCTTCTTCTCAAAGTTGGCCACGATGTCCAGGGGCTCCAAAGAGGTCTCGCACTTGTAGCCGCCCTCGCGGGTGCACTTGAAGGCCACCATCTTGTCGGTGATGCCGGACACAGCGGCCTCAACAGCGGCGGCGCCAGCCTGCCAGGCCTCTTCCACGTCGGTCTTGGAGGCGCAGTGGGAAGCGCAGCGCTGCAGCAGGGACAGCTCGATGCCGCGGACCTTGGCGCCGGTCTTCTGCTTGATGATGTCGGCCAGCTTGACCGCCAGGCCGCCCAGCTGGGCATGGCCGAAGCCGTCGGTGGCGGAGGTCTCAGCCTCGGAGACGAAGCGGCCGTCGGCGTAGTGGATGCCCTCGGACACGGCGACCATGCACTTGCCAGTCTTGTTGTAGATGGCGGTAACGTCGTTCACGAACTGCTCCATGTCGAAGTCGGTCTCGGGCAGATACACCAGGTCGGGACCGCAGCCGGTGAGGGAAGCCAGGGCGGCGGAGCCGGCCAGCCAGCCGGCGTGACGGCCCATGATCTCCACCACGGTGACCATGCCGGTGTCATAGACGTGGGCGTCCTGCCACACCTCGGCGCAGGAGGTGGCGATATACTTGGCGGCAGAGGCAAAGCCGGGGCAGTGGTCGGTGCCGTTCAGGTCGTTGTCAATGGTCTTGGGCACGCCCATGATGCGGCACTCATAGCCCACCTTCTGCATATACTTGGAGATCTTGTTGCAGGTGTCCATGGAGTCGTTGCCGCCGTTGTAGAAGAAGTAGCGCACATTGTACTTCTGGAAGATCTCCAGGATGCGCTTGTAGTCGGTGTCGTCCTTGTCGGGGTCAGCCAGCTTGTAGCGGCAGGAACCCAGGGCGGAAGAGGGGGTGTACTTCAGCAGATCCAGCTCAGCGGGATCCTCCTGACCCATGTCATAGAGCTTGTCATCCAGAACACCCTTGATGCCGTGAGCGGCACCCAGTACCCGGGTGATGCAGTCAGCCTTCAAAGCGGTCTGAATTACACCCTGAGCGCTGGCGTTAATGACGGAAGTGGGGCCTCCGGACTGGCCAATAATACAGGCACCAGTCAATTTCTCCATGTTTGCGTCCTCCTTAAATTGTTATCAAATGGCAAAAATAGATTTAACATAGATTTTCTCCACCAAATGATAACATAAACACTTGTATTTATCAATTGTTAATGGTACAATAAGAACCGCCAAATAAGAAAAGGAGATGGTAATTATGCCATTGGTCACTACTACTGAGATGTTCAAGAAGGCCTATGACGGCGGTTACGCCATCGGCGCCTTCAATGTCAACAATATGGAAATCGTTCAGGGTATCACCGAGGCCGCTAAGGAGGTCAATGCTCCCCTGATCCTCCAGGTCTCCAAGGGTGCCCGCGCCTATGCCAACCACACCTACCTGGTGAAGCTGGTGGAGGCCGCCATCATCGAGACCGGCCTGCCCATCTGTCTGCACCTGGACCACGGCGACAGCTTCGAGACCTGCAAGAGCTGCATCGACGGCGGCTTCACCTCCGTCATGATCGACGCCTCTTCCAAGCCCTTCGCTGAGAACATTGAGATCACCAAGAAGGTCGTGGAGTATGCCCACGATCACGGCGTGGTGGTCGAGGCTGAGCTGGGCGCTCTGGCCGGCGTGGAGGACGAGGTCAACGTGTCCGCCGCCGACTCCCACTACACCCGTCCCGAAGAGGTGGAGGAGTTCGTCTCCAAGACCGGCTGTGACTCCCTGGCCATCGCCATCGGCACCAGCCACGGCGCTTACAAGTTCACCGCCGCTCAGTGTACCCGCAATGAGAAGGGCGAGCTGGTTCCCCCGCCCCTGCGCTTCGACATCCTGGACGAGGTCGTGAAGCGTCTGCCCGGCTTCCCCATCGTGCTCCACGGCTCTTCCTCCGTGCCTCAGGAGTTCGTGAGAATGGTCAACGAGAACGGCGGCAAGATGCCCGATGCCGTCGGCATCCCCGAGGAGCAGCTGCGTCAGGCTGCCCGCGGCGCTGTCTGTAAGATCAACATCGACTCCGACCTGCGTCTGGCCATGACTGGTACCATCCGCAAGTTCTTCAACGAGCATCCCGACAAGTTCGATCCCCGTGAGTATCTGAAGCCCGCCCGTGCTGCCATCAAGGAACTGGTCAAGCACAAGCTGGTTTACGTGCTGGGCTGCGACGGTAAGGCCTAATTGTGGTCTCCTGAGCAGAAGAAACCTAAAATGGTACACGCCGCCGCGATTTTTCGCGGCGGCGTGTTTTTCGTTTGATGCAATTTACAGCCTGGATTGCAGAAATAGTCGGAACAGGGTCTGTTCCGGATTGTGTGGGATTGACAAAGAAGAAAATTTGTGATAGTGTTTGAACACTGCGAGGAAAAGGAACAGTAACCGGACCACGCCCTGCCCAGAGAGCCCCCAGGATGGTGAAATGGGGGAGAGGGAGTCCGGCGAATACACCTTGGAGCAGCCGCCCCAACCGCTCAGGCGCAGTAGGGTATGGCCGGTCGCGCCCGTTATCGCGCAGGAGTCCAGAACTCCGTGAGGCACTTGCCGCGAGGCAAGGGCGAGCCAGAGGTGGTACCGCATATTTATGCCCTCTGTCCCTGTTTGGGGACGGAGGGCTTTTGTTTTGGGAAGGGAGGGAGCGTCCCAATGACGGCGGAGAAGCGAGGAACCTTGTTTGTCTTTGCGGCGGCGGTACTTTACAGCATCGGCGGGCTGTGCATCAAAGTGATCCCCTGGAACGGCATGTCCATCAATGGCGGCCGGACGGCCATCGCAGTGGTGGTGATCGGAGCCTATCTGGCCCTGGTCCGGCATCCGTTAAAGATGAACCGCTGGGTACTGCTGGGGGCGGTGCTGGTGTTTGGAACCAACGCCCTGTTTTCTGTGGCCAATAAAATGACCACAGCGGCAAACGCCATTGTGCTGCAGTTTACTGCGCCGGTGTTTGTAATGCTGTTTTCCCTGATCCTGTTTCACCGTCGCCCCCAAAAGCTGGATGTGATTACCTGTGTGGTGGTTTTTGGCGGGATTTTATTCTTCTTTGTGGACAGCCTGGAGATGGGAGGGCAAGTGGGAAACGTCCTTGCCTTGATTTCCGGAATTGCCTATGCAGGTGTGTTCTGCTTAAACGAAATGCCGGAAGGTGACCCGATTGCATCGGTGTTCTGGGGAGATGTGATTTCCGCTCTGGCCGGGCTGCCGTTTCTGCTGCAGGAGACCCAGTTCCCGCCGGAGGCACTGATCAGTCTGGGCATTTTGGGGACATTTCAGGTTGCGCTGGCCTATATCTTCCTGTGCATTGGACTGAAGACCACCCCGCCGGTGACAGCCAGCCTGGTTTCCGGCATTGAGCCGGTACTCAATCCCATCCTGGTAGCAATATTTTATGGAGAAACAGTGGGGCGATTTGCCCTGGCAGGCGCGGCTATTGTGATTGGCAGCGTGGTGACCTACAATGTACTGCGGGTCCGGGCCTCCGGAGATCAGGAGAAGAGCCCGGCCTGAGGAACATAAAAAGAACAAGTTAAAAATAAAAGGAGTAATGAACATGACCTGTTACGAGGAACTGAAGGCCCGGGGCCTCATTGCCCAGGTGACCAACGAGGAGGAAATCTCCAAGATGATCAACGAGGGAAAGGCGGTCTTTTATATTGGCTTTGACCCCACCGCCGACTCCCTCCACGTGGGCCATTTCATGGCCCTGTGTCTGATGAAGCGCCTGCAGATGGCGGGCAACCGGCCCATCGCCCTCATCGGCGGCGGCACCGGCATGGTGGGCGACCCCTCTGGCCGCACCGACATGCGCTCCATGATGACCGTGGAGACCATCCAGCACAACTGCGACTGCTTCAAGAAGCAGATGGAGCGCTTCATTGAGTTCGGCGAGGGCAAGGCCATGATGCTCAACAACGCCGACTGGCTGATGAAGCTCAACTATATCGAGGTACTGCGGGATGTGGGCGCCTGCTTCAGCGTCAACAACATGCTCCGGGCCAAGTGCTACGAGCAGCGCATGGAGAAGGGTCTCTCCTTCCTGGAGTTCAACTATATGATTATGCAGTCCTACGACTTCTACTACCTGTTCCAGCACTACGGCTGCAACATGCAGTTCGGCGGCGACGACCAGTGGTCCAACATGCTGGGCGGCACCGAGCTCATTCGCCGCAAGCTGGGCAAGGACGCCCACGCCATGACCATCACTCTGCTGCTCAACTCCGAGGGCAAGAAGATGGGAAAGACCGCCAAGGGCGCTGTGTGGCTGGATCCCAACAAGACCAGTCCCTACGAGTTCTATCAGTACTGGCGCAACGTGGGCGATGACGATGTGCTCAAGTGCCTGCGTATGCTCACCTTCCTGCCTCTGGAGCAGATTGATGAGATGGACAAGTGGGAGGGCAGCCAGCTGAACACCGCCAAGGAGATCCTGGCCTTTGAGCTCACGAAGCTGGTCCACGGCGAGGAAGAGGCCAAGAAGGCCCAGGATGCCGCCAAGGCACTCTTTGTGGGCGGCGGCGACATGTCCAACGTGCCTGCCACCAAGCTGACCGAGGAGAACCTCACCGACGGTTCCATCGGCATTCTGGACCTGATGGTGGCCTGCAAGCTGGCCCCCTCCAAGAAGGAGGCCCGCCGTCTGGTGGAGCAGGGCGGTGTGGAAGTCAACGGTGAGAAGGTGCCTGCTGCCACCGTCAGCTACACGGCCGCTGACCTGGCGGGTGACGGTCTGATGGGGAAGAAGGGCAAGAAGGGCTTCCACCGGGTACAGATGTAAACATAGCAGCACAAAGCAGAAAAGAGGTGCGGGACCAAAGGTCCCGCACCTCTTCATTTTTGTTACGCCTGGTCAGCAGGCAATCAGCCCTTGACGATGGCGGCGGTGTCCACGGCGATCATCAGTTCCTCATTGGTGGGGATGACCAGCACACGCACCTTGGCGTCGTCGGCGGAGACGTCCATCTCCTGGCCGCGGACCTTGTTCTTCTCGGGGTCCAGCTTCACGCCCATGTACTCCAGGCCGGACACGCTGTCCGCGCGGGTCTCGGGGCCGTTCTCGCCCACACCGGCAGTGAAGATGATGGCATCCACGCCGCCCATAGCGGCAGCATAAGCGCCGATGTACTTCTTCACGCTGTAGCAGAACACATCCAGAGCCAGCTGTGCCTGAACGTTGCCCTTGGGGGCGGCATCCTCCAGATCGCGGAAGTCGGAGGACACGCCGGAGATGCCCAGCACGCCGGACTTCTTGTTCAGAACGTTCAGAGCCTCATCAATGTTCCAGCCGTGCTTGTGCATCAGGTACTCCAGAATGCCGGCATCGATGTCGCCGCAGCGGGTGCCCATGGGGAGACCGGCCAGGGGGGTGAAGCCCATGGAGGTGTCCACGCTCTTGCCGCCGTCGATGGCAGTGATGGAGGAGCCGTTGCCCAGGTGGCAGGAGATAATCTTCAGCTCCTCAATGGGCTTGCCCAGCATGGCGGCGGCCCGCTGGGAGACATACTTGTGGGAGGTGCCGTGGAAGCCGTAGCGGCGGACCTTGTCCTCCTTGTAGTACTCATAGGGCAGAGCGTAGGTGTAGGCCACAGGGGGCATGGTCTGATGGAAGGCGGTGTCGAACACGGCCACCATGGGGGTGTCGGGCATGAGGGCCTGGCAGGCCTTGATGCCGATGATGTTGGCGGGGTTGTGCAGAGGAGCCAGGGGGTTGCACTCCTCGATGGTGGCCATCACCTCATCGGTGATGAGCACGGACTTGGCAAACTTCTCGCCGCCGTGCACCACGCGGTGACCCACAGCGTCGATCTCCTTCATGGAGCCGATCACGCCCTTCTCCGGATCCACCAGAGCGTTCAGAACAGCCTGGATGGCCTCAGAGTGGGTGGGCATCGCCACATCGGCAGCCTTGATGGGATCCTTGCCGGTGGGCTTGTAGGTGAACTTGCCGTCAATGCCGATGCGCTCGCACAGACCCTTGGCCAGTACCTCCTGGGTCTCAGGATTGAGCAGCTGGTACTTCAGAGAAGAACTGCCGGCGTTGATAACCAGAATGTTCATGGGAATCGAACTCCTTCACAAATCAAATTTACAAAGTTATGGTTGTGTTGCACTCTGGGATGGTTTACAATAAAATATCATCCCCATCGTGATTCCTATTCTAATCCATTTCTCCAAGAAGGACAACCGCTTTTTTTGAAAAAGCCCAAGTTTTTCTTTGGACCAGGGAGGTGTGCCCCCTTGCCGAATGTGGGAATTGTAGCGGAATATAATCCATTTCACACCGGACATGCCTATCAGATCAACCAAACCCGCCGGATGGTGGGCTGGGAGTCGGCTGTGGTAGCAGTTATGAGCGGAAACTGGGTCCAGCAAGCTGACTGCGCCGTGGCGGACAAGTGGACCCGGGCCAGGCTGGCCCTGATGAGCGGCGTGGATCTGGTGCTGGAGCTGCCCACGGTGTGGGCCACCGCCTCGGCGGAGGCCTTTGCCCGGGGAGCGGTGGCCATTCTGGAAGGCTGCGGCGTGGTGGACGTGCTGTCCTTCGGCAGCGAGTGCGGTCAGGTCCCGCCCTTGGCCCAGGCCGCGGAGTGCCTGGACAGTCCGGCCTACCGCTGGGAGCTAGCCCGCTGCCTGGCGGATGGGTGCTCCTTTGCTGCCGCCCGGCAGGAGGCGGTTGGGATCCTTCTGGGGAAGGAGACCGCCGAACTCCTGTCTACCCCCAACAACAACCTGGGCGTGGAGTATCTTCGGGCCCTTCGGGGGATGGAGAGCCGGATCCGGCCGGTCACCGTTCAGCGGGCGGGGGATCCCCACGGAACTTTACGCCAGGAGGGAGCCCGGTCACGCTTCCTCTCCGCCACACAGATTCGGGGCTATCTGAAGGAGGAGCGGTGGGGTCTGGCCCGGCCCTACCTTCCGCCGGGTACCACGGAGGTGTTGAAGGAGTCCTGGAACGGATTTCCCAGTCTGTCCCACCTGGAGCGGGCCATGCTGGCAAAGGTGCGCACTATGGAAGGGGAGGACTGGGCGGCGCTGCCGGACAGCGGAGCGTCGGAGGGACTGCCCCGGCGGCTGGTGGGAGCGGGGCGTCAGGCCTGTTCCATGGAGGAGTTTTTCGCGCTGGCCAAGACCAAGCGCTACTCCCACGCCCGCCTGCGTCGGCTGGCCCTGCGGGCCCTCTTGGGGATCGGACGGGAGAATATACCATACAGCCCGCCTTATGTACGGGTGTTGGGATTCAACAGCCGGGGACAAAACCTCCTCCGGGAGATGCGGGAGCGGGCCAGCCTTCCGGTTCTGACCAAGCCGGCCCATGCCCATCGGCTGGACCCGGTGGGGCGGCAGCTCTTTGAGCTGGAGGCCCGGTGCACCGACCTATATGACCTCTGTCTGGAGACCATCCAGACCCCGGGGCGGGAGTGGACCACCGGGCCGATACGGCTGTGAGGGCGTCAAAGACCACAGAGAAATAGGAGCAAACCATGAAAACAAAGAAGGAACGACTGATTGGGCCGGGGCTGCTGGCAGCGCTGCTGCTTCCGCTGGTGCTGGTGGGCCTCTTTTATCTGGTCATTCAAAAGCAGGCGTGGATCAGCGGCTGGGTGTTTGGTGTGATGGCCCCCCTGGAGCAGGCCCTGGGTCGCTTCTGGTCGCTGCTGCCCTTTTCAGTGGCGGAGGTGCTGACCGCCCTGTTTTTGGCAGGCAGCGTGGCGTGGATTATATGGACCGCGGTGGATGGAATCCGCCGGCGGAGCGGGCGGCAGACCCTGCGCCGGGTACTGGCCCTTGCCTCCGCCTGGCTCTGGTTATGGTGCGGCCTGTGCTGGCTCTGGGACGGGGCCTATTACGCCGATACCTTTGCCCAGCGCGCCGGGCTGGAGACATCGACCTATTCGGTGGACGAGCTGGCTTCCGTCACCACTTATTTTGCCCGGCAGGCAGCCGCCCTGTCTGACCAGGTGGCACGGGACGGTGAGGGACACTTCAGCGAGGACCTGGCGGACTGCTTTGAGGCGGGACCGGAGGCATATGAAAACTTGTCAAGGGAATTTCCTTGTCTCGATATAACGGCTGTCCGAGCCAAACCTCTGATGTGTTCCCGGCTTCAGAGCATCCTGGGCTTTACTGGCGTCTACTTTCCTTTTACCGGAGAGGCCAATGTGAATGTGGATGCTCCCGCCTGTCTCGTTCCGGCTACCATCGCCCATGAGATGGCCCACCAGCGTATGGTGGCCTCGGAGCTGGAGGCCAACTTCGTGGGCATTGCCGCCTGTGTCACCAGCGACAATGTAGTCTTTCAGTATTCCGGCTACCTTATGGGGCTCATTCAGTTGTGCAATGCCCTCTACCCGGTAGATGCCCAGGCTTGGCAGACCATCGTGCAGGAGTGTTTTACCACCGAGTTAGCAGCTGACTGGAACGACAACAACGCCTATTGGGCGGCTCTGGAGTCCCCGGTGGAAGAGGCAGCAGAACAGGCCTATGACTCCTTCCTGAAAGGAAACGGCCAGGAACTGGGCATGCGGTCCTACGGGGCCTGTGTAGACCTGCTGGTGGCCTACTTTGCTCCCCAGGCAGAATAAGAAATGAAAAATCCCCGGACCAGACGGTCCGGGGATTTTGTTGTGTCAGGTGTTACACGGGGGTAAAGAAGGTGGCCAGCTGGCCCAGGAGAATCATCAGCATTCCGGCGGGGGCCACGAAGCGGATGCAGAAGGAGTAGAAGGCGAAGAGCCGGTTGCCGAAGCGGTTGCCCTCCACACAGACCTCCTCACGGACCAGCTTGGGGCCGATGACCCAGCCCACCAGAATGGACATGATGAGCGCGCCCAGAGGCATGGCCACACCCTCGGAGATGAAGTCCATGAAGTCCAGCCAGGAAGAGGAGAGGCTCAGCCCGGCCTCGTGGAAGGGAATCCACAGACCATTGGAGCCCAGGCCGTCTGCCGCCACCAGGGTGGCCTCCACCATGACAGCCAGACACACCAGACCCACAATTTTGCCCCGGCTGCCGTGGCGGCCCTTGATGGCGGCCCGATCCAGGAAGAAGGTGACCAGCACCTCCACCAGAGCGATGGCCGAGGTAATGGCGGCCAGGGAGACCAGCAGATAGAAGAGAATGCCGAACAGCGGTCCCAGGGGGCCCATGGCGTTGAACACATCCTGAAGGGTGATGAAAAGCAGCTTGGGACCGGACAGCTCCGCGCCGGAGCCGCCCAGAGCGAAGGAGGCGGGAAGAACGGCCACGCCGGCCATGATGGCCACCAGGGTGTCGGAGACAATGACGAGGACCGAGTTTTTAATGAGGCTCTCCTTCTTGCTCAGGTAGGAGCCGTAGGTGACGGTGATGCCCATGGCCAGGGAGAGGGAGAAGAACATCTGCCCGCCGGCAGCGGAGAGTACGCTGAGGAAGTTCTCCTTGAGCGGGGCGAAGTTGGGAGCGAACATGAACTTCAGCCCCTCCACGGCTCCTGGCAGGGTGACCGAGCGGAGGATGACAATGACCAGCATAATAAACAGTGCGGGCATTCCCACCTTGTTAAAGCGCTCAATGCCGTCCTTGATGCCGCCCCGGATGATAAAGTAGCAGGCGGCAATGAAGAGGAAGGTGAAGAGAATGGAGACAGGCTGGTTGGTGAGCATGTCCTGGAAGGACTCAGCACCGGAGAGATGGGAAATCTGCGTCAGCCCCACCAGCTCCGAAAAATTGAGTACCATGTACTGCACGCAGTAGCCGCCTAGCACGGTGTAAAAGCTGAGGATCAGGAAGGGGGAGAGCATGGCCAGCCATCCGATGAAGGTGCCCCAGCGGCCGCAGACACTCTGGTAGCTGACCAGAACACTCCGACCAACTTTGCGGCCAATGGCCAGCTCAGAGAGCATAATGACAAAGCCAATGGTAGCGGCTAAAATGAGGTAAATAACCAGAAAGGCGAAGCCGCCATTTTTTCCCATTTTGTTGGGAAAGGCCCAGATGTTGCCCAGGCCCACTGCGGCACCTACGGTGGCCATTAAGAAGCCAAGGTTGCTGCCCCACTGGCCGCGGTGATGGTGGTGGTGTTCCATAAAAACAGACCTCCTGCGTGATTCATTCCTTTACCTTGCCCCAAATCGAGCGGAATAGCCAATATTTTAGCAGGAAGCGGAAGATAAGTCAACACAGAACGGGAGAAAATTGTCGAAACTGCACAAGATTTGAGTGCAAACACAGGGCGTACAGAGGCGGGAAAGATTTCACGCTTTGTTGGATGGAAGTCTTGCGGCCTGGGCCGGTCCATATTATAATGGGAACGAAATGTTGCGCGTGTCAGGCCAACAGAAAGAAAGCGAGGTTGTATTGATGGATTACGCAAAAGAGAGCCTTCGGCTCCACGGGGAGTGGAAGGGAAAAATTGAGGTGGTGGCCACCGTGCCCGCCGACAGCAAGGATGCCCTGTCCCTGGCCTATACGCCGGGCGTGGCTCAGCCCTGCCTGGCCATCCAGGAGGACCCGGAAAAGAGCTATGAGCTGACCCGGCGGCACAACCTCTGTGCCGTCATCACCGATGGCTCCGCCGTGCTGGGTCTGGGCGACATCGGCCCGGAGGCCGGTATGCCGGTCATGGAGGGCAAGTGCGTGCTCTTCAAGGCCTTCGGCGGCGTGGACGCCTTCCCTCTGTGCGTGAAGACCAAGGACGTGGACGAGTTTGTCCAGACGGTTTATAACATCTCCGGCTCCTTCGGGGGCATCAACCTGGAGGACATTGCTGCCCCACGGTGCTTTGAGATTGAGCGCAAGCTGAAGGAAAAGTGCGACATCCCCATCTTCCATGATGACCAGCACGGAACCGCCATCATCACCCTGGCAGGCCTGACCAACGCTTTGAAAGTGGTAGGGAAGAAGAAGGAGGAGGTCAAGGTGGTGACCTCCGGCGCCGGTGCTGCCGCCATCTCCATTGTGAAGCTGCTGCTGTCCGCCGGCTACAAGCACATCACCATGTGCGACCGGAAGGGCGCCATCTATGCCGGCCGGGAGGGCCTGAACTGGATCAAGGAGGAGATGGCTCAGGTCACCAACCTGGAGAAGAAGGCGGGCTCTCTGGCCGATATGCTGGTGGGCGCCGATGTGTTTATCGGCGTGTCTGCCCCCGGCACGGTCACTACGGACATGGTGAAGACCATGAATAAGGACGCCATCGTCTTTGCCTGCGCCAACCCCACCCCCGAGATCTTCCCCGACGACGCCAAAGCGGGCGGTGCCCGTGTGGTGTCCACCGGCCGCAGCGATTACCCCAACCAGATCAACAACGTGCTGGCCTTCCCGGGCGTGTTCCGGGGTGCCTTCGATGTGCGTTCCAGCGACATCAATGAGGAGATGAAGATGGCCGCCGCCCGGGCTCTGGCCGAGCTCATCTCCGACGAGGAGCTCAGCGAGGATTACATCATTCCCCAGGCCTTCGACAAGCGGGTGGGTCCCGCCGTGGCCGCCGCCGTGGCTCAGGCTGCCCGGGACACCGGCGTCAACCGCATTTGAACCCCGTTATCGTGGAATAAAAAACACGCGCCCTGCGGCGCGTGTTTTTTTATTGTGGGAGCGTTTAACGCCAGGAGAGAAGCACATCCGTCTCCTTGCGCTTGGGGGCGGTGAGGGTGACCGAGGGATCGGGATGTCCCACCGCGATGAGGGCCATCAGCTCCTGCCCTTCGGGCAGCTGCAGGTACTCCTCCAGCCCCTTCCGGTCAAAGACGCCCATAATGACAGTGCCCAGTCCCAGATCGTGGGCGGCCAGACAGAAGGTCTGGGCGGCGATGCCGCAGTCGTAGTACTGCCAGCCCTCGCCCCGGTCGGTGGTGTAGGTGCCGTCCCGCTCAAAGCCGCAGCGGGCCTTCACAAAGGTCTGAGCCACCAGCAGGGGGGCGCTGGCAATAATGGCAGGATTGTTGGAGCCGGGCAGACAGAAGCGGTCGATGATGGCCTGCTGCACGGTGGGGTCCTCAATGGCGATGTAGCGGCTAATCTGGGTGTTTTTCCAGCTGGGAGCGTAGGCGGCAAGGGAAATTACTTGCTCCAGCAGGGTGTGGTCCACCGGCTCCTGGGTGAACTTGCGCACGCTGCGCCGGGTGAGAATACAGGTCTGGGCGTCCATAAGACAGCACCCTCCTTTAAGTGAATTTGGATGGACCTATGGTAGCCCGTACGGAGAAAATTGTCAAGGGAGGCCGTCCCGCCCCCAGGCATGGGAGTGGGGCTCAATCCGAGACAGGAAACTCGGAAACATGGGCGGCAGCAGGGGTGGACTGCTCCGGGGCCACGACGTTGCCTCCTTATCCACTCTAACGCTAAGCGGGAAAGGAAATTGTCACAGCGGGGAAACAAATTTATTCTGCTTTTCATTTTAACAAAACCGTGATAAAATAAAACCCGTATGTATTGCGGCAGGAGGGCGCTCATGATTATCCTAGGCATCGACCCCGGAGTGGCCACCATCGGCTTTGGTGTGCTGTCGGCGGAGCGGGGCAAAAACCGTCTCATTCAGTACGGGGTCATCACCACCCCGCCGGGCATCCCCCTGTCCAACCGGCTTCTGCAGATATCCAACGACATGGAGGAGCTCATTCACACCTTTCACCCGGATGAGATGGCGGTGGAGGAGCTGTTTTTCACCAAAAACATCACCACTGGTATCGCCGTGGCTCACGGACGGGGAGTTATCCTTCTGGCGGCGGAAAAGTTGGGGGTGCCCATCTTCGAGTACACCCCCATGCAGGTGAAGCAGGCGGTGGTGGGTTACGGCGGGGCGGAAAAGCGTCAGGTCATGCTCATGACTCAGCGGCTTCTCAATATGAAGGAGATTCCCCGGCCCGATGACGCCGCTGATGCCCTGGCCATCGCCATCTGCCACAGCCGTTCGGCCACGTCCCTACTGAACACCGAGCGGGTCTTTGACCCCAGCAAGTACGATACGAGGTAACCGAATGAAGATTGTCGTAAAAAAGCCCGATCCCGACCCACCTTACAGCCTTCACGATGCCCACATTATGGAGTTGCAGGCGGAGAGGGACACCCTACGCCTGCTGACCCAGTACGGCTATGTGCGGACGGAGGAGCCCCTTGGCCAGGTAGACGGGGACGTGGAGCTCACCGGGGTGGACTTGGAGTCCTCTTACGTCTACATAATGGAGTACCAAGACGTCCTGTGCGGCAACTGTGGATCCTTTAGCGGCAAAAAAATGACTCTGGAGACCTTCCTGCGGGAGTATTCCGATGCAACCCTGGACATTATGGACGAGAGCTACGGTTTTCGACTGGCTGTGCTGGGCGGCTTTTTGAACCTGCGGGACCGCATTCTGGAATTTAAACTGGAGATTTACTATACCGGGGAAGTCCGGTATCTGCTCAAAGAATAAACGCCGCCCCAAAGCGGTATGCGGAGGAACTTATGTTTTACTATCTCAGCGGCACGGTGGCTCACATTGAGCCCTACCTGGCCGTCATTGATTGCGGCGGGGTAGGCTACGCCTGCCGCACCACCAGCTACACTCTGTCAGCCTTGAAAAAAGGCGACAAGGGAAAACTCTTTACACATCTTAACGTCCGGGAGGACGCCATGGAGCTCTACGGCTTTGCCACCCAGGAGGAGCTGAACCTCTTTCAGCAGCTCATTTCGGTCTCCGGCGTAGGCCCCAAGGCGGCCCTGTCCATCCTGTCGGCCAGCACCCCTGCCAACTTGGCCCTCAGCATCATCACTGGAGACGAGAAGGCCCTCACCTGCGCCCAGGGCGTCGGCAAGAAGATTGCCCAGCGGGTGATTCTGGAGCTGAAGGATAAGCTGGCCAAGGGCCAGACCATCGGCGGGGCAGGAGAGAGCTACGGCGGCACCGGTGTCACCGTCATTCCCGAAAACAAGCTCTCCGAGGCCTCTGCCGCCCTGGCCGTCCTGGGCTATACCCAGGGGGAGATCAACCTGGCCCTCAAGGGCATCGATCTGGACAGCCTGACCCTGGAACAGATCATCAAGCAGGCGCTGAAGAAAATGATGAAGCCGTAGGGCGGGCAAAACGTAGACAATCTCCGGAAAAAAGAAGGAGGATTGCGATGCTGCTGGCCATTCACTGCGGTATGATGTTGGTGTTCCTGCTCCTGGGACTGGTCTTTTCCCAGGGGAAGGGGGCCTTCCTCATTGCCGGGTACAACACCGCCCCCAAGCAGGAGAAGGAGAAGTACGACGAGAAGGCCCTGTGCCGTTTTATGGGCAAGCTGATGTTTGTCCTGGCGGCGGCCTGGGTGCCCATCGCCCTGAGTGCCCTGCTGGACCGGATGTGGCTGCTGTGGCTGGGCCTTGGGCTGTTCCTTGCGGTGTGCATCGGCGGGGTGGTTTATATGAATACCGGCCATCGCTTTGAAAAAAAGAAGCAGCAGTAGAGGAGGCGGTCTTGTGGCCAAATATGAGCGTGAGCTCCGGGGGGACTTTGACCAGGTCCTGGAGTATATCCATAACGGCATCCTGAACGGCAGCATGTCCGCCAGCTATGAGGACGAGAGCTACTGCCAGAGGGCGGGGGTGCGCTGCTGTGTGCGAGTGTACGAGCGGTACAGTATGTCCGGCGGCAATCGTCTGTCCATGACCCTTACCCTGGTGGGGGACGGGGATGACCTGTTTTTGTCTGCCATCACCGCCGGGGGCAGCCAGGGCCTGATGTTCAAGTTCAACACCTGGGGGGAGGAGGCCTTTTTGGACACCCTCCGGGAGCTTGCAGAGAATCTATAACGATTGGGATGTGAACCCATGGCAATCGATTTTTCCAATACCGAATTTGACCCCGAGGAGCTCAGCGAGCCCCTGGTGACCACCTCCCTCACCCGGGAGGATGAAAACGAATACTCCCTGCGGCCCAAGACGCTGCGGGAGTACATCGGACAGGAGAAGGCAAAGGGCAACCTGGAGGTCTTTATCCAGGCGGCCAAGATGCGTCATGAGCCGCTGGACCACGTGCTGCTCCACGGCCCACCCGGCCTGGGCAAGACCACCCTCAGCGGCATTATTGCCAACGAGATGGGGGTCAATGTGCGGGTGACCTCTGGTCCGGCCATTGAAAAGGCAGGGGATCTGGCCGCCCTGCTTACCAACTTGAATGAAAATGATATTCTCTTTGTGGATGAGATCCACCGCCTCAACCGCCAGGTGGAGGAGGTGCTTTATCCGGCCATGGAGGATTACGCCATTGATATCATCATTGGCAAGGGGCCTTCGGCCAACTCCATCCGGCTGGACCTGCCCCGGTTTACCCTCATCGGGGCCACTACCCGGGCGGGACAGCTGTCCGCCCCTTTGCGGGATAGGTTTGGCGTGACCCTGCGGCTGGAGCTCTATACCCCGGAGGAACTGGCCCTCATCGTCACCCGTTCGGCAGGCATCCTGGAGGTGCCCATTGAGCCCGAGGGCGCCATGGAGATCGCCAGGCGAAGCCGGGGTACGCCCCGAATTGCCAACCGGATGCTGCGCCGGGTGCGGGACTTCGCCCAGGTGAAGGCGGGGGGCGTCATCACCAAGAAGGTGGCCGACGAGGCCCTCACCGCCCTAGAGATTGACCACCTGGGCCTGGATGCCATCGACCACCGGATGCTCCGGAGCATTATCGAGAACTACCGGGGCGGCCCGGTGGGCCTGGAGACCCTGGCCGCCACCATCAACGAGGAATCGGTCACGCTGGAGGACGTGTACGAGCCCTACCTGATGCAGCTGGGCTTCCTCACCCGTACCCCAAGAGGCCGGTGCGTCACCCCCAAGGCCTACCAGCATCTGGGACTGCCCGCACCGGGCGTTCCCGATGGAGAAATGGATCAGTTGAGCTTTTAGGGCGGGACGGTGAACATGAGAGAAAAAATCAAGCGGTTGCTGGGCACCCTTCTGGGAAGTGGAATTCTCTTCTTAATTGTTTGTTCGGTGTTTGCGGTTGTTTCCTTCCTGGGCGGCAATTTCATGGCCCTCTTTGGATTTTCCTATGAGAGTGTGGGAAGCCTGCTGCTGTATTTTGTGGCAGGTGAGCTCATCAGCCTGCCGCTGGAGCTGATTGTCGTCGGGATGTCCCAGGTCCTGTATCGGCAGGGACATGTCAATAGACGACAGGCTAATTTGCTTTACATCCCGCTGGACACTCTGGTTACCATTTTTGCCTTTTGGACGGCGGACCAATTGGTGTCCGGTGTCTCGGCCAGTGGGCTGTCGCTGTGGATGCTGGGCTTTTGTGCCGCTGTGATTACGGTTCCCATCAAAAAGAAGTCCTCAAAAGAATAAGAATCGAGGACCTAGGAGCAGAGAGGGGGAGCGCTGTGTTCTGGCTGTTTTGTACATCCATGAATCTGCTGATTCCCGTTATTATGCTGTATTTCGGCTGGCGCTTTCAAAAGCATCCGCCCAAGAACATCAACTCCTTTTATGGCTACCGCACCACGCGGTCCATGAAAAACCAGCAGACCTGGAACTTTGCCCATCAGGTATGCGGGAAGCTCTGGTTCCGGTTGGGGCTCATTCTGCTGCCGGTGTCCCTGGTGCCTATGATGTTTCTCTGGGGCCGGGGTGTGGATGAGATTGGAATGGGATGCATTCCAGTCATGGCCGTTCAGCTTGTGGTGCTGGTAGGCAGTGTTTTCCCGGTGGAGCAGGCATTAAAACAAAATTTTGACCAATTTGGCAGAAAGAGGTAATGATATATGGGTAAACTGTTTGGTACGGACGGAATTCGCGGTGTAGTCAACGCCGGCCTGGATGCAGATCTGGCTTATAAGGTCGGACTGGCTGCGGCTCAAGTTCTGGCCAAGAACAAAAAGCCGGGGGAGAAGCCGGTGGTCACCATCGGCAAGGACACCCGCATCTCCGGGGACCTGCTGAAGGGCTCCCTGATTGCCGGACTGTGCACCGCCGGTGCCGACGTGCTGGATCTGGGCACTCTGCCCACCCCCGGCGTGGCCTGGGTGACGGTGGACGAGGGTGCGGATGCCGGTATCGTCATTTCCGCCAGCCACAATCCCTTTGAGCACAACGGCATCAAGATCTTCAACGGCAAGGGCTTTAAGCTCTCCGATGAGCTGGAGGAGAAGATTGAGGATATCGTCCTCTTTGGCCACAACGATGTTCCCCGCAAGACTCACGGGGAGATCGGCAAGGTGAGCTATGTGGCGGAGAAGGCGGTGGCCGACTACATTGACCACCTCCAGTCCACCATCACCAGCGATCTGGCTGGCCTGCGCATCCTGGTGGATTGCGCCAACGGCGCCTCCTATACCACTGCGGCCCGGCTCTTTGACCAGTTCCCCAAGCTGCGTACCGACGTTATCAATGCCGACCCCGACGGCATCAACATCAACGATAAATGCGGTTCTACCCACATGGATTCTCTGGCTGCGATGGTAAAGGCGGGCGGCTACGACATCGGCATCGCCTTCGACGGTGACGCCGACCGGTGCCTGGCTGTGGATGAGAACGGCGTGCTCATTGACGGCGACCAGGTGATGGCCGCCTGCGGTCTGGATCTGAAGGGCAAGGGTAAGCTGCCCGGCGATGCGGTGGTGGCCACGGTCATGTCCAACCTGGGCCTGCATGTGTTTGCCAAGGAGAACGGCCTGAAGGTGGAGTGCACCGACGTAGGCGACCGGAACGTGCTGGAGCGCATGGTGGAGAAGGGCTATGTCCTGGGCGGCGAGCAGTCCGGCCATATGATTTTCCTGGACTATGCCACCACCGGAGACGGCCAGCTTACCGCTCTGCAGATTCTGGCCCTGCTGAAGGAGAGCGGAAAGAAGGCCTCTGAGGTATTTGGAGCCTGCCAGCGCTATCCCCAGGTGCTCATCAACATTCCTGTGGCCGACAACGACGTAAAGAAGGCTGTTATGGCCAGCCCGCTGCTGGCCCAGGCCATTCAGCAGGAGGAGGCTGCGCTGGGCGACGACGGCCGTGTGCTGGTGCGCCCCTCCGGCACTGAAGCGCTGATGCGTGTCATGGTAGAGGCCAAGACTCAGGAAGTGGCACAGCAGACCGCCCAGCGCCTGGCAGATTTGATTGCCGGACTCTAAGAGAGGGAGCGGTTGGGAGGGAGCGGCCGCCTGAAACTCGTTGAAAACAGAGGTTAGCGAGGAAATTCAGAGAAATTTTTGTTGGAAACGGTCACCTGGCCAAAAGAAAATGGGAATTATTTCCATTAAAAGGGAAAAATTAGGATTATATGGAAAAATGAACAAAATCTTTTGGCCGGCCCCTTGACAAATCCGTTCATTTTGTTTATTATGTCAGATAGTCGTAACATCAATATGCAATCGAATTATGGTCAACCAATCTCTGATGAGGAGTTGTGCAGCAGAGCGGCCCGGGGCGATTCCCAGGCGGAGACCGAACTGGTGCGCCGGTACAATCAGCTGGTGCGGGCCTGTGCCCGACCGCTGTTTCTGGCTGGCGGAGACAGCGAGGATCTCATTCAGGAGGGAATGCTGGGTCTGCTGACGGCCATCCGGGGCTTTGATCCCGGTCGGGACGCCGCGTTCCGCACCTATGCGGAAATCTGTGTGCGCAGCCGCCTGCTCAGCGCAGTTCGCGCGGCGCAGGGCGGTAAACACTCTCCCTTAAATCGCAGCATCTCTTTTGAACCCCCTCTTTTTGATGGAAGCAATTCGCACCCGTTCTCCAATGTGGAGAGTCCGGAGGACGTCATCATCGGCAGGGAGGAACTGAAAGAGCGGCTTGACGCTCTGAAGGGCCAGTTATCTGAGCTTGAGGCAAGTATTTTACCCCTCTATCTGAATGGTCTCTCCTGTGGAGAGATTGCAGGTCGGGTGGGAAGATCCCAAAAGTCGGTGGACAATGCAGTCCAGCGGATTCGGCGCAAGGTGGCGCAGCAATTTTCTTCCGGCGTATCCAGCGAGAGCTGATCGCAAATATTCCGCCCAAACAAGAATTTTGCTTGGGCAACAGTCAAAGAGAGGGAAAATCCAATGTACGAAGACAAGATCCTGGTATGTAAAGAGTGTGGCAAGGAGTTCACCTTCACCGCTGGTGAGCAGGAATTCTACGCCGAGCGCGGCTTCCAGAACGAGCCCCAGCGCTGCAAGGCCTGCCGTGACGCCCGCAAGAACGCTGCCCGCGGCCCCCGTGAGTACTTCACTGCTGTGTGCGCTGCCTGCGGCGGCGAGGCGAAGGTTCCCTTCGAGCCCAAGTCTGACCGTCCTGTCTACTGCAGCGACTGCTTCGCCAAGATGCGCGAGCAGCACTAATTTTTAAGATTAACCAGGAAAAAGGGGCGCCCAGTGGGGGCCCCTTTTCTGATAAATTGGGAGTCTGGAAGGCTGCAACCAGAGGTTGCGCATCTGCGAACGCTGCTTGGTAGCGGTGCAACCGCTCATCGGATAGGATAAGGGGGAAAGGAGGATGCGTATGACATTTGGCGAAGTCATTCAGTTGCGCCGCGGAGCGCTGGGCCTTTCCCAGGAGCGGCTGGCCGAGCTGGTAGGGGTGTCCCGCCAGGCGGTGAGCAAGTGGGAGGTGGGGGACGCCATGCCGGATACCGACCGGCTGCTCCCGCTGGCCCGGGCGCTGGAGATTACGGTGGACGAACTGCTCAGCGGCGAACTGGGGAGACAAGGGCCAGTGACGGAGCCCAACGAAAAACCGCCGGCACAGCACAGCGATCAGGAGCCCGGCTGGTTTGCCCTGCACTGGTACTGGCTGGGACTGATTCCTGTGGCCTGGGGCTGCTACATGCTGCTGAATCTGTTGGTGGGGCTGGTCTCCGTCGGCCTGTTTATTCGTTAGGAGGGGTGGACGTGACATATGTTGGATCCGGAGTGCCGGTAAGAATCGCTGCCTTTTTCCTTCTGTACGCCCTGGTGCCCCTGCTGGCTATAGCGGTGGGATTAGCCGTCTTTTTCCTGGGGCGCCGGTATGTGCAAAAGAAATATGGAAAACGCTGAAGAAAATGGCCGCTGATGCGGCCATTTTTTAGGAATGAAAAAGGTTACATAAAACCAAAAAGAGCATTGACAGGCGGCGGGTCATATGCTATCATGTGAACATTCTCTTTGCACTGCATCCTACCCCAAACAAAGCAGGGGCAACTACAGTACAAACTGAACAGGCCGCGGATTCAGAATTGAATTTGGGAGCCGGGCTGCGCAATGCGGCAGCAGATGGAGTTTCATGCATCTGTGGGACAGTAAGTATGTTCCATGGGTGTATTTTTTTATCCCCGGGGCATACAGGTCTGGAAGTCAATGATGGGTGCCATAGAGCTATCTTTCCGTTAGGAGGTAACATTATGGTGAAGGAACAACATGAAAACTTGGCGATGCGGGTATCCGCCGTCACAATCCTGGGAAACTTGGTCCTGACGGTCTTCAAACTGGCAGCGGGAATGATCGCCCACTCGGGAGCGATGATCTCGGACGCAGTTCATTCCGCTTCGGATGTACTGAGTACCTTTGTGGTGATTGCGGGGGTAAAGCTCTCCGGGAAGGAGTCGGATAAGGAGCACCCCTACGGACATGAGCGGCTGGAGTGCGTGGCGGCAGTGATTCTGTCCGTCATGCTGGCGATTACCGGAGCCGGCATTGGCTGGGCGGGGATTCAGAACATTTTCGGGGATGCCGCGGAGCTGGTGATTCCGGGACGGCTGGCGCTGGTGGCCGCTGTGATCTCCATCGTGTCCAAGGAGGCGATGTACTGGTACACACGGAATGCGGCGAAGAAGTTGGATTCCTCGGCGCTGATGGCCGATGCGTGGCATCATCGCTCCGACGCCCTTTCCTCTGTGGGTAGCTTTGTGGGTATCCTGGGTGCGCGGCTGGGCGTTCCGGTGTTGGATCCGGTGGCCAGCGTGGTCATCTGCCTCTTCATTTTGAAAGCGGCTGTGGACATTTTCAAAGACGCCATTTCCAAAATGATTGATACCGCTTGCCCTGAGAAAGTGGAGGAGGAGATGCGGGAGGTCGTGAAGGCACAGGACGGTGTTCTGGGCATTGACCGCCTTCAGACCCGCCTCTTTGGGGACCGGGTTTATGTGGAACTGGACATTGCAGCGGATGCAAACGCTACCCTGACCAAGGCGCACGATGTGGCAGTCCGGGTGCATGACGCCATTGAGGAGACGTTCCCCAAGGTGAAGCATTGTATGGTCCACGTCAATCCCTTTGAACCAGGGCAGAAGAACTGCCCCTGTGAGAATGGGGGCGCGTGCTGAGGCATGGTACGAATCGCTGAATAACAAATAAAAAACGGCCGCATGTGCGGCCGTTTTTTATTTTAAATCCCTCAGGGTAAGATGTTGTTTTCCGGGCGGCTTCCGCTGTCCCAGGGGGGAACAAAGTTGAAATCAAAGATGGAGTTCTCTTCTCTGGGAGGTCCATCCAGCGCAATGCGGTAATAATCCCGGTCCAGAATGGCGGCGGAATAGGCTACCCGGTTTTGTACCTCGGCCACCGTGTCGGCTACAGCTTCATAATCTGGCTCACTTCCGTCCCAGCAAGTAAACTGGTCGGTAGTGGAATTATAATAACCATGGGAAGTGATGAAGCTGTAATTGGAGAAGATGACCAGGCCTCCTGAGTCGGAGAGAATGTCCTCGCCCATAATAAGGCGGGAATCGTATTCCAGACCAAAGAGGTTGGAGAGGGTGGGCATCACGTCCAGGCTGGAGCAGTATTTGTCCACATAGACCGGCTCCGTCATGTCGGCGCTCCAGAGAATCAGCGTATTCTCATAGAGCTCAAACACGGGATCCACCTCGTGGCCCAACAGTTCGCTGTACTCCTCATCGGTGAGGCCGTAGGGATAGTGGTCGGCGGAGAGAACGATGACGGTGTCCTCCAGCTTGCCCGCCTCCTCCAGCTGTTCCATCAGGCTCTCCATGGCCAGCTCCAGCTCCATCTGACTGGCCAGGTAGCATTTGACGGTGTCGCTGTAGGGCAGGTCCTTTACCTCGTCCCAGTGGCGGCGGGACATGGCGTTTTCCTCCAGGCTGTAGTTCAGGTGCCCGCTGACGGTCAGACAATAGACCATAAACTGGTCCTCATTGACAAACATGGGGACAATTTTTTCCATCATCATCTCGTCGGAGGGGGGGAACATGTTGCCGCTTTCCAAATCCTCAGCCGGAATGATGTCTTCCTCCTCCAGCCCCTGCCCCAGAGCAACGTACTCATACCCCATATTGGGGTGGGAGAGGTTGCGGTCATAGTAATCATAGAGATAGTCATGGAACGCCATGGTGCGGTAGCCCAGCTTGGAAAACTGGTTGCCCAGAGCAAAGGGCATGTAGTTTTGAGAGGACCGGGAGTAGCTCCAGATACCGGATTTCGGGATCAATCCAGTGGTGGTGACATACTCGCCGTCGGAGGTGGATACTCCCCACAGAGGGGTATAGAAGTGTTCAAAGACGAAGCCCTGATGAGAGAGCTTCCACAGCGTGGGCGTGCGGTAGGGGTCCATGGCCAGGGTGGAGAAGCCTTCTGCCACAATCCATATCAGATTCTTTCCTTCAAAGGCTCCCGTCCACTCGTTTTCCGGAGTGGCTTCCCGCTGGGAGAACCACTGGTGCATCTGTATGAGGTCCTCATCGTCGGTTTGGGCAATCAACTGGTCGAAGTCAATGTCCATCTGATGGAGAGCATAGGACGACGTGGAGTCTCCGGACTGGTCGCCAGGCACTTGGGAAGAGCCAGATGATGTACTGGAACCGTCAGCCGGTTGATCGGGGTCAATGCCGAACAAAACGCGGCGGATTTCCATTTGGGTTTGGGTCAGCATGCCGAAATACTGGGTTTCCAGCTCCGGGACGGCGGCCTGTGTATAAATGTATCGAAGGGACAGATAGCCGCTGCCGCACAGAAGTACGATTCCAATGCCCAGCAGCTGCACAATGGCGGCGGCAGCGGCCCACCGCAGTCGGAGTCCTTTGGGATGGGGCTGTTCGAAAAGAATGCGCGAGCGGAGGGAGAAGGAGAGAAGAACCGGAATGACCATCAGGACAATGGGGAACCAATTGAGTACAATTTCCCAGACGGCCATATCGCCAAAGGCACCGGCTACCATGACCATTTTGGTCAGGGAGAAAATGGTCAGGAAAGTTTTAAACAGTCGGTAATAAATGGTCTGCGCGCCCAGCCAGAGGGATAGAAGAACGGTACACAGGGGCAGCAGGATCCGTCCGTACTTGACAGGTACTCCGCCGCACAAAAGGCCAAGCAGCAGGGCGGGCGGAATCGTGAATAAAAATGTAAAAAGGACGCTGGCAATGGTCAGGCTCTGAAAGCAAATCAGCTTTAAAACCAGCTCCTCATAATAAATAACTGCAAGAAAGAAGAGCGAGGGCGCCGCAAGACGCCGCAAACCATCAAGGGAGAGCTTCCTTTTTGTTCCGGAGATGAGGTGATTCATCATTCGTCCTCCCAAAGGAAAGAAAAATGGGGTGGAGAGTAATGTGATTTCATTGTAGCCCATTCCCCAGGCAGTGTCAAATTAAAAGGAATACCAAGAGAAAATAGTTTGAATTGCATAAAAATACAAAATAAAATGGAGCGGATTTTGGCGATTACGGGAGAAGTTTTGCTTGAAAAAAGGGGGTCAATCTGCTATGATAACCCTGGAATTAATAATTTATTCATAATTGCCGCCTGGTGTCGGGAACGTTTCCACTCCAGAAAGGGAAGGAATGAGCAGCCTGGAAGACAACAGGGCTGCTTTCCGTTTTGCCCAAAGCCGGGATCGGAGAGCAAAGAGGGAGGTACCCCATGTCTCAGCTGCGTCAGGCTGTTGTTGAAGGCCTGAAAAGCGCCTACGCAACCTATTATGATATTACTCCGGTGGAGGACGGCAGCGGGCTGTGTGCCCTGTGCGCCTATCATCTGCGGGACAGTCAGTATGTTCTGTTCAAAAAGGCGGAGCTGTGGGCGGCGGAGAGCCATGAGTACCTCTATTTATGGTCGCTGGATACCTTGGACGATGCGGCGCTGAACGAAATATTTGCCCGTGTGCTGGAGGATGGAGAGGGGAAGATCCGTCCCCATCTGCAGCACATGTACACCTACCTGACGGCGGTGGTGCTTTATGACAGCGCCCAGCCGCAGACCCTGGCCCAGCTGAAGAAGCTGAAGAAGCGCAGGGAATATAAGCTATCGCTCCATGGATGGATGGAGTTTCGAATAGCAGCCGTGGATATCTCCACGGGGGAGATGACCGTCAACCGCAGCGGGAAACGGATGGAAAAGGACCTGAAGCGGCTGATGGATCGCATCATCTCCAAACACAAAGGAGAGGAGAAAACTCAATGAATGCAATGCTAGTTGTCATCGTTGGCATTATCATTCTGATCGTAGGTTATATTTTCTACGGCGGATGGCTTGCCAAGCAGTGGGGCGTTGACGATTCCAAGGTCACCCCTGCCCATGAGTTGGAGGACGGCATGGACTATGTGCCTGCCAAGGCCCCCGTTCTGATGGGTCACCACTTTTCCTCCATCGCCGGTGCCGGCCCCATCAACGGCCCAATCCAGGCAGCCGTCTTTGGCTGGGTGCCTGTGGTGCTGTGGGTTCTGATCGGCGGTATCTTCTTCGGCGCTGTTCATGACTACGGTGCTCTGTTCGCCTCCATCCGCCACAAGGGGCAGTCCCTGGGCGAGGTTGTGGCTCTGAACATCGGCGATCGTGCCAAGAAGCTGTTCCTGATCTTTTCTTACCTGACCCTGGTGCTGGTGGTGGCCGCTTTCGCCTCCATCGTGGCCAGCACCTTCCAGGCTACTTATGTGGACGGCGTAGTGGACACCGCTGCTTCCGCCACCAACGCCTCTGTGGCTATGATCTCCCTGCTGTTCATCGTTATGGCCATCCTGTTCGGCTTCTTTGTCTACCGCAAGGGCGCTTCTCTGTCTGTGGCCACCATTGCCGGCGTGATCGGCATTGTGATCTGCCTGGCTATCGGCCTGAAGTGGCACCCCATCTATCTGGGCAACTCCGCCTGGATGTGGGTCATCGGCGTTTACATCCTGATCGCCTCCGTGGCTCCCGTGTGGATCCTGCTCCAGCCCCGTGACTACCTCAGCTCTTTCCTGCTGTATGCCATGATGGTCATCGCCGCTGTGGGCGTCATCGGCGCCGGCCTCACCGGTGCGGACGCTGCCCACATGGATATGCCCGCCTTCACTGGCTGGTATGACGAGCTGGCCCCCACCGGCAGCTCCCTGGGCTATGTGTTCCCCGCTCTGTTCGTGACCATCGCCTGCGGCGCCATTTCCGGCTTCCACTCCCTGGTGGGCTCCGGTACCACTGCCAAGCAGCTGGACCACGAGCGCGACGCCAAGCCCATCGCTTACGGCGGCATGCTCATCGAGTGTGCCCTGGCTCTGATCTCCCTGAGCGCCGTGTCCTTCATCTGGACCGAGTACGCCTCCGGTGAGATCGTGACCCCCACCCAGGTGTTCGCCACCGGTATTTCCCGCATGGTGGCCTCCATCCCCGGCCTGGCCGGCGCTCAGCAGACCATCGCTTCTCTGCTGGTTCTGACTGTCTCCGTGTTCTGCCTGACTTCTCTGGACACCGCCACTCGTCTGGCCCGCTACATGTTCCAGGAGTTCTGGCTGAAGCCCGGTGAGACCTACAAGGATGCCACCGGCTTCAAGGCTGTGCTGTGCAACCCCGTGGTGGCCACTGCCATCACCGTGGTGGCTGGCGTCGGCCTGGGCATGACCGGCTACTCCAAGATTTGGCCTCTGTTCGGCGCTGCCAACCAGCTGCTGGCCGCTCTGGCTCTGCTGACCGTGTGTGCCTGGCTGGGCAACATCGGCCGCAACAACAAGATGTTCTACATCCCCATGCTGTTTATGCTCATTGTCACCCTGACCTCTCTGGCTCAGACTGTCACCAGCAAGGTGGCCGCCATCTCTGCTGGCAAGGCTGCTGGTGACTGGGGCCCCTATGCTCAGGCTATTCTGGGCACTCTGCTCTTCGTGCTGGCTCTGGTGCTGGCTTGGGAGGGCATCCAGACCATCTTCTTCAAGAAGAAGGCTGCCAACAAGTAAATTTCCATCCGACAGGAGGACCTGGTGTATGCCAGGTCCTCTTTGTTTTGCCGTGCATAGGGAATAGCACTACCGGCATAGATTGGAGATACCGTGTGCCAGGATTCGCACGGGAAGGCCATGATGCGGGAGGCAAAGGAATGCTGGGTCAGCTGGTTTTAAACGAGAGAGGCGGGGGAAAAGCAGAACGTGCACAGCTATACGGATTGACAGTGCTGAGAGTCGGCGCGGACCCGGAGGGCTGGCTGGGCCAGCACAGGCTGCGGAAAGCCGGACGGGCCCTCCGCCGGGGCGGGGCAATGCGGATTTTGACGCCGGCTGGATTTCAGCAGTGGGACCTGATGCAGGCCTGCGGCCTGGGCGCAGTCAGCCCTCTGGCGTTCCTCCGGGCTCAGGGAGCTTCGTTGGCCCTGGGTGCACTGGAGCGGCAGGGGCTCGCACCGGACCGCTCAGTGGTTGCGCTGCAGGGCGGACGGGTGGACCGGGAACTGGTCCGGGCAGCGGTGGAGCTGTGCCCCCGGGTTCGGCGTCTGGTGATCGACGTGCCCAGAGGAGGGAGGGAGCTGGCAGACTGGCTGCGGCAGGAATTTGGAATTCCGGTGCTCCCACCGGAGGAGCCATCACCGGTGTCCCTGGGCTTCAGCGGCAAAGAACATTTGGAGGAGGCAGAGGAGAGGGCGAGGGGGATGTCCCTGACTCTCTATGGGGCTAGCCCCAGCCTGGCTGGACTGGTGGTTTCCGCCCCAAGGCTGGACCGGGAGGACCGGGAGCGGCTTCCGCTGATGGCTGCTCTGTGGGAAGAAGGGCGGCTTCCCCCGGATGGGATAAAAATTACCTGACTACTTGACAGAATAAGTAGGAAAACCTATAATAATTCCTACTGAACAAAGCGGTGAGCCTTGAAAGGAAATCTTTCAGGGCAGATCTGCTTTGTTCAAATGCAGATTTACGGCAAATTTTTCGGATACCGGTCTGCAGGCGGCCCATGGAAACAGCACTGGCGGCCGCAGTGAATTTGGATGGAACGCCTGGGCAGGGCCTAGGCATATTTTTGGAAAGGTGTGCAGGCAATCATGGCGAAGGAGTATAAATTGAGTCCTCAGCGTCTGAAGGAGCTGCAGGATGAAATGAATTACCTGAAGACGGTTCGTGAGAAGGAAGTGGCTGAGCTCATTAAGGAGGCCCGTTCCTTCGGCGACCTGAGCGAGAACAGTGAGTACGATGAGGCTAAGAATGAGCAGGGCAAGCTCTACTCCCGTATGGCCGAGCTGGAGGAAATCCTCTCCAACTATGTGGTCATTGACGAGGAGGAGCAGACTGGAGACTATGTCCGTCTGGGCTCCACCGTCACCGTTCTGGACAAGGAGTTTAATGAGGAGCAGACCTACAAGATTGTGGGCTCTCAGGAGGCCGATCCCATGAACGGAGCCATTTCCGAGGACTCCCCCTTTGGCAAGGCTCTGCTGGGTAAGAATCCCGGGGACCAGGTCACTGTGGATGCCCCTGCCGGCCCCATTGAATATCAGGTGCTCAAGGTAGAGCGCTGAGTTCACCAAGAAGATTATGACGGCCACGTGGCCGAGAGAGATAGGAGTGGTCAACATGGCCGAGAAGAATCAACAGCCTGCGGCTCAGGAGCAGAATCTGTCCCAGCTGCTGCAGATCCGCCGGGACAAGCTGAAGGAGCTGCAGGAGAACGGCAGCGATCCGTTCCAGATTACCCGGTATGTGGTGGATAATGACTCCGCCAACATCAAGGAAAATTTTGACGCCCTGGAAGGGAGCCCCGTCTCCATTGCCGGCCGTCTCATGTCCAAGCGGGGCATGGGCAAGGTGTCCTTCTGCGACCTGCAGGACAAATCCGGCCGCATCCAGCTCTATGCCCGGAAGGACGAGATGGATGAGGAGGAGTATAACCGCTTTAAGAAGTACGACATCGGCGACATTGTGGGGGTCAAGGGCGTGGTGTTCCGCACCCAGCGGGGCGAGATGTCCGTGCGGGTGGAGCAGGTGACTCTGCTCTCCAAGTCCCTGCTGCCCCTGCCTGAGAAGTTCCACGGTCTGACCAACACCGAGCTTCGGTACCGTCAGCGCTATGTGGACCTGATCGTCAACCCGGAGGTGAAGCGCAACTTCATCATCCGCTCCCAGTTCATCAAGCACGTCCGGGACTTCATGGACGGCCGCGGCTTCATGGAGGTGGAGACCCCCGTTCTGAACACCATCTCCGGCGGCGCCACTGCCCGGCCCTTTATCACCCATCACAACACCCTGGACATCGACATGTATATGCGCATCGCCACCGAGCTGCCCCTGAAGCGGCTCATCGTGGGCGGTATGGACCGGGTGTATGAGATCGGCCGTATCTTCCGCAACGAAGGTATGGACCCCAAGCACAACCCTGAGTTTACCACCATCGAGCTCTATCAGGCCTATGCCGATTTCAACGACATGATGGACCTCTTCGAGGATTTGCTGTCCTCCGCCGCCATGAAGATTCTGGGCACCTACCAGGTGGAGTGGCAGGGCGAGAAGATCGACCTGACCCCCGGCTGGCCCCGCATGCCCATGCACGAGGCGGTCAAGAAGTACTGCGGCATCGACTTTATGGCTATCACCTCCGACGAGGAGGCCGTGGCCGCTGCCAAGTCCATCGGCGTGGAGCTGCCTGAGACCGCCGATAAGACCTGGGGCAATGCCCTCTACGAGTGCTTTGACCAGAAGGTGGAGGAGAAGCTCATTCAGCCCACCTTCATCACCATGCACCCTGTGGACGTGTCCCCCCTGGCCAAGCGCTCTCCCAGCGATCCCCGCCTCACCGAGCGCTTCGAGCTGTTCATCTGCCACAGCGAGATGGGCAACGCCTTCTCCGAGCTCAACGACCCCATTGACCAGCGCCAGCGCTTCCAGAAGCAGGTGGAGCTGCGGGATAAGGGCGATGACGAGGCCGGCATGATGGACGAGGACTTCCTCACCGCTCTGGAGTACGGCATGCCTCCCACGGGCGGCCTGGGTATCGGCATCGACCGCTGCGTCATGCTGCTGACCAACTCCGATTCCATCCGGGAGGTCATTCTGTTCCCCACGATGAAGCCTTTGGACTGACGGACGGCCCGCAAACCCGCATAAAATCTAGGTTTTTGAGTAGTCGTGTTTACTACAGTTACAACAATTTTACTACAATTTGAAAACCTTTGATGAAAAGACACGGGACCGCCGGTACGCTGGCGGTCCCGTTCTGCTATTACGATATGGAGTTGAACAAACAATGAGAGAGAATTTCCATAAAAGGCTTGCGGCCGTCAAAACCGCAGATGCGATCAACGCGATCAAGGGTGTACCGGTTTCTGCGGATGCAAAGTTCCTGTCAGAGAAGTGGGTCCGAGGGGAATTGACCGGAGAACAGATGAAACAGGAGTTGCTGGACCTCCATCGGAAGATTGCGGCAGTGGAGAATCGGAGCGATTATTGAGTTCAAAAGGCTGTGGGGCATGAAAAGCGTTATAGCAGCAGACCTATGGGGGAAACAGGATTGATTTCCCTTACAGACGTATAGTATCCCTTAAAACTGATATACTGATAAGGGAAAGGTTCCTCCTAGAGTTGAATTTTCCCTTATTCTATGGTAAAATTTAAGGAAATGAAGGGAGGATAAGGGTATGCGTGTATTCAACTACTCTGCGATCCGGGAGCAGAAGTGGGACTCGGAGATTTTGGGCCTGATTGCGGCGATCTATAAAGAAGCCGGAAAGCAGGAACTGTACCTGAAACAGCGGCCAGAGGAATTGGAGAAACTGGTAGAGATCGCAAAGGTGCAGAGCACCGAGGCATCTAATGCCATTGAGGGCATCGTGACCACAAACACCCGTATCCGGCAGCTTGTGGAGGAGAAAACAACGCCGAGAAACCGGGACGAACAGGAGATTGCAGGTTATCGGGACGTGCTGAACCTCATCCACGAGAACTTTGACGCCATCCCCATCACCCAGAACTACATCCTGCAGCTCCACAAGATCCTCTACAGCCACATGAACAATCCCATGGCGGGCAGGACCAAAAGCGTGCAGAACTACATCAGCGCCACCTATCCCGACGGCCATGTGGAGACCTTGTTTACGCCACTGGCTCCCTATGAAACGCCGGAGGCCCTGGACAGAATCTGCGAGGAATACAACCGGGTCATTGGGAACATGGAAGTGGAGCCGCTGATTGTTATTCCCGTGTTCATCCACGACTTTCTTTGCATTCATCCCTTCAACGACGGAAACGGCAGAATGAGCCGCCTGCTGACCACGTTGCTGCTCTACCGCAGCGGGTTCTATGTAGGCAAATATATCTCACTGGAGGCCAAGATTGCAAAAAACAAGGATATCTATTATGATGTCCTGGGTCAGGCGCAGATCGGATGGCATGAAGGCACCGAAGATGTGGTTCCGTTCATCAAGTATCTGCTGGGGACCATTCTTTCCGCCTACAAGGATTTTGAAGATCGCTTTGCTCTGGTGGAGACCAAACTCCCTGCCCTGGAGACTGTGCGCCGGGCGACCATGGAGAAAATCGGCCGGTTTACGAAGCAGGACATTCGGGAATTGTGCCCTTCACTCAGTATCAGCTCCATCGAAGGGGCGCTGCGGAAATTGGTGGCATCCGGCGAACTGAAACGGGAGGGTACTGGGAAGAACATTTGCTATTACAGATTAAAATGATTCCCTCAATTATCGAGTCGTTATAAAAATCAAACAGGGGGAAACTGTATACAGAGCGGTTTCTTCCTGCACTTGCATCACCTCTTTCCAGATATGGGTTATCCTATGGGTTATCCATATCCGGGGTTTCAGTATCTGGACAAGCCGTATCCGGCTCGTCTTCACACGGCTGGCCCGTGTCCGGGGGATGGGGCGTCTTATAGATAACATACTCCCCATCCATGATCTTATCTTTACTGTCCCGCATACGGTTGCAGACTATGTACCCAGCTCGCTCCAGCGCCTTTAGAACGGAACCGATTCTGTCCGTGCCATCCTTGCAGATTTTGGATGGGCTTCTGGTGATGTAGTTCCAATCCTCCGGCAAAAACAGTATCATGGAGAGCAACCCTTTGGATTTCAGCGACAGCCCTGCGTTGCGCAGGTGGTGGTTGGACATCACCGTGTAGTCGCGAGTTTTCTCGATCCGAAATACCGCCATTTTATCACCTCCTTTCGGTGGTCTGAAAAAGTGCTTGTTTTTGGGGAAAAGTAGCCCTCTATGCCGCCCGGATACCCCGGAGGGAGAAAACTATGGGCGGCGACCTTTTGGCTGACTATAGAAGAAAAAACATTGGATTTTGGAATCATTTCGGGATGATTTTTGGCATAAAAAAGCACCATAGAATTTTCCTATGGCATAAAAATCCAACGCAAAGCTATTTTATTAACTTAATTCTGTTGCTCGCAAACGAATTTTTACTCTCATTAGAATTTAGGGGCGGTATTCTTGAAAACAATTCTATGATAAGGTATACTGTATTAAATTGTACTATTTGCGATAGAGGGAGGACAAATGGATAATAAGAGTGCCGTTTCTTTTGAAGAAAACTACATTTTTCGGAACAACAGATCTATTACCTCCAATAGTGATATTGCATTGACAGAGTTTGTTGCTAATGCTTGGGATGCAGGCGCACATAATGTGGAAATTACCATTCCATATGAAGAACATGAAAAAATAGTTGTTGAAGACGATGGCGTGGGTATGACAGATGAAGAGTTTCATAGCAGGTGGATGACACTGAATTATGATCGCCAAAAGCGGCAAGGCAAAGAAGTAGAATTCCCTGCTGATGTTGAAAGTTCAAAGAGAATTGCATATGGCCGAAATGGTATCGGTCGACATGGAATGCTCTGTTTTGCAGATAATTATACTGTTGAAACCTGGAAAGATGGAAAGTGTAATACCTATGATATTGTCATCTCTCAGGGTGATGCTCCATTCAAAATAATTAGGCACACTACTTGTGATAAAGCAGGGCATGGCACAAGAATAAGTACCTTTGTGAGTAGACATCTGCCAAATGCAACTGCAATGACGGATATACTATCTGCGCGCTTTTTGTATGACCCTAAATTCATTGTAAAAATAAATGGGAAATGCATTGACCTGTCCCGCCATAAAGGAATTGTTTTTTCAAAAGACTTTTTAACATCAACAAACGCTACTCTATCAATGACCGTCATTGATTCAGAAAAAACAGCAGCAAAATCTCAACAACACGGTATAGCATTTTGGATTTCAGGGCGCTTAGTCGGGCAACCTTCTTGGACATACGGGAAAACGACTTTTCTTGATGGTAGATTGAAAGCCGCCAAACGATACACAATCATTATAAAATCAGATGATTTAATTGATGATGTTCTTCCTGATTGGAGCGGATTTATTAGTTCACCCAATATGGAAAGTGTTTATCGCTGTATTAAATCTGAAGTTGATGAATTTATTAAATCAGTGATGAAAGATCATCTTAATGAAGTCCGGTTGGATGTAATAAAAGATGTAAGAGACGAATTGGAAACTCTGAACATTACTGGTCAAAGAAACATTTCAGCATTTATTGAAAAGGTAACCGATGAAAATCCTATAATTACACCAGACTACCTTCACAGCGCTGTCGAAGCCATGATTTCTATAGAACGGGCCAAAAAAGGTGAATTGCTTCTCAGCCAATTGGGACAGATGACGCCGGATCAGATCGACAAGCTCACAGATATATTAACTTCCTGGGATGTAGATGATATTGCTACAGTAATCGGAGAGATTGATAAGCGCATTGTGGTTATTGAAGCAATCCAACGCATCTATGATGATAAAACCACGGAGGAACTGCACACACTGCATCCACTTATTCTTAATGCAAGATGGCTTTTTGGCGCCCAGTTTGATTCTCCAATGTTTGTATCCAATTCAGCATTAACTACTGTTGTTAAGAACTTATTTAAAGAGGAAGATTATGACTTGGATGAAATAAGCAATCCAAGACGCAGACCGGATATTATTTGCCTCAAACAATTTTCGTTAAAAGCAGTATGTACTGATCGAATAGATCTTACTGCTGGAGAAATAATGAAACCAGACCAAATCTTGATTGTAGAGGTGAAACGAGGCGGGTTTGAAATTACTGAACAAGAAGTTAGCCAAGTAGAGTATTATGTTAGACAAATTCGAAAATCAGCGGTACTACATAGTTCCGCAACGATTGACGCCTATGTGGTTGGGGCAAAACTTGGAGATATAGATCCCGAAAAGGAAACCACAAGCGGTCGAATTCACGCTGTTACTTATGGCCAACTTGTGGACACTGCAAGCAGGAAATTGTTTCGGCTACGAGATCGCCTAAAAGAGCATTACGATGCATTGGGACAGGAAAGCATTGTTGAACAAGCGCTTAAAGAGACAAAACAGCTAAAGCTTGAAGTTTAAATTTTTGCCTTAGAAACAATCGAGCGCCATAGGTTGCAAACCTATGGCGCT
>NZ_QUGI01000010.1:0-47765 GCF_003478995.1 Pseudoflavonifractor sp. AF19-9AC
CGTTTATTTTATCACAGCTCATTTCGCTTGTCAAGAACTTTTTTCAAGTTTTTCAAAACTTTTTGAAGTTCTTTCAGCAGAAACTTTGCTGTATCGCGCTGTCGCTCTCGCAAGCGACTCGATTAGGATACCACACTCGATTCCGTTTGTCAAGCACTTTTTTCGAGCTTTTTCAAACTCGTTTGTGCTGACCGGTCTCGGTGAGTGCCCCTCGTTGGAGCGCTTGCCTATACTACCAGAACATTCCTCCTTTGTCAACACCTTTTTTCAAGTTTTTTCGGGCTTTTTTGCACCTTTTTCTCCACAACAATATCTGCCCCTCTAAGGCGGCGATTCACCACAAGATGTGTCCCCCTTCCGTCCCCTCTGCCAAAGGGTTTTCAAGAGAAGCAGGAGCGCAGGCACGCCCAAAGCCAGAATCAGGTTGCCGGCAGGCACAATAACCCGGCTCCAGTACTCCGCCTCGCCCCGGGAAAAAGCGGCCAGAGCGGCGGCAGCCCCCACCAGGGCGGCTCCGGCGGCCACCGGCTTCTCCTGTATTTTGGGGCTCAGCTCCACTGCCATGGCCCGCAGGGCAAAGAGAAGCAGAACACACAGAGTGAGGTCGGCACAGGTCCAGAGGGCGATCACCACACTCTCCACCCGCTGAAAGGCGCCCTCCACCCCCACGCTCTTGGCCAGGGCAAAGAAGGGGTTGTCCAGCCGCCCGGCCAGGGCGGGGCCCAAGTTGCCCAGAATGGTCCACTGGGCCAGGGTAAGAAGCAGGCAGCCCCCCAGGCCCCAGAAGAGCCAGTGCCAGCCCCCCTTTTTCCCGCTCCCGGACACCGAGCCGGTGAGAAAGGCCCCAAAGAGTCCCCAGCCCAGGGCCCCAGCGGCGGGCAGAGCGGAGGTGAGCACCGGGACCACGTCCTCTCTCCATAAAGGAAGAACCAGCTCGGGCCGGGCCCGCACCAGGGCCAGAACCAACACCACGCCCGCCGTGGCCAGCAGGAGGGCCAGAAAGAGCTGGCCCGCCCGGGCGAAGGCGGACAGCTTGCCCTGCCCCATCCACAGGGCCATTCCCGCCACCGCCAGCAGGAAAAACCACATGGTACCGTCCCTCAGCCCGGCGGACAGCAGCCGCTGGGCGCACAGCCGCAGCCGCAGTGCCAGCAGCACCAGGGCCCACACCATATAGATGAGGAGCACGCCCCGTCCGGCCACCGGACCCAATACATCCCGTATGGAACCCGCCAGCCCCCGGCCCCGGGACAGACTGCCCAGCAGCCAGCCCCCCAGCAGCACCAACGGGATGGCCGCCGCAGGAGCCAGCCAGGCCCCCTTGCCCGCCAGGGGCAGGGTAACCGCGGGCAGAAGCTCCGCCGCCGGGGCCAGCACCCCCGCCCACACCAGGGCGGTGAGCTGGGTATGGGAAATGGTATCCCGTTTCACGCCGCAATTCCTCCTCTGCGTTTCCCGCATACTATATATAAAGAGAGAGTCAGTCCTGAATGTCCACCTGCACCTCCAGGTTGGGCGCCAAACTTGCAAACCACTCCGACCAGTTCCCCTTCACCTGCCGCCAGGCCTCCGGTGCGGACAGGGCACTGCGCACGCCAAGTCCCGCGCAGTCCGCCCCCCAGGCCCGGAGCTGGGTGAGCGCCCGGGTAAGCCGGGCGGTCTCCACCCGCGTCAGCTCCTCTTCCACAGTCTGGAGCTGATTCCGGTTGGGCTGGGTGCGGTACTCCGCCAGCTGGGCGGTCACCCGGCAGGCTACCGTCAGACCGGTGACCTGTCCTCCCTCCGTCTCCAGGCGGCAGGTGGTATCTCCGCCGGTGATGCGCACATACACCGTCTCCCCTTCCAGTTCCACCGGGATAATGTCTGAGGAGGGCTTCCCCACCAGCAGCTCCAGACCCCGGGCCCCATCCCCGTCCAGAAAGCCCGCCAGGGTGTCCCCCTTTAAAACAGCGTAGCCCGCCTCCAGCAGCACCGCCTGCTCCTCCGTTCCCGGCCGCAGGGCGGGGAGATAGGCCGACCCCTGCTCCAGCAGGTCGGTATAGACCTCCCCGGCGGTGCGGGCCAGGGCGGCAATGCCCATCTCTCCGTCCAAGCGCAGGGTGGACAGGCGGCCCTCCACACCCTGGTCACCACCGGCCTCCACCGCCTGCTGGGCGGAGGCGTCCCGCACCACCCAGAGTTGCGCCCCCAGGCCCAGCTCCACGTCCCGGGCGAAATAGTCCAGCACCTGGGTCACCCCCGCTCCGGCCAGCTCCTCCCCCAGCAGCAGCTGGTCCACATATCCGAAGAACACATAGCTGTCGCTGAGGGACTGGAGGGTGAGGGCGGCATCACTGAGGGATTCCCCCTGGGCGGAGAGTACCAGGGCGCTCTCCCCCTCCCCCTGGAGCCCCTTGGCCCGGGGGCCGGTGGAAACGGTGACGGACAGCCCCTCCTCCCCCAGGTCCACCCCCATGGTGCGCAGCAGGGCCATGTCCCCCATCTCCCGGGGACGGGGCAGGCCGGAGCAGCCCGTGAGCAGCAGGGCCAGGGCGGCCAAAAGGGGCAGCGTGCGTCTCATTTCTGATTCCTCCGGTTTTTGGTGTGCACCGCCCCGTCCCGCCACTTCAGCAGGGGCAGGGGGAGGCGGATGAGGCTGGGATGACCCCGCAGGTTCTGGCTGCCGGTGGTGAAGGGGGCCAGATAGGGCACCCCGAAGGTCTCCAGCCCCGCCAGGTGGTAGATGAGGGCGGCGCAGCCCAGGGCCAGGGCAAAGAGTCCCCCCAGGCTGGCCAGAATGGCCAGAAGAAAGCGCCACAGCCGCAGGGCGTTGCCGAAGTCCTGGGAGGGCTGGGTGTACCCCGCCACCCCGGCGATGGCCACGGCGATGAGCACCGCCGGGGACACGATGTGGGCCTCCACCGCCGCGTTGCCCACCACCAGACCGCCCAGAATGGATACGGTGGCCCCGATGGGACCGGGCAGGCGCAGCCCCGCCTCCTGGATGACCTCGAAGGCCAGGAGCATGATGAGCACCTCAAAGACAGTGGAGAAGGGCACCTCCTGCTTGGCCGCCACAATGGACAGGGCCAGCTTGGAGGGGATGGCCTCGGGGTGGAAGGTCACAAGGGCGATATAGAGCCCGGGCAGCAGCAGGGTCAGGGCGGCGCAGAGGTAGCGGATGAGGCTGAGGGCGGAGGCTGCCAGCCAGTGGTAGGCCCGGTCCTGGCTGGTCCTGAAGAACTGGTCGATGGTCCCCGGGGCCATCCAGGCCAGAGGCAGGCCGTCGGCCATCAGCCCCACCCGCCCCTCCAGCAGGGCCTGGCACAGCCGGTCGGGCCGCTGGGTGAAGGCCATGGTGGGAAAGGGGGTGGCCAGATTTCCGGTGAGGTACTCCTCCAGGTTGCCCGCGGCCTCCACCCCGTCGATGTCCAGCTCGTCCAGGCGGCTCTCCACCCGCTCCACCGTCTCCGGGTCGGCGATGCCCTCCAGATACAGCACATCCACCATGGTCCGGGACTGCCGGCCCACAATGTGCTCCCTGATTTTCAGGTCCGGGGCCTTCAGATGCCGCCGGACCATGGCGGTGTTGGTGCGGATGGACTCCACAAAGGACTCCCGGCTGCCCTTCAGGGCGGGCTCGTTGTCCGGCTCCCCCACCCCCCGCTTCTCCTCGGTGGGCACCGGGAAGGTGAGCACGTCCTGCCGCCCGGGGAAAAACAGGGCGCAGGAGCCTAAGATGAGGTCGTTCACCACGTCGTCCAGCTTGTCCCGCCGCAGGGCGGCTAGGTTATAGAGCGCCCCGTACTGGAGGTGGGAAAAGAGCTCCCCCTCGGGCACCCGGCTCAGCGCCGGGTCCTGGGCCAGGGGACGGAGAATGTAGTCGCTGACCCGCTCGTTCCGGGTCATGCCCAGAAGATAGCACACCGTGGTGGTCCGCTCCCGGTCCCCGTTGAGGTACACCCGCCGCTCCATGTAGTCCACACAGCCGGAGAATACCTCCTCCAGGTTCTCCAGGGACAGGGGCATGTCATAGCGGGGGTCCTTCCGGGGGTGGGGACCGCCGTCTCGATGGGGCATGGCAAAGTCCCTCCTTTCCGGCTTAGTTTGCCGGAAAGGAGGGACTTTATACCAAACAGGCCCAGGTTATATACGAAAAAGAATGTTTCGCCTCTGGGCGAGTGACTTTCTGTACAGACAGAAAGTCACCAAAGAGCTGTCAAAGGGGAGAGGGATTTCGATTTCCCTCTCTCCTTTGAAATCCTCTCTCTTTAAAACGACCAATCAGGGGGCCTCGGCCCCCTATTGGATGTACCCCCTGGGGGCTGGCGGTGCCCTGAAAGAACCAGCGACGAGCTCCCAAAGCAGGTGACAAGACGCGCTGATCAGTGCAGCACTGGAACGCAGGTGCGTCTCACAGCACTTTTCCGCCAATCCAGTGTACGTCCCGGCGGCGGAGCCGTCCACCTGAGCCCTCCCGCGAGGGCTGAAAGGCAGGCGCGTTGCCTCTTGTAGAAGTAGGTGGTCATTTAACCACCTCTTAGCGGCAGCGGTCGGCGCACAGACACGCATCCTGGCCTTTTCCCGCGCCGGTTGGATTTTTCCACCTTCTTGGTGGCTCCTCCGTAAAATCAAAGGGGGTCCGGGGGCAGGCGGCATAAAAACACGGAGTGTTTTTCGAGACGCCGTCCCCCGGTGGCGCTTTGCCTACTTTGCCGACATGGGCAAAGTAGGTCGCCCCGTAGGGCGAAATCACCCCTCCTCGCCCGCAGGCGAAATCCTTATATTTCTCAGCATAATGGCCGTCTCGAAATAGGGAGGTGTCACATTCTGCCGCACCCCTTATCCCACAGGGAGATCGTCCCGCTCCTTCTCCGCTTCCTCCAGCTGGCTCTCGTCCCGGCGGGAGAGGGCCTTGGCCGTCTCACAGATGGGAATGGGCGCAGCGGCCAGGGCCAGCACCGCCAGCCACTGACTTCCGCTCATGGGGATGACGGAAAACACGCCCTGGAGCGGCGGCAGCAGCAGCACCGCCAGCTGAAGCCCCAGGCCCACCAGGAAGGCCCGGTTCATGGCCGGGTTGGACAGCACCCCCTGAGCAAAGAGGGAGCGGTTCTCACTGCGCACGTTATAGGCGTGGAAGAGCTGGCTGAGGGTAAGGGTGGCAAATGCCATGGTGTTGGCCGCCGCCCCCTCCTGTCCCGGCTCCCCCAGCACTCGCAGCCCCAAAAAGTAGGCCGCCAGGGTGAGCGCGCCCACCATCAGTCCCTGCCAGCCCAAACGGAAGGAAAACCTCCGATCAAAGAGTCCCGCCCGGGCGTCCCGGGGCTTCTCCTCCATGACGCCCTCCTCCACCGGCTCCACCCCCAGAGCCAGGGCGGGCAGAGAGTCGGTGACCAAATTGAGCCACAGCAGCTGCACCGGCACCAAGGGCATCTGCCCCAGGTCCAGGAGGGTGGCGGTAAAGATGGTGAAAATCTCCCCGATGTTGCAGGAAAGTAAGTAGTGGATGGCCTTTTTAATGTTGGAGTAGATGCCCCGGCCCTCCTCGATGGCGGAAACAATGGTGGAGAAGTTGTCGTCGGTGAGAATCATGTGGGCGGCCCCCTTGGCCACGTCAGTGCCCGTGCGGCCCATGGCACAGCCGATGTCCGCCGCCTTCAGTGCGGGCGCATCATTCACCCCGTCCCCCGTCATGGCCACCACGTGGCCCTTCTTCTGCCAGGCCTGGACAATGCGCATTTTGTGCTCCGGGGACACCCGGGCGAAGACGGCAAACTTCTCAATATCCTGCTCCAGCATCTCCTGGGGCATGAAGTCCAGCTCCGCCCCCGTCACCGTCCAGTCCTCAGGGCCCAGAATGTTCAGCTCCCGTGCCACGGCACAGGCGGTAGCCCGGTGGTCCCCGGTGATCATTACCGGCCGCACCCCGGCCAGATGGCACTTAGCCACGGCGCTTTTCACCTCCCGCCGGGGCGGGTCCATGAGCCCGAACAGTCCCAGGAAGGTGAGCTCCCGCTCCATCTCCTCCGGCTCCAGCCGGGCGGGCGGAGCGGACAGCTCCCGCCGGGCCACCGCCATAACCCGCAGAGCCTGGGAGGCCATGGCCTCGTTGGCCACCTCCGCCTGCCGCCGCTGGGCGGGGGTGAGGGGCCCGGAGGGTCCGGCCACGCACCGCCCCAGCAGAATGTCCGGGGCTCCCTTCACATAGAGGGTCCAGCCCCCCGCCGGGTTCTGGTGGAGGGTGGACATGAGCTTGCGCCGGGAGTCGAAAGGAATGTCCCCCTTTCGGGGGTGGTCCTCCAGCAGGCGGCGCTGGTCCAGCCCCTCCCGGGCAGCGGCCACCACCAGGGCCGCCTCGGTGGGGTCTCCCTGGGCAGTGGGGGCACCCGCATGCCACTCCAGCCGGGCATCGGAGCACAGCGTCCCCGCCTCCAGGGCCTCCCGACGCCGACCCCGGGGCGGCGTCCAGATGGACTGCGCCGTCATCTTGTTCTGGGTGAGGGTACCCGTCTTGTCCGAGCAGATGACGCTGGCACAACCCAGGGTCTCCACGGCGGGCAGCTTCTTCACAATGGCCCCCCGGGCCGCCAGCCGCTGCACCCCCAGAGCCAACACGATGGTAACAATGGCGGGCAGGCCCTCGGGGATGGCGGCCACCGCCAGAGACACCGCCGTCAGGAACATATCCAGCAAATTCTTCCCCTGGATGAGCCCGATGCCGAACATAATGGCGCAGGCGGACAGGCAGAGGAAGGACAGGGACTTGGAGATCTCCCCCATTTTCCGCTGCAGCGGGGTATCCCCCTCCTTGTGCTCCAGCAGCAGCCCGGCAATATGTCCCATCTGGGTCTCCATTCCGGTGTCCACCACCAGGGCGGTACACCGCCCCGCCGTCACCAGGGTGCCCGACAGGAGCAGGTTCACCCGATCCCCCAGGGGCGTGTCCTCCGGCAGGGCCTCCCGGGCCTCCTTCTCCACCGGCACCGACTCCCCCGTCATGACGCTCTCGTCGGTCTGGAGACGGCTGCACTCCAGCACCCGGGCATCGGCAGGCACCAGGTCCCCCGCCTCCAGCAAAATCACATCCCCTGGTACCAGGGCAGCGGCGGGCACCTGCCGGGGTGCGCCGTCCCGCAGGGCCTTGGCCTGGGGCGCCGACATCCGCCGCAGTTCCTCCAGGGCCTGGTGGGCGTGGTCCTCCTGGGTAATGGAGATGACCGCGTTCACCACCACAATGACCAGAATAATGGCCCCGTCCAGCCAGTCCTCCCCCCCGCTGGCCCACAGGGAAAGCCCTGCCGCCGCCAGCAGCACCAGAATCATGGGATCCTTCAGCTGCCCCCAGATACGGGCGAGCAGCGAGGGACGCTGGGGCGGCTGGAGCTCGTTGGGGCCGTTATGTTCCAGGCGTCGGGCCGCCTCCCCCGCCGTCAACCCCTGGGGCGAGGTGTTCAATTCCTTCATAATTTGAGCCGCTGGCCGGCTGTGCCATCCTCCCATGGCTGTCACGCTCCTTTTCCTTCGCTTATGGTGAGTATAGCCCGGAGCCTGTCCTGTTTTTTGGGGAATCCTGGGAGGTTAGAAAATAATAAAGATATTTCGCCTGCGGGCGAGTAACTTTCTGTGCAGACAGAAAGTTACCAAAGAACTGTCTGGGGGAGGGGGGATTTCGATTCCCCCCTTCCCCTAGATCCCCTATCCCCTTGAAACGACCAAGCACAGGGGGGACTGCGGGTCCCTACCCCCTCTGTCTCGCTTCGCTCGACATCTCCCCCTGACAGGGGGAGTCGGCCCCCTATTGGATGTACCCCCGGGGATTGGAAATGCCCTGAACCGTTCAGCGGAAAATCGAAAAAGACCGGTAACAAGCGGCGCTGGCGGGTACAGCACCGGAACGCAGGTGCGTCATATCGCACCGTTCCGCCAATCCTGCGCACGCTGCGTCAACGGAACCGTACACCTGAGTCCTCTCGCGAGGGCAGAAAGGCAGGCGCGTTGTCTCTTGTAGAAGCAGGAGGCCATTCAACCACCCCTTAGCGGCAGCGGTCGGCGCTTAGACACCAATCCTGGGCTTTTCCCGCGCCGGTTGGATTTTTTCCCTCTTCTTGGTGGCTCCCCCGTAAACATATCAGGGGGTCCGGGGGAGGCGGCATAAAAACACGAAGTGTTTTTCCAGACGCCGTCCCCCGGCGGTCTTTTGGTTCCTTTTGCACCGCTGCAAAAGGAACTCGCCCAAAAGGCGAAATCATCAAGCCCCCTTCTGCAGCCTGACAAATCCGACGGATCCTATCCGCCCCCACGAAAATTAACACCGTAAAACAAAAACCGGTGGGAGCGACGAAAACCGTCACTCCCACCGGATCGTGTCCTTACGGGCGCAGAGGCGAAGCGCAGCTTCGCAAAAAGTTCTTTGCCAAGCTTTCTTTCAAGAAAGCGGGGGGTTAGTTGGCGCTGCCGGAGCCGGAGGCAGAGGAAGCACCGGAGGAGGAAGCACCGCTGCCGGAAGCGGAGCTGTCAGAGCCCTCCGCCTCCTCCTTGGCCTTCTGGATGGCGGCAATCTCCTGGTAGGCCGCGTTCTGGATCTCCTGGGCTTTGGCACGGAATTCAGAGGGGTCAATCTTGTCATAGGCCTCGGTGGTGGTGACGCCGTAGTCCTCCATCCACTGCTCCCGGGTCTCCTGCATCCGCTGGGCAATCAGGTCCGCGCGGTAGTCCTCCGGGTCCAGAGGCAGGCGGAGAATGATGTGATAGCCGAAGGTGCTCTCCACCACGTCGCTGATCTCCCCGTCCTTCAGAGCCAGGGCAGTGTCCTCAAACTCAGACACCATCTGCCCCTTCTGGGTGGTGTAGCCGTCGGGGTTGGTGGCAAGGCCGGTGTCCTCGCTGTACTCGTTCATAAGCTCGTCAAAGAGGGCCACGGGGTCGTCCGCCACCCGCAGCTGAGCCAGCAGCTCGTCAGCCTTAGCCTTCTTCTCGGCGATGGTGGCGTCGTCCAGGGGCTCATACTCCCCGGTGGCCACGCCCTCCTCGTTCTTGATGGGCTTCTCCATATCCTTGGTCAGCAGCAGGATGTGCTTGGCCCGGTAATAGCCCAGATCATCCTGGGCATAGGACAGCACCTCGGCGTCGGTGGGATAGCTGCCGCTGTCGGGACCGTAGTACTTCTCCTGCAGCTTCACGTCGTAGTTGCTGCTGAGATAGAGCTGCTCAAAGAGGTTCTTGGTGGTCATGCTCATCCAGAAGTAGTGCTCCACCACATCCTCGCCGCCCAGCTCCGTGGCCAGCTCCTTCATGTAGGCATCCAGCTCGGACTGGGCGTTTTCGGGCAGGCCCACGCCTTCCTTCAGCGCCTGCTCATAGACCACGCGATAGGCGGCAGCCAGCTCCAGGGCGCTCTCCAGCATGCCCTGCTCAATGGTCTTGCCCTCGCTCATCTCGCTGTCCCAGGGGATGTCGGTCATGCCCATCTGCGCGGCGTACTCCGCATTGTAGTTGAGCCAGTACAGCAGACTGTCGGCGGTAATGTCCCACTCCCCCACCTTGGCCACCACCGTGTCGCCGGGCATGCCCGCGGCATACTCATAGATGTCGCTGACGGTGGCCAGGTCCACCGCGGGAGCCTGAGAGCCGGAGGCAGAGGTTCCGGCGGAGGAGGCGGAGCCGTTCTCCCCCTTGGAGCAGCCGGACAGCAGCCCAGCGGACAGGGCCAGAGCCAGAGCCAGGGCCCCAATTCGTTTCATCTTCTTCATCGCGTTGCAGTTCCTTTCCTCGGGGCGTCCGGCGATCCCGGTTTCGTTCCCCACAGTTTGTTCTTCGGCCGGGCAGCAGCAGAACACATACAGTCCGGCTCCGCCGCGCCGCCCAAAACCGCCCAAAGCTTTTTTAAAGTTCCAGGCAACATCATAGCATAAAAGAGAACCGGGGGCAAGGAAAACCGTTTCCCGCCCCCGGCTTCGACTTTGTTCTCTTTGTGTTCCGTCGTCTCCCCGCACTCGTGGGCGGAGCTTCGCCGGTGGACCGCTCCTTAGATGGCCTCCAGCGCCTGGCGCAGGTCCTCAATGAGGTCGGCGGCATTCTCCAGGCCCACGGCGATGCGGATCATGTCGTCGTTCTCCACCTGGATGAGGGTGTTGGCCTCGCCCAGGCTGGTGGCGATGGTGATGACCTTGGTGTTGTTGCACAGCTTGTAATCCGCCGCCCGGCGGGCCAGGCCCTTCACTTCCTCCTTCAGCCACACGGCCACAATGCCGCCGCCCAGGCCGTTCATCTGCTTCTGGCACAGCTCATAGCCCGCGTCTCCGGGCAGGGCCGGGTAGATGACCTTCTCCACATAGGGAGAGGACTGGAGGAATTTGGCGATGGCCAGGGCGTTTTCGCAGTGGCGGCGCACCCGCAGGTCCAGAGTGGCCATGCCCCGCATGATGAGCCAGGCGTTGAAGGGGGACAGGGCCGCACCGGTAAAGCAGGGCATGGAGGGGTACTTGATCTTCTCAATGAGGTGCTTGGGGCCGATGACGCCGCCGCCCAGGGCGTCGCCGTGGCCGTTGATGTACTTGGTGAGGCTGTGGACCACCAGGTCGGCCCCCAGCTCCAGCGCCCGCTGGATGGGCGGGGGCGCAAAGGTGCTGTCCACCATCAGGAGACAGCCATGCTCCTTGGCCAGAGCGGACACCGCCCGCACGTCCACCACGCCCAGCTTGGGGTTGGTGGGCGTCTCCAAAAACAGCAGCTTGGTGTTGGGCTTCAGGTTCCGCTTCACGTCCTCCAGGTCCTGGAAGTCAGCAAAGGACACGTCCACCCCCAGCTTGCTGAGGAAGTCGTTCATGAGAATGTTGCTGTGGAAAAAGAGGCCCTTGGCGCACAGCAGGTGGCCCCCCTTCTCCAGGATGGCGTACAGAGCCGAGGTGATGGCTCCGATGCCGGAGGCCGCGGTCACCGCTGCCTCGCCGCCCTCCAGGGCCGCCAGCTTCTCCTCCAGGGCGATGAGGGTGGGATTGCCCTCCCGGGTGTAGAGATAGCCCAGCTTATCCCAGGCCGCGTCCATGTCCTCCACCGTCTCAAAGCCGAAGGTGGCCGTCTGGTAGATGGGGCTGGCCAGGGCGTTGGTGGTGGGATCAAAGGAATGGCCGGCGTGGATGATCTGGGTTTCAAAAGCCAGATGGGATAATTCTTCTCGTTCCATAGCATTTCCTCCTCCAGTGTGTAGTCATAGGATAACCCCAAGGCCGTGGGGTGTGTCAACAGAGAAAAATAGGGCGCTTTTTTGTGGAAACAGACGAAGGCGTTATGCCCCCGCCTCCTCCAGGCCCGCCGAGTAATCGGCCACCAGAGCCCGGGCAGCCCGCAATACATCTTCCCCTTTTTTGAGTTTCAAGGACAGGTAGGGCTTCTCCCCGGCGGAGAACAGGAGCCGCCCCTTGTACTTCTCCCCGCCGCACAGGGCAGAGACCTGGCGCAGGTCGAACTGGGCCAGGGTGAAGAGCAGGCAGCCGTTCTTCTGGTCGATGTCGGTGATGTCCGCCTTGGCGGCGTCCGCCCGCAGGAGAGCCACGGAGATGAGGTTATTCACCGTCCGGGGCGGCTCGCCGTAGCGGTCAATGAGCTCATCCACCAGGTCGTCGGCGTCCGCCTCGCTGCGCAGGGCGGCGATGCGGCGGTAGAGGTCCATACGCTGCTCGGGAGAGGACACATACCGGTCGGGCACCGAGGCGGCCACGGTGAGGTTGGCGGCGCACTGGGTGCTCTTGGGCAGGGGCTGGCCCTGCTCCTTCAAGACCGCCTCCTCCAGAAGCTTCAAATACATATCATAGCCCACCGAGAGCATGAAGCCGCTCTGCTCCGGGCCCAGCACGTTGCCCGCGCCCCGGATTTCCAGGTCCCGCATGGCGATTTTAAAGCCGGAGCCGAACTCGGCAAACTCCCGGATGGCCTCCAGGCGCTTGGCCGCCGTCTCCGAGAGCACCTTGCCCCGGCGGTAGGTGAGGTAGGCGAAGGCCCGGCGGTTGGACCGGCCCACCCGGCCCCGAATCTGGTGGAGCTGGGCCAGGCCCATCTTGTCCGCGTCCTCAATGACCAGAGTGTTGGCGTTGGGCAGGTCGATGCCCGTCTCAATGATGGTGGTGCACACCAGCACATTGAGCTCCCCGTCGGTCATCTGGCTCATCACCTCGTCGATGGCCTCCTGGGACATGCGGCCGTGGGCCACCCCGATGAGGGCCTGCTCCCCCAGCATGGTCTGGAGGCGGGCGGCGGTGCGGTCGATGGTCTCCACCCGGTTGTGGAGGTAATAGACCTGGCCGCCCCGCTCCAGCTCCCGGCGCATGGCGTCGGTGAGCACTCCCCAGTCGTGCTCCAGCACGTAGGTCTGCACCGGCTGGCGGTCGGCGGGGGGCTCCTCCAGGGTGGACATGTCCCGGATACCCGAGAGGGCCATGTTCAGCGTCCGGGGAATGGGGGTGGCGGACAGGGTGAGGACGTCTACCTGACGGAAGGTCTCCTTCAGCTTCTCCTTGTGCTGCACGCCGAAGCGCTGCTCCTCGTCCACCACCAAAAGGCCCAAATCTTTAAACTTCACGTCCTTATTGAAAAGGCGGTGGGTGCCGATGAGGATGTCCACCTGCCCCTCCTCCACCTTCCGCAGGGTCTCCTTCATCTGGGCGGGGGTGCGGAAGCGGGAGACCACGTCGATGGTCACCGGGTACTTCTGGAACCGGCGCAGGGCGTTTAAATAGTGCTGCCGGGCTAAAACGGTGGTGGGTACCAGCACGGCGGCCTGCTTGCCGTCCAGGACGCACTTCATCATGGCCCGGAAGGCCACTTCCGTCTTGCCGTAGCCCACGTCGCCGCACAGCAGACGGTCCATGGGGGTGGCGGACTCCATGTCCCGCTTGATCTCCCCGATGCACCGCAGCTGGTCGTCGGTCTCGGTGTACTCAAACTGCTCCTCGAACTCCCGCTGCCAGGGGGAGTCGGGGGAAAAGGCAAAGCCCGGCTGGCGCTGTCGCTGGGCGTAGAGCTGGATGAGCCCCTTGGCCAGGTCCTGCACCGCCTTCTTGGCCCGGGTCTTGGCCTTCTCCCACTCCCCGCCGCCCAGGCGGTTGAGCTTCCTTGTCTCGTTGGCGTCCTCGCCGCCGCCGATATACTTGGAGATGAGGTCCAGCTGGGTGGCCGGGACGTACAGCACGTCGGTGCCCGCGTACTGCAGCTTCACATAGTCCTTCTCAATGCCGTCCACCGGCATCTTCACCATGCCCACGTAGCGGCCCACGCCGTGGTGCTCGTGGACCACCAGGTCCCCGGGGGACAGGTCGGCGTAGGATTTGAGCTTCTGGCGGTTGGTGGCGTCCTTCCGCGCCCGGGGCTTGCGGGCGGGGACGCCGGAGCCCTCGGTGAGGACGGCCAGCTGCATCTGGGGGTACTCCATGCCCCCGGACAGGCCGCCCACGGTGATGATGGTCTGGCCCGGGCGGGGCAGCTCCCGGAGCTTAAACTCCACCGCCGAGCGCACCTTCTGCTCCCGCAGCAGGGCCTGGAGATCCAGGGCCCGCTGCTCGCCGGACACCAGCACCAGGGAGGAGAAGCCCAGGTTCTGGTAGTGGTTCAGATCCTGCACTGCCGTCTCCAGGCTGGCCCCGAAGGAGGGCAGCTGCTTGGCGGTGATGGACAGCAGGGCCCTGGGCGGTGTGGGGTAGGCGGAGGTGGTGAAGGAGTCCAGGAACACCAGGGCCCAATCCTCCAGGCGGCGGCACAGGGAGGAGAAGGTGTGGGAGAGCTCACCGCAGCTGCCGTCCAGCTCGCCCCGCTCCAGCAGGGTCTTGACGTCCTCCTCCATCTGCCACTGGTAGGTCTTGGCCCGGTCGGCCACCCGGACGCACTCGGTGAACACCACGCAGGCGTCCCCGGGCAGGAAGTCCGCCGCCGTGGCAAGCTCCGGGTAGATGAGGGCCAGGTACCGGTCCACCGCCGGGAAGGACCGTCCCTCCATGAGGGCCTCCCGGTCCTGCTCCAGGGTGGCGTTCAGGTCCTTGTTCCCCTGGCTGAGGGCCTTGGCCGCCAGCTTCTGCAGCTTTCCACACAGGCCGGCCACCCCTCCGGGGGCCATCTGGGGCAGAACCTCGGCGGCGGGCAGCAGGATGGCCTTCTCTATATTCTCCGTGCGCCGCTGGGTGGACAGGTCGAAGGAGCCCATGGCGTCCACCTCGTCCCCGAAGAACTCCACACGCACGGGCTGGTCCATGCCGGGGGCGTACACGTCCAGGATGCCGCCCCGGAGGGCGAACTGGCCCACGCCCTCCACCTGGTCGCAGCGGGTGTAGCCGGCGGCGGTGAGGGTCTCGGAGAGCTCATTTAAGTCGTAGCTCCCCCCTACCTTCAGCTCCAGGCGGCACTGATCCAGCACCTGGGGGGACAGGGTGCGCTGGAGGAGGGCCTCCACCGTGGCCACCACAAAGGGCAGCTCCCCCCGGCTCATCTTGTCCATGAGGGCCAGGCGGCGGTGCTCCCACTGGCGGGAGACGGTGGCCGCGTTGTGGAAGGTGAAGGACCGGGGGGTGAGGACGGGGACCTCGCCCCCGGCGAAGGCGGCCACGTCCCGGGCCAGGCGGTCGCCCTCCGCCTCGTCGGCGCACACCAGCACCACCGGACGGTGGGTATTGAGGCCGATGGCGGCGGCGATGTGGGCGCGGTGGACCGCCGCTGCCCCGGACAGGGCCACAGGGCTGCGGCCCGCCTCCAAGGCGGCGGTGAGCTGTTTGAATTCCTCCAGGCGGTTCAGCGCCCCCGTCAATAGCTGCATCATACGAAATCCCTCCCGGCACAACGCGGCAATGCCCCCCACGCCCTTGGCATGGGGGGTAATTTCTTTTGTAGTATGGTTCAGTTTACCCCAACCATTCCCCGCCGTCAAGGCGAAAGATGGGGGCTGGGGGATATTTCACCTGTGGACGGGGGGTGGCATGATTTCGCCTGCGGGCGGGACGGGGGATAGGATGTTTCGCCTGCGGGCGAGTGACTTTCTGTGCGGACAGAAAGTCACCAAAGATCCGTCTAGGGGAAGGGGGATTTCGATTTCCCCCTTCCCTTTGAAATCCCCTCTCCTTGAAACGACCAATCTCGTCCTCGCGGACTGCATATCCTTCGCCTTGCCCTAAAGGACAAGGCTCACTCATTCCGTCGCTCGTCCTCTCCCAATGGAACCCGCTTCGCTGGGTTTCCATTGGGCCCCCATTGCGGCCCCCTATTGGATGTACCCCCCAGGGGATGGAGATGCCCTAAACGGTTCAGCGGAAAATCGAAAGAGGAAGGTGACGAGACACGCCACCAAGTGCAGCATCGGAACGCGGGTACATTTTGCGGCGCGGTTCCGGCAATCCCGCGCACGTCCCGGCGACGGAGCCGTCCACCTGAGCCCTTCCGCGAGGGCTGAAGGGCAGGCGCGATGCCCCTTGTAGGAGTAGGTGGTTATTCAATCACTCCTTAGCGGCAGCGGTTGGCGCATAGACACGCATTCTAGGCCTTTCCCGCGCCGGCAAGGTATTTCATCCTTTCTTGATGGCTCCCCCGTAAAATCAATGGGGGTCCGGGGGAGGCGGCATAAAAACACGGAGTGTTTTTCCAGACGCCATCCCCCGGTGGCGCTTTGCCTACTTTGCCGACATGGGCAAAGTAGGTCGCCCCGGAGGGCGAAACCATCCCTCCCCCTCCCGCAGGCGAAATATTTCCCTTCGTTGGAATTCTCTTGACAAATCCATTCTACATATGTAGTATGGTCTTAAGGATTCTACATTTGTAGGAGGGATAGCCATGGCACACCTGACCGACAGCGAATGGAAGGTAATGGACGCCCTGTGGGCAGGCGGGGCCCAAACTCTGGGCCAAGTGATGGAGCGCCTGTGCCCGGAGACGGGCTGGAGCCGCACCACGGTACACACCTACCTCACCCGGATGATGTCCAAGGGCCTGGTGGAGGCCCAGGGCCAGACCCCCAAGCACTACCGGGCCGCCCTCAGCCGGGCGGACTGCGTGGAAAAGGAGGAGCGCACCCTGGTGGACCGGGCCTACGGGGGCTCGGCGGGCAAGCTGGTGGCCGCCTTCATCCGCTCCGGCGCCCTGACGCCGGAGGAGCGGGAGGAGCTCAAGCGCCTGCTGGACGAGATGGAGGTGTAATCCATGAACAACATCTGGGCTGTGCTTCAGCAGGGGGTGGCCGCCGGGCTGGTGGCCCTGTTCCTGCTCATCTTGCAGCGCATTTTTCTGGATAAGCTCTCCCCCCGGTGGCAGTACGGAGTGTGGGCAGTACTGCTGCTCCGTCTGCTGGTCCCAGCGGGCATCGGCGCGCGCACCACGGTGCTGGATCTGTGGCCCTTTGTGGAACAGGGCCGGGTGCAGGCGGAGCTCCATCTCTCCTCCGCCTACGCCTCCCCCTGGATCAGCTCTCTGCCCTCCGCTCCCTGGCCCATCCCCCCTATCACCGCCCCTCAATCGGTGACCGACTGGCTGTTTGTGGTCTATCTGGCGGGGGCGCTGGCCTGGGCCATCTGGTTTGGTCTGTGCGCCTTCCGCCTCCACCGGCGGGTGGGTACGGGGGTGCCCGTGTCCGGGCCACGGCTGGAGGCCGTCCGCCGGGTGGCGGAACAGTACCAGCTCCCCCTCCCCCGCCGGGTTGTGGAGTGCAAATGGGACCACGGCCCCTTCCTCATGGGGGTGCTGCGCCCCACTCTGGTACTGCCCATGGGCTGGGAGCTGGAGGAAAAGGTCATCCTCCACGAACTGCTCCATCTGAAGCATCACGACGTGCTGGCCGGGTGGGTGGTTACCCTGTTCCGGTGCCTCCACTGGTGGAACCCGGTGCTGTGGTACGCCTTTGACAAGATGGGCGAGGACCGGGAGGCCCTGTGCGACCAGCGTGTGCTGGAGCGGCTGGAGGGCGAGGATCGCCGGGACTACGGCCGCTGTCTGCTGGCCATGGCCGACGACAAGGCGGTGCGCATCCCCGGGGCCACCACCATGGCCAACGGTGCCCGGGGGGTGAAGGCCCGGATCGAGGCCATCGCCCGCTTCAAGCGCTACCCCCAGGGGATGGCCCTGGCTTCCGGCTGCATCACCTTCGCCCTGGCCCTGGCACTGGTGGCGGGCGCCCCGGTACAGGCCCTGATGGAGAGCTCCTTTGCCAATGTGGAGCTGAATTTAAACGCCCCCCGGTCCACCGCCCAGGCCCTGGCCACCGGACAGCTCCACCGGGCCACCACCGTGGCCGGGGCCCTGGACGCCTACGGCAAGGGGCTGCTGCTGTGGTGGGACGACCGGGAGACCGCCCTTATGTGCCAGGCCATGGTGCGGCCCTCCGAGGAGATGCCCCAGGTGCTGGAGGAGTGGGAGAACCCCATCCAATACGGCCTGGATTTAAACAGCATGTCCTACCAGGAGATGATGGACACCGCCTTCCCCTCCCACAACTGGTGGTCCACCGGTCCCCAGTTCCGTGGACTGGTGTCCGACGGGGCGGGGGGCTACCTGTGCCAGGTGCTGTGGTACCGGGATGTGGACGAGTCGGTACTCATTGCGGAGGACCGCCCCCTCCCGGAGGACGGAGAGGATTGGCCAGTGGAATACCTGTGCCACACGGTGCAGGTGCGTCCCCACGGAAGGCACTGGACCGTCCACCTGTTGGCCGAGACCCAGGGCGAGGTGGAATTTGCCCCTCTCAGCAACCGGCAGGGCGAGTTTTTCGGCCCGGTGACCTGGGTGGGTGAGCTGGACGGCGTGAAGGTCAGCATCTCCCCCGCCCACCTGCTGGAGACGGGCGAGGGCCTGGTGGGAAAGTATGAACTGCGCACCTGGGCTGAGTCCGCCTGGTCCTGGTCCATCTACGACTCCTCGCCCGACTCTCCTCCCGAGGGTCCCATGCCGGGCTGCAATTTCTATTCCATCACAGAAGGCCTGTACTGGACGGTGGAGAACACTGGGGACCAGGTACGCCCGGTGAAGCTGTGGGCCGACCCCCTGTGGAACAATTCGGGCACCCTGGAGGCCCGGCCCGCCCCCCAGACCATGTCCGTGGACCCCATGTATCAATACATGGCTCTGGAGGCGGGTGACCTGCGCCAGGGTGTCGAGGGCGGCAGCAGCGCCAGCGGCTCGCTGGGGGACGATCTCCCCTACTTCCTGGGCCCGGACGCCTTCCAGGTCACCCTGGCGGTGGACGGCGGCGAGGAGCAGACCATCACCCTGACCAAAACCTACACCACCCCGGATGGAGGCAGCTACACGCTGCCCGGAGAGGAGGAAACCCCATGACCATGCAGGAGCAGCTCTACCCCCTGGCCCGTCGGGCCTTCTGGGGCTATTTCTTCGTGCTGCTGAACATCAATTTCACCTTTAACCACGTCTTTGCTCTCCAGTTCCTGCCCAATACCGTGGGCTGGTGGCTGCTGGCCCGGGTGTGCCGGGAGGGCAAGGCGCTGCGCCCCTCCCTGGGGCTCCTCCGCTCCTTCTGCCTGGTGCTGGCGGTGTGGAACGTGCAGCAGTTCTTCCCCACCCTGGAGGGACAGATTCCCGGCCTCATCTCTCTGCTGGTGGGACTGGTGACCCTCTACACCCACTTCCAGTTCCTCACCGATCTGGCCGCCCTGGCGGACGAAGCCCTGCCCGGTGGCGAGCACGGACACAAGCTGCGCTCCGCCCGGACGGTGATGGTGGTGATCACCACCCTGCTCTACTGCTACGACCTGCTGTTCCGCCTGCCTGCGCTGGCGGTGGTGATGCTGGTGGTGGGGCTGTGCGCCTACATTTACCTTCTGGTGCAGCTTTGGGGGCTCTCCAAGTCCCTCTCCCCCGCCGAATAATCCCCATACAAAGAGGCGAGGGCTGGCCCCGAACTGCTCTCGGGTGCGCCACACGAGGTGGCAGAGCGGGCGGATGAGGACATCCGCCCCTACAAAGGAACGGTGACCTGTACGCGGGCCGGTTTGGGACCGGCCCCTACGGAGGGCAACAGGCCGGGTGCAAACCTGGACGGGTGCACACGGTACATCCCCAAAAGAGGACAAAAAAACAGGCAGGAGCGACGAACAACGTCACTCCTGCCTGAATGTTTTCTTACGGGCGCAGAGGCGAAGCGCAGCTTCGCACAACGTTCTTTGCCAAGCTTTCTTTCAAGAAAGCGGAGAGGGGATCAGCCGCCCATGTGGCTGAGCTTGTTTGCTGCCCGGGCGCCCATGGCCAGCTTGGGGGCCTTCTCGGCCACCAGCCGCAGGCAGGACAGAGCCTGGTCCGTCTCGCCCCGGGCCAGGTGGTACTCGCCTATGTCCATCATGACCCGGACCTGATAGAGGGTGCAGGGCGCCTTTTCCAGAAGCTCCTTCAGCCGGGGCAGCAGCTCCAGCACCGGCCCGGCGGTGCGCAGCAGAAGCAGACAGCGCCCCCGCTCCACGTGCCAGTCCATCAGCTCCGGGAAGGTCACACCCCCGAATAGGCTGGGCACCCGCACCTTCTGGGCCAGGGCGGAGATGGCATCCAGCTCCCCCTCCATGCCCTGGAGGCGCTCCTCCTCCAGGTTCAGCTCCGCCCGCTCCCACCGCAGGGTGACGGCGGTGGTGGAGGCCTTCTCCCGGGGCAGCTCGTCGGCCAAGCGGTCCAGCTCCGCCCGGGCCTCCTCCCGCCGGCCCAGGGCCAGCAGAGCGGAAATCCGGTTGCAGCGCAGGGTCAGCAGATAGCCGCTCCGGCCATCCTCCGCCCCCGCCAGCAGCCGGTCACAGTTTTCCAGCATGGGCTCCGGGTCGCAGTCCCGGTAAAACTCCACGATCCCCCGGCTGACTGCCTGGGACAGCCACCGGCTGCCCAGCACCAGGCTGGCCAGCACCAGAATAAAGTATCCGGTGGCAACGGCGGTGCCCCACAGGGACAGGTACGTGCACAGCACGCCCACCGCCACCAGGACGATGTAAATCCCTTTGTAATACTTCAGCAGCCAGGACATGGTCCTTCCTCCCTTTGTTTCAGTGGACGGGCAGACGGCACAGCAGCCGCTCCGCATCCGCGCGGATGTCCAGCTTGCCTCCGTGGGCCGCCACAAAGCCCAGATGCTCCTGGGCCTTGTCCATCTGCCCCCGCTGGCAGTAATACACCCCCAGGGCCATATGGGCGGTCACCTGGTCCCGGGTACACCGGGCCGCCTCCAGCCGCTCCAGCAGGATGGGCTCCAGCTCCGGGGCGCTCTCCCCCAGCTTGGACACCGTCTCGCTCCACTCCAGCATCTCTTTGGCCGCCCGGCGGAACTTCCTGCGCACAAACAGCCCCTTGGACATGTGCTTCAGGGTCTTCTCCCGCCGGGGGTCGTCCGGGGGCAGCACGGCGCACCAGGTGAGTACCAGGGCCGCCGACCGCTTGAGCTTCCACCGTCCCTCCACCAGATTGGCGGAGGCCAGGGCCTCCTTATCCCGGCCCAGCAGGGTGAGGGCCCAGGCCTCCAGCACCCGGTAGGACACCACCTGACGGTTCTGGCGGATGACCGCCTGGCACAGCTCCAGCAGGGGCTCGGGGTCACAGTCCTCGTCCAGGACCTGGAGGGCGGGGCGGCGCAGCAGACCGGCGGAGAGGTTGATGCCCCAAAAGCCCAGCAGCACCCACACCGTAAACAGGAAAAGGGGCGCCACCTCCAGGTCGGGACGGGTGGCACTCATCCAGATCAGCCACACCATTCCCGGCAGGCACCACAGCCAGAACAGCACCCGGGCCTTGGTGAGCAGCAGCTTTTTCAGTGTTTTCATGCCAGTCTCCTCCAGCTTACCATACTTTGGAGCCAGAATAGCACACAAACTTTAAAATGGGCGGTGGGTTTTTCTTAAATTTTTCTTAGGCGGCCCCTCAGCCGTTGAACTTATTCATGGCCCGGTCGGGGCCCTCCTTCAGCAGACACTCAATGGCGTCCGCCGCCCGCTTCACCGCGGCGTCCATGGCCTTCTTGTCCTCCCCCTGGAAGTGGCCCAGCACCCAGTCGGCCATGTCGTAGTCGGGGTGGGGCTTCTCCCCCACTCCCACCCGCAGGCGGGGGAACTGGTCGGTGCCCAGGTGCTGGATGATGCTCTTCAGGCCGTTGTGCCCCCCGGCGGAGCCGCCCTTGCGGATGCGCAGCTTGCCCACCGCCAGGGCGGTGTCGTCGGAGACCACCAGGACATGCTCCGGGGGAATTTTATAGAAGTCCGCCGCCGGGCGCACCGCCTCCCCCGACAGGTTCATATAGGTCACCGGCTTCATCACCAGCACCTTTTCCCCGGAAATGGTGAAAAGGTTGGTGAGCGCCTTGAACTTCAGCTTCTGGATGGGGGCGTGCTGCCGCTCGGCCACCTCGTCGGCCACCATGAAGCCCACGTTGTGGCGGGTATTCTCGTACTTGTCCCCGGGGTTGCCCAGGCACACCAGCAGCCAGGAGGCCCCGCCGGAATCACGCTTGAAAAACATACACTTGCCTCACTTACATACAAAGGGGGGCGGGCATCCTATGCCCGCCCCTGCCGTTTGGTCTCTTGTTTGATTTACAGGAACAGAGGAGACACGGAGGTCTCCATGTAGATGTGGCTGATGGCCTCGGCGAAGAGGTGAGCCACGGAGATATACTTGATCTTGTCGCAGCGCACGCCGGACTTGGGGGGAATGGTGTTGAGGAAAATGACCTCGTCCAGCACGCTGTCGGTGATGCGCTGGACGGCGGGGCCGGAGAGGACGCCGTGGCTGGCGCAGGCGGTGACGTCCTTGGCGCCGCCGATCTCCACCAGGGCCTTGGCGGCGTGGCACAGGGATCCGCCGGTGTCCACCATGTCGTCCAGAAGGATGACGTGCTTGTCCTTCACATCGCCGATGATGTTCATAACCTCGGAGGAATTGGCCTTCTGGCGGCGCTTATCCACAATGGCCAGAGGCATGCTCAGCTTCTGGGCAAAGGCGCGGGCGCGGGCCACGCTGCCCACGTCGGGGGACACCACCATGGTCTCATCGTGGCAGTCGGCGTACTTCTTCACGAAGTGGTCCACAAAGATGGGAGAGCCCAGCAGGTTGTCCACCGGGATGTCGAAGAAGCCCTGGATCTGGTTGGCGTGGAGATCCATGGTCAGCACCCGGTCGGCGCCGGCGGTGGTGATGAGGTTAGCCACCAGCTTGGCGGAGATGGGATCGCGGGGCTTGGTCTTGCGGTCCTGACGGGCGTAGCCGAAGTAGGGAATCACGGCGGTGATTCGACCGGCAGAGGCACGGCGCAGAGCGTCGATCATAATGAGCAGCTCCATGAGAGCGTCGTTCACGGTGCCGGGCTTGCCGTCCTTCTCGAAGGAGCAGGTGGACTGCACCACAAATACGTCCGAACCGCGGACGGTCTCGTAGATGGAGGCGAAGTTCTCTCCGTCGGAGAAGGCTCCTACCTCAGAGTTGCCCAGGGGAATCCCCAGTTCCTTACAAATGTCCTTGGCCAGCTGGGGATTGGAATTGCCGGTAAATACCTTGATATCCTTCCCGTGTGCGATCATGAATCTTATCCTCCCGTTTTTTTCTTGGGGCGCGGCAGGACTCTGTGCAGTCCGGCCGGCCCGAGTTTTCCGTTGTAGGGTGCGCTTACAAACACCGGATGCCGTGGCGCAGCCGGTGAATCGGACTTACTTTTTGCCCTTCTTCTCCCGGTTGGCGGCGGCCCAGCCTTCCTTCACCTGCTGGCGCTGCCGGCCGATCACCATGGCGTCGGCGGGCACATCCTGGGTGACGGTGGTGGCGGCGGCGATATAGGCCCCGTCCCCGATGGTCACCGGAGGCACAAAGTTGGTGTTGCAGCCCACAAAGACGTGGTTGCCGATGGTGGTGCGGAACTTCTTGAACCCGTCGTAGTTGCAGGTGACGGTGCCGCAGCCGAAGTTGCAGTTCTCCCCCACGTCGCTGTCGCCCACGTAGGTGAGGTGGGCCATCTTGGTCCCCTTGCCCAGGTTGCAGTTCTTCAGCTGGACAAAGGCGCCGATCTTGGAGCCCTCCCCCACGTCGCAGTGGGGCCGGATGTGGGTGTAGGGGCCGATCTGGCAGCCCTTGCGGATGACGCTCTCCTCACACTGGGAGGCGTTGATGGTGCAGCCCTCCTCCACGGTACAGTCGGTGAGCATCACGTTGGGGCCGATCTGGCAGTTGGGGCCCACGGTGGTGTTCCCCCGGAGAATGGTGCCGGGCAGCAGCAGCGTGCCCGCGCCCACGGTGACGGTGTCCTCTACATAGACGGAGGAGGGGTCCATCATCTCCACCCCTGCCGCAAGAAGCTGCTCCCGCTTGGCGGAAAAAGCAGCGGTGTAATCCTTCATAGGCAAAAACCTCCTGAATGTCCGCGGCCTCATCGGCCGCCCTCAAAGACATTATAGCATATTACCAGTAATTTTCAGCGGTGACAAGAAAAAATTTTTTAAATTGGGTCCGATTGCTCAATTTTTGGGCAATGTGCGGCAGAGGCGAAAAATACCGCCCCGCAAACCCGTGGTTTTGCAGGGCGGTAATGGACAGATCTCAGCCGGGGACCGCAGCCAGAGGCTGCACGCCCAGACGCTTGCGCAGCCGGGCGGGATGGTAGATGCGCGACACCTCCAGACCCGCACAGATGGTGTCCACCAGGTCCACCAGCCAGGCCTCCAGAGAGCGGGGCAAGGGCCCGCCCAGAGGCCACATGTGGGACAGGATGATGTTGCGCTCCTTGTCGGACAGCTCCGTCAGCTGCTCGGCGTTGCGGGCAGCGGCCCGGGGGTGATCAAAGCACTGCCAGCCGGGGTGGGCGGACTTGTCCTTGGAGTCGTAGAGGTACAGGTCATGGAGCAACCCGCCACGGGCGGCCGCACGCTCGTCCAGACCCAGGGCCCGCGCCGCCCGGAAGGACAGGTAGGCCACAAACAGGGAATGGTCCAGGGTGCTGATGGGACCGTGGTGGTTCCAGCGGCCCATCATGCGCACCTGCTCGCTTTCCAGCAGCTCACCGGTGGTCTGAATAAACTCCCGCATAAAACGATTCATTGGAATCAGTCCTTTCTCAAAACGTGTGGTGGGAACGTCCCCGCCCCGGCTGAAACCGGACCGGCAACCAAAAGGGCTTTTCTTCTATGATTATGATACAGCATCCCGGACAAAGAGCAAGCGGTATGATTTTCCTTACCGCACCTGGCCCTCGCCCCGAATCACATATTTGAAGGTACAAAGCTCCCGCAGGCCCAGGGGGCCCCGGGCGTGGAGCTTCTGGGTGGAGATGCCCATCTCACAGCCCAGACCGAACTCCCCGCCGTCGGTAAACCGAGTGGAGGCGTTCCAGTAGACCGCCGCAGAGTCCACCCCCGCCTGGAAGGCCCGGGCGGCCGCCTCGTCGGCGGTAATGATGGACTCGGAGTGGCCGGTGGAGTGGGCGGCGATGTGGGCCATGGCCTCCTTCACCCCGGAGACCACCTTCACGGCCAGGATGTAGTCCAGAAACTCGGTGTCAAAGTCCCGCTCCCCGGCAGGGGTGCCGGGAATGAGGGCGGCGGCCTCCTGATCGAGGCGCAGCTCCACGGGGGGCAGGCCCTTCTCCCGCCGCTCCTCCACCAGCCGCTTTTGAAGCCGGGGCAGGAACTCCGGGGCCACCGCCCGGTCCACCAGGCACACCTCGGCGGCGTTGCACACCGAGGGCCGGGAGCACTTGGCGTTCTCCACAATGTTCAAAGCCATGTCCAGATCGGCCTTTTGATCCACATAGATGTGGCAGATGCCGGTGCCCGTCTCCACCACGGGGACGGCGGCGTTGTCCACGCAGGCCCGGATGAGCCCCGCGCCGCCCCTGGGAATGAGCAGGTCCACATAGCCCCGGGCCCGCATGAGTTCGTTGGCACTCTCCCGGCTGGTGTCCTCCACCAGCTCCAGGGCGTCGGCGGGCAGGCCCGCCTCCTGAAGGCCCTTTTTCAGGGCGGCCACGATGGCCGCGGCGGAGCGGTGGGCCTCCTTGCCGCTGCGCAGCACGCAGGCGGAGCCCGCCTTCAGGGCCAGGGCGGCGGCGTCGGAGGTGACGTTGGGGCGGCTCTCGTAGATGATGGCAATGACCCCCATGGGCACGGCGGTGCGCTCAATCACCAGGCCGTTGGGCCGCTCCACCCGCTGGAGCACCTCCCCCACCGGGTCGGGCAGCTGAGCCACCTCCCGGATGCCCTGGGCCATGCCCGCGATGCGCTCGCCGCTCAGGGCCAGCCGGTCCAGCATCACCTCGGACACTGTTCCCCGGGCCGCCTCCAGGTCCTGGGCGTTGGCGGCCAGAATGGTCTCCCGGTCCGCCTCCAGGGCGTCCGCCATGGCCAGCAGGGCCCGGTTCTTTGTCTCCGTATCCGCCAGAGCCATGGCCCCCTTGGCCTTCCTGGCCCGCTCCAGCAGCTCCATTGTCGTCATGGTAAGTCCCCCGTTTCCTCTCAGCCCTTCAGGCCGTTCTCCTGCCGCTCCATGTTCTCCACTACGATGTCGTAGATCTCCCCCAGACCGGCGCAGTACTCCAGCACCTGCCAGGGCTGGTTGGTGTGAAAGTGGAGCTTCATGGCCTCCTCATCCCCCGCCACCAGCAGGCAATCCCCGGCAAAGTGGGTGCGGATGTAGTCGTTCACGTCGTCCTCGTCCACCGTGCAGCCCTCTATGAGCAGCTGGGTGTCAAATTTAAATTCCAGCATGGAATATCCCCTCTTATTAATACGTTTTGGATTGTAAATTATCCCCTCGGACGGGCCAGAAAGCGGGTGCCCACGCCCTTGCCCTCCACAATGTCGTAGAGCACATCCGGGTTCTCGCCGTTGGCGATGACCATGTGGCACCCCGCCTGGGTGACCATGCGGGCCGCCCGCAGCTTGGTCTCCATGCCGCCGGTGCCCAGGTCGCTGCCCTTGCCGCCGGCCAGGGCCTCAATCTCCGGGGTGACCTCCTCCACCACAGGCAGCAGCCGGGCGTTGGGGTCGGTGCGGGGATCGGCGGTGTAGAGCCCGTCGATGTCACTGAGGAGCACCAGCAGGTCCGCCCGCACAGAGCAGGCCACAATGGCGCCCAGGGTGTCGTTGTCGCCCACCTTGATCTCGGCGGTGGCCACGGTGTCGTTCTCGTTGATGACGGGCAGCGCCCCCAGCTCCAGCAGGCGGAACATGGTGTTTTCAAAGTTCTGCCGCCGGTCGGCGTGGTCCACGTCCTCTCCGGTGAGCAGGATCTGGGCCACAGTGTGGTTATATTTGGTGAACAGCCGGTCGTAGGTGTACATCAGCTCGCACTGGCCCACAGCGGCCGCCGCCTGCTTGGTGGGCATGTCGGTGGGGCGGCCGGGCAGGTTCAGCTTGCCCACGCCCATGCCGATGGCTCCCGAGGAGACCAGAATCATCTCATGCCCCGCGTTTTTCAAATCGGACATCACCTTCACCAGCTCCTCCACGTGGCGGATGTTCAGCCGCCCGGTGGCGTGGGCCAGGGTGGAAGTCCCTACCTTTACTACAACTCTCAAGGATCACACCTCATTTTCCCGCCGCTTCGGCCCGGCCTCAGCCCTGGCCCAGCTGCAGCGTCTTTTCGTAGGCGGCAATGACCGCGTCCATGGCGGCGGCCCGGAAGCCCCGCTCCTCCAGCAGGCGCACGCCCTGAATGGTGGTGCCGCCGGGGGAACACACGCCGTCCTTCATGTCGCCGGGGTGGATGCCCGTCTCCAGCAGCAGCTTGGCCGCTCCCTTCACCATCTGGGCGGTGTACATCTGGGCCTTGTCCCGGGGCAGGCCGCAGGCCACGCCGCCGTCGGCCAGAGCCTCAATGAGCAGGGCGCAGAAGGCCGGGCCGCAGCCGGACAGGGACATGGCCGCGTCGCACAGGTCCTCGTTGATCTGATCCACCAGGCCGGCGGGTGTCAGCAATGTCTTGAAGTCCTTCAGTTCCTCCTCCGTCACGTCCAGCCCGCAGTACTGGATCACCCCCGCGCCCACAGCCACAGGGGTGTTGGGCATGAGGCGGATGACGGGATACTTGCCCCCGGCCATCTCCTGGATGGTCTGGGCAGACAGGCCGGCAGCCATGGAAGCCAGCACAAACCGGTCCTTCCGGGCGGCCAGAACGGGGGCCAGGTCCTTCAGCACCCGGGCCATCACCTGGGGCTTGACCCCCAGGAAAATGATCTGGCACTGCTGGGCCACCGTCCGGTTGTCCGACAGCTTGGCGTCCAGCTCCATGGCTAGCTTCTTGGCCTTCTCCGGGGACCGGTTGGCCAGATACACCGGCGCTCCCGCCGCACCTTTGGCCGCCGCCCGGGCCAGAGCCCCGCCCATATGTCCGGTACCAATAAATCCAATGGATTGAAACATCCTGATTCTCCTCCCTTTGGGCGGCCGGCACAGCGCTCCTGCGGGCCTTCCCATCTCTGCTTTCATCATAACACGGACAGGCTACAATTCAATACATTTTCTGTTAAGAATTCAGAAGATCGCTCCTCAGCCTTGGAGAAAAAACTCCTCACCCATTGCATCGCACAGGGGCCACCCCTGCATGGATTTCAGGTCCGAATCGATCCGGGCTCCTGTCTCGCCAGCCCGCCTCCAATTTGCCCGTTGTGCATTTTGTTAAATTTTTATCATTTTATTGTTAATTTTTTCACTTATCTGTCAATTTCAACAAGATTTTTGAAGTGTTTTTTCTTTGTTTAGCGCGATAAATAACTATATTGAATTTTGCTCAACATAAGTGCGGATCTCCTGAAGCATTTTCTCACATGCAAGAGAGAGTCTTCTTCCTCGCAAAACGCCCACTCCAATGGTGCGGTAAATGTTGTTTTCAATGGGGTAGACCTTGTAGTGTCCGGCGCAGTGCTGCAGCACCAGCTCAGGCATAATGCTGCACCCAATTCCATTTTCCACCAGGGCCAGCACCGAGTGATCCAGGGTAATAAAATAGGTCGGACTGGGCTCCAGCTGATTGCGGTTCATAAACTCCTGGGTGGTACGGTCATACCCCCGCTGGGACAGAATCAACGTCATTTCCTTTAAATCCTGGATGGTCACATAGGACCGATTGGGGGGCACATAGTCTGTGGGCGTGACGCACAGCAGCCGGTCGTGGGCCAGGGTAATCGTGGAGAATTTATCGGAGGACGGAAGGGACAAAAACCCCATATCCAGTGTATTTTCCAACAGCATACGCTCAATTGCTTGATATCCTTCCTGGTACACCCGCACCTCAATGTTGGGGTACTTGACCCGGAAAGACTGCAGGATGCCGGGAATCCAGTTGCGGCACACGCTGTCTACCACACCCACATGGACGACGCCCTTTTCCAGTCCCTTGATTTGAGACACATACTCCTGCAGATGGGCTTCCTGGGCCAGAATTGCCCGGATCTGCGGCAGCAGCATCTGCCCGTCCGCGGTCAGACTGGCCCCGGTCCGGTCCCGGTACAAAAGTGGAAAGCCAAAGGTGCGCTCCAGAGCACTGATGGCGTGACTGGCTGCCGATGGCGTGATATGCAGCGACTCAGCTGCCTTGGTCATGTTCCCATATTCTGCTATGGCAGAAAATAATTGATAAGCCCCCAAGGACATGGCAAACGCTCCTCCTTATGTGAATTTGTTTCAACATTATCCATAATATTATGATATTTACTAAATGTCAAGAATCCGCTATGATGTTGCCATCCAATCCAGGTACTCACCAAATCCTAACGAAGTCCGGAGGTTCGCGTGCTATGAGCAGAAACGTTCTCATTACCAATCCAACACTCCACCCCAACGCAAAAAAGACTCTGGAGGAACTGGGCTTTTCCGTATTCATTGCTTCGGATCCCTCCGAGGACGCCCTGATTGCACAGATCAACGAGCACCAGATTGTGGGCATGTTTGTCCGCATTGAGAAAATCACCGGCAAAATCTTTGATTCCTGCCCCAGCCTGCGCATTGTCGTGGAAAACGGCATCGGCGTGGACAACATCGACGTGGCTGCCGCCACCCGCAACGGCGTACAGGTTGCAAACCTGTCTCTGGGCGCTCTGGCCGTGGCCGAGCACACCATGGCTTTTCTGCTGGCCCTGGGCCGGGACCTGCGCCGGAACGACATCACCACCCGGGCAGGCCAGTGGCTCTCCTTCAATCAGCCCTCCTTCAACAGCGTCCCCATCATGGGCAGCAAACTGCTGATCGTGGGCACCGGAAACATCGGCCGGCAAGTGGCCAAGCGGGCAGCCGGCATGGGCATGGAGCTGCTGGGCTTTGACCCCTACCTCTCCCGGGAGCGCATGGCGGAGGCCGGCATCCGGAAGGTGGAGACCCTGGAGGAGGGTCTGGCAGAGGCGGACTTCGTCACCGTCCACATGCCGCTCACCGACCAGACCCGGGGCATGTTCTCCACCCAGCAGTTTGCTCAGATGAAGGACAGCGCCTTCTTCGTAAATGTGGGCCGCGGCCCCATTGTGGATGAGAAGGCACTCTATGAGGCGCTGAAAAACCACGAGATCGCCGGCGCCGCCCTGGATGTGTTTGAGCAGGAGCCCACCCCGGCGGACAACCCCCTCTTCACTCTGGACAACATTTTGTTCAGCGCCCACGTGGCAGGCACCCACAAGACTCTGATGGCCGACCAGGCCATTCTGGGCGCCCAGTCCATCGCGGAAGCCATCGACCGCCAGGGACTCTACGCTCTCAATGTAGTCAACGAACGGCAGCTTCAGGCACAAAAGCCGTAAATCCATGATTTTAAACAGCAAAGGAGACGACGTATCATGAAATTCCAAGGTATCCTGACCGCACTGGTCACCCCCATGAACGATCAGTTCCAGGTAGACGAAGAGCAGCTGCGCCAGCTGGTCCGTCTGCAGATCGAAAGCGGAATTCACGGCCTGGTTATGCTGGGCGGCACCGGTGAATACGCCGCGCTCTCCGCTGAGGAGCGCCAGCGTGCCGTGCGCATCGCCAAGGAAGAGGCGGCCGGGCGGGTGCCCGTGGTGGCCGGCGTGCTGGAGCCCGGCTTCGGCGAGTGCATGAAGGCCTGCAAGGCCTTTGAGGCCATGGGCGTGGACGCGCTGCTGGTGCTGACTCCCTTCTACCTCAGTCCTTCCCAGCCCGGAATTATCGACTACTTCCAGCGGGTGGATCAGGCTGTTCACACCCCCATTATTCTCTATAATATCCCCTACCGCACCAGCGTCAACATGACGCCTGAGACGGTGGAAACCATCGTGAACACCACCAAAAACGTGGTGGGCATCAAGGAGTGCTCTCCCGATCTGGGCCAGAACATCGACCTTCTCCGCCGCGTGGGCGACCGCATCTCCGTACTCAGCGGCGAGGAGTTCTTGGCCGGCAGCGTCATGACCTACGGCGCCTGCGGCGGCATCATTGCCACCGCCAACGTTCTTCCCAAAATCTGGCTGGAGCTGTATAATAAAGCCTCCTCCGGTCAGTACAAAGAGGCCGCTGACCTGGTCAAGACCTACATCCCCCTCTTCAAGGCCCTCTTCCGCGAGGCCAATCCCGGCCCCATCAAGTACGCCATGCGTCGGTTGGGTCTGCCCGGCGGCCGCGCCTGCACTCCCATCCCCGCCGATCCCACTCCCGAGACTCAGGCTGTCATCGACAAGCTCCTGAAGGAGTTTGGTCTGCTCTAATCGGTACTGCGGTACGCATGCCGCCCCGGCACCGCCGGGACGGCATGCTCCGCTTCTCTTCACAGGCCCATCCGGGCGGGCCTCACCCCACAGCTCCCGGAAACCCAATTCCTGGTAGGATGAGAAGGAGGTATTCAGGTATGTTGAAATTCGTTCGCTCAGCGGCAGCCGCCGCCTTATCCCTGGTCCTGGTCCTGGGCCTGTCCGCCTGCGCCGACATTGACGGAAACGGCGATGCAAAAGTGCTGAAAATGGCCCTGGAAATTGCCCCCAATGCCCTTACCACCCAGATGGCCCAGCAGGCTGCCGACCAAATCAAAGAGGAGACCAATGGCTCCGTGGTTGTGGAGATTTACCCCTCCGGTCAGCTGGGCTCCCAGCGTGACTTTATTGAAAGCATGATACTGGGCACCATTGAAATCGGATATGTCAGCGCCTCCTCCGTGGAAAATTTTGAGCCCGAGTTCGTTCTCTATGACATCCCCTTCACCGTTTTTGGTCCCGAACACGCAGAAACACTCTGGAACAGCGACATCAGTCTGGAGGTCCAGCAGCGCTTTCTGGAGGAGCAGGGCATCCGTACCCTGGGCATGATCGACTGCGGCCCCCGCAACATCTACACCACCGAAGAGGTGCATTCCTCCGGCGATTTCTCCAAGCTCACCATGCGCGTGGCCGACGTGGCCGGCCTCATCAACCTCTTTGACGCCCTGGGTGCAAACCCCACGGTGACGTCCTTTAACGAGATTTATACCGCTATGCAGACCGGCGTGGTCAATGGCTTCGAAATCGGTCTGGAAAGCGTTTTGTCCAACAACCTGCAGGAAGTTGTGGACTACTGCGTAGAAACCTGTCACACCTACACCATCGACTGCTTCCTGATGAGTGAGAAGGCCTATCAGCGCCTGACCCCGGAGGAGCAGGAGATCGTCACCCGCGCCTTTGCCCAGGCCAGCGCCGACCAGCGCCGGATGTTCAATGAGAATCTGGTCGGGTATAAGGAAGAACTGGCTGCCGCCGGCGTTGAGACCATCCAGCTCTCCGACGAGGAGATGGACAAGCTCAACGAGATGGCCCAGCCCGCCATCGAAAAGTCCATCAGCGGCATCTTTGATCCATCCATCGTGGACGAAATCCGCGCCATGGGCTGACCGGCTTTGTCCATATGCTTGTTCATTAAGGAGGCGATCTTGTGAAAACCCTGTTTCATATCTACGACAAGGTATTGAAAGCCCTTTTGTGCTGCGCCACCGGCGGCTTTATCGTTATCTGCCTGCTTCAGATCTTTTTCCGCTATGTCCTGCAAAACTCCCTGGTCTGGTCCCAGGAGGCCTGCAACCTGCTGTTCTTCCTGTCCATCTTCCTGGGCTCCGCCGTATGCGTCACAGAGCGGAAGCACATCACCATCGACCTGGTTCTGGAGTATCTCCCCTTCTCCGTCAAGCGCTACTGGTTCCTGGTGATCTACGGAATCATGCTGGCCTTCTCCATCTACATGGTCTTTACCGGCTATGACATGGCCCTGGCCTTTGCCCACCAGGTAACTTCTACCATGAAGCTCAGCTACTACCACGTCTATCTGGCAATCCCCATTTCCTGTGCTTGCATGGCCATCAATGTGGTGCGGGTGGCCGCCTACGATTTCTTTGTCGCCTATGCACCGCAGAATGATCCAAAACGGAACAAGGAGGGTGGTAACGCATGAGTGGTCTGACCGCATTGATGCTCATTTCTTTCCTGGTGATGGTTCTCATCGGTGTCCCCATCACCTTCGCCACCGGCGCCGGCGTCATGCTGTATCTGGTGCTGGGCGGCAACATCCCCGGTACCCTGTTGGCACAGAGAATGTACAACTCCTCCGTCAGCTTTACCATGCTGGCTGTCCCCCTCTTCATCATTGCCGGTGAGCTGATGAACAAGGCGGGCATAACCAAACGCATTGTCCGATTGTCCTCCGCCCTGATGGGCCACATCTGCGGCAGTCTGGCCCATGTGACCATTCTGGCCAGCATGATGTTTGCCGGAATGTCCGGCTCCTCCGTGGCTGCCGCCTCCTCGGTGGGCGGTATGCTGATCCCCGCCATGAAGGAAGACGGTTATGACGCCAGCTTCGGCGCCGCTCTCACCGCCTGCTCCGCCACCATGGGCCCCATTATCCCCCCCAGCATCGCCTTCATCATTTACGCCTCCATTACCGGTGACTCCGTGGGTCAGCTGTTTTTGGGCGGCATCATTCCGGGCATCATCATGGGCATCAGTCTCATGGTCATCGCCTATCTGATTGCCAAAAAGCGCAATTATCCGGTCCACGAGCGCTCCAGCACCGCTGAGAAGCTTTCCGCCGTAAAGGGCTCTGTGCTGGCCATCCTCATGCCGGTCATCATCGTGGGCGGAATCATGACGGGTATCTTTACCTCCACCGAGGCCGGTGCCGTGGGCTTGTTCTACGGCCTGCTGGTGGGCCTGTTCTCCCGCGAGCTGTCCATCAAGGACATTCCCACCGTTCTGGCCAACGGCGCCATGACCTCCGCGGCCATCATGTACATCATCGCCACCTCCCAGGCTCTGGGCTGGCTGCTCACCATTGAGCGTCTGCCTCAGGCACTGGTGGCCTTCCTCTCCAGCCTCACCTCCAACAGCACCCTCATTATCTTTATCATCCTGGGTACCCTGCTGATCATGGGCTGCTTCCTGGTGGATACCGCCATGATCACCATCATGACCCCCCTCTTCATCCCCATCGTGCAGACCTACGGCATTGACCCCATCCAGTTCGGCGTGGTCATGGTCATGATGACCACCGTGGGCGGCATCACTCCCCCCGTTGGCAACCTGCTGTTTGTGGCCAGCGGCATCGCCGGGACCTCCGTCATGCGTACCGCCAAGGCCATGATTCCCTTCGCCTGTGCCCTGCTGTTCTCCATGGCTCTGTGCGCCCTGATTCCGCCTCTGGTTACATTCCTGCCCAACCTCCTGGGCTGATACCACACCTTTGATATAAGAAAGGAAGTCTTTGCTATGCCCAATGCCTATTTTACCATCGACCGGCCCCAGAACGATCCCTTCCTGGGGTATCTCCCCGGCAGCCCGGAGCGGGCCGCGCTGAAGGAAGAACTGGAGAAGCAGGCCAACCAGGTCGTTAAAATTCCCCTGATCATCGGCGGGAAGGAAGTGTGGACGGACCGGACCATCCAGGTCACCATGCCCCATGACCACCACCACGTTATTGCCGAGTGCTGCATGGCCGGCGAGGCCGAACTGAAGATGGCCATTGACGCCGCCCTGGCCGCCAAGGCCGACTGGGAGGAGATGCCCTGGGAGCACCGCAGTGCCATCTTCCTGAAGGCCGCCGACCTCATCACGGGCCCCTACCGCAAGGTGCTGAACGCCTCCACCATGCTGGGTCAGTCCAAGACCGTGTTCCAGGCCGAGATCGACATTGCGGAGCTGGCCGACTTCCTGCGTTTTGGCGTGTGGAGCGCCCAGGAGATCTTCCAGGACCAGCCCGCCAGCAGCCAGGGGATCTGGAACCGCCAGGATTACCGCCCGCTGGACGGCTTCATCTGCGCCATCTCCCCCTTTAACTTCACCTCCATCGGCGGCAACCTGCCCACCGCCCCCGCCATTGTGGGTAACGTCTCCCTGTGGAAGCCCTCCCGCACCGCCGTCTTGTCCAACTACTACTACATGAAGCTGCTCATGTGGTGCGGCCTGCCCGCCGGCGTCATCAACTTTGTCCCCTGCTCCGGCTCGGATATGTCCAAGTATGTGGTCAGCCACCCCAAGATGGCCGGCTTCCACTTCACCGGCTCCACCGCCGTCTTCCAGAGCGTGTGGAAGCAGGTGGGCGAGAACATCGCCTCCTACGCCAACTACCCCCGTCTGGTGGGTGAGACCGGCGGCAAGGACTACATCTTTGCCCACCCCTCCGCCGATGTCCAGCCGCTGGCCGCCGCTCTGGTCCGGGGCTCCTTCGAGTACCAGGGCCAGAAGTGCTCCGCCTGCTCCCGGGCCTTCATCCCCGCCAGCCTCTGGCCCCAGGTGGAGCCCCTGCTGAAGGAGCTCACCGCCTCCCTGAAGGTGGGCGACGTGCGGGAGTTCGACACCTTTATGGCGGCCGTCATCGACCAGGCCTCCTTTGAGACCTGCAAGGGCTATCTGGACCGGGCCAAGGCCTCGCCTGAGTGCGAGATCGTGGCCGGCGGCGGCTATGATGACAGCAAGGGCTGGTTCGTGGAGCCCACTGTCATCCGCTGCAGCTCCCCCTACTACGAGTCCATGGTGCAGGAGATCTTTGGCCCCATCGTCTCCATCTATGTCTACGACGACGACAAGCTGGACGAGACTCTGCACATCTGCGACACTGCCTCGCCCTACGCCCTCACCGGCGCCATCTTTGCCCAGGACCGCCAGGCCATCGTGAAGATGGAGCGGGCGCTGCGCAACTCCTGCGGCAACTTCTACATCAACGACAAGTGCACCGGCGCCGTGGTGGGCCAGCAGCCCTTCGGCGGCGCCCGGGCCTCCGGCACCAACGACAAGGCGGGCACCTCTCTAAACATCATCCGCTGGGTCAGCGCCCACGCGGTGAAGGAGGCCTTCTGCCCCTCGCCCGCCATTGCCTACCCCTACATGTCTCAGCCCTGAATTCACCTTTCTCTTTTCCATCTCTTTCTTTCCCGCGAGGACAGGAGGGGACGGCCCCAGGCCGTCCCCTCCTCAGTCCGTCAAAAATCCCCTTTGGAATTTTTGACAGACTGAGTCCCGTTACTTTTTTGCCCCGACCCGGGCAAAAAAGTCCTCGCTTTGCTCGCCGCAGTCCTTGCGCGGCAAGGGCTGCGGGGGATTTGATCCCATACGAGGCGGGCTGCCGCCCCCTCGAGCTCCCCCACTCATTCCGGAAGCAAACGCCTCTTTTCAGAGGTTTCTCCACACGCTGAGGAGGGGACGGCCCCAGGCCGTCCCCTCCTCCCTTTTTCTTTCTAAGAAAATCTTAAACCCTTCTTAATTGTTTTTCCCCCAAAACTCCGATATACTACTGTGTACTAGTACACTTCATACAGTTTGTCCGGCCAACGCCGGACCTGTGGGAAAGGAGACGGCATCCATGCTGAATCTGGATTACCGGGACGCCCGCCCCATCTATGAACAGGTAAAGGACGGGCTGCGCCGGCTGATGGTGTCCGGCGCCATCCGGGAGGGGGAAAAGCTCCCCTCGGTACGGTCCATGGCCTCCTCCCTGGCCATCAACCCAAACACCATTCAGCGGGCCTACGAGGCCCTGGAAGCGGAGGGCTACCTCTACTCGGTGCCCGGCAAGGGCTCCTTCGCCGCCCCCCACACCGGGGTGGACGGACGGCGAAGGGAGGAGCTTCTGGAGGTCTTTGACCAGACCACGGCGGAGCTTCTGTTCCTGGGCGTGACGGGAGACGCCCTGCGCACCCGCATCGGGACAAAGGAAGGGGGATGTGTCCAATGATCAAGGTAAACAATCTGGTCAAGACCTTTGACGGCTTCCGGGCCCTGGACGGGCTGACCATGACGGTGGAGCCCGGCTCCATCTATGGCCTGGTGGGCCCCAACGGCGCAGGCAAATCCACGGTGCTGCGCCACATCGCCGGGGTCTACCGCCCCGACTCGGGCACCGTGCTGGTGGACGGACAGCCGGTCTACGAAAACCCCGCCGTCAAGCAGGGCATCGCCGTCATCCCCGACGAGCTCTACTACTTCAACTCCGCCTCCACCCGGGACATGATGAAGTTCTACCGGGGCATCTACCCCCAGTTTGACGATAAGCGCTACCAGGCCCTGCGGGAGGCCTTCCCCGAGGTGGACGACCGCACCCCCATCCGCCGCCTGTCCAAGGGCATGCAGAAGCAGAGCGCCTTCTGGCTGGCCCTGTGCTGCGCCCCCAAGCTGCTGGTGCTGGACGAGCCGGTGGACGGCCTGGACCCGGTGATGCGCCGCCAGGTGTGGTCCCTCCTCATGGGAGACGTGGCCCAGCGGGGCACCACGGTGCTCATCTCCTCCCACAACCTGCGGGAGCTGGAGGACGTGTGCGACCATGTGGGCATCCTCTCCCACGGCAAGGTGCTGCTGGAGCGCTCCCTCACCGACCTGCAGGACAACATTGTGAAGCTGCAGATCGCCTTTGCCCAGGCGGAGCCCCCCGCCTTCCCCAAGGACCTTCACATCCTCCACACCGCCCAGGTGGGCCGGGTGTTTACCCTCATTCTCCGGGGCAGCCCCGCGGACATCAAGGCCCGCATGGCCCCCCTGAACCCCATTTTAATGGAGGCCCTGCCCCTTTCCCTGGAGGAAATCTTTATCTATGAATTGGGAGGTGAGGACTATGCGGTCCGGGACATCGTTCTTTAATTCTGCCCTGTGGCGCAAGACCATGGGCCGGTTCTGGCCCCTGTGGGCCCTGTACGCCGCAACGTGGACCTTCGCCCTGCCCCTGTATCTCCTCAACCAGTTTGTCAGCGGCCGCACCCGGGGCTACGGCGCCGGAAGCGTTCAGGACTGGATGCTGTCAGCCGCCCAGGAATTTCCCACCTGGCTGACCTTCGGCGTGTGGGTGTCCTGCATCTTCGGCCTGCTGTGCGCCATGGCGGTGTTCGGCTACCTTTACAACGCCCGCTCCAGCTGCGCCATGCACGCCCTGCCCCTGCGCCGGGAGGGGCTCTTTACCACCCAATACCTGGCGGGACTGTCCTTCGGCCTGCTGCCCCACCTGGCGGTGGCCCTGTGCACCGCCGCCATTGAGATGGTGCTTCTGCCCCCCCACGCCTGGCTGGAAGCCCTGTCCTGTCTGGGCATCTGGCTGCTGGTCCAGAGTGCCACCTTCCTGTTCTTCTTCTCCTTCGCTGCCTTCTGCGCTATGTTTACCGGCCACCTGCTGGCCCTTCCCGCCTTCTATGCCATCCTCAACGGCCTGGTGTGGGGGCTGTACGGCTTGCTGACCCTCCTCTTCTCCCAGTTCTTCTACGGGTACAGCCCCTCTGCCTCTTCCGCCCTGGCCGACTGGCTCACCCCCCTCTACACCCTGTCTGACGCCTGCCGCTGGCACTTTGTGGAGACGGCTGACTATATCACAATCCCCGGCTCCTACGAGCTGGCCTCCCCCCTGACCGTAGCCGGCTATGCCGCCGCCGGTCTGGTGCTGGCTCTGCTGGCTCTCCTCCTCTACCGCCGCCGGCACGTGGAGTCCGCCGGAGACGTGGTCTCCTTCCGGGTGGTGCGCCCCATCTTCCAGTGCGGCGTCACCTTCTGCGTGGGCCTCTCCTTCGGCATGGCCACCGCCCTGTTCTTCTCCTGGTCGGACCACGCCGCCTTCCTGTCCGTGTGCGTGGTGCTGTGGTCGGTGGTGGGCTTCTTTGCCGCCGAGATGCTGCTGAAAAAGTCCTTCCGGGTGCTGGGTGCCTGGAAGCGGGGCCTTATCGCCCTGGTGGTCATGAGCCTTCTGTGCGGCGGCTGCTTTGCCGACGTCTTCGGCATCGAGACCCGGGTCCCCAAGACGGACCAGGTGGCCTCCCTCTCCGTTGTGCTGGACATGGGCGAGCCCTATGACGACGCCCGCCAGCTGGCGTTGGAGCTCACCGACCCGGAGGACATGGCCCCCTTTATCGCCCTGCACCAGTCCATCGTGGCGGGGCGGAGCCGGGCCCAGTATAACTCCCCCACCTACGACCCCGGGGACAACTACTTCTCCCTGTCCCTGTACTACACCCTGGGCAACGGCACCACTGTGAACCGCCAGTATCACTCCATCCCCATCTATCGCAGCGAGTTGGAGGATACCAGCACGGTGTCCGGTCAGTACTTCGCCCTGCTCCAGAACCGGGAGATGGTGGCCAAGGCCTACGACTTTGACCGCTATGGGGCGGGCCGCCTGGTGGAGGTCTGCCTCTCCGGGGTGGAGCTGCCCCAGGTGGAGGGCAGCGGCCAGGATCCCCAGTACCAGGACCCCTACTTCCTGGAGAACGCCACTCCCCAGCAGCTGGAGCAGCTGTGGCAGGCAGTGCAGGACGACTTTGCCGCGGGCAGCCTGGGCGTGCGCTATGCCCTTCCCGACCAGGCGCGCTGGGACAACACCTATCAGACTGACCTGCGCTTCACCTTTGAGCTGCCCCGGAATTCCCCCGACTCGGCGGAGAATACCTACTCCTCCGACCTGTCCATCACCCTGACCCCCAACGCCAAAAATACCCTGGCCTGGCTGGAGCAGTACGGCGGTCTGGGCACCCAGTACTACCTCATCGCCCATGAGAGCGCCGACACAGGCCTCCCCGGCACCCAGAGTCAAACTCAGGCGGCAGAACCCAGTGCCGCAGTGTATCCGCTGGGATAACCCATCTGCCCCACATTCTCTCTCGCCGCCCGGAGCCTCTGTTCCGGGCGGCGTTTTTTTCAAAAAACCGCAAATTTTATTTTTTGTGAAAATTTTAACAATTTTGTGGAGAATGGAGAGGGTTTCTCCCCCTTTTTCGGTCGTCCTTGTCACTCTCAGACAGAAATACAGCCAGAAAGCACAGAAAAATTGATTGCTTTTTGGAGCCCGCTCCGATATAATCAGCATAAGAGCGGAAATTCCGGGCGTCCTCTGGGGCGTCAAAACCAAAATTTGGAGGTTTCAGACATATGAAGGAAGTCTATGTTGTCAACTGCTGCCGCACCGCCATTGGTTCCTTTGGCGGCTCTCTGAAGGACACCCCCGCCGCTGATCTGGGCGCCATCGTCATCAAGGAGGCCCTGAACCGCGCCGGCGTCAAGCCCGAGCAGGTGGACGAGGTCATGTTCGGCTGCATCCTCACCGCCGGTCTGGGCCAGAACGTGGCCCGTCAGGCCGCCATCAAGGCCGGTGTGCCCACCTCCGTCCCCGCCTACACCGTTGGTATGGTGTGCGGCTCCGGCATGAAGTCCGTCATCGAGGGCGCCCGCACCATCATGGCCGGTGACGCCGACGTCATCGTGGCCGGCGGCACCGAGAACATGTCCGCCGCCCCCTACGCCCTGCCCGCTGAGCGCTGGGGCGCCCGCATGGGTGACAAGAAGGTCGTCGACACCATGATCAAGGACGGTCTGTGGGACGCGTTCAACAACTATCACATGGGCACCACCGCCGAGAACATCTGCGACGTGTGGGGCATCACCCGTCAGGAGCTGGACGAGTTCGCCGCCTCCTCCCAGAACAAGGCTGAGGCCGCCCTCAACTCCGGCCGCTTCAACGACGAGATCGTTCCCGTCATGGTGAAGCAGAAGAAGCAGATGGTGGAGTTCAAGGTGGACGAGTTCCCCCGCGCCGGCGTCACTGCCGAGGGCATTGCCAAGCTGAAGGGCGCCTTCCCTGTGGGTCCCGAGTCCCCCGCTCCCCAGGTTGTCCACACCTTTGAGCCCACCGGCATTCAGGACTCCGCCGACAAGGGCCAGCAGCGCGTCACCGCCGCCAACGCCTCCGGCATCAACGACGGCGCCGCCGCCATCATCCTGGCCTCCGGCGAGGCCGTGGAGAAGTACGGTCTGAAGCCCATGGCCAAGCTGGTCTCCTGGGGCCAGGGCGGCGTGGATCCCAAGATCATGGGCGTGGGCCCCGTGCCCGCCTCCCGTCAGGCTATGGCCAAGGCCGGCCTGACCATCGAGGACATGGACCTGGTCGAGGCCAACGAGGCCTTCGCTGCCCAGTCCATCGCCGTGGCCCGCGAGCTGAAGTTTGACATGAGCAAGGTCAACGTCAACGGCGGCGCCATCGCTCTGGGTCACCCCGTGGGCGCTTCCGGTGCCCGTATCATCGTCACCCTGCTCCACGAGATGCAGAAGCGCGACGACGCCAAGAAGGGTCTGGCCACTCTGTGCATCGGCGGCGGCCAGGGCGTTGCCACCATCTTCGAGAAGTGCTGAGTCATTCCTGCACTTGCCTTGCCTTGTGATCTGGCAGGAATTTTATAAAGCGAAAACCCCCGGGACGCGGCAGTCCCGGGGGTTTTCGTGTTTTCAGGCGGGTTGTTGGGGTTGGGAATATTTGCTGTGGATGGACGGCTCGGGGGATGCAAATCGGACGCTGCCCGCCCCGGCCCGCCGGGCATAGCAAAACCCGGACGCCAGCTCCAAAGCGTCCGGGTCTCACCGTTGAAAAAGAGGATTAAAATGAAACGAACTGTCTCTTGCAGATTTTATAATACACGGAAGTTGTGAACAATTCCAACCTGAATTGTTACATAAGTTTTAATTTTCCAAATTGTCTGGCGGAGTTTGGCATGATACGATTGGGATATGCCCCATGCTGAATGAAACGTGAAAAAGAGCATGGCGCCTGCGGGCGGGACAGGGGCAGGGATATTTCGCCTCCGGGCGAGTGACTTTCTGTACAGACAGAAAGTCACCAAAGAACTGTCTAGGGGAAGGGGGATTTTGATTTCCCCCCTCCCCCTAGATACCCTATCCCCTTGAAACGACCAATCAGGGGGGACTGCGGTCCCCCCTATTGGATGTACCCCCCGGGAGATGGCGGTGCCCTAAACGATTCAGTGGAAAATCGAAAGGAGCAGGTGACGAGACACGCCACCAGGTGCAGCATCGGAACACGGGTACATTTTACGGCGCGGTTCCGGCAATCCCGCGCACGTCCCAGCGGCGGGATCGTCCACCTGAGCCCTCCCGCGAGGGCTGGAAGTTAGGCGCAATGTTTCTTGTAGAAGCAGCTGGTCATTCAACCGCCTCTTAGCGGCAGCGGTTGGCGTATAGACACGCATCCTGGGCTTTTCCCGCGCCGGTTGGGTACCTTCCGACCCTCTTGATGGCTCCCCCGTAAAATAATGGGGGTCTGGGGGAGGCGGCATAAAAACACGGAGTGTTTTTCCAGACGCCGTCCCCCGGCGGCGTTTTGCCTACTTTGCCGCCGTGGGCAAAGTAGGTCGCCCGCAGGCGAAATCCTCTTTCCACATTTGGGCCAATAACCCAGTGAACCAACTGTACGCTGTTCTTCCCTGCATCCAATCCCCCCCGCCAAACCTCGTACAAAAAGGAGGAAGGGCCAACGGAGCGGTCCGTCGGCCCTTCAAAATTGGAGGATAGAATGAAAAGATGTTCTTGCCTTGCAAGTATCAGTATATCCGGGGTTTATTAAAAAAGTCACCTTCAATTGTTACAAAAGCTTTAAATCTTTCCCCACAGGCCCCCGCAAATGTTCAAAAAAATCCTGCAGCACCGCCCGGCACTCCTCCTCCAGGGGCCCCTGATAGATGCGGGGGTGGTGGTTGAACCGCTCCTCAAAGAGGTTGAGCACCGAGGTGCAGCACCCCGCCTTCTCATCCCGCACCCCGTAGCGCACCGTCTCAATCCGGGAATTGATGATTCCCCCGGCGCACATGGGGCAGGGCTCCAGCGTGACATACAGGGTGCAGCCGTGGAGCCGCCAGCTCCCCAGCCGCTCACAGGCGTCCCGGATGGCCTCCAGCTCGGCGTGGGCGGTGGCGTCTCCCCGCTCCTCCCGACGGTTCCGGCCCCGGCCCACGATCTCCCCGTCCTTCACAATGACGCAGCCCACGGGCACGTCGCCCTCCAACCCCGCCTGGCGGGCCAGGGCCAGCGCCTCACGCATATAGTCCTCGTGGTTCATTCTTCCATCTCCCGCATAAAGACCAGCACACCGTTTTGGTTCATGCAGAACTGCCAGCCCTCCTGTCCCAGCTGGTTCCACTGCTGCTCCATCTCCCGGAGCTTTTTCCCCCAGTCCAGGCCCAGCGGGGTCTTGATGTCCGCGAACTTATATTCAAATTTTTTCATCTCTCTGCCCCCTTTGCCTCAGTTTACACAAAAGCAGGGGCTTTTTCAAGGGGGCTCCTGTTTGCCTCCGGCCTACCCTGTCTTCATGGTAAGCAGGGTGCGGGCCACGTTGTCCGCCCACATCCGGGCCCCGTTGATGGCCTCGGTGAGGGTGTTTCCGTGGCCTCCCACCTCCACCAGGATGGAGCCGGGGGACACCTGCTGGTTGTAGCTGCTGCTGCGCAGCACAATGGGCCGGGCCAGGCTGGTGTAGCCCTGGAGCAGCGACTTCTGCAGCTGCACCGCAAAGGCCAGATTGTCCTGCCACCGGGGATGGGCCCCGGAGTTTTCATCGCTGCCGATGACCATCATCACCTGGGCCACCTTCTGCCCCGCCTCGGTGGTCACCAGCTTGTAAATCTCGTTGTTGCTGCCCACCAGGGCGTCCCGGTGTACGTCCAGCACCACCTTGATAGTGGGGTACTGCTTCAGCCACTCCTCCACCCCCGCCAGGGAGCGCTCATAGGCCCCGTTGTAGGCCGGGTAGTCGTAGAGAGTGGTGTCGTGGACCACCTGGAAGCCGTGGGCCCGGAACACCGTGGCCATCTCCTCCCCCACCCGCACCACGTTGTGGGTGCAGTCGGTGGTGCGGTAGGGGTCGCTCTGCTCATACACGTCCCCGTCCGTCTGGCTGTAAGCCTCGCTGCCGTGGGTGTGGACAATGAGAATCTGCGGGCCCTCCCCCAGGGGGACATCCACCGTCCCCGCGGAAAACACCGAGGCATCCAGCTCCTTCTTCGTGCGGTTGTAGAGATACAGATCGTCCTGGCGGATGTACTGGCTGCCCTCCTTGCCCTGGGCCGTCATCTCCACAATGTCCCCCTCCTGGGCCGGGGGCTGCAGGTCGGGCTCCTCCTGGTCCTCCCCGTCCTGGTCCAGAATCTCCGGGTCCTGGTACTGCAGGTCCTCCCCTCGGCTCTCCCGGGCGGAGGCCACCGCCTCCTCCCCCGCCGCCAGCAGGGCCGACTGCCCCAGCAGCAGCCGCCCCCAGCCGGAGAAGGTCTCCCCCTTGGTTCCGGGCAGCGCCCCCAGCTGCCGCTCCAGCAGCGCCGCCGCCCCGCCGGTCTCCGCCCCCCAGGCGGCCGCCGCGCCCCCAAGGGCGGAAAAATCCACCGTCATGCCCACGCCCCACACCCCGATGAGGGCCAGGCCCAGGGCAACGCCCCGCCGCAGGGCACGTCCCACTTGTCCGTTTCCTTTGTTCTCCGCCACCGTATAGTCTCCCTCCTTGTCCGGCCAATGGGCTGTGTAGCCATCTTATGCGGCGGACTCTGGAGATATGTCCAGGCCTTCGGCCAATGAAAAACACCGCGCCCGTCCACACAGGACGAGCGCGGTGTGATGGATAAAAGCTTTCCCGGGAAACTCCTTACCGCTCCTCGCGGAAGTAGTTGAGGCCCAGGGCGGCGGGCTGACCGCTGCCCTCCCGGTTTCGGATGGAGGAGACCACCAGCACGATGGCGGTGATGATAAAGGGCAAGGCCTTGAAGAGGTGGGGCGGCACGGCGTTGAGCCAGCCCAGCCCGTCGGGGAAGGCGGAGGCCAGGGTTCCGGCATACACCTGGAGGGTGTTGAAGAAGCCGAAGACCACGGTGCCCAGGATGGCGTACAGGGGGTTCCAGTTGGCGAAGATGACCAGGGCGATGGCAATCCAGCCGTAGCCGTTGACCCAGCAGTTGGAGCCCTCGAAGGAGCCGCTCATGTTGAGGGCCATGTAGAAGCCGCCCAGGCCCATAATGCCCGAGCCCAGCATCAGGTTCAGGTACTTATAGAGCAGGATGTTCACGCCCACGGAGTCGGCGGCGCCGGGGTTCTCGCCCACCGCCCGCAGCTTCAGGCCCATGCGGGTGCAGGACAGATACCACCAGGCCAGCACGGCGATGGCCAGGCCCAGGTAGACCAGGGGGTTGTGGGAGAAGAGCACCTTGCCCACCACCGGCAGGTCGGAGAGCACCGGGATGTGGATCTCTCCAAAGGCGGCGGACAGGCCGGGGGCCTGCTGCATGGTGGGCCAGTTCTGGCCCACGCCCTTGCCGATGAAGAAGTAGAGGCCCACGCCGAAGGTAGTGATGGTGAGGCCGGTGACGTTCTGGTTGGCCTGGAGGGAGACGGTGAGGACGGCAAAGAGCAGTCCGCACAGGGCGGCGGTGAGGAAGGACACCACAAGGCCCACCAGGATGTTGTCCGTCCAGGCTCCGGCCAGGTAGCCGAACATGGCGCCCACGGCCATGGTGCCCTCCACGCCCAGGTTCAGGCTGCCCGCCTTCTCGGTGATGATCTCCCCCACCGTGCCGTAGAGCAGGGGGATGTTATAGACAATGATGTTGAACAGAAACAGGACCAGAATGCTGGCCGCGCTGGTATCGTTCATTTTGCCACCTCCCCGGAGTGGGCGCTGCGCGCCAGTTTAAAGCGGGTAAAGAAGTCTGCCGCCAGCACCGCGAAGAGGATCATGCCCTGGAGCAGGTCGGCAAAGTTGGCGTCCACGCTGGAGTAGGTGACGCTGGCCGCCTGGGCGCCGTACTGCAGCACGGTGATGAGGGCGGAAGCCACCAGGATACCCAGCACGTTCAGCTTGGCAAGCCAGGCCACGATGATGCCCGTCCAGCCCACGTCATTGGTGAGGGAGGTGGACAGCACCCCGGCGGAGGAGACGCAGAAGGCGCCCGCCAGGCCGATGAGAGCGGCGGAGAGGAAGACGGTTCGGATGACGATGGCGCCCACCTTCATGCCGGCGTACTTGGCGGTGTTGGGGCTGTCGCCCACCACGGCGATCTCATAGCCCTGCTTGGTGTACTTGAGGTACACGAAGATACCCGCGCACAGGGCCAGGGCCACCAGCAGGCTCACGTTCAGGGAGAACTTGCCGAGGGGAATGGTGAGCATCTGGGCACCCTCGGGGAAGGTCATGAACCGGGGGCGGGGAGACTGGGGATCCAGGAAGAAGTTCCAGGCGCCCCGGGTCTCGCCGAAGAAGGCCAGAAGATAGAGGGCCATGTAGTTGAACATCAGGGTGAGCAGGGTCTCGTTGGTGCCGTAGCGCACCTTCAGAATGGCGGCGATGACGCCATAGAGGCCGCCGCCCAGCATGCCAGCCAGGGCCATGAGCAGCAGCACCACGATCCGGGGCAGGCTGTCCCCCAGCTGCATGGCCACCGCGCCGGCGCACAGGGCGCCCAGAGTGAACTGACCCTCGCCGCCGATGTTCCAAAAGCGCATGCGGAAGGCCAGCGCCAGGGCCAGAGAGGTGATGAGCAGGGGCACGAAGAGCTTGATAAAGTTCTCCACATTCTTATAGGCGAACTTGTTGTCCAGAAGGCCCAGGGTGAACATCTTCTGGTAGAAGGCCCCGAAGGGGACCCCCATCACGGTGAGCAGCACAGCGCCCACCGCCACGGCGATGACCACGGCCAGCACGTAGGCCAGCACCAGCTGGCCCCGGCTCACATGGTCCCGCTTTACCACATGAAAAAGCGGCTGTTTCGGTTTCATTCTTCGACCTCCTCTCCAAAGCGGGTATCCTTGGCGATGCCCTTGGCGTGGCGGCCCTCGTCCCCGGTGAGGTCCAGGGCGCCCGTCATCATCAGGCCAAGCTCCTCCTTGGTGGTCTTGTGGGCGTGGACCACGCCCATGAGCCGGCCGTGGCACAGCACCATAATCTTATCGCACAGGGCCATCATCACGTCCAGGTCCTCGCCCACGAACAGGATACCCACCCCGTCCTTCTTCTGGCGGTTGAGGATGTCGTAGATGGCGTAGGAGGAGTTGATGTCCAGGCCACGCACCGGGTAGGCGGTGACCAGCACGTTGGGGCCGGCCTTGATTTCCCGGCCCAGCAGCACCTTCTGCACGTTGCCGCCGGACAGACGGCGCACCGGGGTCTCCGCCGAGGGGGTGACCACACCCAGCTCCCGGATGACCGTGTCGGCCTCCTCACGGCCCCGCTTCCGGTCCACGAAGATGCCCTTTCCGTCCCGGTAGCTCTTCAGCAGCATGTTGTCGATGATGGACAGGGAGGGCGCCAGGCCCATGCCCAGCCGGTCCTCGGGGATAAAGGACATGGAGATGCCCTTGTCCAAAATGGCCTTGGGGGAAAGGCCCACGATGTTCTCGCCCTTGTGGATCATCTGGCCGGACTGAATGGGACGAAGGCCCGCGATGGCCTCGCACAGCTCCTTCTGGCCGCAGCCGGCAATGCCCGCCACGCCCAAAATCTCGCCGCCGCGGATGTAGAAGTTCACCTTGTCGATGGCCACGGCGCCCTCGTCGTTCTTGATGGTCAGGTCCCGGATCTCCAGCAGGGGCCGGGTCTTCTCCACCTGGGGCCGCTGGATGTTCAGGTCCACCTTCCGGCCCACCATCCACTCGGTGAGCGCCTGCTCGTTGGTGGTGGCGGTGTCCACGGTGGTGATGTACTCGCCCTTGCGGAGGATGGCCACCCGATCGGAGATCTCCAGCACCTCGTTGAGCTTGTGGGTGATGATGATGACGGCGTGGCCCTCCGCCTTCATCCGGCGGAGCACGTCGAAGAGCTTCCGGGTCTCCTGCACCGTCAGAACGGCGGTGGGCTCGTCCAGGATGATGACCTTGGCCCCGTAGTAGAGCACCTTCACAATCTCCAGGGTCTGCTTCTCGCTGACGGCCATGTTGTAGACCTTCTTCTCCGGGTCCACATCAAAGCCGAACTTCTCCGTCACCTTGCGGATGCGGTCGTAGCGGCTCTTGTGCAGCAGAAAATCCTTCTCCTGGCTGCCCATCCAGATGTTGTCCGCCGCCGAAAACACGTCCACCAGCTTGAAGTGCTGGTGCACCATGCCGATGCCCAGCCGCTTGGCGTCCTCCGGGGACTGGATGGACACCGGCTTGCCGTCCACCAGAATCTCACCCGCGTCCGGGCGGTAGATGCCCGAGAGCATGTTCATCAGGGTGGTCTTGCCCGAGCCGTTCTCACCCAGCAGGGCCAGAATCTCCCCCTGGCGCACCTTCAGCTCCACGTTGTGGTTGGCCACCACGCTGCCGAAGGCCTTGGTGATGCCCCGCATCTCAATGGCGTACTGCTCCGCCATGGAATTCCCTCCTTTTTCTTTTCCCTCCGCGGCCGTCTCCGGCCCCGGGAAACAGGAGACAACGGACATGTCCTTCTGTCCGCTCTCTCCCGCCCCCCCGCACGCTTTCTTGAAAGAAAGCGTGGCAAAGAACTTTGCGGGAAACTTCGTTTCCCTTCTGCGCTCGTGGGCAAAGGCTTTGGTCAACGAAACCGTCTCCCTCGCCTTTGGGTTTTTCCCTTTTTTGGGGGCGGCCCAGGGCCGCCCGCTCCAAAATGGGGTCCGGG
>NZ_QUGI01000010.1:47787-76938 GCF_003478995.1 Pseudoflavonifractor sp. AF19-9AC
CCCGGAGTTGGGTCTGTGTCAGGTGCTTGGGGTGCGGGTCTTAGCTGACCACGACGCCCTCCACATTGTAGTTCATGCTGCCCTTGATGACGCTGTCATCCACGCTGGCACCACCGGCGGGAACGATGACGTTGCCCGCGGTATCCTTCAGATCGGCGTCCACCTGCTCCACGTTGACGGTGCCGTCCTCGTTGACGGTGATGTTCAGCTTCACGCCGGAGAACACGTCCCACTCGCCGGAGACGATGAGCTCAGTGACGGCGTCCACAGCAGCCTGGGTGCCGGGAGCGGCAACGGCCTCGTTGATGGGGCTGATGTCCACCATGCCCTCGGCCAGGCCGGCGTAGTAGGCCTCACCCATGGTCTCCATGAAGTGCTCCTTGCCCTGCATGGCGGCCTCAATGGCGGCCTGGTAGTACACATCCCAGTGCCAGATGGCGGCAGTGATGTGGGCGTCGGGGGCCTGCTCGGTCATGTCGGAGTTGTAGCCGCAGCCGAACACGCCGGACTCCTGGGCGGCCAGCTGGGGCTGGGCGGAGTCACAGTGCTGGGCGATCACGCCGCAGCCGGCGTCGATGAGGGCCTGAGCGGTCTGACGCTCCAGGGTCTCGTCGCCCCAGGTGTCCAGGGTCTTCACGGTGACGGTGGCGTTGGGGTTAACAGCCAGAGCGCCCAGGGTGAAGGCGTTGATGCCGGAGCAGGTCTCAGCATAGTCCAGGTTGTAGGCGGCCACATAGCCCAGGGAGTTGTTGCCGGTCTCCAGGCTCTTCAGGCCGGCGGCGATGCCGGTGAGGTAACGGGCCTGGTAGATGCGGCCGAAGTAGTTGTTGAAGTTGTCGGGGTTGCTCAGGTAGCCGGTAGCGTGAGTGAAGATGATGTCGGAGTACTCAGGCTTGGCGGCGGCGGCATCCATGGCGTTCAGGTAGCCGAAGGAGATGCCGATGATCAGCTGGCAGCCCTGGCTGGCCAGAGTGTCGATGGCGTTGGACACCTCGGTGTCGTTCTCAGGCACCTGGTCCACGATGAGCAGCTGGGTAGCAGGATCCATGCCCAGGTTCTCCATGGCGGTGGTGATGCCCTTGTGGTGCTGATAGGTGTAGCCAGCGGTGTCGTTCTGGCCGTTGATATAGATGGCGCCCACCTTGAAATCGGTGTTGCTGGCGGTCTGGCTGCCGCTGGCAGAGCTGCTGGAGCCGGTGTTGGAGCCGGCGCTGCTGCTGGAGCTGTTGCTGCCGCAGGCGGCCAGAGACAGGGTCATGGCCACGGCCAGAGCCATGGCAAGAAACTTCTTCATTTCTCGTTGTCCTCCTTACAAAGTTTGCATGTCTTTCCTTCTATCTATTAAAACCGTTTTTCCCGGTTTTAACCACATTTCTCGTGGACTCAGTCCACAAACTCCACGCCAGTCTCTTCATTCATGGACTTAATCCGGGCCAGAGATTTCCCACAGCCGGGCTTCCCCGTCTGTGGGGACCCGTTCTTTTCAATCCTCGGGCGGAAGTGAATTCCGCCCTCCGGAATCCTTCGGGCTCTGCCCGTCGGATTTACGGCCTGCCGGCCGCCCCATCTCCCGATGGGGCCCCGTGGAATCCCTGGCAGGAAGCGGTGTTCTTTCTTATTCCTCTACAAACTCCACGCCGGTCTCTTCATTCATGGACTTAATCCGGGCCAGGGATTCCACCCGGATACCCTGGGCGCGCAGACGGTCCCCGCCGGGCTGAAAGGCCTTCTCAATGACGATGCCCGCGCCGGCCAACTGCGCTCCGGACTGGTGCACCAGGTCGATGAGTCCCTCCAGAGCCGCGCCGTTGGCCAGGAAATCGTCGATAATCAGCACCTTGTCCTCCGGGCCCAGGAATTTCTTGGACACGATGACGTCGTAGATGCGGCCGTGGGTGAAGGACTCCACCTTGGTGGAGTACACCGCCCCGTCAATGTTCTTGGACTGGCTCTTCTTGGCGAAAATCACCGGACAGTGAAAAAACTGCGCCGTGACACAAGCGATCCCGATGCCAGAGGCCTCGATGGTCAAAATCTTGTTCACGCCGCAGTCCGCAAACCGGCGCAGAAACTCCTTGCCGATCTCCGCAAAGAGCTCCACATCCATCTGATGATTGAGAAAACTGTCTACCTTCAGCACATCGGTGCCCTTCACCGTGCCGTCGGTACGAATGCGCTGCTTCAGAAGCTCCATGCCGCTCTCTCCGCCTTTCTGAAGAAAATGACAGTGGCCCGGAAATACGGGCCACGCAGTTTATGTCGATACGTTACCATTTTACAGGAAATCCCCCGTTTCTGCAATCCTTTTTTCAAAATTCTTTCCAGCATCCCACACAAATTTTTCTTCCTCTCCACGTCTGCAGAATAGCAGACTGCCGCATCGAATTCCCAATTCCAAGGAAAAGACTCGTCCTCTGCTCCTCCAAATTCTAATGGGATTTTTTCATTGATAAAAGTAATGGACGTGTCTTATTAGGATGTAAAACGCTTTCGGAGAATTTCACCTGGGAGCAGGACGGGAAATGGGGATATTTCGCTTCCGAGCGAGTGACTTTCTGTGCAGACAGAAAGTCACCAAAGAACTGTCTAGGGGAAGGGGGATTTCGACTTCCCCCTTCCCCTAGATACCCCATCCCCTTAAAACGACCAATCTCGTCCTCGCGGACTACATATCATTCGCCTCGCCCTTAAAAGGGCAAGGCTCACTCATTTCGTCGCTCGGTCCCTATCCCCTCTGTCCCTTTGGGACATCTCCCCTTGATAAGGGGAGTCAGCCTCTCCCAATGGAACCCGCTTCGCTGGGCTTCCATTGGGTCCCCACTTCGGTCCTCCCTATTGGATGTACCCCCAAGGGCTGATGGTGCCCTGAAAGGTTTCGCAACAAACTGGCGGAGCAGACAACCCAACGCGCTGCCGGGTGCAACACTGGAAGGCGTATTCACTTTACAGCACGTTTCCGGTAATTCCACCATGTCCCGGCAGCATGAGCATCCACCCGAGCCCTCCCGCGAAAGCGGAAAGTTAGGCGCGTCGTCTCTTATAGAAGCAAGCGGTCAACGCCGGGCCGGTCTGGGACCGGCCCCTACCAAATCAGCACCTCAAAATAAAATCCGGCAGGAGCGACGAAAACGGTCACTCCTGCCGGTTTCTTTTCTTACGGGCGCAGAGGCGAAGCGAAGCTTCGCAGAAAGTTCTTTGCCAAGCTTTCTTTCAAGAAAGCGGTCTCCTACTCCACGGTTTTCAGGGACTCCACCATGTCCAGCTTTTTCAGCTTCCGGTGGGCGGCCAGATTGACCAGCAGGGAGAACACCACCGTCAGGGCCACCGCCCAGGCGTAGCTCTTCCACTGCAGCACCCGGCCAAACATGAGCAGATCAATCTCCACCGTGAGAATGAGCCACTGGTGCAGGGCCTTACCCATGAGCATGCCCAACGCCACACCGAACACCGTGAGAATCACATTCTCCCGGTAGATATAGGCGGACAGCTCCCGGTCATAGAAGCCCAGCACCTTTAGGGTGGCCATCTCCCGCATGCGTTCGGTGATGTTGATGTTGGTAAGGTTGTAGAGCACCACAAAGGCCAGGGCTGCGGCGCACACAATAATCAGAATCACCGCGTAGTCCACGCTCTCCAGGCTGGAGGAGAAGGTGCGCCGGGTGTCCTCGTTGAGGGACACCGTGGTCACTCCGTCCAGGGCCACCAGGTCGGAGGCCAGCTGGTCCGCTCCCTCCGCCTCCGGATCGTAATCCACCAGCACCACGTTGTCCTCCGGCGCCTGGCCGAAGAGGGTCTGGTAATTGGCATCCGTGAGGTAGACGCTGTGCTGGATGTAGTGCTCGGTGATGTCGGCCACCCGGGCGGTCACCGTCTTGTCCCCCTCCAGGGTGATGGTGTCCCCCACCTCCACGTCCAGCAGCTTGGCCAGCTTCTCGGTGAGCACCACCCCGTCGTCAGGCAGCGTCACCGGCTCTGAGCTGGTGCGGTGGCGCAGGTTCACAAAGCGCTCCAGCTCCTCCTGGTTGGCGGTGGTCTGGAGAGTAGCGTCAATGCTGTAGGCGTCGGTGCGGGCGGTCACGGTCTCAGAGCGGCAGGGGGCAAAGTCCGTCACCAGACCGCTGCCCTCCAGCAGCTCCTCCACCCCCCGCAGCTCCCCGGTAGTCACCTTGTCCACCAGGCCCACCTGGGCGGTGTAGCGGTAAATTTCGTCGTACTGGGTGTCCATAATATCCAGAATGGAGTCCCGCAGGCCGAAGGCCGTGACAATGAGGGCCGCGCAGCCGCCGATGCCCGCCACCGTCATCCAGAATCGCTTCTGGTACCGGAAGAGGTTGCGCAGGGTAATTTTATAGTTGAAGGACAGCCGCCTCCACAGGGGGCCTATCCGCTCCAGCAGGATGCGCCGCCCCATGGGCGGGGCCTTGGGCCGCATGAGCTGGGCCGGCACCGCCGCCAGGGTGGAGAAGCAGGCCCCCAGGGCCGCCAGGGTCACCGTTCCCACTGCCGCGCCGCAGGCAAAGAGGGAGGTGGCGGGCTCCAGACTATAATAGATATCGCCGGTGGCGTAGATAATGCCCCAGGCGGTGCAGATAATCCAGGGCAGCAGGGTGAGGCCCACCGCCAGTCCAATGAGGGAACCCAGGGCGCTGGCCAGGAAGCCGTAGCCCACATATTTCACGGCGATGGCCCCCTTGGAGTAGCCCAGGGCCTTCAGTCCGCCGATGGTCACCCGCTGCTCCTCCACCATGCGGGTCATGGTGGTGAGGCACACCAGGGCCGCCACCAGGAAGAAAATCAGGGGGAAGACGCTGGCCAGGTTGCCCATGCGGTCGGCATCCATGGAGTAGCTCACATAGCCGGCGTTGGTGTTCCGGTCCAGCACGTACCAGGTGCACTCCTCAATGCTCTCCACATCCCGGCGGGCCTTGTCCAGCTCCTCCTGGGCGTCGCCAATCTTCTCGTCGGCCTCCGCCTTGCCCTCCAGATACTCCTGGTAGCCTTCCTCATACTCGGCTTCGCCGTCCCGCAACTCCGCCAGGGCGTCGTCCAGCTTGGCTCCGGCCTCCTGGAGCTCCGCCTCCGCGTCCGCCTTCTCCTGGGCCAGGGTGTCCCGGGCCTCCTGGAGCTCTACCAGACCGTCGGCGTACTCCTGCTCCCCTTCCTCATAGTCCTTGAGGCCCTGGGCATAGTCCGCCTCGCCCTCCTGGAGCTGGGCCAGCGCGTCCTCCAGCTGGAACTGGGCGTCGTCCAGCTCGTACTTGCCCGTCATCATCTCCAGCTTGCCGGTCTCCAGCTCCTTTTTGGCCTCCTCCAGCTCCTCCTTGGCCTCATCCAGCTGCTTTTTGGCGTCCTGCAGCTTCGCCTGGCCCCAGCGGTAATCCGCCCAGCCGCTGTCCAGCGCGGCGCGGCCCGCCTCCAGCTGGGCCTGGGCCGCCAGCAGCGCCTTGCTGTCGGCGGGGAGGGATGCCTTCTGGGTCTCCAGGGTCTTGATCTGAGCCTCCAGCTGGGCAATTCCGGCCTCCAGCTCCGGGAGCTTCTCCTGGCCCTCGGCCAGGGCCCCCTCCAGAGCGGCCAGCTGGGCCTCCAGCTCTGCGGTGTCCTCTCCCGCCGCCTGGGCCGCCGCGATGGCCTGCTTCACCTGTTCAATCTGGGCGGGCAGGGCATTGATCTCCTCCTGCTGGCTCTTGAGCCCGGACAGCTGGCGCTTGGCCTCTGCCAGACCCTCCTCCAGCTTACCAATGGAGGCCTGGAGGGTGGCGTCCACCAGGTCGGTGACCCGGAAGGTGCCGGAGCCGCCGCCGGTCTCCCCTTCTGTCCGCAAGGCGGGCGTCTGGGTCCCAAGGGCCAGAGCCGCCGCCTGTGTGCCGGTTGTTCCCTCTGCCGGAGGGGTGGTACCCTCTGTCCCCTCCTGGCCGCCGGTTTCTGCTCCCTCCCCATTGCCGGGGTCGGTTCCCCCCTCCGGGGGATCCACCGGGTCTGTGGCCCCGCCGCCCTCTCCGGGATCGGGGTCAGGGTCGGGCTTGGGATTGGCTGCCTCCTGTTTCAGGGCGGCGATGAGCTCCTCCCGGGTGAGGGTTACCCCCTGCTCTTTCAGGGGCGCCAGAATGTTGTCCAGCAGGGTGTTGAACTGCTCCAGATTGGCGGAGTACACGCTCTCCTGCTCGTTGAGGGTCCACAGGGCGGAGCTGAGCTGTCGCTTGCCGTCCTCGTACTCCTTGACCCCCTTCTCGTAGTCTTTCAGGCCGTCTTCATACTTCTTTTTGCCGCCCTCGTACTCTTTCAGGCCCTCCTCGTAGTCCCGGAGGCCCTGGGTGTAGTCGGCGTAGTTGGCGTAGTACTCCTCCCAGCCGTCGTCCAGCTCCTGGCGGGCGTCTGCCAGCTCCTGCTTGGCGTCGTCCAGCTCCTTCCGGGCGTCCTGGAGCTCCTGCTCTTCGTCGGCAATCTCTGCCTCCGCCTCGGCCACCTTGTCGTCCAGCTCCTGGCGGCCCTGGTTATACTCGTCCAGACCGTCGTAGTACTCCCGCCAGCCGTCATCCAGCTCTCTCCGGGCGTCCGCCAGCTCCGCTTCCGCGTCGGAGAGCTCCGCCTCGGCCTCGGCTTTGGCCTCGTCCAGCTCCCCCTGGGCCTCGGACAGCTTCTCATTGGCCTCGTCCAGAATACCCTCCCGGCGGAGCGGGGCCCGCACATCCCCCAGCTGTTCCAGCTGGGTCGTATAGCCCTCCATGAGGTCCTCATAGGCGTCGCTGTAGGTCTCCAGCTCCGCCGTCCCCTCCATCACCAGATAGGCGTCGGTGTAGGAGTCCATGGTAAAGGCCGCCTCCGGCAGCAGCACATAGGCGGACACCTTGCCTGTGCCCAGGGTGGAGCTACCCCGCTCCACGCCGATGTAGAGGGGCGTATCGGCGGTACCCACAATGGTGAAGGTGTTCTGGGCCAGGGCGTCCTTGTAGTCCCCCTCACCGGTGTTCAGGGTGATCTGGTCCCCCAGCTTCAGCCCCGCCTCGGTCATCAGCCGGGGCTCCACCAGGCACTCGTCCGCCGCCTGGGGCAGACGGCCGTCCTTCAGGGCCGGGAGGTTCACATCTTCTGACAAGGATAATGCCTTTACAATATAATCATTGTTCCCCCAGGGCAAAATGGCGTCGATGGTATAGGCCCCCCGGGCGGTCAACACCCCCGGCTCCTCCGCCAGGGCCGCGATGTCCTCCTCCGTCAGTCCCAGGGTGGACACGATGCGCAGGTCCATCAGCTTCTGGCTGTCGAAGTACCGGTCCGCCGACAGCTTCATGTCCGGGGCCGTGGCCCGCAGACCGGCCAGGAAGCAGACCGCCAGGGCAGAGAGGATCATCAGGGAGAGAAAGCGGCTTCGGGTGCGGAGGATTTCCCGCACCGCGTCGGTGAGCAGCCGGTTGGGCGCCCGCTTGACCGTTCGTTTCATACCTGAATCCCCTCCTTATCTCTAAATTTCCGATTGCAGTTTGTTTTAATTTTAATCTTTATCATCATCCGTATTTTATCTGACCACAGCTTTGGCCCGGCAACGTGCTTTGTTTGGGGCACAGAGATGGTCGGTTCGTAAGGATTTCGCCTCCGGGCGAGTGACTTTCTGTGCAGACAGAAAGTCACCAAAGAACTGTCAAAGGTGGGAGGGATTTCGATCTCCCTCCCCCCTTTGAAATCCCCCCTCCTTAAAACGACCAATCAGGGGGGACTGCGGTCCCCCCTATTGGATGTACCCCCCGGGGGCTGGCGGTGCCCTGAAAGGTCCAGCGAACAACCAGCGGAGCAGGTGACGAAACCCATAGCCGGGTGCGGCACCGGAACGCGGGGGGCACCGCACCGTTCCGGCAATCCCGCGCACGTCCCGGCGACGGAGCCGTCCACCTGAGCCCTCCCGCGAGGGCAGAAAGTTAGGCGCGATGTCCCTTGTAGAAGCAGGTGGTCATTCAACCGCTTCTTAGCGGCAGCGGTTGGCGCTTAGACACCCATTCTGGGCTTTTCCCGCGCCGATAAGGTATTTCAAACCTTCTTGATGGCTCCCCCGTAGAATAAATGGGGGTCCGGGGCGAATGCGACATAAAAACACGGAGTGTTTTTCCAGGCGCATTCCCCCGGCGGTTTTTTGGTTCCTTTTGCACCGCTGCAAAAGGAACTCGCCCAATGGGCGAAACGAGCCTCCCGCTCGCAGGTACTACCAAACTGAAGCCCAGCGCAGCGGGTTCAGTTTGGAGAGGAGGTACAACGATATGCAGTTTGTACCGACGCGCCGACGCGGGCAAAGTAGGTCGCCCCGCAGGGTGAAACCATCCCCACCCCGCCCGCAGACGAAACATCTTTAAACCATCCAATGAATGATCTCCATCCCCTCGGAGTTACCACTCAATCTGCTCCACGGGAATTGGCCTCTCATTCCGCTCAATCCGGTCCACACGTCCATTTTTCACATGGATGACCTGATCGGCCATGGGGGCAATGGCGCTGTTGTGGGTAATAACCACCACAGTCATCCCCTCCTGACGGCAGGTGTCCTGGAGCAGCTTCAAAATAGACTTGCCTGTCACATAGTCCAGCGCGCCGGTGGGCTCGTCACACAGCAGCAGCTTGGGGTTCTTGGCCAACGCCCGGGCGATGGCCACCCGCTGCTGCTCGCCGCCGGAGAGCTGGGCCGGAAAGTTGTTGAGTCGGTCCCCCAGCCCCACCTTCTCCAGCACCTGCTGGGCAGGCAGGGGGTGCTTGCAGATCTGGGCAGCCAGCTCCACGTTTTCCAGAGCGGTGAGGTTCTGCACCAGGTTATAAAACTGAAACACAAAACCGATGTCATAGCGGCGGTAGGTGGTGAGCTGACGGCTGTTGTAGCCGCTGACCAGCTGTCCATCCACAGTGATGGTCCCCTCGTCACAGGCGTCCATCCCCCCCAGAATGTTCAAAACCGTGGTCTTGCCCGCGCCGGAGGGACCCACAATGACCGCAAACTCCCCCTTCTCAATGGTGAAGGTGATGTCGTTCACCGCCGTGATGGTCACCTCGCCCATTTTGTACCGCTTGACCACGTGCTCCAGTGCAATGTATGCCATATCCATCCTCCTGTCCGTTACAAAACAGGTGTTGATTATTTTGCCTTTGTTTTATATTATAGTTGTGAGCAGACCAGACTCAAGGGGCAAATCCCCTCCGTCTGTCTGAAATCCAACAGCTATCCCGGTTTTGTTCAGTATCTCCGGTTAAGTTTCTGTGAATTTTTTGAAAGGAGGTCTCCCCATGTCATTCACGTCTCCCCCCTCTCCCGCTGCCGCCCAGGACCAGGACCGCCGGGTCCGCCGCACCAAGGCACGCCTCCGTCAGGCCCTCACCCAGCTGCTGAGGGAAAAGGACCTGCGCTCCATCACCGTCCGGGAGCTCACCGACCGGGCCGATGTGAACCGGGGCACCTTCTACGCCCACTACAAGGACATCTACGACATGCTGGAACAGTACGAAAACCAGCTCTTTGATTCCCTGGGGGACCTGCTCTCCGGCTACACCCCCCAGCAGCTCCAGGGGGACCTCTCCCCCGTGCTGGAGAAGGTCTTCCTCTTTGTGGAGGACAACCGCGACCTCATCCCCATCCTCCTCACCGGCCAGGCCAAGGACCCCTTCTTCCAGCGGCTCTATGCCGTCATCCGGGAGAAGTGCGCCGGGGACTGGCGGGGCGCCTACTCCGTGGGAGAGGAGGACCCCTCCTCCGCCTACGCCCTGGAGTTCGTGGTCTGCGGCACGGTGGGACTGGTTCAGTCCTGGATGCGCAACGGCCTCCAGCCCCCCGCCAGCGAGATGGCCGTCTTTACCGGACGGCTCATTCAGCAGGGCCTCACCTCCCTGTGATTCCTTTGTTTCCCGCTGTTTCCCGCTTTCTTGAAAGAAAGCGGGGCAAAGAACTTTGTGGGAAGCTACGCTTCCCCTCGCTCCTCGTTTTCCGGTTGGTTGTCCGGGATTTATCTTGGATGGAGACACATAGTGGGCGGCCCTTAAGGCCGCCCACTATTTTCAGATTTTGCCGCAGGCAGAAGAGACCAGCTTCCTTCCCGCAGAGAAAAACCGGGCGGAGCGCGCTGCGCTCCGCCCGGTTTTTACACACAGGTTATTTCAGCACGGCCTTGGACCGGGCTTCCTTCTTGTCCTCCAGCTTGGAGACAATGATGGCACAGGCGGCGTCGCCGGTGATGTTCACCGTGGTACGGCCCATGTCGAAAATGCGGTCGATGCCCGCCACCAGAGCGATGCCCTCCACGGGGACGTTGACGCTCTGGAGCACCATGGCCAGCATGACCATGCCCGCGCCGGGCACACCGGCGGTGCCGATGGAGGCCAGGGTGGCGGTGAGGACGATGGTGACCATCTGACCCACGGTCAGGTCGATGCCGTAGGCGGTGGCGATAAACACAGCGCACACGCCCTGATAGATGGCGGTGCCGTCCATGTTGATGGTGGCGCCCAGGGGCAGCACGAAGGAGGTAATCTCACGCCGGGCGCCCAGCCGCTCGGAGCACTCCATGTTGAAGGGCAGCGTGCCCACCGAGGAGGCGGAGGAGAAGGCCATCATCATAGCCGGGGCCATGCCCTTGAAGAAAGCCAGGGGGGACAGGCCGCCCAGCAGCTTGACGGTGGAGGAATAGACCAGCAGGGCGTGGATGATATAGCCCACATAGGCCACTACCAGCACCGCTACCAGGTCCCGCAGGATCTTGGGGCCATTCTCGGCCACCACCGGGCAGATGAGGCAGGCCACGCCGATGGGAGAGAGCTTGATGATGAGGTCCATGATCTTCATAAAGACCTCGTTGAAGCTGTCAATGACCTGAGCGGCCACCAGACCCCGCTCCCCCGCCAGCATCACGCCGAAGCCCAGCAGCAGGGAGATGACGATCACCTGGAGCATAGTGGCGTTGGCCAGAGGCTGCACCGCGTTGGAGGGGAAGATGTTCACAATGGTGGTCATAATGCTCTGGCCCTCCGGGGGCGTGTACTCCAGACCGGTGGTTTTCAGGGCCGCAAACAGACCCGCACCCTTGGCCACCGAGGCCAGAATCAGAGCCAGCACCACGGCAAAGGCGGTGGTGCACATGTAATAGACCACGGTCTTGCCGCCTACCGCACTTACCTTGCTGACGTCCTGCATGGAAATGACACCCGAGGCAATGGAAAACAGCACAATGGGCACCACCACGAACTTCAGCAGGTTCAGGAAGATGTCGCCCCAGGGCTTGATGTAACCCAGGGCAAAGTCCTTGCCTGCCATGCCGCCCACGTTGGCGTTCATCAGCAGCAGGCCCGCCACAATGCCCACGACCAGACCCACAAAGATCCACAGAGCCAGCGGCAGCTTCTTCTTATTCATAAAATCTCTCCTTCCTTGCTCCGGGTCCCTCAGGACCAGGCTTGCAGGACGGCGTCCGGCCATCCTCCCCCCCGGGCACACCCGGGGCTTTTCTCCGTTCCATCTCTGCCGCTATTATACTATGCCCGCCGGGCCTTTTACAAGCCAATTTGCAACTTTCTTTTTTTCATCATTCAAAATCCGCCCCCGCTTCCTTTTTTCAGCCCAGCCCCCCCTCCCGGGAAATATTTTTCAGCGGTCCCGCATTTCGACCTTTTATTTTCCATAATATGGTAAACTATGGATGAGATTACACCGCTGGATAAGGGGGCCGGGATCATGCTGGGCATGACCAGAAAAGGGATCTATGAGACGGGAAAGGTGCTGTTTCTGCCGGTGGACGCCATCGTGCCCAACCCGGACCAGCCCCGGAAGCGCTTCTCTCAGGCGGAGCTGGAGGAGCTGGCCGGGTCTATTCAGGCCTTGGGGGTGCTGCAGCCCCTGACCGTACGCCGCCGAAGCGGCGGATGGGAGCTGGTGGCCGGGGAGCGGCGGCTGCGGGCCGCCCGGCTGGCGGGGCTCTCCCAGGTGCCCTGTCTGTCCATCCAGACTGACAGCCAGTCCTCCTCCCTGCTGGCCCTGGTGGAGAACCTCCAGCGGAAGGATTTGGACTTCTGGGAGGAGGCCAAGGCCCTCCGCCGCCTCATTGACACCTATTCTCTCTCTCAGGAGGAGGTGGCCCGGCGCATTGGCAAGAGCCAGTCCGCCGTGGCCAACAAGCTGCGGCTCTTGAAGCTGCCCGAAGGGGTTCTGGAACAAATGTGCCAGTCTGGCTGCACCGAGCGCCACGCCCGGGCCCTGCTGCGGCTGGAGGAACCCCAGGACCAGGTTCAGGCCGCCGCACAGGTGGTGGAACGACACCTGACCGTGGCCCAGACGGAGGCCCTGGTGGAGTCCATGGTGGCCCGGCAGCAGACTGCCCGCAAGAAGCCCACCTTTCTCATTCGGGACGTGCGGCTCTTTCTCAACACCATTACCAGGAGCCTGGACCTGATGCGGTCGGCAGGGGTGGACGCCCAGTGCCGCCGCACCGACACCGATCAGGAGATTCTGCTGACCATCCATATTCCCCGGCGACCCGGTTGAGCTTACCTCCCCTTCCTGCTCCCCGTCTGCGCTTCGGCGTGGGCGGGGATTTGTTTTTTGGATGGGATGTTTCACGTGAAACACGTCCTCGCGGACTGCATATCCTTCGCCTCGCCCTGTAAGGGCAAGGGTCACTCATTTCGTCGCTCGTCCTTTCCAAACCGGACCCACATTCGTTGGGCTCCGGTTTGGTATCGCCTGCGGGCGAATTTGGGATAGTTTCGCCCTGCGGGGCGACCTACTTTGCCCATGTCGGCAAAGTAGGCAAAACGCCACCCGGGGATGGCGTCTGGAAAAACACTCCGTGTTTTTATGCCGCCTCCCCCGGACCCCCTGATATGTTTACGGGGGAGCCACCAAGAAGGTGGAAAAATCCAACCGGCGCAGGAAAAGCCCAGGATGCGTGTCTATGCGCCAACCGCTGCCGCTAAGAGGTGGTTGAATTGCCTCCTGCTCCTACAAGATACAACGCGCCTAACTTTTGCCATCGCGGAAGGGCTCAGGTGGGCGGCTCCGTTACCAGGACGTGGGCGGTATTAGTGAAAACGCGCCGTAAGACGCACCGCGTTCCGGTGCCATACCCGGCTGCAGGTTCTGTTATCTGCTCCGGTGGTCGGCCGCTGGTTCTTTCAGGGCATTGCTAGCCCCCGGGGGGTACATCCAATAGGGGGGGCGCAGTGTGAACCCAATGGAAGCCCAGCGTAGCGGGTTCCATTGGGAGAGGACGAGCGACGGAATGAATGAGCCTTGTCCTTTAGGGCAAGGCGAATGATATGACGTCCGCGAGGACGAGGTTGGTCGTTTTAAGGAGTGGGGATTTCAAAGGGGAGAGGAAAATCGAAATCCCTCTCCCCTTTGACGGTTCTTTGGTGACTTTCTGTCCGCACAGAAAGTCACTCGCCCGCAGGCGAAACATCCCCCAACCCCCGTCCCGCCCGCGACGAAACGATCCCCAAAGAGCCAACCATACCTTATATAAAATAGAATCTTTCCTTTGCCCATGTTAAAAACGTAAAAACCGGGGCAAAACAGTTGAAAAGCCCTCCTGCGATTGTTATAATGAAATTCTGCAAACAGCCCGCGTCAGCGGGTGAACCCAATTTCCCACAGGAGGCGCCTATGGCCAGAATCATTGCTGTTGTCAACCAAAAAGGCGGCGTTGGTAAAACCACCACCACCGTGAACCTCTCCGCGGCCCTCCACGACGCGGGCAAGCGGGTCCTGCTGTGTGACTTTGACCCTCAGGCCAATGCCACCTCCGGCATGGGTGTGGACAAAAACACCGCCTCCCCCAACGTCTACGACGTGCTCATCAACGGTGCGGAGCCCCAGCGGGCGGTGCAGAACACCAAGTACGGCGATGTTCTCCCCTCCAACAAGGCCCTGGCCGGCGCGGGCATTGAGATGATTGGCATTCCCGACCGGGAAAACCTGCTGAAAAAGGCTCTGGGCGCCCTGTCCGACCAGTATGACTACATCTTCATCGACTGCCCCCCCTCCCTGGAGCTGCTCACCGTCAACGCCCTGTGCGCGGCGGACTCCCTGCTGGTGCCCGTCCAGTGCGAGTATTACGCTCTGGAAGGTCTCAGCGACCTGTTGGCCACAGTGCGGCTGGTGAAGCGGGGACTCAACCCCCGGCTGGCTCTGGAGGGCGTGCTGCTGACCATGTTTGACAGCCGCACCAACCTGTCCTTACAGGTGGCCGAGGAGGTCAAGCGCCATTTCCCCGGTCAGGTGTACGCCACCGTCATCCCCCGCAACGTCCGCCTTTCCGAGGCGCCTAGCCACGGCAAGCCCATCACCGCCTACGACCCCTACTCCAGGGGCTGTGAGGCCTACACCGCCCTGGCGCAGGAGATGATCGCCATTCACGGGAAGGGATAAGCTGTTTTCGGCTCATATTTGTCCGACCGGCGATATTAGAAACCAGTGCGGAAGGATTTCGCCTGCGGGCGACCTACTTTGCCCGCGTCGGCAAAGTAGGCAAAACGCCGCCGGGGAACGGCGTCTGGAAAAACACTCCGTGTTTTTATGCCGCCTCCCCCGGACCCCCCTGTTTTTCTACGGGAGAGCCATCAAGAAGGTGGAACGTACCCGGCCGGCGCAGGAAAAGCCCAGGATTGGTGTCTGTGCGCCAACCGCTGCCGCTCAGTACCGGTTGAATGACCTCCTGCTCCTACAAGAGGTATCGCGCCTAACTTCCTGCCCTCGCGGAAGGGCTCAGGTGGATGCTCCGCCGCCGCTTCCCTCCCCCGTCCGCCCGCAGGCGGCACCAAACCGGAGCCCAGCGAATGCGGGTCCGGTTTGGAAAGGACGAGCGACGGAATGAGCGAGCTCTGCCCACACTTGGGCGGAGCGAGGGATATGCAGTCCGCGAGGACGCGTTTCACGTGAAACATCCCCCCTCCCCTCCACTTTCCGAAAACCCTTGTTATGCACCCATTGGCATACATTTAAAATAGGAGTACTGCAATGGCAAAACGAAACATGGAACTGGGTCTGGGCCGTGGGCTCAACGCCCTGCTGGGCGACCCGGACCTCCAGCCTCAGGGGGAAGGCTCCGTCCTCCTCCCCATTTCCCAGGTTGAACCGGGGCTGAACCAGCCCCGGAAGCGCTTTGACCCCGAGGCCCTGGCCGATTTGGCCGAGTCCATCCGGGTTCACGGCATCATTCAGCCCCTCACCGTCCGGCGGCTGGCCTCCGGCTACTACCAGATCATTGCCGGAGAGCGGCGCTGGCGGGCCGCCAAGGAGGCAGGCCTTGCGGAAGTCCCCGCCGTCATCATTGAGGCGGACGACCGGAAGGTGATGGAGCTGGGCCTCATTGAGAACCTCCAGCGGGAGGACCTGAACCCCGCCGAAGAGGCCCGGGGCTACCAGGTGCTCATGGAGGAGTACGGCCTCACCCAGGAGCAGGTGGCCCAGCAGATGGGCAAGTCCCGCCCCGCCATCGCCAACACCCTCCGTCTTCTGGCCCTGCCCGAGGACATTCTGAAGCTGCTGGAGGAGGAGGCCCTGTCCGCCGGACACGCCCGGGCCATCCTGGCACTCCCCTCCCCCGCTCTCCAGCGCCAGGCGGCCAAGAAGGTCATCGAGGGCCAGCTGTCCGTGCGGCAGACCGAGGCCCTGGTGAAAGCCCTCCAGAAGCAGAAGGCGGACAAGCCCAAGCCCGACGGTCCCGACCTGTCCCTCTATCTGGGGGAGCTGGAGAAGGACCTGTCCGGCCGTCTGGGCCGGAAGGTGAAGATTGCCCACCGGGGCAAAAAAGGCAAAATCGAGCTGGAATACTACAACGACCAGGACCTGGAGGCGCTGCTGGCGCTGCTCCAGACCCTGCATGGGGAAGGAGGTGTCCAGCCGTGAGCGAGGAACAGAAGAATCCCTCTTCCCAGGAGAACCCCTCCCCTGCCCAGGAGAACAAGACGGACAAGCCCCTCACCCCCGGCCAGCAGAAGCGGCGGCAGAAGTCGGTGTTTCAGTATATCGCCATCCTCTTCGGCGCGGCCTTTGTGCTGCTGCTGTTCACCTTTGTGATGGAGCGGCGGCAGTACCAGATGCTCCAGGAGCAGAACGAGGCCCAGATTGACGATTTGCAGCAGTCGGTGAACGCCGTGCAGTCCCTTAACAGTCTCTATGAGGAGAACGCCGCCCTGAAGGAGAAGACCCAGGAGCTGGAGGAGGAAAATCAGGACCTACAGGAGCAGGTGGACCAGCTGGAGCAGCAGGTCTCTGACCTGTCGGTGCAGGCGGAGAAGACCAGCCAGGCTATGGACTGGTTCTGGCAGATTGACGAGGCCTATGTGCGGGGAAAATACACCCTGTGCCGGGAGCTGATGGACAGCCTGGAGGAGGCCGGCCTGAAGGAGGCCCTGCCCCGGGAGAGCGTCACCGACAACGGCCGCTTCTCCCCCTACGACCGCTACCAGGAGATTTACGACGCCCTGTATTGATTGTCCGGGCCCCAGGCCCTGTGATAGAAACCATAAAAATTAAGGAGATAGTACCATGCTGGATATAAAGTTTATCCGGGAGAATCCCGAGGCCGTCAAGGAGAACATCAAGAAGAAGTTCCAGGAGCACAAGCTGCCCCTGGTGGACCAGGTCATCGCCCTGGATGAGGAGAACCGGGCCGCTATGACCGAGGCCAACGAGCTGCGGGCCAGCCGCAACAGCCTCTCCAAGCAGATCGGCATGCTCATGGGCCAGGCCAAGAAGGACCCCTCCAAGCTGGAGGAGGCTGAGGCCGTCAAGGCTCAGGTAAAGGCCAACGCCGACCGTCTCCAGGAGCTGGAGGAGAAGGAGGCCAAGCTGGCCGAGGAGATCCGCCACATCATGCTCCAGATCCCCAACATCATTGACCCCTCCGTGCCCATCGGCCCCGACGACTCCTGCAACGTGGAGGTCCAGCGCTTCGGCGAGCCCGTCATCCCCGACTTTGAGATTCCCTACCACACCCAGATCATGGAGTCCTTCGACGGCATCGACATGGACTCCGCCGGCCGCGTCTCCGGCAACGGCTTCTACTACCTCATGGGCGACATCGCCCGGCTCCACGAGGCCGTGCTGGCCTACGCCCGTGACTTCATGATCGGCAAGGGCTTCACCTTCTGCGTGCCCCCCTTCATGATCCACGGCAACGTGGTGGAGGGCGTCATGTCCCAGACCGAGATGGACGCCATGATGTACAAGATTGAGGGGGAGGATCTCTACCTCATCGGCACCAGCGAGCACTCCATGATCGGCAAGTTCATCGACCAGATCATCCCCGAGGACAAGCTGCCCCAGACCCTCACCTCCTACTCCCCCTGCTTCCGCAAGGAGAAGGGCGCCCACGGCATCGAGGAGCGCGGCGTCTACCGCATCCACCAGTTCGAGAAGCAGGAGATGGTGGTGGTCTGCAAGCCCGAGGACTCTATGAAGTGGTATGAGCAGATGTGGCGCTACTCCGTGGAGCTGTTCCGCTCCCTGGACATCCCCGTCCGCCAGCTGGAGTGCTGCTCCGGCGACCTGGCCGACCTGAAGGTCAAGTCCTGCGACATCGAGGCCTGGTCCCCCCGCCAGCAGAAGTACTTCGAGGTTTGCTCCTGCTCCAACCTGGGCGACGCTCAGGCCCGCCGCCTGAAGATGCGCGTCAAGGGCGAGAAGGGCATGTACCTGCCCCACACCCTGAACAACACCGTGGTGGCTCCTCCCCGTATGCTCATCGCCTTCCTGGAGAACAACCTCCAGGCCGACGGCACTGTGAACATTCCCGCCGTCCTCCGTCCCTACATGGGCGGCCAGGAGAAGCTGGTGCCCAAGCACTAAGTTTTCCACAGGATGTCCACTTTGGGCTCCGCGATAACAAATCGTAATATTTTATCAAAATAATACTCCCGTCTCCAGCCGTTTCCGGCTCCTTGGATCGGTCTCAGGGTCATTTTGCCCTCTGAAAATCGCTCCAGAACGGAATTCGCCCGAAACCCTTGGGGCCCAAGGGTTTCGGGACACGGTTTTTTCCAAGGGAGGCGGGAGCTCCTCCGGCGGTCCAAAAAACCGCTGCAGGAACAAGGAGAACAACATGCGCGCGTTCATTTCCGAATTCAAGACCTTCATCGCCCGAGGCAACGTGCTGGACATGGCGGTGGGCGTCATCATCGGCGGCGCCTTCAAGGCCATCGCCGACTCCCTCACCAACGACATCCTCATGCCCCTGCTGGGCATTCTGGTGGGCCGGGTGTCCTTCGCCGATCTGACCCTCACCCTGGGGGAGGCCCAGATCGCCTACGGCAATTTCCTTGAGGCGGTCCTCAACTTCCTCATCATGGCCTTTGCGGTGTTCTGCATCATCAAGGCAGTCAACCGTTTCCACCGGAAAAAGGCGGAGGCCCCCAAGGCGCCCCCCGCCCCCTCCAACGAGGAGAAGCTGCTCATGGAGATCCGGGACCTGCTGAAGGAGAAGTCCTGACCTCCCCCCTCCCCTGCTCCACAGGGGAACCAAACAAAAAGGAGCGACTATGTCACACCACACCAATCCCCCCGAGGACCGGGAGGAGGAAAAGGGCTACGTCCCCGCCTCCCCGGTGAAGCGCACCCTGGCCTGGATTGCCCTATGTTACGTGCTCATTTTCCTGGCCCTCACCACCTACTACTTCTATACCGGCACCATGCTGGGCAATCTGGCTCCCCTGCTCACCGTGCCCGGCCTTATCGGCCTGGGGGCGCTGGCCCTGGTGAGCTGGCGCTCCACGGGCAACCCCGGGAAGCTGCCCGCTATCCTGCTGGCCCTGACGTGCTGGGTACTGGCCGCCGCCACCCTGCCGGTGGGGCTGGCCGGCCTTATGTCCAATTTCGGAGGCTGAGCCATGGAAGCATTGATCGCCCAGGGGCTGGAGGAGCTGGGGCTCACCGCCCAGGTGCCTGCCCAGGCCCCCGCTCAGCTGGCGGAGTACGGCCGGCTGCTGCTGGAAAAAAATCAGGTGATGAACCTCACCGCCATCCGGGAGGAGGACGGCGTGGCGCGGCTCCACATGCTGGACTGCGCCGCCCTGCTCCGCTATGCCGATTTTCAGGGGAAAACCCTCATTGACGTGGGTACCGGGGCGGGCTTTCCCGGCCTGGCCCTGAAAATTCTGGTGCCCTCCCTGAAGGTCACCCTGCTGGACGCCCTGGGAAAGCGGGTCAACTGGCTCAACGAGGTGGCTCAGCGGCTGGGTCTGGAGGGCGTAGAGGCCATCCACGCCCGGGCCGAGGAGCAGGCCCAGGTAAAGGGCTTCCGGGACAGCTTTGACTTTGCCTCCGCCCGGGCGGTGGCCGATCTGCGGCTTTTGAGCGAGCTGTGCCTCCCCTATGTAAAGGTGGGGGGCCAGTTTCTGGCCATGAAGTCGGTGGAGTCCGGCCCCGAGCTGGAGGGCGCCGCCCACGCCGTGAAGTTTATGGGCGGCCGGGTGCGGGAGACGGTGGACTACACCATCCCCGGCACCGACGTCACCCACCGGGTGGTCCTGGTGGACAAGGTGGCCCCTACGTTAAAGGGCTATCCCCGGCGTTGGGCCAAAATTCAGAAGGAACCCCTGTAAGGGGTTCTCTGCCCAAAGGGGGCAGTTCCAGTTCCTGGCACATACTTCCAGGTTCTGCCGGGGACAGGAAAAACATTCCGAAACCCATTCCCCGCCAATTTTGGTTGAAAATCCAAAATTGTTGGAAGATTTTTTTGCGTATTTGTGACTTTTTTGGCGCTATTTACAAAAAAGCCATTGACGGCCACCAAATTTGTGGTAAACTTTTAGTTGGTAAGTGAGGAGGCTTTTCATGGGTGTAGTAATCACAGTTACCTCCGGAAAGGGAGGGACCGGAAAGACCTCCATCACCGGCGGCGTAGCCGCCTCCCTGGCCCTGATGGGGCGCAGGGTCTTGTGCATTGACATGGACATTGGCCTTCGCAATCTGGACATCTCCCTGGGCCTGAGCGACCGGGCGCTGATGGACTTTACCGACGTGGCCATGGGCTACTGCCCCCTGGCCCGCGCCGCGGTAAACCATCCCGAACTGCCCGGTCTTTCTTTGCTTACCGCGCCCATGTCTCTGCCCAGCGGGCTTACCGCCGGCAAGGTCCGCGCCCTGCTGGACACTGCCCGCAGTCTCTATGACGCCATTCTCATCGACTCCCCCGCCGGTTTGGGTGTAGGGTTCCGCATGGCCGCCTGCGGTGCTGACCGCGCCCTGGTGGTGGCCACCAGCGACGCCTCCTCCCTGCGGGATGCCCAGCGCACGGTGCTGGCTCTGGCGGGGTTGGGGCAGGTCCATCTGGTGATGAACCGCATCCAGCCCAAGCTGCTGCACAAGCTGCGCACCACCATTGACGACGCCATGGATACCGCCGGACTGCCCCTCATGGGTGTGGTCCCCGAGGACCCCAGGGTCATGCTGGCCGCCAACCGGGGCATCCCCCTGGCCACCCTGGAGCGGAAGGGCGCCACCCTGGCCTGCTGGAACATCGCCCAGCGGCTGGAGGGCCGCCAGGTCCCCATTATGCGAATCCGATGAATGTTCCCGGCCTTCGGGCCATAGGTACTTATATAAAGGAGGTAATGCCACCGTGAATATCGCACTGATGAGCCATACCAAGAAACAGGATTTGATGGTTCAGTTCTGCACCGCCTACTGCGGCGTATTGTCCAAGCATACCGTCTGCGCCACCAACGCCACCGGCCGCATGGTTGCCGAGGCCACCGGACTGCCCGTCAGCCTGTTTTTGTCCCATGAACACGGCGGCATTGAGCAGATCGGCCAGCGCATTGTCTACAACGAAATCGACATGGTGCTGTTCTTCAACTCCCCCCTGGACAACGAAATGGACAAGGACATCCTCTACATTTCCCGCCTGTGCGACCAGCACTCCGTCCCCATGGCCACCAACGTGGCCACCGCCGAGCTTCTGATCCACGGCCTGGCCCGGGGCGATCTGGACTGGCGCGAGGTGATGAACCCCAACCGGGTCCCCTTCTCCCTGTGAGGACTTGACTTTTTCCCCTTTTTGGGGTAGCATTAAGTCCATCCACACCGCCGTGACGGCGCATGAGTAGCCCGGTTACCGCCCAACAGAGAGAACCCCCCTCGGCTGAAAGGGGTTTGGGGAAATGGCCCGGAGGAAGACAGCGTCAGCAGCGGGCCCGGAGACGGGTGCGGTCTCCTTCCCGCAACAGAAGGCGAAAGGGGCGCGTGAAGCGCCTGAAATTGGGTGGCACCACGAAGCGTGTTCGCGCTCTCGTCCCAATGATGGGATGAGAGCGCTCTTTTTTTCTCAAGTACCGGGTTGGGATAGAATTGTCTTTGTCCGGTGGACGTTCTCACCAAACAGCTGGGAACAATATCAAAAAGATATTTCGCCCCCGGGCGAGTTCCTTTTGCAGCGGTGCAAAAGGAACCAAAAAACCGCCGGGGGACGGCGTCTGGAAAAACACTCCGTGTTTTTATGCCGCCTCCCCCGGACCCCCTTTGATTTTACGGGAGAGCCACCAAGAAGGTGGAAAAAATCCAACCGGCGCGGGAAAAGCCCAGGATTGGTGTCTGTGCGCCAACCGCTGCCGCTAAGGCTCAACTGAATTCCTATTGGCTTCTACAAGAGGCGTCGCGCCTTCGTTTCTGCCCTCGCGGAGGGCTCAGCCAAATGACTGCACCGCTCATTTTCTTTACGAACCAGCTCTGCGGCGCGGCTCGACCGCATGCAGTCACTCTTAAAAACAGAAAACGGGCGCAGAAGGGAAACGAAGTTTCCCGCAAAGTTCTTTGCCAAGCTTTCTTTCAAGAAAGCGGGGTGGGAAGAAAGGAGTTTTTCTGATGTTGGTCATTCCTGTGTGTTTCCACAAGCACCACCTTCCCTGAGGGGAAGGAACATGAAAGGAAGCGGCCCTATGCCGCCGCGGAGGTGCTGTGCTCTCCGCCGCACAACCAAAAAACCAATTCAGAAAGGATTGCTTTTCTTATGAGTATTGTTCAGCCTCGTACCCTGTCCGGCTTCATGGAGCTTCTCCCCGCCCGACAGATTCAGTTTGACCGCATGGCCGCCATCATCCGGGAGTCCTTCTCCCTCTACGGCTTCACCCCCCTGGACACCCCCCTCATCGAGGCCAGCGAGGTGCTGCTGGCCAAGGGCGGCGGTGAGACCGAGAAGCAGATCTACCGCTTCACCAAGGGCGACAGCGACCTGTCCCTCCGCTTTGACCTGACCGTACCCCTGGCCAAGTACGTGGCCCTCAACTACGCCAACCTGGCCTTCCCCTTCCGCCGCTTCCAGATCGGCAAGGTCTACCGGGGCGAGCGCGCCCAGCGCGGCCGCTTCCGCGAGTTCTACCAGGCCGACATTGACATCATCGGCGACGGCAAGCTGGACATCTCCAACGACGCCGAGATTCCCGCCATCATCTACCGCACCTTCACCTCCCTGGGCCTGAAGCGCTTCCAGATCCGGGTGAACAACCGCAAGGTGCTCAACGGCTTCTACGCCATGCTGGACCTGACCCACCGCGCCGGCCTCATCATGCGCACGGTGGACAAGCTGGAGAAGATCGGCGCCCCCCAGGTGAAGGAACTCCTCATGGGCGAGGAGATCGGCCTCACCGCCCAGCAGGCCGCTGAGATTATGAACTTCATCGCCATTACCGGCTCCAACCAGGAGGTGCTCTCCGCCCTGGAGGGCTACCGCGGCCGTCACCCCCTCTTCGACGAGGGCCTGGACGAGCTGAACGCCGTGGCCAAGAACCTGGCCGCCTTCGGCGTGCCTGAGGACCACTTCGCCGTGGACCTGACCATCGCCCGCGGCCTGGACTACTACACCGGCACCGTCTACGAGACCACCATGCTGGATCACCCCGAGATCGGTTCCATCTGCTCCGGCGGCCGGTACGACAACCTGGCCGAGTACTACACCGAGAAGCAGCTGCCCGGCGTGGGCATCTCCATCGGCCTCACCCGCCTGTTCTTCGTGCTGGAGGACCAGGGCTACCTGAACAGCAGCCTGAACACCGCTCCCGCCGACGCCCTCATCCTGCCCATGACCGAGGACATGGCCCCCGCCATCTCCCTGGCCACCACCCTGCGCAGCCAGGGCGTCCGGGTGCAGATCTACGGCGAGCAGAAGAAGTTCAAGCAGAAGATGTCCTACGCCGACAAGCTGGGCGTGCCCTACGTCATCTTCCTGGGCGAGGAGGAGATCGCAGCCGGCGTGTGCGCCGTGAAGAACATGCGCTCCGGTGAGCAGGTGAAGGTCTCCCCCGCCGAGGCCGTGACCCTCATCCAGTCCGGCCTGGTGGAGCTCAACCAGGGCACCCCCATCCTCGACAAGGGCGACCAGCTTTCTTGAAAGAAAGCTGGGCAAAGAACTTTGTGCGAAGCTGCCGCTTCGCCTCTGCGCCCACCCAACGGTATTTGGGGCAATATTTTCGATAATTCCATTTCAATTTGGAATATTTTGATTCAATAATACAAACTGGAGTTGATTTTTGTGGATAATCTTCAGGGTTTCCACCGCAGCCATTACTGCGGAGACCTTCGACTGAGCGACGCGGGCAAGACCGTGTCCCTGTGCGGCTGGGTACAGCGGCAGCGGGACCTGGGCGGCCTCATCTTTGTGGACCTGCGGGACCGCACCGGCCTCATCCAGCTGTCCTTCGACGACAGCACCGACAAGGCCATCTTTGAGAAGGCGGCCTCCCTGCGCGCCGAGTTCGTGGTGGCCGCGGTGGGCACCGTCCGGGAGCGCGAGAGCAAGACCAACAAGATCGCCACCGGCGATGTGGAGGTGTATGTGACCGAGCTGCGCCTGCTGGCCAAGTCCGACACCCCGCCCTTTGAGATTGTGGAGCACTCCAAGGCCAACGACATGCTGCGCCTGAAGTACCGCTATCTGGACCTGCGCCGCCCCGAGATGCAGCACGCCATTGCCACCCGCCACAAGATCACCAAGATCGCCCGGGACTACTTCGACGAGCAGGGCTTCCTGGAGATCGAGACTCCCGTCCTCACCAAGTCCACCCCCGAGGGCGCCCGGGACTATCTGGTGCCCTCCCGCGTCCATCCGGGCAAGTTCTATGCCCTGCCCCAGTCCCCCCAGCAGTACAAGCAGCTGCTGATGCTCTCCGGCTTTGACCGTTACTTCCAGATTGCCCGCTGCTTCCGGGACGAGGACCTGCGTGCTGACCGTCAGCCCGAGTTCACCCAGATCGACCTGGAGATGTCCTTCGTCAACGAGGACGACATTATGTCCATCCAGGAGGGCTTCCTGAAGCGGGTCTTCAAGGAGGTCCTGGATGTGGACGTGCAGACCCCCTTCCAGCGTATGCCCTGGCAGGAGGCTATGGACCGCTTCGGCTCCGACAAGCCCGACCTGCGCTTCGGCTTTGAGCTGAAGGACATCAGCGACATCGTGAAGGACTGCGGCTTCGGCGTGTTCTCCGGTCCCGTTCAGGCGGGCGGCTCCGTGCGCCTCATCAACGTCAACGGCCACGCCGGTGACTTCCCCCGGAAGAAGATCGACAAGCTGGTGGACTTCGTCAAGACCTACAAGGCCAAGGGTCTGGCCTGGGCCCGTCTGGTGGACGGCCAGATGACCTCCTCCTACGCCAAGTTCCTCACTGAGGAGGAGAACAAGGCCATTCTGGACCGGGCCGGTGCCAAGGACGGCGACCTTGTCCTCATCGTGGGCGACGAGAAGAACACCGTGGTGTGGGTTGCCCTGGGCGCCCTGCGCTGCGAGGTGGCCCGCCAGCTGGACATTCTGGACCCCATGGACTTCAAGTTCCTGTGGGTCACCGAGTTCCCCATGTTCGAGTGGAGCGAGGAGGAGGGCCGTTATCAGGCCATGCACCACCCCTTCACCGCCCCCATGGTGGAGGACGAGGACAAGATTCTCTCCGACAAGGCCAACTGCCGCGCCCGTGCCTACGACATTGTCCTGAACGGCACCGAGCTGGGCGGCGGCTCCATCCGCATTAACACCCCCGAGATGCAGGAGAAGGCCTTCCAGGCCCTGGGCATCTCCGAGGAGGACATTCAGGAGCGCTTCGGCCACCTGGTGGGCGCCTTCAAGTTCGGTGCGCCTCCCCACGGCGGCCTGGCCTACGGCCTGGATCGTCTGTGCATGCTCATGGCCGGCGCCAGCTCCATCCGGGACGTCATCGCCTTCCCCAAGGTACAGAACGCCTCCGACTTGATGATGGCCTGCCCCGACTTTGTGGATGACAAGCAACTGGACGATTTGTCTATTGCCGTCACCCGCAAGGAGCAGGACGAGCCCCAGGAATAACCTACTTTTTTCGAGAAAAAAGTAGGCAAAAAAGCTTTGTGCAAAACTTCGTTTTGCCTCTGTCGTTGAAACAGGCAGGAGGAGAACCGCCAAAACGGGGTTCTCCTCCTGTTTTTTTGAAAATTAGCGTCCACATTCCACGCTCCCCTTTTTCATTCTGGCGCGCCTGTGATGCGGCTGGGGAGATTTTGATTTCGGAGGGAACTGTTATGCCGCCCCAACAGCTGTTGGAAACTCTGCTCATTGTCTGTCCCCTGGTCTTTCTCGGCGGCATCGTGGATGCGGTGGCCGGCGGAGGAGGCCTCATTACCCTGCCCGCCTATCTGCTGGCCGGTCTGCCCCCCCATGCGGCCTCCGCCACCAACAAGTGCGGCAACACCTTCGGCACCCTGCTGTCCACCTACCGCTTTTTCAAACAGGGGCGGATTCACCTTCCCAGCGCCCTGTTCGGCGGGGTTGGCGCTCTGGCCGGAGCCTGGCTGGGGGTGCAGCTGAATCTGATTATGCCCGAGCGCTATCTCTACTACCTCATGCTCATTGTGGTCCCCGTCATGGCCCTGTTCCTGCTGTTCAAGGGTGAGTTCGGCCAGGAGAACGGCTCCAGCCGGTTCTCCACCCGGCAGCTCGTCGCCATGGTGCTGGCCATTGGAATCGCCCTGGGCACCTACGATGGATTTTTTGGCCCCGGCACCGGCACCTTTCTGATGCTGGCCTTCACCGGCATTTGCAAGTTTGATCTGCTCACTGCCTCGGGCAACACCAAAGTGGCCAATGCGGCCTCCAATGTGGCCTCCCTCATCACCTTCGCCCTGGCCGGTGAGGTGGTCTGGGCAGTTGGCATCCCCGCCGCCCTGTGCGGCATTGCGGGCAATTACATCGGCTCCGGTCTGGCCCTGAAAAATGGCGCCCGGGTCATCCGGCCCATGTTTTTTGTGGTTCTCACCCTGCTGGTTATCCGCCTGGTCTTTGACCTGGTGACCGGCTGACGCCATCCCCACTCTATTTTGTCAGGAGGAATATACCATGAAGCTGGTTCAATTCTGGAAGGACAACGCCCCGACCCTGGGGCTTATGACCCAGAGCGGTATTGTGGACGCGGCCGCCGAGGGGGCCCGCCGGGGGCTCCCTGTCCCCGCCACCATGGAGGAGGCCATTGCTCAGGGCGCGGAGGGCCTGGCGGCCCTGAATGCCCTTGGTGAGGGCGCCCAGTGCTTCACCACCGCCCCCCTGGCTCCGGTGGTTACCCGCTGCTCCAAGATTCTGTGCATCGGCCTCAACTACCGTCAGCACGCCAAGGAGTGCAACCTCCCCCTCCCCCCTGCCCCGGTGCTGTTCAACAAGTTTGAGAACGCTCTGGCCGCCCACGGGGACTGCATTCGCCTTCCTGGTGATTACAAAGAGTATGATTATGAGGCAGAATTGGTATCTGTAATGGGAAAACCCGCCCGGAACGTCTCCCCGGAGGAAGCTTTGGACTACGTCTACGGCTACACCTGCGGCAACGACCTGTCCACCCGAGACCTTCAGTTTGCCCGGGGGAACCAGTGGCTGCTGTCCAAAACCCTGGACGGCTTCGGTCCGGTGGGCCCCTGTCTGGTTCCCGCCGGAGAGCTGGACCCCCAGAACCTGGCCATCTCCTCCACCGTCAACGGGGAGCTGCGCCAGAACTCCAACACCAGCGACATGATCTTCTCCCTGGCCGAGATCATCGCCGACCTGTCCCGCCACTTTACCCTCCTGCCCGGGGACCTGATCTTCACCGGCACCCCCCAGGGGGTCATGCACGGCTATCCTGCGGACCAGAAGCAGTGGCTCCGCCCGGGGGACAAGGTGGCCGTCACCATTGAGGGCATCGGCACCCTGGAAAACACCTTCTGCTGACGGTCAGCCATGGAGTGCTTACAGGCCTGCCAGCCCTACCCCTGGCAGCAGTTCCGCCAGGAACTTATCCACATCCACCGCAGCGCCCGGCGGGAGCCCTACTGCTATCCCCTTCTGGAGCAGGTGCTCCGCCCGCTGTGTCCCCCGGACCGGATGGTGGTGCCCGTCTACGACAACAAGCGGTCCTCCCTCCTCCACAATACGGAGATCTACGCCGCCCCGGGCGGTCTTCAGGACCTGATTGTGGTCCCCCGGCACTACACCTACGAGGCCCCGCAGCCCCCCCTTGTAACGGTGGAGGCCAAGCGCCCCCAGCTCGCCCTCTCCCCCGAAGGACAGGTGGAGCAATATCTTCCCCTGAAACTCCGGGACCGGGAGGGGCGCCTGAATGGGCAGCTGGAGGTGCAGCTTCAAAAGACCGACTTTCTGCTCTTTACCGACTGCATCACCTGGCACCTCCTCCAGGCGGGCCGGGAGCCCTGGAGCATCTGTCTCCTCCGGGCCCAGGCGGAGGGCTGGACGTGGCCGGAGAGCGCACCCCACCCCTGGTCGCAGGAGGATCTGGCCTTTTACCAAACCCTGGGCATGGATGTCTCCCACGTGGGGCGGGAGCCGGAGGCCTGGACCACCCTGATGGACCACCTTCGTGACTTTCTGGAGTCCAGCCGACAAAAAGCATAAACAAAACCGGCGAAGCCGCCTGGGACAACACCATCCAAGGCCGTTTCGCCGGTTTTTTATTTATGTACGGAGGGATGCTCAGCCGATGACCAGCATGAGGATGGGGATGGAAATGAAGCTGGCCAGGGTGGACAGGGTAGCGCCGGTGGCGGCGTACTGCTCGTCGGCCCCAAAGGCCCCGGCCATCACCGTCACCTGGCTGACCACCGGGAGGGCGGATTCCACAATAAACACATCCCGGGGCAGGCCGGTCATGCCGAACAGGTGGCAGAAGGCCATGCAGATGAGAGGAGAAATGGCCAGCCGCATCACCAGCATGGTGGGCAGGCCCTTCATGAGCCGCAGATTTCTAAGCCCCACCTCATAGATGATAAAGCCGCAGTAGAGCAGCGCCAGGGGGGACACCGAGTCGCTGACGTACCCGGCAAACTTCATCACCGGCTGGGGCAGGCGCAGGTCCAGCACCAGCAGCAGCAGGGTGAACAGCACCGCCACAATGGGTGGCTTGGAGAAGAGGTCCTTGAGGAAGCTCTTCAGGGTGGTCTTTCCTCCGGGCTTGGTGCCGGCGTGCTCCACCAGCAGCAGGCCCACCGACTGGACGTAGATGGTGTTGGACAGGTAGTAGAGCATGAGATAGGGCATGCAGGCCTCCCCAAAGAGCTGGGTGGACACGGGGATGCCGATAAAGAGGGTGTTGGAGAAGGCCGCCATGGCCACAAAGACGCCCCACCGCTCCCGGGGCAGCCGCAGCAGAGCGGCCAGAGCCAGGGAGATGAGCAGGGTGGCTCCCACACCCAGCACGCCGGACACCACCATCAGCGCCGCCTGGGCCAGGCTGTCGTGGTCCAGATTGTTCAAAAGCCCGGCCACACAGTTGCAGGGGACGGCGATGTTCACCACGTACTTGCTGATAAAATTTTTCTCCCGCTGGGTCATCCAGCCCAGCCTGCCCATGAAGTAGCCCACCGACATGAGCATGAGCAGCACCAGCGAGGCGGACAGGGCGTTGAAAAACCCCTCCATGGCCGCACTTCCTCTCTCCTTGCAGGCTCCCCTCCCTCCCGCCAGAGGGAGAGGGCAAAGGGGCCCCAGAACAGCTTTCGCCGCCGGGGCCCCGGTCATTCAAAGGGTATTATTCTGCCGCGGGGGCCTGGGGCTTGGGGCCGCCTCCCCCACGGGAACGGCGGCGACGGCGGCGGGGCCGCTTCTCTCCGCTGGGCGCGCCCTCTCCGCTGCGCTCTCCCTGGGGCGCGGGGGCCTTGGGGGCCGCGGGCTTGGGACGGCGGGTCTGGCCGCTGCCCTCCTCCCG
>NZ_QUGI01000011.1:0-9717 GCF_003478995.1 Pseudoflavonifractor sp. AF19-9AC
AGGTAGTGTCAACAGTTTTGCGCAAATTGGTTTGCAGACTCTTGGATGAATGAAGTCAGCCGGCAATGGAGGCGTCTTCAACGGCAGCCTCCAGGTGCTTCATATTCATGTACTTCTTGTTGCCCCACTGGGTGCCAGCCACATGGCGAAGTCGGGCACAAACCAGCATGAGGGCGGAGTTGCCGTCTGGGAAGCTGCCCACCACACGAGTGCGGCGGCGGATCTCCCGGTTCAGTCTCTCAATGACATTATTGGTGCGGATGCGAGTCCAGTGTTCGCTGGGAAAATCGCAGTAGGTCAGCGTTTCCTCAATACCATCCTCCACCTTTTTAGCAGCCTCCTTCAGCTTCATAGAACGTAGTTCCTCCACCACGGCTTTGGCCTTCTCCCGGGCAGCTTTCTTGCTTTCCTGAGAGTGGATCGCCTTGAGCATCTTGGCCACCAGCTTCACCTTGGAGCGAGGCGTGACAGAGAACACGTTGCGGTAAAAATGGACAGTGCAACGCTGGTACTTGGCTTTGGGGAACACTTCTCCCATACCCAAGCACTTGTCTCCAACCACCAGCTTGACCCCGTCCAAGCCACGGCTACGCAGCCACTGGAAGAAGCTGACCCAGCTGGCCTTGTCCTCTTTCATGCCCTCAGCGGCACCCAGGACCTCACGGTATCCATCCTCATTGACCGCAATCGCCACCAGAATGGCTACATTTTCAAACTCTCCGCCCCAGTTGCGGCGCAGATAGATCCCATCCACATAGACATAAGGTTAAATCATATTAGGAAAACCGACTGCCGAAGTTGGGGTAAGGCGGTCAGCCCGCCTCGGGTTGGGAAACAGTATTGAGCTGGATGTATTCCGCAATTCTGCGCAGTTCGTCGGCAAACTTAAATTTCACACTAATGTTGCCGTTCTCATAAACCTTGATATGATCCACAAGCTCAATGAGGATTTCCCGTGTAAGCGTACTGATATTTTGGTATTTCATAAAGGCAACCAGGGCGGGGTGTTCATTGTTGACCCCGTTGGCAAGCTCGTCACGTTCAGCGGTCAGCCGGGCCAGTATATCGGTCAGGTTGGCCGTTTTCTGCTCGTAATCCGCTTTCATTTCGTGATATTCCTGCCGGGTGATTTCCCCGTCCTTCCAGTCCTGGTAAATGGATTGCTTATACCGGCTCACCTTTGCCAGTTCCCGCTCCTTGGCGGCAATCAGGTCATTCAGCCGGTGGGATTGGCACCGCTTGGCCGGGGCCGCATTGATACGGGCCACCAAGTCAGAATAGGAAACAGCCAGATGCACCTGTTGCTGGATAGCAAACAGAACAGCGGCCTCCAGGCGGTTGTGCTTGATAGAGTGCATGGTGCAGGCTTTTTTGGACATATTTTTGTAAGTGGAACAGGCGTAATATACGTTCCCGTTTTTATTTGAACTCCGCGTCAAAGCCCGGCCACAGTCCGCGCATTTGAGAAATCCACTAAACACATGAACTTCCCGCCCCTGGGGAGATGTGCGCGTGTCACGTTTCAAAAGCGACTGCACCATGTCAAAGGTTTCCCGGTCTATGATGGCCTCATGGGTGTTGGAAACACGCACCCACTCCTCCTCCGGAACCGCCTCAATTTCATGCACCTTGTAACTTTTCACCCGGTAGCGGCCCTGGGCCAAATCGCCCGCATAGGTCGGATTAGTCAGGATCGCATGAATCATGCGGCCCGTCCACATTGTATGACCTGACCCCTTTTTCCCAACAGGCAGCCCTTTACTCTGTTTATACACAGATGGGCTTGGTATGCCGTGTTCATTCAGATAGATGCCGATAGCCCGCTTGGAAGTCCCCTTCAGCAGCAGCGAGTAGATGAGCTTTACCACCGGGGCGGCGTCAGGATCGACCACCAGCTTGTGCTTGTCCTTCGGGTCTTTCAAGTAACCATAAGGCGCATAGGACGCGATATACTGGCCGTTGCGCCTCTTGTAGTCGAATACCTGCCGGATTTTCTTGGACGTCTGAAAACAGTAATTGTCGTTCATTACGTTTGTTATGGGGACGAGGATATTGGAAACGCTGTCCGGGTCACGGTAGCTGTCCACGTTTTCCGCAAGACTGATAAAGCGGACACCCATCTGAACAAAGAGATTGTCAATCAGGCTCCCGGCGTCACTGTAATTCCGGGCAAACCGGGAAAGGTCTTTTACAATGACGCAGTTGATTTTACCTTTCATCACGTCGGACAGGAGCCGTTGAAAATCTTCCCGGTTGGCGTCTGTTCCCGTATGGCCGTCATCCACATATTCCTCAGAGCTGCGGAACTCGTCAGCATGGCGTTGACAGAACTCGGTGAGCAGATCGCGCTGGTTTTTCACGCTGTTGCTATCGTCCTTGCCCTCCTTGGCCTTTTTCAAATCCTCCTTGGAGAGCCGGATATACATTCCCACATCCCAGCGGCGGGTGGTATAGGTTGGGGCGATAGGTTGCTGCTGCCCCCGGTTTTTGGTTCGTGCCATTTGTACCTCCTTCCCTATCACATTACACCTATATTATACCTCTGTTCCGGGGGTACATCAAGGATGCCTCCGCCTCGGGACAAAGTGTCTCAGAGCCGGAACAGACTGCGGCGCAAGGGTTTTAGAGCCCGCTCTTCTGCCGGACAAGCAGGTCGGCCAGCTTGTCCTGGAGCGAGGGGCCGTCCTCGGAAAACTCAATCTTGACTCCCACGCCGCCCACACAAAAGCAGTAGGGATTGATGGCTCTGGCAAGGAACCGAGCCAGCCGATCCTCCATCGGGAGCTTGTTATCAAAGGCCATGCCGCTCACGTCGGGCAGCTTGTCCGCCTCCACAGCGCCGATGTTGACGCTCCGCATTTCCTCCAGTTCCTGTGCTGTCAATCGCACGGTACGACCTCCTCTTATGTAGTAATGTGTTCCCGGTGGGGAAACGAAAACGGACGGCAAAACTGCCGCCCGTTTTCCTTGCTCCACCCTTGGGACAAAGTGTCTCAGATTTAATAGGGGCTGCGCTCGTAGTGGGCCTGGGCCTCCTCCAAGGTGGTATAATCGAATACTTCATGCAGTTCGGCCATGACCTTCTCGATGGCGGCGGGCCGGTAGCCGCACCGCTCCAGGGCCAGAATCACATAGCCCCGGCAGGCCCCCTCACTCCACGGCTGGGAGAGCAGGGCCGCCAGCTCTGGCTCAATGTTCATGGGACACCTCCTCCCGGTCTAAGCCCGCCTTCCGTTCCTTGACCGCGATAACCGGCAGGCCCTCCAGCTCCGGGGGCAACGGCCCCCGAAACAGGCGGGAGCGGTTGGCGACGAGGATCACATCGGCGCTGCCCTCCCGGACGGCCTGGATTACAGATTGCAGCCCGACACGCTCCAAGGTTGTGCCGGGGCAGCCGATGTCCATGTGTATCTGCTCCACCTCCATCCCCTGGGCCTTGGCATAAGCCAGCAGCGCGTCCTTTTGGCCCAGGATGGCATCCAGTGTAAAGGAATTTTCCGGGCCGTCCACCCGGCAATAGAGGATCGCTTTCATGTTGTCAGTCTCCTTCGTATTTTCAAAGTAGGGAGCGCCGCGCTGTTCCGTTCGGCCTGTCAACAGACAGCAATTCCCGGCGCGGCGCTCCCGCACAGGCGGCGGTGAAACATGGGGGACAGCGGCCAGCTTGTCCACCTGCGGATCGTGGCCGCGAACCGGCCCCAGCTCACTCGCGGCGCTGGTGTTCCTCGCTCGTTCCCCGTGGAAGGAAGTCACCGCGCACCCGCCGCCCGGCTCCCCGCGTCAGCCCAAGTCCTCCCGCCGTATCTGTGCAGAGGGCAATAAATACCCCTCTATATACCAAGGGAAGAAAACGGGCAAAAGCGAAACAGTAAACCGAAAATTTTTCTAAAAAATTTTCCGCATCGTCTCCAGCCCCCGGTCAATGGCGATTTGTACCGCCCGGCAGCTCACGCCCTCGGCCTCTGCAATCTCCTGGACAGACTGCCCCAGCAGGAAGTGGGCGTCAATGCGCCGCCCCTGGGCCGGGGGCAGATGGTTGAGGGCGCAGCACAGCCGCTGGATAGTCACGGCGCGGGCCATAAACTCCTCCGGGGACGGCTCGAACTCACAGATGGAGTGTTCAATACCGTCATCCGCGTCCAGAGAGTAGTTGGCCTTGTTGCGTTTCATACGCCGCCAGTGGTTGATCTCATAGTCCTTGTCGGCCCGGAGCTCCTCGGCCACCTCGTCGCTGACCTCGATGTACTCGTCCACCTTGTACCAGTAGAAATACTTCCGCAGATTGATGGTTGTCATTTGTATGTTCCTCCATTCAGAATTTTTAGATAGGGGTCGGGTCGTGTTCTGAATGGAGCCCCGGCGGAGATCGGCATCCTGGACAAAAACCTACTTGTTTCCTGTGGAAAATGCCGAATTTTTCAAAAGCAGCCGAAATCTGCCCGCCCCTCGAAAAAAGGCGGCAAAAAGTTCGACGGCTTTCCCCGGCGTTTGCTAAAATCAGATAGCAAACGCCGGAGAAAACCGTCGAATAGAGAAGGGGCGCGGACAGTTGAACGGTCCGCGCCCCCAAAACAGGCGGTGGGATATGTCTCCTCCATGCCCCCCTTCCGGGGGATGGGTCAAAAGGGATACTTCTCTCTCACTGACGGCCTCCTTCGCGCCGCCGCCCTGTTACCGGGTTAATACGCCTCCTTTGGGACAAAGTGTCTCACGGCCAAGGGCGGGTGGTGTTCGGGTTGTCGCCCTTGCCGCTGGGATAGCGTGCAGCAGGGTCATTCCACGTTGTCGATGTATCTCTGGCAGAACCGCATCATAATCACGGCGATCTGCGCTCTGGACGCCTCCCCTGTGGGGGCCATTGTGGTGTCGCTGGTGCCGGTCAGCAGGCCCTCGGCAAAGGCCCAGGCCAGGGCGTCCCGCGCCCAGCTATCTTCGGGAATGTCGGTGAACCTGGACAGGTCGCCGCTGGCGGAGATGTCCCAGCCCATTTGATAGGTGAAGTTGCGCAGGACAACGGCCATCTGCTCCCGGGTCAGGCCCTCGTCGGGCCGGAAGGTGCCGTCCCCAAAGCCGCCCGCCACGCCATTGGCAACGGCCCAGGCGATGGCGTCCGCGCTCCAATAGTCCTCGTCCACGTCGGTGAAGTTGGAGTCGCCCTCCACGTCGGGCTGGCCCACCATGTTGTAGAGAATCTGCATAATCATTCCCCGGCTGACGGGAGTGCTGGGACTAAAGGTGGTAGGGCTGGTGCCGGACATGATGAAGTTGCCATAGACGTACTTGGCCCCCTCGATGTACCATGCGCCCTCCGGCACGTCGGTAAAGGGCATATCCACGTCAAAGGTGACGGTGATGGTCACGTCGCCCTCCGGCTGGGTGAAGGTGTAGGGGCCGTCCTCCTGGACGGTCACGTCCACGGGATCGCCGTCCTCGTCGGTGACGGTGACGGAATCCACCTTATAGCGTTCCGCAGGCTCGGCGGTGATGGTCACGGTGTCACCGGCCTTGGGTTTCTCCGGGGTCACAGTAACAGCGCCGTTTTCCGGCTCGGTGACGCCGGGGGTGTAAGTGGGATTGCTGGGGGTCGTTCCACCGCCGCCGCTGCTGGGCCGCCGGGTGACAGTAAAGCTCACCTGGGCCGCGGCCGTCGTGCCGTCATTGTAGGCCACAGTGATGGTGGCCGTATAGGTGCCGACGCTCAGACCGGCGGCGGGCCGGATCGTCCAGGTGGAGATGCTCCCGCCAGCGGGGACAGTGGAGCCGCTGCCGCCAATCACAAAGCTGGCGTTGTCCACGGTGACGCCGGAAATAGTGGCGTCGCTGTTCCCGGCGCTGGAAATGGTGATGGCCTTGGCCTCCGGCTGGGCGTAGCCGGTATAAACGCTGTCAAAGGTAGGGGCGGTGACGTTGAGGATATAGGTAGGCTCGGCCCCGGTGGAGATGGTCACACTTGCCGCCTCGCCGGTAAAGCTGGTGTCCGTGCTCTTGACGCGCACCTGATAGCTGCCGGGGGCAAGGCCGGTGATCTCCGTGCCGGTCAATTCAGCATTCTTCCAGCTCTGGCCGCTATCGTCGGAAATCTCATAGCCCACCCCTGCGGTCAGGCCGGTGATTTTGCCGTCCTCCCGGCCCTGCACGGTTTCATTGACCCCCTGGACAGCGGGCGCGGCAGGCCGTGTAAGGGGGATTGCCGTCCCCGCGCTGGCCGGAGCGCCGTCCTCGTCTGCCGCACGGCGGATATAGAGGGGCTGGCCAATGTAGCTGGTGATAGAACCTTCGGGAATGATAGTCCCGTCAAAGCCCTGGGCCGTGTTGACCTCGTAGCCGCTATCGACGGTGATGGTTTCCTCCGTGTAGTTGATGGAATACCCCTCGCCCGTCTCCGGGGCGGTGTAGGCGGTGTAGACCTTGACCTCAGCCTCCTGGGACGCCTCGGCGGTGGTGGTTTCCGCCACGCGCACATAGAAGGTGTACTCTGTGGCCGGGGTCAAGCCGGAGAATTGATAGGCGCTGCCCCAATCGCCGCTTTCCATTCTGTACTCCCAGGCCGCGTTATAGGGCAGGGTGATGGAGTTGGCCGTCACGGTGGCCTCGCCCACGGTGGGAGCCTCCCCCGCGCTGGTCTTGGTGGTGACTTTGAGCTTGGCCTCTGCGCTGGCAAAGGCGGGGGTGTCACCCGTGACAGCCGGATAGCGGGCGTAGATGGTGTACTCGGTTCCGGCGGTCAGATTATCAAAGGTCAAGCTGCCGTCTGTGCCGCTCTGCCAATCATCGCTATCTCCCAGCCGATACTGAACGCCGGTTTCGGCGGTAATTGTGATGCTGGTATCCGTCTTATCGCTCACCTCCGGCGCGTCGGGGGCCGCAGGCCGAGCCGGGATGGTCAGGGCCTCCGTGGTGGGGGCGCTGGCGTAGCTATCATCCGTGGCCGCTGTGCGGAAATAGACCGTTACCTGCTCCGAACCGTCCCAGCCGAAAGAAGTCAGGGACATATCTGCGGAGCAGCCCTGCCACTGGCTTGGGACACTTTGTCCCATAGCTATGCCGTACTCCATGCCCGTATTGGTGCCGGACAGGGACTCGTCCTTATAGTCGATGGTGGGCAAAGTTGGCGCGGTGCCTCTGGCCGGGGCCGCAAGGGTTTGGACGGCACTCTTAAAGGCGCTACCTGTGGCCGCCGCATAGATGTAAATGGTGCCCTCCGGGTCTACAGGGACAAGGGAGCCGTTGCCCTGCGTCCAGCCCTCGGCGGAATAGTCCGCGCCGGTGGTGTTGTAGTAATACTCGCTGGAAATCTCCACACCCTCGGCCTCAGTGTCAATTTTCAAATCGGGCGCATCGGGCCGCTCTGCGACATTCACAGTAGCCGCATCGCTGGCGGGGGAGCCGTTCTCGGTGGCCGCGTGACGCACCTGGAAGGTGCCGCCGGGGGAGATAGACAGAGCGGTGCCGCTGGCTGTCCAGGTATCGCTGTTGGACAATTTCACCTCATAGCCGCTTGTCGCCGTCACGGTTTCATCGGAATAGTTGATAGAATATCCCTCTGTCCCGGTGGGGGCGGCATAGGCCGTGTAAATGGTGGTGCCGGAACTGGCCGGGGACGGGTCATAGAAATTATTCCCGGCGTAGCGGGCGAAGAAGGTGTAGGCCGTACCAGCTTGCAGACTATCAAAGACCGTCTCGGTCTGCCAATCGTCATCATCGGTAGGAGCCGTGATGCCGGTGCCGCTACCCTCCACGCAGGCATACTGAACAGCGCCCTGCCCGGAGCCGGTGACAGTGTTCAGCGTGATGCTGTTGGCCGTGGGCTGGGTGTCTGTACTCACAGAGGGCGCATCGGGCGCGTTGCCCTGGGATGCCTTGGACACGGTGAGGATGCCGGTGCCGCTGCCCGACAGCAGGTTGCTGCTGCTGGCAGGCGTGTAAACGGCGGTGATAGTGTATGCCGTATCGCCGGGTTTCCAGTCGTCGCCCTTCAACGCCAACTCATACTTTGCGGTGCCGTCCGTTACATTTCCCGGTGTGCTGTTCAGCGGGATGCCCGTTGCTGCGCCCCGGTAGAAGGTCACAGTGCCATCGGTGACGTTGCCGCTATTCTTTGTGACCGTGGCCGTCAAAGTCACAGTAGAGCCGTAGGTAACAGAAGTCACGGTACTTCCGCCGCTGGTTATGCTCAAGGCAACGCTTACGGCAAAATCATTGACGCTCACGGATATGGAGCCGCTGTTCGTAACCGTTCCGCTGCCGGTCAATTTGCCGGGGCCGTTAATAGTGCCTCTGTTGGTCAGGGTCACGCCCTTGGGGATGGTCAGGGTAGTGTTCTGGGGAACCGTCAGCGTATAGCCTTGTTCAAGTGTAAAGTCCTCCTCAATGGTCTGGTCGCCGTACACGGTGCCAGCTTTGCCCTGGAAGATGACACCGCTCCAGACGGCTGTTTCACTGGCGCCGATGGCAGCGCCGCTATGAAAGCCGTTGCCGCTGCTGGCAAAAATCACCGCGTTGCCGCCCTGTGTGGAGAAGGTTCCGGGGTTGCCGCTGTCAGCAATAGCCGATAAGCCGAAGTTGGCGCCGCCACCGCCGCCGCCAATGCCCGCGCCCGAGCCTCCTATCCCGGTGTCACCGCTTTTTGCAGTCACCAGGCCGCCGGTGATGGCGACGGGGGCGCAATCCCCTCCCTTGCCGCCTGCTGTCTTACCGCTACTGCCGCCACCGCCGCCAATGCCCGCGCCGCTGCCTGAATGACGAATCGTTTTGCTGGTTGCGGTCACAGTGCCGCCATAGATGGTGACGCTGCCGCCGACGCCCCCCGCACCACCGGTCGCACATTGGGGGTCGCCGTTGTCAGAGTTGACACCCCCACCGCCGCCACCGCCGCCAATACCTGCGCCGCCGCCAGCCTGGCCAGCACCGCCAGTGGCAGTTACGGTGCCGCCGTAGATGGTCACAGTGCCGCCAGCGCCACCATTGCTGCCAATAGCACCTATGCCACCTTCGCCACCTTCGCCGCCTGCGCCGCCGATGCCCGCGCCTGAGCCGCCATATTCGGCAGTACCACCGGTGGCTGTTACGGTGCCGCCGTAGATGGTGACCGCGCCGCCATTGCCGCCGCCTGCGGCGCCGATACCGGCGTTGCTACCCGTACCACCGCTGCTGCCTTGGGCGGTAGCGGTGAGGGTGCCGGTGCCTTCCTCCTGGCCATAGATGGTGAGGCTGTTGCCCGTCGCCACGGTGATGCCCGAGCTGGCCGTCAGGGTGGCATTATCCCCTAGAATCAGGTGGACGTCCCCGGTGACGGTGATGCGGGTATCGATAGTCACCTCGTCTGTTACAACGTACCAGCCGGTGCTCCAGGCGGTCTGATTCGTTACAGTGGTGTAATCGTTGGCTGTGTTTGTTTTCCATTCTTCCGACTTCGTGTCATAGAAATGGTAGCTGACTGTTTCCTCCTCTGCCCCCGCCGTGACGGGCAGCATACCCGCCAGCAGGGCGAGACATAAGAGGAACGCTCTGAGGCGCTCATAGATTGGTTTGGGTTTCATTTGTGCGTGTGCCTCCTTTGAAAATTTGGAAAATGATTTGCTATATCGTCAGCCCCCGGTCTGCTGCCAGGGTGCGGGGATGGGGTGGAGCTATGGGACATTTTGTCCCATAGGGAAAAGGTGAGGTGCAGCTTTGCAATAAGTGGGTTTGCCCCGCTGGATTTATCCAGCGGGGGGA
>NZ_QUGI01000011.1:9727-46560 GCF_003478995.1 Pseudoflavonifractor sp. AF19-9AC
GTACCCCCTTGCCAAATCACTTGTCGTCTATTTTATTTTACCAGAGTTCTTTCCACCCGGGGTATAGTCAGTTAGGAAGAAAACCTGTCGAGTTAGGAAGATCAAGGGGTCTTGGCCTTGCGTCAGTCCCTGTTTTCTGATACAGTTGGAGCAAACAAAAAGGGAGGTGCCATCCATGAAACGGCTGACAAAAGTGCTATACGCCCTCACTTTCCTGGCGGTGTGCGCCGGAGCGCTGGCCTTCCTCCAACGATTTACCCAGGCGGAGAGCGCCTTTCTCTACCCCACCTGGGAGACGGGGGCGGTGGTGACTGCCAGCGGGGCGGAGACGCCCTTTGACCCCGCCGTTCTCCCGCCGGAGCTGGAGGAGGGGGAGTGGTACCGCTACGCCCTGACCCTGCCGGAGGGTCGGGCGAACGGAACGCTCCTGATCTTCGAGACCACCGGGTTGGACGCCGCCGTCTTTCTGGACGGGGCGGAGCTGTGGTACTCCGCCGTCAGTCAGCCGCCGGAGACGGCCAACCAGAGCCAGGCTCAAATCGCCCTGCCCGCCGGGGGCGGGGAGGCTCTGACCATAGACCTGCGGCCCCTGTCGGACACGGCCATCGTGCCGCCCCTGCTCCGGCTCTCCACCGACCCCACGGATCAGGCGGGCACCATCGCCTACGCCAACTACTACGGCCTGTCCGCCGGGGCCTCCGCCCTGGCTGCGGTGCTGCTGTGGGGGCTGTTTTTACTGGGGCTGGCCCACGGAAAGCGGAACTGGCCCCTGCTCCTGCCCACCCTGGCGGCGGCCCTGCTGACCGTCCACCGGCTGGCGGTGGGGTACGGGGCCTATTTCCTGCCCCAGGCCCTCCAGGGGCCGATCTCCAGCCCGTGGCTGGAGGGACTCACCGCCCTGGCCCTGGCCGCCTATCTGCTCCTCCACCGGGAGCGGGCCTTCTGGAAGGCCCTGGGGCTGGCCGCCGCCTGGAGCGCCGGGGCGCTGGTTCTGGCGGCGCTGGTTTCCCATCTGCGGGGCGGGTATGCGGCCCAATATCTGACGTATCTGGCCGCCCAGCTCCAGGCGGGGGTGTGGAGCGGCACTCTGTACTGGCTGATCTGGTGGCTGGTGCTGGTGTGCGCCGCCCTCTCCGCCTGGGATTTGGCCCGATCCATCGTCCGCGCCCAGGGCGCGGCTCAGACCCTGGCCCTGAAAAATCAGCTGATTATGGACAACTACCGCTCTATGGAAGATAAGCTGCGGGAAAGCGCCCGGCTCCGCCACGGCTTTTCCGCTCAGGTGGCCGCCTTGGACGCCGCCGTCCAGGCCCGGGACTGGGCGGGGGTGGAGCGGTATATGGCCGCCTGGAAACAGGACACCAACCAGGAGCTGGCTCGGTTTACCGAGCACATTGCCGTCAACGCCATCCTTCAAGACGCTGCAGGCCGGGCAAAGGCGGCGGGGATTGTCTTTGAAGTGGTGGTGATGCTCCCGAAGTCGCTCCCCATTCCGGACGAGGATTTGTGCGCCCTGCTTATCAACCTGCTGGACAACGCCCTGGAGGGGGCGGAGCGCACCCCGGAGGGGCGGGAGAAAATCATCCGTTTCCGGATGCGGGTGGATGGGGAGTTTGTTCCCATCCTGTGCGAAAATACCTTTGACGGCCATGTGGAGACAGACGAAAGCGGGGCCGTGAAAACCACGAAAGCGGACTCAGCCTCCCACGGTTTCGGCATGGCCCAGATGCGGGCTGTGGTGGAGAAGTACGACAGTGTCCTGAGCGTAAGCTGGACGGACGAGTGGTTTACCGTCCAAACCGCTCCGCAATTCCCGGAGAATAGATGAAAACAGAGGAGACGCACAGCGCCTCCTCTGTTTCATCCTCAGCCATTCAGTCGGTGTACGATTGCGTTTTGGAACTCAGTATAGAAGGTTCGGCTCATGGGGAGCCGCTCGCCATCCTTCAGCAGCACCCCGGCGTGGGTGGCCCGCTCTACCCAAGTCAAATTGACCAGATAGCTCCTGTGACAGCGGCGGAAGATCCCGGCGGGCAACAGCCGTTCCGCCTCTGTCAGCGGGACAGAAAACGCCTGCTCACCGTCTCCCAGGTGGACCACGACACCGTGATTCAGGCTCTCCAGATAGCGGATTTCCTCTACCAGGAGGGGGACAGCTTGCCCGCCCCGCTGGAACAGGACGGCCTGGGCCCCATGTTTCTCCAGCGCCCGCCCCAAGGCGGCCTCCAGCCGTTCCCGGCTCACCGGCTTGAGCAGGTAGTGAAGGGGGTGGGCTTCATACCCGGCCAGAGCGTATTCCGGGTTGCCGGTGATGAAGATGACCCGATCCCGGACGCCCTGGTCGTAGAGCCACTGAGCCAGTTCTAAGCCGGTGGTGCCCTCCATTTGGATGTCCAGGAGATAGAGGTCAAAGGCAGCCCGTTTTTCCTCTGCCGTCTGCCGCAGCGCGTCCGCTGAGGAAAAGGGCACGATCTCCGTCTCCACACCCTGGGCGGCAAAAATATCCCGGCACATGGCGGTAATTTGACGGCACTCCACGGCCTCGTCCTCGCAGAGCGCCACCCGGTATGTGGACATGGAAATCCCTCCTTTAAAGTCTGTTCTATTGTAGCAGGTTTCAGGCGGGGTTGCAAATCACCCTTGAATTGTCATGGCAAAGTGATCCAATCTCTGTGGAAATGGACAGAGCCCTGTGGAACCGCCGCAAACAGAAATCGAGCGTTAGCCCTTCCGCCTGTTCCCCCGCAGGGGAAATCCAGCGGGACAGCGCCCCGCCTCCGCCGGAGTGCGCAGCCCCCGGAATTGCACCCATTTTCAGGGGAGCGCGAAACGGCAAGCTGGGCAAGTGTGGACACACTTGCCACTTTCGCGCCGCCGGGGGCCCCGCGAAAGTGCTTGTTGGGGAACCTCCCCAAACCCGGCCCTATGGGACAAAGTGTCCCAAGGGATAGTCTGCGGAACAGGCCCTAACGGGCCTGTTCCTTATCGGCGCGTCCGCCGGTAAGCCCCAGAAGATGGTCAATGTTGCCCTTCACCGTGACGATCTCCCGCATCTCCTTTTGTGCGGTGCGGTATTGTGCGGTGAGGGCTTTTTTCTGTTCGGCCAGCTCCCGGCGCTTTTTCTTGAGGGCGTCCATCTTGGGGAGCTTTTCGCCGTCCAGCAGTTCATTCATGGTGGCCTTGGCCGCCCGGTAGTCAGCCAGCTCCGCCTCGTGCTGGGCCAGATACTTTTTACTGTACCGGGCCGCCTTGTAGCCATCGAAAACGGGCCGGGTCTTGGCGTACTGCACCACGGCCCCCATGAGCTCCGACGTGCGGCCCAGCTCCCGCTCCACCGCCCGCAGCTCCCCAGCCAGAGTGTGGGCGCGATCCACCGATGTGTCCGTCTTGGCGGCAAGCTCGTCATAATCGGTCAGGCCGTTCTCCTGGAGAAATTGCAGGGCGGCGGCCATCTGCTTGATGTTGTAGACCTTGGCCCACCGCTCATAGCCAGGGCCCTTGCCCTGGGCCATGCGCTGCTGGATGTCAATAACAAGGTTGAACCGCCGCGCCTTGGGCCGGGCGTCGCCGCCGCCCCCGGCCCGAGCCGGAGCTCTGCCATCCAGGACGGCCTGGACAGCCTCGGGGCCGTAGCCTTCCCCCAGGGTGGAGCTCCGCCAGCGGGCGGGCCGTTCAAAGCCTGGGAGCTGGAATGAGAGGACGCCGCCCCGCCCGTGGAGCACCTGGACGCCAGCCGCCTCCAGCGCGGCGAGGAAGGCCGGGAGATCGGCAGGGGGCTGGGTCAGCACCTCGTCGATGATGGCCCGGAGCTGCTCCTTTTGCGGGGGCCGCTTTGCGTCCCCCAGCCATTGCCCGTAGTGACGGAAGGGGCCCTGGCTGGGCAGCTTGGGATTTTGAATGACAGACAGCTCATGCTCGATGCACACCCGGTCAGAGAGCCGCCGGAGCGCCCGCCCGGAGCGGAAGAAATCTCTATATTTCCGGGTGCAATCCAGGGAAGTGGAATTGTAATAGATGTGGTTGTGGATGTGCTGGCGGTCTGTGTGGGTGGCGACGAAAAAGGCGTGGTTGCCCTTCGTCCAGCGCATGGCCGTTTCATAGCCCACCCGGTTTGCCTCCTCGGGGGTAATCTCCCCCGGCTTGAAGGACTGGCGAATCTGATAGCAGAGCACATCCGCGTCCCGTTTCTGCTCCCGGCCCGTGACGGCCTTGTACTTGGCCTTGGACAGCAGGAACTCGGCGTCGGCTGTCATGTGGTCGCACTGGTAAGAGGAAATCAATTCCCCGCCCTGGGTCTTGTCAGGATTTTTCCCGTAGTCCAAACGGTCTTTGAGGGATTGGGCGATGGTTTCCCCCTTGCTGATGTGGTGGACAATCAGGCGCGTGGTAGCCGTGGCAGCACCTCCTTTCAAACGGCAGTAGGCGGTATGGGACAAAGTGTCCCATAGGCCGGTCTAAATAGAAATCACCCGGACGTCCCGCCCCAGCGTGTACGCATAGCGCATGGTGAACAGGGTGCCGCCCTTTTCCCGCCCGTCGTAGACAGCGATTACCCGCTGGGACTGGCTTACCATGTAGCGGTTGCGCGCCATGTAACAGGATGGCGCGTAGGTCTGGCTCTCCACCTTTACCCCATCGCAGAGCCGGAGCAGTTCATGGAACCGCTTGTCCTTGGTTTTTACCCTCCCCGCATAGGGCAGCGCCGCCTCCAGAAACAGCTCCGGGTGCCGCTCCTTTTCCTCAACTACCAGGGCGGCGAACATCAGGTCGGCCCCCTCCGCAAAGCCGGAGATGAAACGGGTATAGCCGTCGGCCACCGCCTCTGCCAGCTCCCGGCGGAGCTCCTGCTCCACATAGCCCAGCTTGTCCGCCGGAATGTCCCGGTGGCCCGTGACGCAACAGGTTTTGCGTACCATAAAATATCCCATCCTTCCCGAGAGATGAAATCCTTTTCCTTTATTAAAAATAAAGGATTAAATATCGTATGTCAAGAATTACACAGGATTACACATCGCATTTTGAACATAGGCACAGGATAGAATAGTGCGAGAAGGGAGGACGTTTCCGTGTACGAGGAATTTACCCAAAACCGTATCGCACAACTGCGGATGCAGAAGAATGTTTCCGCCCGTGATATGTCCCTGTCACTGGGCCAAAACAACAGCTACATCAATCAGATTGAAAACAAAAAGACCCTGCCCTCGCTGCAAGGTCTGTTCTACATCTGCGAATATTTTGGCATCACGCCGCAGCAGTTCTTTGACGAGGGGGACGCCTACCCCGCCCAGCTCGCGGAGCTGGTGGAGGACTTGAAGAAGTTAGACGCCGCCTCACTGGAGCATATTGCCGCCGTGGTGAAAGAGATGATACGCGAGAAGTAGGCCGCACGGCAAAGAAAAACCGACGGCCCAAAGGCCGCCGGTCAGGTATGGGACACTTTGTCCCAAAGGTCAGCGATATTTACGGTTGCTCCTGCGGGGCCCACTGGTCGCAGGACGGGCGTATGTTCATGCTTTCCCGGGCCTCCGGCACCATATCGTCCCGGCCCGTGGCGATGAACAGGAAGAAGATGGCTGCGTCCCGGCGCAGGCATCCATTTTTATGCTTGCAGTTCACGCAGGACTCCTTCATAGGCTCACCCAAACACTACGCCGCACAGGACGTCCGCAAGAGAGGTCAGGCCCCCGGCAACGGCATCGGCCAGCAGGCCCAGCACCACAAAGAACACGGCGATGCCCAGCATGAGCAGGGCGGCAGAGTTATCGCCCTGGATGAACCACGCGAACAGGGCGCAGAGCAGGCAGAGCCCGCCCAGGGCCTCCAGGAGTGCCCCGGACATTCCAGCCGCCAGCCTGACCACGGCGGCAAGGACAATGCAGGCGATGGCAAAGGGGAACACGACGATCCGCAGCAGAAAACGCATGGTGAAAACCTCCTCAAAAGTTCTGTATTTTCTGTTGTTTTCCCTCTATATGTATATTATAACTCTGCAAAAATAGGGTGTAAAGGATGCCTCCGGCTTGCCCCGGCCTGGGACATTTTGTCCCGAACTCGGGCAAGCCGGGGAGCGGCGCACCGCTCCCCGGCCTTTACATTTCCACCACCTGGGTCAGCTTTTTCAGCAGCTCGGACAGAGGGCCCCACAGGTCTGCATAGTCCTTTTGCAGCAGGGCGATGTCCTGGGGGTAGATGCCCCCGTAGGTGTTGGCCTGGATCGCCACCTGATTGAGATTGTTGGAGCACCGGCGCTGGAGCGATACCAGCTCCCGCACCGGCCCCAGGTCAACGTGGAGCACATACCCATTGAGGGCCATCTTCCGCACGAAAGCCCCCATGTTCCGCACCCCGGCCTCGGCCATGCGCTCCTGGAGCTGTGCCAGCTCCTCCTCGGACACCATGACGTGCAGGTGGATGGGGCGGCGGCGTTTCCGGCTCACCGGGACGGCTCCTCCCGTTCCCGCCGGGCAAAGGGCTGGAGCCGGACGGGGCTCTGGCCGTCCTCCGTGCGCAGGAAGTCTATTCTGCCTGCCGCGAAGATGGCGTTTCGGTTGAGCTGCCGCTGCCACGCCCCCTGGCTGGGGGCCCACTTGAATCCGTTGTGTTTCATCTCCTGGCGCTGCTCCTCGGTGGGCTTTTCGTCAAAGAACAGCTGCAGTCGGTTTTCCCCCTCGTTGATCTCCGCCCTGCCGCCGGGGAACTCCCAGCCCACGAAGTCGCCCCGGTTTTTCAAATCGTCAATGCGCTGCTGCACTCGGCGGATGTTGGCGTTGTTGTTGGAGAGATGGAAAGAGGGATAGGGCACTGGGTCTTTCCGCCAATCCCGCTCCATAGAGGCCCGGAGCTTGGCGATCCCCTCGTCGGTCAGGCCGGGGCAGCCCTCCAGGGTCTTGTGTTTGCGATAGTAGGCGTTGACTGCCTTCATGTGCTCCTGGTCGGCCTTCAGCCCCTCCAGCTTGGCCTCCAGCTTTTCCACCGCCTGCCGGTCATCGGCGGAGATGCCCGCCGTGCCGGTGGAGCGAATTTTGTCCAGCAGGCCCTGGATATGCTGATACTCACCCATATTCTTGTCCCGCGCCGCGTTCTGCTTGTGCTTTTTCTGCACGGGGAAGTTGGAGCCCCCGGCAACCAGGATCGAGGGCACACGGGCGTCGATGGCATGGGCCTGATTGAGATTTTCCGCCAGCTTGCGGGCATAGAGGTCGGCCAGATAGTCAATCTTCTCATGGTACATGGGATCGACTTTCTGTTTCTGTTCCTCCGCCAGTTGGTAGGCGGCATCTACCTGAGCCTGATAACTGGCGGTGGCGGAACCGGGCTTGTAGTCACGGTAGCTGTTGAGGTCGTTTGCCCGCCGCGCTGCCTCTTCACTGATGGGATAATACTTCGGCATCCGGCCACCCCCTAACGCCCGCCCCGGTCAGGGGCGTCCTTCTTGGGAGCCGCCGGGCCCCGGTCAGCCTCGGCCTGGGCCTGGGCATCCCTTATCTGCTGGGAGATAGGGGCAGGCTTGCCCCTAGCCTCCTTGCGGGCCTTGGCCGCCTCCATGCGTTCAATCTCCCGCACACATTCAGCTATCTCCTTTGGCGTAACAGAATTGACGGGGACATAGCGGCCAAGGTCAAAGTTATACAGTGTCAATCGTGCCGTCGCAGGGGTGCGGTGGGCATCCTCCCATTTTCCCACCACCTGGGCTTGGGCGTCCATCTGCCGCCGGATGTCCAGATTGTCACGGGATGGGCGCAGCTCATAGTCCCGTATCTCCTGTTCCGTCAAGGGCTGGGCGTAGAGAATTGCGCCCCATGCCTGGAACGCCTCGCCCGGCACCTGCTGGCGGCCCGGATAGATGTCCATGTGGATGGGGCGGTTGAAATAGCTCTTGGGGTATGTCCCCACGTCTATGGGCCGCTGGGTGGAATAGTATTTGTAGGTCTCCTTGTCGGGGGCCTGCTCTACTTCAAACACATGGTAGCGCCGCTGGTAGTCCTCGGCCCGGTTGTGCAGATCGCGCTCGGCCATATCCGGCTTGTCGTGGTAATGGCCCCAAAAGTAATCCCGGTGGCCGTCCTGCTCATTGAACTGCCACGTCACATAGGGAGATGGGGCCTTGGGATTTTCCCCCAGGGCAAAGCCGCACTTGTTGTCAAACAGGATCGTGCGGCGAATCACATAATCCGCATTGATCTCCAGAAGTAAGCCTCCTTCCACACGCCCGCCCCCTGGGACAAAATGTCCCAAAGGAGCGCGGGCGCAAAATGTTTGATTTATCGTGTAAAATGGGGGCCGGACGTAAAATCATACCGGCCCCCTCCAGAGCGGCCCCGGAAAGCCCCGTCAGCAGGGCGTTTCCGGGGCTTTAATCGTAACGCTTGCACCCCTGTTTCCGGCGATGGTTCCGCATCCGCTCCCGGCTCCTGCGGCGGTTGGCCTCGGCCTGACACGCCGGGGAGCAGTAGAGCTGCCGCCGCTTGGGAAGAAAGGCCCGCCCGCACAGGGGGCAGATGCGCAGCTCCTCCACCGGCCCCTCCTGGGCAAGCTGCACCGCCAGGGCCGGGTCAATGGGGAGCATGGCGTCTCGGAAGTAGCGGCACATGGGGCCCGTCCAGCATTTTGTCAACATATAGCACTCACACTCCAATGGCAGACATCCGTAGTCCCGGTCATAGTTGGCGCACCATTTTGTCACCAGGGCCCGGATGGATTTTTTCTCCTCACGGGTCAGCTCACGGGGCACCGCATTACCTCCCGCGCCGCAGCAGGGCGCGGAAACAGGTCATACAGCGGATGCCGCGCCAGTAGGGACACCCGGCGCACCGTGAGCCACAGGGGGCCTGGGGCGGAACCGGAGCATCCTGCCGGGGCCTGCGTTTCATTTCCCGCTCCAGCCGATTATCGGTAAAATTCAATTATTTTCCTCCGTTTCCTCCTCGTCGCCGTATTCATCCTCCCCATAGGGGTCATAGTCCTCCGACTCCTCATAGGGATCGGGCTCGTCGTAGTCCTCCTCGGCCTGGGCTGCTCGCTCCTGCTTGGGACGGTAAATCTTGAAATACCACCCGGCACCGCCGCAAATCACCACCGCGGCCAGCACCATCGCCAGCAGCCCCAGGGAGCCGCCCCCGGCCTCGGCCTCCGGTTCGGGATCTTCCGCAGGCTCCGGCTCCGGTTCGGGCTCCGGCTCCACCCCCGCGCACTCGGTCATGTTGGTGGCGCAGACGGGGCAATCCGTGTTGACGGCCCCCGCCGCACACTTCTCCGTGCAGGAGCAGGCGGGCAGCTCCCCGCCAGCGGCCTCAAACGCGGCCAGCAGGTCGGCCTCGTCCACTACCCCTAAAAAGTAGGTTTCATACTGTTCGCCCTCCTCGTCCACGGGCTTATCGTAATCAATGACGATGTAGAAGGTGCTGCCGCCGCTGGTCTGGACAGTGATAAACTGCTTGTTGGTGTGCTTGTCATAGAGCAGGTCGCGGGTCACAAGATTGCCCTCTTCCGAAAAGCCCTCGCCTGGCTCCAGAGTAGGCTCCGGCGTGGGGGCCTCCTCCACGGTGGTGTCCTCGACGGTGGCGGCGGGGTCGGTTTCCTCATAGCCCCCGGTGGGCTCGTCCGAGTAGGCATAGGCCGGGGCGGTCATGCCGCACAGCAAAAAGGCGGCGCACAGCGCCGCCATCAGGACACGGTATTTTTTCATTCAGACACTTCCTCCTCGTCAGGTTTGGGGGCGTCCTTTGGGACACTTTGTCCCATAGGAGCGCCGGAGCGGATGGCCTGGAGCAGCACCGGCAGCTCGTCCAGGGTGATGCTCAGGCCCCGCACAATGTCCACGATCTCGGTATTTTCCGCCTCCAGCTTTTTCTGCTCCAGCTCCTTCAGCCGGGCCTGCTGTTCGCTGATCTTGGCCTTGACCTTTTCAATTTCGGCTTGGATTTTCGCGCTTTTGCTGGTTGCCATGTAAAACCTCCATTTCTAATCAGGGTAAACGGCCATAGGCATATAGGTGAGATTGCCAATAGCTCGTGTTCAAATTTGCGTAGCCGATGGGATCGCCCGCGTGGAGCATCATCCCGTCGCCCAGGTAGAGCCCACAGTGGGAGATGCCCGTGGTGTCGTAGGTTCCCACGAAGAAAACCAGATCGCCGGGCTTGGGGTTGCTGGTGGGGGTGCAGTAGTTGTAAAGGCCGGTGGCCCCCAGGCGGCCCACATTCCAGCCGCACTGGTTGAGCACCCAGGACAGGTAGCCGGAGCAATCAAAGGACGTGGCCGGAGAGCTGCCGCCCCACACATAGGGATAGCCCACATATTTCTCCGCCTCGGTGAGCAGGGCGGCAAACTGCTCGTCGCTCAAATACTCGGTGGGGACTTCATAGCGGTCCACGGGCTGGGTGTACTTGTCCACATAGCCGGAGCCAGGGAACAGGTCAGGCCGGTTTCCCAGGGACGCCATGTAGAGGGCGTACCGCGCCATCTGCTCCTCGCCCATCATGTAGATGGGCAGATGGGACAGGTTGAAGTTCTCCAGGGTCACATAGCAGATATAGTAATCATAGGGCACCTGTGTCGTGGTCGTTTCTCCGGTTTCCGGGTCGGTGGATGTTTCCGTCCGGTAGCGGGTTTCCACCACCACTTTCTCGGTGAGAATGTACTGGCGGTCAAAGAGGTCGGCCAGCGTACCCTCCACGTCGGCCAATGTCCATTCCCCCTCGTGGAGCGCGGACAGGATGGAGATGAGCACATAGGGGTCGTGCCCGATCTCGTCCAGGTCGAAGTGGTACTCGTCATAGCTGTGGGTGGCGGTGTAGTTGTCCAGATAGGCTTGCAGCTCCGCCTCCATGTCGCAGTAGGCCGCCTCCGCCGCCAGAATGTCCTCGTCCTTGGCGGCATAGGTGGTGGCCCCGATGCCGCCGCCCGCGCCGCTGCCCAGGGGGGCCAGGGCCGAGGTGCAGGACTGGAACAGGAACACGATGAGCAGGCAGGCCAGGGCCAGCAGCACCCCCACGGGATGGCGTTTGATAAAGCCCACCGTCCGGGCGGCCAGCTTTTCCGTGGTGACTGCCGTTTTCCTGGCCGCCGCCGCGCCGTACTTGGCCGCCTCCTTTGCACGTTTGCAGTACTGCTGTTTCAGCCTCCGCTTGTATAGAAAGCGTTTCCAGGCGTTCATAGCCAGCTCGGGCTGTTCCTGAGCGGCCCGGTGGAGATGGTAATTTGCCGTGGCCTTGGTGAACCTGGACTGCGCCCGCCGGACGGCCTTGGCCGGGTGTTCCCGGATTTTGCGTCTGGCAAAGCGGTACAGTTTCCGGCCCCCGGCCTCCGCCGCCAGCTCGGAGCGGTGGGCCCCCTCGATGCCTACATTCTCATGCTCATTCTCATAAATCTTGCTGTGGACAAAGCCGTGGGCCGTCCACCCGGCGGCCCCGGCGATCTTCCGCACCGGCCCTTTGGGTTTGGGTGGTTTCTGCTTTGCCAGCTTGTCCCTGGCCTTGTCCAGCTTGGCCTCCCGTTTTTCCATGCGGAATTTTGCGCGGTTGACCTGTTCAGAATTGCTCTCCGTGCGGAATTTCCCGCCGCCGTCCCTTGGGACACTTTGTCCCATAGGGTCAGCGCCCCCGGCACCCTGGGAAGGGCCGGGCCCCCGGCCAGCAGGCCGGGGGCCCTTGGGAGCCGCCTTGCCCGGCTGGGAGCCGGGGGCGGCGTCCTCGTCCTCAAAGCGCAGGCGGGCCGCCGGGCCCTCCCGGAGAGAGGCACGCTCCGGCCCACGGGGGGCCGGGGCCTCCCGTGTATCGTCCGGGGGCTCCCCATGCTCCGCCGGGGGCACCGACTCCGCCGCCCGGTCAGGGGGAAACAGGTCTGCCCGGCCCTCCAGCGGGTCGGGGCGGCCCGCGTTTTCCGGCACCGCCCCAACCTCGGACGCGGGCTGGTGGCCGTCCCCCTGGGGCGCAGCCTCCACCCGGCGCTCCGGCTCCGCCGGGGCCGGGGCCTCCCGCACCTTCCGGGCGGACGCCTTTTTCCAATCCGGGCGGCGCTGCTTGGGTGTATCCACCTTGGGCTCCCGTTCCGGCCCAAACCGTAAGGGGTCAGAGAGCTTGCCCGCCTGCTCCTGGTCGGAGATTAAACGAGAGGCCGGGTCTTTCCTGGGCTCCCGGCCCCCGTCAAGTTCCCGGCTCATTTTTCAAATCCTCCGGGCGGGTGGTGAGCAGGTTGTAAATCTCGCCCTTGGGGAACCGATCCACAAAGGGGATCGTCGTGCTGCCGTAGAACAGCAGCCCCTCGCCGGGGTTGGAGTGGGTGATGTAGGAAAGCTGGTGCTCCGAGATGCCGAGCTGCTTTGCCAGGATCGCCCGGTCGCTTTGGGCCTGGGCCAATAGCACCATGAAGTCGGTGTTGTCCAGAATGGCCTCGATCTCCCGGCTGGCAAGCAGGTCTTTCACGTTCTGCGTCAGAGCCGAGGGGACACAGCCCTTTTTACGGAGCATCTTCCACACGGCCACAAAGTAGCTGGCGGTGAGCGCGTCCCGGAGCAGGATATGAAATTCATCGAAGTAGCACCACGTCGCAATCCCGTTGTGGAAGTTGGTATTCACCGCCGAGGTCACAAAGTCGTTGGTAATGTGCATGGCGATCTTCCGCAGGTTTTCCCCCAGCCCCTTGAGCACGATACACACCACACGAGAGGTCAAATCCACGTTGGTGGGGTGGTTAAAGAGGTTGAGGGAGCCGGTGCAGTAGAGCTCCAGAGCCGTCGCCACCCGCTGGGCCTCCGGCTCCGGCTGCCGGAGCAGCTCTTCATACAGGTCTTGGAGCAGCGGGGGCTTGCCGTCCCCGAGCCCCAGGGCCAGCTCCCGGTAGACCTGCCGCACACAGCGGTCAATGACGGTTTTCTCGATGGGCTGCAAGCCGTCCTTGCCGCCCACCACCAGCTCGCACAGGGAGAGCAGGAAGTCGGCTTTCATGGACAGGGGGCTCTCGTCCCCGCCCAGGTCAAGCTGGATGTCCATAGGGTTGATGTGGTGGGGGCTGTCCGGGGCGATCTCAATGACCTGCCCGCCCAGCCGCCGCACCAGCGGGGCATATTCCCCCATTGGGTCTACAATGATGATGCGGTCTTGGGTCGCCAGGAACACGTTGATAATCTCCCGCTTGGCGGAAAAGCTCTTGCCGGAGCCGGTGGAGCCCAGGTAGAGCCCGTTGGCCGATTTCAGTTTCTTGCGGTCAGCCATGATGATGTTGTGGGAGAGGGCGTTCATACCGTAGTAGAGGGCCTGCCCGCCCATGCGCAGCTCCCGGGTCATAAAGGGCACAAAGATGGCGGTGGAGCTGGTGGTCATGCCCCGCTGGATTTCCACCTCGTTATAGCCCAGCACCAGGGAGGACACAAAGCCCTGCTCCTGCTGCCAATCCAGCCGCTTGATGGCGCAGTTGTACTTCTGCGCGATGCCGTTTACCGTGAACACGTCGTTTTCCAGCCGCTGGCGGGTGGGGGCCAGATTGATGATGGTGAACGTCAGCAGGAACATCCGCTCGTTGCGGGACTGCAGGTCGGCCAGCAGATCGGCGGCGTCCTTGGAGAACGTGATGAGGTCAGGGGGCAGGATGTCCGGGTCATACCCGGCCCGAATTGCCTTTTTCTGCTCCTCCACCTTCATTTTGTCGATGTCGCTGACCTTGCCCTTGATGGTCTTAATGGCCTTGAGCTGATCTACCGTCTGAATGTGCATGGTGACGGTCAGCTCCGCGTCCAGCTCCAGGATCTCCCGCAGCAGCTTGTCCGAGAGCTCGGAGGCCAGAATCTGCAAATAGGACGCCGCGCCCCAATAGCGGCCCACCCGGAACAGGCGGGGCTGGGAGAAGTCAAAGCCCTCGCTGGGGGCGATGGCGTCCTTGGTGCCAAGGCCGGTGCGGGGAATGTCCCCCCAGGAGAACCGGAACGGCTCCCGGCTGCCGGGATGGGTCTGGCCGTGGAGCACCGCCAGCCGCTCCCGTCCGTCCAGGGGCTGGGACTGCACCCCCAGCCGGTGCAGGTTTCCCACCACGTCGGCCTCCACCCGCTCCAGCCGGGGCCGGGCCTCGCCCAGCGAACCGGCGGGAACGCCGAAGGTGATGTATTTGGCCCGGTCAATGCCGTTGTTGCTCTTGGCGATCTGCCGTTTGAGCATGGACACGAACTCCCCCCGGATGCTGTCATAGGCATCCTGCTGGGCCGGGATATTCACCTTGTACCGGCTGGCGCTGTGGGCCCGGCGGTTGACAAAGGAGAGCTGGAACGGCAGGGCGCTGTCAAAGTAGTTGAGAAAGGCGCTCCACCCGTTGAAGATGGCGGATTGATCCTCCGAGGACGCCACCGAGTAATTGATGTCCTCATATTCCACGGTTTTAGTGAACAGGCCGCCGGGGAGCTGGCACACCCCGTCCGGGTACATCGCCACATAGGGGATGGTCTGCTGGGCGGACACAGCCCTCCGGCCCCGGCGGTCAGCCCTTGCGGGCTTTTTTCTTTGCGTGTTTGCTTTTTGCAATCGCATCCTCCTTTTCCATCGAGCCCCGCAGGGTAAAGGGGGCGTAGAGATTTTCGGTTTTGTAGGGCCTGGGCCCGGAGCGCAGGAACTTGGCCCGGATGATATTCCGGGCCACCTTCTCCAGCGGCAGGCCGTCCCGCTCATACATCGCCAAAAGAAACGCCGGGAGCATGACACCCAGCATGAGGAACAGGCCGCCGGTGTTGCCGATGACGTTCCGGGCCAGCAGGTAGGCCGGGATGCCCACCGCAGCCCCGCAGCCGAAACAGATGAGTTGGCGCTTGGTGAGATTGAACGCGATTTTGGTCTTGATTTTAGAAAGGTCGTTTGGCACGTTTACATAGGGAATTTCAATCACCGTCCTTAGAAATTGCCGCAGCCGGGCCCCCTTGGGACAAAGTGTCCCATAGGCTCGCCGAGGGCTCCACCTCGTTGCCCCACACGTCCCAGCCGGGGGGAGATTGCCGGGCGAACAGCTCCACACGGGGCACGTCCCCCATGAGGGCCACGATCTTCTCCCGGGCCTCGTCCGGTTTCCGGCTGTGCTCCCGGATGGGGGAGATGATGAACTGGTGGACGTTGGCCGCCTGCCGTTTCGGGTGTCCCCGCGTTGCCAGCAGGCACACCTCCGCGTTGCCCCGCGTCCAAAAGCCCAGGCCGTAGAACCAGCCCCCGGCCTTGCGGTTTTGTTTCAGCCAGACAAAGGCCACAGTCTTGTAGACAAAGCCCCAGGCCCGGATGAGCCGCAGGGCCTCCGGGAGCTGGGGGAACGTGGCCCACAAAAAAAGCGCGCTGTCTGGGGCGGCCAGTTCCGCCACCGGGAGCGCGCACAGCTCGTCAATGCTCATGGTGGGATAGTGCTGCTCCGCCGCCCCCTGCAAGCCCTTTTGGGCGTAGCGCCACGGGGGATCGGCGTAAATCACAGGATATTGTCTGATAGTTCACACTCCTTTCCCGCCCCGCGCCACCGCCTCCCGCGCCTGTTCCACGCGCTGGACGGCGGTGCCGAAGATGGCCGGGGCCGTTTCAAAACAGATGTAGCGGCGGCCTGTGTTGACGGCGGCCACCGCCGTGGTGCCGGAGCCCGCGCAGATGTCCGCCACCAGCTCGCCGGGCCGGGTGTAGGTACGGATAAAATACTCGCACAGCTCCACCGGCTTTTGCGTGGGGTGGATGGTGTGCTGGACAGACGCAAAGGCCAGCACATTCCCAGGGAACCGCCGCCCGTCCGGGGAGCCGTTCCCGCTGGGGATATATTTTCCGTAGTTGGAGCTGAGAGAGCCCTTCTTGCAGATGCGCTCATAGGGCTTGCCCTGCTCGAACTGCGGTTGATACAGCGGGAGCTTTTGGTAGAACACCAAAATATTCTCCGTCTTTTTCAGCGGGGCCCGCCGGGCGTTGAGAAAGCCGGTACACCGGCTCTTGTACCACACCCACTCGTAGCGGAGCATTTTTAGGTTGGACGCCCCCAGGATTTTGTCATAGGGGCACTGGGCGAAAAACAGGATGGCCCCGTCCGGCTTGACCGCCCATTTCACCGCCTCCCACAGCTCGGGGAGCGGCAGGGGCACATCCCAAAAGTTGCGGGTGGTGCCGTAGGGCGGGTCGGTAAGCAGCAGGTCAACCGAGTGCTGGGGCAGGGAGCGCAGGCCCGCGATGCCGTCCATGAGATAGATGCCGGACTCCACCGGGGCCGCCGGGCCGCCTGGGACACTTTGTCCCAAAGGGGCCCTATCTGTCATCCCTGGCCTCCTTGCCCTTCTCCGGGGCGGGACGGCTGGCGTTGGCCTTGTCCGCCTCCTGCCCGGCCCGCGCCATCTGCTCCCGGATGGGGGCGGGGCGCAGGGCCTCGGCACGGGCCACAAGCTGCTCCACCGCCGCGTTGTAGGCGTCCACGGTCAGGGCGTCCAGCCGCTCCTGCAGCGCCTGGCTCGTCACCCGTGTGGTGGCCCGGTAGCCGCTGCGCGTCCGGTTGGACTCCTTGCTGGGGGGACTCAAGAACATACCATTCTTGCCATCCACCACCTTAAAATCGTCCACCACGATGCCGCCGATATTGACACTGGCATAGCCCCGCAGGGAGCCCATAGGCTCGATGGGCCGTACCATTACCTCGATAGGCAGCGGGGCGGCCTCGATGGATTTTTCCACCCGGAGCTTTACCGCCTCGTCAATGCTGATGCCCTGGCTCTCCGCCAGCTCCGCGATGGGGGCCTCGAACAGCAAACGGTTCATTTCCTGGATGGCGGCGTCCTGGGTAATGGGGGCCGCCTGGTTTTTTGGCATAAATCAATCCTCCTTCAAAAGTTTAATGGGCCCCGAAGATACTCCGGGCGATACTGCCCGTTTTGAACAGCATGAAACACAAAAGCACCGTGTAGCCCATAGCACCCCAAATGGAGCCGATGGGGTCGCCGCTGGTGGCGATGCCCTGGACGAGCACCGCGTAGATCGCCACGCATACCAGGATGAGCAGCCCCTGGAATCCGATGGCGAACAGGGACTTGATGTAGTTCTGCCCCATGCCGCCCAGCTCCCGGTTGGCGAGGGTCGCCATAGGGATGGGGGCCAGACTGGACATGACGTAGATTTCCAGCATACGGCCATACACAATGACGAAAATGACGATGTTCAACGCAAACATACACACCTGGATCAAGATGGACTGCATGAACAGCCCCAGCAGGGAGCCGATGCCCATGCCCTCCAGCGTGGCCTCCAGGTCGGCCAGCATATCCGCCGTAATATCCGTGGAGCCCTGAACGAGCCCGGACGCGCTGGCAATCACGCTCTGCGACACGTCGAACACCGCCATGACAATATTAAAAGTGTTGGAAAGAATCAGGATGGCGATGGCCGTCTTGAACATCCACTTGTAGATGTTCGCCACGTCAACCTCGTGCATATTGTTCTTTTCCAAAAGCATCTGAATGAGCTCATAGGTGGCGACAAAGGTCAGCACCATGCCCGCTATCGGCAGGATCACCGTCTCGGAGAGCTGCCGGATCAGGGAGAACACCCCGGCGTTCCACGCCGCCGGGGTGGTTCCCACCTGTGCCGCTACGTCCCCGACTGAGCTGTTCACGTTGTCAAACAGCCCGCTCAGATTTCCCATGATGCCGTCAATGAGCAGGTCTTTCAGCCAGCCTGTGAGCCAGTCGGTGAGAAAATCCATAGGCGGCGAGCCTTAAAACAGGGTGCTCAGAACAGGGATCAGGGTGGTGCCCAGCAGGATGATGCCGCCGCCGGCCATGAGCTGCTTAATTCCCTGACTTTTTACTGATGTGCGATAAAGAAGTAATAGAAGTGTAAAAAATTTTGCCGTTCCTATCCGGCACTTAGCTCTTGTGTCGGATAGGTCGGGCGGTTATTCGGGCAAGTCCACCTTGCCAACAAAAGAATAATAAATCTCAATGTCCTGTCTGCGGGTCTTGTTCTCGTCATAGCTGCACTCATGTACAACGATTTTCTCTACAAACTCCCGCAGCAGAGTAGGGGTAAGTTCTTCAAAGCTGGTATGCCGCCGAACAACATTCATAAACTTTTCTGCGTTCACGGTGGCTTCCTGTGCTTTGGAAAGCTCCGCTTGGATAGCGGCGGCTTTTTCTTTCAGTTCCCGTTGCTCTGCTTCATAGTCTGCCGACAGCTCTGTGAAACGCTCGTCTGATATGCGCCCGGTCACGCTGTCCTCATACAGCCGCTTGAAGATAGCGGATAACTCGGCTATGCGTTTCTCGGCGGCTTCCAGTTCCTTTTTCTTGGCGGCGTTCCTGCGCTTGCCCCCGTCCTCGTTCTGCTCAATCAAGAGCTTTATAAACCGGGCTTCATGCTTTGCCGCATAGCTGGTCACTTTCCGCAGATTGGATAGTACACCAGCGGTCAAGAGGTCGGTGCGGATAAAGTGCGCTGTACAGTCATGGGTGCGTTTCTTGTAGTTGCCGCAGATATAACAGTCCTGCTTGCGCTTGTCCGTCTGGTATCGCTGCTGATACATCACACTGCCGCAGTCTGCACAGAACAGTATGCCGGAGAACAAGCCCACTTCATCATAGCGGTTGGGGCGTTTGCGCTGCTTGCGAAGCTCCTGCACCCGTTCCCATGTTTGGGTGTCTATGATAGGCTCGTGGTGGTTCTCGAATATCGCTTGCTTTTCCTCCGGGTTTTCTACGCTGTGCTTGACTTTATAAGAGAGTTTTTCCGTCTTGAAGTTTACCAGGCAGCCCGTGTATTCCCGGTTTTCAAGGATATGCACAACGGTATTGGTTGCCCACTTGCACTCATAGCCGGGGTGGTAGCGGCGGGTGCTGCCCGTCCTGCGGTATTCCAGCGTCCCCGGCGTGGGGATTTGCTGCTCTGTGAGCATACGGGCTATCTTGGTCGGACCATTCCCGGCAAGGCAGAAATTGTATATCTGCTTGACTACGGGTGCAGCTTCCTCGTCAATGATGAAATTTTCGTCCTCGTCCATGAGGTAGCCATACACAGGCTTGCTTGTGATAGGCTTGCCACTCATGCCTTTTGAGCGTTTCACTGCTTTGATTTTCTTGCTCGTATCTCTCACCAGCCATTCGTTAAAGATATTCCGCAGCGGGGCAAAATCATTGTCGCCCTGTGCGCTGTCCACTCCGTCATTGATAGCGATGAAGCGGACACCTTTCTGTGGGAAAATCATTTCCGTGTACATTCCCACTTGCAGGTAGTTTCGCCCTAACCTCGACATATCCTTTACGATAACTGTCCCGACTTTTCCGGCTTCAATGTCCGCAAGCATGGCTTGAAAACCGGGTCTTTGAAAGTTCGCACCAGAATAACCGTCGTCCGTGTACCAGCGCAGATTGGAAAAGCCGTTCTGCTTTGCATAGGTTTCAAGGATACGCTTCTGATTGGAAATGGAATTGCTTTCGCCTTGCAGCTCGTCCTCATGGGATAGTCTTGGGTAAAGGGCGGTAATTGGTTGTTGGTTGGTCTGTCTTAACATAAAATCCTCCGTTTCCGACAGCCAGCCCCACTATTCCGTACCTTGATTGTACCACATGGGGCGGCTGTCTGTATAGCGGCAAAAGCGTCAAATCTGCTTCTTTATGGTCGGTCAAATCGCCGTTTTTTGTGTAGCAGCTTCCGCTTCCAGCACTTTCATCATCTTGTCGGCTGCGGTGTCGGTTGCGCCCTGCTTGAAGAAGCCGGAAACGGTAAGGACGGAGTTGCCCATGCGGATTTCCGTTACACAGTCCGGGCGGCGGTCTGTTTTGGTGGTGCTTGTCTGTTTGGTTTCTGTCATAGGCTCTCCTTTCGCTGCTTCATCAGTTGCTTTAAGCGTTCCAGCTTTTCCTGTGCGGTTTCCTTTCGGAAGTTGCTGCCCGTGAAGCGGACGGGGGCGCACATGGAAGTCAGCCTGTCATAGATACGGGCGTGGGGCGTGTCCTGCGGGTGCTGCAATTCCTCCAGCGTGAGGTTGGTCGTGGCGATCAGCGGCTTGCCGCTTCGGTAACGGCTGTCAATCACGCTGTAAACCTGTTCCAGCCCGTATTCTGTCCCTCGCTCCATACCAAAATCATCAAGTATCAGCAGGGGGTAGCTGCAAAGGCGGGAAATATATTCGTTCCTGCCCTCAAAGCTGGCGGCAAGGTCACCCAGTATCGTTGCAAAGTTTGTCATGCACACCGGGACTTCCTGCTCCATAAGGGCGTTGGCGATACAGGCGGCAAGGTAGCTTTTTCCCGTCCCCACGCCTCCCCAAAACAGGTAGCCGATATTTTCAGCCTGCATGGTTTCCCAGCTCTCCACATAAAAGCGGGCGGTTTCGGTCTGTGGGTTTCTGCCGTTGTCATGCTCAAATGTCCAGTTCCGCATAGCAGGGTCAGTAAAGCCCCGGCGTTTCAAGTCCTCTACTTTTTCAAGGTGCTTCTGTCGGCTTTCGGCGGCTTGCTGCTTTTCACGGGCTGCCCGCTGGCAGTCGCAGTCTGTTGGGTGGCGGTCACGCCCGAAACAAGTCTTTCCCTCTGCAAAATAGGCTTCTTTGGGCGTATGGCACTTACCGCAGTATAAAAGCCCGTCCTCGCCTGTGTAATCCTCCGCTTCGGTGGTAGTGGTTGTAATGTCCGTAATCATAGCTTCAATCTCGTTTTTCATAAGCTCTCGCCCTCCTTGCATGAATAATCGGGTATGCCCTGTTTCGGGGCAGCCTTGCCTTTGGCAGCGTCCTCCTGCGCCCACTTGTAAATGGTGGCTGCATGGCTGTGGTACTGCTTCCCGGTGGAAGCGATATGGCAGGAAAGCCGGTCAAGGTAATACTCCCACTTGTCGGGCAGCTCTGTTTTCAGCCCGGAAAGCTCTGTATCGGTCAGTATCACATTGTTGTATCTGCCATAAGCAGCGGGGGCGGGGTGTCCCGTTTCTCCCTCTCTCTCTTTTTCTATCTCTATCTCTTTCTCTAACTCTATCTCTATCTCTGGTGGACGAATGTCGGACAAATGTCCGCCTTTTGTCCGGGGCGGTAAAAGTGCCTTGTTTTCCAGCCTTGCAGCCCGTTTCCTCTCGGCTTCGGTAGAGGACTGTCCTATCATCAGCTCAATATCGGTCATATAAAAAGCCCCGCTGTCAAGCTGCTCCACAAGCCCCAACTGCCGGAAAATCTCTAAAGCCCTCTCAACCGTCCCTATCTGGTGGCGGGTCAGTGTCGCTATCATCTGCGCTGTGTAGGGGATATGCTCGTCAAGCTGCAATTTCCCGCCGTTTTTCAGCGATTTTAAGTACAGCTTCAAGAGGATATTGGAGTATAAAATCCCGTCTTTCATATCTTCCAGCAGCACAATGGAGTCGCTGTCAAAAAAGTTCTCTTTCAGCTTGAGGTAGTAATACTTGCGGTTATCTGCCATTGTCCCTGTCCTCCTTTTTCCGGCGTTTGGAGTAGTAGCGGGGGCAGAGTATGATAACCGCCCGGAAGCTCTGCTTGCAGCTATGGGTACAGCCCCGGCAGAGGTCGTTGTATGTGATACGGTCGCAGGTGGTATTCCCAACTTTCACTTGCCGCAGGAAAAAAGACCATTCCAGCCGCCGTTTCTTGCTCATTCTTGGCATGGGTGCGCTCCTTTCTGCCGTTTCCGCTGGTGTGGCGGTATCGGCGGTAATTCTGTATCATCTCGGTATCATTTTCGGGGTTTTTCTGCCCTGTAAGCCCGTTAAAAAACCCTTTGGTATTGCGGATAGGGTACGGGGCAGCCCCCTTGTTCTGTATAGGTTCGGGTACATTTTGGGGCGGTTTTTATCGTTCCTGTTCCTGCCTTTTCACAGGCTTGCGTTCCCGGCGTAAAATCTGGTCGATATTGCCCTTGACAGTCTGTAAGCGGCGGTATTCCTCCCGTTTTGCCCGGTAATCGTTGTAGCCGCTGTTTTTCTCTTTGATAAGGGCTTCAATCTCTGCTTGCAGGGCTTTATAGCTTGGCAGCTTGGAAATGCCGTTCTCCCTAAAATAACGGGCGGCTGCGTCTGCTATGATAAAGTCGCTTTCGTGCTTCTGTCGGTAGGCTGCTTTTGCTTTGGCGTTTTTCTGCTGTTTCAGCCCGTCCCGGACAGGGCGGGTCTTGGAATAGGCAAGCACCTGCCGTTGCAGCTCCTTTTTCCCGTCCAGCGTCTTTTCCACCTGCTTCAGCTCTGTAAGGCTTTCCCGCATGGCGGTATAGGCGGCAGAACAGGCTTCGTCCAGTTCCTCCGGGGAAGAAAAGCCGTACTGCTGATAGGCGGTAACGGTAGCCGCCATTTGCTTTAGATTGTACTTTGCCGCCCAGCGGTCATAGCCCACGCCCTTGCCCTCGGCTCGCTTAGCTTCCCGGTCAACCATGCGTTGCAAGGTGTTGTCTGCCGGGGTGGTTTTTGCGGCTTTTTCCTCCTGCAAGCGTCCCTTTTGGGTATGTGGGTATTCCGGTATGGCTTTGGGCTTTTCGGCGGCTCTGTGGGCGTTCTGCGTGAGCAGGGCAAGGACAGCAGCCTTGTCAAAATCGTCCCCCAGCTTCCGGGCTGTGATAGGCTTTGTCCTGTCCGGCGTGAGGTAGGAAAGCCGCCCCCGGCTCTCCTTAACGGTCACACCCTCCCGCAGCAAAAGGGAAGAAAACTCGTCAAAGCTGGCGGCTTGGGAAAGTGCCTGCCGTATCGTCCGGCGCAGCTTCGCCTTGTCCGTTTCAAACTTGGTAGGCTTGGTCGGCTGTCCGGCGGCTTCTCTGGCGGCATTCTCTTTATCAAGGGCAAGCTGCCCTTTCTTTGCCGCCCAGTATTCCCGTTCCGTTATCCGTTCCTTGCTGCCGTTCAAGAGGTCGATTTGGTAAAGCCCCTCCCGGTGGCACATCTCCATGACTTCACTCTTGAAATATTCCATAGCGGCATTGGTGCAGCGGTGCTTGCAGCCCTCCCTTGTGTCGGCTGGTCTGTCCATGTAGGGCAGAAGCGGGACTTCATAAATCCGCAGGGAGTTGATGACGATATGCACATGGATATTCCCGCTGTGGTTATGCCCGTCCGGGTGGGTGCAGATTAGGGCTTGGTGTCCGGGGAAATGTGCCTTGCAGAACTGTTCCCCCAGTTCCTGCGCCCGGTCTGTGGTCAAGCCGTTGTCTGTCCCGTCCCGTGGGTCAAAGCTGATGATATAGTGGTGGCTTTTCACATCTTCCCGTTTTTGGTTTTTCTCATAGCGGAGATTAGCCCGCATACAGGCAACAGCGAAATCCTCGCCCCCGCAGTTAAGGGAAGAAATGCGGTAATCCTCCCTCGGTATCAGCCGCCCGTTTTCATCAAGGGTGGGCTTCATGGTAAACTCGTCATGCTCAAATGTGAGGTAGGCTTCCGCTGCGCCATAGTCCGCATTTTTAGAGCTGATATGTTTGAATGTTGCCAACAGCGTCACCTACTTTCTGCAAGACTTCAAACTTTAGGGCAGCAAGGTCGGAAACCACCGCCCGTACCTCCCCGGCAAGCTGCGGGTAGGGGCTGTGCCACTCGTTCAGCGTCCGGGCTATCTGGTTTAAGTTGCCGCCGATCCTGCCGTATTCGGCGGTCAGTTTCCCGACAGCGGCAAGCAGCTCGTCATTGACAGGAGAAACGGTTATGATGGGGCGTATGGCTGCCCCGGTTATGGCTTGCCGGATAAACTCGGCTTGGCTCATGTTGTAAGCAGAAAGCCGTTGGGCAAACTCGGCGTATTCTTCCTCGGTCATGCGTGTTTTGACTACCCGGCTGCGGTGCGGTGTGTTGTATCGTTTTCGCATGGTAAAACCTCCTTTCTGTGCGTGGTGTCCTCTCACTAATAGGAGAAAAACGGGGTGTGAAGCGGAACTGTTTTTGAAAAATCCGAAAAAATATTTTGAAGGATTTTTAAGCGGCGCAAGCCGCATAAGCAGGGTTTGGGGAAGGCACTCCCCAACAAGATTCCCGCAGGGGCAAAATGAGCGAAAAGCGAATTTTGGTACTGCGGTAGAATCTTGCTCTAAAAAACTACCGCTTTCCTCGGCGGCTCTGGTTTGCGGATATACTGGCTTGCTCCACCAATATAGCGATTGCGGCGGCGTGTTCTGCCCGCTGTTCACCACTACAACGGTGAAAAGGGGGCGTTTTGGCAAACGCAGCGAAAATTTTTTTATTTTCCCTGTCTGCTCCCTACAACAATCCGGCGGTGTGGTTTGCCAAAGATTTTTGAAAATGGGCGCAAAAAAAGCAGTAAACCTTTTCAAGATTTACTGCTTATCTTCCGCTGTGATGGGCGGCGGTATTAAATTGTCAGCCGTTTTTCAAATGGAATTTATCTGCAATCGCTTTCTTTCCGCTTTCCAATTCCTTTTCTGTAATCTTCCATAATCCTAACGCAATGATCTGCTATCTTTTGCATTCCGAGTTCTTCAAAAAAGGCAATTTGTATTTTCATCAGTTCTTCACAAACAGTCAACTTCTGCTCATCCATATTGCTAATAGCAAGCCATGGGAACGCTTTATATTTCTTAGTGTCCCCAATGAGAAAATTGTACCCTATCAACTCATTTTCACGGAAAACGAAATAGAATTGTGGGCCTGAACCTGGAACTGACTTTTCCATAATTTGCTGCATTGTTCTCACGCCGCCGTATGCCGGAAAAAAACCTATTCGCTCAAGAGCATTTAATATGTCAATCCTTTTATCTGTGGGTATGTCTCTATAATTGATAATCTGTTCCATTTGCTCTACCCTCATTGAAGTTTAATTTGTCAGGCTCTAATTATACAACTTTTCTGTTTAGCGGTCAAAGCGGAACTTCAACAGGCTTTCTATCAGTTGCCTGACGATATGCTCCTGCATATCCGTGTTAATCTGTCCGTCCATTTTCGCACAAGAGCGGACATATCCCGCATAATGGGATAGGACGGCGGCAACAGCTTCCGGGTCGCCCTCGCTTGCCTTAACGATTGTCTCATAGGGAAGTAGCTGGCTCATAGGACAAACCCTCCAACTCTGCCCGTAGCCGCCGTAAAATCATCTGAATACGCCGCCCGGTTGTGTTGCCAGCCCGTCCATATCTCCGTCCAATCTCCCTATGCGTCAATCGTTGGAAGTAGTACAAGAAAATGATTTCCTGTTCCATCTGTGATAGTGCGGACAGGGCTGCGGCAAGCTCTGGACTTTCCAAAAGCACCATCTGACCACAGACGAAAAGCGGATAGCTGGTCATGCCGGATTGCTCCGCAAAGTATTTATCTGTGGTACTGAATGGATAGTGTTTTTCTTCTATCAGATATTCAAGCGAGATTTCCCGCTTGCGGCGGCTCCGTATGCTCCGGGCTGCGTCTATGGCAGCGTGGCGAATAACAGTCTTGCAAAAGGCATCGTGTGTATGCCGGATATGTTCTTGATACTTTTCGTGTTCGGTCATGGAAAATCCCCCTTTCTGAATAATGGCAGAGGGCGGCAGCATCTTGTGCTGTCGCCCTCTTGATTACCGAACAGCAAAGACGGGCGGGGCTGTCAACGGCGGCGCATTTGCGCCGTTCATCTTGACCGTTGACAGGCTCGGCTGGGTTTGCTATCTGCTCACGGCAATTCACTCTCATTGATAGGAATTGCCTCAAGTTCCGTATTCAAATTGTTCCAATAAGAGCCGATATCCGCACTTGTGAAATACTTAAAACCGCCTGCTGCTGACTTCAATTCGCCGTTTTTAACCCCATAGCAGGCGTAAATCAAATCGTAGCTTGTTCCATCTGAGAGGTTAAATCTAAAGCTGGTCACATCTGCTCCGGCAGTTTCCTCAGTCGTTTTGTCTTTTAGGGATAAGCCCTTGAACTTATCATACAGGGTCTTTATATCATTTTCAGCAACAACTACTTTCTTTTCTGCTGATTCAGGCACTCCGTCATAGTGGTACATTTCAACGTTTTCGACATCTTCAACCTCAAATGGGAAGTCGATTTTGACAGGCTCATAAGCAATGTTTATAGGTAACAGAAAGAGAGCTGTAAAAATTGCAATGATACAAAGAGCGATGGAAACGAGAACAGCAATCGTTATCTTTTTTCTGCCTCTCTGCTTTTCTTTTGCCTCATGGCGCATAATAACGCTTTCGCTTTCTTCGTGAAGAACATCTTCGCTCGTGTGAGAAAGCAATTTCTGATAAATTGCGTTACAGTCAGCACAGGCGTTCAAATGCTCTTTTACCATCTCTGCGCTTGCTTCGCTGCAAGCACCGTCAACATACAGCGGAAGAATATCTCGAACAATATCGCATTGTTTACTCATGCTTTTCATCCATCCTTTCTTGAATTTTTAGCTTTGCACGATGATAAGTAACTCTCGCCCATGATTCTGTTTTTCCAAAAATTGCAGCGATTTGTGAAAAAGATAGTTCCCCGAATACGCGAAGCTGAAAGACTTCTTTGTATGGTTCTTCCAAACGGTGAAGAACGAGGTGTATGCGGAACGCCATGTCAGAATCTGCAACTGAGTTCTCAACATTTTCATTTGATGGCAAGTCATTGATTTCACTCACATCAGCTACTCGCTGACGGCTTCGCATTTCATCATGGTAAAGGTTTTTTGCTATGGAGCAGAGCCATGTCAATTCATCTGACTTACCTTTGAATTGTGATGTTGTAGAAACAGCCTTATAGAATGTGTTCTGCGTGATTTCCTCTGCTATCTCACGATTTTTGGCAAGAGAAATAGTATACGAGTATACCTGTAAATAGTAGGCTTTATAGAGCTTTTCATAGTCCATACTTGTCATCACCTCCTTCAGCTTCATAGGTTAGACGGAGAAATCGGAATTTCGTTACAAAGAAGTTTGAAATTTTTATACCTTTACGCTACTCTTGCTTTCTGCGGACTATTGGTAGACGCGCATTAACGGCAAGCAAAGAGATTGCTGTGTCAGCTTGATATGTTCAAATGCTAATTAAGTATAGCATACAGCTATGAATTTTTCTATTGCGTTCCCCTGACTTCGGAATAGTGGCAGGACTGGCTGTCTTTGTTTTGCTTTGTGCTTCTCTACCGTACATGAGCATTGGAGCCGGGATTGTCGGAACCATAACCTTCCAGCAGGTTCACGACGCCCCACACGCCAAGGCCAGCGCCCAGGGCCACAACAAGAGTCTGCAAAGTAGTGATTGCGGAACTGAAAAACTGCATAAAACCTCCATTCTCCGGGGATTGCCCGGCCATAAAATAAACCGCCGTTTCCGGCGGCGGGTGGTATGGGACACTTTGTCCCAAAGGAATTGATGGGGGAATCTATCTTAAAAGGCGTCCGGGTCGTCCACATCGTCATAGTTGAGGATGTCCTCGTCCTCTTCCGTGAGAGGGATCGGCTCGTCCACCTGGAACACCTCGCACACCTCGTCCAGACCGGGCCGCCGCCTGCGGCGGATCAGCTTGTCCAGGTCAAAGGCGTTGCGCTTTTTGTCCGCCTCCGCCGTAAACTTGTAGTTGGGGTGGCGTTTCAGATCGTACTTGGGGGAATAAAACGGCGGCAGGCCCCGGAGCTGCAGGATGCACTTGTCACCGGGCATGGTGGCAAGCTCGCTGGGGGTCATCAGCTCCCGGCCCAGCCGCTGGGTATTGAGGTTGTAGCTCTCGGACTGGCCCTTGGAGCGCCCGTCCGTCTGCATATAGATGGTAGCCTTACCCAGCCAGTTTTCCGAGATTTCCTTGATGGTGGAGCTCTCCCGGCCCCCCAGGAATACCACGGAATCCATATTGCCTAAGATGGTTTCCGCGTGTTTGTCGTAGATGGCCTTACACTGAGCAAGCTGCTGGTAAAAGAGGGTCAGGCTCACCTCCCGGGAACGGATGACGGCCACCAGCTTTTCCAGGTTGGGCACCTGTCCCGTGTTGGCCGCCTCGTCCCACAGCACCCGAACATGGTGGGGCAGGCGGCCCCCATACTTGTTGTCTGCCCGCTCACACAACAGGTTGAACATCTGCGAGAACGCCAGCGCCACAAGAAAATTGTAGGTGCTGTCCGTGTCGCTGATGAGGAAGAAAGCAGCCGTTTTCCGATCTCCCAGCTTGTCCAGCTCCAGCTCGTCATAGGCCATGATCTCCCGGAGCTGGGGGATGTCAAAGGGGGCAAGGCGGGCCCCGCAGCTTATCAAAATGCTCTTGGCCGTCTTGCCGCTGGCCAGCTTGTACTTCTTATACTGCTTGACGGCAAAGCAATCCGGCTTGCGCTTTTCCAGGCCCTTGAACATATAGTCCACAGCGTTCATGTAGTCCTCGTCGTTCTCCTTCACCTCCATGCCGGAGATCATGTCCACCAAAGTATTCATGTTTCTGTCCTCCGGCGGGCCCTCGAAGATGATATAGGCGATGAGGGCGCAGTAGAGCAGGGTCTCGGATTTCGTCCAGAATGGATCGCTCTCCTTGCCCTCGCCCTTGGTGTTGGAAATGAGGGTGTTGACGAACTTCAAGATGTCCGCCTCGTTGCGGACGTAGGCCAGGGGGTTATAGTGCATGGACTTGGAGAAGTCGATGGAATTGAATACCTTGATTTTGTACCCCTTCCGCTGGAGAAAGCGCCCTACCTGGGACAAGGTGCCGCCCTTGGGGTCTACCACCACATAGGACGAATGAGCCTGGAGCAGTTGGGGGGTCAGCCAGAACCGGGTCTTGCCGGAGCCGGACGAGCCCACCACACAGGCGTTGAGGTTGCGGGCGTTGGCGGGGTTTTTGGGCCGGGTGTTCATGGTAAGCAGCTCCGTCCCGGTGAGAATGACGTTGTTCTCGAACTTGGGGTCGGTGAAAGGCTTTATATCCTCCGCCGTGCCCCACCGGGCGCTGCCGTACTCTTCATCCCGGCGATATTTTTTCGCCTTCTTTGCCTTGGCGTAGACCACCAGCCGGAGCGCCGCAGCCCCGGCGATCCCCACCAGCCAGTCAAAGGGGTGGAGCCCAGGGGCGAAGTCGGCAAAGGCCGGGCCGATGGTCTGGCCCAGGCCGATGAGTTTATGGGCGAAGTCCGCGCCGGGGGCCAGCCGGTAGGCGGTGCCGAGTTTCAGAAAGGCCCACAGGATGAACAGATAGGGCAGGTTGGGTAAAAGGATTTTCTTGACGTTACCGATCTTCACGCGCCGCCTCCTTCACCCGTTCCTGCTCACGGTGGGGCTGCTGCCGCACCTGCTCCTGGGCATTTTTGAGCTGCTCCAGGATGGGCGTCTTGTGGGATTTCCCACGGCGCAGCACCAGATGGGAATACTCCGAGAAACAGGCGGAAATAGCGTCCGCCTGACCGGATTTGAAGAACAACAGGTATTTTCCCTCTTTGGTCTTGTAGAAAGCGTAGTCCACATTCATTTTGCGGGCCACCCGGTCAAAGAGGGCCGGGGCCTCCACGGGGGCGCTGTTCGTGTTTGCGCCGTGGGCCATCAGTTTCCGCACCGTCTGCCTGCCGTGGGGTGTTTGGTGGGCTTGGTGCGCCTTGCGAATCTGCCGCCCAGCCGCCCGCAGCGCCAGGGCCAGCGTCCGGGTCGTCAGCTTGCCCGCCTTGAAATAGACCGCTATGGTGCGCCGGGACACTTCCTCGTCTACCAGTCAATCACCTCCTCCAGATATGACAAAAGCCCCTTGGGACAAAGTGTCCCATAGGGCTACCGCTCCTCCCGCCCCGGCTCCGGGGCGGGCTTGCCGCGCTGGGCAGCGGCCTTGTCGCTCACCTCCTGATAGGCCGCCATCTGTTCGCGGATCGAGAGCTTGGGCAGAGAAAACACGCGATGTTCGTCCGGGATGTCGTCCAGACCGGAGTAATGCTCCACGAATGAACCGTTATTGTTGATTACATAGCCGCCGGGGCAGAAAGAACCGCCCTCATTGATCCGGGCGTCCCGCCCGTATGCCTCATAGTCAATGTAGTCCACCAGATGCTCCGGTATCTGGATCGCCTCAAATTCCTGGAGATACATACGCCCCAGCTCCTCCTCGCTGTCAATGCCTGGGTATAATTCGTAGCAATCCAGGTTTTGCGTCAGATTGATTAAATCTTTGACGCCGCCGGAAAACTCTCCGCTGAATAGAACCGCCTTGAATTTCTCCAGGTCGCCCTCATCCAGCTCGGAGATCAGGCAGGCCAGATGGTTGAGTTCGTCGATGTTCTCATACTCGCCCATGTAATCGGTCAGATCGTCTATATCGCTCTCGAAGTCGGTGAGGAAAAATTCCTCATACCGCACCCCGTCCACACCAATACGCTTAAAAAGAGCCTGCACCTCCTCAGTGGTGGTGGGGAATTTCAGATATTCGCCCACCAGCTCGCCCTCATTGTACTTGCCCAGGTTGGTGACATACGCCTCGAAAAGTACGTCCATCAGCGTTTCCCCTGGCCCTTCACCGTCAAAATGCCCTCCAGGGTGGTGGCGGTGATGCCAAGCCGCTGGGCGATGGCAATATCGTTTTTCATTTCCTCGGTGACGATATGGCCGCAGACCACCAGCACGCGGGAGCGCCGGAGCAGGTCGCGGCCAATGTCGATGCCGTCCTTGTGCTCCTGGGGCACCGGATCGTTGAGGAACAGGGGCAGGAACAGCGCCGGGCAGATGGGGGCATAGCCCGCCTCATAGACGGCCCGGCAATACTGCGCCGCCTGCTCCGCGTTTTCCGCAATGTCGCCCTTCCAGGGGGCGGTGATATAAGCAAGGGGTCTTTTCATGTTGCAAAACCTCCGTATTCTATAATGTAGATGTTCCTGTGAATCGTTCAGCCCACCCCCATCCCCGCCCATTCATGGGCGGGGTGTGGCTCTGGAGGATATACCCCCGCCGCGCCGCGTGAGATAGCACAGCCGGGGCGGGCCGTCAAGGGCAAGCCGCCGCAGAGCGGCGGGGCGTTCCGCCCCCTTGACCGCCCACTCCCGCCTGTGCCGGGATAACGGCGGCGACGGGGGATATATACCGCCAGAGCTCCGGGATAGACGCGCACAAAAGCCCTTGGGACAAAGTGTCTCAGGGCTGCTTATTTCTCCTGCCAGACCTCGGGATCGCCGGACACGTCCGCCTCGTGGTGGTTGGACGCCTCCAGAATGTCATAGTAGGCCCAATGGCCGCTGGACACGTCCGGGAACCGCACCAGCCCACGGGGGCCGCTGGCGATATAGTCCTGGTCGGCCTCGCGCCCCAGCAGGCGGTTGACGATGGTAACGACTTCAGCGCGGGAGATTTCATCCTCCGGCTGGAACGTGCCGTCCCCATAGCCTACCACCCAGCCGTGCCGGGCGGCGTCCTCGATGTACCCAGCCGCCCAATGGCCGGGGGACACATCCCAAAAGTCCTGGTAGTCCTCCATGATCTCCTGGTCGCCGTCCCCGTAGGCGTCGAAGAACCGAACCGCCATCGCGGTGAACTCGGCGCGGGAAATGGGCTCGTCCCCGTGGAACAGGCCGTCGGTGTAGCCCACGGCGATGCCGTAGCGGGTCAGGTAGGACACATACCCGGCGTACCATGCGTCGGGGGACACGTCCGGGAAAGTGGCCGTCGTGGGGGCGGAGATGGGTTCGCCCAGGCGCTGGGAAAGCAGGCGGGCAAAGATGGTGGCCGCCTCGCTGCGGCGCATACTCCGGCCCGGCCCAAAGGTGCCGTCGGTATAGCCCACCACATAGGCCCCGTGGGTCTCCAGCTCCGCCACCTCGGGCACGGTGAGCTGGCCCGCCTCATCGGTTTCGCCGCTTTCCCGCTGGCCCAGGTCGCCCTTCACGATGACGGAAAGACCCTCCTGGGGCTGGCGCTCATGGTCGGTAACGGTGACGGTGATACGGTTGGCCTCGTCCATGTCCTCGCCGTCCGGCAGGGTGACAGTGATATTGCCCGTGGAGCCGATGGAGATACCGGCGTCAGGTATGGGACGTTTTGTCTCATAGTCCTCCACCTTCACGGTGAGGGTGTGGCGGTTGCCGTCGGCGTCCTCCCAGCCCACGGTGCCCTTGCCGTCCTCATTGGTGGAATCCGAGCCGCCGGGGACAGTGAGCTGCCCGGCGGAATCCGTCTTGCCGCTGCTGGAATTGCCGTTGCGGTCAGTGACGGCGATGCCCATACCTACCACCGGGGACTCGTCCTTGACGAGCTGGACGCGGATGGTGGTCTGGTCGGCGTAGTCCAGCAGGCGGCCAGAGGGCAGCCGGATGGACAGGGACTCATCCGCGTGGAGCGTGACGGTGGCCCCGGCCACGGGATTTTTGGTATCGGTGTCGCTGACCGTCACCAGATAGCCGCCCACAATGGCCTCGCCGTGTTCGTCCGTGGTGGATTGATTGTAGATTTTCTCGATTTCCTCAGTTTCCAGCGTTTCCCCGCAGACCTCGCACTCCTTATGCCGGGAACCTTCGGAATCTGTGGTGGGCTCCTTGTCCACGATCCAGTCGCTGGGGGTGTGGCCGGTGGGGTCGGTATAGTCCCCCTCATAGCTGTCCCCGCAGCGGGAGCAGGTGTAGGTGGTATGGCCCATGCCCTCGCAGGTGGGCGCGATCACTTCCTCCTGGTAGTCGTGGCCCAGGGCGTTGGCAATCACGGCCCCGCACTTCTCGCAAAGCTGGGGCTCGGTGCAGGTAGCGGGAGCGCCGGGCACATGGCCCGCCGCCGCATCGCCCTCCAGACGGGTGGCCCCGCAGCGGACACAAGTGTACTCGGTCATACCCTCGCCGGTGCAGGTGGCATCGGTGATTTCCTTGCCCTCGTCCCAGCTATGGCCCAGGGGGTCGGTGTAGTCCGTGATAAAGCTGGAGCCGCAGCCCTCACAGAGATGGATGGTCTTGCCGCCGCCCTCACAGGTGGCCGGGGTGGTCTTGCTCACATAGTTGTGGGCCAGGGCCGGGGTGATGTCCTCGATATGGCGCTCCCCGCAGACCGCGCACTCCCGCAGGGTGTAGCCGGGGCTGGTGCAGGTTGCGGAGATGGTGGAAATAGAGAACTCATGCTCCCCCTGGGGGATGGAGGTCTCCTTGGTATCGCCGCACCGCTGGCAGATGTCCAGGGTCTTGCCGGGCACCTCGCAGGTGGCCTCCCGGATGACGGAACTCTGGTAGGCGTGGCCCAAGGCCGCCTCATAGTCCCGCTTTTCAATCATGCCGCACTCCACACAGAGATAGCGGTCATAGCCCAGGGTCAGGCAGGTGGGGTCTACGCTATCCAGCAACGTCCAGTTGTGGTTCTCGCCGCAACCCTTGTCCTCGCAACAGCAGCCGTCACAATCCGGGTCTTGGCAGCCGCAGTCGGGATTGCCACAGCCGCAGGAGCAGGAGCCGTCCTCGGTGGTGGTTTCGTCACGGAGATGTACAAAGGCCACGCCGTCCTCCACCATATTGGTGTCCTTAAAGGTGTAGGTGATTTCATAATACACGGGATAATCCCCCGCCTCCGTGTAGTTGGGGGCCGAAGTCAGGGTGCAGGAGCCCGCCTCGTTGCCGTAGCGGATGGCGGTGGTAACGCCCGCGTCGGAGAGGTCTGACACGGTGACGGTGTGGGGCTGGCCGTCCACCACGCCGAAGTAGTCCGCCACGACGCTCTTTGCGGCGGTGTAGGCGGTTTCGGAATAGCCGCAATCGGCGCAGGTGTCCATTTCCACAAAGCGGTCATGGGCCAGCTCCGGGCGGATACTGCCCTCCATGTGGTGGCGCTCCAAGGTGGAATTTTCCTCCTTGAACGTGCCATAGCAGAACGCGCAATACTCCCCGCTGGTAGTGGTGACGTGGTGATACTCGCTGTCCACCTGCTCGATGGCCTGCGTTTCCGGCAGTTCCTCAAAGAAATCCGCTGCGCAGTCATAGAGCCAATACACATTTTTACCACAGGAGTAATTGGTGGCCCCCATGTTGGTATTGAACGTGCCGCAAGTCTGGCACACCGCTTTCGTCCAGTGGTAGCCGGTGTAGTAGGCATCCTTGCCGGGGGTGCCGTCCAGCAGGTCGCCCTTGCTCTCCCCGTCCAGGCAAGTGCCGTCTGAATACTTGACGTTGCGGGTCAGGGCTGTTTCCCTGTTGCGGGTGTACTCCGGCACGCGGAACACTTCAAACGAAGTGGCCTGCCCGCACTCGCAGCAGTTAAATGTTTCAATCGTCACCACCGAATTGGCGTCCAGTTCGTTGGTACGGTTGAGCGCCTCCATCCAATTCTCTGCCGGATCGTGATAGTTGTCCTCCTGAGCGGCAAAGGCGCTGGGCACCATGCCGATGCACAGCACCAGGGCCAGCAGCAGCGCCATGAGCCGCCGGGGGGTATGATGATAAATGTTCAAAATCGCACCTCCTAATATAATGTAGAAATGAAAAAAGCCCTTGGGACAAAGTGTCCCAAAGGCTTACTTCTCCAGTCCCGCCTTCTTCTCGGGCGGTTGCTTTTCCTTCCACTCGTCCAGCAGGGCCATGATCTGATCCTTCATCTGCCGGGGTGTGACTTCCTTGCCGAAATACTTATTGAGTTCCTCTGTGCTGATAATCACTTGATCGACCTCCTTCTTTTCCTCACTTAAAATCCCATCAATGACATCTCCGTTGAGCAGGCCCTTTTCATCCAGCTCACGGAGCTTTTTGGCCTGAGATACAGAGGGGGACGCCTGCTCCCCCTCAATGGACACCGCGATGAGCCGCTGGTTTTTGGGCCGGATATAGGATAGCTCCACAGCGGGGGTAAAGCCGATTTTCTTTGCAGGCTTGCCGTCCGCGTTCATCGCAGTGCCGTCCACCATATCTTTCAGTTCCTGTACCAAGTAGTTCAAGCGGATCAGCCGTATGACCTTTTTATAATTCAGGCCGTTTCGTGCTCCCACAATTTCCGTTGACCGCTTTCCAATATCGCCCTTGGCAACATTTTGGAGTTTAACCCCCCGGTGGGAAATGGCATCCACCTGCTGTTGGAGTGCTTTGGCTTTCTCCGTGGGGAGGATATGATCCCGGTGCCGCAGGTTATCGTCTGTCATGGCGAGAATGGCCTCGTCATCCGTCATTTCACGGACAATGCAGGGCATATTCCGAAAACCGGCCAGCTCACTGGCCTTCTGGCGGCGGTGGCCCGCGATGATCTCATAGCCGCCACCCTCACGGGGACGGACAAGGGCGGGCTGGTTCACGCCGCCGGTCTTGACGCTCTCCACCAGGGATTGCATCTCCGTATCCTCCCGCACCTTGAAAGGGTGATCCTTAAAGGCGTGAAGCTCAGAGAGGTCAAGGTAAACAACCTCCTCCTTGGTAGCGCGGGTAGCGTCCTTCAGCCCAAAGGCGGCCTCTACATCTGCGGTAGGGGTATCCACCTCAACAGCAGGAGCACCGGCGGCAGCGCCGCCCCCGGGAGTGTCCCGCTCAGGGGCAGCCTTGCCGCGCTTGCCTCGGGACACTTTGTCCCGAACCTTGCCCGATGGATCATCCTTATCCTGAGTGGCCTCCTTGGGCTTACGGCCACCACGGCGGGGCTTGTCCGCCTTTTCCTCATGCTCCGGTCTTTTCTCCTTGGGGGGACGGTTCTGGCGCTTGGGGGCAGGCTCCTCCTGGGCCGGTTCCTCCGGGCTCTTGTCCATACCTTCTGGCTGTGGAGTGGCGGCCTTCTCCTGCTCGATGGCCGCCCGCGCCTCCTGGTTGCGCTTGGAGATGAGTTCGCTGATTTGCTCAAAGGACACTACTACCTCGCCCTCCTCGCCGGGGGCAGGGGGCTCCGGCTCAGGTTCAACCATAGCGGAATCACCAGCAGCGGGCTCCGCCGGTTCCGGCTGCTCCGGCTCCGAGATGTCAACTTGGGGCGGAGTGTCCCCACCGGGGGCCTCCAGCACAGGTTCAGCCACAGCGGGCTCGTCAACGGCGGCATCCGCCACTTCCGGCTGTTCCGGCTCCGGGCCGTCCACCTGGGGTGGGGCGTCCCCGTCGGGGGCCTCCGGCTCAGGTTCAGCCACAGCGGGATCACCAGCAGCGGGCTCCGCCGGTTCTACCACTTCCGGCTCCGGGGCAGCGGCCTCGGGCGAGGTGTCCACGGCGGCCTGTTCCATGACCTCGGGCTCGGCGGCATTGACCTCCTCCGTGCCGCCATTCACTTTTTCGTCTGCCATTCAATTCCTCCTCGTTTTTTGATTTTTGGAGTGTTGCACAAATTTTTGCCCGAAAATTTTATACCTACTTTTTCTGATTTTCACCTCCTCAGACCTCTCCCGCCACGCAGAAACGCCGCCCGAAAGTCTCCTCGGACGGCGTTCTGCGTAATGTGATAGGTCTTTTTTATTTTCTTAGGCCCGCAAAGCCTTGATATTGCAGGGTTCCTATTATGATTTAATCATACGGATACCGCCCACCTTGCAAAGGACGGTTACGCCAATCTTCAATGTGGACATACGCCTTCTTGTTCAGCTCACTGATGGTGGAGGGAGACACCTTGCTACCCCACAGAGCCTCGGTAATATCCTCTACACGCCGAACGGATACGCCTGCCAGGTACATCTCAATGAGAGCCTCTTCTACACTGCTTTCCCGGCGGCGATACCGCTCGATGATGGCAGTTTCAAAAGAGATACCCTTGAGCTTAGGCACCTTCAAGGTAACATCCCCGGAAGTGGTGGTGAGGTTTCGGCTATAGTGGCCGCTGCGGTAGCCCTGCCGCTGCTCATTACGCTCGTACCGAGCAGCCTGAGTCAACTTCTCCGCCTCGGCCTCCAGCAACTCGTTGAGGGTTTCCTCTACACTGCCTCGCACCAACTCCTTGAGCTGCCCCTTGATAACTTCCTCGTTTAGCTGTACAATCTTCTCGGACATGGTTTGCTGTCTCCTTTCAGAATGGTGTGTCGCAACTTCATTCTACCAGAGACCTGCAAACCATGTCTCTTTTTATCCACTTTTCAATTTGCGAAACTTATTCTACCTTATC
>NZ_QUGI01000012.1 GCF_003478995.1 Pseudoflavonifractor sp. AF19-9AC
CCTCCCGCTGTACCGGCGGCTGCGGCGCTTCCGGCCGCGGCTCCGGCGGCGGTACTGCCTCCCACGGTACCGGCGGCCGCTCCGCTTCCGGTGCCCATGGCGGTGGCCCCTGCCAGGGCGGCGCTCCCCGCCTGGGCCATAACCTGTCCGGCCATGGCGGAAGCCGCCGCACCTTCCAGGACGGAGGCAGCTGCCTCCTGCCGCAGGAAATACACCAGCAGCAGAATGGGGCTGACGCTGTAGAGCTTGATGCCCTTGCGCTCGTACTCCTCCACACCGGCGCGGATGGCCTTTCGGGCGTAATTGAGGCGGCTCTTCACCGTGCCCTCGCTGGTGTCCATGGCCTGGGCAATGTCTTTGACGCTCATTTCGTCGTAATAATAGAACAGCACGCACATGCGCTGCTCCGGGGACAGGCCGTCCACCAGACCCAGAATCATGCGGCGGGTCTCCTCGTTGTCCAGCGCCTTTTCCGGCACCAGCGTCTCGTCCAGGTTCTCCATGGCATCCAGCATGGAGTTGCCTTCCTCGTCCTCGGGGATCTGCCACTCCTTGTGGGGGGCGGACAGCAGGTGGCGGCAGCGGTTGGCGGTAATGCCGTTCACCCAGCCCCAGAAGGCGGCAGGCTCCCGCAGCTTGTCCAGGCTGGTGATCATGGTGATCAGCACATCCTGGACGGCGTCCTGGGCGTCCTCCTCCTTGTTCAGCATCTTTTTGCAGTGGTAATAGACCCTATTCTGGGCCTTCCGCACCAGAGCATCCTGGGCATCCGGATCCCCCTCCCGGGCGCGCTGGATCAATGTGGTCAGATTTTCCTGTTCCATCCCAATTTCTCGACCTTTCTATCTGTTTTGTCATCCCCTGGGGCATTGGATGCTCCTCCGCGTCCATCAGAAGACAGAGGCGGAGGAATTGGAAGAAGGGAATGTATCTCATGAGAAAGGAGCCTCTTTTCTTATTATTTTACAAAGGTCCCCACAAAAACGCAAGCGCTCCACCTCCCTTTCTGTCATATAGTGCCGGCAGCGGGGCCATCGGTTTTATCCGGCAAAATATTTTTTTGCCGCACTCAGGCCCGTCTCTGGCCAACATCAGGTTTCCTTTTCCTGCCCCCAACCGCATGTTCCGGTGCAAAGCGCCTCCTTCGGGCAGCAAAAAGCCTCGGGAGCCGAAGCTCCCGAGGCTTTTATGTCTGCGGGGCAGATGGTACTGTCCTGTGCATCTCTGGGGCAAAAGGGAGCGCCGGGGGAATCCCCCGCTCCATCCTGGTTCGTTACCAGTTTGCGTCGCCCCACCGCTCTCTGGAGAGGCTCAGCACTTCTCCGCTGCTGTCACCCAGCATGTCAACCACGCCCTCCGCGACGTTTTCACTCCAGTAGCAAGGGGCGGAGACACTGGAGAGGAACACACGGTCGGAGAACTGAGCATAGCAGTTTCCTTCAAAGTCCGGCAGGTACTCGGGCACATAGGTCCGGATATACACCAGACACTCCCCCGCGGCAAAAAACACATTGTCCCGCACCTCCACGGTGCCGTCCTGCATATTGGGTCCTCCGTCAATGGTAAAGGAGCCTGTGGTATAGCCGTGTACCTCCTCGCCATTATCGGTCCAATTGCTCATGGCACTGTAAAAGACATAGTTGTCCCGGAAACTGATGTTGCGGAACTGGTGGTCCGGGTTGGCCTCCTCGTCCCAGTTAAAGTACAGCATGGCGGCGGAACAGTGGTAAAACACGTTTCCTTCCACCACCACGTCGGTCACGTCAAAGGTCCGGCCACTGAACTCGATGGCGGTCTCCAACCCCAGCCCCTCCTGGTAGGTCTCGTGGACATAGTTGTTTCGGAAGGTATTGTGGCTGGAGCTGGCTCCGCCCACACCGCCGTTGCGCTGGACACCGGCCGCATAGCCGGTGATGGTGTCCAGGGCGTAGGAGGCGCTGCATCCTCCGCCCCAGCCCAGCTCGCAGTTCTGCACCAGGACGCCCTGGCACTCGGGCGCTACGGAGAGGATGTTTCGCCCCGTGTAGAGCACGGAGAGGTTGTCGATGACCACATCGTCCTGCACACCGTCAAAGGGCGCATAGGGGGAGAGAAACTCCAGATCGGGATAGAGCTCGCCGGGGTTACCCTGGTCGCAGCGGAGATACAGCGGCCCATCGGCGGTGAGGCAGTACTGCTCCCTCCCGCCGGTGTCCACCCAGCCCAGCAGATAGATGGGCAGGGTGTCGGGAAGACCGTTGCTGGCCTGGGAGAAGAAGGTCAGATCCTCCGTCAGGTGTACGGCGGGGTCAAATTCCGGCAGAGCGGCCTGCTCCTCCGCGGCCTGCTCCGTCTGGTCGGTGAGCCACAGATTGGACAGAACCTGATAGGTCTCCCCGTTCCAGAAGGGCTGGACTTTTTCCGCCGCCAGATTTTCACCTAAGGCAATGGACCCGCAGTCCAGCATGGGGCGGTAGTAGACCCAGATTTTGCTGCCGTCGTCCCCCTCGTACCACAAGGACCACTTGTCCTCTCCCCCGCCGTTTTCCACCGAGCCGTACAGCCTCGGCTTCTCCCCTTCGCCGTAGGCGGAGTAGGTCACGCCGGGCCGGGTGTACACCTGGACGGCCCGCCACACGTCGCCCCGGCGGAAGAACACCGCGTCGCCGTAGTTCAGCTCCGCCTGATTGAGCCGGTCAATGGTGGCCCAGGCGGTCTCGGGACTGGTGCCGTCGGCACCGTCGTCGCCGTCATTGGAAAGGTAATAGGCTGTCCCCGTATAGGTCTCGCCGGGGACAAAGGTGTCGCTCTTCACAATCTTCGTTTCGCTGGTGAGAATGGCGTCCCGCCGGGCCTGCCCCTCCTGAAGGAGCTCCTCCGCCCGAGCGGTGACCGCCTGGTCCTCGGGGAACTGAGCCGCGGTCTCCGGGCGGCTCTCAAACAGCCGCACCGCCGCCACCGCCCCAGCCTCATAGGTCAACGGCTCCGTGAGGTTCATTGTGAAGGTATCATAGGAGAAATCCAGCAGCGGCGCGCCGGTGACCAGGGACAGGCGGCTGATGGCATAGTTCTGACTGGCGTTGAGATAGTTCAGCTCCTGCCCGTCTTCCATCTGGCTGGAGATGGAATCGCAGGTGCGGTCCCACTGCTCCTCCCCCTCCTCAAAGAGGGCATAGCCGCCCCGGATGTCGGTACCGAAGGCGTCCCAGTCCTCGTCCGTCCGGCCGCCGATGAGATAGGGGGCAAAGCCGTCGGTGAATTCGGTAGCGTCCATCCGCTCAGCGGCGTAGAGCAGGAGCATGGCCCCGTAGTCCCGGTAGATTTCTTCCTCCGAGGCCCCTGCGGTCAGCTCACTCCATCCGTCCACATCCCCGCCGCTGGCGGCAATGACCGCCGTCAGCAGATCCACCATCTCCCGCTCGGTGATAACCGCCTCACGGTCCCGCTCCGGCTCCTCCCCAAAGCCGTACCAGAATGCCCGCTCATACTCTGTCTCGGGAGCGGCGCCTGTGGGAAATGTCCAGCCATTCCCCGCCTCGCCCGCGGAGCCCCCTTCCTGGGGCCCCGCCTGTCCAGAGCAGCCCGAAGCCGGAATCAGAAACGCCGCAGTGATTGCGGCGGCAAGCATCCGCTTCCACATCCGTTTCATCTCTCCCCTTCTGCAAGTATAAATCCGTTATTCCAGACTGGAAGCGCTGAGCCACAAAGCGGCGGTGTCCCCGTCAAACAGCTCCTGGGGCGCAGTGAGATAGATGCTGCCGAAAGACTCCTCCCCCTGGAGCAGCACATAGTAGCACAGCTGGCCATCCTCCTGGGTGAACTGGGCGGCGTAATTTCCGTACTCGTCGTAGTTAAACACCGTCCCCTCGGGCACGGAGTTCTGGACGCCGCTGCGGGTGGAATATTCCTCCAGGTCGGCGGGCAGCGCCGCGCCCGCCATCTCATAGGCCTCCGCGCCAAAGCGGTTGGCCTGAATGTAGTAGCCGTCCTTCTGGAAGATGGCATAGCGGTTGGGCAGGGGCTCGGTGATCTCACCGGATTCCATGGCGAAGCCCTCGGGCAGTTGGAAGGTGCCCAGGCCCTCCACGGCGTATTCCACCAGGGTCTCCTGCTCCTCCTGGGAGGAGGCGCTGCTCTGGGCGGAGCTCACGGCGCCTGGGTCAGCGCTGCTGCCGGCGCCGCTGCCCGAGTTCTCCCCTGAGCTGCTGGTCCCCGGCGTGGTCTGGCTGCCGCAGGCGGTCAGCGCCAGCGCCAGACAACCGGCAAGGCAGAGGGCAATCCATTTGTTTCGTTTCATTGTTTCTTCCTCCTTCATGGTCAGCCACAGCTGAGATTTTCTTCAGCATACCATGTCCGGAGGAAAAATTGGTGCGCAGTCTGCGTACTGTTTCCTATTCAAACACCATCTCAAAGGGCGCCTGTGCCAGCTGCTCCTGGGCTTGGTCCTGATGCTGCTGACTCAAAATCAGCCGCTCCAGCCAGGGGCAGTCCAGCAGGGGGGTAAAGTCGCGAATGGGATTGTCCTTCAAAATCACTTCCACCAAAACCGGCAGTTCCGGCAGGAAGGACACTTCCGTAAGGCCGGTCTCCCCCAGATTCAGGGCCCTCAGGCCGGGGAAGGCGGCCAGCGCCTCCGGATGTTTCAGGGTGCAGCCGCACAAATCCAGCTCCTGCAGCCTCTGCAGCTTTGTCAGCAGGGCCAGGTCCACACCCTTGGTGGAATAAAGCCGCAGCTGCTCCAAATTGGTCAGTCCACCCAGGGTCTGGGCCGCCCCCTCCGGCATGCTGCCGGTGATCAGCTGGGTGAGGTTGGGACAGGTCTCCAGGGGGGTATAGTCCGTCACCCAGGTGGTGCGCACATTGAGAGACTGAAGCTCACTGCCTGCAAACACCTCCACCGAGGTGATTCCCGTGGCCTCCAGGGTCACCTCCCGCAGCTTGGGCAATTCTTCCAGCACCTGTATAGAACGCACGGGGTTTTCCCCCAAATCCAGCACCTGGAGCCGGGTCAGCCCGGACAGGGGGCTGAGATCGGATACCTCATTTCCCGTGAGGCTCAGGTACTCCAGGGGCAGCTGGGCCAGAGAGGTCAGGTCGGAAATCTGCTGATAGTCCAGAATAAGCACCTTTAAATTGACACACTGCTCCAGCAGCGCCAGATCCTCATCGCTGATATCCCCATGGGCCCGCTCCTCCATATAAAGATCGTGGGCCCAATTGACCATTTCCTCATGCTCATGGATGGTGTCCACCAGTTCCTGTCCGCACACCAGCAGCTGCTCCACCTCCCCAAGCCGCTGGGTGGGAATGGGTTCGCCCGCCTCCAGCTGCAGCTCCTGGCGCAGCGCGTCCTCCAGCAGGGAGGACTGGACCTGTGCTTCCCCCGCCGGGGTCCACAAAAGCAGCAGGAGAATGGCCGCGCACAGTATGCCTCCGGCCGCCCCTGCCGCAAGCCCCAGCCGGGGGTATTTCAGCGCCCGATATACCGCCCCAACGGATGCATAGCGGTTTTTGGGGTCAAAGGCGGTGCAGCGGCGGATCACCCGGGTCAGATAGTCAGGACCGCTGTGCTGTTTGGAGGGTTCAAAGCTGCCGGTGAGTAAAAAGCGCATCAGGATCCCCAGGCTGTAAAGGTCGGAGCGCTGATCGGTCTGCTGATAGCCAAACTGCTCCGGCGGAGCGGTGACCTGAGTACCCAAAAACACCGTGTCCCCCTGCTGCTCCGGCCGGTAGCGCCGGGCGGCCCCCAGGTCAATGAGATGACACCGGCCGGCTGGGTCCATAACCACATTTTGGGGCTTCACATCCCGGCAGATGACCGGTGGATTTTGGCGGTGCAGATAACTCAGCACCTGGCACAGGGACAGCGCCGCCGCCCGCACCTTTTCCCGGGAAAGGGGGCCTTGGGACATCACCTGCTCATAAAGGCTGACTCCCTCTACATACTCCCGGATCAGATACTCCCTTCCCTCCCATTCCAAATAAGCCATGGGCCTGGGCAGCTGGGGGTGCCGCAGTCCCCGCAGCAGCTCATACTCCTGCTTCAGCGTGTCCTCCCGTCCAGCCGGCTGGATTTTCAAAACCGCAGGCCATCCAGCCCGGTCATGGACCAGATACACCTGCCGCTCCCCGTCTTTCAGGCAGGCCTGGAGGCTGTACTGAGCACTCAGGCAGGGAGGCAGCAACTGCGCATCCAGCACCTTGGTCTGATACTCCCGCAAAAATTGTTCCTTCATCCCCATGTCAGTTCTCCCTGGCATAGAGGCCCCGCTCGGGGAGGGAATTCAGCAGCTCTTCCGTCTCCAGCAGCGTCATGTTTTGATTCAATGCGAAAATAATCGCGGCATCCCTGCGTACTCTTGGATAGAGGGCCCCACAGTCCCCCACCGCCAGCAGCCGCTGGGTGTCTTTTAGGGACAGATGTAGGGCTAGAGCCGTGCGCAGCAGAATGTCCCGGCCCGGTATCCGCTCGCCCCGCAGAATCTGATAGCCATAGGACTTGCTCACATCCGCGGCAGCCATCCACTCCGTGGCCGAGATCCCAGCCCCCTCGATCAGCCTGGACAGCAGCTGTGCGCAGGTAGGCGCTCTTTGCGCCCCCCGTAAGAGCTCTCTCCCGCTCTCCCGGCCCCGCAGTCTGTGAAACAGCTTGCTTGTGGTGTCCAACATCTGGTTCCCTCCTCTCCGGTATTAAGTTTATTATAGCGGTAATTAAAAAAAAGCCCAAGTATATTTTTAAATAGCGCTATGGAAGCCCCGCCGCTTCCGCCTAATTCCCACCAAAAGCAGCAAAAAAGCGCACGGAACAGAATGGTTTTCTGTTTCGTGCGCTCTCCGGTTCTTCAGGAGTAAGGCAAGCCTTCTGGGGGGCATACCTTATACAAATGTGAACTATGGTGGGGATCAGCAGTCGCCCTGCCGCTGCATAGTGCACACAGGCAACATGACAACAAAAAAATCCTCGAAAACCGAAGTTCTCGAGGATTTTTGGAGCCGCTGGGCAGATTCAAACTGCCGACCTCATCCTTACCAACTGATTGGGGGCCTTCCAGCCCTTGCTTTTCAATGCTTTCCAGCCATTTTTGCTCCAAAGGACGAGGTCGGCGGCACTCTTTACTCCGTTGTTTCCATCCGTTCGTTTCCCTGTGTGGGTCAGCGTGTGGGTCAAACTCACAATGCGGGAGGTTTTCCGTAAATGAGACTCCATAGTTTATTTTGATAGCCTTGTATGCACCGGATCATTTGACTCTTTGAAAAACAAAGAAGGACGGAGTCCCCGTTCAGGAATGTCCGTCCTTCTGCCGTGTCAGTATGTTTATGCTTTTTCGTAAACGCGATAGACCATAAGGATACTCTGTTCTACCGTACAAGTGTCTTTGGGAGAGATGGTGGTAGCGGAAGTGCCGGACATAATGCCGTTCCCCACCAGTGCAGCCATACTTGCTGCGGCCCAGATGGAAATGTCCCCCCGATCCGAAAACACTTCCATGTTTCCAACGTTGGGAGTCAGGTTTTCTCCCAGCTTCGCGGAGAGATACTGTGCCGCGCGATCAATCATGGTTGCAATCTGTTCGCGGTTGGTGCTCAGCTTGGGCGCAAATTTCCCATCGCCCACGCCGGCAATAATTCCAGCCTGACAGGCCTTCAGTACGGCGGGGTTGGTGGTATCGGAAAATGTATCCGGGGAGGCGGCCTCCATCTCTTCTCCCAGCACCGTCTCCACCATCTTTACCACAAGCTCCGCAAACTGCTCTCTTGTGATCGTGCCGGTGAACGCCGGATTGTCGGTAAACGCCGGAATCATACCCAGAGCCTTTGCCGTGTTCACCACATCTTTGGCCCAACCGGAAACTTGCTCTCGCTGAATCTGTTCTTCGGAAAGAATATCCTCCGGCTCATACTGTGTCACGCTCTTGATGGCCATGGCCGGCACACAGCAGATGCCAACCACAAACGCCAGGCTCAGCAGAATTGAAAGCTTCTTTTTCATTCCCGTCTCTCCTTATGTATCCTTGTGCGTCAGCGGTGCAAACGTCAGGTTGTAGGGGTATGCCGTCAGGAAGGATTGGTCTTCCACTCCGTAGCCCCAAACCGGCCCTGTGGTTTCCCCGCTGTGATAGACATCCTCAGACAGCGCATCGCTGGTCAAATAGGTTTCACGCTCCGCTGCATTGTCATATTCCACCCAGATAAACCGGCAGTCCGACAAGAAACAGATCCCCTGAAAGCGCATGGAGAAGGTTTTGCTCTCGCCCGCCGCCAGATCGAGATCGATAGGGAATACCCTCGCCTGCACATCATCCCGATGCACATAGTTTTCCATCCCCAGATATTTTTCATAATACGCCTTTCCCCGGGTACAGGCCCAGCAAATCGCTTCCGGCTCGTAGACCAGCAGGGAATACGCCCCCTGCACCGGCTGGCTGGACGTGTTGGTAACAGTCAGGCTGTACAGCGGCCCGAAATCCGACAGGAAATAGTCGTCTTCAAATTCAATTTTAAGCGGAGAGGACGGCTGCTCCTCTACCCCATCGGGCATATAGCCGTTATCGCCAATCAGGTATAGTCTGGTCAGTTCGTCGCTGCTCCATGTGCGCGCGCTGCTCTTGCTGCCGCTTTTATTGATCTCCGCCACCTGTGCACCCTTGACGGTGGATCCGCCGTACTCGGTGGCGGCAAAGCTGCCGTCCGTGAACACGGTAGCCTTACCATTGTGGAAATATCCCACATACACGCCGCCCATGGAATCATAGGCGTAATACTGACAGGGGATCACCAGCTTTCCGGTGGTATCAATATAGCCCACCTTCATGGTGTCCTTATCCATGACCGCCGCCAGGCCTTCAAAGAAGTCAAACACATACAAAAAGCGCCCACGGTTCAGGTCCACGACCTCGCCCTGTTCGTTGATGTAGTTCCACTGCTCCTTCACCAATGCGGGCATCAGTCCCTCCCGAAACGGACGCTCACCGTACTGGAAGATGCCCTGTGACAGCAGCCGGTCCCCATTTTCCTGCCAAAATTGCTCGGCGTTTCCTCCCGTGCCTGCCGCAAACACTGAGCCTGTCAAACACGATACCATTAGTGCTGCAGCAAGGATGCGCTTCAACCATTTTTCCACTGCTTGAACTCCCTTTCCTCTACTTCGTATTTCCGTCGGTGTCTCCCCGGCGATACGACACAGACACTCTTTGATTATACCCAGATATTAAGCTATATTCAAGCTATATTTAAGCCATAATTTCCCACCCGCGCCAGCGTGCGGGTTTAAGAAGGGTAAAACAAAAAACAGCTGCCTGAACCAGTAAAAATCAGTTTCAGGCAGCTGCTTTCATGTATCATGGATTATTATAGCTGTAAAATCAAACCTTTTCCCGCTCCGGGTCTGAAGGATTCACGCATTCATGGAGTCAAACAAATCCTCAATTTCCTCCACCTGCTCAGACACGATGAGGGAGATGGTCAGCCCGTCGCGCCGTATCACTCCCTGCTGAATGACCGACATGTTTTCGGTCAGGTACATTTGGGCGGATTTTTCCTTATAGGCCAGCCGTTCCTCCAGCGCACTCTGAATGGCATCCGCCTGCTGGCTGTCCACCGCTCGGATAATGGCGATCTCGTCCGGCAGGGTCCCGTCCTCCGGCAGATAATAGACTGCGCTGTCATAGAAAGATGCCTGGATCCCCACTCCCATCTCCAGATACTCGTCGGTCATGTCCACCAGTTCAGGCAGCGAAAGCTGCTCCTCCATGGTGGCAAACAGCTCCTGCGGGTCGGGGGAAACCGTTTCCCCTGACCCGCAAGCGGATACAAACAGCAGCATCAACACCCAGAGTGTCAGCAGACAGCGTCGTCTCATCACAATTCCCCCATTCACATACTCTGTTCCCTGGCAAAGTCATAGAGGGCATCCACCACAATCTTGGAGCCCGCATTGTTCAAGTGAACGTACCCATCCCGACAGAACGCTTCCGGCAGGGCGCCTGATTCATCCTCCAGCAGCCCATGGGCATCAAGGACGGGAACGTTCTCTGTTTGACACATGGCCTTCAAACCGTCACAAAATTCCCCGATAAGCTGATTGTTAAAGCTGCGGTTTATTGCATAGTCAGGCAGCCAGGAGGAATTAATTTTGGGCGGATTGGTGATAACCACTACCTGAGCATCGGGTAAGCAGGCCTTCAGGTTCTGGATCAGCCGAGCATACCGGTCTACAACCGCCTGGCTGCTGGGCTCTTTCTCCACGGTGGACAGGTCGTTCAGGCCCAGCAGCAGGAAAATCCGCTGCGGCTTCATATCCGTCACAATCTCCTCCAAGGACATCTCGCTGCCCTTGTAGCTGTACGCAATTCCCGCCTCTCGTTCCCCCACCAGGTCGGCCAGGGAGATCCCGATCGTAGTGGTTAAAAACTTCGCCTCGCCCAGACAGGCGTTACTCTCCCGCTGTCCCATGACATACTGACGGATGCCCTCCATAATCGAGTCGCCAACAAACAGTGTATTGTCAAAATAAGCTTCCACCGAAGCAGCCGCCGCAGACTGCTTCTGAGGCGGCTGCTTGGAAGAATCAGCGCTTCCGGCGTCCGGCTGGGACGGGTCAGAGGGCTGCTGGGCCTGCTCAGATTGCCCAGAAGCAACCAAATCGCTGGCATCCGGCGCGGACGAGGAATCCATTTCCTGGGAAAGGGACGCACCCCCTTCGGCACGGGAAGATGTTTCGTCCATCTGAGAAAACTGGGGCGGAGTCTGGCTTTCAACGGAAGGTGTCCCGTTGCAGCCGCTCAGAGAAAGTGCCATCGCACAAAGCACCATAAGCGCCGCCAGATATTTCATTGGTGTCTCGCTCCTTTTCGTAAAATACACCCCATTATAGCATAAAGCTTCCATTCGGGCAAGATTTGTCCTGCTATTTTTCTGCAACGCCGTTTCTCCGCCCTGTTTGGCCGTGTAAGGGGCTGTGTGCCGCAAGCAGAGGCGAGGGGGCATCCGTGCCCCACCGAAGGTCATTCGGCTTCGTGCCGCGTCTGTGCGGCAAAACCGCCCTGCGCCCTCAGCGCAGCGGCCAGAAAGCGGCAAGGAAATGCTAAGGAATGGGTACGCTTTGCCGCTTGCGACGGAGGACAGATATGGGGCTATGCCGATATGAACCGAGGGTACGATTTTTGTGCAGGATAAAGGCCGGGGGTCGCAGGCTACCCCCGGCCAAATCACACCGCCCCGCAACGCGGGGCGGGACAAGGGGTTGCGGGATTTTAAGGGCGGGGATCATGTTTGGGGCCCTGGGGGCATGGCGGGGATCTTGTGTTCAGAAAAGCCCGCCGTATCAGGCGCTTGTCGGGGTTCACGACGGGGATGAGGCCTATTTTTGATGCAAATTCTGAAAGAGCAAGTGCAGTCCTTCCCCCTCAAAATTTGCGTCGCCTAAACAAAAATAAAAAGCCTTCCACAAACAGTACGCTGTTATCAAAGATATCGTCCTCCGAACACTGACCAGCTCTAAATTGTTACTGATCTGATAACTCTGCCCGTTTGCCCTGGCTATTCTCGTTTCTCTGTGCTATGTTGTGTCACTGAATAGGAGGCGAGGCACAGTGAACGACTACATGACTGCCCTGCACCAGCGGTTCTTCCGGGAGCCGGACTTTGCAGAGCTGGAGAAAGAAATGGAACAGACCCGGCAGGAGGTGCGGGACTGCCTGGACAAGCCGCAGCGGCGCAAATTGATGCAGCTGGTGGATGCACAAAACCTGCTGCGGGAGAAAACCTCTCTGGCCAGCTTTATTGCAGGCTTTAAGCTGGCCTGGGGCATTGCAAAAGAATTGGAGGCTGACGGTCTGTACTCTTTCGATTGCGAACAAGAACAGCGGGCCTGCAAGGCAGCAGAACAGGAGGTGACGCCTCGTGGCAAAGAAACGGGCTAATGGAGAGGGCAGCATCAGAAAACGGAAGGACGGCCGCTGGGAAGGGCGATACACCGCCGGGTACGATGCCAAAACCGGCAAGCGCATTATCAAGAATGTGCTGGGCAAGACCCAAGCGGAGGTCAAGGAAAAACTGAAAAAGGCTCTGGAGGAGTGCCAGGGGCTGGATGTGAGCCGCACCGAAGAATACACCGTAGCCACATGGCTGCGCACCTGGTACGAACTCTACGCCAAGCCAAATGTCCGCACCGCCACGGCAAATCGGTATGAACTCATCATCGAGCGCTACACCATTCCCCGGATTGGCAGTATCAAACTAAAGAAGCTGACCACCCGGCACCTGCAAAAGCTCTACAAGGAGTTATTGGAGGACGGCAGAATACATGTTGGAAAAGGAAAAGCAAAGGGACTGAGTACCACCACCGTCCGCAGCGTCCACCTGATGCTCCATGCGGCTCTGGAACGGGCGGTGAAGGAACGGCTCATCCCCAGGAATCCCACTGAAGATTGCATCGCTCCAAAGCCTCGCAAGATCGAAATGCAGATTCTTCCCTCTGAAGACATGCATGCCTATCTGGAGGCAGCCAAGGCCAGAGACCTGCTCCCCATGTTCTATCTGGAATTGGTCAGTGGCCTGCGAAAAGGCGAACTGGTGGCCCTGCGGTGGGACGATGTGGACATTCAGAACAAAACCATCTCGGTCAGCAAACAGTATGTCCGAAACCCGGATGGCTCCCTGGAGCTCACCCGACCCAAGACGGAGAACTCCGTCCGCCTGGTGTCCATCCCGCAAACCGCGGTAGACCTGCTGATCCAGGAACATAACAAGCATCCGGACAACCCTTACCTGTTCCCCTCCCCGATCACTGGAGAACTATACCACCCGGATTCGGTGGTCAACCTCCATAAGAAGATCCTAAAGGACGCAGGACTGCCCCACATCCGCTTTCACGATCTGCGGCACACCTTCGCCACCACAGCCCTCCAGAACGGCGTGGATGTAAAGACGGTGTCCTCCATGCTGGGCCACTATGATGCCGGGTTCACCCTCCGCACCTATACCCACGCCACACGGCAGAAACAGGACGAGGCAGCAGCCACTATGGGCAGCTTCATGGCACAGGTCATGTAAGGCAGAGAGAAAAAGCCGGGCGGGAAGCGCAGCCTTCCCGTCCGGCACTCTTTAGCTCTTTCTGCGTGTGGGTCAACCAACTGACCCACATTTTGAGCTACACTAAAAAAACAAAAATTGCAACAAAAAAGCCTTGAAAACCAAAGTTTTCAAGGCTTTTTGGAGCTGCTAGGCAGATTCGAACTGCCGACCTCATCCTTACCAACGCAAAAATTTTAATTTTTCTAATCTTTTGCGTAGTTTATAGGCATTTCTATCCCGAGCAAATTGCTTTTCGGCACTTTTTAGACGCAGGATTTCCGGTTGTTCCAACTGTATCTGTGGATGGTTGTGTGGTCAAAATAGGGAAAGCATGTCCCATGTTCAAGCGGTCAAAATACAGGTGTTCTTCTTCATCTTGACTATAATATTTTAGCGCAGGGTTCTCAAAGAGAAGGGACAGACATTTTAGACGCTTAGTGAATGGGACCACCAAGTCCAGAGACGCTTTGGTAATTCGTAAATCTCTTCCCTATCGAACTACTCCACTTTCATCATGCGATATCCAACCCCAATGTGGGTTTGAATATACTGGGGTGAGCCAGGTTCTTTTTCCAGCTTCTTTCGCAGCGTTGCCATAAACACACGAAGCGAGGCAACATCATTTTCCCAGCTTCGGCCCCAGATCTGCTGTGTGATAAAGGTATGTGTCAGCACCTTTCCCACATTTTTGCACATCAGGCACAGCAGCTTATACTCGCTGGGGGTCAAGTGGAGCTCCTGACCATCCAGGAATGCACATCCTGCCGCGTAGTCCACCTTCAGCTTCCCGTTCGTAAAGATCGCTTCTGTATTTGCCGCTCCAACCTGAAGCGCGGTTAACCGCCTCTGTGTCACGCGGAGCCGGGCCAGTAATTCTTCCACGGAAAAGGGCTTTGTCAGATAATCATCTGCGCCGGCATCCAATGCTTCAATCTTATCGGTATCTTCACTCCGGGCACTGATCACAATGATGGGCAAATTCGACCAGGAGCGGACTTTGTGAATGACCTCCACCCCGTCTATATCCGGCAGCCCAAGATCCAACAAAATGATATCCGGATTATGAGAGGACGCTTCCAGAACAGCCGATTCTCCGTTTGCCGCGGTCAAAAACCGGTAATCGTGGGCTCTTAATGTGGTCGTAATCAGGTTGCGAACCGGTGTATCGTCCTCAACCACTAAAATCAATGGTTTATTCATGCAGCTCTACCTCCCCGGCGGGTACAGAAAATGTAAAGACGCAGCCATGAGGCAAATGATCCGTTACGTTAATTTCTCCCCCATGTGCGTTGACAATGGATTTACACAGCGCCAATCCCAGCCCCATACTGCGGCGGCTGTCGGCAATCGGATTGGCCGCACTGTAAAACATATCAAAAATATGAGGCTTGGCCTGGTCCGAAATTCCCGGACCGTTGTCAGCCACGGAAACATAAATAAAGTTTCCCTGTTTCCGCCACCCAATGTCGATTTCAGACCCTGGCGGCGTATACTTGATTGCATTGTCCACAATATTGATGATGACCTGAATAATCAGCTTGGCATCGACCTGTACCAGGAGGTATTCTTCGCTGCTTTGCACATTGATCTGGTATTCTACGCTTTTCCGATTGATATGCCGAAGCGCTTCCGCAACAATCTCATCCATCAGCTCCGTGGATATGCGCAGGTTCATCCGCCCGTCTTCCAGACGGCTGACGGACAACAGATTTTCCACCAGATTGATGAGCCACATGGCGTCATCATAAATATCGGTATACATCTCTTCCTTTGTCTTCTCATCAAACAAAGTTCCGTTGGAAAGCAGATTGCTGGCATTCCCCGAAATGGAAGTAAGCGGCGTACGCAGATCGTGAGAAATCGAACGCAGCAAATTGGCGCGAAGCTGCTCATTTTTTGCCAATACAGCGGCCGCTTCCTTTTCCTCCAGATTCTTCTGATTTTCCAGGGCAAGGGCGCATTCTCCCAACACGGAGAAAAGAATACTCGTTTCAAAGGAATCCAGCGGCTTATCCAAGGCCGCAATTCCTACGACTCCATACACTTGCTTGCCCGTACGGACCGACAGATAGGTGCAGCAGGCGTCGGAAAGGGTCTCCGTTCCCGCTCCCGCCCGTTTATTATTGGTAAGCACCCACTTTGCTACCTCCTGCTCCTTTTGTGTGGTGTAGCTGTCCGTGGGCGTGCTCTGATCCAACACAAAGATTTCCGGTCCCACCAACTCGTCTTGTTGAACGCGGTATGCAACGATGTCCCGCTGAAAGATCTTCAGCAGCTGCCTTGCTGTAACCGAAATGATTTCTTCTTGGCTTCGTGCCTTTTGGAGGTTCTGGTCCGTTTCAAACAGAAGCTTGGTACGCCATGCCACCTGAGCAGAGCGCTTGGCGTGGGACTTCAGTCTCGAGGCCAGCGAACCCGTAATCAGGGAAGCCAGGAACATGATCAGAAAGGTAACCGGATATCCGCTGTCATAGGCGTGCAGAGAAAACCTGGGCTCCGTAAAGAAGAAGTTAAACGTCAACACGCTGACAATAGAGGCAATAAAGCTGCAGATTGAACTTTTTGTAGACACAGAAACCAGCATCCCCCCTAAAATGTAGAGGGTAATAATGTTGGCCTCCGTAAAGCCCCAGTTGTAAAATAAAAATCCGATTACAGTCGTCAGGATCAGAATGGAAATACTCTTCAAGAGATCAAGCACGGATATGGCCGGCATGTGCATGATCTCCCAATGCTTGGAGGAAAAATGCTTGTTTGACCCATTATCGGGGATGATATGGATATCCAGCTCAGGGGTAAGCTCAATCAGGCGTTCCGTTAAGGACGCTTTCCCCAGCCAGGGGCGCGGCACTCCACTGCGGCCCAGTACGATCTTTGTGACGCCCGACAAACGGGAAAACTCCGCAATCTGATACGCCACATCATCGCCATAAACCGTCTCGATGACCGCCCCCAATTGCTGTGCCAGATGAATGTTGGCCTGAAGCCGCTCTTTATCCGCTGGAGTGATCCACTGAAAGTCCTTTGTTTCAACAAATAACGCCGTAAAGCCGCACCGAAAAGCACCTGCCATTCGGGCTGCTGTACGGATGATTTTCTCATTGGAGGGAGCGGAGGACAGGCACACCAGAATATGCTCATGGGTGCGGTACCCGGTCTGGCTGTGATTTGCCTGGGTGTACATAGCGGCCCGATCGGCGCAGCGGCGCAAACCGATTTCCCGAAGGGCGCTTAATTGGGATAACGAGCAGCTGGAAAGCAGCGCCCCCTTCTTGTGCTGAAGCAGCCTCTGCTGCAGCCGTTCCGGCTCAATATCAATAAATTCCACCTGCGCCGCCCGGTCAAACACGCGATCGGGAATCCGTTCCAAAACAGGAGCGTTCAGGATGGAGACCACAGAATCCTGGATACTTTCGATATGCTGAATATCCAGGGTGGTATAAACATCCACGCCCGCCTTCAGCAGCTCCTCTATGTCCTGATAGCGTTTCCAATGGCGGGAATTGTCCCCGTTTCTGTGGGAGAGCTCATCGACCACCATGAGCTGCGGCAGCCGCTTCAGGCATGCATCCAGGTTAATTTCATCATCTGTCCGCCCGTCCGGCCGCTCTGTTTTACCGGGTATTTTCTCAAATAGCGCTACCAATTCTCTGGTTTCAGGCCACTGCTCCGAGGGACTCAGGCCAATCACAACATCGACGCCAGCCTCCTTGGCCCTTTCCGCCGCCTTCAGCATTGCGTAGCTTTTTCCCGCGCCGGAAAAATAGCTGGCAAAAATGGTAAGCTTTCCCTGCTGTTTTGCCCGATCCTCCATTTGTTTCTCCGCGGCCATTGCAGTCCCTCCTTTCACGCTGAATTATTATAGCATAATGCTACGCTCCCCGTCCGCAAAGTTTCTGAACAAATTCCGTGGTAAAAGGACAGTGGTCCTGGTTCTTCCAGACAACGAACTGACTTTGGAGGGTTGTGTCAATGGGAGTAATGGTTACCCCATCTTCGTTGGTAAAGGACTGCGCTTGAAGCATGACCTTCTGCTGCCGGACCGCTTTGTCATTTTCTGCTTTGGAGTGCATGATGACCACATCCACGTTTCCCGTACGCAAAGCATGCAGCAGCTCCGGTTCCTCCCCCATGGAAAAGGTACAATGCAGATTGGGGTGTTGGTTTTTCATATCTTTTAATACCTGAGCCCCCACCTGCATGGTACAAAGGTTGGCAGCTGCAATGTTTAGATCATCCTGTTGTTCCTTCTGATCATATTCTGCTTCCAGATACGCGCTGTTGTGATTTAGAACGTCCTCCAGCTTGGAAATGGCGTAATAGCCATACGCCGCAACCGCCAAAAATCCGCCAATCAAAACCAGACCTTCTACAAATGCGTTCATAGATGCCACTTCCTCTCCCAATGCGGGCAGCTGTTATATGTGGAAACATTTCTGAATATCACGCTGGGTTCCCAAAACCAAAATCGTACTGTGCTCGGGCAAGAAGGTGTCGGGTTTGATCACCGTCATGGCAAACTTTCCGTTCTGCTTTACCGCCATAATGTTCACATTGTATCGTCTTCTGACATCCAGCTGTCCAATGGTCTTTCCCACCCAGTTGCTTGGAACTTCAATTTCAAAGATGGCATGGTCGTCTCCCAGGGCAATATAATCATAAATATGGTCGGAGCTGTGACGAATCGCGGTCCAAATGGCCATCTGCTTTTCGGGATATACGACTTCATCCGCTCCATTGCGCAGCAGGAATTTTGCCTGTACATCCCGGGCCGCCCTGGCCACCACCTTTTTAGCTCCCAATTCCTTTAAGAGGGATGCCGTCTCCAGAGAACTCTGGAAGTTATCTCCAATGGCTACAATGCACACATCAAAATTGCGGACCCCAATGGCCGTAAGGAACTCCTCGCTGGTGCTGTCTCCAATCTGAGCATTGGTGACGAAGGGAAGAACCGCATTGACCCGTTCTTCATCCTTGTCCACCACCATGACCTGATGATTCAGTTCATTCAACTTCATCGCAATATGGCGTCCAAAGCGGCCTAAGCCAATCAATAAAATTGTTTTCATAACTCCTCCATTCCACCGTTATCCTACGGTAATCCGTTCCTGAGGAAGTCTGGCGCTGTTGCCCTGTACATGAGACAGGGCTGCAAAAATCAAGGTCAGACCTCCCACGCGTCCAAAAAACATGAGTGTGATCAGAAGCAGATGGGAAATACAGCTGAGCTGTGGGGTGATGCCCAGGGAAAGTCCCACGGTACCAATTGCCGATGCCGTCTCAAACAAACAGGCGAGAACGGGCAGGTCCTCCACCCGGCTGATGACCAGTCCGGCGGTTAAAAACAGCACTAAGTACATGATCAAAATGGTGGATGCCTGAGACACCACTTCACTTGATACCCGGCGGTTAAAAAAGCCCGGATGTTCTCTGCGCCGGAACACCGCCAGGGTGTTGGCCAGCAGGACCGCCAATGTAGTTGTTTTCATACCGCCTGCGGTGGAACCGGGAGAGCCGCCGATCAGCATGAGAATGATGATGACAAACTGTCCGGTCTCGCTCAGCAAGGTCAAATCTGCGGTATTAAACCCAGCGGTCCTTGGTGTGACGGCCTGAAAGAAAGATAACAGGACCCGCTCCCCCATGGGTGCCTGGTTGAACTCAAACAGGAAAAAATAGATGGTGGGAATCAGAATCAAAGCGCCCGTCACCGTAAGAATGACTTTGCTCTGCATGCGATACTTGTGAAAATGCAGGCCGTTTGTCCGGATATCTTCCCAGGTCAAAAAGCCAATGCCGCCAATGGCGATGAGCAGCGCGATCACAATGGAGATGACTGGATTGTCCGCATAATCCGTCAGGGACGAAAAGGGAGCTTTTATCCCCATTAAGTCAAAGCCTGCATTGCAAAAGGCGGAAATGGAATGAAAGAGCGAATACCACGCGCCCTTTAAAAGCCCAAACTCACGAAAAAACACCGGGAAGAGCAGCACTGCGCCGAACAGCTCCACCGCCAGGGCCGTTTTTAGAATAAACCCGGTCCGCCGTACGATTCCCCCCACGTTTGGCGCCGCAATCGCTTCCTGCATGGTGCTGCGCTGCATCAGTCCGATCTTTCTGCCCGAGAGAATCGAAAACGCACCCGCCACCGTAATCACGCCCAGCCCGCCAATCTGGATCAGCAGAATAATGACGGACTGCCCGAAATTGGACCAATAGGTGGCGGTATCATGGATCACCAATCCGGTCACGCAAACGGCCGACGTTGCAGTGAACAGCGCATCTAAAAAGGAGGTACACTCCCCCGCTTTTGTTGATACCGGGAGCATGAGAAGAAAACTTCCCATTAAAATGACCAGCAGAAAGCCAAATATAATAATCCGGAACGGGGACTTATTGTTTTTATGTAAAAGCTGCCACATAAGCCTCCACCTCTTAATACGTCTTTATCTCCTCTTTATGCTCTTATTATCTACGCATTGTCTAAAGGAGGTATTAACGTATGAAGGCATATATTAAGACGGCATTAAGACGCCGCCTTTGTCCCCAATATTGATCTGACAAAACGCGTTTGAACCATCCGGTTCCATTAAATCCACCCGCATATCAGCGCCATGGGAAAGACAAGAACGATGGTACAGGTACACACCGCGGCCAACGTAAGGATGGGCATGCCGATGAACATCATGCAAAAGCCCCAAACTCTGTGACGGAACATAAACCGTTCCATTGAAGCATCCATTTGCTTTTCAAAATGAGAGACGCGCTTGAGAAACGCAACCATATCTCTTCCCTCCTCGCGGCACTATCATAACGTGCAGAAACTAAAACCGGGAAAAAGATTGCATGTATGAAATTAAGAATCAATAAACGACCATCGGCCTGCCTGAAACACACAGGCAGGCCGGTGATCGGTTTGCTTGTCTCCAAAAAATCGGGAGAACGCTCCTTATTTTGTTGTCTGGCTTACCAGACCCATGGCCTTTGCAATGTCCAGGTTCACACCCAGCACATTGACGGTTTCTTCCCCGAAAACACCCAGCAGCTTACCAGTGGTATTGTCCGCCACAATCTGACTGAGCTCCTCCTCGCTCAGACCGGAGGCCTCGGCCAGGGCAGGGATCTGGATCTGGGCGCTCTCGGGAGAGACATGGGGGTCCAGGCCGGAGCCGGAGGCGGTCATCAGGTCGGCAGGAATATCCTCCCGGCTCACGCCGGGATTGGCAGCCAGAAACTCCTCAATGTCAGCCTCTACCCGCTCCGTCAGGGCGGGGTTAGAGGGGGCATAGTTGTTGTTGCCGGAAGCAAGACCGGCAAACTCGCTGCCGTCATTGTAGAACTGGCTGCCTTCCTCATCCTCATAATAGGTATTGTACTGGCAGGCGGAAGGACGGCACTTCATAAAATAGGGCTCGGTAAAGTCCTGGCCCACGTTTGCAGCGCCTACCGCTTCCCCATCGGCAGTCACCAGACTGCCCTTGGCCTGGCTGGGGAACATCACCGCAGACAGGCCGCTGAGCACCACCGGGAAAACAAAGCCGCACAGCAGCAGAAGAATCAACGTCACGACCACGGACTGGCGAATCCAGTGCACCGCAGTTTGCTTGTTTGTATCGTTCATGACAGAAACCTCCTTAGACAAGGCCAGTGAGAAGCGGGGCAATGATCATGTCGATCAGCTTGATTCCCACAAAGGGCGTAATCACGCCGCCCAACCCATAGATCATCATGTTCCGGGCCAGCATCTTGCTGGAAGACATGGGGCGGTATTTGACGCCCTTCATCGCCAGCGGGATGAGGCAGGGAATAATGATTGCGTTGAAAATCAGAGCCGACAGGATGGCGCTATACTCTGTGGTCAGATGCATAATGTTCAGCACACCCAGCTGGGGAATGGATGCCATAAACATGGCGGGGATGATGGCAAAGTACTTAGCAATGTCGTTGGCAATGGAGAAGGTGGTCAAAGAGCCACGGGTAATGAGCAGCTGCTTGCCGATCTCAACGACTTCCAGGATCTTTGTGGGGTCGGAGTCCAGATCCACCATGTTGGCGGCTTCCTTGGCAGCGGTGGTGCCGGAGTTCATGGCCAGACCCACATTGGCCTGGGCCAGAGCGGGGGCATCGTTGGTTCCGTCGCCGGTCATAGCTACGATCTTGCCCTCGGCCTGCTCTTTTTTAATGACGCTGATCTTGTCCTCAGGCTTACACTCTGCGATAAAGCCGTCCACACCGGCCTCCTTGGCAATGGTAGCTGCCGTCAGGGGGTTATCACCGGTGCACATAATGGTCTTAATGCCGATGGCTCGCAGACGCTCAAAATGCTCTGCCATACCGGGCTTTACGGTGTCCTTCAGGTAGATGACACCCAGCACCTGATCGTTCTCACACACCACCAGAGGAGTACCGCCCAGGGAGGACACTTCTTCCACATGGGCATGCAGGTCAGCAGGGACCGCTCCTCCCCGCTCTTTGACATATTGCTCAATGGCGTCGGAAGCGCCCTTCCGGACACAAGTACCGTCCGGCAGATCGACACCGCTCATGCGCGTCTGGGCGGTGAACTCCAGAAAGGTAGAGCCGGGCTGCTCCTCACTGGTGTCACCCAGGCGGCGGGCCAGCTCCAGCGTGGACTTGCCTTCGGGGGTCTCATCGTGCAGGCTGGTCAGGGCCGCACAGCGAATGAGCTCGCTGCGGGCGGCCCCCTCCACGGGGAAGAAGTCAGCCGCCAGACGGTTTCCAAAGGTAATGGTGCCGGTCTTATCCAGGATCATGGTGTCCACATCGCCGCAGGCCTCCACCGCCTTGCCGGACATGGCGATCACATTAAAGCGGGTCACCCGGTCCATACCGGCAATGCCGATGGCGGAGAGCAGGCCGCCAATGGTGGTGGGAATCAGGCAGACCATCAAAGCGATCAGCGTGGAAACAGGCAGCTGCACGCCGCTGTAAATACCAATGGGGTACAGAGTCACAATGACGATCAGGAAAATAATGGTCAGAGAGACCAGCAGTGTGTTTAGGGCGATCTCGTTGGGGGTCTTCTTCCGGGAAGCGCCTTCTACCAGGGCAATCATCCGGTCCAAAAAGCTGTTGCCAGGCTCAGAGGTAATCCGGATCTTCAGCCAGTCAGACACCACGGTGGTGCCGCCGGTCACCGAGCAGAAGTCGCCGCCGCTCTCGCGGACCACAGGGGCAGACTCACCGGTAATGGCAGATTCATCTACGGAAGCAATGCCTTCTATAACCTCACCGTCACCGGGGATGACCTCTCCGGCCACCACCATGACTACATCGCCCTTTTTCAGCTGGCTGGAGGGGACAATGGTCTCGTTGCCATCCGCATCCAACCGATGGGTTTCGGTATCCTTTTGGGTCTTCTTCAGGCTGGCCGCCTGGGCCTTGCCCCGCCCCTCGGCCACCGACTCTGCAAAATTTGCAAAGAGCACGGTCACCAGCAGAATGACAGATACGATCAGATTATACGTACGCAGGCTGGTATCGTTTCCTCCGAACAGAGTGGGAACAAAGGTCATCAGTAAAGTGATAAGAAATCCAATTTCAACCACAAACATGACCGGGTTTTTCATCATATACCGGGGATCCAGTTTTTTTACCGACCCGATGAGGGCCTGCTTGAGGATCTCAGGGGTCAGCAGCTTTTTGTTTTGCTTTTTACTCATATGGTCCATTCCTCCTTAGCCCCAGATGGTCAGATGCTCGGCAATGGGGCCCAGAGCCAGCGCCGGGAAGAAGGTCAGCGCGGCAAAAATATAAACAACAAAGACCAGAATGACCGCAAAGGAAACAGTGTTGGTCTGAAGAGTTCCGGCCGACTCGCTGACATAGTTTTTCTTCATCAGAGAGCCAACGATAGCCAGCTGGATAACAATGGACAGGTAGCGGCCAAAGAACATGGCCAGACCGGTGGTCATATTCCAGAAGTAAGTATTGTCCGCCAGTCCTTCAAACCCGGAGCCATTGTTGGCGGCGGACGAGGCGTACTCATAGAGCACCTGGCTCAACCCATGGAAGCCGGGATTGGTAATGCCGGCCTGGCCCGCCTGAGTTGCCACTGCCAAAGCGGAAAACACCAGAATCAGGAAGGGGTGGATGATAATGCACAGGGCGGTGAGCTTCATCTCCCGGCCCTCAATCTTCTTGCCCAGGTACTCGGGGGTACGGCCCACCATCAGGCCACAGATAAACACCGCCAGGATGGCATACAGGATCATGTTCATGAGGCCCACGCCCTTGCCGCCAAAGACCACATTGAGCATCATGTGCAGCAGGGGCACCATGCCGCCCAGTGGGGTCAGAGTATCGTGTATGTTGTTGACGGTACCGGTGGTAAAGGAGGTGGTAACGGTGGTAAACAAGGCCGACTGGGCAATGCCGAAGCGGACTTCCTTGCCCTCCATGCTGCCCATGGACTGGTCCAGGCCGATCTGGGCCAGCAGGGGGTTACCTTGGCTTTCCGCCCAGCAGCACAGGCTCAGGCCGACCAGGAACAGGATACCCATCGCCAGGAAAATGCTGCGGCCCTCCCGGCCATAAATCTTGGCGGTGATGCTCTCCCGATGCTCAGGCAGCGCATTGTCCGGGGCCAGCTTAGCCAGGTGCTCCTTTCGGCTGTCGCCTACCATCTTGCCGAAGGTAATGACGCAGGCGCCGGGCAGGAGCATCATGGAGTAGAGCTCGATAAGGTTAGACAGAATCGTGGGATTCTCCAACGGGGTGCTGGAGTTTGCCCCCAGGAAGCCGCCGCCATTTGTGCCCAAATGCTTAATGATTTCCAGGGCGGCAATGGGACCCATGGCAATAACCTGATAAGTACCTTCCAGGGTCTTGACCGCCACATTCTCATTAAAGTTCTGGGGCACCCCCTGCCACACCAGCAGCAGGCCGCCCACGATGGAGAACGGGAGCAGGATACGGGTGGTGATGCGCACCAGGTCCACAAAGAAGTTACCCACGTTGTCCTTCGTTCGTCCGACCAGCCCGCGGATAAAGGCCACGCAGGCGGCATAGCCGCTGGCCGCCGAAACAAACATCATAAAGATAATGACCAGCATCTGGGAGAGATAGCTCAGGCCGCTCTCGCCGGAGTAGTGCTGCAGGTTGGTGTTGGTCATAAAACTAATGATGGTGTTAAAGGACAGGGTGGGCTCCATGCCCTCAATGCCGTTGGGATTGAAGAAGGAAATGCTCTGGATGCGCAGGATCAGATAGCCGATGCCAATCATCACCGCGTTGGTCCCGATGAGGGCCAGCACATATTGCTTCCAATTCATCCCTTTCTTCGGGTTGATCCCGCCAATTTTGTAAATCACTCCGTCCATCCGGTCAAACACCGGGTCGGCGAAGGTATGCTTTCCTGCGGCGATATGATAGAGATACCGCCCCACCGGAATGACAATGATCAAATAAATGAGAATTGTCAGTACCAGCTGTACCATAGGTAATTCCTCCTAAACCTGTGTGTCCTTAAAAACGCTCGGGGTGGGCCAGGGCATAGACCAGATATCCACCCAGCAGCACAATAATGATTCCTAACGCGATCATAGGGTTCCCTCCTAACGGATTACTCTTGGGCGTCTATCTGCTTCTGGCACCACTCTATCAGAAGCCATACCAGTCCAAATGAGATGAATAAGGTTCCGACCATTAACAGATCCATCATTGTCGAAAACTCCTTTCCGAATTGACATTCTGCAAAACAAGTACCTCTCTGTTTTGCTTTCCTAGAATACCCCCCGGAGTTATAAATAGGGATTAAGGAAAACAGCTCGACATTAACGTAGCGTTAATGTCGAGCTGTTTTCGGGAGGCACCTTTACTCCGCAATTCGGGTCTGCGCTTGAAGCTCTGCCCGGTTTCGTTCTTCCTGCAGCCGGATTCGCTCCTGACTCAAACCACATTCACTCAGAATCGCAATCATCAGATTTTTCTCAAATGCATCCGGGACAGAATATCCCACAATAGGAATTCCCACAATGCCCATCACGCTTTGCATTCCTCGCACCGACAGAAACAGCCATTTGGCGTCAGGCAGTGTATTCGTAGTCGCCCCTGCATGCTTATTGTTTTTCTGTACCCACTTGGCCACACCCAGATCTTCTGAATTTAATCCGGCCAACACAGCCGTTTCATCTTCCGGCTCAATCCGGAAATTTAAGGGTCCTCCCGCTTTATTCAACGTGTAAAGAACGGGCCGGTCAAACATCCGATTCAGCTGCTCCGCCGCAATGCGCAGACAATCCCACTCCGTATGTCCCTTTTGCAATTTCTGACTGCTCTCCAGCAACAGCTCTGTATAATAGCTTTTTTCCGCAGCCAAGCGCGCCTGCGCTTTTACCCGGCTGGCCAAGGAACTGGCAATCATACTGGAACAGAGCATAATCAGAAATGTGACCGGGTAGCTGGGGTCATAGGCTTGAAAGGTAAACCGAGGAACGGTAAAAAAGAAATTGAACGCGGCAACGCTTAACATAGACGCAATCGTTCCATAAAAATGGCTGCCCGTCCAAACGGCTGTAAGCAGCACCCCCAGAATATACACCGGAATCATGTTTGACTCGCTGAATCCCGCATAGAAAAATCCCAGGCCCACCACAGTGGATACGGCCAGAGATAGCAGCATAATGCCAGTATCCTTCCAGCTAAAACGCGGGCTGGACATCCGAATTCTGCCCATACGCTTTTTATACAAGGGCTGATGATCCGGGATAATATAGATATCCAGCTCCGTTAATTCAATCAGCCGATCCGCCAAGCTCTTCTTCCCAGTAAGAAAATTCTGCTTGTGGTTCATACGGCCCATCACGATTTTAGTTACACCGCTGACCCGAGCATATTCCGCAATTTGCCCCGCAGGGTCCGCCCCATAGACGGTGGCAATCTGCGCTCCCAGCTCTTCGGCCAAACGCAGATTGCTGCGAAGGCGTTTCAGATTTTCTCCCGAAAGCTCCTTCGTTTCCGGTGTCTGCACAAACAGTGCGGTAAATCCACTATGGAAGGCTTCCGCCATACGCGCTGCTGTCCGGATTACCTTGGCATTGGACGGAGCGGAGGACAGACAAATCAAAATGTGTTCTCCCGCCTTTGCGCTTTTTCCCTTCCCCTCCTGAAGGGCTGTGTGATTCAGCTGGTCTGCGGTACGACGCATCGCGATTTCACGCAGAGCGGCCAGATTCTCTGGGGTAAAAAAATTCTGAAGGGCCTGTTCTGCCTGGCGCTGCCGATATACTTTCCCTGCCTGAAGCCGCTTTACCAATTCATCGGGCTCAAGATCCACTAGTTCGACTTGGTTGGCCCGGTCAAAAACATGATCCGGGATCCGCTCATTCACTGCGATTCCCGTAATCGACGACACCAAATCGTTCAGCGACTCCAGATGCTGCACATTTACTGTGGTATACACATTGATCCCGGCTTGAAGCAATTCCTCCACATCTTGATACCGCTTTGTGTGGCGGCAGCCCTGTACATTCTGGTGGGCCAACTCGTCTACCAGAATCAGCTGCGGCTTTCTTTGCAGCGCTTGATCCAGGTCAAGCTCCTTTAGTTTGATTCCTCGGTAGTCGATCTCTTTGCCGGGCAAGACCTCCAGTCCATTCAGAAGTGCCAGTGTGTCCGGTCTGGCATGGGGCTCTACATAGCCCACCACAACATCAATTCCCTCTTTTTGCGCCTGATGGGCCGCCTCCAACATGGCGTAGGTTTTCCCAACACCTGCCGCATAACCAAAAAATATCTTTAATCTCCCCGGAGAAACCAGATCTTTGGAAAAAGCTGACGCATATTCCAGGCCTCTTTTTTCTTCCTCCATATGCCTTTTCCTCCTGTCCATCATTGGGAATACACAATTTGTTGTTATCGTATCATGAGTGGTACAATGAACTTATAAATAATCTGCCGATGCGATTAAGATGGAATAAAGGTCCTAAAATGCCGAATACCAAGACCATACAGGACAAGGAGGCAGCCACCATAGGCAGCTTTACGGAAAAGACAATGCAGCAGAAAGAAAAAAGCGCACCAGACAGGAACCGCTTCCTATCTAGTGCGCTTGTATTGTGTTCGCTCTTTTCCCGCAGCTGAAATGATTCACACAGTTTAAAAAACAAAAAATCCTCGAAAACCGAAATTCTCGAGGATTTTTGGAGCTGCTAGGCAGATTCGAACTGCCGACCTCATCCTTACCAACTGGTTGGGAGCCTTCCATCCCTTGATTTTCAACGCTTTCCGGCCATTTTTGCTCCAAAAGGATGAGGCCGGCGGCACTCTTTGTTCCGTTGGTTCCGTACAGTCCTTTCCCCGTGTGGGTCAGCGTGTGGGTCAAACATAGGGAGCCTCTGTTTCTGGAGAGCTCCAGATATTTTTATTGCTCCTCCTGCGCCCGTTCCCGGTTATAGGAAAACTAGTCCATACAAAGTTTTCCGAGGCTATTTCCCTTTCATTTTAAATACCCAAGAAAAATCCTTGACCCAGTAATTCCTCTGTATTCGCCAAAGTATCCATTGCATGATCGTGATCCTGCAGTGCAACTGCCGCTAAAAGATAATTGCAGACACAAAACAAGGCCGTCAATGAGCTCTTATACGATACACCTGTTGTCTGACAAGGTAAAATGATATCTCCGTACGGGTGAATCTCCTTGTTTCCCGCTTTGGTAAACAAAATGACTTTAATTCCTTTTCGTTTGATCCACGAAACCAAATTGGCCGTCATTTTTGAATAGCGGGGAGTCAAAAATGCAATGCAGATATCCTCAGGCTGGATTCCTATGACCTGCTCGGGATAGGCCATGGAAATCCCGTCCACCAAGTGTACTCCGGGCTTAATCTGTCCCAAGCGGTACCCCAAATAGTGAGCCACAGAAAAGTTGCCGCGAATTCCAATGATATAGACATTTCTTGCCTGAACAATAGAGGACACCGTTTCCGACAAAACCGTTTCAGATAAGACAGACAAGGTCTCTTGAATATTATCGACATCCGTCTGAAATGTACGCAGGAGCAGGTGGTTATCCCCTTCTGCCTGTATGGAGCTTTTGAGCCGTTCCGGTAAGCTGGCTTTTCCCAAAATACTTTGCTGCAGTTCCTGTTGCATATCGCCGTAACCCTGATAGCCGATGCTGCGGGTAAATCGAATCACGGAGGTGGTGCTGACCCCAATCAGATCTGCCAACTCCTCCAGCCTTTTAAACGGAATCGTATCCAGATGTTCCAGAAAGTAATCTGCGATGGTCCGCTGGATGTTGGTCAAATGCTCATACGCATTTCGGATCTGCTGTTGGAAATCTGTCATAGAACCCTATCCTTCCTGATGCAGCGTCACTTTCCCGATCAGCCGCAAACACCGTCTCTGCTAGAAATGATAGCTTAATTATAGCGTATTTTATCGTTTTTGACAAGAGAGTCCGAGGTTGCGGCAAATTTTTTAACGGTTCTGTGCGTTTTTAAGCGTGTTGGAGGCAGAGCGGACGGAATATCTCCGTCAGATTCCACAGATGGCTGGCGGGGTTGTCGCTGCTGGCGCGGAGCAGGGAGTTGATTTTGTCCAGCCGCTCTCCGGACTTGGGTGCCCCGTTTTTGGAAATGGGTGCCTCCAGGGCCAGCGCCAAGTCGGCCACAATATCGCCCACAGCCCCGCCGGAACGGCCGGAGGGGATGGTAAGCAGACCGCTGCTCTGGGCGTAGGCGTGGGTATCCAGGGCCTCAGTGATGGTGCCCACCTGGTTGGGTTTTAGGATGAATCCGTCCAGCGCATGGCACTCATAGGCCTTCTGGAGCCGCCGGCGGTTGGTCACAATGAAATCGTCGCCGATCAGCTTGACCCCCTTCAGCTTCTGATGGGCCTGAACAAATCCATCCCAATCGTCCTCCGCCAGCAGATCCTCAATGAACAAGATGGGATACTTCCGAATCAGCTCGGCGGCGTGGTCGATCAGCTCCTCTCGAGAGACCCGGCGGGAGCCGTAGAGATAGGTATCCGTGTGTCTGTCGTACATTTCGCTGGAGGCGCAATCCAAGCAGTAGGCCATTTTATCCGCGCAGCCGCACTCCTCCACCGCCTGAGCCATCAGCTGCAGGACAACATCGGGGTCATCGCTAGGAGCCGCCCAGCCGTAGGACCCGCCCAGGAAGGGCTTTTTGCCTCCCAAATACCGGCTGATCACCTGTTCCAGGCGTTGATAGACCTTCACCGCCAGTTCCACGGCCTCCTCCACCGAGTCGGCCTTCCAGGGGGCCAGCATGAATTCGTTAAAGGGCTGAGTCAGCTGGGGATAGCGTCCGCCGTTAATCACATTGAAGGTAGGCAGAGGGATGTTGGTCAGCGCTCCTCCCCGAAGATAGCGGTACACCGGCATCTTGTGGGCAGCAGCCGCAGCGCGCAGGCAGGCGATGGAGACGCTGTAAATGGAGTTGCCGCCCAGTCGCTCCTTGTTCTCCGTTCCGTCCAGCTCCAGCATACGCTGGTCAATTGCCCGCTGATCGGCTGCATCCATTCCAAGCAGTGCCGGAGCAATGACCGTTTCCACTGTATTTACGGCCTTGTGGACACTCAAGCCGTTAAACTCGTTTACATCATAGTCCCGGAGGACAAATGCCTCATGGGCTCCTACCGAGGTTCCGGTGGGCGCGGCGCCCCGGCCCATGCTGCCGTCCTGCGTAAACACGTCCACCTCCAGCATGGGTCGCGCTTTGCAGTCCAATACCTGACGGGCGGAAATTTTCTGAATTACGGTATTCATCATCATTTCTCCTCTTCCTTCTCTGGAACGGGTACATACATAATATTCAGATCACACAGGTTGGTGCCGGTATTGCCGGTCATGACTACGCAGCCCGCAGCGGAGAGCGCCTCAAAGCTGGCATGCCCCCGCAGAGCACCGTAGATGTCCACGCCGGCTCTCTCCATATCCGCTAGGCTGTCAGAATCGGTGATGCCGCCCGCGCATACGGTGGTGCCGTCCGTCCCCTCGGTATCAATGGAGAGCAGACAGGCACCCCTGGTTTTTGCGGCGGACACCGCAAAGCTGAGTGCCATCTCCTGGGACGGTCCGCCATGCCCGGTAATAACACAGTCCTCCGGAATGGTGGTGACCGACTCCCCTACGGATATGAGGGCGCAGGGGGGCGGCACCGGGCGGTGATAGGCCTGTATTTCTCTGGCGATGGCGGCCATCAGCGTCCCCATATCCCTGGCCTCTCCCTCGATGAAGGTAGAGAGCACCACCGTGCGCAGGCCCAGCTGTTCCGCCGCGCGCTGTGCGGCCGCAGCGCTGTCCGGCAAGGTGTTGATTTGATAGTATGTATTTTGGGGAAAGGCTTTGGGCGTCTCGCCGGCAGGGCCGCAGGAGGCGAGATACCGGGTCACGGACGCTGGCAGGCGGCTGTGGAGATCGTACTTTTCGATGCAGGCCAGAGCGTCCTGAAGGGTGGTCTGGTCCGGGCCCATGGGCGTGCCGCAGTAGTGCTCCCAAGGCATGGAAATGTCCCTGGTGGGCGGATTGGACACGGAATCGCTGATGTTGAAGCCGATGAGTTCCGCCCCCCGGTCCGCAATCCGCTGGGCCATCCTGCCTCCGTTCATGCGGGAGATGTGGCGGCGCACCGCGTTGATCTCCAGGATTCCGGCGCCGGATTTCAGCAGAATATCCGTGGTCTTTTGCTCATCCTCTAGGGAAATTCCGTCCACCGGACAGCTCATCAGTGCCGACGAGCCTCCGCTCATCACACACAGGAATAGATCCTCCGGCCCGGCCCGGTCAATGAGGTCCAAAATCTCCAGGCAGGCCTCGTAGCCGGCCTGGTTGGGAATCGGATGTCCGCCAATCCGAACCCTGGTACGCACAAACCGGTCCCCAGGCTCCAGAATTTTGACCACCGCGATCCCGTCGGTCAGGCGCTCGCCCAGCGCATCCTCCACCGCCATAGCCATGGCGTTGCACGCCTTTCCCGCACCGATGAGGTAGACGTTTCGCTTGCGGTCCAGATCCCAACAGCGATCTCCAATCCTCAGCAGATTTCCCTCACATTTTAAAATGGAGCGAATCCGCCCGTAGGCATCCAGTTCTTCCAGCGCGGCGTCAGTAATATCAAGAACTGTCTGCCGGGAACGCCGGTGTCCGTGCGAAAGAAGCTCGCTGCGATTTTTTATTTTTTCGCCCATAAAGAAACCCCCATACAGCAGTATTCGCTAGGTCAAAAAATGTTTCTTCTCATACATTTTGTAGATCAGGCACCCTGGCGCAGCGTATTCCCCCCTATTTTTTCCTTTAAGAGGTTCTGCGTTATAGGATATTTGCTCGGCAAAAAAAGTATATCATAGTACATTTTCGCATTCAATACGGCAATATGGCTAGTTTTGTTTTGGCTATTTTGTTTAATTTATTGTTTAATATCCAGATTGAATATATTGACATACGCAAAATTCATGATATATACTGTACGCATAGGTCAGTATTGTATGTATATATTCAGACGAACCATATAATTTTAAACGGTCAAAGGAGTGTGAGCCAATGTATCGAATCGGTATTGACGTAGGTGGTACCTTTACCGATGTCACGTTGCTGAACTCAGAAACAGGAGCCTACTACACCTATAAGCTTTCCTCCACTTTGCATGACCAGTCAGAAGCAATTGCAAACGGGACAAAAGAGACTCTGGCGCTCTACGGGGTCCCGGTGGAGCAGCTGGAGTATTTTGGCCACGGCACCACGGTTGCAACCAACATGATTATTGAGCGCAAGGGCGCGAAGACCGCTCTGATCACCACAAAGGGCTTCCGGGACCTGCTGGAAATCGGCCGTCAGACACGCCCCTCCCTGTATGATATTATGGAGGACAAACCAGAGACCCTGGTGCGCCGCGCGCTTCGCTGCGAGGTGGACGAGCGCACCATGGCCGACGGCACCATCCTCCGGAAGGTAAATCGGGACGAGGTGCTGCGGGTACTCAGCCAGCTGAAGGGAAAGGGTGTGGAGTCGCTGGCGGTATGCTTCCTGTTCTCCTTCCTGAACCCGGAAAACGAGCGAATTGTAGAGCAGTGCATCAAGGAGACCTGGCCCGAGGTCTACTGCTCCGTCTCCTCCACCATTCTTCCGGAGTTCCGGGAGTTTGAACGTCTCAGCACCACGGTGATCAACTCCTATCTGGGCCCCCGGATGAAGATGTACATCCACAACCTGCAGGATCGCATCCGCCAAGTGGGTGTCAGGGTGGAGCCCTACATCACCCAGTCCAACGGCGGCGTCATGTCTATCTCCTCCACCATTCAGACCCCTGTCCAGACGGCCCTGTCCGGCCCAAGCGCAGGGGTCATGGGCGCCATTTACATTGCCAAGGCGGCGGGGTTCCAGGACATCATCACCTATGATATGGGCGGAACCAGCACGGATGTGTCCCTGGTAAAGGGTGGAATCGCGGAATACACTACCAAGCGCAAGGTGTGTGGCCTGCCCTCCGGCGTGCCCATGATCGATGTCCACGCGGTAGGCGCCGGCGGCGGCTCCATCGCCCACATCGACAACGCGGGCGCACTGAAGGTGGGGCCAGAGAGCGCGGGCGCCAATCCCGGGCCGGTAGCCTATAACCTGGGCAATGAACAACCCGTGGTCACCGATGCCAATCTGGTGTTGGGGCGGATCAATCCCCACTACGTACTGGGCGGCCGGCTGAAAATCGACGCCCAACTGTCCCGGGCGGCCATGAAAAAGCAAATCGCCGACCCTATGGGGCTCTCCGTGGAGGCAGCGGCCCAGGGCGTCATCAGCGTCGTCAACTCCAACATGGCCCGGGCCATCCGTGTGATTACCGTGGAAAAAGGCCATAACCCCTCTGATTTCACCCTGGTGGCCTACGGCGGCGCCGGTCCCCTCCACGCCGTCCACCTGGCCCAGGAGATGGGCATCCGCACGGTGCTCATCCCCCCCGCCCCCGGCGCTCTGTGCGCTCTGGGTCTGCTGACGGCAGACATCAAAAAGAGCTATGTGAAAACCGCCCTCATCCCCTACGACCAGGCGACGCCCGAGCAGATTAACCAGGCAGTTCTGCCGCTGATGGAGGAGGGTAGCCGGTGGCTGGCCTCGGAAAACGTCCCGGAGCAGCGGCGCCAGTTCCACAACGTGGCCGAGATGCGGTACGTGGGACAAAACTACGAGCTCCAGGTGGAAATTCCCGCCGGTCTGGTGGATCAGGCGGACCTGGACCGAATGAAGGAAGATTTCTTCCGGGCCCACGAGATGAACTACGGCTATTACAATCCCAACGCCCCCGTTCAGTTTGTCAACTTCCGCAGCGAGGCCATCGGTCAGGTGCAGAAGCCCCGACTGGCCGAGCTGACTGAGCACATGGAGACTCCCTCCGGAGCGGTGATAGACCATCGGGATGTCTACTTCGAGGAGTCGGGTCTGGTTCGCTGCCCCGTCTACGACAGAAGCAAATTCGGCCGCTGTCCCCGCGTGGACGGCCCGTGCATTGTGGAGCAGATGGACTCCACCACAGTCATTCCGCCCAACACCTGGTTTGAGGTAGATATCCACGGCAATCTGATTGTAAATGCCTTTGGCGACGGGAAAGGAGGCGACGAGGCGTGAAAATTGACGGTATCCTGCTGGAGGTCATTGGAAACACCTTTATGTCCATCGCCGAGGAGATGGGCGCAGTCCTGGTCAAGTCCGCATATTCCACCAACATCAAGGAGCGCAAGGACTGCTCCTGCGCGCTGTTCGACGCGGAAGGGCACACCATCGCTCAAGCCGAACATATCCCCATGCACCTGGGCTCCCTGCTGGGCCTGATCGGAGAGATCAAAAAGAATTTCACTCCCGACCAGATCCATCCCGGAGACATGTTTATCGCCAACGACCCCTATAACGGCGGCGGCACCCACCTGCCCGACATCGCCGTGGCCTCCCCCGTCTTTTACGAGGGCAAGGTAGTGGCCTATGTTGCCAACATCGCCCACCACAACGACGTGGGTGGCCGAGTCCCCGGCTCCAACGCCGCCGACTCCGACTCCATCTACGCCGAGGGCATCCGGATTCCCCCGGTGAAGATTTTCCAGAAGGGGGAGTTGGTGGAGGACATCCTCAACCTCATCCTCCTCAACTGCCGGGTCAACCACATCCGCCGGGGCGACTTGAACGCCCAGTTTGCCTGCAACCGCAAGGGCGTGCAGCGGGTGGAGGATGTGTGCACCCGCTACGGCACCGCCACTGTCACCGCCTGCATGGAGGAGCTGCTGGACTACTCCGAGCGGAAGATCCGCATGGCTCTGGCGGAGATTCCCAACGGCGTGCACACCTTCTCCGACTATCTGGACTCCGACGGCGTGGGCAGCGGCCCCATCAAGTTGTCTGTCACGGTGGAGATCAAGGATCAGGACATTGCCCTGGACTTTACCGACAACCCGGACCAGGTAAAGGGCGCCATCAATCTCCCCCTGTCCGCCCTTCGGGCCGCCGTCTACTACGGTGTGCGCAGTATTGTGGACCCCTCGCTCCCCGCCAACGGAGGGTACTACCGGGCCATCCAGATCAAGACGCGTCCGGGCTGTATCCTGGGCTGCACCGAGCCGGCCGCCTGCGCCGGCCGGAGCGATACCGCCCAGCGGGTGGCGGATATGGTGTTTGGGGCCATGTCCCAGGTTGTGCCCCACAAGGTGATGGCGGGAAGCAACAGCTCCATCACCGGCGTCTACTTCGGCGGCGTGGATCCCAAGACCTATGAGTACTACGTCTATATGGAGACCTTCGGCGGCGGATCCGGCGCCCGGTTCAACAAAGACGGTCTGAGCTGCGTCCAGGTTCACATGACCAACACCTCCAACCTCCCCATTGAGAGTATGGAGATCGAGTTCCCTTATATGGTGGAGCAATATACCCTGGTACCCGATTCCGGCGGCCCGGGCAAATTCCGCGGCGGCCTGTCCATGCGCAAGGATATTCGGGTCCTGGGCCACGACAGCCAGTTTACCATTAAGGCCGACCGCCAAAAGACGCCGCCCTGGGGTCTGTTCGGCGGAAAGCCGGGCCTGCCCGGTGTCATTACCATCTACCCCGGAACAGAGGAAGAGGCGGTCATTGACTCCAAGAAGTCCGGAACGACCCTGAAGGCCAACGGGGTGCTCCGCTGCCAGATGCCGGGGGCCGGCGGCTACGGGGATCCTATGGAGCGGGATCGCGCCCTCATTGTCCACGATTTGGAGGAGGGGTATATTACGCCGGAGAGTGCGCTGAGAGACTACGGACTGACGGAGGACGAGCTGGAACAAATTGACGTATTTGGGAAGGCATAAAAAACGCTTTGTTTGAAATCTAAGACAAAAACTGGAAGGGAGTGCTTTGTATGCGTTACAAGAAATTCGGCAGTACAGGAAAGGATGTTTCCGTTTTGTGTCTGGGCACCTGGGCGCTGGGCGGCAAGCAGTTTGGCGCCGTTACCCAGGAAGACGCCGTAGCGGCGGTGCACGCCATGATTGACTGCGGCGTAAACATTGTGGATACCGCCCCCATCTACGCCTCCGGCGGCTCTGAGGAGATTCTGGGCAAGGCCCTGCAGGGCGGATACCGGGACAAGGTATTTCTGATCACCAAATTTGGCAGTGAGTTTGTGGATCCCAATGACAGTGACAAGGGTACCATTAAGGATTCCAGCCGCAAAAACATGCTGAAGTCCATTGACGCCAGTCTGAAGCGGCTCCAAACCGATTACATTGACGGCTACCTGATGCACTGGGATGACCGGGTGGGGACCCCCATTGAGGAGACCATCGGCTGCATGAAGGAGCTGAAGGACGCGGGGAAGGTGCGTTTCCTGGGTATGTCTAATTTGGAGCGCGACCTGGCAGACCGCCTGCTGGCGGACGGCGTTCTGGATATTGTCCAGTATCCCTACAATATGGTCAACCGCACCAAGGAGGATGTTCTGAAGTACTATGCCGGCCAGGGATGCGGCACAATGGGCTACGGCTCTCTGGGCGGGGGCATCCTCACCGGCCAGTTCCGGGAGGTGCCCACCTTTGGCCACGGCGATATGCGCGCCTCTTTCTACGGCCCCATGTTCACCGAGCCCGGCTTCTCCCAGATCCAGGCGCTGCTGAAGGTCATGGACGGCATTGCCGAGGCCCACAGAGCCACGGTGGCACAGGTGGCCATTAACTGGGCCCTTGCCCATGACTACATGCACACCGTCCTCACCGGCGTGGGCAACGCGGCGGAGGCGGAGGAAAACTGTGCCGCCGCCGCCTGGGAGCTGACCGCACAGGAAAAGCAGGCGCTGGACGAGGCCATTTCCAAGATCCACATTTACAGCTGAGAAAAAGGGGGGCAACCTTATGTATTCCCTTCCAACCAATAACTTTCTCCAGTACATCAACGGCGAACTGGTCGCCGGCCAGGGGAGAACGACACAAATTTGCTGTCCGGGCAACGGGGAACCGGTGGCCCAGGTGGCCCTGGCCTCCCGGGAGCAGGCTCAGCTGGCTCTGGAGGCCGCCCGTGACGCCTTCCCCGCATGGAGCGGGCTGACCCTGGAGGAGCGGGGCGCCTGGATGATGAAGCTGCGGGACGCCGTACTTCAGGAGAGTGAGAACCTCCTGACGCTGCTCATGCTGGAGAGCGGGAAGCTGCGTTCCCACGCGGCCTTTGAGACCGGCAGTCTGACCGGCTACCTCAGCTTCTTCCTGGAACAGGCGAAAAGCGAGCATGCCCAGGGCATTCGGGACGCCGCCGGCGGAAAAAACATGTTTCTGGCCGTGCGGGAGCCCGTGGGGGTGGTGGTGGCCGCGCTGGCCTGGAATTTCCCCATGCACAACCTGGCCACCAAGCTTGGTCCCATTCTGGCGTCGGGATGTACCGCCGTCATTAAACCCGCCACCAAAACGCCCCTTTCCACCCTCTACTTCGGCGAAATTCTGCACCGCATTGGATTTCCGAAGGGCGTAATCAATTTTGTGGCCGGGGATGCCAAAGAAATCGGGACCACGCTGTGTGAGAGTCCCATTCCCGCTATGATTACCATGATCGGCTCCACCGCCGGCGGTCTGCGCATGGTGCGGGATTCTGCCACCAGCGTGAAGCGCTTCTCCATGGAACTGGGGGGAAACGCCCCTGTCATTGTGACGCCTTCGGCAGACCTGAGCGCCGCCGCGGCCCATGTGATCGGGAACAAAATGCGCTGCGCGGGTCAGACCTGCGTGGCGCCCCAGCGGGCCTTCGTTCACCGGAGCGTGTACCGGGAATTTCTGGCGCTGTGCACGGAGATTGCCTCGGGAGCGAAGTGCGGCACGCTGGATGAGCAGGCCAACACCGGTCCGCTGATTGACGAGGCGGCGGTTGCCCGGATGGAGCAGCTGGTGGCGGACGCGGTAGAGAAGGGGGCCAGTGTGGCGTGCGGCGGAACCCGGCCCGCAGACAAAGCGTCCGGATTCTATTTCCTGCCCACCATTCTTACCGGCGTCACCACGGATATGCGGGTGTTCCGCGAGGAGGTCTTCGGCCCCATTCTCGCCCTTCTGCCCTATGATACGGAGGAGGAGGCCATCCGCTTGGCCAACGACACCGAATACGGCCTCTCCTCCTACATCTGGTCCACCGACCTGAGCCAAGTCTACCGGCTGACCCGCGGTCTCCAGTTCGGCATCGTCAATGTAAACGGCCCCGGAACCGGACCGGCGGTTCCCCACGGCGGCTGTAAAAACAGCGGAATAGGGAAGGACGGAAGCCGGTATTCCCTGGAGGAATACACCTATATCAAGGGCATAAGAATGGCAATTTCCTGAGTTTTGGAACAAAGAACTTTAAATTTACCGGGAACCGGCACGGATGCTGGGCCTTACAGCCCACCGGTGCCGGCTCCCACTATTTTCTATGTAGGAGGGAAGAATATGACTTTAATGGATGTCGCCCATGACTTTGCAGTTATCAGCATTCTACTGGCCATCGGATATTTTCTTCGCATGAAAGTCAAATTGTTTCAGTGTCTCTTCCTCCCCGCATCCATCATCGGAGGCCTGGTAGGTCTCATAATCGGGCCTCAGATTCTGGGGCTGTACTCGCCCGTACATATGACCTATACCGCCAGCATCAGCGAGTGGTCCGGCGTGCTGCTGGCCGTCACCTTTGCCTGCTCGTTTTTGGGCGAGTCCATGGAAAAAATCACCAAGCAAGCGGTGGCGGCAACCCTGGTGGGCGGCGTCGCCCATCAGGCTCAGGCAGTTCTGGGTATGATTGTGGCCTTCTTCTTTCAGGCCGTTGTTCCCATTGGCTTCGGACTGATTCCGCTCTTTGCCCTTTACGGAGGCATTGGCTGGTCTGTTCCTGTCGCGACCATCTTTGAGGAGGAGGGCTATTGGACCAATGCCGTGCCGGTCGCTATCACCATCGCCACCATAGGCGTGGTCTGCGGAATTGTGTTCGGCATTGTAATGGTCAATATTGGCATTCGGAAGGGCCTGATTAAGCACACCACCGCTTCGTTGGCCGATTTGCCCGAGGAGTTCCGTACCGGATACATTGCCCTTGGAAAGCGGCCCTCCATTGGAAGCGCGGTGTCCAAATCCTCATCGGTGGACCCGTTTACCCTTCAGCTGGCCTTTGTGGGTCTTGTTGTCGCCTGTGCCCTTTGGCTCCGAAACTTTTTAATCAGCATTGATCCGTTTTGGGAAAATCTTCCTCTTTTATCCACTTCCCTGTTCTGCAGCGGCGTATTTGGAATCATTATCGGCCGAATTCCCGCGCTTCATCGGTTTATTGACCGCGACACCATTGAGCGTATTTCCAATGTTTCTCTGGAGTACCTTATCACTTCTGCTGTGGCCACCACTTCAATCGAGGCCTTTGTCTCTTATCTGCTGCCTATTGTGGTCATTTCCGTGGTGGTTATTGCCGCAACAACCTGGGTCTCCATTTTCTTTTCCAAGCGCTGGTGTCCCCAGGATTGGTTTGCTTCCGCCGTGGCGCAGTACGGTGCCTACATGGGGTTGCTCTCCACCGGCCTGCTACTGGCAAAGGTAGTAGATCCGGATCATAAAACAGTAGCCGCCGAAACGGTTGCAGCGTCCTGCACCCTAGGCTACAGCTATTCGCTCCCTTATCTTCTTATTATGCCTATGCTGGTTATCAGCAATCCTAAGCTGGTCTTCGGCATCAGCGTTGTTCTGTTAATCGTCTTCCTGATTGCCGGAGAAGTATTTCGAAAGAGGGCAAGAGTGTCTAATTAGTTGCGGCCATAAGCACTAATGCTGATTTGAGCAAGCGTACCATGTTGTTGCAAATCCGCGACAAGGAGGAGCATTTACATTGAGTCGATTAGCTATTGAGACCCCCGGCCAGACCCAGACCGTACTGAGCGGCCTGTACCGGGATATGGGCCGGCGCATCAGCGCCAGCCAGCCCGGGCTGTGCCCGGTGGACATGTCGCTGAACTTTCTGCGGCTGTGCCATGCCCAGACCTGCGGCAAGTGCGTGCCCTGCCGCATCGGGCTGGGCCAGCTGGCCGTACTCATTGAGCAGGTGCTGGACCGCACCGCCACCCTGGAGACCATCGACCTCATTGAGCGCACCGCCCGGGTCATTGCCGACTCGGCGGACTGCGCCATCGGCTTCGAAGCAGCCAATATGGTGCTGCTGGGCATTCGGGGCTTCCGGGAGGACTATGAGGAGCACATCCTCCACGGCCGGTGCATCTGCGGGCTAAGCCACCCGGTGCCCTGCGTGTCCACCTGCCCCGCCCACGTGGACATCCCCGGCTACGTGGCCCTGGTCCGGGAGGGGCGGTACGAGGACGCGGTGCGCCTCATCCGTAAAGATAACCCCTTCCCCGCCGTGTGCGCCTATGTGTGCGAGCACCCCTGCGAGGCCCAGTGCCGGCGGCGGATGGTGGATGACAGCGTGAACATCTGCGGGCTCAAGCGCTACGCCGTGGACCACTCCCCCGACCTGTCCGCGCCCTCCAGGGCGGCTGACACTGGGAAGCGGGTGGCCGTCATCGGCGGCGGTCCCGGCGGCCTCACCGCGGCCTACTACCTGTCCCTCATGGGCCACAAGGTCACCGTGTATGAGCAGCGCCCCAAACTGGGCGGCATGCTGCGCTACGGCATTCCCGACTACCGCCTGCCCCAGGATGTGCTGGACCGGGATATCACCCACATTCTCTCCACCGGCATCACCGTCCGCACCGGCGTCTCCATCGGCCTGGACATGGACATGGAGGAGCTCCAGAAGCGCTATGACGCGGTGTATATCGCCATCGGCGCCCACACCGACAAGAAGCTGGGGCTGGGGGGCGAGGAGGCGGAGAACGTGGTCAGCGCCGTGGAGCTGCTGCGCAACATCGGCGAGGGCCGGGTGCCCGACTTCACCGGCAAGCGGGTATGTGTCATCGGCGGCGGCAATGTGTCCATGGACGCCACCCGCACCGCCCTGCGCCTGGGGGCCCAGCAGGTCACCTGCGTGTACCGCCGCCGGGTGGAGGACATGACCGCCCTTGCCGAGGAGATTGAGGAGGCCATGGCCGAGGGCTGCCAGATTCTGCCCCTCCAGGCCCCCGCCCGCATTGAGGCCGGTCCCGACGGCAAGGTGGCCGCCCTGTGGACCCGTCCCCAGCTCATCACCTCCTACGGGAAGGACGGACGGCCCCGCCCCGTGGACGCGGACCAGAAGGAGTTCCGCATCCCCTGCGACTACGTTATCGTGGCCATCGGCCAGGCCATCGTGGCCCAGCCCTTTGAGGCGGTGGGCGTTACCACCCGCCGGGGTGCCATCCAGGCCGACCTCACCAGTTCGGTGCCCGGGGTGGACAACGTCTTTGCCGGCGGCGACGCCGTTTCCGGTCCTGCCACCGTCATCCGCGCCGTGGCGGCGGGCAAGGTGGCTGCCGCCAACATCGACAACTTCCTGGGCTTTGACCATAAAATGCACTGCGAGGTGGACATTCCCCCTGCCCACCTGACCAACACCCCGCCTTGCGGCCGGGTCAATCTGAAAAACCGGCACCTCAACGACTACCGGGGCAGCTTCGAACTGCTCAAGGAGGGCATGAGCTGTGAGGAGGCGACCCAGGAGGCCAGCCGCTGCCTGCGCTGCGACCACTTCGGCTACGGAATCTTCAAGGGAGGGAGGAGCAGAGAATGGTAAACCTCACCATTGACGGCCGCCCCGTCCAGGTGCCCGAGGGCACCACCATTCTGGAGGCCGCCCGGCAGGCCGACATCCACATCCCCCACCTGTGCTACCTGAAGGGCATCAACGAGATTGCCGCCTGCCGGGTGTGCTGCGTGGAGGTGGAAGGCGAGCGTGCCATGGTCACCGCCTGCAACAACCCCGTTCAGGAGGGCATGGCCGTCCACACCAACTCCCCCCG
>NZ_QUGI01000013.1 GCF_003478995.1 Pseudoflavonifractor sp. AF19-9AC
GCTGCTGCCCCGGTTGGGTGCGGTTCCTCAAGGGCCAGTATCCCCAGCTCACCAAGCAGCTGTCCACCGCCAAGAGTCCCCAGCAGATGTTCGGCAGCCTGACCAAGAGCTGGCTGGCTCAGAAGCTGGGGGTGGAGCCGGAGAAGATCTTCTGTGTGTCCATCATGCCCTGCGTGGCCAAGAAGGCGGAGAGCGAGCTGCCCACCATGGCCACCGAGCACGGTCCCGACGTGGATCTGGTGCTCACCACCCGGGAGTTTGTGCGCATGATGCGCGCCGACAAGATTATCCCCTCTCTTCTCCCTGAGGAGGCCCTGGACGACCCTATGGGCGTGTCCACCGGCGCCGGCGTCATCTTCGGTACCACCGGCGGCGTGATGGAGGCCGCCCTGCGTTCCGCCACCTTCCTGCTCACCGGGAAGAACCCCGACCCGGACGCCTTCTCCCAGCTGCGGGAGGGCCCCGGCCTGCGGGAGGCCACCTACGACCTGGCGGGCACCCCGGTGCGCTGCGCCGTGGTCAGCGGTCTGGGCAACACCCGGAAGCTGCTGGAGCGCATTCTGGCGGACAAGGTCCACTACGACTTTGTGGAGGTCATGGCCTGCCCCGGCGGCTGCGTAGGCGGCGGCGGCCAGCCCATTGACAAGGAGGACCGGGAGCTGGGCGGCATCCGGGGCGACCGGCTCTATCAGCTGGACGGTCAGGCTCCCCTGCGCTTCTCCCACGAGAATCCCCAGGTCCAGGCCCTGTATCAGGAGTTTTTGGGCGAGCCCCTCAGCGAGGTCTCCGAGCACCTGCTCCACACCGACCACACCGCCTGGTCCATGCCCAATCAGCTTTAAATCTCCTCCGTACATGGATTACGGGTCCGGATGTACGGCAAATAAACGCTCTTTAACCCAAAAAGGAGCCCGCCATTGGCGGGCTCCTTCTCCTTTTATCTTCGCTTTTCCAGGCGGATGACCAGGGCGGTGCTGTCGTCGGTGGCCTGCTGGGGGCTGCCGGTGATGAGCTCCCGGGCCAGGTCCTTGGGGCTGGCCCCGTCGAAGGCGGCCAGCCGCTCCCGCACCCAGCCGTCCTCCTCCCCGCCGCACACTCCGTCGCTGACCATAAGCACGCTGTCCCCCGGCGCCAGGCGCAGAGAGAAGTGGTCCAGTGGCACGCTGTCCCCCTCCCCCAGCCCGGCAGGCAGGGAGGCGCCGGACAGCCGCTGCACCCCCTCCTTCTTCTTCACGTAGGTGGGGGCGGCCCCCAGCTTGTAGAGCTCCCCCTCCCCGGTAAACAGGTCCAGCTCCAGCAGGTCCACGGTGGTAAAGCCTCCGGCCTCCTCTCCCCGCAGGGCCAGGGCGGAGGACAGGGTGGTAAGGGCCTGCTTGGACTCCACCCCCGCTTGGAGGAGCTGCTCCAGCAGCCGCACCGCCAGGGTGCTCTCCCGGTTGGCCTCCGGGCCGCTGCCCATGCCGTCGCACAGCAGCACATAGAGCTTGCCGTCGGCCCGTTTGAAGTAGGTGCCCGCGTCACCGCTCACCGTCTCGCCGCTCTTCTTCCGGGCCGCCACCCCGGCCACCGCCATTAGGGGCTCCTCCTGGAGGAGGGACAGGCTGTCCTTCCCCTCCTGCTCCAGCCGCAGGGGCACCCCCAACAGGGCGGACAATTCTGCTGTCTTTCCGCCCCGCACCAGGGCGGCGCAGCCGGGGCCCTCCGCCTCAATGCGCACCATCCCCCGGCTGTCCCGGAACACCGCTGCCCGCACATCCAGGCCCAGCTCGGCAATCTTCTGCCGCAGCCGCCGCTCTCCCACTGGGTCGGGCACCAGCTCCCGGCTCAGCTCCGCAGCCGCCGCCCCCAGCAGGTCGGACAGCTGGGCGTACTGCCGGCACACCGCCGCCCGGCTCTCCCGCACCCGGGCGTTATACTGCCGCCGGTAAAAGAGGGCGGTGAGCTCCTGGTTCACCGCCTCCAGAAAGGCGGGAAAGTGGAGGCAGCGGTCGGCAAAGTGCCGGGGAAAGTCCCCAGCCTCCGCCCGCCCCCGTTCCACCATGGCAGGAGTGGCGTCGTTGAGGGCGTTGAAGGTGGTGGTATAGTCCTGCTTCCAGCACCGCCCCATGAGGGAGCAGCCCCGGCACACCCGCCCCGCCGCCCGGTCAAAGACCACCGACACATCGTTGTCGTTCCGGGGCGGCCGGAAAGCGGTTTTCAGGGAATCGCCCAGGGTGCGGAAGGCCCGGGCGGTGGCCTCCAGCTTCTCCTGGACAATTTTCTGTGCCCGCACGTCGGCGGGACCCGCCGGGTCGGGGGCCAGCCACACCCCCAGCCGCCGCAGGGAGCGCTGGGGCAGCAGCAGAAAGGCCATGGAGGCCAGAAAGACCTCATAGAGGATTTCCAGGGGCACGCCCCGATTCCAGGTGGCCAGCACCGCCCCGGCATCCGCCAGTACATAGACCAGGGCGGCCCGGAAGCGCCGGCTCCCCCGGCACAGCCCGGCCATCAGACCGGACATACCCAGCACCATGGCGTACATGGGGGTACCGCCCCCCACCAAGTCCATGCCGCTGCCCAGCACCACTCCGGCCACCGCGCCTGTGGCCATTCCCCCCTGCCAGGCTCCGCACAGCACCGCCAGCACCGCCAGGGTGCGCCCCAGGGAAATGCCCTCCCACAGCTCCACCGGTTCCAGCGCCATGAGCAGGGTGCACACCAGCACCAGCAGTCCCCGCCGTCCCGCCGGGGCGCACAGCCGTGCCTCGCTGCTCTGTCCCAGAGGCGTCATGGTGCCCCGGTAGCACCAGGCCGTCCCCGCGGTGAGCAGCCCCTCCAGAATGAGGGCGCTGGTCTCCGCCGCCCCCCATCCGCTCTGGGCCAGCAGAACCGACCCCGTGAAGAAGGTGAAAGCGCCCCCCAGCACCGGCATCACCCAGGGCCGGCGGAACCATTTGATGTCATAAAAGGCGAAGGCCACCGCAAAGGTGAGCACCGCCGCCGAGGCGTGGCGCAGCCCCTGGGAAAAGCCCAGCATGCACAAGTAGCCAAAGCAGCTACCCAGCAGGGCGCCCGCTCCCCGCAGCCCCGACCCGGCCGCCGCCACCATGGCCACCCCAAAGGGGGCGCAGTCCTCCGGCAGCTCCGCCCCCGCCAGCACCGCGGAGAGCAGAAAGTAAATGGCCGTCTCCGCGCCCAGGCTTACGGCGGACAGGGACAGGCGCACCTGCCTCTCCTGCCCGGACTGCCGACCCAGCTTGGTCAGCTTGTGTTTCATGGTTTCTCTGGCTGTCATGCCCGTCTCCTCCGTCTGCTTGTCCGATGTAAATGCCGCCTTGCGGATTTTATGTCGTCTCATTATATTCCATATTTTGGAAAATACTCGTCGAAAGGGGGCAGGCGAAGGAGGGCGGATTGCGTCGGCCTCTCAGACCGGGAAGGTGGGAATTGGGGCTTGTATTTTTGGCCAAAATCGAATACAATGTAGGGTGTATTCATGTATAATCCCTTAATCCTGAGGGAAAGGAAGGTAATGCCCTATGAAACTGCAAAACGATCTGGGCGAGATCCGCATCAGCAGCGATGTGTTCACTGCCATCACCGGCAGTGCGGCCACCAACTGCTACGGCGTCAAAGGTATGGCGGTCCGCTCCAAGACCGACGGTCTGGTCCACCTGCTCAAGCGGGAATCCATGGCTAAGGGCGTCAAGGTATATTACAACGAGGACGGCACCGTCTCCATCGAGCTGCACATCATCGTGGAAAACGGCGTCAACCTGATGGCCGTGTGCCGCTCTATCATGAGCGAGGTGCGCTATGTGGTCAGCAAGACCACCGGCGTGGAAGTGGCCTCTGTGGATGTGTGTGTGGATTCCATGCGCTTCTAACCATTCGGAGAAAGGAATATTGCCGACTATGATTCAGAATATTGATGCGGCGGCCTTCCAGCGGATGGTAGTCCATGGGGCAGCCGCCATTAACGCCCAAAAGCAGGCCATTAACGACCTGAACGTCTTCCCCGTCCCCGATGGGGACACCGGCACCAACATGTCTCTGACCATTGGCGCCGCCGTGCCTGATATGCAGAACAAGCGCTATGACTCCGTGGGCCAGGCCGCCCAGGGAACCGCATCCGCCCTGCTGCGGGGCGCCCGGGGCAACTCCGGCGTCATTCTCTCCCTGCTGTTCCGCGGCTTTGCCAAGGCCATCAAGGAGAAGGAGATTATGGACGGCCGGGATCTGGCTATCGCCCTGGACTTCGGTGTGGCTGCCGCCTACAAGGCCGTTATGAAGCCCGCCGAGGGCACCATCCTCACCGTCTCCCGCCTGGCCGCCGCCCGCGCTGCCGGCTGCGCCCGGGAAAACGACAATCTGGAGGCCGTGCTGGAGGCCGCCATCGAGGAGGGCCATAAGGCCCTGGACAACACCATCAACCAGAATCCCGTCCTGAAGAAGGCCGGAGTGGTGGATGCCGGCGGCAAGGGCTTCCTGGTCATTCTCCAGGGCATGCTGGACGAGCTGCGCGGCCTGCCCATGCCCGAGATGGCCTCGGAGGAGGAGAAGGCCCCCGCCGACAAGGCGGAGTTCGGTGTATTCTCCACCGAGGAAATCAAGTTCGGCTACTGCACTGAGTTTATCTGCTCCCGGGACACCAAGAAGGACCCGGAACTGCTGCGGGGCTTCTGCAGCAACCTGGGCGACAGCCTGGTGCTGGTGGACGACGACGACATCATCAAGGTCCACGTCCACACCAACGATCCCGGTCTGGTCCTCCAGGAGGCGCTGACCTACGGTGCCCTTCTGAAGGTGAAGATCGAGAACATGCGGGAGCAACACACCGAGATTCTGGAGGAGGCCGCTCAGAGCCAGCAGCCTGCCGCCCCGGTGAAGGCCGCGCCGGAGAAGAAGTTTGGCTATGTGGCCGTGTGCGCCGGCGCCGGCCTGGAGGCCGTGTTCCGTGATCTGGGCGTGGATGGCCTGGTGGGCGGCGGTCAGACCATGAACCCCTCCACTGAGGACATTCTGAAGGAGATTGACGCCACTCCGGCGGAGATTGTCTTTGTCCTGCCCAACAACAAGAACATCATCATGGCCGCCCAGCAGTGTGAGCGCATGTGTGAGGACAAAAAGGTGGTCATCATCCCCACCAAGACGGTGCCCCAGGGCATCGCCGCCATGCTGGCGGTGGATCCCGACGCCAGCGAGGAGGATAACACCGCCGCCATGAACGAGGCCTTCGGCCGGGTGCGCACCAGCGAGATTACCTACGCCGCCCGTGACTCCGACTTCGGCGGCTTCGCCATCAAGCAGGGGGACTACCTGGCTCTGGAGGAGGGCCAGCTCTTCGGCACCGACCAGGAGCTGGACACTCTGCTGGACCGTCTGGCTCACTCGGACAGCCACCAGGAGGCGGAGTTCATCTCCATCTTCTACGGCCAGGACGTCACCGAGGAGCAGGCCCAGCAGGCCGAAAAGCTCTTCGCCGCCGCCTGCCCCAATGCGGAGGTCAGCCTCCTGCCCGGCGGTCAGCCCGTGTACTACTATATGATTTCCGCCGAGTAACTCTCATCTTATTTGCCGGGACAGGCACGCGCCTGTCCCGGCTTTTTTGTTCCGGGTCTGTTTTTCTGGTGTCCGGCTCCCGGTTATGATAAAATAGGGAACACCAAACCGCCCCTCTTTCCCGGCGGCGGCAAGCATCTCGTTGGAGGTCTGCATGAAACGTATTTTTTCTCTGGTGCTGATCTGCGCCCTGGTTCTGTCCGGCTGCGCCCCAGCGGGAACCAGCTCCTCCTCCCCTTCTTCCGCTTCTGCTTCCGGTGAAAGTGAGCTGATCACCTTCACCGACGATCTGGGCCGTACGGTTTCTCTGTCGAAGCCAGAGCGGGTGGCCTGCCTCATCGGCAGCTTTGCCGACCTCTGGTGCCTGGCGGGGGGTAAGGACGCCCTGGTGGCCGCGGCGGACGACACCTGGACCAGCTTCGACCTGGGGCTGGGGGAGGATGTGGCTAACCTGGGGGCGGTAAAGGAGCCCAATGTGGAGCTCCTGCTCCAGTCCAAGCCCGACCTGGTCATCGCCAGCAGCAATACTGACGCCCAGGTGGCCCTGCTGGACACTCTGGAGGGCATGGGGCTGACGGTGGCCTACTTCAAGGTATCCAGCTTCCAGGACTACTTAAACATGCTGGACATCTGCACCCGGCTCACCGGCCGGACGGACTGCTATGAGCAGTACGGCCAGGCCCTTCAGGACCAGGTGGACGCGGCCAAGGCCAAATGTGCCGGGCTCAGTCCCACAGTACTGTACGTCCGGGCCACCGGCTCCAGCTGCAAGGTGAAAAACAGCCAGGACACGGTACTGGGGGAGATGCTGGCCGACCTGGGCTGCGTCAACATCGCCGACAGCAGCGAAAGCCTGCTGGAGCAGCTGAGCCTGGAGGTCATCCTGGACCAAGACCCCGACTTCATCTTTGCCATTCTCCAGGGCTCGGATCCTACGGACGCCCAGCGCACCCTGGATGAAACCCTGCTCTCCAACCCCGCCTGGCAGAGCCTGACGGCGGTGAAGGAGGGGCGCTTCTTCGTGCTGGACGACCAGCTCTATAATCTGAAACCAAACGCACGGTGGGGGGATGCCTATGAACAGCTTGCGGACCTGCTCTGCGCCAACGCGCCGGCGTAACCGGCGGGTGGCAGTGGGGCTGCTGGCCTGCCTGCTGCTGGCCGGGGTATTCAGCCTGGCCCTGGGCCCGGTGTCTCTGTCCCCGGCTGAGGTACTCACCGCCCTCATCGGCAAAGGGGACGACACCGCCTTCCAGATTGTCCGGAACTTCCGCCTGCCCCGCACCCTGGGCTGTCTGCTGGCGGGGGCGGCCCTGGCCGTGTCCGGCGCCATCATCCAGAGCGTGCTGGCCAATCCCCTGGCCGCCCCCAACATCATCGGGGTCAACTCCGGAGCCGGGCTGATGGTGGCCCTGTGCTGTGCCCTGGCCCCCTCGGCGGCGGCCTGGGTGCCGGTGATGGCCTTTGTCGGAGCCCTGGGCGGCGTACTGCTGGTGCTGGCCATCGCCCGGCACACCGGAGCCTCCCGGCTCACCCTGGTATTGGCGGGGGTGGCGGTGTCCAGCGTGTTCAGCGCGGGCATTGACGCCATCCTCACCTTCTTCCCCGACGCCCTCAACGGCTACTCCGACTTCCGCATCGGCGGATTTTCTAACCTGACCATGGCCAAGGTGGTGCCCGCCTTCTGGCTCATTCTGGTGGCCCTCATTGCCGCCCTCTCCCTCAGCCACGAGATGGACGTGCTGGCTCTTGGGAGCGACACCGCCCAGAGCCTGGGCCTGCCCGTGAAGCGCTACCGCCTGGTCCTGCTCACCATTGCAGCCGCTCTGGCGGGAGCGGCGGTGAGCTTTGCGGGGCTTCTGGGCTTTGTGGGCCTCATTGTGCCCCACATGATGCGCCGTCTGGTGGGAGAGGAGAGCCGCCCCCTGCTGCTCACCTGCGCCCTGGGGGGCGGAGCGCTGCTCACCCTGTGCGATACCCTGGCCCGCATTCTCTTTGCCCCCTACGAGCTGCCCGTGGGCATTGTGCTCTCCCTGGGGGGCGGGCCCTTCTTCCTGTGGCTGCTGCTGCGGCAGAGAGGAGGGCGGCTTCCGTGATTGAGCTTACCAATCTGCGGGCAGGCTACCCCGGCCGCACCGTGCTGGAGGACATCACCCTCTCCTTCCCGCCGGGCCAGGTGCTGGCCCTGGTGGGGCCCAACGGCAGCGGAAAGAGCACCCTCCTGCGCACCGCCCTGGGGCTCATCCCCAAGCTGGGGGGTGAAATCCGGGTGGACGGGGACAAGTTGGAGGACCTCTCCCCCCGGCAGCTGGCCCAGCGGGCAGCCTATCTGGCCCAGTCCCGGCCGGTACCCAACATCACCGCCGGGCGTATGGTACTCCACGGCCGCTTCCCCTACCTGTCCTATCCCCGGCGCTACCGCCCGGAGGACCACGCCATCGCCCAAAAGGCCCTGGAGCAGGCCGACGCCCTGGACCTGGCCCGGCGGCCCATGCCCCAGCTGTCCGGCGGCCAGCGGCAAAAGGTGTATCTGGCCATGGCCCTGGCCCAGGACACGGGGACGGTGCTGCTGGACGAGCCCACCACCTACCTGGATGTGGGCCACCAGCAGGAGGTGATGGTCACCGCCCGTCTTCTGGCCTCGGAGGGCAAGGCGGTGGTGGCCGTTCTCCACGATTTGTGCCTGGCCATGCGGTTTGCCCATCGGCTGGCGGTTCTGGACGGGGGCCGGCTCCAGGGCGTGGGCACCCCGGAGGAGCTCTACCAGAGCGGCATTCTGGACCAGGTGTTCTCCATCACCCTTCGCCGGGTGGAGACGGAGGACGGCTGGCGCTACTACTACCAATAAAAAGAGGTCCGGAGACTGAGAATGTCTCCGGACCTCTTTTTCATTATACTCTGCCCAGCAGCTCCAGGACAGCCTGGGCCAGTCCCTCCACGGAGATATCCCGGGCCACCGCCACTTTTCCGGCGGTTCTCCCCTCCAGGGCGGCAGCGGTCACCTCCCCGATGCACACACAGGGACAGCCCTCGGGCACCCCTCCGTACCGCTCCAAAAACCGTTCCACCCCGCCTGCGCTGGCAAAGGTGAGGCAGTCCAGGGGCGGCAGGGCGGCGGGGCACGCCCCCTCTGTCACCCGGTAGGTGGCCACGTCCCGCACGGGGAGCCCCGCCTCCTCCAGCATCCGGGGCAGCTCCCGGCTCCCCTGCTCTGAGCGGAGAAGCACCATCTCCTCCCCCGGCCGGGCCGCTTTGATGAGGGCCTGGGCCAGCCCCCGGCTGGTCTGCTCCGCCGGGCACAAATCAGGCTGGATGCCGTGGTGCTCCAGGGCCGCTCCGGTGGCCCGGCCGATGACCGCAACGGAGCACCGGCCCAGAGTACGCACATCCCGGCGGGCCTCCCGCAGACGGCGGAAGAAGGCCCGCACCCCGTTGGCACTGGTAAAGACCAGCCACCGGCTCCCCGGTCCGTCCAGCATCTCCAGCGGCCAGTCCAGCCGCTCCACCTCCGGCCGCTCCAGCCGCAGGCAGAAGGCCCCCAGCTCCTCCAGAGCTCGTTTCAGCCGCCCGGCCACCTGCTCCGTGCCGGTGATTCCCACCCGCACCCCGGACAGGGGACGAAATACCGTGGGGCTCAGATCCAGCGCGGCGGTCTCTCCCACCACAATGACGGCGGGGGGCCGCACCCCGGCCGCCCGTTGGGCAATGGTCTCCAGGGTGCCCCGGACGACGGCGGGATGGAGGGAATTGCCCCCGGAGAGGACGGCGGCGGGGGTATCTCCCCTCCGTTCCCCCTCCATGAGCCGCCGGGCGATGGCCTCCAGCCGTCCCAGGCCCATGAGGAAGACCAGGGTACCCTCCAACTTGGCCAGCTCCTCCAGATTCCGGGGCAGGCCGTCGGAGGTATCGGCGGTGTGGCCGGTGATGACGTGGAAGGACCGGCTCAGCCTCCGGTGGGTCACCGGGATGCCTGCGGCGGCGGGAATGGCAATGGCAGAGGAGATGCCGGGCACCTCCTCGCAGGGGATGCCCGCCTCCTTCAGGGCCAGCATCTCCTCCCCGCCCCGGCCGAAGACAAAGGGGTCGCCCCCCTTGAGGCGCACCACCGTCAGCCCCTCCTGGGCCAGGGCGATGAGGGCGGCGGCAATCTCCTCCTGGGGGGCCGAGTGGTGGCCGCTGCGCTTGCCCATGTAGAGGGTCCTTGCCCCCGCCGGGACATACTCCAGCAGGGCGGGGTCAATAAGGTCGTCGTAGACCACCGCGTCACAGCGCTCCAGCAGCCGCAGCCCCCGCACCGTGATAAGGTCCGCCCGGCCGCAGCCCGCCCCCACCAGATACACTTCTCCTACCGGCATGGTTCTGCCTCCTTTAAGCATTCTTCCCGCTCTTCCACTGTGAGTGGCCGTCCCAATCCCAGGCAGGCAGAAAAGAGGGCGGAAAAGCCCCGGGCCCGGTCCCGCTCCTCCGGCCAGCGGGCCTTGAGCATGGGCCGCTGCTCCTCCAGCCAGGCCAGAATGGCCTCCAGCCCCTCCGGCAGCAGGGCGGCAATCTGCTCCTTCAGCCAGATGGCGGCAGTGGGGCTGCTCCCCCCGGTGGAGATGCCCACAGACAGCTCCCCCCGCTTCACCAGGGCGGGAAACAGGAAGGAGCAGGCCTCCTTGTCATCCACCACGTTGACGGGGATGCCCTTCTCCCGGCACAGCCCGGCCACCTGGTGGTTGAGGGCCCGGTCCCCCGAGGCGGCGATGACAAAGGCCATCCCCTCCACGTCCTCCTCCCGGAAGGGACGGCGGACCAGGGTGAGGGAGGGCAGGGCGGCCAGCTCGGGACCAATCTCCGGGGCCACCACCGTCAGCCTGGGGCCGTAGGGCAGCAGCTTCTCCGCCTTGCGCAGGGCCACCGTCCCGCCCCCCACGATGAGGCCGGGGGCGTTCTCCAGCTGAATAAAAAAGGGGAAGTATCCCACCACAATTCACCTCTTCCAAGGATGTACGTTTTCTTCCAACCATTTGGTCTGTTCACGGGCCGACCGCGAACCGGAGTCCCCCGCTGCGCTCCCGCAGCCGGGCTGGGGTTCCTTTAATTAATGTTTGTCCATCAGGGAGGACAGGGTGCGGCACAGCAGGGCAAAGTCGATGGGCTTGGAGATGTGAGCGTTCATCCCCGCCGCCGTGGTGGCCGCAATATCCTCGGCAAAGGCGTTGGCCGTCACCGCCAGAATGGGCACCTGCCCGGCGTCCGGCCGGTGCATGGCCCGGATGCGCCGGGCCGCCTCACAGCCGTCCATCTCGGGCATCTGCATGTCCATTAAAATGGCGTCAAAGGCAAAGGGCTCCGACGCCTGAAACTGTTCCACCGCCTCCCGACCGTTCCAGGCCTGGGTGACCTTCACCCCGTTCATGGACAGAATCTCCGTGGCCAGCTCCATGTTGATCTCGTTGTCCTCCGCCAACAGGACGTGCCGTCCCTCCAGGCTGACGGTCTCCGCCGCCGGCTTGGCGGGCTGGTGCTCCTCCTCCTGCTCCGCCCGGGCGAAGGGCAGCACCACCGTGAAGGTACTGCCCTCCCCGGGGCGGCTGTTCACGGTGATTTCCCCGTTCATCTGGGCCACCAGGTTCTTGGTGATGGGCATGCCCAGGCCGGTGCCCGCCGCCCGCTTGGCGGAGAAGCGCAGCTCCCGGCTGTACGTTTCAAACAGGTGGGGCAGGAACTCCGGCGACATGCCGATGCCCGTGTCCGCCACCACAAACTGGTACTTGGCATATTCCCCCTGGTCCATCTGCCGGACCTCCAGGGCAACGCGGTCCCCCCGCTCTGTAAATTTGAAGGCGTTGGAGAGGAGGTTATTGAGAATCTGCTGGATGCGGAAGCCGTCCGCCTCCACCCACACCTGCCTCAGGTCAAAGGACAGCTCCAGGGTCTTGCCCTCGGTCTGGGCCTGCACCCGGAAGGGCTCGGCGCACTCCTCCACGCAGGCCCGGAGATCCAGCCGGCTGTTGTTCAGCGTCACCTGTCCCTGCTCCATGCGGGACATGTCCAGAATGTCGTTGATGAGCCCCAGCAGCTGCCGGCTGGATACCCGGATTTTGTCCAGATACTCCTGTACCCTGGGCATGCCCCGGGCATTCTGCCCGGCCAGCTCAGACAGGCCGATGATGGCGTTGAGGGGGGTGCGCATGTCGTGGGACATGCTGCTGAAGAAGGTCTGCTTGGCGGCCTCGTTCTTCTGGGCCACCTCCAGGGTGTCCTGGAGCAGCTTGTGCTCCTGGAGCTGCCGCTGCTTTTCCTCCTCCACCTCCCGGAAGCACAGCACCACCTCCCCCGGCGCCAGGGATTCGTCAAACAACACCCGGACGTTGACCCAGCGATAGGTCTCGCCGAAGCGGCGCCGGAAATCTCCGCCGAAGTCCCGCACCCGGCGGGCCACCAGCTGGCGGATGTTCTCGGGGGAAAAGTTTTCCACAAACTCCTCGTAGGCCTCCGGCTCAATGACCTCACCGATGGTGTGGAGCAGCTCCTCGTAGCCGCCGGTGGGCGGAATGCGGCCCCGCACATAGTCCGAGCCCTTGATCATCTCGTAGCTGCTCTGGCCGTAATCCACCCGATAGAGGGCGTAGTAGGAATTTCCAAGCACCCGCACCGTCTCATTGGTGCGCTCCATACGGGTGCTCACCCGCACATCCCGCCAGGTCAGTACCCCCAGCACCAGCAAAAAGGCCCCCATAATCAGGGAGAACGCCACCGTCACGCGTCCAAATCCTTCCAGCACCTCGCTGTAAGGAACAGTGACAATGGACAGCCAGCCGTTTTCCATCCAGGTATAGTACACCGTGCGCTCCACCCCGTCCAGGTCTGTGACGGTGTCGTCACTGTCCTCCAACTGTCCGGCGTTAATGCAGTCAATGAGCGTATCCAGATAGCTCTGCACCTGCTCATCGCTCCACTCCATTGCCGTCTGTTTGTAGATCAGCTTACCCTGGCGGTCACACAGGAAAAAGGAGCCCGTCCGGGACAGCCCCGGCGCCTCCAGGCGGAAGCGGAGATTCTCCGGGAACACGTCAAAGGCCAGCACCGCGCCGCTCCCGCCGCACAGCTGGGCCGCGGTGATCACCGGCCGGTTGTAAATGGCGTCGGTATAGACGTTGGTGAAGATCACCGCGCCGTCCCCCTCCAGGGCGCTCTGATACCACGGCGTGGACCGGACGTCGTAATCCGCGTCCCCCTCCCAGGGGTTGGCGGCGACGACCACCCCTCCCTCCAGAACCAGATAGGGGTCCACCACGCCGCTGCCCAGCACCGTTTCCAGATGCTGAACATAGATCTCCATCCAGGCCGACAGCCGTTGGGCGCCGCTCCCCTCTTCCAGCATCTGCTCCACCGAGACAGCGCCGAAGGAGAGCAGCGTCTCGTAGACCGTCAGATTGCTCAGCTCCTCGGCGGCATAGCTCCGGGAGAGCGCGGTTCCGGTGTACTGGGCGCTCTCCAGCAGGGCCCAGCGCACCAGCCCCATTCCCATGGCGGACAGAATCAGCAGCGCCGCAAAAACCGCCACATTGAGACGCATCCTCCGCAGCACCCGGTGCCGCCGGGTGGAACGCTTCTTTCCCCCTGTGCCCGGTTTGTCCGGATGGCTTGAATGCCTGTATGTCGTTTCCTGGCTCATGAATTGCCTCCCCTTCCCCGCCGTCCGCTGGCCAGGCGGCCTTTTCTCAGGTTTTAGTATAACGGGTTCGGGGTCCCTTTGTCACTCTTAATTTCCAGATCCCGGCCACGCCGGCCAAAATTCCATGTTTTTCACGTTAAGGACTGCCTTTGTCAACCAATTTCGTGTATAATCCACTCAGACACATTGGGACATGTTCCCGCCCAAATAAAAAAATTTTTTCGGTTGTCACCTTTTCCGTCTTTTTGCCCTCTTATAGAATAGAGCTGCGCATCCACGGGCAATACAGGCAGGAAGACAATCGGATATGGTTCGGCCGGAGGCGCCGGGAAACGGAGCGATTTCAATTTTGGAAGATGTGCAGTGGTTTACCCAGCAGATTCAAGATTGCCAAGCAGGCATGTATCGCCTGGCCATGAGCATTTTGTGCAGTGAGGAGGATGCGGCTGATGCCGCCCAGGATGCCATTTTGATTGCGTATCAGAAGCTGTCCACCCTGCGGGACCGAAGCCGGTTCCGGCCGTGGCTGCTGCGCATCCTGACCCACCAGTGCTACGCCATTCTGCGGCAGCGCAAACAGGTGGTCCCCTTTGACTCCCTGCCGGAGCAGGAGGCGCCCTCTCCCTCCAGCTCCAGCGAGGAGCTGTGGCAGGCGGTATGTGATTTAAGCGAACAGCTGCGCTCGGTGGTGGTTTTGTACTACTACGAGGGCTTCAGCGCCCGGGAAACCGGGGACATTCTTGGCATTTCCGAGGCAAATGTGAAGACACGGCTCTCCCGGGCGCGCAAGCGTCTGCGAGAGCAATTGGAGGTATCCCAATGAATCTGGACGAAGAGCTGCGCCGAAGAGCGCTGGAGCATCCCCCCACACCCTCTCAGAGCTTCTCCCGCCGGGTGGAGGACACCCTGTTTCAGCTGTCCGTTCACCCACCCCGGCGGCGCCGGCGCTGGAGGCCCTTTGTCAGCGTGGTTTCCGCCGCGGCGGTGCTGGCGCTGGTGATTCTCCCCAATTCCAACGCCGCCATGGCCACAGCCCTGGGCCAGCTTCCCGTGGTGGGTTCCCTGTTCCAGGCGGTCACCTTCCGCACCTATTCCGGCGGCGAGGGCGGGGACCACGCCTCCGTCTCCATTCCCCAGATTGTGGGTGAGGGAGACAGCTCCGGCGCTCAGCAAATCAACGAGGAAATCCGGCAATATGCCGACCAGCTCATCGCGGAGTTTGAACGGGAATCCAACGCCGACGGCTATTTCAACCTGGACGTGACCTGGGAAGTAGTCACCAACACCGACCGCTGGTTCACCCTGCGCATCAACTCTGACCGGGTCATGGCCTCCGGCAACCACCAGGAACAGCACTACCACATCGACGTACAAACCGGCCAGCGAAAGACCCTGTCCGATCTGTTCCCGGAGGACTTTGACTATGTCACCGCCATCAGCAGCGAACTGAAGGAGCAGATGCACACCCGGATGGAGCAGGACTCCAGAGAGGTATACTGGCTGAAGGATACCAGCCAGCTGGGCACCTACTACTTTGATGCCATTGATCCGGAGCAGGACTTCTACTTTGACAGCCAGGGGCATCTGGTCATCCCCTTTGACAAGTATGAGGTTGGCCCCGGCAGCACCGGCAGTCCGGAATTCACCCTTTTGTCCCCGCAGCTCTACGAGCAGCTGCTCTACCGACCCTAGCATATCACTTGGAGGAATCATACCATGAGAAAGAGAAAAAACATCGTCCTTTGCTGCGCCCTGGCCGGTCTTCTGGCCTGCCTGCTGTCTCTGTCCGGGTGCAACGCATCCGCCCATCAGGAGGACAAGGGCAGCTCCTCGTCCCAAGGCGCTTCTTCGTCCACTACCTCGGCACCGGATTCCTCCGGTTCCGCCTCTCTGCCCGAGGACGGCAGCAGCTCCTCTGACTCCTCTGCTCCCCAGCAGCCTGATGTCTCTGAGCCGGAGTCTCCCGCTACCCCCTACGATTTCTCCAGCCCGGCGCCGGAGAGTGACCCCGTAGATAACTCCTATTTCCAGGACGCCGCCTTCATCGGTGACTCCCGCACCGACGGCTTCCTCATCTACAGCGGCATTGGCTGCGGCGAGAACCTCACCTCCAACGGCCTGTCCATCTTCAAGCTGGAGTCCAAGAAGGCCATCACCATTGACGGTCAGAGCTACACCGCTCTGGAGGCACTGGGCCGCAAGCAGTACGGCAAGGTTTACCTGTCCTTGGGCGTCAACGAGCTGGGCTACTACGATGACCAGGGCTTCTACGAGGCCTACTGCCGGGCCATCGACGCCATCCGTGCCTGCCAGCCCAACGCCGTCATTTACATCCAGGGTCTCATTCCCCTCAACGAGTCCGTTATTGCTGCAACCGGCGGCGCCAGCTACTTAACAAACGAACACCTGTTGGTGTACAACGACCTTATGAAGCAGGCGGCCGAGGAAAAGCAGGTGGTCTTCCTGGACCTGAATCCTGCCTTCACCGGCCCGGACGGCCAGCTCCCGGAGGATGCCAGCCGGGACGGCGTCCACCTGACCAAGGCCTACTGCGAGCAGTGGCTGGACTATCTGAAAACCCACACGGTGGATTACGACACCCTCTATCCCGCCGGATAACCCCTCTCCCCCTCTTTTTGCCGTGCAGTTGCGTTCATTTTGTCCCGCTGACCGTCCCCCCGTGCTGCCCTCCGGCATCCACGGGGGGACCGAAAATTTTTTCAAGAATTTTTGGACGGGATAAAACCGACAGGGCTTGTTTTGTTACTTAATAACTGTAAGCAATCCCTTTGGCGCGGTCCTCCGTCCCAAGGTGAATGACAAAACAAAAAAGGAAGAGGGAAAACAAATGATGTATTGCGAAAATTGTGGAAAGCAGATCTCCGATGATGCCAACGTGTGCCCCTACTGCGGCCAGCCCACTTCATCCCCTGCGGCGGCCAGCCCCATCGCTCACGCCTCCTTCTCCGCCGGTTCTCTGCAAAATAAGACAGTGGCCGGCATGAGCATCTTCCGCTTTGCCCTTTGTGTGTTTGGGGCACTGCACGTGCTGGGATTCTTCTTTCTGTCCTACGCCAAGCTGTCCGGCGCAGGCTGGCTGCTGAGCTCCGTGCTCCCCAAAAAGATGACCGCCTTGAGCTATATCTCCTTTACCTTTGATATGGCCGACATGGGTCTGGCCGACGGAGGTACGGTGATCCTCAACACCGTAGTCTGCCTGCTGCCTATGCTTGTGGGCCTGCTGGTGCTGAAAAACGGTATCACGTGCAAAAACAAGAAGCGCTATCTGCACTCCGTGATTCTGGGCGTTGTGGCCCTGCTCATCTACATGCTGCTGGGCGCCTCCATGGCTTCCTGCGAGTCCGCCGGCTACGACCTGACCTCCGGCGCCGTGCTGGGCTGCCTGCTGTCCTTGCTCACCGCTGCTGCGGCCGCCGGCGGGTTCCTGATGGACCCCAGCGTCAAGCAGTAATTTCTTTGTCCGGTTCTTTTACCGGCATACCATCCGCATATGAAACAAACCCCACCCGGAACCGAGCCGCTCTGCGGCCTGGTTCCGGGTGGGGTTTTTATCACTTCATTTTATTCTTCTCAGGGGGATGAGATCAGCCAGCCTCTTGGAACACCGTCCAGAAGTGGCCCTGCCACCTTTACTTGAAGTTGTAGGCGGTCACGATGGGCTCTCTGCCTTCAGCCTGGTCATTGAAGTACTCGTACAGGGAAATGCCCAGGAAGGAGCCGCTGACGTTGTAGGCGTTGCGGTAGCCGTTGCCCAACAGCTGGCACAGAGCATAGTAGCTGCGCTGGCCCGTGCGGCAGTGGAGGTACACCGGGATATCCTTGGGAACTTCGTTGATCCGGCCGCGGAACTCGGAAAGAGGAATGTTGATGGCATTCTTCAGATGGCCAGCCTCATACTCATTCTTCTCCCGGACATCAATGATATAGGCGCCGCTCTCCACCAGACCGCGCACCTGGTCCACATGGACCTGGCGAATCCGATCGTAGAGGACATTCAAGCCCACCAGAGCGGCCATATTCACCACGTCCTTGGCCGTGCCGTAGACGGGGGAATAGCAGAGCTCCAGCTCCTTCAGGTCCTCCAGCGTTCCGCCCATGGTGATCATGGTGGCAATCACGTCAATCCGGCGGGTCACATCGCCCTTGCCGATGGCCTGCGCACCCAGGATACGGCCCGTGGGCACCTCAAAGATCAGCTTGAAGGCCATGTAGTGGCTGTCGGGCATGATGCCCACCTTGTCGGGAGGCAGCACATAAGCAATGTCATAGGGGATTCCGGCCTGCTTGGCCATCTTCTCATTCATGCCGGTGCAGGCCGCGTTCTGCTCAAAGACCCGCAGGCAGGAGGAGCCGATATAGCCCTTGTTGTTATGATACTTTCCGCAGATATGATCCGCCGCGGCCCGGGCTTCCCGCTGAGCAGGACCCGCCAGAGCCAGAATACCGTACTGGCGGTTCATACGGCCAAAGGTCTCCACCGCGTCGCCCACTGCGTAGATATCGGGATCATTGGTCTGGTAGTTGTGGTTGACCTTAATGCCCCGTCTGGCGCCGACCTCCAGCCCCGCCTTCACAGCCAGAGTGGTCTCAGGCGCCACGCCAATGGACAGCACCACAGCATCGGCCGGAATCTCCAGCTCCTGCTCGCCCTTTTTGGCCTTCACGCTGGTCTCGGTGATGGCCGTGACCATGCTGGACAGGTAGAGTTTAATGCCCTTATCCATCATCTCCTTGTGGAGAATCTGGACCATATCGTAGTCAAAGGGCCCCATAATCTGGTCGGCACCCTCCACCAGGCTGACGTTCAGTCCGGCGTCCACAAAATTCTCTGCAATTTCAATGCCCACAAAGCCGCCGCCGGCCACAACCAGATTCTTGGCTCCGGTGGTGTCCACATACTCCTTCAGACGGCAGATGTCATCCACATTGCGCACGGTAAATACGTTCTTGTTCCCCGCGCCCTGGATGCTTCTGGGCACCACCGGGTTGGCACCGGGCGCCAGAACCAGCTTATCATAGCTCTCCTTGTAAGTCTTGCCGTCCTTCTCCTGCACGACCACGCACTTCTCGTCCCGCAGGATCTCAATGGCTTCACTGTTGACGCGAACCTGAATGTTGTGCCGGGACAAAAATGCCTGGGGCGTCATCATAATCAGGGCGCTGCTGCTGGCAACGGTCCCGCTCAGGTAATAGGGCAGACTGCAGTTGGAAAACGATACGTAATCACCGCGCTCCAGCATGATGATCTCCGCTTCCTCATCCAGTCTGCGGATTCGGGCTGCCGCAGATGCACCACCTGCTACTCCGCCAATCACGACAACTTTCATTCTTGTAGTTCCCCCTTCATGTAAACTGTCATATTACGTCAGGCCAGGAGCGTCGTGCGTTCTGCTGACCAAATTCACTTCTTGTATCGCCGGAGTGTCGGACGGACTCTCCGGCCAAGACTTTCTCTCTTTATCACAGCACACCGAAACAAGTACAGAGTAACAAAGCTATCAAATTTTGTCAACCGCTTATCGCTTTTTTCATAAAAAGAGCACAAAGCCCTCTGGCGCTTTGTCCGGTTTGCCGGAACACTTGCGTCCCAGCCTCCAGCCGCAGTTTTTCTTCCTCTACACAGCCCTGTTCGGCTTTCCCCTTCTCACCGGGTAGGTAGCCGTGGTGTAGTGCTTCGGTTGGAGAAGACAAAGTTCAAGATAATGCTGGTGGTACACATGACCACTCCCACATAATAGACCGGCCGAATCTCTTCCTGAAACAGCAGCGCTCCCAGAAACGCCGCAACAAAAGACTGGATGGGGAAAAACAGAGAACAGGTACTGGCTTCAAATACAGACAGGCTCTTGTTCCACAGCAGCATGGTCAGCGCGGTTCCCACCACGCCCATATAGACGAGGCACAACACCAAAGGCACATCCAGCACCAGATCGCTGAAGAAAATCTGATCAATCACCACGGTCGGCACATGGAGGGCCATGCTGAACACCATTCCGTACAGCGTAATGATCAGTGCATCATACCGCCCGGAAATCAGGCGGATATAGACCGAAGCAAAGCTCCAGTTTATCACGGAACATAAAATCAGGAAAATGCCCAGCGCCGCTCCCTCGGCATACACATAGGACTGGCTGGTAACCAATACGCCTCCAATGGCCAGGGCAATGCACAGCAACTTCCACCAGGTCAGTTTTTCCTTCAGAATCAGCGCGGCCAGAATGCTGATGGTGAAGGGGTTGATGATGGTAATAAAGCTGCTCAGCGTGGCACCGGCATACTTCACCCCTGCCATATTGAACACAGTGTTGAAATAATATCCCATCAGTCCGGCTGCAATAAAGTATTTCTTGTCCCCCGGCTGAATTTTTACCAACGGCTGCTTTTTATACAGCACAATGGCATACAGTGCAATGCAGGCGACCAAAGAACGGGAAAAGGCCAAAACCGGGATTGACAGCTTCCCTGACGTATATTTGGTCACCGCAAACAGAGATCCCCACAGCACATAAGCCGATATGGGATACAGAATGTGATACCATTTCCGCTCTGAGTTCATAAGCCTGCACACCTCTCCCTTGTGGGTTCCCGACGCACTCGCTGCACTGCCGCCCGGTCTCTCTCCTGTCCCCGGCGGCCTCAGGTTGCCTCCAACGCCCAAAGTGCTGCCCAGTACCGTCTGATTTCACCCCCATCTTAAGAAGTTTTTTCGGCAAAGTCAAGAAGAGAAATGCCCCTTTACCAGCTTCCGATTGTGAAAGTACGCCAAAATCTACTTTATGAGAACCCAGCCATCGTCCGGTGCATCTTTTCTCGTTTATGGGCCTGCGGAAATGTTCCAAAAAAAATGTATTTTTTGTTTTTTTAGGTTTTATCCATTTTTTCTTAATAAATATCGATTATAACTCCGTTTTTTCGCATTAAAAATAACCTACTTCAACGCTTCCGCTTTGTTTGTCCGTTCTTGACAAGCACCATGTTATCGCTATAATGTACTAAAGCAGGGACATTTGCACCTGCTGGTGGACTGCTCTCTCTGAAATTCTGGCATGAACTGATTTGTCCCCCATTTCCCGCGGCAGTGTTTTCCGGGTTAAACATGCACGGGAATACAATAAATCTGTATTTTGTGGAGGTAATTATGGAGAAAACAGAACTGAAAAAG
>NZ_QUGI01000014.1 GCF_003478995.1 Pseudoflavonifractor sp. AF19-9AC
ATCACCGGCCGTGTGAACTTCGGCTATGACGAGACCGTCCAGTCCGTCTTTGAGGAGATGAAGCTCTTCCTGCTGGACTACTTCAAGGACGATCCCTGGCTGTCCAAGCATCCTCCCCTCATCGAGAAGGGCGTCATGAAGGGCAACCCCGCCTACGTCCCCCCCGAGACCGAGGTGGTCAAGCTGGTGGAGCGCGTCATCACCGACGTCAAGCAGTTTGATGACTTTATCTACCAGTATCACGGCTCCAGCGAGGTCCGCCTCCCCAACAACTACGGTCACACTCCCACCGTGGGCATCGGCCCCAACTGCGGCGGCCTGGGTACCCGCGATCAGATCGAGTGGGTCGACCTAGAGGACTACATCGCCGGCATCAAGATTGCCGCAGGCCTCATCATTGACTGGTGCTGTGAATAACTCCAGCATTCACAGAAGAACCATCTGAATGAACACACCCGGCCTCCCCGGGCTCTTCCCGGGGAGGCGGTGTTCTTGTGTTCCTTTTTGGGACACCATGCCATTTGATTTATTTTTATAATTTTTTATAACAGGGAGGAATTTAATATGCTGAAGGAACTGATCGAGAGCGGATTTGGCGACGAGGAAAACTACAACTGCGCCGAACGGATTATTTACGGAGCGAACATCGCCTATGGTCTGGGCTTTGACAAGAAGACTCTGAAGCTGTTTGCCGGTATGGGCGGCGGCATGGGCGTGGGCGAAATGTGCGGTGCCATCACTTCCAGCGTGGCCATTATCAGCCACTTCTTCGTGAAGGATCATGCCAATGAGGGCAACTATGAGATCAAGCCCCTGCTCATCGAGTTCATCAACCGCTATGTCAACTACATGAACTGCTACCGCTGCGACTGCAGCCGTCTGAAAGAGCTCTACCGCAATCCTGTGGACAAGTGCTCCAAGGTCATTGCGGGCGCCGCTACCGTTCTGGATGAGTTCCTTCTGGAGAAGGGCGCCGATATCCCCGCTCTGCGCGACAAGACCTGATCTGATTCTGAGAAAAATAAAAATCCAGCAGCTTTGCTGTCTGGATTTTTATTTTTTCTCCGGGAAGTTTCCCCGCACATCGTCCCTCTATTTTCCTCCTATATACATATTAAAATAGTAGGTGATTTGGAATGCTGGATTATTGGATCAAAAACGGCTTTCTCGTTGACGGCAGCGGATCCCCCGGACGGCACGCCTCCATCGGGATTCAGGGCGGCCGCATTGCCCGGATACTCCCCGCTGATGCTTCCATGCCGGCTAGGCATGTGATCGACGCCGCCGGACGCCACATTTTTCCCGGTTTTATTGATTTACACACCCATTCGGATCATACACTGTTTCTGGACGGCCGCGGAATGTCCTTCCTTCGCCAAGGCGTAACGCTGGATACCATGGGCAACTGTGGCTACTCCGCCGCACCGCTGGGCGGACAGGGCGTTTTGGCGAAAAATGTGTTCTGCTATACCCCCTCCGACAAGCCGGTCACCTGGGGCTCCATGGAGGAATATTTCCGCACTCTGGAAACGGCAGGACTGCGTGGCCGTGTGGCTGCGCTGGTGGGACACAGCGCACTGCGCAGCCATGTGATGGGTTACAGCAACCGCCCCGCCACAAAGGACGAGCTGGAGCAAATGTGCAGCTTGCTCCAGCTCTGTTATGACCAGGGTGCCGCAGGCTTCAGCACCGGACTGGAATATTTCCCCGGCAAAGCCGCCCAGCAGGATGAGCTGCAGGCCTTGTGCCGGGTCACAGCCAAGAATAACCGCCTGTACGCCACCCACATCCGCAACCGGGACCGCTTCTATCGCCAGGGCTATCAGGAGGCCATCGATATGGCCAGAGAAACAGGAGTCCGCGTCCAGATTTCCCATGCTATCCCAAAATACGGCGTTCCCAAGGAAGGGGCGGCATGGATCGTAGAGGCGGTGGAAAAGGCCCGGACCGATTCCGACGTGGCCTATGACATCATCCCGTTTCTCTGGGGCCCCACCAGCCTGACAGCTATTCTTCCGGCTGAGCTGCTGGCCCTTCCCACCCAGGAGCTGATCCACCAGCTGCGCCAGCCCTCGGTCCGCCGTGCACTGCGGGAGCGGAGCGACTGCATCTGGCAGCTGATTGTTGACCGCCAGTGGGATTTGGTAAAGCTGCAGCACTGCTCCAACAGCCGCCAATACATCGGCAAGACCCTCCGCCAAATTGGCGAGGAACGAAATCAGGATCCCTTTGACGCCCTGCTGGACATCATCGTGGAGGAGGGCCCTGCCATGTACTCCGGGCTGATCAGCGGCCGTCTGCGCAGCCAGGAGGACTCCTGCCTTCTGCTCTCCCAGCCTTACTGCGGCGTCATCTCCGACGCCATGGCCTTGGCCAAGGATGGTCCCCTGTCCCAGATTATCTGGTCGGACGGCTGCTTCAGCTGGATCTCCGCTCTTCTCCGGACCTACGTATATCAGACGCCCCTTCTGTCCCTGGAGGAAGCAATCCGGCGGATTACCTCTCTGCCGGCCCAGCGGCTGGGGCTTTCCGGCATCGGCGTGCTGGAAGAGGGGTCCTGTGCCGATCTGGCCATCATGGACTTGTCCGCCTATCTTTCTCCCCGCGCCGGCTCCGACTATGCACAGGGGCTTTCCTGGTTGTTCGTAGACGGCCAACCGGTGGTGGAGCAGGACACCTTACTGACCGCCTGTCCTGGTTCCGTTCTGCGTTTTTCCCGTGCTGGAAATTCTTGATTTCCTCCGGGCTGAAAAACGGGTCATTTTTCCCCCTCTCAGCCTTTGAAATTCCAAGGTTTTTCCTAATTCCAGGCTGATTTTCCAGGTGAATCTGTTTCCAGTTCTCCCTCATCTGCCCTCCTTGCCCGGATAATTCCTTCGACTTTTTTATTTTTGTTATTTTTTTAAATTTTTTCCGTTTTATTAAGAGATAGTTAAAATTTTTGTAATAATTTTAAGTATTTTCGCAAAACGGGTACTTAACACCCTTCTTGACAACTCGTTCGTTATCGCTATAATGTACTAAAGTACATGTGTTTATCCTGCAAGGAAACAGCTCTCACTATTCCAGCATGAACTGATTTGTCCATCATTTCCCGCGGCAGTGTTTTCCGGGTTCAGCATGCACGGGAATGCAATAAATCTGTATTTTGTGGAGGTAATTATGGAGAAAACAGAACTGAAAAAG
>NZ_QUGI01000015.1 GCF_003478995.1 Pseudoflavonifractor sp. AF19-9AC
TCAAAGACGGACTGGACGGTCTCGTCATAGCCGAAGTTCACACGGCCGGTGATGTCGAAGCACAGAGCGTCGCACATATAGAAGTCGCTGCTCTGGGCGGTGAACAGGTCAATCTTGGTGTAGGACTGGGGCTCCAGGCCGTTGGCAGCCAGGCGGTGCTTGCTCTGGCGGGCGCTGTCCCACTTGCGCAGGGCGGCGACAACCTTCATGCCCTGGTCGATGGCGTTGACTTCGCTGTAATCCAGCTCATCAAAGAGCTTGCCGCTCTTGCCCTGGACCTGGATGTGGAAGTCCAGCATGCCCATGGAGTAATTCTTGATCTCATGGAAGCCGTGGCCGGTCTCGGCGGGATGGAGGTAAACGCCCAAATCGGCGGAGTAGCCCCGCTGCATGGCGGTAAGGGTACCGATGGCGCCCCGCTTGCCGATGCTGCTCAGCAGGGTAAGATCGCCAGCCAGCTCAGGCTGATTCTTCAGAACTGCCTCAGCGCCCAGAAGCATCATGGCGACGCCGGCCTTGGAGTCGGCAACGCCCAGACCACTCATCTTGCCGTCCTTGATGGTGACGGAGGTGTCGGGGGTGAGCTTGTTGGGAGCCTCCGTATCCACGTGGGCAATGAGCATCAGGGACTTGCCGCCCTTGCTGCCCTTCTTGACGCCGACGACGTTTTCCACGTTGGGAGCAAACTCGTAGTTGCGGGGGAAGGCGTGGAAATCGTCCAGATCCTTGGCGTCATCCACGGTACAGGGGAAGACATCCAGCTCCAGACCCATATCGCTCATGGTGGTCTTGACCAGCTCCTGAGCGTGAGTAGTCTCATAGATGAAAGCCGGGATGCGGCTGAGAGACTCCAGGTATTTGATGTACTGATCCTTGTTCTGATCAATCTGCTCAAATACCAGCTTTTTCAGTTCTGTTTTCTCCATAATTACCTCCACAAAATACAGATTTATTG
>NZ_QUGI01000002.1:0-39092 GCF_003478995.1 Pseudoflavonifractor sp. AF19-9AC
TCATTCATCCAAGAGTCTGCAAACCAATTTGCGCAAAACTGTTGACACTACCTAATTCAGAGGTTGAAATGTGGACAAAAGCCGGTAAGATAAAAATCAATTTGCAAAAAGGGGCAGATATCCGCGCTCTGGACAAGATACTGGCAACATACATCCTGAATTAAGGCAATACATCAAGAGCATTTTGCTAATTAAAAACGCCGCTGTCTGCAAATCACAGACAGCGGCGTTCATACATATCAGGCGCTTTTCCTTTGCAATTGTCGTAAGTTTATCGTAAATTCACGGCTGTACCTCCGGCAATTGCTTGCGTCCCAATGGGTTTAGGCTATTGCTTAGTACATGCCGCCCATATCAGGGGCAGCAGGAGCTGCGGGGGCGGGGGGCTGGGGCTTGTCGGCGACCAGAGCCTCGGTGGTCAGCAGGGTGCTGGCGATGGAGGCGGCGTTCTCCAGAGCGGAGCGGGTCACCTTGGTGGGATCCACGATACCGGCAGGAATCATATCGCAGTACTCTTCCTTGTAGGCATCGAAGCCGTAGCCGATCTTGCCGGACTCCTTGATCTTCTCCAGAACCACGGAGCCGTCGATACCGGCGTTGGCAGCAATCTGCTTCATGGGAGCGGTCAGAGCGCGGGCAATGATCTGCACGCCGGTCTTCTCGTCGCCCTCAACCTCAGCCATCAGCTTCTCCACAGCGGGGATAGCATTCAGGTAAGCGGTACCGCCGCCGGCCACGATGCCCTCTTCCACAGCGGCGCGGGTGGCGTTCAGAGCGTCCTCAATGCGCAGCTTCTTCTCCTTCATCTCCACCTCGGTGGCAGCACCGACCTTGATGACAGCCACACCGCCGGCCAGCTTGGCCAGGCGCTCCTGCAGCTTCTCACGGTCATAGTCGGAGGTGGTAACCTCGATCTGGCTCTTGATCTGACCCACGCGGGCCTTGATCTCCTCGGAGGAACCAGCGCCGTTGACGATGGTGGTGTTCTCCTTGGTGACCTTCACCTGACGGGCCTGGCCCAGCTGGCTCAGCTGAGCTTCCTTCAGTTCCAGACCCACATCGGCGGAGATGACCTGGCCGCCGGTCAGGATGGCGATATCCTGCAGCATCTCCTTGCGGCGGTCGCCGAAGCCGGGGGCCTTGACGCACACCACGTTCAGGGTGCCGCGCAGACGGTTCACGATCAGGGTGGACAGAGCGTCGCCCTCCACGTCCTCAGCGATGATCAGCAGCTTCTTGCCGGACTGGACAACCTGCTCCAGCAGGGGCAGCAGCTCCTGGATGTTGGAGATCTTCTTGTCAGTGATGAGGATGAGGGCGTCGTCCAGGTTGGCCTCCATCTTCTCGGTGTCAGTGACCATGTAGGGGGTGATGTAGCCCCGGTCAAACTGCATGCCTTCCACGACCTCGGAGTAGGTCTCAGCGGTCTTGGACTCCTCAATGGTAATGACGCCGTCGTGGCCCACCTTCTCCATGGCCTCGGCAATCAGAGCGCCGATGGTCTCGTCGCCGGAGGAGACGGTGCCGACACGGGTGATATCGGCAGAGCCGTTGACCTTCTGGCTGTTGCCCTTGATGGCCTCAATGGCAGCATCGGTGGCCTTGGAAATACCCTTCTTCATAACCATGGGGTTGGCACCGGCAGCCAAGTTCTTCAGGCCCTCGCGGATGATGGCCTGAGCCAGCAGGGTGGCGGTGGTGGTACCGTCGCCGGCCACGTCGTTGGTCTTGGTGGAAACTTCCTTCACCAGCTGGGCGCCCATGTTCTCAAAGGGGTCCTCCAGCTCGATCTCCTTGGCGATGGTCACGCCGTCGTTGGTGATGAGGGGAGCGCCGAACTTCTTGTCCAGCACCACGTTGCGGCCCTTGGGGCCCATGGTGATCTTTACGGTGTCGGCCAGCTGATTGACGCCCTTCTCCAGGGCCTTGCGGGCTTCCTCGCCGTAGCAAATAATCTTAGCCATAACAAAAACCTCCAATATGTGAGAATGGATTTACAACGATAAAATGACGGCCGCTGGTCAGCTTACTCAACGATGGCCAGGATATCGTTCTGACGAACGATGGTGACCTCCTCGCCGTCCAGCTTCACCTGGGTGCCGGCGTACTTGCTGGTAATCACCTTGTCGCCCACCTTCACGGTCATCTGGACCTCCTTGCCGTCCACCAGTCCGCCGGGGCCGACAGCCACTACCTCAGCCACTTCGGGCTTCTCCTTGGCAGCGCCAGTGAGGATGATGCCGCCCTTGGTGGTCTCCTCGGCCTCCACCAGCTTCACAACCACGCGGTCAGCCAAAGGCTTGAGTTTCATAATGGGTTCCTCCTTATATTGATATTTCGTATTAACAATTTCAATCCGGTTTAGCACTCATTTTATCCGAGTGCCAAATCCAAGTATGATGATACCCGTTTCCCACAAAAAAATCAACCCCCTTTTTGAAAAAACTGGGGTTGATTTTTTTAAAATTTACGTTTCGTTCACAAAGTTTTATCTCGAGTGCTAATTCTTTGCCTTGCTCTGGTTACCAATGGGCTCCCTGGGGATAGAAAAAGTTCACTTTCTTCTCCGACAGCCGCACGGTGAAGGAGGTGTCCCGCATCACCTCGCCGTCCACCACCGTTGTAATGGTTTGAGTGGAGGAATAGGTAATGCACTGGCCATGGTAGTCCCGGATCAGCTGAGGGTAGTTCTTATACAGTCCCTGAGCGTACTTGCCCACCAGCCGTGCAAAGGTAAAGAGGCTGACCTTGGGCACCAGCAGCGTGTCCAGCACCCCGTCATCCGGCATGGCGTCGGCCACAGGCATGAAGCCGCCGCCGTAGTGCCGCCCATTGCAGATGCACAAAATGGCCGCGTCCCCCTGCCAGTCCAAGTCACCCATTTTAACCTTCATGGGGCGGTTGATTCCCTTAAACAGAATATTTTCCACCAGAGAAACGATGTATGCCCCCTTGCCGGAAAGAAACCGCCAGTCCTTATAGCGGTGAACATCGGCGGCAATGCGGGCATCCACACCGGCGCATACCACATCCAGCCCCAGTTTCCCGTTGCAGTCCATCAGGTCAAAGGGGGTCTGGGGCCCCACAGCCAGGGCCTCCAGATCATAAAAGAGCGCCCGGTAATGGGGCCCGAAAATCTTCAAAAAGTCGTTGCCCGTCCCCTTGGGCACACAGGTAATGGCAGCGTTGGGAAAGCCCGCTGCCCCGTTGACCACCTCGTTGAGGGTTCCGTCCCCGCCGCAGGCGTAGATACGTACGTCCTCGCCCGATTTCGCAGCCTGGCGGGCCAGGCGGCAGGCATCCCCCTCCCCGGTGGTGTAGAGCCGCTCATGGGGAATGCTCAGCTGGTCCAAAAGTCCCTCCAGGTGGGCATTGCTCTCCTTCTTCCCCGCCGCCGGGTTGATTATAAAAATATGTCGGATACCCGCCACCCTCTTATCTCTTTCTAAACCATCTCTCCGCTCTCCGGCGAAGTGGGCATGGAAAACGGCACATGGCCCGCACTTGCTCAGAGGTACATGAACAGGTCACACTTCAGCATGCCGTTATAGAGCTTGCGCTTTTTATCGGCCTGCTTTCCAAAGGTGCGCTCAAACTCCGTGTGGGAGGAGAGGAGGTAGAGCTTCCATCCCTCCGGGAACTTAGCCCAGGCCTTGCCGAAGGCCCGGTACAGCTCCTCGGCCTCCCGCCGCTCCATGATTCGCTCGCCGTAAGGGGGATTGGTCACCACCCGGCCCCGGATGCCGCCCCAGTGGAAGGTGCGGGCGTCGTCCTCGTCAAAGCGCACCAGATCGTCCACCTCGGCCAGCTGGGCGTTGTGCCGGGCCAGCTCCACGGCCTGGGGGTCCAGATCGCCCCCCCAGATCTCATAGTCCCCGTCAAACTCCTTGTCCATGGCCTCGTCCGCCGCTTCCAGCCACAGCTTCTTGTCCACGCAGGTCCACTTCTGGGCGGAGAAGGTGCGATTGAGGCCGGGGGCCCGATTTTTGGCGATGAGGGCGGCCTCAATGGGAATGGTGCCGCTGCCGCAGAAGGGATCACACAAGGGATCCCGCCCCTTGTACCGGGAGAGCATCACCATGGCGGCAGCCAAGGTCTCCCGCAGAGGCGCAGCCACGCCCTGAGCCCGGTAACCCCGCTTGTGGAGGCCCGCCCCGCTGGTGTCCAGCATCAGGGTGGCGGTGTCCTTCATGATGGAGAACTGAATCTGGTAGAGAGCTCCCGTCTCCGGCAGGGTGCTGAGGCCATACTTTTCCCCCAACCGGGCGGCCACCGCCTTCTTCACAATGGACTGGCAGGCAGGCACCGAGTGGAGGGTGGAATTGAGGCTGTGTCCCTTCACCGGGAACTGCCCCTCTCGGGGGATGAACCGCTCCCAGGGCAGGGCCCGGGTCTTCTCATACAGGGCATCAAAGTCTTCCGCATGGAAGGTGCCCAGCACCAGCAGCACCCGCTCCCCGGTGCGCAGATTCAAATTGAGCCGGGGCAGGTCGGCCATGGTTCCGCCGCACAGCACTCGTCCGTTTTCCGCCCGCACCTCCGGCAGATCCAGGCGGCGCAGCTCATCGGCGCACAGCCCCTCCAGCCCAAACAGCGTGGGCACCGCAAAGGTCAGTCCCTTGTCCACAGGTTACACCTCGTTCTTTCTCTCTGTCTCGCCCTCACAGCTCCATGGGCGGGTAAAAGGCCACCGAGCCCAGCCGCTCCAGCCCCACCTGCTTGGCTCGCAGGGCGTATTCCTTCACGTCTCCGGTGGTAAAAATGTCCAGTCGTCCGGGAATACCAGCCTCCCGGCGCAGCCCCTCCCGGTCCAGATAGTCCCGCAGGTCCAGAGCCATCTGCTCCGCCGGGTCCACCAGGGGCAGGTCCGGATACAGCTTGTGGATGCTGTCCGTCACCAGGGGGTAGTGGGTACAGCCCAGCACGCAGCACTGAATTTTGTCCACCAGTACCATGTGGTCCAGCTCCTTGCGCAGGTTGTCCTCCACCTGGGCCATGCCCTCCGGGTCACCCAGATTGTGCTCCACCAGCCGGGCCAGATCGGGGCAGCCACAGCTGAGCACCACCACTTTCTTCGGGCTCTGGGCCCGGATCCGCCGGGGGTAGCACCGGGACTGGTGGGTAAAGACGGTGGAGATAACTCCCACCTTCTCCACATCCATGCGGGACACCGCGTCCGCTCCCGCCTGCACTGCGTTGATGGTGGGACAGGACACCGCGCTTTCGCACTGCTCCACCACACAGGAGATGGTATTGCAGGCCACCAGCAGAGCCTTCACCTGCCGCCGCTCCATAAAGCGGAACATATACCGGGCCATGGCCACGATGGTCTCCTGGGGGTGATTTCCATAGGGGATATGGGCTCCATCCCCCAGATAAATGAGGTTTTCCTCCGGCAGCAGCTTCTGCACCTGCCGGGCCACACTGAAGCCCCCGATTCCTGAGTCAATGACTCCGATGGGGCTGTCCTTTCTGTACTGCATTGGCACACTTCCTCAATTTCCGCGTTTCCGCTTCCGGCAGTCCTGCCGCCGGCTCTGTTCAGCATAACACGCCTCTGGTGCGGGAAGGGGCGAAACGCCCCTCCCTCACGCGATCCGGCTCAGTTCCCCCGTGATGGTATCCAGCTGATAGGAGCCGGTATCGGTGGTAATCTGCCAAACAGGGGTCAGGGTCATGGGGCCGGACAGGGAAGTCGCTGCCACATAACCCGGGGTAATGGTATCAATCCGGCTGCACACGTCACCCAGAGCGTTGAGGCCGTTCAAAAAGTCAATGAGCGCGGTGACCACGGTGATGGGCTGCCGGCTGGTGTCCTCCACCGGCTCACCCACCAGCCGCCGCCCGGAGGTCATGGCCACCAGACAGCCGTCCTTCACCTCCAGAGTGACCTGCTGGGTAAAGAGAGGAACTCCGTTCCAGGTCTGGCGAAACACCAGCGCGTTCTCCTGCTCACTGAGCAGTTCTCCCTCAAACTGCAGCTTCTCCAGCAGCTCCCGGCATCCCTCCGCCCGGTCCTCGCCCAGAGGGAAGGCTCCGGGGGTAAATTCCGCGCTGAAAGAGCCATCGCTGTGGAACTGGATGGAGCCAGTGTCATTGGAATAGCGGTACACGCCCGCTCCCCGGTCCTCCGCCTTCACGCCCTGGCCCAGCAGAGCGGCGGCCAGCTGGCTCTCCTCCTCCAGGTTCCGCTCCACCGTCTGGGGCAGCAGCTCCATCTCCCGGGGAACCTGCTTTTCCTCCACGGATACGCCCCGGTTTTTCAGAAACAGGATGGCCTCCTCCCGGGCCTGCCGCTGCAGCTGGTCGTTGCGCAGCTCCCGCTGGGCCACAAAGGCCACAAGGCACAGGTTGGTGAGCACCAGAATGATCAGAATGATATTTTTCAGCTTGGGCCATTCCATGTCCTCACCCCCGCATTATGTTCCGCTCTCCACAGCGGCCCAGGAGGCACTCACCGTCTCCCCACCCACGTCGGAGTAGATGAGCAGCAGTTCCTCTCCCTTCAGGTTCAGGGCCTCCATGGCGGCCGCCGCCTGGCGGATGGGCAGCACCACAGAGGTCTCGCCGCTCTCCGTATAGCTGCGGTAGCGCAGCACAAACTGGGTGATGCGCCCGTCCTCCACCTGGAACCAGGCGGCGTCCCCCTCCTCCAGGTGTACCGGGATCCCGTTGAGGCAGTAGTCAAAGGCCACCTCCAGTCCGGTGTCCGTTTCCCGGACACCGCTGAAATAGAGCCTGGCCTGACCGGCGTTTGCCCCCACAGTGGCGGCGGCCAGCTGGCGGCAGCGCTCCACAATTTCAAAAAGGGAGGCCTCGCCACCCTGGGCGGACACAGGAAAGAGGGCGCTTCCCTCCTCCGCGTGGTATTCCAGCACTCCGCTGCCTGAAAGGCGCAGATTGTCCCCGCCGATGCGGGCCACCCGCTCGTCTCCCACGGAGTAAAAGCTGCTGGAGCTGATGGGCAGCTCCAACACGGCCATGATCTGCTCCAGGGCATTCTGCACGCCGGAAAGGGGGTTCTTTGCCTGATAGACGCTGGGGGTGGGCACCGGCTCCGTGAGCAGGGTGTCCGGATCCAGCCAGTCGTACAGCTCCGACTCAAAGGCGTAAAGGGCCCCGTTGTCCTGAAGAGTCGCCAGTACCTCGATCAGGTGCTGGCTGTTGGCCACCTCGGACAGACAGCGGTAGTAGCTCCCCTCCGCCCGGTCCTGATAGTAGAGAGCCACCCCACTCTCCCAGGTGGTGAGAACCAGGCGGCGCACCGTGGCCTCCACATCCATCTCCTCCCCGGCCAGCCAGCCGGAGAGCACCGACAGAGGGATCTCTCCCTGGAAGTCAAAGCAGATGCTGGGGGGCGTGGTCAGCGCCTTCTCCCACTGGCTCCGGGTGACCTTTTCCGGCTCCCCGGCACTGGACATGGTCTCCACCAGCAATCCGGCTACCTGCTGAAAGACTCCATCCACCGCGGTCTGGTCATATTGCAGGCCGCAGCGGCCGGTCCGGGTCTCTCCGGGCAGGCTGGCCACAATGCGCAGGGGACGGGCGTCCGCCCGGGTATCCCCCAGGTTTTCATAGCTGCCGCCCACGGTCTCCTCCTCCTGGAGCAGTCCGCTCAGCGAGCCCATAATCTGGCTCCGGGTGACCAGCCACAGGGCGGAGCAGGTGAGCAGCACAATGAGTACATCCTTGGCAAGCTCAATGGCACGCCGTCTCTTTTTTCCCTTATCCATGATCCGGTCCCTCAATGTTCAGCTCCAGACGCACGGCCAGGCCAGGTCCCTCCTTGTCCAGCAGCTCCAGAGTGCCCTTGTGCCGGTCCACAATCTCCCTGGCGATGGACAGTCCCAGACCGGTGCCGCCGGACTGGCGGGAGCGGGCCTTGTCCACCCGGTAAAAGCGTTCGAAGATCCGGGGGCGGTCCTCCTCCGGGATGCCGATGCCGTTGTCGTCCACGATCATCCACACCTTGTCCTCGGTCCGTCCCGCGGAAATGGTAATCTCGCCCCCGTCGGGGGTATATTTGATGGAGTTGGAGACGATGTTCATCATCACCTGGAGAATGCGTTCCCGATCTGCCACGATGTCAGGCAGGTCCTCCCCTTCCACCAGGCGCAGGACATGGTTGTGGCGCTGGGCCTCCATGTAGACCGCGTTATAGAGATCCTGCAGTGCCGACCCAAAGGAGAACCGGGCCAGCTTCAAATCGTCCCGCCCGGAGTCAAACCGTGACAGAGTGAGCAGGTCCTGGACGATATGAGTCATCCGGTCACTTTCGTTCAAAATGACGCCCAGGAACTTCTTCTCCATAGCCGGGGGAATGTCTCCCGCCCCCTCGGTGAGGGTCTCGGCGTAGGAGCGGATGTTGGTCAGGGGCGTGCGCAGCTCGTGGGACACATTGGCTACAAATTCCCGCTGCATCTCCTGGCTCTTGCGCTGCTCGGTGACGTCGTGAATGACCACCAGGGCGCCGCCGCCCTCCCGGCCCCGGTCAAAGGGGGCCAGAAGCAGCTGCAGGAAGCTGTCCCGCACCTGCCGCTCCCCCTCAAGGTGGTCGGGGGCCTCAAGCACCTGCTCCAGGGAGGCGATGTCTCCGAAGAGCTGGTCGTAGGAGGTCTCCTCCCCGATGCTCTGCCGCAGCATCCGGGCAGCGGCAGGATTGGAGTGGATGACCGCACCCTCCCGGGAGAAGGCCACCACGCCGTCGGTCATGTGGAGGAAGAGGGTGTCCAGCTTGTTGCGCTCGTTCTCCACCTGGCGCAGCGTATCCTGGAGCTGACCGGCCATGTCATTGAAGGTGTCGGTCAGCACACCGATCTCGTCCCGGGATGCCACCTCAATTTTTCGTGAAAAGTCCCCCTTGGCCACCCGCATGGCGCCCTCCGTCAGCCGCTGGATGGGGGTGACCATGGTCTTGGACAGCAGGAAGGACAGCAGCACCGAGATGACCACACCGAAGATCAGAGCCTCCACAATGAGGGTGAACATCTGGTCGGTGAGGTTGTTGGCCGTGGCCTTGTTGTCATAGATGTAGATGATATAGGACTCGTCCCCCCGGTGGATGGGCACCGCCACGTCCATGTAATTGAGGGCGGGGTTGCTCTCATCTCCGGACTGGTTGGTCTCCAGCCCCGTGGTCAGGGCAAAGGACAGATTCTTGGTGTACTCCTTGGGCCCGGTCTCTCCGTCGGGGTGAATAAGGCAGTTTCCGTTGCTGTCCAGAATGTACAGCTTGCGGTTGATGTTGTCCACGCCCAGGGCGCCGGAGTAGGCCTTGAGCACCTCGGCCATCTGCTCCGCGCCGCCGGTTTTGCCCCCCTCTTCCCCCTGGGTCTGGGTGGTCAGGTCGTCGTGGAGCTCCTGGTTTCCGAACACATCCGCCATCTGGGTATAAAACTCCTCCAGATAAAAGGCGGTCACGGAGTTAATGAGAAAGGCGCCCACCACCGTCATCAGCGACAGGATGAGCAGCACCAGAATCATCACCAGCTTCATATGCACACTGCGCATGGGTTCACCCCCGAGGCGGCCCTGGGCCGCATTTTTGGTATCAGCGCGGACGTTCTCCTGCTTGGCCGGCATCTCAGCCCCCGAACAGGCAGCCCATCCCCCGCTTGGTCACAATAAATTTGGGCGAGGCGGGGGCGGTTTCCCACAGGACGGTGTCCTGTGGGGGCCCTTTTTCTTTCAATCCTCGGGGCGAGTGAATGGCCCCTGCGGAAATTCTTCGCTCCGTTTCGAATTTACGCCGTTCCCGGCGTCCCGCCTGCGGCGGGTCCCTGAGGACGCCCCCGCCCACGGGACGTTCTGACTCAGCCCCCGAACAGGTACCCCATTCCACGTTTGGTCACAATAAACTTGGGCGAGGCGGGGTCGTTTTCCCACAGGACGGTGTCCTGTGGGGGCCCTTTTTTCTTTCAATCCTCGGGGCGAGTGAATCGCCCCTGCGGAAATTCTTCGCTCCGCTTCGAATTTACGCCGGTTCCCGGCGTCCCGCCTGCGGCGGGTCCCTGAGGACGCCCCCGCCCACGGAACGTTTTGACTCAGCCCCCGAACAGGTACCCCATTCCACGCTTGGTCACAATAAACTTGGGCGAGGCGGGGTCGTCCTCAATTTTCTCCCGCAGCCGACGCACGGCCACGTCCACCGCCCGCACGTCGCCCACATAGCCCTCATAGTTCCACACGTGCTCCATGAGAGCCTCCCGGGAAAACACCTTCCCCGGCTGGGCGGCCAGGTAGCAGATGAGGTCATACTCCCGCTGGGTCAGTTCCAGCGGCCGGCCGTCCTTGGTCACCACCGCCTTCTCCCGGTCGATGGTCACCCGGCCCAGGCGGAGCACGTCTCCGCTCTCCTCCGCCTGAGCGGCGGGGGGTGCCATTTCCACCCGGCGGATGTTGGCCTTGACCCGGGCCAGCAGCTCCCGCATGGAGAAGGGCTTGGTGATATAGTCGTCTGCCCCCAGCTCCAGGCCCAGGACCTTGTCCGCCTCCTCCTCCCGTGCCGTCAGCATGAGGATGGGGGTGGAGCTGCCCGACTGGCGCACCTTGCGGCACACGTCAAAGCCGTTCATACCAGGCAGCATCAGGTCCAGCAAAATGAGGTCGGGGTTCTGCTCCAGGGCAAGCTGCAGCCCGGTGGGGCCGTCGTAGGCCTCCAGGGTGTCATAGCCCTCCCGGCTCAGATTAAAGGACAGAATGTCCACAATGTTCTGTTCGTCCTCCACAATGAGAATGGTCTTTCCCATGGGTGCCTCCTTGTCTCTCTGAGGCCGCCGGAGCTTACAGCCCCAGCAGCGTCTTGACCTTCAGGGTGGTGGCAATGGTTTTGGCGTCGGTGATGGTGCCGTCCATCACTTGCTCTACCAGCTGCTGGAAGGACATGGTCACCACATCCAGAAACTCGTCCTCGTCCAGGTGCTGGTCCCGGCGGCGCAGCCCCCGGGCCAGATACATGTGCAGCGCCTCGTTGCAGAAGCCCGGAGAGGCCAGCATATAGCCCAGATAGGTCCACTCCTCCGCCTCCAGGCCGGTCTCCTCACTCAGTTCCCGCTGGGCGCCCAGCAGACGGTCCTCCTCCGCGCCGTGGTCCAGCTTGCCCGCCGGCAGCTCCAGCAGCTCCCGGCCGATGGGGTAGCGGTACTGCCGCACCAGAGTGACCTGGTTGTCCTCATCCAGGGCCAGCACCGCCACGCCGCCGGGGTGATAGACCACCTCCCGGCTGGCCAGCTTCCCGTCGGGCAGCATGGCCTGGTCCAGGGTCACCTTTATAATATGCCCCTCAAAAATGGTTTTGCTCTCCACCATGCGCTCGGTAAAATCCATTTGCCTTGCTCCTTCCCTTCTCCGCCCCGGATCTCCCGGTGCGCGAAAATCCGGCGCATTGGGAGCAGAAAGGCCCCGATGCGCCGAAAACGCCTGATGTTCTGTGTTGTTTTAGTATAACACATGGGGCCGCCGGGGTAAAGGCGAAAGGTTCCATCCCGGGAAAATTTCCTGTTTCGTCTGTACGAACGGGTGTCAAAGCGGTATAATCAGTCACATACTCCAGTTTTCCCCGTTTTCCACGAAAGGAGCTGCTTTTATGATTCGACCTGCCCGTCCCTCTGATTTCGACGAAATCTTGGAAATTTATGACGCCGCCCGCCGCTTCATGAAGGCCTCGGGCAATCCCACCCAGTGGGGCGATACGGAGCCCAGGGTAGAGCAGGTGCTGGAGGATATCCGCCTGAGGCAGAGCTATGTGGTGGAACTGGATGGGAGACTCCAGGCCGTCTTTGCCATGATCCCCGGGGAGGACCCCACCTACAAGGTCATTGAGGGGGCCTGGCTGGATGACGCCCCCTACTGTGCGGTCCACCGGGTGGCCAGCCGGGGCGAGGTGCCCGGCCTGGCTACGGAGATTTTCCGCTGGGTGCTGGCTCAGCACCCCAATGTGCGCATTGACACCCACGACGACAACCATCCCATGCAGCACGTGCTGGAGAAAAACGGATTTGTCCGCTGCGGTCGTATCTGGACCCTCAGCGGCTCACCCCGCATTGCCTATCAGCGGCACTCCGGCTCCGACCACATCTGAATCCGTTTTGGAAACGCGCGGAAAGCCGTCCCGCAGGACGGCTTTCCGCGCTGATATTATTTACCGTTCTTACCCTAGCACCGTCTCGTTTTTTAACTCCAGCGCCCGGGCAATGGCCGCATCAATGTTGGGCTGAATGTTCTCCTCTCCCACCAGCTCCAGCATACCCGACTTCCGGAGCACGGACAGAGGCTGCTCATTCACGTGGGAAAGCACCACCTGAATATTCTTGTCCTTGCACTCGGCATACAGGCGGAGCAGTCCATTGAGGGCCGTAATGTCCATGGCAGGGACCGCCTGCATGCGCAAAATGAGCACCCGCCGCTGGGTGTCCCGGGTCATGTGGGGGATTTTATCCGCCGCACCGAAGAACATGGGCCCGGTGATCTCATAGACCATCACATGCTCGGGCACGGGCATCATCCGCTTCTGGTCTCCGCTTCCCTCCTCCACGTAGTCCCACTCCTTGATCTCTGCCACATCCGCCATCCGCTTCATGAACAGCAGGCAGGCCAGGGACAGGCCCACCACAATGGCAATCACCAGATCAAACACCACGGTCAGCACAAAGGTCAGCACCAGCACGGCCACATCGCTTTTGGGGGCAAGCTTTACCATGCGCACCACCGTACGCCAGCCGCTCATGTTATAGGCCACCTGGAACAGGATAGCCGCAATGCAGGGCATGGGGATCAGCGCCGCATAGGGCATGAGCAGCACCATCACCAGCAGCAAAACCACAGCGTGCACCATGCCGGCAACGGGAGAACGCCCGCCGTTTTTCACATTGGCTGCCGTACGGGCAATGGCACCGGTGGCGGGGATTCCGCCGAACAGCGCCGAGGCGGCGTTGCCCACGCCCTGGGCCACCAGCTCCATGTTGGAGTTATGGCGGGCCCCGATCATCTCGTCTGCTACCACGGCGGACAACAGGGATTCAATGGCGGCCAGCACCGCGATGGTAAAGGCATCCGGCAGCACCGCCGCCACCGTGGCGTAGGAAAAGTCCGGCATCTGGAAGGAGGGCAGGGCGCCGGAAATGGTGTAGAGGTCGCCGATGGTAAAGACCGGAAGGTCAAAGCCCCTGACCACCCCGGCGGTTACCAGAACCGCAATCAGGGAGGCCGGAATGGTTCGGACCAGCTTGGGCCACACAATGAGAACTGCCAGGGCCAGCACTCCCACCCCAACCGCCCAGGGGTTTGCCGTATGGGCGGTGCGCAGAACCTCCTCCACCTTTTCCACCGTCTCCACCGGCGCATTCTGAAAGGTCAGGCCAAAAAAGTCCTTCAACTGGCCGATCAGAATGGTCACGGCAATGCCCGCGGTAAATCCGGCGGTAATGGTGTAGGGAATAAACTTGATCATGCTGCCCATGCGGAGCACACCCATGAGAATCAGCATGATGCCCGCCAGCACCGTGGCGGTGGCCAGACCGGTCATGCCGCTGCGCAGCACAATGCCCGCCACAATGGTGGCAAAGGCAGCGGTGGGTCCGGCAATCTGCACCTTGCTGCCGCCCAGGGCGGAAATCACAAAGCCCGCCACAATGGCCGTATAGAGGCCCTGCTCCGGGGACACCCCTGAGGCCAGGGCCAGGGCAATGGACAGGGGCAGGGCAATAATGGCCACAATAATTCCTGCAATCAGATCTTTTACAAAGCTTTCTCGGGAATAATGCTTCAGGGAATACACCAGCTGCGGGGTCAGCGTTTGCATCAGCGTTCGCATAAGCGCGCTCCTCTCCAATTATTAACACACAACCTCCCCATCATAATATGATCGCTCCACTTTTTCAAGCCGATCTTTCCCTTTCCACGCAGATATGCCTATGGAGCTTCCCAAAAGCATCAAACCGCCGTTTCTTCTCGCACTCCCCCCTCTTCAACGCAAAAACAGCCCGCCCCAATAGGGGCGGGCTGTTCTCAACATTCTTATTCTTCAGCCAGGGTCTTGGCAGCGGCAATGGCCTTCTCCTTCGTCGGGTCAAAGTCCGCTCCGCTCGGAACGTGCCGACAAGCGGCCATTCTTCACTCCGCTTCCTTGCCCCTCCTCTTCGACGCAAACCCGTTGCGCTGGGCTTTGCGTCGAGGCCGCCTTCGGCGGCTGTCCGGGAGGACAAGCCTCTCTTTCATGCTGGGCGGAACTAAGTTCCGCCTGCGCAAATTCTTCGCTTCGCTCCGAATTTATGGCGCTGGCGCGCCACTCGGATTGTCCCGCAAAAACAGCCCGCCCCAATAGGGGCGGGCTGTTCTCACAGTTCTTATTCCTCAGCCAGGGTCTTGGCAGCGGCAATGGCCTTCTCCTGGGCCGCGGGAGGACAATCCTCGTAGCGGACGAAGTGGAAGGTGTAGGAGCCGCGGGACTGGGTCATGGCCCGCAGGTCGATGGCATAGGAGGCCATCTCAGCCATGGGCACCTCAGCCTCAATGACCTGGTCGCCGTCGCCGGTGGGGGTCATACCCATAACGCGGCCGCGGCGCTTATTGAGATCGCCGATGACGTCGCCCATGTAGCTGTCGGGCACGGTGACCTTCAGCTCGCCCACGGGCTCCAGCAGCACGGGGTTGGCCTCGGGCATGGCGGCCTTGTAGGACAGCTGAGCGGCGGTCTTGAAGGCGATTTCCGAGGAGTCCACGGGGTGGTAGCTTCCGTCATACAGCACAGCCTTCAGGTTGACCACCGGATAGCCGGCCAGAGGTCCGTGGAGGCAGGCCTCACGCAGGCCCTTCTCAACAGCGGGGAAGAAGTTCTTGGGCACGGAGCCGCCGAAGACTTCCTCGGCAAAGACCATCTGCTCCTCCTCGGGGTTGGGCTCGAAGCGGATCCACACGTCACCGAACTGACCGGAACCGCCGGTCTGCTTCTTATGACGGCCCTGCTTCTGGACGGTCTTGCGAATCTTCTCACGGTAGGGAACGCGGGGTGCCTTCAGCTCCACGTCCACATTGAAGCGGCTCTTCAGCTTGGCCACCAGCACGTCCACCTGGATATCACCGGCGGCGTAGATGACCATCTGGTGAGTCTCGGCGTTGTTGACCACAGTGAAGGAGGGATCCTCCTCGTTGAGGCGGTTGAGGCCCTGGGCCACCTTGTCCTCCTGGCCGCGGGTCTTGGGGGCGATAGCCACGGAGTAGCAGGGCTCCGCGAAGGGGATCTGCTTAAGGGCCACCACCTTACGGGGGTCACACAGGGTGTCGCCGGTCTTCACCCGCTCCATCTTGCCGATGGCGCCGATGTCGCCGCAGCCCAGCTCCTTGACCTCCTCAGCCTTCTTGCCCCGCATGACGTACAGGCGGCCCAGCTTCTCGGTGTTGCCGGTGCGGGCGTTGACCAGAGTCAGGTCAGAGGTGATGACGCCGGAGAGAACCTTGATATAGGAGTACTTGCCGTACTGGTCGGAAACGGTCTTGAACACGAAAGCGGTGGGCACGCCGCCGGGGGAGACCACGAACTCCTCGGTCTCGCCGTCCTGACGGGTGGCCTTGTGGTAGTTGCCCTCCATGGGAGTGGGCAGCAGCTCCACAATGTAGTCCATGAGCATCAGGGAGCCCATGGTGTTGACGGCGGAGCCGCACAGCACCGGGAACAGGGACAGCTCCCGCACGCCCTGGCGCAGGCCCTGGATCATCTCAGCGTAGGTGAAGTCCTCGCCGGAGAAGAACTTGTCCATGAACTCCTCGCTGGTCTCAGCCACGGACTCCTTCAGAGCGTCGTTGAACTGAGTGATGACGTCCTCCTTGCCCTCGGGAATCTCGATCTCTTCCCGCTTGCCGTTGCGCATCTCATAGGCGCGCTTGTTCAGGACGTCGATGATGCCGATGACCTTCTTGTTGTCGTCCCAGATGGGCACAACCAGAGGAGCGATCTTGTTGCCGTACTTGGCGCGCAGGGCGTCGAAGGTGGCGTTATAGTCGGAGTTGTCCTCATCGGTCTTGGAGATATAGATAAAGCGGGGCATATTCCGCTCTTCACAGTACTTCCAGGCCTTCTCCAGTCCCACGGAGATGCCGTCCTTGGCGGAGCAGACAATGATGGCGGCGTCGGCGGCACGCAGGGCCTCCATCACCTCGCCGGAGAAGTCAAAGCTGCCCGGGGTGTCCAGCACGTTGATGTTACAGCCCTTGAACTCCACGGGGGCGACAGACAGGGAGATGGAAATCTGACGCTTGACCTCCTCGGGGTCGTAGTCGCACACGGTGTTGCCGTCCGCGGCCTTGCCCATGCGGTCAATGGCGCCGGTCATATAGAGAAGGCTCTCTGCCAAAGCGGTCTTGCCGCTGCCACCGTGGCCCAGCAGGCAGATGTTGCGGATGTTTTGTACAGAATATCTCATATCTTGGTTCCACTCCTTATGTTTGGGCTATTGCGACGCTCCCGGTCCAAGTTCGGGAGACGTTACATGCTGTTGGTTATTATACATTAAAATCCCCCCGGTGACAACTCTTTTTTTGGCAGGGCGACAGGAGGCTCCCCAACCACTTGCCGGATACTCCATTATTTTTTCGTGAAAAGTGCCCAAACCCCGAAAAACACTCTAAATTCCCCCGGATTCCCTTAGAAAGGCAAAAAAATAACCTTCGGCAAAAAGCCGAAGGTTATCCTGTTTTGTCCTTCAAGGGGTCTCAAGCACCACCAGGGCACAGGGCTGATCTTCCTCCGCCCGCCCCTGCAGCGCCGCCGCAACGGTGCCCTCCTGCTGGGCCAGGGTCTGAAGCTGCTGAAGCTGATCGGCTGTGATGATACAGCAGGTCCGTCCCGCCTCGTCGGTAAGCCACTCCGGGGACTGCCCCAGCACATCTTCCCAGCCCTGGGGCAGCCGGTCCACGGTCAGCACCGCGGACACCTGCTGTCCGGCTACGGTGCAGCTTGTCCCATCCTGCAGGCCGGTCTGGAACTGAGAGGGCTGTACCGCCGGCGTATCCAGCCCGTCGCCGGGCTGGGCGCTGGGTTCCGCTTCGCTGTTCTGGTCCTCTGTTCCCGTGTTTCCACGGAGAGTCACTTCGGGCTCCTGCTGGGTCTCGTCGGGCGTGGGGTCTACGGCCTGCTCCAGATCGTCCGGCCGGCTGGCCTGCTTGGCTCCGGCGGAAACCTCTCCGTCTGCGGCCTGCTCCTGATAGAGGGCGGTGTCCAGCTGCTGGGAGGATACAGTCCCTATGCTGTCCACACCCTGGTTAAACTGTCCGCTCTGGTAAAGGCCGATGCACAGCACCGCGCAGGCGGCCACCCCCATCAGGGCCCGCACCTGGGGCCGGCGGAAGAGGGGAATTACCTTGGGCTTCTTCTCCAGCGCGGCCACGCGCTCCATGACGCCCTGGGCAAAGCCCTCAGGCGCCTCGTACTCCTCCAGCTCCGGGAGGGCGGTATGGATGACGGACAGCTCCCGCTCCAATTGGCGGCAACGGTGACACTGCGCCAGATGCTCCTCCAGCGCCTTCGCCTCCTCCGGCTCCAGCATGCCGTCCAGCTTCAGGCTGAGATAGACCTCCATCTCCTGGCAGTTCTCCATACCAATTCACCTCCCTGTTGTTTCCTTCGCTTGGTTAGACGGCGGCGGTACGGAAAAGTTCCCGTCTTCCGCCAAAATTTTTCGCAGGGCCATCCGGGCCCGGGCAATGCGGGATTTTACCGTCCCCAGGTCCAGATTCAGCTTTTCCGCAATCTCCTGGTAGCTCAGTCCGGACAGCTCCCGCAGCACCAGAATCTGCCGCTGCTGCTCCGGCAGGGCCTCCAGCCCCCGGGCCAGGGCCCGCCCCTGCTCGGAGCGCTCCAGCTGCCGGTGGGGATCCTGGCTCCAGTCCGCCGGCTCAGTCCAGGAGAGCTCCTCATCGTCCAGGGAGACCTCCGACTCCACCTGCCGCCTCCGCTTCTGCTTTCGCAGGTAGTCAATGCACACATTGGTGGCCAGGCGGTAAATCCAGGTGGCAAAGCTGCTCTCCCCCTGGAAGGAGGGCAGACCCTGCCAGGCCTTCACAAAGGCCTCCTGGGCCAGGTCAAAGGCCTCCTCCCGGTCCCCCACCAGGCGCACCGCAAGGGAATAAATCCGGTTTTGATTGTCCAGTACCAACTGCTCAAAAGCCTGCTGGTCCCCTGCTTTGGCGGCGGATACCAGCTCCTGCTCCGTCACCCTGCTCACCCCCTTCATCCAATCAGGGAGAAGTTAGGAATTGATGGTTTCTTCCTCATATTCCTAATTCCCAACTTCTGATCTTTATTCCATTCCGCACAAGTCCCGCTTGATTCCCCTGGTAACCCGATACACATCCTCCAGGGTAGTGATCTTCACAATCTGTTCCTTATAATAGCCCGCGTGGGGCACGCCCTTCAGGTACCAGGCGTAGTGCCGCCGGGCCTCCAGACAGGCAATCTTCTCCCCCTTGTTGGCCGCGGAGAGCTCAAACTGCCGCACGGCGGTGTCACACCGCTCCGCCAGAGGGGGCATGTCCGGAATGGGACGGCCCTCCAGGGCGGCCTTGCACTGGGCAAAAAGCCAAGGGTTGCCAAACACGCCCCGGCCGATCATGGCCATGTCCGCTCCGGTGTACTTCAAAATCCGGGGGGCATCGGTGGGCTTGAACACGTCCCCGTTGGCGATGACGGGAATCTTCACCGCCTTCTTGACCTCCCGGATCCAGTCCCAGTTGGCCGCTCCGGCATACATCTGGTTACGGGTACGGCCGTGGACCGCCACAGCGGCGGCGCCCGCCTCCTCCATGGCCTTGGCAAACTCCACACAGTTGATGGAGCCCTTGTCCCAGCCCAGGCGGAACTTCACCGTCACAGGACAGCCCGCGCCGCGGATCACCGCCTCCAGCACCTTCACCGCCTTGTCCGGGTCCCGCATGAGCCCTGACCCATCCCCGGAATTGGCCACCTTGGGGACGGGGCAGCCCATATTGATATCAATGAAGTCGGCCCCGGACACCTCATGGGCAATGCCTGCCGCCTGCTCCATGCAGGCGGGGTCGCTGCCGAAGATCTGAGCAGCGGCGGGGTGCTCCCCCTCTCCCAGCTGCAGGAGGGGGATGGACTTCTTATCCTGGTAGCACAGGGCCTTGGCACTCACCATCTCCGTGCAGGTGAGACCCGCTCCCTGCTCCCGACAGATGGTGCGGAAGGCCACGTCGGTCACCCCCGCCATGGGCCCCAGGGCCAGGGGGGTCTCAATTGTAATTCCTCCGATGGATACCATAAAAACCTCGCTGCCGTAAAAATGAGGGCGGCAAACCCCAACAAAACCGGGATTTTTCCCTGTACCGCCCACTTGCGGACCTTATTCTATCACAGCCCCCCTTGGTTGACAAGGGCAGAGGCAGACATTAAAATGGAACCGGAATACCACAAAAAGGGAGAATGGGCCATGAATCTGAATGCATTGCATACCGCTCTGGGCGGTATTTGTACCTATCGTCCCCTGATGGACACCCCCCTCATGCAGGCGGTGTCCCAGCTGCTGATCACCTGCGGCTTCGGCAACGGAGAGCGCGCCCTGGATCTGTACGGGCAGGTCTTTTACCTGCTGCGGTCGGAGGGCTTCCAGGGCCTTGGGGACTGGCTGTGGGACTACCTGCGCTACTGCGACAGCCCCTACGGTGCTCTGGCCGAGCGGGGCGAGAAGGACCCCGCCCTGGAGGAGGGCGCCCGGCGGGATGTGGAGACCCTGGTGCTGCTGGCCGAGACCGACTGCGACCGGTACATCGACGCCATGAAAAGCGCCCTGTCCGCCGACTACGCCCCGGTGCTGGCCGGGCTGCCCCGGTGGAAGTCGGGAGCTCCCTTTGACTTTGCCAAGCTCACCGATTTTTACCGCGCCCACGGCTGCGGCCTCTACGCCCGGTACCGTGCCTTCCTGTGGGAGGAGGGGGCGCTCATCCCCGTGGCCGACCCCGATTGTCCCAAGCCCCAGGACCTGCTGGGCTACGAGCTGCAGCGGGGCCAGGTGGAGCAGAACACCCGCCAGCTTATTTCCGGCCGCCAGGCCAACAACGTCCTCCTCTTCGGAGACGGCGGCACCGGCAAGTCGGCCACAGTGAAGTCCATGCTCTACCTGCCCGGAATGGAGGACCTGCGCCTCATCGAAATCCAGAAGGAGAACCTCACCGGCCTGCCCCGGCTGATGCGCTCTCTCAACGGGCGGCGTCAGAAGTTCATCCTGTTCATTGACGATCTGGCCTTTGACCAGGATGACAAGACCTACTCCTCCCTGAAGACCATTCTGGAGGGCAGCCTGGAAAAGCGGCCGGTGAACGTGGCCATCTACGCCACCTCCAACCGCCGCCACCTGGTACGCCAGACCTTCACCGACCGGGCGGGAGATGAGGTGGACACCTTTGAAACCATCTCGGAAAAGACCGCTCTGGCCGAGCGCTTCGGTCTGCGCATCCCCTACCTGACCATGAACAAGGACGGCTACCTGGCCCTGGTGGACTATCTGGCCCAGCAGGCGGGCATCTCCATGGACCCCAAGGAGCTCCACGCCCAGGCCATGACCTGGGAGATCCGCCACTCCGGCCGCACCCCCCGGGTGGCCCGGCAGTTCATCGCCAGCCTGCACCCCTGAAGAAGGAAAAAGCCCCGGAGGCAGTTGCCTCCGGGGCTCGTTTCATCTCTGGTATGTGTCGGGACTGGCTCAGCACACCTTCATGGTCCAACCGTGGGTGTCGGCCACGCGGCCCCACTGGATGCCGGTGAGCTCATCATACAGACGCTGAGTGATCTCACCGATCTGGTTGTTGCTGACGGTGACCTTCTTGTCGCCCATGGCCAGCTCGCCGATGGGGGAGACAACGGCAGCGGTGCCGGTGCCCCAGGCCTCCTCCAGCTCGCCCTTCTCGGCGGCCTCGAAGAGCTCCTCAGCGGAGATGCGGCGCTCCTCCACCTCGTAGCCCCAGTCCTTCAGCAGCTGGATGCAGGAGCGGCGGGTGATGCCGGGCAGCACGGAGCCGTTCAGGTCGGGGGTGATGATCTTGCCGGCCACCTTGAACATAACGTTCATGGAGCCGACCTCTTCAATGTACTTGCGGTGCACGCCGTCCAGCCACAGCACCTGGCTGTAACCGGCCTTCTCGGCCCGGTCACCGGCCCGCAGGGAGGCGGCGTAGTTGCCGCCGGTCTTGGCCATACCGGTACCGCCGCGGACCGCGCGGACATCCTGGTCCTCAACGTAAATCTTCACGGGGTTCAGACCCTCGGGATAGTAGGCGCCCACGGGGCAGACAATGACGATGTACTGCACGTGGTGGGAGGCATGGACACCCAGAGCGGGATCCAGGCCGATCATGAAGGGACGGATGTAGAGGGAGGTATCCTTCTCAGCGGGCACCCAGTCGCGCTCCAGCTTGACCAGCTCGGTAATGCCGGCCAGAGCCAGGTCGGCAGGAATCTCGGGCAGGCACATACGGGAGGCGGAGTTGTTCATCCGCTCGATGTTGCAGTCGGGGCGGAAGAGCTGGATGCTTCCGTCGGCGGTGCGGTAGGCCTTCAGGCCCTCAAAGATCTCCTCGGCGTAGTGCAGCACCTTGGCGGCGGGGTCAATGGGCAGCGGGCCGTAGGGGACGATGCGGGCGTCGTGCCAGCCCTGTCCCTCATCATAATCCACAATAAACATGTGGTCGGTCATATTCTTGCCAAACACCAGGGTGGAGGAATCAGGCTTTTCCTTCAGAGTGGCGGCACGGGTGATCTTGATCTCTTGCATTGTGGTTGCCTCCTAATTTCCTTTACTGGCTTACATTCCACACAAAAAGCATATCTCTGTGCGCCGGGACCAACGAGGTCCGGCGAATTTCATTCCTGCTCCCGTTTCCGCGGGGGGCCGTGCGGAATACGGCCGTTTCCTCCACATTATAGCAGTCTTTGTCCCCGGGTGCAACGGTCCTTTGCCCTTTCCGGAGAATTTTTGTGGCCCCGGGCCGCCTTTGTGCCTATTGTCTTTTCCCATGGGATTTGATATAATAAAATGCCTTTGTTATGGAATCCAATCTGAAAATTTTTGCGACACGCAGGAAAGGGGGACGTACCGTTGAACCGGAAGATTTCTCAGCTGTTTCAGCCCAGCTTCCAGCTCTATTTCGTCTGCCTGATCGTATTTGCCGGGATTTCCGCCCTGTTCTCTCTGCCCCTGGCGGCAGCGGAGCTGGCCGTGGTCGCCTGTCTGGGACTTTATAACCGACAGAGCAACCGCCGCCGTCGCCGTGAAATCTCCAAATACCTGGAAAATTTCACCGGTACAGTGGACACCGCCACCCGGGACACCATGACCAACTCGCCTCTGCCCATGATCATCTTCCGGCCGGAGAGCGACGACATCATCTGGACCAACGACCGCTTTCTCCAGCTCACCGGTCAGCGGGAGCACCTCTTTGACGCCAAGTTCTCCGCCCTGATCCCCGGCTTCGACACCCGGTGGCTCATGGAGGGCAAGAGCGCCTGTCCCAGCGAGGTGAGCTACGGCGGCCGGCGCTTCCTGGTCTTCGGCCATCTGGTGCGTACCGGCGGACGGAGCGGCGGTTTCCTGGCCACCCTCTACTGGGTGGATGTCACCGAGTTCTGCCTGGTGCGGGACCAGTACCGCGCCACCCGCCCGGTGGCCGCTGTGCTGCTGCTGGACAACTACGAGGAACTGATGAAAAACCTGACGGAGAACGAGCGCTCCGCCCTGGTCTCGGAGATCGACTCCCGTCTGGACGCCTGGGTGGCCCACACCGGCGGACTTCTCCGCCGCTATCAGCGGGAACGCTACCTCTTTATTTTCGAGGAGCAGTATCTGTCCCAGTTTGTGGAGAAGAAGTTTGACATTCTGGACACCATCCACCAGGTGGTCAACCCCAGCGGCATCAACGCCTCCCTGTCCATCGGCATCGGCCAGGACGGTGAGAGCTATCAGGAGCTTCTGCAGTTTGCCAACCTGTCCATCGACATGGCCCTGTCCCGGGGCGGTGACCAGGCGGTCATCCGCAACAAGTTTACCTTTGAATTCTACGGCGGCCGCTCCAAGGAGACGGAGAAGCGCACCAAGGTCAAGAGCCGGGTCATGGCCAACGCCCTGTCCTCCCTCATCGCCGACTCCTCCCAGGTGTTTATCATGGGCCACCGCTTCCCCGACAACGACTGTCTGGGCGCTGCGGCGGGCGTGTTTGCCCTGTGCCGGAAAAACGGCGTGCCGGTGCACATCATCCGGGAGGCGGGCACTCCCCCGGCCCAGGAGCTCATCGACAAGCTGGCCCAGCTGCCCGAATATCAGGACTGCTTCCTCTCTCCCCAGGAGGCCCTGCTCATTGCCGACACCCGCTCCCTGGCGGTGGTGGTGGACACCAACCGCCCCGAGCAGGTCCAGGCGGAGGATCTGCTGAAGTCCTGCAACCGGGTGGCGGTCATTGACCATCACCGCCGTGCGGCCACCTACATCGAGGGCGCGGCTCTGAACTATCACGAGCCCTACGCCTCCTCTGCATCCGAGCTGGTCACCGAGCTTCTCCAGTACGTCATGGAGCCCAACCAGCTGCTGCGCACCGAGGCCGAGGCCCTGCTGGCGGGCATCGTGCTGGACACCAAGAACTTCACCATGCGCACCGGCGGACGCACCTTTGAGGCTGCCGCCTTCCTGCGCCGCTCCGGTGCCGACACCGCTGAGGTGAAAAAGCTCTACCAGAATGATCTGTCCGGCACCATCGCCAAGTATTCCATTATCCAGAACGCCAAGCTCTACCGGGAGCACATCGCCATCGCTGTGGCCAACCGTCCCGTGGGCCGGGTGATTGCGGCCCAGGCTGCCGACGAGCTTCTGAACATCATCGGCATCGACACCTCCTTCGTCCTGGCCCCTGACGGGGAACGGGTGGTTATCTCCGCCCGCTCCATGGGGGACACCAACGTCCAGGTGATTCTGGAGCAGCTGGGCGGCGGCGGCAACGCCGCGGCGGCAGGCGGACAGGTGTCCGGCAAGACCCTGGAGCAGGTCACCGTGGAGCTGGCCCAGGCCATCGACCGCTATCTGGATTCCTGACCGGGGCGGCGGGATTTCCCCTGTTTACCCCACATTTTTGCAATATTGTAATTTAAAAATACTCACTGTATTTGGAGGAACACATTATGAAAGTCATTTTACAGCAAGACGTAAGAGGCCAGGGCAAGAAGGGCCAGTTGGTGGACGTGTCCGACGGCTACGCCCGCAACTTCCTGCTGCCCAAGAAGCTGGCCGTCATCGCCACCGCCGAGAACCTGAACACCATGAAGCAGCAGGAGAAGGCCCGCAAGGCCCAGGAGGCTGCCGAGAAGGCGGAGGCTGAGGCCACTGCCAAGAAGCTCGAAGGCCTGATGGTCAAGATCCCCGCCAAGGCCGGCGAGGGCGGACGGCTCTTCGGCGCCGTCACCGCCAAGGAGGTCTCCGAGGCCCTGGCCGCCCAGCACGGCGTTACCATCGCCAAGGCCAAGCTGGTGCTGGAGGAGCCCATCAAGGCCTGCGGCGGCTACCAGATCAAGGCCAAGCTGGGCTATGAAGTGGTGGGCACCGTCAACGTGATGGTGGTGGAGGAAAAGTAAGCCGAAGGTTTACGTTTTCTTCCATCCATACTTGCAGTGTATGGGGTGCGCCCTGCGGCGCTTCAAGCCGTCCGGCCTGTCCGGACGCTCCCCTTATTTCTGATGTCTCATTCCAACTTGGAAGGCGGTGACAACATGGCTCTGGAGGATGAAGAACTGCTCTTGAAGCAGCTGCCCCACTCCGTGGAAGCGGAGCAGGCGGTGCTGGGCTCCATGCTCATTGACCCCCGGTGCGTGCCGGAGGTCATTGACAAGCTGCGCCCGGACGACTTCTACCTGCGGCAGAACCGGGAGATCTACGAGACCATCTACTCCATGTTCAACTACTCCCTCACCATTGACCCGGTGACGGTGCTGGAGAACATGAAGCAGAACGGAGTCTACGACGAGAACCAGTCCCGGAGCTACATGCTCCAGCTCATGGACACCACCCCTACCGCCGCCAATGTCAAGGAATACATTGACATTCTCAAGGACAAGACCCTGCTGCGCCGGGTGGCCGAGACCGCAGGCGATCTCACCGCCATGATTCAGCAGGGCACCGACACCGGCCAGGACATTCTGGAGGCGGCGGAGCAGCGCATCTACGCCATCCGCCAGGGCCGCGCCGCCCGGGGGCTGACCCCCATCTCCGACGTACTCATTGACGTGTACGACCGGCTCAGTGAGCTGGCCGCCAGCGACAGCGCCATCCCCGGTATGTCCACCGGACTGCGGGATCTGGACCGGGCCATCTCCGGCCTCAACAAGTCCGACCTCATTCTTCTGGCCGCCCGTCCCGGTATGGGTAAGACCTCCATGGCCTTGAACATCCTGCTGGAGGCTGGAAAGAAATCGGGCAAGACGGTGGCCTTTTTCTCCTTGGAAATGAGCCGGGAGCAGCTGGCTCTCCGTCTTATCTCCAGCGAGTGCTTCGTGGACAACAAGAAGCTGGTCACCGGCAAGCTCACCGAGGAGGACTGGGAGAAGGTGGCGGTGGCCGCCGACTCCCTCACCCGCTCCAAAATTCTCATTGACGACGACTCCTCCGTTTCGGTGGCCGACATCAACGCCAAGTGCCGCCGGGTGGAGGATCTGGGCCTGGTGGTCATCGACTACCTGCAGCTGATGCAGTCCGCCGGAGGCAAGACCCGCTCCAGCGACAACCGGCAGCAGATCGTCTCGGACATTTCCCGGTCCCTGAAAATCATGGCCAAGGAACTGAATGTCCCCGTTCTCTGCCTCAGCCAGCTCTCCCGTGCCAACGAGTCCCGTACCGACAAGCGCCCCATGCTCTCCGACCTGCGTGAGTCGGGCGCCATCGAGCAGGACGCCGACATCGTGCTCTTCCTCTACCGGGAGGGCTACTACAACAAGGACACGGAGAACCCCAACCTGGCCGAGTGCATCGTGGCCAAGAACCGCCACGGCGAGACCCGCACGGTGGAGCTGCAGTGGCTGCCCGACTTCACCACCTTCAGCGACATCGAGTGGCAGCACAGCGAATACTGATGATTGGCAGGGACGGGTACGATTTCGTTCCCGCAACCTGTGTTCCATTTGGGAGGTACCATGCTGGAATCCATGGAAGCGCTGATCCGGGAGCATGGGATGCTCCCCAAGGGCTGCACGGTGCTGTGCGCCGTGTCCGGCGGAGCAGACTCCGTGTGCCTGCTCCACGCCCTCTATCACCTGCGTCCCAGGCTGGGGTTCTCTCTGGCCGCCGCCCACTATAACCACCAGCTGCGTGGGGAGGAGGCGGACCGGGACGCCCGGTTTGTGGAGCAGTTTGTCTCGGAATGCTGCGGTGAGGACCGTCTGCCCGACGGGCGGGTGCTCCCCGCCGTTCCCCTGTTTTCCGGCAGCGGAGACGTGGCCTCCCAGGCCGCCCTGCTGGGGCAGGGCATTGAAGAGACTGCCCGGGACATGCGCTATGCCTTTCTCCGTCAGGCGGCTCGGGAGGCGGGCGCTACCCTCATCGCCACCGCCCACACCGCCGACGACAACAGCGAAACCATTCTCTTTCACCTGGCCCGGGGCTCCGGCCTGCGGGGATTGACGGGCATCGCCCCTGTACGGGGCGACCTCATCCGCCCCCTGCTGTCCACCCAGCGCCGGGAGATCGAGGAATATCTGTGTTACTACGGCCTGCCCTGGCGGGAGGACTCCTCCAACGCCGACGACGCCTACGCCCGAAACCGCATCCGCCACCAGGTGGTACCCGTGCTGGAGGACCTGTTCCCCGGCTTTTCCGCCCGGCTGGCGGGCTGCGCGGGCCGGCTGCGGGCCGACGAGGCCTTTCTGGAGGAACAGGCCAAAATTCTCTCCGGCCAGGCCCAGGTTCTGCCCCAGGGCCTCTCCCTCCCCGCCTGGCTCATTGCCGACGCCCCCGGCCCCGTGGCCGTCCGGGCGGTGCGGCAGCTCATGGGCACCCTCAACGGGGGCGACCAGGACTGCGGGGCGGCCCATCTGGAGAGTCTGGTGCGGCTGTGCCGCAGTGAGGACCCCTCCGCCCGGCTGAGCCTGCCCTACGGCCTTACGGCCCGGCGGGAATATGACCTCTTGGTCCTCACCCGGGACACCACGCCCCAGGTTCTGGAACCTGTCCCCCTGGCCCTGCCCGGGGAAACCCAGGCATCCCCCTTCCTGATACGCTGTTCCCCCGCGGTCTACGCAGGGCAGCGCCAGGGCCCCTTTGACTTCTGGCTGGACGCCCGGCCCGGCGAAGGGGTGACCCTCCGCCCCCGGCGCACCGGCGACCGGCTCAAATTGCCGGGCCGGCCGGAGAAAACCCTGAAAAAGTGGTTTATTGACGAAAAAATACCCCAGTCCCGCCGGGACTGCCTGCCCGTTCTGGATTGGGACGGGCAGGTGGCCGCCGCCGCCGGTCTGGGCCCGGACGCCGCCTTTCTCCCCCATGAGGGGCAGGCCGCCTGGCATATCATCATCACCCCCCTCCTGACTCGGTCCGCCGGGGACGGGACGGAATCATCATCTGGAAAGGAAGCAGAATCATGCTAGAGAAGGACATCCAGGAAGTACTGTTCAGCGAGGAGCAGCTGAAGGCCCGGGTACAGGAGATCGCCCGGGAGATCGAGCGGGATTACGCCGGAAAGGAGATCATGCTCATCAGCGTGCTGCGGGGCTCCTTCATCTTTATGGCCGACCTGTGCCGGGCCATCGACCTGCCCTGCACCCTGGACTTTATGGCTGTCTCCTCCTACGGGAAGGGCACCTCCTCCAGCGGCCAGGTGCAGATCACCAAGGACCTGTCTGAGGACATCTCCGGCCGCCACATCATCGTGGTGGAGGACATTCTGGACAGCGGCAACACCCTGAGCTACCTGCTGAAAATTCTGGAGCACCGCCACCCCGCCTCCATCCGTCTGTGCACCCTGCTGGACAAGCCGGAGCGGCGGACCAAGCCGGTGGAGCTCCACTACTGCGGTTTCACCATTCCCGACGCCTTCGTGGTGGGCTACGGTCTGGACTACGCGGAACAGTACCGCAACCTGCCCTATATCGGCATTCTCAAGCCCCAGGTCTACGGCGGCTGAGCCGGCTGGACCCTGACGGGGGACGATTGGCGGATCTTCCCCCGGGCTATCCTGCCGCCGGAAAGGACGAAATTCCATGAGAAAATTCAGTCCCCGGGACCTGACCCTCTATCTGCTGGTCATCATGCTGATGCTCTTTGCCATCACCTCCCTCCAGCAGATGAATCAGGCGGACGGTCCCACATACAGCGATATCCGCGCCCTCTTTGTGCAGGAGAAGGTGTCCTACTTCGAACTGGAGGACAACACCCTCACCCTCACCCTGCGGGAAGAGGACGGCAAGACCTCCACCGTCACCTACCAGGTGGCCCGCCCCGACTGGCTCTACCAGGACCTGCACCAGCTGTGGGAGGATCAGATGGAGGCCGGCCTGCTGCGCTACGACCTGCCCCCGGGAGTGGAGAGCTCCTGGTGGTATAACTACCTGCCCTACCTCTTTGGACTGGTGCTGGTGGGCTTCTTCATGTACCTTCTCTACCGCCAGCGCTCCGCCATGGGCGGCGGTGGGGGCGGCGCTCCCGGTGCCTCCCGCTTCGGCCACGCCCGCACCCGCACCCTGGCTGACCAGGGCAAACGGGTCACCTTTGACGATGTGGCAGGGGCTGAGGAGGAGAAGGAGGAGCTGCAGGAGATCGTCCAGTTCCTCCGGGACCCCCAGAAGTTTACCGCTCTGGGCGCCCGCATCCCCAAGGGCGTACTGCTGGTGGGCCCTCCGGGCACCGGTAAGACCCTCATCGCCAAGGCGGTGGCCGGCGAGGCCGGGGTCCATTTCCTGTCCATCTCGGGCTCTGACTTTGTGGAACTCTATGTGGGCGTGGGCGCCAGCCGGGTCCGCGACCTCTTTGACCAGGCCAAGAAGGAGGCCCCGGCCATCGTCTTCATCGACGAGATCGACGCCGTGGGCCGCCAGCGCGGCGCCGGCCTGGGCGGCGGCCACGACGAGCGGGAGCAGACTCTGAACCAGCTGCTGGTGGAAATGGACGGCTTTGGCTCCAACGAGGGCGTCATTGTGCTGGCCGCCACCAACCGCCAGGACATTCTGGACCCCGCCCTGCTCCGTCCCGGCCGCTTCGACCGCCAGATTTATGTGGGCCTGCCCGACATCAAGGGCCGGGAGGACATCCTGAAGGTCCACGCCAAGAAAAAGCCCCTGGCCGAGGATGTGTCCCTGCGGGAGATTGCCCAGTCCACCGCCGGCTTCACCGGCGCCGACCTGGAGAACCTCCTGAACGAGGCAGCCCTGCTGGCTGCCCGGGCGGATAAGCGGTTCATTACCATGGAGGACCTCCATGAGGCTATGATGAAGGTCATCGCCGGCCCGGAGAAGAAGAGCCGGGTGGTCACTCCCCACGCCAAAAAGCTCACCGCCTATCACGAGGCCGGCCACGCCGTGGTCATCCACGAGCTGTCCTCCCAGGACCCAGTCCATCAGATCACCATCATTCCCCGTGGTCCTGCCGGCGGCATGACCATCTCCCTGCCCAGCGAGGACAAGGCCTATCTGTCCCGGAAGGAGCTGGAAGAGCGCATCGCCGTGTGTCTGGGCGGACGGGTGGCCGAGCAGATCATTCTGGGGGATATCTCCACCGGTGCCTCCAGCGACATCCAGAAGGCCTCCCAGATTGCCCGGAACATGGTCACCAAGTACGGCATGAGCCAGAGGCTGGGCACCATCGCCTACGGCAACGAGAGCGACGAGATTTTCATCGGCCGCTCCATGGCCCAGACCCGCACCTACTCCGAGGAGGTGGCCGGCCAGATCGATCAGGAGGTCAAGGCCATTGTGGACGGCGCCTACCACCGCTGCGAGGAGATTCTCAACCGGTGCCGCAGTCAGCTGGAGCTCACTGCCCGCTATCTGCTGGACCACGAGACCATGGACGCCCAGGTCTTTGCCAAGGTCTTCACCGACCCCCAGGCGGAGGAGTTTGCCGCCTACGCCGACTCAGAGGTCTGAGTCCTTCTTTCAAAAAAGAGCAGCGCGAACCTTCCGGTTCGCGCTGCTTTTTCGTTTGTCATCAGGTGTCCAGGGGCAATGTGATCCAGAAGGCCGGGCCGCCGGGCCGGTTCTCCACGCCGCAGCCTCCCCCGTGGGCCAGCACTGCCGCTCGGACAATGGTCAGGCCCAGGCCGGTGCCGCCGCTGTCCCGGCTCCGGGACTTGTCTCCCCGCCAGAAGGGCTCCCACAGCCGGGGCAGATCCTCCTCCGGGATCGGCTCTCCCTCGTTCTCCACAGTCAGGCGGGCAAGGCCCTTCTCTTTTTTCAGCTCTACCCGGATGGTCCCTCCGGGTTTGCAGTGGCGCAGGGCGTTGGAGGCCAGATTGTCCAGGATCTCCCGCAGCTTCTCCCCGTCCCCCGCCAGCCAGGTCTCCTCCAGGGTCTGGGAGCGTGTGATGTGCTTCTGCTCCAGAGGCAGGGCCAAGCGGTCAAAGGCCTCCTCCGCCAGAGCGGACAGCTCCAGCACCTCAACGTTGAGGGGCACCCCCGCCTCCAGGCGGCTCAGCTCCAGCAGGCTGCCCACCAGGGCGGCCATGCGGTCGCTCTCCTCCAGCACCACGTCCAGATACTCCTCCCGCTTCCGGGGGTCAATGTCCTCCCGCAGAGATTCAGCGTGGGCCCGGAGCACCGCCAGGGGCGTTTTCAGCTCGTGGGCCGCTGAGCGGGTGAAGTCCCGCTCCCGCTCCAGCTGGCCCTCCAGCTTATCCTGGGCGGCATTGAAGGCGGCGGCCAGGGTGTTGAGCTCCCGCACCGGCCCGTCCGCCCGGCATCGCCCCTCTTCCGTCTGACGGCACAGCTCCTCCGTGGGCTGGGTCACCTTTTTGGATAGCTTGGCCGAGAGGATGAGGGCAGCCAGGGCGGTAATGACCAGCAGGGTCAGGTAGGTCCCCCAGTTGGTCCGCAGGACATAGGGGGCGGTCTGGTACTGGCCGGCCACATAGCGCAGGACGTAATTGTTGGTATTGTACGTTCCCAGAGCAAAGCCGCCGCTGTGGATCACGGCCCGATCCTCATCCGCCAGGATCCGGTTCAGGATGGCGTTGGCCTCCAGATAATTGTCCAGCCGCCGCTCCATGTCGGTGTAGCCGTCCCTCCCGTCGCTGCTCCAGGAGGGAAGGAGGACGCTGCGTACCTGCATATACTTCAGCTCCAGGGTAACGGGATCTGCTCCCTGGTTGTCGGTCTCCACCATGAGTTCTGTGGTCCCGTCGGGGTGAACCAGCTCTATTTTCTGCACCGCCAGGGTGTGTCCCACCTCCTGGACGCCCGTCACCCGGGCCCAGGTGCCGTCGTAGGGGGACTGCCCGCTGTCCACCTCTGTGCCCAGGGGGTAGACGGCGTACGCCCATCCATTGCGGTGGTCTATGAGCCACCGGGCCAGCTCCATCTGTCCCTCCCGGTCCAGCCCCTGGTCAAAGGTCAGGTACCACCGCTGGCCCTGATCCACCCCCGCCTCGTGGCCGTAGCCCCAGGCGATCTGGCTGCGGAAGACCTCCCCCGTCTCCTCCTCCCGGGCCAGCAGGGCCAGCCCGCCGTCCATATTATCCAGCCTTCCAAGGACCGTGTTGCTCAGCTGTTCACGCAGGATGCTGCCCGCGTCCTCCGCGCCCTTTGCCCGGTTGTCCTCGTAGAACTGCCAGTACTCCTCCAGGGCGTCCCGGGCCTGTTGCCGGGCCAGGGCCACCCGGCTGTCCACCGCCTCCACCTCCCCGTGAAACAAAATCGCCACCACCCCCAGCCACAACAGGGCAAAGGTGATGGCCAGGGGGGCCAGCAGCCGCCGGCGCAGGGATCTGGCCTTCTCTTTCTTCATGGGTTACACCTCCTCCAGCCGATAGCCTGTTTTATACACCGTCTTGATCTGCCCGCCCGCCGGGCCCAGGGTGGCCCGCAGGCTGCGGATGCGCACGTCCACCGCCCGGTCATCCCCCTCGAAGTCCAGCCCCCACACCTTGTCCAGAAGCTGCGCCCGGGTGAGCACCTGCCCACGGTTGCGCATGAGACACAGCAGCAGGTCATACTCCCGGGGGGACAGCTTGACCACCTTCCCCGCCGCGGTGCAGCTCCGCCCCGCGGTGTCCAACGAGATGGCCCCGCAGGTGAGCACCTCCGTGCCGCCCCTGCTCCGGCGGATAAGGGCCCGGGTCTTGGCCAGCAGCACCGCCAGGGAGAAGGGCTTGGTCACGTAGTCGTCGCAGCCCAGGGCGTAGCCCCGAAGCATCTCCTCCTCGCCCCCCAAGGCGGTGAGGAACAAAATGGGCACAGCGCTTTTCTCCCGCACCGCTCGACACACCCCAAAGCCGTCCAGCCGGGGCATGAGCACATCCAGCAAAATGGCGTCGTAGTCGTGGTCCAGAAGAAGGTCCAGGGCCTCCTCCCCGTCCCGGGCCAGGTCGCACTCCAGACCGTGGGCGGCAAAGTAGTCCCGGACAATATCCCGGATCCGCTTTTCGTCCTCCACCAGCAGCACCCGCTCCATTTCCTTCTCCCTCCTTTCATCCATAGGATAGCCTCCCCATGTGTCCAAATTATGTTGAGCCGGAACATTTCCTCTTTGCCCGGACCATTTCAAAGAAAACTGGGTGTCCCAGTGCTTTGTTTCAGCCCTATTTTACCACAGAGCCGCCCCAAAGGAACGTCCGGTTTTTTGGTTCCCGGAGCGGGATGGCTGTTGCATTGTCTGTCCCCATTTTATATAATAGTTTTGACGGTCGGTCGCCGCAGCGTGCACCGGGCCAGGTCTCTCTCTTTTCCGAAGGCCCAGACGGAGCACCCCTCCAGGGATCCCGCCAAATCCACCTGCCGCCCTATGGGCGGCAGAATCGCAAACATCAGAACAGGAGGAACGTATTATGTTAAAAGGAAAGCTGATTCATCCGGACCTGATTGCGGCCCTGGCCCTCTGCGGCCACGGCGACAAGATCCTGATCGCCGACGGGAACTATCCTCTGGACTCCAAGACCGGCGACGCGGAGCTGGTCTATCTGGGCCTCACCCCCGGCATGCCCACCGTGACCGACGTGCTGGCCGCCCTCCAGAGCGTCATCAGCATTGAGAAGGCGGAGGTCATGGATCCCGGCGACGGCACCACCCCGGAAATCTATGAGGACTTTAAGGCCATGCTGCCTGACCTGAAGCTGGATGTGCTGGGTCACTATGAGTTCTATGATGCCTGCTGTCTTCCTCCTGTCCGTCTGGCTATCTCCACCGGCGAGAAGCGCACCTATGCCAACATCCTCATTACCGTAGGCGTGGCATAAGCAGAAGATCTCTTACATACAAGGATAACAAAGGTCCGGCCGTGGATGACCATGGCCGGACCTGTTTTTCGTTTCCTATGGCGGCGAGCCTCAGCCCCGCTCCTCCAAAAAGGCCGAAACCTGGCTTTCGTTGGGAATGGAGGGAGCCGCCCCCATGACGGACACCGCAAGGGCAGCGGCGGCAGAGGCCCGCCGCAGGCCCTCCTCCGCCGGCAGGCCCTGAGCCAAGGCGGCCACAAAATACCCGCAGAAGGTATCCCCCGCCGCCGTGGTATCCACCACCGGCACGGAATAAATGCCCCGGCTCAGCCGCTCCTCTCCCCGGGCGTACAGCACGCCCTGGTCGCCCACCGTGAGGACGATGGCGGCATCGGGGAACCGCTTGTGCAGCCCCTCCAGAACCTCCTGGTTGCTCCCTGTCACCCCGGAAAGAGCCGCTCCTTCGATTTCATTGAGTATAAAATACTCCACTAAATCCAGAGGGTAGTTCTCACACAGCTCCTTTGTGATGGGAGAGGGGTTGAATACCAGGCGCATGCCGCGCCGGTGGGCCCGCTCCATGATGTAGGGTACCTCGTTGATCTCATTTTGCAGGATGAGAAAATCCCCCGCGCCGAAATTGTCCAGCACCCCGTCAATGTAGGGACGGGTCAGCTTCACGTTGGTGCCGCCGTACACAATGATGCAGTTTTGTCCCCGCTCATTGATCTGAATGATGGCGTGCCCGCTGGGACCCTCCAGGGTCTGGAGATAACGCACATCCACTCCGCTTCCCTTCAGGGCCTCCACCAGCCCGGCGCCGTCAGTGCCCACCGCTCCTCCGTGATAAACGGCTCCTCCCGCCGCCCGGGCCGCCGCAATGGACTGGTTCAGTCCCTTCCCTCCGCAGAACTCCTCGTATCCCTGGGCCAGGATGGTTTCTCCCGCCTGCACAAACTCTTTCACATGGTAGGTCCTGTCCTGATTCAAGGACCCGAAATTCAAAATCTGATTCAAGTCGTCTCCCCCTGTCGTCTGATGTGCGCTGCACACTCTGCACCTTCGTTTTCCCGTTCCGTCATCCGCCGGTTGGAATGGTTTTGGTAATCAAATCATACGATGGCCGGCGCCTCTCTGTCAAGGTTTGGCCCTTCTCGGGCGACAAGCCGGAAAAGGCAGGAAGCTCGCTTTCCTTTTGCCGTTCCTCTCCTCCTTTTCGCCCTGCCTCCCCTTTCTTTTTTTCCGGAGCTATGGTATGATATAGGTTGAATTTGTCTGTAAAGGTTGGGAACCAGCATTGGAAAATATCGTGTTGATTGGCATGCCCGGCTCCGGAAAAAGCACCGTGGGCGTTCTTCTGGCCAAGGCCCTAGGCTACGGCTTTCTGGATGTGGATCTGGTAATCCAGCAGCGGGAGGGAGCGCTGCTCCAGGAAATTCTGGACACCAGGGGCGTGGAGGCCTTTCTGGACGCGGAGGAGGAGGCGGTCTGCTCCGTGTCCTGCACCGGAAACGTCATTGCGCCGGGGGGCAGCGCTATCTGTCGGGAAAAGGCTGCCCTTCACCTCAAGTCCCTGGGTCCGGTGGTCTATCTGAAGGTTCCCCTGGAGGAGCTGTCCCAGCGGATTCAGAACCTGTCCACCCGGGGTATTGCCATGGAGCCCGGCCAGACGCTGGCCGACATTCTGGCCTACCGTGCCCCCCTTTACGACAAATATGCCGACCTGGTCATCGACTGCGGCGGCGGCCAGACTCTGGCCCAGACCGCCCGAATCGTGCGGGAGCGTTTGGAAGAATTCCGCTCCCGCACGTGACCCCCTCCCCAGCCCGCGGGGACATGCTGCGGGCCGGGCGCTCCGGTGCCCGAATGCGTAAAGGAAGTATTGCATGACATTTCGTGAACTGGGGCTCTGTGCCCCCATTCTCTCCGCCCTGGAGGAGCAGGGCTACGAGCACCCCTCTCCCATTCAGGAGAAGGCCATTCCCCCCGCCCTGGAAGGGCGGGACGTACTGGGCTGCGCCCAGACCGGCACCGGCAAGACCTGTGCCTTCGCCACCCCCATTCTTCAGCGGCTCAGCGCGTCCCCGGTGAAGGGCCGCCCCATCCGGGCCCTCATCCTCACCCCCACCCGTGAGCTGGCCATTCAGATCGGGGAAAATTTTTCCGCCTACGGGAAGCACCTCCAACTGCACCACACCGTCATCTTCGGCGGCGTGGGCCAGAACCCCCAGGTGGAGGCTCTGAAGCGGGGCGTGGACATTCTGGTGGCCACCCCCGGCCGCCTCATGGATCTCCACGACCAGGGCTATATCTCCCTGGACGACCTGGAAATCTTCGTATTGGACGAGGCCGACCGCATGCTGGACATGGGCTTCATCCACGACGTACGGAAAATTCTCAAGTGGTTGCCCGTCCAAAAGCAGACCATGCTTTTTTCCGCCACCATGCCCCCGGAGATCGCCGATCTGGTCTCCTCCCTGCTTCGAAACCCCACTCGGGTGGCGGTGGATCCCGTCTCATCCCCGGTGGAGGCCATCCGTCAGTGGGTCTACCCGGTGGATAAGGCCAACAAGACCAGGCTGCTGGCCTGGCTCATGGAGCAGAAGCAGGTGAAAAACGCTCTGGTCTTCACCCGCACCAAGCACGGGGCCAACAAGGTGGCCCGGGACCTGGTGAAGGAGGGCATCTCCGCCGCCGCCATCCATGGCAACAAGAGCCAGACTGCCCGGCAGCAGGCCCTGGCCGACTTCAAGGCCGGACGCATCCGCTGTCTGGTGGCCACCGACATTGCCGCCCGGGGCCTGGACATTGAGGAACTGTCCCACGTCTTTAACTACAACCTCCCTGAGGTGCCTGAAACCTACGTCCACCGCATTGGCCGTACCGGCCGTGCAGGCCGGGGCGGCGAGGCCATCGCCTTCTGCGACTTTGCTGAGCAGCCTCTGCTGCGGGACATTGAAAAGCTCATCCACCGCTCCATCCCCAAGGTGGAGAACCACCCCTTCCCCATTGAGGTCTTTGAGGCCCCCAAGCGGGACAAACACGGCCGCATCATCAATGAGGAGGACGCGGAGGCCCGGGCCGCCGCCCGGGAAAAGCGCCGCGCCCGGGACGAGGAGCAAAAGGCTGCCGCCCGGGAGGAGCGGCTGGCCCGGCAGGAGAAGGAGGTTCAGGCTCTCCAGGCTCTGGAGGATCAGAAGGAGAGCAAGTCCAAGCGCCGCCGTCGCCGCCGAAAAAAGAGCGGTGAGGTCCAGGAGGCCGCAGTACAGGCTCCCCAGACTGCTCCCACCCAGGAGATTACCCCGACCCGGCCCAGCGAACCGGCCCGGCGCAATTCCTCGGCCCGCTCTGAGCGGCCCAAGCTGGTGCGCTCCGGCCACCTGATGGACACCGGGGACGCCATGCCCCGCACTGACTTCTACCGCCCCAACCCCCTGGACAGCGACGTCATTATGGACGCCACCGCCCGCCTGCTGGCCCCTCGCCGTCCGGTGCATGCCTCCCCCGCAGCGCCCGCCCGTCCCGAGCGGAGCAGCGAGCACAGCACCCGGCGCCGGAAGAAGAAAGCCGGTCCAGGGCAGGCCCCTAAGGCAGAGCACGCTTCTCAGACTGCCCCCATCCAAAAGCAGCCTGCCCCCAAGCAGGCTGCTGAGCGGCCGGAGAGCAACAAAAAGCGGCGGAATCGCTCCGGCGGGCGGCATGAGCCCGACCTGGAGTCCCACCGCCATCAGCCCAAGGACTCCACGGAGCAGCCCAGCCTCATGAAGCCCTACTATCTGGACATGGGCCGCTGACGCGGCCCCACCCTGAACACATAACCCCAATCTCTATCACATAGGAGGATTGACAATATGGATTATCAGGCTCTTTATCAGCAGAAGCTCACCACCCCTCAGGAGGCAGTGAAGGTAGTTCAGTCCGGCGACTGGGTGGACTACGGCTGGTGCACCAACCACCCCATCGCCCTGGACAAGGCCCTGGCCGCCCGGAAGGATGAGCTCCGGGACGTGAAGGTACGGGGAGGCGTCACCATGTGGATGCCCGAGATCGCCAAGGCTGATGACGCCGGCGACCACTTCACCTGGAACAGCTGGCACTGCAGCGGCATCGACCGGAAGATCATTACCAAGGGCATGGGCTTCTTCAGTCCCATGCGCTATTCCGAGCTGCCCCGGTTCTACCGGGAGAACCTGTCCGTGGATGTGGCCATGATTCAGGTCACCCCCATGGACAGCCACGGCAACTTCAGCTACGCTCTGGGCGCCTCCCACCTGGCCGACATGCTGGAGAAGGCCAAGACCATCATCGTGGAGGTCAACCAGAACCTGCCCTGGGTGTACGGTCTGACCGGCTGCGAAATCAACATCCAGGACGTGGACTACGTGGTAGAGGGTGAGAATCCCCCCGTGGCCCAGCTGGGCGGCGGCGGTGAGCCCACCGACGTGGACCGCGCCGTGGCCAAGCTCATTGTGGAGCAGATCCCCAACGGTGCCTGCCTGCAGCTGGGCATCGGCGGCATGCCCAACACCGTTGGCTCCATGATCGCCCAGTCCGACCTGAAGGACCTGGGCGTCCACACCGAGATGTACGTGGACGGCTTTGTGGACCTGGCTATGGCGGGCAAGATTACCGGCAAAAACAAGACTCTGGATAAGGGCCGTCAGGTGTACGCCTTCGCCGCCGGCACCCAGAAGCTCTATGACTACGTGAACCGCAACCCCGACGTCATGGCCGCTCCTGTGGACTACACCAACGACGTGCGGGTCATTGCCCAGCTGGACAACTTTATCTCCATCAACAACGCCATTGACATAGACCTCTTCGGCCAGGTCAACGCCGAGTCCGCCGGCCTCAAGCACATCTCCGGCACCGGCGGCCAGCTGGACTTCGTCATGGGCGCCTACCTGTCCAAGGGCGGCAAGAGCTTCATCTGTCTGTCCTCCACCGTCACCGGCAAGGACGGCACCGTGAAGAGCCGCATCGTGCCCACCCTCACCCCCGGCTCCATCGCCACCGACCCCCGCTCCTGCGTGCAGTACCTGGTCACCGAGTACGGTATGATCAACCTGAAGGGCCTGTCCACCTGGGAGCGCGCCGAGGCCATCATCTCCATCGCCCACCCCGACTTCCGGGAGCAGCTCATCCAGGACGCGGAGAAGATGCACATCTGGCGCCGCAGCAACAAGTAATCTTATGCTACAAAAAAGCACCCCGCGCCGTAAGCGCGGGGTGCTTTTTCTGTTCACATCAGCTCCCACTGGAAATTTTCCAGCTTCAGCTGGCTGCCCACCGTGGTCCCCTCGGGGAGGAGAAACATGGTGATGGAGTGGGGCTGTCCCTGGTCGCTCACCAGATCGGCATAGTCCCCGTTAATGGACTGGACGGTATAAAAGACAGGTTCCATGGCGCCTCCTTATAAAAGTCCTGTTTATTGGACTGTTCCTTTTGTAAAATCAGGGTGTAATCAGAGATGGTTACACACCGAATTTACAACATCCGGCGACACATTCGCCGCAGAAAGGAGCAAAACAGGATGGATTACAGCATTGTTTGGGTACGGGGGCATGTGGAAGTGTACGACTGGGCGGGCCGGTTTTGCTTCTCCGCCGACAACGAGCGGGAGGCCCGGGAGGAGCTGGAGCTCACCGCCTGAGCACAAGTCCAATATAAATTAGGGCGCCGGTTTCTCCGGCGCCCGT
>NZ_QUGI01000002.1:39102-76790 GCF_003478995.1 Pseudoflavonifractor sp. AF19-9AC
TTCAGGAATCAATAAAGCTGCGGATGCGCAGCTTCACCCCAAGATTAGCGGCGATGTCCTTGCAGTTCTGAATCTCTTCCGGGCTCTTGTCCTTGTCCACGATGGTAAAGACCACGTTGGGGACATAGTGCTTGGCCTCACCGGCGAAGTCCAGCATGGCCTGGTAGGCCGCCTCCCCCTGGATGGGGTGGCAGAGGGCGGCATAGTCGGCGGCGTTGTCCGAGTTGAGGGAGATGGACAGGGTATCAATCCGTCCCTTCAGCTCTGGGCACACATCCCGGCCCAGAATGAGGTTGGCATGGCCGTTGGTGTTGATGCGCACGGGAGGCAGCTTGTCTCCGAAGCGCTTTTTCAGCTCATCCACCAGCCATAAGATGTCGTCCAGGCGGTAGGTGGGCTCCCCGTAGCCGCAGAAGACGATCTCCCGGTAGGAGCACACGTCCCGGCCCAGGAAGCTGTCCAGAGCCTCCTGGCGGGTGGGCTCCCGCTCCAGCCAGAGGGAGTCCTCGGTGTAAATGGAGCCCTGGGCCTTGCCGTGGCGCAGGCAGAACTCGCAGTTGCAGTTGCACTTGTTGGTGAGGTTCACGTACAGCGCGCCCTCGTATTCATAGGTGATGGTCATAGCCTTCACGCCTCCTTGATGTTAAAAAACCGCTTGCCGTTTTCCAGGGTGATGCGGGCGACCTCCTCCGGGTCCAGACCCTTCACCTGAGCAATCTTTTCCGCCACCAGATGGACCTTCCCCGAGTCGTTGCGCTTGCCCCGGAAGGGCTCGGGGGTGAGGTAGGGGGAGTCGGTCTCAATCATAATCCGGTCCATGGGCAGCCAGTCAATGACCTCCAGGGCCTTCCGGGCGTTCTTGTAGGTGACTACCCCGGTGAAGGAGATCATCCACCCCAGCTTCACCAGCACCTTGGCGTCCTCCAGGCTGCCGGAATAGCAGTGGTACACCCCCCGCACCTGGGGATACTCCCGGACAATGGACAGGCAGTCCTGGTGGGCCTCCCGGTCGTGGATGATAACGGGCAGGTCCAGCTCCTGAGCCAGCTCTAGCTGGCGGCGCAGCACCTGCTTCTGCAGCTCTTTGGGGGGATTTTCCTTCCAATAGTAGTCCAGGCCAATCTCCCCGATGGCCTTTACCTTGGGGTGGGCGGCCAGGGTACGCAGTTCGTCAAGCCAGCTGTCCTGCCAGTCCCCGCAGTCGGAGGGGTGGACCCCCACGGCGGCGTAGACAAAGGGGAACTGCTCGGCCAGCTCCACGGCGGTGCGGGAGCTCTCCAGCTCGCAGCCCGGGTTCAAAATCAAATCCACTCCCTGCTCCGGCAGAGCGGCCAGCACCTCCAGACGGTCAGCGTTGAAGGCCCCGGAGTCGTAGTGGGCGTGGGTATCAAATACATGCAGCACGGCGGTACCTCCGTAATATCAGCTTCATTTGCCACACTCTTACAATGTCTGCTGCATAAACCACTGCGTGGTTTATGACCGCGGCAAGAGCCGCGGGCATTCCATAAAACCGCTAAAACCGCTTCTATAAGCGGTTTTGTGGAATGCAGGCATTGGAACAATGCGTATTTCCATTGGAATGCCCGGCATTCCAGTGGAAGGTGCAGGGATTTGGGGCAACTCTGCCCGAAATTTCTGCACCGGAACAGAGCCAATCGGCCTTGAAAACGTTGCATTTCAAGGCCTGCGGCTCTGTTCAGTACGCATTATCATACCCCCTTTTTAGGGAAAAAGCAAGGGCGGCGCGTGTGCGCCGCCCTTTGGCGTATCATTTTTACCCGTGAACCTCTTCGTCGAAGTGGAACAGGCCATATCCCGATCGGATGGGACCATAGTTGGTGATGCTCTTCTGCCCGCCCATGTCGTTGATGTTTACAAAGGGGTAGGAAAGCCAGGTGACCTGGTGGCGGAGGAAAACAATGCACTGATCTGTATAATCCCAGTTCTCCGGGTCTTCAAAGTGGATATCGGCAGGCTCCGGCATCTCCCGGGCGTCCACCGTATAGGCCAGACAGCCCCACAGCTTCTCCGCTCCCTTGGGAATGGTAAAGGAGAAATAGGGCGAGTAGTGGAGGTGGCCCAGCCGCTCAATCTCCATCCGGGCACTCTCCGGGAACATCTGGGCCCACAGGTTGCCCTCCAGCTCCTCCGCTGTCTCGCCTCCGGCCAGCTGTATCTCCGGGACGGCCGCAAAGGTCTTGCCGTCCTTCTCCCACAGGAGCCGGGCGGAGTAGTGGTCGGTGGGATAGTACCCGGAGGGGTCCACGGAGAACTGCTCCTGGAGATGGAGGGAGGGCACCTCATCGTACCGGAACCAGTGGTAGTACCGCACCTGATTATTCGGCAGAAACACCAGCCAGGTGGAAAGCTCCGCCTGCTCCTCTCCCGCCTCCACCGCCAGCCAGTTGTCCTCCGTCTGGGGCTCCCGGTCGTCGGTGGTATCGCCGTCGTACCACTCTCCGGTGTGGACTTCCAGGGCTCCGGCGCATTGCTCCAGCTCCGCTCTGTCCAGCCACCGGGCCAGCTCCTCCGGCATTCCAAGGGACACCAGCTGGCGGCGGATGACCTCTTGCTCCGCGGTCAGCGTCCCGGTAACCTCGGTCCCCGCCGGGGTGGGCACCTTACTCCCCAGCCACAGGGCAGCGGGCAGGGCCAGCAGCACCAGTGCAAACACTGCCAGGACAAAGCGCCCACTGGAGATGTGCACCGGGGCGGGTTCCAGGTCGTAGCCCCGACCGGCCAGGGTCTCGCTCTGCCGAGCCAGACATACCAGAAGGCCGATCTCCAGGGCGATAAAGAGGATGGGCCGCCCGTAGTAGAGCCCTCGGTTGGTGATGGTGACACCAATGAGACCGGGCTGGGTGGCAGGGGCCAGCTCCGACCACAGGGCCACCCCCATGGCCAGCAGGTAGGCCAAAAAGCCCCACCCCAGCCAGTCCCGTTTCGGCCGCCCCGCCCTGGGAGCGGCGAAAAAGGCTTGCCGCGTCCCCCGCCACAGGGCGAAGAGGAGCAGCAGATTGGCCCCCTGGACGAGCCAGGTAAGCCCCCACTTCCACAGGGGATTTGCCACAACCAGCCCCGCCACCGGGGTGGCACTCAGGATGGTCCAGGCCACATGGAATAAAAGCTTCAGGGCGGACATGGCCCAGCACAGCCGGAACCACCCGCCGCTGCGGCGCATGGAGCGGCCGCCCAGGTAAATGAGGGTGGTGCCAATGAGGGGTAGAATGTAGTCCAGGTAGAAAAACTGGAGCTGAAAGGTTACCAGGGCCATGCCCCACAAAATCTTCACCATGGCGCTCTGCCAGGGGGTGTAGTCCTCCACCTCCTGAGGGGGCGGGGGCAGCTGGCCCATCTCGTCCATCAGAGCGCGATCAAATTCCATCTCCTTGGGCTTCACAGCACGTCACCTCCCAACTGCTTTTGAAGCTTTTTGCGGATGCGGTAGAGTTTGCCCTCCATTGCCCGCTCTGTGGTGCCCAGCTCGGCGGCCATGCGGGCAGTGGACTGCAGATAGTAGTACTTGCGGTAGAAGAGCCGGCGGTCGGCCTGACTCAGGGTACCCAGGGCTTTCTCCAAAGCCTGGGCCCGCTCCCGGCGCAGCAGTTCCTCCTCCGGGCCCGGGGCGGGGTCCGGGGCGTCCGGGGACAGCTCACCGCTGTGTCTCGCCTGCCGCTCCAGGGTCCGCAGCCGGTCGTAGGCAGCGTTGCGGCACAGGGCGGTGAGCCAGGTGGCCAGCCCCGCCCGCGCTCCGTCAAAGGAGGCCGCCTTTTCCCACAGCTTGGCCCGGATTTTGGCCAGACACTCCTCCGCCTCGTGGGGATCGGAGAGAATGCCCCCCACCACATAGGCCATCATGGGACCGTACCGCTCCAACAGGCGGCCCATGGCCTTCTCTCTGTCCTTCTGGAATTCCAGGGTCCAATCCAGTTCCTTGTCCACATCCTCACCTCCCGGTTTCCTGTTCACCCATATATACGTTCTTCCCCGCCCCATCCCACGGCTCTTCCAGAAAAAAAGCGCGCTCACGCGCGCTTTTTGGCGTTTATAGAAATACCGCGGTGTAGGCTGCCCCCAACACCAGGGCGGGCAGCATATTGGCCACCCGGAACCGGGGGCCAAAGGCCAGGTTGACGCCCACACAGAAGATGAGAATGGAACCCAGGGCGGACAGGTTGTCCACCACCGGCTGGCTGAACACCGGGGCCAGCAGTCCGGCACACAGGGTGACCGAGCCCTGGAGCACGCCCACGGGCAGGGCGGAGAAAATGGCTCCCTTTCCGTAGGTGGAGGCGAAGATCATAACAATGAGGAAATCCAGAATGGACTTGGTAAAGAGGGTGGTGGGGTCGCCGGACAGCCCGTCCTGGATGGAGCCCACGATGGCCATGGCCCCGATGCACACGGTGAGGGAGGCGGTGACAAAGCCCTGGACAAAGCGGCTGTCACCGCCTCCCCGGTCAGCCCGGGCTTTCAGCCACACCCCCAGCCGCTCCAGCCAGCCCTCCAGGTCCAGCCACTCCCCGATGAGCGTACCAAAGGCCAGAGCCAAAATCATCCCCAGGGTTTCCTTCATAGACACCCCGGCCAGGGCATTCCCCTCCACCACCAGAAGGCCGGGCAGAGCCCCGGACAGGCCGATGAACAGAGTGCAAAGTCCCAGAGCCTGGATGACCGCCTGCTGCCGGCGCTCTCCCAGGCCGCCCCGGACCAGCAGGCCCAGTCCTCCCCCCACCACAATGGCGGATACATTGACGATGGTTCCAAGCCCTACCATCTAATCTCCCTCCCTCAGTCAGCTTCTGTGTCACAAATGCGGCTTCATTATACGAAAAAAATTTTTCTCTGTCAAAGAAAAGCCCGTTGCGGGGGTTGTGGCCTTGTGCTATAATCATTTTGTTATGAAAATAAGCCCTCCGCACCAGGCTTCGGCGCGGGAGCAATGATTTAGGAGGTAGATTCCCATGAAAATCGTGGTTCTGGACGGCTATACGGAAAATCCCGGCGATCTGAGCTGGGACGAGCTGGGCAAGCTGGGCGAGCTCACGGTCTATGACCGCACCAGCCTCACCGACGAGGACGAGGCCATTGCCCGCATCGGCGATGCTGAGGTGGTCTTCACCAACAAGACCCCCATCACCAAGAAGATCATTGACGCCTGCCCCAGCATGAAGATGATCAGCATGCTGGCCACCGGCTACAACGTGGTGGACTATGTGTATGCCAAGGAAAAGGGCATCCCTGTCACCAACGTCCCCACTTACGGCACTGCCTCCGTCAGCCAGTTCTCCATTGCCCTGCTGCTGGAGATCTGCCACCACATCGGCCACCACGACGCCTCCGTCCACGCGGGCAACTGGGCCAACTGCATCGACTGGTGCTACTGGGACTACCCCCTCATCGAGCTGGAGGGCAAGACCATCGGCATCATCGGCTTCGGCCGCATCGGCCAGGCTGAGGGCCGCATCGCCAAGGCCATGGGCATGAATGTGCTGGCCTATGACCTCTACCCCAACGACTCCGGCCGCGCCATTGCCGAGTACGTGGATCTGGACGAGCTGTACGCCCGCGCCGACGTCATCTCCCTCCACTGCAACCTGACTCCCGAGAACACCGGCATGATCAACAAGGACTCCATTGCCAAGATGAAGGACGGCGTTATCCTCATCAACAACGCCCGCGGCCAGCTCATTGACGAGCAGGACGTGGCCGATGCTCTGAACAGCGGCAAGATGGGCGCCGCCGGTCTGGACGTGGTTTACACCGAGCCCATCCGTGCCGACAACCCCCTGCTGCAGGCCAAGAACTGCATCATCACCCCCCACATCTCTTGGGCTCCCAAGGAGAGCCGTCAACGCATCATGGATTGCGCCGTGTCCAACGTGAAAGCCTACCTGGACGGCGCTCCCATCAATGTGGTCAACAAGTAAGCATCTCTTCGGATTCTCTACATAGTGTTATAAGAGAGGCCGCCCTGTGGGCGGCCTCTCTTGTTTGGGTTTTAGAAAAATATGCAGTTGGCTTTTGAGGTTCCCTTTCCCGGCTCAGCCAACAGGACCAGGAACCCTGCCAAGCACCGTGTCATTCCACGGCCCAAAGCCATTTGGTTTTCTGCTTCCACTGCCGACTGACTTCTGTTTCCGCTTGTGTCATCCCTTTTGGGGCACACACATTGAATCCCTTTGCCGTCCATGGTACAATAGGATTCACCAACGGACCGCTTTGGCGGTCCTATCCCGGGATTTTCCCGGGAGCGACTGATTTCAGACAAAGGGGGAACCCCACTGTGAGAACTATTTCCGCCGGGGCCATCACCGACGCGGTGGCCCGGCTGTGCATGGAAGCCAACACTCATCTGCCCAAGGACATTTCCGCCGCCCTGGACCGCAGCCGTCAGGAGGAGCCCTGGCCCCTGGCCAAAAAGACCCTGGACCTGCTGTGGGACAACCTGGAGGTGGCAGAGGAGCGGGCCCTGCCCATCTGCCAAGACACCGGGATGGCCTGCGTCTTTGTGGAGCTGGGCCAGGACGTGCACATTGACGGCAATTTTGAGGAGGCCATCCACGAGGGCGTCCGTCGGGGCTACGGCGAGGGCTATCTGCGCAAGTCCATTGTGGGCGACCCCCTCCGCCGGGTGAACACCGGGGACAACACCCCCGCCTTTATCACCCTCCATCTGGTGCCCGGCGACCGCTGCACCATCACCGTGGCCCCCAAGGGCTGCGGCAGCGAGAATATGAGCCGCCTCGGGATGCTCCGCCCCGCCGACGGCGTGGAGGGCGTGAAGCGCTTCGTGGTGGAGACCGTGCAGAAGGCGGGTTCCAACCCCTGCCCCCCCATCGTATTGGGCGTGGGCGTGGGCGGTTCCTTTGACAAGGTGGCCGCACTGGCCAAGCACGCCCTGCTGCGCCCCATTGACCAGCCCAACCCCGACCCCTTCTACGCCCAGCTGGAGCAGGAACTGTTGGAGGAAATCAACGCCCTGGGCATCGGCCCCCAGGGCTTCGGCGGCCGGACCACCTGCCTGGGGCTGTCCATTGAGGCCGCCCCCACCCATGTGGCCGGGCTGCCCGTGGCCGTCAACGTCAGCTGCCACGTCACCCGCCGTGCCACGGCGGAGCTGTAAGGAGGTCATTGCCATGCAGTACAAACTGACCACTCCCGTCACCCGGGAGGATTTGGCCCCCCTGCGTGCAGGGGACACGGTGCTGCTGTCCGGTGTGGTCTACACCGCCCGGGACGCGGCCCACAAGCGCATGATGGAACTGCTGGATGCCGGTCAGCCCCTCCCCTTCCCCGTGGAGGGCTCCGCCGTCTATTACGTGGGCCCCACCCCGGAGCGTCCTGGCGAAGTCATCGGCTCCGCCGGTCCCACCACCAGCGGACGGATGGACCCCTACTCCCCCCGCCTCCTGGACCTGGGCCAGGCCATCATGATCGGAAAGGGCGCCCGGAACCAGGCCGTCAAGGACGCGGTGGTGCGCAACGGGGCCGTCTATCTGGCCGCTCTGGGGGGCGCCGGCGCTTTGATGGCCGGGAGCGTACAGTCCCTGGAAGTCATCTGCTGGGAGGATCTGGGCTGTGAAGCGGTACGGAAGCTGGAAGTCAAAGACTTCCCCCTCACCGTCATTCTGGACCCCCAGGGGGGCGACCTCTACGAGAGCGGCCCCGCCGCCTACCTGGCCAGCCTGGACTGATTTTCCAGAACTGTATCGGCATTCTGTCAGGCTGTCGAAAAAGCCCTCCTGCAAGGAGTTCCGCCGCCCAAAGGCGGCGGAATACAATGAAATGCCGTCATTTCCGGCGACATGCGCGTCGGAAATGACACTTCTCACGCAAGCCGAGCCGACTTTTCCGTAAGGAATCGAGGTTCGGCTTGCGTGCATTCCTTCGTCGAAAAAGTGGCTTTACCACTTTTTCGACGATCTCGCTCCGCCTGTCCCTGGGGACAGGCGGAGTTTTTGATTCCGTCTTGACCTTTTTCTTCCTCCATGCTATCATGTCCCTGTCTTAAATGAGACAGTTTAGGGGGTGAGGCCATGGCACTGACCAGCCGGGAGCTGGAGGTTCTGGGAAGCTGTCCGCTGCTGCGGGGCGTTTCCCGGGAGCGGCTCCGTCAGGCCGCCGGGGCGGGAAGCCGGGTGGCATATCCCGCCGGTGAAACGGTCTACTGCCCCGGCCATTTTCTCCGCTCCCTGGGAGTAGTGCTGTCCGGCCAGCTCCAGGTCACCAAGGGCACGCTGTCGGTGAGCCGTTTGGAGCCAGGAGACCTGTTCGGGGCCGCCGCTCTGTACAGCGACGCCCCGGAGTTTGCCACCACCATCACGGCCCGACGGCCCAGCCGCTGTCTGCTGCTCAGTCAGAAGGTAGTGGATGACCTGCTGGCCGAGGACGCTCTGGTACGGAACAACTACCTGCGCTACCTCACGGGCCGCATCCGGTTCCTGTCCACCCGGCTTCAGTCCCTCTCCCAGCACGGGGTAGAGGGCAAGCTGGCCCGCTATCTGCTGAGCAATCAGCGGGGACAGGTTCTGGTCTGTCCCGCTACGGAGCTGGCGGGGCGTCTGGGGGTAAGCCGCGCCTCCCTGTACCGGGCCTTTCAGGCTCTGGAGGATGCCGGTCTCATCCTTCGCCACGGCCCATCCATTGAGATCCCCAACCTGGCTGCCCTGGAAGGGGTACTCTGACCGCAAACATTTTGGAAAGGACGAACGATCATGAAGAAACCACTTTCCCTTCTGCTGTGCGCCGCCCTGGCGCTGTCCCTGCTGGCCGGCTGCGGCCCCAAAAGCACCTCTTCCAGCTCTTCCGGCTCCGCCTCCAGCGCCGGTTCCAGTTCCTCCGCCTCCTCTTCTCAGGAGACCCCGGATCTTCCTACCCTCAATTTTATGGCGCTCAGCGGCCCCACCGGTGTGGGTGCAGCCCAGATGATGTCCACCTATGACGTCACCGCTGAGAACCCCGATACCTCCCTGGGCTTCCTGCTCAATTCCAGCGTGGAGGCAGACAACCAGGTGGTGTCCAACGCCCTCATTAACAAGGACGCGGACATCGCCGCCATGGCCACCAATGTGGCCGCCACCCTCTACGCCAAGACCGACGGCGCCATCCAGGTGCTGTGCGTCAACACCCTGGGCGTGCTGTATATCTTGGAGAAGGGAGACAGCGTCCATGCCATGACCGACCTGGCAGGCAAGACGGTGTACGCCACCGGCCAGGGCGCCAACCCCGAGTATGTGCTCAACTATCTGCTCACCAAGAACGGCGTGGACCCCGCCTCCGTGGACATCCAGTGGATGACCGCCCAGGAGGTCAGCGCCAAGATGACCTCCTCGGAGGAGGCCATCTGCATGCTCCCTGTCCCCGCCGCCACCGCCCTGATGCTTCAGGACTCCGGCGTGCGCCAGGCCATCTCCCTGTCCAGCGCCTGGGATAAGCTGGAGCAGGGCCCCCTGCCCCAGGGCTGTCTGGTGGCCCGCACCGAGTACGTGGAGGAGCACCCCGAGGAAGTGGCCGCTTTCCTGAAGGCCTATGAGGCCTCCATCACCTATATGAGCGACGAGGCCAATCTGGACTCCGCCGCCCAGATGGTGGCCCAGTTCGGCATCACCGCCAACGACAAGGTGGCGGCCGCCGCCATTCCCCAGTGCAACCTCACCTACCTGGCGGGCAGCGAAATGAAGCAGGCCCTGGAGACCTACTATCAGGTGCTGGTTCAGGCCGACCCCGCCTCCGTGGGCAACGCCATGCCCTATGACTCCTTCTACTATGGAGCCGACTAAGGCCAACGCGAAAAAGTCCATCCTTGCTTATCTGCTGCCCCCGGCCTTATGGCTGGGGGCTTGGCAGCTTGGGGCCTTCTGGGTGGAGCGGGCGGTGGAGGGCCGGGGCAACGAGCTGCTCCTCCCCTATCCCGCCTCCGTCCTGGCCGCCCTGATGGAGCTGCTGCCCTCCGGGGCCTTCTGGGCCACGGTGGGGGCCACCCTGCTGCGGGTGGCCGTGGGCCTGGCCGCTGGAATTTTTCTTGGCACCCTGCTGGCGGGGGTTACCTGCTCCTGGGTGTGGCTCCACCGCCTGCTCTCCCCGGCCATCCGCATTGTCCGGGCCACGCCGGTGGCTTCCTTCATTCTGCTGGTCCTGTTGTGGACGGGACGAAATACCGTTCCCGCGGTCATCTCCGCCCTGATGGTACTGCCGGTGGTGTGGGAAAATCTGGTGCGGGGCATTCAGGCTGCCGACCCCCAGCTTCTGGAGCTGGCCCAGGCCTACCGCTTCTCCCGCTGGAAAACCCTGCGCCTCATCTATCTGCCCTCTCTGCGCCCCTATTTTCTCTCCGCCGTGATCACCTCCACAGGCCTGGCCTGGAAATCCGGCGTGGCCGCCGAGGCTATCTGCTGGCCCCGGCCGGGAATCGGCACCCAGATTTACAACACCAAGCTGTATCTGGAAATTCCCTCTCTCTTCGCCTGGACGGCGGTGGTGGTGGCCCTCTCCCTGGTGCTGGAGCGGCTGCTGCGGCTGGCGCTGGGACGATGGAAAGGAGGCGGCGGGGATGATTGAACTCTCCCACCTGGAGTTCTCCTACGGGGACCGGAGGGTGCTGTCCGACTTCTCCCTCACTTTGCCCGTCCAGGGGATCACTGCCCTCCAGGGCCCCTCGGGCTGCGGAAAAACCACCCTGCTGCGGCTGCTGGCCGGGCTGGAACGCCCTCAGAGCGGGACCATCTCGGGCATTGTCCCCGGGACAGGCGCCATTCTCTTTCAGGAAAACCGCCTGCTCCCCTGGCGCACGGTGAAGCAGCACATTACCGATGTATTGCCCCGGGAGCGGCAGGATGAGGCGGCACGCTGGCTGGAGCTGGTGGAGCTGGAAGACGAGGTCCACACCCTCCCTGCCTCCCTGTCCGGCGGCATGGGCCGCCGCCTGGCCCTGGGCCGTTGTCTGGCTCTGGGCGGGTCCGTCTACCTGCTGGACGAACCCTTTGCCGGGGTGGACCCGGAGCGGACGCGGCGCATTTTAACGCGCATCCGCGGTCTTGGCACCCCGGTGGTCCTCACCAGCCACCAGGCGTCCGTGCTGGAGCTGGCTGACCGGGTCATTTCCCTGGACGGTCCGCCCCTTCATCGGCTGTAAGAGGGCGCAGCCAAGGGAATTCAGAATAAAAAAACAGGATGTCCCGGTTGGGACATCCTGTTTTTTGTTTTCAGCAAACCGAAGCTTACTCCTCGTCATCCGCCTCGACGGTGTCGTCGCTGAGGTCCAGGGAGTACTTGGTCTCGCAGTTGGGGCACTGGATAAAGCCTTCGGCCAGGGCCTTGTCATCGATGATCAGAGGCTCCTCGCAGGTGGGGCACTCCACCTCGAACCAGTCGTCGTCGTAGTCCTCGCTCTCATCCTCGTCGTCCTCGTCCTCATCCTCGAAGACTACGGACTCCACATCGGCCAGATCGTCGGACAGCACGTCGATCTCCTCACCCAAAGCCTGGGCGTTCTCCTCCAGGTCCTCAATGGACAGGCCGACCTCCTCCAGGATGCCGATCATCACGGAGATGAGCTTGCCCTCCTTGGATTTCTCGGTGTCCAGATTCAGGCCCTCAGCCAGGCCCTTCAGATAAGCCACTTTTTCGGAAATAGTCATAGCAGTTTCCCTTTCCGAGGCTTTGCCTCTCTCATTTGGGTTGGTCCCGATCAGCCCTTGCAGCGCTCCAGATACTCACCGGTACGGGTGTCGATCTTGATCTTGTCGCCGGGGTTGATGAACAGGGGAACCTTGATCTCAGCGCCGGTCTCCAGGGTGGCGGGCTTGGTCACGTTGGTGGCGGTGTCGCCCTTGAAGCCGGGATCGGTCTCGGTGACCTCCAGCTCCACGAAGTTGGGGGCCTCCACGCCGAAGACGCTGCCCTTGTAGGACATAACCTTGCAGGTCATGTTCTCCTTCACGAACTTGAAGGCGTCGCCCAGCAGGTCCTTGCCAATGGGCAGCATGTCATAGGTCTCCATGTCCATGAAGTAGTAGAGGTCGCCGTCGTTGTAGCTGTACTCCATTTCCTTGCGGTCCACGAAAGCCTGCTCGAACTTGGCGGTGGGGTTAAAGGAGGTCTCAGTCACGCCACCGGTGATGATGTTCTTCATCTTGGTGCGGACAAAGGCGGCACCCTTGCCGGGCTTAACGTGCTGAAACTCAACCACCTGCATGACCTTGCCGTCCATCTCGAAGGTCACGCCATTGCGGAAATCGCTGGCGGAAATCATTGCCATTGGGATCATCCTCCATCTGTATTCTAGATAAGCTGATTTATTTTACCCCATTTTCCCCGCTTTGACAAGGGGTTTCCTGGGAATTGGTAAAGTTGGCGGGCGAAATTTACCCCAAAATAACCTGGTTTTGACTTAGAGCACAATTAAATCCTTGGGGGAGCGGGTGATATCCTCGCAGCCGCCCTCCCGCAGGATGAGCACGTCCTCAATCCGCACGCCAAACTGCCCGGGCAGGTAGATGCCCGGCTCGGCGGAAATGACTGCGCCGGCGGGCAGAGGCCGGTCCTCCGAGGGGCTGGCGTTGGGGGACTCGTGGATGTCCAGACCCAGGGAGTGGCCGAAGCTGTGGCAGAAGTACTCCCCGTACCCCGCCTCAGCCATGACCTGGCGGGCGGCTCCGTCCACCTCCCGGCCGGTGACTCCCGCCCGGGCGGCGTTGATGCCCGCCTTCTGGGCGGCCAGCACGGTGGCATACACCAGCTCCATCTCCTCGGTGGGCTGGCCCAGGGCCACAGTGCGGGTCATGTCCGAGCAGTAGCCGTCCACCTTGCAGCCGAAGTCCATGGTGATGAACATGCCCGTGTCCACCACCTGGTCCCCGGGCACGGCGTGGGGCCGGGAGCCGTTGGGGCCGGCGGCCACAATGGGGTCAAAGGACACCTTCTCGCCGCCACGGCGCAGCAGCTCGTAGACCAGACGGGCGGCAATCTCCCGCTCCGTCATACCGGGCCGGATGAAGCTGAGGATGGCCTTGAAGGCCTCGTCGGTGATCTGCTGGGCCCGGCGCATGGCGGCCAGCTCCTCCTCGTCCTTGCTGGCCCGCAGATCATCCAGCAGGGGCTGGGCGGGAGTGAGGATGCAAGGCAGCGCCTGGGTGTAGCGGCGGTGCTGGTCCACGGTCATCACGCCGCTCTCAAAGCCCACGTTATGAAGTCCGTGCTCCTCCAGATAGGCCCGGGCCTGGGCCAGGTGGCCGCTGCCTGTGGTCACCAGAGACACCTGTGCCCCGGTAATCTGCTCCTGGGCCGCCTCAATGTACCGCCCGTCGGTGGTGTAGTGGGCACCCTCCCGGGTGACCAGCAGCAGACCCTCTCCGTGGAAGCCCAGAGCATACCGCTCTCCGGCTTCGCTGGTAATCAGCATGGCATCCAGGCCGTACTCCGGCAGCTTGGACGCAATCTGAGTCAAATGATTCATCGTTTGTCGCTCCTTATTCACTTGTAACATGAAACAATGTTTGGATGCCTATCGGAAGGACTCATAAATACGCTTCATCTCCAGCGCATCTTCCGCCTGGGTCCCCGCACTTTCGCAGATAAACGTGGAGCTCCAGCCCCGGGCGGCCACCTGGGCGGCCAGCGGGGTCCAGTCGGGGCCGTAGCCCCCGTCGTCGTCGAAGGTACGGTGGCACTTCTCGCCCCCCTTTGGGGTAAACTCGATGTGGGAGAAGTGGCTGTGGAAGCGGCTGGCCCGCTCCCGACCCAGCACCTCCTCCACCCGGCTGAGCATCCGGTCAAAGGCCTCCGCCCCGTCGTCCGCCCCAAGAGAGCGGGCGTACAGGTGGCCGAAGTCGATGCAGGGAAGAAGGCGCTCATCCACGGTGCACAGCTCCAGCACCTCATCCAGATCCCCCAGCTGGTTGATCTTCCCCATGGTCTCGGGGCACAGGATGATATCGCCAAAGCCCTGGTCGTCACAGGCGGCCACCACTTCCCGCAGGGACCGGAGGGCAATGTCCTGGGCCTCCCGCCGCGTCCGCTTCATGAGGGCCCCGGAGTGGATGACCACCCGCTCCGCGCCCATCCATTGAGACACCCGGCAGGCAGAGGTGATGTAGCCGATGGTCTTTTGCAACGCCTCGGGGTCGGGGTTTGCCAGGTTAATAAAGTAGGGGGCGTGGAGGGAAAGGGCGATGCCCGCCTCTTTGGCCTTCTCCCCCACCTTCCGTGCGGTCTCCTCCCCCACGTGGACGCCCTTACCGCACTGGTACTCGTAGCAGTCCAGGCCCAGCCCGGCAATCCAGCCGGGGGCGTCCGCGGAGGACTTATGGACCTTGGAGAAGCTGTCCGAGTTGCCCGCGGGGCCGAACCGGGCGCTCACAGGAAGGGCCTGCCCTTCCCCAGCAGGCGGAAGGGGGTCTCAATGGCGTAGCGGACGTACCGCGCGGGGTTGCCCGCCAGGCGGATGGGCTCCACCAGCAGAGGGGTCACCCCCGCATTATTGGCGCCCAGGGTGTCGGTGAAAATCTGGTCTCCCACCATGACGGTCTCTTTGGGGGTACAGCCCATGCGCTCCATGGCCCGCAGGTAGCCCGCTTTCTTGGGCTTACCCGAGTGGCCCTGGTAGGGGATGCCCAGCTTCTCGGCAAAATTCTTTGCCCGGCCGGGCTTTCGGCTGTTGGACAGCAGAAACAGCTGGATGCCAGCCGCCTCCAGCTCCTCCTTCCAGTCCACAATGGCCTGGGGGGGCTGGGTCACCTTGTAGGGAACCAGGGTGTTGTCCAGGTCGGCCAGTACCAGGCGGATACCCCGGTCGGCCAGGTCCTTGGCACGCAGGCTGGTCACCGAGGGGTACACCCCCCGGGGAATGGGTGAAAAGGGCACGTTGGTGTCCTCCTTTGTTCTAAAAATCCGCGGGGGCGGCATACAGTGAATCGTGGGGACGCCGCCCGCGTTCCGACATCTGGTCAGTATATCACATTCGCCAATTTTGGACAAGGGGGAGCCTGTATGGCCAATCAAGACACCTTTCTCATACCCATTCTACCCCGGCAGCTGGGCCAGCTCCAGGGCTTTCGCGTGCTGCCCGCCCACCTGGCCTACCGCATCGGCCGGGGGCCCCACCTATTCCGCTCAGAGGGGAGCGTGCCCCCCCAGGGGGGCGTGATGGTGCTGGACGCCTCCGGCTTTGACGGCTTCGGCTCAGGCGGGGGCTTCTGCCAGGAGGTGGTGCGGGAGTGCCTCAGCCGGAACTTTTCCGGGGCAGTGCTGGATTTTGACGTGCGCCTGCCCCCCCTGGAGGGGATTGCCGCACAGCTGGACGAGAGCTTTGCCCGCCGGGGCTGGAATCTGTACGTGCCGGAGAGTTACGGCCGCTGCGCCCCCCGGGCCATGGTGATGATCTCCTCCGCCCTGTCCGGCGGCTCCCTGACCCTGCGTCTGGAGGAGGCCCAGGAGCGCTTCGGCCGGGACCGGATCGCTCTGGCCCTGGAGCCGGCGGCGGAGGACTTCTTCCTCCCCTCCCCCTCGGGCAGCGGCACTCCTTTGAGCCGGGAGGCCCTGAGCCGCCTGATGGAGCGCCTCCAGCCCTCCGTCTTCTTCTCCAACGAGCTGTGCGCCCGGTACTTTACCTACACCAACCCGGACGGCGGGGCCCACTTTGTCCTCTTTGATGACGGGGAGACTCTCGCCAGGAAGGTGGACACCGCCCGCCGCCTGGACATCCACACGTTTTTGGCCCCCTGGGAGCAGATTAAGGAATATGCCCAGAGTCTGGGTCTGTCCCGGACGCAGCCTGCTGCCCACCGTCTTCGCTGACCGCGGCAGAGGTCCCACTCCATTTTCTCTCCAATCATAATATAAAAAGCCGGACGGAGCGCTGCTCCGTCCGGCTTTTCTTCTTTTCTTAATGGGGCTACACTGGTTACCGGCCCATGATCCGGGCCATCTGCACCATGGTGACGGCCACCTGGGCCCGGGTGGCGGTAGCCTGGGGGGCGAAGGAGCCGTCGCTGCCGCCGCTCATGATGCCCGCCTGATAGCAGACATTCACGCCTTCGGCGGCATAGTCGGCGATGGAGGCAGCGTCAGTGTAGGCACAGTCTCCCTCCATCACCTTGTCATAGCGCACATTGTAGGTCTCCAGGAAGGAGGCGAACAGGGCCGCCATGTCCTGGCGAGTGATGGGAGCGGTGGGGTTGAAGTTCTTCAGCATCTCCTCGGGAATGAGGTTCTTCTCCTTGGCCCAGTTCACATACCCGTCGTACCAGGCGCCGCCGGGCACGGCGGGGATGGTCTCGCCGGAGAACTGGCTCAGGACGGTGAGGAACTGGGCGTAGTCCATGTTGGCCTCGGGGGCGAAGGTGCCGTCCCCGGCGCCGGCAAAGAGGCCCTTCTCATAGACCGTCTGCACAAAGCCGGCGTACCAGGCGTTGGGGGCGACATCGGAGAAGATCTGGCCGGGGGCCAGGGTGGTGATCTTGGTGCTGGCGGTGGTACGGCTAAACTGGCCGGAGGTGGCCTTGGCCTGGATGGTGTGGGTGCCGCCGCCCAGGCTGTCCAGGTTCAGATCATAGTAGTAGGGGGCCTTGGACACGGTGCCCACGGCCTTGCCGTCCACATAGTAGGTCACGGAGGTGGCGGCGCTGCCGGGGAAGCTGGCGTAGGTGGCCAGACGCAGGGTGCCCTTCTGGGTGCCGGAGAGGGAGGAGAGCTTCTGCCAGGTCTGGGTGCTGTTCTCCCCCTCAGCGAGATAACCGCCGTTATTCTGGATGGCGGAGCGGTAGGCCTGGGCCACGGTGGCATTGCCGTCCAGGGCGTAGCTGTACTGGGCGCCGCTGAGGGTGTTGTCAAAGTAGAACACGGCCTTGATCTGGGGATAAATCATGTTCACATAGGAGTAGAACTTGTTCACCTGATCAGCGGCGAAAGAGGTGAGGTCGGCTCCGGTGGAGTTGTTCACATAGGAGAAGCCGCACTCGCTGATCATCATGGGCTTGCCGTGCTCCTGGGCAAAGCGCACCAGGGGCCGGAGAATGACCAGAGGATCGCTGTCGTAGAGGCCCTTGCCGTAGTAGGCGTCGTTGCCGTAGCCGGAGGCGTCGAAGGTGTAGGAGGTAGCCTCGCCGGCATAGTTGGTGTTGTGGTAGGTGGACACGCCGATCCAGTCCACATACTGGTCGCCGGGGTAGAAGTCCTTAAAGGTGACGTTGCGGTTGCTGACGTTGTCGGGGGAGAAAACCATCTTGATGTTGTCGTACTTGGCCGCCTCCTGGGCCACCTTGCGGAAGGCCTGGATGTAGGTGGCGGGGTCACAGCTGGACCAGTTGTTCATCTCGGCCCCCAGACGCAGCAGCACGGTGGCGTCCAGGTTGCCCATGGCCTGCAGGCTCTCGGCGATGTAGCTGTCGGAGGAGAGCACCTGCTGAGCGCCGGCCGTGCCCTCGGTGGCAAAGTTCCAGGCCAGCTCGATGACGCCGCCCTGGGCCGCTTTGGCAAACTTGGGATAGGTCTTCATGTTGTAGTCGATCCAGTACTGCACCGAGTAGCTGTCCCCGAAGGTGACATACATGAGGCAAGCGGACTCACCGCTCTCGGACCCTCCGGCGGTGGAACCGTACAGGGTGCCGCTGGTGGGGGCGCCGGTGCCGGGATAGCTCTGGCCGGCCTTGTCGGTGAGCACGTAGATGGCCGCCTCCTTGGAGGCCTGGAGGTACTCCAGACGGGCGTCCACATTGAGCAGGGTGTCCTTATAGCTCTTCACATTGTCGTTGAGCCACTGGGCATACTGCCGCTGGAGCTTGAGCCAGCGGATGGCTCCGTCAATGTCGCCCTTCATCTCGCTGCACCAGGCGGCCCGGCCGCACTTGGGCTCCAGGTTGTAGCAGATATCGGTGCAAATCTCGTACTTGCTCAGCAGGTCATAGGTCTGCTGGGCCACCGAAATGACCGCATCGGCGTCCTTGCTGCTCACCGCCTCATCCCAGGCGCTGTGCAGCTTCCAGTAAGCGGAAGGATAGGTAAAATCGGCAAAGGCAGCCGTGCAGCATAAACCGGTTACCATCAGGACGGACAGGGCGGCAGCCAGGGCGCGCCGCAGACGTTGTTTCATGCTCCTCAATCTCCTTTTATTACCAAATAATACAAATTTGGGAGGCAAATCCCTTCTTTATTATAGCATTTTATTCACTTAATACAACCTGAAATGGCTTTTTTTATAAAAGAAATATGAACTTTCCGGAAAGGGACTGGACAGATCGGGGGCGGTTGGATTATGATGTATTTTGTATGAAAATGGATACTTGGCGCGATTTTTGGTGCCCGGAACGGGAAAACCGACCGCGTCGGGAGGTCAAAGCATGAAACATTCTTTTTTTGGCGGGGTCCATCCCGCCGGACATAAAGAGAGCACCCGGCGAAAGCCCATCGCCCGGCTGGATCAGCAGCCGGAGCAGGTGGTTCTCCCCGTGCTCATGAGCTCCCAGGGCAGGGCGGAGCCTCTGGTCCGCCCCGGGGACCGGGTCCAGGTGGGCCAGCCCCTCACCCGTGGGATTGACGGGGGCGTGTGCGTCCATGCCAGCGTCTCCGGCCGGGTGATTGCCGTGGAGGAGCGGCCCCACCCCTGGGGCGACACCGCCCCGGCCATCGTGGTGGAAAACGATGGAGAGGACACCCCCTTTGAGGATCGTCCCCAGCCCCTGGCGGCGGAGAACATCAAGCTGAGCCAGCTGCTGGAGCGCACCCACTGGGCGGGCATCGCCGGAATGGGCGGCGGCGCCTACCCCACCGACCGGAAGCTGGCCCAGGCGGCGGGCAAAATCGACACGCTGATCGTCAACGCCGCCGAGTGCGAGCCCTACATCACCGCCGATCACCGCCTGCTGCTGGAGCGCAGCGACCACATTCTCCAGGGCGCTCAGGTGCTGGCCCGGTGTCTGGGGGCCAAGCGCACCGTAGTGGTGACCGAAGGAGACAAGCTCAACGCCGTGGAGGCGGTGGAGCGCCGCCTGCGCAAGCGTGGGGCCAAGGCCGAGCTGTGCACCGTGGGCACCCGCTACCCTCTGGGTGCGGAGAAGCAGATCGTCCAGACCGTCACCGGCCGGGAGACCCCCGCCGGCAGCACCGCTCTGGACGTGGGCTGTCTGGTGCTCAACGTGGCCACCGTCTTTGCCATTCAGGACGCCCTCTTCAAGGGCAAGCCCCTCACCCACCGGGCGGTCACCGTCACCGGCGGCGCTGTGGCCCGGCCCCGGAACCTGTGGGTTCCCATCGGCACCCCTCTGCGCTGCCTGCTGGAGTCCTCCGGCGGCCTGCGGGAGGTGCCTGAGCTCATCCTCACCGGCGGACCTATGATGGGCACCCCCCAGAAGAGTTTGGAAGCCCCGGTGATCAAGGACACCAACGGTCTGGTCTGTCTGGCCCAGTGGGAGCGCCGGGCTCAGACCCCCGAGACCATCTGCATCCGCTGCGGCAAATGCGTGGCCAGCTGCCCCATGCACCTGGCCCCCGTCTTCATCGGCCGGGCCCTGCGGGAGAAGCAGACCCACAAGCTGCCCGCCCTCCATCCCCAGGACTGCATCCAGTGCGGCTGCTGCTCCTACATCTGCCCGGCGGGCATCCCCCTCATTGAGCTGGTCCGCCAGGCCGGCGAGCTTCTGGAGAAAGGAGGCGAGGAGTAATGGACCGTGTCCGTTCCTATCGCCTGCCCCCCCAGGTGGGGCAGCCCTCCACCACCGTCTCCATGATGCGGGAGGTCATCATTTCCCTCATCCCCACCCTGGGCATGGCCGTTTTCTTCTTCGGCCTTCGGGTGCTGGTGCTCACCGCCCTGTCGGTGGGGGCCTGTGTCCTCTTTGAATACGGCTACCGCCGCTTTATGCACCTGGACAACACCGTCCGGGACCTGTCCGCCTGCGTCACCGGCCTGCTGCTGGCCCTGAGCCTGCCCCCCTCCGCCCCCTACTGGGTGCCGGTTCTGGGCGCTGCTTTCTCCATTCTTTTGGTCAAGCAGTTCTACGGCGGATTGGGCAAGAACTTTATGAACCCGGCCCTGGGCGGCCGCATGCTGCTGGCCACCTTCCCCCTGCTGATGACCACCTGGCCCCAGCCCCTCCAGCATCTGTCCCTGTGGAAGGCGGACGCGGTGTCCGCCGCCACCCCCATGTCCTATCTCCACGACGGTGTTCTGCCTCCCCAGACTCTGGGTCAGCTGCTGCTGGGCCAGCAGGGCGGCTGCATCGGCGAGGTGTCCTCCATTATGCTGCTGCTGGGCGGCTGCTATCTGGTGCTGCGCCGGATTATCTCCCCCCGCATCCCCCTGGCCTATTTGGGCACGATGGCGGTGCTGGCCCTGCTGTTCCCCGGCGGAGATCAGGGCCGACTGGTGTGGATGTGCGCCCAGCTGCTCAGCGGCGGAGTGCTGCTGGGAGCCATTTTCATGGCCACCGATCCCACCACCTCCCCCGTCACTCCCAGAGGTCAGATTCTCTTCGGCATTGGCTGCGGACTGCTTACCGCCCTGCTGCGCAGCTGCAGCTCCTACCCAGAGGGAGTAGGCTGGGCCATTCTGAGCATGAACTGCTGCGTGTGGCTTCTGGACCGGGCGGGCATGCCCCGCCGCTTCGGCGTCACTCCCTTCACCGCCTTCAAGGAGCACCTGAAGCACCTGCGCAGCAGCGCGGCGGAAATCAAATTTGTCAAGCCCCAGTTCCAGTTCCGCCTCCATGAGGCGGGCAAAGCCCCCGGCGAGGGACATCTGGACCAGATCCGGACCCACGCCAAGTCCTGGGGCTGTCTGGCCGCGGTGGTGCTGGTCACGGCGCTGGTCATCTCCGGCGTTCACCGCTTCACGGACCTGGACACCGTCCGGGCGGAAAACACCCGCCAGCAGGAGCTTCTGGCCCAGGTGATGCCTCTGGCCGCCTCCAGCTCGGAGACCCCCTACCGCGCCAACGGCGCTTTGTCCATTACCGCCGGGTATAGCAGCAGCAACGAGCTTTTGGGCTACTGCGTGGAGGTCCAGGCTCAGGGCTTCAGCGGCGTCATTACCATGCAGGTGGGCGTGGACCTGAACGGTCAGGTCACCGGCGTGGCGATTACCGACCATAAGGAGACCCAGAGCGTGGGCACCAAGGCTATGACCCCGGAGGCTCTGAGCCGCTACATTGGAAAATCCGGCACCATCCGCACCTCGGGCAGCAACTCGGTGGATGCGGTGAGCGGTGCCACTGCCACCTCCAAGGCCATTACCGACGGCGTCAACCGGGCCCTGGCCATTGTGGCAAATCTGGATACGGAAGGAGTGGTGGAGTATGTGGACGGCGATGTGTAACAGCTCCGCCCCCTGCCCGGAAAGGAGGTGGGCCTGATGGCCGTTTTGGATTTGGCGGGCGTGGCTCTGGCCGCTCTGCTGTCGGAAAACTTTGTGCTGGTCTCCTGCCTGGGCATCGGAACACGGATTCACTCCTTCCGCAGCCCCATTGACGCCCTGCGCACCGGCTACTGCCTCACGGTGGTGATGGTGCTGGCCGCTTTTTTCTCCTGGCTGGCCGACTTTCTGGTCATCAGCCGCTTCGGATGGCAGCACTTCCGGCTTTTGTTCCTCACGCTGCTGATTACCGCCCTGGTGGCAGGTCTGCGTCAGTTTTTGAAGGTGTGTCTGCCTGAGCTGTCCCGGCGGGTGGACGGAAATCTCTCGGCGGTGTCCACCAACTGTGCCGCCCTGGGTTCCGCCCTCATCATTGCCCAGCGCAGCTACAGCCTGGGTCAGGCGCTCCTCTTTGCCCTGTTCGGCGGACTGGGCGCCACCCTGGCTCTGGCCAGCTTTGCAAGCCTCCGGGGCGAGGTCAGCTTTGACCACTGCCCCAAGAGTTTCCGCGGCATGCCCATTCTCTTTCTCACCGCCGGGCTCATGGCCCTGGCCCTGGTGGGCTTTTACGGCCTGCATCTGGGATAATTACAGATGAAAAAAGCAGGGAGAATCCACTTCGAATTCTCCCTGCTTTTTTCTTGGTCCGGCGTGCCGGTTTACTGCATGCTGCCCAGCTTAAAGGACGCGCACTCGGTGCCCTCACACTTGGTGGGGGTGGTGCCGCAGCAGCCCACCTTGATGGACTGGAGAGAGCAGCAGTTGCTGGGCGCGTTATGATAGGCGCAGCTGTTCACGGTACACTGAATATTGGTGTTGCAGGACTTGTTTTCCATACCAAAATAACCTCCTCACTCGGGATGGCTTTAGTATGGCCTGTCTCCGGCGGGTTATTCCTGGCCGGGCAGATTTTCTGTTTTGTTTTCCAGAACCTGAGGAATAAACCGCCGAGCAAAGCGTCCCTTCCCCCGGCTCTTCACATAAAAGTAGCCGATAAAGGAGAAGACCACTGCTCCCACAAAGTTCACCGCCAGGTCCTTCATGGTGTCCAGAATACCCACATCCAGGTAGCCGCCCAGGCCCAGAGGAATCTCCTCCCCGCCGGCGACCACAATGACGTCGGTGATATCCCGGATGATGACCGGGGTGTTGCCGTGGGTGGGGTCCAGCATCACGGAAGAAATCACGTTGACCACCATGTCCTTCTGCATGTCCAGCAGAAAGAACTGGTCCATGGCGCACTCAAAAAACTCCCACAGCACCCCGATGGTCATGGAGAAGCAGAAGGCCACAATGGCCATGAAGGTGGGGGACAGGGAGAGGGAAAACCGCTCGTTCCGGTTGAGCATATCCACCAGGGAAAAGCCGATGGCCGCGCACAAAAAGCCGTTGAGGGTGTGGAGCATGGTATCCCAGCCGGGATAGGTGGTGTAGAAGGAGCGGATTTCTCCCAGAATTTCCGCCGCAAAAATAAAGAGCATGATGATAATTTCCAGGGTGTTGGGCAGGTCGATCTGCAGCGACCGCTCCACCATGGTGGGCAGCAGAAAGAGCACCAGCGTCAGCAGACACAAAAATACGTTTTCAAAGTTCCCGTTGAAAAACTGGGCCACCATGACCACAATGACTGCAAAGCGCAGGAAAATGTAAACGGCTGCCACCGTACGCTTCTTTCGCAGGGCCTGATCGGCCCGGGCCAGAAAATTACCGGGTTTCTTCTTCGCCATCGTTCCAGCCTCTCCTTTCTGTTTCTTCCTCTCAGCACTGAAATTTTGTATTCAGTATAGCCCACTCCTTTCGGGAAAGTCAAGGAACCCCCCTGTCAAGTTCTTCCCGCCCCGGCATACACTGTGACAGGAGGTGATTTTCCTTGGATTTACGGAATCAGAACATTACAGTAGGCGAACTGCTGGACAACCCCAAATCCCGGGCGGTGTTCCAGCGCCGTTTCGGCAAGTTTATGAACCACCCCATGGTGAAGGCGGCCCGGTCTTTGACCCTGAAACAGCTGGCGGAGATGGCTTCCGTCTATCTGCCCAAAAAGACCATCGACGACACCATCCGGGAGCTGCAGCGGCTGTAAGGCCCCCTTCTTCGGCACTGCGCCCCCAAGTTTGGAAAACCTCGTGCGGATTTCTCCTTTGTGACGGGTTGCCAGATACGTAGTTTTGGGATAAAATAGAATATCAATTTATGCTCAGGAGGGACTGTCATGGAAATCATTCAAACGGTGCGCCATGGCGTCCCTTTCTTTTTCTGCAACCACCCCGCCTGGGCGGGAGCGGCCCACGGCTTCTCCTCCCGACAGGGCGGCGTCTCCCCGGCTCCCTTTGACAGCCTCAACCTGGGGGCCAACCGTGGGGACACGCCGGAGCGGGTGGAGGAAAACTTCCGCCGCTTCTGCGCGGCGGTGGGCTCCACTCCGGAGACGGTGGTAAAAAACCACCAGGTCCACGGCAAGGTGGTGCGCCCTATCACCTCCCCTGAGGAGGCTGTCCCCCTGTCCCAGCCCGGCACCTTTCCCGCCGACGCCCTGGTCACCGACGTGCCCGGCATATGCCTCACCGTCTTCTCCGCCGACTGCATCCCGGTGCTGCTCTACGACCCGGTACACCGGGTGGTGGGGGCCGCCCACGCCGGCTGGCGGGGCACCGCCGCGGGTGCAGCCTACGAGCTGGCCCGGGTGATGCGGGAAGACTACGGCTGTGCCCCGGCGGACATCCTGGCGGCCATCGGTCCGGGCATCTCCCCCTGCTGTTTTGAAACCCACGCCGACGTCCCCGAAGGCCTGCGCTCCGGACTGGGGGAGGCGGCGGAGCCCTTCATTCGCCCCCTTCCCGGCGGCGAGAAGTTCCGCGTGGATCTGAAGGGTGCCAACGCCCGCTGGCTGCAAGAGGCCGGTCTCTCCCCCGATCACATCGCCGTCAGCTCCCTGTGTACCGCCTGCCGCCCCGACCTCTTCTGGTCCCACCGGCGGCTGGGCCAGGCCAGGGGCAGCATGGCCGCCATGATTGAACTGCGAGGCAAATAAGGAAACACTATGAAATTACGACCGCTGTTGTCTCTTCTGCTGTGCGCAGCCCTCCTTCTGCCGGGCTGCTCCCCCCAGAGCGACCCCGCCTCCTCCCAGGATGGAAGCAGTTCCTCTGCCCAGGGAGGAAACGCCTCCGGCGAGACGGTCCCCTTCGCTCTGGCCATTTACCCCGACTATACTCTCCATCCGGTGCTGGCGGAAAACCGGGCCAATCTCACCCTGGCCCCCCTGCTCTATGAGCCGCTCTTCCAGCTGGACGAGCAGTTTCAGCCCCAGAACGTACTGTGCCAGAGCTACTCCGTCAGCGAGGACGGCCTTACCTGGACCTTCCTTCTGCGCTCCGGGGTCACCTTCTCCGACGGCACCCCCCTCACCGGCACGGTGACGGCCGACGCACTGAATCTGGCCCGGCAGGAGGGCTCCCGGTACGCCCAGCGCCTCGCCTCGGTGGTATCCATCACCGGTGACGAGGGCTCGGTGACCATGGTCCTCTCCCGCCCTAACCGCTCCCTGCCCGCCCTGCTGGACATTCCCATCGCCCTCACCAACACCCAGCGCCCGGCGGGCACCGGCCCCTATGTGCTGACGGAGACGGAGGAGGGCCTCTCCCTCACCGCCCGCTCCGGCTGGTGGCAGAACAAGACCCTGCCCGCCCAGGAGCTCCCCCTGCGAGAGATGCGCAAGGCGGACGATCAGCTCTCCGCCTTCTCCTCGGGGGATGTGGGGCTGGTGGATGTGGACCTCATGGGCACCAACGCCATGGGCTACTCCGGCAGCTACGAGACCTGGGACTACGCCACCACCACCCTTCTTTACCTGGGCTTCAACACCCAGAGTGGCCTGTGTACCGATCCCCAGGCCCGCCGGGCCCTGCCCCTGGCCATCGACCGGGACTCCATCGCCCAGACCGATTACGCCCGCCACGCCGTGGCCGCCGCCCTCCCGGTTCACCCCAACAGCCCCCTCTACAACGAGGAGCTGGCCCAATCGGTGAGCTATAATCCGGAACAGTTGGTGGCCCAGCTGGAGGAGCTGAATGTACCCCGCCGGGATCTGGTGCTGCTGGTAAACAGTGAAAACACGGCCAAGCTCTCCGCTGCCCAGCGCATCGTCTACCAGCTGGACGCGGCCGGGGTGCCCGTCACCCTGAAGCCCCTGCCCTTTGAGGAGTTTACTGCCGCCCTGCAGGCGGGCAGCTTTGACCTCTATCTGGGTGAGGTGGTGCTCACCGCCGACTTTGACCTCACCGCCCTGCTCTCCTCCGACGGCGCGCTGAACTACGGCCGCTGGCAGGACAGCCAGTTTCCGGCTCTGCTCACCGCCTTTCTCCAGGCGTCGGACAGCACCCGGGAGGGCGCGGCCTATACCTTATACAATTATCTCTGCCAGCAGATGCCCATCGCCCCCATCTGCTTTAAAAACGCCTCGGTGCTTACCCAGTGGGGGCGGCTGTCCGGACTGTCACCGGTCCGCGGTAACGTGTTCTACCAGTTGGAGAACTGGACCATTTCATAAACAGAAGAATCCCATGCTGTCCCCGCGCGGCGGCGCCGCGCTTTGAATCTAGACGCAAGGAAGCGGAGGAAAAGGAAAATGAGTGTATTTCGCTGTTATTCCATGAAGAAGCCGGGCTATGACGTGGAGGCCCAGGGCCTTTGCAGCGCTCTGAAGGAGCAGCTGGGCATCGCCGGACTGGAGGGGATCACCATCCTCAACCGGTACGACGCTGACCAGATTGACCCCGCCGTCTACGAGCAGGCCAAGTCCATCGTCTTCTCCGAGCCCCAGGTGGACGCGGTTTATGACGAGACCTTCCCTGCCCCCCAGGGCAGCCACACCGTCCTGGCGGTGGAGGCCCTGCCGGGCCAGTTTGACCAGCGGGCCGATTCCTGTGCCCAGTGCATCCAGCTCATGGCCGGAGTGGACCGCCCCCTCATCGCCTACGCCAAGGTGTACATTCTGAAGGGTACCCTCACCGGGGAGGAGCTGGACAAAATCCGGGACTACCTCATTAACCCGGTGGAGAGCCGGGAGGCCTCCATGGACAAACCTGACACCCTGGTACGTACCCACACCATCCCCGACCATGTGGACACGGTGGCCGGCTTCACCACCCTGGACGAGGCGGGCCTTCAGGCGCTGCTGTCCTCCCTGGGCCTGGCCATGGACCTGGATGACCTGAAGTTCCTCCAGACCTACTTCCGGGACGAGGAGAAGCGGGACCCCACCATCACCGAGGTGCGGGTGGTGGACACCTACTGGTCCGACCACTGCCGCCACACCACCTTCTCCACCCATATCGACTCCGTGGAGCTCTCCGACGAGGCAGTGAAGGCCGCCTACCAGCGCTATCTGGACGGCCGTGTGGAGGTCTATGGGGAGGAGAAGGCCGCCGCGCGGCCCCAGACCCTCATGGACATCGCCACTCTGGGTACCAAGGTACTGAAAAAGCGGGGCCTGCTCCCCGAGCTGGACGAGAGCGAGGAGATCAACGCCTGCTCCATCCACGTCCCCGCCATGGTGGACGGCAAGGAGCAGGACTGGCTCCTCATGTTCAAGAACGAGACCCACAACCACCCCACCGAGATCGAGCCCTTCGGCGGCGCGGCCACCTGCATCGGCGGCTGCATCCGTGACCCCCTCTCCGGCCGCGTGTATGTCCACCAGGCCATGCGCGTCACCGGCGGCGGCGATCCCCGGGTGCCCTTTGCCCAGACCACCCCGGGCAAGCTGCCCCAGCGGAAGCTGGCCCAGACCGCCGCGGCGGGCTACTCCTCCTACGGTAACCAGATCGGCCTGGCCACCGGCCATGTGGCCGAGGTCTACCACGAGGGCTACATCGCCAAGCGCCTGGAGTGCGGTGCGGTAGTGGGTGCGGCTCCTGCCGACCATGTGCGCCGTGAGGTACCCGCCCCCGGTGACGTGGTCATCCTGCTGGGCGGCCGCACCGGCCGTGACGGCATCGGCGGCGCCACCGGCTCCTCCAAGAGCCACAACATGAAGTCCCTCACCACCATGGCTTCCGAGGTCCAGAAGGGCAACGCCCCCGAGGAGCGGAAGATCCAGCGGCTGTTCCGCAACGGCGAGGTCACCCGCCTCATCAAGCGCTGCAACGACTTCGGCGCCGGCGGCGTCAGCGTGGCCATTGGCGAGCTGGCCGACGGCCTGGAGATTGAGCTGGACGCCGTGCGCAAGAAGTACGACGGTCTGGACGGCACGGAGCTTGCCATCTCCGAGAGCCAGGAGCGTATGGCTGTGGTAGTGGCCCCCGAGGACGCGGACAAGTTCATTGCCGCCGCCGAGGCGGAGAACCTGGAGGCCTACCGGGTGGCCGTGGTCACCGAGAGCCCCCGCATGGTCATGCACTGGAAGGGCCAGAAGATTGCCGATTTGTCCCGTGCCTTTCTGAACACCAACGGCGCGGTGAAGCACGCCCGCGTGGAGGTGGCGGACACCGACCGTTCTTCCCTGAACAAGGCTTCCGCCTCCTCCCTGAAGGAGATGGCTGCCAGCCTGAAGTGCGCCTCCCGCCGGGGCCTTACCGAGCGCTTTGACGGCTCCATCGGCGCCGCCAGCGTGCTGATGCCCTTCGGCGGTGCAGCCCAGCGCACCCCCGCCCAGGCCATGGCCGCCCTCTTCCCCGTGGAGCCCGGCCAGGAGACCGACCAGGCCAGCGTCATGGCCTGGGGCTTCGACCCGGAGCGCATGAGCGTGGACCCCTACACCGGCGCCCACGAGTCGGTGTACGTCTCCATGGCCAAGATTGTGGCCGCCGGCGCCGACTACCAGAAGGCCTACCTCACCTTCCAGGAGTTCTTTGAGAAGCTTCGGGACGAGCCCCAGCGCTGGGGCAAGCCCTTTGCCGCCCTGCTGGGCGGCCTGGACGCCCAGCTGGAGCTGGGTGCCGCCGCCATCGGCGGCAAGGACTCCATGTCCGGCTCCTTCCTGGACAAGGACGTGCCCCCCACCCTCATCTCCTTTGCCATCGCCCCCCTGAAGGCGGGCGAGGTCCTCTCCCCCGAGTTCAAGGCCGGGGAGCACCCGGTCTACCTGTTCCGCTCCCAGGATACCAAGAGCGCCTGGTCCGCCTTCCACGCCCTGTGTCAGGCCGGCAAGGTGAAGGCCGCCTGGGCAGTGGAGAACGGTCTCGGTGAAGCCGTCATGAACATGTCTTTCGGCAACTCCATCGGCTTCCAGGCCGGTCTGGAGGATGTGGACTGGTATGTGGCCATGCCCGGCGCCATTGTGGCCGAGCTGAGCGAGGAAGTGAACGACCCCTGCGCCGTCCGCATCGGTGAGACCACCAAGGCTCCCTTCGTGGCCCTCCCCGGCGAGGCCGTCTCCATTGAGGAGCTCCAGAATCTCAACGACGGCGTGCTGGAAAAGGTCTATGCCACCCGGGCCGGCGGCTCCGAGGCCGTGGAGCCCATCTCCTGGGACAAGCGCTCCATCGCCGTGTGCAAGAACAAGGTGGCCCGGCCCAAGGCGGTCATCCCCGTCTTCCCCGGCACCAACTGCGAGTACGACACCGCCAAGGCCTGTCTCCGCGCGGGCATTGAGCCGGAGATCATCGTGGTCCGCAACCTGACCACCGACTTCCTGTCCCAGGCCGCCCAGGCCCTGGAGAAGGCCATCCGCTCCGCCCAGATGATGGTGCTGCCCGGCGGCTTCTCCGGCGGCGACGAGCCCGAGGGTTCCGGCAAGTTCATTGCCTCCTTCCTCCGCTCCCCCGCCCTCAGCGACGCCATCATGGACCTGCTGAAGAACCGTGATGGCCTGATGCTGGGCATCTGCAACGGCTTCCAGGCCCTCATCAAGCTGGGTCTGGTGCCCTATGGCGAGATCCGTCCCATGGACGGCGACTGCCCCACTCTGACCTACAACCTCATCGGCCGTCACCAGAGCCGGTATGTCACCACCCGGGTGGCCTCCGTCCAGTCCCCCTGGATGCTGAAGTCCAATGTGGGTGACCTCCACACGGTGCCCATCTCCCACGGCGAGGGCCGCTTCGTCGCTCCCGCCCAGGTAGTGGCGGACCTCATCGCCAATGGCCAGGTGGCCACCCAGTACGTAGACCTGGAGGGCAAGCCCTCCATGGACATCGACGTCAACCCCAACGGCTCCATGGAGGCCATCGAGGGCATCTTCTCCCCCGACGGCCGGGTCTTCGGCAAGATGGGCCACTCCGAGCGCCGCGGTCCCTATGTGGGCGTCAACATCCCCGGCGAGAAGCACCAGCCCCTCTTTGAGTCGGGCGCCCTGTACTTCCGTTAAGGGTCCCTTTCCCGTCCCCTTCCGCCCCCGCCGGCGCTGCCGGCACCAGAAAAGGAGCTACCGATGGATCACATTCCGGAATATCGCGGGACGCTTCGCAGCCATCTGCTGGACATCCCCCGCGTCATCAACCAGTGCTCAGGCATCCGTATTTTCGGGCGGAAAATCCGCTCCCTGGTCTTTTCCACTGACGTGGCAATCATCAAAAATGTAAACGCCGACGCCATCATTGCCGTCTATCCCTTCACCCCCCAGCCCGCCATCACCCAGGCCATTATCAATGTGGCCGACGTCCCCGTCTTTGCCGGGGTGGGGGGCGGCACCACCAACGGGGCTCGCTCGGTGCGGCTGGCCGCCTACGCCGAGCACCAGGGGGCTTACGGCGTGGTGGTCAACGCCCCCATCGGCGATGAGACCATTTTCCAGATCAAACAGGTGGTAGATATCCCTGTCATTGCCACCATCGTCTCGGTGGAGATGGACATCGGCCGGCGCATTGCCTCGGGTGCGGACATTCTCAACGTGTCGGGTGCGGCCAAAACCCCCGAAATTGTGGCCGCCATCCGAAAGGACTTCCCCAACATCCCCATCATCGCCACGGGCGGTCCCACCGACGAGGACATCCAGCGCACCATCGACGCAGGTGCCAACGCCATCACCTACACGCCGCCCACCAACGGCGCTCTGTTTGCCAAAATGATGCGGGATTATCGGGCCCGGTTTGACCCCAAGGACGACTCCGCTACATAATTGCTTCTGGGAGGGACTTCGCAAAGCGAGGTCCCTCCCCTTCATCTTTTATGAAATTTTAATCTTTTCCCCCGGGGGTTTTAAGAATCGTCTGCTATACTGGCTCCACCCTGATAGGAGGAAACCTGATATGCTGTCTCTTCTTGCCCTGTCCCTGATCTGCCTCATTGCCCTGCCCGTCTTTCTTTTGGGCATGGTGCTGCTGAGCGTCCCCTTTCTGGTCATTATGGCCATACTGCCCTGGCTTCTCCGGATCATTGCGGTGGTTCTGCTTCTTCGCGCCCTGCTGGATCAGCCCTTCCAGTTCTCCAGTCTGCTTCCTGCCGCCATCGCTTTCCTGCTTTCCCTGGTGCTCTAATGGCCCTTTTCTGCCCCTGGCAGAAAAATTCAAAAAAAGAAAAAAATTTGTATTGACAATTGGGACAAGATCCGCTATACTAACTCTTGCCCTGTTTGAGACGGGCGAAACGGCGGCATAGCTCAGTTGGCTAGAGCACGCGGTTCATACCCGCGGTGTCACTGGTTCGAATCCAGTTGCCGCTACCACTTCAAGGAACGGGTCATCGATCCGATTTCATAGATAGAAACGGCCCGGTGGTCAAGCGGTTAAGACTCCGCCCTTTCACGGCGGCAACACGGGTTCGAGTCCCGTCCGGGTCACCACTTCGCCGATTTCTCCAATATGGAGGCATAGCTCAGCTGGTAGAGCGTCCGCCTCACACGCGGAAGGTCACAGATTCGAGTTCTGTTGTCTCCACCAGAAAAAAGCCACGTCAATGACGTGGCTTTTTTCCTTTCCTTTTTCGTTTTGAATTTACCACGGTGGGCGACCGTCTCCAGAGCGCAAGTCAAAGATGCTGATACCACCCCTGCAAAAAAGCAGCCACACAGAATTGTGCGGCTGCTTTTTCTCTTCCTTTTTGAACCAGACTGCCGTCCTCAGGCATCTCTCTGCGCCGCTTCCAGAACCATGACCTTTTCCCCCTTGGTATCCAGCTCTCCATTAAATTGGAAGCCGTAGTTCTGATACAAGGCAATGGCCATTTCATTCTCTTCATACACGCTCAGATAAATATCTTCAGCGGAGTACTGGTCCCGAATCAATGCAAGGATCTGCTCCATTGCGCTTCTGGCATACCCCCGCCCCTGATAGCGCCGGTCAATCAGCAGCCGGTCAAACCATACCCGGGCGCGGCCGTTCTCCCGGATTCGCCCGTACATGGCAAACCCCACCATGGTCTCCCCCTCCCAGATGCCCACCGGCCTCCAGTCGCTGAGCTGGTCCGCCTCCTCCAGGCACTCTCTGACCGGTTCAATATAGCCGCTCTGGTGGGGGTGTACCTCCAGGGCCTCCGCAATGGGCCGGTCCTGCTGTGTAACGGGAGCAATTCTCATGCTTCTCCGGTCTCCTTTCCTGCTTGATTGCGCAAGCCGTCCCGACATTTGGCCGGGCTCCTTATTCAAGCCCCATCTCCTCCATGGCGTGAAGCATGTGGATGGCCATGGCGTGCTCCGCACCGGCCTCGTCCCGGCGGCGGAAAAAGTTCATGAGCAGGGCGTGGTCCTGCAGGGTGGCCTGGGCCAGAGCCTCTGCATGCTCTCCGGTGGAGATGGCTTCCTCCACACCCTGGCTGATGGTGGGCAGCAGGCGCATCATAAACTCGTTGTGGGTGGCCCGGACAATAGCGGCGTGGAAGGCCCGGTCCGCCCGGGTGCGGTCCCGCCCCTCCCGTATGCACCGCTCCACCGCAGCTCCCTTGTCCAGAATATCCGCCAGCTCCTCCGGCCCCGCCCGTCGGCAGGCCAGCCGGGCGGCCTGGGGCTCAAAGATAGCCCGCAGCTCAAAGAGATCCCGCAGCCGTCCCTTCACCTGCTGCAGCTTTCCAAAGTCCGGGCCGCCCTCCGCCGCGCCCAGGGCTACAAAGGTACCCTTTCCCCGGCGCACCTCCAAAATTCCCTGGGCGGTGAGATCCCGGATAGCCTCCCGCAGGGTGGCCCGGCTCACCCCCAGCTGCCGGGCCAGCTCCACCTCGTTGGGCAGCTTGTCCCCCGGCGCCATGGAATCCTCCACGGTAATCTTGCTGTACAGCCGCCGGGCAGTCTGTTCTCTCAGGTTGGTCTTATCCATGGGACACCTCTTCGCCCCGCCCTCCGGCGGATTTTTTCGGAAAAGAGCCCCAGCGGCCCTTGACATCCTTTTCTCTATCCTATACTATGTAGTCAGACAATGCAAGAGAAATCAGACAACTGATTTTGGATTTTTGTGAGGAGGTACTTCCCATGCGCAGTGATGTTGTGAAAAAAGGCATCCCCGCCGCCCCTAACCGCTCGTTGCTCTACGCCCTTGGCTACACAAAGGAGGAGCTGGAGCGGCCCCTCATCGGCGTGGTGTGCTCCTATAATGAAATTGTTCCCGGCCACATGAATCTGGACAAGATTGCCGAGGCGGTGAAGGCGGGTATCCGGGCCGCAGGCGGCACTCCCGTGGAGTTCCCCGCCATTGCCGTGTGCGACGGCATTGCCATGGGCCACGTGGGCATGAAGTACTCCCTGGTCACCCGGGACCTCATTGCCGACTCCACCGAGGCCATGGCCATGGCCCACCAGTTTGACGGCTTGGTGATGATCCCCAACTGCGACAAGAACGTCCCCGGCCTTCTCATGGCCGCCGCCCGGGTGAACATCCCCACCATCTTCGTCTCCGGCGGCCCCATGCTGGCGGGAACCCTGAACAGCGGCCGGCGCACCTGCCTCTCCCACATGTTCGAGGCGGTGGGCGCCTACTACGCCGGCAAGCTGGACGAGGAGGGCGTGGAAGAGTACGAGCAGAACGCCTGCCCCACCTGTGGCTCCTGCTCCGGCATGTACACCGCCAACTCCATGAACTGTCTCACCGAGGCCATCGGCATGGCCCTCCGGGGCAACGGCACCATCCCTGCCGTCTACTCCGCCCGTCTGCGCCTTGCAAAGCACGCCGGCATGCAGATCATGAAGCTGGTGGAGCAGAACATCCGCCCCCGGGACATCATGACCGAGGCGGCCTTCCACAACGCCGAGACCATCGACATGGCTCTGGGCTGCTCCACCAATACCATGCTCCACCTGCCCGCCATCGCCCACGAGTGCGGCATTGAGCTCTCCTTCGACATGGCCAACGAGATCTCCGACAAGACCCCCAACCTGTGCCACCTGGCCCCTGCGGGCGACACCTACATGGAGGACCTGGAGCGGGCCGGCGGCGTATATGCTGTCATGGCGGAGCTCACCAAGGCCGGTCTGCTGGACACCAGCCTCATGACCTGCACCGGGAAGACCATCGCGGAGAACCTGGCGGGCGTAGTCAACCGTAACCCTGAGATCATCCGTCCCATTGAGAATCCCTACTCCAAGACCGGCGGCATCGCCGTCCTCAAGGGCAACCTGGCTCCCGACGGCTGCGTGGTGAAGCAGTCCGCCGTAGCCCCCGAGATGATGGTCCACGAGGGTCCCGCCCGGGTCTTCAACTCCGAGGAGGAGGCCATCGAGGCCATCTACGCCGGCAAGATTGTCTCCGGTGACGTGGTGGTCATCCGCTACGAGGGTCCCAAGGGCGGCCCCGGCATGCGGGAGATGCTTAACCCCACCTCCGCCATTGCGGGCATGGGCCTGGACAAGGAGGTGGCCCTCATCACTGACGGCCGCTTCTCCGGCGCCACCCGCGGCGCCTCCATCGGCCACGTCTCCCCCGAGGCGGCCTCCGGCGGCCCCATCGGCCTGGTGGAGGAGAGCGACATCATCGCCATCGACATTCCCAACCACGCCATCACCCTGAAGGTGTCCGACGAGGAACTGGCCGCCCGGAAGGCCAAGTGGGTCTGCCCCGAGCCCAAGATCAAGACGGGCTATCTGGCCCGGTACGCCAAGCTGGTGTCCTCCGCTGACCGGGGCGCTGTGCTGGATTAACAAAAACCCGCCTGCCGCAGATGCGGCAGGCGGGTTTTCTTGCATTGAGGCTCAGGACTTCTCTTTGGGCGGCGCAGGCAGCAGCTTCTTCCGCCGGGAGAGGAACAGGGTGAGGGTGGTGGCAGAGGCCAGGAAATCGGCGATGGGCTCGGCGGCGTAGATGCCCATGACGCTGCCCGTCACCCGGGGCAGGACAATGGCCAGAGGCACCAGCAGGATGACCTTCCGTAGCAGAGCCAGGAACAGGCTGGTGCGGGCCTGACCCAGAGCCATGAAGGTGGTCTGGCAGGCCATCTGGGCACCGAAGGCCCAGATACCGCCGAAGAAGATGGGCATGACCTTTCCTACCAGCTCTACCAGCTCGGCGTTGTTGTTGAAGAGCCGGGCCAGGGTCTCGGGGAAAAAGGAGACAATGAGGAAGGCGGAGATGGTCACCGTCAGGGTGACAGTCAGCAGACGCTTGAAGGTGTCCCGCACCCGGCGGTAGTTGCCTGCTCCGTAGTTGTAGCTCATGATGGGCTGTACACCCTGAGTGATGCCCTGGGTGGGCATGACGATCATCTGCATCACCGACTGGAGGATGGTCATGGAACCCACATAGAGGTCGTTGCCGAAGGTCTGAAGGCCGGTGTTGAGCACCACCGTCACCAGACTCTCCGTGGACTGCATAATGAAGGGGGCCACGCCCAGGCCGGCAATTCGGCCCGCTGTCTTGGCCCGCAGGCGCAGGTTCTCTTTGCGGATGCGCAGGCCGGAGCGGTGGGAGCAGAGGAAGAAAAAGACCCACGCCGCACTCACCGCTTGGGAAAAGACCGTGGCAATGGCGGCTCCCCGTACCCCCAGATTCAGCCCGAAAATCAGGATGGGATCCAGGACAATGTTCAAAACGGCTCCGATGAGCACGCTGAGCATGGCCACAGTGGCCTTTCCCTGGGCGCTGATGAAGGTGTTGAGGCCCAGGGCCAGCTGGACAAACAGGGTACCCAGCAGGTAGATGCTGATATAGTCCAGGCCGTAGCCGACCGTTTCCTCCGAGGCGCCGAAGGCCATGAGCAGGGGTTCTTTGAAGATGCTGAAGGAGACGGTAAGCACAACTGCCGCGCACAGCAGCATGGTCAGGGAGTTGCCCAGGATCCGCTCCGCCTCCTCCCGCTCTCCCGCTCCCAGGCGGATGGAGGCCAGGGGCGCACCGCCTTGTCCCGCGAAGGCGGCAAAGGCGGAAATCAGCATAATGATGGGAAAGGTGACACCCACACCGGTGAGGGCTGTCTGGCCCACCACGGGAATGTGGCCGATGTAGATCCGGTCCACAATGTTGTAGAGCATGTTGATGACCTGGGCTGCCACGGCGGGCAGGGCCAGCTTGAGCATCAAAGGACCGATGGGTGCGCTGGCCAGCGCCTGCTCTCCCTTGTAGGACGGTTGTGCCACAAAACACCACTCCTTCCAGAGAATATTTAAACAGTATAGCACCAATCTGCCGCCGGGGCAAGGGGATGCCGTCCGGCGCGGAGCCGCCGCACCGGGTTCGCCCATCGCCGCTGCGGAGGACCACAAAGAATGAGTTTCCAGACGTGCCGGGCTTGCCCGGCCGGTTTCCTTCTTTCCCCTGCACTTGACAAATACCGGGGAAATACATAAAATAGTTGCGACCGCAGACAATCGAACACAGGGGCGCTGGGAGCTGTTCCCGGCTGAGATGCAGAGGCGACGACGCCGCCTCCGGTCCCTTAAACCTGATCCGGGTAATGCCGGCGTAGGAAGTGGACGAGTTTTTTATACCTTCGTTTCGTCCGTGTACCGCACCGCACCCGTTTGGATGTGTGCGGTACATCATTTTAGGAGGAAACGACTATGTCAAACCAAGCCACCCCATCTGTCTCTGTCCGTCAGCATCGGAAGGTGCACCGTATGGTGGAGAGCGCGGTGATGCTGGCCATCGCTTTGGTGCTCTCTCTGTTCCCCTTCTCCAGCCCCTGGGCCCTGGGCGGCGGCATCACTGTGTGTTCCATGCTGCCCCTGGTGATTCTCTCCTGGCGGTATGGATGTCTGTGGGGCACCTTTGCCGCCTTTGTCTACGGACTGCTCCAGATGATTCTGGGCATCCAGAACGTGCAGTACGCCGACAGTGTGGGAACCGCGGTACTGATTATTCTCTTTGACTATGTATTTGCTTTCTCGGTCATCGGTTTTGCCGCCCTATTTAAGGGCCGGCTGGGCCGTCCCCGGCTGGAGCTGGTGCTGGGCATTGTGGTCACCTTCCTGGTGCGCCTGGGCTGCCACTATGTCTCCGGCGTGGTGGTGTGGGAGGTACTGTGGCCCAACGAATTGGGCTGGGCCGCCCCCATCTGGTCCATCGCCTACAACGCAAGCTATATGATCCCTGAAATTATCATCACCAGCCTGGTGGCCTCCCTCAGCTACGGCCCCCTGGCGCGGTACTATCAGGGGCAGGATTTGATGTAACCCCCTCCGGGCAGAGGGGAGGAAGGGAGCTTCTATGGGAAAATTTGACGGTGTGCTGCTGGCCAGCGACTTTGACGACACCCTGTACGGCGCAAACCGCCAGATCCCCTCCCGCAACCTGGAGGCCCTCCGTTACTTTGTAAACCAGGGCGGCCGCTTCACCGTGGCCACCGGCCGGGCGTACCGCACTTTCGCCCCCTACGCCCACCTCGCCCCCATCAACGCCCCGGTGGTGCTGTCCAACGGTTCGGCCCTCTATGACTTTGAGCGGGATATCATGCTGGAGCAGACGTTCCTTCCCGAACGCTCGGTCCGGGATTTTGCCCAGCTGCTGGAACAGTTCCCCTCCCTGGGCGTGGAGAGCTATCATGGGGAGGACATCTACGTCTGGAACCCCAACTATATCACCGACGCCCACATGAAAAAGGTGGGCACCGACTATACCCTCTGTCCCCTGGAGCAGATGCCCCTGCCCTGGACCAAAGCCATGGTTCAGGAGGAAAATCCGGTGCTTCTTCAGGCCCAATCCTGGTTCCTGGAGCACTACGGAGCGGACTACGAGGCCATTTTCTCCAATCAGTACTATCTGGAGATCACCGCCAAGGGGAGCACCAAGGGCGGTATGACCGCCCTGCTGGCCCGGAAGCTGGGCATTGACCCCGCCCACATCTACTGCGTGGGGGACAACCAGAACGACATCCCCATGCTGGAGCTGTCCGCCATCCCCTTTGCCCCCTCCAACTGTGCCCAGGAGGTGAAGGACTGGGGCGCTCAAATCCTGTGCTCCTGCGAAGAAGGCGTCATGGGGGACATTGTGGACATTCTGGACAAGCGATACCAATAAGAAAAACGCGCTTCGGAGCAAGCTCTCCGAAG
>NZ_QUGI01000002.1:76800-90265 GCF_003478995.1 Pseudoflavonifractor sp. AF19-9AC
CGCGTTTTTGTGTTTTGTGCTTATAAGGTAGTGTTGGGGTCCAGATAGTCCTCCACATCAAAGGGGAGATTCTTCCAGTAGAAGTCCCGGTCGGCGTCGGTGATCTCCCGGATCACCCGGCAGGGGTTGCCCCCGGCCACCACACCGGCCGGCACGTCCCGGCCCACCACGCTGCCTGCGGCAATGACCGTGTTATCACCGATGGTCACTCCGGGCAGAAGGATGGCCCCGCCTCCAATCCACACATTGTTCCCGATGGTAATGGGGCGGCCGTACTCATAGCCGGAGTTCCGGGCCTGGGGATGAACGGGGTGCCCGGCGGTGAAGATGGACACGTTGGGTGCAATCATCACATTGTTTCCGATTGTCACCGGAGCGATGTCCAGAATGGTCAGGTTATAATTGGCGTAAAAATTATCGCCCACAGAAATGTTGCTGCCATAGTCGCAGCGGAAAATGGGCTCCACCCAGGGGTTCTTCCCTACCCGTCCCAGCAGTCCCTCCAGCAGAGCCATGGAGGTATCCTGCTCCTCCGGCGGTGTGTTGTTAAAGACGTACAGCTTCTTCTTGGCCTCCAGCCTCTGCTGGGGCAGCCCATCCAGCCAGGCCCTATAGGGCAGGCCGGCAATCATGCGTTCCCTGTGATCCATAACGCGTTCCCTCCCTCTGGCGCCATTATACCACCGGCCCCACCCAGGCACAAGGGGCGACATATCCCCCGTTCCCGGCGCATATAACATCCATAGGACTACCGCTTGATGGGAGTGTTATGGGTGAAAGGGAACATTGAGGACCGGGCCTGCAGAATGGCCCTTTACATCATAGAAAACCGCGCCACTGTCCGGGCGTGCGCCCGAAAATTCGGCATCTCCAAGTCCACCGTCCACAAGGATCTCTCCGAGCGCCTGCCCGCCTTCAACCGCACGCTGTACCTCCAGGTAAAGCAGGTTTTGGAGGAAAACAAGGCCGAGCGGCATATACGGGGAGGAATTGCCACCAGGAAGAAATACAAAGGGGAGTAAATTTCCAGGGTTTGGAGCCGTTGACAGGGGGAGAACCGGGGACTACAATGGAAGGGAATCGACACCGCCCCGGGCGGAGAGGGAGGCTCCCACATGGATATTCAGGGTCTTCAGAAGCTGACGCTGCTGGACTACCCGGGCAAGGTGGCCTGCACAGTGTTTCTGGGGGGCTGCAACCTGCGCTGCCCCTTCTGCCACAACGGGGAGCTGGTGCTCTCCCCCGGGCCGGCCCTCATGGACCATGAGGAGCTGCTCACCTTCCTGGACCGCCGGCAGGGACTTCTGGACGGCGTGTGCGTCACCGGGGGCGAGCCCCTGCTGCGCCCCGATCTGCCCCGTCTGCTGGAGGCTGTGAAGGAAAAAGGCTTCCTCCTGAAGCTGGACACCAACGGCGGCTTTCCCCAGGCCCTGGAGGACGTGATCCGTCGGGACCTTGTGGACTACGTGGCCATGGACATCAAAAACAGCCCCGACCGCTACCCCGAGACCGCCGGAGTGCCCGGTCTGGATGTGGAACCCTACCGGGAGAGCGCGGCATTGCTGCTGGAGGGCAAGGTGGACTATGAGTTTCGCACTACCGTGGTGCGGGAGCTCCACGATGAGGATTCCTTCCGGGCTATCGGCCCCTGGCTCAAGGGGGCCAGGCGGTATTTCCTCCAGGGCTTTGTAGACCGGGACACGGTGCTTTCCCCCGGCCTTCATCCCTGCTCCCGGGAAGAAATGGAGGGCTTTGCCGCCCTGGTCCGGCCCCATATCCCTCAGGTGGAGCTGCGGGGGGTTGACTAATTTTTCTTTTGGCGAGGATGACAAAAATCATCCTCGCCTTTTTGTGCACCAAAACAATATCTTGTGTTTGCCCAGAAAAAGAGAAACCATATATTGACGAAGTTCTGGCCGCGTGCTATAGTTAAGAGGCGTAGTATCGCCGGGATGATGCCCGGCTTTTCTTGCCATAAATGGGCAACAGAACGAAAGAGAGCTGGAGGGATTCTCATGTATCAGGTAACCAAGCGGGACGGCGCCGCCGCCGAATTTGAGCTTTCCAAAATCAGCGCCGCCATTACCAAGGCGTTCCAGGCCGTCAACAAGCAGTTTCATCCCAGCGTCATTGACATGCTGGCCCTGCGGGTGACCGCCGACTTTGAGCCCAAGATCAAGGACGGACGCATCGCCGTGGAGGATATTCAGGACAGCGTGGAGAAGGTGCTGTCTGAGGCTGGTTACGCCGATGTGGCCAAGGCCTACATTCTCTACCGCAAGCAGCGGGAGAAGATCCGCAACGTCAACTCCGCCCTTTTGAACTACAAGGACCTGGTGGACGACTACCTCCAGATCAACGACTGGCGGGTGAAGGAGAACTCCACCGTCACCTACTCCGTGGGTGGCCTCATTCTCTCCAACTCCGGCGCCATCACCGCCAACTACTGGCTCAGTGAGATCTACGACCAGGAGGTGGCCGACGCCCACCGCAGCGCCGACATCCACATCCACGATCTCTCCATGCTCACCGGCTACTGTGCCGGCTGGTCCTTAAAGCAGCTCATTCAGGAGGGACTGGGGGGCATTCCCGGAAAAATCACCTCCGCCCCCGCCAAGCACCTGTCCACCCTCTGCAACCAGATGGTGAATTTCCTGGGCATCATGCAGAACGAGTGGGCGGGCGCCCAGGCCTTCTCCTCCTTCGACACCTACCTGGCCCCCTTCGTCAAGGTGGACAACCTGACCCAGAAGGAAGTCAAGCAGTGCATCCAGTGCTTCGTCTACGGGGTGAACACCCCCTCCCGCTGGGGCACCCAGGCCCCCTTCTCCAACATCACCCTGGACTGGACAGTGCCCAAAGATCTCGCGAACCTGCCCGCCATCGTGGGCGGCAAGGAGATGGACTTTACCTACGGGGACTGCAAGAAGGAAATGGACATGGTCAACCGCGCCTTCATCGAGATTATGATTGAAGGCGACGCCAACGGCCGCGGCTTCCAGTACCCCATCCCCACCTACTCCATCACCCGGGACTTCGACTGGTCCGAGACGGAGAACAATAGGCTCCTTTTTGAGATGACCGCCAAGTACGGCACCCCCTACTTCTCCAACTACATCAACTCCGACATGGAGCCCTCCGACGTGCGGTCCATGTGCTGCCGCCTGCGTCTGGACCTCCGTGAGCTGCGGAAGAAGTCCGGCGGCTTCTTCGGCTCCGGCGAGTCCACCGGCTCTGTGGGCGTGGTCACCATCAACCTGCCCCGCATCGCCTATCAGGCCAGCGACGAGGCCGACTTCTATAACCGCCTGGACAAGCTCATGGACATCGCCGCCCGCAGCCTGAAAACCAAGCGTACCGTCATCACCAAGCTGCTGGACGCGGGCCTCTATCCCTATACAAAGCGTTATCTCGGCACCTTTGATAACCATTTCTCCACCATCGGCCTCATCGGCATGAACGAGGTGGGCCTCAACGCCAAGTGGCTCCAGCAGGACCTCACCCACCCTGCCACCCAGGCCTTTGCCAAGGACGTGCTCAACCACATGCGGGAGCGTCTCTCCGACTATCAGGAGGCCTACGGCGACCTCTACAACCTGGAGGCCACCCCCGCCGAGTCCACCACCTACCGCTTTGCCAAGCACGACAAGGCTCAGTTCCCCGACATCATCACCGCCAACGAGAACGGCACCCCCTACTACACCAACTCCTCCCACCTGCCCGTGGGCTACACCGAGGACATCTTCTCCGCCCTGGACGTTCAGGACGAGCTGCAGACCCTCTACACCTCGGGCACCGTGTTCCACGCTTTCCTGGGGGAGAAGCTGCCCGACTGGAAGGCGGCGGCCACCCTGGTGCGGAAGATTGCGGAGAACTACAAGCTGCCCTACTACACCATGTCCCCCACCTACTCCGTCTGCGCTGGCCACGGCTACCTCACCGGCGAGCAGCACGTCTGCCCCTACTGCGGCAAGGAAGCCGAGGTATATAGCCGCATTACCGGCTACTACCGCCCGGTGAAGAACTGGAACGACGGCAAGACCCAGGAGTTCAAGGACCGGAAGGTGTACGACATCGGCCGCTCCCACCTGCGCCGGGCCGGCATAGCCGGAAGCCAGGTTACGGTGGACACCAAGCCTGTTGCTCCCGCCATTTCCGGGGAACTGATGCTCTTTGCCACCCGTACCTGCCCCAACTGCGCCCAGGCGGAAAAGCTGCTGGGCCAGGCCGGGGTGCCCTACCGCAAGGTGCTGGCCGAGGAGAACCCCGACCTCACCGTGCGCTACGGCGTGCGCCAGGCCCCCACTCTGGTGGTGGAGGACGGCAAGGACCCGGTGAAGCTGGTGGGTCTGGGCGCCATCCGTTCCTTCCTGGACGAGATTCGCCCCGCCAGCGTGGGCTGAGCGTTGCATTTTTCCCCCGTCTGCGGTACAATGAAGGCGGCCCCGGTTCTTCCGGGGCCGCCTTTTTCCATTTATCGACACCCACAAGGGAGGATTTTTGCCATGTATGACGTAATCGTAGTGGGCGGAGGCCCTGCGGGCCTGACTGCCGCCCTGTACGCTGCCCGGGCGGGCAAGGACGTGCTGGTGCTGGAGGGCGAGAGCACCGGGGGCCAGATCCAGTACTCCCCCCTGGTGGACAACTACCCCGGTCTGCCCGGCATGAGCGGCGCGGCCTTTGCCCAGGCTCTGACGGAGCAAGTCCAGAATCTGGGGGTCCACGTGCGCACGGAGGAGGTCACCTTCCTGCGCACCCAGAACGGTCTTTTGGAGCTGACCACCCCCCAGGGGCGCTATTCCGCCCCTGCCCTGGTGCTGGCCACGGGCGTGAGCCACCGGAAGCTGGGCCTCCAGGGAGAGGACGACCTCATCGGATTGGGCGTCTCCTACTGCGCCGTGTGCGATGGAGCCTTCTACCAGGGTCGGCCCGTGGCTGTGGTAGGCGGCGGGGACACTGCCCTCCAGGAGGCCCTGTTCCTCTCCGCCCGGTGCTCCAAGGTGACCGTCATCCACCGCCGGGACCTGTTCCGGGGGGAGAGCCGCCTGGTGCAGCAGCTGCGTGAGAAAAACAATGTGGAGTTCCGGCTCAGCTGTACGGTGGAGGCCCTCCAAAGCGGTCCCGAGGGTCTCACCGGCCTGACCCTGCGGGATTTGAAAGAGGACAAGACTCTGGAGCTCCCCGCGGACGGCCTCTTTGTGGCCGTGGGCCAGGAGCCCCACAGTCAGGTCTTTGCCAATCTGGTGATGACCGACGACCAGGGCTACTTCCTGGCCGGAGAGGACTGCGCCACCAGCCTGCCCGGCGTCTTTGCCGCCGGGGACTGCCGGGTCAAGTCGGTGCGGCAGCTCACCACCGCCGTGGGCGACGGAGCGGTGGCCGGCCTGGCCGCCAGTGCCTACGTGGATGGCCGGCAGAACTGAGTCCATCCGCAGCCTGTGCCGCCGGACGGCGGTGTGCGGGCTGTGCGCCGGGCTGTCCGTGGCCCTGATGGCAACGGGCAGCGCCTTCGGCGTGCTCACCTATGTGTGTCCCATGCTGGCGGGCATCCCGGTCTATCTGGTGCGCCGGGTCTGGGGCACCCGCACCGCCCTGTGTCTGTGGGCGGCGGCAGGCCTTTTGGGTCTCATGCTGGTGCCCGACCGGGAGATGGCCGCCCTGTTCCTGGGCCTTGTGGGCTGGTACCCGGCGGTCAAGCCCGCGCTGGACCCTCTGCCGGGTCTGGTACGCCGCCTGGCCAAGGGGGCATGCTTCGGCGTGGCTCTGCTGGCCGTCTACGCCGCCCTGCTGGCCCTCATGGGGCTGGAGGCCCTGGGCCTGGGCCCAGCGTGGGAAAATCTGCTGCTGTGGCTCATGGGCGTGGGCACCCTGGCCCTTTACGATATGGCCCTTCTGCGCCTGGCTCCCGGGCTGGAGCGGCGCCTCAGGCACATCCTGCCCCATTCATAACCCACCGAAGGAGAGAATCCCCTTGGACTATTTCTTTGCCCCCATGGAGGGGGTCACCGGCGCCCTGTACCGCCGGATCCACCACAAGTATTTTCCGGGCGTAGACGCCTACTACATGCCCTTTCTCACCCCCACCCGGGACCGGATGTTTACTCCCCGGGACCTGCGGGAGACCGCTCCGGAGCACAACCTGGGCTTCCGGGCGGTGCCCCAGCTCCTCACCCGGGACAGCGGGGATTTCTGCTGGGCGGCCAACGCCCTCTTTGACATGGGCTATGACGAGGTCAACCTGAATCTGGGCTGTCCCTCGGGCACCGTGGTAGCCAAGGGCAAGGGGGCCGGGCTGCTCTCCGACCTCTCCGCTCTGGAGGCGCTGCTGGACGGCATCTTCGCCGGGGTTCAGGGACCGGTGTCGGTGAAAACCCGGCTGGGTCTGGAGTCCCCGGAGGAGTTCGGTCCCCTGCTGGAGCTTCTGTCCCGCTACCCCATCTCCCTGCTCATCGTCCATCCCCGGGTACGGAAGGACTTTTACAGGGAGCCGGTACGCCGGAACGACTTTGCCTTGGCCCACCAGAACTATCCCGGCCCTCTGTGCTACAACGGGGGACTGTTCACCCCGGAGGACTGCGAGGCCCTTCTCCGGGACTATCCCCGGGTTCAGTCCCTCATGCTGGGCCAGGGACTGCTGCGAAACCCCGCCCTCATCCGCCAGGCCAATGGCGGTCCTCCCCCCACGGCTGAAGAATTGAAGGCCTTCCACGATGAGCTCTACCACAGCTATCTGGAGGCCTTCCGCAGCGGACGAAACACCATCTTCCACATGAAGGAGCTGTGGAGCTACTTGGGCACTCTCTTTGAGGGGAGTGAAAAGCTGCTCAAGCAGATCCGCAAGGCCCAGGACACCGCCCGCTATGAGAGCGCGGTGGAGCAGATTTTCCGTACTCTGCCCATCCGCTGGGAACTGCCGGAGACCTGACTCACAGCTGTCCGGGAATGATTTTAATAAAAAAGGGCCCCGGGAAGACGTCTTCCCGGGGCCCTTTTTTATGTTCGCTTGTCTGGGATTTAGCCCTGCAGGTTCTGGCCGCACTTGCGGCAGAACTTGGCCGTGGCCGCGCAGGCAGCGCCGCACTTGGGGCACACCACCTCGCCGGGCTTGGGCTCCGCATTCTGAGGCTCCTCCCCGCCGGCGGTGCCAAGAATCTGGCTGTCCCGCTCGTCAATGGCGTTGTACTCCTCCTGGAGCTTCTGGATCTCCTCCTTCTTCTGCTGCACCAGAACGAACTGCTCCTGCAGAGAAGAGAAATCCTGGCTGCCCGAGGCCCAGATGCCATAGGCCGTCTGGCCAATGGTGGACATGGTGCGCTGAATCTCCGTGTTGATGGAATCAATGTGGGTCTTGATCTTTACCTTCTCCAGAGAAGAAGACGTCTTCACACTGATCGCCGTCACGCCCCGGTTGAACGAGGACTTGAATTTCTGAAACGTATCACCAGCCATAATATATGCCTCCCTTAATATCTGTTATTCCACACCGGGATCGATGCCATAACGCATTCCTCCCTTAATATCTGTATTCCATACCGGGATTAGAGCCATGACGTCATCGTCCAGTTTTTCTGCCTTCCCGCCCTTGTAGAGGTACAGGGTTCCGGTGTAGTAATTGGAACTATAATCGTACAGGTACAGGATGTCCTTCTCAGGGGTCACAATATAGTCGTGGACATCGTCGGCCACCTTCTGTGCCTCCTTGCCAGAGAAGCACTTCAGGGTGCCGTACTGGCGCTCGCTGCTCCAGTCGGTGTAGTAGTACATCTTGCCGTCCACATTGGTGAGCCGACTGATGCGCACGTCATAGTCGATCTCCTTGCCGTCGATGAAGAGATCGCCCCGGCTGCCATCCTTGACATTCTTGTAATAAGCCACCTGATTGTTGGACATGATGGAAATGGTGGAGTAGGCAGACACGTCGCTGTCATAGAGCTCGCTGCTTCCCGCCTTATCGCCGGAGAGGGTCAGGCGGTAGAGGTCGCCCACGCCCTCCTCATCCACGTCGTCCAGGAAGTAGCCCGTGGTTCCGTCAGAGCTGAGAATAAAGCTCTGAGCGTCGTTCTGGGTGACGACGGAGAGGGTGGTGCCGGAGAGCACATACCACTTCGCAGAGGAATAGAGAGCGTCCTGTACCATCTCGCGCACTTCGTAATAGCTCTCGACCTCGGAGAGGTTCACCTTCTGCACCTCAGCCTGGTCGTAGACCTGCACCACCATGACCGGAGCGTTGTTAGCCTTGGAAATGTCCCACTCGTCCGTCAGGGCATCGGTGATCAGGGTCTCCTCAGAACCGTTGTAGCAGTACAGGGAGTACACCGTGGAATCCATGGTGTCATTCTTCAGGCTCTCCCGCATGGAGTCACGGCTGAGCTTGTCCCGGTACTCCTCATAGGCCTTATTATACTCCTCCCGCAGCTGATCGCAAGTGGCCTGATACTGCTCATAGGCGGCCTCATACTCCGCCCAGGCCGCCTCGTAAGCCTCGGTGGTGTCGTAGTTCCAGCTGTAGGGGTAATCGGGGGACGCGGGGTACTCCGGATACTCGGGCTGAGTTATGGCGGCGTCGGCAGCGGCCATGTCGTCGTTGACATAGTCCATGAGGCTCATCTGAGCGCTCTCCGCCTTGGTGTAGTAGACCTCGCCGGACTCGGAGATCTGGACGACCCGGGAGACATCAGAGGCAATCTTTTCCTTGTCCTCGCTGTTCTCCACCTGCTTATAGAGGCTGCCGTCCTTGGTATAGTAGACCTGGGACAGATCGTCGGAGACGTACTCCACACTGGCCACGTCACTGGCCAGCTTGACGCTGTCCTTACCCTGGTTCCACACATAGTAGCCATTCTCTTCGGTGCGATAGCTTACCTTTTTGCAGTCATCGCTGACATAAAAGTACACGACATCGCTGGCAATTTTCTCCTTGTCAGTCAGATCGTGGATATAGAGCACACCATGGTCCTGGCCCTTCAGGTACACAACCTTGTCGCCGGCGGCGTTGATGGCATACATCACCACATCGGAGTCGATCTTGGTGGCCTCCTCGTCGGGCTTGTTCAGGTTGCGGTAATAGAGCGTGATACCGCCGCTGGAGTTGTCCAGCCGATCGGGGAAGAACACCCGCTTGCCGTTCTCACTGAAAGCGATATAGTCCGCCAGCTGACCAGCATAGCTGGACAGGCTGCTGCCGCTGAAGGACTGCGTCAGACGGGAGGTGAGTTCCATTGGATCCCCGGAGAAATCACTGTAAAAAATCTCACTGTCCTTCAGATACAGTCCGTAATTCTCCTTGCTTCCGCCACCGGTGAACATGGACACCACCAGGATGATCGCCAAAACGGCCACCACGCCGACCGCGCCCAGCATCAAGGTCTTCTTGGGCACTGCCTTAACGGGATTGGGCTTCTGAGCCTTCTCCTCCTGGGCAGGGGCGGGAGCTTCTTCCTCAATGGACGCTCCGCACTTCTGGCAGAACTTGAATTCGGTACTGGTCTGTGCCCCGCAGTTGGGACAGAAGATGGTCTCAAAGATCTGCGTACCGCAATTATCGCAGAACTTCGTTCCATCCTGCAGCTCTTTGCCGCACTTCGGACAAGTCAACATATTCCCATTCCTCCTTACTTTTCACGCATCCCTCCGAGATGCGTTCCAATACATTCAGCAAAGCGATTTCCCATTCGCCCGCCGCAAGATTGGCCTGGATTTCCCCCATGAAGGTTCTCGGGCATCCGCACCGGGGGATGCGCCGGAAACACGGGGAGAAAGACGTGGAAGATACCGGGGGACGCTCCCAAAGTCCCTTGCCAAACACCACAGGATGTCCAGCGTTTCTGCCTCTCCTTTTGCAGATTTGTTTAGGGCGGTCTCCTCCCCGACAAAATTCGACCTTGCTGTGGTCAGTTCTCCACGCTTCAGGTTAACTTCAGTTATGTAATATATAGCACATTCCACAACAGATTTCCATATGCGCCCGCAAAAAACTTCCTCCCTTCTCATTCCGTCCCTTTCCTATTTCTCAACTTTTCTCTCTTGTTCTTCCTTCTTCTTTCCGTTTCTTTATCTATTATCATATGTTTTTCTTCTTTTTCCATGACTGAAATCTTATCCCATCTTTTTGGAAAAAAGTTTGTTTGTCACCGGATCGGCAGCCATTTTCTTGAATTTTTTTCTGTTTTTACCAAAAAGGGGGATTTGTTCCTACCCTCAATATTTTGTTCCGCCGTCCGGTTTCTCTCGTTCCCTTCACGCTTTGTGATGAGGTCACAGTTCTTCCCCCGAAACTCTGGTAGGATAGGGCCATAAGAAAGAAAGGAGCTTCCCTATGACGCTTCAAACTTCCCCCCATCGCATCTGGCTGGAGGACCTGGATGGCCGCGAGGTCGCCTTTGTATCCTTTCCGGCACGCAGCGACCGCATCGTGGAGATTGCTTCCACGGTGGTCTCTCCCGAGTTCCGGGGGCAGGGAGTGGCCGGTCTGCTGCTGGAAACTCTGGCCCGGCAGCTGCGTACCCAGGGAAAACGGGCCATCCCCGTATGCTCCTACGCCGTAAGCTGGTTTTCCAACCATCCCGAGCAGCGCGACCTGCTGTGGAAACCTACCCCATAACAAATCATGATTGGAGGCTGTCCCATGAAAAACAAACTTCAGAAACACACCTTTCCCGCCCTGTTCTTTCTGGGCGGCATGCTGGCGGGCTATCTCTCCTACCGGTTGGCGGGCTGTACCTCCGGCACCTGTCTGATCACCGCCACACCCCTGAGTTCCATGCTGTACATGGGCTTTGTGGGCTGGCTTCTGTCCGGCGTACTCAGCAGAAGCTGCGCCAGCTGCCAGGCTCAGGCGTGCAGCCGGGAGGCGGACCCCTCTCAGGAGGCAGACCGCCGCTGACTCCCCTTCCCTCCAAAATAACAGCGCAAGCGGCCCCCCGGTATAGACCGGGGAGCCGCTTTTTTAACTGGTTTCCGCCGGTACTGCCCCCGCTCCCGGGCCTGGCTGCCCAGCTGGTTTCCAATGGAAACAAAAAAAGAAAGGCACGACTTTCGTCGTGCCTTTCTGGAGCTGGAAACGTGACTTGAACACGCGACCTGCTGATTACGAATCAGCTGCTCTACCGACTGAGCTATTCCAGCAACGAATCACCCGCTCCCCTACGGCGCAGGGCGTTCACAGTGGGTTTTATTATATCTGCTTTCCCCCCGCTCGTCAAGAGGCAGTCGTCCTTCTCTTCCCTGTTTTTCTCCTCATTTTCTTCTATTTTTCCTTCTTTTCCCCCACTGCGGCAAAACAATTTTCCGGTGTACAACCTGTCCCAGACATGGTAGAATGATTTTGAACATTTTCCGTGCCGTCCCTCCACGAACAAAGGGCTCCGGCCCGTTCCTGCGGAGGCCTTACTATGGTTATTTCCAGTTTTCAGCAGCTAAAGCAATCCCTGCAGCATCTCCCGCCCAAAGGCGCGGTGGTGGCTGCGGCCCACGACATGCACACCCTCCAGGCGGTCTTTGCCGCCCAAAAGGACCAGCTGATCCGCCCCATTCTGGTGGGGCGGCGGCAGGAGATCCTGGACCTCAGCCGTCAGCTGGGCGTCTGCCTGGAGCCCGACCAGATCGTAGACGCGGAGAGCCCGGAGGCCTGCGCGGAGCGGGCGGTGGATCTCATCCGGGCCGGAGCCGGCCAGATGCTTATTAAAGGTATGCTCCAGACCGGCACCCTGCTCCGGGCTGTGGTAAACAAGCAGACCGGTATCCGCGCCGGCCAGCTCATGTCCCACGTGGCCATTCTGGACGTGCCCAGCTACCCCAAGCTTCTCTTTGACACCGACGGCGGAATGGTCATCGCCCCCGACCTGGAGCAGAAACGGCATATTTTGAAAAACGCCCTGGACTTCTGCCGTTTTCTGGGTTATGACTGCCCCAAGGCGGCGGTGCTGTGCGCCGTGGAGACGGTGAACCCCCACATGCCCGAGACTCTGGACGCCGCCGCATTGAAGGAGGAGGCCCGACGGGGAGACTTCGGCCCCTGCATGGTGGAGGGCCCCATCTCCCTGGATCTGGCCACCGATCCCCGGGCCGCCCAGGTAAAGGGCTACCACAGCCCCGTGGCCGGGGACGCGGACATTCTTCTCTGCCCCTCCATTGCCGCAGGTAATCTGCTGGGCAAGGCGCTGTACGGCCTGGCGGGGGGCCAGATGGCCGGGGTGGTGCTGGGAGCCAGCGTTCCTATCACCATCAATTCCCGGGGGGCTACCCCGGAGGAGAAGTACAGCTCCATTCTCATCTGCTCCGCCATGTCCCCTGCGGGTTCCTCCCGCTCCTGACCACTCACCAAGAGGAGGCCTTTCCTATGGCATACACCATGTTAGTGCTCAACCCCGGCTCTACCAGCACCAAGGCGGCCATCTATGAGGATGACCGCCCCCTGCTCACCCGAAGCATCGTCCACACTAACCACGACCTGGCCCCCTACGCCACCCTCAATGACCAGCTGGACTACCGGGTGGCTCTGGTGCGAGGCTGGCTGGCCCAGGAGGGCTTCGACCTGTCCCGGCTCTCTGCCGTAGTGGGCCGTGGAGGTATCATCCCCAACATTGTGGCAGGAGGGTACGTAGTGGACGACGCCCTGGCCGACTGCCTGCTCCATCACACCGTCTTCGACCACGCCTCCAACCTGGGCGGCCTGATGGCTCGGGAATTTGCAAGCCCCCTGGGCATCCCCGCCTACATCTACGACGCGGTGACCAGCGACGAACTGCTCCCCGAAGCCCGGGTCACCGGCTTCAAAGAGGTCACCCGCACCAGCTTCTGCCACGTGCTCAACGCCCGGGCCACCGGCCATAAGTATGCCCAGGCCATGGGCCGCAGCTATGGGGACATGAATCTGGTCATCGCCCACCTGGGCGGCGGCATCTCCATCTCCGCCCACAGCCACGGCCGGATCATCGACTCGGTCTCCGACGATGCCGGCCCCTTCTCCCCCGACCGGGCGGGCAGTCTCAATATGCTGTACGTGCTGGATCTGTGCTACTCCGGAAAATACACCAAGGCAGAGATGCTGAAGAAGCTGCGGGGCGAGGGCGGCATGTCCGCCCTGCTGGGCACCCACGACTGCCAGGAGGTGGAGCGGCGCATCAAGGCCGGGGACGAGTGGGCCGCCCTGGTGTACAAGGCCCAGGCTCTCCAGATCGCCAAGGGCGTGGGCATCATGCTGGGCTGCTTCACCGAGCTCATCGACGCGGTGATCCTCACCGGCGGCCTGGCCAACTCCAAAATGCTCACCGACATGGTCATCGGCTACCTGCACAACCTGTGCCGGGTGGTGGTCATCCCCGGCGAAAACGAGATGGAGGCCCTGGCCCTCGGAGCGCTGCGCATCCTTCGTGGTGAGGAGCAGCCCCACACCTTCCACCCCGTCCAGACTCCATAATGTGCTTTGATTCCCACCGATTAAAAAAGTGGCTCCGGCGCTGCCGGA
>NZ_QUGI01000002.1:90275-214023 GCF_003478995.1 Pseudoflavonifractor sp. AF19-9AC
TTATAGTATCCTTGAATCAGACACATCCCACCGGTTCTCCCCGTTCCTCCGGCAGCAGGCGACGGATTGTCTCCTCATCGGGGTCCAGGTAGAGACGGTGGCGGCTTCCGTCCAACAGCGCGGTATGTCCATCCCAGCGCTCATCCAGATCCACCTCCGCCATGGCGGGAATCCGGCAGGCCTGCAGCAGCTGGGCCGTGTGGCTGTCTACGCTGCCCTTCCGGGCCAAAATGCCCACCACCCGGCTCCGATCCAGCTCCATTACCTCGCTGGGCAGAAATTCCGTGGCCACCAGAATGGCCGGACCGTCCCGCAGGGGATCCAGCAGGTGCTCACCCCGCAGCCGCCAGATGACTCGATAGGTGATATCCCGGAAATCCACCGCCCGGGCCCGCATATAAAGGTTATCCATTTTGGAAAACGCAGCGGCCAGGCGTCCCCCGGTCTCCCACACCGCCCACTCCGCGCAGGTCTTCTCCTGGCGAATAATACGGGCCACCGACTGGACAAAATCGTTATCCTCCAGCATCATGGCATGGATGGCAAAAATGGATGCGGTCTCCTCTCCAATCACTTTGGCGGTTCGGTCGTACAGCGACGCCAGCTCCAGCACGGACAGCCGCTGGGCCTGTTCAAAGCGCTGAATCTCCTCCTCCGGATGGAGGGCAGGAAGGGGCTGGGGGGGCGGCGGAGCCAGACGGCAGAATTTCAGCCGGCCCAACACAGTCTGGTCCAATATGGACTTTCCATGGATCGTCTGCATCCAGTCACCTCCTGCTGTGGTCGCCTCTTTTGGTCCTGCGCATCCATACACCGGGTGCGCGTTGGTTTTTTATGATTATAACGGGCAAAATGAAAAATGTAAACCTTCGATTCTGCATTTTCAGTGAAAACCTGTGTAAAAGTTTTCGTTCCTTTTCCCGGGCCGGGGGTTTGTCTTTACTTCAAAAAAGCACTGTGCTATAATACAATTTGATCCATTCTTCCGGCGGCTTTTCTCCATTACGCCGGATTTTCCAGCGCTTTTTCCGGAACGCACCCGGATTTTATGTGCTTGTCCTGCTCCATGTCTATGCACAGGCGGGCGCTTTCATGACTATTTATGCAGGAGGTTCTTTATGGTTTCTGAACGTATGCTGGGACTGGGCACGGCCCGGTCTGTCATTCGCGAGCTGTTTGAGTACGGCAAGCAGCGCGCTGCCGTGGTGGGCCCTGAGAACGTGTTTGACTTCTCCATCGGCAACCCCAGCGTCCCCGCCCCCGACGCCATCAACGAGACGGCCATCCGGATTCTGAAGGAGCAGCCCGACCTTATCCACTGCTACACCAGCGCCCAGGGCGACGCCGCTGCCCGGCAGCGCTTCGCCGACTCCCTCAATCGCCGCTTTGGCTGTGACTATACCGCCGACAACTTCTACATCACCGTGGGCGCCGCCGCCTCTCTGTGCTGCGTGTTCAACGGTCTCTCCTGCCCCGGGGACGAGTTCATCGTGTTTGCCCCCTACTTTCCGGAATATAAGGTCTTCATTGAGGGCGCAGGCTCCAAGATGGTGCTGATTCCCCCGGAGATCGAGCACTTCCAGATCGACTTTGACGCCTTCGAGAAGGCCATCAGCCCCCACACCAAGGGCGTTGTGGTCAACTCCCCCAACAACCCCTCCGGCGTGGTCTATTCCAAGGAGACCCTGGAGAAGCTGGCCGCCATCCTCACCGCCAAGAGCCAGGAGTACGGTCACCCCATCTACCTCATCTCCGACGAGCCCTACCGGGAGATTGTCTTTGCCGGCTTTGAGGTCTCCTGGATTCCCCACATCTACAAGGATACCATCGTGTGCTACTCCTTCTCCAAGTCCCTGTCCCTGCCCGGCGAGCGTCTGGGCTATGTGCTGGTGCCCAGCTCCGTCACCGACTTCCGTGAGGTCTACGCCGCTGTGGCCGGTGCAGGCCGCTCCCTGGGCTATGTGAACGCCCCCAGCCTGTTCCAGCAGGTCACCTCCCTGTGCTGTGACATGACCAGCGACCTGGCGGTTTACGAGCGCAATTGTCAGCTGTTCACCTCCGCCCTGCGGGAGATGGGCTACCATGTGGCTCAGCCCGGCGGCGCCTTCTACCTCTTCCCCCGCACCCTGGAGCCCGACGACGTGGCCTTCAGCGAGCGGGCCAAGAAGGACTTTGATCTGCTGCTGGTGCCCGGCTCCGGCTTCGGTGCCCCCGGCCACGTGCGCATCGCCTACTGCGTGCAGACCGAGACCATCGAGCGCGCCCTGCCCAAGTTCCGCGCTCTGGCCGAGTCCTATCGGTAAAATCCACATCTGTTTTTTGTAAAAAGTGCGTTCAGGCTTACCTAGACGCACTTTTTTACTGATTTTTTTCGGATTCCGGTTTGATTTTCATGGATTTCACATCTATTCAAACCACCGGTTTTCCTGTATGATATGGCTGTAATGAGAGAAGCTAATACCAATTTCCCATAGGAGGAAATCTGATGATGAGAAAAACTAAGATTATTTGTACTCTGGGCCCCGCCGTCAACAATGAGAAAATGATCCGCAAGCTCATCCTCAACGGCATGAACGCAGCCCGCTTTAATTTTTCCCACGGTGACCATGAGGAGCACCTGGGTCGTCTGAATATGCTCAAGTCCATCCGGGACACTATGGGCTACCCCGTGGCCACCATTCTGGACACCAAGGGGCCCGAAATCCGCATCAAGTCCTTTGGCGTCAAGTCCATCACCCTGGAGGCTGGCGCTCTCTTCACCCTCACCACCCGGGAAGTGGAGGGAACCGGCGAGATCGTCTCCGTCACCTACCCCAAGCTCCACGAGGAGGTGGGCCCCGGCCAGGAGATTCTCATTGACGACGGCCTGGTGGCCATCCGGGTAGAGGAAATTCAGGGCCAGGATATCCTGTGCCGGGTGGAAAACGGAGGCTCCCTGTCCTCCAACAAATCCATCAATATCCCCGGCGTCCACATCCACCTGCCCGCTCTCACGGACAAGGACATCGCCGACATCCAGTTCGGTGTGGAAAATGACTTTGATTTCATTGCCGCCTCCTTTGTCCGCCGGGCAGCCGACGTAGAGGCTGTTCGGGACGTGCTCCACGCCTGCGGCGGCGATGACGTGCGCATCATTGCCAAAATTGAGAACCAGGAGGGCGTGGACAACATCGATGAGATCCTGGCCGCTGCCGACGGCATCATGGTGGCCCGGGGCGACCTGGGCGTGGAAATCCCCGCCGCCCGGGTGCCCATTCTCCAGAAGCAGATGATCCGCAAGGGTCTGCAGTCGGGCAAGCCGGTAATCACCGCCACCCAGATGCTGGACTCCATGATGCGCAACCCCCGTCCCACCCGGGCCGAGGTGTCCGATGTGGCCAATGCCGTCTTTGACGGAACCAGCTGCGTCATGCTCTCCGGCGAGACGGCCAACGGCAAGTACCCCATCGAGGCCCTCACCGCCATGGGCGAGATCGTGGAGGAGGCCGAGGGCTCCATCCACTACTGGCGCCAGTTCCAGAAGCAGCGCGTGGTCCCCGCCTCCAACATCAACGACGCCATCACCCACACCTGCTGCCTCACTGCCAAGGACCTGGACGCCAAGGCCATCCTGGCCGCCACCAACTCCGGCCGCACCGCCCGGAACATCTGCCGCTTCCGTCCCGCCTGCCCGGTGGCCGCCCTCACCATGCACGAGAAGGTGCGCCGCCAGCTGGCCATCAGCTGGGGCGTGGTGCCCTTCCTCACCGGAGAGGTCACCTCCACCGACCGTATCTTCTCCCTGTCCGCTGAGGTGGCCCTGAAAGAGGGCCTGGTGGAGAAGGGAGACACCGTGGTCATTACCGCCGGCGTCCCCCTGGGCAAGAGCGGTTCCACCAACCTCATCAAGGCTCAGATCATCGGCCAGTAAACTCTGGCTCTCCCTGCCCCCTCCGGGGTAACGGAATAAAAATCAGACGGCGGAAGCACTTCACCGTGCTCCCGCCGCTTGGGCGCCGTCTCTGAAGGGACGGCGCCTTAGCTGTGTGTTGTGAAATGAGAATATGGACGGTGTATCACGATATGTCATCCTTTATCCGCTTTCTGAAACAGGAGACGGTGCTGGTGGTAGCTTGGGTGCTGGCCCTGGCCTCCATGGCACTGGTGCCGCCGGACGGCTCTTACCTGGGTTACATAGATTTTGAAACATTGGGCCTGCTCTTCGCCCTCATGGCGGTGATGACCGGCCTGCGAGGGCTGGGCGTGTTCAGCCGGATGGGACGGATGGTGCTCTCCCATACCGGCTCCACCCAACAGCTGGAGAGTGTGCTGGTTTTCCTCCCCTTCTTTACCAGTATGGCAGTGACCAACGACGTGGCCCTCATCACCTTCGTTCCCTTCGCCCTGGAGGTGCTGGACCTGGTGGGCCAGCGGAATCGGATCATCCCCGTGGTCGCCCTTCAGACCATTGCCGCCAACCTGGGCAGCATGGCCACCCCCATCGGCAATCCCCAGAACCTATACCTCTATTCCCACTATGGTCTGCATCCGGCAGACTTTTTTCGCCTCATTTTTCCGCTGACCCTGGCCTCCGCCCTGCTGCTGGCACTCCTCCTCCTGCTGAACAAGTCCCGCCCCCTGGCTGCTGCCCCTCAACTGGAGGAGGAGAACTCCACCGGGCGGCAGTCCCTGCTTTGGGGCTACGGAGCGCTGTTTCTGCTCTGTCTGGGGTCGGTGGGCGGCCTCATCCCCGTGTGGCTTCCCTGTCTGGCCGTTCTGCTGTTTACCGCAGTCCTGGATCGAGGCGTGCTGCCCCGGGTGGACTACGCCCTGCTCTTGACCTTTGTGGGCTTTTTCCTCTTTGTGGGCAATCTGGGCCGCCTCCCCGCGTTCCGGTCCCTTCTTGAGCAGGTTCTTTACCACCACGAGGTGGTCTGCGCCATTCTTGCAAGCCAGGTCATCAGCAACGTTCCCGCCGCTCTGCTCCTCTCCGGCTTCACCGACCAGGGGCAGGCCCTGCTGGTGGGCACCAATCTGGGCGGTCTGGGCACGCTGATCGCCTCCATGGCCAGCCTGATCTCCTATAAATATGTGGTCCGGGCTCTGCCCGGCAAAAAGGGCCGGTATCTTTTGTGGTTCACCGCGGCCAACGTGCTGTTTCTGGTCATTCTGCTCCTACTTTACGGCTTACTGTTCTAATCCTCCAAATATTAAAAAGGGCTGCCCGCAACTTGGGGCAGCCCTTTTTACGCTTGGTTTATTAAAACAACGGCTTACAGGAACTGAGCCGCAACAATAGCAGCAATCATCAGAGGGATGTTGAAGTGCAGGAAGGTGGGCACGCAGGTATCCCAGATGTGATCGTGCTGGCCGTCAGCATTCAGACCGGACGTGGGGCCAAGAGTGGTGTCGGAAGCGGGGGAACCGGCATCGCCCAGAGCAGCAGCGGCGGACATCAGAATGATGGTAGCGGCAGGAGAGAAGCCAATCTGCTCACACAGAGGCACGAACAGAACGGCCAGAACAGGAACGGTACCGAAGGAGGTGCCGATGCCCATGGTAACCAGCAGGCCGATGAGGGTGATTACAGTGGCAGCGATCCACTTGTTGCCGCCCATGGCGTGGATACCGGCCTCAACCAGGGCCTCGACGCCGCCGGTGGCCTTCATAACCTCGGCGTAACCGCCGGCAATCAGCATCACGAAAGCAATGAGGCCCATGAGCTGGACACCGCCGGCCAGCTGGTCGTCAATCTGGTTCCACTTGATGGCGCCGAAGACGATCATGACCATGATGCCGGCCAGAGCGGACAGGGCCAGGTTCTGAGTGATGACCTGAACCACAACCACCACAACAGCGGCGGCCATGGTGATGTAGTGACGGTACTCCAGAGTTTCGCTGATAGCGTCAGCGGCGGAAGTATCGGCCTCCAGCATCTTGTACTCGCGGGGCTTACGGTAAGTAATAAACACAGCGATGAGCAGGCCAACGATCATGGAAGCCGCCAGAATCCAGTTGACGGAAGCAATCTGGTTAATGGTAACAGGCATGCCGTTCTCGGTCAGGTTGTTCATGATGATCTCCTGGAACTGCAGACCGAAACCGAAGGGGATGGCGATGTAGGGGGCCTTGTGGCCGAAGGCCAGACAGCAGGCCGCAGCGCGGCGGTCCAGCTTCATCTGATTCATCATGGCCAGCATGGGGGGAATCAGAATGGGAATGTAAGCGATATGAACAGGAATCAGGTTCTGGGACAGGCAGGCGATGATGGTGATGGCGCCCAGCAGAATCAGCTTCTTGCCGCCGATGATCCGGGAGAGCTTCTTGGAAAGAATCTCAGCCAGGCCGGTGGTGGCAATGGCAGTGGCAAAGGTACCCAGAAGGATGTAAGACAGAGCGGTGGTGGCGTTACCGGAGAAGCCACCGGTCAGGGTTCCCATGATGGTGGGAATGTCCATGCCGCCCACCAGGCCGCCCGCCACACAGGCGATGAGCATGGCCAGCAGCACGTTCAGCTTCAGCAAGCTGAGGACACACAGGACAATAACGGATATGGTTACGGGGTTGGTTAAAATTTCCATAAACTGTTCTCCTCTTCCTTTCTTGTTCTCGGCTTCGTTGGGTGCCCCACGTTTCTCCCTTCTCTTTACCGATACAAAACGGCATGGCCTTTGTCTTTTGGTTTATCGCCTCCAGGAAAAGCCATGTCGTCTCACCAAGCGTTTGTATCATTGTGGGGCTTTCTGTCATTATCATACCACACGTTTTGTCTTATATCAACAAAAATTTTCTTTCCCCCAAGATCTTGTTTGTGCGCTATTGCAACTATTTAACGTTGTGTTAGCACATTGCATCAACAAAGTGACAGTTTTTTTGATCTTTTTTTATTCACTTTTTCATCTAGCTAAATTGCCCATGTTTTATGTCTCTGTTCCTCTGTCTTTCCATCCGTCTGCACATTTTCGCTCCGTTTCATATGGAGAAACCCGGAAGGCACTCCGGTTCCGCCAACCTCTTTCCTGCCGAATGCCGCCCCCTTTCTGACCGAGCCGTCTATGAATTTAATTTCATATTATTCTTTTTTTATTCGTTTCTTGTGATAGTTTGTTAGTGTATCAGAGCGCTAGTTCCATAGATAACATATACAAAATCGGGCTATTTTAGGGCTATATTTTTATTCGATTTTTACAACTGACAGTGCTATAATTTGGTTTAGAACGGATTCCGGCTGGCAAAAACCCTGCCTCGTACCTAACACTTTCCGCCCTGGCGGACCAGCACACCGAGAGGAGAGCGGTGTATGGACAGGGGTTAGGGATCCCACACCTTAGGCTGAGGGAATGTAAAGAAAAGAGGGAATTATTTATGCCAGAAACGAAGAAGCAACGTACCGTCCGACTGCCGAACTTCATTGAAGCCCTGATCCCCATCGCCGTTATGATGGGCCTGATGATTTACGGTCTGAACTTCAGTAATGAGGTCTATTACGACGCTCATATGCCCCTGGTCGTATCCATCGTGGTGGCCTGCATCATCGGCGCCATCTGTGGGCACGATTTCTCCGACATGCTGGCCGGTATGATTGATCGTCTGAACGCCACCATGGAAGCCATCCTCATTCTGTGTACCGTGGGTCTGCTGGTTGCCTCCTTTATTATGTCGGGCACCATTCCGGCCCTCATCTACTACGGCCTGGATCTGCTGAGCCCCAAGCTGTTCCTCCCCGTGGGCTGCATCCTCTGCGCCATCGTCGGCCTGGCCTGCGGCTCCTCCTGGACCGCCACCGCTACCATCGGTATCGCTATGCTGGGTATCGGCGCCGGCCTGGGCATTAACCCCGCCATCACCGCCGGTATGATCATCTCCGGCGCTTACGTGGGCGACAAGTTCTCCCCCCTGTCCGACACCACCAACCTGGCCGCCGCCGTGGCCAAGACCGGTCTGTTTGATCACGTGACCGCCATGGTGTCCACCACCGCCCCCACCTTTGTGATTGCTCTGATCCTTTACACCATCCTGGGTCTGGTCACCGGCAGCGGCAACTACGATCCCACCGTTGCTCTGGAGCTGCAGGCTGCCCTGAAGGAGGGCTTCAACCTCAATCCTCTGGTCCTGATCCCCATCCTGGTGGTTATTGCTGCTTGTATCATTAAGCTGCCTGGTCTGGTCGGCATCGCTCTCTCCGTTGGTACCGGCGTTCTGTTCGCCGTGATCTTCCAGGGCGTGGGCAGCCTGGCTGAGCTGTTCAGCATCCTGCACTACGGCTACTCCTTCGAGAGCACCAACGAGCTGGCCGTCGAGCTGCTCAACCGCGGCGGCATGGACCACACCATGTGGACCATCAACCTCATCCTGCTGGCTGTGGCCTACGGCGGCGCTCTGGAGCGCTGCGGCTGCGTTGAGGCCCTGTTCGGCAAGCTGAAGCACAAGCTGCACTCCGTCGGCAGCCTGATCCTGGCCACCCTGCTCACCTCCCTGTTCTGCGACGCTACCATGTGCGACCAGTTCCTGGGCATCGGTGTTCCCGCTCCCCTGTACGAGGACAAGTACGACGAGATGGGCCTGAGCCGCAACATGCTCTCCCGTACGCTGGAAGACTGCGGCACCCTGTGGGCCGTTATGTTCCCCTGGACCGGCTGCGGCGCTTATCAGCAGGGCGTGCTGGGCATGAGCCCCTTCGTGTATTTCCCCTTCGCTTTCGTGAACCTGCTCAACCCCATCTATGCTGCCATTACCGCTTTCCTGGGCCGCAACATCTTCTGGGCTGACGGCGCCTACACCAACATCTTTGGCAAGACCACTATGCACAAGCCCGCCGCTGCTCCTCAGGAAGCTCACGAGCGCGCTCTGAAGAACCTGGAAGCCATGCGCGCTGCCGGCAAGGCTCCCATCCCCACCAAGTAATCTTTTATCCGGAAAGGAACCGTCACTGTGAGTGTACATCTTCCCTGGGAGTCGGTCTCCGGCCCTATCTATACAGCAAGACCCCTGAAGCCACGTAAAAAATGGGTGACGACGGGCGGCTGGATTTTGTCCGTTGTACTCATTTTGGGCGGCATTGCCACCCCTTATCGCGTGCTGATTCTGTTTGGTGTGCTCTATCTGCTCACCATGCTCGCGGTCAAGGACACCGTGGTCACCAGCCGGGGCGTGGAGATCTTTTATCAGATGCGCATTACCACCCACTACGATTTTATAAGCTGGGATCAAATCGAGTCGGTGGTGCGTAAGAAAGAGGACAGTCCCACGATGGTGTCGCTCTACTTTGCCCACGGTGACCGGGTAAAACGGCTGTTTTTCTTAAAGCCTGACGCAGAAAATATTCTGGCTTTGGCCAAGGAGCAAAATCCCAAGGTCAAGCTTGCGGAAGACGACGGAACCCCCATCGTGATTCCAAAAAAGCCTAAAAAAGCCTGATATCACCTGCCAAAGCGGGTCCGGAGTTTTTCTCCGGGCCCGCTTTTTTATGTGAAAACAGTTCCCCTTCCCCCACTCCATCCCCATTCTTTTTCTGCGGCAAAAATTTTTCTTGACTTTGTCGCTTTTTTGCGTTAAACTTCAACGCATCAAAGCAAAGAAGTTTCGAGAAAGTTTGTTTGTAAAGGACGGGTCAACAATGGGGATGAAACTGGGACTGCTGCTGATCTTTTTTGGCGTCATGGTGGGCATCGGGCTCTATTGCCGCCGCCACACCACCGACGTCAACGGATTTGTACTGGGCGGACGGTCCGTAGGACCGTGGCTCACCGCCTTCGCCTACGGCACCTCCTACTTTTCCGCCGTGGTCTTTGTGGGCTACGCGGGCCAGTTTGGATGGAAATACGGCATTGCCGCCACCTGGGCGGGCATCGGCAACGCCCTCTTGGGCTCCCTGCTGGCCTGGGCGGTACTGGGCCGGCGCACCCGGATCATGACCCAGCACCTGAACAGCGCCACCATGCCTGAGTTTTTCAGTCAGCGCTTTGGAAGTCGCTCCCTGAAAATTGCTGCCTCGGTGATTATCTTCATCTTCCTCATCCCCTACACCGCCAGCCTCTATAACGGCCTCTCCCGCCTCTTCGGCATGGCCTTCCACATTGACTACTCTGTGTGCGTCATTGTTATGGCGGTGCTCACTGGCGTATATGTCATCGCCGGGGGCTACATGGCCACCGCCATCAACGACTTCATCCAGGGCATTATCATGATTGTAGGCATTATCGCCGTGGTGGGCGCCGTCCTGAACAGCCACGGAGGCTTTCTCAGCGCCCTGGAGGAACTGGCCCGGGTGAGCGACCCCTCCGTCTCCAGCACCCCGGGGGTGTTTGCCTCCTTCTTCGGGCCTGACCCTCTGAATCTGCTGGGGGTGGTGCTGCTCACCTCCCTGGGCACCTGGGGTCTGCCTCAGATGGTCCAGAAGTTCTACGCCATCAAGAGCGAGAAGGCCATCGACACCGGCACAGTTATCTCCACCGTCTTTGCCGCCATTGTGGCGGGAGGCTGCTACTTCCTGGGCGGCTTCGGCCGGCTCTACGCCGGTCAGGTGGATGTGGCTGCGGAGGGCTACGACACCATCATCCCCGCCATGCTCTCCGGCCTGCCCGACCTGCTGCTGGCGGTGGTGGTCATCCTGGTTCTGTCCGCCTCCATGTCCACCCTGTCCTCCCTGGTGCTCACCTCCAGCTCCACCCTCACTCTGGACCTGCTGAAAGGCCATGTCATCAAGGAAATGGACCAGAAGCGGCAGATCTTTGTCATGCGCTGCCTCATCGTGGTGTTTATTGCCATCTCTGTGGTGCTGGCCATCATTCAGTACAAGTCCAACGTCACCTTCATCGCCCAGCTCATGGGCGTCAGCTGGGGCGCTCTGGCGGGCGCCTTCCTGGCCCCCTTCCTCTACGGCCTGTACTGGAAAAAGGCCACCAAGGCCGCCTGCTGGACCAGCTTCCTCTTCTCCACCGTGGTCATGCTGGCTAACATCGGCCTGAAGTCCCTGTTCCCCCCCGTTCTCCAGTCCCCCATCAACGCCGGTGCCTTCTGCATGGTAGCGGGGCTCATTCTGGTGCCGCTGGTCTCCCTCGTTACCCCCAAGCCCAATGCCAGGCTGGTGGAGGAGGCCTTCTCCTGCTACGACGAAAAGGTGCTGGTCCGCCAGCGCCAGGCCCTGGGCGACCGGCAGTAAGAGGGGTTCTGCCTTTTAAAAAAGAAAAACCTGTGGTATGCTGTTAAGTACACCACAGGTTTTTTCCATTCTCATTGTGAAAGGTCTTATACAAGATGATTGTTGATATTCACACCCACACATTTCCAGAAAAAATTGCCGCATCCACCCTCCTGAAGCTGCAGAACATGTCCCACACCCGCCCCTTCACTGACGGCACCGAGGCGGGGCTGGCCGCTTCCATGGCCCAGGCGGGCATCGACTACTCCCTGGTCCTCCCCGTAGCCACCGCCCCCCGGCAGGTCTGCCACATCAACGACGCCTCCGCCCGCCTCAACGAGGAGGGCCGCGCCCGGGGCATCCTGTCTCTGGGCTGCATGCACCCGGATTTTGACGGCTGGAAGGAGGAGCTGAGCCGGGTGGCCTCTCTGGGCCTCCGGGGCATCAAGCTCCACCCGGTCTATCAGGACGTGGACTTTGACGACATCCGATACCTGCGTATTCTGGACCGGTGCGGCGAGCTGGGCCTCATGGTCCTCACCCACGCCGGCATGGATGTGGGCTTCCCTGGCAAGGTGAACTGCTCTCCCAAGATGGTCCTCCACGCGGTGGAGCAGGTGGGACCCGTCACCCTGGTGCTGGCCCACATGGGGGGCTGGCGCAACTGGGATGAGGTGGAGCAGCTGCTGCCCCAGACCAGCGTGATGCTGGACACCTCCTTCTCCCTGGGCTCCATGACCCCTCTGGGAGACGGCTACTACGGCCCGGCGGACCTCCGCCTGCTGGACAACGATACCTTCCTGCGCATGGTGTGCACCTTCGGCGCAGAGCGGATCCTCTTCGGCACCGACAGCCCCTGGGGCGGACAGCGGGAGAGCCTGGAGCTGCTGCGCGCCCTGCCCCTCACACCTCAGGAACAGGGCGCCATTCTGGGCGGCAACGCCCAGCGCCTGCTGGGGCTTGCCTAATTCTCAGACCGCGTCCAGCTCCTCCAGGCGGCGGCGCAGCTCCCCGGTCTCCTTCCGGGGGGAAATGCGCTCCAGATAGCTCAACCCCCACTGGCAGTGCTCCCGCTCGCTGGCGGGCCACAGGGCCCGCAGCTGGGGAACCACCTGTCCGGTCTGGTCCAGATAGCTGCGGATCCGCCAGGACAGGTAGATGACGATGCCCTTCCACCAGGGAGAGCCAATGACGTCGCTGATGCGGTGGGCCTCCTTCAACCGGCCCTCGGCCTGGGCAAATTCGCCCCGCTTCACCTCGTACAGGGCCAGATAGCCCAGAGCCAGGGGATAGCCGGAGTACTCGTGGGAGGACTGGTAGATCTCCACCGCGTAGAGGAACAGCTGGTAGGCTGCCTCATACTCCCCCTTCTGGAAGGCACACACCCCATAGTTGGTGTAAAACACCGCCGCCCCCGGATAGTAGCCCCGGCTGCGGTTGTGGATGATGGCCTTGTCGTAGTAGCCGAAGGCCTCCTCGTAGCGCCCCTCCAGCCGGCAGCACTCGGCGATGTAGTTGTAGGCGCCGGCGATGTTGATGGCGTAGCGATCGTTGGAGCTGGGCACCAGGGATTCCAGGGTATGAATGGACCGGTACAGCAGGTCCCGGGCCTCCTGATAGTTGCCCTGCATCTGCTCCAGCAGGCCCTCCAGACGCTGGTAGATGCCGTAGCTCTCCGAGCGCTCCTGTCCCTCCAGCAGGGCCTTTCCCGCCTTCAGATGCTCCTCCATCATGGCCACATCGTAGATCTGAATTCCATAATAGATGTACTGCAGATGGACCTGCACCAGAAGCTGGTTTTCTCCGGTGGCCTGGCACAGGGCGGTCAGCTGCTCTAGGGCGGCCAGTCCCGGCTCATAGAGGCCATTATAGATGCAGTAGCGGCTCTTGGCATGGAGGAGGATCATCTCCAGCTCGTCCAGCTCCTGCTGATCGGCATACAGCTGGCGGAGGGACGCCAGCTCCTGCTCCAGGGTGTGGAAATAGTGGGGCAGGCTGTCTGCGTCGGGCTGGGCGCTCTCCGGCGCGGCGGACAGGGTGGGCAGCAGATCAAAGCACAGCCCGGTGAAAGCGCTGAGGGACAGCACCCGGTAACGCAGCGCCTTCCGGCGGTTGCCCCCCGCCTCGTAGTGGTACACCAGCCGGTCGTAGAAGGCGCTGCCCGTCCGGTTCAGCTGGCTTTCCAAAAACTGGGCCACCCGCAGGTGCAGAATCCGCCGGGCAGATTCCGACTGGCGCTGGGCCAGCACATGGCGAATGAGGTCGTGGGCCAGGGCATAGCCGATGACGCCGTTCCGGGCGGACTCCACAATGAGCTGCCGCTGCTTGAGCTGGCTGCACAGATACATGAGATCCACGGTATCCTTGGTGAGGATGGAGGACAGGGCGTCCATGGAGGCCCAATCGGAGAAGACGGCGATGATATCCAGCACCTGCAGCTCCTCTACTGACAGCTGCGAGAGGCGATAGCGGATGATTCCCTTGAGCATCTGCTCAATATCCAGCTTATCCTCCCCATCCTGCAGGGACTCCATCAGCTGGGTGAGCAGCAGAGCATTGCCCCCGGTGCCCTGGTAAATCTGGTTCAGCTGGCTCTCCGTCAGCTCCTTACCCCGGTAGTGGCACACAAACCGCCTTGTCTCCTCCCGGCTGAAGGCGGAGATGGGATACCGCTCCAGAATCTTGTCCCGCCGCCCCTTCTCCACAAACTCCTTTAAAAAGCCCTGGGTCGGCTCCCGGGAGGAGCAAATGACCGTCACATTCAGGTTGTGCAGCCGCCGGAGAAAGGCGGAAAGCAGCTCCACGCTGGTTCGGTCAATCCAGTGGATGTCCTCAAAGACCAGCAGGAGGGGAATCTGCCGGGCCGCCATGGCCAGAATCAGCAGGGCGCTCTCCTGGGCCACATGATAATTGTGCTGGAGGGGATACTGCTCATCGGAGGCGGTGTAGCCCTCCCCGCACTTCCGGGACAGGCCGGGGAAGAGGTCGGCAGCTGTTTTCAGATAGGTGTCCGGCACATCCAGGCCCCGGGCCTCCAGCTCGGAGAGCAGGCTGAGCATGATGGAGTTCCAGGGGGCCAGAGGCACCCCCGTCTCTGACTGGTAGCAGTTGGTCCGCAGCACCAGCCGGTCGGAGAAATCATAGTGGCCCAGCACGTGGTCCAGCAGATAGGTCTTGCCTACCCCCGCCGCACCCTCCAGCAGGATGCAGGGACAGCCCCGGTCGGACAGAGGCCGGCTGCACACCGACAGCAGGCTGCGCAGGGCCGCCTCCTTGCCGAAAATGGGGTGGTCGGACTGCTCCTCCATGTGGTAGGTGGAGGAGTTCCACTCATCCACAATGCGATAATAGAGAGCCGTGGTCTCCTTCAGCGGGGAGATGCTCAGTTCGGTCTCCAGGCTCTTGCACAGCTGGTGATAGATGCCGATGGCCTTGCGGAACTTTTTCTCCCGGCTGTACAGCTCCATGAGCACCACATAGGCACTCTCCTCCAGGGGGTCCCGGGCGATGTATTCCAGTCCCAACTTCTCCGCCCGGTCCAGCTCCCCCGCCGCGAAGGCCTCCCGCTCCGCCGCCAGCAGCCCCTTCAGGTACTGAGTACGCAGGGTGCTCCGCTGGCCATTCAGCCACTCCTCAAAAGCATTGTTCCCCGGAAGGGCAAAGCCGGAAAGGAAGTCCCCCTGGTAGTACTCCAGCGCCCCGCTCTTCCGAAAGTCCAGCACATCGCAGGCAATGGGAATCTCCGGGTTGAGCTCCAGCACGGTGCGCTGCCCCGGCAGAAACAAATCCATTCCCAGCACCTTTCGCACCGTATAGGCGGCGTGGCGCAGGTTCTTCAAGGCGGTGGAGGAATCCGTGTCCTCCCACAAAAGCTCCACCAGCTCCCGCCGTGGCGCACGCCCCTCCATTACCAGATAGTACAGCAGCGCCTCCGCCTTCCGATAGGGCAGCACCACGCCTTCTCCATCCAGCAGAATAGCGGGCGTGCCGAACATTTTGATGGTCAGCTGCGGCACATGTGCCCCCCCTTTCTTCCCCAACGTTTTTCTTTGCCTCTCTATCATAGTACAGCTGTAAATCCGATGCAAGGAAAACGTGAAAAATGTGTTCCGTCATTCCACGCTTCTTTTCAAGCGTTGAACAATTTCAAATTTTCTCTGGTTTTTGCCGAAAAATTCAACGCTCTTTCAATGGTCTTGTAGTATAATAAAGCTGTATCCTCAGGACGATTTCCTGATTTTTCCCAGTACCCTATGCGGGCCGCCGCCGGCTGCCCGCCGCTTTGATACAAATGAGGAGGGACCAGATGATGAAGGTGATTGGAACCGGCAATCCCATTCACGACGCCAAGGGCAAGGTCACCGGCCGTACTCACTATACGGCTGACCTCACCATGCCCAACATGGCCCACATTGCCATGATCTTCAGCACCATTCCCCACGGCCGCGTGGTATCGGTGGATGCCTCCCGGGCTCTGGCTCTGGAGGGCGTCTACGGCGTGTTCCACTGTCTCAACTCCCCGGATTACTGCTACAACCGCTACCGCAGCCAATTCTCCAACCCCGGCTCCCAGATGCTGCCCAATGAGGAGCACGTCTTCCACTCCTACGTCCGCTTTGTGGGCGACCGGGTGGGCGCCGTGGCCGCCCGGGACGAGGAGACCGCCCGGCGGGCCGCCGCTCTGGTGAAGGTGGAGTACGAGGAGCTGCCCTACGCCCTGAACTTTGAGGATGCCCTGGCCGGCAAGCACTGCCTGGAGGGCGAATCCCCCATTGTGGACGAGGGCACCATCACGGTAGGTGAGCCCCAGCCCGACGAGGCCGAGGGCATTGTAGTCACCTCCCACAGTGAGCTCAGCCGTCTGCACCACGCCGCCATGGAGACCCACGCCTGCGTGGCCCAGTACGACCCCTCCACCGGTATGCTCACCGTGGAAAGCCCCAACCAGGCCGTCTTCGGCATCCGCACCGTCCTGGCTGACATGCTGGGCCTGCCCTACAACCGGGTGCGGGTCATCAAGGCCACCATGGGCGGCTCCTTCGGCGGAAAGCAGGAGTGGATTGTGGAGCCCGTGGCCGCCGTTCTGGCCAAGGAGCTGAACCGCCCGGTGAAGCTGGTATACGACCGCATGGAGACCATGCGCTCGGCCTACTGCCGGGGCGCCATGCGGGGTGATCTGCGGGGCGTGTTCCGCAAGGACGGCACCATTCTCCGCCTGGACATGGACATTCTCTATGACGCCGGCGCCTATATCAGCAGCGGCCGGGACTATATGCGTGCCCCCTTCGGCAAAATGTTCCGCTGCTACCGGGTGCCTTACGGCAACCTCCACGCCCGCCTGGTGTCCACCAACACCACTCCCGGCGGCTCCTTCCGCAGCTGGGGCGTGGCCGAGTACTACACCTTGCTGGAGCACCTGCTGGAAAATGCCGCCAAGGCCCTGAACATGGACCCCGTGGAGCTGCGGCTCAAAAACGTGCTCCACCCCGGGGAGTACGACATCAAGATGAACCTGCCCGTGGAGGACACCCGCATTGAGGAGTGCCTGCTCCGTGGCCGGGAGAAGTTCCGCTGGGCTGAGCGCCTGGAGGAGGACAAGGCCTTCAACGCCGCCAACCACCGCTACAAGCGGGGCTGCGGCGTGGCCTGCGGCGGACACACCAACACCTACTACACCCGCTTCCGGGACTTCGCTCAGGCGGAGCTCCGCATGGGCGATGACGGCACCGTCCAGGCCTGCGCCAGCATCCACGACCACGGCTGCGGCAGCGTCCAGGCTTTTAAGATGATCCTCTCTGAGGTGCTGGAGCTGCCCATGGACCAGATCCGTCTGGAGGAGGCGGACACCGCTGTCACTCCCTACGACTACGGCTGCTACTCCAGCCGCAGTACCTTCATGGTGGGCGGCGTGCTCATGCGCTGCGCCCAGAAGCTGCGCGGAGAGCTGCTCTCCGCCGCCGCTCAGATGTTGGACGCCCCCCAGGAGGAGCTCTACTTCCAGCAGGCGGTCATCCACCGGAAGGACCACCCGGAGGTGGCCCTCACCTACAAGGACGTGTCCCAGTGGTCCATTCTGAACCTGTGCCATGAGATCTTCGCTCGGGAGACCTTTGAGACCCACTCCAACCCCATCACCACCGGCGCCCACTTCGCCCACGTGGAGGTGGACACTTGGACGGGTCTGACCAAGGTACTGGACTACCTGGCTCTCCACGATGTGGGCCAGGCCATCAACCCCGCCATGTGCATTGCCCAGACCCAGGGCGCGGTCCAGATGGGCTGCGGCGCCGCTCTGCGGGAGCAGTACACCTTCTCCCCCGACGGCCGTGGCGTGGCCAGTCTGTCCAAGTATCACCTGATGAATGCCCCCGATCTGCCGGAGATTCAGGTGGAGCTCATCCAGGACGGTCCCTCCAAGGATGGCCCCTTCGGCGCCAAGTCCATCGGCGAGATCGGCATGGTCCCCGTGGCCGCCGCCGTGAGCGGCGCGGTGAACCGGGCACTGGACGCCGATCTGGGCGTGCTGCCCATGGATCCCGACCGTATTCTGGAGTGTATCGCAAGGAGGGAAGCTTAACATGCGCCTGAACTTTTTTGTCAACGGTGAGCCGGTTTCTCTGGACACCGATCCCCAGCGCCGTCTGCTGGATATTTTGCGGGAGGACCTGGGCCTCACCGGCACCAAGGAGGGCTGCTCCGAGGGTGAGTGCGGCGCCTGCACCGTGCTGATGGACGGCGAGGCCGTCCACTCCTGCCTCACCCTGGCCGCCCAGCTGAACGGCCGGCACGTGGAGACCATTGAGGGTCTGGAAAAGAGCGGAGAGCTGGACATCCTCCAGCGCGCCTTTGTGGAGGAGATCGCCGTGCAGTGCGGCTTCTGCACCCCGGGCATGATCATGTCCGCCAAGGCTCTGCTGCTGAAGAACCCCAATCCCACCCCGGAAGAGATTCGTACCGCCCTGTCCGGCAATATCTGCCGCTGCTCGGGCTATGTCCAGATCGTCAACGCGGTCAGCCGGGCCGCCCGGGAGATGGGAGGAGAAGCATGAACACTTGTCTGATTCCCAGAAATCTGGAAGAGCTGGGTGAGGCCCTGGGTCAGCTGACCGGAAAGAGCCTCATTCTGGCCGGAGGCACCGACCTGGTTCTTCAGATGCGCGCCAAGCATCTGGAGCCCGATGTTCTCCTCTCCCTCAGCGACGTGTCCGCCCTGCGTGACATCATCATTACCCCGGAGCGGGCCGTCATCGGCGCCATGGCCACCATGGCCCGGGTGAAGGAGGCCACCGACGGTCTTTCCGACCTGCAGGCCCTGGCCGACGCCGCGGGCGGCGTGGGCTCCCCCCAGATCCGCAACAAGGGCACCATCGGCGGCAACGTGGCCAACGCCTCTCCCGCCGCCGACCTGCCCTCCGTGCTGTGGCTGCTGAACGCCCAGGTGGACATCCTCTGCCCCGGCGGCCTGCGCCGCGTCCTGCCCATCCAGCAGTTCTTCCAGGGCAAGGACGGCCGCAAGACCCAGCTGGAGCTGGGCGAGGTCATTGTCAGCTTCACCATCGACCGCACCGCCCTCCAGGGCTGGCGCTCCGCCTTCCACAAGCTGGGCCACCGCTCCCAGGTGACCATCTCCCGCATCGGCATGGCCATCGCCCTCCGCCTGAACAGCGAGGGCATCATTGAGGACGCCCGGGTGGTGGCGGGGGCCATCAAGCCCATCCCCTTCCAGCTGCCTGCCGCCGAGGACATTCTTCGGGGCAAGCGGCCCGAGCCCACCCCCGGGCTGTGCATCGCCCTGGGGGAGACCTTCAAGGGCAACACCCGCCGGGTCTATAAGGAAAACGCCGCCAAGGGCGTCTTTGAGGACACCCTGAAGCTGTTTGCACGATAACCTCTTTTTCTCTTCCACGAAAGGCGCGCTGCGGAGCAAGCTCCGCAGCGCGCCTCAGTCTGTCAGAAAACCTCGCCGCCGGCGGGGCCTTTTTGATATAATGGAAGGGGCAGAGTGGGATGGGGCAAACGATGCCGCAATCACCGTTTCAGACAAGGCCGCCCCCCGGGCGCATCTGCCGGGAAAAACAGCGCTGGAAGGACACCGCGGCCATGTAAATTCCGGCTTGTATGCGGATTTTTAGAAAAAACAGCCAATGTAAACAAAAGTTGATGGCGATTGAGAGCGAGGCATGTTAGCATGAGCATAGCGAAACGAATGAAACGCGTCCGGAGGGAGCGGGGGCTCTCCCAGGAAAGGCTGGCGGAGCAGCTCAACGTCTCCCGGCAGACGGTCTCCAAATGGGAGAACGGCCTGGCCGTCCCCTCCGGCGACAACCTGAACCAGCTGGGAAAGGCACTGGGCGTGTCGGTGGATTTCCTCCTGAATGGGGAGCGGACGCTGTCAGCCCCGGCGGAGGAGACGCCCGCTCCACAGCCGGGGCGGCGCCTGCCGGCCCTGCTGGCCGCCCTGCTGCTGGCAGGGAGCGTCCTGATTGGGGCGCTGCTCTTTGGGGAATGGGGTGATCGGCCCATCCCAGAATCCAAACTGCAAGGTGAGGTGATAGATCCTTCAACAATAGGAGAAGGTATGCCGCTTCTTCCGCTCGAGGAATGATATTGGGGAGGAGGTGGTAAAAATGTGCCGCAAGCGGTTTGGAATCGTCCTTTTGTCCTGTGTGCTGATGCTCAGTTCTGCGGTGATGTCCGTCGGCGCAGCCGAGCTTCCCAATAACGGCAACGGCGCCGTGGTTATGCGCGCAGCTGGACGGTTGGATTCTAGTATTCCCGCAAAAACTCTTGCGCCCATCAATGTGGAATTCTCTCTGGCAAAAGGCGACATGATAGAGTATGACTGCACCTATACGCCCAAGTCTGCCAGCGTTGATTTCGGCTATATTGCTCCAAATGGCTTGTTTTATTCTATCAACTGTACCAGCGGAAGCTTCAACAAATCGTTTAAAGTCAACCAGACCGGTCAGTACACCCTGGCCATCCGCAACAACGCCTCCTATGCCGTGACCGTAACGGGAACGGTGAGATATTAACTGTTTAGCGAATTATACAATTTTTAAGAACATGTGTAAATATAAAGGAGTTGACAAAATGTTGAAACGCGCATGCAAGGTAGTGTTGTCGTTTATGATGTGTATTCCCTTTATATTTCCTATTTCTGCCACCGAATATACTACAACGACACAAAATGATTATTATGTTACGCAATATACCAACGAAGCAGGTGAAATAATCAGAGTGATGAATCGGACAGCCACAAATAGTCTTTCCACTATGTCACTGGATTATAGTCATACAAAAGAACTACTTCAAGCTATGGGGATGAGCGAAGGAGCCATAAATAATCTATCCGCTGAGGATCTAGCTTTATATGCGAGAACACAGTGGATGTACTCCTCTACGGTATATTACAAAACGGATGCCGATGGTATCGTTACAGTTGTGTCAGAAGATGAAGCCCTCGCAGCATCTATTGCGGAAAAGCAGGCCGCCCGTGGGATTGTAGGTAATGGCGAAGGATCATTACCAAATGATGACTATATGGAATTAACGGTCACTATAGCGGATTCTGGTGCCGGAAATGGTGGGATACGGATTACATGTGACGCTACCTGGAAGAAAATGCCACTCTTTAGAGGCGTTGATGCATTAGGAGCCTGCGCACAGAATATATCGATTACAGAAAATACTTATTCAGGGTATTATCAATATAATATGATTACTCGTGAAAATGATGTGATATTAGCAGAGAAGGATTATGATAGCTCTTGGACATCAATTCCCCAAAGCAAATTCCAATTGGATTCCACCACAAATGGCGACTTTAACGGCGGTGGCATTACATTTTCATTGCCCAAGACCTAACTAGAGGTAATGTTGAAACAAAATATACAGATTTTCATGTCCACATGCGGTATGACGGACACGTACAACAACCTACGCTTCCAACCTACTTTAACGTGGTAGGGTCTTACACCCACGCAAGGATTTCCCTTGATCCTAACCCTTCTCTCAGTATTGATGGCAACGGTATTGCTGGATCAATTGGGTTTGGCCCGCGTATTAACGTTGACCGCAGGAATGCATACTTTGAAGCACATTATCTTCCTTAAATAAGCGCTTTTTATTGGGGGGAGTCCATATGAACAAAAGCTTTTGGGGGCATGTAATTCTTTCAATATTGGTTGTCCTGTTGGCATACGCTCTGTTTTGGTCCTATGGAACGCCTGTTTTCGGCGAGGATATGGCAAACACCCTGTTTCTCAGCATCGAACTCATCGTCTGTACACAGCTGATAATCCATAAGAGGCCGAAAAAATAAGCTTATTTACTGCTTTTTACGCGAACGGAAGCGTGGTCCCTCATTGAAAAGCGCGGAGCCCGGCTATGAAGCTTGATCCGCATATCCCACATATCAGATCTTCTGTATGTCACAGGAAAACGGTAATTTTATTGCCGCAATTCCCGGTTCTTCCCAAGAAAGAGAAGGAGCGCCCCGCGGGGCGCTCCTTTGTTGTTTCATTTTAGTTGGAAGCGGTGTCCAGGTCGGTGTCGCCGCCCCAGATCATGTTCTTGCGCAGCTCAGCGCCCACGGTCTCCATCTGGTGCTTGGCCAGCTGGGCACGCTTGGCGTTGAAGAAGGTACGGCCGTTCTTGTTCTCGGCAATCCACTTGCCGGCGAACACGCCGTCCTGAATGTCCTTCAGGACCGCCTTCATGTTTTTCTTGGTCTCCTCATAGGGCAGGACACGGGGACCGGAGACATACTCGCCGTACTCCGCGGTGTCGGAGATGGAGTAGTTCATGGCAGCCACGCCGCCCTTGTTGATGAGGTCGATAATGAGCTTCATCTCGTGGATGCACTCGAAGTAGGCGTTCTCGGGCTCGTAGCCGGCCTCGACCAGGGTCTCGAAGCCCAGCTTCATCAGCTCCACAACGCCGCCGCACAGAACAGCCTGCTCGCCGAACAGGTCGGTCTCGGTCTCGTCCTGGAAGGTGGTCTCCATCACGCCGCCACGGGCGCCGCCGATGCCGGCGGCATAGGCCAGAGCCAGCTTATAGGCGTCGCCGGTGGCGTTCTGCTCCACGGCGATGAGGCAGGGCACGCCCTTGCCGTTGACATAGGTGGAGCGGACGGTGTGGCCGGGGCCCTTGGGGGCGATCATGGTCACGTCCACGTCGGCGGGAGGCACGATCTGCTTGAAGTGGATGTTGAAGCCGTGGGCGAACATCAGCATGTTGCCGGCCTCCAGGTTGGGGGCGATGTCCTTCTTATAGACGTCGGCCTGAACCTCGTCGTTGATGAGGATCATGACGATGTCGCCCCACTTGGCGGCCTCGGGCACGGTCATCACCTTCAGGCCGGCCTGCTCGGCGTTAGCCCAGTTCTTGGAGCCCTGACGCAGGCCGACGCACACGTCGCAGCCGGAATCCTTCAGGTTCATGGCGTGGGCATGGCCCTGAGAGCCGTAGCCAATGATGGCGATCTTCTTCCCGTTGAGGTAGTTGATGTCGCAATCCTTCTCATAATACATTTTTGCCATAGTTATATTCCTCCTTCAGTTTGTTGTCATCATATATAGTGCTACGCCCTCTTTCGATGGCGAGAGTACCCGTTTTTGCGATTTCCAGAATGCCGAAGTCCTCCAGCAAGGCAATAAGTGCTCCGGTCTTGTCCTTGTCTCCGAAGATGGCCACCGTCAGGGTGTCCCGGCCCACGTCAATGATGTTGGCGCGGAAGAGGTTGGAGATCTGAATGACCTCGTCCCGGGCGTTGCGGTCAGCGGTCTTTACCTTAATCAAGGCAAATTCCCGCTGAATGGACTCGGCCTCTTCCAGAATCTTCACCGCCTGCACCGGAATGAGCTTGCGGCACTGGGCGGCAATCTGGTTGACCATCAGCTCGTCCCCCAGAATGACAATGGTAATCCGGGTGGTACCGGGCTTATCCGTCTCGCCGGAGACGATGGACTCGATGTTGTAGCCCTTCCGGGAAAAGAGCCGGGCCACCTGGCTGAGGACACCCGGGATATCCTGGACCAGAATGGCCAGGGTATAGAGCTTCTTCTGGGTATCAAATTCTTTCTTCATCCCGTCGCCCCCTTACTTCAGCAAAAAGTTGGTGATGTGGGCGCCGCCGGGCACCATGGGCCGGACCATCTCGTCCATATCCAGCCGACAGTCCAGCACACAGCCGCAGCCCGCCTCCAGCGCCGCCTTCATGGCCTCCTCCATCTCCGCCATGTTGGTCACCCGGAAGCCCTTCAGGCCATAGGCCTCGGCCAGCTTCACAAAGTCCGGGCCACGGTCCAGGGTGGTCTCGGAGTAGCGCTGGTGGTAGATGAGGTTCTGCCACTGGCGGACCATGCCCAGGGTTCCATTGTTGAAAATCACCGTGATGATGGGCAGGTGGTAGTGCTCCACGGTGGCCAGCTCGTGGCAGTTCATGCGGAAGCAGCCGTCGCCGGTGGTGTGGATCACCACCTTGTCCGGGTTGCCCATCTTGGCCCCGATGGCGGCCCCCAGGCCGAAGCCCATGGTGCCGAAGCCGCCGGAGGTCAGCAGCTGGCCGGGGTAGTCAAAGTGGAAATGCTGGATGGACCACATCTGATGCTGGCCCACGTCGGTGGCCACGATGGAGTCCTCCGGCGCCAGGCGGTGGATGGTCTCCAGCACCTGCTTGGGGGTCAGGCTCTCGCTCTGGCGGGGAATGGAGGGCTCCCGCAGGGGGAGAATGTGCTCTTTCCACTCGGGATGGCTGTACTGGGGCAGCTTGGGGTTCAGCAGATCCAAGACCGCCTTGGCGTCACCGATGATATGGTGGTCGGTGAGCACGTTCTTGTCGATCTCCGAACGGTCAATGTCGATGTGGACAATCTTGGCCTGGCTGGCAAAGGAGCCGGGATTCAGAGCCACCCGGTCAGAGAACCGGCAGCCCACAGCGATGAGCAGGTCGCACTCGCTGCAGGCCAGGTTGCTGGCCCGGGAACCGTGCATGCCAATCATGCCTGTGGTCAGGGGGTGTCCCCCGGGGAAACCACCGCCGCCCATGACGGTGATGGCTACCGGGGCGTCCAGCTTCTCGGCAAACTCCCGGAACTGCTTGTGGGCCCGGCCCCGGACCACGCCGCCGCCGCAGATGAGCAGCGGGCGCTCCGACTGGGCAATCATGTCCACCAGAATGTCAATGTCCTCGCCGTTGGGCTCGGGATTCTTCAGCTGGTGGCTGTCCGCCAGGGCCTGGATGCTGCTGCAGGAGCGGTTCTCCGTCCAGGGAATAAACTCGTACTCAATCTCCACACTGGGCGCGGTGACATTTTTCAAAAAGTCAATGAGCACCGGGCCGGGCCGGCCGGTGGCCGCCACGGCAAAGGCCTGGCGCATCACGTCGGGGATGGACTGGGGGTCCCGCACCAGATAGGTGGCCTTGGTGATAGGCATGGCGATGCCGGTGATGTCCACCTCCTGGAAGGCATCCTTGCCCAGCACATCCTCCGTCACGTTGCAGGTGATAAAGACCACCGGCGAGGAGTCCATGTAGGCGGTGGCGATGCCCGTGGTCAGGTTGGTGGCCCCGGGTCCGCTGGTGGCAAAGCACACCCCCACCTTTCCGGTGGAGCGGGCGTAGCCGTCCGCGGCGTGGGAGGCTCCCTGCTCGTGGGCAGTCAGTACATGGTGGATCTTATCCTTATAATTATAGAGCTCATCATAGACATTCAGGATGGTTCCGCCGGGATACCCGAAGACGGTGTCCACCCCCTGCTCCAGCAGGCACTCCATGATGGCCTGTGTGGCTCTTACTTTCATAGGTTCAACTCCAGTCAAATTGTTCCTTATGGCAAGATATCACGCTTCACCTACGCTGGGCGCGACGGCTCAGACGCTTAAATCTTTCCTCCGCCCTTCTGCACCGCAATGACGCCGGTGCGAACGACCTCCAAAATGGAGAAGGGGCGCATCATGGCCTGGAAGGTGTCCAGCTGATCCGGTGTGGCGGACAGCTCCATGGTCATGGAGGTGGGAGAGATGTCATCCACCTTGGCCCCCATGATTTCACAGATGGTCATGATGTCCTGGCGGGTCTTGTTGTTGGCGTTTACCTTTAAAATCATCAGTTCCCGGCCAATGAAGGTGTTCTCCTCCAGGGTGCGCACCTTAATGACCTCAACCAGCTTGTTCAGCTGCTTTTCCACCTGCTCCACCACACTGTTGCCGCTGTCCACGATGATGGTGATGCGGGAGATGGTGGGGTCGTCTGTGACACCCACGGCCAGGGACTCAATGTTGAAGGCCCGGCGGGAAAACAGTCCGGTAATTCGGTTCAGAACGCCCGCCCGGTTTTCCACCAGCACGGAAATAGTCTGTTTCATGGTCTCTCCCCCTCCCTCAGTCGTTGGTGCCCACGTCCGGGTGGACCTCACAAATCAGCAGGCAGCAGCCCTTGGCATCCAGGAACTGGTCCAGGGTCTCGTCCAGTTTATCCTCGTCGTTCACCGTCAGGCTGGAAATGCCGTAGGCGGCGGCAATGGTCTCAAAGTCCGGGGAGCCGTCCAGCGCCACGCCGAAGGGGCCGTGGTAGGGGCCGTGGCTCTGAATCTGATGGACCAGGCCCAGAGTGTGGTTGCGGAAGAGGACGATTTTAATGTCCAGGTCCTCGGTCTTAATGGCGGAGAGCTCGTTCATGGCCATCTGGAAGGAGCCGTCTCCGCACACCACCACAGTCTGCCGGCTCCGGTCGGCAATCTTGGCACCGATGGAGGCGGGCAGAGCGTAGCCCATGGTACCCAAGCCGCCGCTGGTGAGCAGCCGCCCCTGCTTCTGGGGCAGGTACTTGCAGGCAAAGATCTGGTTCTGGCCCACGTCCACGCACACCACTGCGTCCTCGCTGAGCTTCCGGCCCAGCTTCCGCAGCACGGTTCCGGGAAATACGTAGCCCTCCCGGCGGGGGAACTGGCGGCTCAGTTCCGCCTTACGGTAGTCCTTCAGCCGCTCCAGCCAGGCGGTGGAGTCGGTCACCGGTGCCTGCCGGTCCAGCAGCTGCCGCAAAATTACCTTCACATCCCCCACCAGGGGGATGGCGGCCTGCATGTTCTTGCCAATCTCCGCCGGATCCACGTCAATGTGGATGGTGGCCATCCGGCGCTGAATCTCCCCCGGGTCCACCATGGCCCGGTCGGCCGCCCGGGTACCCACCATAATGAGGAGGTCCGCCTTGGCCAGAGCCTGATTGGCACAGTGGTTGCCGTGGGCGCCGATCATCCCCATGTTCAGGGGGTGGTCGGTGGGCAGCAGGCCCAGGCCCATCATGGTCTTTACTACAGGGATGGCACAGCCCTCCGCCAGTTCCAGCAGCTCGTCCCGGGCGTTGGCCAGCCACACGCCGCCGCCGGCACAGATGAGTGGCTGCTTGGACCGGGCGATGGCCTCCACCACCCGCTTGATCTGCAGTTCGTTGCCCTTGACGCTGGGCTTATAGCCCCGGATGTTCACCTGTTCGGGGTAGACAAAGGGCCCCTTCAGCTGCTGCTCCTGCACGTCAATGGGAATGTCGATGAGAACGGGACCGGGCCGGCCGGTGGAGGCGATGTGGAAGGCCTCCTTCACCACCTGAGGGATGAGGTTGGCATCCTTCACCAGGTAGCTGTGCTTGGAGAAGGGAGCCACCGCGCCCGTGATGTCCACCTCCTGGAAAATGTCCCGGCCCAGCAGGTGGCTGGGCACCTGGCCGGTGATGGCCACCATGGGAATGGAGTCCATGTAAGCGGTGGCAATGCCGGTAATCAGGTTGGTGGCTCCCGGGCCGGAGGTCACCATGCACACGCCCACCTTACCGGAAATCCGGGCGTAGCCGGAGGCCATATGTCCCGCGTTCTGCTCCGTGCGCACCAGGGTGTACGCAATCTCAGGATGCTCCTTCAGAGCGTCCGCCGCCGGGCAGATGGTAGCGCCGGCGTAGCCGAAAATGTGGTCTACCTGTTCCTGTAATAAGCTCTCAATTAACGCCTGCGCTCCGTTCATGGAACGTCACCTCCAATTGGTCTCTGGTCCGGGAAAAGCAAAAACGGCCCCGTCCTATCCTTCCGATAGGACGAAGCCGAAACTCCGTGGTACCACCTAAATTCACAGCGCTTCCTGCGCCGCGCACTCATTGCCCCTGTAACGGAGGGTATCCGTTCCCGCCTACTGGGGCATCCGCCGGTTCAGTGGGACTGCTCACGGGTGAGGTTCGGTGATAGCCCTTCAGAGGAGCTTACACCAGCCGCTCCCTCTCTGTGCATCCAGGCATGCTTACTATCCCGCTCATCGCTTTTTGATGATTGTCCTATATCATACCCGATTCATTTTCGTTTGTCAATTCCTTTTGCCGGATTTTTCTTTGCTCCATTAAATTGAAAAATAGCTGAATTTTTCTCTTTTCCCCGCTAAGGGTTTTAGAGGGTCTGACGGGACCATGTCTACCAAATGTCTACCAAAAAAGGCGCGGAACCTTTGTGTCCCAAGGGTTCCGCGTTTTTCCATTTTCTGGGTGTCTACCAAATGTCTACCAAGGTAACTTTTTTACGGTAAAAGCGGCTGTTTTGCTGTTTTTCATTTGATTTTTCACACAAAAATTGGAATGCAAGGGGCGTTATACCGGCCTAATCGTCTTAAAAAGTTCCCAAAACCTCAAATTTTGGGGAAAATCCCCGAAAAACGATCCAAAAAGATGAAATCTCGGAGGATCAAAATTTAGAAGGAGGAATTCCAATGAGAAACCTGAAGCGGGCTCTCAGCCTGGCTCTGGCTTCCGTCATGCTCCTGGGCATGATGGTGGTCGGTACCGGCGCCGTGAGCTACACTGACCAGGACAGCGTTTCCAACAAGGAAGCGGTTGAAGTTCTTGCTGCTGCTGGTATTATGACCGGCGACGACAAGGGTAATTTTAACCCCGACCAGATTGTGACTCGCGCTGAAATGGCCGTTATCATCTGCAACATGCTGTACGGCAACAAGCTGAATGTCAGCCAGTTTGCTAATGCCAACGTCTTCACCGACGTGCCCACCTGGGCTCAGGGCTTCGTGAACCTGGCCGCTTCTCTGGGCATCGTGGCCGGTGTGGGCGACGGTAAGTACGCTCCCAACGAGCCTGTTACCACTGCTCAGGCCACCCTGATGCTGACCAAAGCTCTGGGCTATTTCCAGGATGCTGCTGAGTTCGGCAATGACTGGGCTCTGGCCGCTATCACCAGAGGCACTCAGCTGGGTCTGTTTGGCGACATGAAGCTGGCCACCCATGAGGGTCTGACCCGCGACAACGTGGCTCAGCTGACCTTCAACGCCATCACCAAGACCACTCCCGTTAAGTACAACGAGAGTTTCAAGGTCTACTACACCACCAACTGGGTGAGCGGCGTGGCTGACATCGACGAGAATGAGATTGGCGATGCTACCAGCGCTGACTACCAGGCCACCATCGCCTACAAGATCTTTGATCTGACCACCTCCGCTGACAGCGAGAGCTTCGGCCGTCCTGGCGCCTACACCTGGTGCATCGGCAACAAGTCTGTCACCAGCGTGTTCAGCGCTGATGCCGACCTGGCGGCCACCTACACCGCCAAGATGACCTACGGCGACCTGTACACCACCCTGGGCAAGACCGTCGTGGACAACATCCGCGATGTAGATGTCTTTGTGGATGGCAGACCCGTTGTTGTGACCAACAGCACTCACAACGGTTTTACCACTGGTTCCTTTAACGTTTCCAACATTATTCGCAACAGCAAGACCGCTTTTGGCTATGACGCCAATGCGACCACTTGGGTTGCCGACGACACCACTCCCACCGGAAACGGCGTTGTGACCGAGGTCTATGTTCAGTACGACGAGACTTCTCAGAAGTACGACCTGACCTTCGCTATCATCAACACCTATGTGGCTCAGGCTGCCAGCGACTACGACGCCAAGGACCAGGATCTGGTCATCACTGCCAAGACCGGCAGCTACCTGACCACTCTGAAGTCTGAGGATGTGGAGGGCCTGGAGTCCATCAAGGAAGACGACATCCTGATGGTCACTGCCTCCTGGAACGGTTCCAACTATGTTGTTCAGACCGTTAAGGCTCCCAAGCTGATTAGCGATCAGTCCGTGACTGCCTACACCGCCGGTAAGGATGTCACCTTCGGCGGCACCACCTATAAGTACAACCTGATCAGCGAAAGCAATGCTTCTGCCTCCGGTGCCAACACCACCTATGATGTCATTAACAACGGCACCTATGACTTCTATGTGGACGACAACGGCTACGTCCTGTATGTCACCGACTACGCCGGCGTGAGCAACTACGTCTACATTGCTGATCGCGTGGCTGATGGCAACAATGTCGTGGGCAACTACGTCACCGCCAAGGCCGTCTTCACCAACGGCACTTCCACCAACATCCGTATCGACAAGGTAGGCACTGCTGATGCCACCACTGGCAACGTGACTGCCGGTACCTGGTACACCTACAGCCTGAACAGTGACAGCAACTATGAGCTGAAGGCCCTGACCGCCGCTTCCGGCGCTGGCCAGGATGACAAGACCGTGGCTCTGACCGGTAACTTCTCTTCTGCCAACGCCAAGCTGGACACCAACGGCTACGCCATTGCCAACAGCAGCACTGTCTTTGTGATTTACAACAGCACCACCAAGACTTACACCGTGTACACCGGCATTGCCAACCTGCCCACCGTGTCCAGCGCCACCGGCTCTGCCACTGTGGAAAAGGGATATGCCACCTATGTGTATCTGACCGCCACTGCCAACAATATTTCTGCCAGCAGCGACGTGAAGACCGCTTACGTCCTGAAGACCTCCTATGCTCAGGGCTATGACTCCAGCGCTAAGAAGACCACCTACACTTATGATGCCATCGTGGACGGCCAGATCACCAAGCTGACCGTTACCTCCACTCTGGCCAATGTGGGTCTCTACTACTGGAGCGCCACCAGCGACGGCTATCCCTCCGGTCTGGTGCAGGTCAATGATGACATCGCCAACGAGTATGTGGTGCAGACTGTCAACAACCAGGCTGTCAGCTACAGTGACGGCACCTTGGTTGTGGGCGGCCAGTACTATGTGATGAAGGACGGCGTCAAGGTCTTTACCATTGATACTGACGGCACCGCCGAGGAGACCACTCTGTCCTCTGTGGCCAACGACGGCAACTTCACCGGCTACATCACCTTGGTTGACGCCTCCAAGACCGATTCCAGCAAGGTGGCTGTGTACTTCCAGAAGGCCGCTTCTGTTGCCGCCCCCAGCGCCGCTGTGATCGCTACTCAGCCCACCGCCAGTAGCAATCCCTCCGCCAACACCCCCGTTACTCTGACGGTTGCTGCTACCCCGGTTTCCGGTGTGGTCTTTACCTATCAGTGGTACAAGGATACTGATAGCAGCGGCAATGACGGCTCTGCTGTCTCCGGCGCTACTTCTGCCAGCTACACTGTCCCCGGACAGACAGGCACCACTGAGTATTACTACTGTGTAGTTACCGCTCACAGCGCTTACGACTTCAGCGTAACCGCCAGCGGCACCAACTCCAACTACGCCACTATTACTTGGGGAGCATAATTTAATCGCCGCATCAAATCACGAAAAACCGCCTCGGGGGATCCCGAGGCGGTTTCCTTACTTTATAGCAAAATAATGATATACCACACCGGAAACGTTGGTCAAAATATGAACGGAGGTATCAGGGGTGTCCCGATACACGTTAAACCCACTGGAGTAAATGGATAAAACAGTCTTTCCTCCCACCACTAACGAAGAGCCATCCACAGCCAACCCTCCGTAGTGCCACTCATAGGCGGTGTTGGTGATATCCTTAGTGGTTCCGTCGTTCTTGCACACATAAACCGCTTTTGGTCGAAACCCCAGGGAAATAGTACGGCTTGATGCTCCATTGCCTGTATAACTTCCTACCACAAGTTCTGCTTTTAGTGCAACTTCTGCTTTTGTGGACATCTTTCCCAAAGCCTCATCAATTTTTGCGTTGTCCTCATTGAACTCCGTGCAGATTACTTGATCCTCTGCCGCCCATTGATTGAGTCCAAAATTCGCTGTCTGTCCGCTTGCCATAAAATTTCCTCCTTTGTATGTTTACAGATTACCTCTCCATGAGAATCTCCCACGAGCAAAGAGGCGAAGCGCAGCTTCGCAGAAAGTTCTTTGCCAAGCTTTCTTTCAAGAAAGCTTGCAAGAAAGCGCGGCCTTTGTAACTGGCGGGCAGTTGCACAAAATCGTACATCCACATACATTTTCTGGAAATTATCTGGCACTATGCCCTCGCGGCCCTCTTTACCCCGCTCCGGGCAAACCGCTGGCAAACCCTGTTCCGCCGTGCTATAATAAGGCAAACATCAGGTGGCGGACCCCGGTCTGCCCGGAAAGGAGCGCTCCACATGCAGCAGCATACATTCCAACTGCAAAACGGCCTCCGGGTCCCGGCCCTCATTTTCGGGACCTACAAAACGGCGGAGGAACAAAACGAGGATGTCCTCCTCACCGCCATTGAGGCCGGCTACCGGGCCTTTGACACGGCCTCCTTTTACGGCACCGAGTCCTACCTGGGCTCCGCCATCCGGAAAAGCGGTCTGGCCCGGGAGGAGGTTTTCATCACCTCCAAGCTTTGGAAGACAGAGATGGGCTATGAGGGCGCCATGGCCGCCGCCCGCCGGAGCCTGGAGGCGCTGCAAACCGACTATCTGGACCTCTACCTCATCCACTGGCCCCTGCCCGACCCGGACTACGCCGACTGGAAGGCCCTGGACCTGGAGACCTGGCAGGCCCTGGAGGAGCTCTACGACCAGGGCGTGGTGAAGGCCATCGGTGTGAGCAACTTCCACCCCCACCACATCGAAAACCTCCTGGCACACGGCCGGATTGCCCCCATGGTGGACCAGATGGAGTACCACCCCGGGCACGCCCAGGAGGCCGCGGTGGCCTACTGTCAGGCCCGGAACATCCTGGTCCAGGCCTGGAGCCCCCTGGGGAAGCGCCGGGTGCTGGGGGACCCGCTGGTCTGCGCACTGGCGGAGAAATACGGGGTGTCCCCCGCCCAGATCTGCCTGAAATTCGCCCTGCAGCGAGGGATCGTCCCCCTGCCCAAGGCCTCCTCCCTGGAGCGGATGCGCCAGAACCGGGACCTCTTCTCCTTTGAGCTGGAGGAGGAGGACCTCTACCGTCTGACCTGCATGCCCCCGGTGGGCTGGTCGGGGGAGCACCCGGACCGCCCCCGGGTGCGGCTGACCTGAGTCAGGTCCTTTTTGAATCGACCCCAAACAAAAAACGGGAGGCACACTCTTTTGAGTGTGCCTCCCGTTTCACGTTGGGTGACTTACACCGTCTCCTCCTTGGGGGCAGGCTTGGGCTTGCGGCGGAAGATATGGCTGAGGTTATCAATGACGGAGTAGTAGACCGGGGTAAAGATCAGGGTGATGATGGTGGAAATGACCATGCCGCTGATCATGGTGATGCCCATATCAGACATCATCTCGTTGGTGTCGCCGATGCCCAGGGCCATGGGCACCAGGGCCAGGATGGTGGTGAGGGTGGTCATGAGCACGGGCCGGATACGCAGGGGGCAGGCGTGGAGGATGGCCTCCTGGCGGCTCTCGCCCCGCTCCCGGCGCTGACGGATGTAGTCCACCAGGATGATGGAGGCGTTGACCACGGTACCTGCCAGCATGATGAGGGCCACCAGAGAGATCATGGACAGGTCCCGTCCGGTGACCGGCAGGGCAAACAGAGCGCCGCTGAAGGCCACGGGCAGAATCATCATGACGATGACGGGCATGAGGAAGGACTCAAACTGGGAGGCCAGGACGAAGTACACCAGGCCCAGGGCCACAACCAGAGCCAGCAGCAGGTCGGAGAAGCTGTCCATCATGTCGGTGTAGGCGCCGGAAATCTGGGCGGTGTAGCCGTCGGGCAGGGCGTAGCTGTCCAGAATGGCCTGGATCTTGGCAGTCATGGCGGTGGTATCGCCGCTGATGGTGTCGCCCGCCACAGAAATCTGCCGGGCCTGGTTCACACGGGTGATGGTCTGGGGAGCCTGGATAATCTCCACCTGGGCCACCGAGGACAGGGGCACCGTGCCGCCGTAGGCGGTGGTGACAGGCATGGAGCGCAGGGCGTCCAGGTTCTCCCCGGCCACGCCGTCGCCCCGGACCACCACGTCCAGCTCCTTGTTGTCGATGGTGACGGTGGTGGCGGTGGCGCCGGACAGCTCCGAGCGCACCGCCGCGCCGATGGTGGCGGCGGTGAGGCCGTACTGGGAGGCGGCTTCCCGGTTGATGGTGACGGTGACCTGGTCCACCCGCTTGGCGGCGGAGGTGGTCACATCCACGGCGTCCTCCAGCTGGGCAATCTGCTCAGCCAGGTCGCCGGCAATGAGGGTCAGGGTGTTGTAGTCGGTGCCGGTGATGTCTACGCTGATGTCCTGGCCGCCCATGAGCGCGGTCATGTCCGAGGCGGAGACGGTGATCTCACAGCCGGCGATGTCCGCCAGAGCGGTGCGCAGGCCGTTGGCCACCTGCTGGCTGGTGCGGGTGCGCTCACTTTTGTCCACCAGGGTCAGATTCACCGAGGCGGACTCAGGCTGGGTGATATAGTAGACGTTGTCCAGCTCGGGCACCGTCTCCTCCACCACAGCTACCACCCGGTCGGCAATGGCGGTGGTCTGCTCCACCTCCGAACCGATGGGGGTGCTGACGGAGACAGTCACCATGCCCTGGTCCATCTCGGGCATGAGCACCATCTTGGTGGACAGGCAGGAGACGGTGAACAGAACCACCAGGGCCACCGAGGCCAGCATACCCAGGGTCAGATGGCGGGTGAAGAAGGCCAGCACCTTGGTGTACCAGTCCATAAGGGGCAGAGATTTGCGGGTGCTCTTCCGCTGGGCCTTTTTCAGAGCCTGGCGGCGCACCCGGTTCTCATCCAGCAGGAAGTAACACAGCAGGGGCACCAGGGTGACGGCAATGACCAGAGAGCCCAGGATCAGGAAGGCAATGGTGAGGCAGAAGTCCTTGAACAGCATACCGGCAATGCCTCCGCTGAGGCCCAGGGGCAGGAACACGGCCACGGTGGTGAGGGTGGAGGCGGTGAGGGAGGTGAAGACCTCTTTGGTGCCGTCCACGCAGGACTCCATGCGGCTGTGGCCCTCGCCGGCGTAGCGGTAGATGTTCTCCAGCACCACGATGGAGTTGTCCACGATCATGCCCACGCCCATGGCGATGCCGCCCAGGGACATCATGTTCAGGGTGAGGTCAAAGACGTTCATCAGCACGAACACGGTGAGAATACAAACGGGCATGGACACGGCGATGGTGGCGGTGGCGCCCCAGCGGCGCAGGAAGAGGAACACCACAATGGCGGCCAGCACTACGCCCAGAATGATGTTCTGGATGGCGGACTCCACAGAGAGGTTAATGTAGTCGGAGGCCAGATAGGGAATGGCGTAGGCCACCGCGGCGTTTTTCTCCTTTAGCTCCGCCATGGCCTTGGCCACCGCCTGGGCGGTGGCGGCCTCGTTGGCGCCGGACTGCTTGGAGACCTGGAGGATGACGCAGGCGGTGCCGTCCGTCTTGGCCACCGTGTCCGCGTCCAGGTTCTCCAAAGAGATGTCGGCCACCTCCGAGAGGCGCACCGAGCCGCCGGTGGGCAGGGGGAGAATGACGTTGGCCACATCCTCCACAGTGCTCAGCTTGGCGTCGGTGGAAACGGTGAGGTGCTGAGACCCATTTTCCATCTCGCCGGCGGGGTAGAGGAGGTTCTCTGCGGCCAGAATCTGGGCGATGTAGGAGCTGGACAGCCCCAGGCCGGCGGCCCGGGTGTTGTCGATCTCCACGGCCACCTGCTGGCTTACGCCGCCGGAGACGGTGACCTGCGCCACGCCGTCAATGCGCTCCAAAGCGGGGGCCACCGTGTCCTCCGCCAGGGCCTGGACGGAGGCCAGGTCCTCTCCCATGAGGGCGATCATGGCCGAGGGCATCAGGTCGCTGACGTTGATGTTGACGATGACCGGGTCGGTGGCACCGTCGGGCAGGGAGAGCATATCAAACTTCTCCCGCAGCTTGGTGGCGGCAATGTCCAGGTCGGTGCCGTCCACATAGGTGATCTGGACCTGGCTCACTCCGTCGGAGGAGGAGGACTGCACGCCGTCCACGCCGGGCACCGACATGATGGCCGACTCCAGGGGGCGGGTGACCAGCTCCTCCATGTCGCTGGGGTTGGCGCCGTTGTAGTAGCACAGGACCACGGCGGCGGGGGCCTCAATGTCCGGGAGGAGGGACATCTGGAGCTGGGTGGTGAAGACCACACCGAAGATGGAAACCATGATGACCGCCATGAGGGTGGTCACCTTGTGCTTGATGCAGAATTTTGCGATGCTGCTCACAGCCTCAGCCCTCCCCGGACACGACCCGCACCGGATCGCCGTCAGACAGGTAGGCCTGGCCCACCGTCACCAGCTGCTGGCCGGGCTGGAGGCCGGAGGTGATCTCCGTGACGCCGTTGCCGGTGAGGCCGGTGGTGACGGCCACCTGCTTGGCCACGCCCTCTTCCACCACAAAGACGTGCTGCTCCGTGCCGCTGGTGAGGATGGCCTCGGTGGGCACCACCACCGCATTTTCCGAGGCATCGGTGCGGAAGGTGACGTCGGCAAACATGCCGCTGAGCAGTCCGCTCACATCGGCGGGCACGGAGAGGGTGACGGTATAGAGCTTGGTCTGGGCGTTGGCGGTCTGCTCCACCGCACGGATCTGGGCGGTAAAGGTGGTGTCAATGGCGGACACGGTGACTTCCGCCTCGTCCCCGATGGCCAGCTTGGGCACCAGGGCCTCAGACACGGAGACGGACACCTTCATCTGCTCCGGCCCGTCAATGACGGCCACAGGCATGGAGGGGGAGACGAAGGCATTTTCCACCGCGTTGAGGGACACCAGGGTGCCCGCGGTGGGGGCAATCACGTTGCCCTGACTGTCCACATCCTCCAGGAGGGTGGACAGCTGCTCCACGTTGGACTTGGCGCTCTGCATCCCGGCCTCCAGCTGGGCCAGGGTGGAGGTGCGGCCCGCCTCGGCCTGCTGGAGGGACAGCTCTGCCTGATCGATCTCCAGCTGGGAGGCGGCCCCGATTTCAAAGAGGGCCTTCAGGTTGTCCAGGTTGGTCTGGGCCAGCTGGACCTGCTTGTCCAGAATGGCCTTCTGATCCTGGTAGCTCTGGGCGGCGGAGTCATAGCTGATGTTGGCCGCGTTGTAAGAGGAGAGGGTGCTGTCCAGATCCAGGGTGCAGATCTTCTGCCCCGCCTGAACGGTGTCGCCGGCCTCCACGTACACGGCGGTACACTTGACGCTGGAGACCACGAAGATAGAGGTCTCATTGTCGGCGGCAATCTTGCCGGACACCTTGTTTTCGGTGGCGATGTCGTCGGAGGTGACCTCCTGCACCTGGACGGCCACACCGGCGGCGGTCTGGCCGGAGGTATCTGTGCTGGTATCGGAGCTGCTTCCGCAGGCGGTGAGGGAGACGGCCAGGGCGGCGGCCAGGGCCAGGGACACAATTTGTTTTCTTGCCATCATAGTATGTAGGTCCTCCTGCTTAGTTCAAAATGCCGTAATCCACGGCCCAGCGATAGTTGTTGTAGGCGGAGAACAGGTTGCGCCGGGCGGTGTTCACCGTGTCCTGAGCGGTGTCCAGGTCATCCTTGGCGGTGAGCAGGGCGTTTTCGGAGATGGTGCCCTGCTCATATTTCAGCTGGTCCACGGCGTAGTTGTCCTGCTCCACGGCCAGGGCGGTCTGGGCCGCCTGGAGCACCTGCTGATAGTCCTTTACCTGGGCATACAGGGTGCGGAAGGAGAGCTCGAAGTTCTGCACCGCTCCATCATAGGTGTACTGAGCGGCCTGCCAGGCGTGCTGGGCCTGGACAAACTGGTATTTGCTCTCGTTATAATTGTATTTTTTGCCCGCGTCCTTGTAGGTCTCCTCCGCGTCGTCCAGAGTCTTCTTGGCGGCATAGAGGGTGTAGCTGACCTCCTTGGCGGCGGCCAGATCGGCCTCCAGGTCCATGGCCTCCAGCTGCTGGTCGGTGACCTGAGGCAGGGCGGACAGGCGCAGGGTGCCGGTAATCTCGTCGCCTACCATGGACTGCAGATTCATGGTCAGGGTGGAGATGGAGTTCTCCACGGTCTGCTTCTGGCTGACCAGGGTGGTCCGGCCCGACTTGGCCTGCTGGAGGGTGAGGGAGGAGATCTGCCCCAGCTCATAGCGCAGCTCCAGCTCCTCAATCTGTCGGTCCATGGCGTCCAGAGCCCGCTGGAGGGTGGCGTTGGTGGCCTGAAGCTCGCTGAGCTGGACGTACATGCTCTCGGTCAGCAGCACCAGGTTGTTCTGGGTGTCCTCCAGCTGTCGGATGCCGTCGGCGGCCTCCTTCTGGGTGGTGCCGTCCTTGATGGCGTCAAACTGCTCCCGCACCGCGTCGTACTGGGTCTGGAGGGACTGGGCGGCGGAGGAATTGGACATGGAGACCATGCCCTGAAGCACTCCTTCAACAGCCTCCATTCCTGGGGGAAGATCTATCATAGAGCCGCTGGTGATGAGTCCCCACTGCATATTGGCAATGTCGTTGAGGGTGTCCCGCAGCTCTTCCATAAGCTTGTCATAGTCGGTGGCCTCCACCTGGGCGATGGTCTCCTCCAGCACCAGGTAGTTGAGGTTCCCCGCCCGGACCCGGCTGTCCACGTTGGCAAAGGACAGGGAGCCCTCCGGATCGGGGTCAGGCTGGGGCGTCTCCTCGTCGGGGTCCTCCCCGTCCTCTCCCTCCGAATCCTCCGGGGCGCTTGTGTCCTCCCCGCCGGACTCCTCCTGATCCGCCTGGACCTCTGTTTGGGTCGCTTCCTGTTCTTCCTGCTGCTCCACGGCGGAGGGATCCGGCTCCACCGGGTCCGCCGCCAGCACCGCGCCCCCGCACAGGCCCAAAGCCAGGGCTCCGGCCAGCATCAGGGCGGTGAGTTTCTGATTTGTCATGTCCGTCCTCCTTCGTCGCTTTCCCGGTGGAATTCCGGCTCCGCCAGGCTGCCCCGGCGGATAATATCCACCCGCTGCTGCAAAATGTCCCTTTGGGCTTCCCACTGGTCCGGCTTGCGCAGCGTGGTCATCACCGCGCAGATCAGCGCGCCCATGAGCAAAAAGAAAATGTGTTCCAAAAAGCGGTGCTCCCCGCTCTGCAGCCCTTCGGTATCGATGTGCCGGGCCAGCTGGTCGGGCAGTATGGGCCGCTCCTCCCCCGCCATCCACTGCATATCCATGCCCTGGTTGCGCTGCATCACCCGGATGAAGCGGAGCAGCCGTTTGTCCGCGCTGCCCCCCCGGTGGACGAACCGGTCAAAGGCCGCCAGAGGCATGGCAAACAGATCACCCTGGCTCTTCACCAGGACCTCCTCCAGAACCTGGGTGAAGTAGGCCCACATGTCCCCCAGCAGGTAGGCGAACAGTTCATCCTTATCGGTGAAATACTGATAGAAGCTGCCCCGGGAGATTCGGGCCCCCTGAATGATCTTGTTGATGGACGCATCTGCGTAGCGCACCTGGGTAAATTCTCCCCAGGCCGCATCCAGCAGGCGCTGCCGCTTTTCCTCCGGCAATCGGAAAAAGGTACTGGTAGGCATAGCAGACCTCCAAAATATGACAGGTTGTCATTGTGACAGGCTGTCACAAATTATACGCACCCCCCATTTTCCTGTCAAGGCGGCTGGGCGTAAAGATTATGTAAGAATTCCGGCCTGCTCCGGCGGGGAATTCCCGCTGTTCCTCTTGTAAAAGGAGAAAAAAAGCATTATAATGAAAAGACCCGGTCTTTCCGGGCTTATTTGTCTGATCATGATATGGAGAGGAATGCTATGCAGCGTATCACCATCGCTTCTATCTTTGCCGACCAGGACGCTCTGGGCGGCCAGACGGTCACCGTCTGCGGCTGGGCCCGCACCATCCGGGACATGAAGGGCTTCGGCTTTATTGAGCTCAACGACGGCTCCTGCTTCAAGAACCTGCAGGTAGTCATGGACGCCAACGTGCTGGACAATTATAAGGAGATCGCCGCTCAGAACGTGGGCGCCGCCCTCATTGTCACCGGCACCGTGGTCCTCACCCCCACCGCCAAGCAACCCCTGGAGGTAAAGGCCGCCTCCATCGCCGTGGAGGGCCCCTCCGCCCCCGACTACCCCCTGCAGAAGAAGCGCCACAGTGTGGAGTTCCTCCGCACCATCCAGCACCTGCGCCCCCGTACCAACCTCTTTTCCGCCGCCTTCCGGGTGCGCTCCGTGGCTGCCCACGCCATCCACTGCTTCTTCCAGGACCAGGGCTTTGTCTATGTCCACACCCCCATCATCACCGCCTCCGACTGTGAGGGCGCCGGCGAGATGTTCCAGGTGACCACCCTGGATCTCCAGAATGTGCCCAAGAACGAGGACGGCTCTGTGGACTACACCAAGGACTTCTTCGGCAAGAAGGCCAGCCTCACCGTCTCCGGCCAGCTCAACTGCGAGAACTTCGCCATGGCCTTCGGCAACGTCTACACCTTCGGCCCCACCTTCCGCGCCGAGAACTCCAACACCCAGCGTCACGCCGCCGAGTTCTGGATGATCGAGCCTGAGATGGCCTTCGCCGACCTCAATGACTATATGGACACCGCTGAGGCCATGATCAAGTATATTATCAACTATGTCATGGCCAAGTGCCCCGACGAGATGAACTTCTTCAACTCCTTCGTGGACAAGGGACTGAAGGAGCGTCTGGAGCATGTGGCCTCCTCCGACTTCGCCCGGGTGAGCTACACCGAGGCGGTGGAGATTCTGAAGAAGAACAACGACAAGTTTGATTATAAGGTGGAGTGGGGCTGCGACCTGCAGACCGAGCACGAGCGCTACCTCACCGAGCAGGTCTACAAGCGCCCCGTGTTCGTCACCGACTACCCCAAGGAGATCAAGGCCTTCTATATGCGCCTCAACGACGACGGCAAGACCGTGGCCGCCGCCGACTGCCTGGTGCCCGGCATCGGCGAGATCATCGGCGGCTCCCAGCGTGAGGAGCGCATCGACATCCTGGAGGCCCGCATCAAGGAGCTGGGCATGAATCCCGAGGACTACTGGTGGTACTGTGACCTGCGCCGCTACGGCTCCTGCCGCCACGCCGGCTATGGCCTGGGCTTCGAGCGCATGGTCATGTACCTCACCGGCATCAGCAACATCCGCGACGTGGAGCTGCATCCCCGTACGGTGGGCAACGCGGAGTTTTAAGCATCTCTAAGCCCTCGCCGGGCAGGCGTTCTTTTTCTTGCAAGAAAAAGAACCAAAAAGAACTTAAGCGCAAAACTTCGTTTTGCTTCCTGGGAAGAACGAAAACAGGAGGGACGCACAGCGTCCCTCCTGTTTTATATTATAAATGTCAGCATCTGCTGTCTAATCCCCCCGCATCAGCTCTGGGTTCAGATAAATAAATATTCCTGCCCCGGGAAGAATTAGGAACAGACTGTACTCACCTAAAACAGACTGAGCTAGAATGGACAGCACCAGACAAAACAGGACAGCCACAGTTCCAACCAGAAGCCTGACCCACATAGGCCACTTCATCATAGTTTCCCACCACGCAAAATTCGTTATCACGAAACATTATAATATACGAAGTGGATAAACTCAACTCATAAATTCTTTATTGCGAATTATGGGTGAGGCTATGCAAAAGATTCGACCGGATCTGGATATTGGACACAACATTCAGGCGCTGCGCCGCAGAGCAGGTATGACCCAGGACCAGGTAGTGGCGAAACTCCAGCTGATGGGCCTGAGTATTTCCAAAAGCACTTATGCAAAGCTGGAAACCAATCGCATGAACATCAAAGTAAGTGAACTGGTGGCGCTGAAAGAGATTTTTCAGGCGGAATATCAGGACTTTTTTGTTGGATTGGGTTGAGAAACGAAACGAGGAGGGACACTGCGTGTCACTCCTCGTTTTCTTATGTATGAATGATCAGCGTACCCGGTTCATCAAGGGCTCTCCGGCCAGGTAGCGGCGCAGGTTTTCCAGCGCGATTTCGATGCACTTCTTGCGGGTGATCTCCAGCCGCATACCGCCGGCCACATGGGGGGTGATGAGCAGGTTGGGGATGTCCCACAGGGGGCTGTCCTCCGGCAGGGGCTCGGGCACCGTCACGTCCAGAGCCGCTCCCCACAGCTTGCCCTTCTCCATGGCCCGGCCAAGAGCGTCCTGGTCCAGGGCGGAGCCCCGTCCGGCGTTGATAAAGATGGCGTCGTCCTTCATAAGGCCGATGCGCCGCTCGTCCATCAGTCCGGCGCTCTGGGCGTTGTGGGGCAGGCAGAGGGCCACCACATCCGCCTGGGGCAGCAGCTCGTCCAGCTTCTCCAGGGGGAACACCTCATCAAAGCCCTCCACCGGTCCGCGCACTGTCCGCTTGAGACCGATGGTGTGGGCCCCCAGGGCACGGCACATGCCTGCGAAGGTAGAGCCGATGTGTCCCGCACCCACCACCAGCACGGTGCCGCCGTAGATGGTCTTCATGATACCCTCATCCGCCCAGCGGTGCTGCTTTTGGCTGTCCCGGTAGGTGGGCAGGCGGCGGCACAGGGCCATCACGCTGGCCAGCATGTGCTCGGCCACGCTCAGGCTGTTGCTGCCGCTGGAGGAGGACATGATCACCCCCGGAGGCAGGATGCCCTCCCCCTCGTACTCGTCTGTTCCCGCCCACATGGTCTGCAGCCACTTGAGGTTCCGGGCGTAGTGCAGCTCCTCGGCCTTGGGCCAGCCCAAAATGATGGTGGCCTCCTCCAGCTGCTGAGGGGTGACCGATTTCCGCCCGGCGTACACATGGACGGCGTCCGGGGCCAGGGCCTCAAATTTCTCCCGGTCCTCCTCCTTCAGGGGGAGCAGGTTCAAAATATGTTCCGACATGGGGGTGCTCCTTTCGTTTCAAAGCTCTTTGCCCCCATTATACGGGCTCCCTCTCCCTTTGGCAAGGGGCTTTCTTTCGCCTTTACTCCCCGGACAATGTGTGGTAGAATAGCGGAAAGCGGCTGATTTCAGCCGTTTTCACTGCCATTACAGACAGGAGGTGCCCCTATGACCGTGTCGCTGGACACCCCGCTGACCCAGTTCCCCGGCGTGGGGGCGGTGCGGGCCGGCAAGCTCAGCAAGCTGGGCCTGGAGAAGGCAGGAGACCTGCTTCTCCGCTACCCCCGGGACTACGAGGACCGGCGTCAGCTGTACTCCATCCGCCAGGCTCCCCTGGGAACGCGGGTGTGCATCTCCGCCATGGCGGCGGAACACCCCCGCCTCTCCCGCATCCGGAAGGGATTGGAATTGGTCCAGCTCAAGGTGGTGGACCAGACCGGGGTCCTGCACCTCACCTTCTTCAATCAGAGCTATGTCCAGCGGGCCCTCCAGGCGGGGGAGGAGTACATCTTCTTCGGCACCGTGGAGGAGCAGGGCCGCCGCCGCACCATGGTTAATCCCATCTTTGAGCGTGCGGACCGTCCCAATGTCACCGGGCGCATCATGCCCATCTACCACCTCACCGCGGGCATCTCCAACCACCTGCTCGCCTCCCTGACCCAGCAGGCCCTGCCCTGCGCGGGCAGCCTCCCCGAGACGCTGCCCGCCGGTCTTCGCCAGCACTATCAGCTGGCGGAGCTGGAATTTGCGTTAAAAAACATTCACTTCCCCCAGGACGAGGAGGCCCTGGACCTGGCCCGGCGGAGGCTCACCTTTGAGGAGCTCTTCTACCTGTCCGTGGGCCTCACCCTCCTGAAGGACCGGCGGGGGGAGGAGACCGGCTTTCCCGTTCCGCCCCAGCCTCAAGGGGACTTTGAGGCCCTGTTGCCCTTCGCCCCCACCCAGGCCCAGGCCCGGGTCATGGGGGAGATTGCCGCCGACCTCTCCTCGGGACGGCCCATGAACCGCCTGGTCCAGGGGGATGTTGGTTCGGGCAAGACGGCGGTGGCCGCCTTCGCCGCCTGGCTGGCGGCCAGGGGCGGGTATCAGTCCGCCCTCATGGCCCCCACGGAGGTACTGGCCGAACAGCACGCCCGCTCTCTGTCCGCCCTGCTGGCTCCGGCGGGCATCCGGGTGGGTCTGCTCACCGGCTCCCTGCCCGCGGCGGAAAAGCGGAAGATACGGGCGGCATTGGCGGCGGGGGAGATTGACCTGGCCGTGGGCACCCACGCCCTCATCTCCGCCGACGTGTCCTTTGCCCGGCTGGGCCTCATCATTGCCGACGAGCAGCACCGCTTCGGCGTGGCCCAGCGGGCCGCCCTGGCCGCCAAGGGGACGGCGGAGGGAGCTCCCCACGTGCTGGTCATGTCGGCTACCCCCATTCCCCGCACTCTGGCTCTCATCATTTACGGGGATCTGGACGTATCAGTCATTGACCAGCTGCCTCCCGGCCGCACCCCCGTGGAGACCTACATCATCCGGGAGGACAAGCGGGAGCGGATGTACAACTTTGTCCGCCAGCAGGTAGCCCAGGGCCGGCAGGTCTACCTCATCTGTCCGGCGGTGGAGGATAACCCCGACGCCGCCCTCCCCGGGGAGGAACACCCCACCCTGAACCTGAAAGCCGTGACCAGCTACGCCGCCCAGCTGCAGAAGGACGTTTTTCCCGACCTGCGCCTGGGAGTGCTCCACGGCAAGCTGCGCCCCAGGGAAAAGGAAGCGGTGATGGCCGCCTTTGCCAAGGGGGACATCCAGGTACTGGTGGCCACCACCGTGGTGGAGGTGGGGGTGGACGTGCCCAACGCTTCCCTGATGATCATCGAGAATGCCGACCGCTTCGGCCTCAGCCAGCTCCACCAGCTCCGTGGCCGGGTAGGCCGGGGCAAGCACCAGTCCTACTGCGTGCTGGTCACCTCCACCCGAAATCCCGAGTCCATGCAGCGGCTGCGGGTGCTCTCCTCCACCACCGACGGTTTCCGCATTGCCGAGGAGGACTTGAAGCTGCGGGGGCCGGGTGATTTCTTCGGCAGCCGGCAGCACGGCCTGCCCCAGCTGAAGATCGCCGACCTGGCGGGGGACACCCGCCTTCTGACCCAGGCCCAGCAGGCCGCCCGTGACCTGCTGGCGGAGGACCCGGCCCTGCAGCGGCCGGAAAACCGACCTGTGCTTGCCCGGGTGCGGCAGCTCTTTGCCGACACCCCGGATATTTTCAACTAAATGAGAAAAGGAGTTTTATCATGCTCAGCTTCCGCGACATTACCCCTCAGGACCACGACATCATCCTGCCCATGGTGCGGGACTTTTACCAGACCGACGCCGTCCTCCATCCGGTGGACGAGTCCATCCTGGAGCGCACCTTCCGGGATGCCGCCGACGCCACAGAGCCTCTGCTGCGGGGTGTGCTCATCTCCTGGGACGGGCAGCCCGCGGGCTACCTCTATATCACCCTGTGCTACTCCGCCGAGGTGGGCGGCCGGTGCGTCTTCCTGGAGGAGATCTACCTGCTGCCCGAATTCCGGGGGAAGGGGCTGGGACTGGACATCCTGTCCTGGATTGAGCAGAGCTATCCCGGTGCCCGTCGCCTCCGCCTGGAGGTCAACCACGTCAACCAGGGGGCCGTCCACCTGTACGAAAAGGCAGGCTACACCTATCTGCGCTATGAGCAGATGATCATTGACAAGGTGAAGTAAGAAACCCAGCCCTGCCTGGGCAATCGGAGACAGGCTTTGTATCCGGAATTTACCCAGACTGGCGGGACAGCTGTTTTCTCCTCTCCGGTTCATCTGAGAAAACCAGAAAGGGGCACCCCTGCGGGGTGCCCCTTTCTGGTTGATCTGGAAGGATGGATGAAAAAGGAATGATCACGAACAAAGGTTGTCATCTCCGATACACCACAAGAGCGGCAGATGGTATATCGTTAATTTTTTAACTTTTGTTCTGTTAAAACTTTAACATCTCGGTCCCGGAAATACCATTCCCAAATTCATTATGTATATTATAATGAAATAGCTATATACGGGTCCGTATTCCTCCCCCCTTGCGGCGGAGACCGGGGGACAGTATAATAGGGAGGACACCGCCCACCGGAGGATGCAGGGTCCGGGGGCGGACACAAGGAGGATACTATGGATACACCACTTGAGCAGCTGCCCATTCCGCTGCTTCTCTGGTACCGGGAACACGCCCGGACGCTGCCCTGGCGCAGCCATCCCACCGCCTATCGGGTGTGGATTTCGGAAATCATGCTCCAGCAGACCCGGGTGGCGGCGGTGCTGGACTACTACCGCCGTTTCCTGGAGGCGGCCCCCACGGTGGAGGAACTGGCCTTTCTGCCGGAGGATCAACTGATGAAACTGTGGCAGGGGCTGGGCTATTACAGTCGGGCCCGCAACCTGCAGAAGGCCGCCCGGCAGATTGTGGAGGAGCACGGGGGCCTATTTCCCAATACTTATGACGCCATCCGCGCCCTGCCCGGAATTGGGGACTACACCGCCGGGGCTATTTCCTCCATCGCCTTCGGCCTGCCCACTCCGGCGGTGGACGGCAACGTGCTGCGGGTGGCGGCCCGAATCACCGGAGACCCGGGGGACATCTCCACCCCGGCCATGAAGAAAAAGGTCACTGCCGCCCTGGCCCAGCTCATCCCGGTGGAGGCTCCGGGAGACTTCAACCAGGCCATGATGGAGCTGGGTGCCACCGTCTGTCTGCCCAACGGGGCGCCTCTCTGTGACCGCTGTCCCGCGGCAGCCTTCTGCCGAGCGCACCTGGAGGACCGCACCGGTGAGCTGCCGGTGAAGGCGGCCAAGAAGGCCCGGCGGGTGGAGGAGCGCACCGTTTGGCTGGTCTTTCACGGGGACAAGGTGGCTCTGCGCCGCCGCCCCGCCCGAGGGCTGCTGGCCGGGCTGTGGGAGTACCCCAACGAGCTGGCTGACGGCACCGACTGGCTCCAGCACTGGGGCCTTTCCGGCTCCGTGCAGCGAGGCGGCACGGGCAAGCACATTTTCTCTCACATTGAGTGGCACATGACCGCCCAGGTGCTGGAGGCGGAGAGCGACACCCTGCCGGAGGGCTGGGTGTGGGCCGACCGGGCGGCGCTGCGGGAGGTATACGCCGTCCCCAACGCCTTTCAGGCCTTCTCCCATCTGGTGGAGGAGCGGCTGCGCTCATGATCCGAAGAGCAGACCGGCCCCGGGCAATGCCCGGGGCCGGTTCTCATTTACCAGAATTTCTTCTTTTTCATGATCCACAGGGTCAGCAGCACAATGACCACACTGGCGGCAATCACCGCCGGATAGCCGTAGGCCCAGCTCAGCTCGGGCATGCCGGTAAAGTTCATGCCGTACCAGCCGGCCACCAGGGACAGGGGCAGAAAGACGGTGGTGACCACGGTGAGGATCTTCATGATGCGGTTTTGCCGGATGTCCAGCTCCGCCTGAAAGAGCTCACGCACCTGCACACAGTACTCCCGCAGCAGCTGGGCCTCATCCCGCAGGCGCGCCACCCGTTTCTCCAGCATGTGGAACATCCGCTGTTCCTCGGAAGAAAAGAGGCCGATCTCATTGCCCTCCAGCTCACAGGCCACCCCATCCAGCTGGGTGTAGTACCGAAGCCAGCCCAGAATCTGCTTGCGCAGCGGAGAGAGGGCGGCGTTGAAGCCCTCCAGCTTTCCCGCCAGCACCTGGTCCTCCAGCTGCTCCAGCCGGTCCTCCAGCTCCTCCAGGTGGTGGAGGTCCCGGGCCAGCAGCTGTTCCAGAAACTCACAGAAAAACCGTCCCGGGCCGTTCTCCCGCCACCGTTTTTCCTTCCCAAGGCGCTTGAGGATGGCATGGGCCGTCCCGGTGTCGTCGCACAGCACCGCCCGGTCCCCGGTGAGCAGATAGCCAAAGGCGGTCCGCTCTCCCTCCCGGCCCCGGCGGGGGACCACCACCGTACCGCTCATGCAGTCCCGGCGCACCTCCGCCTTGCATACCCGGGCGTCCCGGGCGCTGGGCGTGTGGTGGAGCACCTCCTCCAGCCCGGGCAGCTGGGGATGCCGGTCCAGCTCTTCCGAGGAGAGCACATAGACCGCCGCCGTCCCCGGCGCCGGAGCTCCCTCCAGCAGCGTCAGGCTCTGGCCCAGACCATAGACATACATACCCCCGCCTCCGTTTTCTGCGTTTTCCCCATTGTACCACAGAGCCGCCCCCCGGTCCAAATGTTTTCCCGCCGGCGGGCCGGAGCACATCTGTACAAAAAAGGTTTCTTTGTGCTATGATGGGAGTCGAAATTACTGTGCTGCAAGGAGAATGGCCATGTACATCAATCCCACTGTCTATACCGGCCGCCCCACCGACGACCGCATTCCCCAGGAGCTGGCGGTCTACGACCGGCTGGAAGAACTGAATATCCCTTACCTGCGGGTGGACCACGACCACGCCGACACCATGGAGGCCTGTCTGCAGATCGAATCCCTGCTGGGAGCTAAAATCTGTAAAAACCTCTTTTTGTGCAACCGCCAGCAGACCCAGTTTTATCTTCTCATGATGCCGGGGGACAAGCCCTTCAAGACCAAGTACCTCTCCGCTCAGCTGGGCTGCGCCCGGCTGTCCTTTGCCGACGAGGGGCACATGAAGCAGTACCTCCAGACCATCCCTGGCTCTGTCTCCGCCCTGGAGCTCCTTTTTGACACGGAGCACATGGTGCAGCTGGTCATCGACCGGGCGCTGCTGGCCGACGAATTTATCAGCGGCCACCCGGGGATTTCCACCTCCACCCTGCGTCTGGGACGGGAGGACCTGCTGCGGTATGTGGCCTCCACCGGCCACGAGCCCACCTACATTGACCTGCCCGACCCCCGGGAGGCAGAGGAGTAACCGCCCCGGGCGGAACGAGGGAGAGAAGAAAATGGAGCTGCGAACATTGGTGGAGCGTGCCAAGGCCGGCGACCAGCAGGCCTTGGCACAGTTGTACCAAGAGACCAGTCCCCGTGTCTATGCCCTGGCGCTGCGCCTGACCGGCAACCCGGATCAGGCCATGGACGTGGTGCAGGAGAGCTACCTCTCCGCCCTTCAGAATCTGGAAAGCCTGCGCAATCCCGAGGCCTTTTTGAGCTGGATTTTTCAGATCGCCGCCAACCGCTGCCGGAATGTGCTGCGGCAGGAGGGGCGCTTTGTCTCCCCGGGCGGGGAGGACGAGGAGGAGCAGGACTATTTTGACGCCATCCCAGACCCCAACGAGGCTCTGATTCCCGAAGAAGCTGCAGACATCGGGGAGACCCGGCGGCTGGTGATGGAGCTGGTGAACCAGCTGCCCGAGGCCCAGCGGGAGTGTGTGATCCTCTACTATTTCTCCCAGTGCTCTGTGGAGCAGATCGCCCGCCTTCAGGCGTGCACGGAGGGGACGGTAAAAAGCCGGCTGAACTATGCCCGGAAGAAGCTGAAGGAGGGCGTGCTGGCCCTGGAGGCCCGGGACAACATCCGCCTGCACTCCCTGGCGCCCATCGGACTGCTCTTTGCCTGTGTGGGCAGCGAACTGCCCGCTCCCGGCGCATTTCTTCTCACCTGGCAGAATGTGGCCGCTGGGGTTGGCACAGCCGGCGCAGCAGCCGCTTCCGCCGGGGCCGCTTCTGCCGCGGGCCAGAGCGCTGGGGCTGGTGCCGGAGCGGCTGCCGCGAGCGGCAGCCAGACGGCCAGCGGCGTGGGCGCCGCCGCCAAGGGCATGGCCGGGGCGCTGAAGATGAAGATTGCCGCCGGGGTGGCGGCCGCTGCCGTGCTGGCGGGAGGCGCCGGGGTGGTGCTGCACCAGTCCGCTGTGACCTTCTCTGACCCGGTATTTGAACAGAACGTGCGGATCATACTGGACAAGCCCACCGGGCCCCTCCATGAGAGCGATCTGCAGGAAATTACCGTCCTTTGGATCAGCGATGATGGGATGACAGCGGAGCATCCCCAGGACTTTTTTACTGCTGCAGACGAAGGGACACAGCCGGTAACTTCTCTGGCCGATGTGTCATTGTTCCCCGATTTAGATATGCTCCACTGCTATACCCACGACAGCGGCGCACTGCTGAATACCCTAACAGAGAATGAAACCCTGCATTTTATTGTCAACGGCTTGGCCGGGGAAGAGGGGCTCTGGATTGAGGATCTCTCTTTTGTGGAGCGGCTGCCCAATTTGACCTATCTCTCCCTGTGCACGGCAGCGGACGCCGATCTCACCCCGGTGGAGGAAAAAGAGAGTCTCAGGGAGTTGAATCTCCGCATGGAGGGCGGCGGCACACTGGATGTGTCCCAACTGACCGGTCTTTACCGGCTGACGCTGGAGAGCGAACAGGACACAGAGCTGCGCCTGGAAACCGCCCAGGAACTGCCGGAGCTTCTGATGCTGGAGCTGGGGAACGGAGGAACCCTGGATTTCTCCCTGGAGGTGCTGTCCAATATGCCAGCCCTGGAGCTTTTGGAGCTGGATATGGTAAAAAACCTGGATTTGACGCCGGTTGCCCGCCTCCCCCATTTGAGAGCCCTTGCTCTGGACTATACGGGCTGGGACAACCCGCCTGCCGATCTGACGCCGCTGCTCCAAAGTGAGAGCCTGGAAATCTGCGGAATCTACCGCCTTCCGGAAGGAAGCACGGTTCCATCCCAGCTTCCCGTATCCATCGGAGAGTGGGAGCAATACTGGGCGATTCTGTATGAGGTTCAGGATCGCGTCAACCAAATGATTCGGGAAAACGGACCCGCCTGACGGCGGGTCCGTTTTTCTGTTTGGGCACGCCTATGTCCCGGCCAAAAAATTTTGAAAAATTTTTCAAAAAAGTAAAACCCGGCCCCGGTCTTATGAATCTTACTGGTGTGAGCGGGAGAGCTCATACCGGCGGCGAAGGAGCGGGTACCGAAGAACGCGGGAGGCCCCTGTCCCATGGGACAGCTCCTTCAAATCGTCAGCCCGACCCACCTTTGCCGCCGGAGCCAGTGAGAAATGAGAACAGGGAGGAAACAATTATGTTGGAGCTTTTATTCGGCGCTGCCCAGGAGACCGTCCGGTCCACCCTGGCCATAATCGGTCTATTTTTTGTTATTCCCGGCTTAATTCAGTGCTTTTTCGGCTACCGGGTACTGAAGCTGTTCGCAGCTTTCATGGGCTTCCTGGTGGGCCTGGTGAGCTTTGGCATTATCGGGGTGGTCACGCTGGAGGCGCTGGGTCCCGGGCTGCTGATGGGACTGGCGGGCGGTGTTTTGCTGGCCCTGCTGGCCTTCAAGGCCTATAAGATTGCGGTGTGTCTCATCAACGGGATCAACGTCTTTCTGGCCACGGTGACCTTCGGCTTTTTCTACGGCCTGGAGCAGGCGGTCCGGTATTTTGATCAGGATTATCTGATGCGAAATCTGGCGGCCGGCGGGATGCTGGGTATTATACTGGCTGTCGTAGCAATTCTGCTCACCGCCCTCCTGTTCCGGCCCCTCATCATCCTCTCTTCCGCTCTGGAAGGCGGCCTGCTGCTGGGCGGCGGACTGTGCATGATGCTCTATACCCTGGATATGACATTCCCCGTCTCTCTTCTATGCATCGTGGCCGGAGCGGCTTTTCAGTTCTACAATACCCGGGAGGAGGCTGTAATCCTGAAGCAGGAACGGGAAGAAAAGGTTCAGCGGACACAACAGGCTCAGGGAACGCCGAAACAGGGCAAGTTCATCCGGGCCTCCAAGGGTTTTTATGCGGGGCTGATTGCGGCGGAGCTTCTTGTCCTCTATGTATGGAACAAATGGGACACCGCAGGAATGATTCTGAGCTTTATTGCGGTCACGCTCTTTGCCCGCGGGTACAGATATTTCCTGCTGAAGCGGAACTATCCTCAGCAGATGGCTGAGGTGTCCTTCCTTTGCTATATGGCCAACCCCTTCCGCCAGTATGTCAACCCTTCGGAGTGATCTTCCACTTTTTCCGCTCCGGTCAAACGCCGGGGTGGACAAGGGAAGAAAATTTATTTATCATAACAATAAGATGGGGTTTTGCCAAACCCCAGAGGAGGAACTGAAATGGGAACCATGAAAAAGACACTTTTGATCGCGCTGGCCATGATGCTGCTGCTCACCTCCTGCTCCGGCGGTGGGAAGGGATCGGAGAGCTCCAGCCAGGACACGGAGAGCTCCGCCTCCCAATCCCGGGAGGAGCAGGAAGAGCAGGACCGGCAGGCCGCCCTGCAGGCGCTGGAGGGGATCCCCTACTCCGGGGACCGCAGCCGGTGCCGCATGACGGCGGAGCAGGCCCGGGCCTTTGCCCAGATCATTGCGGATGGAATTTCCGGTAAAATTGCCCCCTTTGATGAATATGGCTCTCCGGAGAGCCAGCTGGTCTTTTGGGAGGAGCCCTACTCCGTCTGGGGCTATGGAGGCCTCTATGAAACCGACCGGGCGCAGGTTTACCTGGCAGACCTGGCCGGGGACGGAGTGCCCTACCTGGTTGTCAGCAGCAGTCTGCTGGACAGCGACTCTTTCGAGATTTACGGCTGGAAGGATGGCAAGGCCTCCCGCATCACCGGAGCCGAGTGCTACGGAGGCCGTCAGTCCGTAGAGCTGTGGAAGGGCAGCGACGGCAAATACTACATCAGCTCAGGTGGCTCGGGCGGCGCCGCCTACCACCTCTCCGAGGACTATGTCTTTACAAACGGGGCCATGGAGCTGGCATACAGCTGGGAAGAGGAATACCTGAACGACGGCCGGGTGCGGCTGGTGGAAAACGGAGTGGAGCGGATTTACACTCTGGAGGACTATGAAGCTCTGCCCAGCAGCAGCCCCCTGCCGGAGCGCGCCTCCGAATCCTCCGACGCGGTGGAGCCCTGCGCCCTGCGGGAGATGCTGGACGGTCTGAACCAGTATGGGGAGCTGATCAGCGGGGGCGCGGCCCAGGCCGTCACCATCCCCGAGCTCACCGAGGCCCAGCAGGCGGCCAAGGCCATGTTGAATGTGTTGAATGAGGCCAATTCCGGCGATCCCTACATGGGGATTCTTCAGACCAAACTGGTGGATCTGGATGGGAACGGCGTGAAGGAGCTGTTTGTCCTCACCATAGAAGGCACCCTCTATTACTGGCAGGACGGAGCCCTCCAGAGTAAATACGTGGGGGCCTATGCCGGCGGGAGCCTGAACTGGTACCTGTGCCGGGACAGCAAAACCGGGGAAATGGGCATCGAATATGAGTCCATCGGCGGCGGGGACTTCTCCGGCGGCAGCAGAGCCTATTATTACCTCTCCCACACGGAGGAGATCAGCGATATGAACGATGCCTTCACCGTGAACGGGGCGGATGCCACCCGGGAGGAGTATGACAAGGTCGTCGCCCTCAACCAGCGGCTGGAGACCGTGGGAGGCGACGAGCTATACGGCCAGGGCGACGGAATGGAGGAAACCGTAGCGGAGCTTCAGGCCGCCTTCGGCCAGTACGACCCCGATCTGTAATCATACATCCACGGAGAAAAGGAGCCGGTGGCAATGCCACCGGCTCCTTTGTTATTTCATTCTGTTTTGGGACGGCTTTCCGGGGGACACTTACCCCTCCAAAGTGCCTACCAGGGCGGTATCCTCCACCCGCTCCACACCCACGGTGCGCAGCTGATTGTGGAGGTTCACCTCGCTGTCCACCCGCACCTCGGTGTAGCGGGTGGTATAGCCCCGCCAGTGTCCGTCCCGCTCCTCCTCAAAGAGAACGGGGAGGGACTGGCCCACCCACTGCTCCAAATAGGCCCGTTCCAGCTCTGCGGCCACCGCCGCGGTCCGGTGGGCCCGCTCCTCCTTCACGGCGTTGGGCACCTGGCCGGACATCTTGGCCGCCGGGGTGCCGGGCCGCTTGGAGTAGGGGAAGATGTGCATGGCGGAGAAGGCGCATTTGCGGAGGAAATCCAGGGTCTCCCCAAATTCCTCCTCCGTCTCTCCGGGGAAGCCCACGATAAGGTCGGTGGTGATGCCCGGGCGGTCAAAATACTGCCGCAGCAGGGAGACGCTCTCATAAAACCGGGCGGTGTCGTACTTCCGGTTCATCCGCTTCAGCACCTTGTCGCAGCCCGACTGCATGGACAGGTGGAAGTGGGGGCACAGGTTGGGGAGGGCCGCTCCCCGACGGCAGAAGTCCTCGGTCACGGTTCGGGGCTCCAGGGAGCCCAGCCGCACCCGGCACTGGGGCGCCGCCTGACACACCGCCTCGATGAGGTCCATGAGTGTGGAGCCGTCCTTAAATTCGTGGCCCCAGGAGGAGATCTCAATGCCGGTGAGCACCAGCTCCCGGTAGCCCTCCGCCGCCAGGGCGGCGGCCTGCTCCCGGGCCTTGTCCAGGGGCAGGGAGCGGATAGCTCCCCGGGCGTAAGGGATGATGCAGTAGGAGCAGAAGTTGACGCAGCCGTCCTCCACTTTCATCATACACCGGGTCCGTCCCTCCAGCCCGCCGGGAGGAAGCACCTCAAAAATGCGGCGGCGGAAGGGGTCGTCCAGCGCGGAAAGGGGCTGGCGCTCCTGCCAGGTGCGCTCCAGCAGCTCCACAAAGCCGGTGCGGTCTCCCGTGCCCGCCACCAGGTCCACCTCCAGCCCCTCCATGTCTCCGGGGTGGGTCTGGGGGTAACAGCCGCACACCGCCACCAGAGCCTCCGGCGCCCGCTTCCGGGCCCGGCGGATCATCTGGCGGGACTTTTTGTCGCTCACCGCGGTGACGGTGCAGGTGTTGATGACGTAGGCGTCCGCCTCCCCCTCAAAGGGGACCAGGGTGTGGCCCCGGGTCTGGGCCAGCTGCTCCAGGGCCTGGGTCTCGTACTGGTTGACCTTGCAGCCCAGGGTGTAAAAGGCAATTCTCATAGTCGTTCCTTACTTGGCGGGGTGCTCAGGGACCACGGCGAAGAAGTTGAGGTCCCCGTCGCTGTCGTTGATGAGGCTGTGGCTGTGGCCCATGGGGCAGTAGTGGCAGTCACCGGCGGCCAGCGTCTCATACTCCCCGTCGTAAAGCACCTTGCCGGTGCCGGACAGGATGTAGATGATCTCGCTGCCCGTGTCGTGGGTGTGAAGGCCGATGGAGCTGCCGGGGGCCAGCCGGCCCCGCATGATCTTGTTGTTCTCGTCGGTGTACATCCGGGCGTTCAGGGCGCCTTCGCCCCCCTTGAACTGGGGCAGGACCTTCTCTTCCATCTGGTCAAACAGAATTTTCATTTGGACGGTTCCTCCTCTGTATCTGATTCCGAAGCCTCGGGCTCCGGGTCTTTCAAATCCTCCGGGCGCAGCTCCATGAGCTGCTCCTTGGTGGGTGCCTCCAGCTGGGCCACCCGGTCGGACTGGCGGGCCACCGCCTTCTCAAAGAGATTGCGCACGTCCCGGGCGTTGCCGAAGTTCTCGTCCCGGTTCTCGTAGAGCTCTTTCAGGTCCTCCCGGACCCAGGTCTCTCCCTCCGCTGACAGCTGGTAGCCATTTTTCCGGCACATGGACTGGAAAATCTCCATGAGCTGGCCGCCGTCGTAGTCCTCGAAGAAGAAATACTTGTTAAACCGGGACTCCAGGCCGGGGTTGGCGTGAATGAATTTCTCCATGGGGCCGGTGTAGCCTGCCACGATGACGATGAGGTCATCCCGGTGGTCCTCCATGTTTTTCAGCAGCACCTCGATGGCCTCGTGGCCGAAGTCGTTGCCGTTCTCCTGGTTCACCAGGGCGTAGGCCTCGTCGATGAACAGCACGCCCCCGATGGCCTTCTGGACCACCTCCTGGGTTTTCAGGGCGGTCTGGCCCACAAAGCCGGCCACCAGGCCGGAGCGGTCCACCTCCACCAGCTGCCCCTTGCTCAAAACGCCGATGCAGCGGTAGATTTTGGCCAGCAGCCGGGCCACAGTGGTCTTTCCGGTGCCCGGATTGCCCAGAAACACCAGGTGCAGAGACATGGGCGGGACGGGCAGGCCCGCCTCCTGGCGGAGCTTGCGCACCTTCACCAGGTTGATGAGGCTCTTTACGTCCTTTTTGACCTTCTCCAGTCCGCACAGACCGTCCAGCTCCGCCAGAACCTCCTCCAGCTTGGGGGGCTCCTCTTCCGCCTGCTTCTCCTCCGCCTTTTGGGGCGCGGTCTCCTCCTTCTTCTTCTGAGGGGCGGCGGGGGCGGTGGGAGCAGAGGGCGGCGTGACAGGCCGGGAGACAAAGTCCCCGGCATTGAGGGCGGGGCGGTCGGGCCGCAGACCGTCCTGATCGCACAGGGCAATGAGGGTATCGCTGCAGGCGTTGACAAAGCCCGCCTCGCTCTCGCTCACCAGATCGTCCACCGCCGCAAAGAGCAGCAGAATGAGGGTCAGTTGGTCGGAAAAGCGCCTTGCCAGGCTGGTGCCCTTCATTCGGTCATACCGGCGCAGGTCCTCAAAGAAGGCAGGGGGCCGGAACAGGTCAAAGGTCGCCACCCCGGTGGCCACCTCCCAGTAGAGGGCGGAGGGCACGGGGTTGCCCGCGGAGTAGATGGCGTTATAGAACTCCACATGCCGCGGGGTGATGGAGCTGGCGTTGTCCGCCTGCCACACTCCCAGCACATACTGGCGCATGTAGCCGTCCACCTGGCGGCTGAAGGTCATGCGCAGAGCCGGGTCGGGAATCAGCTTGCGAAAGGCGGTCACGGCCTCGTTATACTGCTTATGGGCCTCGGTGGCGGTGATAGTCCCCCCCACGGCGTCCCCCTCCTGTCTGTCCGGCGCCTGGAAGCGCCGGGGATTCAGCAGGTATTATTATATGAAAAAACGAGGGGACGGTCAAGCTGAGCCAGAAGTAGACATAAAAATATAAACAATTTGTTATTTCGCCTTTTTTCGTTGACGGAGCGGGAAAATGCTTGTACAATAAAAGTAATCCTGCCCAGGCAGGAGATCAACCAGGTTATAAGCGGAGGTATGGATATGGCAGATAAACGGCAGCCCTCCCGGCGCCTCTCTTCTTCCGGTAAATCGTCCGGCAAAACATCCGGCAAGCAGGCCTCTTCCCAGAAGCAGGCCGCGCCTCGTCAGACTTCTTCGGGCAAAGCGCCCGTTTCTCAGCGGCAGTCTCCCATCCGCCGCCCGGACATGATCCGGTGCGAAAACTGTGGAGAGGATTACTCCAGCACCTATAAGCGCTGTCCCTTCTGTGACGAGCGCCCCGGCCGTACCGGCATCGGTGGCCGTCGGGTGGCCGGCGGCGGGAACGGACAGGTCCACCCGGTGCAGCTGGTGGGTCTGGTCATCTCTCTGGTCCTCATCATTGCAGCGCTGTTCATTGTCTTTACCCGCATCGCCCCCATGTTCCTGGGCGGCAGCAGCGGCGGCGAGGGTTCCTCGGTGAGCACCAGCCAGAGCGCCGGCACCTCCCAGGATGCCAGCGGCTCCGGAATCCCCGACGGCTCCTCGTCCACCGACTCCTCGGCCCCTGACATCTCCTCCGGCAGCGGCGAGGGCACGGGCAGCACCTCTCAGGGAACGGGGACCGCAACCGTCACTTCCATTACCCTGAACAAGACGGACATGACCCTGCAGCCCGGTGAGACCACTCAGCTCACCGCCACCCTGGCTCCCGCCGGCACCACCGCCACCGTCACCTGGTCCAGCAGCGACACCTCTCTGGCCACGGTGGACGAGTACGGCAACGTGAAAAACGTCAACCAGGGCACGGAGAAGAAGAAAGCGGTCATCACTGTCACCAGCGGCGGTGTCACCGCCACCTGCGACGTCCACTGTAAGCCCGCCAACACCTCCTCCGGCTCCGGTTCTGAGGGCTCCGGCGAGACCGGCGGCTCCACCGGCGGAAACACCTCCGGACCCGTGGCCGCCAACACCCCCGGCACCATCACCAACGCCGGAAACGGCCTGAACGTCCGCTCCGGCCCCGGCTCCTCCTATGACAAGATCGCCAGCGTGAAAAACGGCGACAAGATCATCATTCTGGAAGATGCCGGCTCCGGCTGGTACAAGGTGGACATCGGCGGCGGCGTCACCGGCTATGTGTCCAGTGACTATGTCTCGGTGAACTAACCCCACAACCGAATTTTTCCTCTGCACATTGAGCGGCCGTCCAAAAGGACGGCCGCTTTTTTGTCCATTTCGCAGAATGTAAAAAAGTTTTCTTCTCCCTCTTGACCGCTTATTTAGACAATTGTAAAATGCAAATAGATAGACAAACGTCTAAAACGGAGGTGACCCCTATGGCAACTCTGACCCATTTGCCCGACGCGGAGCTGGAGGTGATGCAGGCCCTGTGGGCTCTGGACCACTACCCGGCCCACACAGCGGATATCGCCCAAGGGCTCAGCCGGGACTGGAAGGCGCCCACCCTCATCAAGCTCCTCTCCCGGCTGGAGGAGCGGGGCTTTGTGGAGGGCCGGAAGGAGGGCCGGGCCAACGTCTATACCCCCGTGGTACAGCGGGAGGACTACCTGGCCGCCGAGAGCCGCTCCTTCCTCAACCGGCTCCACGGCGGTTCCCTGTCCAGTCTGGTGGCCGCTCTCTTCCCCAAGGCCCGCCTCACCGGTGAGGACATCCGCCGTCTGGAGGAAATTCTGAAACAGGAGGGCAAGTGACATGATGCAGCTTCTCCCCAATCTGTTTCCCCTCAGCCTCACCTGCGGCGCGGTTATCCTCCTGTTGCTTCTGCTCACCCCTGTTCTGTCCAGACGGTTCACCCCACGGTGGCGGTACTGGGCGTGGCTGTTTGTGGCTGTGCGGTTGGTTGTGCCCTTCTCCCTCTCCTGGCACCCTGTGGAGCTGTCCGCCCCCGCCTCCCTCACCGCCCCGTCCTACGACCCCCAGATGACCCGTGAGGTGGAGCAGGCCAATCCCTACGGCTGGCAGGGCAAGGTAACCGGAGATACCACCTACCAGGTGTGGTACACAGACGATCAGAACACGGAGCACCGTATTGTTGACCTGATGCTGGTTCGGCTGGAGGGGGTTGACGGAGTCTGGTCCACCTCCTTCCGCTGGAACTATATCTGGGCCGCCGGCTGGGCGGTCAGCTTTGCCCTGCTGGTGCTGGGCTACCTGCGTCTGTGCCGCCAGATGGCCCGCCGCCGTCTGCCTGCTTCCCGGGAGGCGCAGGAGGAGCTGGAGCGGCAGCGCCGACTCCTGTCGGTCACTGGGAATGTGCGCCTCTTTCAGGTTCCTGGCCTGGCTTCCCCGCTGCTCATGGGCTTTCTCCGCCCCACGGTGCTGCTCCCCCATGACCTCCCCTCCGCCGCCTTGCCGGTTGCACTGGCCCACGAGCTTCAGCATCTGAAGCGGCAGGACCTGTGGTACAAGCTTCTGCTGTCCCTGGTGGGGTGTATCCACTGGTTCAACCCCCTGGTGAGGATCATGGTTTGCAAGGGAGGACAGGATGTGGAGCTATGCTGCGACTACGACCTACTGAAAACCCGGGATGTGGCGGGCCGGAGGGCCTACGGCCAGGCCATTCTGGATCAGATGACCGCCGGGGACCGGGGCCTCTCCCGGCTGACCACCGGCTTCTCCGGAGACAAGAAGGAGGTCTTTGCCCGGTTCAAGGCCATGATGGACACCGCTCCCAAGCGCCGGGGCCGGATTGCCCTGGCGGCGGCCCTGGTTGTGGTGGTGCTGGCCGGGAGCCTGGTGGGCTGCCAGACCGGGGCCGGCACGCCGGAGGGAGACGGAGCCTGGATTGCGGACATCAACCCGGAGGCGGGCACCGTCACCTACTACCCCCTGTCTCAGGGACTCATTGGAGATGAAGATGCACTGGAGGAGTGGCTCTGGGGGGAGGACGGCATGGCGGCAGAGGAGCCCCGCACCGTCTCCCTCAGCGAGGATATTCAGTTCCGCCACACCTATGATGGGGAAACCTACTCCATTCCCGCCTCTACCATTCAGTTCTCCGTCTCCATGACCCAGACGGGCGCCCTGGGTGAGGTGGAAGTGAAAGGCGGCAAAGCCGTCCGGGTCCAGCTGGCCTCCGCCGCCCATCTGGACCTGTCTGTCCCCAACCTGGACTTCACTGGCTACTGCGGAACGGTGTACGCCGTGGGGATGGGAGGTGCCCGGTTCCAGGATGGAATGGAAAATCTGTCTGTGGATCCCTGCACTGAGACCGGAGCAGACGGTGACCACACCTATTATACCCTGCCCCTGGCCCCGGATGCCGCCATTTCGGAGGAAGATCTTCCCTTCCTCACCGGTCTATCCAGCGCTGCGTACCCCAACTACTGGCAGCTCACCCTGGTGGATGGCCAGGTGACTTCCATCAACCGCCTGTGGGAGGCCTCCATCCGCGCGCTGGAGACCATGTCCACCCTCCGTGCAGAGGATATTGCAACCATCTCTTTCTCTGGCGGCCCGGTGGCCTCCGGTTGGTTGGAACGTTTGGACCGCGAGGAGCTGGCCCAGCTAATCCAGCTGGCCGCCGGTCAGCCCCCGGTGGCGGAGAGGGAATACAGCGACGAAAACGGCCTGGACTACGGCCTTTGGTCGCTGGATCTCCGACTTACAAACGGCGAGATTCTTTCCCTCAACGCCGGACGGGCGGAGGACCAGATCAGCGTCACGGAGCCGGTTTGCCTGGATGGCTGCACCAAGCTGTACCAGCTCATCCGCACCGCCACCGACAGCACCCAGGTCATTTCCGTCACCGATTCGGAGGTCCTCTCTGTGATGAACGAGGTCCTTTCAGACACTCTGGACCTGTGGCACACCCCGGATTACGGCGGAGGCTTTGAGGACTCCTATCTGGAGGCCCAGCTCACCCGTCTGGAGCAGCCAGCCCTTCCCGAAAGCCTGGGGGAGAACGTGGAGCTCTACGTCTACGACTTTGGCTTTGTGGTGGAGGACCTGTTCCACGTGCTTTGGGCGGGCGCTCCCTGGGTGGACAGCCAGCTGCGCTACCACCCCGGCGGCAATTACTATCTGGCCGTGGAGCGGGCGGAGGACGGCTCCATCACCCGCTGGGGTGCCTTCCAGCATGAGTTCTCCCCTCCCTTTGACAACTGGGAGCTGGAAACCTGGGAAGCCTTCTCTGCAAACGTCCAGTCGGCCCTGGCCCGTGGTGGGGTGGAGTAACCCTTCTTTTCAAAAAATGGTCCAGGCCGTTCCGGCACCTTTTTCCCGCTTGTATCCACTTGGACAATTTGACCCGGGCGGACCATGTCAGCAGCATGGTCCGCCCGGGTTTTCGTCTGTTCTATGGATTTGTACCGCTCCCTCAGGCCTCGCCCGGCTGAAACTCCGTCTGAATCCCCGTGCGGCAGCCCAGTCCCATGGATGCGTCGATGTTGGCCCCGTGGAGCAGGGTGGACTCGTCCTTCAGCAGCTCACACAGCCAGTAGGCCACGTCCCTTGGCTGGATGAGCCGGTTTTTAGCCTGATGCCGCGCAAACTGCTCCCGCACCTCCGGCGTCATGTACTGCAGCGTGCTGGCGTAAAACATCCCCGTCTCCATGGAGCCCGGGCTGACGCAGAAAACGTCAATGGGGGTGTACACATTCTCTGCCGCCAGCTGTTTGGCCAGAAAGGCCACCGCCGCCTTGCTCATGCCGTCGCTGAGGGTGAAGTGGGGGAAGGCAGCCACGCCCCCGTCCACCGACGAGAGGAAGATCAGCTTGGTCTTTTCCGTCTTCTGCTCCAGCATGGGCTTCATCTTCTTGTAAATCCACAGAGGACCCAGGGCGTTCACCGTCATCAAGGCCACGTCATTGGCGGCGTCCAGGCAGTCCCCCTGAGGGGCGTAGCTCTTGACCGTGGCCGAGCCCAGGCCGGCATTGAAAATGACGCCGTACCACGGGTGCTCCACCAGAAAGTCCGCCTGCTCCACCTGGGCCAGATCGCCCTGGTCCAGCCTGTGGGCAAAGACCCTGCCCTCATACTGCCGGACCAGCTCCTGGGCCTGTTCCGCGGACTTCCGGTAGGTCAGGTGGACCTCGTACCCCTTCTCCGCCAGCATCATCACCGTCTCCCGGCCCACTCCCTGTGTTCCGCCCGTCACCAGCACCTGTTTCGCCATGTGTTTCGTCCTCCCGACAACCGCGTGTGTCAGCAGCCCTTGCCCCATGGGCGGACTGCTGCGTGAATGTGAGACTATTATAAATTTCTCCCGTCGGATTTGTCACTACCCCGAAGCGGTAAATTTGTCAGATGCCGCACGGGTGCTGTCCTGCGGTTTCCCCGGCACGCCCCTTGTATTTCCCCCAAATTTACGGTATGATAGGTTCCGAAAATAAGCGGTAAACGCCGAATGATGAACCATTCACTTCCAAGGGAGGTTTTCTTACATGCGGGACGGATTTGTCAAAGTGGCCGTAGGCACCCCGGAAATCCGGGTGGCCGACTGTGCCCACAACGCCCAGGCCTGTATTGCCCTTATGCGCCAGGCGGCAGAGCAGGGCGTCAAGGTGCTGTGCCTGCCGGAGCTGTGCCTGACCGGCTACACCTGCGGCGACCTGTTTTTGCAGGACACCCTGCTTCGCGGGGCGGAGGAGGCCCTGGGCCAGGTGCTGGCGGCTACGGAGGAGCTAGACCTCTTCCTGGCGGTTGGCCTGCCCGTGCGGGCCGGGGGCAAGCTCTACAACTGTGCCGCCCTCCTCTGCCATGGGGAGCTGCTGGGTCTGGTGCCCAAGACCCACCTGCCCAACTACGGCGAATTCTATGAGAAACGTTGGTTTGAGCCCGCCCCGGAGGAGGAATTCCTCTGCCTGACCCTCTGCGGCCAGGAGGTTTTCCTGGGCAAGCACCAGCTCTTCCAGTGTGACACGATGCCCGAGCTTGTCATCGGTGTGGAGATCTGCGAGGATCTGTGGGCCCCGGTGCCTCCCTCCGTCTCCCTGGCCACCCACGGGGCTACTCTGATCCTCAACCTGTCCGCCTCCAACGAGACGGTGGGCAAGGCGGACTACCGCCGCGCCCTGGTGGCGGGACAGTCCGGGCGGCTGCTGTGCGGCTACCTCTATGCCGACGCCGGGGAGGGGGAGTCCACCACCGACCTGGTCTTTGCCGGGCACAACATTATCGCGGAAAACGGCGCCGTGCTGGCCGAGGAGCGCTTTGCCTCCGGCCTCACCGTTACCGAGGTGGATGTACAGCGCCTGGCCTTTGAGCGCCGCCGCAACACCACCTTCCCCGCTGCCGGGCAGGAGCGAATGGACTTCAGCACCTTCTCTCTGGAAATGACCGACACCACTCTCACCCGCCCCGTCTCCCAGAACCCCTTCGTCCCCGAGGACGGCGGCCACTTGGACGAGCGCTGCCAGGAGATTCTCACCATTGCCGCCCTGGGCCTCAAGAAGCGGCTGTCCCACGCCCGGGCCAAAACTGCCGTGGTGGGTCTGTCCGGCGGACTGGACTCCACCCTGGCCCTGCTCATCACTGCCCGGGCCATGGCTCTGCTGAACCGTCCCATGACCGACATCATCGCCATCACCATGCCCTGCTTCGGCACCACCGCCCGCACCAAGTCCAACGCCCAGGTGCTGGCCGAGCGCATCGGGACCTCCTTCCGCACCGTGGACATCGGCGAGGCGGTGAAGGTCCACTTCCGGGACATTGGTCAGTCCATGGAGGACCTGTCTGTCACCTTTGAAAACGGACAGGCCCGGGAGCGCACCCAGGTGCTCATGGACATCGCCAACCAGACCGGCGGCATGGTCATCGGCACCGGCGACCTCTCCGAGCTGGCTCTGGGCTGGGCCACTTACAACGGGGACCACATGTCCATGTACGGCGTCAACGCCGGCATCCCCAAGACCCTGGTGCGCCACCTGGTGGCCTACACCGCACGGCAGGCCCAGGACACCGACCCCCAGCTGTCCGCCGTGCTGCTGGACATTTTGGACACCCCCGTCTCCCCTGAGCTGCTTCCCCCCAAGGAGGGGGAGATCGCCCAGAAGACGGAGGATCTGGTGGGTCCCTATCAGCTCCACGACTTCTATCTCTACTACGCAATACGGTGGGGCTTCTCTCCCCGGAAGGTGTACCGGCTGGCCCTGTCCGCCCTGGGCGGCCAGTATGACCGGGCCACCATTCTCAAGTGGCTCAAGAACTTCTACCGCCGCTTCTTTGTCCAGCAGTTCAAGCGCTCCTGCCTGCCCGATGGCCCCAAGGTGGGCTCGGTGTCCCTGTCCCCCCGCGGGGATTGGCGGATGCCCAGCGACGCCGTGTCGGAGTTGTGGCTCAAGGAGCTGGAAGATCTGACCTGAACCACCCAAACTTCAAAACAATGCGCGCAGCCCCGAAGCAGAGGCTGCGCGCATTATTTTATGTCTGACCACGGAGCTACTGCTGCCAGACCCCTTTACGCATCTCGATTAATAATAGATCTCGTCAATATTATAGTGGTGCCGGGCAAAATTGTGGAACTTCCACGCAATCGTCGGCAGAGTAATACTGGAATTGCGCACCAGAAAAACAGGCTGGGGCGGAAAGCGCTTCTCCATCTCTGCAATCAAAATGTCCCCGCACTGAAAGGCCTGTTCTGCCGCGTGGCGAGCCACGATGGCAATCCCAAGTCCCAGGGAAACCAATCGAATGATGGCCTTGGTATCATTACACTCCGCCACGATTTTAAGCTTGTGGGGTAAAATGCCAAATTGTTTGAGCCGATACTCAAAATCCTTGCAGATCACCGAATCCTGTTCCCAGGTGATAAAGTGCTCCCGCTCAATATGCCGCAATGAAAATTCTCTGCTGGTGATAAGGTGCTTGAATCGGTTGTTGTTGGGGGTAATCACCACCCACTCCTCCGTCCCAATCTGGTCGATGTGACACTGAGCGGAGGGAATAAAAAATTCCGTCATTCCAATCTCTACCTTACCCTCGGCCACATCCTGAACGATCTGAGCGCTCTCACTGCTCAGAATCCGAAAGTAGGTATTGTGGTACCGCTTGTGGAAGGCTGAGATGACCTGAGGGAGATAGAACCGCATGGGAAGAGGGGAGGCCGCAATAGATACAATCCCCTGAACCGGATTTTGTATGTCCTGGATGGATTGCATCGCACGTTCCCGCAGATCCAGCAGCTCACAGACGTGTCGGTAAAAAACCAGGCCGTCTTTCGTGGGCACAATCTCTTTTCCAGTGCGCACAAACAGCTTGGTGTCCAGTTCCCGCTCCAGCGCCAGAATCTGGCTGCTCACTGCCGGCTGGCTCAGATAGAGCTGCTCCGCAGCCTTAGAAAAGCTTTTTAATTTCAAGACGGTTCTGAACGTTTCCAACTGGTTAAATTCCAACCCGCTTCGCCCCCTCTAGTTTCCGAGTGTGTTAAATCTGATTGTTTCAGCCCTGATTATACCATATTCCCCGGTTTTATCGGGTAAAACTTTAGTTTTTTCCGGATTGAAAAAATTTATACGTGTTTCCTGGCTATTAAGATTTCTGATAGCAGCTCCCGCGGTTGCACATTTTTTGTAAAGGCAGAAATTTTGTCTTTAAATTCCGGTTTTTTGCAGAATTTTTTTATTTTTTCCTGCAAATAAATATTTGCTCATCCCCATATATATAAGTTAAAGGCCAACATGCGGTGCTTAAATTTCTTTCTCACTAGCGTTTTAAACAGTTGATGTGAGAACATGAAACCTTTACAATCACCCACATACCAGCCAAGCACAAGCTTGACGGCCCCATGGGCCAACCATTCTATTTAGTTAGGGGAAGTGTAACGTATGAGCAAATTAAGATTTACCTTTGCAGACGGAACCTACGCTCTCGGTTCGGTGCTGGAAAAAGAAGAACCGGAGTGCAGCGCAAAAGTCTATGAGCTTCTGGCCAATGGCCCTGTCCGTCTGGCCTGCTACAACACCGTATCCACCGGTGGATTCTTCGCCGGATTTCCCCGTCCCCCCAAGGAGCCTGTTCTGGCCGGTACCCAAGTAGAGGGCATCGGCAACCACAACAAAAAAATCTATGATTTGGAGCCCGGCGAAATTTGCTGGACCGGCTGGAACTTCTGGTTCAGCTATATGCCTAACACAGAACCCGTGGGCATTGGCGGCCCGGTTACGGTCGTTATTGACCCGGAATATATGGATGCGTACATCAAGGCCTGCAACAAAGTGTGGGATAACCAGTACCGTGAGCACGTACTCCCCGTAGTTGTGGTTGAGAAGGAGGACAAGTAAAATGGCAATGGATTGGAGAGACGTCAAGGCTGAAATCGAGGCCGAAATTGATAAGATCTGGTTTGACGAGCCGCTGGAGCTGACCTTATCCAAGCGAGGGATCTTCCCCAGCGGTGCAGGCGCCCACCAGCAGGCCTTTGGCAACTTTGTATTTCTGTTTGCAGACACCCACGCCATCGGCGGCTTTGTCATTGAGGCTCCCATGTATTCCTTTGTTGACAATCCCAGCTTTACTCTGGATCACTGCAAAACCATTTTCACCGCCATCAACATGAACAAGTGCCGGATCATGGGCGCCAATCACGGTCCCGACAGCAAGTGCCCCGCCGCCTGGCTGAACATGCCCAAATTCCAGAAATTCTATCTGGATATTGAGGCCTGCCTGGACACGGTTAAGACCAAGGAGGAGTTCAAGAGCCTTCTGTGGAGCTGGTTCAACTACGTGGATCGCTTCAACAAGTGGGTCTATGTTCTGTTCCCCTGGAGCGCCGTGGGCGACCAGATGCCGTTGATCACCGGCAAGGACATTTCTCCCGCAGATTTGGAGCTGTGCAAAGAGGCCGGACTGTTTTGATTCGCCGGACACACAGCGCATTTCAAGCATAACTTTCGCGGTAGAAGTTTGGAACGCACCAGGAACGGGATGAAAAATCCCGTTCCTGGTGCATTCAGGGCCCGTGGCTGGACCGACTTGTTTGCCGCAAGAAATCTAATAAAGGAAGTGAACGACCATGGAGGCAAAAACAGAATCGCGTGTCCCCCTTTGGCAGGTTATCGTACTGTTTGTTTTCCTGATATGTTCGATTATTGTTTCCGTCCAGCTCTTTAACGAGTCTGCGCATATCCCCATCCTGCTGGCTGCGGTTCTGGCGTCCATCATGGCCGTTCGAGCCGGCATTAAGTACAGCGAACTGGAAGAAAGCATGGCCGAGTGCATCAAGTCGGCTGCTCAGGCAATTTTGATCATGCTGATCATCGGAATTGTAATCGGCATATGGATCCTGGCTGGTATTGTTCCCAGCATGATTTATTACGGTCTGGAGCTTCTGTCGCCCTCCTTTTTCCTGGTGGCAGCCCTGCTTATGTGTTCCGTAGTCTCCATTATGACTGGAAGTTCCTGGAGTACCATCGGAACCATCGGTGTGGCTCTGATCGGGGTTGGGATTGGTCACGGCGTCCCGGCCAGCATGACCGCCGGCGCCATTGTCTCTGGTGCCTATTTCGGCGACAAAATGTCTCCCCTGTCCGAAACCACTAACCTTTCTCCCGCTATGGCCGGTACCGACATCTTTTCCCATATCAAACATATGGCTAAGACTACTACGCCAGCCTATATTATTTCCATTATTGTTTTTACCATTTTAGGTCTGCAGTTCCGGGAGGGCTCCGTTGATGCCAGCACGGTCAACAGCTACCTGGAGTGTCTCAGCGCCAATTTCAACATCTCTCCCATCATGCTCCTACCTCCGGTCTGCGTGGTCCTGATTGTTTTGCTGAAGGTCCCCGCTATCCCCGGCCTGCTGGCTGTGGCCGGTTTGGGCGCCGTTTTTGCCATCGTCTTCCAGGGGGCCAGTCCTGCATCCATTGTGGTTGCCGCTCACTCTGGTTTCAAAATTGAGACAGGTGACGCTGTGATCGACCAGCTGCTGAACCGGGGCGGATTGGGCAGCATGCTGGACACCGTGGCTCTGATTCTAATTGCCCTGGCGTTTGCCGGAATCCTGGACCGGTCCGGTATGATCCGAACCGTGATTGAGGTGCTGCTGAAAAAGGCTAAGACCGACCGGGGCGTACTCATCTCCGCTATGGCTACCGTATTGTTCTGCATCTTTACTACCCAGGCCTATGTGGCCATGGTGGTGCCCGGACGGATGTACCGGGAGGAATTCCGCAAGCGCGGCCTGCATCCCGTAAACCTTTCCCGCATTTTGGAAGACGTGGGTACACTGTGTTGTCCCCTGTGTCCCTGGAGCACGGACGGCGTTTATATTACCGCTACGCTGGGTGTCGCTACGGGAAGCTACTGGATGTTCTGTATTTTAAATTTGGTAAATCCGATCATTTCTCTGTTCTGCTCTTGGACCGGCCTGACTATTAAACATATTACGCCCGAGCAGGCAGAGCAAGATGTTATTTCTTTGTAAGCCCAGCCAATAAGAGAGTTTCTGCGGTCTCCTGGCACTCTCTCCTTGGGCAAAAATACCGGGCCGGAATCCCCCTCAATAAAAGCGACTGCCTAAGGTCTCAAAACAGACCATGTCTACCAAATGTCTACCAAAAAAGGCGCGGAACCCTTGTGGCCCAAGGGTTCCGCTGTTTTTCCATTTTCTGGGTGTCTACCAAATGTCTACCAAGATAACTTTTTGACCGCAAAAGTGGCTGTTTTTCTAGCTTTTCGTTGGATTTTCCTCACAAAATCTTGAGTGCAAGGGGCGTTATACTTTTCTCCGGGAGAAAAGTTGGCTCAACCGCCTGTTTTCGCCTGTTTTTTCACCAAAATGAGCTGGAAAACGGGCTGCAAATTCCGACCCCTTTCGACCCGATTTTCCGGCAGACCGGAGCGCCGCCGACCTTGTTTCAAAGCGGGCATCCTGATGTTCCTTTGACGGTTGGCGCCGGGCGCGGCGGCGCTCCGCTCTGTTCGATGGTGTGGAACTGGGGAGGGATTTTACCTGCGGGTTTTTCCGGCCTAAGGCCGGTGAACCAAAAATTAAAAGGAGGAATTCCAATGAGAAACCTGAAGCGGGCTCTCAGCCTGGCTCTGGCTTCTGTCATGCTCCTGGGCATGATGGTGGTCGGTACCGGCGCGAGCTATGCCGACGTGACTTCCGAGGACAACAAGGAAGCCATCGAGGTACTCCAGACCATTGGCGTCATGGTTGGCGATAACAACGGCAACTTTAACCCCGACGCTATGGTTACCCGTGAGCAGATGGCTGTCATTATGTGCAACCTGCTCGACTACACCGTGTCCACCTACAAGGGCACTACCAAGTTCACCGACGTCTCCGAGTGGGCTCTGCCCTATGTGGAGGCCTGCTATACCAACGGCATCATCGCTGGCTATAGCGAGACTCAGTTCGGCGGCAACGACTCCGTTACCACCTCTCAGGCTGCTCTGATGATCCTGAAGGCTCTGGGCTATTTCCAGGAGGCCGGCGACTTCGGCAGCGACTGGGTTGTTTCCACCATTCGTGTGGGTGCTCAGGCCGCGCTGTTTGATGGCGTGGACAACGGCGCCACCGAGGCCCTGACTCGCAACGACGTGGCTCAGATCGTGCTGAACGCTCTGAAGGCTGAGTGCGTTATGATCGGTTCTCACGACCTGGTTGCCGACGGCAAGGGTGGCTTTACCACCAAGGCTGTTTATGTGCCCCGCACTGGCACTTCCAGCAAGTATAACGCTATCGTCGGCACCCCTGCCAAAACCATCAACCTGGGCGAAGAGCTGTACAACGGCACTCTGACCCAGAACGCCAACACTACCGACGCCTTTGGCCGTCCCGCTACCAAGTGGAGCTATAAGTCCACCACCATCGGCACCTTCGCCGATCAGCCCATCGCTACTTACACTGCCAAGGCCTCCAAGGGCACCCTGTATGACCTGGTGGGCAGCAGCGTAGTCAGCGATCTGGCCATGAAGAAGACCCCTCTGTCCTCCGGCGATCAGGATAAGCTGGTTGTCTATGTGGATGGTGTTCAGGTCACCACTGGCAACAAGAACAACTACTTTGGCCGCAACAGTTCTGATGGTGGTGTGTCCGGCAACGGCGTGCTGACCGAGGTCTATCTGGACAATAACGGCAACGTCACCCTGGTTTATGTCAACACCTACCTGATGCAGGCCACCAACAACTACAGTGAGAGCAAGGGCACCATCAATGTGTCCCTCAAGGGCACCAAGCCCTCTGGCTTGAGCGTCAACGCTCTGGACATCGATGATTTCGATGCCATCGCTGATTTCAAGGCCGACGACTATATCCTGTATACTGCCTCTCAGAAGAGCGGTTCCTGGGAGATTCAGTCCGTGGCCAAGGCTGAGGTTGTGACCGGCACTGTGGAAGCTTTCTCCACCGGCAACTATGGCTATGTCAAGATCGACGGCACTCAGTACGATTATGCGCTGAAGGCTGCTTCCGACTCTTCCAACGGCTATGCGACCGAGTACGTGGTCACTGACACCGCCTCCGTGGTGGTGGACGCCAACGGCTATGTCCTGTACGTGGATAACGCCTCCATCTCTGTTGGCAACTACGTCTTCATCAAGAACTTCGCCGAGGCTTCTTCCCTGGCCACTAAGATCATTGCCGATGCCACCTTTACTGACGGCACCAAGGCTGAGATCACCATCAAGGAAGTATATCATCGTAGTGGCGGCACCCTGAACTCCACTCCCACTACCATTACCGGAAACAACAACACCAAGTGGGGCGGCTGGTACGCTTACACCAAGAACAGTAAGGACGAGTACACTCTGAAGCAGGCTGTGACCACCAGCTATAATACCGGTGTTGCTATCTCCAACGGCAAGGCTACTATTTCCTCCGTTGGTACCGCTAATGCCGATACTATCTTCCTGGTGAAGAAGACCGACGGTGATAAGGCTCTGTCCGTTTACACCGGTATTACCAACGTGCCCAGCATTACCAACGGCACCGTCTGGGCAATTAACGCCAAGGACGATTCCAGCAAGAAGCTGTCCGTTGTCTATGTCGAGGCTACCAAGAACAACATTGATAACGCTATCACTGAGAATGTTCTGTTCCTGCTGAAGCATGACTCCACCTATGTGGATACTGCCGACAATGAGAAGGTCTATGTTTGGAATGCCCTTCTGAACGGAGAGGAAGTCCAGATCAAGTCCAAGACCATTGACAATGTTTCCTATAGCGCTGGCCAGGTGTTCGAGGATTATTCCATCGACAGCGAAGGCTACTACGAGGCCGGCAATCCCTTTGCCAATGGCAACAAGACCGCTGTTGACACTCTGAAGATTGCTAACAATCATGTGATTGCTCTCAGTGGAAATACCCTGACGATCGGCGGCAAGGATTATATTGTCGACGATGACACCATCATCAATCTGGTGATGCTGCCTGCTGCCAATGCCAATGGTAACAAGCTGAAGAACGAGATCATGACTGACGACAATGCCAAGTACGAGACTGGCCTTGGTATTGATGCTGGTGATCTGGAAGGCCGTTTCGATGGTTACAAGGTGACTGGTAAGGTCTATGCCTCTTATGTGGACGACAAGAGCGACACCGACCTTCTGGCTTCCGTTTATGTAGTCATCACCGCTGTTCAGGCTATCTAATCTTCGGCAATAAGTTTCCGAGGATGATGTCAATTTAAAAATCCCTACTAGGATTTTTAGCAGCCTAAGACACCCCGCGCTGTAAAGCGCGGGGTGTCTATTTCTATTTATTTTAATGCTACATAATGAAGCACCTGGTCAGTCAGATTTGAGTACACATTTGTATAGTCTGATCTTTGATAGTAAACCTGAAATCCGCCATCCACGATTGACAGTATGGTGTAAGAGTTGGACGTTGTGGGTTGTCCCTGCAACGCAAGTCCTCCATAGTACCCGTTCCCCGCAGAAGAATATGTATAACCATGTCCATTGCAGACATACACCGCTCTTGGCGTAAAACCCAGATCGATAAACCGGCTTGTTGCCCCGTTCCCCACATAGGTACCCGTGACAATCACAGGGATTGTTGCCAGCGCCGCATCAATTTTTGCGTTGTCTTCATTAAATTCCGTGCGAATTACTTTGTCCTCGGCCGCCCACTGATTTAATCCGTAGTTGCTGGTCTGTCCGCTTGCCATGAAAATTCCTCCTTTTGAGACACATTTGCTGCCGCACTTCGCCGGAGGCCTCCCCTATTAAAGGGAATGTCCGTAAAACGCGAATAGGTTTTGCAGTCACCCCTCAAAAAAGCCTCCCACGGGCAAAGAGGCGAAGCGCAGCTTCGCAGAAAGTTCTTTGCCACGCTTTCTTTCAAGAAAGCGTGCAAGAAAGCGGGGAAGAAAGCGCAGCTCTCGTACCTGGCGGGCAGTTGCACAAAATCGTACACATTCATACAAATATTGGAAATTTTGCCCCACCATGCCCTGGGGCTTCAACCAAAATAAAAAGCAAGGCCCGCCTCCCAAAGGAGGCGGGCCTTGCGGCATTTTCTTCAACGATAAGTGGTTCAGCCCTTGAGGGTCTCGGCCCAGGCGGCGTACTTGGCCACCTTCTCGTCGCAGTCGGCCTTGGAGGTGCCGTTGGCCAGGATATAAACCTTGACCTTGGGCTCGGTGCCGGAGGGACGGACGATGAGGCTGGTGCCGTCGGCCATCTCATAGCGCAGCACGTTGGAGCCGGTGAGCTCCATGGTGGACTTGCTGCCGTCGGCCACGGTGACCACGCTGCCGTCCTGGTAGTCCTTCTGCTGGCGGACCGCCACGCCGGCGATCTCCACCGGGGGCTTCTCCCGCAGGCCGGCCATCAGATCGGCCATCTTCTTCAGGCCATCCAGGCCGGGCATGACCAGGTTCAGGGTCTTCTCACCGTAGTAGCCGTACTTCTCAAAGAGCTGCTGGAGGGCATCGTACAGGGTCAGGCCCTGAGAGGCGTACCAGGCGGCCATCTCGGTGAGCTCCACGCTGGCGGAGACGGCGTCCTTGTCCCGCACGTAGTCGCCCAGCATGTAGCCGTAGGACTCCTCGTAGGACATGATGACCTTGCCCTGGCCGCTCTCCTCCAGCTGGTCCTTCTTCTGGGCCAGGAACTTGAAGCCGGTGAAGGTATCGTAGCACTGCAGGCCATTGACCTCGGCCACCTTCCGGGCCATCTCGGTGGTCACAATGGTCTTGAGGGCCACCGGCTTCTCCGGCATCTTGCCGGTGCGGCGCTTGGCTCCAATCAGGTAGTCCAGCAGCAGCACGCCCGTCTGGTTGCCGGAGATGACCACAAAGTCGTCGTCCTTGGTGCGCACCATGATGCCCACGCGGTCGGCGTCGGGGTCGGAGCCCAGGATAAAGTCGGCGTTGTTCTTCTTGGCCAGATCCACCGCCAGGTAGAAGCCCTCAGGGTTCTCCGGGTTGGGGGAGACCACGGTGGGGAAGTCGCCGTCAATGACCATCTGCTCGGGAACGCAGATGACGTTCTTCATGCCCAGGCGCTTGAGAGCCTCGGGAATGAGCTTGTAGCCGGTGCCGTGAAAGGGGGTGTACACCATCTTAAAGGTATCGGCCACCTGCTCCACCACCGCCTTATCGTTGACCTGCTCCATGACGTTGGCCAGGAACTTCTCGTCGGTCTCGGCGCCCATGAGGACGATCTTGCCCTCGGCCACCGCCTGGTCGTAGTCCATCCGCTTGACGCAGGCGAACACGTCCAACTCCTTCATCTTCTTAGCCACCTCGTCGGCGTGCTTGGGGGGCAGCTGGGCGCCGTCCTCCCAGTACACCTTGTAGCCGTTATACTCCTTGGGGTTGTGGCTGGCGGTGACGTTGATGCCGGCGATGCAGCCGTACTCCCGGACCGCGAAGCTGAGCTCGGGGGTGGGGCGCAGGGACTCGAAAAGACGCACGGGGATGCCGTTGCCCGCCATGACGCAGGCGGCCTCCCGGGCGAAGATGTCCGAATTGTTCCGGCAGTCGAAGCAAACCGCCACACCCCGGGCGGCGGCCAGGGGGCCCTCCTCCAGGATGACCTGGGCAAAGGCCTGGGTGGCGTGACGGATGACATGGACGTTCATCCGATAGAGACCCACACCCATGGTGCCGCGGAGTCCGGCAGTGCCGAAGGCCAACTGATCAAAAAAGCGGGACTCGATCTCCTTGTCGTCATTCTGAATGGCCTCCAGCTCGGCCTTCTCCTGGGCGGAGAGGGCGTGGCTATTCAACCAGGCCTGGTAAGTATCGCGATAGGACATGACAACGACCTCCTATGTTAAAATCTCCCTCGGGCAGCGGCCCAATTATGTGGTTTCATTATAGCATCCCGGCAGAGAGACTTCCAGTGGTTCTTGGAGAACGGAAGGAGAAATTTCGCTGTTAATACTTCTTTTCGCAGTAGCAGTTGGCGCACAGCAGCACCACAAAGAGCACCAGTACCACAGCGAACAGCGTCAGGGCCACCACAATCCAAGAAAAGGACTGGGTAAAGCCGTAGGCCACCAGGGCCAGCAGCGCCCCGGCCAGCAGCAGGCCGTTGAGGATGCGCAGGGTCATGTAGCCGCTCTGGACGGCGATGAACAGGGCCCGCTCGTCTATTTTGCCCGCAATTTCGGTCTCCAAATCTTTTTCAGAGCAGGCAAACCACAGGTTTCCGCCCGCCATGGCGGCCAGCAGCAGGGCGCCGATGAGGTAGCGGAGGGAGGGCCCCTGGATCAGGGTCAGAAAGAGTATGCCGCCGCACAGCGCCAGGCAGAGAAGCCCCGTGAAGAAGGGGCGGTAATGTCGGATTTTCATACAAAATCTCCTTTCCATTGGGGGACAAGGGTCTCCATATCATGGGGCAGAGGAGCTGTAAAGGTGAGCTCCTGTTCGGTAATGGGGTGACGGAAGGTGACCTGCCAGGAGTGGAGAGCGGGGCGGGGAATGAGCTCCGGCGCCTCCCGGCCGTAGAGAAAGTCCCCCAGCAGGGGATGGCCCAGGTGGGCCATGTGGACCCGAATCTGGTGGGTGCGGCCGGTGTCCAGCTCCAGACGCAGCAGAGAACAGGCCCCGTCCGTCCACAGGGTCTCATACCGGGTGCGGGCCGCCTTGCCGTCGGGGCGCACCTCCTGCTCCACCAGGGAGCCCGTTTTGGGGCCCAGGGGGGCGTCGATGAGCCCGGAAGGAGGCTGGGGCGCTCCCTCGCACACCGCCAGATAGGTCCGGCGGAACTGGGGGGTGTGGAGCTGCTCCTTCAGCACCTCCTGGGCGTGGGGATGCTTGGCCACCACCAGCAGGCCGGAGGTGCCCCGATCCAGACGGTGAATGGGGTGAGCGTCCCCCTCAATCCCCTTCAAATCGTAATAATAGAGAAGGAAATTACAAATTGTATCGTCAAAATGGCCCGGACCGGGGTGGACAGGGACGCCGGGGGCCTTGTTCAGTACCAAGAGGTCCTCGTCCTCGTAGACAATATCCAGAGGGCCAGGAGCAGGGACGATGCCGCTGCGCCGCTCGGGGTCCGACAGCCGCACCGACAGCACCTGCCCCTCCCGGGGGCAGAACCGGGTGTTTACCCGCACCCCATCCACCAGAATGCCGTCCTCCAGCCACTTCACCCGCCGCACCACCGTCCCGGACAGGCCCAGGTGCTTTTTCAGCAGGGTGTCCACCTTGATGCCCGCCAGCTCCGCCGTGACGGGCAGCTCCAGCCGGCGGCTCACAGCTTTTTGGACAGCCGCCAGTAGGCCGCCCCGTACAGGAGGGCGTAGAGCACCAGGCAGCCCACCGCCGCCATGGCCAGACGGGTGTCCACGGCGATGAGGACAAAGGATGCTCCCGCCAGTAGGAAAATGAGGGCGTCCCCGGCAAGCCGGGCGGCCTGGGACGTCAGGTATTGGCCCCGCTCGTCCCGCTCCCGGATGCGGGCGGACTTCCAGCGCTCCGGGTGGCGGAGCATCATCTGAGAGCGGAGGACAATACCGCAGGCGGAGATGAGGATGCCAAAGCTGGCACCCCGGTAGAAAGCCCGGGCCATGTCGCTGAGGGGACTTTGGGGCAGCAGGGTGACCGAGACAATAAGCCCCAGCAGACCCAGACCTGCCAGCCACAGGCCAACGCGGCGGCGGGTGCGGAGGACCCGGCCATAGTCATCCCCCGCAGTACAGCGGTTGATTATCATGAAAACTCCCTCCTTACAGGCGACGGTCCCAACGGGCCAGGTTCACAAGGTAAAAGACATTGTGGAGGACAACCGCCCCGGTGGAGAGGATCATCCACAGCAGACTTCCCTGCATCAGGGCCACCACAAAGGGGACCCACAGCAGGCACAGCGTCCAGTAAAAGCTGCTCTGTGCGGCCTTCTCCCGGATGAGCACCACCCGCTCGTCGTACTCCGCCCGCTCCGCCTCCCTGCGCTCCTCCGGGGACATGGAACGCATCAGCAGGGGGATGAGCAGAGCGGTTCCTCCCACGCCGCCCAGAGCGCCGCCGCACCCGCACATGAGGCCAATGATAGAGCCGGGCAGGCGATCGCCCAGCACCAGGGCACACCCTATGAGCAGAAGTCCGGCCAGCAGCCCAAGGGCTCCCAGTACCAATTTTCCGCGCTCGTTTTTCATAGCGATATCCTTTCTGCTGCAAGGCAGCTTCACATCTCACTCTTGAGCCGTACGCCCTTCCACAGGTAGGCGATGAGCTGAACGACGAACACCGCCAGCACCGTGTACTCCCCCACCGTCTGTTCCAGCGTGGACAAAATGAAGTAAGCCGCCGCCAGCACGTAGCAGGACACCTCAAAGCCAAAGGCGGCCGCCTTTTCCTCCATGAGCTGGTTGCGCTCATCCCGCTGGGCCACTTCCATCTCCCGCCGGGTTTGGGGGTCGGCCTTCTGCCAGATTTCCCGATGCAGGCCACTCATGAGGTACAGTACCAAGGCGGCACCGAACAGGCCCTGAAAGGCGTTTTCCACGATGCGGGAGAGGTCTTCGGGCAGCTCCAGCCCCGGCAGAATCAGCCAGCGGGCCGCCATGCTGACCACAATCAGAGCAATTGCCACACGTTCCTTGGTCTTACTCACGTTCACAGCACATTCCTCCCCGCAGTTCAGTATCGCTTCTCATAGAATCGGGTTGCGGCCAGATAAGTAATAAAGCTCAGGAGCAGCACGGCCAGCACCACAATCATCCCCGGGGTACACGCCAGAATATCCATCACAATATAAGCCGCCAGCAAGAAAAACAGGGTGGCCTGCCAGGTAAAATAGGCCGCCTTTCCCCAGATCATCTGGTTGCGCTCGTCCCGCTCGGCCCGCTCCGCCTGCCGCTTCTTTTCTGGATCCCTTCGCTGAATCGCCCAGCCCACCAGACCAGCAGCGGAGCCGGCGGTCACCGCGTTAAGTACAATCCGAAGGGCCCGGTAATAAGGCGCATCCACCAGCCCGGGCAGGACCGCTATCTGAAGGGGCAGCCCAATAAGCAGAAGGACTCCGCAGGTCCAGGGAAACCAGTTTCGCCTCTTCATGGTGTTTCCTCCTCAAATAAGAAGATTTCATCAACGATCAGGCCAAAATATTTGGCAATAGTGGGCGGGCATCAAAATCTTTGATTCAGAACGCGAAGCCGGGCCAGATAGGACAGCATCTGAACACCGAACAGAACCACCACCATCAGCATGCCCGGCACACAATCCAGTGCAGACATGACCACCCCCGCCGCGGCCAAGGAAAAGAGCATGATCTGCCAGGAGAAGCAGGCCGCCTGACCCCACAAAAACTGGTTGCGCTCGTCGGTCTCCGCCCGTTCCAGCTCCCGCCGCTCCTCCGGCGACGCCTTTTCCCATTGCTTTTTCCGGGTGTACCAATAAAACAGATAGACCGCCAGGACCCATCCTGCGGACATCACTCCGGCCTTCATCGGCTGGTACAAGGAAGAGCCCTGCATATTGGGTACTACCGTCACCTTCCAGAAAGCGCACAGCATCAGCGCGCCATAGGCGACCTTCCACTTCCAATCCCCTTTCATGGCTCTTCCTCCTCGAACAAAAAGACTTCCTCAATGGTCAGGCCAAAATATTTGGCAATGCGGTGGGCCAACAGCAGGGAGGCGTTATACCGCCCGCTCTCCAGAGAGATGATGGTCTGCCGGGTGACATCCACCGCGTCGGCCAGCTCCGCCTGGGAGATGCGCCGCTCCTTCCGCAGCTGGGCAATTCGATTGGTCACCGTACCACCTCCATTCCAAGCCAAAAGGTAAAGCTTCCTTTACAACTGGAGTATAGCGCGCTTTACATTTTGTGTCAAGGTCACTTTACATTTTTGGAGCAACAAATTTCTGCCCTCTTTTTTGTGCTCTTTTCCGGTTCTGTTTGCATTGAACCGGGCCAGACGTTATAATAATGTCTGCTGAAGAAACCGAAAATCGGTTTCTTCACGCGGCGGCAGCCGCGCAATTCCATAAAAGCGGCTCCTTTGAGCCGCTTTTATGGAATTCAGTCATTGTTACAATACGTATTTCTGCGGGCGCGTTGAAACGCGCTCGCAGAACGTGCAAGGGGTTTGGACAAAATTGCCCAAACCCCTTGCGCTTGCACAAAGCCATTTTGCCTTGAAAGTCTCGGCTTTCAAGGCTTGTGGCTTTGCGCCGTACGCATTATAATAAAGGCGGGAATGGACCCATTTCAGGGAACACACAAGGAGGATTTCCCATGTTCGGACACAAGAAAAGCCCTGCTTCCCGGGCACCGGAACGGGACAAGCTGGGCATTTATATTCATATTCCCTTCTGCCGCAGCAAGTGCGACTACTGCGACTTTTACTCCCTGGCCGGCCGGGAGGACCGGATGGACGACTACCAGAAGGCGCTGCTGGCCCATCTGGCGGAGACCGCGCCCCTGGCCAAGGGGATTCCCGTGGACACCGTCTATTTCGGCGGCGGCACCCCCAGCTTTTACGGGGACAAACGGCTGCGGGAGCTGCTGGCGGCCATCGAGAAGCTCTTTGAGCTGGAGAAGGGGGCGGAGATCACCCTGGAGGCAAATCCCGACAGCGTGGACTTCAAGGCCCTGAAGCGCCTGCGGAAAGCGGGCTTCAACCGCCTGTCCCTGGGGATGCAGTCGGCCTGCCCGGCGGAGCTGGAGGCAGTCCACCGTCCCCACAGCCCCCGGCAGACGGACGAGGCGGTGGAGGCGGCCAAGAAGGCCAAGTTCAAAAACCTCTCCCTGGACCTCATCTACGGCCTGCCCGGCCAGACCATGGAGGAGTGGAAAGCCTCGGTGGAGCACGCCCTGTCCCTCATTCCCCAGCACCTGTCCTGCTACGGACTGAAGGTGGAGGAGGGCACCCCTCTGCAGAAGCGGGTGGAGGCCGGTGAGGTGCTGCCCGACGACGACCAGCAGGCGGACATGTACCTGTGGACCGTGGGCCGTCTGGAGCGGGCGGGCTACCCCCAGTACGAGATTTCCAACTTCGCAAAGCCCGGCTTTGCCTCCCGGCACAACCTGCGCTACTGGCAGCTGAAGCCCTACATCGGCTTCGGTCCCGGGGCCCACTCCGACTTCGGCGGGCGGCGCTATTCCTGGGTCCGGGACCTGGACGGCTACATCGACGGGGTGCTGAAGGGCGGCACCATTCTGGACAGCGAGGAGCTCATCCCCCAGCGGGAGCGGGGCTATGAGTACCTGATGCTCCGGCTGCGCACCGTGGAGGGCGTTGAGGAGTGGGAGTACCGCAGCGCCTACTTCATGGACTTTGCTCCCCTGGAGGCCCGGCTGGAGGAATTTAAGGCCCAGGGCTGGGCGGAAAAGACCGAGGAGGGCCGCTGGCGGCTCACTCCCCGGGGATTCCTGATCTCCAACCAGCTCATCGGCGATCTTTTGGAGCGGCAGGAGCGAGCCGGGTTTCAGGATCTGCTGCCCCGGGCCCGGGAGCAGTTCAGCCGTCCCAGGGACCAGGGTCCGGCGTCGTAATTTTCCGATACACGGCAGATTTTGGAAGGCCTTTTTTGCAAATGGACAGAGGCCTTTCCTGGTTTTCATAAAACTTCCATAAAAATAAACAATTTATTCTCCTCCGCGCAAAATTCATTGCCACCGGGATATAATAGTGCTATAATAAGTGAGATGCTTATCAGGAAACGAAACGTTTTGCCCGTCTTTGGGCCCCGCCTTCTTCCGGCGGCCGGAGCATGAATTATGGTTTACATACGGCGTTTCACGCTGTATTTTCGATATTCCACATCTTGTGGCGTTTTAAAAGAGGGTGCGTATTTTGACCAAGTATCAAATTCGCGGAGGAAACTCCCTGCACGGTACCATTGAGATCAGCGGCGCCAAGAATGCCGCCGTGGCCATTATTCCCGCCGCCCTGATGGTGGACGGGGTGTGCCGCATTGAAAATATTCCCCAAATCAGCGACGTGACGCTCATCCTCCAGATCCTGCGGGAGCTGGGGGCGGACGTGCGTACCGTCAACCGTACCACCGTGGACGTGGACTGCTCCCACATCCGCAACCGCCAGGTGCCTTACGAGCTGGCCCGGAAGATTCGTGCCAGCTATTACCTTGTGGGCGCCCTCCTGGGCCGGTTCGGCTGGGCGGAGGTTCCCCTGCCCGGCGGCTGCGATCTGGGCGGACGGCCCATCGACCAGCACATCAAGGGCTTTGTGGCCATGGGGGCCGAGGTGGACGTGCGCAACGGCCTCATCTACGCCCAGGTGCCCGGCGGCGGACGGCCCGCTGGCGGACAGGTCTATCTGGACATGGTCTCTGTGGGCGCCACCATGAACATCATGCTCTGTGCCGCCCTGGCCAACGGCATGACCATCATTGAAAATGCCGCCAAGGAGCCCCACATCGTGGATTTGGCCAACTTCCTCAACTCCATGGGGGCCAACATCATGGGCGCGGGCACCGACGTCATCAAGATCCGGGGCGTGGACCGTCTGAAGGGCGGCACCTACTCCATCATCCCCGACCAGATCGAAGCGGGCACCTATATGGCCGCTGTGGCTGCCGCCGGGGGCGAGGTGCTCATCAAGAACGTCATTCCCAAGCACCTGGACTGCATCACCGCCAAGCTGGTGGAGATGGGTGTGGACGTGGAGGAGCAGGACGACGCCGTACTGGTGCGCCGCTCCGGTCCCCTCAGCCGGGTGAATGTAAAGACCATGCCCTACCCCGGCTTCCCCACCGATATGCAGCCCCAGATTGCCGCCGTGCTGTGCACCGCCCGGGGCACCAGCGTCCTCACTGAGGGCGTGTGGGAGAACCGCTACCGCTATGTGGATGAGTTCCGCCGTATGGGCGCCTCCATCCAGGTGGACGGCAAGGTGGCTGTCATTGAAGGGGTGGACAAGCTCACCGGCGCTCCGGTTCACGCCTGCGACCTGCGGGCGGGAGCGGCCATGGTGATTGCCGGTCTGTGCGCCCAGGGTGTCACCGAGATCGACGGCATCTACCACATCGAGCGTGGCTACGAGACCCTGGTGGAGAAGCTCTCCGGCGTGGGAGCTGACATTCGGATCATCAACACCCCCGACGAGGAGGAGCAGTCCCAGGCGGGCTGAATACAACTGGAAATCAGGAGTCAGGAATGAGGAATCCCGCCCATTGGGCGGCGACTCCTGCCCCGTTCCTGACTCCTTCTTTTTTGTGGGCCGGTGCCGGCCCCAATTTTGAATTTCTCTGAGAGGGAGGGCTCCTTTTGCTCACGGTTACCACCCTGGCCAGCGGCTCCAGCGGCAACGCCGCTCTGGTGTCCTGCGGCCGGACTCATATTCTGCTGGACGCAGGCATCTCCGCCCGGCGGATTACCACAGCCCTGAAGGCTCTGGGGGTCCCTCCCCAGGATCTGTCCGCCATTGTCATTACCCACGAGCACCACGACCATGTCAGCGGCCTAGGGGTGCTGTGCAAGCAGATTCCCGCCCCGGTATTGGCTTCTCCGGCCACCTGTCGGTATCTGGGGGACAAGCTGCCCCAGTTCCGGGGACGGCTGCAGGGCCAGGAGCCGGGCACCGGCGTGCAGCTGGGGGAGATCTGGACGGAATCCTTCTCCACCCCCCACGACGCCGCGGGCAGCGTGGGCTACTCCTTTTCTGCTGAGGGGCGGCGGCTGGTGCTGTGTACCGACCTGGGGTATGTCACCCCGGAGGTCAAACGGGCAGCGGAGGGCTGCGACCTCCTTATCTGCGAGACCAACCACGACGAGGACTGGGTGCGCACCGGCCCCTATCCCTACTACTTAAAGCAGCGGGTGCTGGGCGACCGGGGGCACCTGTCCAATGAGGCGGGAGCCGAGCTGGCCGCCCTGGCGGTGGAGAGCGGAGCCCGTACGGTCATTCTGGCCCATCTGTCCTCGGAGAACAACACCCCTGCCCACGCGCGGGCGGCGGTGTGCCGGAGGCTCGCCGCCATGGGCTGCGACCCGGAGCGGGACATCTGTCTGGCGGTGGCACCCCGGAAGGAGACGGGACCGGTGTATCGGCTGGAGGAGGACGGGGCCGCCGTGGCCTTCGCCCTGCGGGGGGCGGCCCTATGCTGAGTATTCATCTCATCTGCGTGGGCAAGCTGAAGGAGAAGTTTTATCTGGAGGCCTCTGCCGAGTATAAAAAGCGGCTGTCCGGCTACTGCTCCTTTACCCTCACCGAGATTCCCGAGGAGCGGCTGCCTGCCGCGCCCTCCCAGGCCCAGATTGACGCCGCCCTGGAGTGGGAGGCATTGGCCATCCGGGCCAAAATCCCCCAAAACAGCCGTCTTGTCTGCCTGTGCGTGGAGGGAAAGCCCCGCTCCAGCCCGGAGCTGGCCAAACTGGTGGAGGACTTTGCCCAGAGCGGCCAGCGGCATCTGGTCTTTGTCATCGGCGGGTCCTACGGAATGGCGGAGAGCCTGAAGCGGGAGGCCTGGCTGAAGCTGTCCATGTCCCCTATGACCTTCCCCCACCATCTGGCCCGTGTGATGGTGCTGGAGCAGATTTACCGGGCCTTCAAAATTAACGAGGGCTCCAGCTATCATAAATAAAAAACGGACTGCATGTGCAGTCCGTTTTTTCATACTCCGGTCAAATCGAAGGGAGGCGTATATTCCTCCTTGGCGCTGGTGCGCTCCTGGGTGAAGCCGTCCAGGCCCAGAGCGGCCATGTAGTCCTGGGCCGCCCGGATCTCTCCCCGGCGGAGCTTCCGGTTGACCTCCGGCACCCGAGACAGGTCACCCCAGGGGGTATATTGGCTCATGAGAGAGAAGAGCACCGTGTGGGGCGGGAAGGTCTCGGCCACCCAGTCCATCACCGCCTTGGCGCCCTGCACCTGCCCGGGGAGAATAAGGTGGCGGATGATGACGCCCCGGGTGAGCAGGCCGTTTTCGTCAAACTGGCAGGGGCCGGTCTGACGGACCATCTCCTGGATGGCGGCGGCCGCCGCCTCCGGGTAGTCCGGGGCCCCGGAGTAGCGCCGGGCGGCAGACGGGTCCAGATACTTGAAGTCGGGGAGGTAAATCTGCACCTTCCCCTCCAGAGTGCAGAGGGTGTCCACCTTCTCGTAGCCCCCGCAGTTGTAGACCACCGGCACGGGCAGGGGCCGCTCCAACAGGGAGGCCAGGACGTGGGTGTAGTGGGTGGGGGTTACGAAGTTGATGTTGTGGGCCCCCTGGGCGATGAGCTCCTGACAGATGTCCCACAGCCGCTCCTCCGTCACCGGCTTTCCAAAGTTCTGGTGGCTGATGTCCCCGTTCTGGCAGAAGACACAGCCCAGGGGACAGCCGGTGAAGAAGACGGTGCCCGAGCCCCGGGTGCCCGAGATGGGGGGCTCCTCCCAGTGGTGGAGGGCCGCCCGGGCCAGCAGCGGGGTCTCCGGCATGCGGCACAGGCCTTGTCCTTCCGTAGCGGTGCGCACAGCCCCGCAGTTCCGGGGGCACAGGCGGCAAATCATGGGTGTGTCTCTCCTTCCGGTGTTGTTCCAGTAAAATCCAAAGGGCGGGCATATGGAGAATATGCCCGCCCCGGTTTTCTCAGCTCTGAACAGGGTACCAAGGTTTAGTTCTTCAAACTCTGCATGGGAGCGGGGATGCGGCCGCCCCGGTCCACAAAGGCCTTTGCGGAGAAGGGGTGGGCGGGCTGTACGGGGGCGGAGCCCAGCAGGCCGCCGAATTCCACGGTATCGCCCACCTTGCAGCCGGGGGCGGGAATGATGCGCACGGCGGTGGTCTTGGAGTTGACCATACCGATGGCGGCCTCGTCGGCGATGATGGCGGACAGGGTCTCGGCGGGGGTATCGCCGGGGACGGCGATCATGTCAAGGCCCACGGAGCACACGCAGGTCATGGCTTCCAGCTTGTCCAGGGTGAGAGCCCCGGAGGCGGCCGCGGCAATCATGCCCTCGTCTTCGCTGACGGGGATAAAGGCGCCGGACAGGCCGCCCACATGGGAGGAGGCCATGACGCCGCCCTTCTTCACCGCATCGTTCAGCAGGGCCAGGGCGGCAGTGGTGCCGTGGGTGCCGCACACCTCCAGGCCCATCTCCTCCAGAATCCGGGCCACGGAGTCGCCGATGGCGGGGGTGGGGGCCAGGGACAGGTCCACAATGCCGAAGGGGGTGTCCAGACGGCGGGAGGCCTCCTGGGCCACCAGCTGACCCATGCGGGTGATGCGGAAGGCGGTCTTCTTCACTGTCTCGGCCACCACGTCAAAGGGCTGGCCCTTCACACTCTGGAGGGCGTGGTACACCACGCCGGGGCCGGAGACGCCCACGTTGATGACCTTCTCCGGCTCGCCCACACCGTGGAAGGCACCGGCCATGAAGGGGTTGTCCTCCACGGCGTTGCAGAACACCACCAGCTTGGCGCAGCCGAAGCCGCCCTTGTCGGCGGTGCGGCCGGCCAGGTCCTTGATGGTCCGGCCCATGAGGGCCACCGCGTCCATATCGATGCCCGCCTTGGTGGAGCCAACGTTGACGCTGGCGCAGACAATGTCGGTGGTGGACAGGGCCTCGGGGATGGAATTGATGAGAATGCGGTCAGCCTCGGTCATGCCCTTCTGCACCAGGGCGGAGAAGCCGCCGATGAAGTTGACCCCGCAGGTCTTGGCAGCCCGGTCCATGGCCTGGGCGAAGGGGGTGTAGTTGTCCGTCTCAGACGCCGCCGCCACCAGGGCGATGGGGGTGACGGAGATGCGCTTGTTCACAATGGGAATGCCGAACTCCTTCTCAATGGCCTCGCCGGTGGCCACCAGGTGCTCGGCGTAGCGGGTGATCTTGTCGTACACCTTGTCACAGGCTGCCTTCACGTCGCTGTGGGCACAGGAGAGCAGCGAGATGCCCATGGTGATGGTGCGCACGTCCAGATGCTGCTGGTCAATCATCTGGATGGTCTGCATAATTTCGTGTTGATTGAGCATGTATGATTCCTCCAAGGATAGTCTCTCACTTCGGTGTTGTCACGCTCCCATTGGGCGCACGGCCGGGTCAATGCGTCGTCGCAAAGTCCGCTTCCCTCCGGACGCCCAAGTATGGGCATCCGTCGTTGCGCTCCCTTGCTCCTCCTTTCCCCACCGAACCCGCTGACGCTGGGCTTCGGCGGGGGCCCCAATCACAGACCCGCGGTCGTCTCTGAGGCTCGTCGTTATCTCCCCTGTGCGCCTATGGGTCACGCTCAGATGCGGTGCATGGCGTTAAAAATATCCTCCCGCTGGATGCGGATGGACAGGTTCTGCTCCTTGCCGGCCTGCTCCAGGAGATCAGACATCTCGCCGATGGACTGCTGGCAGGCGGAGGTGTCCACCAGCATGACCATGGTGAAGAACTCCTGGAGGACGGTCTGGGTGATGTCCAGAATGTTGATGTTGTGCTGGGCCAGCAGGGAACACACGGAGGCGGTGATGCCCACCCGGTCCTTGCCGATGACGGTGACAATAGCCTTCATAAAACAAATTCCTTTCTTTTTGCAGAATGGTTTTTCATTCCATCAGTTCAGTTCATCCAGGGTAAGCTCAAAGCCCGGCAGAAACTCTTCCATAAAGCACCGCAGGGCGGGCAGAGGATTGTCCTGGAGGGCGGCCCAGGTCTGCTCCTTGGCTTTTTTAAACTCGCTGTTGCCCGCCTTCAGCTCCTCCACGCACTTGAGGTAGGCGGACAGCTTGTCCGCCGCCTTCACCAGGGCCCGGATTTCCGGGTCGGGGATGGTGAGAGCCTCATTATAAGCGGGGCGCAGGTCCTCGGGGAGCATGTTCAGCAGCTTCTGCTCCGCCACGGCCTCCACCTGCTTGTAGGCAGACTGAATGTCAGGGTTATCGTATTTGATGGGGGTGGGCATGTCGCCGGTGAGAATCTCGCTGGCGTCGTGATACAGCGCCGCCACCGCCACCGCGCCCGGGTCCACCTGGCCGCCGAAGCGCTCATTCTGCAGCACGGCCAGAGCGTGGGCCAGGACCGCCACCATGTGGGAGTGCTCCTGGATGTTCTCCGGGTCGGTGTTGCGCATGAGCCCCCAGCGGTTGATGTACCGCATCCGGGCAATCATAGGGAAAAAGTGATAGGGCAAGAGAAAATCCCCCTCTGCTTGAAGTCAGTGGTTATTTTATCACAGGTGGAGAGGGATGTAAACGCCGAGGGCCATGGAACGGGAGAAAATGAAAGGACGCCGCAAAAGCGGCGCCCTCTTTGGTGTGTTCTATTTCTTTTTGCCTAGGTCGGGCAGGACCAGGTACAGCGCACCCACAAGAAACAGGCCCACCAGCACCCCCACCAGAAGGGGAGGTACGTGCAGCAGAAGGGCGATGAGCAGGGTGCCGCCCACCACCAACGGCTGGCGTTTCGTCACCAGTACCACCTCAAAGGCCAGAACGGGAAGCCACAGGGCACCCGGAATGTCCAGGACCACGGCCAGGACCGCAGCCAGGATGAGTGCGATGAACACAAAAATCCGGTGCTGGAGGTCCTCCAGCCAGGGGGACAGCAGGTCCCGCCGCCAGAAGGGGATCCGCGCCGGCTCTTGTGCGGATGCTCCCTCCCCCTGTTCCGGCGTGTCCCGTGCCAGCTCATCCAGGGTGACGCCGAAGAGGTCGGCCAGCTTGATGAGTTTATCCAAATCGGGCACCGATTGGCCTGTCTCCCACTTGCTGACGCTCTGGCGGGACACCCCCAGCTGTTCCGCCAACTCCTCCTGGGACAGGCCTCTTTGGGTGCGGAGGGCAAAAATTCGTTCCGCCAGGGTCATGTTGGTTTCCTCCCTTTGTTCCAGGCATGAAAGGAGCCATAGATGAGCCACAAAATCAGCACACCCCGGGTGATCGAGATGAGAATGCCCAGCTGGGTGGACACATACCACTCCTCCGGGGAGAGGATACACATGACAAGCAGTTGAATTCCCCCCAGCAGCCCCCAGGGCATGTAGGCCATGGTGTACGGGTTGAAGATGACCAGGCTCAGTGCCACCGCCAGCCAGCCGAAGATAAGCAGAGGATGGCGCGCAGCCAACAGCAGGGGCAGGCCCAGGACGATCAGCGCCGTGCCAAGAAAGACCAGAAGGTTGCTCTCCCCCACCAGCCCCAGCAGGTCCAGGGCCAGGCCGATGAGCTCCAGGCACACGCCTGCCGTCTGGGTGCCCGTCAGGCTGCGCTTCTCCTTTACATAGACCACCTGGGGCTGGGGCGGCTCCGGGGGCTTGGGCCGTTCCCCCTCCCGCACCAGCTCATCCACGCTGATGCCGAAGAGGTCTGCCAATTTAATGAGTTTATCCAAATCGGGTACCGACTGGCCTGTCTCCCACTTGCTGACGCTCTGGCGGGACACCCCCAGCTTTTCGGCCAGGTCTTCCTGAGACAGGCCCAGTTGGGTACGCAGCGACAAGATTTTTTCCGACAGTGACAAAGAAATCTTCCCCTTTCCATTGGGCTTGGTTGATGTTATGATAAAGGAAACGAAGGAAATTTACAACCAAGTCCCCTTGGAAATGGCCGCAACCAACAGTTGCGGGCCCATTTTTCCCGGAAAGGAGCCCATTATGGCCAAGAAAAACGCCCGCAATACCAAGGGCCGCATCATCCAGGCCGCCTGGCAGCTGTTCTACCGCCAGGGCTACGACGACACCACCGTGGAGGAGATCATCGAGGCCTCAGGTACCTCCCGGGGCTCCTTCTACCACTACTTCGAGGGCAAGGACGCCCTGCTCTCCTCTGTCTCCTTCCTCTTCGATGAGAAGTATGAGGAGCTGATGGAAACCATGGACCCGGAGATGGACCGCTTCGACCAGCTGATGTACTTAAACCGGGAGCTCTTTGCCATGATCGAAAACTCCATCTCCCTGGACCTGCTGGCCCGGCTCTACTCCTCTCAGCTCATCACCCGTGGAGACAAGCACCTGCTGGACCACAACCGCACCTACTATAAGCTGCTGCGGCAGATCGTTCTCCAGGGCCAGGAGCGGGGAGAACTGCGGGGGGACGTGACCGTCAACGAGATGGTGCGGGTGTACGCCCTGTGCGAGCGGGCCCTTATTTACGACTGGTGCCTCTCCGGGGGCGACTATTCCCTGCTCCAGTACGGCCGGACCATGATGCCCATGTTCTTCCAGGGATTTCGCACGGCCCAATGAGATTTTTGTAAGAAAATACAAACGATAAAATGATAAAATGTACAGCTTAAATCCATTGTTTTTCAATGGATTTTTCTTAAAGCAGAGAATTTTGTACAGAATTTATTCTGCACTTGATTCTCTGTTTTATTCTGCTCAAATTTGTGCTATGATGGTCCTACGCGCCGCCCCGGCCTCTGTGGGGAGGCGCAATTGTGTGTGAAATCAGGGCGGCTCAGCCGCCAAAAGGAGAGAACAGCAATTATGACAGCGGCACAAGTCTGTATTATGGCGACGATTATCGTCTACCTCTGTTTTGTAATCTGCACCGGCGTGCTCATCGGCCGCCGGAGCAAGAAGAGCGCCGAGGGCTTTTACCTGGGCGGCCGGGGCATGGGCCCTCTGGTCACCGCCATGAGCGCGGAGGCCAGTGACATGTCCTCCTGGCTGCTGATGGGTCTGCCCGGCGTGGCCTACCTCAGCGGCGTGGCGGACGCCAGCTGGACCGCCATCGGCCTGGCTCTGGGCACCTACCTCAACTTCCTGCTGGTGGCCAAGCGCATCCGCCGGTACAGCGTACAGCTGGATGCCATCACCATCCCCTCCTTCATCTCCAAGCGCTACCAGGAGAAGCGGCCGGTGATCATGTGCATCGCCTCCCTGGTCATCCTCATTTTCTTTGTGCCCTATGTGGCCTCGGGCCTGGCCGCCATCGGCAAGCTCTTCAACAGCCTGTTCGGCTGGAACTATATGCTGGCCGTGGTCATCGGCGCCCTGGTCATCATCAGCTACACCTCCGTGGGCGGCTTCTCCGCCGTGGCCACCATGGACCTCATTCAGTCCATCATCATGACCGTGGCTCTGGCCGTCATCACCATCTTCAGCATCGCCCAGGCCGGCGGCGTAGACGCGGTGGTGGAGAATGCCAAGTCCCTGCCCGGCTACCTGGGCTTTTCCCAGACCTACAATCCCGCCACCGGCACGGCGCAGCCCTACCCCATCATGAACATCTTCTCCATGCTGGCCTGGGGCCTGGGCTACTTCGGCATGCCCCACATTCTGGTGCGCTTCATGGCCATCCGGAATGAGGAGGAGCTGAAGCTGTCCCGGCGCATCGCCTCGGTGTGGGTGGTCATCTCCATGACTGTGGCCGTGTGCATCGGTATGATCGGCAACGCCGTGTCCAAGGCGGGCCGCATCCCCGTGCTGGAGGGCAGCGCCTCTGAGACGGTCATTGTCCAGATCGCCAACCTGCTGTCCACCTTCGGTGTGCTGGCCGGTGTGGTGGCCGGTCTCATTCTGGCGGGCATCCTGGCCGCCACCATGTCCACCGCCGACTCCCAGCTGCTCTCCGCCGCCTCCGCTTTCTCGGAGAACCTGCTTCAGGACGTGTTCGGCATTAAGCTCACCCCCAAGCAGACCATGCTGGTGGCCCGGGGCACCGTCATCTGCATCGCCGTCATCGCGGTCTTCCTGGCCGCTGACCCCGAGAGCAGCGTCTTCGCCATCGTGTCCTTCGCCTGGGCCGGTTTCGGCGCTACCTTCGGCCCCGCCATTCTCTGCGCCCTGTTCTGGAAGCGCAGCAACCGCCAGGGTATTCTGGCCGGTCTGGTGGTGGGCGGCGTGATGGTCTTCGTGTGGAAGTTCCTGGTCCGCCCCATGGGCGGCGCCCTGGGCATCTACGAGCTGCTGCCCGCCTTCCTCAGCGCCCTGGCTGCCATCGTGGTGGTCTCCCTGCTCACCCCCGCCCCCGACGCCTCCATCCAGGAGTCCTTTGAGTCCTACAAGCGCGGCTGAGCCATTTTCTACATACAAAAAGCCCGGAGCACCCATGGTGCTCCGGGCTTTTTTATTCTATTGCCGCTCATCCGGCGGGGTGGACGATTCCCGGCGGCGGTCCCACCACAGCCAGACCAGCAGGCCGACGGGCAGCAGGGAACCGAAGAGAATGATCCGGAGGGCCAGCAGAGGGTCCTCCTCCAGGAACATCCAGGCCACTACCCCGCCATAGAGCAGAGGGACGATCCCGCCCAGGTACCAGTCCGGGGAATTTCTGCGCCCCAGCCAGGCGGAGATCAGCACCCCGGCAAAGGCCAGGGAAAAGACAGTCCAGGAATCCATACCCGCTCCTTTACTCCAGGTTCAGACGGTGCCCCAGAATCCAAATGGTACCGGCGGTGAACAGCAGAATCGGAGGCAGCATCATGGCGGAAAAGCCCAAAAAAGTGGCATGGGTATCAGCGTTAAGAATATGCCCCAGAATCTTCAGCCGGTCCAGGAAATCCAGATACACCGTACCCAGAATATCCAGTCCGATAAAGGCCACCACACTCATGATGATTCTCCGGCGGAACAGATGGCCGATGGCCATGGACAGGTAAGTCATGGTGATAAAGAGAATTAAGGACAGCCCACACACCAGCAGGAACTCCAGCAGGTACACCATGGCGTCGGGGTTGGCCATCAGGCCCTGCCAAAGGTCCTGGAAGAAGGCGATGCGCAGCACCTGGCCCCAGCGGATGGGCACCATGAGGAGGCAGGCCACAAACATGACCGCCAAGCTGACCACTGAGGTGACCACCGCGCAGATGAGCTTGGACAGCACCAGCTGTCCGGGGCCCACAGGCAGGGTGTGCATCAGATAGCCCTCGTCTCCCAGCAGTCCCTTGTAGAAGCGCTGGATGACAAAGATCATCACCGCCACAAACATGGCAAAGAGGACGGACACAAAGGCGATGATCAGGACCACGGCCAGAAGCTCATTTGTCTCCACAACGCCCTCGTCATAGGGCAGGGTGAAGTGGTTGATCAGGGCCAGCACCAGGGCGGCCGGCCAGATGAGGGCAAAGGACTTGCCCATGGAACGAAAATCGTATTTGAGCAGCTTCCACAGCATCAGAACTCGCCTCCTTCCATGGGCTGGGCGCGGAAGATTTCCCGGAACAGGGTGTCCACGCTCTTGCCCTCCTGCTCCCGGATGTTGTCCACTGTCTCATGGAGCATAATCTTTCCCTCTTTCAGGAAAATGGCCTCGTCCAGCACCTTCTCAATGTCGGCAATCAGGTGGGTGGAGATGAGGACGGTGCCCTCCTCGTTGTAGTTGGTCAAAATGGTGCGGAGAATGAAGTCTCGGGCCGCCGGGTCCACCCCGGCGATGGGCTCATCCAGCAGGTAGAGCTGGGCCTTCCGGGCCATGACCAGGGCCAGCTGCACCTTCTCTTTGGTGCCCTTGGACATGGTCTTCAGCCGGTTGCGGGGCTCCACCCCCAGGCTGTGGCACATGGCCACCGCCTTCTCATAGTCGAAGTCTTTATAAAAGTCCCGGAACAGGTCGAAGAGATCCACCGCCCGCATCCAGTTGGCAAAGTACATCCGGTCGGGCAGGTAGCTGATGATGGCCTTGGTCTCCGGCCCCACGCTCTGACCGTTGATGGCCAGCGTGCCCGAGGTGGGCTGCAGCAGGCCGCACAGAATCTTAATGAGGGTGGTCTTGCCGCTGCCGTTGGGCCCCAGCAGACCGATAATCTTGCCCCGGCCAATGGACAGGTCCACCCCGTCCAGGGCAATCTTGCGGCCGTAGGATTTGGTCAATCCCCAGCTCTCAATGAGCATGTCATTCATCATTTCTCCTCCTTCAACAACGCCACAGCCTCTTCCGGGCTGTATCCCAGCTCATTCATGGACTCCAGATAGCGGCGGATGATTCCCTGGGCCTCCGCCCGGCGTGCCGCCTCAATGACCCCCCGGTCCTGGGTAACCAGCCGCCCCGCCGTGCGGTTGGACTCCGCCAGCCCCGCCTGCTCCAGCTGGGCCAGCGCCCGCTGCATGGTGTTGGGGTTGACCCCCGCCTGGGCGGCCAGCTCCCGCACCGGGGGCAGCTTGCTCCCCGGGGGATAGACCCCGATGAGAATCTGCCGGGCAATCTGCTGGCTCAGCTGCTGCCAGATGGGGCGGTCCTCGGTGAACTTCCATTCCATGGAACAGCCTCCTTGTATGATTGTATTAAGTGATTAGTACAATAATACACCTGGGCCGTTTTGTCAAGGGCTCTCCCACTCCTTAATGAAATTTTAATTTTGTGGAACCGGTTTGTTGCCGGTTTGTAGGGAATTTGAGGGAGAAATGTCGTTGCAATGTCCCTGTTTTTCCCATAAAATAGAGGTACCAACCAACCGCGTAAGGAGGTTTTTATGAGACGTACCACTTCCTGGGCCGCCCTGCTGCTGGGCGCTGCCCTTTTGCTGGGGGCGTGCGCCCCTTCCGCCACGTCGGACAGCAGCTCCTCGAGCCAGTCCTCCCAGTCCGCAGGGACGGACAGCAGCCAGACCGCCGATTTCGTCTTCACCCGGGAGAATCTGCCCCGGCTGGACGGCTCCACCTCCACCGTCCCCCTGGCCAAGGCCATGTGCGGCGTACTGCTGGGGGAGGACCCGGAGACCACGGCCGACCTGGTGCAGTTCTCCCGCACCACCCAGTCCTACCGCAACCTGATGGAGGGTACGGTGGACCTGGTGCTGGCGGCGGAGCCCGCTCCGGAGGTTCTGGAGGAGATGAAGGCCCAGGACAAGTGGCTGCTCACCCCCTTCGCCACCGACGCCCTGGTCTTTGTGGTGAACCAGGACAATCCCGTGGATAATTTGACCACGGAGCAGGTGCAGCAGATTTACACCGGGGAGATCACCAACTGGAAGCAGGTGGGTGGCTCCGACCTGGAGATTGTGGCCTTCCAGCGCAATCCCGGGGCCGGAAGCCAGACCCTGATGGAGAAGCTGGTCATGGACGGCAAGGAGATGATGGAGGCCCCCCAGGCCTGGGTACCCGACTCCATGATGGGCCTTATGGATGCGGTGCGGGAGTATGACAACTCCCCCTCTGCCATTGGCTACACCGTCTACTATTACGCCAACGACATGGAGATGGCCCAGGGGCTGAAGGTGCTGTCCATTGACGGGGTGCAGCCCAGCGAGGACACCATTCGCTCCGGGGAGTACCCCTTCCTCAACCCCTACTACGTTTCCATCGCCAAGGACACCCCACAGGACAGCCCCACCCGCATCCTCTATGACTGGGTGCTGGGACCTGACGGCCAGAAGCTGGCCCAGATGGAGGGCTATGTACCGGTGACCGGACAGGAGGGATGACCATGAGACGAGCGCTGCCTGCCCTGCTGCTGTCCGCTGCCCTGCTGGCCGGGTGCTCCGCCCCCGGAGGGAGTGGCCAGAGCTCCTCCAGCCAGGCGGAGGGCTCCCAGAGTTCCTCCTCCGCCCAGGACAGCGGAACCGTTCAGGTCCACACCGACTGGTCCGTGCTGGAAAACGGAGCAGAAACCCTCTCCACCATCTGGAACCGCTGGTATGACGACTATACCGACCACCTCATCCCCCGGAAGGACTACGGCACCCTGCTGCCCTTTGCCGGGGCCCAGGTCGTCCTCCACCCACCGGAGGGGGAAGCGGAGGACTCCAGCTACGTCTCCTCCAACTGCCTCTACGGCCTGATGACCCAGGAGGGCACGGTGGTCATGGACCCCGTTTGTACCTCCATCTACCGGGTCTCCTACCTGGCTGATATGGGGGACACCGTCTCCCTGCCGGTGCTGGTTTTGGAGAAGGGGGACAAGGATCAGGGCGCCGCGGTCAGCGGGACCCTTCTGGCCCTGGCCGCCGCCGATGGGAGCTGGTGCACGGACTTTGCCTACTGGGGCTGTGCCGCCAGTCCCACCGCCATTCTGGCCGGAGGGAAGGACGGCATGGACCTGCTGGCCCCCCAGACGGGGGAAGTGGTGAAGGAGTGGAGCTGGACGGAGCTGGGCATTGAAACGGCCGACTCGGTGCCCTGGTTCACCGGGGACGCCTACTCCTCCGTCCAGTGGATTGGAGACCGGTTCTTCCTGGGCTGCTATGGAGCAAACGGGGACACCGCCCGGTTCCTGGACCCCATGACGGGAGAAGTAACCACCAGCTCCGCCCAGGACTGGTACAATACCCTGGATGAAATGTTCCGGAGTGCCCCCCAAACCTGGTGGGACGCCAAAGCCAACGGCGACGGCACCTACACCCTGACCATGGGTGACGAGTCCCACACCATTCCCGCTCCCCTGGACATGGGGGACGCCCTGCCCTATGTGGCGGGAGGCGACCGGGTGATCTTTGAGGATGGACAGGGGGCCTTTGCCATCACCGATCTGGCCGGCAAGGTCATTCTCCCCAAGCGGGAGGGCACCCTTGCGGTGCTGCAAAATGACTGGGAGGGCAGCGGAGCCTGGCTGGCTGTGCGCCTGGAGGGGGAAACCCTGTGGCTCATCTACAACTGGGATGGCACCCTGGTTTCCAGTGTCCCCGGCGCGACGGACAGCCTGTGCTCCACCAGCGGTTCTCTGGTGGAGGTGCGCTCAGACTCCATGGCCTCCTACTACCGCCCTGAGGACGGCATCTGTGTCCTTCGGGTGTACTTCGGACTGTCTGGATAAGCAGTCTCGGGGCGAAAGTGTAAAAAAATTGTGAATACCCTTGCTTTTTTTCCGGGAGCGCGCTATGATAACGTTAGCACTCAGTTAAATTGAGTGCTAACGTTATTTTTGTTTACAACAACTTTCAAATATATGGAGGCATCAGTAATCATGGCAAAGAAGCAGTTTAAAGCGGAATCCAAACGCCTGCTGGACCTGATGGTCAATTCCATCTACACCCACAAGGAGATCTTCCTGCGGGAGCTCATCTCCAACGCCAGCGATGCAGAGGACAAGCTGGCCTACAAGTCCCTCACCGACGAGAACGTGGACATCAAGCGCAAGGACCTGAAAATCACCATCGTCCCCGACAAGGAGGGGCGGCTGCTCACCGTGTCCGACAACGGCATCGGCATGAGCAAGGAGGACCTGGAGTCCAACCTGGGCACCATTGCCCGCAGCGGCTCTGGCCAGTTCAAGGCCAACCTCTCTGAGGACGACAAGGCCGCCGACAAGATTGACGTCATCGGTCAGTTCGGCGTGGGCTTCTACTCCGCCTTTATGGTGGCCGACCACGTCACCGTCATCTCCAAGGCCTGGGACAGCGACGAGGCATGGGTGTGGCAGTCCGACGGAGCCGACGGCTACACCGTCACCCAGTGTGAGAAGGACGCCCCCGGCACCGACGTCATCATGCACCTGAAGGCAGATGAGGACGGAGAGAATTACAGCAAGTATCTGGAGACCTATGAGCTTCAGGAGCTCATTAAGAAGTACTCCGACTATATCCGCTACCCCATCGTCATGGAGGTGGAGGACTACCGCCAGAAGGAGAAGCCCGCCGACGCCGGCGACGACTACAAGCCCGAGTGGGAGACCGTGAAGGAGTGGAAGACCATCAACTCCATGGTCCCCCTGTGGCAGCGCCAGAAGTCCAAGGTGAAGCCCGAGGAGTATAACGCCTTCTACAAGGAAAAGTTCGGCGACTGGCAGGACCCCCTGGCCGTCATTCACACCAGCGCCGAGGGCGCCGTGACCTACAAGGCCATGCTCTATATCCCCGCCCAGACTCCCTACGACTTCTATACCCGAGAGTACCAGAAGGGCCTGCAGCTCTATTCCTCCGGCGTGATGATCATGGACAAGTGCGCCGACCTGCTGCCTGACTGCTTCCGCTTTGTAAAGGGCGTGGTGGACTCCCCCGACTTCTCCCTGAACATCAGCCGTGAGATTCTCCAGCACGACCGCCAGCTGAAGGTCATCGCCACCGCCCTGGAGAAGAAGATCAAGTCCGAGCTGGTGAAAATGCAGAAGGACGACCGGGAGAAGTACGAGAAGTTCTGGAAGGCCTTCGGCACCCAGATCAAGTACGGCGTGGTGGCCGACTACGGCGCCAAGAAGGAGCTCCTCCAGGACCTGCTGCTGTTCTGGTCCTCCAAGGAGAACGCCTACACCACCCTGGCCGCCTATAAGGACCGTATGCCTGAGGACCAGCCCTATTACTACTACGCCTGCGGCCAGAGCGTGGACAAGATCGCCAAGCTGCCCCAGGTGGAGCGCATCCTGGACAAGGGCTACGAAATTCTCTACTGCACCGAGGACGTGGACGACTTTGTCATGAAGGCCCTGGCCGAGGTGGACGGCAAGAAGTTCAAGTCCGTGGCCGACGAGGACGCTCTGCCCCAGACCGACGAGGAGAAGAAGGCGGCCGCGGAGAAGGCCGAGGCCGGCAAGGGCGTGCTGGAAGCCGTGAAGGAGGCCCTGGGCGACCAGGTGAAGGAGGTCCGCATCTCCTCCATCCTGAAGTCGGGTGCCTGCTGCCTCAGCGCCGACGGCCCCGTCTCCCTGGAGATGGAGCGGTATATGAACAAGCTGGAGGGCGGCGAGCACATGAAGGCCGAGCGCGTGCTGGAGCTGAACCCCGACGCTGCCCCCTTCGCCGCCCTGAAGCGGGCGGTGGACGCCGGAGACAAGGACACCGTGGCCAAGTACGCCAAGGTGCTCTACGGTCAGGCTCTGCTGCTGGCCGACCTGCCTCTGGAGGACCCGGCGGAGTTTGCCCAGCTGGTCAGCTCCCTGATGGTATAAGCGCATCCCAAGTCAAGAACACTAAGAGGGCCGCCCGAACGGGCGGCCCTCTGTTCAAATCCGATTCTGATACTGCTGGAGGCGGCGGTTAAGCTGTCGGGAGTCCTGTTTCAGGGCCACATGGAATCCAAACCACATGGCGGCCAGGCTGGTCTCAAAGGTGAGCAGCAAAATCAGCAGCATCCACCAGGGAGTGGGCGTAAACCACCCCATCACGGCCGCCCCGCCCGGGAAGGCGAGGTGGGCCAACAGAACCCACAGCATGGTGTTTCGTCTCAGGTACGTCTGCTCCCGGTGGCGCGGGAAAAGGGCGCTCTCCACACTGGCGAAGGCCATGCACACCAGAAGCATCTCCATGAGAATCAGGGTGTCCATGGCGAAGCGCCCGGCCACCGCATCGGAGATGGCCTTCATGAACACTAGCCCGGAGAAATAAAGCCCCATGTTGTACTTCATCTCCAGGCCCCAGCGGTAAAAATGAAGAAATCCAGTCATAACCATCTGCTCCTTTCTCACAGCCCCAGCCGCTCCCGCAGCAGGGGCGCATAGTGCCGGGAGACCATGAATTTTTCTCCCGTGACCAGCAAGGCCTCAATCCGCCCGCCGGCCTGACTTCTCAGACTGCGAATCCCATGGAGATTCACCAGAGCGGACTTTCCGCACCGGAAAAAGCCGACCACTCCGTACCGTCCCTCCAGCTCGGCCAGGGACAGGGCGGTCTGATACACGGCGCCGGCCGTATAGACGAAGGTCTTGTCCTCCAGGCTCTCGCAGTAGACCACCTCCCCCGGCGGGAGCAGGGTGGTCTGCCGCTCCTGGTCCCACACCAGCAGCCGCTGCAGCCCGGAGCGCAGCAGGGACAGCACCCACAGCATCTCCTCGTCCAGCTCCGGGCAGCGGAGCACCACCTCGTTTTCCGGGACCGGGACGTGCTCCACCGTTATTTTCATCTCAGCCACCTCCTTCTAAGACTTGCCGCAGGAGCAAGGTGGATTCCCCCAACCGGATATTTTTCGCCCCTAAGATACACCACATTCCAAAAGGAGCCCACATATGGATATTCTTGTCACCATTGACCGCAACTACCTCCATCCCCTGGCCGTTATGCTGAAAAGCCTGGCCGTCCACCACCGGAACCGGCCGGTGCGGGTCTACATTCTGCACCGCTCTCTGCTGCCCGAGGATTTCATTCGCCTGGAAAAGGCGATAAACGCCCCCGAGCTGGAACTCATCAATCTGCCGGCGGGAGACTCCCTCCTGGCCGATGCCCCCACCACGGACCGCTACCCGCTGGAGATCTACGACCGGATTTTCGCCGTCCGCTACCTGCCCCAGGACTTGGAGCGGGTGCTGTACCTGGACCCGGATCTGGTGGTCAACGGGCCGCTGGACGATCTGTGGGAGCTGGATTTGGAGGATAACTGGTTTGGAGCGGCCAGTCATGTGGCCAAGGGCCTGGAGTGGATGAACGCGGTGCGGCTGCAGTCGGAGACACCGGGACCCTATATTAACTCCGGCGTACTGCTCATGAATCTGCCCCTTCTCCGCCGGGAGCAGCAGCTCCAGCCGGTGCTGGACTACGTCCGGGACCACCGGCGCACCCTGTTTCTTCCTGACCAGGACGTCATCAGCGCTCTGTACGGGGACAAGATTCTCCGTCTGAACCCTTACCGCTACAACATGACGGAGCGGCTGTTCACAGCGGCCAGCCTGAGTCCCCGTGGCCCGTTGGAGCTCAGCTGGGTCAGGGAGCACAGCCGCATCATCCACTACTGCGGACGCAACAAGCCCTGGAAGGAGCACTACCTGGGCAAGCTGGACTGCTTTTATTGGGAATATGCCAAAGAAATCGGTCCTTTGTAAATGAAAAGGGAGGCAACAGTTTTCCTTTGCTCTTGCCAATTGGCTGGAAACCCACTACAATAAAGAGGTAAACCCAGAGTCCCTTTGCCCGGCCCTGCCCCAGGAGGTTCCCATGTATCTTGTCGATTACCACACCCACACCTGCTGCTCTCCGGACAGCGAGGCCCGTCTGTCCGACATGGCGCGGGCAGCCCAGCAGGCTGGTGCCCGGGAGCTGTGCACCACCGACCACTGCGATCTGCAGCAGGCGGACGGCACGCCTCTGGCCGCGTGGGACTGGACGCCCATTCTCCGGCAGTATGAGGAGGCGGCGTTTTTCCGGTACCGGGAGGACTTCCGGCTGCAGCTGGGCCTGGAGCTGGGCGGCGGCTATACCGACCCCGCCCGGGCGGAGGAGATTCTCTCCGGCGCGCCCCTGGACTTTGTCATTGGCTCGGTACACAACCAGAGCCCGGAGCTGGGTGGACGGGACCTCTTCTACCTGGACTACCGGGACGAGGCGCTGTGCCGCCAGCTGCTGGAGGACTACATGGCTAACCTGCTCCGGCAGGCGGGCCAGAGCTGCTACGACAGCCTGGGGCACATCATCTATCCCCTGCGGTACATCAACGGCCGGGCGGGCCACCACATGACTCTGGACCCCTGGGAGGACCAGCTGGAAGCCGTGCTGCGCACCGTCGTTGAAACCGGCCATGCCATCGAGGTCAACACCCACGGCGGCCGGGAAGTCACCGACTGGCTGCCCATTCTCCGGCGCTACCGCGCCCTGGGAGGCGAGCTCATCACCCTGGGCTCCGATGCCCACCGGCCCGCCCACGTGGCCAAGGGGCTGGAGCAGGCGGCGCAGCTGCTGCGGGAGACCGGGTTCCGCTGGGTCACTGTCTATCGCCGGCGCGAGCCGGAACAGCGGCGGCTGTGATCGTTCCGCCGCCAAATTGAAACCATATTTGGGAGGAGTTATTATGATCGCCATTGCTTCTGACCACGGAGGTTATCAGCTGAAAGAGCATATCAAGGCCTATCTGGCCGCCAAAGGCATTACCTGCGAGGACTTTGGCACCAACAGCACCGAGAGCTGCGACTACCCCGTCTTCGGCCGGGCCGCCGCCGAGGCTGTGGCCTCCGGCCGCTGCGAGAAGGGCATTGTCATCTGCACCACCGGCATCGGCATTTCTATTGTGGCCAATAAGGTCAAGGGCATCCGCTGCGCTCTGTGCTCTGAGCCTCTGTCCGCTGAGCTGTGCCGCCAGCACAACAACGCCAACATGCTGGCCATGGGTGCCGGCATCGTAGGCCCCAACCTGGCCCAGCGCATTGTGGACACCTTCCTCTCCACCGAGTTTGAGGGTGGCCGCCACGCCCGCCGGGTGGGCCTCATCACCGAGATGGAGCAGTAAGCCCAATTCCATAAAACGCCGCAAGGCCCGCCTTTCAAAAGAGGCGGGCCTTGTTTTTATGCCGTCAGGGCATAGTGCCAGATAATTTCCAGAAAATGTATGTGGATGTACGATTTTGTGCAACTGCCCGCCAGGTACGAAGGCTCCGCTTTCTTGCACGCTTTCTTGAAAGAAAGCTTGGCAAAGAACTTCCTGCGAAGCTGCGCTTCGCTTCTTTGCTCGTGGGAGGTTCCCATGTGGAGGCAATCTGTAAACATACAAAGGAGGAAATTTTATGGCAAGCGGACAGACCAGCAATTACAAACTCAATCAGTGGGCTGCAGAGGATAAAGTGCTCAGGGAAGAGTTTAACCAGGATAACTTTAAAATTGAGACAGCCATTGCAGATAGGGGAAACTGCAAAATCAAAACAGGCACCTATGTTGGCACAGGCACAGCGGGACGAGACACCCCAGTAACCTTGACTTTTGACTTTTATCCTTTGATCGTGTTCCTGAACGGGGCAGAGACACAATCGGAAACAACGAAGTACTACATCGCCCACCGGCATAACACATGCATCTGTTCCCCCACCTATTACCATAGCGCTTCTTATCATTATGGACGGCCCTTATACCTGACCTGGGCAGACAACGGCCTGTCCTTCTATGTGGACATCGATGCCCCAGAAGCACAATTCAATGTTTTAGATCGGACGTACCATTATATTGTAATCGGTATTTAAACAAAAAAGGCCCCCTGCGGAAAATCCGCAGGGGGAAAAGGGTGATTAAACAGCCTCATTCACAGACACAGTGTAAGTACGGGTACTGCCATTAGCAGCAACAACCGTCACAGTGTCAGTGCTCCAAGTGCCGTTATTCTTGGTCAGAGTAACGTCAGCCTTGCTCAGAGTCTGATCAGCCTGACCCTTAGTGAAGGTAACCTTCACGCTATCGCCGTTATCAGCACCGGTAGGATTCACTTTCACAACAATGGTGTTGGTGGTACCGTTGGTAACAGTAGCGGCAGAAGTAACGTTCAGGTCGCTGCCAGGATCGGTAACCTTTACAGCAGCAGCAGAAGCAATGGTATCAACAGTGCTGCGGTACACGTCCTTCACGAAGATGATGGTAGCGCCGTCCTCCTTGATGGACAGGTCCAGAGTAATGGCGTAGCCAGCGTCAGCAGCAGCGTCCATACCATCCAGACCGGTGATGGTACCGGAGTAGGTCTCCTTGCCAGGGTTGGCACCACCGTTGGTGTACTCGTCGTTGTCGGTCTCGTGCAGGTCGATCACAACAGCCTTGGAAGCATCGATGTCGCCCAGCTTATAATCGCTGCTAGTAACATTGTCAATGGTCAGCAGATTGCCGTAGACACTAACAAAGGTGGAACCGATGTCAACGCCAGTCTGAGCGGTGATCTTGCCGTCCCAAACGCCGACGTTAGAGCCAATGCTGATAGCGGTGGCAGCAGACAGAGTATAAACGTTCTTGGAATTTACAGTGTACTTGTAGAAAGCACCCTTGATCACTACACCGCTGGTGTTTCCAGGAGTGGCATAAGGAGCCTTATCGGCCACGATGGACATGGTCTTGCCGTCCTCGGTGTACACGGTGTAGGCATAGCCGCCGTCCACAACACCGTCATAGGACTTGACGTACAGAACGTCCTCAGAAGCACCGGCGCTGTAGGAGGCAACAGGCAGGATCACGTAGGAAGCCACATTGGCGCTGCCGGACTTGGTGTAGATCACGGTAGCGGTAGCAGCAGAACCAGCGTAGCTCAGACCGCCGGTCTTGACAGTAACCTCGATATTGGAACCGCTGCCCTCGATGACAATGTACTTGGTGTCAGCATTGACATAGTAGCTGCCCAGCTTGGTGTCGTCGCTCTTGATGCTGGTCACAGTAGACACGCTGCCAATGTCATAGGTATTGTCAGTGGCATTGGTGTAAGCGGTCAGCTCAGTGTACTTGTCGCTATTCTCCTTCAGGGTGTACAGGCTGCCGATAGCGGCAGAGGCAGAAGCGTTCTTGGTGTAGAAGGGAGTGGTGGTAGCAGAATTGCCGTACAGGGTGTCCCCGGTGGGATAGGTGTCCTGACTGGACACGGCCTTCATGGCACCGGTCTTATCCACATAGAAGTGGGTGGTCTCCAGATCGCCATCACCAGCGATGGTGGCCTTAGTGTAGCCGTAACCAGCAGCATCCAGGCCCTTAATCTCGCCCTTGGTAGTAGTGTAGCCGATGGTGATGGTCTTCACAGCACCGGTCATATCCACGACCTGAGCCTTATAGGTGAGGGTATTCTCGCCGTAGCTGCTGGAGGTGCTGTCGTCAGCCCACATCTTGGACAGGTAAACAGCGTCGGTGGCCACAGAAGAAGCCTCGATCTCGACAATACCGATCAGCAGACCGTTCTTGTCAGTGTAGGCAGCATAGGTGCCGGTGTAGTCACCCTCGGTGTAGTCCTCAACGAACTGGCCGGTAGTGACAGCAGTGTACTTGTTGCCGCCGATGGTGTAGCTATCGTTAGTCTTGTAAGCGGTGACCTGGCCCTGAGCGGCAGGAGTCACAACATAGCTGTCCAGAACCTTGGTGCCGTTGATAGCAGCGGCGATGTAAGCGCCCTTCACATAGGTGCTGGCAGCATAGCCGGCAATATCAGTGTCCTTGAAGGTGCCGATGGTAGTGCCAGCAGCGTTCTTCAGGGTGATATAAGCGGTAACATCGTTCTTGGCGTCGGTGCTGGAAACATTGGTATCCACCTTGTCGATCTTGGCCAGCTTATACTGGGTCACAATGATCTTGTCAATGGTGGTAGCGGTGGTGGCGTTCTCAAAGACCTCCACCTGATCGCCGATAGCAGGAGCATAGGAAGTGTCCTGAACACCATTCACATAAACAACAGAAGATCCAGTGCTCATGCTGGGGATGGTGTAGTTGTCCTTGATCTCCTTCAGCCAAGTGCTCATGGAAGCCTTGGTGCCGGTGGTGCTGTCAATCGCGAAGGTGTGGTCAGCGTCATCAGCATAAGTGCCGACCTTATCACCCTTGTACTCCCAGGTGTGGGCAGGACGCCGCATGTCGTCCACCACGGGGGTGATACCCTGCAGCTTCAGCTTGCCCTTGTACAGCTGCTCACCCAGCTGGACCAGGTCCTTACCGTTGCTGTCGGTCTGGTTGCTGATGGCATCATTGGTGTCGCTGGTACCATTGCTGTTGGTGGTGTAGTCGACGTACTTATACTTGGACACCAGGTTGCCGTTGGCATCCAGGCCGATACCGTCATCCTCAGCCTCGACAACAGTGGCCTTCAGAGCGGTCAGAGCAATCTGAGCCACGTCGTTGCGGGTCATGGCGGCGGAAGCGCCGGTCTCAATGCCCTTAAACAGGTCAATCTTGGAGCCCTGCTTCACGGTGGCCAGCTGCCAATCTCCACCAAAGTCGCTGGTGTACTGGAAGTAGCCCAGAGCCTTCATCACCATCAGAGCCGCCTGGGCAGTGGTGACGGAGTCGTTGAAGCCGAACTGCTTGTCGTTGTAGCCGGCGGCAATGCCGTTGGCCAGGCAGGCGGCCACAAAGCCCTTGCCCCAATCAGGGACATCGGTAAAGGTCAGGGTGCTGCCGGCGTAGTCGTTGACATTCAGACCCAGCAGGTTGGTCATGACCACGGCCATCTCACCGCGGGTGACCTTCTGGTCGGGGTTGAAGTTACCATTGGTGTCACCAACCATGACGCCAATGGCCTGCATGACCTCAATGGCTTCCACATTGTCAGTGGACTCCACATCGGCATAGCTCGCGCCGGTACCAACCACCATCATGCCCAGGAGCATGACGGAAGCCAGAGCCAGGCTGAGAGCCCGCTTCAGGTTTCTCATTGGAATTCCTCCTTCTAATTTTTGATCCTCCAAGATTTCATCTTTTTGGATCATTTTTCGGGGATTTCCCCCAAATTTTGAGGTTTTGGGAACTTTTTAAGACGATTAGGCCGGTATAACGCCCCTTACACTCGAGATTTTGTGAGGAAACTCCAATGAAAAGACAGGAAAATGGCCGCTTTTGCGGCCAAAAAGTTATCTTGGTAGACATTTGGTAGACACCCAGAAAATGGAAAAACGCGAAACCCTTGGGGCACAAGGATTTTACGCCTTTTTGGGTAGACATTTGGTAGACATGGTCCAAAATCCCGGTAGACACAGGGCCCCAAAAACAAAGGTGCGGTACCCGGAATTTCCAGGTACCGCACCTTCGCTCTTATAGGGGAAAAGAGAGGGAATTGTCGAATTAGCCCAGATTCAGGGCCTCCTTGACCTTGGAGATGATGTGAGCGCCGATGTCGCGGGAGGCGTCCACGGTCTGAGCGCCCAGGTGAGGAGTGACGATGAAGTTATCGCACTGGAACAGGGGGGAATCAAAACCCGCACCCTCGGTCAGACCGCCGGCAGCCAGCTCGTTCTCCATAACGTCGGAGGCATAGCCGCCGATCTTGCCAGCCTTCAGGGCCTCGTACATATCCTGCTCGTTGACGATGCCGCCGCGGGCCATGTTCAGAACCACAGCGTCGTCCTTCATCTCAGCGATGGAGTCGGCGTTGAACAGGTTCTTGGTCTCGGGAGTCAGAGGCATGTGGATGGTGACGAAGTCGGCCTGCTTGAGCACTTCCTTCACGTCCAGACCCACAGCGTGCTCCTTCTCAAAGTCCTCGGGCTTGAGGTAGGGGTCATAAGCCACGACGGTCATGCCGAAGGCGCGGCCCAGCTCACCCACGCGGCGGCCGATGCGGCCGAAGCCCAGGATACCCAGGGTCTTGCCGCGCAGCTCGCGGCCCACGAACTTATACTTGTCCCAGTTCTTGTTCACCTTCACGTCGGCGTTGGCGGGGATGGTGTGGCGGGACAGATCCAGCATCTTGGAGATGGTCAGCTCGGCCACGGCGTTGGCGTTCAGGCCGGGAGCGTTGAAGACCTGGATGCCCTTGGCCTTGGCGGCCTCCATGTCGATGTGGTTCAGGCCCACAGAGCACACGCCGATGACCTTCAGGTTCTTGGCAGCGTCCAGAATGGTCTTGTTGATAGCGGGATCGACGCGCATGATCAGCACGTCATAGTCGGGAATCAGAGTGGCCAGCTCCTCCTGGGTGGGGAGCATCTTGGTGTCAACCTGCATATACTTGCCCAGTTCCTCGGCAATGGCGCTGTGAACGACGTCGATGATCAAACACTTCATAACAATCATCCTTCCTCATTAAAAATGATGGTTTCGAGCCTTTCCAATGAAAAAATTAGCTGGTTCAGCTCTCCTACGGATCTTATGGGTACATTATGCCATATTTTCCCCCAAATGGAAAGCACCTTTTTGGTGAGGGTTGCCACAACCATTTAACTGTGGTAAAATGACTTTATCTGGAATCCGGCCCCCAGGGCCATGCGTTTGGAGGAACACAGCTTGAATTTTCTGCATCTGCGCTATTTCCTCATGGTGGCCGAGGAGCTGAACATCACCCGGGCCGCTGAGCGTCTGTACATATCCCAGCAGTCCCTCTCCAACCACATCAGCAACATGGAGCGGGAGCTGGACGTGAAGCTCTTTACCCGTTCCCCCAAGCTGTCCCTGACCTACGCCGGGGACCTGCTGGTCCAGACCGCCACCCAGATTCTGGACCTGTATAGCCAGTACATGACCAAGGTGGGCGACATCAACCGCCACTACCTGGGGGTGCTTCGGGTGGGCATTTCCCACACCTGCGGACTGGCCTTGCTGCCCTCGGTGCTGCCCCAGTTCCGGACGGAGTTTCCCATGGTGGAGTTCTCTCTCTATGAAGGCAACTCCACCCAGCTGGAGGACGCTCTGTCCCACGGGCGGGTGGATCTCATCATCTGCTTCCAGCCCATTATGATTGAGGGCGTCACCACCGTTCCCCTCAACGAGCAGCGCCTGGTGATGGTGGTGCCCAAGCCCTTTACCGACCAGCGCTTCGGCATCCACGCGGAGGAAATTCGGCTTCAATACGCCCAGGGCGCGGACATCAGCGCCTTCCAGCAGTTCCCCTTTGTGCTCATTAAGCGGGGCAACCGAACCCGCAACATCGTGGATCAGTACTTCAGCCGCTACTATTTTAAGCCTCAGCTGATTCTGGAGACGGAAAATACCGTCACTACTCTGGCTATGGCTCAGGCCGGGGTAGGTATTACCATCTGCCCTGAGTTGTTCCTCCGCGCCATTCCCAACGCCCCGGCTGACAGCGCCGGCGTGGATTTCTTTCCCCTCACTGACCCCTCCACCTTCAGTAAGCTGGTGGCCGGTTATCGGCGGGACCGCTATTTGTCCCACTTCGGGGAGCGGTTTATTGATATGGCTCAAAGCGCAATCTGAACAAAATGAAGCGCCTCCCGAAGGGTTAAGCCCCATAGGTACACAACGTGAACCTATGGGGCTTAACGCCGTGTATGGGGAAGATTAGGGCTTGTGGAACACCACAAGCTCTAATTTCTTATTGAGCAGATAACTACTGGCTCTCGCAAAAGTGGTAAGTTTTCTACCCACGGACAGCGGTGTATGGTCTGCAAAACCAATGATAAGGAATTTATTGAAATACAAATATTCCAGTGGCTTTTCACGCTAACTTGTGGTATGTTGTCTTGCTGCAAGGAGGTAGAGCATATGAACAACGCCCTGAAAAAATTCTACTACAGATTTTACACGCCACTGCCTATGGCAGGGTCTGAGCAGGAAATTGAAACTTGCCACCAACAACTCATTGAGAGATTGGAAAAGCCAGAGAGAAAGCTGGTGTTGCGGATCATGGACGCACAGAACCTCATTGCAGAGGAACGCTCTATGCACAGTTTCCTTTGCGGATTCCAATTGGCATGGGAATTGGCATACGAGTTGAATCACTTTGAGACAGACAGGCATCCCTTTCCGGCAGAAGCGGAGAGGGATGCCTGATTCGTATAAAACAACTGTGCAGAACTTTAAGATATAGACATACAGTGATTGGGCGTTTAGTCGGCCATGCCGATTTGCCCAATGGCATAGCGCAGGGCTTTCACGCTGATGGGCGACTGGGGCAGGATTTTCCCGTCCGGCACCAGCAGCTTGTTGGTAATGGAAAATGCAACGGCATCCCGAGCCCAGGGGGAGATCTGACTGGCATCCTTGTACGAATCCAGAACACCCGCATCTGTCACCTTGGGGCTTCCGAACAGTCGATAGATCATCACCATGGCCTGTTCTACGCTCATCATATCCTCCGGCCCAAAGAAACCATTACCGTAGCCGCCCAGATAACCGTTTTGCTCTGCCCAGGCAACTGCCTCAGCGTAAGGAGCATCCCAGGCCACATCCGTAAAGGTTGGGGGTCCCACGGCTTCGTCCCACCGATGGGCATGATCGAACAGCATCTTGACTGCGTCGCCCCGGGTGATGGAGACCGTGGCTGTATTGGCCCAACTGACGGAAATATCATCCAGATAGAAGGAGGTCACCCCTTCAAAGCCGGAGTCGGTGCCGATCACCAGATACGCCGTTCCCGCTTCATCTGTCCGGGCAATTACCTTGGTCTCGATCTCGTTGAACTCATATTCACCGGGGCGGTTGATTTCCTCTTTGGCAAGGTTGCCGACCACGATCATGTCCGATCCGCTGGTGCTCTGACTGCCCTTGTCGATGTTCAGGCAGAAGTGGTTCAGGGAGTCCAGGCTGTTTTCCGGCTCCTTAGAGGCAACACCGCACTTGACGAAGACCGATTCTCCGGGAGCGCCGCCGATGCCGATCATATCATTTTCCACATTGGTGGCCAGCTGAAAGCGGACGGTGAACTGATACTCCGTCTCGGGAACAAGGCCGCTCAGATCCTTGTAATACCCCATAAAGAGATCGTCGCTGTGATTATTGCCGGAGAGAAAAAGGCCCTTTCCGGCCTCTGCAATGGGAACCTCCTCATGGCCGGAGCGAAGCTCATAAAATTCCTCCACCCCCTGCTCGTTGGGGTAGTCGAAAAAATGGGGGTAAACCCGCCGTCATTCTGGTTAAAGTCAAAGGTAAGTCCTGCTGTCGTCTCCTTTGCGGCAGCAGTCCCCGCCAGAATACTCATGCCAATGGCCGCAGCCACACCCAGTGAACAGAATCTTTTGAACCGCATTTGTAATCCTCCTTCGATGTTTTGGCGTTTGCCTGTTCATCTATTTAGATGCGACGAGGATTTCGCTTTGTTGGGATTCTGTCGGAAAATTTGAAAAAAAGAATTCCGGCTACAATGGAGACGATCAGCAGGGTCAACCACACTGTAAACCAGGGAGACAGGGACGGCTCCGTGGAAGGAATGCTGCTGATCCCAAAATCGCCGCCGGGCTCCTGGGAAGGTGTACGGAAATACTGGATTGCCTGGTACGTAAGACCACCGGCAGAAACGATTGCCACGCTGGCCAGAGCGGTGAGGGTCCGCCGCAGGCTTTGCATAACCCTTACCTTGATGCTGCTTGTCAATCAGCAGGCGGTCAAACCAAAGTCTTGTATAGGCGGGCTCCTGAATCATTCCGTACATGGTAAAACCGATCAGGGTGTCGTTGTCATAGATGCACATGGGATGCCACGCCGCCAGCTGATCCGCCTCTTTCATACAGTCCGCAACACTTTCGATAAAACCTGTCTGGTGTGGAAATACCTCCAACTTCTCAGCAGCCCTGCGATTTTTGCCGGTGACAGGCTTTAACGACAGATTACTCATGCTCACCTCTATTATGTTCCTGCTTTTCGGTGTTCTGCGGATTTGCCAGGCAAACCAACGCCGTCACCACTTGATGATTTCGGATCTCGGTGACCCGGATCACCAGGCCGGCGGTTTCCACTTCAATAGTGGCCCCATCCTCGGGGATGGTGGCCATGGCCCCAAAGATCAGTCCGTTAAAGGTATCGAAGTCGTCAAAGGGCAGCGTGACACCAAGTGTTTGGGCAACCTCCTCCAGAGGCGCCTCTCCACGGATCTTCCAGGTGCCAGAGTCCACAGCCTCGATCAGGGGAAGGGCGTTTCGGCATACATCCTCCTCGCCCAGATCTCCCACCAGCTGCTCCACAAGATCGTTGATGGTAACAATGCCCGTCATGCCGCCGTATTCGTCCAGCACCACCGCCAAAGGATGGCAGCCGCCCTTCATGTTACGGAACAGCACATCCGCCTTGACGCTGTCCGGTACCAAATAGGGAGTCTCCACCGCCTGTTCCAGTACGGTCTCACGGCTCCGGTCCGTCAGGCGGAAGTAATCTTTTGCATTGAGGATACCCACCACATCGTCCGCGGATTCTCCGCACACAGGATACCGGGTGTGGCGGCTGTTGTGGATGGTGGCGGCCCACTCCTCCATGCTCTCCTCCAGCCACAGAATGGTCAGGTCGGTTCGGTGGGTGGCAATCTCCCCGGCGGTCAAGTCGTCAAACTCAAAGACGTTTTGGATGAATTGCTTTTCTTCGTGGTCAATGGTACCTTTCTGGCTGCCCACGTCTACCATCATGCGGATCTCCTCCTCACTGACGGTCTCCTCCTCGGCGTTGGGGTCAATACCAAGCAGACGAAGGACAGCATTGGTGGAAGCGGTCAGGAACCACACAATAGGTGCAAACAGCTTGGCGATGGCGGAGATCAGGCCGGAGATACCCAGAGCCAGGGACTCTGCCTTACGCATGGCCACCCGCTTGGGAACCAACTCACCAAAGATCAGGGTAAAGTAGGACAAAACCAGCGTGATGATGACCACGGCGATGGCGTCCAGGGTAGCAGCGGGTACGCCCACACCCAGGCTTACCAGCCAATTGACCAGGCCGTCTGAAAAGTTCTCCGCCGCAAAGGCACTGCCCAGAAAGCCGGACAGGGTGATGGCCACCTGGATTGTGGCGAGAAAGCGGGCCGGTTGGCTGGTCAGACGAGCCAGTCGTACGGCTCGTTTATCTCCCTCCGCCGCCATTCGGGCCAGCTTGGCATCGTTGATAGAAATTACCGCAATCTCCGCACTGGCAAAGACTGCGTTGAGCAGGATCAGAAATACCTGCAGCAAAATCATGAATAAAATAGAATTTTCCAATGTAAATACCTCCTCAGATTAAAACAATTATAGGCAAAAGGACGCAAAAAGACATAGCCCGTCGTACTATTCTCGCAAGCACAGGCCATGTCTCATCCGATTCTGTTCATAATTGTACGAGGGAGGCTTGGCGGAGGCGTTACTGTCACCGTCATCCATAAGTTGCAGACCTTCTCCTTTCATTGTAATGTTCCATATCTTATCAGACAATCTCCCGTTCGTCAACTTGTGAAGTGACTATTATACATACAGATTCTGTTCAGATCATGTCCCTGTCCCAAGTCATGTGGTAGTAAATATTTCTTTTTTGACCCGTCATGCATAACCGGACGAAAGGACGAAGATAGCTGGAATTATGGCTTCAGGTTATGGCTTTACTTAGTAAACAGTACAAATACAACCCGTATCCCGGTGACTGCACACTTTCTCCTAATATCCATCTCTTCCGGTTTGTTCATGAGAAGAGTGTAAAAAATACAAAGAAGAGAACAGCCGGAAATCCTCAGGGATTTCCGGCTTAGTTCATGTATTCCTTTTAAACCTCACATCCGTCTTGTATTTGGAAAGAGCCAGCAGTTCTGCACCCGGACCCATGCCAAGCTCCAAAATGGTTTCAGCGCCTCTTATTCATCCAGCTGTGCACAGGCAATTTCATACTCATGCTGGCAGGAAAGCACCTTCTTTTCCTTTTCCGGGAATGAAGCATCGAAGGCAAGGATATCTGCCTCCTCGGCTTCCAGTACCTCAGAAAATTCGGCATATCCATGAATTCCATCCAGAGCGGTTTTCCGAAGAGGCAGCACCAGAAGACCGGTATAAAACTTTCCGTCCGGCATGGAGATGCCGTATTTTTTTCCGCCTCGGAATCCATAGGGCTCATAGTGGTACGGGTATCCCAAGGTCAGAATGGCGGAGTATCCCATTACTTTTGCTTTTTCAATGGAATGGGTGATCAACTTTCTACCCAATCCCTGACGGTGATATTTGGGAGAAATAAAAACCGGTCCAAAACTGATCGTGGGAAATTCTCCGTCCGGTGTTACGACTTTGGAATGGGTATAGAAAATGGCACCCTCCACAGTGCCGTCCACCTCGATGACAAAGGCAAGCTCCTGGATAAAATCAGGATGTGACCGCATTTTGTGGACCACATAGTGCTCCGCAGCGCCGGGGAAGTACAGATTCCAAAAAGCTTCCCGGGCCACTTCCTCGGTTCTGCGATGGTCTTTGGGTTCTTCGTTGCGAACAATGATATTCATAATTCTGTACCTCCTTATTTCCGTTTCCGCTGTTCTTTGGCAAAGCGTCTGGCGTTCTTCATACCGCCCACTTCTTTGAACATACGCTCGCACTTTTTGACTTCGATCTCCTTGCTGCTGAGTCCATCATAGCTGGTCTCATGCTCCAGCTTGTGATAGCTTTCCAGGCGGCGGCTGTCCAATTCACCGGATTCTACTGCCGCCAGAACGGCGCAGCCGGGTTCACTGGTGTGGGTACAGTCCCGGAAGCGACAGTGCCGGGCCAGTTCTTCGATCTCCGCAAAGGTTTTGGAGAGGTCGGCGCTCTCTGCGCCCATCTCCCGCATACCGGGGGTGTCAATGACCACACCGCCCAGAGGACAGGGAAACATTTCACGGCCTGTTGTGGTATGCCGTCCCTTGTCGCCTCTGCCGATCTCCTGGGTTTCCATCACCGTATTACCCAGCAGTTTGTTGATCAGCGTAGATTTTCCCACGCCGGATGAGCCGATAAAGGCACAGGTCTGATTCTTTTGGAAATAAGGCTGAAACTTCTCACCAATATCCGCATCAAACATGGAGAGGGGGATCGCATCGGAAAAACTGGAAATGTTCTCCACCTGCGAGACCGCCTGGGGCAGATCATCACACAAATCTGATTTTGTCAGAACGATCACCGGCACAGCACCGCTGTCCCAGGCAATGGACAAATACCGCTCCATACGATTCAGACTGAAATTCTGGTTGAGAGACATACACAAAAATACAATGTCCACATTGGCCGCTACCGGCTGTGCCTGCCCCGATACGCCAACTGCCTTTCGGACAAACAGGCTCTTTCGGGTCAGCACACGATGGATCACGGCAAGCTCCGGCTGTATATCCACCATCACACAGTCTCCCACCGCTGGATATTGGGCCAGCTCCTCGGTGTCATACCGAAGTTTACCGGAAATCTCCGCCAGCATCTCGCCCTGCTCCGTTACGATCTTATATTTTCCGCGATACTGTGCGATGACTCTCGCCAGTTGATACTCCGGATATAAGGTTGCTTCTGTGAAAAAACGTTCTGAAACGCCGTAATTGTTTAATTGATTCAATTTGATAACCTCCATATAATATTCCCGAAGGAAGGAGGTTTGGGGCAATTACTTCACCATACCTCCTTCCACCATTACAATCTCCTTTTTATTTGCGTTCATGTTCTTCATAAAAACACGCTCCTTTCATTCAATATTTTTTGATTATATCATTTGTTGGGGCTGATGGGAATAGACAAATCGTAAAGATCGCTGCATAGAACTGTCCCCAAAGGACATCCATAAACACTTGATTTTTTGCGGTAGCTATAGTAGAATCTTAGAAAATATTGTATGCTTGTCTTACTCCCCGGGGTTAGACATCGGAAGCATTGAAACCAGTTCCGTCAGGGCCGCAATTGCGGAAGGAATAGGTTTCAATGCTTATTTTTACATAAGGGGAACAGATATGTTACACATGGAGGTATATCCTGCACTTCCGACAGAGGCCGCATCGATCCGGAAGGAAGTATTTATGGAGGAGCAGGGGTTTGTGGAGGAGTTTGATGAGATCGACCATCAGGCTCGGCATATTGTGGTGTTCAACGGAGAAGTTCCGGTTGGAACCTGCCGCTTTTATTGGGACCAGGAGAGAAACTCTTATGTTCTGGGAAGAGTTGCAGTCCGAAAAGCATTCCGTGGTCAGTCTCTGGGTCTGATGCTTGTCCAGGAATGCGAAAGGCAAGTGATTGCATCAAAGGCAAATAAACTGTTTCTTGCCGCTCAGGTTCGTGTAAAAGAGTTTTACGAAAAGCAAGGATATACAGCAATAGGACGGGAGTTTCTGGAAGAATACTGCCCGCATATATGGATGTATAAAACCTTATCCTAAGGAGGCAATGTGTTGTTATGGAGATCTTAATGCTCAGAGAGCACAGAGAGTGTATCAAAAGAGCTGCCGCATGGTTCCATGCAAAATGGGGTGTTCCCCAAGAGGCGTATGAAGAAAGTATGCTTGCGTGTTTGGAGAAGAATACCGCGATTCCACAATGGTATCTTGCTGTCCACCGGGCAGAAATCATTGGAGGTGTCGGTGTCATAGAAAATGACTTTCATGACAGAAAAGATCTCTCCCCCAACCTGTGTGCATTATTTGTGGAGGAAGCATGGCGGAATCAAGGAATTGCCGGTAAATTGCTTCAATTTATATGCGATGATATGGAGGAATGGAATATCCATACCCTGTATCTGCTGACGGAGCATACTTCGTTTTATGAACGATACGATTGGGAATATATATGCACGGCGAAAAGTGAAGACGGCGAGACCATGCGCATCTATCAGTCCCCAGTTCGGTTAAGGAGTGATGTCATTGGATAAACGATATCAGGTGCTGGACCTATGTTATACTTTTCAGAATATGCAGCAGAATTTGCATCCTGTGGTACTGTTCGGTAACAGGGATGTGGTTTTGGTAGACTGCGGTTATCCCGGTTCTTTGAAGTTGTTACAGAGAGAGCTCTCAAAATACCGTATTCCACCAGAAAGCATCACAAAATTGCTGCTGACGCACCAGGACGATGATCATATTGGAGCTGCGGCAGAGCTAAAAGAGGCTTATCCAACCATTCAAATCATGGCTTCCGGTATCGAACAGCCTTACTTATGCGGGGAAAAGAAAAATCTCCGACTTCAGCAGGCTGAACAGCTTCAGAAACTTTTGCCGCCAGATCAGCAAGAATTTGGCAATCAGTTTTGTCAACGATATCGAGAATTAAAGCCCATTGGGATCGATTCCGTAATCGCACACGGCGAACATTTTGATTGGGGCGGCGGATGTGAGATCGTTGCAACACCCGGTCATACACCGGGTCATGTATCCATTCGCGCATCGGATAACAGCTTTTTCATTACGGGAGACGCTGCGGTTTTGGAAAATGGAAAATTAGCAGTTGCAAATCCCGATTATTGTCTTGATATAGATACTGCAAAGCATTCCCTGGCTCAAATTTTACACTATAAAAGCCATACTTATATTTGCTTCCACGGCGGTGAATGGCAGATAGGTGGTTGAGAGTGTAAGCTACCCATGTAAGAGGCCGAGCAGGAAATCGAAACTTGCCACCAACAGCTTATCGAACGCTTGGAAAAACTCGAGAGGAAGTTAGTTTTACGGAGCATCGACGCGCAGAACCTGATGATAGAGCAACGCTCCGTGGACAGCTTTATCTGCGGATTCCGTCTGGCGTGGGAACTGGCAAACGAACTGAATCATTTTGAAACGAACAGGCATCCATCTCCAGTAGAAGAAGCGGAGATGGATGCCTGATTCTATCCCTACTTAATGACAAGGGTGCCGCCCAGCCGATACCGGCACAGCCCAAACCCTGTTTCGGATCGCTCCAAAATGGCCTCCGGGATCTGCTTGAGATACTTTCGCCCAAAGCTGGTGGTGCCGAAGTATGCATCGAAGTTGGCCACCGGCAGCACCACCCAGTCGGAATCCTCGGGCTTGTTGGCAAGGTAGTAGGACACCAGCGTCTCAACCATCTCCACTGGAACACCCTTGGGCGTGAGGCTGCGAAGTTGCACCACCAATGCGAGTGGAAGTATCGGTTCCTCCGTCCGGAGCGGCCCCAGCTCCAGAGCCTGGGCCAGAAAGCTGTCAAACCGCAGGCCCCACTGCCCCTTGGTGGTGGGGGCGAACAAGGGGATCTGCATCTGGATCACCTTGTCCCGCCAGGCCCGGTCAAAGCCCTTCTCAATGGCGGCACACTTCTTCTGGGCGCTGCTGGATACCTTCCCTGGATTCTCCCGCACAAAAGCCACCACCCGATGCACATGGCGGTGAAACCATCCGCTGCCGTTTTCATCTACAAGACCATGGAATTCCGAATGAAGGTTCCTAAAATCACTGCCGAACTGCCACGCCTCCCGGGGCGTGGCTTTTTTGCTGTCCGGCACACTGCACCAGGCACACAGGCCCCGCTTGGCATAGTCGATGCGTTCCCGGGGTGCTTCGGCGGGGCTGCCATCCTCATTATGAAACGCAAACCCTCTTGCCAGGATGGTCAGCACCCGGTTGAGTCCCTCGAAATCCAAAATGGTGTCGAAGGTAAAGCGGCCCAGGTAGGTGGTGTCCTGCTTGTTCCGGGCGGTGTAGTTTACTGCACCGGTGTAGTCCTGAAATTCCTTCCACTCATTCAGCATGATCCACCTCCAGCACATGTTCCTCAATGTGGTCCGGCAGCAGATCCCACAGCAGGTTCCGCTTACCCAGAGCCACCACATAGGGTACCGCCAGGCTGGGCCGGACGGTCTTATTCAGCAGCTTGCGGCAGACCTTGGACACCACAGCCCGCTCGTTGCCGCTGAAGGGAGCAGACAGATAGGCCTCCATCATCTTCTGGAAGGCCGGGGAGTCCGCCGGGCGGCGGAGCTGCTTCCGTTCCCGGGCTGTCGCCAGATCGTCCATATCACAGACCAAATCTCCCAGCAGACGGAACCCGCCGTGGCGGAAGTCGGTCAGAAGATCATAGTAGTCCGCCGCCTCCGGCAGATGCCCCTGCAGAAATGTTTCTCTCTGTCCTTCTGCCAGCAGGTGCCACTGCTGGTCCACGATGGCCTTTCGCAGAGCGGTGATACGCTCCGGGGAAAGCTGCTGGAAGAAGGCGTACAGCTCGTCGCTGTCGTAGAGCTCCTCTTGTCCTCTGGCGTAGAGGATGCGATCAATGTCCGTTTTTCGCTGCTGTCCCTTGGCAGGGGCGCGGCAGGCCCGGATGCGGGAGAGACAGTGCTCGTAGTCCCACAGCAAGGCAGAAACAGAAGAAAGAATGTTCTCATTCAGCTGTTTCTTCCAACTTCGTTCCTGGGCGAAGGTAAATAGTTCGCTATCCTTCGCTGGTTTCTCCTGAATCTTGGGCGTGTTGCGCTCCAGCTGGCGGGCCAGCCAGGGCAGCCGTTCCACCGGGGAGTCCACCGTGTCCCAGTCGATCCCAGCAAAGAAGGTCTCCAGCCGCTCCCGGTGGGTGGGCTCGTACCAGGCGCGGCGGCGCTCCTCTGCACGCTCCAACAGATATTTGTACTGGAGGAAAGGAGTGCGCTTTACCTTCCGTCCGCCCAGAAATTCATCCAGATTGGGCCGTACACCGGTCTTGGCCGCGTCGATCTCCAGCCCGCTGTAGATGGCCAGGGCTTCCAAGTCCCGGCGGCACCGCTTGCGCTCCTCCAGGTCGGCGTGGTCGTTGTAGGCGATGACGCTGCGGTCCAGGGCGGCGTTGCAGATCTGTCCGATGCGGGCGGCAAAGGTGTTTTCCACCGTCTGAAACCGGGCCTGCCAGTCGTTGGCGTCGGACTTAGGTGCGGACAAGGATGGAATTTTCAGCAGGGGCAGGTTGGCATTGTTGGAGAACTGCTGATGGACATCGTAATCATAGTTCCGCTTCACACAGCGGTTCAGGATGGGATCGGCAATGGTCTTGATGAGGTCGCCGTCGTAGTCAGCGCCGCCCAGCCGCTCCGCTGCCAAACTGTCAGCGGTCACCATGACCACATCGGTGAGGTGGCCCAGGTAGTGTTGGCGCAGGTCGTCTCCCTCTGGGTACACCGACAGCTGCAATTCCTCGTTCCGGGCGATGTGAGGGTTGCGGAGAAGGGTGCAGCTGTCCTCATGGTCATAGGCTGCACCAGGAGCAAAGAAACAGTCCTCCGCGAAGAAGTCTCCCAGCACTTGGTTGCAGAAGTCCCGCTCACCGGGCAACTGGAACACACGGGGCGCGATCAACTGCTGCAGCAGTTCCAGCAGATCACCGGAGAGGAAGCGGTTGTCCCCGGGCACCAGCAACCGCCCAACGGCGTAGCCTCGGAGGATCTTCCGGGCCTGCCCATCCAGCTGTTCCACGTAAATAGGCTCGCGGATAAACTTCGGGTTTTTCTCCAGCACCCGGGCCATAATGTGCGCGCGGCTTCCCTTGGGTTGGTTCAGGCCCCGGCAAAAGTATTCCTGCTGATATGCTTCATTGGCACGGAAGTTATAGTAGGCCGTCTCGGTGGCCTTGGTCAGCCACTGCCGGGGATCGTCCTCCGGGCTGTGGTCCCAGCCCTCCGGCAGGTCGGCGGGGCGAAATTCCTCCGGCTGAATGGAGAGGGTGGAGAGGAACTGGTAGTTGAGCTCCACCAGTTTCTCCGGCTCCGTCTTGCTCAGGTTGGTGATGTACAGGGCGTGGTTATATTCCCGGAAGGCATCCCAGTAGTCCTCCCAGGTCATACCATTCTCCTGCAGCCAGCCGTATGCCTTGAACTGACTGCGGGTGAGGATGATGTCCACACTGCGGACAGGGTGCGCCTTGCCCCAGATGTCCACAATGGTCAGGGTGCCGCTGCGCTTCAAAAAATCCTTGAAGTCCACCTGGTGGAGCATCCCCTTGATGTAGGGCATACGGATCTGGAAGGAGGTGTGGGTGTGGATGCCGCAGCAGGCCTTGTCCACTACCTCCGCATACTCTTTGGAGATGAGGCCCACGCCGTCAAAGCAGGTGATGTCCAGATCTTCCAGTGTATCCGCCCGGTAGAAGGTTCCCGGTTCTCTGCCTTCCCGCAGGGTGATGACAGGGGCTCGCTCCACTCTCTTGGATGGATTGTCTATGACGATGACCCGGTGATTTTTGTCAATGCGGATGCCGTCCACCCGGGTTCCACTGGAGAACATGAGACCATTGTAGGCGTAGAGTTTACTGAGCTGGCAGCGTCTCAGTTCCATATTCAGCATGATCCGCTGGCGTATGGGTTCATACAGATCCGCCCGGATGAAGGAGAGGCGGGACTGACGGCTCATGCTGGCGGAGCGCTCATAGGCCACATAGCGGCAGGGGCCGCTGCCGAAGTCCAGGGTGATCCCCTCGGGGCGGAACATATCTCTGGCCTTCTCCCGGCGGGCCTGCTGCGTCTTTCCGGTTCCGCGCCGGTCAAAGATTCCGGCGAAGTCCATATAGAACAGCACATCGGAAAGCGCTGTGACTTTCTCATCGCTACGCTCCCGCCAGCCCTCCCCGTGGAGTTGGTACATCAGCTGATGAAACATGGCGCAGCTGTCCTGCTCGTGCCTGGCACCCGGTACCTTGCAGTGCTCGGTGGCACTGTGGTTCAGGGTAAAGGTGAAAACGCCGTCTTGCTCCGCGGCATAACTCATCACCGCCCGGGCAGAGAGCTCGTAGATCTGATAGGTCGCCATTGGCTCACCTCCGTTTGCTCTATTCTACCACAAACCATTTCAAAATCAAAATGGATACTACTCCCACTTCTTTTGAGGTGGGAGCTTTTTGCGTTCAAATTCTTGAAATGGAGGTACTAAACATGAACAACAAAATGAACCATCCCCTGATCACAGTGGACGGCAGAACCCTGATGGATCGTCCGCTGGAGCCGCCCAATTTTGTGGTGGATACCCTGATCTCTCAGGGTCTGCACATCCTGGCTGGCTCACCAAAGGTGGGCAAGTCCTGGCTTGCTCTATGGCTGGCGGTGACAGTTGCCTAGGGAGAACCGGTCTGGAACATGACCACCAGGCAGGGCACCACCCTCTATCTCTGTCTGAAGGATTCCGTCCTCCGCATCCAGAACCGGCTGTTTGAGATCACCGAGGACGCACCAAGCAGCGTCCACTTCTGTACCGAGTGCGACCTCATCGGTCAGGGACTGGAGGAACAGGTGGACGCATTTGTCGCCGCACACCCCGACACCGTGCTGGTCATTATCGACACTCTGCAGATGGTCCGTCCGATCCACGACGCCACCTACGCCAATGACTACCGGGATCTGTCTGTGCTCAAGCGGCTGGCAGACCGGCACGGTATCGCCATCCTGCTCATCCACCATCTGAGGAAAGAAAAGGCGGAAGACGTGTTCCATCGGATCTCCGGCACCACCGCTATCAGCGGTGCAGTGGATTCCAGCTTCACGCTGGTGGAAGAGAAGCGGGGCAGCGGCAGGGCCAGACTGACCTGCGTGGGCCGGGACATCGAATACCGGGAACTGGAGCTTCGCCGCAGCGAGGAAAATGTGTGGGAGCTGGTTTCGGACAGCAGAGAAGAACCCGTGCTGCGCGAGGATCGGATCGTCGTTCTCCTCTCTGCGTTTATGAGCAGCAGAACAATATTTATCGGCACTCCCACGGAGCTCTCCGAAAAGATCGACCCTGACAGAATCGAAGGGGTAACCCCCAAAAAGATTTCAAGGCTGATCCAGCAAAGCGTTGAGGCCCTAAGAAAAAACGGAATTCAGGCAATGGTGCGCCGCAGCAATGGAAAACGAGTGATTGAGCTGAATCGTGCCGATAGTGTCGATTTGGAGGGTGCCGGAGAAATCGTCCCTATCGACCCTGTCGGGGCGCTGTGCGGCGATTTGCGGGCAGTTTCCAGGTGCGGCGAGTAAACTCCCGCAAGGCAAAAGAAACGCCGTGTTGGGCCGCTTGTGGCCGAAGGAGGAGTGCGGGTGTTCGGCGCGGGAGAATCACCTCCAAACAGGGTTCCCGCCGAAGCCCAGCGCCAGCGGGTTCGGTGGGAGGAGGACAAGCGACAGAGAGAGCGAGCTTTGCCGCTGGCGGCGAAGCGAGGGATTCGTCGTCCGCTTGGACGACGGCCAGCATCGCGTTTGTCTGGTCACCGGCAAAGCCGCCGCCCGCCTTCCGCATAATTTCCGGGCAGAAGCCCGGACCCACTTTTTCTGCAATTTGGAGGAAACGATATGAAAAAAGATATCAAATTCAGCACCCGGATGGCATCCGAAGACCGGGAGGCCATCAAGGAATTGGCGAAACGCTCCGGGATGTCTATGAGCGATTATGTGACGGCTTGCTGTCTGGGAAAGCAGGTAGTGGTCATCGATGGACTGAAAGAAGTGCTGAAGGAGCTGAAGTCTATCGGCAGAAATCTGAATCAGCTTGTCACCCTGGCGCACATGGGGCGCGTCACAGTGATCAATCTGGACGGTGTGCGCCAGGCGTTCTCTGAACTCTGCGCTGCTGTCCGGCTAATTCTGGAACGAAAGCGGTGGTGAAAAATGGCGATCATCAGCTTCACTAACTACAAGCGAGGACAGACCACCGGATGCATGGGAGCCGTGATGCGGTACACCATGCAGAACAAGAAAACCGAGTGTGACGGTCAACAGTTGGTCACAGGCATCAATTGTCAGCCGGAATCTGTCTACGCGGACTTCATGACCACCAAGCGGCTGCATCACAAAACCGACGGCGTACTGTTCTACCACATGGTGCAGAGCTTCCCGAAAGGCGAAGCAGTCGATCCGCTCACCGCTCATGCAGCGGCATTGAAGCTGGCTGAGTACTATGAGGGGTATGAAGTTCTGGTCTGCACCCATACAGACCGGGAACACATTCATTCCCACTTTCTCATCAACTCCGTCAACTTCGATACTGGGAAGAAACTGCACATCGCAAAGGAGCAGCTCCAGGAACTGCGGCAGCGCAACGATCAAGTCTGCATGGAGTTTTCGCTCCCTGTGTTCAAGCCCACGAACAGGAAAGAGAAGACCAAGACCATGTCCATCGGCGAGTATCACACGGCCGCCCGTGGTCAGAGTAAGAAGCTGCAACTCATGAATATCATCAACGACTGTATGCGCCACGCCTCCAGCCGTGAGGAGTTTATTGCGCTGATGGAGAGCGAGGGCTACAAAGTACGCTGGGAAACCTCCCGGCGGAATATCACCTACACCACACCCAGCGGCTGGCAGTGCCGTGACCGTCTGCTGTTCGGGGAGAAATATCTGAAGGAGAAGATGGAATATGAATTCAGGATCAGAGAAGAAATTATCTATGGACGAGCTGTTGGAAAAGAACCGTCCCGCACAGATGGTACAGACCACGCCACAGCCTCCGGCGCAGGAGCCGACAACGCCCCTCGAAGTGCATCCCACGAAAGCAGAGTGGGAGGATCTGCAGAGCGACCTCTACACACTGGGGTACCACACCGAGAGACAGACTGGCTATCTCAAGAAAGTCAGCGAACTGCTGGCGCAGCTCCCGACCCGGACGCAGATGGACGAGCTGCTGAAAGCGGTGAAGCATCTGGAGCAGATGAGCGAACAGGCTGGGAAACAGAAAGAGAGGCATTTTTCTCTGCCCAGCATCAGGCTGCCCAGACCGAGTCTGTCGTACATTCCATGGACCAGTCTGCTGTTGGGACTGGCAGCCCTGGCGCTGACTGGGCTGGTGCTGTGGGTGGTGTGGTCCAGCTTGGACACGCTCTGGAGCACGGCCAGGGGCCTGCTCCCGTGATGGACGCTACCACTACGCACCACCACACCGACAGCAAGGCCCTCCGGAAAGAACGACAAAAGAAAATCGCCCAAGGCCACGCCGAGGACGATCACGAAGAAGAACAGACTTGGCAGCAGACTATGTGACGGTCTGCTATTTTTGTTATCTGGATTATGTCTGGAGGAAAGGAGTTCTATGAGAAGAGAATACGAGAAATACCGTGACACCGGCATGCTGGGCGGATACGATCCAGGCAGAGCACTGCTGCAGGAAACAGAAAGCGGAGAGGTGCTGACCAGTTTTCGTGACACCTGCTACCAGCACCAGGGCGATCACAATATCAATCAAAGGGAGATGCTCATTGGAGGGAAGGTCTTTCATGTGACCTCTGTGTTCCCGATGGAGGCCACAGCGACCCCCACAGACAAGCTGCTCTCGCTCATTGACACAGACCTAAAGAAGGAAGCCCACAGCGCGTAAAGTTTCCGTGGACTTGTGCAGGCCGGTGGGGTATACTGTCCGTACCCCATACCGGCTTGCCCCAGTAAAAGGAGGTTACAGAGATATGGCAAGCCAAAAATACAACATCTTATACGGAAGACTCAGTCAGGAGGATGAGCGGCAGAGGGATGACCGGCAGAAAGAGTCCAATTCCATCCACAATCAGAAACTCTTCCTGGAGCAGTACGCGGCGGATCATGGATTTGAAAACACACTGTTCCTGGCGGACGATGGCTACTCCGGTACAAACTTTGACCGTCCGGCTTGGAAGAAAATCATAGAAATGGTAGAACGGGACGAGGTGGAGACCATCATCGTCAAGGATCTCAGCCGCCTGGGACGAGAATACCTTCAGGTGGGACAGTACACGGAGATCTACTTTCCGGAAAAGGGTGTCCGCTTTATCGCGGTCAATGATGGCGTGGATTCCCTGGTGGAGAGCAGCAACGACTTCAACCCCATCCGAAACTGGGCCAACGAACTCCACGCCAAGGACACCAGCAAGAAGGTGCGTGCTATCAAGAAAATGCAGGCGGAGCGCGGAGAGCGGCTGGGCGGTAAACCGCCCTACGGCTATAAGAAGAAGGACAGGGACTCCAAGGAGATCATCCCCGATGAGGAAACCGCTCCCATCGTGCGTCGGATCTTTGATCTGTGCGCTGCGGGAAGGGGGCCGAACCAAATTGCCAGAATCCTGACCCAAGAGCAGGTGCTGAACCCGACCAACCAGTACTACCAGGCTACCGGAGCTGCCTGCACCAATTTGGATACCACCCGTCCCTACACCTGGTCCGGCAGAACCGTGGCTAAAATCCTGGAAAACAAGGTTTACATCGGGCATACGCTCAACATGAAGAAAACAACGCTCTCCTACAAAAACAAAAAGCAGATCCAGAAACCGGAGAGCGAGCAGATCCTCGTGGAGAACACTCATGAGCCGCTCATCTCCATGGAGGTCTGGGAGATCGTGCAGGATGTACGGGCGCACAAGCGGCGACCGCCCAAGCACATGGAGGAACCGAATCTGTTCTCTGGATTGGTCTACTGTGCCGACTGCGGAAAATACATGGTGCTCTGCCGGACTGAGAAGATGCGGGAGGATCAGTACTATTTCCGGTGCTCTACTTACAGCAAGCGCGGGAAAACCGCCTGCTCACCCCATCAGATCCGGGAGGCGGATCTGAAAGCCATCGTGTTGGATGACCTCCGCAGGGTCACACACTTCGCACGGATGAAAGAGCGGCAGTTCGCCCAGTATATCAACCAACGGAACACCGCAGAACTGCGCCGGGAAATCAACCGTCTGCAGAAGGATCTGGATTCCATGCATCGGAGGTACGATGAGTTGTCCGCACTGTTCAAGCGACTCTATGAGGACAATGTCCTGGGGCGGGTGAGCGATGAACAGTTCCGCATGCTCTCCGCAGACTACAACGCCGAGCAAAAAAATCTGTCTGCAGACATTCCAGCCAAGGAGGAACAGTTGGAGAAACTGAAAGCCTCAGCCGCCAATGTGGACGCCTTCATTGAGAAGGCCAAGCGGTACACTACCATTGACGAACTGACGCCGGAACTCCTGCGGCTCTTTATCCAGCGGATCGAGGTGGGAGAACGGAGCCAAAAGTATTCCCGCTCTGCGGGACAGAGTGTCAAGATCGTGTACAGGGACATCGGCAGAGTGGACAGCCCTATGCAGGAGGGAGAGCACATACCGTATATCACAAAGCAGATCACAGATATTGAAGAAATCAAGCGATTGCTGGCATAAAACACAACAGGCGGACAGCGGAAGCTGTCCGCCTGTGTGCCTGACAATTCAGTGGGTTCAAAAAGTGTACCTGTGGGAACTATCAGAATGGGAGGCGCTTTTTATTTTACCGGCAGAACCGATAGTTGTAACGTAATTTCCAATATTTGTATGAGCCTGTCTCCCTTTGTTCCAGTGCCCACCACAGGTGAAAGCCTAAATTGTAAAGGAGGATGCACCATGGCGAGTGGACAGACAAGTAATTACGGATTAAATCAGTGGGCAGCAGAGGATAAGGTTTTAAGGGAGGAGTTTAATCGGGATAATGCAAAACTTGACAGTAAATTGGGACAGATTCCCAATATTGTGACCGGGACTTACCAAGTACCCCAAGAGCAATTAGGACAGCCCTATCATATTTCTTTGGGGTTTCGACCTAAATTGGTTCTGGTATGGAGAAATCAGGTAAGTGGATATGCGGTCTATTTACTTTATTGTGCTATGGCTCTTGATGGCTCTCCTATTACAGAGCATACCAGCAAAATTTCGCTCATGGAAATTGATGATGATGGTTTCTTTGTTCAACGGGTCATGTATAACAGCTCTACGGCTTATTATCCACAGTTGTCTGAGGCTACGGAGTATATGTATATGGCTATTGGATAACTTTATAAAGAGACCCCCCCCCCCATTTGGGCG
>NZ_QUGI01000002.1:214033-310525 GCF_003478995.1 Pseudoflavonifractor sp. AF19-9AC
GGGGTGTTTGGCTTATGACGTTAAGCCTCAGATTGCTTTAGGCATCAACCTGGAAGCCGATGGTCATGGTAGCGGTAGTGGTACCATTCTCAGCGGTCACAGTAACGGTAATGCTGCTGCTGGCATCAGAAGCACCACTGGCCTTAACGGTTGCGGAACCGCTGACAGCCCAGATACCCTCGTCGGCACAAGTAATGTCGGTGATGGTAACGGTCTTGCCGCCCTTACCGGCCAGGTTCTTGATAACATGAGAGCCAGAGGCATTGATAGTCTGGGTAACCTTAGTCTCCACGCCATCAATCACATAGGTGAAGCCAGTAATCTGAGTGGTGGCCTTGATATCCTCCACAATGATGACCTGGTCGGCAACCTTGTTACTGTCGCTGGTCTTGGTCACGTAGACCTTGTCAGTGGAATCCTTGCTCACGTCGGCTGCGTTCAGTTCGGTGACAGCGCCGGTGTGATCAATGTAGTACACCTCAGTGTTGTTGTTGACAATGTAGGAAGCGCCAGTGGTCTTCAGCACGCCGCCGGTCACCTCAACGCCAACGGTGGAGGGCACGTCGGTGCTGTACTTGGACACCAGAGTGATGATACCATTGCTGTCGGTGGACATGACCTTGTACAGGGTGTTCACAGCCAGATCGGCATCGGCAGCGGGAGTGCTGTCGGTGTTGGCAATGTTATTGATGGCATCCAGCTTCACCTGCTCCACCTTGCCGTTGACAATGGCGTTGAACTGATAATAGTCATCGCCCTTGCCGGACTCGGACTCGGGAACGTAGGTGTAGCTCATGGTGTTGTAGTTGTCGCCGGTGCCGGGGATGTAGACATACTGGCCGTCAGAGCCCTGGATGCTGCTGGAGGCGACCTTAATATACACGAACTTGGCAATGCCGTTATCCACGAAAACCTTATCGGTGGCAGCGACAGCGGTGATGGAGGGCATATTGGCGATGCCGGTATAGACCTTGATCTCGGGATCGGAGGCGGTCTTGGTGTTCACCAGGAAGATGGTATTGTTGTTGCCGATGTAAGAGCCGTTAAAGTTGGCCTTGTTACCAACCAGAGCAGCAGCGGTCAGGCTACCAGTGGTCTTCTCGGTCAGCTCGTACTTGCCCTTGGAATCGACCTTGTAGGTGACGAAGGCGTTGTCAATGGCGGTGGTGGTGGTGTCGTGGTCAGCGGAGACTTTGTTGTCAGCACCACCGGTGCCCTCAACAGCATCCTTGCCGTCAACCTTGGAAACAGTCACGATCTTGTTGGTGCCGTCGGGCATCAGCAGGCGAACCTGACCATAATTGGTCTGGCCCAGCTCGGTGCCGTTGACCCAAGCGGACTCCAGAACGAAAGCGTAGTTGTCGGTGGCCTTGTTGGTGTTCTTCTCAGCCTTGATGATGTTGTTGGCACCGTCCAGATAGAAGGTGTACTCGTTGGTGTAGTCAGCGCTCCAGCTGTTGTTGGCGTTAGCCAGACCAGAGTTGGCATAGGCGGTGCCATTCACAACCAGCTTAGTACCGTCCTGCATGCCGGTAACAGTACCGGTGACAGAAGCGGCCTTGGTGATGTAGGTGGTAACCTTGCCGTCGCCGTCGGTCTCAGTGCCCTTGTAAGCCAGGACCACGTCACCCTTCTTCAGGCCTTCATAGCCCACCACGGTCTTGGTGGTGTTGGCAGCAACATAGCCGCCCATGCCGGTGACACCGGGAACAATCACGCGAGTCTCGTTGTCCACAACCTTGGTGGCAGCATCAGCGGTCAGGGTGTAAACGGTGGGCTCGATGACCACGACGCGATCAACCTGGTTGGCAGTAGTGGCGTTCATGTAGAACTCGATGGTAGAGCCAACCTTCAGAGCATAGGTGTTGGCAACAGCGGCCGCGCCGTTCACGGAAACGACAGTGCCGCTATTGGCGTAGGTGTAGGTCTTCTTCAGCACGTCGGTGACATACTGAGCCACAGTCTTGCCGGACTTGTTAACCACGGCAACGTTGGTAGCCTCGTTGGCGGAGAAAGCAACGTTCTCACCCTTATAAGTCCACTGCTTGCCGGGACGCTTGAAGTCGTCCTGCTGAGAAGCGGTCAGCTTCAGGTCGCCCTTGTACAGCTTCTCGCCCAGCTGAACGGCGTAAGAAGTGGTACCGGTGACCACGGCATCGCCGAAATCATCAGCATAAGAAGCAGTGCTCAGCACGTACTCATACTTGACCTCGCCGATGATGGTGACATCGCCGGTGATGATGGTGGAGCCGCTCTTAACGGCCTCAACAGTATTGGCCTTCAGAGTGTTCAGAGCGATCTGAGCCACATCGTTGCGGGTCATGGCGACGGTAGCGCCGCTCTCAATGCCCTTGAACAGGTCGATCTTGGAGCCCTGCTTCACGGTGGCCAGCTGCCAGTCAGAACCGAAGTCGCTGGTGTACTGGAAGTAACCCAGAGCCTTCATCATCATCAGAGCAGCCTGAGCGGTGGTGACGGAGTCATTGAAGCCGAACTGCTTGTCGTTGTAGCCGGCGGCGATGCCGTTGGCCAGGCAGGCGGCCACAAAGCCCTTGCCCCAGTCGGGCACGTCAGTGAAGGTCAGGTTGGTGCCAGCATAATCGTTGACATCCAGACCCAGCATGTTGGTCATGACCACGGCCATTTCGCCGCGGGTGACCTTCTGGTCGGGGTTGAAGTTGCCGTTGGTGTCACCAGTCATGACGCCAATGGCCTTGATGACCTCAATGGCCTCCACGTTGTCAGCGGAGTCCACATCGGCATAGCTCGCGGCGCCGGTGCCGACCACCATCATGCCCAGGAGCATGACGGAAGCCAGAGCCAGGCTGAGAGCCCGCTTCAGGTTTCTCATTGGAATTCCTCCTTCTAAATTTGACCCTCCGGTTTTTAACTTTTCGGGTCTGTTTCGGGCCTCACGGCCCATTTTTTCAGGTTTCGGGGAACTTTTTCGGTCATTTAGGCCGGTATAACTCCCCTTGCCTCTGCAAGTATAATACCAGACCCAACCCCCAAAGTCAACGGCTTGGACCGAAGTGTAACAAAACCGTAATATTGGGGTGAATAGGCCATTTTGGAGGAATTTCATCACTTTTTTACCGGTTTTATCCGGGTATCTCCCAGCGGCGGACGGGGTTTCGGACACATTTCCGGCCCCCTGAAGCGACACTTTTGCATGTGTCTTCATTAAAATTATTTTTTCCACCGCCTGTGGCATCTCTGTGTGCAACTTTGATGGAAATTGCCCCGCCGCCCGGCGCAGCGGCGGGAGAGGGATGGGTTTTCCACCACCCGGTCAGGAGGGTGGGGAAGATCATAGGGACAGTCTGTGTCCAAACTTTGTTTTTGGTTGTCACTCTTTATGCAGGGATCAATGACCCCATTAGTCCGCCGATTCGTGCTCCTATACTTAAATGAAAAAAAGAGTATTTCGTCCCCCGGGGCGAGTGACTTTCTGTGCAGACAGAAAGTCACCAAAGATCCGTCAAAGGGGAGAGGGATTTCGATTTCCCTCTCCCCTTTGAAATCCCCACTCCTTGAAACGACCAATCTCGTCCTCGCGGACTTCATATCCTTCGCCTCGTCCTAAAGGACAAGGCTCACTCATTTCGTCGCTCGTTCTCTCCCAATAGAACCCGCTTCGCTGGGCTTCCATTGGGTCCCCACTGCGTCCCCCCTATTGGATGTACCCCCCGGGGGTTGGTGCTGCCCTGGAAGGTTCAGCGGAAAATCGGCGGGACAGGCGACGAAACGCGCTGGCGGACGCCGCCCCGGAACGCGGGTACGTCTCACCGCACCGTTCCGCCAATCCCGCGCACGCCCCGGTGACGGGGCGGCCCGCCTGAGCCCTCCCGCGAGGGCAAAACGTTAGGCGCGTTGTATCTTGTAGGAGCAGGAGGTAATCCAACCGCCTCTTAGCGGCAGCGGTTGGCGCTTAGACACCAATCCTGGGCTTTTCCCGCGCCGGTAAGATATTTTCTGCGTTCTTGATGGCTCCCCCGTAAACATATCAGGGGGTCCGGGGTGGAGGCGGCATAAAAACACGGAGTGTTTTTCCAGACGCCGTCCCCCGGTGGCGTTTTGCCTACTTTGCCGACACGGGCAAAGTAGGTCGCCCCGGAGGACGAAATCATCCCCCGCCAAATCAACACCCTAAAACAAGAACCGGTAGGAGCGACGAAAACGGTCACTCCTACCGGTTTCTTTTCTTACGGGCGCAGAGGCGAAGCGTAGCTTCGCAGAAAGTTCTTTGCCAAGCTTTCTTTCAAGAAAGCGGGGAAGCCGCCCTCCTTACATCATATAAGGAAGGCGGCTTTGTTGTTGTACGCTATTGGGCGCTTTTCAGACCTCCATAATAACAGGCAAGATCATGGGAGAGCGCTTGTGATTTCATGTCTTGGCCCGGGAAAGTAAATTCCCCGGGCCGCCGCGCCTGCGGGCGCGCCCCAGCTCTCGCCGGGGCCCCAGACCAAGCGCATCAGACCTCCATAATAACAGGCAAGATCATGGGAGAGCGCTTGGTCTTTTTATAAAGGTAATTGGACAGGTCGCCCTTGATGACACCCTTGATGGCCGACCAGTCCTTGGCATACCGGGTGTCTACGCTCTCGATGGCCTCCAGAGCCACCTGGCGCAGCTCCTCCATCAGGCCCTCGGACTCCTTGACGTAGACAAAGCCCCGGGTGATGATGTCCGGCCCGGACACCAGCGCGCCGTCCTCGCCCGACATGGACAGCACCACCACGATCATGCCGTCCTGAGCCAGGTGACGCCGGTCCCGCAGCACCACGCTGCCCACGTCGCCCACGCCGTAGCCATCCACAAAGACCTGGCCGGCAGTGACGGTGCCGGTGATCTTGGCCGACTTCTGGGTCAGCTCCATCACCTGGCCGATATCCGCGATGAGAATATTCCGGGGATCCATACCCATCTGCTGGGCCAGCTTGGAGTGGATCTGCAGCATGCGCTGCTCGCCGTGAACGGGGATGAAATACTTGGGCTTCACCAGGGCGTGGACGATCTTCAGCTCCTCCTGGCAGGCGTGGCCGGAGACGTGGAGGGCACGCTCCCGCTCGTTGAGCACCTCGGCTCCCTTGCGGTAGAGCTCATTGACCACGTTGCCGATAGCATTCTCGTTGCCGGGAATGGCGCTGGCGGAGATGATGACCCGGTCGCCGGGCATGATCTCCACCTGGCGGTGGGTGTTGAAGGCCATGCGGGTGAGGGCGGACATGGTCTCGCCCTGGCTGCCGGTGGTGATGATGCACACCTTGTTCTTGGGCAGGGACTTGATGTGGTTCAGGTCCATGAGCACCCCGTCAGGGACATTCATATAGCCCAGCTCGGTGGACACCTTCATAATATTCTCCATGGACCGGCCCGAAACGGCCACCTTCCGGCCGTACCGGGCGGCCACGTCGATGATCTGCTGGATGCGGTCCACGTTGGAGGCAAAAGTGGTGACAATGATGCGCTCTTCGCAGCCCCGGAACAGGGCATCGAAGGAGGCACCCACGCTGCGCTCGGAGCGGGTGTAGCCCGGGCGCTCCACGTTGGTGGAGTCGGCCAGCAGGGCCAGCACGCCCTCCTTGCCCAGCTCGCCCAGGCGGGCCAGGTCGATCATGCCCCCCTGGATGGGAGTGGTGTCGATCTTAAAGTCACCGGTGTGAACGCAGGTGCCCACCGGGCACTTGATGGCAAAGCCGCAGGCGTCGGCAATGGAGTGGTTCACGTGGATGAACTCCACGCTGAACTTGCCCGCCTTGACCACGCTGCCCGGCTCACAGGTGATGAGCTTGGTGCGGTCCAGGAGACGGTGCTCCTCCAGCTTCAGCTTGATGAGCCCTGCGCTCATGCGGGTGGCATAGATGGGGGCGGTGACGGAGCGCAGCACGTAGGGCAGAGCGCCGATGTGGTCTTCGTGGCCGTGGGTGATGAAGATACCCCGGATCTTGTTCTGATTCTTGATGAGGTAGCTCACGTCGGGAATGACCACGTCGATGCCGTACATGTCGTCATCAGGGAAGCCCATGCCGCAGTCCACCACAATGATGTCCCCGCCGTACTCATAGACGGTCATATTCTTGCCGATCTCATTGAGGCCGCCCAGAGAAATAATTTTCAGTTTTTCTGCCATAAATACTCCTTTATTCCTTGAAAATGGGTGATGTATGGGACAGAATGGCCGCAATGAACCGGCTATGCTCCTGGCACAGCGGTAAGACGGAAAGAAGGCGCCGGGCCGGCCCTGCCTCGCCGGTTAAAGCGCACATTCCCTTCGTCTGGGCTTCTGTCCTTCGGTTGTATCCGCGGTCCGCTCCGTCTGTGTGCAATTACGGTTGGGAGGCGCGGAATTTATTTAGACGCGGTGGGCGAAAGCCGCCGGCTGCCGCGTATAAATCCAGAATATAGCAGGTACAGTATAGCACATTTTTCATAAAAGTACACTATACGTTTGTAGAGAATCTATTTGTCGCTTTTTTCCGCCCCTTGGGCATCCCGCCGGGCGATTTGCCGGTCCAGCTGGGCCGCCTGGTGGGCGTAGAAGTCGCACAGCTCCGCGGCCAGCTCCAGATCTGGGCCCTCCGCCACCACACGCAGGGCCGACCGCCGGGCCAGAGGGGCCAGGTACACCCAGCCCTCCCCCGACCGCAGCCGCAGGCCGTCCCCCTGGGGCGTGCAGCCCCGCTCCCGAGCCAGAGCCTCCATCACCGTCCCCCGGTTTGCCGACAGAGGCACCTCCCGCTTCCAGGTGGAGAACCGGGGCGTCTTGGAGATGAGGATCTCCAGGCTCTGCCCGGCCGTCCCCATGCGGGCGCAGATCCGGGCCGCCGCGCTGGGGGCCGACCACATCCAGGGCTGCTCCCCGTGGAGGCGGCGGGCCTCCTCCCCGTCACGGCCCAGGCGTAGGATGGTGCCGCTGTACCCGGCGGCCACCAGCTCCACTGCGGCGGTGGCCTGCTGGGGCACCGCCGCCCGGCCCAGGCCGTTTTCCATCTCAATGAGCACCGCCAGGGTGAGCAGCTGCCCGGAATCCAGCAGAGCGCCCCGCTCATCCCGTGCGGTGAGGCGGAAGCCCCCGTGGCCGGCATAAAAGGCGGGGATACCGGGCTGCCACCGGTCCTCCACATGGCAGCCCAGGGCCAGCAGCGCCTCCCGCACCGCCCGGTTTTCCGCCGTGTCCGTCCCTACCGCCGCCCGCACCCGCCGCAGAGGGGCGCGGCCCAGGGCGGCCTTGGCGGCCACCGCCTCTCCCACCTCCTGGGGCGTGATCTCCAGCCGCTCCAGCCGGCCCACCCGGTCGCCCCGGGCCCGAAAAAAGTCGCCCCGGGCCAGGGTGTGCTCCAGCTGCCGCTGCCGCTCCCGCTCCAGGGGCAGGCCCAAGGCGTCAAAGAGGTGAAGGTAAACCTGGCCGCCGTCCGTCTCCTCCACAAAAAGGGAGACGGGCAGCTCCCGCTCCCGGGCCAGCCAGGCGCCCTGGACCGGGCACTCCAGACCGTGAGTCAGGGGACGTCCTCCGGCGGCGGCCACTCCCGCCACCGCCGCCCGGGCCAGCATGCGGGCCCCGGGCCGGTCACTGCACCCCAGTCCCACTCGTCCCGCCGCCCCCAGGGCACTGCCCAGGGCCACCAGACTTTCGGGGCCCAGGTCCTCCCCCAGCACCCCCTGGATGACGCCCTCCTCCCCAAAGCGCAGGGCGCCCTTCTGGCTGCCGCTGGTCACGGACTTGGTAAGCCGGCAGCCGGCGGAGGCGCTCTGCCCCGGCCACAGGCACACCCGCTCCAGCAGCACCGACTCCTCCTCCGCCAGGGCATTTTCGCCCAGCACCGCGCCCTCGTTGAGCACCGCGCCCCGGCGCACCGCCGCGTCCCGGCACAAAATGGCTCCGTACAGAGTGGACCGAGGCCCCGCAGCCGCCCGGGGCAGCAGCACCGACCGCTGGACCATGGCCCGCTCCCCCACCCGGACGCCCCGCTCCAGCACGGTGTGGGGGCCCAAGAGGCACCCCTCTCCCAGCTCCACGTCCTCCCCAATGAAGCAGGGGGGCACCACCTTCACGGAGCGGGGAATGGGCTTGGCGCTCCAGATGCCGGGGGAGCGCTGCGGAAGGCCGGGCTCTACCTTCAATTTCCCGCTCAGGGCATCGCACACACACTCCAGATAGGCGCCGCAGTCCCGCAGATCCCGCCAGCAGCCCTCCAGAGGGACGCTGTGGAGCTTCTCCCCCCGGCGCAGCAGCTCCGGAAACAGGTCTCGGTTCAGATCGGGGCACTCGCCCTGAGGCAGCGCCTCCAGGGTCCTTGGGGAGAGAATGCAGATGCCGGTGCTGACCAGGCTGGTGCCCACCTGGCTCCAGTCTGGCTTGTCCACAAAGCCCTGTACCTGCCCCGCCCCGTCGGCCACCACCAGGCCGTACTCCGGCGGGTCGGTGCGGCGGCTGAGCACCAGGGTGGCCGCCGGGGCCATCTGACGGTGGACCTCCACCGCCCGCGTGAGGTCCAGATCGCACACACACCCTCCGCCCATCACCAGGAAGTCCTCCTCCCCCAGATGGGGCAGGCAGTGCCGCACGCTTCCCGCGGTGCCCAGGGGGTCCTCCTCTTCCACGTAATGAAGTTCCACCCCCAGCCGTGTCCCGTCCCCGAAAAAGGCCCGGATTTCCTGGTCCCGACTGCCCAGGGCCACATACAGCTGGGTAAACCCGTGGTGCCGGAGCAGGGCAATGGTGTGCTCCATCACCGGCCGCCCCAGCAGGGGCAGCATGGGCTTGGGCGTGCCCAGAGACATGGGGCGCAGGCGCACCCCCGCGCCCCCCGCCAGAATCACCGCCTTCATCACATCCCACCGTCCTTTCCTCATTGCCCCCTAGTATTCCCGCCCCGCCCGCCTTTCATCCCCGCTTGTTCTCCGGGCGCAAGTATGCTATACTTTTCCCCAGAAATCAGGACAGGAGGCGGCGCATATGGACATCCGGCCCGGCCGGTACCGCCATTTTAAAGGCGGCGAATACGAGGTGCTGGGGGTGGCCTCCCACTCGGAGACCCAGGAGCCCATGGTGGTGTACCGGGCGCTCTATGGGGAGCGGGGGCTGTGGGTACGCCCCGCCGCCATGTGGAATGAGTGGGTGGAGCGGGACGGCTACGCCGGACCCCGGTTCACCTTTGTGGAGGACCAGACATGAACATTCAGATTTTCGGCAAGAGCAAGTGCTTCGACACCAAGAAGGCGGAGCGTTGGTTTAAGGAGCGGCGGGTGAAGTTCCAGAGCGTGGACGTGCGCAAGTACGGCATGAGCCTGGGCGAGCTGGCCAGCGTGAAGAACGCCGTGGGGCTGGAGGCCATGGTGGACCCGGGCCACCCGGACGCGGTGCTGCTGAGCTACCTGGCCTCCAACGAGGCCAAGCTGGACAAGCTCTTTGAGGACCCCACCCTCCTCCGCACCCCCATCGTGCGCAACGGGAAGCAGGCCACCGTGGGCTACTGCCCCCAGGTGTGGGAGACCTGGTCATAAGAAAGCAGGCGGAGCCGCCGAAAAAAGCGGCTCCGCCTTGTTTTTTTGCCGACCGGATGGTATGCTTTAGAAAAGTCCGGTTTATGGGACACACTTTCCGGTAGGCTTTTCTTATCCCGGCATCCTTTTGTTGTTGAGGAGGAGAGAACATGGCAAAAAGTGCCTTTCAGAAGACCAAGCTGCTCCATCTGGCCCAGCTGCTGCTCCACGAGACCGACGAAGACCACCCCATCACCGTGGCCCGGATGATTGAGGAGCTGGGCCGCTATGACATCAAGGCCGAGCGCAAAAGCATCTACGACGACCTGGAGGCCCTGCGCTCCTTCGGGCTGGACGTGCAGTGCCGGAAGGGGAAGTCCCCGGGTTGGTTCATCGGGGAGCGGGAATTTGAGCTGCCCGAGGTAAAGCTCCTCATGGATGCGGTGCAGTCCTCCCGCTTTCTCACCCAGAAGAAGAGCGACGCCCTCATCCGCAAGCTGGAGCGGCTCTCCAGCGTCCACCAGGCCCGGCAGCTCCAGCGGCAGGTGTACGTCAGCGGCCGCATCAAGGTGATGAACGAGAGCATCTATTATAATGTGGACAAGCTCCACACCGCCATTGCCGGACAGAAGGCCATCACTTTCAAATACTTTGACTACGACATTCGCCGCCAGAAGGTCTTCCACCGGGAGGGACGGCGGTACACCGTCTCCCCCTACGGCCTCATCTGGAACAACGAGAACTACTACCTGGTGGCCTTCGACCACCTGAATCAGGAGATGCGCCACTACCGGGCGGACAAGATGTGTGAGATTGTGGTCACCAATCTGGACCGCCAGGGCCGGGAGCGCTACCCCGACTTTCAAATCGCCCAGTACGGCCAGAAGCACTTCGGCATGTACTCCGGCCGGGAGGTGACGGTCACCCTCCGGGGGAAAAACTCCATGGCAGGGGTGGTGTGGGACCGGTTCGGCCAGGAGGTCATTCTGGTCCCGGACGGGGAGGAGCACTTCACCGTCACCCTGCCGGTGGTGATGAGCCCCCAGTTTTTCGGCTGGCTCTTCGGCCTGGACGGCGGGCTGGTGCTCACCGGTCCCCGTCAGGCGGTGGAGGCCTACCGTCAGAAGCTGTCCGCCGCCGCGGCGGAGCTCTCCACCTGATTGGTCCCCGTCCCCCGCTCCTGGACGCACACCAGATCGTAAAGCCGCAGCAGCGCCGCCGCCAGCACCAGGAAGGCGGCCCCGAAATTCAGGTTGGCGGAGCACTCCGCCCGTCCCCCGGTGCCCCGGGTACTCTGCCAGGTCTCCAGGCTGAGGCCGAAGAAGTAAAGGAGTGCCCCCACCACAATGGCGCTGGCGGGCAGGCGCAGGGGAAATACGTCGGGAAATTTTCCCTCCTCCCCGGCCAAATATCGGCACAGGGCCTCCCGCTGGAGGGCGGTGGCCTTCCAGGAGAGAAACAGGGAAAAGACCATGAGGGCCAGGAAGACCAGGGCCCCATCCACGTCCTCCAGCTGCTTCTGAAGCTCTTCCCGCTCCGAATCTTCCATAAAAACGCACCCCCTCGGTTCAGTTTATCCCGAGGGGTGCGTTTTGTGCGTCAATTCAGGTATTTAGAGCCTCAAGCCAGGGTGGCCAGCTCCACAAAGCGGGTGAGCATGGTGGCCACCTCAGCCCGGGTACTGTTGGCCCGGGGGTTCAAATTGCCCCGGTCGTCCCCGGACAGAATGCCGTTGGCGCAGGCCCACTCCATGGCCTCTCTGGCCCAGGGGGAGACCGTATCTCCGTCCCCGAAGCCGGACAGGGAGCCGCCCTTGGCGGCCACGCCCATCTGCTGGGCACAGCGGTAGAGCATCAGGGCCATGTCCTCCCGGGCAATGGGGGCGTCGGGGGCAAAGGAATTGCCGCCCACGCCGCCGGTGATGCCCTGCTCCACCGCCCAGCTGGCGGCCTGGGCATACCAGGCGTCCGAGGGCACATCCTGGAAGGTATGGCTCTGGCCGGCGGCAGGGTTGCCCTCCAGCTTGTGGAGCACTGTGACCACCATGGCCCGGGTCATGGGCAGGTGGGGAGCAAAGCGGCCGCTGTCCACGCCGGAGAACAGGGTGCGGCTGGTGACAAAGCCCACCTGAGAGGCAAACCAGTCGCCGGCCTTCACGTCGCTGTAGGTCTGGGTGTTGTCCACCAGCTCAATGCGGGCGGAGCTGTCCAGACGGACGGTGAGCCCATCTTTGGTGAGAATGGACTTGGGCAGCACCCGGCGGGTGCCGTCCTCCTTCACCAGCACGGCCACGGTGCCAGGCTTGGGGGTGCAGGGGATGGTCAGGGAGGCCTGCTTCACGCCCTGGGGCAAAGTGACTACGGCGCTCACCGCCCCCGCGGGGGTGGTGGTCACCACCGCGCTGGCCCCGGTCTTTTCGTCGGTGACATTGGTGATCACATCTTCACCCGGCTCCACAGGGGGAACCTCTCCACCGCCAGCACCTCCGCCGCCGGTACTGCCACCACCGCCAGCACCACCGCCGCCGGTACCGCCTCCGCCTCCGGCGGGGGGATCCACGGGCTCCTTGTCTGCGGTGGGCACCTGGAGCATGGCGTTCCAGGCGTCCCGTCGGGCCTGCTGGACCGCCTCAAAAGAGGCGGCGGTGCGGATATCCGCCTGGCCCTTCTCCAGGGCGCTGGCCAGGGCGGCCTGACCCTTGGCGGAGTAGTCCTGCAGGTTCAGGGTCTCATACTCCTGCTGGAGGGTCTGGGCGGCGCTGCGCTTGTGCCCCGCCAGCTCGTGGCGGCTGGACAGGTCGGAGCGCACACTGGCGGACATGTAATAGGTCAATGTTCTGTCCAGTCCATCATAGGAGGCCAGGGCGCTCTGATAGGCGTCCAGGTCCTCGGCGCGGACCTGGCTCATGGGCCGCTGGCTGAGGCCCTCCTCCAGGTCCTCCAGCCACTGGGCCGCCTGGCCCAGAGTCATGAGCTTCTCTACCTGGGGCTGGATCTGGGCGGACGCCGCTCCCAGCACCAGGTTCTGGTCCTCTTCTCCCTCCAGGGGGCAGTACTGGGCCAGGTTGCCCTGCCCGGCACCCTCCAGGGCCTGCTGGGCCAGGCTGTGGGCCTGGGCGGCATTCGCCTGGGTCAGCTTACCGCCGGAAAGATAGGCCAGGGCTTCGCTGTGGGCACTCTCCTAGCGGTCCACCACGTGGTCAATCCGCTCCCGGGCGGTGGGCACGGCCTCCATGTCCGCAATGCCCTTGTCCAGGGCGGTCTGCATGGCGGGCTTCTCCTGGGCGCCCTTGATGTTGTTCACTGCCTGGGTATAGGCGGCAGAGAGGGAATCCCAGTCCTCGCTGGTGTAGGGCAGGGTACCCTCCGTGGCCGAAGCCAGCTCCTGGAACGCCTCCTCCAGCTGGGTCAAATAGGGCTTTTGTATCTCACTGAGAGGCTGACGCCACACGGCATACAGAGTGACTGTGCCGGTGCCGTCGCTGAGATTGAGCACTTGAGCCTCGTTGGGATAGCGCACCGGGCCGTCGGGCTCCAGAGCCCAGCCGGCAAACTCCATGCCGGTCTTTTCGTAGACGTTGGCGGTGAGTTTGACGGCGGTGCCGTAGGTGGCGGAAATGGTGTCCATCGTGCCATCGGTGGCCCCATTCCCGTCCAGCTGAATGGTGTAGGAATTGGGCGTCCAGCGGGCATAGAGGGTCACCCGGTCGCCGTCGGTCTTGGCTCCGGCCAGATTCTTCACCTGCGCTCCGTCGATGAGCGGCTTATCGTCCTCCCCGCTCAGCTGGCTCCACTTCTCAAAGGTGTAGCCCCGGCGCTGGAACTGGTTTTCCGTCAGCTTGAAGGTCTCTCCCCACTTGGCGGAAAGGGGGGCCATGGAGCCCGTGCCGCCGTTGGGAGAGAAGTAAACGGTATACTGATTGGGAACGCGGCGGCTGTACAGGGTCTGGCCCTCGGCCTTCAATTCCTTGGGGGCGGGAATCTGGTACTCCTTATCCAGGAACCACTCCGCCCGGTCGTGGCCCTCAATGGGGTCCTGCTCCTCGTAGTCATCCAGATAGACGGTCAGCTGGGGGGTGTTGGGCAGCTTGATGGTCTCCACCATGTTGTTCCGGGCCACAAAGCCGCCCCCCTCCAGCTTCAGGTTGCCGCTCATGTCCAGGGTGGTCAGCTTATTGTGATCGATGTGGAGAAAGCGCAGCTCGGACAGGTGGGTTACATGGATGGAGGTCAGCCGGTTGGAGAAGGTCTCAATAAACTCCAGGGCGGTGTTGTCCGTCAAATCCAGCGTCTCAAGGAGGTTGTTCCAGCAGTAGAGGGAAAGCAGGCTGGTACAGCCGGAGAGGTCCAGCTCCGTCAGCTTGTTCATCTCGCAGTTGAGGGCCACCAGGTCTCCATGGCCCGAGACGTCCAGCCGGGTCAGCTGATTGTAGCCACAGTAGAGGGAACGCAGCTTGGGATTTTGGCTCATATCCAGCTCGGTTAGCTGGTTGTAGGAGCAGTACAGCCGGGTCAGGTTTGGGTTTCCGGAGAGATCCAGCTCACTCAGCTTGTTCTGAGAGCAGTCCAGCGTCTCCAGATTGGGGAAGGCGGCCAGGCCCTCCAGGCTGGTCAGGCCCTGGCCGGACAGGTCCAGGGAGGTCACCGCCTGGCGCTCGGCCAGGGTCAGGATCCCATCGGCACCGGCCCCATTCAGGTTGTGGGCATCCTTCAGCCAGGCAATGAGCTTTCCGTCCGAAAAGGTCTCGGAAATGGTCAGATCGCCGGCAAGCGGCTCTGTCCGCCCCTGCACCAGGGCAGCGGAGGGCAGGGTCAGCTGGCCCGCCAGCATCAGTGCGGCAGCCGCCGCAGAAATACGTCTTACATACAGTTTCATAGGTTCTCCCAAAGGTAAAATGATCTCATGGTCCGCAGGCGTATGTCGGCCCATTATACCGGTCCCCTCCCCACTGTGCCAACGGGGGAATCGCTGGAAGTTTGCCGTTTTTATCTTCAAAAATTATGTGAAAGGTTGTATCTTGCTATTTTTCAGAACTTTTCCCTCATTTCCCCAACATTTTCCCACTCTTTTTATAGGGAAAATTGCATCCCGTTCTGTGTTTTTATGCCCTTCTCCCGGATATCATGGCAAAAAAGGCCCGGAGGGAACCCCCTCCGGGCGCAGGCCGCGGAAATGTCTTGGGAGGACTTTTCCGCGGCCTGTATTCCGTTACTTTTTCGCCCCATCCGGGGCAAAAAAGTCCTCGCTTTGCTCGCCGCATCCCTTATGTTACAAGGGATGCGGGGAATTTTATTTCATTCGAGGCGGGCCGCTGCCCCCTCGAGCTCCCCCGCCCATTTTTGAACCAGCCGCCTCACTTCAGAGAGATTTGAACGAACCGAGGCCCGGAGGGGGTTCCCTCCGGGCCTTTTTTCAATGCATACGTGATAAACCTGTTTCAGGGGGCGAACCACTGGTTCAGCACCTGGGCCACTCCGTCCTCCTGGTTATATCCGGTAACGAGATCGGCTGCCGCCTTGGTATCGGGGGCGGCGTTGGCCATGGCCACTCCCACACCGGCGGCTCTCAGCATGGAGATGTCGTTGGTGCCGTCACCGAAGGCGGCCGTCTCCTTGGGATCCACCCCCAGCGCCTCACACAGGGCCAGCAGGGCGTGGCCCTTGGTGGCCCGGGCATCGTTGAGCTCCAGGTTCTCCGGCATGGAGATGGACAGCACCGTCTCCGGGTACCGCTTCTCCAGCCAGGCCTTCACCCGGGCCCGCTCCTGGAGGTCCGGGAAATAGAACTGCATCTTCTGAATGTCGCTGCCCGCTGCCCGGACGGTCGCCCGGAAGTCCTCGCAGCGGTGGCGGGTCATGTGCACCAGGCGGATGGACTCCGGGTCGCGGATGTAGTGCTCCAGGTTGTCCAGGTAGCGCCCGTCCATATACCCGTCGTCATTCTGGAAGCAGTCCACCGTGGCGTCGATGGACTCCATATCGTCGAAAATCCGCTCCGCCGTGGCCAGGGGGATCTCCGAGCGGTAGAGGACCCTGTCCTCCTTCCGGTCGTAGGCCTTGGCCCCGTTCATCAAAATGAAGTAGCGGAGGAAGGGCAGCTCCCGCACCATCTCCGGAATGCCCCGGTAGATGCGCCCGGTGGCAATGACGATCTCCGCCCCAGCCCGGGCCGCCCGCTCCAGGGCCGCCCGGTTGCCCGGGGAGAGGGTCTTCTCGTGGGTGAGCAGGGTGCCGTCCAGGTCGGTCAAGATGAGCTTTGGCTGCATATCCTCACATCCTTAAAACTTGGCCCCGCCGAACTCGGCCAGCTGCAGGCCCTTGTTCCGGTCCTGCACCCACTGGATGGACCACTGGGAGGCAAACAGCAGCAGCTGATTGCCCTTGTAGTCCTCCACCAGCTTGGCGTCGTTGGGCAGCAGCAGGTCCTCCTCCTTGAGGGCGGGGGCGTCCTCGTCCTCCTTCACGATCCACCGCAGGTACTCGTAGGGCAGGCCCTCCTTGTAGAGCTCCACGTTGTACTCGCTGCGCAGCCGGTACTCCAGCACGTCAAACTGCAGGGTGCCCACCACGCCCACAATGACCTCCTCCATACCGGTGTAGGGGGTCTTGAAGATCTGGATGGCGCCCTCCTGGGCGATCTGCTCCACACCCTTCAAAAACTGCTTGCGCTTCATGGTGTCAATGGAGCGGATGCGCTGGAAGTGCTCGGGAGCGAAGGTGGGAATGGGGTCAAACTTAAACTTCTTGCTGGGAGAGCACAGGGTATCGCCAATGGAGAAGATGCCCGGGTCAAAGACGCCGATGATGTCTCCAGCGTAGGCCTCCTCAATGATCTCACGCTCCGCGGCCATGAGCTGCTGGGGCCGGGACAGACGGATCTTCTTGCCGCCCTGGACGTGGTAGACTTCCTTGTCCGCCTCAAACTTGCCGGAGACCACCCGCATGAAGGCGATGCGGTCCCGGTGGGCCTTGTTCATGTTGGCCTGGATTTTAAAGACGAAGGCGGAGAAGTCGTCCTCAAAGGAGTCGATGATCTCGTCTCCCGCCTTCCGGGGCAGGGGGGCGGTGGTCATACGGAGGAACTCCTCCAGGAAGGGCTCCACGCCGAAGTTGGTGAGGGCGGAGCCGAAGAACACGGGGGACAGCTTGCCGTGGCGCACCCGGTCCAGATCAAAGTCGCAGCTGGCGCCGTCCAGCAGCTCGATCTCGTCCACCAGCTGGTCCCGCTTGGATGCCCCAATCAGGTCGGCCAGGGCGGGGTCGTCGGGCTCAATGACGGTGGCGGTGGCCGCCTTGGCGTTGGTGTTGGAGGTGAAGTGGATGACCTTCCGGTTCTGCCGGTCGTAGACGCCCTTGAACTCCTTGCCGCAGCCGATGGGCCAGTTCATGGCGTAGGTGTCGATACCCAGTTCCTTCTCCAGCTCCTCACAAAGCTCAAAGGGGTCTCGGGCCTCCCGGTCCATCTTGTTGATGAAGGTGAAAATGGGGATGTCCCGCATGGCGCACACCTTAAAGAGCTTCCGGGTCTGGGCCTCCACGCCCTTGGCAGCGTCGATGACCATGACGGCGGAGTCGGCGGCCATGAGGGTGCGGTAGGTGTCCTCGGAGAAGTCCTGGTGGCCGGGGGTGTCCAGAATATTGATGCAGAAACCTTCGTACTGGAACTGCATCACCGAGGAGGTCACCGAAATGCCGCGCTGCTTCTCGATCTCCATCCAGTCGGAGGTGGCGGCCCGGGTATTCTTCTTGCCCTTGACCTGGCCGGCCTGGGCGATGGCTCCGCCGTAGAGCAGGAACTTTTCCGTCAGGGTGGTCTTACCTGCGTCCGGGTGGGAGATGATGGCAAAGGTTCTCCGGCGCTTGATTTCCGATTCGTACTGTGACAAAAGGGTCCACTCCCTTACAAAAATTCTGATTAAGCAAATTATTTTACCACAAAAGCGCCCCCTCCCGCAAGAGGAGGGGGCGCTTTTTCCAAAAAAGGACGGCGGAGGACCGGGCGCTTCGGTCCTCCGCCGAACGTTTCCCATTTATGCGGCCAGGTCTCCCTCCGCGCCCAGAATCTTGTGGGCGTGGTCCAGGGCCTCCTGGAGCTTTCCATAGGCGGACTTGTTCACCAGGGTGCTGGTGCCCGCCTCATACTCCTCCATGGCCTGGTGGATGTTCAGCAGGAAGCGTTTCTCCCCCACAGGGGCGCTGTCCCGGTGAATCATGTAGTAGGGCACATAGCCCACCTTGGTGACCGTGGTGGTCCCGTCGGGGGCCTTGGTGAGCTCCAGGTCCAGGATGGCGGTGGTCATGGTGGCGGGAGAGGGATCATACTGGTTGGAGATAAAGTTGCCCAGGGAGTAGCACACAAAGCCCTCCCGCGCCTGGCCGTCCCAGCCGGTGACCGAGATGGTCTCGTAGGGCTGGAGCACGTGGGGGTGGCCCCCCAGCACCAGGTCGGCCCCCTGCTCCACCAGGAACTTGGCCAGCTCGGTCTGGTGGCTGTTGGGGGAGTTTTGGTACTCGACACCCCAGTGGATCATCACGGCGATGAGGTCGGTGTCCAGGGACCGGGCGTACTCCAGATCGGCCTTCAGCCGGTCGTAGTCGGGATTGGCCAGGGTGGTGTAGTAGTCCAGGTTGAAGAGGTTCACGGCGTACATCTTGTCCGAGTCCAGTCGATAGCCGTTGAGGCCATAGGTGTAGGACAGGAAGGCCACGGAGATGCCCCCCACGTCGGCCACATGGATGCCGTGGTTTTTATCCAGCTCCTCCTGGGAGCGCTGAGAACCCACATGGGCCAGACCCACTTCGTCCAGCACGTCCAGGGTGCGGTTGATGCCGTCGATGCCCTTGTCTCGGCTGTGGTTATTGGCGGTGGACAGCAGGTCGAAGCCCGCCTCCTTGGCGGCGTAGGCCAGGGCGTCGGGGGAGTTGAAGGCGGGAAAGCCGGAGTAGTTGGGGCCGCCGGCCAGGGTGGTTTCCAGATTGGCCACGGCGTAGTCCGCCTCCTCCAGCTGCTGGGCGGCAAACTGGAACATATGGCTGTAATCGTACTCCCCCGTCTCCGCCACGTAGGCGTCCTTGGTGATGGGCATGTGGCTCATCACGTCTCCGGCCACCATCAGCCGGGACACCACGGGCTCCGGCTCCGGTTCCGGTTCCGGCTCGGGCTGGGGATCGGTCGTCTGAGACTGGGAGGCGGAGGACTGCTCCCCGCCCTGGGAGGCCTCGCCCCGGGGGACATGGGCGCAGCCGGGGAGCAGCAGCGCCAGCGTCAGCGCAAAAGCAAGCAATTTTTTCACAGGACTTCTCCATTTCCGTCAATCAAAATGTTGGCCGCCCGGGGTATCCAAACAGGGCCCTCTTGGTCGAACCCTGTCGAAGCGGCTCAGATGCCCCCATTATATCCGCCCCGGAGGAAAAAGTAAAGCGCCCCAGGGCGGAAAGGCGGTTGACAAGGGCGGCGATATCCCGTAATATTTTTAGTACCAAACAATCAAAACCGACGTCCAAGTGTCCCTCCGGGCGGGGAGCCCGGCGGGAAGAATAGGAAACCGGGTGCAAGACCCGGACGGTACCGCCGCTGTAAGCGGGGGAACGGCGCGGGCGGCGAAAGCCGGCCATTGGGGAAACCTGAGAAGGCTCCGCGCCTTGGGCCGGCCTTGCCCGGCCCCTCCCGCAAGTCAGAAGACCTGCTTGGACCTTTGCTCCGCCCTGTGGAAGGGCGGGGTCGTTCTTCACGCGGGAAACGGCCGCGGCGGCTCAGGCCGCCGCGGCCTTCTTTGCATGGGAACCCGGAAAGGAGGCCGCTTCCACATGAAACAAACCGCTCGTCTCTTTGCCGTCCTGGCCCTCACCGCCGCCCTCACCCTGGGGACGGCTCTGCCCGCTCTGGGGGCTCAAACGGCCCAAATTGACCAGGCGCTGAACCGCGCCGCCGACTACGTCTCCGCCGCCGTGCCCAACCCCCAGGTGTCCTCCACCGGAGGGGAGTGGGCGGTGCTGGGTCTGGCCCGGTGCGGCCGGCTCACCCAGAGCCAGCGCACCGCCTACCTGGCCGCCCTGGAGCACACTCTGGAGGAGACCCAGGGCGTGCTGTCCCAGCGGAAGTACTCCGAGTATGCCCGTGTGGTGCTGGCCCTCACCGCCCTGGGGGAGGACCCCCGGAGCGTGGGGGGCTATGACCTCACTGCCCCCCTGCTGGACACCGAGATGGTGGCGTGGCAGGGCATCAACGGCCCCACCTTTGCCCTGCTGGCCCTGAACGGCGGAGACTATCCCGGCTCGGAGGCCAAAGAGCACTACCTCCAGAACCTTCTCCAGGCCCAGGGGACGGACGGAGGCTGGTCCCTGGCGGGGAGCAAGGGGGACCCGGACGTCACCGCCCAGGCTCTTCAGGCCCTGGCCGCCTACGAAGCCACCAGCCCGGAGGTGGCCCGGGCCATTGCGCGGGGTCTTGACTGTCTGGAAGCATTGTGGAAAAGCGGCTCCTTTGTCACCTCGGAGAGCTGCGCCCAGGCCCTCATCGCCTACGCTGCCCTGAACCGCACCGCCCCCCAGGGAATGGTGGAGGAGCTTCTCTCCTACCAGCAGCCGGACGGCAGCTTTGCCCACCTGCCCGGGGGCAAGAGTGACCTGATGGCCAGCGAGCAGGCCCTGTGCGCCCTCACCGCCCTGGCCCGGCAGGAGCGAAACCTCTTCCCCCTCTATGACATGACCGCCGCCGGGACGGAGCAGGCCAACCCAGACCGACTCACCGCCCTGTTCCGGGCCCGCCCGGCCTGCGCCGCGCCCGACCCCCGGGCCGCCTGACCCGGGCTTAGGAGGAGACCACCTTGAAGAAGAAACAAATCATCATCGCTGCGGCGGCCGTGCTCATTCTGCTGGCCGCCGCCTTCTGGTACGGCGGGGACGCCCCCGGCCTCCAGGGCTGGAGCCTCTCCCAGGATGCCACTCAGAGTTCCGCCGGCTCGTCCCAGGATTCTTCCACCGATTCGTCCGGCCCTTCCTCCTCCGCGGAGCCGGAGGGGGACAACTCCGCTTCGGACGGCGCATCGGCGGAGGGCAGCACCTCTGGGGAGAACACCCAGCCTGCCCCCCAGGAGCCCGGCTCCTCCGCCCAGGGCCAGAACACCTCGGACCAGAGCACGCCCACTCCCGACACATCCTCCAAACCGGAGGAGACAACACCCCCCACTGACCCCCAGCCGGAGACTCCCTCCTCCAGCCAGAACACCCAGCCGGAGGAGCAGGCCACCACCTGCTCCATCTCCATCGTCTGCACCACGGTGCTGGACCACCTGGACTGGCTGACCCCGGGCAAGGAGGACATTCTCCCCGCCGGCGGCGTCATGCTGGCGGCTACCGAGGTGGAGCCCCAGGAGGGGGAGACCGTCTTTTCCCTCCTCCAGCGGATCACCCGGGAAAACGGCATTCCCATGGAGGCCAGCTTCACCCCCGGCACCGGCTCTGCCTATGTGGAGGGCATCGGCAACCTCTATGAATTTGACTGCGGCCAGCGCTCGGGCTGGCTCTACTTTGTCAACGGCATCTCCCCGGGGTACAGCTGCTCGGAGTACACCCTGAAGCCCGGGGACCGGGTGGAGTGGGTCTACACCTGCGATCTGGGTCAGGACGTGGGCGCCACCGTGGCGGGAGGCTAAGTTATGACCTTCTCCAACTGCCATCCGGCGGTGCCGGCCCTGTGGTTTGCCCTGGTACTGGCCTTCACCGTCACCACCTTCCATCCCCTGCTGCTGGGGATTGCCCTGCTCTCCTGCTGGCTGTGGTGGGGACGGCTGGGGGAGCGGCCCGGCACGGGGCGGCTTCTGCCCCTGCTGGTGCTGGCCGCCCTCTTCAACCCCCTGTTCAGCCACGCGGGGGTGACGGTGCTTGCCTACTTCCCGAGCGGCAACCCCCTCACCTTGGAGTCGGTGCTCTTCGGGCTGGGGGCCGCCCTGATGCTGTGGGCCGCCCTGGCCTGTGTGGGCTGCCTGGGCCGGGTGATGACGGCGGACAAGTGGATGTGCCTGCTGGGCCGGGCCGTCCCCATTTTGTCCCTGCTGCTGTCCATGACCCTGGGGGCCATTCCCCGGCTGCGGGCCCGGTTTGCCCAAGTGTCCGCCGCCCAGCGCCGGGTGGGCCGCCGGGGGGATACCCGGCTGGAGCGGGCCCGGCTGGGCCTTCGGAACCTGGGCGTGGTGCTGGCCTGGTCCATGGAGGACGCCCTGGTGCGCTCCGACTCCATGGAGGGCCGGGGCTACGGCCTGCCCGGCCGCACCAGCTACACCAACTACCGCCTGGAGTCCGGGGACCGGGAGCTGCTCATTTTCCTGGCCTGCGCCGGGGGCTACCTGCTGCTCATGGGGCTGCAGGGGGCCCTGTCCTGGCAGTACTACCCCATGGTGAAATGGAGTGGTCTCAGTCTGTGGTCCCTGTCCGCTCTGGTGGACTGGACCCTGTTATGCGCCCTGCCCCTGTATCTGGAGTGGAAGGAGGAACGGGAATGGCACAGCTCCAACTGAATGACCTGACCTTCTTCTACCCCGGCCAGACCGCCCCCGCCCTAAGCAAGGTGAACCTCACCGTGGAGCGGGGGGAATTTCTGGTGCTGTGCGGCCCCTCGGGCAGCGGAAAGAGCACCCTCCTGCGGCTTTTGAAGCCCGCCCTCGCCCCCCACGGCCGGGTGGAGGGCACCCGCCTGTGGGAGGGCCGTCCTCTGGAGGCGCTGGACCGGAGGGAGCAGGCCCAGTCCATCGGCTTTGTCCTCCAGAGTCCAGAGGAGCAGATCGTCACCGACAAAGTGTGGCATGAGCTGGCCTTCGGCCTAGAGAGTTTAGGCTATTCCCAGACGGCCATCCGGGCCCGGGTGGCCGAGATGGCCGCCTTTTTCGGCCTGGAGGGCTGGTTCCACCGGGACACCGCCTCCCTGTCCGGGGGGCAGAAGCAGCTTCTCAATCTGGCCGCCGTCATGGCCCTGGGGCCCCAGGTACTGCTGCTGGACGAACCCACCAGCCAGCTGGACCCCATGGGGGCCCAGAGCTTTCTGGACTGTCTGGGGCGGGTGAACCGAGAGCTGGGTACCACAGTGGTACTGTGCGAGCACCGGCTGGAGGAAGCCCTGCCCCTGGCCGGGCGGTGTGGCGTGCTGGACCGGGGGCGGCTTCTGGTGTGCGCCCCGCCCCGGGAGACGGCCGCTTACCTCCGAAGCAATCAACATTCAATGGCCTCCGCCATGCCCACCCCCGTGCGGGTGTGGGCGGCCACAAAGGGCGAGGGAGACTGTCCTCTCACCGTGGGGGAGGGCCGGAACTGGCTCTCCGGCTATTTTCAAATCCACCCCTTGACCCCGCCGCCCCGGTTGGAGCCCTTCCCTGAGACGGAGCCCGCCCTGGAGGCCCGGGAGGTATGGTTTGGCTACCGGCGGGAGGAGCCGGTGCTGCGGGGGCTGTCCCTCCGGGTGCCTGTTGGGTCCCTGTGCGCCCTCATGGGGGGCAACGGGGCGGGCAAGTCCACCCTGCTCCACCTGCTCTCCCGGGGAAACCGGCCCCAGAAGGGGGAGCTGCAGCTGCTGGGCCGACCTCTGGAGGACTGGAGCGAGACTGAGCTCTTTCAGGGTGCCCTGGCCCTGCTGCCCCAGGACCCCAAGGCCCTCTTTGTGGGCCGCACAGTGGAGGAGGACCTGGCGGAGGTGGAGCCCAGCCGGGAAGGACGGGCCGATCTGGTGCGCCTGTGCCGCCTGGAGCATCTGCTGTCCCGCCATCCCTACGACCTGTCCGGGGGCGAGCAGCAGCGGGCCGCTCTGGCCAAGGTGCTCCTCACCCGGCCAAAGGTGCTGCTGCTGGACGAGCCCACCAAAGGGATAGACCAGCCCTTCCGGGAGGAGCTGGCGGAGCTGCTCACCGCCCTGCGGAAAACCGGGGTCACCCTCCTTATGGTGAGCCACGACATTGAATTCTGCGCCCGCTGCGCCACCCACTGCGCCCTCCTCTTTGACGGGGGCATCACTGCCTGGGGGGATCCCCGGGACTTCTTTGCCCAAAATTCCTTCTACTCCACCGCCGCCTGCCGCATGGCCCGGGACCTGGTCCCCGGAGTCATTACCCCGCCCCAGCTCATTGCCGCCTGCGGGGGAACGGAGGCCGCGGTGCAAACCTCCCAAGCTCCTGGGAAGCAGGAACCGACGGAACCGGCGCAAGCGCCCCTTGCCCCGTCCCAAACGTCTCCCTCCCACAGAAGGCGCTCCCCTATGCCCCAGCGGCTGGGCCTTCTGGCCCTGGTGGTCTGTCTGGCGGCCGGAGTGCTGGCCTGGCGGGGTGTGCCCTGGCTGGCGGGGCTGGCGTCGGGGGCCTGGCTTCCCTCCCTGCTGTGGCTGGGAGCGGCCGCTGTGGCTCTGTGGCTGCTGGGGCTGGGACGGCGGGCTCTGACCCGTCCAAAGCCTGTCCGGGTCAAGGGCGAGGGCCGGTGGCTCACCGCCCTCTTCCTCCTGGTGCTGTGCCCCCTCACTCTGCTGGCGGGCATGTATCTATTGCAGGACCGGAAGTACTATTTCATCTCCCTGCTGGTGCTGCTGGAGGCCCTCATTCCCCTCCTGCTGAAGACGGAGCGCCGTGCGCCCCCCGCCCGGGAGCTGGTGGTGCTGTCGGTACTCATCGCCCTGGCGGTGGCCGGGCGGGGCGCCCTCTTCATGCTGCCCCAGTTCAAGCCGGTGGTGGCCGTGGTCATTGTGGCCGGGGTTGCCCTGGGCGGACAGGGGGGCTTCCTGGTGGGGGCGGGCGCCATGCTGGTGTCCAACTTCTTCTATGTCCAGGGTGCCTGGACCCCCTGGCAGATGGCCGGGGCCGGGCTAATCGGCCTGCTGGCGGGCTGGCTGGCCCCGATGGTGGGCCGAAACCGGGTGACCCTGTGTCTCTTCGGCTTTGTGTCCACCGTGGTGGTGTACGGCGGCCTTTTAAACACCGCCTCCCTGCTCATGTTCCAGCCCAATCCCACCTGGGAGATGCTGGTCACCTCCCTGGCCCTGGGCTTTCCCCTGGATCTGGTCCACGGGGCGGCCACCGCCTTCTTCCTGTGGGCGGCGGGACCCGCCCTGCTGGAGAAGCTGGAACGGGTGAAATTAAAATACGGACTCAACGGGCCGGAATAAGGCAAACAAAAAGCGGTGCCGCTCTCCTAAGAGAGCGGCACCGCTTTGTTACATTCTAAGGGACTTTTTAAGGGGTGGCTTAGAAAATGCCCTGAGCCATCATGGCGTCAGCAACCTTCTGGAAGCCCACGATGTTGGCGCCGGCCACCAGGTCATAGCCCAGGCCATAGCGCTCAGCGACCTCAACAGAGGACTCGTAGATGTTCTTCATGATGCCCTTCAGCTTGGCGTCCACTTCCTCGGCGCTCCAGTACAGGCGCTCGGCGTTCTGAGCCATCTCCAGCTCGGACACGGACACGCCGCCGGCGTTGACAGCCTTGGAGGGGGCGACCACCATGTGCTTCTGGCTCTTCAGGAACTCCAGAGCCTCGTTGGTGGTGGGCATGTTGGCGACCTCGATGTAGTACTTCACGCCGGACTCGGCAATCTTCTTGGCCCAATCCAGGTTGACGTCGTTCTGGGTAGCGGCGGGCATGTAGATGTCCACGTCCTTGACGCCCCAGCACTTCTGGCCTTCCACGAACTCGCAGCCGAACTTCTCAGCATAGGGCTTGCAGTGCATGGGATCCTTGGCGCGCATCTCCAGGATGTAGTTGAGCTTCTCCTCGGTGTCCACGCCGTCGGGATCGTGGATGTAGCCGTCGGGGCCGGCAAAGTAGGTGACCTTGGCGCCCAGCTCAGCAGCCTTCTTCATGATGCCCCAGCCCACGTTGCCGTAGCCGGAAATGGCGATGCGCTTGCCCTTGATGTCCTCGCCGTCGTGCTTCAGAGCCTCGACCAGGTAGTAGACAGCGCCGTAGCCAGTGGCCTCGGGACGCAGGATGGAACCGCCGGTGCACACGGCCTTGCCGGACAGAGCGCCGAACTCGGCAGCGCCCACCAGACGGCGGTACTGGCCATACATATAGCCGATCTCACGGCCGCCGCAGCCCAGGTCGCCGGCGGGGCAGTCGATGTCCTGGCCGATGTGACGATACAGCTCGCTGATGAAGGCCTGGCAGAAACGCATGACCTCGGCGTCGCTCTTGCCGCGAGGATCGAAGTCGGAACCGCCCTTGGCGCCGCCGATGGGCAGGCCGGTCATGGCGTCCTTGAACACCTGCTCAAAGCCCAGGAACTTGATGATGGACAGGTTGACGGAGGGGTCAAAGCGGATGCCGCCCTTGTAGGGGCCGAGGGCCGCGTTGTACTGAACGCGGTAGCCGCGGTTGACATGCCACACGTGGTTGTCGTCCTCCCAGGTCACGCGGAACTCGATGGCGCGCTCGGGCTCGACCATGCGCTCCAGCAGAGCAGCCTTCTCATACTCGGGGTGGGCGTTGATGACGGGCTCCAGAGAGGTCAGAACCTCCTCCACAGTCTGCAGGAACTCGGGCTCGTTGGCGTTCTTTGCTTTGGTGTCGGCCAGGACGCGTTCGATGTACTTGTTCATGATACATTCCTCCTAAACAATAAATCGGGCCTGTAATGACGGATTTCTTGCATTTACGGGGCGATTCAGGGTTCAAAATGAAAAAACGGTTGTTTTTTCCTTCTTTATGTATAGCATACCACAAATCCCGAAAGAGTAAAGCATAATTTTTGTTGAGGTCACCACAACCAAATAACTGTGGTTGGTGGGCTTTCCCACTTTACTGTGATGGTGAGCCAGGAAAAAACAGCCCTTCTCACAAAAAAGAAGGGCTGTTTTTGTATATAATGCAAGTTTTCAGTCAAAGGCCAGACCCAGATAGGCCACAGAGTCCCAATCCCAGCTCCGGGACAGCTCCGGAGCGAGCCATTTGAGCATGCCGAATTGGCCCTTTGTCCGGTTGGCGGCGCACTCATCGGCCATCCGGGGACCACGGACCAGCCAACGCCGGGCGGGGGCCACCCGCCCAAGATCGGAGAGGGCCAGCCGGCAGGCCTCCGGGCTGCCCAGATACTCCTTTAATACCACCAGACCGTCTCCCGCATCCTCGGCGCACAGGCACAGGGGACCGGCAGCGGTATCCCCTACAAAGAGGCCTCCCGTCCCCAGGGCGCAGCACCCGGCCTGATACCGGATGGCGTCCTCGGGGTAGGCAATGTGGGGCAGGTCCGCCAGGAGGGTCTCCCGCACCCGGCCATACACCCCGGGGTCGGCCTGACGGAGGACGGGCGCCCCGGCCGGGGGCAGCTCCTCCGGGGTGAGGGAGAGCTCCATGTGGCGGAAGCACTCCCCGAAGCCGTTGGCCCCAAAGAAGTTGTGCAGGGAGGGCTGGGCAGGGACGGTGGTCACCGCCGGAATGCCCAGGGAACGGAAGTAGTCGTCCGCCCAGGCCAGCAGCCGGCCGGACAGGCCGCGGCTGCGCCAGTCCGGGTGGGTGGCCACGGCGTAGAGGTAGGCGGAGCGGTATTCCCCCCGGCCGGGCACCACAAATTGGGTGTCAAACCAGGCGGTCATGGCCCGCACAGCCCCCTCCGCCTCCAGCACCAGCACCCGCTCTGTGCGGTAATAGGTGGCAAAGAAGTTGTCCACATAGGCCCCGTCATCCCCGAAGGCCAGGCACCAAAGCTCCCGCAGGGCGGGGATGTCCTCCCGCCGGGACAGGCGTACTTGCATAGCGGCTCCTTTCTCAGTAGGAAACAGGGCGGCGGAAGGCTCCGCCGCCCTGTTGGATTTCTTGTTTATAAATGGGGGTATACATCGCTCTTCCGGGGGACGATAAGGGCGCAGACCAGGTAGGCCCAGAAGCCGAAGGATCCCGCAAAAAAGGCGATGACCCATCCTACCCGCACCAGGGTGGGGTCCACGTCAAAGTACTCCGCAATGCCGCCGCACACGCCGGCCAGCATCTTGTAGGGGCCCTCTGTCCGATAAAGCCGTTTTCCGTTCATATCCAATCTCCTTTCCGGGGACCGCCCAGCCGGAAGGCAGAGGCGGCACGTCCCACTTCAGGGGTTTCTCTTCTCTTTCAGGATACGCGAACGGGATGAAAAAATCCATAGGGGAAAGATTAAAAATCCTTAAAATTTCCTCTTTCCCCGCCGCAGCAGCCACAGCCGCCGGGCCAGCAGGGCGGCGGAGATGGTGAAAAACACCTCCAGCGCACTGGTGACCATGCCCCCGGCGGCAAAGAGGACGCCGGAGAAAAAGACGATGCCGCCCCAGTCCCGCAGGTGGTAGGTCCAGCCCTCCAGCTCCTCCCGGCGGCAGGCCAGGCACACCGCCAGCAGCGCCAGCATCAGCAGCACGCAGGCCAGGGCGGCCAGCAGAACATGGAGCTGAGCAAAGCGGGGAAAGTTGTCGGGCAGATAGGGGACCAGCAGGGCGCCGGTCAGACACAGGCAGGCAGCGCTCCCCAGGGCCCGCACGGTGATCCGTCCCCTCCGCCGGGGCAGGGTCCGGGCCAGGGCCAGGAGGATGGTGAAAAAATAGGCGGCCGCCAGAATCCCCCACAGCACAAAGCCCCGGTAGTAGTCCTTTCCCGTCACGGCCAGGACGGAAAAGTTGGTGCGGAACCAGGCCATGCTGCCGGCAAAGAGCAGGGTGTAGGCGGGAATCAGAAAGCAGGCCGTCACATCCGCCAGCAGCCGGGGCCAGTCCGTTTTCCGCCCTTTCAACTGCGCTCCACCTTAGCCACCAGGTCCCCCTTCTCATTGAAGCGGACGGCGCGGATGTCGTTGCCGGTGTTCTTCTTGATCTCATCCAGCCGCAGGCCCTCGGGCACCGAGGACACCAGGGAGAAGGCCACGCCGTGGCGCTTGGCCCGTCCGGTGCGGCCGATGCGGTGGATGTAGTACTCGTTCTCGTCGGGCACGTCGTAGTTAAAGACGGCGTCCACATCGTCAATATCCAGACCACGGGCAGCCACGTCGGTGGCCACCAGTACCCGAATCTGGCCGTCCCGGAACTTCTTCAGGGTCTTCTCCCGGGCGGACTGCTGGATATCCCCGTGGATGGCCTGGCAGGAGATTCCCCGCATGGACAGCAGCCCCGCCAGCCGGTCGGTCATGTTCTTGGTGTTGCAGAAGGCGATGACCCGCTCATAGCCACCCATGGCCAGCAGCCGGGCCATGGTGTCCGCCTTCTCCCCCCGGTCCACCTCCAGGCGGTACTGGGCGATGTCGGGCTTATTGGCCTGGTCGGCGTGGACGGTGATCTCCACCGGCTCCCGCTGGTACACCCAGGAGATGTCCAGCACCTCCCGGGAGATGGTGGCGGAAAAGAGGCCCAGATTGCGCCGCTTGGGCATCTTGTCCAGAATGTGAGTCACGTCCCGGACAAAGCCCATGTCCAGCATCCGGTCGGCCTCGTCCAGCACTACGGTCTGCACCTTGTCCAGCTTCACCGTGCGCCGCTTCATGTGGTCCATCAGCCGTCCCGGGGTGGCCACCACGATCTGGGGGTCCTTCTTCAGCTGGGTGATCTGCTTGTCAATGGGCTGTCCGCCGTAGAGGCACACCACCCGCACGCCCTCCTTGAAGGCGCACAGGTCCCGCAGCTCGTCCTGGATCTGGATGGCCAGCTCCCGGGTGGGGGCCAACACCAGAGCCAGAATGTCCCGGCTCTCCGGGTCGATGTGCTCCACCATGGGGATGCCGAAGGCAAAGGTCTTGCCCGTGCCGGTGGGGGCCTTGGCAATGACGTCCTTCCAGTCCATAAAATAGGGGATGGCCCCGGTCTGGATGGGTGTGGCCTCCACATAGCCCTTCTTCTCAATGGCCCGCATCAGCTCGGGGGACAAGCCCAGCTGGTCGTAACGGGCATGCTCATTTACGGTCTGTCCGTTGATTTCCATGGATTCTTCGTTCCTTCCTCTGTCTGTTGTGATCCAAGGCCTACCCAACCGCACAGAAGATGTGAAACGCCGTTTTTCCCGGCGCGGCCCCGAATCCGCAGGGCAGCTCAGCCGCCCCATAACAATCCAGGATATATTATACCCGTTTTTTCTTCCTTTGTCCATTGTTTCCCCCATTTTGCCCCTTGAGCGGCCAAAAAGGAACCCGTCCGCCGCGGTTTCAGCGGCGGACGGGCTCCTTTGTCAAGAGGAAGGGAAAATGAGAAACAAGGGTTGGAAATTGGGATTACCAGTTGAAGCCGCCGAAGGGCCACTGATAGTAGTAGCCGTTTCCGCTCTGCCCCTGCTGGCTCTGCTGGTTGTCCTGCTGGAGCTGGTTGGCAGACTCGGTCTCGGCATTCTTCTCGTCGAAGGTAATGGAGATCTTCTGCTCCTGCTGGTCCCGGACAATGGTGAGGGTCGCGGTGTCTCCGGCCTTGTAGTTGGTGGACAGAGCGGCGGTAAGGGCGGTGGAGGAGTCCACGGCGGTGTCGTCAATGGCGGTAATAATGTCGTTGACCTGCAGGCCGGCCTTCTGAGCACAGGAGCCCTCGGCCACATACTTGACCACGGCGCCGGCGGAGATGCCGTAGCTCTGGGCCTCCGCGGAGACGTCCTGCACCTGGACGCCCATGTAGGGCTTACCGGTGACATAGCCGTGCTCGATAAGATCGGAGAGAATCTCCTTCACATCGTTGATGGGGAGGGCGAAGCCAAGGCCCTCGGCGCTGACGCCGGACTGGGACTGGGTGTACTTGGCGGAGACGATGCCCACCACGTTGCCGTAGCTGTCAAACAGCGGGCCGCCGGAGTTGCCGGGGTTGATGGCACAGTTGGTCTGCAGCACGTTGAGGGTGGTGGAGACGGTGTTTCCGTTGGAGTCAGTGCTGGAGGTGGTGATGAGCCGGTCCAGAGCGGAGACAATACCGTCGGTGAGGGAGTAGGTCAGCTCGCCCAGGGGGTTGCCGATGGCGTAGACGGTCTCGCCTACCACCAGCTGGTCGCTGTTGCCCAGGGTGACGGGCTGCAGGCCGGTGGCGTCAATCTTGATGATGGCCACGTCGTTGTCCTGCTCGCCGCCCACCAGCTTGGCGGTGTACTTGTCGCCGCTGGCGAAGGAGACCTCGATGGTGACGGAGGAGTCCTCCACCGCGTCCTCAATGACGTGGTAGTTGGTGACGATGTAGCCGTCCTGGGTGAGCACGAAGCCCGAGCCAGAGGCAGCGGAGGTGGTGGTCTGGCCGAAGATATTTACGGTGGTGTTCACCGTGATGCCCACACAGGAGGCCAGGTTGGCGGCGTAGAGCTGCTCGGCGGTCATGGGCTGGCCATTGTTGTTGTTGACCACCGTTTCCACCTGGGGTCGCTCGCCCTCATAAACCACGGTCTCGGGCTGATTCATCTGGGCATACAGGGCAGCGCCTCCTACGCCGGCTCCGCCGCCCAGCACCACGCAGGCCAGCAGCAGAGCTGCAATGCGCAGACCGGTCTTTTTCTTTTTGGGGGCTTTCTGGGAAGGAACGGGGCCGCCAGTGGTGGGAATGGGATCGGTGTAATCACCGAAGCCGCCCCGATAACCATCATTTTCACTATTGTAGAAATTGAATTCGTTGTTCTCCATAATTCCTACGCTCCTTTGTTACACCGGACCTCCGGGAGCTCCGGTTCCTTTTTACGGGACTTATCTTACCGTATAAATATGAAAAAATCATGAAGAAAAAAACATCGTTTTTTGAACTTTCCCAAAATAAATTTTGACCGGTGGAAAAAGAGGGGCTGCTTGCCGCCCCAAACGGACGGCAAACAGCCCCGATATCCGGTTTTTTCAGGCCTTTGGCGGGTGGTGGGAGAGAATGGCGGCGGTGTCCCGGGCGGCGGCGGCCAAATCCAGCCGCAGGCCGTGGAACATGCCCATTCCCGCCAGATTCAGCAGCACCAAAAGGCAGATGGGGCCCAGAATCATGCCCAGCACCCCCGCTACCTTCATGCCCACATAAATGCTTACCAGGGAGAGAATGGGGGACAGCCCCGTCTGATCGCCCACAAATTTGGGCTCCATCACCCGGCGGAACAGGGCGATGACGCCCCAGATGGCCATCAACTCAATGGCTGTGGGGTAGTCCCGGGTAAACAGGGCGATGAAGGCCCAGGGCACCATGACGGTGCCCGCGCCGATAATGGGAATAAAATCCAGAATAGCCAGGCCCAGGGCCAGCAGCAGCCCGTAGGGCTGGCGGATGAGCAGGAAGCCCCCCAGCAGGATGAAGAACACCCCCACCGAGAGGAGAAACTCCGCCTTCAGATAGCCGCCGAAGGCCCCCAGGGCGGTGGAGTGCACCTGGCGGCAGAAGTGGAGCAGTCCGTCCCCCATACCCTGGGCGGCCCGGGAGCGCAGGTAGGGGTAGTCAGCGGTAAGGAAGAAGGTGGCCATGAGGAAGATCACCAGGGCCACCACAAAGGAGGGCACACCCAGGGCCTTGTTGGTGGTGTAGTCCACCAGGGTGTTGAGCAGATTGGGGGTGGCGGTGGACAGCCATTCCAGCAGTCCGTCGGTCACCGACTGCACCGTCTCGTTCATCTGGGGCGGCACCAGGGTCCACAGGCGGGCAAACAGCTCCTCCGTCTGGTCCAGGGCCCCCTGGAGGCCGTCCAGCAGCCCCTGCCAGTTCTGGGCCAGGGAGACCAGCTCATTGACTGCGGCATAGCCCAGAAAGCCGATGGCCGCGCCCAGCGCGCCGAAGACCAGAATCATCAAAAATCCGGTGAGCACCGGACGGGACAGGCCCAGCTTCCGCTGAAGCCACTTCACCATGGGGTTCAGAATCGCCGCCGTGATGAGGGCAGCGAGAAAGGGAGCGAACAGGGACAGCAGGCCTCTTCCGAAAACGGCCAGCAGCACCACAACGACGATGGTCAGCACCAGACGGATCCCCAGTCGGAACCACAGCCAGCCCCGCTCCCGCCAAGTCAGTTGTCCGGGATTCATGGATCAGTCCTCCTCCTTGCATATTGTGTCAAGCATACCACAAAAAAGATGAAGAAATTGTAAAACCTGTTTGTCCCAAAATTAAATCTTTATAAAAAACAGGGCCGGGGGGAACAATCCCCCCGACCCGAATCGTTTAGGTCCAGTAGACGACCCCCACCAGGTTGGGGCCGGCGTTGATGGCGATGACGCCGCCGATGTGGTACTCCATGGCAGGCTCCTGGCCCAGGGCCTGGACAGCCGCCTCGTGGAGCTTATCCGACTGCACATCGTTGTTGCCCCGGATGAGCAGATAGGGGCTGTCGGGACGGCGCTCCTTCTGGCACAGGTCCAGCAGGGTGGGGATGACGTTCTTCTCCCCCCGCACCTTGGTAAGGATCTTGGAGTCCCCGTTGTCAAAGGTCATGATGGGCTTCAGACCCAGAGCGTCTCCCACAAAGGCGGCCGCGGCGGGCACCCGGCCCGACTTCTTGGCAAAGCGCAGATCCAGGGGGGCGAACACCACCCGCACCCGGTCGATCCAGTCCTGGATAAAGGCCACGATCTCCCCGGCCTCTTTTCCCTGGGCGGCCAGCTTGGCGGCCTCCACCACGGGGTAGCCGTAGCTCATGGTGTAGTTATGGGAGTCAATGATGTGGATGTGGAAGGTGTCCTTGGCCTCGGGGTGGTCCTCGTAAAACTCCTCCCGGGCCTGAATGGAATTCTGATAGGTGGCCGAGCCCTTGGAGTTGATGGAGGTGTGGATGAGGTCGGTGTACCCCTCCTTCCAGGCCTGCTCAAAGCACTCCTGGAACAAAAAGGCGGTCAGTTGGGCATGGGTGGGAATCTGAGGGGCGGCCAGCAGCATGCCGTAAAACTCCTCGGGGGTAAAGTCCACCCCGTCCTGATACTCCTTGTCCCCCATGGCAATGGGGAAGGGGAGCACCTGAATGTTCAGCTCCTCCCGCAGGGCGGCGGGAATGTCGGCGGCGGAATCGGTCAAAAACTTAATGCGAGCCATATTGGCCTCCTTCATTCATTGTATGTATCAAAATGCCTCCCAACCGGGAGAACGGGTCTCTGCCGTAACATGGTCATTATCCCAGAAAGCCCTTTTGTTGTCAATGCGGGGAGGCGTTCAGATTCCCTCCAGATTCAGGGCTTTTTGGGGCGCAGAGGACGGCGGGTGCCGTCGGGATACTGAATGACGGTGCTGTTGAGCTGGGCGGTGAGGCTCTTCTTGTAGGCCTCGATATACTCCCGTCGCAGAACATCCCGCTCGGCAATTTCCTCCGGGGTCAGTCCCTCGGGGGTCTTGGCCTTCCGGGCCAGGATATTGATCCGTTCAATTTTTTCCTTTGTCATCATGGCGTTGGTACCTCCCGCTCAAAAATCAAGTCAATGCGGTCAATCTGTCCGGTGCCCCGCTGGGTGGTGGGCAGCCAGCCCACATAGCGCCAGCCCTCCGCCGCCCGCTGGACGATGATATCCCGGTGTCCGCTGGTATCGATGCGCACGCCTCCGAAGAGGTTGTAGCCCGTGCCCCACTCCGTTTCCAGAGAGACAAAGTCGTATTCCAGCATACTGCCGACCTCCTTATTAAACGTACCGTTCCAGCACCAGCATGGTGCGGCCCTTTTTGGACTGGCCGGGGACCTCCTTTACCACGCACTTGCCCAGACCCCGGCAGGTGAGCACGTCCCCCTCCTCAATGAGCTTGTCCCCCTTCAGGCACTCCCGGTGGTTGACGGCCACCTTGCCCGCGGAGATGTAGGCGGCGGCCTTGGACCGGGACAGAGAGAAGCCCGCTCCCAGCACCGCATCCAGCCGGGGGGAGGCCACCGTGTCCCGGATGGTCTTCACCTGCACCGGGGCGGGGGTGAGCTGGTTCAGAGTGATCTCTTTGAGGCGCACCTTGTACCGCCCGGCCCCCTCCCACTGGGAGAGGAGAATGGGCAGGGCCTCCCGCAATGCCACCACCTGGCAGCGGCCCGGACCGGGCAGCAGAATGTCCCCCAGCTTTTCCCGGGTCAATCCCAGGCCCATGAGGGAGCCCAGAATGTCCCGGTGTCCCAAAGAGGCCTCGGCGGGAAAGGCGGCCTCCAGAGCCCCCAGGGGCCCCTCCGGGTCGGACACCGCGTCGTCCTCCTCCTGCCAGTCGGGGAGGAAGAGGCAGACCTGGCGCTCCGCCCCCTCATAGCCGCCCCAGAACCGGTGGCGGGGGTGGCCCCAGACGGAGAGCAGATCGGACACCGAGGCCTGCTCCCCCGGGGAGAGAAAGGGGGTGTGGGCGGGGACGCCCCGGTCCTGGGCCAGCTCCAGCTTGTCCAGCGCCCGGGCCAGCAGCATCCGCTCCTCGCCGCTGCGGGCGCAGCGGTCCAGCAGCTCCTTCTTGTTCACGCGCTCCTCCCCCTTCCAAAATGGTATGACCAGTATATGCGAGCTCCGCCGCCCTTGTCAATGGCGGAAGGGCAGCAGAAAGGCAGCCGTCTGGGGACGGCTGCCCGGTAAAGTGTCCTTACAGCTTCTGCTCGGACACCCAGGTGATGAAGCGGTCGGCCAGCTCCAGCTGCTTTGGGTCCAGCCCCCGCAGCTTCTCGGCCACATTCTTCCAGGCCTCGTCCCGGCTGCGCACCGAGCCCACCAGAAATTCGTCGGGGGTGGTATCCAGCACAATGGCCAGGCGCATAATCAGTTCCGTGGAAGGGATGGAAACACCACGTTCTACGCTGGAGAGATACTTGTAGGCCATATCCGCTCTCTCCTCCACCTCTGCCTGCGTCATGCCCAATTCCTTGCGGCGCCGGGCAATATGCCGCCCAATCTGCTTGTAATCTAATTCCATGCTGCACCTCCCGAATACACATTTAACTAAAGCATATGGGGACTGCGCGCATATTAAACCAGCTACAAGCGCGAATTTCTTCTTGACACTTTATTATTTCGTATTTTAAAATTGAATTACTTGTTGTAACACGAAAAGGAGGCATCTCAGCATGTATCAAAAAATGTATTACACCCTCTTCAACGCCATCACCACGGCCCTGGACCAACTGGAACGGGGCGTAGTCCCGGCGGCCATTCTCACCCTGAAAACCGCCCAGATGGACGCGGAAGACCTGTTTCTGGACGACGGAGAGGAACTCACCGAAACAGAAAACAAAGACGGCTACCCTTGACCGGCAGCCGCCTTTTTTCTTCTATCCACGCTCTGAAACCCAGGAAAGGAAGGAATCCGCCAGCGCCAACTGCTCCCGGCTCATCCCCCGCAGCTTTTCCGCCACGTTTTTCCACTCCTCCGGCTCCTCCCGCCGGACCGTTCCGGCCAACAGCTCATCCGGAGTGACGTCCAGGGCCTGGCAAATCCGCACAAAGACCTCCAGGCTTGGGATGGACTTGGCCCGCTCAATGTTGGAGAGATAATTGCTGTTGATATCGCACCGCTCGCACACCTGCACCTGCTTGAGCCCCAGTGCCTTTCTCCGCGCCGCGATCCGCTGTCCGATGGTTCCATAGTCCAAGGCCATGTCATCACCTCATTTTCTTCCCTGTGTCCCTATTTTAGTGGTGTACCCCTCTCGTAAAAATAATCTATAAGTTGTTTTTACACTTGACATAGTATTTTTTGAGCATTATAGTTGATTTATAACTTTAAAGTGTAGTTTTAGGGGGTATCTATGGACACAAATTCTCCCCATCTGTTGGAGCATCTGGCTCACCTGGCCGGGCTCACATATCTCTCTGATCTGCGCTGGGCGGCCCCTGCATCTTTCACTCTGTACAAGGCCCTTGCGAACACCCCGGCCGCAGCCTTTTCTCTCCGGCAGTGGCAGGAGGCTCTGGCCTATCTGACGGGCGAGCCGCGCGCTCCGGCCAGCGCTGATTTGTGCCGGCAGCGCCTTCTGGAGCACTTCTCCCAGACAAATTCCGGAAGAAACACCGGTACTTTCCCCCTTGACACCGGGAGCGGCGGGTGATATAGTGTCTGCGTAAAATGGCGCAGACGGAGAAGAGGCCGCGTCTGCCGCGCTCAGAGAGGGGCATGTTTGGTGCGATTGCCCCGCGCAGGTATGCGGCCGGTACCACTCCTGAGCCGCTGGCGAATGCAGAATGCAGAATGCAGAATGCAGAATGGGTCCTCCCCTCTGCCCTGTGCTCTCGTTCGGCAGAAAGCTGGGCCGGGCCCTCCCGTTACAGAGGTCACAAAGCGGCAAGTGATCACGTTTCGCCTGCTCGCGACGCGCGGCTTCCCTCCAACTCGGGCTGGTGTCCGGGCCCTGCGGCCCTCCCCTCGCCCTCGTTCCGGTCCATCCGCGCTGCTCGCGACGGCTCAAACGCCTCTTGCAAGCAGGGTGGAACCGTGGAGCATCAGAGCGCGGAAAATAGACACGCAGGGAAGCTTGGAGCAAAGCGAGGGCGCGAAACCAAGGCCGCCGCAGGCGGGCTGTTTCAAGTCCGAGTCGGAGCGAAAGCGACCCGGCCGCGTGTCCAATTTGCAGCGTGACTAGGATACGATGCCTCACCCCTGACACACCATCAGGGGTGAGGCGTTTTTTCTTGCCCCTCAGAACACGTGGGCGGCTCTCTGCCGCCCCCACGGACGGTTAAGGAGGTATATATCATGTCCGAAGAAGTGAAAAACGAGTTTACCTTTGAAAATCCCGAGTACCGCAAGACCTATTGGCACACCTGCTCCCACGTCCTGGCTCAGGCCATGAAGCGTCTGCACCCCGAGGTGAAGCTGGCCATCGGTCCCGCCATTGAAAATGGCTTCTACTACGACTTTGACACCCCCCGCCCCTTCACCCCCGAGGACCTGGAGGCCCTGGAGGCGGAGATGCGGAAGATCTGCAAGGAGAAGCTGAAGCTGGAGCGCTTTGAGCTGCCCCGGGCCGAGGCCCTGAAGCTGATGGAGGAGAAGGAGGAGCCCTACAAGGTGGAGCTCATCAACGACCTGCCCGAGGACGCGGTCATCTCCTTCTACAAGCAGGGCGAGTTCACCGACCTGTGCGCCGGCCCCCACCTGGACTCCACCGGCCGCATCAAGGGCAACGCCGTCAAGCTCACCAGCGCCACCGGCGCCTACTGGCGGGGCGACTCCAGCCGCAAGATGCTCCAGCGCATCTACGGCGTGGCCTTCCCCAAGAAGGATGAGCTGGACGAGTACCTGGCCAAGCAGGCCGAGGCTCTGAAGCGGGACCACAACAAGCTGGGCCGCGAGCTGGAGTACTTCACCACCGTGGACGTCATCGGCCAGGGCCTGCCCGTGCTGCTGCCCAAGGGTGCCCGTGTGGTGCAGCTGATGCAGCGCTGGATTGAGGACACCGAGCAGAAGCGGGGCTACCTGCTGACCAAGACCCCCCTCATGGCCAAGCGGGACCTCTACAAGATCTCCGGCCACTGGGACCACTACCTGGACGGCATGTTCATCCTGGGCGACCCCTATGACGAGACCAAGGAGTGCTTCGCCCTGCGCCCCATGACCTGCCCCTTCCAGTATCAGGTCTTCCTGAACCGCCAGCGCTCCTACCGCGACCTGCCCATGCGCCTGGGTGAGACCTCCACCCTGTTCCGCAACGAGGACTCCGGCGAGATGCACGGCCTCATCCGTGTCCGCCAGTTCACCATCTCCGAGGGCCACCTCATCCTCCGCCCCGACCAGCTGGAGGAGGAGTTCAAGGGCTGCCTGGACCTGGCCAAGTACTGTCTTGGCACCCTGGGCCTGCTGGACAAGTGCACCTTCCGCTTCTCCCAGTGGGATCCCGCCAACCCCAACAACAAGTACGAGGGTACCGCCGAGCAGTGGGAGCACGCCCAGAGCGTCATGGCCCAGATTCTGAAGGACCTGGACGTGGAGTACACCATCGGCATCGACGAGGCCGCCTTCTACGGCCCCAAGCTGGACATCCAGTACAAGAACGTCTACGGCAAGGAGGACACCCTGGTCACCATCCAGATCGACATGCTCCTGGCCGAGAAGTTCGGCATGTACTACATTGACGAGAACGGCGAGAAGAAGCTGCCCTATATTATCCACCGCACCTCCATGGGCTGCTACGAGCGCACCCTGGCCTACCTCATCGAGGAGTACGCCGGCGCTCTGCCCACCTGGCTGGCCCCCGAGCAGGTCCGCTTCCTCCCCGTCACCGACCGCGCCGCCGACTACTGCGCCGACCTGGCCCGCAAACTCTCCGACCAGGGCTACCGGGTTGAGGTGGACTACCGCAACGAGAAGATCGGCAAGAAGATCCGCGAGGCCCAGCTGGACAAGGTCCCCTATATGCTGGTCATCGGTGACCGGGATATGGAGAACGGCACCGTCTCCCCCCGCCACCGCGCCGACGGCGACCTGGGCGCCATGTCCTTCGAGGAGTTTGCCGCCCTGCTCAAGGACGTGGTGGACTCCAAGGCCAAGAAGTAATTCCCCTTTATTTGTGCATAACCGGTCCGTCTCAGGGAACGCTGAGACGGACCGGTTTTTAGCGTGTCGAGGGACCTCGACACGCTTCAAAAAACGCAGGCGTTTTTTGAGCAGCTGCAGCCCGCTGCAGCGCACTCGCTTTGCTCGCACGTTTGCGGGCTGAGAAGTGTTTTTTTCGACGCACATGTCGCCGAAAAAACAAATTTCAATTTATTTCGCCGCCCGCTGGCGGCGAAACTCTGCCGAGGGCTTTCTCCGCTGCAAGCCCGCTGCATGTTTCCTGTTTTGTCCCTAAAAAATAAATAAGAATTATTCTCATTTTCTTCTGGACTTCTGCCCAAACCTGTGCTATGCTTCAAACAGAAGAAAGCACACCATTCCGCCGCCCTTCGGGGCCGCTGTTTTGAGGAGGAACTCCGCCATGAAAAATCCCAAGGCTATGTATGCCCTGAGCTATGGCCTGTTTGTGCTCTCCGCCCGCCAGGGGGAGAAGGACAACGGCTGCATCATCAACACCGCCATGCAGGTCACCACCGAGCCCAACCGCATCATCATCACCGTCAACAAGAGCAACTATACCCATGATATGGTACTGGCCACCGGCCGCTTCACCCTGTCCGTCCTGTCCGAGAAGGCGGAGTTTTCCACCTTCCAGCGCTTCGGCTTCCAGTCGGGCCGGGATGTGGACAAGTTTGCCGGCTTTGAGGCTGACGCCGTCCGGGGCGACAACGGCATTCTCCGGGTGACCAAGGGCGTCTGCGCCTGGCTCAGCGCCAAGGTGGTCTCCACCATCGACCTGGGCACCCACACTCTGTTCCTGGCCGATGTGGAGGACGGGGACGTGCTGAACTCCGATCCCGCCGCCACCTACACCTACTATCAGGCCAACATCAAGCCCAAGCCCCAGGCCGCCGCTCCCTCGGAGAAGAAGCGCTGGGTGTGCGTGGTGTGCGGCTATGTGTATGAGGGCGATTTCCTCCCCGAGGACTTCATCTGCCCCTGGTGCAAGCACCCCGCCTCGGACTTTGAGCCCCTGCCTTGATAAAACCTCTGTTTTTCCGCCGGAAGCCTCTTTCCGGCGGAATTTTTTTGCTCTATTTGCGCAACCAAATGCCCCGCCCTGCGTCTAAAGAATTAGAAAGGAGGCCTGCGGCCATGGGAAAACGAATTGTGGTGATTTTGGCGGGACTGGCTCTTGCGGCGGGGCTGCTGATCTGGTACGCTTTTTTCCGGGGGAACCGGCCCTTTGCTGGTCTGGAGGCGGGCGACCTCCGGGCCGCCTCGGTCCGCTTGTCGCCCCCTGATGTGACATTCACTCTGACCGAGGCGGAGCGGGAGGAGCTGGCAGGCCTTCTGCAAAAGGTGGTCACCCGCCGCCGGGACGACAGCTGGCGGGAGTACGCCGGCCAGGGGGTGACCTACTCCCTGACCCTCCGGGACGGCACCACCCGCACGGTGATGGCTTTCAGCCCCTTCCTGGTGGTGGACGGGGTGGGCTATCGGACGGAGCACGCCCCCTGTGAGGCTCTGAACCGGTTTGGAAACCGAATTTTGTCGGAACGCGGATAGGGAGAGGAGGTCCCCTGTGGAAGACAGCATGATTGTGGAGCTGTACTGGGCCCGCTCGGAGCAGGCCATCGAGGAGAGCGACCGGAAATACGGCCGCTACTGCCTGTCCATCGCCCGGAGCATTGTGGAGCTGGAGGAGGATGCGGAGGAGTGCGTCAACGACACCTGGCTGCGCTCCTGGAACGCCATGCCGCCCCAGCGTCCGGGGGTGCTCTCCGCCTTTTTCGGCAAAATCACCCGGAACCTCTCCCTGGACCGCTGGCGGAAAAACCGGGCGGCCAAGCGGGGCGGCAGCCAGGTGGAGGTGGCCCTGCTGGAGCTGGAGGACTGCCTGCCCGACCGGAACACCCCGGAGCGGCATCTGGAGGCAGCGGAGACCGCCCGGGTGATCTCTGACTTTCTGAGAACGCAGCCGGAGCTGGACCGGACCTTATTTGTGCGGCGGTATTTTCATCTGGAGTCCCTGGCGGCTCTGGAGGCCCGCTTCGGCCTCACTGAGGGCCAGGTGAAGTCCCGGCTCCACCGCACCCGCAAACGGCTAAGGCACATTCTGGAGGAGGAGGGAGCCGGCCTATGACATCGGAGCATTTACTGGAGGCCATGGGCCTTCTGGATGACGACCTGATCGTCCAGGCGGAGCAGGCCCCCGCCCGGAAGCCTGTCCCCTGGCAGCGGTGGCTGGGGCTGTGCGCCTGTCTGGCCCTGGTGCTCCTTGTAGGCCGGGGTGTGGTGCAGAACTGGAGCGGCATCAACTCCTCCAACGGGGCAGGGGCCAGTACCTCCGCCGGGGGAGGTGCACCCTCCGGCGATGTGGGGAGTGCCGGCACCTCCTCAGGTTCCGTCTCCCTCCCGGACGGCTCGGTCTACATCCTGCTGGACAACCGGAGCTACCTCTCCACCGAGGAGACCGTCCCAGAGCTGCCTGACGGAGCGGAAGAGGTGGGCCTCCTGTCGGAGGCAGCGGAGGGCGCCTCCTCCCCCAGCACCAATGGGACCGCCTATGTGGGCTGCGCCCTCTATGCCGGGGCGGATGGATTGCTCTATGTCCAGTCGGACCAGGGGGACTATGAGGTCTTTGCCCTGGCGGAGCCCTCCTTCTAATCCTTGTGAAAAAACATGGGCCCGCGCAGATGCGCGGGCCCATGTTTTTTCGATCTTTATTTTTCCGTTTTTTCCTGGTCCTCCATGACCCGGACCTGAATTTCCATCACCCGGCGGTGCTCCACCTTGGTGACAGTGACGTCCAGTCCCTCGGCCTGGAAGTGGTCGCCCTCCTCGGGCACCCGGCCCACCTGCTCCATCACCCAGCCGGAGACGGTGGCGGCGTCGCACTCGCCCTTCACCTGGAACAGGTCGTACATGTCGTCCAGGTCGGCGGAGCAGGCGATGAGATAGCTGCCGTCCTCCTGCTTCTGGAAGGTCTCAATGACCTCGTCGTGCTCATCCCAGATTTCGCCCACCAGCTCCTCCAGGATGTCCTCCAGAGTGGCAATGCCCTCGGTGCCGCCGTATTCGTCCACCACCACGGCCATATGGGCCTTGTTCTTCTGCAGAATCCGCAGAAGCTCGGAGATCTTGGTGTTGCCGGTGGTGTAAAAGACAGGGGCCTTCAGGTTCTTCACCATGGTCTCGCCCCGGTAGCGTGCGGCGTAGAAGTCCTTCTCGTGGATGACGCCCACGATGTTGTCGATGGTCTCGTGGTAGAGGGGGATGCGGGAGTAGCCGCTCTCCACAAACAGGGCGGCCACCTCCTCCATGGAGCTGTCCTCCTCAGCGGCCACCAGATCCACCCGGGGGGTGAGGATCTCGGAGACCTCCAAATCGTTGAACTCGATAGCGTTGCGGATGAGGTCGCTCTCATGCTCGTCCAGACCGCCCTCGGTCTCAGCCTGGTCCACCATGCCCACCAGCTCCTCTTCGGTGATGCCGTCGCCGCCGCTGTTGCGGATGACCATGGACAAAAGCCGCTTCCACTGGCCGAACAGGAAGTTCAGGGGGGCCAGCACCAGCAGGAACAGCCGCAGCAGGGGAGTGGCAAACATGGCCCAGCTCTCGGGGTGCTCCTTGGCCAGGCTCTTGGGGGACACCTCGCCGAAGATGAGGATGACCACCGTCAGCACAATGGCGGACACCGTGGGGCCCCGGAGGTCATCAATGAGCTTGATGAACAGCACCGCGCCGATGGTGGTGGCCACGTTGTTGACAATGTTGTTGCCGATGAGGATGGTGGACAGCAGCTTGTCATAGTCCTCCGCCAAAGCCAGGGTCCTGGCCGCCCGCCGGTCGCCGGCGTCCGCCTTGGTACGCAGGCGGATGCGGTTGAGGGAGGTAAAGGCCGTCTCGGTGGCGGAGAAATAGGCGGACATGGCCACCAGGAAGAGAAGTGCGACAATCATGCCTATACTGGCACTGTCAAGTTCCATGTGGAAAATATCAACTCTGCTTTCTTCTTAAAATTAAACACATAATATTATGTATTTGGTGAGGAGTATATCATACCTTCCCCGGGAATGCAACGGATATCCCGGGGCAAAAGGCCGGATTTTTGCCTTCCGGGGCAATTTTATCAGGAATTTAACACAAAAAAGGTCAAAAAAAGACTTGACTGTCCTCTGCGGACTGTGGTATAGTAATTCTACCTGTGAAAAGGGGCTTTTTTGTCGTGCGCATTTTTACGGTGTCTGCGCCCGAACCCCTCCCCCGTATGAGGCCACAGGGAGGCAATGGGCCGGACCCCACCGTAGCGTCTGACACTGGTATTGTGTCTTTGCGTCGCTGGATCCGGCCTGCGGGCTGAATCCGGCGTTTTGCTTTTTTCGGCACTCGCCCGTGTTTTTGACCCGACCACACGGCGGCCCACCCCCGGGACGGACCGCTCAACTTTAAAAGGAGGTGCCGAACAAATGGCAAGCAAGGCCGGCGCGCGCATCAAGATCACCCTGCGGTGCTCTGAGTGCAAGCAGAGAAACTACAACACCATGAAGAACAAGAAGAATACCCCTGACCGCCTGGAGCTGAACAAGTATTGCCCCTTCTGCAGAAAGCACACGGTCCACAATGAGACCAAGTAATTTGGTCCCTCAGGCTGAAAGGAAAGAAGGGTAACAATGGCTGAAAACGAAAAGCTGGAGCAGACCACTCCGTCTGGCTCTGACAAGGCCGCCAAGGCCAAGAAGGACAAAAAGTCCGACAAAAAGCCCGGCTTCTTCGCCCGCATCGGCAAGTGGATCAAGGAGATGAAGGTCGAGCTGAAGAAGGTCCAGTGGCCCACCCGCAAGCAGACGGTCAACAATACCCTGATCGTAATTGCCTGCGTCATTGTGGTGGGTGTGTTCATCTGGATTTTCGATTACCTGGCCGGCAGCGTCATCGACATCATCATTAATCTGCTGGGTTAAGGGTGACGGACATGGCTGACAACGCGAACTGGTATGTGGTGCACACCTATTCCGGCTATGAGAATACGGTGAAGGCCACCATCGAGAAGTATGTGGAAAACCGGAACATGCGGGATTTGATTCACGAGATCAGCATCCCCATGGAGACGGTCACCGAAATTACCGACAACGGCCCCAAGGACGTGGAACGCAAGGTGTTCCCCGGCTACGTGCTGGTGAAGATGGTCATGAACGACGAGACCTGGCACGTTATCCGCAACATCCGGGGCGTCACCGGCTTCCTGGGCGAGGGAAACAAAGCGATCCCCCTGTCCGATGCCGACGTGGCTGCTCTGGGCGTGGAGAAGCGGGAAGTCGTGGTCAGCTATCAGGTGGGCGACAGCGTGCGCATCACCGACGGCGCGCTGGAATCCTTCCTGGGCACTGTGGAAGAGATTGACCTGGACCGCAGCAAGGTCCGCGTGGTAGTGTCCATGTTTGGACGCGAGACCCCCGTGGAGCTGGAGCTGGACCAGGTGGAGCCCGCCAACTGAGTTTTCCCGCATTGCGTTTCCCCGCGGCCTGAGGAGGCCGCCCAACGTGGGAGGGACAGAAAAGTCCCGCCAATGGGCCTTCGGCCCAACCAAACCACATTTATAATGGAGGTGCTCTTTCGTGGCACAGAAAGTAACTGGATATGTAAAACTGCAGATTCCCGCCGGCAAGGCAACCCCCGCTCCCCCTGTTGGTCCCGCTCTGGGCCAGCACGGCGTGAACATTGCCGCCTTCACCAAGGAGTTCAATGAGCGCACCAAGAACGACGTGGGCATGATCATCCCCGTCATCATCACTGTGTACGCCGACCGCTCCTTCACCTTCGTGACCAAGACTCCCCCTGCTGCCATTCTCATCAAGAAGGCCTGCAACATCGAGTCCGGCTCCGGTGTGCCCAACAAGACCAAGGTGGCCACCATCAGCAAGGAAGACGTGCGCAAGATCGCCGAGACCAAGATGCCCGACCTGAACGCCGCCAGCGTCGAGGCCGCCATGAGCATGATCGCCGGTACTGCCCGCTCCATGGGCGTCGTCGTGGGCGAGTAAGGAGGGTGCAGAAATGTTTAGAGGCAAGAAGTATCAGGACAGTGTCAAGAAGATTGACAAGAACACTCTGTATGACACCAACGAGGCCATGGGCCTTGTGGTAGAGACCGCTACCGCCAAGTTCGACGAGACCGTCGAGCTGCACGTGAAGCTGGGCGTTGACTCCCGTCACGCCGACCAGCAGGTGCGTGGCGCCATCGTGCTGCCCCACGGCACCGGTAAGACCCAGCGCGTGCTGGTTTTCGCCAAGGCCGCCAAGGCCGACGAGGCCCGTGCCGCCGGCGCCGACTACGTAGGCGAGATGGACCTGGTGGAGAAGATCCAGAAGGAAAACTGGTTCGACTTCGACGTGGTCGTGGCCACCCCCGACATGATGGGCGTTGTGGGCCGTCTGGGTAAGGTTCTGGGCCCCAAGGGCCTGATGCCCTCCCCCAAGGCCGGCACCGTCACCATGGACGTGACCAAGGCTGTCAACGAGATCAAGGCCGGTAAGGTTGAGTATCGTCTGGACAAGACCAACATCATCCACTGCCCCATCGGCAAGGTCTCCTTCGGCGCTGAGAAGCTCTCCGAGAACTTCAACGCCATCATGGGCGCCATCATCAAGGCCAAGCCCGCCGCTGCCAAGGGCCAGTATATCAAGAGCTGCACCGTGGCTTCCACCATGGGCCCCGGCATCAAGATCAACGGCGCCAAGCTGGCTTAAGTTAAGCGTCTGAGCCGTCGCGAGCAGCACGGATGGACCGGAGCGAGGCCTGCAAACCAGGACGGGCAAATGCCCGGCCGTTTGCGGGCCGAGTCGCAGGGAAGCCGTGCGTCGTGAGCAGGCGAAGCGTGATATCAGGCTGACAGCCCAACTTTTTCCCAATTTGTTCTCTCCCCCGGACAGGTTTTGCTTGACAAAACCTGTCCGGGGTGATAGAATCTCCTATGCGTTCAAAGACAGCAGGTATCCGGCTTGCCGGATGTAAGTCCTGCCGAGAGTGCTTTCAGAAGAATACTTTTGATTGTACTGTCCTCCTGTCCTTTGACGCGGAGGATTTTTATTTTGTTGGAGGTGAATCCAAAAATGCCTAACGCAAAGGTCCTTTCCGAGAAGCAGGCCATCGTGGCCGCCCTGACCGAGCAGCTGCAGAATGCCGCCAGCGGCGTTCTGGTTGACTACAAGGGCATCACCGTGGCTGAGGATACCGCTCTGCGCGTTGAGCTGCGTAAGAACGACGTGCAGTACGGCGTGGTGAAGAACACCCTGACCCGTTTTGCCATGAACAACGTCGGTCTCAGCGAGCTGGACGACGTGCTCAACGGCACCACTTCTCTGGCTACCTGCGCCAGCGATCCCATCGCTCCCATGCGTGTGATCAACAAGTTCGCCAAGCAGCTCAATGGTAAGTTCACCATCAAGGGCGGCTTCATGGACGGCAAGGTGATCTCCCTGGAGGAGATCATGGCTCTGGCCGAGCTGCCCTCCAAGGAGACCCTGCAGGCTCAGGCTCTGGGCATGATGCTGGCTCCCATTACCAGCCTGGCTATCGTCCTGAAGGCCATCGCCGAGAAGAACGGCGAGCCCGCCGCTGCCGAGGAGGCTGCTCCCGCCGAGGAGGCCCCCGCTGCCGAGTAATTCGGCCCTTTGCTCCTGCGTGGAGCTTACAAACATTATTTTAAAATCAAACCATTTATTTAGGAGGTATTTTCACCATGGCTAGTGAGAAGATTACTGCCCTCATCGAGGAAGTGAAGGCCCTGACCGTTCTGGAGCTGTCCGAGCTGGTTAAGGCTCTGGAGGAAGAGTTCGGCGTGTCCGCCGCCGCTATGGCTGCTCCCGCCGCTGGCGGCGCTGCTGCTGAGGCTGTCGAGGAGAAGACCGAGTTTGACGTGGTTCTGGCTGGCTTCGACGCCGCTGCCAAGATCAAGGTCATCAAGGCTGTCCGCGAGATCACCGGTCTGGGCCTGGCTGAGGCCAAGGCTGTTGTCGAGGGCGCTCCCAAGGCTCTGAAGGAGGCCGTGTCCAAGGACGAGGCCGAGGAGATGAAGAAGAAGCTGGAAGAGGCCGGCGCCAAGGTCGAGCTGAAGTAAGTTTCTTCCCTCAAACCGTACAAAAAAAGATGAGAGGCTTTTGCCTCTCATCTTTTTTTATGTTCACAGCAGCAGCGCGATCAGGGGCAGCGTGACCATGCACAGCAGACTGGACAGGCAGACCATCCGGGCCGCCAGTTCCCGGTCGCTCTCATAGCGCTGGGCCATGGCGGTGACCACCGCCGCGCTGGGCATGGACATAATAATGAGAATCACGCTGGTAATGAGGGGATTGGGAATGGGCAGCAGCAGGAGCAGCACCCAGGTGAGCAGCGGCAGGAGAATGAGCCGGGTCACCACACAGGTAATGGCGTCCCGGTCCCGGAACAGGCTGGGCAGGGGGCTGGCTGCCAGGCTCATGCCCGTAATCAGCATGGACAGGGGCGTGGTGATGTTGGAGAGATGCTGCAAAGGGGTGAAAATGACCTCAGGCACAGGGATCTGGGCGGCATAGAAGATAAGGCCCAGCAGGATGGCTCCATTTACCGCACTGAACAGCACCTGCTTCACCGTCAGCCGAGTTTTCTCCCCGCCGGCGCATCGGTCCAGGGACACCTGAGTGGCTCCCAGGCTGTACATCAGAATGTTGAAGGGAATGCCCAGCATGACGGCCAGGGCCAATCCCTCATCCCCAAAGAGGGCATAGGCCACGGGAAAGCCCATAAAGCCGTTGTTGCAGAAGGTGGCCGCCAGCATCCAGACGCCCTGCCGCCCCTTGGGCACCCGGAACACCCGCACCAGCCCGGCGCTCACCGCTGCGTAAAGGAAAAACAGAACCGTGCTCACCACCACGATAATCACAGCGTCCCGGACAAAGCTGGGATCAAAGGGCCGAATCATAGAGGTGAAGATGGTGGCAGGCAGGGCCACCTTCAACAGCAGACTGGTGAGGGCGCCGGTGGAGGACAGGGGCACCAGTCCGCCCCGCACCATGCCGTAGCCCACCCCAATGAGCAGAAACAGGCCCACCAAGTTGGACAATAATACTTCAATTGACAGCTGCGTATCCGCCGCCTCCTCTCTCATGCAAGGGAAAACCGCCGGTTATACCGGCGGTTTTGTGTTGGATCTCCAAATGATCAGCGGTTCTTGAAGCCGGGCAGCTTCTCCTTATTCAGGAAGGCAGCCATGGCGTCCTTCTGATCCTCGGTGGCAAAGCACAGGGCAAAGGCCTCGCTCTCATAGGCCACGCCGGTGTTCATGTCGGTCTGCAGGCCCTTGCGGATGGCGGCCTTGGACTGGCGGACGGCCACCTGGGCGTTGGCGGCAATGGCGTTGGCCAGCTTCAGGGCCTCCTCCATCAGCGCCTCGGGGGCATAGACCTCGCTCACCAGGCCGATCTCCTTGGCCCGGGCGGCGTTGATGTTCCGGGCGGTGAGGATGAGCTCCATGGCCCGGGAAGCCCCCACAATCCGGGGCAGGCGCTGGGTGCCGCCGAAGCCGGGGGTGATGCCCAGTCCCACCTCGGGCTGGCCGAACTTGGCCTTCTCGCTGGCCAGACGGATGTCACAGGCCATGGCCAGCTCGCAGCCACCGCCCAGAGCAAAGCCGTTAACGGCGGCGATGGTGGGCTTGCTGAGATTCTCCAGCTTCAGGAAGACCCGGTTGCCCAGCACGCCGAAGGCCTTGGCCTGGGCGGCGGTGAGCTGGGACATCTGGCCGATGTCCGCGCCGGCCACAAAGGAGCGGCCCGCGCCGGTGAGCACCACAGTGAGAATCTCCTCGTTCTCCTCCACCTGGTCCAGCACGGCGTCCAGATCCCGGAGCACCTGGTCATTGAGGGCGTTGAGGGCCTCGGGGCGGTTCATGGTAACGACGGCCACGGGGCCATTCTGCTCAAGGGTCACAAAAGCCATGATTGTTTCCTCCTTAAATGTTCCGTTTTCTGCGGGGGCGCCCCGTAGGGCACACATCCCGGTGATTCAATGGCACTATTATAATGCGTACAGAACAAAACCACAAGCCTCTTTTCCCCATTTCTCCCGGGGCATGAACGGGCGGCAGGGTGAATACTCTGTTGGAGAAGGAGGGATGGCAGTGGAGGAGCGCAGACTGTCCGCCGGGCGTGGGGCCCTGTTTCTGACGGCGCTTGGGGCGGCGTCCCAGCTGCTGGGCTTTGGCTACCGGGTGGCCCTGTCCCGGCTGGTGGGGGCCCAGGTGATGGGGCTCTACCAGCTCATCATGCCCGTCTACTCGGTGCTGCTGTCCCTGACGGCGGTGGGACTGACGGCGGCGGTGTCCAATCTGGTCCCCCAGCATCTGGCCCTCCAAAACAGCCGGGGTGCCCACCAGACTCTGCGCACCTGTCTGCGCCTCTTCTTCCTGCTGCTCATCCCCCTGGGCGCTGCGGTCATTGGGGGCTCCGACTTCATCTCCGTCCGTTTTCTGGGGGACGCCCGGACCCAGCTGGGCCTCATCCTCCTCATCCCCTGCACCGCCCTCACCGGGGTGGAGAATATGCACAAGCACTTCTTCTACGGCTCCGGGCTGGTAAAGCCCCCGGCGGTGGTGGAGCTGCTGGAGCAGCTCATCCGCACCGGGGCGGTGCTGGGGCTGCTGGTGCTGTTTCTGCCCCAGTATCCCGAGCGGGTAGTGGGCCTCATTGTGTGCGGCATGGTGGTCTGCGAGGTGTTCTCCTCCCTCACGCTGCTGCTCCTCTGCCGCCGCCGGAGACACCGTCTGGGGCTCGCCGGGCCGGGGGAGACCTCCGGGGCCCGCCGCCGGCGCATCGCCGCCATTGCCCTGCCTGTGGGGGCCAACGCCCTGCTGGGGAACCTGCTGGGGGCGGCCAACGCCGCCCTCATCCCTCAGAAGCTGGTGGAGGGGGGCATGGCCCGGGAGGCGGCCATGGCCCAGTTCGGCGTCATCTGCGGCATGACCCTGCCCATGCTGGCCCTGCCCACAGTTTTTCTGGGCCCCCTGAATCTGGTGCTGGTCCCCCGGCTGGCCCGGGCCTGCGCCCTGGAGCGGAGGGGCGAGGTGAGCCGTCTGGCCGGGCGGGCCATGGGGGTGGTCTCCCTCCTCACGCTGCCCTCCATGGCCCTGATGGTGGTGCTGGGCCCCGATCTGGGGCGGGTCATGTTCAACCAGCCGGATGTGGGGGAGTTTCTCATCCCCCTGGCCGTCACCATGGCCCTGAGCTGCTACTGCTCGGTGCTGGGCTCCATTCTCAACGGCATCGGGCAGCAGAAGGCGGTGGCCGCCGTCTCCCTGCTGGGGGGCGGGCTGCAGCTGCTGTTCACCATGGCTCTGGTCCCTCTGCCCGGGGTGGGCATGGGGGGCTATGTGGCCGGAGCCTTGGCCTCGGCGGCGGTGGAGACAGTCCTGTGTCTGTGGCTGGCGGTACGCCGGGCGGGGCTGCGTCTGGCCCTGTTCCGGTGGCTCACCGCCCCGGGGCTGGCCGCCCTGCTGGCCGCCCTCAACGCCAATCTGCTGCTCCGGGTGCTGAAGGACAGCGGCCTGTCCCCCCTGGCCGCCGGGCTCTCCTGCCTGGTGTTTGCCTTGGTACTCTATCTGGCTGCCCTCCACGCCCAGGGGGTCTCCCTGCTCCGGGCGCTGTCTGTGGGGCCCCGGAGGGCAAAAAAATAGACGCCCTCCGGCGTCCTCCCTTGTCCCCAGGCAAAGAAATAACCCTTGACTGCCCGTTTCGTAATCCGCTGCAGCCAAGGGTTATTTCTGTGAACTCTTGTTATCTAACATCATATGGTTACCTCTCTTTCTATTGAATGGCCACATACCGTTTCATTGCTCGGCTTCCCTGAAATCAAATTCTCAACCTGATTTGTAACCGCTGTTGCGATTTTAACTTCCTCATACGTGAGGCAACGGACGTTGGAATGTTTTCTTTGGATAGCCTGCTATTGATGATGGTATGCGCATACCCTGTGTCAAGCTGCCTGGTCTACATTCGAATCGGATGTGGCTTGGGGTTCTCCTTTCCTGGGTCAGGGTTCCTTGCTGTTTTGCGGAGGTTCCTTTCCTCTGGTCAAGGGTCCTGCTTTGGTGCCGCACCATGTTTCGATCGGATGCGCGTTTTGCTGGGGTTCTTACATATTCTTGCGTCTGACCTTGCATTCTGACGTCAGGTGCTGGGGTTCTACTTAGTACATGGGACTCATCCTTTCTGGCTATAATGTAGCACATCACCACACTGATGTCAAGGAGTTTTTGTGTGATTTTTTAATCTCTATGATGTTTTTACAAAACACATTGTGCAATTCATGCACTTTTTACAAAGAAGGAGCGTTTCAAGGGTCATTTCCCTTAAAACGCTCCTTTTGCAAGTTTACTCCATTCCGCCCTCAGCTTGCCGTCCCTCCGAAAAGCAGCGTCGGGTTCCAGAATGGGCGGGGGAGCTCGAGGGGACGGCAGCCCGCCTCGTATGGAATCAAATTCCCCGCAGTCCTTGCTGCGCAAGGACTGCGGGGAGCAAAGCGAGGACTTTTTTGACAGACTGAGGGCGGGGGCCCGGGAATTCCCGGGCCCCCGCCCTGTTGGTCTTACATCTGGTCCGGCGGAGGGTCCCCCGCCAGGGTGTCCATAAAGCAGTAGTAGGGCTCCAGAAACCGGAAGCCCTCCAGAATCTGGTCGGCCAACTCCGGGGTGAACAGCAGCCCCTCGCAGTTGTGATCGCTGGACAGCACAATCTGCCGCCGGTTATACCAGGGGAAGAGCAGCGGACCGGGGTCGCCCTTGGGGCGCTTATATTCCGCCCCCTCCAGCACAAACTCCTCCTGCCGGTTCAGGCGGCGGGCCAGCGTCTCCAGGGACTTGGGATCCCGGTCGATGCGCGCACGGAGCTTGGCCATGGTCAGGGGCGTGGGGTCGTAGGCCCCCATGCCGTAGCTGTAATACTCCGGGGCCAGCTCAAAGTAGAAGCAGGGGGCGCCGCCCTCCGACTGGCCGGGCCGCCGGAGGGAAAACCACATATGGTCCTTATAGGGCCCGCGGCCATAGAGCCGCCGGGCATCCCGGTAGATGCGGCTGACCTTCACCATAAGGTCCAGCTTGGGGTAGGCCTCATGCATGGCCTCCCCCACCTGGGCGGCCAGCTCCCGCAGGGGGGCGTCCACCAGGGTGAGGTATTCCTGCTTATGCTCTAAAAACCAGCTGCGCTCGTTGTTGAATCGAATCCCCCAGAGAAAGTCCACGCTGCCCTGGGAAAAGCCTTGAAACATGAAATGGTTCCTCTTTCTTTCGTGGGATGCAATGCCTCAGGCGGCCTGGCTGCCCGAGGGGTTCTGGGCGGAGGAGGAGCTGCTGGCTCCCCCCTGTCCGCCCGCTGTTCCGGTGCCGGGGTCGGTGGTGCCGGTACCCGGATCGGTGGTTCCCGTGCCGGGATCCGTGGTGCCGGTGCCAGGATCCGTCGTTCCGGTTCCGGGGTCGGTCGTTCCAGTGCCAGGATCGGTGGTTCCCGTGCCGGGATCTGTGGTGCCGGTACCGGGGTCAGTGGTTCCGGTGCCGGGATCGGTGGTCTCGCCGGGCTTGGGGGGCTTTCCGTCCACCCAGGTGGAGGGATCACCGTCGGCGGGGTTATAGAGGATGGTCTTGGGACGCATCTTGTACTTGCTGAAGCCCATGTCCTGCTTCTCCAGCAGGTTGCCGTCCTTGTCGTACACATAGCGGTAGGTCTGGGAGGACCAGCCAGTGTAGGGGTTCTGCTTGGAGTCCACCTTGGTGGTACCCTGAGGGATGGAGGAATCTGCCTTGTACTGGGTAGTGGGGTCCACCCGGTCAAAGACGCTGCTCTTGGGCACGGCGTAGATGCCCTCATCGTTGGTGCCGTAAATCTGCACGGTGAGGTAGCGGGCGCCGTTCTTATCGTAGCTCTTGGTGACGATCTTCACCGGATAATCGGTGCTGTTTTTGAAGCGGAAGTCGGCCGCACCGTAATAGACGGTGGCGTCCATGCCCTGGGTGACGTAGCCGGTGTTGTAGGTATGGGCGTGGCGCTCCACCACCTCCAGATTGGTGTGGAGGACGGCGTAGTAGATGGTGGAGGAGGTCTGGCAGATGCCGCCGCCCACCTCGTCCACCGAGTCGCCGCCGGAGTACACCGGGGCGGCCAGATAGCCCTTGTCCGCGGAGCGGCTGCCGGTGGTGTTGTTGTAGGAGAACTCCTCCCCCGGCATGAGCACCACGCCGTTACAGGCGGAGGCGGACAGCTTCACATTGTGCTTGCGGTTGGCCGAGCCGGACACCTTGGTGGTGCCCTCTCCCAGCAGGTCCCGGAACAGCTTGGCCTCCAGGCTCTCCTTGGTCTCCTTGGGCTGGGTGATGGTCAGGGGGATTCGCACGGTCTCCCCCTCGGCGGCCTGGGCAAAGGCGGTCTTGGCCGCCGCCACGTCAAAGTCCACGCCCACCACGGCCTCGCTCACCTCCAGGGTGTCCGGGTCCACCTGAGCATCCTGGGCCTCGGTGTGCAGCTCGGCGTACATGGCGTCAAAATCGGGGTCCTGGGGAGCCGTCTCGTGGGCGGGCAGCTCCACGGCCTGGGGCTGCTGGGCGTTCTCCGCCCCCATGGTGGCGGCCACCGCCTCCCCCAGGGCAGTCAAAACAGTCTCCTGCGCAGCCTGGCGGTCGATGGTGACGCCGGTGACTCCCTTGGTGAGCACCAGCTCTTCCCCCTCTACGGCGTAGCTGGCGTCCACCAGAGCGCCGCCCACCTGCTGGTCGGCCTCGTCCATGAGGGCTTCAAACTGCTGCTGACCGCTCTGGCTCAGGGCAAACTCGGGGGCCAGATCGCACCCCATCCCCATCAGGCGGCCCAGATAGGCTCCGCCCTGGAGCAGGAAGTTCTCCCGGCCCGACTCCCAGGCGCTCTGGGCCCAGGCGTCCGCGTCCAGCTCCACCACGCCGCCATCCAGGGTGCCCTCCCAATGGCCATAGGCCAGAGGCAGGGACACCGACCGGGCGGCATGCTCCAGCTCCTGGGACAAAGTCTGGGCGGCTGCGTCCACGGTCTGTCCCGACACATCCACCCCGGCCACCGAGGTGTGGGGGAAAATGGTCCGGGACTGGCCTGCCCAGGCACACAGGCCCAGATAGGCGGCCGCCAGCACCCCCACCACAACGCCGGCAATGATCAGGCCCTTCTTGGGCTTCCCCGGCTTTTGTTCCACACGTTGTCCTTCCATATGCTTCCCTCCACGCTCCGCCCGAGGGCAAAGCGCTTTATAATCTGAATCCTTTGGCGGCAAAAGGCCGCGTTTAGCAACATTATAGCACCAGATTCCCGGTGATAGCAATTACAGAACAGTTACAATGCCCTCTCTCCCCAGAGCCGCGACAAAAAATACCGCCCTCAGACCATTTACATTTTCCACACGCCGCGGTATGATAATACAAGCGAGAGGGACGGTAGTTTCTTCATGGAATTTTAAGGAGAAATCAATCTCCCTTTGAGCGGAATCTGTTATTCTTATGAACAAACAGAGGGGAAAAGACTATCCAAGTTGCGCGGAGGGAGATTCATGTCGGACTATCAGGACCGTGGAGGACGGAACGGCAGTTTACTTTACTGGATCGTTGCAGCCATGCTGCTGCTGACCGGAGTCGCCGCCCCCATCGGCTTTTTGATGATTGTGTTCAAGCTGCTGGGGGGCACCAGACGGGCGCCCCGGCGGGGCAGCCAGCAGGGCCGCCATCCCTATTACACTCAGCAGGCGGGACAGACCCCGGTGGGGGCCCGCACCTCTGCTCCCTACGCCTCTCAGGAGGCCGAGGGCAGCACGGCCAAGTCCACACGGGGCCGGAAGTCGGCCGCCCAGGACCAGATTGCCCTGCTCACCGGCCAGGCCAAGAAGCTGACCATCATCGGCGGCATTGTGGCCGCCCTCTTCGGCTTTGCCTCCATCATGGCAGTCAGCAGCAGCCTGTGGATTCTGCCCGATGTGACCTGGTTCCTGGAGGAGACACTGCCTGTGCTGTGCTTCTTCTTCGGCGGCCTGGGCTGTCTGTGGGCGGGCGTGCACAAGCGGAAGCAGGCCAGCCGGTACCGCAGCTATGTGGCCATGATCGGCAGCAACAAGTCCGTGTCCATCGCCTCCCTGGCCTCGGCCACCGGCCGCTCCGTGAACCGGGTGCGGGATGACCTGGAGGATATGCTGGACGACGGCATGTTCCCCCGCGCCTTCCTGGACTATGGAGGCGGCATGCTGGTTCTCTCCGGCGGCGGAATCAGCTCCAAGCCGGAGGAGCCCGCCCAGCCCAAAAAGCCTGCCAAGGAGGAATCCCGCCAGGAGCAGGACGCCATTCTGCTGGAGATCAAAGCGGTGAACGACGCGGTGGACAACGAAAAGCTCTCCGCCCAGATTGACCGCATCGGGGTCATCACCGCCAAGATTCTGGAGTATCAGCGGCAGCACCCGGAAAAATCTCCCCAGCTTCACAGCTTCCTGAGCTACTACCTGCCCACCACCCTGAAGATTCTCCGGGCGTACAGCCAGCTGGAGGACCAGGAGGTGTCCGGCGAGAACATTACCTCTGCCATGGAGCGCATTGAGGGCATGATGGATAAGGTGGTGGAGGGCTTTGAGAAGCAGCTGGACCAGCTCTTCCAGGGCGACGCCATGGACATCACCACCGACGTGGAGGTGCTGGAGCGGATGCTGGCCAAGGACGGCCTGTCCGACCAGGACGGCATGTCTCTGAAGCTCTGATTCCTGTAAATAAGTACGCCGCCGGGCTCAAAGCCCGGCGGCGTTTTTCTGTCCTTATTTCGTTACGCGATGATAGGTGACATAGCAGTAGCGGACGCCGTCCTGCTCCATGACCTCCGAGGGCTCCTCCGCCTGCCAGGCCGGGTCCTCGTCCAGGTTAGGAAACCAGCAGTCGGCGGGAAACTCCTTCTGAATTTTGGTCACGTAGGCCGTGTCGCACTGGCCGATGAGGGCGTTGTAGACTGACGCGCCGCCGATGACAAAGGCGTCCTCCGGCGCCTGTGCCAGCAGCTCCTCCATGGTGTGGTACACCTCGCCCCCCTCGGGGGCAAAGTCCGGGTTGCGGGACAAAATCAGGTTCCGCCGCCCCTTCAGGGGCCGTCCGCCCGGGAAGGTGGCCATGGTCTTCCGCCCCAGAATCAGGGGGTGGCCCATGGTCAGGGCCTTGAAGCGCTTCAAATCCTCCCTAAGGTAGATGAGCTGGTCGCCATCCTTTCCGATGCCCCAGTTCTCATCCACCGCTACAATGACATTCATAGCTGTGCCTCTCTTCACTCTGTTCTCACACCGCAACGGGGATCTTTTCCCCGATGGGGTGGGCCTGGTAGCCCTCCAGAGAGACGCTGTCCTTGGTGAAGGCATAGAAGTCGGTCACCGTGGGGTCCAGGGTGAATTTGGGGGCGGGGTAGGGCTCCCGCTCCAGCATCTGCTCCACCACGGGCACATGGCGGTCGTAGATGTGGCAGTCGGCGATGACATGGACCAGCTCCCCGGCCTCCAGGCCGGACACCTGGGCGATCATGTGCAGCAGCACGGCGTACTGCATTACGTTCCAGCCGTTGGCGGTGAGCATGTCCTGGGAGCGCTGGTTCAGAATGCCGTTGAGGGTGTTGCCGCTGACGTTGAAGGTCATGGAATATGCACAGGGGTAGAGGGCCATTTCGCTCAGGTCGTGGTGGTTATAGAGGCTGGTCAGGATGCGCCGGGAGCCGGGGTCGTGCTTCAGGTCCCAGAGCACCTTGTCCACCTGGTCCATGTCCCCCTGGGGATAGTGGTGCTTCACCCCCAGCTGGTAGCCGTAGGCCTTGCCGATGGAGCCGTTCTCATCCGCCCAGGCGTCCCAAACGTGGCTGCTCAGGTCATGGACGTTGTTGGACTTCTTCTGCCAGATCCACAGAAGCTCGTCCACCGCCGACTTGAGGTATTGCTTGCGCACGGTGAGGATGGGGAACTCCTCCTTCAGATTATAGCGGTTGACCACACCGAAGAGCTTGATGGTGTGGGCGGGGGAGCCGTCCTCCCACCGGGGCCGGACCGGGCGGTCGGTGTCCCAGACACCCTTAGACAGAATATCCTTACAGTTCTGAATAAACACCTGATCGGCGTAACTCATGGCTAAATCCTCCTGTAATTTGCTGCTTTGCGTCCTTTTATTGTACCACAGGCTGTCCCCCTTGGAAAAGAGGTTTTTTGCCTTTCTGTGTTGAAATGTTCCCGCCGGACATGGTACACTGGTTCCAATGAAAAAGGACGGGACGGACAGGCGGTTTTTCCGCTCCGGACCGGTCTGTATGGAGGTACATTATGTCCTGCAAAGAGGAATTTATTGAGATTTTCAAAGAGAACATCACCCGGGAGGGCGCGGACAAGCTGCTGGACTACCTGGAGCACAAGAGCGACTTCTTCACCGCCCCCGCCTCCGCCCGGTACCACGGGGCCTACGAGGGCGGGCTGTGTGAGCACAGCCTCAACGTGTACCACTGTCTGGTGGACTACCTCCAGCGGGAGCGGGTGCAGGAGCTGTACGGCCTGGAGTACAGCCCCGAGTCTATCGCCATTGTCTCCCTTCTCCACGACCTGTGCAAAATCGGCTGCTACAAGAAGGGCTTCCGCAACGTGAAGAACGACGCCACCGGCCAGTGGGAGAAGGTACCCACCTACTCCTTCGATGACCCCCTGCCCTACGGACACGGGGAGAAGAGCGTCTACATCACCAACGGCTTCATCCGCCTCACCCGGGAAGAGGCCATGGCCATCCGCTGGCACATGGGCTTCTCCGGCCCGGAGGACAACCGCACCGTGGGCCAGGCTTTTCAGAAGTACCCCCTGGCCTTCGCCCTGGCCACCGCCGACATGGAGGCCTCCTACTTCCTGGAGGGGGAGGAGAACTGACCTCCGCCCCACTGAACGCAACACGCCGCGGCACCGGAATCCTTCCGGCGCCGCGGCGCGTTTTGTTTTTCCGGCTCACCGGGCCTCCCGGCGGGCGGCCATCAGCTCGGTGAGGGTGTCCAGCCGGGTCTCAAACTGGGCGGGGGAGAAGGCTCCCGGGTCCCCCTGGTCGCCGTCAAAGCTGACCACGGGGAGCTCCAGCTCGTCCCGCAGCCGCCGCTCCACCTCCTGGAGGTCGCCGCACCAGGGGCGGCAGGACCGGTTATAGTGGACGAGCACGCCGTCCACCCCATAGCGCCAGCACAGCTTTGCCCGCATGGCCACCCCCTCCTCCAGGGACACGCCGTTGATGGTCTCGCAGTAGGCCCGGGCCAGGCTCTCCAGATCCTGGCAGCAAAAGCCCAGGGAATGGCTGATGGGGTCGGCCACCACCCGGATGTGCCGCTTGTCCAGCAGCTCCACCACCTGGCCCAGCACCGGCCAACAGGGGGTGCCCTCCCAGTAGATGCGGTATTCCTCTCCCTCCGGCCTGCGGGCGGCCAGCTCCCGGGCCAGCTCCAGCAGCCGCTCCTCCATCTCCGGACGGCATCGGCCGGTGACCATCAGGGGCATGTAATCAAAGATCTCCATGCTCCGCAGGGGAGAGGGGCGTGCCATGGCACAGTCCAGCACCCGCTGCCAGGCCCGGGCGGACCGCTCCTCCCAAAGGCAGGCCTCCTGAAACTTCTGGGGGTCCCACTGCTGTCCCGTCAGCTCCTCCAGCTGGCGGATGGCCGCTTTTAGCTGCCCCAGCAGATAGTTTACCTGCCCTTGGGAGACCTGGCTCTGGCGGTAGGGGAAATTCAGCAGCACCAGGGGGACCTGCAGCGTCCGGGCCATGGCCTCATACCACTGCACCATGCCAGAGCAGATGTTGTCGCAGCACAGCAGCACATCGGGCTTTGGCAGTCCCCCGTCCCAGGCCAGGGCCATGCCCATGCGCACATAGGAACAGAGGTCGGCGCAGTAGCCCAGCCCCTCGGCCCGGCGGCAGAGCCGACCGCTCTCTCCCTTCCCGGCGGCGGCCGCCGCCGCACTCTCCGGGCAGATGACCTCCATACCCAAGGCCGCGGGGATCTCCAGGGGGAATTTGGTGGACATCCAGGCCACCGGCTTACGGGCGTTCATGGCCGTCTCAGCTCCGCTGGACGGCCCGGCTCATGGCGGACATGGCGCCGTTCTTCTTCAGAATATACACCAGCACCCAGGCGATGATCGACCCGGTGACCGCCACGGTCATGAAGGGGATGAAATAGGTGAAGAGGCCGCAGGCCTTGCCCAGGAAATACCGGGCAATGGGGAAGGCCAGGATGGAGGCCACCACGCCGGTGCCGATCATCTCGCCCAGGCAGGCCGCCCACACCCGATGGAACCGCTGGTACAGAAGGCCCGCCAGCAGAGCGCCGCACATGCTGCCGGGGAAGGCCATAATGGTGCCGGTGCCCAGCAGGTTGCGGATGAGGCTGACGCAGAAGGCCATAGCCAGGGAGTACCAGGGCCCCAGGAAGACACCGGCCACCACGTTGACCACGCTCTGGGTGGGGCAGCAGCGGGTGAAGCCCACGGGGATGGACAGAGTACCTCCCACCACGCCCACGGCGGTGAGAATGCCCGCCAGCGCCACGGACATGGCCAGGCGGTTCTCCTTCGTGTAATTGGACATAAAAAAACACCTCTCTTGTAAAGTTCATGGGGGAATACCGCAAAACAGAGCAGCGACATCCCTCCGGCGGCATAACGCCGCATACAGGGTCCCCGGGCCGGACACACACCGCCCCGCGGGGTTCGGTCGAGGCTTACTGGCCTCCTCTCACGCCGGAACACGGCTTCCCATCGCTGCAGTTCTGGCCCGGGCACAGGGCGCTCCCCCTCTGCCCGCTCCCGGCTCTGAGCCGGGGCGCCGCGGTATTCTCCTCCCACGTCCTTTCCAAAAGAAGTGTAAGTGGACAAACAAAAACGGGACGGCCCAATCTGGGCCGCCCCGCAATGCAATCATACGATCCCTATGACTTCCTACGGTGGCATTACCCACATCAGGTTAGAGGGTCGAGGCGCCAAGCCTCCTCTCAGCCCGCTGCCGCGAGCTCCCCTGTTTGCGCTGTTATCATACGACCTTTTTGCCCCCGTGTCAAGTCTGGCTTTCTTCCGGGAGCTCCTTCTGTTCCAGGATGTCCATGAACTCCTGGCCGGTGATGGTCTCGTGGTCGTAGAGGTACTGGGCCAGCTGGTGGAGCTTGCCCTCGTTCTCCTTCAGAATGTTCATGGCCTTCTCATACTGCCGGCCCACCACCTGGGTGACCTTCCGGTCCATGCGGGCCTGGGTCTCGGGGGAGCAGGCCAGGGAGGCGTCACCCCCCAGGTACTGGTTGGTCATGGTCTCGAAGGCCACAAAGCCGAACTCGTCGCTCATGCCGTAGCGGGCGATCATGGCCCGGGCCAGCTTGGTGGCCTGCTCAATGTCGTTGGAGGCTCCGGTGGTGATGGAGCGGAACACCAGCTCCTCGGCGGCCCGGCCGCCGGTGTAGGTGGCAATCTTGTTCAGCAGCTCCTCCTTGGACATGAGGAAGTGGTCCCCCTCGTCTACCTGGAGGGTGTAGCCCAGGGCGCCGGAGGTGCGGGGAATGATGGTGATCTTCTGCACCGGGGCGGAGTGGGACTGCATGGCCGCCACCAGGGCGTGGCCCGTCTCGTGGTAGGCCACAATCTTCTTCTCCTCGTCGGAGAGGACCCGGCTCTTCTTCTGGTAGCCGGCGATGACCACCTCCACGCTCTCCTCCAGGTCCGCCTGGGTGGCGTACTGCCGCCCGTCCCGCACCGCCCGCAGGGCGGCCTCGTTGACGATGTTGGCCAGCTCCGCGCCGGAAGCGCCCGCGGCCGTCTTGGCGATGGGGGTGAAGTCCACGTCCTCCGCCAAGCGGATCTTCCGGGCGTGGACCTTCAGAATGTCAATGCGCCCCTGGAGGTCGGGTAGCTCCACGGGGATGCGCCGGTCAAAGCGGCCGGGACGCAGCAGGGCAGGGTCCAGGGAGTCGGGGCGGTTGGTGGCGGCCAGCACCACCACGCCCTTGGAGCCGTCAAAGCCGTCCATCTCCGTGAGAAGCTGGTTCAGGGTCTGCTCCCGCTCGTCGTTGCCCGCGATCTGGCCGTCACGCTTCTTGCCGATGGTGTCGATCTCGTCAATGAACACAATGCAGGGGGCCTTCTCGTTGGCCTGCTTGAAGAGGTCCCGCACCTTGGCAGCGCCCCGGCCCACAAACATCTCCACAAACTCGCTGCCGGCGATGGAGAAGAAGGGGACGTTGGCCTCGCCGGCCACCGCCTTGGCCAGCAGGGTCTTGCCGGTGCCCGGAGGGCCCACCAGCAGAGCGCCCTTGGGCAGGCGGGCGCCGATCTGGCGGTACTTCTCCGGGTCGTGGAGGAAGTCCACGATCTCACCCAGCAGTTCCTTGGCCTCGTCCTCGCCGGCCACGTCGGAAAAGCGGATTCCGGTGGAGGAGGGGACGTACACCTTGGCTCCCGAGCCGCCGCCCATACCGAACATCATGCCGTCGCCGCCGCCCATGGCCTTCTGCATCCGCTTGCGGATGAAGTAGCCGATGAGCAGGAAGGGCAGCAGGGGCAGCACCCACCCCACCAGAATGGAGGTGAGCAGGCCTGGCTGGGTGTCGATGCGGTTGAGCTGGCCCCCGTGGTCGTAGACCCGCTGGACCAGGTCGGTGTCGCTGTCGATGGCGATAGTCTTGTAAATGTTCTCCTGGGCCTTGTCGGTGAAGGTGATTTCATCTCCCTCGATCTGCACAAGGCCAATGTTGTCGTCGTAGGTCATGGACATGAAGTCGGTATAGCTGACCTCTTTGACCTGTTTTTCCAGCACCGACGGGAAAAAGGTCATGTTCAATACCATCAAGATGAGCATAGCCACCACGTAATAGAAAATCAGCGGCTTTTTGGACGGTTGTTTCACTTCCTGCACACAATATCATCCTCTCAAATGTTACACGCGGCCTCCGCCGCACGGGGTTTTATTAACAGGTTAATTAACAGTATAGTCTACCCATGAAGAATTTCCATGAGAGTGTGTGAATATTCTGTGTCAAATTTGTAAACACGGGGGGCAGCAGGCAAAAAAATACCGGATGGAGAACCATCCGGCAAGGAGTCTTGAATTAAATGTGGGCCAGCTGCTCCAGACGGCGCTGAGGAATGCGCTCCCGGAAGAAGGAGATGCGGGGCAGCACCCGAATGAGCAGAGAGCCGAGAATGCAGCAGGCCAGCAGTTCACCCAGGCCCACGGTGAAGGCGTTGAAAGCGTAGGCGGGCCAGAAGGCAGGACCGAAGCCGCCCGCCTGGTACCAGGCGCACTCAGCGCCCACAATGACGGCGTTGCACAGCACAGGGGGCAGGGGAGCCAGCCACTGGTTGGGCATCCGCTGAGTCATGAGGCAGGCCAGCAGGGTAGCTGCGGTGCCGAAAATCACATCCAGGGAGTAGGGGGAAAACAGATTGGCGATGAAGCAGCCCACCACCAGCCCCGGCGTGGCGGCGGGGAAGAAGAAGGGCAGCACGGTGAGGGCCTCGGACAGGCGGGCCTGGACAGGGCCATACTGGGGGATGGGCAGCGTCACCGTCAAGACGGCGTACACGGCGGCCAGAATGGCGGCAAAGGTGAGATCACGGGTGTTGAATTTGGACATAAAAAAACCTCCATTTTTTGTTTAGAGAACGGCGAAGCCTTGGGCTTCCCGAACGAACACGGCAGGCTATGCCGCCGTGCTTGGACGAGATGGTATAAAACTCGTCAACAGGCATCTTACCACACCCCAATCCGTTTGTCCAGACGGAATTGTGCCTGTCCCTTGCGGGAGGGAGGCGGAGTGTAGTACAATAGAGAAAATCACACCTTTGGAGGCGTCCCATGGAGCAAACAACGGAACTTGACAACAAGGCCCTGCTCTCGGCGGTGGAGCGGATGGGCCGGGAAAATACCCGGGAGAACCGGGAGGCGGTGCTGGATGCGGTCATCTCCTCCGCCCGGTTTCTGGCCCCGGTGAACATTCTCTCCCCGGAGGAGGCCACCGTCTCCGGCGGGGAGGGCACCGCCATCCAGTTCCAGCTGCTGCCCAATCAGGAGGGCCAGCCCTTCTTTCCCGCCTTCACTGGCTGGGAGGAGCTGCGGAAGCTGTGCGGACCCAAAAACCAGCAGACGCTGCTTTTGTCCTTCGACGACTACGCCGCCATGATTCTCCGGGACAACCGGGGGGCGGGCTTTGTCATCGACCCCTTTGGCTGCTGCCTGTCCTTTGACCGGGCCATGGTGGAGCACCTGGTGGGCCGAAAGGCGGAGCAAAATCAGTAAACAAAACCCATCCCCGGCTCTTAAACGAGCCGGGGATGGGTTTTTTGTTGGTTCTAAACCAGGCGGGTACAGCCGGCAAGATCGGGGACCTCGGCCAGCCGCTGGGGGTCACTTCCGCGGAAGGAGACCCGTTTGGCATCCCAGGCAAGCCCCACGGCGTACCAGCTTCCGTCCGCCCCCTGCACCAGCAGGTACTCCTCCTTCTGGCCGGTCCAGGGCAGCCGCCCCTCCAACCAACGGCTGGCGCACCAAATTTCTTCCGCCTCCAGGGTAGCGCCCGTCTCCTCCACGCACCGCTCCACCGCCTGGACAAAGGCCTCGGTACCGCCGTCCTCCCGCTGGTAGGCCAGCAGAATGTCCTGCGCCCGGCAGAGGTCGTGGGGACCGCCCGCCAGGAAGAGCCCCAGCAAAAGGCACACCGCCCAGGCCGCCGCCTGACGGTTCCGGTTCTGCCGGCTGGACTTCCAGGCCGCAATGGCCCGCACCCGCCGGGCAATGTCGCACTCGCCGAAGGCCGTGGGCACATCCCACAAAAGCCTTCCGCTGCCCAGCTCCACCAGCATCCGGGCGTACTCCCGCCGTTCGTCTCCGTCCAGCCGCTCCAGCACCGCCCGGTCGCAGGCCAGCTCCAGATCCCGGCAGAAGCACCGGTAGCCCAGCCACATCAGGGGATTGTACCAGTAGAGCAGGACCCCGCTGAGGTAGAGCTTGCACCAGCAGTGGCGCAGGCGGATGTGCTGCGCCTCGTGGAGCAGCACCAGGCGCATCCGCTCCGGGGACAGCTCCTCCTGGACATAGATGCCGTAGCTGGCCCCGGTCTCCCGGGCGGTTCCGCCCCACAGGACAAAGCTGGTGGGCAGGTCTTTGCACACCCGAATCATGGTGGTCTCCCGCTCCAGCTCCGGAATCCCCCGGCGCAGGGGGTCCTCCCGTGAGAGCAGCCGACCCTCATAGGCCTTCCGCTCCAGTCTCTCACTCCGCCGGGCGCACCACCAGGCCAGCCCCAGCGCGACAGCCGCCCACAGGACCGTCAGGGCGGTCATCACCCCGTCGCTGAGGGAGACATCTGCCAGCTTGCCTCCGGGCAGGGCCAGGTGATAGAGCCCCGGACTCTGATATCTTCCGGGCAGAATGGCGGGGAGTTCGCCTGCATAAGAGCCAAAATCCGAAGTCCGGGTGACCAGCAGAGTGCGCAGGGTGACGGGCAGCAGGTTCAGCTGGTTGGCCAGGTCATAGGCCCAGGGGAGGTAGGCGGAAAGCCACACAACCGCCCACAGCACCACCCGCTGCTGGGGCGTACAGATCCGGCACAGGAGGGGACGCAGCAGGAGCAGCACCCCGATTTCCGCCCCCAGAACCAGGCCCAGATTGAGGAGCTGGAGAAACAGATCGATCAAAAATTCCATGGTCCGCTCCTTTCCGTCACGCCGCTCCGGACATTCCCTCCGTCTCTTCCCAGGAAATGGGGGCACAGCCGGACAGATCCGGTGTGTCGGGAATGGTCACCTCCATCAGGTGGGCGTCCAGATCATCCCGATAGAAGCCCATGAGCGCTTTCCACCAGCCCCCCGCCTCATCCTGGAAGTAGACATGGGTGTAGCCGTTGTCGTCGCCGCGAATCCACAGCGGCTCCTCCTCATCGGGGACAATGTGCTGCTGGGCCATCTCCCCGGCCAGCCAGGTCCAGCCGCCGCCTTTTTCCAGGTCGGCCACCAAATCCGCCGTGATTGCCCGCTCCCAGGGACCGCCCAGAAACAGCGAGGCGGCCAGCAGCAGCGCCACCACCCAGCCCAGCAGCCGCCGGGCGTCCAGATCGTCCGACTCGTCCTCAGGCACCCAGCGGGTGGCCGCCTTCACCCGGCGGGAGGCGTCGCACTCCCCGAAGGTGGTGAGCCCGCCCCACCGGGGCTTGTCGCAGGCCAGGTCCACCAGGGTGTGAGCATAGGCCCGGCGCTCTTCCTCCCCCAGCTGCTTCAGCACCCGCCGGTCACAGGCCAGCTCCATGTCCCGCCGGGTGAAGTGGTAGGCCAGCCAGACCACGGGATTCCAGAAAAAGATACACACCACCACCACGGCCAGCCCCTGGAGCCAGGGATCGTGGCGGCGCACATGCTCCCGCTCGTGGAGGAGCACCAGCCGCAGCTGCTCCTCCGTCAGCTCCTTCTGAAGGGCAATCTCATGCCGTCCCCAGCTTCGGACCACAAAGCTGGTGGGCAGGTTGGGGCACAGGCGGACCACCAAATCGTCCTCCTGGTCCACCCGCAGACGCTGGTACTGCTCCCGGTCCAGCTCCGTGCCGGACCGGGCCATCCGCTTGACCCCCCAGTCGCTGCGGGCGGCCAGGAACAGAGTCACCGCCAGAAAGAGAAGCCCCAGCCACCCCAGGGTCCAAATTCCCTCCTGGGTAATGGAGAAGGGGATGGTCGCCCCGCCGGGCAGGACCAGGCGGTAGGAGCCCGCCTCCTGCAGCACAGGCAGGAACAGGGGATAGCCCCGCTCCGCCCGTGGAATGAGCAGACTGCGCAGGGTGGGCACCGGCAGTTCAATCCGGGCCAGGGGCAGAAACAGCTGGGGCGCAAAGCCCCCGATCCAGCCCACGCCCCACAGGAACACCCGCTGCCCCGGAGTGAGCAGGCGGCAGAGCACCGGCCGCAGGAGCAGGATGATTCCCATGACGATGCCGCACCACAGCCCCAGATCGAGGAACAGGTTGAAATAACTGTTAAAAAAATTATGCAGCAGCTCCATACCAGCCCCGTCCTTTCCTGTCGATTGTTCTCTCAGCTTACCCGGGTATAGCCGTCCAGAAAGGCCTGTCTCATGGGCCCCACACTGACCCAGTCGTATTTCTCCCCCGTCCAGTCGGAAAAGGTGATGCTGTACCACTGGCCCGTCTCGTCCAGCACCACCAGAGCCTCCGCCCTCTTGCTCCAGACTTCCCTTGGCTGCCAGTCCGGCTGTTCTAGCTTTTGGGCTACCTGGTCCATCCAGGCCCCGCTCTCCAGATATTCCGGCCACCGCGGAGGCTCATAAGCAGGCTTCCAGCTCTGATACACCGGGCCGCCGCAGAAGAAAAACACAAACAGCACCGATGCCAGCAGCAGGGACAGGGCCTCCAGCTCCTCCCGAACCGGCTTCCACCTGGCCGCCCGGCGTACCCGCAGCGCGGCGTCGCACTCCCCAAAGGAGGTAACGCTCCCCCACAGGTGCTTTCCCGAGGCCAGCTCCACCAGGGTGCGGGCATAGTCCCGCCGCTCCGCTGGCTCCAGCTTCTCCAGCACCGCTGCGTCGCAGGCCAGCTCCATGTCCCGGCAGGTGAGCCGGCAGGCCAGCCATAGGATGGGATTCCACCAGTACAGCGCGGTCAAGCTGCCCACCATAAGTCCCTTATAAGCCGGATGATGCAGGCGGATGTGCTCCAGCTCGTGGGGCAGCACCAGACGCATCCGCTCCGGGGGCAGCTCCTTCTGGAGGCAGATGACATAGCGAATGCCGTCCTTCCTTCCGGTGTCGTGGCCCCGGCGGACAAAGCTGGTGGGCAGGTTTTCACAAAGGCGCACCGCTACCCGTTGGTCCGTGATGCCGTACTCCGCCAGGGCCGCCCGGTCCATGCGCTCACCTGCCAGGCTCAGCCGCTTCAAGCGCCTCTCCTGCCGGTTCTCCCAAAGCACCACGCCCACCACGGTCACCAGCCAGACCAGGGCAAGCGCTGTCAGCAGCGTCTCATAGTGGGGGATGGCCACTTCCGTCCCTCCGGGCAGCATCAGCTGGACCTCCGTTCCGGCCTCGCTCCAGAAAAAGGCGGGGTAGGAGGATTGCCCTCCTCTCTGCGCCACCCGCGGAACCACCAGAGAGCGGAAGGTAACGGGCAGCAGCTGGTAGCGCCCCAGGGAGCTGTACGTCGTCGCCAGCACACCCAGCAGCCAGCCCGCATACCAAAGCACCACCTGGTGCTGGGGCCGCAGCAGCCGCCCGGTCAACGGGCGCAGAAGGATCAGCGCCCCGAAGGTGAGGCCCAGAACCAGCCCCATGTTCAAATAGAGGACCGCCAGTTCCGCAAGCCAGTTCAGCATACCTTACCCCTCCCCCATGGTCCGGTCGATGAGCTCCTTCAGCTCCTCCGCCTCCTTCTGGGTCAGCTTCCGCCCGCTTAAAAAGGCGGTGAGGAAAGGGGAGAGGCCCCCGGCCATCTTCTCCAGATGCTCGCCCTCCGCCCGCACCGCCTGGGCCCGGGTGAGAAGGGGGGTGACCAGGGTCTCCTCGTGGCGCACCACTCCCTTGTTCTTCAGCTTGCGCAGCACGGTGTAGGTGGTGGATTTGTTCCACCCCAGCTTCTCCCCGCACAGCTCCACCAGGCGGGTGGAATTGACCGCCCCGCTGTCCCACAGCACCTGCATCAGCCGGTATTCTCCGTCAAAGAGCTTTTCCACGTCTGTCCCTCCCTTCAGTTTATCTTAATAAACCTCTTTCTGCTGTCAGTTTATCACAATAAAACCCTCCCGTCAACTGCAAGTTTATTAAAATAAACCAAGGGGACAGCCGCCCTCCGCCCGGACATTTTGGCTCTTCGCGGCGATCCAAAAAACCGGGCGCGGCAAGATTGCCGCGCCCGGTCGTTTCCCAGGCGAAAGGCCCCCGGCACAGCCGGGGGCCTTGTGGATTCACAGGGATGGCCGCTCACCTCAGGCGGTTTCGCCGCACGGCCCGCCGGAAATTCACCACCGCACAGCCGAGGAACAGGCACACGGCCAGCGCGCTGATGAACAGACTCAGCCCGTCCCCCTCCCCCTCTACGAACCCGTTGAACCAGAAAAAGTATCCGGCCAGAAGGAGTTCCCCCGCCCCGGTCAGGGCAAAGAACACGGGCCCCCTCTCCCGTCGGGGCCTTACCGTCACCGGCTTTCCCTGAAGCACGGCCCGCCGCACCAGATTCCTCCAGGCCAGCATGTAGCGCGACAAGTTTTTTGAGAAATTGGGACAGCATACTTGAGAAAAAACGGGCCAATCTTAGAAGCATTTCCGAGCCTGCTCGCTTGCGTCAACCGCCCCCCCAGAAGCACGGGAGCGGCACACGCAAGAGGGCGGGATCAAAGCATACGGGAGGAGCGACGAATAGCCGCCCCTCCCGTGCTTTTTGCCCTCTTGTGGGGTTAGGTTACTACCGGCCATTTACGGGCCGTTTTGCGGGCCTCTACGGCCCTTCGGCGGGTGTCCCTGCGGCGTTACTCCTCCGGCTCGAGAGTGCCTTCCTCCTGCGCCGCCAGATACTCGGCGACGGGGATGATGTACTCCTCGGGCAGGGACTCAATATCGCGCTTGCTGTTCTTCACCAGAACGGCATAGACGGAAATCATGTACTCTTTCACTTTCATTTTGCTTGTCCTCCTTCAATCTGCTTGATCTTACTTTCGAGGCTCGAGACCTTCTCCGTGAGCCCCATGACCTCCTCGAAGAGACCGGCGATCGCCTCATAGAGGTCGATGTTCTGCTCCTCCGCTTCTTCCGCCCTCTGACGCTCGATCTCGGTGATCGGCATCTTAGGGGTCAGATACTTCATGCTCTGGTTCATTCGTAAGCACCTCCAAACCCGGAGATCGAAACCTCTCCCTCATAGCCCTCGTTCTTCTCGATGGTGAAGCGGACATTCACGCCCCACTTTTCGGCGGTCTTGGACTGGTTGAGGAAGTTGTAGACCCGGTTGATCGCGACCTGCGCCGTGATGTCCTCCCACGCCGGGGAGGCATCAAAGGCATTGTTACACGCTTCGACCTTGGCGACCGATCCCTCGATATGCCATGTAGGCGTGATGAGGATCTTCGTCGCCCGGGCGTCCGTCTCCTCCGGCTGCGCGAACTGGAAGGCGATGACGGTCTCCTTCTTGGAGAAGTTCCAGACCCTCACACTCGTCGCGAAGTTGCCGTCAACGGCCTCGACGCGGAGCTGGTGATCCCCATTTGCGAGGACGAGCCAATTCTCACGGGAGAGCTCGATCGTCTCCTCCTGGCCGAGCGTAGCTTGATAGCTGCGGATCTGCTTGTCGTCGACGAACTCGGTGACGACCACGTTGTCGCCCTCGACGTCGGTGACGGTGTACTTCTCGGCGAAGCTGCCCGTCTGCTGGCCGAGGTCTTCGTCCTGCCCAGAGATAGCTGGAGCCGAGTTCGTCCGCTTAAAGGTGAGGCGACGGTAGGTTGTGCCGCCCTGCCCATCGGTGGCGGTGATGACGAGGTTGTTGACCGTATTGAGGCCCAGGGCGTAGAGCTTTTCTGAGGTGATAGAGACCGAGAGCTGCTCTCCCTTCGGGGCGTTGTTGATGGTGCGGAGCGTTTCGTCGTTCAGCATCTCGACGACCGTGACTTCGTCGCCGTCCGCGTCGTCGACGGTGTAATTGTAGGTGAAGCCGATGTTCTTGTCTCCGAGGTTGGTGTCCGAGCCGGAAATGGTCGGGGCGGAGTTGACTCGGGTGAATGTCCATGTCCGAGTAGCGGTTCCACCCTGGCCGTCCGTTACGACGACCTTGACCGTGTGGCTCCCGAGGGAGTGCTCTCGGATGTTGATCGAGATGGTGTTTTTTGCTTTTCGCGTCGGGGCGAACGACTTCGTCGTTCGCCCATCAATCGACTCCGTCGCCGCGAGGACGTCGCCGGAGTCGGCGTCGTCGACCGTGTACTCGATCGTGAAGTTCTGGTTCTTATCTCCGAGATTGCGGTCACTGTCAGAGATCAGAGGGTCAGTGTTCAGAATTTCAAGGACGGGGCGGAAACCGAGGCGCGCGTTCCGATAGGACGAGACGTTCCAAAACCAGAGGCGGGCCGAATCGTACCCACGGCGCGCGCGGTACGACGCCCCCTCCGCGTAGGTCTCTTGACACCAGGAGTACACATAGAACCAGTTCCAAAACTTGTTGTGGGCACTGTTGAGGTCGGTCGAGTTGGTGCTGCTGTCCAGGTCAGAGGAAACCGGAGCAGGGAGGCCGGAGATGACCTCCTCGCGGGTGATGAACCTGTCCCACTCGTTGTTGGTCGGTGTTCCTCCCGCGTAGGAGTCCCCATTCCTTCGATTGCTGCCGCCGGTGAGAAGACGGCACTTGTATTTTGCCCCGTCGATGGTGACGGTCTTGCCGGTGACGTAGCCCTGCCCGTTCAAATCGTCCCACGAGACATTGACCAGGATGACGCGGTCGCAAATGAGAAGGGTCTTGTCTCCGTCCTTGATCTTGACCCATTGGAGCTTGTTCGCGTCTGCGCTGGGGGTGTCCCCGAAGGTATAGTTCGCCATGCTGCCGGACATCGAGGGGATGTCGCCAGCAGCAGACGCGCCGGACGGTGTCGTATCATTACGCCACGGCCTTGTGGGCCGCTTGAGGATTGCGCCGTTGTTGTAGAAGCCGCCGAGCTTGACGGTTCCGAGATATTGCGCCATAAGGGATCGCTCCTTCCGTTTTAATGAAGCGGTAGGGCGCGAATATCTTCTTCGCGAGGTTGTAGGCGCTGGCCCACCGAGCGAACCCGAGCCACGAGTTGACCGCCTGGACGACCGCCGCCCGCGTGATCTTGCCTTCCCTCAGCTTCCGAACCATCGCTTTAATGCGCCGCTTCTCCCGCCGCTTGGACTCGGTGCGGATCATTAAATGGGTGGCCTTGATTTTGAAGCCGTAGGCGTTCACGCCCTGCCGCATATAGAAAACCTTTGTCTTTTTGTTGGTGTCAAGGTGTAACCTCACGCGGAGGAACTCCTTGATCTTCGCCAGCCACTCCCGGGCGATCTCCTTGCTCGGTGCAATAATGACAATGTCGTCCATGTACCGGGTGTAGAGCTTCGCGCCGAGGAAGCGGACGCAAAATTGATCGAGCTCGTTGAGGTAGATGTTCGCGAAGTCCTGGGAGCTGACATTCCCGAGCGGGATGCCTCTCTCGCCCTCCGGTGAGCTGTCAATCACTTTGCAAAGAAGCCGGTAAAACCGAAGGAGATCCCCGTACATGTCGGGGTGCTTCTTCTTGAGCTTCTTGAACCGCTTCGCAAGGATTTTCTTGAGCAGGTCGCGGTCGATGGAATAGAAGAACTTCCGGGCGTCGATCTTGATGACGGCCACGTCGTCGCCCCATTTCATACGGGCGACCCTCATGTCGTGCTGCACTTTGAAGGCGGCGCGGATCGGGCCCCTCCCGTACTGGCAAGCAAACGAGCCATTGATGAACACGGGCCGGAACATGTTTTGCAGCTCCTCGTGGATGACGAGCTGCACCACCTTGTCGCGGAGCTTCGGGATGGAGAGGTCTCTCCGCTTTGGCTCCGTGATGACGGTGAAGTGATACGGGCCCGGCGTGTACTTTGAGCTCTTGAGCTCGCGCCAGAGGTCGACGTTGTTCTTCTCCCGGAAAAGATCGTACTTGACGGCCTCCCGGGTGTACTTTCTTTGCCCTCTTAGGGCTTGCTTGTAGCCGACCTTTATCCTCTCGTAGCCGACCGCCTCCTCATAGGTGGCAAGCGGCATGATCGGTGGGATCGGCGGGTGTTTAATGTTCTGCGCGGTTTTAATAAATAAGGGGAATTTCGTCATCGTGGCATCCTTTCCTTTTCAGAAACGGCTTGGCACCTATGACGCGGGTTTATACCCACATTGTAGACTTGCCCCGGCCTCCCAATACGAGAGGGCGGGCCGGAGGTTCGTCACTGTTTTTACGCCGTCAGAGACAAGGCGAAGGATTACCTCTCCCTTGAAGTATAACAAGGACACGCACTCGAAGCCGTAGCCGCGAATGACGTAATAACCTACAAGGCGGGGCGGAAACCGAGGTTCGCGTTCCGATTGGACGAGTCGTTCCAATTCCAGTTGCGGGCCGAATTGTACCCACGGTTCGCGCGGTTCGACGCCATACAGAGATAACCCTAAGTAGGTGCGGTTTACTTTTTTATCGGTTGTTGATGAAGTGCTTTTGCAAGCCTCCAATAATGCGCCCCAGCTCGTTGAGTTTCGTTTGCAGCTCGTGGACTTTCTTCTCGGTGATGTACTTCTGCGTCCGGGCGACTCCAAACAGCACGAGGAGAAGCGTCTTCTCGGCGTCCGCCTCGTCCAGCCATTCGAGCCGCTTCTTGACGGTGGTGAGGTTGTTCGCCATGACCGCCGCGCGGATCAGCCGGAAGCATGATTGCTTGATCTCCTGCGACAAACTATACTTTTCAGCCTGGGGGAAGTTCTTGAGCAAGGGGTAGACATCCCGTTCGAGTAGGATTTCAGCCTTCTTTTGAAGTATTGACGGTTCCAATGTAGCAGCACCTCGCATTTCTAATGCGGGCGATCTCGGTGATGTCCCCGAAGAACTCGAAGCCGTAGTCGGTGAGCTTTACCTTTGCGGGCTCCCCTGTGATGGAGCTGTGTCCCTCAATAACAAGGACGTCCTTCCCTTCGAGAGTGAGACCGCTCGCGGTCATAAGGACGAGCTCGTTGTCCGAGAGTTCTCGACACCTTTCACATACCGGGCAAAGCTCGCCGAAAAAGTTCCCGAGTATGCAGCTTGTTTCTTTGAGGGTGCAAGCGACCCTATACATAGAGTTTTCTCGCCACGGGGTCATAGATGCCGGAGGTGATCGCGACGGCGTCCACGGAGTCAAAATTGATGAGAAAGACGTTGTTCGTCATGTTGTTGAGGGTGGCGTCTTTCAGCACTTTGATCTCTTTCTGCGCGTCGGCGATCTGGGCCTCGTGGAGAATGACGGCTTCGCGGTTCGCGAAGATGCCGTCGTCCATGTGGTTCATGTTCGTCTGACTAACCGGCGTTCCTTCCTGGATGACCTCGCCCGTCTCGACATCTTCGACGTGGTCGAGCCATCCGATTTTTTGATAGCTATTCACTTTCGATCTGTACCTCCGTTTCTTTTTCAATGATGGTGTATTTGAAGGCCACATAAAGACCCTTGCTCGGCGGTTTCTCGAACTCCCGGTCGGACTGTGCGACGATGTCTCCGTCCGTGTCTACGAGCTGCACGTTCGCCACGTTTCCGGTGACGGTGTCGTCGAAATAGATATAGATCTTCACGGTGTCCGCCGTGACGAGCTTGCGGAACGGCTCGACCGTCTTCGGCGCTCCGTTCAGCGTATAGGCCGCGTGGTCAATCGAGTCGGCGAAGCGCCGCCCGATTTTCTCAATCCCGACCGATGTGATTGTCTTCGGCATGGTTTTCTCCTCCTTCCGTCATAAATGTCACCCCGGAGCAGCGAAGCACCGGAGAACAAACGGGGTAGATCTTCGCGCCGGTGCTTGCCTTCGAGCCCACCTCCATATTAGAGGAGAGGCCCTCATACATAACAAAGGCGCACGGTTGATAGAACTTTTCGGAGGCCGCGATCGTTCCCACCTTCGGGAACTCGACCTCGCCGGAGCCCGGAGAGCTGCTCGCGTGAACTTCGGACGCCAGAAGGTGCCCGACACTGACCACCCGGGGCCAGACGCCGCAAACAATTTCCCCGCAACGCGGATACCTCGAGAAGCCGGAAAAGGTCTTCGAGTGGATCTCAATGCCTCCCCCGGACTCCGCTCCGTATGCAGGTTTTGAGCTGCCTTCCTTGACCTTCCGAACCTCGGCGTCAATGACTGCGAGGTTGTTGACGCCGCTTTGCTTCGAGCCCTTGAGGAATACGATGAACTCGGCCCACCTCTCGGGGTCTTGATAGGAGAACGGCTCGATCGTGCTCTGCTCGTATCCGAGAGAGGTCAACGCATAGAGGATGCCGCTCTTTGTTCCGCCCCATTCAGAGATGATCCCCTTCATGGATAGGCGGGCCCGATAGTTTTCAATGCTCTCGCCCTCAAGCCTCGGCATGTCCCGATCCTGTCCGTGTACCGGAAGCATGACCGGGCTCGCGGTCGCGACATTGAGCTCATCCCGAAGCCGGAAGGCGTCCTTCTTCATGCCGTCGAAAATGCGTCCGATGACCTTGAAGAAGATGAAGAACTGATTCGCCGCCCGTTTCCCTCGTTTCAACGGGGCAAAGAGAAGGTCGAACATATACGCGCCGAAGGTGTCGAACCGTTTCATCCGATCACTCCCTTCTCACTGTCACAGAGACGGAGCCGAGAGTGATGACCTTGTCCTTCTCGAGCACCACGTCCTCGGCGGGGGTGATGATCTCCGCGTTCGTGGCGGCGCTGTAGTTGCTGCGGATTGCGAAGTTGATGTCGGAGCGCCGGAGCTCGTTGAACCTCCGGCCCTTTCGGACGGCGAGCAGCTCGGCAAGGATCGCGGAGATCCTGTTCTTGATGTCCTCGTCCTCCGACACGTCAGAGGTCGAGACCGTGACCTCGATGTCCTGGGAAACCGTTGTAGAAGACTTCACAAGAACATTATCGTATGGCCCGGCAATCTTGTTAACGGCATCCCGAACTTCGTCGAGAAGTCCTTCCGTCGCCTCTCCCGCCGTCCCTGTTACAATCACGTCGACCGTCCCTTGCCCTCTCGGGTGGTCACAGTCAGCCTGTGCAAATAGGACGCCCTGGACGGCCTCCGCTGCATTGATGAATGTGTCCTCAATAGACCGGGCCGCGAGCTCCGACCAGGATCGGAGCGCCCGCGTTCGGAGCCCCTCGTCGTCCTCGGTGTCGCTTCCTTCCCGGACGATCCAGTCCTCGCCGTTTGAGATGCCGTCGATCCCATTGAGGAACGTGAGGCTCCGGGTGATCTGTCCTTCCGGCACATTGTACCGAGAGCCCTCTTTCTCCGCTTCTACCAGGACATCCACCGACCGGCTCCCTTTTTGCAGAACCGCCGCCTCTATGGCAAAGAAGCGAAGCTCCTCTCCGTTGATGTCCTTTTGCGTCTTGAAGATGTGGCCCTTCTCGATCTTCACGGCCTCGCCCTGGTCGTTCGTCCTGGACAGTGTGACGAGGCCCTGCGCCTTCTGGGCCTTCTTGCGCTTCTTCCCGTAGTCTGCCGCCTTAATGTCGAGCCATGCGCCGGTGGAGTGTGTGAGGGTCATATTGTTCAGAATGGCCCGTAGTAACTCCGTGAACTCGATCTTAATGCGGAGGACTATCAAGAGCAGCGTATAGAAGACGCCGCCCGAATGGAAGTTCGTGATTGCGAAGCCTTCTTCTTTCAGCTCGGCGATCTTCTCCTCTTTGAGCGTTTCAAGCTCGGGAACCGGGAGAACTTCGTCGAGTATTGCTTTGTCGATCATGTTGTTATCACCTCCACGCCGACCGCACTAATGACGACATTGAGCTCCCGGGGCTCCTCCTCGTCCGCAAACTGGAAGGAGCAGCGGAGCCGGAAGGTGTCGTCCGAAAATCCGACGTCGATCTCTATGCTCTCGGGCACGATGACCTCCCGCTTTTGAAGGCCCAGCCGCGCCCGCTGCGCGATTTCAAGCCGCACAAGATCGTCGTCTTCGGATTGAATGAAGTCGTATAGCCCCCAGCCGAACGAAGCGTCATAAAAGAGATCCCCGGGCTGTGTGAGCGCTTCGAGGATGATGTTCTGATAGAGACATTCAAGCCCCGAACAGAGGGGCGCGTCTCCGTCTGCCGCTTGCGTGAGGGCCCATTCATCATTGAGTCGGATGTCGGTGTCGTGTAACCCTGTCATAGCTGCACCTCCCCAATGATCGCCGGGCTGTCCCCGTATGCCATCGCAACGGCCACGAAGGCCCCGGCCTTATATTGTCCTTTGGATCTGACGCCAGGGAGAGGAGGGAAGCTCTCGTCCTCGTTCCCCCAGCGATCGACGACGGTGAGGGTGTATTCGTTCCAATGCGCCGTTATGTGGCCCTTGAAGCTGCTCCCGGTCTCGTCGTTATGAATGACAAGATCCTCGAGATCGAACGTCTCGCCGAGCTGCGTCGCCTTGCTGACGGTGGCGTAGACCACGGCGGGGCTCTTTGCGTGGGGGTACTCCTGCGCGATGATCTTCCTCGCGACCGCCCTCATCATCTGCTCAAGCATTTCCCGCCCCTCCTTTCTTAGAAATAAATCTTCGTGCGGATGAAGCCGTTCTCGCTGGTAGACGAGACGACCTTCGAGACCTCGAACTCTCCGCTCACTTTAGGGTGCTTCACACTGATTTTGTGGGAGTGTCGGACAAAGGGGGCCGAGACCGTCTCGAGCTCCCACGAGCCGCCGCTCCTGGTGAGGGCGATGATGTTGACGCCATACTCGAAGATGTAGGTCTTGTCCTGCTCCGGCTTCTCTCCCCAATAGAACACGCCCCCAGAGAAGAAAAACGGCTGTTTGATGTTCCATGCTGCATGTACGGCATTGATCGCCTCGATGACGTTCATCTGCCGAATGGGAAGCCGTTTCCGTTCCGGGTATCCCTTGGAGGAGAGCTTCATCTTCGAGAGCCCGGCCTTCCCGAGAAAGTAGGCGATCATCTCCTGCGGAGTTGTGTCGAGGAATGTGTTGTTGATCTGCGTCTCCTCGAGGAGAAGCATCTCGTCCTTGAGAGTCACTTCGTCGGTGAAGCCTCCTCCGTTGTACGGCTTGGAGACGTAGCCGGTGAAGACCTCCTCAAAGACATTGTTATACCCGAGCTCAATCGCTGCCGGGTCTTTCCGGGCGAGTGAGATCTTCGGTTGAAACTGCTCCGTGAAGCGGATCTTCGCCCAATCAAAATAAGAAGACTTCGAGGAGTAGACCTCGATCTCTACGCCCTTGTCGAAGGTGTAGGGGCCAGCGCGGGCCGCGATTTGAGGGTAGAATAATTCGAGCGTTTCCATCCTGTTCCTCCTCTCGGGTTAGTATGGCATCTGTGAGACCTTGTCGAGAGCTGCCGCCGTGCTTGCATCGTCGACGGCTGGGGACTTCCCTCGGCTCGTCTGCAAGTATTTTTGATAGTCAGAAGACAAGGTCGTTTGCTGCTGGGTTCCGCCGGAGCTCCCGCCAGAGGAGCCGCCGCCGGACGAAGATCCCGACGAGCTGCTCGTCGTCTGTATGGTCTGCGGGACGTACTCCCAGAACTCAAGGGAGACGGTGAGCTGCTCCTTCTTGTTCTCCATTTTGTGAGTGAGCCCCTTGAATAGAACCTTGTCGACGCCGTGCGCTGCCGTGTCTTCGCTGACAATAGAGAGCGGCTTCGGGACTGACTGGCCGGGCGTTCGGAAGATCGCCCGAAGCGTCTCGAGCCGCTGGTACTTCGTTTGCGTTGGCGTGTCGTCGAGAATGAGTTCGATATTGACCTTCGCGTCCTCGTAGCCCGTCGCCTGTTTGGGCTTTGTGGCGCTGCCCTCGACCTCTTGCTCGTCGATCTGGGCCGACTCCTTGACCTCGATACTCTTAACAAGGCCAGGGAGGACGACCCCGTTCACCTTGACGATCTGGTCTTCGGTGTAAATCATTGTCGTCTCTCCCTCCTTGTTATGCCGGTGCCGGTTCGGCGTCTTGATCGTCTGCGGGTTCCTCGCTGCCGTTGGCCTCGGCGTAGTCCTCGACCTCCTTGAGCATCGCGAGGAGCTGCTCGAGGTCTTTGATCTTCTTGAGGTCGACCGGGATGAGCAGCTTTTGAATGATGACTTGCTTGCCGGAGCTGCCCTCGCCGGAGCCTCCGCTCTCGGAGCCTTCCTTCTTGCCGCCTCCGCTTGTGAGGTCGACCTTCTGGACGGGCTCGCGTTCGAGCGTAGCCTTCGCGCCGTCGAGCCCCTTCTCGATTGCCTGGGCGGGTGCATCCTGCGCCAGCTCGAGGCCGTGGGCGTAGGTTGTCATCGTGCGTTGTCCCGAGAGGGTCAGCGTCGAGAGAGGGCCTTCTTTCGCGTCGGAGAAGGGGAGCATATTTCGGATGCGCTGCAAGCCGCCCTTTACCGCGTCGACCGCGCCCGTGAACGCCGATTTGATACCGTTCGCGAATGTGGTGACGACGCGCTTGCCCGACTCAAAGAACCACGTCACGGCTCCCGTGACCGTGTTCTTGATCGCGGTGATTCCATTCGAGAACGCCGTCTTGACGGCTGTGAACCGTTCGGACACGCCCGAGGCTATGTTCGTCACGAAGCCGACAAACTTGTCACGGATCGCCGAGAGCCGCCCGCCGGTGAGATTATCCAGGAAGGTAAAGCCCGCCGTATAGATGCCCTTGACGCCCTCGACCGCTGCCGCTGCTGCACCACGGATTCCCCCGCCGTGCGCCTCGTATGCGGATCGCATGTTGTCGAGGTTCTGGGAGACCGTCGCCTTCGCTGCGTTCATGACGGAGCCGATGACGTTGCCGATGCCGGAGAAGATCGCCGACGCGACCTCAAGAGCTGCGCCGAGCTTCTCCTTGAAAAAGTCGATGATTGCGTTGACCGCGTTTCGGAACCACTCGCACTTGTTGTAGAGCAGCACCAGGGCCGCGATGAGGGCCACGATGCCGATCACGATCCAGGTGACAGGGTTCGCCAGGAGTGCCGCTGTAAAGCTCCACACGCTCGATATGAGCGGCGTGAGCGCTCCCTTCGCTAATAGGAACCCGGCCTTGAGGAGCTTGAACCCGGAGATTACCTTCGTGATAATCAAGCCAACGCCGGAGACGACGGCGATGACCGTGCCCGCTATGGTGAGGAAGCCGCCGATCGCCAGGACGACGAGCATGATGACCCGGACGAGCTCCTGGTTCTCCTCGACCCACGAGCCGACCTTCGTGAGCACCTGCTCGCCGGTCGACATGAGATCGTTGATTGTCGGGAGTAAGCTATTCCCGATCGACTCCTTCACGTTCTGGATGCGCTGCGTGAGCCGTTCAAACCGTTCGGGCTCCGTTTCGTTGATTGCGTTCGCCATCTCCGTGGCGACGCCGGTGCCGGAGCCGAGGGCGTCGTACATGGTGAGGATGTTCCCTTGCAGGTCTCCGCACTTGTTGTAGAGCAGGTCGATGAGGTCGACGGCCTCGTCCGTTCCGAAGGCTTCGGCGATCTCCTGCTTCTCCATCGCGTCGATGGTCTCGCCGTATTTGCCCCGGAGCTGGTCGAGGATCTCCGGCATACTCTTTAGTTGGTTGTTGGCGTCCAGGAACGACAAGCCCAGGGCGTCGCCGCCCTTCGCTGCCGCGCCCAGGAACGCCGCGTACTTCGTGCCCGCCTCCGAGCCGCTCATGGTGCCTTGCAGCATACCGAGGATGGTGAGCTGCTCCTCGAGGGGGACGTTCGCGTTTGTTGCCGACGCGCCCAGGCTCTCGATGCTCGAGGCCATTTCCGAGCCCGTCGTCTTGAACTGCTGCACCGACTTCGCGATACCCGCCGAGAACATCTCGCCGAACTCGATGTCGCTCATGTCGTCGTAGTAGTTCTTATAGATGCCGTAGCCCGTGGCAAACAATGACGTCATCTCGCCGACCGTCGACTTTGTGGCCTTTGCCGTTAGGCCCGCGAGACTGGTGAACTCCGCGACGCCCTCGTCCGAGAGCGTCGCGATGCCGCTCTTGATGTCGTAGGCTGCCGCGATGAAGTCGGCCTTCGTCGTTCCGGCCCATTGGTCGGAGAACTGCCGGGCGGCGTCTTCCACGACGCCGAGATCCTTCACGCCCAGGGAGGCGAGCTCGCCGATCGCTCTCCGGGTTTCAAATGTAGCCTCGACCGGGGACAGCACCGCCCCCGTGATCTGCGAGCCGACCTCCTGCATGACGGCCCCCGTCTTTGCCATATTGCCGAGCGCTGCGTTTGCCTTTTGCAGCTTTGAGACGGTGCCGTTGACGCTTGATGTGACTCCGGCCATAGGCCCGGTGAGGTTGTCGATCATGTTCATTATGAGGGACAGCCGGAACACGGACTCTAAGCTCATGCTTTGCCTTTCACCTCCTAACAAAACGATGGAGGCGACCTTGTGCTCTTAAAAGAGGCGACCGATGCCGCCCGGCTAATCCGACGCGAACACGTCCGCGATCGCCTGGGCGACGATCCTCTCCTCGAGCTCCTGGATGTACCTCGCTTTCGCGACGTACCGGAGGAACTCGTCGAGGCCGATCTCCTCAATGTCGAAGTCCTCTAAAAGAGCCGGAGGGAGGAAGCGGTAGATTTCCAGGAGACCGGACTCCACCACGTTCCCCCTCACCTCCGAGAGCTGCTCTTTTAGAGCATCTTCAAATTTGTCTGTTTGGAGAGGCCCAGCATCCCGAGCAGCTTCTCACCGATGGAGAGCGCCAGGGCCGGGAACTCCTCAAGGTTCGCCTCGAGAGACGCCCGGCTCTCCTCGACCACGTTGTCAAAGAGGAACACCTTGAGCGCCTTCGTCGCGCCCTGGGCGGTGGTCTTAACATATCTGTCATAGCTCGCCGTGGAGGGGCGCTTGAAGAAGAACTCGACATTCTTCTCGGTCTCGTCATCGACCTCGATCGTCGCGCCGACGCGGTAGACCTTGCCGTATTTCTCCTTGAGCTCCTCCGTCTGGGACTTCTGCGCGGTGTCTTTCTTGATTTCTTCCATGGTTTCGTGTCCTCCTATTCTCGATTATCTTGAGATGGTTTTTACTTCGTGGGCTCGACGCCGTCCTCCACAATGCCGCCGACGATCATGAGGTCGATGTCGACAGTGAGGGACTTGTCGCCCTGTGCTGCCTTGTGGCTGCGCTTGATCGGGACGACCTTCTTCAGCTCGTCGATGCGGGTGCGCTCGCCTTCGTTGGCGTAGGAGACGACCACGGAAGGCCACTCGAGGCCATAGAAGGGGACGCCCTTCGCCTTGCAATAGGCAAGGACGTCGTCGTAGTCATCCCGGAGCATAGACATTTTACCGGACGCTTTATAGTTGCCCTTGCCATAGCCCCGGGGACGGTTGCCCTTGCCGTAGCTTTCTTCCATGTCCTGCTCGTCGTCGTAGCTGATTTCCTGCACGACCAGGACGAGGCCCGGGATCTTGACGTCAACGTCGCCCCAGCTATAGGTCTGACCGTTTACTTTAAGGGACATAACTCTTTAACCTCCTTCCCTTATTCGCTGGGCTGTGCCCTGCCGAGGTCGACCTCGACCTCGCGGATATAGCCCCGGGAGACATAGCGGATCTTGACCCGCATAGTCTCGTCCTCGAGGATGGTCTCCGCCTGTCCTTCCGGGACGGTGATCTCGGCGGAGCTGATCTCCTTCGCGTCGATCATCCGCTGCAAGGGGACGAACATGAACTTCGCCCGGGTCTCAAGCTCGCCCTGCACGTCCTCGAGGTCGATGTCATCGTTCAGCAGGAGGAGCCCTTCCTTCCGGGTCTCCCGGATGATCTTGTTCTTGACGCGGACGTCCTCGGCGTAGCGGAAGTCGCTCCCGTCCGGGCTCATCATCTTCGTATGGTAGACATAGAAGTCGTCGAGCCCGTCGTATTCCCGGAACGTCAGATAGCCCGCGAGATCCAGGAGCTCGATGATGGAGTTGTCCATCTCGGCGGGGAGCAGTTCGAGGAGCTTCGTCTTCGGGATGCCGAAGCCCGCCTCCGTCCTGGTCTTGCCGATGGACTCCTGCACCGCTGCCTTTGCGTAGAGGCCACACACAAGGCCCGCGAGGTTGGTGATCTGGGTCGAGCCGTCCAGCTTGACCAGACGGCCCCAGGCGGTGACGACCTGGATGTCGTAGTTCTTGACCTTCTTCCGCTTGGCCTCCATCTCGAGGGCCCAGTCAGTGAGATCCCCGCCGCCCATCATGTCGGGCTCGTCCTCCTCGTCGCCGGTCGTGGGATACTTGGCCTCGAATACCACGAACACAGGCTTGTGGTAGACGTCGCGGAGCTCGATTTGCGCCTCGCTCACCGCCTGCCAGAGATCGAGGTCACTCTCGCCGACGACGTGGATGAACTCATACTCCTCGGCGAACTTCTGGAGCTTTGTGAACGCCGCCAGGACGTCGCCGTTCGTCATGGTGGGCGCGGTGGTGGTGAAGCTGTAGGAGTCGTTCACAAGGAACGAGCTCGGCTTCTGGTCTTCCTCGGTCGCCTCGGTGAACTTGAGCTTGAGGCCGGTTCCGGTGATCTCATACTCGCCATTGACGGGGACGGTGATCTCGTCCGTGAAGGTGTTTCCCCCGTCGATAGAGTACACAAAGGCGGCGGTGTTGAGCTGCCCTTGCGCGGTGAACTTAACCACCACGGAGAAGGCGTTCGTCGGAGAGCCGTCGACGGTAACGGAGCCGCCGCCGTCGCCGGTCTTAGAAACGATTCCCAGCTCGCCCGCCGTAGTAGCGGAGACCGGGAGACAGTAGATCCGGGACGCGCCGAACTGCACGGAGTCCATGACAGCGTCAGCCAGAGGAGACAGGCCGAGGCGATCCTTGATTTTGGTCGCGTCCATGTCTCCGGTGATGATGATCGGGGTGTCCGACACAATGGGGGAGACGCCGATCTTGAGACTCTTACCGTCTCCCGTCGCGGTGGCGAAGCCGAGAAGGCCGTCCGTTACGGTATGCTTAACATCTCGAAGCATTACTTCTTGACCTCCTTCTTCCCGGAGCCGCCCCTCATAGGAGCGTTCTCAAATTTCTTGACCGCCTCGAGGAACTCCTCCTCGGTGACGGCTTTGCCGGGCTTCCAGCCCTGGGCGCTGCATACGCCCGCAAACACGGCCCGCCCGACTTTGTGCTTGCTGCGAAGCTCCCCGACGTCATAGAGCGCCGGGGCCTTCTTGTTCTGTTCCCCCGTTGCGGTGGGGGTCGATGCCGCTTTAGTTGCCATCTGCAATCTCCTTTCCGTCGTTCTTTGCTATGGACTCGACCTCGACGTCCGTGACCTTTGCGAAGTTCGTGTCCCTATAGAGTCCGCCGTCAAACCGTATCCGAATTTGAACGGCGACTTGTGCTTTGAGAATAGAGTCGTCCTTGTCGACCCAATCGGCCCCCTCGACCTCGATCGGAACATAATCGCCGTTGACGTATATGCCCCGGTCGAGCTTCGAGAGGAACGCCCCGAACATACTCTCGACGGCCTCGTCGGTGTAGTCTCCGATTATCACAGTGAAGGTGAGAGCCCGGTCGAAGACCTTTCTCCTCTTTTTCTGCGCTCCCTCTTGGTCTCTATATCGTGTTTTGGAGCCGTTTCGGAGAAGGGCCTCCGACTCGAACAGCACCGCGCCGATGTGACTCTCTTGACTCTTTTCGAGACCCTTTTGAGTTGTGTACGGTTTAGACTTTAGGCCCGCCGCCTTGAGCTTTTCGAGGAGGTATTTCTTGCTTTGTTCATAGAGCATTTAGTCGTCCCTCCCGATGAACTCCTCGGTCGTCGCCTTGATCTCCTGCATGTCCTCGTCCGATAGGCCGAGAAACGGGCGGGCGGGGATGTTGACTTTGACCTGCTTCTTGCTGACCCACTGGCCGCCAACCTGGAAGCGGAGGTTCTTCGCCTTCCGGGCCCGGATGGTGCGCCCCTGGTCTCCAAATTGGTGTGTCGCTGCGTGCTTTGCGTTCGTGCCGACCGCGAACCCCGAGGCGTCCGCCGTCACTTGGATCGAGTTGCGGAGCTGCGAGGAGTCGATGAGGGTCTTCCCCCCGGTGGTCGCCGCCCGGATGGAGGTCTTCCACCTCCTGCCGTCCGGCGCTCGTCCCTCCTTGAAACGCTCAAGGGTGGACTCTCGGACGCCTTCGCCGAGGGCCATGTTGAGGCTCCTTCGGTCTATTTCCGAGTATCGCCGCATTTTTCGGAGGAGTGCGGCGGTCTCTCCTTCAAGGCGGATACTATACACGAACTACATCCCCCTCATCTTCGCCCGCGTGAATAGACGGGGGTTTGACTTTGCCGAAAATCCGGTAGCTGCCGCGCTCGCCGGATCTTCGGTCTCGGTGCCGATCGAGACCTTCCCCTCTGCGACGAGGGTGAGGAACTTGATCGCCGCGTTGTATCGGTTGAGATAGGTCTTTTGGTCGGTGCTCTCGTCGATGCCGATACGGGAAAACAGGTTATAGACCGCGATGTCCTTCGAGAACTTGTTCAGAACCCGAGGGGCCGGGGAGATCGGGACGGTGTACCTCTTAGCGAGATAGCCGTCGATCTCCGCGTCGGCGTCGGCGATCGCCGCTTCGATGAGCGGCTCAACGAGCTCCTCACGCTCGGCGGGGTCTTCGATGAAGGTGTCGCCGATGATCGCGTTGAGGGCGTCGTCCTTGAGCATCTCCCGGACTTCTTCCTTTGTGCTATAGCTCACGGCGCTCCCTCCTTGCTCTTTCCGTCTCGACTTTACTCGGCGGTTCCGTCGCTGCCGTATGCCATCTGCCAGAAGCCGAAGCCAGCGTTGCCGCGATAGTCCGCGCCATAGATGAAGGTCTTCCGCATGAAGACATTGTTGTCGGTTTCGGCGGTCAAGGATACGAACTTCGCCTTCTTGCGCTGCTGCCAAATGAGGGGGCGGATGGGCCGGGTGGTGCAAAGCAGATACCACGCGGAGTCATGCCCGGCGAGCTGGGGGACGACGAGAGGCTTCGCGGTGCCCTGCATGGTGTTCTTGGTGCCGTTGATGTAGTCGGCGACCAGGATGTCGCGGGCGGCTACTTCCAGGGCAGGGGGAACGACGAGCAGGTTCGGGACGAGGTTCAGCGCCCGGCCCTTGGAGTTGGTCAAGCCCATCATGGAGGCGCGGGCCGCTGCATAAGAGTCCTTGGTGAGCTTAGCGGTGCTCTTGTTGGTGACGGTCTTCTTTCCGATCTTGTGGGCGTCGGAGAAAAAGGGCTGTCCGTCGTAGCACTTTTCCGAGAAGCCGCCCGCCAGCAGGGAGAAGATGAGCTCGTCGGGATGAGCTGCTGCGGACTCGCCGAGCATCTCGACGGAAGGGTTATAAAGGCCGATCTTGTCGTCCTCGATCGCGTTGCGGTCGACGCCGACGGTGAGCTCGAAGTCCTTGTTCTTGATGGTGTAGTCGCTCGCGCTGAGGTTCTGGATCTCGCGGTCGCCGATCCACTCCCTCATGCCCGGGATGTCACCGAGCCATGCGTAGGTTTCCGAGTCCGTAGTGGACGGGGTAGTGGTGGCGATCTGGGTATAGAGCGGGGTCACGCCTTCAAATGCCCTGTTGAACAGGGTATTGAAGCCGACGTAAATCCCTCTAAGGGACTGCTGATTGACAATCATGTTCTGTTTCCTCCTTGTCGGTGTGAATTAAGCGCCAGCGCCAGCCGTCGCCGGGGTGTAGCCGAAGCCCATCTCGACGGCGACGCCTTCGTCGTCGACGCGAATGACGAGACCGGCGACCGAGGCGCTCGTCGCGGTCTTCGTGACGGTCTGGTCGTCCTCGATGTAGCACGGGCCCAGGACTTCGGCGGCGGCGATCTTGCCGCTGGTGGAGTTCTCGAAGACGAAGATGCCGCGAGCGACGCGGATGACGGCCTCGCCGTCGCCTCCCTTGTTCTCCACGGTCTCCTCGGCCCGGCCCGCCGCCTTGAGGCCGGTCGCCTTCTTGCCGGGGATCGCGTAGCCGTTGGCGTCAATCGCCACGATGGAACCCTGATAGATGGTGGTCGCGCCCTTGACAGGGAGGGCGATGTACTTCCCGCCGAGCTCGGACGTGTCTCTCACATTGGTCAATGCTGCCATGGTCTTATTCCTCCTTCATGCCGTATTTCTTGACGTCGTCGGCGCTGATGCCGAGCTGCTTGCAGACGAGCATCGTCGCCTCATCCAGTTCGTCGCCCTTGAGGGCCAGCGCGTCGCCCCCGGCGATCTCGGACATGGGGACGACCTGGGGAGCTTTCTCAAGGAACGCCTTGAAGCCGTCGGGGCTCTTGAGGGCGTACTCCTTGGCCCACCCTCTCTGTGCCGGGGTGATCTTCCCGCTCTTGAGGGCCAGCTCCACGGCCTCCTCGGCGTCGCGGTCGGCGAGCTTCTCCTCGAGGGCCTTGACGCGCCCGTCGACGCCGCCCTTGAGGGCCATGATGGAAGCGGCGACGTCAGCGGTCGAGGCTCCGGCTTTGAGGCCCAGGAGCTCACAGACGGACTTGTTCGCGACGATGCCGTCGTCCTGGTCTTCGGGCTTGCCGCCCTCTCCGGGCTTCTTGCCGGGAGCCTTGCCGCCCTCCGCCGCCTCCTTGAGTGCCTTGTTCTCCTCGACACAAGCCGAGAGCGCCGTGAGGATCTGCTCCTCGTCCGCGTCTTCGCCCAGGCCGAGCGCTGCCGCGAGCTTCTTGATGAGTTCGTTCATGTTGGTTTCTCCTCCTTGAAATGTGGATGAATTGACAATCGGGGTCATGCCCGCGATCGCTGGGGTGTTGGTGAGGGCGAGGGAGTGGAGGCCCGTCGCCTTGTTGTCCGACTTGCGGACGGTGATGACCGGGGAGAGGTAGCGGTATTCCTTGTTCTCAAGGTACTGCTTCGCGGGAATTGTCCACTCGACCCGGGCCTTGATGTGCCCATCTTCGGCAAACAATTCCTTGACCCACCCGGCGGCGGGGGCTCGTTCTCCCGTGAGTGTCTGGTGCTCATAGTCGACAACAAGGTCGACGCCTCGCTGCGCGATCTGTTCCTTCATCGCCGCGAGGCTCTCCTCGTCGACGTCGAACTCTCCCTTCTGACTCACGACATGACCGAAGGGCAGGACGGAGATGACCTCCGGCGCTCCTCCGACATCCACTTCGCCCCCTTTTAGGGTGAGAAAGTCGTTCATTTTCTGGTGTCTCCTTTGGTGTGGTGCTCACAATCGTCTATAACGCCGTTATCTCGCGTTATAACGGTGCCTTCCTGGTAGGCCCCGGGAATTTCACCCCCGTCCCGTTCGCCCCTTCCCGGGGCCTCTACGGGGGCTATAAAGAGGGGTTCTCTTTTTCTCGCTTTTGGTACGCCTTCACGAGTGCCTCGGGGTAGTCCTTGAGATCCGGCGTGAAGCGTACCTTCGCGGGGTTGGTGGAGAAGTGCGGGTCGGGCATGACCCCGCCCGGCGCTGATTGCTCCACTTTGAGCCCCCGGGCTTCGACCTGCCGCTTTGATAGGGTCTTGACGGTGCAGCGGCACCGGAACCCGTTTGGAGGGAACCAGGAGTCCCACACGGCGCTGTCCGCTGGGAATACCCTGCCGTCCATCGCGAGGTGGCTCGGTCGTGTGTGGGCGTCGTTGACGGCGTCGTACTGCCAATAGGGGCGGAGCTTCATGACGCCCGGGTCTGTCATTTGCTCATAGTGGCCCACGTTGTAGGCCGTTTGGATGTTGGTGCGGAAGATGAGGTCGGCTTGCAGCGGGTCGAGTCCCTCATACCCTTCGGAGGTGAGGAACTCGTTCATCCGGGAGCGGAACTCCGAGAGGGTGTTCCCGTCTTCCAGGGCTGCGAGGATCTCATCATAGAACCGCTTGAGGATCTGGGCCTTCGTGTAGCCGCCGACGGTGAAGGCAAGTCCCCGGTATTTCTCCGCGATACGGTAGAACACGGAGGCGGACACGGGGACGCGCTCCTTGAAATACTGGACGGCCTCCTCGAAGGTCATGTCCTTCCGGTTGAATACGGCCTCAATCTCGTCCATCTTCGAGCGACCTCCCCTCGAGGTCTGCATAGAGCATGACCTTTTGAAGCAGCTCCTCCACGTCGGAGATGTCCATCTCGCCGAACAGGGAGGCGACGGCCTTCTCGTCTTCCATCATGTCGCGGAGCTCCTCAAGGCTCTCGGCTTTCTCAATAATCTTGAGAACGGGGCCGAACGCCTTCTTGAACGCTCCGGCGCTTTTTTTGGTGGCTGCTGCCGCAAGTTGGTCGATGCGTTCCTGCGTCCCGTGGCCCGCTGCGCCCCCGGCCTTGAGCGCGATCGGCGTCTCCGGCGCGGTTGCTTTGAAGGAGAAGGGGCCGATCCCTGCGCCCTGTGCCTGGGTTGCCGGTGTGGCGATCTCCTCGTCTCCCTCCGGTTTCGGGATGGAGAACTTCTTGTAGATGTAGGAGGTCGGAACCTTGAGACCGGCCTCCCGGATGAGCGTCCCGATCACGGTCGCCGTCTGGGTGAGGTCTTCCGACTCCTCGGCGTCGAACCGTAGATAGGGGATGCGCTTGTCCTCCCCGAAGTTATAGAGCACCAGAGGGCGGATGAGGTCGCGCCGGAGCGTGGCCGCGAGTGCCTTGCAGTCTGCGACGGTGAGGTCGTGTCGGACGTCGTTGTGCGTCTTGCTTTGTGCGTAGCTGCCGCCCCCGGAGTCCGAGGTCAAAGTCTGACCGAGGATCGCCTTCGAGACCTGCTCGTCACAATAACGGGCGAGCCGTTCATAGAGGTCGGTCGAGCTGGTCTTTTCGGTGTTGACGAACTCGATCGTCGTGCCGTCCGGGAATATGCCCGCCGCGTCGGCTCCGATAGCGACGAGCGCTTGCATGAGCGCCCGCTTGTCCTCCTCGCTTGCGCCCGGCTGATACTTGCCCAGCCGGAGCGGCATCCCGAACACTTCACAGAACGCGACCCAGTCCTTGAGGGTGTAGTTCTTGAATAGGTACATCCAGGAGACCACACGAAGAACGCCAGCTCGCGAAGGGTGGCCGCTGCGGGCTTTGTACTTGTGTACTATGAACTTGTTCTTAGGAAGAAGGATTCCCTCCGGCGCGTCCTGCGTCCGAACCTTGAAGGAGTCGTCGACGGTGTCCCAGAAGAACCGCTTTTGATGCCGCGAGCGAATGTCCCCGACAACGACGTGCCCTTCGTCATAGCTCCACATAATTTCAGAGACCGCGAAGCCCTTGCCGATTGCGTCCAGGAGGTCGAGCATGACATCCTCAAACCCCTCGATCCCGCCGATCTGCGCTTCTACGAACTCGGCGATCTCCTTGTCTCTCGGGTCGTCCGAGTCGAACGGGATGACCTCGTAGTCGAGGCCCGTGACTGCGTTCTTTCTCGTTTGGAGCTGGGAAAAGAGGTGCGGGTCTTTCTCCTCCATCTCCTCAAAAAGCTCGGCTTGCCGGAGCACATCTCCCGCGTCGGCCTCCTTGAAGATCTCCGCCAGACGGACGGGGGTGAGCCCGTCCGAGGGGTACTCGCTGTACTTGTCCGTCACCTGGGAGACCGCGACCTCTCGCGTCTCCGGTCTCGGTGTCTGCGTAGACCTCAAGAGCCGCCGCCACGGGAACCACTTATTTTTGCTTTGGTCGGCCAAACCGTCCCACCTCCTTTTAGTAGGCCCCGCGTCGGAACTTGATCGCACGGCCTAAAACTGATTTGTAATCCGGTCGACGCCCGACCTTGACCGAGAGGGCCAGGGCGACGGCCATTTGCAGGGCGTCGGGGGCGTCGTCATTCTTTCCCATAGGGTACTTGAGCATCTGGTCAAGGAGCGCCTTGTGCCGCTTCGAGAACTTGAGGTAGCCGTTCTTGACGAAGGGCTGCAAGGACTGGATGCGGGCGTCCTTGTTCTGGACGCTGTTGATCTCCTCGATAGGAAGGTACTCGCCGATCTCGGCGGACTTCTGCCGCATGATCTCGGCAAAATAATATTGGAACTGAACCGTCTCGACGCCGAACTTGTAGAGGGGCTTCTTGTATTCACGCTTGAGCCGACGAGACGCCTCGATCGCGTCCTCAATAATCTTGTCCGGCTTCCGCTTGGCGATGTCAGCGATGACGACGTACATGTAGCCCGTCGAGGTGTCCTTTGCTATGCCGATGATCGCCGAGGTGTCGCTCTTTCGGTTCTTTCCGAGGGAGGGGTCATTCGCCGCCACAAAGAGGAACTTCGGGTCGGAGAAGTCCGGGGGGAGCTGCCCGTCGTCGTAGAAGTCGAACCACTCCTCGGCGAACGCGCAATTCTCCGGGTCTATGGGTTCGTTCTGGATCTCCGACGAGAAGCTCGCCTCGCCCTCGGATACCCTCATAACCATGAGGGCATAGTAGGGGAGCTTTTCTTCCCAGAGGACGGCGGTGCCTTCCAGCATTTCGGCCTCGTTGGCCTTGAAGAAGTCCTCGGCGTCCTCCTTGTGCTTCGGGTTTTCGAGGTCGGTGAAGATCCGCTCCCAGGCGTCCCACAAGGCCGTGTTCGTCGCGAACGAGATGACGCCCTTGTAGCGGACGGCCTCATACTCGGGGTTCTTGGCGACGTTGGCGAGGAGGGCGTCATAGTGGAGCAGCGTCCCGATGTAGACGATGTCCGTGTAGGTGTCGCCCGCCTTCGAGACCGCCTTGTAGAACCAGTCCCGGAGCTTCTTCCGCTGCTCCGGGGTGTTGACGTTCTCGTCGTTCTCAAGGTCGTCGCAAAGAATGAGGTCGGGTCTCCATTGTTTGTGCCGTCTGCCTCGGATCTTCTTCCCAGCGCCCAGGGCCTCGATCTTCACCCCGTTCGATAGGAGGATGACCGACGCCTTCCAGACGCGCCCCTCAAGCTCTCCGAAGTCTTCACGGAGCGCTGCGTTCTCCTCGAGCTCGGTCTTGATGTCGGAGAGGAAGCCCTCCGCCTGTTCCGAGCTGTCCGAGAGGATGATCTCGTAGTGCTTGTAGGCGTACACCGCCGAGTGTATGGAGTCCTTGAAGGTGAAGTTCGTCGACTTGGCATGTCCACGCGGGGCCTCGACTGCCCTCCGGCATCCGTTGGCCCGGCTGATTTGCTTCGCGTCTGTGCTGGGGTTCATGCCCTTCATAACGCCCTCCCGGAAGATCCGGTCGAGCTCCTCGTGGAAGGGAGGCGAGGGTCTGACGAAGTAGTGCGGGAGGTAGGCCCGGCCAAAATAGCCCAGGTCGAACGCTCCGAGCTTCCGGCGTAGACCCTGGGGGCCCGTGAGATCGGCCCCGTCCTGGTACTCCTTGAGGAGCTGCGCCCGGAGCTCGGGGAAGTTGTCCCCCTTCTGGACGTACTGCTCAAACAGTTCCTTTTGATACTCGCGGCTCGCGACGGCCTCCCGGTCTTCCGGCTCCTCGAGTCTCTCGAGGTAGTCCTTGAGGTCAATCTTCGCCATCGTCGAGCACCTTCTCCCTTGCCCTCGAGAGGACGTCGTGCAGCTCCCCGGCGAGTTCCGGGTGCTGCTTGATTGCTGCCATGAGCTCGGCCTCGAGCTGGTCGAAGGCAAGCTCGGCCTTCTTCTTCATGTCCTGCCGGACGCGCTTCTCATAGGTTGCGTTCCGGGCGAGGCTTGCGATGAGACGCCCCGCCTTGTCGAGAGGCATCTCGGCGAAGTCGTCTTCCGCCGTGCTGACTCGCTGCATGAGGCCGTCCATGAGAACCATCGAAGCGGCCTTCGTGTAGTCGAGGTCGGGGTGGGCCTCGACGGCCTGGGCGATCGCTTGCGTCCGCTGCAAGGTCTCGGCGACGCGCTGCGCCGCCTGTGTGCTGCGGATCGCATAGCGCCCGATCGCCGACTTGCTGATCTCGTAGCCCTCCGCCTTGAGCCACGCGGAAAGGTCTTCGTAGGTGTTGGCCGTGTCCGCGAGCCGGACGTCGAGCTCCGTCTTGATGTCGTCCGGGAGCTTGTCGATCGTCGAGCTGATCCGCGTCCTCCGGCGTTCGCCCTTAGACATCTACGCCGGGGTCTTCCCTCGTGCCTTCCACGAGGTCGACGCCCGCCTTCGTGAGCTGGATGACGGCGTCCCGGCGGTATGCGTTGTAGGCCGTCGCTCTCTTGTCCGTGAACTCGATGTAGCCGCCGTCCTCCAAATAGGAGAGCTGCTTCGAGATGTCCGGGACGGTGATGAGGTTGTCGGCGAGAAGCGCGTTCGTCACCTGCCGCACGAGCAGCGAGTTCTGGTTGCCTTTCGCCAGGGCCCGGACGATGTAGCCCCGGATCGCCTTGTTCTGCCGGATCTCCTGCTCCGTCATGTCGTCAAAAAAAGCCATGGTCTTTTATCCCTCCTTTGCCGGGCTCCTGTATAGGAGCTTGTCGAGCTTCTGGTCGATGTTGTTCGAGACCCGGATGAAGTCCTCCCGGGTCGTGTAGATGAGGGGGAGGTCGGCTTTGAGGTCGCCGAGCTCCCCTCGAACGGCGGCGATGTCCTCGGCGTTCTTCTTGTCCGCCGCCTCGAGCTTCGTGATCGCCGACTTCATCTCGCCGATCGCGTTCTTGACTCCCCAGGAGGCGACGCCGATGATCGCCGTGATGACCGTCTGAAAGACGAACATCGCAATCGTTGCTCCGTCCATGCGTCCCCCTCCTTACCGCTGGGAGACCCCATCCTCCGCGCCGCCGATGGTGACGCCGTCAAGCAGCTCCCCGGACAGGGTGAGATAAGGGTCTTCGTTCTTGATGTGAAGGACGGCGTCCTCGATGACGGCGGTGAGGTACTTGTCGAAGCTGCCCAGGTTGTCGGTGATGACCTGCTGCGCCTCGGGTGCGATTGCCGCCTTCACCTCGTCAAAGACCTGCTTGCCCAGGGCGAGCAGCTCCTCACGGCTTGCCGTGCCGTTCTTGACCGCGTCGCGGAGCGCCTTCGCGGTGGTCTGCTCCATCGCGCCGACGGAGACCGTCGCAAGGTTGACCACGTCGTCAAGGGCGTCCTCGAGCACCTTCCGGCCCGCCTCGTCCTTGATCTGCGCTGTCTGCTCCTTGAGCTTGGCCGCGCCCAGCCGGATGTAGTAGACCCCGTAGGCCCCGGCGAGGGCGATGATCGCGAGGACGACGTTGACGAGAGCGTCGCTCGCTGCGCTGGTGATGAGTTCCATGTTCATGTGTGTTTTTGCCTCCTTCTCTAAGCATAAAAAATAAGACTACAAGCACAGCTTGTAGTCTTATTTTAGGGTCGTTTTATGGAATTTGATATACGAAGCGCTTCTAAGAATTACAAGGCCCCTCGTCCTCGTATTCGTCCCCGGGGTCTTCCAGGTAGTCGAAGATCCCGATCTGCCCTTCCGCTTGCCCGGGGCCGCAAATGCGCCGAACCCATCTCTCGGTGACGCCGTACTTCCGGGCGAGTTCCTGGTGGTTGTAGCCGGTGAACTCTTTCTTGATGCGGGCGTCGCGGACGGGGCGGGTGAGGCTCTCGGGCTTCGGGATATAGATCGTAGTGCCTCCGACGATCTCGGCCAGCTTGTAGAAGTTATCCGTCCCGATTGCCTCGGCGATCATCCGATAGAGACCTTCGGAAATCATGTCCAGGGTCAAGTCCTTTACGAGCTCATCCATGTCCTGCGCCCTCCTTTCCGGTTACATTCTGCCGATGATCGCCAGGATCTCGCCGACCATGATCGGCTGATCGAAGCGAGCCTTCCACACGTCGGGGGAGTTGATGATCCCGCGTTGCACCAGGATCTCGAAGCCCTCCTTCTGCCAATCGGGCGTTCCCTCCGGGTAGCCGTCGTTCTCGGGCTCTGCGGGTGCTTGCGGGGTTTCCTGGGCCATGATCTGGCCGAGCAGCTTCACGATGTTCGCGCCGTATCCCGCGCCAGGAACAGCCCACCCGCGCCCCTGGGGATTGTCCGCCGCGCCCAGCCATTCCACATAGGGCGCGACGCCACGGGCGACCAGGGAGAAGCGAGGATCGACGCACTCGTTCACCAGGGCCTCGGTGGAGGCATACGCCTTGAGGTGCTGGATCTGTGCCCGGACGCCGGTGCGCGGGTCGGGGAAGCTCGCCGCCTGTCCGGTGGCGTTTCCGTTGAGGGCTCCGATCCCGGCGTAGTTGTTTTGAGTCGGGAGGACAATCCCGCCGAACTTAAAATAGCCGGTTTCGTGGAGGCTCTGCGCGAAGGCCACGTCGCCCCGGACGCCCTCGGCCTCTCCCTCCTCGATGAACATCTCCGCGAGTTGTTCAAGAGAGCAGCTCGTGAGCTGCGGGGTGGAGTTCTTGCTCCGACAAAATAGTGCCATCTGCTGGGCCGTGGCCTGGGCCTTGCCCATGATCGCCGTCTTCTCGGTTTCGGTGGAGCTCTCCATCCCGAAGAACTCCGCCAGGATGTCGGCCTCTGCGACGGCCAGCTTGTCCAGGTTGGCGTCCTTGGAGAGCCACTTCGTCGCCTTCGTGTTCGTGTGGAAGCTGTGCTCGATGAGCATGTAGTAGGGCGTCCCGACCGCCCGAGCGCCACGGAGGACGCCGTAGTATTCGCCGCCGGAGCTGTTCTTCCGGGTGGCCGTCCGCCCGGCCTGTGTGGTTCCCATAAGCTCGCCGACCTTCTTCGCCAGCTTGAGGGCCAGGGTGTCGACGTTGTTCTTGTTGTCGTAGGCCCGGTAGACGACGGGGTAGTCGACGCTCTCCGTGCCGCAAGCGTTGGAGTGGAGAGAGATGAAGACGTCGCACCCCTTCGAGGCCGTTCCGCGTTCGTAGACGCCGAGGTCGGTGTCGATGCTCGCCCGCGTGGTGACGACCTGGAAGCCCCGGGCCTCGAGCTGGGCCTTGAGCTTGAGATGCAGCGCCCAAACCATCGCGCTTTCGTAGTAGGTCTTCACGACGGGGCTCTGGTTGTATTTGCTGCCGACATGCCCGGCGTCGAGACAAATCTTCTTACTCATGATCCTCACCTTCCTCCTCGTCGGCGTGGAAGATGGGCTCCCCGTCCGCTTCGTTGATCTCCGGCTCCTGCGCCGGTCTGGTGTTGATGTTGTCGTTCATGGTGTGTTGTTTACCTCCTTATAGTTTCCAAACGGGGAGAAAGACTTCGTCGGCAATCTCCCCGATTGTGTATTGTTTTCGGCCCTCCGCTTCCAGACGCCGGAAGAACTTGTCGAGCTCAATCGCGATCTTGAGGGCCTTGAAGACGCCGATCTGCTCCGGGGTGATCTTCGGCACTTCCGGGCCCGCCATAAACTCGACGGCCCGAAGAAGGCGAACCTCCGCGAGAACGGGGTCTCTCTTGATGAACTCCTCCCACTCGGCCCAGGTTTCCCGGGCGAACTTCTTCCGGTTGAGGCGCGGCTTGTCCGGCGGAAGGACTCCTTCCGCTTGGAGCTCCTTCTTCATCTTCGCCCTCTCGGCCTTCTCGCGCTGTGTGAGGCGTTTCTTCTTCGTCGGCATACCGTTCACCCTTAACACGCAAGCGGCCCGCCTGGGGGCTGCTGCGCGGCCTTCTGCTGCTCTATGATGGCCCGCGTGAACTCCGCCGTCTCCACCTGCTGCCGGAGATGCACGGCGGAGGCGAGCACCTGGGCCGTCGAGGTGAGCTCGGAGGCCGTGAGCTTGAGCAGCTCCTCGCGGTCTTCCTTGCTGGTGTGCTCTCCCAGGAAGCGCCGGGAGCGGACGATCTCGTTCACAGCCAGGGCGGCGGCGAGCCTCTCGACAAGCCCCATCGCCCCAGCCTTCCGCCCGCTCACGCCTCCACCTCCGACTCGAGCGGGCCGTAGCCCAGCCGCTCCCGGTAGACATTCGCCGCCCGGATGACCTGGGCGACGGCTGCGTCGCTCGCCAGTCGGTCGCCCAGGCTTCGCCGCTGCTCCGGCGTCGCGCCATTCTCCCGGATGACCTCCGACACCTCCGCCACGTCCCGGGGCGAGATCTCCGTCAGACGGCGGGCCACTCCGGGCGGGAGCCGCTGATAGTGCAAACGGAGGAAGATGATCCCGGTCTCCACCACCATGTCCAGCTCCGTGCCCCGGATGCTCTCTTGCATCCGGTGGATGCCTTCCAGCGCGGCCAGGACATCGAGCTCCCGCTGGTTCTCGTTATCCATCCCGCCCGGCCCCCTTCCGCTGCTCTCTGGCAAGGATCGCCTTGAGGCCCTCGATGACCTTCTCACACTGGGCCGTGTTCAGCCACTCGAGCCGGTCGATGCCGGTCATCCGCTTCACAAAGCCCTCGATCCGGCGCTTGTCGTTGTTCCACCCCAGGGCCTCGGTGAGTGCGTAGATCTTCCGGCGCTGCCGTTCGGTGGTGGGGTTGCCGCCCTCGTCCGTCCGTTTGTCGCCGGTACTCCGGGCGGCGCTGTCCTTCATGTTTTGCAGGACGCGGGCGACGTCGGTGATCTCGCCCTGCGTCAGCTTCTTCATGCTCTCCTTGCCGGTCTCCCGGTACACGACCCCGTGAAGGTCTTCGTCCGAGAGCCGGAGCTCGGGCGACTTCGCGATCGCCCATAGTGTGCGGATGGAGGGGAGCTTCCTTCCGCTGCGTGTTGCTGCCATGATTTACACCTCGTTTCCCCAACAGTCCCAGCCGTGGAACCTTTTCCGGGCAAAGAGTTCGATCCGGGGGACGTCCCCGAACAGCTCCTCGATGCGGCGGCGGACTTCCTCCGGCTTCTCGCTGTGCCGCGTTCTCACGGCCTCCACGAGCTGCGGGATGTTGTTCTTCTGCTTGTACTGAACCATCCGCCCCCGCGTCCCCATGAGACAAAGCTCACAGTTTTTGAGCGTCCAGGGCGCGAGGTTCGAGACGGTCTTCCCGTTGACGGTCTTCTTCGACCACACAAAGGCGACGGTCACATACCGGAACCCCCACGCCCGATAGAGCTCGAGGGCGTCCGGGATGTGGGCGTCGGTGGCCCACATAAAGAGCGCCGCGTCTCGGTGGGCGATGCGCCCGACGTCGAGCTCCTTGAGGGCCTCGGTGGTCATGGTCGGATAGACCGCTTCGAGGGGTTTATAGGTGGTAGAAATTACCCCCCCCCCCCCCCCCCCC
>NZ_QUGI01000002.1:310535-423262 GCF_003478995.1 Pseudoflavonifractor sp. AF19-9AC
CCCGCGTTTTTCCAGTTGCTTCCTTGCTGCTGAACTTCCATGGAGGGTCGGCGTAGATGACCCGGTACTTCTTTCTCGTGGTGGTGATGTCGACCCGCATGAAGCCCGCCCCCTTACATGCCGCTCTTGACCTGTTCCAGCTTCGCGAAGTCCAGCTCGTAGCCGAAGACGTCTTGCTGCTTCCAGGTAGCGCCGACCGCGTTGACGGTGTCCTCGCCGTACTTCTTGAGAGCCTCCTTCGAGACGTCCTCCTTGACGACGATGCAGTCCATCATCTGCCGGTTCTTGAGGCGGCGGATGATCTCCTCGATCTTCTCCTTCGCCCTGGGGAGGGACACGGAGGTCGAGAGCCGGAAGCCGACCTCGCCGAAGGTGAGGATCTTCGACTTCGCTTTCCCCATGTCCGCCCGGTGCTCGGTGACGAAGTCCTTGAGCTCGCGCTCGAGCTTGGCGATCCTGTCCTTGTGGGGCTTGCTCTGCTCCTCTGCGGCCTTCTTGGCCCCGAGGATCTGCTTGTTCATCTCGCCCTCAATGTCCTGGACGGCGAGCTGCGCTTCTGCAATCTGACGGAGGGCGTCGTTCGCGTCCTCCCAGGTCTTGACCCCGGAGGGTTCGACCACTCTTTTCCTTGCCATGTGTAGGCTCCTTCCTTTCTGTGCTTTTTGATATATGCCCGGGGAGTTGCCTCCCCGCTGCGGCTTGCTTCGGTGGCCTCCTCCGGCTCCTCTCCATCGTATAGGACGTAGGTCTTAGAGAGGAGCATATAGAGGCCGATCGGCCCGGTGAGGAGAGCGGCGGTCGCGTCGCTGTCCTCCGGCGTCTTCCCGCCTCGGGCCATGACCAGGATGAGGGCGGTGATCGCCAGCATAGCGAGACCCATGAGACGCTGCTTTCTCATTTTCATTGTCCCGGCCCCCTCCGTGTTAGAGCATCATGAGGCTCGAGGCTTGCTCGATGATCTTCACGGTGACGACTCTCTCACCGCGCTCCTCAAGGATGCGGGAGACGTTGGAGAGGGTTCGGTCGAGAAGTCGGAAGCATCCGGTCTGCATGTTGCAGGCCCGGGCCTTGAGCTCTACCATCGCGTCGGGAGCGACCTCGAAGCCCTCGAGGTAGCCCTCCACCTCCGAGGGGTCGAGCCCCTTGAGGGAGACGTAGAAGTCGACCCGGTTCGCCATGCGGACGAGATAGGTCTTGATCTGTGCCTCGAGCTTCGGTTCTCCGGCGATGACGAGCCCCACGTCGGATTGGTCGAAGATTGCCCGGAGGATCTCCATCTTCTTTTGGGTGTACTTCGAGACGAGCTTGTCCGCCTCGTCGATGATGAGGAGGTAGCCCTTGTTCGTGTTGAAGAAGTCCCGGATGCCGTTGACCCTGCGCCAGATAGTGCCGTAGCCGCTGGGGATGCCGAGGGCTTTCTCGATTGCCTCCACAAGATCGCGGCTGCTCATGGTGTCGTCGCACTCAATGTAGGCGACCCGGGGGAGCTTCGCGTACTGCCGGAGGGAGTAGGTCTTGCCGTAGCCGCTGCGGGCGACCACGATGCCGAGGCCGATGTACTCTTGACAGCTTTGACACACGCCGAGCACCTTGAGAGCGTCCCGGCTCTCATAGAAGACGGGCTTCCGTCCGGTCTTGCGTCCCGGCTCCGGGAGCTCCACGGCCTCGCCGGTGTGCTGGGCCAGCCAGTCCGCGAGGAGCTTCTCGATGGTGGAGATGTCCCCCTCGTACTTGCCGGAGAGGTAGCGGGAGATCGTCGGGCGGGAATAGCCCGGGATCTCGCTCGCCAGGGTGGCGATGCTGGTCTTCGAGGCTGCGAGGTAGTCGTTGATCTGCTCGGCAAGGGTCTTGCCGGTGGTGTAGGTTGTGGCCTGGGCCGCTGCTGCTGTGATTTCCATGTTGTTCCTCCTATTCGTTCATAGCCCTCAAGCGAGCGAGGGCGTCGTCTGCCTTCTTCCCGAGGAACTCGTCCCCGGATGCCTTCTTCCCGGTTTTCCGGCCCGCCGCCATCTCCGCCCGGAACTCCTTGTCGTTCGGGAGGGAGATGAGCTTCGAGGGCCGTTCCGCCTTGATGGTCAAGTCGATCATACCGACCGCCTCGGAGGGCCGTCCGCCCTCCTGGATGCGGGCCTCGTAGGGCCGCGTCATGCTGTCCAGGATCTCCCGCATTTCCTTCTCCTGCCGTTTCTGGTCGCGGAGGTGGCGCTCGAGCGCCGCTTGCGAACAGTGAGGCCCGAAGGCCAGCAGCTCGGCGGAGACGGCTTCGCATATCTTCCGGCCCTCCTGGTCGAAGACGTAGAGCTTCGTGACGTCGTCGATGTCCCACTTGATGCCGACATGCTTGCCGACGTAGTGGCAAAGCTCGTAGTCCGTGTAGAGGGTGCCGAACTTGTTGATCCCCTGGTTCGTCACGCGGGCGGTGTCGGCCTTCATGAGCAGCATCGCCGCATACTCGCGGGGCGGAGCTGCCTTCTCGTAGCGCTCGCCATTCTCAAAGAGAGAGATCGGCGTGATCCACTTCTCACCCGCGTCCTTGAGGCCCCGGTGCTCCCGGGTGTGGTACTTCTCGTTCTTCCACTTCGTCCACGCCTCGAAGAACTCCTCCATCGTCAGCAGCTCGCCGCGCTCGAGCATCCCGTCGATGTCCTTCTGCCGCTTGGCGTAGGTCTTGGAGCCGGTGAGGGTTCCCGTGTAGCTCTCGAACCATTTCGAGAACTTGGAACACACGGTCGAGAAGAAGCGCTCGATCGGCTTGTCCCACGGCTGATAGGGGAGCGACCGCCCGACCTCCTCGATGCCGATGCTCTGGTAGAAGCCCACGGTCTCGGCGTCGAACTCGAAGTCGATGTTCCGCTTCTTGCGGCTCTGTCCGGTCATGGTCTTCGCCGTGTAGTCCTTGCCGTTGTCGACGTGGAGGATGTGAGGGACGCCGCCCGGGTTGGAGTAGAGCATCTTGACGAGGCTCTCCTTTAGGGTCTGGTTGTTGGCGTCCACACAAGCGACGTCGCCCACGATCGCCCGGCTCCGCATGTCCATCCATGCGACGAGCTTCGGGCGGACGGCCTTGATCTTCCCGTTCGGGGCGACCCACTGAACCCAAAAGTCGAAGGTGTGCTCGTCGCCGACGACGTACTCCATGACCTTGAGGCTCGTCGCGTCGCGCTTGCCCTTGAGCATCTTCTTGTTCTTCCACTCCCGGGAGCCGTTGGCCGCGAGGTAGCGGGCCGACTCTCCGCCCCGGCTGTCCATGAGGTGCTTGATGTACCGGGCGACCGTCTTGATGCTGGGGTAGTTCTCCCAGCCCCGCCCCTCGGCGACCTCCTCGAACTTCTCGTAGAGCATTTCGATCGTTCCCAGGTTGGCCGCGAAGCGCCGGTCGAACCATATATTTTGAATGAGCGCCTTTTGCTCATCCGTGAGACTCGGGAAGGTGGCGGTCGCCTTCGGCTTCCGACACAAGGACAGCGCCCGGAAATAGTCCCGGCTCTGGCCGTCCTCCTTCTCCATCTTGAGGGCCCAGGCGTTCGCCTTGAGGATGTTGTCGACGTAGCGGTAGAGGGTCGGGAGACTCACTCCCAGGCCCAGCGCGTACCGCTCGGCGTAGGCCGTGCGGTCGGGGCCGTCGTAGTCGATGAAGTCTTGCACCCTCGCCGCCAGCTCGACGGCCTCATAGAACGCCTTCTTGTGCTGCTCGGTGTAGTGGTTGAGGTCGACGCCCACATACCAGGGCGCGGACTCTGTTCGCTTCTCTATGACGACATCCCTCCCGTCTATCTTCTGTGCCGCCCGCCACGCCTTCCGGCCCTTGGCTGTGAGGGAGTCGACGGAGACGAGCACCTGCTCCTTGCCGCCGTTCTCCTGGGGCTGCGTTCTGGTCTTGTACTGCTTGGGGTTGCGGGCTATGCGCTGGGCGAAAGTTCCGTACTTGACGCCCTCGAACTCCGCCGCCTCCTTCATGGTGATGAATACGTCCGGCACTCCTGTCCCTCCCTTCCTGGTGTTACGCTGCCGTTACCTTCTCGACCTTCCGGGGGTCGAGGTTGAGGGCCGCGATGATCGCCGGGAGGTACTTCTCGCCCGAGCGGACGCCGTAGAGAATGTAGCTTAGATACTGCGGCGACGTTCCGATCTCGGCGGCGAGCTGCGTCTTCGTCTTGTCCTGGTCAGTGAGCGCCTTGACGACGAGCTTCCCCAGGGGGCAAAGTTTACCGTTGCTTTTCACCGCTGTCCTCCTTCCTGTGTAGTGGTTCTTGGATTTACTTCCGGTTCCTCCATGCGGTCACGGCCAGCGCTCCCACGGCCAGCAGGGCCAGCAGGAGGCCCGGCGGGCCTACCCGGTCGGCGGCGATCCAGAACCCAGCCGCCGCCAGGAAACCCAGCCCCACCGCCGCCATGGAGGCGAGCAGCGTCGCCAGATAGTCCGCCGCGAAGCGCCGGGCCCGGGCGAGCCGCCGACCGCCCGCGAGGAGCCGTTCGAGCCGGGCCTCTCTCTCAAGCAATTTGAGAATGAGATCCAGCGCCGCGAGATCGGCTTCCGCCTTCCAGAACGCCGCCTCCTGCCCGGGCCGGGCCCGCATAGGGGCGCGGGGTTCTCCCGCCGCCCGCTTCTGCCGGAGCGCCTCATAGCGAAGGGCCTCGGCCCACGCCTGGGCGTCCCTGGTGCTCATCTTCGGCCTCACAGTTTCGCCTCCTTCCGGTACTGCTCGACGGCGTAGTTGTCTTCCATCATTTCCCCCAGCTCTCCAACCCGTTCCCGGAGTTCCTTCCGCAAGGCCAGCGCCGGGGCTCCGTAGGCGTCCAGGCTGTCCAGGGCGGCGTCCAGCTCCCGGGCCGCGTTGAAGATGTTGAGGTAGACCCGGCAATCGTTGGGCGGGCAGTTCTTGGACAGCGCCAGCCCCAGGGCGTAGATCTGCGCCGTCTCCCGGTGCCGCTTGAGATCCGGGTGAAGGTGCTCGAAGGTCTTCCGCTCCGCCGGAGCCGACCGGGCCTTGACCGCGTCCTCAATGGCTGCGGCGAAGGAGTCCCGCTCTCTCCCCGTGATGACCTGGACAGTCGCCAGCGCCCGGAGATAGGCCCGGGCCTCTGCGCCGACTCGGTCGGCCTCGGCGCTGCTCTCTCGGTCTCGGATGCGGTCGACGAGCCCATAGAGCGCCCCGAGGGCTTTCTCCCGAACTTGGAGATCCCGCCCGTCGGCCTCGTTCGCCAGTCGCTCGAGGGAGCACTCCTCACAAACCGCGTCGAGCTCCTCTTGCGTCATCTCCGGGCGGCGGTGCCGACAAAGCTCGTCGCACACATAGGAGAGGAGCTCCTCCGGCTTCTTGGGGAGCGGCCCCGGGGCATCCCCGAAGGTGTCCGGGAGGACGTAGCAGTCTTCCCGATCCAGGAGGCCAAGGTCGCGGAGGGCGACCTTGTAGCCGTAGAGCTCATGCGCTGCCGTGCGCTCGTCCACGTCCTTATAGTGGGGGCTCTCGACCTGCCCCCGGAGGACGGTCTCCCATCCGGCGATCATCTGCTGGGCGTCGACTTCCTCTTCCTCGGTGGTCTCGTCGGTCTCCTTGACGATCGTGACCTTGACCTCGGGTTCCTCGGCGTCGAGCTCCGACTCGAGGCCCCGGGCCAGCTCCACGGCCTCCTCCATGCTGCCCGCGTTGTCGTACTCCATCGCGCCCCGGTCGACGTCCAGGTTGCCGGTGTAGAGCTCGGCGTCGATGACGCCATACTCGCCGAGGGCCGTCCCCTCGTACTCCCGGAGCTCCCGGGCATTGAACTTGACGACGAGGTAGCCGTTGATCTTCTTCATCTTTCTCATGCTGCTGTTCCTTCCTTTCTGTGTGTGGGGGTCACTGTCCCAGGGGAGGGACGACCCGGATCGTGTCCGTGTGCTTGTGGAGGATGACGAGCTCCCCGTTCTGCTTCTGCTTCACGACGAGCCAGTTCTCCGGCGAGAGGCCCGCTTGTCCGAGCCGGATCTTCTGCTTCCTGGTTGGCTTCTTGCCGCGTCTCAAAGAGATCGCCTCCTTTGCGTTTCGGTGCGGTATATGGTAGAGTAAAAGCGGGCGGCGAGGGCTGCTCAAAATGAGGGAATTTTCCATTCGTAAGTACAAGACAATCATCCGCAAGGGCTCCGGCTCCGGTGCTGTTCCAGCAGCTCCGGCCCCAGGGCCCGGCCCCTTTTGCTATGCTTCGGTTTGCAAACTCTCGAAGCATCGGTGCTGCTCTTGCGGCGCTCCCATCCGTTCGGTGTCCATTCGTCGGGTGGTGCTTTGCCCTGTCTGTGGGTCGAGGAACAAATTGAAGTAAAGAGGGGGTGAACAGGCCCTCGCCGCTCGCTTTTACTCTACCGCCGCCTCCTTTGGTCTTTCCTTTTGGTGGGTGGTGTGCTATGCTTGATTTGCTTAAATTTTTAATCCTACTTCATTATAGTAGCCGTTCGGAGATTTGTCAATAGGAAAATCTCCATGTGGAGACTTTTCGAGGAGGTATATCATGTCTGACCTTGTGAATAGAATTGAGAAACGAATCAAAGAAAAAGGAACCAATTTCAAGCGCGTCGAGCAGGAATTGGGGCTCGGAAATGGTACAATAAAGCGATGGTCGACGCAAAGCCCGCGCCTTGACAAGCTGGTTCCGGTCGCCGAATATCTACAAGTGTCCCTTGACTATCTTGTCTTCGGTAGTAGCGTTTCGGAGACTTCGACGAATGGAGACCGACCGGATCTCGAGGCGGAGAAGGAGCGCCAGGGCCTCACCTGTGACGGCCTCCCGCTGTCCGAGGATGAGGTGGATCTCGTCGCCATGTACCGGCTCCTTCCGCCGTCCCATCGGGAGGAGATCTTCGACCTCGTCTACTTCAAGTACAAGCGCCACGTCGAGGAGAAAAAAGCATCTATCTACTCGACATATTTCGACGGGAGCGAGGACGAAGAAAGCGGCCCCGCTGGGAGCCGTGAGGCCCGCGACGGAACCGCCTAATTTTTTGTCCTGCCATGATTAAAAACTAAATCAAAATCATGTAGAATTGAGAATAGGGGGCGGAGGGGGCTCCGAACCCTTGAAAACCCCGGTATTACGGGCAATTCTACAATTCTACACGAGAATGTGGAAAATGTAGAATTGCTTTTCCGCATTTTCCCCCGGTTATGGCCCGGTCGCCGCCGTCGTCGTAACGCCTGGAATAACAGCTCGTAACGCCGCCGCGCCGCCGATCCACGCCGCCGAACCCCTGTTTTTGCCCCCCTGCCGTTAATTTATGCACGGATTAACGCCCCGTTTGCACAGCTCGCCCGCTTGCCTTCCGGGGCCGTCTCTGCTATACTGTGACCATGGGCCGCGAAGCCCGTCCTCTTTGTCTGCTGCTGTGACTTCCGGGACGGGCCGAGCGGCCCTCTTTTTGCCCTCAAATGCCCTTGTTTCAAGGGTTTCGCCCCGTTGTGGGTACGATATGCCCCAGCAGCGCCGCCGCCGTTGTAGGGCCTCCCAGGGCCTCCCAGGGCATGAAAAAAGGACGCCGACCGCGTCGACGCCCTCGTCTCAAGTTGTCTGATAGAGCCGGGCCGGATCAATGCCCTGTCCCGGGTGAAAATGCCCTGTTTCCCGCACAAATAGCGGGTTTTCTCGCGGTCTCCCGTCCTATCCCGGTTTATCCCGTGTTTCTCAAATACGTTGTCTCCGTACACAGCAGGAAGCAGTAGGGGGCGGCGATCAATCCGCAGACAAGAAGGCGGAGGTCTTTCTCCGATCCGGGCAGGAAATACCGCACAATGGCCCACAGGCAGATACAGCCCAGGATACCGTCTATCACCGCCGCTTTGAGGCAGTCGGAGGGGCGTGTGTTCTGATCGTTCAGCTTCATGGCGATGTTCCCCCATTTCGCTTATCGAACCGTTATTGTTGAAAATGTAAAGTCGGGATCGTCGGAAAATCCTCCCCCGTAGAAAACTTCATTTTTCTGACGAATGCCCACCTTGGGAGAATAATCTACATAGTTAAATTCAAGAGACACTCTCCAATAAAGGGTTTCCGCGCCACTGGCAATAATTTGCGCAATCAAACCCGCCGGAATATCATGTATACCATAGGCCAACAGCAACGCATGAATTGCAAATTCTCCTAGGTCGGCAATTGGAATTGTGTACTCAGTCGGATCGCTTAAAGATGGTTTCCAGTTGTCTTCTGAAGCGGCCATGGGTATTTGATTCCGTACTTCTTGACGGATTACATATCCCACAACCTGACCGTCAATCGAGATTGCGCCATTGGCATTGTCTCGTACAATCGTAGTAATTGTCCCGTCTACCTCTGTGGCGACAAAAATATCTTTGCTTCCATCCTCATAAACGGAAATACTTCCCACACCTTTTGTTGTTTCACCGCAGAACGTTTGGCCTTCTTCAGATACCACTGCTCCAACAGAGAAACTAGAAACAGAAACCATAACACTCAATGCCAAGCCAAAACAGTTCCTATAATACGTTTTAACATATTCCTTCCTCCTATTCAATGGTATTGGCAAAAATTCGCGCACTTTATTTACCGTACACTCTGCATTGGCCTGCTCCTTTCGTGCCCCCAATGGCGTGGGCTCACATTATGAATACAGTCAACGATAAGATGGAATGCTTTAATATTTCACTGTGCCTGTTACAGTTACAGTATAGGACGCATTATTGCGGATCGCCAGCGTGTATTGGCCTGTTTGGTTGACTTCAATAGACTCGTTGACACTTCCACTGGTACATTTGATAGAATAAAACAGACCGTTTGGGGCAATAAAGCCAAAATCAACACTGGCAGACTTAGGCGTATAGGTGCAATTATAACTAATAGTGTCGCCTGCAGCCAAATAAAACCCTTCTGCTGTTGTGACTGTGGATTTTGCTGGAATGCTTTGATCTATACGCCCGGAAACACGGAGAATAAACGTATCATCATCTGGAGTATGTACTGCACTCATAGGAGCAGCCATGCAGCCCAAGGTTAAGATGCTGGCTAACAGAAAAGCCCAAAGTTGTTTTTTCTTCAAGGATATTCCCGCCTTCCTACTGCAATTATTCCGGGGGCAATATGTCAAGCCCCCCGATGATAGGATTATCTATCACCTCGCCTTGCATTTCCGCTTGTGGGACAGGGCGCTCGCCCCGTTCGTAAAACACCAGAGCACCGATCAGGATCCCCGCCGCCAGTATCAGGGCGGCCGCCAGGACCAGCAGGCGCCGCCGCCCAAGCCCGTGGGGCGGTACCTGGGCGGTTCCAGTCTCCGGCGGCACCCATCCGTCGTTCAGCAGGGCGTCCGCCGGGACTTCCAGCGCCCGGCTCAGCTGGGCCAGGTTATCGCTGGAGGGAACGGCCAGACCGTTTTCCCACTTGGAGATGGTCTGCCGGGAGACGTGTATCTGTTCCGCCAGCGTTTCCTGTGAAATCCCCCGCTCCGTTCGGATGTGCTTCATCCGTTCTGCCAACTTCACTCTAACAGTCCTCTCTCGCTATTTCTATCAACTTCTCGTTCCATAGGCTGCTTTTGAAACAGAATTTCATGTCAACTTCTGTTTACATGGCCGTTTCCCGCCCGCGCGGAGCCATTGGACCTCCACACCATACGCTCCCCGCCGGAGAGACAAAACGCTCCCCCCGTGAGTGACAGTGAGGGAAACCACTGCGCTCACGGAGGGAGCGGATCCGGGACTCAGGGGAGAAGGCCCTTCCAGAGGATGGGCGGGCGTCCTTACAGGCTCTCCATCTCCTCCTGCTGCACCACCTTGATGCCGCGGGAGGCCAGAGCCGCGGCAGCCGCGGCTTCATCCTCCACCCGGAAGATCATATAGGCGTGGTCCACATCCTTGCCCCCCAGGAAGGCGTACATGTACTCCACGTTGACCCGGGCGTCGGTCAGCACCTGAAGTACCCGGTTCAGGCCGCCGGGGGTGTCGGGGATAGCCACCCCCAGCACAGGTGTAACGGAGTGGACGTAGCCGGCGTCCTTAAGAATGGTGGTGGCGGCGTAGACGTTGTCCACAATCATGCGCACGATGCCGAAGTCCTTGGTCTCGGCCAGGGACAGGGCGCGCATGTCCACCTTATTCTGGGCCAGCACCCCGGTCATGGCGTACAGGGCGCCGGGCTGGTTCTCCAAAAAGACGGAAATCTGCTTGATGCTCATGCAAGTCTCCTCCTTATCAAATTTTGCGCTTGTCGATGACGCGCACGGCCTTGCCCTCGCTGCGGACGATGGACTTGGGGGCCACCAGGGTGACCTTGGCGGCCAGGCCCAGCATGGAGCGCAGTCCGTCCACCAGCTCCTTCTGCCGGCGCTCGATCTCGCCCAGGTTGTCGGTGAACATCTCGGGGGTCATCTCCACCTGCACGTCCAGGGTATCGGTGGAGCGGACACGGTCCACGATAATCTGGTAGTTGGCGGGGTAGCCGTGGTTGAGGAGCACCGTCTCGATCTGGGAGGGGAAGACGTTGACGCCCCGGATAATGAGCATGTCGTCGGAGCGGCCCATGGGCTTGCACATCTTCACGTGGGTGCGGCCGCAGGAACACTTCCCCCGGGTGAGCATGCAGATGTCACGGGTGCGGTAGCGCAGCAGGGGGAAGGCCTCCTTGGTAATGGAGGTGAACACCAGCTCACCCTTGGAGCCCTCGGGCAGGACCTCGCCGGTCTCGGGATCGATGATCTCGGCAATAAAGTGGTCCTCGTTGATGTGCATGCCGTTCTGGGCGGAGCACTCAAAGGCCACGCCCGGACCGGACAGCTCGGTGAGGCCGTAGATGTCGTAGGCCTTGATGCCCAGGGTGTTCTGGATGTCCTGGCGCATCTCCTCGCTCCAGGCCTCGGCGCCGAAGATACCCGCCTTCAGGGGAATCTGGTCGGGGGTGAGGCCCATCTCCTTCATGGTCTCGCCCAGATAGGCGGCGTAGGAGGGGGTGCAGCAGAGGATGGTAGCAGAGAGGTCCCGAATGAACATGATCTGCCGCTCGGTGTTGCCCGAGGAGGTGGGGATGGTGAGGCAGCCCACCTTGTGGGAGCCGCCGTTCAGGCCGGGTCCGCCGGTGAAGAGGCCGTAGCCGTAGCTGATCTGGCACACATCCTCGTTGGTGCCGCCGGCGGCCACGATGGCCCGGGCGCAGCAGTCCTCCCACAAGTCGATGTCGTGCTGGGTGTAGAAGGCCACCACACGCTTGCCGGTGGTGCCGGAGGTGGATTGGATGCGGACGCAGTCCTTCAGGGGCCGGGCCACCAGGCCGTAGGGATAGGCCTCCCGCAGGTCGGCCTTGGTGACAAAGGGCAGCTTATGAAGGTCTGCCACACCCTTGATGTCGTCGGGGGTCAGGCCCTTCTCCTCCATCTTCTTGCGGTAGTAGGGCACGTTGTCCCACACGTTGCGCACCTGCTTTACCAGGCGCTCGTCCTGCCAGGCCTTGATCTGCTCCCGGGAGGCGCACTCAATTTCCGGCTGATAATACCGTTCCATCGGAATCATCCCTCTCTAAGAAAAAAGTTTTATGTTGCGAAGGGGTTGCATTCCCGGCGGTTCCCCGCTATAATAGGGCTCCGGGAATGAAGTTCTCCCTTGGGTAACCTAAACCGCTTTTGTAAGCTGATGACTTCTGCGATGACGACGTCGCGGGGGTATCAGCTTTTTTTGTGCCCTGCGCGGGGCCGTACACTCATTGGGAAAGGATCTGTTTGTATGCTCACATCCCTGGCCTATGTCTTTCTGGTGGGGCTGGCTGCCGCCGCCCTGTGCCAGAAACTCCGTCTGCCCCGCATCATCGGCATGCTGTTCACCGGCATTCTGTTGGGGCCCTATGTGCTCAATCTGCTGGACCCCTCTATCCTCTCTGTCTCCGCCGACCTGCGCCAACTGGCCCTGGTCATCATCCTCATGAAGGCGGGACTGTCCCTCAACCTGGGGGATTTGAAGCGGGTGGGCCGTCCGGCCCTGCTCATGTCCTGCCTGCCCGCCACCTTTGAGATTCTGGCCTATACTCTGCTGGCTCCGGTGATTTTCGGTGTCAGCTGGGTGGAGGGCGCCGTCATGGGGGCGGTGCTGGGGGCGGTGTCCCCGGCGGTGGTGGTCCCCCGGATGGTCACGTTGATGGACGGAGGCTGGGGGACGGAAAAGAGCATCCCCCAGATGATTCTGGCCGGGTCCTCCATGGACGACGTATATGTCATCGTCCTCTTCTCCACCTTCGTGGGAATGGCCCAGGGTGGAACCGTCTCCCTCAGCGCCTTTGCGGGCATCCCCATCTCCATCCTTCTGGGCATCGCCGTGGGCGCGGGCGTGGGCTGGCTGCTGGCCGTCTTCTTTGAGTACAACTACAACCACCAATCCCACATCCGCAACAGCACCAAGGTCATCATCCTCCTGGGCACTGCCTTCCTCCTCCTGGCGGTGGAGGACTGGCTGGAGGGGATGGTCCCCTTCTCCGGCATTCTGGCCGTCACCGCCATGGCCTGCGGCGTCCACCTCAAGTGCCCCCAGCCCGTGTCCGCCCGCCTGTCCGAGAAGTTCGGCAAGCTGTGGCTGGCGGCGGAGGTAGTCCTCTTCGTGCTGGTGGGTGCCGCGGTGGACATCCGCTACACCATGGAGGCCGGTCTGGGGGCCGTTCTCATCATCTTTGCCGCCCTGGCCATCCGGGCCGTGGGCGTCTCGCTGGCGGTGTCGGGCACCGACCTCACCGCCAAAGAGCGGCTCTTCTGCGTCATTGCCTATCTGCCCAAGGCCACCGTTCAGGCAGCCATCGGCTCTGTCCCCCTGGCCCTGGGGCTGCCCTGCGGCAATCTGGTGCTGTCCGTGGCCGTGCTGGCCATTCTTCTCACCGCGCCCCTGGGGGCCTTCGGCATGGACCACACCTACCGCCGGCTGCTCCGCCGGGCCGGGGAAGGGGAAGGCTGAGGCTCAGGCGTTCTTGCCCAGCTCAAAGGCCTTCTTGTTGAGCTCCAGGAACTTGGGGGGCACCATGGCCTCCAGGGACTTCTGCCAGGCCTCCTCGGGGAGGTCAAAGTAGTGGGACAGGCGTCCCATGAGGACGATGTTCACCGCCTTGCTGCTGCCCGCCTTCTCGGCCAGCTTCAGGCAGTCCAGGGCATCCACCTTGGCGCCGGCGGCCTTCATCTTCTCCACCAGGTTCTCGGGGTACTGGGCCGCCCCGGTGATGACGGGCATGGGGTCAATCTGCTGGGTGGAGGTGACGATCTGTCCGTCAGGCTTTAAGTACTCCAGCCAGCGGGCGGCCTCCAGCAGCTCGAAGGAGACAATGTAGTCGGCCTCGCCCTTGTCGATAACGGGGGAGTTCACCTTGTCTCCGTAGCGCACGTAGGTGACCACGCTGCCGCCCCGCTGGGACATGCCGTGGACCTCGGACACCTTCACGTCATAGCCCTGCTCCATGAGCAGGTGGCCCAGCAGCTTGCTGGCCAGCAGGGAGCCCTGGCCCCCCACGCCTACAATCATAATATTTTTCGTTTCCATGGCTTACTCCTCCTTGCCGGTGCTCTCAAAGGCACTCACGGGACACAGCTGCTCGCAGACGCCGCAGCCCACGCACAGGGTGTTGTCCACATGGGCCTTGCCCTCCTTGATGGAGATGGCGGGGCAGGCGATCTTCATGCAGCTCTTGCAGCCGATGCACTTGTCGGTGTTCACCTTCAGGGGCGCCTTGTGCTTGACGTACTTCAAGAGGGCGCAGGGCCGGCGGGAGATGATCACCGAGGGCTCCTTGGCCGCCAGTTCCTCCTTCACCGCCTGGTCGCAGGCCTTCAGGTCGTAGGGGTCCACCACACAGACGCGGTTAAAGCCCATGGCCCGGCACAGGGCCTCCAGGTCGATTTTGCCCGCCGGGTCGCCCTTGATGTTGTAGCCGGTGGTGGGGTTCTGCTGGTGGCCGGTCATGCCGGTGATGGAGTTGTCCAGGATGATGACGGTGGAGTTGGACTGGTTGTAGGCGATGTTGGCAAGGCCGGTCATGCCGGAGTGCATGAAGGTGGAGTCGCCGATGACGGCCACGGTCTTGCCCTCGCTCTCCTCACCCAGGGCCTTGTTGAAGCCGTGGACAGCGGAGATGGAAGCGCCCATGCACAATGTCATGTCCATGGCAGACAGGGGGGCCACGGCGCCCAGGGTGTAGCAGCCGATGTCGCCCAGGACGGTGCACTTATTCTTGTTCAGGGTGTAGAAGAGGCCGCGGTGGGGGCAGCCGGCGCACATGACGGGGGGACGGGGAGGAATGGCGTCGGCCAGGGCTTTGCCGGTATGTACCGTGCCGCCCAGCTTGGCAGCCACCAGATTCTGGGAGAACTCGCCCTCCATGGGCAGCACGTCCTTGCCGGCCACATCCAGGCCCAGACGGCGGCAGTGCTCCTCGATGATGGGGTCCAGCTCCTCCACCACCACCAGCTTGTCTACCTTGGCGGCGAAGTCCTGAATGAGCTTCACGGGCAGGGGATTGGCCATGCCCAGCTTGAGGACGGACACGCTGTCTCCGAACACTTCCTTCACGTACTGGTAGGAGGTGGAGGAGGTGATGATGCCAAGCTTGGTGCCGCCCATCTCCACACGGTTGATGGGTGCGGTCTCCGCCCACTCGATGAGCTTGCGGGTGCGCTCCTCCACCACGGGGTGGCGGCGGATGGCGTTGCCGGGCATCATGACGTACTTGGCGATGTTCTTCTCGTAGCTCTTCACGGGCACGGTGCGCTCGCCCAGCTCCACCAGGGACTGGGAGTGGGCCACACGGGTGCACATCTTCAGGATGACGGGGGTGTCAAACTTCTCGGAGAGCTCATAGGCCAGCTTGGCAAAGGCCAGGGCCTCGGCGGAGTCGGAGGGCTCCAGCATGGGCACCTTGGCGGCGATGGCGTGGCGGCGGGAGTCCTGCTCGTTCTGGGAGGAGTGCATCCCGGCGTCGTCGGCCACTCCGATGACCATACCGGCGTTAACGCCGGTGTAGGACATGGTAAAGAGGGGGTCGGCGGCCACGTTCAGGCCCACGTGCTTCATGCCGCAGAAGGAGCGCTTGCCGGCCAGGCACGCGCCGAAGGCAGCCTCCATGGCTACCTTCTCGTTGGGGGCCCACTCGCAGTAGATGTCGTCGTACTTGACGGCCTCCTCGGTAATTTCAGTGCTGGGGGTGCCGGGGTAGCTGGAGACGACACAGCATCCGGCCTCATACAGTCCCCGGGCAACGGCGGCGTTGCCCAACATCAGTTCTTTCATGGCTTTCCCTGCTTTCTTTCCGTTGTTCTGTCTGTGTTCTCAAGGTCCCGGAGTCTCACTCCGGCTGGTTCTCGGCCTTGTCCAGCCCCTCCCGGACAATGACCTCCTGCATCACGCCGCCGGCGCCGTTGTCCAGCATGGACCGACGCACCCGGCTGATGGTGGCGCTGCTGGCCCCCGTCTTCTCCAGGATGTCCAGATACACCAGACCCTGCTGGAGGTAGACCGCCACGTCAAAGCGCTGCTCCAGAGAGCGCAGCTCCGTGGGGGTGCACAAATCGTCAAAAAACTTGCAGCACTCGTCCAAATCCTTCAATTTCAGGATGGTCTCGTACAGCGCCAGGCTCCGGGCTCTCTTTTCCGCTTTCGCCATGGTACCACTCCTTTTCCGGCAGCCCCTCCAGGGGGCTAATTCATTCCCTTAAAGTGTAGCACATAAAAGCGCAAAGGTAAAGAGAATTCCCTGCGATTCCCACGCTTGGGGCAAAAAGGGTACAAAAAAACCTCTGGCGTCCAAAGACTGCCAGAGGACGGGGAACATCTCCCGCGGTACCACCTCTATTTGCCGCCCCCTCGCGGAGCACGGCCTCGCCGGGTGTCCCACAACACCCTGCCCCTGTAACGGGAGGCCCCCGTTCCGCTCTACTTGGCCCCACGGCCGTTCCTCGGACAGCTCGGAAGATGAAATTTCACCCACAGCGCCATGCCCCTCGCACCGACCGGGAACTCTCTGAATTGGCGGATCTGCAGACTACTTTGTCTTCGTCATCACGTTTATTGGTTGCATTATACACCCGCCGGACCATTTGTCAAGGGCCTTTTTGCGCCGCCCCGCCCGGTCCCCGGGGAAATTTTTTGCCCCCCTTGACATTTGGGGAAAAATTGGGTATGATACTTTAACGGTTTAAAGATTAAAACCATTGAAGCACAGCGGGGTCCGCCCCGTTTGGAAAGGAACGACTGGTTATGCCCATTACCGATCTGCTGGAGCGCAACAGCAAGCTCTACGGCGAGGAGATCGCCCTGGTGGAGATTAACCCGGAGATCCAGGAGGAGCCCCGGGTCACCTGGCGGGAGTACGCCCTCATTCAGCCCACCTCCTCCACCCCCTACCGCCGGGAAATCACCTGGTCCGTCTTTGATGAGAAGGCCAACCGGGTGGCCAACATGCTGCTGAGCCGTGGCCTGAAAAAGGGCCAGAAGGTGGCCATTCTGCTGATGAACTGCCTGGAGTGGCTGCCCATCTATTTCGGCATCCTGAAGGCGGGGGCCATTGCGGTGCCCCTGAACTTCCGCTATACCGCCCAGGAGATCGAGTACTGCGTCAAGCTGGCCGACGTGGATGTGCTGTTCTTCGGTCCGGAGTTTATCGGCCGCGTGGAGGACATTGTCCCCTCCATCGGCCGGGACCGTCTGTTGTTTTTTGTGGGGGAGACCTGCCCCTCCTTTGCCGAGGACTACCACCGGGCCACCGCCAACTGCTCCTCCGCCGCCCCCAAGGTGCTGGTGGATGACGAGGACGAGGCGGCCATCTACTACTCCTCCGGCACCACCGGCTTCCCCAAGGCCATCCTCCTCAAGCACCAGGCCCTCCTCCAGGCCGCCCGCATGGAGGCCATCCACCACGCCACCACCCATGAGGACGTGTTTCTGTGCATCCCGCCCCTGTACCACACCGGAGCCAAGATGCACTGGTTCGGCTCCCTGTTTACCGGCAGCAAGGCGGTCCTGCTGAAGGGCAACACCCCTCAGGCCATCTTTGACGCCGTGTCCCAGGAGCGCTGTACCATCGTGTGGCTGCTGGTGCCCTGGTGTCAGGATATCCTGGCCGCTCTGGACCGGGGCGATCTGAAAATCGAGGAGTACCAGCTCAGTCAGTGGCGGCTCATGCACATCGGCGCCCAGCCCGTGCCCCCCTCCCTCATCAAGCACTGGCTGAGCTACTTCCCCCACCACAAGTACGACACCAACTACGGCCTGTCCGAGTCCACCGGCCCGGGCTGTGTCCACCTGGGCATGGACAACATCGGCAAGGTGGGCGCCATCGGCGTGCCCGGCTACGGCTGGAAGGTAAAGATCGTGGACGAGCAGGACCAGGTGGTTCCTCAGGGCGAGGTGGGCGAGCTGTGCGTCAAGGGCCCCGGCGTCATGGTGTGCTACTACCACGATCCCCAGGCCACCGCCGCTGTCCTGAAGGACGGCTGGCTCCACACCGGCGACATGGCCCGCCAGGACGCGGAGGGCTTCTACTACCTGGTGGACCGGAAGAAGGACGTCATCATCTCCGGCGGCGAGAACCTGTACCCCGTTCAGATCGAGGACTTCCTGGCCGCCTACCCCAAGATCCACGACGTGGCCGTCATTGGCCTGCCCGACAAGCGTCTGGGCGAGATTGCTGCCGCCATCATCCAGCTCAAGGACGGCATGACCTGCACCGAGAGCGAAATCAACCAGTTCTGCATGGATCTGCCCCGCTATAAGCGCCCCCGGAAGATCATCTTTGCCGACGTACCCCGCAATCCTACGGGCAAAATTGAGAAGCCCAAGCTGCGGGAGAAGTACTGCGGCGTGCGCCTGGTGGAGGCCCAGGCCCAGGGCTGACGGTTCCTTACTTACAAGCAAAAAATCCCCGTCCGACTGTTGTGCCGGACGGGGATTTTTTATGGTTATTGGTAGTCCTCGTTGAGGAACATGGCCTTGATGGCCACTACCTCGTCGTACTCCTCCTGGTCCACCTCCACACTGGAGTTGAGGGCCTGGAGGTCTTTTTTGACCACCTCCAGGGCCTGCCCCCCGTTGGCGGCCCGGCCATACTCCAGGGCGCGCACCATCCGCCGCAGCACCACCGGGTGAGCGTAGCGGGCGGGGAGGGGGAAGTCAGGCCGGGAGGCCAGGTAGTCCTCCATGGCCTTCTGGGCTTTCTCCGCCCGGCCCATCACCGCCTTGCGGTTATTCTGGGCGGTGGGCAGGACGCTGGCGCCGGAGAAGAGGAAAATGGCCGCCAGACCCAGCAGCAGGAAGTAGACGGCAAAGCCGCCCCCATTGAGGATGGAGTAAATTCCAAAGCCCAGGGACACCACGCCCAGCAGCGTAATGGCCATGGCCACCCAGCGGTAGCTGGGGTTGGTGCACAGGTAGGCCCGCTTGCGCCGGGCCGCCTGAGAGAGCTCCAGGGTGAGCTCCGGCCGCCCCTCCAGGAAGGCGGAGGCCTCCTCCAGCCGAGCAATTTCCGCCCGGGCCTCGGGGGTGATCTCCGGCTTTTTCTCCTTCCGCCGGGCCTTCTCCCGCTGGGCCAGCCGCTTTTCCGCCGCGGCGCTCACCCGCTTGATCTCCGGGTGGGACTGCTCCAGCAGGGCCAGCAGCTGGTCCACCTGCTCCTCATACTTGAAGTTGCACTGCTTCTCCTTCCCGCCGTCGTACTCCACCACCAGATAGGCCATGGAGGCGAAGACCCCCTTGCGGGTGAAGCCGCCCTTGCTCATGGCCACCCGCTTGAAGACCCGGGTAATGGCGGAGTAGGGGATATAGTACCGGCGGTCAATGTAGAAGCTGTTGAGGTACAGGGCCTTTTCTCCCAGGCCGCAGGGCCCCACCCGGCGGCAGCGCTTTTTGTCCTCCGCTAGGACGGCGGGCTCCAGCGAGGCGGATGAGAGCTGTATGGGCTTGAACATGCAATCCACTCCATAGAAAAATCTGCCAGCTGCCGCGCTCGGGCAGCAGCTGGCAGGCCGCCGTGCCTCAGCACAGCGGGAGATTTTGTTTGATTACTGGTTCACCGGCTGCTTCTTGGTGGCGCGGATGAAGATGAACAGCAGCAGCGCAGCGAAGATGACGCCGATGGGGTAGGCCACCACGGTGTTGTAGCCGCCCTCAGGATTCACCAGGCCGCCCAGGCACTCGGGGGCCAGGATGAAGTAGGTGCAGGACACAGCGCTCATGAAGGTGGCGGGAACAGCCGTGATCCAGTAGTTCTTCTTCTGGAGATAGAGGTACATGCTGCCGGCCCACAGAACGATCATGGCCAGGGTCTGGTTGGTCCAGCTGAAGTAGCGCCAGATCACGGTGTAGTCGATGTAGCCCAGGGCATTGCCCACGCCCAGGATGGTGCCCACGCCCAGCACGGGGATGCACAGCTTCAGGCGGTTGACCCAGGTGTCCTGCTCCAGGTGCATCCAGTCAGCCAGGGTCAGACGGGCGGAACGGAAGGCGGTGTCGCCGGAAGTGATGGGGCAGACCACCACGCCGATCATGGCCAGGGCAATGCCGATGCCGCCCATGGTCTTGGCGCACACGTCGTAGATGGCGGCGGACTGGCCCTGGGCCAGAACCTCGGACAGGCCGGTGCTCAGGCCGTCGGTGACGGCGTAGATGGCGCAGCCGGCAGCGGCCCACACCAGAGCGATAACGCCCTCACAGACCATGGCGCCGTAGAACACCATGTGGCCCTGACGCTCGGACTTCATGCACCGGGCCATCAGAGGAGACTGGGTGGCGTGGAAACCGGAGATGGCGCCGCAGGCCACGGTGATGAACATGAAGCTCCAGATGGGGGTTCCGGAGGGATGCATGTTGTAGAAGTGGGTCCAGATCTCGGGGATGACGAACTCAGACTTGGTGATGACGCCGAAGCCCACGCCCACAGCCATGATGATGAGGCAGATGCCGAAGATGGGGTAGACCTTGCCGATGATCTTGTCGATGGAGATAAAGGTGGCGATGAAGTAGTAGACCAGGATAATGACCAGCCAGAACAGGGTGGTGGTCAAAAGACCGCTGTGACCGCCGTTCTTAAAGAGGGTAACCAGCAATCCGGCAGGACCCACGGCGAACACAGTGCCCACCATCACCAGCAGCACCACGGAGAACACACGCATAACGTTCTTCATCACAGGGCCCAGGTACTTGCCGGTGATCTCAGCGATGGAGGCGCCGTCGTTGCGCTCACTCATCATACCGGAGAAGTAGTCGTGGACACCGCCGGCAAAAATGGTACCGAACGTGATCCACAGGAACACCACAGGTCCCCACAGGGCACCCTGCATGGCACCGAAGATGGGGCCGAGTCCAGCAATGTTCAGCAGCTGGACCAGGAACAGCTTCCACTGGGGCATGACGACGTAGTCAACACCGTCGTTGATGCGGACAGCGGGAGTTTCGCGATCATCCGGGCCGAAGGTGTTGTCAACCACTTTGCCGTAGGTAAAGTAGCCGCCTACCAGGATGATCAGACACAGAAAGAAACTGATCATAAAGAAACCTCCCTCACACAATTTGCGACAGATTCCGCCGATGGGCAGACTGCCGCTTACCACTGGCTATTATAGGAGGATTTTAGGAAAATGCAACCCCAAGGGCTCCGTCCCTTTTTACAAAAAACATTGCATTTTTTCGTCTTTTTGCTCAGTGAAGCCACATTTTCAATTACTAACACGGGATGAAAGATGCCCCAAATCAACAAAGGCCGACGGAACAGTACTCCGTCGGCCTTGTTAAAATAGAATTACAGCTTTTTCAGCAGTTCCTCCCGGCTTAGTCCGGCAATTCCAAGAGCCTCCAGCGTACGGCCCTCCTGCCAGAAGTTCCGCTTCACCAGAGCTCCGGCCAGCGTAATCACCGCGTCCATAATGGGGGTGGGAACGCCCGCTGCCTTGCCCAGCTGCGAAATGGGCACCAGCCCCATGGGCACGTCCTCCACAATGAGGCGGGAGTCCAGCACAGCAGGTGCCATAATGGTGGCGTGGGCGGGGGTCATGTGGCAAAGATCGGACATTTTCTCCGCCTGCACATGATAGTAGTGGACGTAGGCATCCCGCAGGCTGAGAATATCCAGCCCATAGGCTTTTCCCACCGCCACCCGCTCCTTGTCCATCTCTTCGGCCAAATCGCCGATGGCGGGGGTGATTCCGTCAAAATAATGGCGGAATTGTTCTCCGCTTTCGATCCGCCCCGCGTTGAGCAGCACAGGCAGAGGGTGAACAATGGTATTCATGTTATTCAGGCTGGTCTCCAGTACGTTGGCGGCGGGGATGAGCTGAGGATACACATCGGCCAGATCGTCGATAATTGCCTGGGTGTCTCCGGCGGGCAGGGCTGCCAGACTAAGCTCGTCCTTCACTCCGGAAACCACTGCCACGGCATCCTTGGCCCGGGCGGCGTAAAAGAGGCTGTTGGTCTCGCACAGGCGCACCTGGGCAGAACAGCCCGCCTGATTCCAGATGGCCCGGAACTCCAGGGCACCGCCGGTAGCACCAGGACAGACCACCACCGTTTGTCCATCCTCCAGGCAGCCGGCCAGTTCCCCGGCTACATAGGCGTGGGCAAATGCAGGCAGAACCACGAAGATGACCTGAGCTCCCTTTACCGCCGGGGCCACCTGGTCATAAACACCGTCCAGCTGGGCAAAGCCGGCCTCTGGCAAGCCCTCCAGCTGGATACCGCCCCGGTCCCGGATGGGCTGGAGCACCTGGGCAAAGCGGTCATAGAGGGTGACCTGCTTGCCCCTGCGCTTTAAGTAGGCGGCAATCACCTGGCCGCCGTTGCCGGCGCCCAGAACCGCAAAGCGTTCCTTCATACTCCGCCTCCGGATCACTCGTCGAAGGCAAAGGTCTCGCCCATGCCCAGGGAGAAGGCCTTGCGGTAGGCGATGCCAGCCACTGCCACGTCCAGGCAGCCCATGCCGATGGGCACCACCAGCAGCTTCTGGTCGGCCACGCTGCCCACGTCCTTCAGTCCGGCAGCCAGCTCACCCACGGTACAGTAGACGCTCTCCTCCGTGATTTTCCCCTGCTCAGCCAGGGCCTTCAGATTGCCCCGGTGCAGGCACTGGCCCACGTGGTCGCAGATGAGCTTGTCGGCGCCCAGGATAGCCTCGTCATCACACTCCTGATAGGAGCCCATGGCAAAATAAATGGTGCCCTTCTCCAGCCACTCGCCCTTCAGGAAGGCCTGGGTGGCAGGGGTGACGGTAATGACGGCATCGGCCTTGGCGGCATCCTTGGGGTGGTCCACCAGAATGATTTCGCCCTGAACCTTGTCCTTCATCTCCTCCTTGAACTTGGCGGCGGCAGCGGGGACAGGATCATAGACGTAGAGCTTCTGCACGTTGAAAATGGTGGTAAGGGCCTCGGTCTGGGTACGGCCCTGGACACCGGCGCCGTAGAGGCCCACGGTAATGTCCTTCTTGTCCTTCAGCAGATAGCGCAGAATAACGGCGGTCTGGGCACCGGTGCGCATATTAGTGATCCATGCACCGTCCATCACCGCCAAAAAGTCGCCATAGTTGGGGTGGACCAGCATGATGAGGGCGTTGATGAAGGGGCGGCCAATCTCCCGGCGGCCCTTGCCCCAGCCGCCGGCCCACTTCTGACCGGCCATATCCTGCCAGGCGATGTAGGCCGGCATGGCGTTCAGAGAAGCCTTGTAGGGCAGGTTGGTGGGCTCACTGTCACCCAGATTCAGGTTGAGCTTGGTGGGATTGATGGTCTTGCCCTCGCCCAGGTCCACAAAGGTCTTGTCCACAATGTCAATGACATCCTGCATGGAGATGATCTTCTGGATGTCAGACTGTTTGAGCAGCATGGTGTTCATAATACAAGATTCCTCCTTATTATTCTTTGGGGAGGCGGCCGACACGGGGTGTCCGCGCCGGCCGCCTCTCACTGATTCACTAATGCTGTATTGTAGCACAGTTCCCATAACCGTGCAAGCAGACAGTCATAGGCCGAAGCGGAGTTTTATGCCTTAGTCTTCTCCTTCTTGGTAACGGCTGCCGCAATCAGCAGGCAAACGAGAGAGGCAAGAATGCCGTAGATGGCATAGGGCATCTGGATGCCGAAGATAGGGGGCAGAGAGCTCTCAAAGGCTTGGGCCAGACCACAGCCCACTACACCGCCCACCATACCGGCAATGCCGCTGACGGGAGTCAGAATATTCTTGTGACGGAAGGCATACCCACAGTAGATCGGCACCAGCAGACCGGAGGCGGAGTAGGCATAGGAGGCCACAATAAGGTTCAGCACCTGGGGGAAGGCGATGGCCAGCGCCACGGCGGCGATAGCCACCAGCACGGTGCAGATCCGGGACACGGACAGCAGCTTCTTATCATCGGCGTTGGGATTAATGTACTGTTTGTAGATGTCTTGAGTCAGGTTCACGGATACCGACTGCAGGGCGCTGTCCGTGGTGGAGATGATGGTAGTGGCAATAAAGCCGCTGAACAGGGCCAGGGCCCAGGTGGGAATCTGAGTAAGGAACCAGCCGCTGGCCAGCTCGGAATCCAGGCCAGGATTCAGGGCCCGGCACACATTGCCTACCACAACAACCCACAGCTCAATGCCGGCAATGAGGATACCGCCCACAATAAGAGTACGGCGGGCATTCTTGGCGGAGTTGGCCGCACACACCCGCTGCAGGGTCATCTGGTTGGTCATCATACCGGGGGTAGCGGCAATAAACCACAAGGCCGTGGTGGTAAAGCCGGCGGAGAGAAGACCGCCGGGGAAACTGAGCACCTCCGGGTCGGGGTGGGCAGCCACCACATTGCTCCAGCCACCGCCCATATCCAGGGCCAGGTAGCCAGTGAGCACACACAGCGCCAGCATCATCACACCGAAAACAAAGTCGCTCCAGGCCACGGCACTGAATCCGGCAGGGATGGTAAAGAGCACACAAATGATAACCAGCACCACAATGAGTACGTTCATGTCAATGCCAGTAATCTCAGCGTAGAGCTTGGCAAAGGCTGTGGCCTGAGAGGCAATCCACCCGAAGGGCACTACCATGGCCATAATGGCGCCTACAAACTGCAAAAAGCGGTTCTTTCCATATACCTTTTCCAGAATATCCGGAATGGTGGTAAACTCATTTTCGCGAAGCCAAGCGGCAATAATGGCCATAATAAAGCAGCCGGCCGCACCGCATACGCCGTAGGTCAGGGGGGCCAGGCCATAACTGAAGCCAATGCTCACATGACCCACCAGCACGCCGCCGCCAACCAGGGTGGCAAACTGAGTAAAGACGATGACGTAGGAGGGCAGCTGCCGGCCGCCCATGGCCCAGTCCTCAGCCGTTTTGGTTCGTTTTTGGAAATAAAGGGCAATGCCCAGGCCAATGAGCATTACCACTACGGTGCTGATTAGGACCAGTACCGTTCCGCTTGCAGATTCAGGCATAATGTTGCTTCCTCCTTCTTTCTTCAAAACACACCGCAGGGAGGAATCCTCCCTGCGCTTTGCGTCATTATAATTCCATCTCACTAATTAGTCAATAGTTTAAACTATTAAAGTGAATAATTTTTCTGTTTTTTTATTTACGGCGAATAAAAAACCGCGGGATGGAGCACGCTCCATCCCGCGGTTTTCATGCAGATCACTGCCGCTGTTTAGGAATCTCCCACATAGGTCTCCAGCTGCTCCCAGGTCAAATCCAGGGCTTCGATATCGGCCCAGCAGGAGAATTTTGCCTCCAGCTCCGCCCAGGTTAGGTACCAGAACCAGTACTCAATGGCCAGATGGGCGGGGAGGATGTCCTCCACAATTTTCTTCAGCCGCTCAAAGCCCTCGGGCACGCCGGCGGTGCCGGGGAAGCGCACCTGCACCGTGCCCACACCGGTCTCCTCCACCCACGCGGGAATGCCGCAGCCGGAAATGGTGTCGTTGATGGCCTGCGGAGTAAAGCTGTCCCCGCCGATGCGCAGCAGGGCGGCCAGGGCCTGGCCCAGCTCCTCCGGGGTGCCCGCCGCCGGGCGGCGGACAAAGAGGCGGGCCAGATTCTCCAGCCCCCAGTCCCGGGCGGAGGTGAGGTCCACCTCCCGGCCCACCTCCTCCAGCGTCCCCTCGGCCCCGTCCAGGGCCGCTCCCTCCGTGTCCAGCTCGCCCCCGGAGAAGGGGGCCTCCAGATCGTAGACCCCCAGGGGGCGCAGCAGCTCTCTGAGATATTGGGCGTAGCTCATACCAATTCCTCCACCGTCAGGGTGCCCAGCACGGGCAGCACGTCAGAGGCCACCGCCACATCGGCGGCAGGGGCGGAGATGGCGTAGTTCTCCACGCCCTCGCAGCCGTAGACGAGGCTGCCCAGCTTGGCCAACAGCACGCTCTGGCCCAGGATTTTTCCGGTAAACCAGTCCCGCAGGGCCTGCTCCACCCCCTGCTCCACCGCCTGCTGGTCCCGGCCCTCCCCGGCCTTCACCCGCACAGTCACATCCACCGACACCGTCTCCGGGGCCCGCACCTGCACATCCACGGCAATCTCCCGCCGGGCCTGGAAGTACTCCGTCAGCTCACGCAGCAGCTCCTCCCCGGGCAGGCCGGAGAGGGTGGCCACCACCACATCCACGCTGCCTGTCCCTCGGGGGCGGGGCACCACCGCCGCGGCGGCCACCCCGTCAAAGGACAGGGCGCTCTGCTCGTAGAAGGCGGCATTGGCCCCGTTGGGCAGGCGCTTGAAGGTGTCCAGCACCCGGGCCCGCAGGGCCTCATCGTCCTCCGCCTCCTCGCCGCCGGTGCAGGGCTCAGGATTGGTGCAGGACAGCACCCCCACCGGGGCCACCGCCATGGTCACAATGGTGCCCGCTCCCACGTTGCCCGCCGCACCCTCCGTGAGGGCCCGGACGGGCACATCGGCGGTCAGTTCTCCCGCGGAAATGACGCCCTCCTGGGTGGTCTCAAAGCGCACCAGGCCCACCGTCATGCACACGGTCCCCTGAGGGATGACCCGGTCCACCGCCGCCGTCTCTCCGGCGGTGAAGCGCACCACCCCCTGGGCGGCCACCGCGCCCTTCCGCTCCAGGCTTCTCAGCTGGGCGTGGCGGTCCAGATACCCCCCCTGGGCGGTCTGAGGGAAGGCCTGCCGGGCCACCCAGTCAGCCTGGACGTACAGGGCATACACCTGGGCAGCCACGGCGTACAGCCGGGCGGACAGGTCACAGCCCTCCACCGGCTCCAGCCCCGTGTACTGGCCAAACTGCTCCAGCATCTCCTTATAAATGGTCTCAACCGTTTTCAACTTGCCGTCACCTCATTTTTCACAGATCCACCTGGGCGGTAAGGGTCTCCCCCCGCCACTCCAGGCGCACCACCACCCGACCGCCGTTCTCTGTGTCCTGCCACTCCACCCGGGAGAGCTTCAGATCCGTCTCCTCCTCCAGGGCTTCGGCGGCGTACTGGGCGGCCAGGGCCTGGCGGGCGGAGGGTTTCTCCCTCAGCACCTGGTAGAGGCGGCTGCCCAGATTGGGACGGAAGGGCAGTCCGCCCCGCCGGGCGGTGAGGCGGAACAGCACCCGTGCCAGTACCTCCTGTGCCCCCTCCAGGGTGGTCAGTCCCCCCGCCCCGTTGGGTACATATTCGCCGTTTATCAGCTTCCGTTCCATCTTAACCTCCCATGGCGCCCAACATCTCGCCCACGATCTCCCGGATGTACCGCTCCAGGTCCATGCCGTTGACCATAATGTGGCCGTTGAGCTCCAGGCTGCCCTGTCCCAGCCGCACCTGGCTGCTGCCGCCCCGGAGGCTCACCTCCCCGGGCTTCAGATCGGTCTCCTGCTGGACGGTGCCCACAATGCAGGGCAGCTCCCGCTCGCCCCCCGCCTTGAGCACCAGCACCTTTTCTCCCGCCGCCGGGCGCCAGCTGTACCCGCCGGGGGCGTAGACGCTGAGCCATCTCCGCTCCCCGCCCAGGGCCACCCCCGCGGGGTCGCCCCCCAGGGTCACCGCCCCCAGCTCCGCCGCCGGCTCCTGCTGGACCGGCCTCCGTGTCCGTTCCGATGTCCACATACCCCTCACCTCACATCACAAAGTCCGGCCGGGCCAGATCCAGCCGCGTCCAGTAGCCCCGCTCATCCATACCTACCGTGGCCTGAGCCACCCGGTAGCGGCCATTCCGATCCCACTCCTTGCGCTCCAGCACCACCAGGTCCCCCGGCCAGGCGCAGAAGGGCAGGGCCACCTCCACCTCCAGCCGCTCCAGCTGGGCCTTGGATTTGTCCAGCTGGAACTGGCCGGAGTAGCGCATGGTCTTGTAGGAGCTCCGCCCCGGCATGGTGATGACCCGCCGGGCCATACCTCCCCGGGCCAGAAAGTCCCCGTTTTCCACCGTCTGCACCGCGCCGGAGTACCGGTCCCGCACCAGCACCCGGGAGAGAACGCCATACCGCCGGTCCCGGCATACCAGTTTTGTCACCGGCACGCCGTCTCCCAGCACCCGCTCCTCTCCCTCCGTCCAGCCGGTGAGCACCAGCCGCCCTAGCTTGTCAAAGCGGGGTGCCACGCCGCCGTAGTACCGGGCAAAGTCGTAGACCACCGACCACTCGCTGCTGCCCACCGCCACCGAGAACTGGGACACGGCGGGCAGGCTGGCCCCCGGGGCCGCCGTGATGCCGTAGGGGGTCACGTGGTCCCGCAAAATGTCGGCCAGGGTGGCGGTCTCATAGTCCTGCCCCAGGGCCTCGTTGTCCAGAAGGCGGGCGGCCATCCCCCGGCCGGAGATCTCCATAATCTCCCCGTCGCTGTCCCGTGTGCGCTCGCACTCATCCACCAGGCCGGTAAAGACCCGCTCACCGTTGTCTTCCGCCTGAAATTCCACCCACTCCCGTGGGTCGGTGTCGCTCCCCAACTTCCAGAGAAAGCGCAGCCAGAAGCTGTCACAGGGTACTCCGGCGGTGTAGTCCAGCTGCCAGGCCAGCAGGGACGGCAGCTGCCACCGCACCCCGGCCCGGTCAATGACATAGCCCGTCACTTCACTCTCACCTCATCTCCCACATAAATGAGGTTGGGATTTTTAATCTGGGGGTTGAGGGCGATGAGCTCGCTGAGGGTAAGCCCGTAGGTCTTGGCCAGCGCCCACAGGGTGTCTCCCTTCACCACCCGGTGGTACTGGGGAACAGAGGAGACCGACGCACTCTGTGTGCCCCCCTCCGTCCCGCCGGCAGAGCCGGTGACCCGGAGCACCAGGTCGCCCTCTGTGCTGTGGTCCTCCCAGAAGACAAAGGAGTAGCGCACATAGTCGGGCCGGGGCTCCTGCTCCAGCCGCAGGGACACAAAGTAGGCGTTGGACACCTGCCACAGGGGATGGACCAGCAGCCCGGGCTTTTCCTCATAAAAGACGTTGGCCAGCATGCCGAACTGGCTGTACGCGTTTTCGCCCACAAACTCCCCCTCGCCCGCCATAATCCGGTTGGTCCGGCCCAGATTCTGCAGGCGGTAGAGCTCAAAGGGAATCTTGTGCACCACCAGCTCCTTGTTGTAGTCGATGGAGTACACCCTGGGGTTATGGGGCCAGATGTAGTTTTTGTATCGCATGGGGGACAGCATCCTGTGATCGCTCCCTTTCCGCTTGCTGTCTCAGTATAGAAAAAAGCCGCCGTCGTAGCGGCGGCTGTCCCGGCGGAAGGCCCGGTCCACCTGTTGGGCGGTGTCCAGCTCCCCGCCGGTGCCGTCCCGGCCTCTCTGGGCCCGCCCCACGGCGGTCCGGGCCAGGTCCTCCGCCTTCGTCCGGTCTCCGGTGGGGTGGACGGCAGACGCGCCCCGGGTCAGCGCTCCGGCCTGGGCGGCGCTCCGGTCCGCCCTCTGGAGGGCCCCGGCCAGGGGCCGGGCCTCAGGCCGGGCAATTTCCGGGGCAATCCCATCTTCCGCCCCGCCCCGGAGGGCCGTATTCATCGCTTCCTGGGCAAACTCCCGGGGCAGCCCCTGGGGAAGCCCGGCCTTTTCCTTGGGGGAGCGGTCCGTGTCCAACCGTTCGGTCTCAGGCTCCGCCCATGCCGTCTCGTCAATAGGGTAGGATTCCTCCCTCTCTGTCTCCCTGGGCCTTCCCCCGGCCAGGGCGTTTTCCGCCTGCCGGAGGGCCCACTCCAGGGCGTCCTCTTCCGGGCCCAGAAGCTGGGTCAGATAGTCGGTCACCGGTCCTCTCCCCCTCTCATCCGTTCAAACCGGTCCTGGTCAAAGGCGGCATTCACTCCGCCCTTCCCCCAGGAGCCTTGGGTCCGTCCGCACACCGGACAGCGTGCCTCCTCCGCCCGGGCTCGGCACTCCGGGCACAGGCGGTCGAGCTCCTCCTCCCGGTCCAGCAGCTGGTTGACCAGGCACCACAGGTAGTCCCGGTCCTTCATCTCCCGGGCCCGGACTTCGGTGGGCAGGGCGGAAAAGTCCCTCAGCACCCGCCATCGAAGCCGCTCACCGGGCTGGTCACGGAGTTTTTTTTTAGCTCTTCCAACTCCCCGTCGGTGAGGTTCAGCCCGGGGTTATTCTCCTCCCGGAACCGGGCCCACCGCCCGGCCAGGGCGGCAATCTCCTCCACGGTGAGGGCGGAGAGCACCGCCCGGCCGTCTGCAAACACGGGGGTGTGGTCCTCGGCCTGCTCCAGGGCCCGGGCCAGCAGGCAGGCGTTGGAGCACAATGCCCGCTCCCGGTCCTCCTGGGCCAGCTCCCCCGCCTCCCGCCGGGCCTGGAGGACCTCCAGGGCGGACAGCAGCCGAAGCTCCATGCCGTTATTCAGGGGCAGCCGGTCCTGTCCCGCCAAAATGGAAGGGGCCACCGGTTACACCTCCGTCTCAATGCGCCGGGTGGCCACCAGGGTGACCTCCTCCAGCACCATGCTGCCCAGGGTGGCGCTCTCCTCAATGGAGCTCCACTGGCAGCCGCTGTAAATGATTTTCCGGTCCGGCTTGCAGATGACCAGGGAGAAGCCGGACATGTTGTAAAAGTCGATGCCGTCCCGGATGGCCTCGTCGGTGGCGTACAGCCGCTTGAGCTGTACGGTGTGGACGGCCTGGCCGGGAATGGTGGCCACCGGCTCCGATTCGCCGAAGGCCTCCACGGCGGTGCTGCTCTTGGTGGTCTTGGCGGTGTAGCTCTGCACCACGGCCACCCGGGTACCGTCCACTTCCAGATAGATGTCGCTGCTGGTGGGGAATCCTGCCACGCTCATAGAAACTTCCTCCTATTCCTGCCCGCTCACACGGTGATATGGGCGGTCAGCCAGATCTGGTTGATGCCGTGGGCCACGGTGAAGGAGAAGTCCACCAGGCAGCGGGTGGGATCCTGGGTGTCCGCGGACACCTCCACCCCCTCATAGCCGGTGATAATCTCCTGCTTCAGCTTGTTTTCCAGCTCCAGCACCACCTGGGCCCGGATGGCGCTGCGGCTCTGGGCGGTGTTTTTGGCCCGGGCAAACTTGGTGCGCAGGGCGGTGCGGAGGGAGGGAATCACATCGTCCACCACCCGAATGGTGGCCAGGTCCCGCCAGGTGGCGTCCTGCACCTCGCCGGTCTTGGTCCGGGTGGTCACACCCCGCACCACGGACACGATGCCGGACACACTCTCCACGGGGGTGACGCCCCCCAGAATGAGCAGGTCCAGGGCGTTGTCGTCGTAGCGCTGCTCCAGGCCATAGAGGCCCTTCAGCTCCGCACCCCCCAGGGGGATGGCGGGGTCGCTTTCCCCGGCCAGCACGCCTGCCACCGCCGCGGCCACACCCAGTCCGGAGATGGCCTCCCCGTCCCGGTCCAGCCCGGCGGGGGCCACCAGCACCACCCGCTCACTGTTCAGGGCCTCCGCCCGGGCGATGAGGGCCTCCTCATCCTCCCCGGCGGCTCCCGCCACCACGCACAGCCGCTCCCGGCGGTTCTCCGCCGCCGTCACCGCGCTGTCCCGCAGCTTCTGCTGCACACTCTGGTCGGTGCTGCCGCACAGCACCACCGCCAGGTCCTCCTCCTGCTCCAGCAGGGCAAAGGCGGCGTCGTAGCCCTCCTCGTTGGCCACCGCCACTGCCTTCACGCCGCCGGCGCCGTTTTTCAGGGCCAGGCGGATGAGCTCGGCCATATCCTCGTCCCCGTCGGAGCCGAAGACCGCCACTGCCTTCTCATAGCTGGTGATGGTCTGCACCTCGCCTGCCGTGGCCACGGTATTCACCGCCGCCAGGCCCACCAGTCTGCCCCCGCCGCTGCCCGAGACGATGGTGCTGGCGTCATAGGCCGAGTACACTCCCGGCCGCTGATGGGTTGTCACATTCATGCTTTTATGCCTCCTCGCAGTTCAAAATCGGTAAACAGCCCGTCGGCCTGCTCCGCCGCGCAGAGGTAGGCCCGGCACACCGCCTGGGTGCTCTGGCGCAGCAGCCGCTGCTGGGTGTCGAAGGTAAGCTCTCCCCAGGAGAACTCCTCCACGGCCAGCCCCTCCGGCGCGCCCACCAGCAGGGCGGCGGATAATTGGTCTAAAAGGGCCTGGAAGGCCCCGTCCTCCGTCCCCTCCGGGGCGCAGAGGTCCAGGCCGAAGGTAAGGGTGGCCTCCCGGCCGTACCAGTCCTCCCACACCCCGTCCTCCCGCTGCCGCTGGCCCAGGTAGTCCTGAAAGCCCACCGGGGCCACCCGGCATCCCCGCAGGGATACCACTGCCGTGGGTCCGCTGAGCTTCTGCCTCGCCCCGGTGTTCCAGGCGGGTACCGCCGCGGCGCCCTGCTCCGTCAGGTAGTCGGCAAGGGCCTTGGTAATGCCCTGTACTCCCCCATTCATACGGTCCCCTCCTCATCCACGGGCCGCAACAGGGCCCAGAAGTGTCCGCCCGTCTCCGGCCCCACCGGATGGGCGGACTGGACGGCGTAGCGCCCGCCCTGCCATTCCACCTGGTCTCCGTCCGCCAGAGGCACATCGGCGGGCCCCAGATATAAAAAGCGGTCCTCCCGCCGAAATCCCAGGGGAGAGGGGACCTGCTGGTCCTCGCTCTTCTGGAGCACCGGCTGGAGAAAGGCTTTTAGCGAAATTCCCTCGCCGCCCCCGGCGGGGTGGAGGGTAACCTCCTGCCCGTACCGGCTCAAAATGCTCTTCCACGCCCGGTCCGTCATCCCTCCACCCCCCGGAAGGCAAAGCCCGTCTCCCGCAGCCAGGGGGCCAGCAGCCGCTCGGCCTGCTCGCTCCGTCCGCCGCCGCTTTTCTCCCGCAGCTGGACGGACACCTCGCCGGCGGAAAAGGAGCTCACGTCCCCCTCTCCGGCGGCCCCGCTGAGGCCGTCCATGGCCATGAGAGCCGCCGCCAAAGGGAAAGCGGAGCCGCAGTCCTGGGGCGAGACGCCGGCCTTCAGCCGCCGCTGAAGGCTGTCCTGGGCGGCCTCAATGAGGGGGAGGAGCAGCGTGTCCTGCTCCTCCCCGGCGCCCATCTGGCGGCACAGGGCCAGAATTTCCTCGCCCAGCTCCATCTCAGACCTCCAGGACCCGGCTGGCGTTCTGGAAAATCTTTGCAAAGCCGCTGATAGTGGTGATGGCGGCCCGCTCCAGCTGGCGGTCAATGAGCTTGTCGTACTCCACCGTCACGTCGCTGCCCTGCACCATCTCCAGGGCGAAGCGCTTGTCCAGACCGATGACCGTGCCCTCGGGGAGGACGGAGGTGCGCAGCAGGGTGGCCCCCAGGGGGGTGGTCAGCTTGCCGGTGCCCTGGAAGTTGAGGCCGGTGAGGGGGTTCTGGAACTCGGTGAGCTTCAGCAGCTTCACCATCACGTCGCCGGACACCAGCAGAGCGTTCATCTCGTAGGGGTCAAACTTGGCCCAGAAGTCCACCAGGTCGTCGTAGGTCAGGGTGCCGGAGGAGGACACCTCGTCCACCTGGGCGGCGTTGCCGTTGCCGTCGCCGTTCATCAGCACGTCCACCGCGTCCTCCAGGTGGGCCCGGGCGATGTGAGCGCCAATCTGGCGCAGGGTGACGGAGAAGAGGTCCAGCTTCTGGTAGCGGACGGCCTCGTAGGAGGCCACCAGCATGCGGCCGCGCTTGCGCAGCTTCACCAGGTTACTCTGCACCTTGATGGTGGTGGCGGGGATGGAGGCGCCCTCGTCCACCTGGCGCAGCTCCTTCTCCTCGCCGCCGGCCTCGGAGGCGATGGAGCGGTAATCCATGCCGTCGAACTTGGTGACGGCGGCGGTGATGTGGGGGAGGATGTCGCCCTCCTCCATGCCCTGGCGGACGGAGCGGGCGATGTACTCAGGGAAGAGGACGGCGGAGTCGGCGGTGCGGAAGAACTTCTCCACCACGTCGCTGCCGGCGCCCTTCACCTTGATGTCAAAGCGCTTGAGCTGGCGCTGAAAGGCGTCCAGGCCCTCCAGGGAGGTGCCCTTGTACTGCTCGCTGGGGTCCTGGCGCTCCAGCACCTGGGTAAAGGTGGACCCGGCCTCCTGATACATGCCCTTGTCCAGTCTCAGATTGTCATAGGAAAAAGCCATTTTTCTTCACGCTCCCTTTCTTCTCACAGACACAGTACGGCGGAGTTTTCGCCGGCGCTGACCACCAGCACGGGGATGCCGCCGTCGGCGGAACTCTGCACGCCGCCGTTGCCGTCGGCCTCCACATTGGCCCAGCCGGGGGTGAGGGAGCCGGTGGTGCTGACGGTGACAAAGCCCTTCACCTGGACGGCGGCGCCCCCCTTTCGGGGCTCCATGGCCACGCCGCAGAACTTGTCCTTGGCCGAGCACAGGCCCACCGTGCCGTTTTCGGTGACCTTGACCACCTTGCCGCCGGTCACGTCCTCGCCGCAGGCGAAGGTGGCCACCACGGCTCCAATGTCCTCAAAGGAAAACTTGCTCATGGTTTGTTGACCTCCTTAAAAAATCAAATCAGAAAAGCGCCGTCCCGGCTGTCGGGCTGGCCGCTCTTTTCTCCGTATTCCAGCTGGGGACAGATGGGGTAACGCCGGGCAGCCTTTGCGCCCCAGGCCTCCTTCAGGGCGGTAAGCTCGGCGAGGGAGAGCTTCTCCGTCATGCCCAGCAGCAGCTCCCGTTCCATGCCCAGCCCGGCCAGCAGGCCCAGGCGTACCGTCTCCTCTTTGAGTTCCTTCCGGTACTGCCGTCCCGCTTCCGCCTCCCGCTCCAGCTGTTCCAGCTCTCCGGCCAGACCGGGATTTTTTCGGACCAGGTCCTTCAGGGTCCGGGCGCTGCCCGCCCCCTTCACCACACCCGCCTCGGGCTGGGCGGGCACCGCCACAAAGGAGAACTCATAGGCGTCGCTGGCCCCCTCCAGGCTGGCGTAGCACAGCTTTCCGTCGTAGTACTCGCCCTTCTTGTGGCCGCACTGCCCCTTTCGAAGGTCGGCCCCGCAGATGGAGCACACCGACTGTTCCACGGCGCAGCCCACGCTGACCTCCTTTTTGATGCCCGCCTCAATTTCGGCAATCAGGTCCTTTGAGCCCTCGGTCCGTGCCATGTAGGCCCAGCCCTTCAGCCAGCAGTAGCCGTCCCCGGCCTTGGTGGTGCGCTCCGGCTGGAAAATGACCTCGGTCTTATAGATGCGGGCGGCCTGACCCCGGGCGGACCACTGGTGGTCAAAGATGCCGCTCTTGCCCACAAACAGCCTGGAGAGCTCCTCCAGTGTCTGGGGGGCAAAGCGCTCCTGGTCCCGGTCCACCTCGTTGTCGCAGAGGCGCAGGGAGAAGACGTACACGTCCTCCTCCTTTAATTCCTTCCGGGAGAGCAGGTTGATGAGGGCCAGATCCTCCGCCGTCACCGCCGCCTGCTGGCCTCCCTGGGATTCCTTCAATACCTTCATTCGGCTTCCTCCTTCATTTTCTCCGCCTGAGCATCGTCGTCGCAAGCTCCAGATCCCTCGGCCCGCCGCATCCGGCAGGCCTCGCTCCTTCCGCTGCTCCTCCTCTCCCCAGAAAAGCGCTCCGCGCTTTCCCGGGGGCCCCGACCTGGCGTAATCGCTCCGGGCGGGACTTTTCAGCCCTTCCGGCTCTCCTGCTCCAGCTTCAAGCCCTCTGCCTGGGTCCGGTACAGTTCTGCCCGGGCCTCTTCCACCAGGTCCTGGAGATTGATGTCCTCCCACTCCAGCGTCACCCGGGGGTCATAGCCCCGCAGCCCAAGCCACAGCTGGGCCACCCTCTGGAGCGCGGGCTCCACGCTGCGGCGGATGGCGGTAATCTCGCTGGTAAGCAGGTCGGCCTGCTGGGCGCTCATGCGCTCGGTGGAGGACCAGGACAGCCCCAGCATGAAGGGGGGAATGCCCGTCCGGGCCACCAGCTGCTCCAGAATCTGGCGCACGGGCACCTCGCTGTCCAGAATGGGGCTGTCGGCGCCGATGACCTTGATGTCCACGTCGCCCACGGCCACAAAGTCCCGCACCGTCCCTTCCCGGCCAGCCTGCATGGCGGCCGACCACTCCTGGGCAATCTGTGAGCACCGCTCCTGGGCAAAGGCCTCCTCGCCCTCCCCAGGCTTACAGACCACCGCAAAGCGCAGGTTGCCTGCCCGCTCCCAGTTCTGGCCCATGGCCTGGTAAATTTTCAGCAGAATGCCCGTCAAAAAGGGCATGGACCGCATGAGGGACACCCCGAAGGGGCTGTCGGAGGTAGGCTGAAAGGGGGTGAAGAGGAGCAGCTCCTGCCAGGGCAGCTCTCTGGGCTCCCCCACCTCCCTCCGGCACAGCCGGAAGTCCAGGGGGGTGTCCCCCTCCCGGGCCTCCACCTGCTCCGGGTCGGCACACAGCACCGCCGCCACATCCCGCCCGTCTCCGGTGAGCACAATCTCACCCAATGCGTGGCCGCAGGTAAAGAGGTCGTCCAAATACCGGTCCAGAAAGGCCTGCATCCCCTGCTGGCCCCAGCCGGTGTTCACCCCCTGCCAGAAGGCGTCCAGTTCCTCCTGTGCCCTCTTGTCCCGGCAGATGGGATGCACCCCGCCGCACAGCCGCACCAGCTTCCACACGGCGGCCTCCACCACGGGCACGCCCTCCCGGATAGCCCGGTACAGCTCCACCGAGCCGCCGCCCAGGGGGGTGTACCGGTCCAGTACGCCGAAGGGGTGCCCCTCGCTCCGGCGCACCTGCACCACGGGGGGCGACGCCTCCCGGTGCCTCTGTTTCCACCATCTCATGTTGTCCCGCTCCCTTTTCTGTCAATTTTCAGCGCGTTTTCCGCTCCACGCAGCCGGCAAAAAAGCCGCCGCTGCTTTCCCGCCCCGCCACAGTAGAGGCAAAGTAGCGAATTTCATCCATCGCGTGGTCATATTCTTTTTTCACCCGGTCCTGACCGTCGCCCTTGTCCTCCCAGCGGTAGAGGGAAAACTCCCGGATGGCGTCCTTACAGGGCTGGCAAATGACCAGCTTTCTGGCCTTCATCAGCCGGGCGGTGAGGCGGATGCCCGAGAGCACCTCGTTGTCCGCCCGCCGCACCCGCCAGCCCCGGCGGCGCAGGGTCTCCAGAAAGCTGGCAGCGGAGGGATCGGCCACCACCGCCTCAATCCGCCGTCCCCCGGCAAGCCGTGCCAGGGCGTCGGCGTGTTCCTCGTCGGTTTTCTGTCGCCGCTCCTGCCGGGCGTCGTAGTAGTACTCCGCCACCCGGTACCACACCCCGTCCTGCTTGCCCCACAGGCCCATGGAGGTGGGGTTCACCGTGCCGTAGTCGCAGGAGATGTACCACTGCTCCATCTCCCCCTCCGGCACCGGGGATACATAGCTCTCGTCAAAGAAGTCATAAATGATGCCCTCGGCGGCCACCCACTCTCCCAGCACAAACCGGCGGTAGAAGGTGCCTTCAAACATGGTCTGGTAGCGCTCCAGCACCTCCCGGGAGAGGCCGGGGTTGTCGGTCATGGCAAACTGGAGCCGCAGCACCTTTTTCTCCTCCGCCTTTTCAATCCACTCCCGGTAAAACCAGTGCCCGGGGGACTCGGGGTTGCAGGAGAACCACAGCCGGCTCCCGGTCACCGAGCACCGGGCCGCGGTCTGCTCCACGAAGGAGCGGGGCATCAGGGCCACCTCGTCCAGCAGGGCCCCCGCCAGGGTGATGCCCTGGATGAGGGCCGCCGAGCCCTCGTCCTTGCCCCCGAAGAGGTAGAAGGTGTTTTTCCGCCGCCCCAGCCGCACCTGAATGAGGTTTCGTCCATTCTGCATCCGGCACCGGAAGCCCATATTCTCCAGCAGGGGAATGAGCTCCGAGAGCAGGTTTCGCCGCAGGGACGAGATGGTCTTGCCGCACAGGGCGAAATTCCGGTTCTGGAAGGAGCGCATGGCCCAGCAGAAAAAGGACAATCCGGTGCACAAGGTCTTGCCGCTGCGCACCGCCCCGTCGCAGATGATGGCCTGCCTGTCCCGGTCGGGGGAGCCGGGCCGCCACCAGGTGAGCACCCGGCGCTGCTTGGGGGAAAAGACCAGATCCTCCACGGCTTATTCCCCCTTCTCCTCCATGGCCCGCAAAAAGCGGTCCACCTGCTCCTCACCGCTCTGGTCGGCGGCGTCCAGCAGCCGCTCCAGCAGCCGGGCCCGGTCGGCAAATTTCAGTTCAATGACGCCGTTTGTCCCCCGTTTAAACTCGGTGAGGGCGTCCAGATCCAGCTTTTGAAGCCCGCCCCAGTCCTCCTCCGGAAAGCAGGCCAGGCGCACCGCGTCGCCCACATCGGCGTTGGCCAGCTTCCACATGCGCTTTAAAATCTCCTCCCGTCCCGGGAGCCCACCTCTGGCCATTCCATCCCTCCTCACCTCTGGCTGGGAGAGGCCGGAAAGTTGTATGGTGCCGGTCACGCAAGAAAAAAAGAAGGGACTCGCCCTTCTTCGTCATATCTCACGCCCGGTTTGCATTAAGGTAATACACAGGCCTGTCCAGAAAAAAATACCGGCTTTGCCCACTGTATAGAACCGGCAGTCTCTCCATATCCTGTTTTCATCCACAAATGATGGAGCAGGAGGAACCATTTATGAAGCGCATTTCCACGTTGATTCTGGCGGCGCTGCTGTTGGCGGCCGCCATACCGGCTGCGGGGGCGGAGGAGGCTGGCGGACTGTCTCTCTCCTGTGCCTCCGCTCTTTTGATGGAGAAGGAGACAGGGACCGTGCTGTACGACCAGAACAGCCACCAGAAGCTGGAGCCGGCCAGCGTGACCAAGATCATGACCCTTCTTCTGGTGATGGAGGCTCTGGACGACGGGCGGCTCACCTCGGATGATCTGGTGACCGTCTCCGCCAACGCGGCGGGGATGGGCGGCTCCCAGGTCTATCTAAAAGAAGGGGAGCAGATGCCCGTCCGGGAGCTTATCAAGTGCGTCACCGTGGTGTCGGGCAACGACTGTGCGGTGGCCCTGGCGGAGCACCTCTACGGCAGTGAGGCGGCTTTTGTGGCGGAGATGAACCGCAAGGCCCAGGAGCTGGGCATGGCGGACACCAACTTTGTCAACTGCACCGGCCTGCCCGCCGACGGCCATGTGACCACGGCCTACGACATCGCCCTCATGTCCCGGGAGCTCATTTTGAACCACCCGGATATTCGGGATTATACAACCATTTGGATGGACTCCATTCGGGACGGCACCTTCGGGCTCACCAACACCAACCGGCTCATCCGCTTTTATGCGGGGGCCACGGGTCTGAAAACGGGGTCCACCGACTCGGCCCTCTACTGCATGTCGGCCACGGCGGAGCGGGACGGCATGGAGCTCATTGCCGTCATCATGAAGGCCCCCACCAGTGCCCAGCGCTTTGAGGACGCCAAGGCCCTTCTGGACTACGGCTTTGCAAATTACGCTCTGGTAAACGTCTACCCCGAGACCCCTCTGGCCCCGGTGGACGTGCTGCTGGGGACGGCGGCCCAGGTGCAGCCCCAGCTGAAGGAGGACTGCTCCCTGCTGGTGGACAAGCGCCAGGCGGACCAGGTGACCACCAAAGTGACGGTGGCCCAGGATGTGGAGGCTCCGGTGGACCCGGGCCAGACCCTGGGCCAGCTGGAGGTGTACGTGGGGGAGGAGCTTCAGAAGACCATTCCCATCGTGGCCGCCCAGGGCGTGGACCGGCTGACGGTGCCTGGAATTTTCTCCCGCATGCTGCGCCAGCTGCTCATGGCGGAGGGATAAGTGGGGAACCGGTTCCCTGCCCGTTCCGCCCGCCGGGATTTCCCGGCGCTTACATAAAGTTCCAGTCTTTTTGCCGAAATGTACAAAATCCAGCTTTACGGCTATTTTACTTGACGGGTTCTGGACCGCGTTGTATAATTTATATAAATATCCGGCAATATTTTCGTCTGCGTGTTGTGCTTTTTCGCTCAGCGCGGCGAGGAAATTTACCGCAGAGGTGATCACTTTGTCCAAATATCAGGAAAATCTTTCCGCCAACGACCTGTTTTTAGAGTTGGAGGCCTTTTCCGAGGGCCGTTCCACCCGGGCCTGGCGGTGTTTCGGCGCCCATCCGGCCAAGACTGAGGACGGAACCGAGGGCTACTTATTCCGGGTCTGGGCGCCCAACGCCCCCCGCATCACCATCATCGGCGACTTCAACGGCTGGGACCTGGAGGCCACTCCCATGGAGAAGGTGGAGGGCGGCATCTGGGAGGCTTTTGTCCCCGGCCTGCAGCGCTACGACGCCTATCAGTATGCCATCCATCAGGAGGACGGCACCTATGTGGGCAAGGCCGATCCCTTCGGTTTCCACAGCGCCACCCGCCCCGACGTCTCCACCAAGATCTATGATCTGAATACCGGCTACCAGTGGGGCGACAAGAGCTGGATGGAATACCGGGCAAAAACGCCTCTTTATACAAAGCCCATGAATATTTATGAGTGCCACCTGGGCTCCTGGCGGCGTACCGGGGAGGGCGAGTTCCTCTCCTACCGGGACATCGCCTCCTACCTGGTGCCCTACGTGAAGGAGATGGGCTTCACCCATGTGGAGCTGCTGCCGGTGACGGAGCATCCCCTGGACGCCTCCTGGGGCTACCAGTGCACGGGCTACTTCGCGGCCACCAGCCGCTTCGGCATCCCCGACGATCTGAAGTACCTCATTGACCAGCTGCACCAGGCGGGCATCGGAGTCATCATGGACTGGGTTCCCGCCCACTTCCCCCGGGATGCCTTCGGCCTCTACCACTTTGACGGCACTCCCACCTATGAGTACGCCGACCCCCGGAAGGGGGAGCACCCCGACTGGGGCACCCAGGTCTTTGACTTCGGGCGCAACGAGGTGCGGTCCTTCCTCTTCTCCTCGGCCATGTTCTGGCTGGAGGAGTACCACATGGACGGCCTGCGGGTGGACGCAGTGTCCTCCATGCTGTACCTGGACTACGGGCGGCAGAACGGGGAGTGGATGCCCAACATCCACGGCGGCAAGGAGAATCTGGAGGCTATTGACTTCTTCCAGAAGCTGAATACCGCCGTCTTTGCCGACCACCCCGACGTTCTCATGATCGCCGAGGAGTCCACCGCCTGGCCCAAGGTGACCTACCCCGTGGACGAAGGCGGCCTGGGCTTCAACTTCAAGTGGAACATGGGCTGGATGAACGACATCTGCCATTACATCAAGCTGGACCCCTACTTCCGGCAGTTTAACCACCGGGACATCACCTTCTCCCTCATGTACGCCTTCTCGGAGAACTACATCCTACCTCTGTCCCACGACGAGGTGGTCCACATGAAGGGCTCCTTCTTCGGCAAGATGCCCGGGGACAACCCCCAGAAGTTTGCCGGTGTCCGGGCCTTCTACGCCTACATGATGACCCACCCGGGCAAGAAGCTCACCTTTATGGGGGCGGAGCTTGCCCAGTGGAACGAGTGGCACTACGAGTACTCTCTGGACTGGCATCTGCTGCAGTATGAGCCCCACCGCCAAACCCAGGCCTTCTTCCAGGCCATGAACAACTTCTACCTGGCCGAGCCCTCCCTGTGGGAGCAGGACGACTCCTGGCAGGGCTTCCAGTGGCTTTGCGCCGACGACAACACCGCCAACACCGTCTCCTTCCTGCGCTGGGATAAGAGCGGCAAGCCCCTGGCCATTGTGTGCAACTTCTCCCCCAACCACCGGGAGGGCTACCGCATCGGCGTGCCCTTTGCCGGCACCTGGACCCCGGTGTTCAACACCGACGAAACCCGCTTCGGCGGCCAGGGTCTGGGCGACCAGGGCCCCCTGAAGTCGGAGAAGGTCCCCTACCACGACCAGGAGCAGTCTCTGGTCATCGACCTGCCCCCCATGTCGGTGATGATCTACCGCTGCACCCGCCGCGCCCCGGTGCGCAAGCCCAAGGCGGACAAGGCCGCCGCCCCTGAGGCGAAGGCCCCTGCCAAGAAGCGCACCGCCAAGGCCAAGGCGGAGCAGGAGGAGGCTCCCAAGACCCGGGCCAAGACCACCCGCACCAAGGCGGCCAAGGCCCCCAAGGAGGAGGCCCCCAAGGCCGAGGCCAAGCCCGCCAAGGAAGAAGCTCCCAAGACGGAGGCGAAGGCTCCCAAGGCCAAGCGCTCTGTGAAGGCGGCCGCCAGAAAGGCCGCCCGAGGCAAGTCCACCCCCTGATCGTCAGGAATTCCAGGGCCCGCCGTTTTGGCCCGCCTTGTTCCATAGTTCCCCGCGTGAAACAGACAAGAGGTGACAGACGTATGAAGAAAGAAGTCGTTGCCATGTTGCTGGCCGGCGGACAGGGCAGCCGCCTGTACGCACTGACCAGCCATGTGGCAAAACCCGCCGTACCCTTCGGCGGAAAGTACCGCATCATCGATTTCCCCCTGTCCAACTGTGTCAACTCGGGCATTGACACGGTGGGCGTGCTGACCCAATACCGTCCGTTGGAGCTGAACAGCTACATCGGCAACGGCCAGCCCTGGGACCTGGACCGGTCCGACGGCGGCGTCCACATTCTCCCCCCCTACATGCGGGAGGGGGACCAGGGCACCTGGTACAAGGGAACCGCCAACGCCATCTACCAGAACATCGGCTTTTTGGACCTCTATGACCCGGAGTACGTGGTGATCCTGTCCGGTGACCACATCTACAAGATGGACTACACGGACATGCTGGACCTGCACAAGAAGGAGAACGCGGCCTGCACCATCTCCGTTCTGGAGGTCACCATGGAGGAGGCCACCCGCTTCGGCATCATGAACGTGGATGAGAACGACCGCATCTACGAGTTTGAGGAGAAGCCCAAGCACCCCAAGAGCAACCTGGCCTCCATGGGCATTTACATCTTTACCTGGAAGAAGTTGCGTCAGGCCCTCATTGATGACGAGGCTGACCCCAGCTCCTCCAACGACTTCGGCAAGAACATCATTCCCAACCTGCTCTCAGCAGGGGAGAAGCTGATGGCCTACCGCTTCCACGGCTATTGGAAGGACGTGGGCACCATCGACTCCCTGTGGGACGCCAACATGGATATGCTGGCCCCCCGCAGCAGCATCGACCTCTATGACCCCAGCTGGCCCATTTTCGCCCGCTCTCCCATCAAGCCGCCCCACATCACCGGGCCCAACGCCCGCATTTCCCACTCTCTGGTCACCGGCGGCAGCCAGGTGGACGGCCTGGTGGAGAACTCGGTGCTGTTCCACTCCGTAACGGTGGAGGAGGGCGCCAGCGTCCAGTACTCCATCCTCATGCCCGGCGCCGTGGTCAAGGCGGGGGCTCAGGTATCCTATTCCATCGTGGCGGAGGACGCCGTGGTGGAGGCCCGCGCCCTGGTGGGCTCGGCGCCGGATGACAACCCCAATTGGGGCATCGCCGTGGTGGCCGGTGGGGTCACCGTGGGCGAGGGGGCCGTGGTGTCGCCCAGCGCCATGGTCCGGGAAGATGTGAAGGGAGGTGAGCAGGTATGAACGATCTCCACGGAATTTTGTATGCCTACCGCTCCGATGCCAATTTGGGCGAGCTGACTCGTCCCCGCAATACCTGTTCTCTGCCCTTCGGCGGACGGTATCGCCTCATCGACTTCATGCTGTCCAACTATGTGAACGCGGGAATCTCCAACGTGGGCATCATCGTCCACGAGAGCTATCAGTCCCTGCTGGACCACCTGGGCTCCGGCAAGGACTGGGACCTGAGCCGTAAGCACGGCGGTCTGCGCATCCTGCCCCCCTTCAGCTATGCGGAAAAGGGCGGCGGTGAGTACCGGGGCGACATGGCCGCTCTGGCGGGCGTGGCCAACTACCTCCAGAACATCCGGGAGGACTACGTCATCATGGGCCGGGGCGACATGGCCATCAACCTGCCGGTGAACAAGGTGCTGGAGCAGCACATCGCCACCGGCGCGGATATCACCCTGGTGTGTACCCCCATTCTCCACGGCGCCCCCCGCTACTCCGAGTATGTGGAGGTCAATGACGAGGGCCGGATCACCGATCTGTCCATCCACCCCTCCTCCGCCGCCAACAGTCTGGAATCTCTTCGTCTGTACGTCATCTCCAAGCAGCTGCTGCTGGACATGGTGGACTACTGTGCCGCCCACGACATCCAGCACTTCAGCCGGGGCGTGCTGCAGCCCCGCATCAAGTCCCTGAAGCTGTGTCCCTATGTCCACGAGGGCTATGTGGCCCAGTTCCAGTCCATCAGCGACTACTATCAGCGCTCCATGGACCTGCTGGACCCGGCGGTGCGGGCCGACCTTTTCAACCCCGCCCGTCCCATCCGGACCAAGGACCAGTCCAACCCCTCCACCTACTACGGACCGGACTCTGTGTCCAAGTGCTCTCTGGTGGCCGACGGCTGCTACATCGAGGGCGAGGTGGAAAACTCCATTCTCTCCCGCGGTGTGGTGGTGGAGAAGGGCGCCAAGGTGTCCAACAGCGTGCTCATGCAGGGCACGGTGGTGAAGACGGGCGCCTCCCTGTCCTACGTCATCACGGATAAGAACGTAACGGTCCAGGAGGACCGGATGCTCATGGGGCACCAGACCTATCCTCTTGCCATCGCCAAGGGATCTGTGGTGTAACCGGAAGCAGCAGCCCCACCGGGGGTGCGCGGCGGAATGGTCCGCCCCCGCGGTGGGGCTTTGTCCTATCTCAAGCATCAGCCTAGGTCATGCGGAAAGGAAAGGGATCGGAATGAAAATTTTGTTTGCTGCCTCAGAGGTTGCCCCCTTTATCAAGACCGGCGGACTGGCCGACGTGGCGGGCTCCCTGCCCCAGGCCCTGGCCAAAGAGGGCCACGAGGTGAAGGTCATCCTGCCCCTCTACGAGGGCATCAACGGGGACTGGCGCAGCCAGATGACCTTCCTGAAGTACTTCAACGTCACCCTGTCCTGGCGGCAGGTGTACTGCGGCATCTTCGAGCTGGAGCGGGAGGGCGTCACCTACTGGTTTGTGGACAACGAGTACTACTTCAAGCGCTGGCAGCTCTACGGCCACTTCGACGACTGCGAGCGGTTCGCCTTCTTCTCCCGGGCCATTGTGGAGTCGGTGGGCCAGCTGGACTGGGCGCCGGACATTATCCACTGCAACGACTGGCAGACGGCGCTGGTGCCGGTGTACCTGCTGGAGGAGAAGTACCGCATCCCCCAGCTGGGCAATGCCAAAACCGTCTTCACCATTCACAACATCGAGTACCAGGGCCGTTACAGCGACCAGGTGCTTCAGGACGTCATCGGCCTGGACCGCAGCTACTTCAACGAGGGCATGCTGGCCTACTTCGGGGACGTAAACCTGATGAAGGGGGCCATTCTCTCCTCCAACTTCGTCACCACCGTCTCGCCCACCTACGCCCAGGAGCTGCGCACGCCCTTCTACGGCCGGGGCCTGGACGGTGTGGTGAACCAGCAGCAGGAGAAAATCCAGGGCATCCTCAACGGCATCGACATGGACCTGTACGACCCGGCCACCCATCCCGGCCTGGCGGCCAACTTCTCCCCCAAGTCCCTGGTGAAGGGCAAGGCGGAGTGCAAGCTGGCCCTGCAGCAGGCAGTGGGGCTCCAGGAGAACCCGGACACCCCCATCATCGCCTGCGTCTCCCGCCTGGTGGGTCACAAGGGCTTCTCCCTGGTCACCGACGTGCTCCACGAGATCATGAGCATGGACGTGCAGATGGTGGTGCTGGGCACCGGCGACTGGCAGTATGAGGAGGCCTTCCGCCACGCCCAGAGCCAGTATCCCGGCCGCTTCGCCGCCCAGATCACCTACTCGGCCCCTCTGTCCGATATGATCTACGCAGGGTCCGACCTGTTCCTCATGCCCTCCATCTCCGAGCCCTGCGGGCTCAGCCAGATGATCGCCATGCGCTTTGGTACCGTCCCCGTGGTGCGGGAGACAGGCGGGCTCAAGGACACCGTCATTCCCTACAACAAGTTTACCGGCGAGGGCCGTGGCTTCACCTTTACCAACATCAACGCGGGGGATATGCTCTGGGTGCTGCGTGAGGCGGTGGAGCTCTATACCAGCGACAAAAAGGCCTGGCGTGGACTTCAGAAGTCGGGCATGACGGCCGACTTTTCCTGGACCAATTCGGCCCGTCAGTATCTGGATATCTATCAACGAATCCTCGGCTGAAGCCCTGTGTTTTCAGCCCTTCCGCCAGTTGACGCTCCTGTGCAAAGCTGATAAAATGGAAAGCTGTGGGAAAGACTTTCTTTTCCACAGCTTTTTCTTGAAACTTACTTCAAAAATTTTAGGGAGGTACTGCTATGGCTGAATATACCAAGGCCCAGCTTACCGAAATGATTATAGGCAAGCTCCAGCGCAACTTCGGCCGCACCGTGGAGGAAGCCACTGACAGCCACATGTTCAAGGCCTGCGCTCTGGTTCTCCGGGACATCATGTCCCGCCGTCAGATGGAGACGGACAACCGGGTGTGGGAGGGCCAGCAGCGTCAGGTCCACTACCTGTCTCTGGAGTTCCTCATGGGCCGTTCTCTGGAGAAGAACGCCTACAACCTGGGCCTTCTGAACACTTTGAAGCAGGCTCTGGAGGGTCTGGGCTTCTCCGCCTCCGACCTCTTCGAGTCCGAGCCGGACGCCGGTCTGGGCAACGGCGGCCTGGGCCGCCTGGCCGCCTGCTATCTGGACTCCATGACTACCCTGGAGATCCCCGCCACCGGCTACTCCATCTGCTACGAGTTGGGCATCTTCAAGCAGAAGATCATCGACGGCAAGCAGGTGGAGCTGGCGGACAACTGGCTGGGCCTGGGCGACGCCTGGCTCATCCCCAAGCTGGATGAGACCGAGGAGGTCCGCTTCGGCGGCAAGATCGAGGACGGCTGGGACGAGAGCGGCCACAACCGGCCCATCCACACCGGCTACACCACCGTGCTGGCCATTCCCCGGGACATGGAGATCGCAGGCTACAAGACCCGTCACACCAATGTGCTCCGCCTGTGGGACGCCAAGAGCCCGGTGCCCGTGGACATGTCCCTCTACTCCCGGGGCGAGTACCTGAAGGCGGTGGAGCAGCAGGCCATGGCCGAGGTCATCGCCAAGGTGCTCTATCCCGATGACAACCACTACGAGGGCAAGTCCCTCCGGCTCAAGCAGCAGTACTTCTTCGTCTCTGCCACCGTGCAGTCCATCGTGCGCAAGCACCGCTCCCAGTACGGCACTCTGCGGAACTTCCACGAGAAGCACGTCATCCAGATCAACGACACCCATCCCACCCTGGTCATCCCCGAGCTCATGCGCATCCTGCTGGATGTGGAGGGCTACACCTGGGACGAGGCGTGGCACATCGTCACCCACACCGTCTGCTACACCAACCACACCGTCCTGGCCGAGGCCCTGGAGCGCTGGCCCCAGTCCCTCATCGAGACTCTGCTGCCCCGCATCTGGCAGATCCTCAAGGAGATCGCCCGCCGGTACCAGGAGGAGCTTCAGTACCGCTACGGCAACGACATGGGCAAGATCGCCCACATGGCCATCATCTGGGGCGGCGAGGTGCGCATGGCCAACCTGTGCGTGTGCGCCTGTGAGTATATCAACGGCGTTTCCGCCCTCCACTCCGAGATTCTGAAGCAGGACGTGTTCCGGGACGCCTATCAGGCCCAGCCCGACAAGTTCACCAACGTGACCAACGGCGTGGACCACCGCCGCTGGCTGTCTCAGATCAACCCCAAGCTGGACGCCCTCATCCGGGACTGCACCGGCGGCCCCGCCTATCTGCTCCACCCCGAGAAGCTGAGCAAGCTGGAGAAGTTCAAGGACGACAAGTCCGTCCTCCAGCAGCTGGAGGCCATCAAGTCGGAGAACAAGCGCCGCTTTGCCTCCTGGGTGGCCCGGGAGTCCGGTGTGGTGCTGAACACCGACGCCATCTTCGACGTGCAGGTGAAGCGCCTCCACGAGTACAAGCGTCAGCTTCTCAACGTGCTGCACATCATCTACCTGTACCAGCAGCTGCGGGATAACCCCAACATGAACTTCACCCCCCAGACCTTCCTCTTCGGCGCCAAGGCGGCCCCCGGCTACCACGTGGCCAAGGAGATCATCCAGCTCATCAACTCCCTGTCCGCCCAGATCAGCGCCGACCCCATCTGCAAGGACAAGCTGCAGGTGGTCTTCCTGGAGAACTACCGGGTGTCCCTGGCGGAGAAGCTCATGCCCGCCAGCGAGCTCTCCGAGCAGATTTCCACCGCCGGCAAGGAGGCCAGCGGCACCGGCAACATGAAGTTCATGATGAACGGCGCTCTGACCATCGGCACCCTGGACGGCGCCAATGTGGAGATGCACCAGCAGGTTGGGGACGAGAACATCTTCCTCTTCGGCCTGACCGCCGACCAGGTGGTGGAGCGCAAGCGCCAGGGCTACCGTCCTCTGGACATCTACCAGCATAACTCCGCCCTCAAGCGGGTCATCGACCAGATCTCCTCCGGCTTTGCCGACGGGGTGTCCTACGCCGACCTGACCAACCGCCTGCTCTTCGGCGCCGGCGGCAGCCCGGCCGATGAGTATATGCTGCTGGCTGACTTTGACAGCTACTGCCAGGCCCACCAGCGCGCTCTGGCCACCTACGCCGACCGCCAGCAGTGGAACCAGATGTCCCTCATCAACATCGCCCGGTCCGGCATCTTCGCCGCCGACCGTTCCATCAGCGACTACGCCAAGAACATCTGGCACGTGCCCACCCGCTGATATCTGTTCCCTGTTTTTTCGCCCCGCGGCCCGTTGGGCCGCGGGGCTTTTCCATGAACACCCGCCCCCGGATTTTGTCGGACAAGTCTGTTTGCAATTTGGGCCGGGGTGGGCTAAAATAGGCTCTGCTGAATCAGCCGGCCCGGCCGTCCTTGCCGGGCCCAATTTTTCCCACGGAGGAACCGCCATGAACAAAAAAGAACTGGGCGAGCTGCGCCGCCGCTTCCGCGCCGACCGCAGCGCCATCAGCCGGGTCTACGGCTGTTTTGTCAACTGCAACGGAGAGATTGTCTCCGACCTGGATATTTCCCTGGGCATGACCTCCCAGGAGACGGCGGAAAAGTACCTGGGCTTTCTGAAAAAGTCCCTGTCGGGGGGCCTGGGCAAAAATCTGGTGGATATCTCCTTTTCCACCCAGCAGGTGATGGACAGCCCGGAGCACCGGCTGCTCACCACCCTGCGGAAGTCCCGCCTTCAGGACGAGCAGGCCCGTCAGGCCTTCTACCAGCAGGTCATCTCCAGCGCCCCTGTGGAGGGCAACTACCTCATTCTCCTGGCCCACGACGCCTACGACGTCCCCCACCACGGGGAGGACGGGGAGCTGGACGCGGAGGGCTCCGACCAGGTGTTTTCCTACATCGTGTGCGCCGTCTGCCCCATTAAGGACGGCAAGACGGAACTGGGCTACTTCCCCGGGGAGAATGCCTTCCGCTGCGTCTCCGGGCAGACGGTGGCCCAGCCCGAGGTGGGCTTTCTCTTTCCGGCCTTTGACGACCGGGCGGCCAACATCTACCACGCCCTGCTCTATTCCCGGGACACGGAAGAGCTCCCCCAGAGCTTTCTGGATGCCATCTTCCACACCCAGCCGCCCCTGTCCGCCGGGGAGCAGAAGGAGAACTTCCGGGGCGCTCTGGTGGAGGCCCTGGGGGAGGAGTGCCACATGGACGTGCTCCAGACGCTCCACCAGCAGCTGGCCGAACGGGTGGAGGAGCACAAGCAGAGCAAGGACCCGGAGCCTCTGGCCATGACGGCGGGGGAGATCGCGGGCATTCTGGAGGACTGCGGGGTCTCCCAGCCCCACGCCGAGGCCTTCCGGGAGATCTGTACCCAGCAGTTTGGCCCCGACGCCGCCCTCCAGCCGGGCAACCTCATCAACACCAAGAAGGTGGAGCTCAAGACCACCCAGGCCACCATCTCCCTGGATCCCGAGACCTGTTCCATGGTTCAGGAGCGAATCATCGACGGTCGACGGTACCTGCTCATCCCGGTGGGGGAGGGGCTGGAGCTCAACGGCCTGCCCATCCGGGTAAAGCGCCCGGGGCAGGAGCCAAGCGCAAATACATAAATACAAAAAGAGCCTCTCTTTTCTGACGAGAAGAGAGGCTCTTTTTTATTGCGTGCAGGCCGCAAGCTCTCCTATGTGGGATGCATAAACTTATTTTGGGGAGATCGACCGTCCCGGTTACATATGGAGGTAATTTTGCATTTCCCCCTTTTAGTTCCTTCGTTTTTCACGACACGCTTTTGAATTGTCTCTCTTTTTTTGCTCGATTTTTGTTCTTTTTTGTCGAAAATATCCCCTAAGTTTCCCCATTTTCTCTCTTTAGCGAAATAGACTTTTTTGCACATGCATTTTTGCCTTTGTGGACACGCCAAGAAACGTTTCATTTTTGCCACTTTTTGTTTTGAACAAAATGATCAAAAGTATGTGCCCATTTTCCCTTGAATTGTGTGCATTTTTTATTATAATAATCAAAAAAGAACAGTCGAGGAGGTGTACAATTTATAGACCACGGCAAAATGTGGTAATTCATTTCAAGCAACAAGGATCAGAAAGGATGGAACGGAATGAAGGTATTAGCAGTTTGCGGATTGGGCATTGGCTCCAGTATCATTTTGAAAATCAATGTTGGCAAGGTGCTGGATGAGCTGGGTGTGAAAGATTACAGTCTGGATGTGGCAGATATCGGTTCTGCCCAGTCCATTCACTTCGACCTGGCTGTCACCTCAGTCGAGCTTGCCGGCATCTTGAGCAAGAACATGAAGGACGAAGACAAGTTCCGTGTGCTGGCAATCAGCAACTTCGTAGACAAGAACGAGATGAAGGAAAAGGTAAAGGCCTGTTTGGAGCAGCTTGGCGTTTAACGGCGAGGCGTGCATCCAAGGAGGCGGTTTGAATTTCATTTTAAGAAAGGCTGGGAAATAAATGGAAATCCTATGGGGCATTATCAATAACTTTTTGACAGACTCCACCATCTTGATTGGCCTGGTCGTTCTACTGGGTCTGATCATTCAGGGCAAGAAACTGGACCAGATCATCATCGGCACCATGAAGGCCATCATGGGCATCATCATTCTGAACACCGGTGCCGGAGTGATGTCAGGCGTTATCACTAACTATCTCTCTCCTCTGCTGATGGAGTCCTTTAACATCGAAGGACTGGTTCCCATGACCACCTCGGTGGTGGCCATCGCAACCGAGCAGTACGGTGCCACCGTTGCTTACATCATCGTGGGCGCATTTATCATCAACCTGCTGCTGGCCCGCTTCACTCCCTTCAAGTTTATCTTCCTGGCCGGCCACCACTTCCTCTATGTGGCCAGTGCCATGACCATTTCCATGGCCTGCGCCGGCGTGGGCGGCGTGCCTGCAGTGGTAATCGGTTCCGTCATCGCCGGTATCCTCTATACCATCCTCCCCGCCATCAACCAGAAGTCCATGGACGAAATCACCGGCGGTCAGCCCCTGGCTCTGGGCCACTTCGGCGCCACCGGATACTGGCTGGCAGGCCAGGCGGGCAAGCTGTTCAAGGGCAGCAAGGATAAGAGCACCGAGAACATGAAGCTGCCCAAGGGCCTCGCCTTTGCCAAGGAGACGGTGTGTGCGGTGGCAGTGGTCATGTTCATCATGCTCACCATCTGCACCGTGGTGGTAGGCTCCGACTACCTCCACGAGGAGCTGGGCGTCACCCAGGCTGCGGCCACCTTCGTTATCACTCAGAGCATTACCTTCGGTGCCGGCCTGACCATTCTTCTCCAGGGCATCCGTATGATGGTCTCCGAGATCCTCTCCGCCTTTGAAGGCATTGCCTCCAAGGTGGTCCCCAACGCTCTGCCCGCTCTGGACGTCCCCGTGGTGTTCCCCTACGCCCCCAACGCGGTTCTCATCGGCTTCCTGTCCGCCACCATCGCCGGCGTGTGCTGCTCCATCCTGTTCAGCTTTGCTGTCGGCGTGTTCGTGGTTCCCCCGGTCATTGAGTTCTTCTTCATGGGCGGTGCCGGCGGTGTGTTCGGCAACCGCACCGGCGGTGTCAAGGGCGCCATCCTGGGTGGCGCCATCAACGGCATTCTCTTTATCATTCTCCCCTGGGTCTACTTCACTGCTTGCAACGGAATCCTCGGTCCCTACAACGTCACCGTGGTGGATCCGGACTTCGTGTGGGCCGGCCTGCTGGCCCTGGCGGCAGCGATTGGCGTAGGCGGTCTGGGTGGTTAAGACCATGAAACTTCTGGACATCACCCAAACCTACGAACCGGGTATGCAGCATTACCCCAGCATCCCGGACTTCCACCTGGAGTGGGTCCGCCACTACGATAAGGGCAGCGGAATGGCCCTCTCCCGCTTCACAACCACCAGCCATCTGGGCACCCATATCGACGCACCCTACCACTTTCTTTCCCAGGGGGCCCGCACCATTGATCTCCCTCTGGAAACCCTGTGCGGACCGGCCCAGGTGGTGGATGCCCGGGGACTGCCCTGTATCACCCGGGACGTGCTGGCCGGCTGTGATATCCATACCCCACGTCTGATTTTTCTCACAGACAACACCCGTCTGCTGAAGGAATCGGACTCCTTTGAAAACGTTTATTTTACGCCGGATGCCTGTGACTATCTGTCCCAGGCGGGGGTTCAGCTGGTAGGCATCGACTATTTCAGCGTGGATCCCAAGGGCGACAAGAGCCGTTCGGCTCATCTGCCTCTGCTCAGCAGCGGCATCATCATTCTGGAGGCCGTCCAGCTGGACGGCGTGGCCCCAGGCGATTACGAGCTGTGGTGTCTGCCTCTGAAAATCGCAGAGGTGGAGGGAGCTCCCTGCCGGGCAATCCTGCGGACGAAGGAGGAACTTCCTGTATGAAGGTATTGGTAACCGGAGCGTCGGGCCTGCTGGGCTGGGACATCGCAGATGCCTTTCAGGCCGCCGGCCACACGGTAAAGCGGCTTTTGGGGCGTCGGGATGTGAACATCCTGGACACCAAGGCAGTTGCCGACTGTGTCAGCTCCTTTGCCCCGGACCTTGTGGTCCATGCTGCGGGCTACCGGGATCTGGACGACATGGAGCAGCACCCCCACGAGGGCTACGCCATCAACACCCTGGGCACCTGGAACATGACCCTGGCCTGCCGTGCCACCAACTGCAAGCTGATTTACATCAGCAGCGACACGGTGTTTGACGGAGAAAAAACGGACGGCTACCACGAGTTTGATACGCCCTGCCCCGTCAACGTGTACGGCAAGAGCAAGCTGGCCGCCGAACAGGTCATCCGCTCCCTGTGGGAGAAGCACTTTATCGTACGCACCGCCCTGCTCTTCGGCTATAAAGGGCACCGGGAGAACAGCTTTATCTTCCACATCGTGGATGAGCTGACCGCCGGACGCAGCATCTCGGCCAGCGAGGACCAGATCTGCTGTCCCTCCTACACCGCCGACCTGGCCAAGGCTCTGGTGGAGCTGGGCCAGACAGAGTGGTACGGCACCTATCATCTGACCAATTCGGGAACGGCCTCCCGCTGTGACATCAGCCGGGCGGTGGCCCGCCTGGCCGGTCTGGACCCGGAGATGGTAAAGCCGGCCAAGGCCTCCTCCACCAAGATTGCCCGCCGGGCCAAAAATACGGTCTTCCGCTCCCTGGCCTGGCCCGCAGCCTTCGGCTATGAGCTCCCCCCCTGGGAGGAAGCGCTGGAGCGCTGCTGGAAGGAAAGCCAGGAACAGGAGGCGAGCACCCCGTGAAGACGGTACTGGTGGCCTCCAAAACCTGCCGTGCCATCGCTCCCGCAGAGGAACTGATTGCCCGGTTTGCCCAGGCCGGCCTGCAGGCTGAGCTTGGCAGTCTGGCCGACCGTCCGGATTGTCTGGAGCGCTGTGACGCCGTGGTGCTGGGCACCGAGATCATGGACGAAACACGGCTGCGAGCAGGAAAAAACCTGAAGCTGGTGTGCAAATTCGGCGTTGGTCTGGACAACATCGACCAGGCCGCCGCCCAGACTCTGGGAATCGCCGTACGAAATCTCCCCGCCGTCAATTCCGGCGCGGTGGCCGAGCTGGCCTTCGGACTGATGCTCACCCTGGCCCGCCGCATCGCAGAAGGGGACCGGGCCGTCCGCAGCGGCGCCTGGCCCCGTCTGGTGGGAACCACGCTCCGGGGCAAGACCCTGGGGATTCTGGGCACCGGAGCCATCGGCAGCACCCTGGCCCGTCTCTCCTCCGGCTTTGGGATGAAGCTCCTGGGCTATGACGCCATGGAGAATCCCGCGTTCCTGTCGGCGGGAGGGGCGTACGCTCCGCTGGATCAGGTGCTGGCTCAGGCCGACTTTGTCTCCGTACATCTGCCCCTCAACGATGCCACCCGCAACTGCATCGGTGCACGGGAGCTGGGGCTCATGAAGCCCACCGCCATTCTCATCAACACCGCGCGGGGCGGTCTGGTGGACGAAGCTGCTTTGGAGGAAGCCCTCCGGGCCGGCCGTCTGGCCGGGGCGGGGCTGGATGTTCTGGCCCACGAGCCCCCCTCCGAAAGCCCGCTTCTGGGCATGGAGCAGGTCATCTGCACCCCCCACATCGCCGCCTATGACGACGCCACGCTCCGCCACATGCTGGAGCGCTGTATCGAGACGCTGACCGACTTTTTGAATGAGAAATAGGATGTGAAGCATACATGCTTACAAGCTTATTAACCAAAGAAACCATCGCCCTCCAGGTGGAGGCGGAGGACTGGATGGACGCCATCCGGAAATCAGCCCGTCCCCTGCTGGAGAACGGGTCCATTGAACCCCGCTACATTGACAGCATGATTCAGGCGGTTAAGGACCTGGGTCCCTACATCGCCATTGCGCCCGGTGTGGCCATTGCCCACGCCAAGCCGGAGCAGGGTGTGGTGCGCATGGGGATGTCCCTGGCCACCCTGAAGCACCCCGTTTCCTTTGGAAACACGGCCAACGATCCCATTCGTCTGGTACTGACCCTGGCGGCCCAGGACCATGACGCCCATCTTAACGCCATGGGCGACATGGTGGAGCTGCTGGGCAGCCCGGACCGATTCCAGCGTATTCTGGATGCCCAACAGGTGGACGAAGTCTGTGCCTGCCTGAAGGAATGTGAACAGGAGGCAGAAGCATGACCGTTACCAAAACTCTGGACGAAATTCGTTCCTACGTCACTCAGATTCTTCAGACAAAGGGCGTTCCCCCCGAGGCCTGCCAGACCGTGGCGGACAGCCTGGCCTACGCCGATGGCCGGGGCACCCGCTCCCATGGTCTCAACATGCTCAGCGCCTATCTGGAGCGCATTGACGCCGGAGGAATTGACGTCGCCGCCGTCCCTCAGGTGGTGCGGGAAGACGCCTGCACCCTCTGTCTGGATGCCAAAAACGGCTTCGGCCAGGTGGGCGTCCAGGCTCTGGTGGACGGGCTGCTGAAAAAGGCGGAACAGTCCGGTGTGGTCTGCGGCAGCGTGCGCAGCCTGAACCACTGCGGCGCTCTGGCCTACTATACCGAGCAGTGCGCCCGGCAGGGGTACATTGCGTTCCTGTTTGTCAATGCCAATCCCACCGTCGCCCCCTTCGGCGGCATGGAAGCTACCCTGGGCACCAACCCCATGTCCGTGGCGCTGCCCAACGGCGACCTGCCCATTCTTCTGGACATGGCCTCCAGCGCGGTGGCCAAGGCCAAAATTTACCAAGCCGCCAAGCTGGGCCAGAAAATCGATCCCTCCTGGGCGCTGGACCAGGAAGGAAACCCCACCGACGATCCTCAGAAAGCCATCTCCGGTGTGCTCACCTCCATGGCCGGCCCCAAGGGCTACGGCATTGCTCTGGTGGTGGAGGCGCTGGCCGGCGTGGTCAGCGGAGCAGGCATTACCAGTCAGGTCTCCTCGGTTCATAAGGGTCTGGACCGCGGCATGAACGCCGGCGGCTTCCTGATCCTGATCAATCCCAGTGCCTTCCTGTCCCCCGGGGACTACCGCCACCGTCTGGCTCAGCTGGTGGAGAGCGTCAAGTCCTGCAAGCCTCAGCCCGGCCGCGAGATCTTCCTGCCCGGTGAGATCGAGCACCGCAACCTGGCCAAGGCCAAGGCGGAGGGCGTCACCTACGACTCGGTTTTCTTCACCTGACCAGAACATTCTCTTTATTTACCCTGTGCGCAAAGTCCATTCACTATATAACTTGGAGGTATTATCATGAAAGCAAAAGAATTTGTCGGCATTATTCCCCCCGCCCTGTCCTCCTTTGACAAGGACGGCAACATCTATGAGAAGGGCCTGCGGGAAAATATCCGCTTCATTCTGCCCTACGTGGACGGCCTGTATCCCATCGGCACTTACGGCTGCGGTCCCTGCATGGACCTGGACGAGCGCAAGCGGGTTTTGGAGATCATCCTGGACGAGGTCAACGGCAAGGTTCCCGTGGTGGCCCATGTAGGCACCGCCGACACCAAGACCACCTGTGAACTGGCCCGCCATGCCAAGGCGGCCGGCGCCGCCGGTGTGGGCGCCATCTCCCCCTACTACTCTCCCAACCTGCCCGAGGAGGCTCACTACCGCCACTTTGCCGCCCTTCTGGACGCGGTAAACGAGGAGGAGTTCCCCGTCTTCGTGTACAACAACAAGAACCTCTCCCAGAACGCCATCACCCCCAAGCTGCTGCGCCGTCTGGCTGAGCACGGCCTGCGGGGCTGCAAGGACAGCTCCTTCGACCTGGTGAACTACTACCAGTTCCACGAGGCCATCAAGGACATCCCCGATTTCAACCTCATCGTGGGCACCGAGGCCATTTTCGTATCCGCCTTTGATGCCGGCGCCACCGGCTGCGTGTGCGGCATGGCCAACATTTTCCCCGAGCTGATGCAGGACATCCGCCAGGCCTACCTGAAGGGCGATCGTGAGAAGGCCATGGCCGATCAGTACAAGATCCTGAAGCTGCGCGCCGTCACCAAGTCCGCCCCCACCGTGCCCATCATGCACGCCATTCTGGCCATGCGCGGCGTGGACTCCGGCCTGCCCCGCAGCCCCTACATTGAGATCAGCGACGAGCTGAAGGCCAGCGTCAAATCCAAGCTGGAGGAAATGGGCCTGCTGTGATACAATAGCGGCATAGAGAAACACCGGGGCGGGTGGGAGCTTCCGGCCCTCCGTCCGCCCCCATCCCTCCGCCGGAGAGAACCGAGGTGGTATCTGTGCCCTATCTCACATCCCGATGCTCTGTCATCGCCCATATCCTTCTGGAACAGACGGAGCCCATCACCATCTCCCGCCTGGCCCAGACCCTTCAGATCAGCGAGCGAACCGTCCGCTACGATCTGGATGAGCTGGATGCCTGGCTGGCCGCCCAGAATGTGCTTCTGGTGCGCAAACGGCGCATCGGCGTCTTTCTGGACCGAACCTCCCAGGGCTTCCCCTCCCTTCAGGAGGCATTTACCGGTGCGTCCGACTCCTCCCGCATCTATTCCGGCGCGGAGCGCCGATGGCACATTGTACATCGGCTGCTCAGCGGTCTGCCCCAGAACCTGTCCGGTCTGGCGGAGGCCACAGGGGTCAGCAAATCCACGGTGTGCCGGGATCTGGAGGATGTGGAGCAGTGGCTGACTGCCCGCCGCATTTATCTCTCCCGTGCCCGCGATCTTTTCTGCACGGGCAACGAGCTGGATATCCGCAAGGCTATGGTGGATCTGGCCTATGAGCGCTTCGGGCGTATGCCGCTGGTGAAGCTGCTCCAGACCGCCCAGCGGCCTTTGAAGGATGTGCTGTGGTTTCCCGAGGGCTTCTCCCTCTCCACTGCCGAGCTGATTTCCACGGTGCGCCGCCTGCAGCGGGATCTCCAGGTATCCTTTACCGATGAATCTTCCCTGGAAATCCTCCTGTACTTCGGCGTGACCCTGTCCCGGATCTTTTCCGGCAAATATGTGTTTCTTCCCGAAGCGAACCTTGTCCACCTGGCCTCCACCCGGGAATTTCTGGTCACCGGACAGGTGCTGGGGGAGCTGGCTTCCAGTTTGAATCTGGACTTTCCCGAGGCCGAACGCTGCTACGCCACCATGCATGTGCTGGGCTGCAGCGTCACCCATGCCGACGCATCGGGCAAAACCTCCCGGGCTGAGCAGTACCTGCAGGCCGCGGTCAAGGATTTTATTGCGGAGGTCAGCCATATTCTGGGAAAAAACCTGTCCCAGGACCCCGTCCTTCTCCAGGACCTGATGCTGGAGCTCCGTCCCTGGATCTCCAGAGCCCGCTTTCGGGTGGGCACTCCCCATGACACCGGCAGTCTGATCCAGACGGCCTACGCCGATATTTTCCGGGCGGTCTGGGCTTCCATGCCTCTTCTGGAGGTGCAGTTTGGCGTACAGTTTGATCTGGCCCTTGCGGAGGAGCTGTCGGCCTACATCGCAGCCGCCTGGGAGCGCACGGAGCAGGACAGTGCAGACAAATACGTAACCGCCATCGTGGTGTGCGGGGCCGGCATCGGGGCAGCCAAGCTGCTCTCCTCCCGCATTACCAAGCTTTTTCCCCAAATTCAGGTTCTCCAGGAAATTTCCCTGGCGGAATTTGAATCCTTTGACACCGGCAGCGTGGACATTGTATTTACCGCCGCTCCCATAGAGCATGCCGCATCCAATGTCCTCTGTGTCGAGCCGCTCCTGGGTCCCGAAAGCCAGGAGCAGGTATCCCGCTATCTGCGGGATAACCTCCACCAGTTTGAAAATCGGGACCGCTATATTCAGAAAATTTTGATGATCGTGGAGAACAACTGCACCATCGAAAACCGTTCAAAGCTCTATCAGGAGCTGGAGCAGTTTCTCTACGCGCAGAAAGTGCATTCCATCTTACAAACCGCACGGCATTACTCGCTTGGATCTCTGATCACCAAAAAACGAATTATCCTTCATGCTGACGCCGCGGACTTCCGCCAGGCCATCACCCTGGGCGGTGAGCTGTTGGTCCGGGACGGCGCCATTGAACCAGATTATATCAGGGCGATGATTGAACACACCGTGGCCTATCCCTCCGACGTGGTGGTGGCCCCCCACGTCGCACTGGCCCACGCCACTTCCTGTGGGAATGTACACGAGGTCTGTATGAGCCTTGTGCTGCTGGATCACCCAGTTCCCTTCCACCATCTCCGCAACGATCCAGTCAAGCTGGTGCTCTGCTTGGGGACTGTAGATAACTATTCTCACGAGAAGGCAATCTATGACTTGCTTAAAATATTGGAAAACAAATATCTGCTGGACAGCATTCTGCAAGCGGAACATGTAAACCAAATTCTGCTCACCATCAACGGAATCAACTAAAACTGGGACAGAGTGTTCCCACAAGAATCAGGAGAATGGATTATGGAAAAGCAATCGGTCACCATTACCAATCCCACCGGCATCCATGCCAGACCCGCATCTCTTCTGGTAAGTCTGTGCCAACAATTCCAGTCTGACATTGTCATGGAGTGCGCAGACAGCGGGCGGCAGGTCAATCCCAAAAGCATTTTCAGCGTCCTGTCCGGCCGGCTGAAGCCGGGCACCACCGTGACCGTCGCGGCAGACGGCGAGGACGCTCAGCAGGCCGTGCAGGAGATCTGCACCTTTATTGAAGCACTGGAGGAATAACCCATGCAAATCAAAGGGATTGGCGTATGCGGCGGCATGGCGATTGCGCCCATACACTATGTGGAGTCGCCCTGTCCGGCGGATATCAACGAGCATACCGATCGGGAACCGGCACAGTTGAAGGCCCGTCTGGATGAGCTGACCGCAGCGCTGCAGCAGGAGTTTTTGTCCCGGGCGGCGCTTCTGCGTCAGCGTGAGCAGACACAGGACGCCGAGATGCTGGAGATGCAGGCGGTTATGCTCTGTGATGTCACCTTCCAGAACGGGGTCTGCCGCTACCTGGACCAGGGGTACAGTCTGGCCGCATCCATCACCCGCAGCTCCAATGACCAGCAGCAGGGCATTCTGGAAACAGAGGACCCCTACCTGATGGAGCGTGTGGCCGATGTGGCAGACATGGCCTCCCGTCTGGTATATGCCTGCTGGGAGATCCCCTATCCCGACCTGTCCCAGCTGGATCATCCGGTGGTGGTGGCGGCGGAGGACCTTCAGCCCTCCATGCTGGTCAGCGCTCCGGAGGAATTTATCCAGGGACTGGTGCTGGAGCACGGATCCCGCACCTCGCACATTGCCATCCTGGCCGCCGGCCGGGAGCTGCCCACCCTGGTGGGCTGCGAGGATCTGTCCGCCCTCCATGCCAGCTTCCGGGCGGGTAAGCCGGAGCTGGTCTGTCTGGATGCAGACCAGGGAACGCTCTCCTTTGCCATGACGGACCAGGAGCTGCAGCAGGCCCGGCAGAAGCTGGAGGCCTGGCAGCAGGAGCGGCAGGCGCTCTTTGTCTACCGTGATCAGATCTGTGCCACCGCCGACGGCGAGCGGGTGTATCTCTATGGCAACATCATGGAAGCCGCTGCCGCAGAGCGAGTCCGGGAGTACGGCGGCGACGGCGTAGGCCTGTTCCGCACGGAATTTCTTTACATGAACCGGTCCACCCTGCCCAGCGAGGAGGAGCAGTTTGCCCATTACCGGGCGGCTGTCCGCAAAATGGGCGGGAAGGACGTGACCATCCGCACCATGGATATCGGGGCGGACAAGCAGACTCCGGCGCTGGATTTGGGGCGGGAGGAAAATCCCTTCCTGGGCTTCCGGGCCATCCGGGTCTGCCTGGCCAAGCCGGATATCCTGCGCACACAGCTTCGGGCAATTCTGCGGGCCAGTGCCTTTGGCCCGGTTAAAATCCTGTTCCCCATGATTTCCCGCATGTCCGAGCTGGATCAGGCGCTGGCCATTCTGGAGGACTGTAAGGCCCAGCTCCGCCAGGAGGGCAAGTCCTTTGATGAGTCCATTCGCATTGGAATTATGGTTGAAATTCCCTCCGTGGCAATTTTGGCCTCTCAGTTTATTCAGAAGGTGGATTTTTTCAGCATCGGAAGCAACGACCTGACCCAGTACACCCTGGCCGTAGACCGGATGAACGAAAAAATCGACTATCTCTACGACGGGCTGGACCCTGCGGTCCTGACGCTGATTCGTGCCTCTGTCCGGGCGGCAGACCAGGCAGGCGGCGGAAAGACCTGCGGCCTGTGCGGCGAGCTGGGATCGGATCCCAAAGCGGTCCCCATTCTTCTGGGGCTGGGGCTCCGCCACCTGAGCGTAAATCCTTCCGCACTGCTGCAGACCAAGCGTCTTATTTCCCAGCTGCACCGTTCCGATCTGGAGCGGGCAGTGGCCCAGTTGAACTTGTAACTCCTCACCTCACTTCTTTTCCCTTGAGCATCCCCCGTCCTGCGTGACGGGGGATGCTCATTTTTCTTCCTTTTGGCGGAACCTCGAATGACAGCCCTGCTCTTCACATAAATATGGAGTAAATCTCAAATTGAATGGAGTGGGGCTCAATGAAGCTTGTGGGCAAACGTATTTTGTTCCTGTCTCTGAAGAAAAAGTGGTGGACCGCCGGTCTGTGCCTGTGCCTTGCGGCGCTGATGTTCTATGTGGTGAACTATCCGGCGGTGGTGGGAGCGTCGGCCACCACCCGTCAGCTGCCCATCTACTGCGTCCAGCGGGACCAGAAGCTGGTGTCCATCAGCTTTGACGCGGCCTGGGGGAACGAGGACACCCAGCAGCTCATTGATATCCTGGGACAGTATAACGTGAAGGCCACTTTCTTTGTGGTGGGGGAGTGGGCGGACAAATATCCCGAGTCGGTGAAGGCGCTGTCGGACGCGGGCCATGAGGTGATGAACCACTCCAACACCCACGCCCATTATCCCCAGATGTCCCCGGACGAGGTAGTGGCCGATCTCAACGCCTGCAACGATAAAATCGAGGCCATCACGGGGGAGCGCCCCACCCTGGTCCGACTGCCCTACGGGGACTATGATGACAACTCCATCAACGCCGTGCGGTCCATCGGCATGGAGCCCGTCCAGTGGGACGTGGACAGCCTGGACTGGAAGGAGATTTCGGCGGAGGAAATTACCCAGCGGGTCACCTCCAAGGTGCAGCCCGGGTCCATTGTCCTCTTCCATAACGCCGCACTCCATACCCCCGAGGCCCTGCCGACGATTTTGTCCACACTGCTCCAGGAGGGCTATACCTTCGTACCCATCTCCCAAATCATTCTGTGTCAGCCCTATACCATTGACCATACCGGGCGGCAGTGTCCCTGTGCGTAGGAGGGGCTGCCCCAGAGTGCAAAACAGGCCATGTCTACCAAATGTCTACCAAAAAAGGCGCCGGAACCCTTGTGTCCCAAGGGTTCCGCGTTTTTCCATTTTCTGGGCGTCTACCAAATGTCTACCAAGATAACTTTTTGACTGGAAAAGTGGCCATTTCCCTGGCTTTTCATTGGATTTTCCTCACAAAATCCCGAGTGCAAGGGGCGTTATACCGGCCTAAATGGCTTAAAAAGTTCCCAAAACCTCAAAATTTGGGGAAAATCCCCGAAAAGCGATCCAAAAAGATGAAATCTCGGAGGATCAAAATTTAGAAGGAGGAATTCCAATGAGAAACCTGAAGCGGGCTCTCGGCCTGGCTCTGGCTTCCGTCATGCTCCTGGGCATGATGGTGGTTGGTACCGGCGCGAGCTATGCCGATGTGGACTCCGCTGACAATGTGGAGGCCATTGAGGTCATGCAGACTGTTGGCGTCATGTCCGGCGACACCAATGGCAACTTTAACCCCGACCAGAAGGTCACCCGCGGTGAGATGGCCGTGGTTATGACCAACCTGCTGGGCCTGAAAGTCACCGACTATGTTGGCACTACCCTGACCTTTACCGATGTCCCCGAGTGGGGCAAGGGCTTTGTGGCCGCTTGTCTGGCCAACGGCATTGCCGCCGGCTACAACGACAAGCAGTTCGGCTTCAATGATTCCGTTACCACTGCCCAGGCTGCTCTGATGATGATGAAGGCTCTGGGCTACTTCCAGTACTCCAGCGACTTCGGCTCTGACTGGCAGCTGGCCACTGTGAAGCAGGCCTCCAAGATCGACCTGTTCAAGGGTATCGAGAGCGGCGCTACCGTGGCTATGACCCGCAACGATGTGGCTCAGATGGCTCTGAATGCTCTGTGCGCTAACATGGTCGAGCCCGATGACTCCACCGTCAGCATTACCACTCCCGACGGCACCACCGTTGAGGCTGGTACCGTTAAGTACAACGACGTGACCAAGCCCGCCGCCAGCACCGCTTACGCCATGATCGATCCCGACACTACCAGCGATGGTAAGCAGATCGTTCAGCTGGGCGAGCAGCTGTTTGAGGGCGAGCTGCGCCGCACCGAGAACATCACCGTTGTCGACGACGGCCGTCCCGCTGTTCAGTGGGATTACAACTCCAAGCTGATCGGCGTTTACGGCAAGGAGCCTCTGGCTACTTACACCGACAAGGTGACCCAGGCTACCATGTACAGCCTGCTGGGCAAGAGCACTTGGAATGGTCTGACTGCTGTTAACGACAGCACCGCTCTGACCGCTGGCGACACCGATCAGGTCATTGTCTATGTGGACGGCCGAATCGTTAACATCGCTGACAAGAGCACCCTGTATGCTGCCAACAACAGCACCTCCATCCAGAGCGCTGTCGGCACCAACCTGACCGGCAACGGCACTATGACTCAGGTCTACAAGGATCTGGACGGCAACGTGAGCATTGTCATCACCAACACTTACTTGCTGCGCGCCACCAACGATTACAGCGAGACCCGCGGCAACATGAACGTTGAGGTGATGAGCGACGGTCTGGTTCTGAACAGCAACATTCTGGATGATGCTGACTTCGATCTGGCTGGCTACAAGGATGGCGACTACATCCTGGCTCAGATTTCCTACAACGGTGCTGGCTATGATGTCATCGACATCCATAAGGCCACCGTTCTGTCCGGTGAGGTCATCAGCTATGACGTGAACGAGACCATCACCATTGAGGGTGCCACTTACAAGTACGCCTTCAAGGCCGACAACGAGAGCAAGACCACTGCTTACTCCGTGGGCGACACCGCTTCTGTGGTCCTCGACCAGTACGGCTATGTCATCAATGTGGATGACGCCACCGTGGACACCGGCAACTACATCTACATCTCCGAGTTTGCCACTGCCACCGGCCTGAGCAACGACATCGTCGCCGCCGCCTATTCCGCCGACGGCACCTACAAGGCCATTAACGTCAAGACTGTTGATGGCAGCGCTGCTACCACCAGCGATCCTGCTGGCTGGTACACCTACTCCATTGACAGCAACGACAAGTATGTGCTGACCACTGCCAGCACCGCCAAGAGCACTGTCACCGGCGATAGCGACGGCGAGGATGCCGTGAAGACCGGTGTAGTCGCTTTCGGTAACGCTGGCGCTCTGAAGGCTGATGCCAACACTATCTTCCTGATTAAGGATCATGAGGACGATGTCACCGCTTATGTGGGCGTGGACAAGGTTCCCACTATCACCGTCAAGAATACCAAGACTGTTGATATTTATTACCTGAACCGCGAGGATTCCAGCTACGCCCGCTTCGTCTACATTGACACCAAGACCAATGCTGACACCACCATTGACGATTCCTCTGATTCTACCGGCCTGGTTTACGTTCTGAAGCAGGGTGCCACTACCATTGACAGTGACCGCAACAAGTACATCACTTATGAGGTCACCATCGACGGTGTGAAGGATACCATCAAGGTGAACGACGGCGTGTCCATCACCGTGGGCAAGCTGTACAAGAAGATGGCTGTTGACAGCAATGGCTATGTCACCAGCCTGGTCGAGGTCTCCGGCAGCGGTTGGGCCGCCCAGGACTACATCGACGACACCACCGATGCCATTACCTACGAGAACGGCATCCTGACCATCGTGGATGACTCTGCCGCCTCCACCGACTATGTTGTGGCTGACGACTGCAAGATCGTTCTGGTGTACACCGACAGCGACCTGAAGGTTGACGACGGCGCCAACTATGAGCTGCAGTCCGGCATCTCTGCCGAGACCCTGTTCAAGTTCCTCCGCGGCTACAAGGCCACTACCACCGGTGCCAGCTTCTATGCGAAGACCAACACCGATTCTGGCAAGCTGGAGCAGCTCTACGTCCGGGTTGATAACGTGGCCGTAGACACCACCACCAGCTGGACTGCCACTGCGGCTGCCGCCAACGACGGCATCACTGTTGCTGGTACTGCTTCTGTCACTGGTTCCGCCCCCGTCAGCGCCATTTCCATCTCCGGCTCCACCGGTTCTGCTGCTAACGGCGACAAGATCACCGTGACTCTGGATGCCTGCGAGGGCGCCAAGGTCAGCGGCAGCTGGACCACCACTTACAACGGTTCCGCCTGGAGCGCTGTGAGCGGCACTATCACCGTCACCTTCGTGGACGGCAGCACCGCTAGCTACACCGCTACCAACATTACTCCCACTGTTGCCTAATGTGACTTCACTGTCATGAAGGACTCCGCGACCGCTGCGAATGCAGCGGGCGCGATTTTTCATCCAAATGCGACGTAGAGATATATTTTGCCCTTTTCGCTGTGTTGGGCCGCTGTGCTGTCGCCGGTCCAGGATACTCCCGTCGCTGTCCAGTTAAGATCCAGAAAATAAGCCGAACTCCAACTATGCGAGAGTGTATAAAAAGTTGTTGTCATTCCTTTCAAAAGTACCAACCCGGATGGGCTGGAATCACTGCACCGGACAATTAACAGTTCCGGGGCTTTCCCTAGCGTCTCTGCAAAATCCAGAGCAGTAGCATATATTCCGGTTCCATATTCACCGCTTCCAATATAGCTTCCGGTTACAATATGACAGTTTCCAAAGTTTTTCAGTGCCGCGTCAATTTTTGCGTTGTCCTCGTTAAACTCCGTGCGCATCACCTTATCTTCTGCCGCCCACTGATTTAATCCGTAATTACTAGTCTGTCCGCTTGCCATGTTGCATCCTCCTTTACAAATTGGGCTTTCACCCCCGGCGTGCAAAGCGACATCGTTTCTCAATTGCATACAGATATTGGAAATTACGTTGCAACCATCTCATTTCCCGGGAAAAGGGAGCGCCCTGCGCCTTGACTTTAACGCCTAAATGTGCTAAAGTGTCTAGTAACAGCTCCCCAGAGAGCACATGGGAGGAACCGTTATGAGCAAACACATTGTCATTGTAGGACTGGGCCTTATTGGAGGCTCCATGGCCCGGGCGCTGGAGGGCTTTCCCGGCTACGACCGCATCGGCGTGGACGTAAGCGAGCCCACCCTGCGCTACGCCCTGGAAAACGGAGTGGTGGACCAGGTGGAGCAGGACCCGGTGCGGGCCCTGACGGAGGGCGACCTGGTCTTTCTGTGCATGCACCCCCGGGGTATCGTGTCCTTCCTGAAGGAGCACCGGGACCACTTCAAGCCCGGGGCCATGGTCACCGACGTGTGCGGCATCAAGGGGGCCATCCTGGAGGCAGCCCGAGTGCTGCCCGACACGGTGTCCTTTGTGGGCGGGCACCCCATGGCGGGTCTGGAGACCTCGGGCATCCAGCACTCCCTGCCCAACATGTTCCACAGGGCCCACTACATTCTCACTCCCAACGACCAGTCCAGCCCGGAACACATCGCCCTCATGGAGCAGGTGGCCCGGCACGTGGGCTGTGCCGACGTGGTAAAGACCACCCCGGAGCAGCACGATGCCATCATCGCCTACACCAGCCAGATGATGCACATCATCGCCGTGGCGGTGTGTGACGACGAGAACCTCTTCCAGTACCAGGGCTTTGAGGGGGACTCCTTCCGGGGCTGCACCCGGGTGGCGGCGCTGGACGTGCCGCTGTGGACCCAGCTCTTCTCCATGAACCGCCCGGCCTTGTGCGCCGCTCTGGAGCATCTGGAGGACCACCTGCGCCAGTACCGCCAGGCCATCGAGGCGGGGGACTGTGACACCCTTTCGGAAAAGCTGGCCTACTCCGCCGCCCGCAAGCGGAAGATGAACCGTCTGGAGCGGGAGAGCGGCGCGGTGGGCCGCAACGGATAAAACAGCAAGGGGCCCCGGCATCTGGCCGGGGCCCCTTTGCTTGTGTGTGTTGTAAAGGAGAGGGAGAAATGGGAGATACAATTCTGTTTTCTGGCTACGGTGTTATCATACCGGAGAAACATGGCGGAATCGTGTCTTTGTCGTGAACATTTTGTGAATTTCCCGCCCATTTTCCCACAAAAAGCCCCGGTCTGTGACCGGGGCTCTCTGCTGTGTGTGTTGTAAAGGAGAGGGAGAAATGGGAGATATTGTTCTTGTCTTCCGGGTACACTGTGATCATACCGGAGAAACATGGCAAAATCATGTCTTCTTCTTGAACGTTTTGTGAACTTTCCGCCCGTAACCTCAAATGGCCCGCGTGAGGCACCAGCCGGCAGGAAGTCGGAGCAGACAGAGAGCCCCGGCCGCGGGCCGGGGCTCTTCTGCTGTGTGTGTTGTTGTAAAGGAGAGGGAGAAATGGGAGATATTGTTCTAACTTCTGGTTACAATGCTATGATACGGAAGAAAAATGGCAAAATCATGACAACTTCATGAACGTTTTGTGAACTTTCCAGTCTTTCCGCCGCCGGGGACCAAAAAACGGCGCCGCCTCTCCTGGCGTCCCGCTCCGCCCACAGCAAAGGGCCCCGGCAGCTCCGCCGAGGCCCTTGCCTGTGTGTGTGTAAAAAGAGAGGGGAAAAAGGAGATATCTTTGAAAGGCTGGGTACAAGTGTATGGTAAAACAGAAAGGTTTCCAATTCATGACCCGGGTGTGAATTTTTTGTTAACATGCAAACTGGTTTCCCGGGCCTCCCCGCCCGCCTTCCCCTTGACGTTCCGCCTCCCAAATGGGATAATATCCCTATGCGTTTTCGGCCGGTTTCCGGCCGTTGAATTTTTTGAAAACCGAGGTGCATTCCTTGTGATTCATCTGCTGATTCGTGCCTGTCTGAAGGACGGCGATCCCAACTCCCCGGCGGTGCGCCGCCGGTGCGGCACTGTGGCCGGAGGCGTGGGCATTGGGCTCAACGCCCTGCTGTTTCTGGGCAAGGTGATTGCCGGCCTGGCCACCGCCTCGGTGGCTATGATCGCGGACGGCGTCAACAACCTGTCCGACGCCGCCTCGTCGGTGGTCACCCTCATCGGTTTCCGACTGGCGGGGCAGGAGGCCGACGCCGAGCATCCCTTCGGCCACGGCCGCATGGAGTACGTCACCGGCCTCATTGTGGCCCTGGCCATCCTCCTCATGGGCGTGGAGGTGGGCAAGTCGGCGGTGGACGCCCTGCTCCATCCCCAGCCCGTCCAAGCCAGTGCCCTGTCCCTGGCCATTCTGGCGGCAGCCATCGCCGTCAAGCTGTGGATGTTCTTCTTCAACCGTGCCCTGGGGCGGGCCATCGGCTCCCAGGCCATGGAGGCCACCGCCGCCGACTCTCTGTCCGACGTGGCCTCCACCTCGGTAGTGCTGCTGTCCGCCCTGCTCAGCGGCCGGGTGAACTTCCCCATCGACGGTCTCGCTGGTCTGGCGGTGGCCCTGCTCATCTTGAAAACGGGCTGGGAAGCCGCCCGGGAGACGCTGGATCCCCTGCTGGGCCGGCCCATGGACCCGGAGCTGGCCCAGGACATTGACAAGCTGGTCATGTCCCACAACAACATTCTGGGCATCCACGACCTGGTGTACCACGACTACGGCCCCGGCCGGGCTATGATGTCCTTCCACGCGGAAGTGCCCGCCGACGGGGATTTTCTGGCCATTCACGACCTCATCGACCACATCGAGCGGGAGCTGAAGACCAAGCACCACATTGAAACGGTCATTCACATGGACCCGGTAGTGTGTGACGAGCGCACCTCCCAGCTGCGGGAGCAGGTGGCCGCCCTGGCCCGGGAGATCGACCCGGTCCTCACCATCCACGACTTCCGCATTACGCCCGGCCCGGAGCACACCAACCTGATTTTCGACGTGCTGGTGCCCCACGGCTTCCGCCTCACCGACAGCCAGGTGCGCACCGAGCTGAGCGGGCGGATCAAGGCACTGTCGGAGCGGTATTTCCCGGTCATCCAGGTGGACCGCTCCTATGTAGACCTGCGCACCGGTGTCAAATAAGGGACCGGGGCGGTAATTTACAAAAAATTCACCCAAGAAGCCAGTTTGGCGCTATAATAGTTCTAAGGAATCCATACAGAAACGGGGGATTGCTATGCCCAAAAAGGTATTGATTGTGGAAGACGACGGAAACATCGCGGAGCTGCTCCACCTCTATCTGGAGAAGGAGGGCTTTGAGACCAAGGTGGCCAAGGACGGCGGCAAGGGCGTGGAGTATTTCCGCTCCTTCCAGCCGGACCTGGTGCTGCTGGATATCATGCTGCCGGTGATGGACGGCTGGACGGTCCTGAAAAAGATCCGGGAAAACGACAAGACGCCCGTCATCATGCTCACCGCCAAGGGGGAGACCGAGGACAAGGTCACCGGCCTGGAGGGCGGCGCGGACGACTACATCGTCAAGCCCTTTGAAATGAAGGAGGTCCTGGCCCGGATCCATGCCGTGATGCGCCGCACCGGAGTGGAGGAGGAGCAGGGGGAGAAGAAGCTGTCCTTTGACAAGCTGGTCATCAACCTGGACTCCTACGAGCTGCTGGTGGACGGTCAGCGGGTGGACACGCCCCCCAAGGAGCTGGAGCTTCTCTACCACCTGGCCTCGGCCCCCAACCGGGTGTTTACCCGCAACCAGCTGCTGGACGAGGTGTGGGGCTTTGATTACTTCGGCGACAGCCGCACGGTGGACGTGCACATCAAGCGCCTGCGGGAAAAGCTGGAGGGCGTCAGCGACCAGTGGCGTCTGAAGACTGTCTGGGGCGTGGGCTATAAATTTGAAGTAGGCACCGCCGGCTGACCTTCCCTGTCGCTGACGCCCTCCCATTCCCCGTTATCCCGGCGCGCGGCCCAGCGAAGCGGGCGCGGGCCGGAGAGGAGCCGCAGCAGAATGAGCGACCGTTCGCCTTTGGCGGACGGGAGGGATATGGCGCTTGCGGCGACGAAGCGATCAGTGGCGTCTGAAGACCGTCTGGGGCGTGGGCTATAAATTTGAAGTGGGCACTGCCGGCTGATCTCACTCCGCCCAATCCACCTCCTGAAGGAAAATCGAGGTGAATGAACCATGAAATCTCTTTATAAGCGGCAGCTTGCCATGATGGTGGGCGTGATGGTCCTGTCCTTCACCCTGCTGTCCACTGCGTTCATGCTGCTGTCCTACCGCTACATTATCTCGGAGAAACGGGAATCCATGGAGCGCAACGCAGGCTACATCGCCAACTTTACCGCCTCCAACTACCAGCTGTTTCTCAACGTACGCAACGAGCTCTACCAGAGCTATGTGGCCTCCATCGCGCTGATCTCCGACTCTTATGTCATCATGGCCAACCCCGACGGCAGTATTATTTACGCCACGGACGGCGTAAACTTCTATGACTACGAAGATACCGTCATTCCCTCCTCCGTGGTGAACCAGGTGCTGGACAAGGGCTCTTACACCGGGATCACCAGCCTGGACGGCATCTATCCGGAGCGGCGGTATGTAGCCGGTCTGCCCATCACCTCCACGCTGGGCAACGTGACGGTGGCCCAGGGGCTGGTGCTGGTTTCGGCGGATACCTCCAGCTTGTCGGAGATGTGGGCGGCCACGGCCACCATATTCTTCTTCTCCGCGGTGGTGGTACTGCTCATCGCAGTCATTGCCAGTACCATCACCTCCGCCCACCAGGCCCGGCCGCTGAACGAGATGGCCGAGGCCGCCCGAAAATTTGGGCGGGGTGAGTTTGACGTGCGGGTCACCAGCTACAAGGGGCGGTGCGACGAAATCGGCACTCTGGCGGAGGCCTTCAACTCCATGGCCAACTCTCTGCAAAAGGTGGAGACCCAGCGTTCGGAGTTTATCGCCAATGTCTCCCACGAGCTGAAAACACCCATGACCACCATTTCGGGCTTTGCCGAGGGCATTCTGGACGGCACTATCCCCCCGGAGCGGGAGCGGGAGTTCTTGCAGATCATCGTCTCGGAGACCCGCCGGCTGAGCCGCCTGGTGCGGAAGATGCTGGACCTCAGCCGTCTCAACGCTCTGGCCGAAAACTCCATCACCGCCCAGGAGCAGTTTGACCTGACGGAAATCATGTCTCAGGTTCTGATCAGTCTGGAGACCAAGATCACCCAGCGCAATCTGGACGTGGACGTACAGATGCCCGAGGACAAGCTGATGGTGTGGGGCGACCCCGACTCCATTACCCAGGTATGCTACAACTTGCTGGACAACGCGGCCAAGTTTGCCGCCCCCGGTACCGCTATCACCGTCCAGATCACCAAGAAGGACGGGAAGGCCTACACCACCGTGAGCAACCTGGGAGCCACCATCCCCTCCGACGAGCTGCCCCTGCTTTTCGAGCGCTTCCACAAGGCGGACTACTCCCGTTCCATGGACCGGGACGGCGTGGGCCTGGGGTTGTATATTGTAAAGACCATTCTGGGCAATCTAAAGGAAAACATCACGGTGACCAGTGAAGATGGTGTCACCAAGTTTACCTTCACCCTCACGCTGGCCTGAGCATGCACACTTTGATGTGATGTTTTCCTTGGGCCCCGCCCTTGGCGGGGCGGCGCTGTGCGCCGTAAATTCCGCGCCATGCGCGGGATTTGCGCTGGGCGGATTCACTCCGCCCAAGCTTTGAAAAATCCGGGCCCCCGCCGGGAATCTCCCGGCGGGACCAAACATCACGGTGACCAGTGAAGACGGTGTCACCAAGTTTACCTTCACCCTCACGCTGGCTTGAGCATGCACACTTTGATGTGATGTTTTCCTTGGGCCCCGCCCTCGGCGGGTCGGCGCTGTGCGCCGTAAATTCCGCGCCATGCGCGGGATTTGCGCCGGGCGGATTCCCTCCGCCCAAGCTTTGAAAAATCCGGGCCCCCGCCGGGAATCTCCCGGCGGGACCAAACATTACGGTCACCAGTGAGGATGGTGTCACCAAGTTTACTTTCACCCTCACGCTGGCCTGAGCACACGCACTGTGATGTAATTCCTTACACCCCGCACACTCCTCACGAAACGAGGTGTCTCTTTGGACCATCAAACCGACGATCTCTGGAAGGGCGGCCCCTGGGAACAGCCCTCTCCCGACTTCACACCGCCTCCGGCGGTCTTTATCCCCCCCGTCTCCCGCTCCCGGCGGCCCAAGCTGGTCACCCGGCGGCGGAGACGGCGCTGGCCTGCCTTTGTAGGGCTGACTTCCCTGATCCTGGCTATCTGCCTGTCCGTGGTTGTCCTGGGGCAGCTGGACCGTACTCTGCCCTCCTTTACCTCTCCCGGCGGCCCCTCCAGCGGACAGACCCAACAGGAGGAGCACAGCACCCAGCCCCCCTCCATCGCCCATGCGGAAACGGGCACAGGGGTCACCCTGGAGCTGCAGGAGGCCGGAAGCACGCCCCTGAGCTACCGGGAAATTTACGAAAAAAATGCCCCCTCCATTGTCTCCATCGAGGCGGTCACCTCCTATGAGTACAGCACCGGAACCGGCGTGGTGCTCACCCAGGACGGCTATATCGTCACCAACGCCCATGTGGTGGCGGGGGCCAACAGCGTGGACGTGGTCTTTTCCGACAACCAGGTCCTGCCCGCCAGCTTGGTGGGCTTTGATGCGGAGGAGGACCTGGCGGTTCTCAAGGTGGACGCCCAGGGCCTCACCCCGGCGGAGTTTGGGGACTCCTCCCAGCTCCATGTGGGGGACCCGGTGGCCGCCATCGGCGACCCTTTGGGCTACCGCTCCACCATCACCGACGGCATCATCTCCTCCCTGGACCGGGAGGTGGATGTGGACGGCGTGACCATGGTCCTCATCCAGACCAGCGCCGCCATCAACTTCGGCAACTCCGGCGGTGCCCTCATCAACCAGTATGGCCAGGTGGTGGGCATCACCACCATCAAGATCGTCACTGACGACGGCTCGGCGGAATCCCTGGGCTTTGCCATTCCCTCCCGCCGAGTGAAATATGTGGTGGACACCCTCATTGACGGCCGGGAGGTGACCACCGGCGCCTTCGGCTTTTCCGTGTCCATCAAAGCGGTGGAGGGCGGCGGTCTGAAAATTCTCGGCGTGGACCCTGCCAGCGACGCCGCTGCCAAGGGCCTCCAGGAGGGAGATATTATCCTCTCCGCCAACGGCCAGACGGTGACCTCCACCCAGGACCTGTCCCGGCTCAAGCTGTCCAGGGGCCCCGGTGATGTCATCACCCTCACCATCCGACGTGGGGAAGAGACCTTCACCGTGGACGTGGCCCTGGTGGACGAATCCATTCTTGACCAAGGGGGGCAGGCCGGATGATCAACACCACCCTGTGCTACATCCAGCGGGGCGAGGACTATCTCATGCTCCACCGGATCAAGAAGCAGAACGACCTCAACCAGGACAAGTGGATCGGAGTAGGGGGGAAGTTCGAGGACAAGGAGAGCCCCGAAGACTGCCTCCTGCGGGAAGTGCGGGAGGAGACCGGCCTCACCCTCACCTCCTACCGCTACCGGGGCATTGTCACCTTTGTCTCCGACCGCTGGCCCACGGAATATATGCACCTCTTTACCGCCGACAGCTGGACGGGGGAGCTGAAGGAGTGCGACGAGGGCGTGCTGGAATGGCTGCCCCGCCGCCGCCTGCTGGAGCTGCCCCACTGGGAGGGGGACGCCATCTTCCTGGACCTCATCGCCCGGGAGGACACCCCCTTCTTCTCCCTGAAGCTGTGCTATGAGGGAGACACCCTCACCCAGGCGGTGCTCAACGGCACCTTTTTGAAAGGAGGCCCCAATTCATGACGGTAACCTTACAGAACGGCCGCCTGCGGGCGGAACTTGACACTCTGGGCGCCCAGCTCACCTCCCTGGAGGACGCCCGCGGCACCCAGTACATCTGGCAGGCCGACCCCGCGGTGTGGGGGCGACACGCCCCCAACCTCTTTCCCTTTATTGGTCGGCTGAAGGACGGACAGTACACCCTGGACGGGGAGCCCTACTCCATCTCCGCCCACGGCTTTGCCCGGGACTCGGAGTTTACCGTGGCGGAGCAGAGTGACACCTCCGTCTCCTTCCGCCTTACGGACAGCGAGGCCACCCGGAAGGTCTATCCCTTCCCCTTCGTCCTCACCATTACCTACACGCTGGAGGAAAACCGCCTTTTGAAGGCCTGCACCGTGGAGAACCTCTCGGACCGGGAGCTTCTCTATGAGTTCGGCGGCCACGACGGCTACCGGGCCCCGCTGGAGGCGGGGGAGACCATGGCGGACTACTCCATCCGCCTCCCGGGCGTGGAGACGCTGGAGCCCTACGGCATGGATCCCACGGGCCTGCTCACCCCCAAGGAGGCCGCCTTCCCCCTGGAAGAGGGCCGGATTGCCCTCACCCCCTCCGTCTACCACCTGGACACCGTGATTGTGGACAACCTGCCCCAGCGCCGGGCCAGTCTGGTGGATAAGGCGGGCCGTGAGCGGGTGCGGGTGGACTTCCCCGACTTCCCCTACCTGGGTCTGTGGACCCCGGACAAGCCCTTTGACACGGGCTTTGTGTGCATCGAGCCCTGGTCCTCACTCCCGGACGCCCACTTTGTGGGCCGGGGCCTGGAGGACAAGGAGGGGGTGCGCCGCCTGGCCCCCGGCGGGCGGGAGACCCTTCGTTATACCGTCACATTTTTTGAGAGGAGCGAACACGAATGAAGCCTGAGTACGCCAATACCTTCGGCATCCGGAAGGTGTCCGACAAGGAGGGTGAGGTGCTGGAGGTCACCCTGGACATCTCCTACAAATACATGGAAAACGCCGTCACCTTTACCTCCAAGGGAATGGAGAATGTGTCCACCCCTGCCGCCGAGCAGGTGGCCTCCATCGTCATGAACCGGCAGAGCGCCATTTCCCTGCGCAACCTGCTCATTCAGACCCTGGGTGTGGAGAACTGATTTTCCACCGATAAAGCCAATGAAAATGCCCCATCCCGTTTGGGATGGGGCGTTTTGTTTTCTCAGTCCGGCACCATCAGGTGGAGATCCTCCGCCGTGAGGGGCTCGTTGTAGGGGTTGACCTGCTCGTTGAGGACGGGCAGAATATCCTCCGCCTCATAGACAAAGCAGTAGCGGTAACCCTTGCAGGTGGCGTTTCCGTCCCCTTCCAGGGTACCCTGGGTGACACCGGTGGCCATATCCACCTGGAGGGCCTGGGTGGCAAAGTAGGCCATGTCAGTGGCAGAGAGGTCCGTCTTCACATACTTGTTGAAGATGTCAAGGAAGGACATGACTTTGGGCACCGAGTTCCAGGAGACCACCTTCTTGGCCAGCTGGGTGAGCACCTGACGCTGCATCTCACCCCGCTGTACGTCGCTGTACCACTGGTTGGCGTGATAGTTGGGGCTGCTCTCGTTGTCGTGGCGGTAGCGCACCACCTCCATGGCCTCCTGACCGCTGAGGGTCTGGGTACCCTTTTTGAAGTGGATGTGCAGATTCTGGTAGGGGTCGTCGTAGTTCATATCCAGGGGGATGTTGACCTCCACGCCGCCCAGCTCGTCCACCAGGGCCACGAAGCCGTTCAGATCCACCAGAATGTAGTAATCGATGGGGATGCCGAAGGTGTGCTCAATTTCCTCCTTCAGCACATCCGGCCCCGCACCGTAGAAGGCGCCGTTGATCTTGGGGTTGCTGCGCCAGGTGCGCTCCACGGCGGTGTCCCGGGGGATGGAGATCATGCCCACCTTTTTGTTGGGCACGTCGTAGCTGACCACGGTGATGGAGTCGGTGTTGCCGCTTCCCACGTCCTTGCCCAGCAGGACAAAGTTGTAAACGCCCTCCCGGCGCTGCCTGCCCTGTACCTCCTGGCTGTCATCCACATTGACCGCGGGGCCGGTCTGGCCGCCCTGATTTCCGGTTTGGGGGATTTCCGGGGGCCGGATGAGGGCGCTTGCCCCCACATAGACCACCACAATGAGGGCGGATACCACCACCAGGAATTTATAAAAGGCCCAAAAGACTGCCTTGGGCCCCGACCGCTTCCGCACTTTTTTCGCGGCTTTGGGTCGATGATCCGGCTGGGGCCTGCGCTGTGGGGCGCGCTGAGGCGCACGGCCCTCCCGCCGGTGTACGTTCATATATCGCTCTTCCAGAGTCTCTCACTCCTGCCTGCTGATTCCGGGTTTGCTTCTTCCGCCCCACTGCGGCATGCCGGGTCCAGCCCGGCCGCCCGGAGGCGTGTCTTTTTTTAGTATATCGGCTTCGACCGGTTTCGGCAAGAGGGACAACCTTCTATTCATGAAAATTTAAAATTTACCAGTCAGGCTTTGGGGAGCGTGGGCTCCACCAGCTCCCACATCTCCTCCACGGAGAGCCCCTTGGCGTCATACTGCACCAGAGTGTTGTCCGGGTGGAGAACGGAAAAGCTCATCCGCACCCCGTCGGTGTCCCCGGCGTCCTCCACGGTGTAGGCCCGGGCGGCCACCAGCTCCCGGCTCATGTCCTCCGCCCGGAACACCGGATGGTCCACCGTCTCCCGGTACGCCTCGGGCACGCTGTCCGCCCGGGGAACGGGGTAGAGGCGCACATCGTAAGTCTCCGGCTTGTTGACATCCACCACATTGCCCCAGACTGTCTCCCCCTCGGGCAGATACACCATCATAGTCACGTCGTCATAGCCCCGGCTCCACCGCAGGTATATGGTGTGCTCCAGGCCCTCCTGCCAGGTCATGCGGCCGTAGAACTCCCCGTAACCGGCCAGGTTCTCCTCCGGCAGCCAGGGAACAAAGTCGGCCTCCTGACGGGCCGCCTCCAGGGAGGCAAACTCCTCCTCCCGCCACTCCGGCACATCCTCCGCCGTCAGCAGGTGGTCCAGGGTAAAGCCCCCGTCCGTGGACAGGGCCTGGCTCACCAGCAGGGCGTTGAAGATCTGGGCCTTTCCCGCCCCGTCCTCTTCCCCGAAGAGGGACCCCTGGTTTTCAAACCGGACGCCCACGTCCCCGGCCATAAACTCGCTGCAGCACACCGCCGTGCCGTCCTCCTCCCGGCTCCAGCCGGTGACGGGGACGCCAAAGACCTCCGTAGTTTCCAAATCGGAGTAGAGTCCGCAGTTGAAGGGCAGCTCCCCGGGGCGGAGGGTAAGGGTAAAGGAGCTGTCCGTCTCCTCATGTTCTCCCCACAGGTTTACCCACAGCAGATTGCCGCCGTGGTCATAGAGGGCCGTTCCCGTCAGGGTGTAGCCCTCCCAGAACAGCATCCAGGGCAGCTCCTCCTCAGGCTCCTCTCCCCAAAAGATGGTGCAGATGTCCTCCCAGGCCAGGTCCCGGGTGAAGGAGCCCTCCGTCATCCATCGGGCCGGGGCCCCGTCTGTCTCCAGCTGTCCCTCCACACTCTGGTAGTTGATGTAGGGAATGCAGGGCAGCATCCAGGTCTCGCCCTCCGGCCCCTCCACCAGGAAGCCCTCCTCCGGCTCCTCCTCCCCGGGGCCGTAGTGGTCCTTGATACCGGGGTACAGGGCGTCGGAGGTCGTCTGGGGCTCCTCTGCCGGGGCGGCAAGCCGCCATACCCCCAGCCCCAGCACCAGGGCGCAGCAGGCCGCCAGCGCCCCCCAGCGCTTCCAGGGACGGGGTTTGGACGCCCGCCGGGCGGGCGTCTGCTCCCCCAGCTCCAGCAGCTTCCGGTGTCCTTCCGGGGACATCTGCTGCCGATCCATATACTCTTTGTAGTATTTCATGATAATTCTCCTTCTAGCAGTCGCTTCAGCCTGCCCCGGGCCCGGAACAGCCGGGCCCGAATGGTCCCCGGCCGCTGGCCCAGCAGCTGCGCAATCTCCCCGGTGGAGTACCCCTGGTAGTAGTGCAGGTGGATGACCGCCCGGTCCTCAGGGGACAGGGCGTACAGCTCCTCCAGCTCCTCCCGTTCCGCCTCCTGAGGGGCGGGGAGGGTGTCGGGCAGGGGACCCACCCGCCGCCAGCTCAGGCGCAGACGGCTCTTGCAGCCGTTGACCAGCACCCGCATGAGCCATGCGCCGGGGTGCTCCAGGTCCTCCGGGGCCTTTTCCAAAAACTTCAAAAAGGCGTCCTGTACGGCGTCCTCCGCCTCCTGGGGGGCTCCCAGGATGGCCAGGGCCGCCCGGTACAGGGATTGCTCATGGTCCGTGACCAGGGCCTCCCAATCCACCGGCCGGTTGGATATCGGAGCCATGGTTCCACCTCCTTCCTCTCTGTCTATTAGACGTATGAGGGCACTGAGTTGCTGCATGGAAGAAAAATTTTTAAAAAACGCGGGGAGGCCCATGGGCCTCCCCGCGTTTTCTTCTTTCACAATCAGAAAATCATGTCCCGGCTGATTTCCTTCAGGCTGTGCACGCCGCACATGGCCATGGTGTCCTGGAGCTCACCCTTCAGCTTATCGGTGAGCACCTTGACGCCCTCGGCGCCGCCGCCGTACACGGCGGTGACATAGGGCCGGGCCAGGATGCAGGCGTCAGCGCCCAGGGCCAGGGCCTTGCACACGTCCACGCCGGAGCGGATGCCGCCGTCCACCATGATCACCATCTGACCCTTCACCGCGTCGGCGATGGCGGGGAGTACAGCGGCGGTGGAGGGCACGCCGTCCTGGACGCGGCCGCCGTGGTTGGACACCACGATGCCGGCAGCACCGGCCTCCAGAGCCTTTTTGGCGCCCTTGACGGTCATGATGCCCTTGATGATGAAGGGCACGCCGGCGTACTCAATGACCTCCCGGAGCTCGGCCACAGTCTTGGAACCGGCGGGGGGATTGAGGCCCTTCAGGAAGGGCAGACCGGCGGCGTCAATGTCCATGGCGAACACCTTGGCGCCGGAGGCCTTGGCGGCGTCCAGCTTGGCAAAGAGGGTGTCCTTGTCCCAGGGCTTGACGGTGGGAATGCCCTTGCCGCCGTTGCGGCCGATGGCCTTGGAGGCGGCGTCAAAGACGGTGGGGTCGGTGCCGTCGCCGGTGAAGGCGGCGATGCCCGCCTTGGCGCAGGCATCCACCAGAATCTCATTGTACTCCATGTCGGTGAACTTGTCCCCATAGTGGAGCTTCACCGCACCCACCGGTCCGGCAAAGACGGGCAGGTCATAGCGCTCCCCAAAGAAGGTAAAGGCGGTGTCCACGGGTCCGTTTTCACAGATGGTATCCATGTTGAGGCACACATTCTGCCAGGCCTCATAGTTGCGGATGGCCACGGTGCCGCTGCCCTTGGCGCCGGGGCCGGGCATGGTGCTTCCGCAGGCCCGGCCGTTGCACACGGGGCAGGCCTTGCAGTAGGGGCCGCTGTAGGTGCGGGCGGCCTGAAGAACTTCCTGATAAGTCATAAAAAATCCCCCTCCTTGATTTCTCTACAAATCATACTCTTCCGGCCCTTTTTCGTCAAGGGAGGGAACAAAAAAGCGCCCCCAAATGGGGGCGCTTTTCGTTTGCAAAATCCGGGGCTTACAGACCGGTCTGGGCCTTGGTCAGCTCCTGGGCAATGTTCAGCACGTGGTCGCCGATACGCTCGAAGTCGGTGAGCAGCTCGGAGTAGAGGATACAGGCCTCCTCGTTGCACACGCCCTCCTTCATCCGCTCCAGCTGGCTGCGGCGGAACTGGGCGGTCATGTCGTCGATGCGCTGCTCCATCTGGGCCACGTCCATGAGCCAGTCAGGCTGGCCGGCCTGGTGGTAGAGCAGGGAGGAGATGGCCTCCAGACAGATGTCCCGCATCTGCCGGATCTCGCCCTGAGCCACCTCGGAGAACTCGATCTGCTTGGCGGTGAGCAGACGGGTGTAGCCGGCCAGGTTGTCGGCGTGGTCGCCGATACGCTCGATGTTGCCGGAGATGGTAAAGAAGCTGCTGACCACCGCGGAGCCCTGCTCGTTGGTCTCGATGGAAATGAGGTGGGAGACGTAGCGGGAGATCTCCCGGTTCAGGAAATCGATGTACTCCTCCCGCTCCTCCACCTGGGTGAGCTGGTTCTCATCCCGGGCCAGCACGGCCTCAAAGCTGTCGGAGACGTTGTCCCGGGCCATGGAGAGCATGCGGTTGAGCTCATGGCGCAGCTGGTCGATGACAATGGCGGACACACCCAGGCCGCCCTCCTTACCGGTGGAACCCACGGGGGTGAGGTAGGCCAGGGTCATAGCGCCCTCCTCAGCCTCGGGCTCGGGCTGATCGTGCAGGATACGCACGGCCAGCTTGGCCAGGTAGTTGCCCAGGGGCAGCAGCAGCAGGGTGGTCACGATGTTGAAGGTGGTGTGGGTCAGAGCGATCTGACCGGCGGGGGTGCCGGGCATCAGGCCGGAAATGGTCTGTCCCAGGCCTCCGGGCAGGACCAGGGAGCCGTCAATGACGCTGGCGATGGGGAACAGCAGGAACAGCGTGGTAAAGATAATGGTACCGATGATGTTGAACATCAGGTGGATGATGGTGGCCCGCTTGGCGTTGCGGTTGGTGCCGATGGAGGCCAGCACGGCGGTGATACAGGTACCGATGTTCTGGCCGAAGAGGACGAACACCGAGCTGGAATAGGCGATGACCCCGCTGTTGGCCAGGGCCTGAAGGATACCCACCGAAGCCGAGGAGGACTGGATGACGGCGGTAAACAGGGTGCCGGCCAGAATTCCCAGCACGGGGTTGGAGAAGTTGGACATGATGTTGATGAAGGCCTCGGACTCCCGCAGGGGCACCATGGAGGCGCTCATCATGTCCATGCCGATGAACAGTACACCCAGACCGGTGAGGATCTGGCCGATGTGCTGGAGCTTAGGCTCCTTGATAAAGACCATGAGCACCACACCGATGAAGGCGATCATGGGGGCCAGGGCGCCCACGTCCAATGCGATGAGCAGGCCGGTGACGGTGGTACCGATGTTGGCGCCCATGATGATCCAGACCGCCTGGTTCAGGGTCATCATGCCCGCGTTGACGAAGCCAACCACCATGACGGTGGTGGCGGAGGAGGACTGAATGACGGCGGTGATAGCCGCGCCCACCAGCACGCCCAAAAAGCGGTTAGCGGTCAGTCGCTCCAGGATCTCCTTCATTTTGCTGCCGGCCGCGGCCTCCAGGCCGGAGCTCATCATCTGCATGCCGTGCAGAAACAGGGCCAAGCCGCCCAGCAATCCCAATATGTCTGTAATTCCCATTTTCCTTTTTCCTCCCGCGCAGCGTTGAAATGCAAGAAAAAAGACATAGCCCGCACCCGGAATTCCAGGCGCAGGTTATGTCCCGCTTGTCCTACTTTTCTGGGACTGTCGTCCCCAAATATGCTGCGTCATAGCGTTCTTCCTCTTTTTATTCTTTCAAATTACTCCAGTTTTATTATAAGGAGGGGGAGAGGGACCGTCAACACTTTTTACCCAGATTTAACACTGTCCTTACACTTCCCCTGAAAGGCGCAAAAAAACGGCCCGGTGGGGCCGTTTTTTTGTCCATATCGTCCTGTGTCTCAGGCCTGCTCCTTCTGGGCGGCCAGGTACTCGTCGTAGGAGGTCTTGCGGTCAATGAGTTTGCCGTCGGCGGTGAAGTCAAAGACCCGGTTACACACGGTCTGGATGAGCTGATGGTCGTGGGAGGCCACCAGCACGTTGCACTTCACGGCCTCCAGGCCTTTGTTGAGGGCGGCAATGGACTCCAGGTCCAGGTGGTTGGTGGGCTGGTCCAGCATGAGGACGTTGGCGCCGGAGAGCATCATGCGGGAGAGCATGCACCGCACCTTCTCGCCGCCGGAGAGCACCTTCACGGGCTTGTAGACCTCGTCACCGGAGAAGAGCATGCGGCCCAGGAAGCCCCGCAGGTACTGCTCCTGGGGGTCGGGGGAGAACTGGCGCAGCCACTGCACCAGGTTGTCGTCGTTGTCCTGGAAGTAGGGGGTGTTGTCCTTGGGGAAGTAGGAGAAGGTGGCGGTCTGGCCCCACTTCACGGTGCCCTCGTCCGGCTCCATCTCCCCGTCCAGAATCTTGAAGAGGGCGGTGTGGGCGTTCTCGTTGTCGCCCACGAAGGCAATCTTGTCCCCGTGGCCCACGATGAAGGACACCTTGTCCAGCACCTTCACCCCGTCGATGGTCTTGCTGACGTCGGTGACAAAGAGGATGTCCTTGCCCACCTCCCGGTCGGGAGTGAAGCCCACCCAGGGGTAGCGGCGGGAGGAGGCGGGCATCTCCTCCACGGTGAGCTTATCCAGAAGCTTGCGGCGGGCGGTAGCCTGCTTGGACTTGGACTTGTTGGCGGAGAAGCGGGAGATGAAGTCCTGCAGCTCCTTGATCTTCTCCTCGTTGCGCTTGTTCTGGTTCTTGATGAGCTGCTGCACCAGCTGGGAGGACTCGTACCAGAAGTCGTAGTTGCCCACGTACATCTTAATCTTGTTGTAGTCGATGTCCACAATGTGGGTGCAGACGGTGTTGAGGAAGTGGCGGTCGTGGCTGACCACGATGACGGTGCCCTCGAAGTCCAGCAGGAAGTCCTCCAGCCAGTTCACCGCGTCGATGTCCAGGTTGTTGGTGGGCTCGTCCATCATCAAAAGGTCTGGGTTGCCGAACAGCGCCTGAGCCAGCAGCACCTTCACCTTCAGACGGGCGTCCAGAGTGGCCATGTCGTTGTAGTGAAGCTCGGTGCCGATGCCCAGACCCTGGAGGATGCGGCTGGCGTCGGACTCGGCCTCCCAGCCGCCCAGCTCGGCGTACTCCTCCTCCAGCTGGCAGGCCAGCATGCCGTCCTCGTCGGTCATCTCCTCCTTGGCGTAGAGGGCCTCCTTCTGCTTTCCGATGTCATAGAGGCGCTGGTTGCCCATGATGACCGTGTCCATGACGTTGTAGGCGTCGTAGGCGTTCTGGTCCTGCTTCAGGACGGACATGCGGATGTTGGGGAGGATGTTCACCTCGCCGGTGGAGGGCTCCAGCTGGCCGGAGAGGATTTTCAGAAAGGTGGACTTGCCGGCGCCGTTGGCGCCGATGATGCCGTAGCAGTTGCCCCGGAGGAACTGCAGGTCCACATGGGAAAACAGCGGAGTGCCGCTGTAATTGAGGCTCAGATCGGTGACCGTGATCATAGCTTGTTCTTCGCTCCTTCTTCAAAACCTTCGTATTGTCAAAGTCGTTCGCGTACCATCTTACCACAGCCTTGTGGAAAAAGATAGGCCCTTTTCTCAAGAAAATGTTCCGACTTTTTCGGGATTTCTCCCAAATTCTTGCCGCAATCCGCCAAATACCCCGGTTTCAGCCGGCCCTTCTCAGTTCTCCCCGGCCACCCGGCGGAAAAAAGCCTCGCAGGAGCGGCGGGTCATACTGTTTTTGGGGTAGGCGAAGTACAATGGCCGCCGGATGGGGAATCCCTCCGCCTCCAGCCATACCAGCTCCCCCGCCTCTGCCTCCTTCTGGGCCACTCCGCGGTAGAGGAAGCTCACCGCCTGGGTGCGCTTTAAAATCTCCTTGATCATCTGAAAGCTGCCGCACTCCATCACCCGGGCGAAGGCCTGGGCCGTCCGCCCCTGCTGAAAGAGGTGGGTCTCCAGAATGGCCCGGGTGCCCGAGCCCTTCTCCCGCAGCACCAGGGGATAGGGGAAGAGCTCCTCCAGGGTACAGGTCCGTCCCACCAGGGGATGCCCCGCTCCCGCCACAGGCAGGAAGTCCTCGGTGAGCAGCACGTGGCGGCAGAAGTCCTCCCCGCCGAACATCCCCTCAATGAAGGCGCAGTCCAGCTCCCCCCGGGCGCACTTGTCCAGCATCTCCTCCGTGTTGCCCACCTGGAGGCTCAGCCCCCAGCCCCGCTCCCCCAGGTGGGGCCCCAGCAGAGCGGGGAGGTAGTAGTCGGCAATGGACAAGGTGGCCCCCACCCGCAGGGTGCGGCTCACGCCCTCCATCTGCTCCAGCATAGCCCGCTCGTTGGCCTGCTGGAGGGTGCCGTACCGCAGCAGCAGCTCCCCCGCCGCCGTCAGCCGCAGCTGGTGTCCGGTGAAGTCAATGAGGCGGCAGCCGTAGTACTCCTCCAGCTTCCGCACGTGCTGGGTGACGGCGGGCTGGGTGATGTGCAGCTCATTGGCGGCCAGGGTGTAGCTCCCCAGCCGGGCCACGGTGAGAAAGGTCTCCAGCTTGCTGTCCAGCATAGTGGTCTCCTCCATAACGTTTCATTATTGAATATAAGATATCATAATTTGATTTTATAGTCAATTCCTGGTACACTGACACCACCAAAACCCGTGTGTGAAAAGGAAGGAATTGTTATGACTGCTGTAAAATCCCTCCCCGGACTGCTGCCTGGCTTCGCCGCCGCCCTGGTCATTGCCGCCGTGGCCAAGCTGGTGGAAGACCTGCTGCCCATCCCCCTCATCGGCGCCTCGGTCATCGCCCTGTTCCTGGGCATGATTCTGAACCAGATTCGCCAGCCGGGCGCCAAGATGGCCCCGGGCCTGAAGTTCACCTCCAAGAAGATTCTCAAGTTCGCCATCATCCTGCTGGGGGCCTCCCTGAGCATGGGCACGGTGCTCCACATCGGCCAGCTGTCCCTGACGGTGATGCTCTTCACCCTGCTCACCTGCTTCGGCGGCGGCTACTTTGTGGGCAAGGCCCTGGGCCTCAACTGGCGGCTGTCCAACATGATTTCCGCCGGCACCGGCATCTGCGGCGGCTCCGCCATCGCCGCCATGGCCCCGGTCATTGACGCCGAGGACACCGACATCGCCTACGCCATGTCCGCCACCTTCCTCTTTGACATGGTGATGATTGTTCTCTTCCCCATTATGGGCCGGGCCATGGGCCTGTCCGATGTGGCCTATGGCCTGTGGGCGGGCACCGCGGTGAATGACACCTCCAGCGTGGTGGCGGCGGGCTACGCCTTCTCTGAGGCCGCCGGCGACTTTGCCACCATGGTCAAGCTCACCCGCACCCTATCCATCATCCCCACCGTGCTGGTGTTCAGCGTCATCGCCCTCCGGGAGCGCCGGGCCGCCGGAGTGGGGGAGGACAATGAGCGTGTCCACCTCACCACCATCTTCCCCTGGTTCATCCTGGGCTTCCTGGCCATGGCCGGCCTCAACAGCCTGGGCCTCATTCCCGCTGTGTTCTCCGAGAGCATGAAGGAGCTCAGCAAGTTCCTCATGGTGGCTGCCCTGGCCGCCATCGGCATGAACACCGACTTCCGTCAGATGTGCAAGTCGGGCATCAACCCCATGATTCACGGCTTCATCATCTCCCTGCTGGTGGTCATCGTGGCCATCGCCGTGGAGGCCGCCATCGGCCTGGTGTGATATCCAATTGCAAAAGCACCCCCGGACCCCTTGGTCCGGAGGTGCTTTTTTCTTGGAACAGCAGGGTCAGTTCACCAGATCGGCCACGCTTTTCCGCATCCACTTGCCGCTCTTCACCCGCAGCAGGGAGACGGAGGCACCGATGGCCCAGCCGGCGGGGATGGACCACCAGATGGAGTTGGCGCCCAGGGGGGTGAGGTAGGCCAGAACATAGGCGATGGCCACCCGGGAAAAGAGGTTGGCCATGGAGCTGAGGGTAAAGGCCCCCATGTCGCCGGCGCCCCGGAGCATGCCGTTGGGCACAAAGAGCATGCCCATGAGGATGTAGAAGACGGACACGGTGTGCATATAGGCAAGGCCGTAGCCCAACGCACCGGAGGTGTCCCCGGGATCCAGGAACAGGGACAGCAGCTGGTTCCCGAAGAGGAAAATGACGACGGTAATGATCAGGGAGAAGACCACCACCATGAAGATGCAGGCCTTCAGTCCCTCCTTCACCCGGTCGTACTTGCCCGCGCCGATGTTCTGGGCGGTGTAGCTGGACATGGCGTTGGAGAAGTTCATGTTGGGCAGCATGGCCAGGGTGTCGATCTTGGTGGCGGCGGTGTAGCCGGCCACCAGCACCTTGCCGTAGGAGTTGACCAGGCCCTGCATGAGCATCATGGACAGAGAGACCAAAGACTGCTGGAGCATGGAGGGCAGGCCGATCTGGGCGATGCGCCGCACGGCCAGGGCGTGGAAGAGGGGGATTTTCTTTCCCTCCAGCTCCTTTTCGCAGGGCATCCGCTTCATGCGAAGGAACATCACCACCAGGGAGGCCACGGCGCACAAGCCCTGGGCGATGAGGGTGGCCCAGGCCACCCCCGCCACCCCCATGTCAAATCGGATGACAAAGAGGAGGTCCAGCACGATGTTGGTAAGGCTGGAAATCATGAGGAAAATGAGGGGGGTGCGGCTGTCTCCCTGGGCGTTGTAGATGCCGTTTAAGGTGTTGTACAAAAAGAGGAACACCGCTCCGCCGAAGTAGATGCGCAGATAGAGCTGGGAATCGGCCATAATATCCGGGTCGGTGCCCAGCAGCTGGAGCAAGGGGCCCGCCAGCACGGTGCCCAGGCCCATAATGATGAGGCCCAGCACACTCAGAGAAATGATGGCGGTAGAGATGGTGGACTTCATCTCATGGATGCGCCCGGCGCCGAAGAGCTGGGACACCACCACATTGCAGCCCATGGACAGTCCGGAGGCCACAGCCACCGACAAAAACACGATGGGGAAGGAGGAGCCCACCGCCGCCACGGCGTCCTCGCCCACAAATTTGCCCACCACCGCGGTGTCCACCATGTTGTAAAGCTGCTGAAACAGATTGCCCGCCACCATGGGCAGGGCAAAGAAAAAGAGCAGCGGAAGGGGCTTCCCCTCCGTCATATTCTTAACCATTTGGTTCCTCCCTCTTAAACTTCACCACATTCTCCGTAATTCGGGTCAAAAAGGCGTCGTACTCCGCCCGCTCCTCTGGGGAAAAGCCCTGGTAGCAGATGCGGTTCCACTCCTGGATGGCCGACTCAATGGCCTGGAACACGTCCTCCCCCGCCGGGGTGAGAGAGACCAGCTTCTCCCGGCGGCACCGGTCAGGTACCACCCGTTCCACCAGGCCCCGCTCCTCCAGCCGGGCCACCGCCCGGGCCACGGCGCCCTTGTCCAGCACCACCCGCTTGGCGATGTCCTCCTGGCACATACGGCCCTCCCGGGCCGCCAGCCGCAGCACCATGCCGTCCACCGTCTGCAGGCCCAGCGCCCCCAGCTTGTCCCGCAGGTACTGCCGCTCCACCCGCCGGTAAATCTCAATCCGGTCCTGCACGGCCCCCGCCTCCTTTGTTGTCATTTGCAACTGTTGCATTTTACAACAGTTTTTAGAAAATGTCCACCCCTTTCCCTGCTTTTTTCCATCCGGGACATTCTTCCGGTGGAAAAGCGGGCAAACTGGAGGTATAATGGAACAAAATCCGGTGTTCCCGGACAACCCTCCCGGAAAGGACGTGCAGGTTATGATTACCCCTCAGGACTTCTGGAACCAGCGCTCCCACACCTACGACCAGTCGTCGGGCTCCCATTATGCCGAGGCCTACCACAAGACGGTGTCCAACACCCTCAAGTACCTCAAGCCGGAGGACAACGTGCTGGAGTTTGCCTGCGGCACCGGCATCGTCACCCTCCAGGTGGCCCCCCACGTGGCTCACCTGCGGGCCATCGACATCTCCGACCAGATGGCCGCCCGGGCGGCAGCCAAGGTGGAAGCGGCGGGCCTGGAGAACACCCTGGTCACCAACACCGACCTCTTTGACCCCTGCCTGGAGGAGGGTTCCTACGACGCGGTATTGGCCTACAACGTGCTGTGCTATGTGGAAAATCCCCAGCAGGTCTTTGCCCGCATCCGCTCCCTACTGAAACCCGGGGGCATGTTCCTATCGGCCACCGACTGTCTGGGGAACGGCATCACCCGGGAGCGGCTTCGGAAGTTCTGGAAGAGCCATACCGGAGCCATGCCCTATGTGGCCTTCTACACCATGAAGACGCTGGAGGCGGAGATCGCCCGAAACGGCTTCACCGTCCTGGAGCGTGAAAACCTGTTCCCCGCTCCCCCCAATCTGTTTGTGGCCGCCCGGCGGGAGGATTAAAAAAAACGCCCCGGCTTCTCGCCGGGGCGTAACATCTGCTTTTTCTTTTCCAACCTTTCCGGAAGATCGTCAATCGGCCTTTGCCGCGGAGTAGGGGAAAAAGAGCGTGCACAGCTGGTTCTCCCCGTCGTAGAGCCAGAAGGTGCCGTCCTCGGCCAGGGTAAGCACCTGGGTGGGGACCCCCTGGACGCCGGTGAGCAGATAGCGGCTCCCGTCCAGCTTCTCCAGCCGCCCGGACCGCTCCAGCGTGTCTGTCTCGCCGGCCCGGGACCGGGTGAGGGTGAACTCCAGGGTCTCCGGGCGAATCCGGGCCTCATAGAGGTACCCCTCGTCCAGCTGGGTGAAATAGCCCTCCTCCAGCTCCGGGGAGGGCTGGATCTCCCCCCGGTAAAACAGCGCCACAAGGCCCATGGCCGCCAGAATCGACAGAACATATACGGGAAGCGGAATTCGGATTTTGCTCCATTTCATAACAGATTTTATTGTTCTCATTTCGTTTTAACAAGAGTAATAATCGGAGTTCCGATTTCTTCCTGGAAATACATTGTATCCCATAGTTCTGTTTTCCCTGTTTGTATATGCGTTCGATAAATTAGAACTTGACGGACTTCTACTCTTTTTGTTACTTGAATATTATAATATCCAGGGCCGTCAGATGCCATTTTTATAATGCCAATCGTCCCGCCGCTTGAAGTACTTTGTGTAAACCCTACCTTAATTGTAACAGTAATGGATTTATAAGGTGCTGTAAAAACTACTTCTTGAGATGCCGTTGATGAATCAGAAGAATCAATCCATACCAATCCATCATACCCATCACCCTCTAAATAAAATCCATCATCATCGTCATACTCATTATCGGCATAAGATGTAATATTGGTGTACTTGTAATTGGTTTCAGTATTGTATGTGTAATATCGATCATCTCCCTTAGGTTCAATAGGCGCGTAAGCTTTTATATATTCTTCGATATACCTTTCAATTACCATCTCTTTGTCTTCTGGCGCAATATGGGAAATATCGATCACAGATTTCTCATCTACAGAAGTTGATTGAGACATTGCAGACGCTGGGATAGACAACATCATAAACATTGCACACGATAAGCACAGAGAAATTATTTTTTTCATATAATTACCCCCCAAATTTTCCCATTAAAAATTCCGCTTATCTGCTTCAACCTATTAATATTATCTCTTGTTCATTAGCTAACTCCTTTCTTTAACATGCGTCCGTAAAACCGAAATCCTTCTGTCTCTTCTATGATAATTTTATTATTTTTATCATATTTGTCAATATTTTTTGTTAATTCTATTATTTTTTTGTTGTTTATGTCATTTTTGAGAGGAGTTTTTTATGAACCTTTCATCTCTCGTCTCCGCCCAGCGCGCCTACTTCCGCACCGGCGCCACGCTGGACCTGGCCTTCCGTCAACAGGCCCTGGAGACTCTGGAGGAGGCCCTCCGGGCCCGGGAGGGCGCCCTGCTGGACGCCCTCAAGGCGGATTTGGGCAAGTCGGCGGGGGAGGGCTATCTCTGCGAGGTGGGCCTCACCCTGTCTGAGCTGTCCTATGTGAAGAAGCACTTCCGCCGCTGGGCCAAGGCCAAAGGGGTGGCCACCCCCATGTCCCTCTTTCCGGGCAAAAGCTTCACCCTGCCCCGCCCCTACGGGGTGTCCCTCATCATGGCCCCCTGGAACTATCCCATCCTCCTTTCCCTGGAGCCCCTCATCGGAGCCATTGCCGCGGGCAACTGCTGTATTCTGAAGCCCTCGGCCTACGCCCCCGCCGCCTCGGCGGCCCTCCGGGAGCTGGTGGAGGCCTGCTTCCCCCCGGAGTATGTCTCAGTGGTGGAGGGCGGCCGGGCGGAAAATCAGGCCCTACTGGACCAGCACTTCGACTATATCTTCTTCACCGGCGGGGTGGAGGTGGGCAAGCTGGTGATGGAGAAGGCGGCCCGATACCTCACCCCTGTCACCCTGGAGCTGGGGGGCAAGAGCCCCTGCGTGGTGGACTCCACCGCCCGGCTGGACCTGGCCGCTCGGCGGATCGTCTTCGGCAAGCTTTTAAACTGCGGCCAGACCTGCGTGGCCCCCGACTACCTGCTCATCGACCGGCGTGTGAAGGACGCCTTCCTGGAGCGGGCGGAGCACTGGATTGGCCGCCTCTACGGCAAAAACGCCCTGGACAACCAGGGCTACGTCCACATGATCAACGAAAAGCACTTCCACCGGGTGTGCTCCCTCATTGACCCGGACAAGGTGGTCTTTGGGGGCGGCTGGGATGAGGACACCCTGCGCATCCAGCCCACCGTTCTGGATAGCGTCAGCCCGGAGGACCCGGTGATGCAGGAGGAGATCTTCGGCCCAGTGCTGCCTGTCATCCCCTTCGACTGCCTGGAGGAGGCGGAGGACTTTATCCTGGACCGCCCCCGGCCCCTGGCCCTCTACCTCTTCTCCCAGGACAAGGCCGTCCGGCGCCGCTTCGTGGAGCGGGTGCCCTTTGGCGGCGGCTGCATCAACGACACCATTCTCCACCTCACCAATCCCCGCCTGCCCTTCGGCGGCGTGGGCAACAGTGGCATGGGCCGCTACCACGGCAAATACAGCTTTGACACCTTCTCCCATGTGAAGGGGGTGCTCCAGTCCTCCTCCCGGGTGGACCTGCCGGTGCGCTATCCGCCCTACACCCCGGAGAAGATGAAGCTGGCCCGCCGGTTTTTGAAGTAACAAAAGGGAGTTTCCCCATTTCCCGGGGAAACTCCCTTTTCACAACATAAAAGCCCTCCTGCAAGGAGTTCCGCTGCCCGCAGGCAGCGGAATAAAGTTTAATTTCATCATTTCCGGCGACACAAGATGAATTGCCCCAAGGGGCAAGAGAAGGTCCCCTGGGGGATGCGCGTCGGAAATGACACTTCTCGCGCAAGATGGGTCGACTTTTCCGAAGGAATCGAGGCCCATCTTGCGCGCAACCTTTTCGAAAAAGTGGTTCCACCACTTTTTCGACTACAGCCCCAAACCGTACACCCGGTTGGCGTTGTGGAAGAATACCTTTTCCCAGTGCTTCTCGGGCACCAGGCCCTTCACAAAGTCGATGTACTCCCCCAGGTTCACAATGGGCCAGTCAGTGCCGTAGAGGATGTCATCCCACTGCCCGATGGCGGTGAGCCAGGTGCGCAGCAGGGACACATACCCCGCCTGCTCCCGGAAGTACTCCTCCAGATTCACCCGCCCCTCCAAGAGGCCGGACAGGTCGGCGGACACGTTGTGGTTTTTCTCCACCACCGCCGCTGCACTCTCCAGGAAGGGGTTGCCGAAGTGACACATGACAAACCGGGTCCGGCGGTGGTCGGCGGCGGTCTCGTCCAGCACCAGGGGGTGGCTGTACTTCAGGTGTGCCTTGGCAAAGGCGGTGAGCCCCATGTGGACGGCCACGGGCTTGTCGTACCTGGCGGCCAGCTGGTAGATGGGCTCATACATGGGGTCGGAGAGCCAGATGTGGTTGTAGCCGGGGTAGAGCTTCACCCCGCAGCAGTTCTCCCGTTTCAGGTGCTCCTCCACCCGGTCGGGGAGGTCGGGAATGGGCCCCTTCTCCTCATTCAGCAGGGTGCTGTCCAGCCCCACGCAGTAGTGAAACAAATCCTCCGGGTAGCTGTGGTAGCCCGTCTCCAAGCTCCGGTTGCCCATCACCACCCCATGGACCATGTTCAGCTCCCCATAGACCTGCCGCAGGTGGTCTGTGTTGTTCTCATGGCCCACCTTTTCGGCCATCCCGTCGGTGGACGGGGAGGAGGGAAACAGATGCAGATGGGCGTCAATGATCTTCATGGTTCAGCTCCTCTTTGTTCTCAGCCCCCGCCGCCATTGGGCCAGCTGGTAAAATACCACCGCCAGCAGGGTGGACAGGGCGGCAATCAGCGGAGTGGTCACCCACCGCCGCTCCATGAGCCAGGCGAAGGCGGCCACCTCTCCCTGCCACTCCTGGACGATGCCGTAAAGGGGGACATGGAGCACGTAAATATAGAAGGTGAGGTCCCGGCCGCAGAAGCAGGCGGTGCGCCGCAGCAGGTCACTTTTTACCACGGGGTTGACCAGGGCAATGGCCATAAGCACTATGGCCAGCAGGGTGGTGCCCAGCAGCACGTCAATGACGTCCACCAGGGAGAACTCCACCATCGCAAGCCCGATGCACAGTCCCGCCCCGATCCACAGCGCCTTCTCTGGCAGGCGGCAAATCCATTCCTTGTGCCGGCCAAACCAGGCGCCCAAGGCAAAGAAGGGGAATCCGTCCAGCCAGGCGTTGCGCACCAGCTTACTCTCCCAGGGCGTTTGCCCCATGAGCAGCTGCCACTCCACGTGGTACATGTGGTAGGCCAGCAGAGCCACCGCCAGCAGGGCCAGCAGGTTATAGGGCAGGGACTTGCCCAGCTTTTTGGCAATCCAGGCCATCACCAGCCACAGTAGGTACACCACAAACTGGGAGGCCAGATACCACATGGGCCAAGAGTAGGGGAGGGGCAGGAGCTGGTTGAACACAATTTCCTTCAGGAAAAAGACGTCCATCCGGCTCTGGAGGTAGGCCTCCACCGTCTGGCCCTGCCGGATAGCCAGCACACAGCCAAAGAGCAGCAGCGCCGCCGACGTGATCAGCAGCAACCACCCGGTCTTGGCCGCACGCCGGGCCAGCACAGCGGGGGATTTCTCGTAGGAGAAGTAGCCGGCCGTGAGGAAAAACAGCACTACCGAAAACTTAGCCAGGGCACACAATGCCCAGCCAAACTGCCCGGGCAGGGGAATGTGAGCCAGCACCACGCCATAGATGGCAATGCATTTGAACAGATCCAGCTTGTCATTGTGTCCGCCGCCTTTGGCCATGGGTTCTCCTCCTCTCCCGGTGTATCTTCCGGGGGTTATTATACCAAATTTCCCGGGTAAAAAAAAGTCCTCTTCCCAGTTAACCCAGGAAGAGGGAAATAGCGCACCAGACCAGCAGCAGGGCCATCACCGTGTTCACCACCCGGGCGTGGCGGGAGAAGCACTGACGGCACAGTGCCCCAAAAGCGGACCAGCAGAGGGTAAACGCAAAGCCGATGAAGGCCAGCAGCAGAGCAAAGGCCAGAAGGGGCAGGGGCTGGCCGTGGTAGACGGGCAGGATGTAGGCCTCCATGGACAAAATGGCGTAGAGGTAGAGCTTGGGGTTGATGAACTGGAGGAGCACTCCGGACCAGAACCCCTCCCTGGAATGGTCCTCCTGAATCTCTCCCGAGTCCCGGAAGATCTCCCAGGCCAAATAGAGCATGTAAGCCGCCCCGGCAATCAGCATGGGCAGCTTGATTTGTGGGATGAGGGTGGACAGCCCGGAGCAGAACGCGGTGCACAGGATCGTCATCAAAGAAAATCCCACCCAGATGCCCAGGTTGAAGGGCAGGGCCTTGCGGAAGCCCAGGCGGCTCCCGTTGGACATGGACATAATGTTGTTGGGGCCGGGGGTGGCGGCAGTAATGATCGCGTAGGTGAAAAACGGGAGCCAGTGCATGGCCCAACCCTCTCCCTTCCAAGGCTGCAAAGCAATTTTCCTCCATTGTGAAGTCCCCGCCCTCTTCTGTCAAGTGGAAACAGCGATTTTCCCCCTGTTTATGCCGGGTACTGCCCCTGCTTACCGTGCCTTGCAGCAGGCGCTTCGCCCTTTTATAATAAAGTGAGGTCACATGGAAACACCGGCAGCTTTTTTGCGTCTATATTGGTAAAGCCCCAATTGAACGGGAGGTGCACCGCATGAAAAAGCAGGGAATCGCAGCCCTCGCCCTGGCCTGTATGCTGGCTCTGGCGGGCTGCGGCAGCAGCAAAAGCATGAACGACATCATAGCCAATGAGCCAAGCATTACCGGAATTGTGGAGGAGGTCCTTGACCAGTCCATTCTCATTCACATTGAAACGGAGGGCTATCCCCAGGGCGCGGATTGCAGCGTTTCTCTGGATGTGGAAAACCCGGACAGCTATACAGACGTATCGGTTGGTGATGAGGTCGTTGTGTACTACAATGGGAATATTGCAGAGAGCGACCCTCTGCAGATCAACACCGTATATGCCATTACGTTAAAAACGCCTGCAAGCAGGCAGTCTGAATGGGACAAAATCCCAATGGTGATGGTAGACGGCAAGCTCTACTATGACACGGGAAAAGAAAGTGCTTTGGACGGCCGCTGCGGTATGATGGACGGAGAAATCACGTCCACCGTTGACGGCTCTGAGATCCCGGTTATGGACAATCAGTCCAATTTTGGAACCGGCTTTGGATACCAGTATGGCCCTGATGATACCCTGGAAATTTTGATCAACGGAACGTGGACGGTGTTTGAGCACCGGGCAGGGGATGGAAGCCAGGTCCGCTTTGGGGACCATTGGGTGGACCGGGAGGGTCTGTCTGAGGAAACGCTGGAATGGCTTGATTGGTACAACGGTCTCTCCCCGGAGGAACAGCGGGCTGTAAGCGCCATTCCCGCAGACTTGTTGGAGGAATGTGGAATTTCCGGTACGGAAGATGCAGAAGCTCCCGCGGATTAACTCCCTGCACACGGGGAAGCCGTTTCTGCTCTCTCAGGTCAGTTCAATCCGGCAACGCAAAAAAGGTCCCGCCCAAATGGGCGGGACCTTTCGTTATCCTGTGATGGATTACACCAGCTGGATGATGGCCATCTCAGCGGCGTCACTTCGTCGTCGCGGGCTTCATATCCCTCAGCCCCGCGCAAGCGCGAGGCCTCGCTCATTCCGCCGCTCCTCCTCTCCCCAGAAAAGCCCTGCGTGCTTTCCCGGGGGCCCCGTTTGTCCCGCCGCGGCAACGCAAAAAAAGTCCCGTCCAAAATGGACGGGACTTTTCGTTATCCTGTGATGGATTACACCAGCTGGATGATGGCCATCTCAGCGGCGTCGCCGCGGCGGGGGCCAATGCGGACAATGCGGGTGTAGCCGCCGTTACGGTCGGCATACTTGGGGCCAATCTCCTTGAAGAGCTTGTTGGCCACATCCTCCTTGGTGATGAAACCAAGGGCCTGACGGTAAGAAGCCAGGGTGTTGTCCTTAGCCAGAGTAATCATCTTCTCGGCCACGGGAGCGACTTCCTTGGCGCGGGTGACAGTGGTCTTGATCTGGCCGTTCTCCAGCAGGTAGGTAACCATGGCACGGAGCATAGCCTTACGCTGATCGCTGGTGCGGCCCAGCTTACGGTTCTTCAGAGACATGAGAAACACTCCTTCGACCTCGCGTGGCGAGATCTGATCAAATTCGTTCATTGGGTTCCAGCGGAACCCGGGACACCCTTTCGGGACGGCCAATGGCCGCACGGGAAGCGGAACGTTACATACCTTCCGCGCTGCCCCTTAGAAGCGCTACCTCCTTTTCAGGAATCCGGCGCTTCGCATTATCACGCTGCGGATTGGGCGCACGGCCGGGTCGACAACTTCTCCGACTACGGGCAAACCCGATCCCGCTGTGCGGGCTCTGGGCTTTGCCCATTCGCTCCGAAGTCTGTCTCCCCTGTGCGCCTATCCTTCGCGCTTAGTTATTGTTATCATCGCTGGCCAGGGACAGGCCCATCATAGCCAGCTTATTGATGACCTCTTCCAGGGACTTGCGGCCCAGGTTCCGGACCTTCATCATCTCTTCCTCGGTCTTGGAAATCAGGTCCTCCACCGTGTTGATGTTGGCCCGCTTCAGACAGTTGTAAGAGCGGACGGACAGGTCCATGTCGTCGATGGTCATCTCCATCACCTTGTCGCGCTGAGTCTCAGCCTTCTCCACCACGGTGGACTTGTTGCCCATGGTCTCGCTGAGGTCGGTGAACAGGGTGAAGTGGTCGCAGAGGATGCGGGCTCCCAGGGACACCGCGTCGCGGGCGTCGATGGTGCCGTTGGTCCACACCTCTAGGGTCAGCTTGTCATAGTCGGTGGCGTCACCCACACGGGTGTTCTCCACGGTGTAGTTGACCTTGCGCACGGGGGTGTAGATGGAGTCCACGGGGATCAGGCCGATGATGGACTGGGCGGGCTTGTTCTTGTCCGCGGAGACATAGCCCCGGCCGTGGGACAGGGTCAGCTCCATGGACAGGGTGGCGTCCGGGCCCAGGGTGGCGATGTGGAGGTCGGGATTGAGGATCTCCACGTCGGCATCCGCCTTGATGTCGCCGGCGGTGACCTTGCACTCGCCCGCGGCCTCAATGTGGACGGTCTTCACGCCTTCGCAGTACAGCTTGGCGATGATGCCCTTCACATTCAGGACGATCTCCGTGACGTCCTCCTTGACGCCGGGGATGGTGGTAAACTCATGCTGGACACCGGCGATCTTGATGGAGGTCACCGCGGTGCCAGGCAGAGAGGACAGCAGAATCCGGCGCAGGGAGTTGCCCAGAGTGGTGCCGTAGCCTCGCTCAAGGGGCTCCACCACGTACTTGCCGTAGGAGGTGTCGCCGGGATTCTCTACACATTCGATACGGGGCTTTTCAATTTCTACCATATGCTAGGATACCCTCCTTATCTCGGCGGCGTCTTCAGGCCGCCTCATTCAGCTCACCAATATCTGAGGGTTGTCTAAGTGGATGCCGCCGGGCCGCTCCGGCCTGAGCCGAAGCGGCCCGGCGGACAGAGATTACTTAGAATACAGCTCGACGATGAGGTGCTCTTCCACGGGGAAGTCGATGTCGTCCCGGGTGGGCATGGCAACGACGGTGCCCTGGAGGGTATTCTTGTTGCGGTCCAGCCACTTGGGCACGTTGACCACGGGGGCATCCTCGCCCAGCAGGCGCTTAAACTTCACAGAGGAGCGGCTCTTCTCCCGGACCTCGATGACGTCGCCGGCCTTGACCAGGTAGGAGGGGATGTCCACGCGCTGACCGTTGACGGTGAAGTGACCGTGGGTGGTCAGCTGACGGGCCTCGCGGCGGGTCTGAGCAAAGCCCAGACGATACACCACGTTGTCCAGACGGCGCTCGATGAGGGTCAGCAGGTTCTCACCGGTCTTGCCCTGCATGCGGGAAGCCTTCTCATAGTACATATGGAACTGCTTCTCCATGATGCCGTAGACAAACTTGACCTTCTGCTTCTCGGTCAGCTGCATAGCGTACTCAGACTGCTTCTTGCGCATCTGGCCCTTGGGGTTACGATTGGTAGTCTTCTTGGCATAGCCCATGGCGGCAGGGGACAGGTTGAGAGCCTTGCACCGCTTGGCAATGGGCTGCATATTTCTGGCCATGTGTCAAAACCTCCTTCTAATCAGACGCGGCGGCGCTTCGGGGGACGGCAGCCGTTGTGGGGAACGGGAGTCACGTCCTTGATCAGGGTGACCTCCAGGCCCACGGCCTGCAGTGCCCGGATAGCGGCCTCACGGCCGGCGCCGGGGCCCTTCACGAAGACCTCGACGGTCTTCAGGCCATACTCCATCGCGGCCTTGGCAGCCGTCTCGGCGGCAGTCTGAGCGGCGAAGGGGGTGGACTTACGGGAACCACGGAAGCCCAGGCCGCCGGAGGAGGCCCAGCTCAGGGCGTTGCCCTGGGCGTCAGTGACGGTGACCATGGTGTTGTTGAAGGAAGAGCGGATATGCACCTGGCCCTTCTCTACGTTCTTACGCTCGCGGCGCTTACGCACCACTTTCTTACCCTTGGTATTCGCAGCCATGTGTTATCCCTCCTTACTTCTTCTTGTTGGCGACGGTACGCTTGGGACCCTTGCGGGTACGGGCGTTGGTCTTGGACCGCTGGCCGCGGACGGGCAGACCCTTGCGGTGACGGATGCCGCGGTAGCAGCCAATCTCAGTCAGGCGCTTGATGTCCATTGCCACGTTACGGCGCAGGTCGCCCTCGACGGTGTACTCATGGGCAATGACCTCGCGCAGCTTGGCCTCATCGTCCTCGGTGAGGTCCTTCACGCGGGTGTCGGGGTTAATCCCGGCCTTGGCCAGGATCTTGTTGGCGCTGGTGCGCCCAATGCCGTAGATATAAGTGAGGCCGATTTCGATTCTCTTCTCTCTCGGCAGGTCAATACCGGCAATACGAGCCATTTTTTACAGCACCTCCAATTAACCTTGTCTCTGCTTATGCTTGGGGTTTTCGCAAATTACCATGACTTTGCCCTTGCGCTTAATGACTTTGCACTTCTCGCACATGGGCTTCACGGACGGTCTGACTTTCATTGTTAAAACCTCCTGATGAATGCCTTTATGGCCCCTCGTCGTCGCGGGCTCCATATCCCTCGCCTCCCCCTACACGGGGAAGGCTCGCTCATTCCGCCGCTCCTCCTCTCCAAATGCGACCCGCTACGCTGGGCTCGCATTTGGGAGCGGCCTTGCGGCCGCTTGTCCCCGCGGGGGGACGGGAGTCTGGTCGGACCCCGGAAGGCAAGGCTTCCGGAGAAAGCCGGACGATTCGGTCGTTGATAGTTACTTAGAACGCCAGGTAATACGGCCTCGGGTGAGGTCGTAGGGTGACATTTGAACGGTCACCTTGTCTCCGGGCAGGATGCGGATGAAGTTCATACGCAGTTTGCCGGAGATATGTGCCAGGATGATATGGCCGTTTCCGATATCCACATGGAATGTGGTGTTGGGAAGGGATTCGGTGACGACTCCCTCCAACTCGATCATATCGTCTTTCGCCAAGCGTGATTCCCTCCTTGAAAGGCGGCCAGCGCCCGTCTCAGTTCCCGGTCAGACACCGGTTTTCCTTCTTTCAGCTTTCCGATGGCCGGATGGTCAAATTCGGCCCGGTCCAGGGGCCGGACGTGGCCCAGCTTTTTCTGCTTGGGGTGGGAGACTTTCCGCCGCTTGCCATCGGCCAGCAGCAGCCGTTCTCCCTCCACGCCCACCACGCAGAACACGCCGCCCTTGTCCCGTCCGGCTTGCGCCAGGACGATCCAGCCGGTGTAGTTGTGCATGGGTTTCACTCTCCGGTGACGGTGAGAATTTCCGGCTCACCGTCGGTGATCAGGATACTGTTTTCATAGTGGGCGGTGAGCGAGCCGTCCAGGGACACGGTGGTCCACTTGTCGGCCAGTACCTTCACCTGCCAGTCTCCGGCGCACACCATGGGCTCCACCGCCAGGGTCATGCCCGGCAGCAGCCGGGGCCCGTGGCCGGCGGGCCCGAAGTTGCGCACCTCGGGGGGCTCGTGGAGCCGGGCTCCCACGCCGTGGCCCACGAAGTCGCGGACGACGGAGAAGCCGTTTTGTTCCACATACGCCTGCACGGCGTGACCGATGTCGGAGACGCGGCAGCCCTGCCGGGCATACTTGATGCCCTCCCAGAAGCTCTGCTCGGTGACCTTGATGAGGCGCATGGCCTCGTCGCTCACCTCACCGCAGGGGTAGGTACCGGCGCAGTCGCCGTGGAAACCGCCGATGTAGGCGCCCACGTCCACGCTGACGATGTCCCCCTCCTGCAGCTTCCGGGGGCCGGGGATGCCGTGGATGACCTGCTCGTTGATGGAGATGCAGGCCGATCCGGGGAAGCCGGCGTAGCCCAGAAAAGAGGGCTTGGCACCGTGGCTTTCGATGAAGCGGCGCACCGCCGTATCGATTTCGTGGGTGGTGACGCCGGGCCGAATCATGGAAGCGGCCAGGGCCCGGGCCTGGGCGGTGATCCGCCCGGCCCGGCGCATAGCCTCAATCTCCCGGGGAGATTTCAGCGAAATGAGTTCCATTGCCATCAGATTCCCAGGGCCTCCACAATCACTTGGGTGGTCGCCTCAATGGTGGGCTGGTTGTCCACCGGGACGAGGACGCCCTTCTGCTGATAGTAGCCTTTCAGGGGCTCGGTCTCGGCATGATAGACCTCCAACCGATGGTGGACGGTCTCAGCCTTGTCGTCGTCCCGCTGAATCAGCGCGCCGCCGCAAGTGTCGCACACGCCCTCCTGCTTGGGGGGCTTGGCCTTCACATGGTAGGGGGCTCCGCACTTGGAGCACACCCGACGGCCGGACATACGCTGTTCGATCTCTTCATCAGAGATCTCGATGGACAGCACATGATCAAAGGTGATGCCGTGCTGGTCCAGGGCCTCGGCCTGGGGCAGAGTGCGGGGCACCCCGTCCAGGATAAAGCCGTTCTGGCAGTCGGGCTGGCTGAGCCGCTCAGCCACGATGCCGATGATCACGGAGTCAGGCACCAGCTTGCCGGCGTCCATATAGGACTTGGCCTGCAGGCCGATTTCGGTACCCTCCTTGATGGCGGCGCGTAAGATGTTGCCGGTGGAGATGGTGGGGATGCCCAGCTTGGTGCTGAGGATCTCCGCCTGAGTGCCTTTGCCGGCGCCGGGGGCGCCCAGCAGGATCAGCTTCATTCCCATGACAACCTACTCCTTCTTACTCCAGGAAGCCCTTGTAGTGCCGCATCAGCATCTGGGCTTCCATCTGCTTGACGGTCTCCAGGGCGACGCCCACCACGATGATGACGGAGGTGCCGCCGATGGCCAGAGAGCTGTACCCAACAAGGTTGCCGGTGATGATGGGGGCGATGGCAACCACGGAGAGATACAGAGCGCCGAACATGGTGATCTTGGACAGAACCTTGGTGATGAAGTCGGCGGTGGGCTTGCCGGGACGGAAGCCGGGGATAAAGCCGCCGTTCTTCTTCAGGTTGTTGGACACCTCAATGGGGTTGAACTGCATGGTAGCGTAGAAATAGCTGAAGCCCACAATGAGGAGGAAATAGAGCACGCTGTAGAAGGGCTTGCTGGTGTCAAAGAGCCGCATCATGCCGCCGCCGAAGCCCTCGCTCTTCACCGTCCAGCCGGCGAAAGCGCCGATGGTGGCAGGCAGGGAAGCGATGGACTGGGCAAAGATGATGGGCATAACGCCGGACATGTTCACCTTCATGGGGATGTGGGTGGACTGGCCACCGTACATCTTGCGGCCCACAACGCGCTTGGCGTACTGCACGGGCAGACGGCGCTCGGCGTTGGAGATGAAGACGATGAACACAACCAGAGCCAGCATGCCGATGACGATGAGAGCGATCATCCAGGGGGCCAGGGCCTGCTTCAGGTAGGCGGCGGCCTGGTCGGCGGTGAAGCCGGCCTCGGTGAGGGTCTCAGTGGTCACGGTGCCCTGACGGACCTGGTTCCACAGGGTGACGCCGCTGATGCAGTCGCCCACCATGCGGGGGAACCGGGACACGATGCCGGCGAACAGCAGAATGGAAATGCCGTTGCCGATACCGAACTCGGTGATCTGCTCGCCCAGCCACATCAGGAAGGCAGAACCGGCGGTGAAGGACAGGACGATGACGACGCCCACCCAGATGGCATTCATGCTGCCGGTCTCAACAAGGCCGTAGCTCTTGATGAGGGAGTAGTAGCCGAAGCCCTGGAGAAGGGCGATGGCCACGGTGGTGTACCGGGTGATGGAGGCAATCTTCTTCCGGCCTTCCTCGCCGCCCTCCTTGGCCAGCCGCTCCAGAGCGGGGATGGCCACGGTGAGCAGCTGGATGATAATGGAGCTGTTGATATAGGGCTGGATGCTCAGGGCGAAGACGGTGGCCATGGAGAAGGCGGAGCCGCTCATGGCGTTCATCAGGCCCAGGATGGTGCCGCTCTGGAGAGCCAGGTGCTGCTCCAGGGCAGCGGAATCGATATAGGGGACGGGGATAGCGGAACCCAGGCGGAAGATGAGCAGAGCGAAGACGGTAAAGAGCATCTTCTTGCGCAGCTCAGGCACGGCCCAGGCGTTGCGGATTGTCTGAATCATACTCAGACCACCTCCACCTTACCACCTGCAGCTTCGATCTTTTCCTTAGCGGAGGCGGAGAAGGCGGAAGCCTGGACGGTCAGCTTCTTGGAGATGCTGCCGTTGCCCAGAATTTTAACGCCGTACTGGCACTTGGACAGGATGCCCTTCTCCAGCAGGGCCTGGGCGTTGACAACAGCGCCATCCTCGAACTTGTCGAGAGCGGAGACGTTCACAGCCTCCAGGGGCTTGGCAAAAATGTTGTGGAAGCCCCGCTTGGGGATGCGGCGGGCCAGAGGCATCTGGCCGCCCTCAAAGCCCACGCGCACGCCGCCGCCAGAACGGGCCCACTGGCCCTTGTGGCCGCGACCGGCGGTCTTGCCGTTGCCGGAACCGGCGCCGCGGCCCTTGCGGTAAGCCTTGGTGTTGGAGCCGGCGGCGGGGGAGAGTTCATGCAGATTCATTGTCTCGCGCCTCCTTTTAGTTTTCCTCGGTAACCTGGAGCAGGTAGCCGATGTGGGCGATCTTGCCGCGGGTAGCCTCGTTGTCGGGCTGCACGGTGGTGTCGCCAATCTTACGGAGGCCCAGGGCCTCGGCGGTCGCCTTGTGCTTGGCAATGCGGCCGTTCAGGCTCTTGACCAGCTTAATGTTCAGATTCGCCATTGTGAATGACCTCCTTAACCCACGATCTCTTCCACGCTCTTGCCGCGGGTACGGGCCACTTCCTCGGGGCTGCGCAGGGACTTCAGGCCCTCAAAGGTAGCGGAGACCACGTTCTGCGGATTGTTGGAGCGCAGGCACTTGGTACGGATGTCCTTGATGCCGATGGCTTCCATCACGGCACGGACGGGGCCGCCGGCGATTACGCCGGTACCGGGAGCAGCGGGCTTCATCAGCACGCGGCCGGCGCCGAACTCGCCGATCACCTCGTGGGGAATGGTGGTGCCGGACAGGGACACGGTGATCATGTTCTTCTTGGCGTCCTCGATGCCCTTGCGGATGGCCTCGGGCACCTCAGCGGCCTTGCCCAGGCCGAAGCCCACGCGGCCCTTCTCGTCGCCAACCACCATCAGGGCGGAGAACTTGGCCACACGGCCGCCCTTGACGGTCTTGGATACACGGTTCAGATAAACCAGCTTCTCAACGAACTCGCTGGGCTCTCTTTCAAATCTAGCCATTTTGTTGTTTCCTCCTCCCTTAGAACTGCAGGCCGCCCTCACGGGCGCCCTCGGCCAGAGCCTTCACGCGGCCGTGATAGACATAGCCGCCGCGGTCGAAGACCACGGTCTCAATGCCCTTGGCCTTGGCGCGCTCAGCGACCAGCTGGCCAACCTGCTTGGCGGCGTCGGTCTTGGTGCCGTCGCAGGCGAAGTCCTTCTCCAGGGAAGAAGCGGAGACCAGAGTCTTGCCGGCCACATCGTCGATGATCTGGGCATAGATGTTGGTCTCGCTGCGGAAAACGTTCAGGCGGGGACGCTCGGGCGTGCCGGAAATCTTGGCGCGCACGCGCTTATGGCGCTTAAGCCGCTGGGAACGAGTATCGGGTCTGTTGATCATAGTGGCACACCTCCTTCTTACTTCTTGGCGCCGGTCTTACCAGCCTTGCGGCGGATGACCTCGTCGGTGTATTTGATGCCCTTGCCCTTATAAGGCTCGGGTGGACGCTTCTCTCTCACTTCGGCGGCAAACTGGCCCACCTGCTGCTTGTCACAGCCGTGGATGATGATCTTGTTGGGGCCGGGCACCTCGATGGTGATGCCGGGGACCTCCTCCATGGTGACCTGGTGGGAGTAGCCCAGGTTCATAACCAGCTTGTTGCCCTCCTTGGCCACACGGTAGCCAACGCCGTTGACGTCCAGCTCCTTCTTGAAGCCCTCGGTCACGCCCAGAACCATGTTGTGGATCAGGGTGCGGGTCAGGCCGTGCAGAGCGCGGTTCTCCTTAGCGTCGTTGGGGCGGGTGACATGCAGCACGTTCTCCTCGATGGCAATAGCCATGTTGGGGTTGAACTGCTGGGTCAGGGTGCCCTTGGGGCCCTTGACGGTGACAACGTTGTTGTCCTCTACCTTAATCTCCACTCCGGCGGGAATGGCGATAGGAGCTCTACCAATTCTAGACATTCCTATAACCCTCCTTACCAGACAAATGCCAGGACTTCGCCGCCGACATGGGCCTGACGGGCCTTCTTGTCGGTCATGACGCCCTTGGAAGTGGAAACGATGGCGATACCCAGGCCACGCAGAACCTTGGGCAGCTCCTCAGCGCCGGCGTACACACGCAGACCGGGCTTGGAGACGCGGCGCAGACCGGAGATGACCTTCTCCTTGCCGGGGCCGTACTTCAGGGTGATGCGGATAACGCCCTGAGTTCCATCGTCGATGAGCTGGAAGTTCTTGATATAGCCCTCATCCAGCAGGATCTGCGCGATGGACTTCTTCATGTTGGACGCAGGAACGTCCACGGTGTCATGCTTGGCGTTGTTCGCGTTGCGGATGCGAGTGAGCATATCCGCAATGGGATCGGTGATTTGCATGAGTCTTACCTCCTATTCAGATTACCGGTTTTCAGGCCGGTAGAGACGGTAAGGTATCGAGAGGCAGGTGACCTTTCGACCTGTTGACCGCCTTTGCGCCTGGTTGGGGCAGGCGCGAAATCTATATCAAAACCGCCGGTGGCGGATTTGACCGGATAGGTGCCCCGGTTTTCTCCAAAGGGCCGCCGGACGGGACGCTTTTCAGGCGCCGGTCTCCGGACTTTGGGCCATGGGACAAACAGGGCAAATCCCCGCAGCCGTGGTTTTTCTCAAAACCCCGGTTCCGGGTGCGCACTCCCGACTGCGTTGGGAGTTTATTGAATTGTGCCTGGCGGCGCAATCGACTAATTATACCCCATATTTTTAAGGTTTACAAGAGTTTTTTGCTCCGCACACACGAAAGCGTGGAAAGATTATTCCGGGAAGGAGCCTTTCGGCCCCTCCCCGGGGAACATCTTATCCAATTTTTCCCGGCTGCCCGGCAGGGGAGAGGAGCGGTCCCACCCCGTGCACAGGGCGGCGCTCCAGGGTTCTGAACCGCTGGGCGGGGATCGGTGAAGATCGTTTCGTCCGACGAGGGGGCGCGGCGACGGCGTACTTTGTGTACGCAACCGGACACCCAGCCTCAGGAGAACGATCTTGGTGAGGAAAATGTTCCTGGGCGATGTGCGGGCCGCGCCGCCGTACTTTGTGTACGGCAAGCGGACCTCACGAAGCACAGGGGCATTTAACTTACCAAGAAGCCTTCTTCACGCCGGGGATCTGTCCCTTATAGGCCAGCTCACGGAAGCAGATACGGCAGATGCCGTAGTCCCGGAGGTAGGCGTGGGGACGGCCGCACAGCTTGCAGCGGTTGTACTGGCGGCTGGAGAACTTGGGAGCGCGCTGCTGCTTCAGAATCATAGATTTCTTAGCCATTGTTCTTCCTCCTATCAGCGGCCGGCGAAGGGAGCGCCGATGAGCGTCAGCAGCTCACGGGCCTCCTCATCGGTCTGGGCGGTGGTGCACATCACGATGTCCATGCCGCGGATCTTGTCGATCTTGTCGTACTCGATCTCGGGGAAGATCAGCTGCTCCTTGATGCCCAGGGCATAGTTGCCGCGGCCGTCGAAGGCGTCGGCAGAGATGCCGCGGAAGTCACGGACGCGGGGCAGGGCCACGTTGAACAGGCGGTCCAGGAACTCCCACATCTTGTTGCCGCGCAGGGTAACCTTAGCGCCAATGGGCATGCCCTCACGGAGCTTAAAGTTAGCCACGGACTTCTTGGCCTTGGTGATGATGGCCTTCTGGCCGGTGATGGTGGTCAGGTCGCTGACCACGGCATCCAGCACCTTGGCGTTCTCGCGGGCCTCGCTGCAGCCCACGTTGACCACGATCTTCTCCAGGCGGGGAATCTGCATGGTGGACTTGTAGCCGAACTTCTGCATCAGAGCAGGAGCGACCTCGTCCTGATACTTCTTCTTCAGGTTGGGCGTGTTAGCCATTTGGAATCACTCCTCCTCTCTCAGATTTCAGCGCCGCACTTCTTGCAGACGCGGACCTTCTTACCGTCGGCCAGCAGCTTGTGGGCGGCACGGGTGGGCTTGTTGCACTTGGGGCAGACGCGCTGCACCTTGCAGGCGTAGATGGGGGCCTCCTTCTGGAGGATGCCGCCCTGGTCGCCCTGCTTGCGGGGCTTGGTGTGGCGGGAGACCACGTTGACCTTCTCAACGATGACCTTGCCATCCTTGGGCATAACCTCCAGGACCTTGCCCTGCTTGCCCTTGTCCTTACCGGACAGGACGACGACCAGGTCGTCCTTGCGAATGCTCATTTTATTCATCTCACTCGACCTCCCTTACAGCACTTCGGGAGCCAGGGACAGGATCTTCATATAGTCCTTGTCACGCAGCTCGCGGGCCACTGGGCCAAAGATACGGGTGCCGCGGGGGTTCTTGTCCTCCTTGATGAGGACGGCGGCGTTGTCGTCAAAGCGGACATAGGAGCCGTCGGCACGACGCACGCCGCGGCTGGTGCGGACGATAACGGCCTTCACGACCTCGCCCTTCTTCACGGTGCCGCCGGGCTGAGCCTTGCGGACGGAGGCGACCACCACGTCGCCGATGTTGCCGAACTTGCGCTTGGAGCCGCCCAGCACGCGAATGGTCTTAATCTCCTTGGCGCCGGTGTTGTCGGCAACCTTCAGATAGCTTTCCTGCTGAATCATACCGACACCTCCTTACTTCGCCTTCTCGATGATCTCAACCACGCGCCAACGCTTATCCTTGGACAGGGGGCGGGTCTCCATGACCTTGACGCGGTCACCGATGCCGCACTGGTTGTTCTCATCGTGAGCCTTCAGCTTATAGGTTCTCTTAACGATCTTCTTGTACAGAGGATGGGCCACGCGGTCGGCGATGGCGACCACAACGGTCTTGTCCATCTTGTCCGAAACCACCAGGCCGACTCTGGTCTTACGGGAAGAAGTTCTGTTTTCCATCTTCTATTCCTCCTCTTAGCGGCCGGCGAGCTGCTGCTCGCGGATGATGGTCTTGACCCGGGCGATATCCTTCTTGACCTGGGCGATGCGGATGGGGTTATCCAGCTGGTTGGTGGCGTGCTGGAGGCGGAGGTTGAACAGGTCCTTCTTCAGGTCCTGCAGCTTGGTCTCCAGCTCAGCGCCGGACATCTTGCGGACTTCATTGGCCTTCATTACGCTTCACCACCCTTCTCGGTTTCCTCACGCTTAACGATCTTGCACTTGACGGGCAGCTTGTGGCTGGCCAGGCGCAGAGCCTCGCGGGCGACCTCTTCGGAGACGCCGGCGATCTCGAACATCACACGGCCGGGCTTGACCACGGCCACCCAGTACTCGGGGGAGCCCTTACCGGAACCCATGCGGGTCTCAGCGGGCTTCTCAGTCACGGGCTTATCGGGGAAGATCTTGATCCACACCTTACCGCCACGCTTGGTGTGACGGGTCATGGCGATACGGGCGGCCTCGATCTGGTTGCTGGTGATCCAGCTGGGCTCGGTGGCCTGCAGGCCGAACTCACCGTAGGTCACGGTGTTGCCGCGGCTGGCCTTGCCCTTCATGCGTCCGCGGTGAACGCGGCGATACTTAACGCGCTTAGGCAGCAGCATTACTGAGCGCCTCCTTCCTTAGGAGTATTGGCCTGACCGGCGGGGCGGGGGCCACGGTTGTTGTTGAAACCACCCTGACGGCGGTCACGGTTGAAGCCGCCCTGGCGGCGGTCGCCGTCCCGACGGTCACGACGGGGACGCTCGCGGCGCTCCTGATAGGGCTTGCTGGTGTCCAGGGTGCGGGGAGTGGTACGCAGGGCCTGGGTCAGGACCTCACCCTTGTAGATCCACACCTTGATGCCGATGCGGCCGTAGGTAGTGGCAGCCTCAGCAAAGCCGTAGTCGATGTCGGCGCGGAGGGTCTGCAGGGGGATGGTGCCGTCGTGATAGTGCTCGGTGCGGGCGATCTCGGCGCCGCCCAGACGGCCGGCGCAGGAGATCTTGATGCCCTTGGCACCGGCGCGCATGGCCCGGCCCATGGAGTTCTTCATGGCGCGGCGGAAGCCAATGCGCTTCTCCAGCTGCTGGGCGATGTTCTCGGCCACCAGCTGAGCGTTGGTATCGATGTCGCGGACCTCAACGATCTTCAGGTCCACGGGCTTGCCGACCATCTTGACCAGCTGAGCCTCGATCTTCTTGATGTCCTCGCCGCCCTTGCCGATGACAACACCGGGACGGGCGCAGTGGAGGTAAATGCGGACCTTGGCGTTGTCCCGCTCGATCTCGATCTTGGGGATGCCGGCGCCGTAGAGGGTCTTCTTCAGGTAGTCACGGATCTTCTTGTCCTCCACCAGCAGATCGCCCACCAGCTCGTTGCGGGCGTACCAGCGGGAGTCCCAATCCTTAATCACACCCACGCGCAGGCCGTGGGGATTCACTTTCTGTCCCATATTGTTCCTCCTCCCTTAGCGCTCGCTCACGGCGATGGTGACGTGAGAGGTACGCTTGTTGATGCGGTACGCACGGCCCTGGGCCCGGGGCATGATGCGCTTGATGATGGGGCCGGGGTTGGCGTAGCAAGCACTGACGTACAGCTTCTCAGGGTCCATCTGGTGGTTGTTCTCCGCGTTGGCGGCGGCGCTCTTCAGCAGCTTGAGCACGGGCTCAGAGGCTGCCTTGGGGGTCTGCAGCAGAATGGCGGTGGCGGTGGCCACGTCCTTGCCCCGGATGAGGTCCAGGACGATCTTCACCTTACGGGGAGAGATCCGCAGATATTTCAGATTAGCAACAGCTTCCATGTTCTCTCTCCTCCTTACTTACCGGTCTTGCTGCCCGCGTGACCCTTGAAGGTGCGGGTGGGCACGAACTCGCCCAGCTTGTGGCCGACCATGTCCTCGGTGACATAGACGGGCACGTGCTTGCGGCCGTCATGGACGGCAAAGGTGTGACCCACGAAGGAGGGGAAGATGGTGGAGGCGCGGCTCCAGGTCTTCAGCACCTTCTTCTCGTTCTTGGCGTTCATTTCATCGACCCGCTTCAGCAGCTCAGGGGCGCAAAAGGGGCCTTTCTTAATGCTTCTGCTCATCTTTCACTGCCTCCTTACTTGCTGTTACGGCGCTTGACGATGAACTTATCAGTACGGTTCTTCGTCTTGCGGGTCTTGTAACCCAGAGCGGGCTTGCCCCAGGGGGTGACAGGGCCGGGACGGCCGACAGGGCTCTTGCCCTCGCCGCCGCCGTGGGGGTGGTCACAGGGGTTCATGACGGAACCGCGGACGGTGGGCCGCCAACCCATGTGGCGCTTACGGCCGGCCTTACCAATCTGGATGTTGGCCCAGTCGGTGTTGCCGACCTGGCCGATGGTGGCCTTGCAGTTCTCGCGGACATAGCGGACCTCGCCGGAGGGCAGACGGACCTGAGCCATGCCGTTCTCCTTGGCCATCAGCTGAGCAGCCACGCCGGCGGCGCGGACCAGCTGAGCACCCTTGCCGGGGTAGAGCTCGATGTTGTGGATCATTTCACCAACAGGGATGTTGGCGATGGGCAGGCAGTTGCCGGGCAGAATGTCGGCATCGGGGCCGGTCATGATGATGTGGCCAGCCTTCAGGCCGTTGGGGGCCAGGATATAGCGGCGCTCGCCGTCCTCATACTCGATGAGGGCGATGTTGGCGGAACGGTTGGGGTCGTACTGGAGGTTAATCACGGTAGCCTTGCCGTTCTTGTCCCGCTTGAAGTCGATGATGCGGTACTTCTGCTTGTTGCCACCGCCGTGATGACGGACGGTGATGCGGCCATAGCTGTTGCGGCCGGCGTGCTTCTTCAGCACCTCAGTGAGGGCGCGCTCGGGCTTGGCCTTCTTGTCGATCCCCTCGAAGGCGGACACAGTCATGTGACGGCGGGAGGGGGTAGTGGGCTTAAAAGTCTTAATAGCCATTTCTCAATCTCCTCCTTACACCATACCCTCGAAGAACTCGATGGTCTTGGAATCGGCGGTCAGGGTGACCATGGCCTTCTTCCAGTTGGCGCGGCGGCCGGCGGGCCGGGCACCCATGCGCTTCATCTTGCCCTGCATGTTCAGGGTGTTGACCTTGGCGACCTTGACGCCGAAGATCTCCTCAACCGCCTTGGCGATCTCGATCTTGTTGGCGGTCTTGGCGACCTCAAAGGTGTAGCGCTTCATCTCAGTCTGCTCCATGGACTGCTCGGTGATGATGGGGCGCTTGATGATGTCATAAGCCTTGGTAGCCATTACGCGTACACCTCCTCGATGATAGCCAGGGCAGCCTTGTCGATGACCAGCTGCTTGGCGTTGACGATGTCATAGACGCTGAGGATCTTGGCGGTGGTGGTAACCACGCCGGGGATGTTGCGGGAGGACTTGACCACGATGTCGTCCACCTCGGGGGTGATGACCACGGACTTGGTGGCGCCCAGGTTGTCCAGCAGGCCCTTCATGGTCTTGGTCTTGATCTCGTCCAGCTTCAGACCGTCCACCACGATCACGGCGCCCTCGGCAGCCTTAGCGGACAGAGCGGACTTCAGAGCCAGACGCTTCACCTTCTTGTTGAGGGTGTAGCTGTAATCGCGGGGCTTGGGAGCGAACACGATACCACCGTGAGTCCACTGGGGAGCGCGGGTGGAACCCTGACGGGCGTGGCCGGTACCCTTCTGGCGCCAGGGCTTCTTGCCGCCGCCGGAAACCTCGGCGCGGGTCAGAGCGCTCTGGGTGCCCTGACGGCAGTTGGCCAGGTGATTCTTGACCACCTCGTGGACCACAGCCTGGTTGGGCTCGATGCCGAAAACAGCCTCGGAGAGCTCGATCTCGCCGACCTGCTGGCCGGCCATGTTAAACACATTTGCTTTTGCCATGATTTACACTCTCCTTTCCTTACTTGTTGCGGGCGGAAGCCTTCTGCGGGTTGACGCGGGCAGAGGCCTTCTGCGGGTTGTTGCTGATGCCGGCAGCGCCCTTCTTCTCGGCGTTGTGCTTGACGGTGTTCTTCACGAAGACGATGCCGCCCTTGGGGCCGGGGATAGCGCCGCGCACGGCGATGAGACCCAGCTCGGCGTCCACCTTGACCACGTCCAGGTTCAGAACAGTGACCTGCTCGTTACCCATCTGGCCGGCGCCGATCTTACCCTTGAAAATGCGGCTGGGGTCGGTGCCGGAGCCCATGGAGCCCGCGTGGCGGTGAACAGGGCCGGTACCGTGGGTTTCCTTCAGGCGGGCGGCGCCGTGGCGCTTCACAACGCCCTGGTAGCCGTGGCCCTTGCTGATGCCGGTGACGTCAACGAAGTCGCCCTCGGCGAAGAGGTCGGCCTTCAGCTGGTCGCCCACTTCAAACTTGGAGCAGTCCTCCAGAGGGAACTCCTTCAGGACCTTCTTGAACTCCTCCAGACCGGCCTTCTTCTGGTGACCCAGCTCAGGCTTGGTGAGCTTGCGCTCAGGAACGGTCTCGTAGCCCAGCTGAATGGCGTTGTAGCCATCCTTCTCGGCGGTCTTCTTCTGCACCACGGTGCAGGGGCCGGCCTCAATCAGGGTGACAGGCACCACATGGCCGGCTTCATCGAAGATCTGGGTCATGCCGATCTTTTTGCCGATGATCGCTTTCTGCATTTGGATTTCCTCCTACTTCAAAGGTTATTGGTCGGAGTAGTTGACGTAAGGGCCCCGTTGGGCTGGGCCCTGTCACGCCTCGCCTGCTCACAACGCACGGCTTCCCTTCGACTCGGGACACAAACATCCGGGCTTTGGCCCTTCTTGGTTTGTATCCCTCGCTCCGGTCCATCCGTGCTGCTCGCAACGGCTCGGTCGCTTCGTCATTGCTACGACGACTTGACCCGTCCGCCTCAAATCGCGGCGGACTGCGGGTACAACAAAGTTGTGCTGACAGGTTCCGCTTTCAGCCTGTCAGGTTTGAGACGGCGGCTGTGTTATCACGCCTCGCCTGTTCGCGGCGGCTCGGGCGCTTCCTTGTTATCACGCCTCGGTTCCCTCGCGGGCGGGCCGCCTTCCCTCCGTCTCGGACCCGAACCGGAAACCTCAGTTTCCTGGGTTCTCGCCCTCGCTCCGGTCCAGGCTCCCCTGCTCGGGAATTCGGCGCTTACAGCTTAATCTCAATCTCCACGCCGGCGGGAAGCTCCAGGCTCATCAGGGCCTCGACGGTCTTGGGGGAGGGCTTGACCACGTCGATGAGGCGCTTGTGGGTGCGGCGCTCAAACTGCTCGCGGGAATCCTTGTACTTGTGGGTGGCGCGCAGGATGGTGACGACTTCCTTCTTGGTGGGCAGGGGGATGGGGCCGGAGACAGAAGCGCCGCTGCGCTTGGCGGTCTCCACAATCTTCTCCGCGCTCTGGTCAATGAGCTGGTGGTCATAGGCCTTCAGACGGATGCGGATCATTTCTTTCTGAGCTGCCATTTGGGTTTTCCTCCTTATATACATACGAAAGTTGACATTGTCCAGCCTTCGTACGGTGAGAGCGCTCCGTATATCCACGCTTTCGTGCGTATCACTTCCGGCCGCGAAAAAACCGGCGCATAGACAGGCCGGTCTCTTCCCTGCCGGGCGATATACGCCGTGGCACGGATCTCTCAGCCGCCCGATTGTTACGGACATACTCCGCGGAAGTTACCGGTTCTCACCGCAATCTCCCGCATCATCGCAGAATGCACCCTTGCAGGCGCTTTGATATCATACAACAACACCCCCGTGTGTGTCAAGGATTTTTTTAAAAAAATTCGCCTCATTTTTCCGATGATTCGGCCGGTTTTTTCCCGTTTTGCCGCTCCCCCCGGCGTCCCGTCCGAAATGGTATCCCATTTTTCTTTTTGGTTGACAATCTTGTGTCCGGCCGGTACAATGAGGGCCGGATCCTGTTTGGATGAAATTCCGTTCCGGGGCGCAGAGCGGGCGCGCCGGATCGGGGAAAGCGAGGAATGTATGTCTGATCTAATCTACGAGGTCCAGGGCCATCTGGCCCGGATCACCATGAACCGTCCGGAGCATCTCAACTGCTTCAGCGAGGAGATGATCCACCTGTGGACCGCCGCCCTGGAGGACATCCGGGACCGGGACGACATCTACGCGGTGCTGCTCTCGGGCAACGGGAAGGCCTTCTGCGCCGGGGGCGACGTGAAGGCCATGGCCGCCGGCGACGGCTTTTTTGAGAGCCGGGACGACATCTCGTCCACCGCCCTGGCCCGGAAGAACTCCCTGTGGAAGGGGGTGCAGCGCATCCCCCTGCTTCTGGAGGAGATCGACCGGCCGGTGGTGGCCAAGATCCACGGCCCGGCGGTGGGCGCGGGGCTGGACATGGCCCTGATGTGCGACGTGCGCATCGCCTCCAAAAGCGCCACCCTGTCCGAGAGCTACTTCAACGCGGGCATTGTCCCCGGGGACGGCGGAGCCTATTTCCTGCCCCGGCTGGTGGGCCGAGACAAGGCCCTGGACATGTTCTGGACCGCCCGGGTGCTGAAGGGGGAGGAGGCCGAGGCCATCGGCCTGGTCACCCGCACGGTGCCCGACGAGGAGCTGGACGACTTTGTGGAGCAGTATATGCAGAAGCTGCTGGAGGCCCCCCAGCAGGCCATGCGCCTGACCAAGCGGGCCATCCACGAGAGCGAGCAGAGCACCCTTCGGGCCTCCCTGGACATGGTGTCCTCCTTTATGGGCATCGTCACCGAGCTGGATGACTACCGCACCCGCACCGCCGCCCTGGTGGCGCAGCTGGAGCAGAAGCACCTGCGCCGGAAAAAAGAGGATTCCAACGAGGGGTAAGCAAGGCGCGTGCCGCCGGAACATTTTGTTCCG
>NZ_QUGI01000002.1:423272-439896 GCF_003478995.1 Pseudoflavonifractor sp. AF19-9AC
CGCCTCATTTTTGTCCTCTTTTGTCCGAAGGGCTCCGCTCTCTTCCTTTTATATAATGGTAGCTCTCACAGCGGCTGGGGGACGGCGCCCTCCCGCTCCAGCAGCAGGGCGCCCGCCCCATCATAGAGCCGCAGGGTGTAGGTGCCTCCCGCAAATCGGTCGGGGCGGGCCTCGTCCTCCCGGAACGCCCCCACCAGCCACACTCCGCCGCCCATGTCCCAGCAGACCGCCTCATAGGGCAGAAGTTCCTCCCAGGTGTGCAGCTCCAGGCTCACCTCCGCCCGCCGGGCCTCCTCGGGTACATCCAGCAGCACCAGGGGCGTCATACCGTGATAGGTGTAATTGACCTCGCCCGGCTTCTGCTCCTCCGTAACCCAGTAGCCCCGGAGCGGACTCCATTGGTCCCCGCCCAGTGGGAGCAGAAGGGGAGTGCCATCCCGGACGTAGTGTTCCAGCCCGGTGCCGTATCCCCCCAGCCCCCTCTGTGCCACCTCTGCCACCACCGCCAGACGCTCCGTCACCCCCACAAACTGCCAGTTATTCATGGAGATTTCCGTCCCGTCCAGGGCGGTTACCGTCTTGTCATTGGGGGACGCCACATACTCGTAGCGCTCCGGCGCCGTGGCGGCAAAGACCAGCTCGCTCCGGGGCACCAGGCATTGCCGCTCCAGCCGCCGAAACTCCAGTTCTGCCGTGGGCAGGGGATAGCCCGCCAGTCCCCACAGCCATGCTCCGGCCACCGCAATGATCAGCAGATTGAGGGCCAGTGTTTTTCCTCGGCTCAGCCGCCAAAGCCGTGGAAGCCGGTCTATCCGAGCCTTCCACTTGCTTTGCTCCCACCGGGTCCGCAATTTTTCTCTCATTCCATCACCACCCGTTCCAGTTGGTCAACCGTCAGCGTAAAGCTGCCCTTTCCAAAGTCAAACTCCAGGCAGACAGGCTCGCCCTCCGTCCACTCCAGATCGCCATAGGCCACATAGGTGTCGTGGAACAGGCCCCATTCGGCCCGCTGGAGGCCGCATATCAGTTCATTGCGTCCCTCCTCCCAGATGGTCTGCACCTTTCCGCTGTCCATGCTCCAGACCCAGCCTTCCGGGCCGGTCATGGTGAGGGCGGACCGGAGGGCCCCCTCGTTGATCCGCTCCCAGAACCGGGGGGTGGACACCCGGATGTACACCTGCACCCGGTCCTCAATCCCCCTCCAGTCCTGCACATAGTCCAGATAGGCCGCCCCCACAATCTGGAAGGTGTAACCGCCCAGCTGGATTTTCTCCCCCTCTGTCCGGCCCCGCACTTCGCTGAACCCTCCCCACAGGGGATAGCCGGCGGACTGGTAGTGGTCGTTGTTCAAAATGTTGATCGCCATCAGGAGCACCACCGAAAGAATGGCAATCCACTTGCTGGCCCGCCACAGGTAACCCAGCCAGGGCTTGTGGAGCCGGGCCAGCTCTTTCCCAATTTCCACCGCGTCACCCATCTCCTCCACGGCCCGGGCCTCCGCCTCCTCCGGGGCGATGTCCGGGAAAATCCGCCGAAAATCGGCTGCCTTATCCTCCAGATGGGCCTGGAGCTCCGCCCGCACCGCTTTCCGGTCCGGTCCAAACCGGATTCCAGCCACCGCTGTGTCCAGCCAGCCGGTCTGTTTGCTGTTGTCCCGCTCCATATGGGTCTCCTTTCTCCGTCCGCTCAGCCCGGCCGGCAGTCTTCCTTATCGCAATCATCTGTCCATCAGGGCTGTCCCTGGCGGTGGGGGAACAGGGGAATCTCCCCCTCCTGCTCCAGCAGCAGCGCCCCGTCGCCGGTGTACAGCCGCAGCACATAGGGCCAGCCCTCCACGCCCCAGCGGCTGTTGGGGAAGGCGCAGTTGGCCTCCATGGAATTGTCAAAGGCAAAATCACACAGTCCGTTTTCCTCCGCCTGGGCCCAGGCGGTCTGCTGCCCCTGGCCCGAGCGGATGGTCAATTCTCCCCGCTCCGCCTCTCCGGGCAGGTTCAGGAAGAGCACCCGGTCGTCGGCCAGGGATACCGGACTGGGCCCCTCCCCTACAGGGCAGGTCCACAGGTTACAGGGGTAGACGCCGTACCGGGTGGGCAGGCTCCGGGTGGGCACCCAGCCCGCCACCGCCTGGCCCTCGCCCAAATCCACAAACAGCTCCCCCTCCCGGAACACCAGCTCCCCCTGGGGCAGCAGGAAGTAGTGCTCCAGCCGGCGGAAGTTCATCGCCCGGGTGGGCAGGGGATAGGAGAAGGCGCTCCACAGCCAGAGAGACAGCGCCAGGCACACCAGCAGGTTTCGCACCGTCCTGCCCCGCCGCCCCAGCCGGGGCCGCAAGAACCGCTTCTTCATCCCTTACCCCCTCTCCAGGTCCACGGTGAAGGAGAAACTGGGCTCCGTCAGGCCGTACTCCACCCGCACCCATTCCGCTTCCGGGTCCACACCCCGGAGATAGAGCTGCCACCCCTCAAAGAAGGGGCCGCTCTCCGATTTGCTCAGGACACAATCGCTCCGGTCCCGGTCCACGTGGTATTGGTTGCCCAGGCTGTCCGTGACCACAAACCACGCCTCATCCAGGCTGGCCCGCTCCCAGAACCGCCAATCCTGCACCCGAAACCAGACAAACAGCTCCTGCCCCTGTTCCCCCTGCCACAGGACCGCCCGGCGGAGGGAGACGGTCTGGCCGTTCACCTCCGTGTCCTGCCGCCCGCCGTAGCTCCGGGCAAACAGCTGCTCCGGGGCGCTGCCGGGGGAGTAGATCTCCTCCCCGGTGTAGGTATTGACCAAGGAACCGGCCAGGCCGGTGAGACAGCCCTCGCTGAGCCCGGGCAGGTCGTCCCAGTCCCACAGCTGATTTCCGGTTCCGGTGCTGTAATAGTGGTCGGTGTAAAGGTTTCGGCCCACCAGCAGCACAAGGAGCACCCCAATGAGCACCTTGGAGCACAGCCACAGGTAGCCCAGCCAGGGTCGGTGGATTTTTGCCAGGGCTGAGCGAAGCTCCGCCGCGTCGCCCATCTCCCCCAGAGCCCGGGCCTCCGCCTCCTCCGGGGTCATATCCGGAAAAATCCGCTGAAGGTCCGCCGTCTTGTCCTCCAGGTGGGCACTAAGCTCCGCCTGCACCGCCCGGCGGTCATAGCCAAAGCGGATGCCGCCCACCGCGGTATCCAGCCAGCTGTCCCAGCTTCGTCTCAAGTTGTCCACCGGCGTTCCTCCTCTCGTTTTTCCGGTCAAATGGGCCAGATAATCCCCCAGAACAGTCCCAGCGTCAGCAGAAGCTCCACCGCCAGCAGAGCCAGCGCCAGGCCCAGCAGCATCCGGGAGGCCATCCACAGGTAACCAAGCCAGGGCTTGTGAAGCCGAGCCAGCTCTTTTCCGATTTCCGCCGCGTCGCCCATCTCACGGAGGGCCTGGACTCCGGCCTCTTCGTCGGTCATGTCCGGGAAAATGCGCCGGAGATCCGCCGCCTTGTCCTCCAGGTGGGCACAGAGCTCTGCCCGCACCTCCGCCCGGTCCGGTCCGAAGCGGATCAGCCCCGCCGCCCGGTCCAGCCACTCCGACCACGTCGCTGCGGACGGCATATCGTTCGCAGCGACTGTTTCATCCAAACGTCGCTTCTCACTCATTCTGTCGCCGCTCCTCTCCAAATCGAACCCGCTTCGCCGGGCTTCGATTTGGCTTTCGTTTCTGAGAACCTGAATCCCACAATTACACTCCAACCACCGTTTCTGTTCCCGGTCCATGGCTATGCCTCCTCGGTCCAGCCCACCGTCAGGCGTCCGGCGGTCTCCAGCAGGACCTGGCCCTCTTCATCCAAAAAGGTGAGGGTATAGGGGGCGTTGGACAGGGCCTCATAGCGCTCTGGCCCCCAGCCCTCATCCCCGGGAATGGAGAACAAAATTACGTCCATCTCCCGCTCCCCCTGGGCCGTCCGGGTCTGTCCGTCGGCGGTACTCAGCTCCACCCGGCCCAAGGCCGTCCCCTCCGGCAGATTCACCGCCGCCAGCACCGCGGTCACGCCTTCTGTGGTGGGGATGGCCGCATAGCCGCTGAACAGGGGACAGATGAGGCAAGGCCCTTCCGGCAGGGTCCGCCCGGTGGGCTCATTCAAAAATATGTCTCCCTCATAGCTGTCCATGTGGCAGCTCCACACGGTCTGGCCGCTTCGCGCCAGCACCACCGGCATGGTGTCCTGCCCGGCAAAGGGGGCTCCGCCCCCGCCCTCAAACAGGACAGGCAGATTGCCCCGCCACAGAAGCTCCGTCTCCTCCGCGCCCTGCTGCTCCGCGCCGACCTCCAGCGCCCGCTGGGTCAGCCACAGGGGCACCCGGGTCAGCCCCCAGCAGAGTCCCAGCGCCACAACCAGCAGCACCAGGTTGCGCAGCGTCTTCCAGCCCCGGCTGAGAGGAATCCGCTTTCCCGTTTTGTGTTCCATGCTGTTCTCCTTTTTTGCTCAAAACGGCAAATCAAGCCATTCCCGCAAGTGCGTTCGCTCTTTCCGCAAAGGCGTTCTTTTCCTTCCAATGCAAACCTTCTCTCCAATTCCACCCCGTCTGCAGATCCACACTGGTATCAAAGAGGCGAAACGCAGTTTCGCACAAGTTCTTTTGCTCCTTTCCCCCTTCGGGGACGCCCTCCGCCCCCCTGGGCGTCGGGACAGTCTTTCAAGAAAAGGAGAGGGCACCGCCGGAGAGGACATCCTGGACCCCCTTGTGGAAGGCGGCCCACTCGGCCCGCTTCTCGTCCAGGAGGGTTTTCCCCCTCCGGGTCAGCCGGTAGTACTTCCGCTGCCGCCCGGTGGGGGCCTCCTGCTGGTAGGAGGTGAGGTACTTCCCCTTCTCCAGCGCATGCAGAATGGGGTATAGGGTCCCCTCCTTCATCTGAAACGCGTCGTTGGAGCGGCGGGCAAGCTCCTCAATCATCTGGTAGCCGTACATGTCGCCGCCCTCCAGCAGCGCCAGCACCAGCAGTGTGCTGCTGCCCGCCACCAGGCCCTTGTCAAACTTCATACAAACCATCCTTTCCCGGGAAATGCTCCCGACAATATGATGCCTAGACTTTCTAGGTATATGATACCTCGGCTTTCTAGGTATGTCAAGGACAAAAAAATCCCCCGTCCGGCGTGGACGGGGGAGAGGTGCTTTTCAGTTGAACTTGTAGATCTTCCGGGCCAGGCGGTACAGGCCCACAGACAGCCGCCGCCCCTGGTAGCCAGGGAAGGCAGTGAAGGCGGAGACGGCGCGGTACTTCATCTTGTGGTAGATGCCGCTGTCCACACCGCGCAGGTACTCCCACAGCTGGGTGCGCTTACCCAGGGCCTCGGGGGAGCCGTCGATGACCAGGAAGATGGAGGAGATGGCCATCATCATGGCCAGATAGCTGAACATATAGCGTCCCAGCTTCTTGTGCTGGGCATAGACCTCCCGCAGGTCGTGGGACTTGATCATGTGGTAGGTGACCCGCAGCTGCTGGTCCACCCGGGTGACCATGACCTTCTCGTTGACGGACTGGTCGGAGCGGCCGATGAAGTAGCGGTACAGGTCCACATCCAGGTAGTACATGTTGCGCACAGCGGGCAGGGGCTGGTAGACGAAGATGTTGTCCACATAGAAGGTGTGCTTGGGCAGCTCCAGGTTGCAGTCCCGCAGCAGCTGAGTGCGGTAGATGACCGAGTGCATCAGCAGGTACTGGGAGGGGCGGAAGCGGCCAATCTGGTCCCAGCCGAAGACCTTGTTCCGGGGGAACACGTTGCGGTAGTGCATGACCCGCTGGGTGTTGGTCTCGGCGTGCTCATAGACGTAGTTGCAGATCATCATGTCGATGGGCTTGCCGTCCCGCTGGAACTGGCGCAGCTTGTCCAGAGCCTTGTGCAGGGAGGGCACGTCCACCCAGTCGTCGGAGTCCACCACCTTGTAGTAGAAGCCCCGGGCGTTGCGGATGCCCTGGTTGACGCCCTCGCCGTGGCCGCCGTTCTCCTGGTGGATGGCCCGGACGATGTCGGGGTACTGCTCCTGGTAGCGGTCGCAGATGGCGGGGGTGTCGTCCTTGGTGGAGCCGTCGTCCACCAGAATAATCTCAATGTCGTCCCCGCCCTGAAGCAGGGTCTCCACGCAGTGCTCCATGTAGGCCGCGGAGTTGTAGCAGGGGACGGCAAAGGTAATCAGCTTATCCATGGGTTCTCTCTCCTTCTTCGGCCGGACCTCTCTCCTTGTCCGCCGGGATTATTTGCGCAAAAGGGTGTCCGCCAGGTCCAGCGCCCGACCAGCGATCGCATCCTCGTCGGAGCGGACGCCATATCCTTCGCCTCCGGGCAGGCCCGAAGGCTCACTCATTTTGTCGCTCCTCCTCTCCAAATGAAACCCGCTTCGCTGGGCTTTCATTTGGCTAAAAGGGTCTCTGCCAAGTCTAGTGCTCGTCCCGCAATTGCGTCCATGTTATAGTACTTGTACTCAGCCAGGCGACCCAGCAGGTGCAGGTTGGGGAAGCGGTCGGCCAGCGCCTTGTACTGGCCGTAGAGGGCGTTGTTCTCCGGGTTGATGATGGCGTAGTAGGGAATCTCCCCCAGAATACCGCCATAGGCCCGGGAGTATTCCTTGACGATGGTGGTCTTGCCGGGGAGCACCTGCCCGGTGAGGTGTTTGAACTCGGTGATGCGGGTGTAGTCCTGGTCCACGGTGTAGTTCACCGTGCCGTAGCCCTGGAAGTCGTCCTTCTCCAGGGTCTCGAAGCGGAAGTCCAGGGTGCGGTAGGGGAGGGGGCCGTACTGGAAGCGGAAGAGCTCGTCGGCCTGGCCGGTGTAGATGACCTCCCCCTCAAAGGGGACGCCGTCCACCTTCAGCACGTCGCCGGACAGGTCCAGCCGCTCCAGAGCGTCCACACCCAGCTCCACCTTGATGTTGGGGTGGTCCAGCATCTTTTGGAACATGGGGGTGTAGCCCTCCAGAGGCATACCCTGGCAGGCATCCTGGAAGTACCGGTCGTCCCGGGAGAGGAACACTGGCACCCGGGCGGTGGTGTTGGGGTCGATGTCCTCGGGCTTCTGTCCCCACTGCTTCATGGTGTAGTGGACGAAGACGTGCTCATAGACGTAATCGGCCAGGGCGGAGATCTCCGAGTCGGGGTTCTGGCGCAGCTCCAGGATGGTCACCTTTTTCTCCGCGCCGTAGGCGGCGATGAGCTTGTCCCCCAGGCGCTTGCCCTCCTCGGGGCCGAAGGCGGTCTCCAGAGAGGTCAGATTGAAGGGGACAGGGTAGCGCATGCGGCCGCCCTTTTCGTCGGGGATGTCGGCCACCACCCGGTGCTGGTAGTCCCGCCACTGGGTGAACCGGGACAGCCAGGCAAAGACCCGGCTGTCGTTGGTGTGGAAGATATGGGGGCCGTACTGGTGGATGAGCACGCCGGCCTCGTCGGGGCAGTCGTAGGCGTTGCCGCCCACGTGGCCGCGGCGCTCCAGCACCAGCACCCGTTTTCCGCCCTCGGCCAGGCTCCGGGCGCACACCGCCCCGGCGTAGCCCGCTCCTGCAATCAGTACGTCAAAGGTCTGCTCCATGGGATTGCTCCTTCCCGGCCCGCCTGCTGGAGGGGCCGAATCCATTTCATGTCTAAGAGTGAGTATAGCATAGATCCCGAAAAAAAGGAATTAAAAATCCTTGAAGATTGGATAAAATCCCCCTGAGATGCGGGACTTTCCGCTTGACAAGCGGGGGCGGAGCCGATAAGATAATAAGGTATATCTGGAATGATGCGCAGATGAGGACAGTAGCCCCGCTCCTTCCGCCCAGAGAGCCGCCGTTTGGTGCAAGGCGGCCGGGGGAGCCGGCGTGAAGATCACCTCGGAGCAGGGGGGCCGAACCCGTTTCGGCACTAAGCCCCTCCGGCCGCCCCCGTTACCGGGCACCCGGAGTGGCCGGACCTTCCGTCCGGCAAGAAGAGTGGTACCGCAGAGGAAGTTTGCCTTTGTCTCTTTGTTGGGAGACAAAGGCTTTTTTGTTTTCTGAGAGGAGCGGCTTGCCACAGGAAACCAAAATGCCCACGCCCCCCATCCCAGGGCGCCCTCTTTTCCCTCCCGGAATATCCCGCCCACCTCTGCGCACACTGTAACACCGTAATCTTTGAGTATCAATAAACGGAGGCACACGAGACATGGACTACAACAAGACCATCAATCTCCCTAAAACCGACTTCCCCATGCGGGCAGGCCTGCCCAACCGGGAGCCGGGGATGCTGGAGAACTGGAACAAGCTGGACCTGTACAACGAGATGCTGAAGAAGAACGAGGGCAAGCCCCGCTTCGCCCTCCACGACGGCCCTCCCTTCTCCAACGGCAACCTGCACATGGGCCACGCCCTCAACAAGTCCCTGAAGGACTTCATCACCCGTATGTACGCCATGCGTGGCTACTACACCCCCTACATTCCCGGCTGGGACAACCACGGCATGCCCATCGAGAGCGCCATCATCAAGGAGCAGAAGCTCAACCGCAAGCAGATGAGCGTCCCCGAGTTCCGCACCGCCTGCCACAACTACGCCCAGAAGTATATCGACATCCAGATGGCCGGCTTCAAGCGCATGGGCGTGCTGGGCGACTGGGAGCACCCCTACAAGACCATGGATCCCGGCTTTGAGGCCGAGGAGGTGAAGGTCTTCGGCGCCATGTACAAGAAGGGCTACATCTACAAGGGCCTGAAGCCCGTGTACTGGTGCCCCAAGGACGAGACCGCTCTGGCTGAGGCGGAGATCGAGTACCAGGACGACCCCTGTACCACCGTGTACGTGAAGTTCCAGGTGAAGGACGACCAGGGCAAGCTGAGCCAGTACGGCGACCTCAGCAAGATGTACTTCCTCATCTGGACCACCACCATCTGGACCCTGCCCGGCAACCTGGCCATCGCCGTCCATCCCCGTGAGAGCTACGTGCTGGTGAAGGCCAACAACGGCGAGATGTATATCATGGCCGAGGCCCTGTGCGCCAAGGTCATGAAGATCGGCGGCTTTGAGGACTACGAGATCGTCAAGCAGTTTGTGGGCGCCGACTTTGAGTATATGCTGGCCCAGCACCCCTTCCTGGACAAGACCTCCCAGCTGTGCTGCGCCGAGTACGTCACCATGGACTCCGGTACCGGCTGCGTCCACACCGCTCCCGGCTTCGGTGCCGACGACTATGAGACCTGCAAGCGCTACAAGATCGACATGGTGGTGCCCGTGGACGACCAGGGCCGCCACACCGACTACGCCGGCAAGTACGCGGGCATGAAGACCGACGAGTCCAATCCCGTCATTCTGGCCGACATGAAGGAGAGCGGCGCCCTCTTCGCCAGCGAGGAGATCGTCCACTCCTACCCCCACTGCTGGCGCTGCAAGAACCCCATCATCTTCCGTGCCACTCCCCAGTGGTTCTGCTCCGTGGACGCCTTCAAGGACGAGGCCGTGGCCGCTACCGACGACGTGCGCTGGGTGCCCGCCTGGGGCAAGGACCGCATGATCTCCATGATCCGGGAGCGCGCCGACTGGTGCATCAGCCGCCAGCGCCGCTGGGGCCTGCCCATCCCCGTGTTCTACTGCGCCGACTGCGGCAAGCCCATCTGCACCGACGAGACCATCGAGGCTGTGAGCAAGCTCTTTGCCGAGAAGGGCTCCAACGCCTGGTACGAGCTGGAGGCCAAGGACATCCTGCCCGCTGACTTCGCCTGCCCCCACTGCGGCAGCAAGGCCGGCTTCACCAAGGAGGAGGACACCCTGGACGGCTGGTTCGACTCCGGCTCCACCCACTTCGCCTCCATGCAGAAGGATCAGGGCTTCTGGCCCGCCACCATGTACCTGGAGGGTCTCGACCAGTACCGCGGCTGGTTCCAGTCCTCTCTGCTCACCGCCGTAGGCGCTCTGGGCAAGGGTGCGCCCTTCCAGGAGTGCGTCACCCACGGCTGGACCGTGGACGGCGAGGGCAAGGCCATGCACAAGTCCCTGGGCAACGGCGTGGACCCCGCCGACATCTTCAAGAAGTACGGCGCCGACCTGCTCCGTCTGTGGGCGGGCTCTGCCGACTACCACGTGGACGTGCGCTGCTCCGACAACATCTTCAAGCAGCTGTCTCAGAACTACCTGAAGTTCCGCAACACCGCCCGGTATTGCCTGGGCAACCTGGAGGGCTTCGACCCCAACCAGCTGGTGAAGCCCGAGGAGATGCTGGAGCTGGACAAGTGGGCCGTCTCCCGCCTCAACCAGCTCATTGAGAAGTGCTTTGCCGCCTACGACAACTACGAGTTCCATGTGGTCTCCCACGCCATCAACGACTTCTGCGTGGTGGATCTCAGCTCCTTCTATCTGGACATCATCAAGGACCGCCTCTACTGCGAGGAGAAGGACGGCCTGAAGCGCCGCTCCGCCCAGACTGCCCTGTGGCTCATTCTGGACACCATCACCAAGCTCTTTGCTCCCATCCTGGCCTTCACCTGCGACGAGATCTGGCTGGCCATGCCTCACCGCGAGGGGGATGACGCCCGCAACGTGGTGCTCAACGAGATGAACAAGCCCTTCGCCGAGTACGCCCTCTCCGAGGAGCTGCTGGCCAAGTGGGACAAGATCATCGCCGTGCGCACCGCCGTCAACGGCGTTCTGGAGAATGCCCGGAACGAGAAGAAGATCGGCAAGAGCCTGGAGGCCGCTGTGGCCCTCACCGTGCCCGCCGAGGATGCTTTCCTCCAGGAGATGGATCAGGACGAGCTTGCCGACCTGCTCATCGTGTCTCAGGCCTCTGTGGATGTGGGCACTGAGCTGAAGGTGGAGGTCACTCCCGCCCGGGGTGAAAAGTGCGAGCGCTGCTGGAAGCACCACCTGAAGGTGGGCGCCAACGCCGACCATCCCACTCTCTGCCCCCGCTGCGCCGCTGTTATGCCCGCCGTGGTCGTAGAGTAAATTTCATTTGTATTTCCCCAGGGGGGCGGTTGCTTTCAACCGCCCCCCGCTTTCTTGAAAGAAAGCTTGGCAAAGAACTTTGTGCGAAGCTCTGCTTCGCCTCTGCGCCCGTAAGAAAAGGCTCATGCAGATGCGCCTTTCCCCTCGCCTTTGGGTTTTTCCTACTTTCGTAGGGGCGGATGTCCTCATCCGCCCGCCGTGTCGGGGCGCAAGACGGTGTACAGGGGGATTTCGCCCGTGGGCGACCTACTTTGCCCATGTCGGCAAAGTAGGCAAAGCGCCACCGGGGGACGGCGTCTGGAAAAACACTCCGTGTTTTTATGCCGCCTCCCCCGGACCCCCATTATTTTACGGGGGAGCCATCAAGAAGGTGGAAAAATCCAACCGGCGCGGGAAAAGCCCAGGATTGGTGCCTGTGCGCCAACCGCTGCCGCTAAGATTTGGTTGAATGACCACCTACTTCTACAAGGGCCATCGCGCCTGCCTTTCCGCCCTCGCGGAGGGCTCAGGTGAACGACTCCGTCACCGGGACGTGCGCGGTATTAGCCAAAACGTGTGGTAAGACGCACCGGGTTCCGGTGCCGCACCTGGCTGCGGGTTTCGTCGCCTGCTTCGCCGGTTTTCCGCTGATCCTTTCAGGGCACCTCCATCCCCCGGGGGGTACATCCAATAGGGGGGACCGCAGTCCCCCCTGATTGGTCGTTTCAAGGGGATGGGGTATCTAGGGGAAGGGGGAAATCGAAATCCCCCTTCCCCTAGACGGCTCTTTGGTGACTTTCTGGCCGCACAGAAAGTCACTCGCCCGGGGGCGAAACATCTCCAACCCCCGTCCCGCCCCGCAGGGCGAAATATCCCACCCCACCCGCAAACGAAACAATCCCCACGCCATCCCCATCCTATTCGCAAAAAAGAACGACCCGCGGCACATTCTGCCGCGGGTCCTTTTCACTTCTTCTGTTGTTCCAAATAGTCCTCCATCACCTTCAAAATGAGGGTGGAGACGCTCATTTTTTCCTGTTTGGCCTGGACTTCCAGGGCCTCTTTAAACTCCGGGGTGGAGCGAAAACTGATCTGCGCACTGTATTTCGCCACGGCGGCTCCTCCTTTTGCGCATCCGGCGGTACTTTTTCCATTATACCCCCGCCCCCGCTGGGACGCAAGGGAATCCGCTCTCAGGCTTTGTCTTTCTGAGCCTCCAGGTAATCTTCCATCACCTTTAAAATTAAATTGGAAACGCTCCGCCGCTCTTTCTGCGCCTGAGCCTCCAATTGCTCTTTGAACTCCTTAGTCACGCGAACTCCAATTTGTGTATCCGTTTTTGCCATACAATGCTCCTCCTTGTTAAACATCATATAGCATTTTCTTTACATCGATTGACAAACATTATTTAACTTTATTATACTTAGTATAGCTATGTTTAACCAGATCAAAATTTGGGGGTTATTTTATGGAAAAAAAGAACGGTATGCTGACTGCGGAACAATATAACGAGCTATACTGCAAGGCCTTTGCCCGTCTGGACGACGTGGTCCGGCTGGCCGAGCGGGCCATGCAGGAGCTGGAGGAGCTCCAACTGGCCATGGGAGACCCCGCATCCCCCGGAGAATGCAGCACTCAAACGAAAAAAACGTGAAAATTTTCCCGGAAAACGGGGACTTTTTCCTTTACAGCGGGGCAGAATTATGATATAGTATCACAGCATGAAAATGCGCAAGCCTGCCCATCTCCTTCGTTCCGGGGTACGGCCCGGGCAAGAGTCCGGGGCTTCACCCGCCCGAGACGCAGAAGATTGGTCCGCTTTCGGGCGGCCTGTGGGCAAAATATGATGAAAGGTGGAAATTCCCATGATCCGTAAGGACGAGAAGACGACCGTTATCGAGGCCAACCGCACCCATGAGACCGACACTGGTTCTCCCGAGGTTCAGATCGCTATTCTGACCGCTCGCATCAACGAGCTGACCGAGCACCTGAAGGTGCACATCCACGACAACCACAGCCGCCGCGGCCTGTACAAGATGATCGGTAAGCGCCGCAAGCTGCTGGACTACCTGATGGCCAAGGACATTGAGCGCTATCGTGCCATCATCGCCAAGCTAGGCATCCGTAAGTAAGTTTTTTCAATAGGGTGGTATGGATTTCCATGCCACCCTATCTTCCCATCTGGCACCCTTCCGTTTTTTGCCTTCCCGCCGCTTTTTTAGCAGTTGAAACTGGGCCGAAGCGCCGAATTCCTGAGCAGGGGAGCTTGGAGTGGAGCGAGGAACGCAAACCAGGAATTGCCCCGCAATTCCGTTTGTGTTCCGAGTCGAAGCGAAAGCGACCCGCCCGCGAGGGAACCGAGGCGTGACACCGAAGCGTCCGGCTTCGACCTGGTTTCAAGTGCTAAAAGGCTGGCGGGCGAAAACCAAATTTATTGCAAAGGAGTATCGCTATGTCAACCGTTATCAAGCACAAGCAGTTCCCCAAGTACAAGAGCTGGACCATGGACCTGTGCGGCCGTCCCCTGACCATCGAGGTGGGCAAGGTGGCCGAGCTGGCCAGCGCTTCCGCCCTGGTCAAGTACGGCGAGACCACCGTGATGGTGGCCGTCACCGTTTCCCCCCGTCCCCGCGACGGCATCGACTTCTTCCCCCTCTCCGTGGAGTTTGAGGAGAAGCTGTACGCCGTGGGCCGCATCCCCGGCTCCTTCATGCGCCGTGAGGGCCGTCCCTCTCTGCCCGCCGTTCTGGCTTCCCGCCTGATCGACCGCCCCATGCGCCCCCTGTTCCCCTACGACTTCCGCAACGATGTGTGCATCCAGTGCACCGTCATGAGCGTGGACTATGACTGCTCCCCCGAGGTGGCCGCCATGATCGGCGCCTCCGCCTGCGTGAGCTACTCTGAGATCCCCTTCGCCGGCCCCATCGGCTGCCTGGAGGTGGGCTACTGCGACGGTCAGATCGTGCTCAACCCCAACCAGGAGCAGCGCAAGACCTCCCGCATGGACGTGACCGTGGCCGCCACCGCTGAGAAGGTGGTCATGATCGAGGCCGGCGCCGACGAGATCCCCGACGAGATCATGTACGCCGGCATCGTGAAGGCCCACGAGGAGATCAAGAAGCAGATCGACTTCATCAACCAGATCGTGGCCGAGATCGGCAAGCCCAAGATGGAGTACGACCACGCCCAGTTCAACCAGGAGCTCTTCGACAAGATCGTGGACGAGTTCATGGACGAGGCCAAGGCCGCCATGGACACCGACGACAAGAACGTGCGTGAGACCCGCTGGAACGCCATGATCGACAAGTGGCACGAGAAGTATCTGGAAGAGTACCCCGACATGGACCAGTACCTGGAGGAGTTCACCTACAAGTTCCAGAAGAAGATCGTCAAGGCCTGGCTGCTGGAGGGCCACCGCGTGGACGGCCGCGCCAAGAACGAGATCCGTCCCCTGGCCGCCGAGGTTGGCGTGCTGCCCCGGGTTCACGGCTCCGGCCTCTTTACCCGCGGCCAGACTCAGGTTCTGTCCGTGTGTACCCTGAACACCCTGGCCGCCTGCCAGAAGCTGGACACCATCTGGGAAGAGGACGAGAAGCGGTATATGCACCACTACAACTTCCCGCCCTACTCTGTGGGTGAGGCCCGCGCCCCCCGCTCCACCAACCGCCGCGAGTACGGCCACGGCGCTCTGGCCGAGCGCGCTCTGGTGCCCGTGCTGCCCTCCGTGGAGGAGTTCCCCTACGCCATCCGCGTAGTTTCTGAGGTTCTGTCTTCCAACGGTTCCACTTCCCAGGGCTCCATCTGCGGCTCCACTCTGGCTCTGATGGACGCCGGCGTGCCCATCAAGGCCCCTGTGGCCGGCATCTCCTGCGGCCTCATCCAGGACGACAACGGCGGCTTCACCACCTTCATCGACATCCAGGGCGTGGAGGACTTCCACGGTGAGATGGACTTCAAGGTGGCCGGCACCAAGTCCGGCATCACCGCCATCCAGATGGACCTGAAGAACGACGGTCTGACCCACGAGATCATCAAGGAGGCCCTGGACATCACCCGGGACGCCCGCTTCGCCATTCTGGACGAGATCATGCTGCCCTGCATCTCCGCCCCCCGGGCTGAGGTGAGCAAGTACGCCCCCAAGATGATCACCATGAAGATCGACCCCGACAAGATCCGTGAGGTCATCGGCAAGGGCGGCTCCGTCATCCAGAAGATCACCGCCGAGTCCGGCGCCACCGTGGACATCGAGGACGACGGCACCATCCACATCGCCTCCCCCAACGCCGAGGCCTGTGACGCCGCCAAGAAGATGATCGACACCATCGTGTTCGTTCCCCAGGTGGGCGAGCTGTACTACGGCAAGGTGGTGCGCATCCTCCAGTTCGGCGCCTTCGTGGAGCTGGCCCCCGGCAAGGACGGCATGGTCCACATCTCCAAGCTGGCTGACCACCGGGTGGAGAAGGTGGAGGACGTGGTGAACATCGGCGACATGATCTGGGTGAAGGTCACCGAGATCGACGACAAGGGCCGTGTGAACCTCTCCTACAAGGACGCTCTGAAGGAGATCAAGGCCAAGAAGGCCGCCGGCGAGAGCGTGAAGTAAGATTCCCTGTTGAAACAGCCTTCAGCCGGCGGGGCAACCCGCCGGCTGAATTTGTATCGGTATGCAAGGAGGAACCCAATGGATTACGGCCTGCTCAGCCGCCGCCGCCCGCAGCTCATGGGGGTGGCCATGGTGTGGGTGATGCTCTTTCACGCCTCCAACCTGGACTTTGGCCTGCCCCTGCTGAATCTGGGGCGGAAGGCGGGCTTCGGCGGGGTGGACCTGTTCATCCTGCTCTCCGCCATGGGGCTTGCCATGTCCCTCAGCCGCCGGGAACAGAGCTACGAGGCCTTTATGTCCCGGCGGGCGGGTCGGATTTTCCCCGCCTACCTTGTGGTGATGGTGCCCTGGACCCTGTGGCTCATTCTGGCCCGGGACGTGCCCTGGGCGGCCCTGCTGTGGAATTCCACCCTGCTCTACTACTGGACCCACACTGCCGGCTCCTTTAACTGGTACGTCTCCGGCATCATGCTCTTTTACGCCCTCACCCCGCTGTGCTTCGGTCTGCTCCGGCGCAGCCGAAACCGGGAGCGGCTCACCGCCCTGGGGATTCTGGCGGGGCTTGGGGTGTGCCAGGTACTCACCCACGAGGAATACTGGCAGTACACCGACTTTTTCTACCGGGTGCCCGTGTTCTTCCTGGGCCTGCTGCTGGGCCTCTATGTGGTGGAGGGGCGGCGGCTTGGACGGCGGGCGCTGGCCTTCTGGGGCGGCATGCTGGTGCTGGGCTTTGCCTATGTGGGGGTGAGCCTCACCGCCCAGTGGATCACCTGGCCCATCCACTTCCCGGAGTGCCATTTCTTCCTCTTCCTCTCCGTCCCCCTGTGCCTTGGGCTGGCCTGGGCCCTGGAGCGGCTGCCTCTGGGGGCGCTGAACTGGTTTTTGGGCCTGGTGGGACGAAACAGCCTGGAAATCTACCTCCTGAACGTCACCCTCTTCACCCAGCTGGAGGAGGAGGGCGCCCCCTTCGGCCTGGGGATGGGCTACTACCTCCTGGCCTTCGGGGCCAATATCCTGCTGGGCTGCCTCCTTCACCGGGCGGTGGAGGGGCTCCGGGCGCTGTGGAGTCGGGACAGCACCCCGTCCGCCGTGGCCTGAGCCATATAACGCACAAAAAATCCCCCGTCCGCGCCTCAAGGC
>NZ_QUGI01000002.1:439906-484163 GCF_003478995.1 Pseudoflavonifractor sp. AF19-9AC
CGGGGGATTTTGATTTAGTCTTCGGTTTCGGGCACGGCTGTCCAGTCGGCCTCCAGCAGGGAGGCGAGGTTGTCCGCCGTGGAATTACTGAGGGCGTGGACCATGTCCGAGCCCTCCTCCATGGCGTAGACGCTCTCGCTCTCCTCCCCGGTGAGGATGCCGCACAGCAGCTTCAGGGTCTGACCGTCGCCGTAGGTCACATTGAGGGTGAGGGTGTCCGTCCCGGCGAGGCCCATGGCCTCCAGCTCCTCCTGGGCGGACTGGTAGGCCAGGCACTCCGTAAAGCTCAGCTGGGCCAGGGCGGAGAGCAGATCATCCACCGCCTGGCTGTCCTGGGGCAGCTCGGCCCCGTCCAGATACCAGGTGTACTCGGTGACCTCCTCGGTGACCGGGTTGCCCTCCTCGTCGTTCTCGCCGGTCTCGATGGTCTCGGTGCGGGCGCTCTTGGTGAGGGACACCGTCTGCTCCCCCTTGGTGAGGGTCACCGCCTCCACATTCTCCTCCTTCAAAGAGGGGAGCTGCTGGGGCTCGCCCAGCTGGAGCAGGGTGCAGTCGGTTTTGTCAAAGAGGTCCGAGGGAATGGTGTACACCCTTCCTTCCTCCCCCTCCACCATGGCGTAGGTGTAGCTGTCCACCGTGTCGCCCAGCAGGATGGTCACGCTGCCGCTCTCACCCTCCGCCGTCACGGTGCGCTGGGGCTCATCCAGGCCGTAGGAGGACAGCTCCTCGGGCTCGTCAATGACCTTCTGGGCCTCCAGGCTCTCAAAGAGCTGGGCAATGGCGTCCAGGTCGTCCCCGTCCACGGGGAAGGCCCCGTCTCCGTCGTAGGTCCAGGTGTCCGTCCCGTCCCAGGTGAAGGCCAGGGCCTGGCCGTCCTTGTCGAAGGCAATGTGGTTCACGTCGGCGATTTGAGCCAGGTAGGTGTGCTCCGCCTCCTCCTGGGCCTGGTTCCAGCCCTTCAGGGCAAAGTAGCCCCCCAGGCAGACCACCACCAGGACGGCCAGCACCACCAGGGTTCTGGTCTGTTTGTTCATCAGCGGCGCCTCCTTTTCAGCCAGATGGCAAGGCCCAGAATCAGGGTGCCCACCGGCAGCACAATGACAAAGAGGAAGCTGAGGGGGCCGTTAAAGGGAATGGTGTTATAGGTCTCCTCCAGACTCTTGGAGGGGATGGAGAAGGTGCTGGACTGGTCCATGTGGGCGGTGACGGCGTTGACAAAGAGCTGCTCGTTGCCCATGCTGGGGTAGTAGGTGAGGACCGCCTCGTTCACCAGGGCGGCAGAGAAGACGGTCAGGGTGCCCTGGTTGTCCCCCAGGGTGGAGACGGCGCCCAGCAGATACTGTCCCTGGGTCTGCTCCTCCTGGGTGACGGCGTAGGCCTCCTCCGAGGTGGTGAGCACCGTCTCCACGGTGACGTCGTCCCGCAGGGTCTCCAGCTGGACAAAGCCACGGGTGTTGAGGATCATGAACTGGCTGTCAGAGGACAGGCTGCCCGCCAGCGAGCCCACGGTGAAGTTGGGAGCCAGGCTATAATAGCTGTCCTGGCCCTGGAGGCTGCGGTAGCAGCGCTGGGGGTCGGCGATGTAGCCGGAGGCCATGCCCAGGCCCGCCCGCTCCATGAGACCCTCCAGGTTGGGCAGGGCGCCCTTGTCCTGGTCCACCAGCAGCAGGATGTGGCCGCCGCCGGTGACGTAGTCCTCCAGCATCTGGGCCTCCTCGGTGGCCAGGTCGGAGGTGGGGACGTTCACCAGCACCAGGGAGGCGTCCTCGGGGACGGTCCCCTCCATAAGGAGGCTCAGCTCACTGACGGTGAGGTTGGCCTTCTCCAGGTCCTCCGACAGCACAGAGGGCAGGTCGCTCTCCCCGTGGCCGGTGAGGGTGTAGACGGTCTGGGTGCTCTCGCTGGTGACGTAGCTCACCGCGGAGGTGAGCTGGCCCTCGGCATCGAAGGCGCTCTCATAGCTGTACCAGTAGTTGTAGTCCATCTCATAGACGATGAGGTCATTCTGGGAAAGGGTGCGGGAGCGGCCGGTGTCCTCACAGGTGACCACCAGGCTGCCCGACTCGGCCTGGTACTCCGCGGCGGCAGCGGGGCTGGCCACCGGGTCAATGTAGGTGACGGTGAGGTGGTCGCTGAGGGCCTCATAGAGCTCCAGGAACTTGGTGATCCGGCCGTCCATGGAGCTCTCCTCGGCCAGCACCACAATCTCCACATCCTTGTCCAGGGAGGACAGGAAGTCCCGGGAGGTGTCGGTAATGTCATAGAGGCTGTTGTCGGTCAAATCCTTCTCGGTGACCGAGGAGGGCAGCTGGCCCACCATCAGATTGAGGGCCACCACCAGGGCCACCGCCAGAGCGGTGGCTCCCGCCAGATAGCCCCCCCGGGCCCAGGAACGGAAGTGTTTTTTCATGATACGCCTCCTTCTCTCAGGCCCAGCGGCGCTTTTGCAGCGTCTGGACGGTCAAAAACAGGAACAGTCCCGCCATGGACAGGTAGAGCACCACGCCCCCCAGATCAAAGAGGCTGTAATTGACAATATTGTCCATGGGGGCGGTGAAGGAGAAGCCGGCGGCCAGCTCCCCCAGCACGCCGGGGAGGAATTCGGCCACGTTGTCCCACAGGTACAAAATGAGCAGGGTGGCGAAGGTACCCACAGCGGCGATGACCTGGCTCTCGGTGAGGGAGGAGAGGAACAGGCCCACCGCGGCAAAGACGCAGGCCAGCAGGAAGAAGGTAAAGAGGGCGGCGTAGTCGGCCCCCAGGTGGGCGGTGCCGCACATGGCCAGAATCATGGGGCACAGGGCGCTCACCGCCATGGGGACGGCCAGCACGGTGACCATGGCCAGATACTTGCCCCACACGATACCCCAGAGGGTGACGGGGCTGGTGAGCAGCAGCTGGTCAGTGCGGCTGCGGCGCTCCTCGGCCATGCTGCGCATGGTGAGGATGGGCACGGCCAGCAGCAGAACCACCACCTGGCTGTAAAGAGCATAGGAGTAGTGGGTGTAGCCGTAATTGAGATTGTAGGCCATGAAGTAAAAGCCGTTGAAGAACAGCAGCACGGCCATATACACATAGCCGATCATGGAGTGGAAGTAGGCCCCCACCTCCCGGCGGTAAATGGCGCTCATTCTTCCTCTCCTCCTTTCTCCCTGTCCTGGGCCCCTTCGTCGGGCACCTCCTCAGCCGCCTCAGGCTGGTCGTCGGTGAGCCGCAGGAACACGTCCTCCAGGCTCATGGCGTCATAGTGCATGTCCAAAAGGGGCAGATCGGCCCCGGCGCAGGCCCGGAAAATGGCCTCCCGGGGGTCGCTGCCCGGGGTGGGCTCCACCCGGAAGGCGCTCTCCGCCCCGTCGCCCGCCAGGTGGATGACCCGTCCCCCGGGGACGGCCCCCTCCAGCAGGGTCTGGGCCTTCCCCGCCTCGCCCCGCACCGTCACCAGCAGGGCGGAGGCCCCGGTAAGCATGGCGGTGAGTTGGGCGGGGGTGCCGTCGGCCACCTTTTTGCCGTGGTTGATGATGAGCACGTGGTCGCACACCTCCTGCACCTCGGAGAGGATGTGGGAGGAGAGGAGAATGGTGTGGTCCTTGGCCAGCTGGCGGATGAGGGTGCGCATCTCCAGAATCTGCTTGGGGTCCAGGCCCACGGTGGGCTCGTCCAGAATGAGCAGTTTGGGGAAGCCCAGCAGGGCCTGGGCCAGCCCCACCCGCTGCTTATAGCCCTTGGACAGGTGGGCGATGAGCCGGTCGGCCACCGCGGCGGTGTCCGTCATCTCCATCACCCGGTCCACCTGGCTCTCCCACTCCCCCTTGGGGACCCGCTTGAGCCGGGCGCAGAAAAACAGGTATTCCTCCACTCCCATGTCGGGGTAGAGGGGGGCAGCTCGGGCAGATAGCCGATGGACCGCTTGGCCCGCTCCGGGTCCTCGGTCACGCTCACTCCGTCCACCAGCACCTGGCCCGACGTGGGGCCCAGATAACCCGTCATCAAATTCATGGTGGTGGATTTTCCCGCGCCGTTGGGCCCCAAAAAGCCGTAGACCTGACCCGCTTCCACCCGGAAGCTCAAATGGTCCACCGCCAGGTGATTTCCATACCGCTTTACAAGGTCGTTTACCTCAACCAAGGCTCGCGCCTCCTTTTCCAAACATGTTCCGTCCCATCTTACCTCCCGGTGCTGAAGGTAATCTGAATTATTTCTAAATTCTTTGTAAACTTGCCCTTCTACATCTCCAAACGCACCATAGGAAATAGCAATAAAAAAGATGCGCCCTATCCGGGCGCATCTTTTTCTATTCCTCTTTCTCAGAGATATTAAAATCAAAAATATATTCTTCCAGCTCTTCATTCCAATCACCGGAGTCGCCCTCCATAATGATTTGGAATGGAGCCTCTTTAATAGCGGGAAATACAACAACACCCTCTGAAGTTATTCCTGGACGTATATCTGTTTGCAGTTCCGGATAATCTGCCATAAAATTCCACGTATATTCGTATTGCGTTCCGTCCTGAATCAAAAGCATGTTGAATTCATACAAGCTAAACGTACTGCTTCCATTATTGGTCACAGAAATGTATGCCCGTGTTTCCTCTTCTGCCAATTCCACCGTTTGGACGGTTACGGAATACCCCCGTTGTTCAATGGTTTTTGTCGTCGCCTCAGCCACAGCAATGGTCGGCATAACTGCCTCTTTATATGTCAATACCGCAAGTTCATCTGCGCGGATTAAGGGAGCCGTAACCGTTGCTCCCATCATATTTTCGCCTACCAGTACATCCGCAACCGTTCCCTTTACGCGAACATACTGATTATCTTCCACTGTAAAAGAAGGGTCCAGGTAGGCAACAACCGTATTGTTATTAAAATTTTCAGCGTCAGCCCACATCTGGAAATACACGCCGTCCTCGTCATAGTCAACACCGGCAAACACTTGCCCTACAAGTTCCACGGTTCGTCCAATATAGTCTTCCGGAGAGGAGTACATCCTCTTTATTTCATCTTCGGTTAGCGGCGCTATCTGCGGTTCTTCTACGCTTTCACTGGGTCTGCGTGCTGGCTCCTGGCTGCCTGATTCTGTGTTTCCAGAACAGCCTGCTAACAGAATTGCCACTGCGATCGCAAGAAATAGCTTTTTCAATCTTACCATCTCCCTTGTCTATAATTGGGACAGCAAATTTCCTTAATTTTTCCTTGAATTTATTGTACCTGCTTTTATTTTGCGCCGCAACCAAAATTTATTTCGGAATGTCCTATAATCTACACCTTACCAACCGCTCAGGTCGGGTGCGGCGCTTTTCGGTTGCGCGGGGCTGGAAAATCCAGTATAATGAGATGTTAAGGCGCCCCGGAGGGGGCGCGGAGAGAGGAGCTTTTGCCTATGCTGCTGAACATACTGGCGGTTGGCGACGTGGTGGGCGAGGGGGGCCAGGACATTCTGGCCCGCCGGCTCATGGAGCTGCGGGAGGAGACCGGCGCCCACTTCGTGGTGGTCAACGGAGAGAACGCCTCCGGCGTGGGCATCACCCCCGCCCAGGCCCGGCGGATGCTGGACGCGGGGGCGGACGTCATCACCCTGGGCAACCACACCTGGAACCGCATTCAGATCGGGGACTTTCTGGACAAGGAGCCCCGCATTCTCCGTCCCGCCAACTACGCCGGACGGGTCCCCGGCCGGGGAATGGGCATTTACCCCTGCAAGGGGTTCCGCATCGCCGTTTTGAACCTGATGGGCCGGGTGGAGCTAAACCCCAATCTGGACAGCCCCTTCAAGGGGGCAAACCGCCTTCTGCGGGAGGAGGGGTATGACCTGGCGGTGGTGGATTTCCACGCCGAGGCCACCAGCGAGAAGGGGGCCATGGGCTGGTACCTGGACGGCAAGGTCCAGGCCCTGTGGGGCACCCACACCCATGTGCCCACCGCCGACTGCCAGATTCTCCCCAAGGGCACCGGCTTTGTCACCGACCTGGGGATGACCGGCCCCAGCCGGTCCGTGCTGGGCATACGCCCCGAGCACTCCATCAACCTCTTCCTGGGGGGCCTGCCCCGCCGGTACGAGGAGGCGGAGGGCCCCTGCAAGCTCAACGCCTGCCTCTTCACCATCGACACGGACAAAAAGCGCTGCACGGCGGTGCGCCGGGCGGACATCCAGGAATAATCCACCCACTTTTACCCTAGGAAAGGCAGGCTTTGCCCATGCTTCGAATCTTACATGCCGCCGACTTCCATCTGGACAGCCCCTTTGCCGGCCTCACCCCGGAGCAGGCCCAGCGCCGACGGGGGGAGCAGCGGGAGCTGCTGGAGGACCTGGCCGCCCTGGCCCGGGCCGAGCAGGCGGAGCTGGTGCTGCTGCCCGGCGACCTTCTGGACGGGGACCGCTTCTACCCGGAGACCGCCCAGGCCCTCACCCGGGCGCTGGGCTCCATCCCCTGTCCCGTCCTTCTTTCCCCGGGCAACCACGACTTCTTTTCTCCCCAGAGCGTGTACGCCGCCCTCACCTGGCCGGAGAACGTCCACGTCTTTTCCTCCGGAGAGCTGGAGCGCTTCGACCTGCCGGAGTTAAACTGCGCCGTGTGGGGCCGTGCCTTCACCGCCCCCCGGGAGGACACGTCCCCTCTGGCGGGCTTCTCTGCCCCCAGGGACGGAGCGCTCCACATCGGCTGTCTCCACGGGGACACCACGGGCGGCACCGACTACGCCCCCATTTCCCCGGAGGACATGGCCCAGAGCGGCCTTACTTACCTGGCCCTTGGCCACATCCACCAGTACTCCGGCCTTCAGAAGGCGGGGGGCACCTATTGGGCCTACCCGGGCTGTCCCCAGGGCCGGGGCTTTGACGAGACGGGGGAGAAGGGCGTGCTCCTTGTGGACGTGGACGAGGGGTCGGTCAGCACCCGCTTTGTCCCCCTGGCCCGGCGGCGGTACGAGATTCTCTCCGTGGACCTGACCGGGGAGGAGAGCGCCCTCGGGGCCATTGAGGCCGCCCTGCCCCCGAACACCCAGGACCACATCTACCGCATCTTGCTCACCGGAGAGGGGGAGACCCCCGACCTGGCCTCCCTGGAGCGGGCCCTGTCCGGCCGGTTTTACGGCCTCACCCTCCGGGACCACACCCGCCTGCCCCGGGACCTGTGGCGGCGGCGGGAGGAGGACACCCTGACGGGGCTCTTCCTCCGGGAGATGCAGTCCCTCTGTGAGCAGGAGCCGGACAACGAAGTCTATCAGCTGGCGGTGCGCTTTGGCCTGGCCGCCCTGGAGGGAGGGGAGGACGCCGCCCTATGAGAATCAAATCCATGACCGCCACCTTCGGCAAGCTGGAAAAGGCCCGGCTGGAGCTGGGGGAGGGGCTAAACCTCATCGAGGCCCCCAACGAGGGGGGCAAATCCACCTGGTGCGCCTTCTGGCGTGCCATGCTCTACGGCATCGACACCCGGGACCGGGACAAGAAGGGCCATCTGGCGGACAAGAACCGTTATCAGCCCTGGTCGGGCGCCCCCATGGAGGGGGAGGTGGAGCTGGAGTGGCAGGGGAGGGCCGTCACCCTCCGCCGGGGTCCCCGGGGAAACACCCCTTTCGGCTCCTTCTCCGCCGTCTACACCGGGACGGAGGAGCCGGTGCCCGGCCTCACCGCCCAGACCTGCGGGGAGCTTTTAACCGGGGTGGGCCGGGAGGTCTTTGAGCGCTCCGCGTTCATCGGCTCCGGGGGCAATCTCACCGTCACCGCCGCCCCGGAGCTGGAAAAGCGCATCGCCGCCCTGGTGTCCTCGGGGGAGGAGGACGTGTCCTACTCCCAGACGGAGGGGCGGCTCAAAGAGTGGCTCAACCGCCGGAGGGTGAATAAGAGCGTGGGTCTCATTCCCCGGCTCACCCAGGAGCTGGAGGAGGTGGAGGAGGCCCTCGCCCAGGTGGAGGAGACCGCCGGGCAGATTGCCTCCCTGGAGGCCCGCCGCGCCGCCCTGGAGGAGGCGCTGGGCCAGCTGGAGGGGGAGCGGGCCATCCACCAGCGCCTTGCCCGGCGGGACTTGGACCGCCGCTGCGCCCAGGCGGGGGAGGAGCTCCGGAAGGCTCAGGAGCAGCTGGACGCCCTCACCGCCGAGCAGGCCAAGTACGGCCCCATCCCCGATGCCGAGCACCTGAAAAAGGCCCAGGGGGAGCTTCAGTACCTGAAGGTGCTGGACGATGAGATCCGCCAGGGCACCGACGCCCTGAAGGAGGCCGAGGAGGCCTATGTCCAGGCCCAGATTGCCGCCCAGGATGAGCACTTCCAGGGCCTTTCCGCCGAGGAGGCCGTCCAGCAGGTCCAGCGCCAGCTTCACTCCGCCCAGCAGAGCCGGGACAAGGCCCGCCGCTGGAAGGTGACCGGGGGCGCTCTGCTGGCGGGGGCAGTTTTGCTGGTGGTGCTCTATCAGCTTCTCTTCTCCGGCGCCTATCCCAGCTGGGTGGCGTTTCTGGGGCCCTGCGCCGTCCTGCTGTTTCTGTCGGGCCTCTTCTGTCTGTTCCGGGGACGGAAAACCGCCGTTTCGGAGGAGACGGTCTGCGCCCGCTATCACGTCCAGAGCCGGGAGCAGCTGGACCAGCTGCTGCGGGATTACGCCCAGCGCTGTCAGGCCGCCCAGATTGCCGCCCAGCACTCCAAAGAGATTCGGGGCACCCTCAACGACCGGAAGGCGCGGCGGGACAACAGCTGGGCGGATATTACCGCCTTTGTCCGCACCTTCGCCCCGGAGGTGCAAAATGAATTTGGCGTCTCCGCGGCCCTGTCCCGGGCCCTGAACCTGGGACACGAGCTGGCCATGGCCAAGGATCGGGTGGAGGAGCGCCGCCGCCGGCGGGAGGACCTGCTGGCCCAGGGGGGAAAGGACTTTGACACCCTGGAGGCCATCGTACCCCCGGAGCGCTCCCCGGAGCAGACCCTCCGGGCCCTGGAGGAGGTGTCAGGGCGGCTGGAGCAGGTGCGTCAGGCCCTCAACCAGGCCCTGGGCCGTCAGAAGGCGGTGGGCGACCCCGCCGCCCTGGCCGCCCGGAAGGAGGAGCTGCAGGAGGCTCTCCGCCGCCGGGAGGAGGAGTATGACGCCCTCACCCTGGCCATGGACGCCCTGAAACGGGCCAACACCCACCTGCAGGAGCGTTTCTCCCCCGAGCTGAACCGGCTGGCCGGGCAGTATTTAAGCCGCCTCACCGGCCAGCGGTACGCCTCGGTCACCCTCAACCGGGAGCTGGAGGGGGCCGCCGCCCGTGCGGGCGACGTGCTGCCCCGCAGCGCCCTGTACCTGTCCCGGGGCACGGCGGACCAGCTCTATCTGGCGGTGCGGCTGGCGGTGTGCCGGCTGTGCCTGCCCGAAAAGCCGCCCCTGGTGCTGGATGACGCGCTGGCCGCCTTTGACGATGAGCGGCTGGGGCTGGCCCTGGAGCTTCTGGAGGAGCTGGCCGGGGAGCAGCAGGTACTGCTCTTCACCTGCCAGAGCCGGGAGGGTGCCCTTCTGGCGGGCCGTCCCGGGGTCACCCGGCTGGCTCTGCCGGTATAAGAGTTGCATTTCCCGGAAAAAAAGCATATAATGCTCCCATTCCATCATTGGTCCGTCCCCGGTTGGGACGAAGGAGGAGATCCCCTTGTCTGAAGAATTTGAATCCAACATCCCTCCCCAGGAGGAGATTGTCCCGGAGGACGCCGCCCCCGACGGGGAGGAGCGTAAACCCGGCCGGGAGCTTTTCGAGTGGCTCCAGATGATCATGGGCTGCGTCCTGGTGGCGGTGGTGCTCTTTAACTGCTTTGCCCGGCTCACCCGGGTGGACGGCGACTCCATGAACAACACCCTGGAAAACGGCGAGCTCATGCTGGTTTGGTCCCTGGGCTACACCCCCAAGCAGGGGGACATTGTAGTTCTGAACAAGACCACCGCTGATTTCCTGGGTAACCGGGCCATTGTCAAGCGGGTCATTGCCACTGGCGGCCAGACGGTGGACATCGACTACAACACCGGCACCGTCTATGTGGACGGGGAGCCTCTGGACGAGCCTTATATCCGGGAGGAGATGTACCTGCCCTATGTCTCCACCATGCAGCAGACCCACTGGGAGGTGCCGGAGGGGTCCATCTTTGTCATGGGCGACAACCGCAACGCCTCCACCGACAGCCGGGATGACCGGCTGGGCACCATTGATGAGGACTATGTCCTTGGTAAAGTGGTGCTGGGGCTGTGGCCCCTGTCCCGGGTTGGGGCCATGTAAGCGGCCTGCTGCCTCTCTGCGTTTGGAACAAACGATTTTACGCGAAGTCCGGACCTGTTTTGCCGGCCGCCCGTTGGGCGGCCGGTTTTTTGTTGTGACCCATATTAGGTTTGCAGGGACAAAAACGGGATGTGGGGATTTTTCCTGCGGGTGGGGAGGGGATGGTTTCGCCTGCGGGCGAGTAACTTTCTGTACGGACAGAAAGTTACCAAAGAACCGTCAAAGGGGAGAGGGATTTCGATTTCCCCCCTGATAGAAATTCCATCCCCTTGAAACGACCAATCTCGTCCTCGCGGACTTCATATCCTTCGCCTCGTCCTAAAGGACAAGGCTCACTCATTTCGTCGCTCGTCCTCTCCCAATGGAACCCGCTTCGCTGGGCTTCCATTGGGTCCCCATTGCGGCCCCCTATTGGATGTACCCCCCGGGGGCTGGCGGTGCCCTAAACCATTCAGCGGTGAACCGTCCGAGCAGGCAACGAGACCCGCTGACGGGTGCGGCACCGGAATGTGGGTGCGTCTCACAGTGCGTTTCCGCCAATCCGGAGTACTTTCCAGCGGCGAAGCGTCCACCCAAGCCCTTCCGCGAGAGCTGGAAAGCAGGCGCGATACCTCTTGTAGAAGTAGGTGGTCATTCAACCAAACCTTAGCGGCAGCGATTGGCGCACAGACACGCATCCTGGGCTTTTCCCGCGCCGGTTGGGTATGTTCCACTTTCTTGGTGGCTCCCCCGTAAAATATATGGGGGTCCGGGGGCAGGCGGCATAAAAACACGGAGTGTTTTTCGAGACGCCATCCCCCGGTGGCGTTTTGCCTACTTTGCCGACATGGGCAAAGTAGGTCGCCCCGCAGGGCGAAATTTCCCCTACCCCGCCCGCAGGCAAAGCATCCCGTCTATTCCGTCCATCAAGTGAGACAGTCGAACAGGCAAGTCACATTCTCCCGCAGATTTTTCTTGACAAGGCCTCTCCGGTATGGTATTTTGTCATTGGTTAGCAAGCGCTAACTAATGACAACCAACATCTACCGCCTGCCCCTTGGGCAGTTTCTTTTCCCCATATAGTTAGCTATAACTAACTAAAAGGAGGCCTCACCATGGAATCTCATTCTCCCAATTTTGAACGCACCCTGGCCTGGCTGTGCGCTCCCTCCCTGGCGGGCATCAAGCCGGCGGATCTCATCTCCTACCGCCCGGAGGAGGGGGAGCCGGCGGACCTCCCCGCCCGATACGACGCCATGCTGGCCCCCCGGGGCATCCGGGTGCGGGCGCTGTGCCGCTGTCCCCGGGGCTGTCTCCTGCTGGTGTACCGGCCGGAGCGGCTGGAGCGCTCCCTGTCCGACCCCCGGGTGCGGGAGCTGCTGGTGGAGGCGGGCTACCCGGCCCAGGGCGACCTGGAGACCATGCTGTCGGTGCTGTCCGGGCGGCTGGGGCAGGGGGGCCCCTTCCCCCACGAGGTGGGGCTCTTCCTGGGCTATCCCCCGGAGGACGTGGAGGGCTTCTGCCGCAATGGCGGCCGCAACTATAAGCTCAGCGGCCCCTGGAAGGTGTACGGCCATGTGGAGGAGGCCAAGGTCCGGTTTGAGACCTTCCGCCGCTGCCGGGACACCCTGTACCGCCGTGTGGAGGAGGGCCGCACCCTGGCCCAGATCTTCCCGGCGGCCTGACGCCTGTAACCGCTCCGGCGGATTGCAGATATACCACTTCAACAAACCGAATTGGAGGTTCTGATTATGAGTAAAATGGCTGTTATCTACTGGTCCATGTCCGGCAACACGGAGGCCATGGCCAGCGCCATCGCCGAGGGCGCCCGGGGCGCTGGGGCCGAGGTGGACCTGATGCAGGTGAGCGAGGTGTCAGTGGACCAGGCCCTCAGCTATCCGCTGCTGGCTCTGGGCTGCCCGGCCATGGGGGCCGAAGTGCTGGAGGAGTCGGAGTTTGAGCCCTTCTTCGCCCAGCTGGAGGGCCGGCTCAGCGGCAAGAAGGTGGCCCTGTTCGGCTCCTACGGCTGGGGCGACGGCCAGTGGATGCGGGACTGGCAGGCCCGCACCGAGGGGGCCAACGCCAATCTCTACCAGGAGGGCCTCATGGTCAACGAGACCCCGGACGACGCCGCTCTGGAGCAGTGCCGCGCCTTCGGCGCCGGTTTCGCCGCTTTTTGATTTGGATTTTCTCCTCTCTTTGGGTCCGCGCTTTTGCAGCGCGGGCCCCTTTTTATTGCATTTGGGCCCGCTTTGGTGTAAAATAGGGGTACCCTGAATTTGGAAACACGGAAAGGAGCCTCTTTATGGACGATAAGGTAAAGGAACTGATGGACCGAATCCGCGGCACCGCGTCGGTGGCGGCCGACGCCTGCGCCGACACTGCCCGGGTGGCCGGGAAGAAGGCCGGGCAGATGGTGGACGTGGCCAAGCTGAACGTGCAGCTCTTTGACCTGAACGGGGAGTTCAACGACATCCTGCGCCAGCTGGGCCAGGTGATGTACAACACCCACAAGGGCCAGACGCCCGAGGAGGACCCCCTGCCCCAGCTGCTGGCCCAGGCGGACGAGACCGCCGGCAAGATCGCCGACATCAAGGCCCGCATCGCCGACCTGCGTCAGGCCCAGACCTGCCCCGGCTGCGGCGCGCCCTGCGGCAAGGAGGACCAGTTCTGCCGCCGCTGCGGCACCAAGCTTTCCTGAAGGAGCACATTCTATGACCCATACAATGGAACACTACCACCAGAGTGCCGGGGCCATCCGGTCCCGGCTGGGTGGTTTTACGCCTAAAATTGCCCTGATTCTGGGCTCCGGCCTGGGCTTTTTGGGGGACGAGGTGGAAAACCCCATCGCCGTGGACTACAAGGACATCCCCCACTTCAAAACCTCCACCGCCCCCGGCCACAAGGGCCGCCTGGTCTTCGGCACCCTGGAGGGGCAGAATGTGGCGGTGATGCAGGGCCGGATGCACCACTACGAGGGCTACTCCTACGAGGAGGTGGCCTACGCCGTGCGGGTGCTGCGGCTGCTGGGCTGCGACACCCTCATCGTCACCAACGCCGCCGGCTGCGTGCGCACCGACTGGCAGGCGGGGGACCTGATGCTCATCACCGACCACATCAAGATGTTCTCCGAGTCCCCCCTCCGTGGGGAAAACCTGCCCGAGTTCGGTCCCCGCTTCCCCGACGCCTCCCATCTCTACACCCCGCGACTGCGCCAGCTGGCCCATGAGGCCGCCGGCGAGCTGGGCATTCCCCTGCGGGAGGGCGTCTACTTCTACTGCTACGGCCCCCAGTACGAAACCCCGGCGGAGATCCGGGCCGCCCGGATTCTGGGCGGGGACGCGGTGGGCATGTCCACCGCCCCGGAGGTCATTGTGGCCGGCCACTGCGGCATGGAGGTGCTGGGCTTCACCCTGCTCTCCAACATGGCCGCCGGCATTCTGGACCAGCCCCTCAGCGAGCAGGAGGTGCTGGACGCCGCCGAGGCCGCCCGGGAGAAGTTCTCCGGCCTCATTCGGGCCTGCCTGCGGAAGCTGTAACCCTCCCATTTCGCGCCAAAGGAGCTGTTGAATATGATTACCCCCTTTAACCGCGCGGAATTGCTCATCACTTATGACTTCAACCGCCTCAGCCAGGTGCGGGACGCCCTGGCCGGGGCGGGGATTGATTATGCCTACCGCTTCAAGGATCTGGGCAGCCCCACCTTCGGCGGGACCCGAAGCCGCAGCGGTACCTTCGGCATGAACCAGGAAGTACGGACCGAATACAAGCTGTACGTCCACAAAAGGGACCTGGCGCATGCCCAGGCAGTAATACGAGGAGTTTAATATGGCTATTTTATTCCAATCCGTCACCGTTCTTCCCATGGACGGCGAGCGGAAGGTCCTTCGGGACGCCTTTGTGGCGGTGGAGGGGGAGCGCATCACCCACGTGGGCCCCACCCGTCCCGCGGGGGACTTTGAGCGGGTCATCGACTGCGCCGGGCTTGTGATGCTGCCCGGCTTTGTCAATGCCCACACCCACCTGCCCATGACCCTCATGCGGGGGTACGGAGGCGGGTGCGATCTCCACACCTGGCTCAACGACTATATCTTCCCCGCCGAGGCCCGGCTGGACGATAAGTCGGTGGCGGCAGGCACCGCCCTGGGGCTGGCGGAGATGATCGCCTCGGGCGTCACCTGCGTGGCCGACATGTACGACCACTGCGACGCCATCATCGGGGAAATTCTGAAGGCGGGACTCTCGGCTAACATTGCCCGGGGCGTCACCCTCTTTACCGACGACTACTCCTTTGACTCCTTCCCCGGCTGTGTGGAGACCCAGGAGCTCACCCGCCGGTGGAACGGCTACAACAACGGACAGATCAAGGTGGACGCCTGCGTCCACGGGGAGTACACCTCCCGACCCGCCCTGTGGAAGGACATGGGGGCCTGGGCCAGGGAGAACAACCTGGGCATGCACGTCCACGTGTCCGAGACCCGCTCGGAGCACCGGGAGTGTCAGGAGCGCTGGGGCAAGACTCCCATTCAGGTACTGGACGAGTACGGGGTATGGGACTGCGGCCGGGCTCTGGCCGCCCACTGCGTGTATACCACCCCGGAGGACTGGGTTATCATGAAGGAGAAGCACATCTCCTGCGTCCACAACCCCTGGTCCAACCTGAAGCTGGGCTCCGGCGTGGCCCCCATCCCCGCCATGGTGAAGGCTGGGGTCAATGTGGCTCTGGGCACCGACGGCATGTCCTCCCACAACAGCGCCGACTTCTTCTCGGACATCAAGCTGGCCGCCGTTCTTCACAACGGCGTGGGGAAGGACCCCTCCGCCCTCTCCGCCTGGGACGCCCTGGAGATGTCCACCGTCCGCGGAGCCGCCGCCCTGGGCCGGACGGACACCGGAGTCATCGCCCCGGGGAAGATCGCCGACCTCATTCTGGTGGACTTCACCGCCCCCAACCTCACTCCCTGCCATGACGAGGCGGAGAATCTGGTCTTTGCCGCCCACGGCTCCAACGTGGCCATGAATATGTGCCGGGGCCGCGTCATATATGAAAAAGGCGAGTTTTTGACCCTGGACCTGGAGCAGATCCGCGCCCAGGTGAAGGAGTCCGCCCTGCCCCTGGTCTTTGGGGCGTAACCGCCAAATCCGTTTTTTATAGGAGGAGCCCTATGCCCTCATACGGTCATGCCCCCCGCCGGGTGGCAAAACAGAAACAGAATACCTTCTTCGGCGGCGCCGCTGTTCTGGCTGCCGGCATTCTGATTGTCAAGCTCATCGGAATGTTCTATAAAATCCCTCTGGTGTGGGTCATCGGGGACCAGGGCAGCGCCGACTTTTATAACGCCTACAACATCTACGCCGTGCTGCTCACCATCTCCACGGCGGGCCTGCCCGTGGCCGTGTCCAAGCTGGTGAGCGAGGCCAGCGCCACCGGCCGCCACAACCAGGTGCGTCGGGTCTTCCGATTGTCCCTGGCCCTCTTTTTGGTGCTGGGCGTGCTGTCCTTTACGGTGATGTTCTTCCGGGCCGACTGGCTGGCCGGGCTGATGCACGACACCAAGGCCGCCCCGGGCATCCGCGCCCTGGCCCCTGCTGTTATCTGCGTGGGCTGTCTGTCCGCCTTCCGGGGCTACTCCCAGGGCCACAGCAACATGACCCCCACCGCCGTCTCCCAGATCATCGAGGCCCTGTGCAAGCTGGTGGTGGGCCTGGGCCTGGCCTACTGGCTCATCAAGGGGGGCCAGGATGAGAGCGTGGCCGCCGCCGGTGCCATCACCGGCGTCACCGTGGGTACCATCGTGGCCCTGGCCTACATGGTGCTGGCCTTCTTCTCCGGCCGGGGCAACGAGCCCCTCAGCCGGGACGTGCCCGACGCCCCCCGGAGCATTCTCACCGACATCCTGCGCATCGCCATCCCCATTACCATCAGCTCCTCCATGGTGGGCATCGTCACCGTCATTGACTCCTCCCTGGTCCAGGGCCAGCTGCAGCGGGTGCTGCTGGAGAATCAGGACAGCTGGAAGCTGTACACCGACTTCGTGGACTTCTCCACCCTAAAGGAGGCCTTTACCGCCTGGACCGCCTCTCTGCCCTCCGGCGGAGTGGTCACCCTGTCTGCCCTCAGCCAGCAGGTGCAGGAGGAGCTGGCCGCCGGCACCGCCCAGAGCGCCGCTCAGACCCTCTACACCACTCTGGAGGATGTGAGCCGCTCCCTCTACGGCAACTACTCCGGCGCGCTGAACATCTATAACCTGCCCACTTCCCTCATGGCGGCCATCACCTCCGCCGTCATTCCCGCTGTCTCCGCCACCCTGGCCCGGCGGGACCGCCGGGGCACCGCCCGGATCACCGGCTCCGCCCTGCGCATCACTGCCCTTCTGGCCTTCCCCATGGGGGTGGGGCTCTTTGTCCTGGGCGAGCCCATTATGCAGCTGCTCTTTGCGGGCAAGCTGGAGGTGGGTCTGGCCGGTCCTCTGCTGTCCACCCTGGGCCTTGCCACCGTGTTCGTGTGCATGATGCTGGTGTGCAACTCCATCCTCCAGGCCCACGGCTTTGTGAACCTGCCGGTGTTTATCATGGTCATCGGCGGCGCGGTGAAGATTTTTGCCAACTACAACGTGGTGGCTCTGCCCGGCGTAGGCATCTATGGTGCCCCCCTGGGCAACATCCTGTGCTTCGGCCTGTGCCTCATTCTGGACCTGGTGGTCATCTCCCGGGTCATCCCCGGCCGACCCCGGTACCTGCCCATCTTCCTGAAGCCCCTTGCAGCCTCCGCCCTCATGGGCGGCTCCGCCTGGGCGGTGTACGGACTGCTGTCCCGGCTGCTGCGCAAGACGGTGGAGACCGAGGGCGTGGTCACCTACGTCCTCAGCTGGAAGGGCAATGCCATTGCCTCCATGGCGGCCATCGTGGTGGCCATCGGTGTGTACGGCGTACTGGTGGTGGCCCTGCGGTGCCTGTCCCGGGACGATCTGGCCCTGATGCCCAAGGGCGACAAGATTGCCCGGCTGCTCCACCTGGATTAAGGTTGCCATTTCTCCAAAATTTGCCTCTTTTTTCCGGTATGTTTCCCCCGTAACGGGTAAATATTGAAATTTAACTTGATAAGGACGACAAACTGTGGTAGATTTTCATTACGCGAATTCTTACAAGATGGAGGATCTCCTCCGGATCATGGAGCTGCTCCGGGCCCCCGACGGCTGTCCCTGGGACCGGGAGCAGACCCACCAGTCCATCCGGCGCAACATGCTGGAGGAGGCCTATGAGGTGGCCGAGGCCATCGATCAGCAGGACCCCGCCCACCTGAAGGAGGAGCTGGGGGACGTGCTACTCCAGGTGGTCTTCCACGCCCGCATGGCCGAGGAGGCCGGCCAGTTCACCTTTGACGACGTGGTGGACGGCATCTGCAAGAAGCTGGTCTTCCGCCATCCCCATGTGTTCGGCGGGGTGGACGCCCGGGACTCGGACAAGGCCCTCACCACCTGGGAGGAGCAGAAGAAGGCCGAGAAGGGCCAGAAGACCGCCGGGGACACCCTGGACGCGGTGGCCCGGTCCCTGCCCGCCCTGATGCGGGCGGAGAAGCTCCAGGACAAGGCCCGGAAGGCGGGCTTTGACTGGAAGGAGACAGGCCCCGCCCTGGACAAGCTGTCCGAGGAGGTGGGCGAGCTCCGTCAGGCCGTGGAGCAGGGCACCAATCCCCAGGAGGAGCTGGGGGACGTGCTCTTTGCCGCGGTGAAGGTGGGGCGCTTCTTGGGTGTGGACAGCGAGCTGACCCTCCACGCCGCCTGTGAAAAGTTCATCGGCCGCTTCCGGAACATGGAGGCGCTGGCCGGCGGCTCTCTGGAGGGCCTGGACCTGCCCCGGCTGGAGGAGCTGTGGTGCCAGGCCAAGGAGCAGGAGCACGCCCAGACAAGGACTTAAAGTTCCCGCTGTGGGAATTTAAGTATATTCTTTCGACAGTCGCCCCGGCGGCACTGTCCATTTACAGGAGGAAAACAAGCATGAACAAAACCGAGCTCATCGCGGCTGTCGCCGAGAAGGCCGAGCTGTCCAAGAAGGATGCTGAGGCCGCCATTACCGCCACCGTTGACGCCATCACCGAGGCTCTGAAGCAGGGTGAGAAGGTGCAGCTGGTCGGCTTTGGCTCCTTTGAGGTGAAGTCCCGCGCCGCCCGTACCGGCCGCAACCCCAAGACCATGGAGACCATTCAGATCCCCGCCTCCAAGACCCCCGTGTTCAAGGCTGGCAAGGCTCTGAAGGACATCGTGGCCGAGTAAATCAACTTTACCTGACGGGGGCGCTTTTCGGCGCCCCCGTTTTCTCAATTTTCCGAAAAAGGAGCGTACCCTATGCGTCTGGATAAATGGCTGAAAGTCTCCCGCCTCATCAAGCGCCGCACCGTGGCCAACGAGGCCTGCGACAACCAGCGGGTCACCGCCAACGGCCGCCCCGTGCGGGCCAGCTATGAGGTGAAGGAGGGCGACCTGCTGGAGCTGCGCTTCGGCGAGCGCACCGTGAAGGTGGAGGTGCTGGTGGTGGCGGACAACGTGGGCAAAAACGACGCCGCCGCCATGTACCGGGAGGTGCTGTAAGGTGCTCCGGCGTTGTTTGGCCCTGGGGGCGGCCCTGATCCTGATGGCGGGTCTGCTCACCGGCTGTCAGGCCAAGGCCGCGGAGAGCACTGTCTTTGCCATGGACACCGTGATGTCCCTCACCGTCTACGGCGGAAAGGGAGAGGAGGCGGTGGCGGAGGCTACGGAGCTTATCTATGACCTTCAAAACCTGCTGACGGCCACCGACGAGAATAGTCCTCTCTACGCCCTCAACCACGCCGGCGGGGCCTGGACCACGCTGGACGGGGACCTGCTGGCCCTGCTCTCGGACAGCCAGGCGCTGTGTGAGAAAACCGGGGGCGCTCTGGATATCACCGCCTACCCGGCGGTGCAGGCCTGGGGCTTTATCTCCAAGGACTACCGGGTACCCGGCGAGGAAGAGCTTACCGACCTGGCCTCCCGCATTGACTATGCCGCCCTGGAGCTGGACTTGAAGGGCAGCCGGGCCCGCCTGCCCGAGGGCATGGAGGTGGAGCTGGGGGCCGTGGCCAAGGGTTACACCGGCGACCGCCTGGCCCAGCTCATGGCCGAATTGGGGGTAGAGAGTGCCATTTTCAGTCTGGGGGGCAACGTCCAGGCGGTGGGAAGTAAGCCCGACGGCTCCCCCTGGCGGGTGGCCATCCAGGACCCGGACGGCCAGGGGAATCTGGCCATTGTGGAGGTCACCGACAAGGCCGTGGTCACCTCCGGGGGCTACCAGCGGTACTTTGAGCAGGACGGCGTGACTTACTGGCACATTCTGGACCCGGTCACCGCCGCCCCCGCCCGCACGGGGCTTCAGTCGGTCACCGTCATCGGCCCGGAGGGCCTGGTGTGCGACGGACTGTCCACCGCCCTGTTCGTCCTGGGGGAGGAGCAGGGGATGGCGTTCTGGCGGGACCACCCGGAGCTGGGGGTGGAGCTGGTCTTTGTCCGGGAGGACGGCTCGGTGGCCATCACCGCCGGGCTGGAGGACTCCTTCACCCTGGGGGACGGGTTTACGGACCGGGAAGTGCAGGTGCTGTCATGAGCCGCAACGCCAAACTGATTCTCCTGCTGCTGGTGCTGGTGGGGGCGGCCTGCGCTGCCTTTGTGCTGCTGCGCCCGGCAGGGGAGGGGACCGTCGCCCGCATCACCCTGGACGGGAAGCTGGTGGAGGAAATTGACCTGTCCGCCGTCACCGAGCCCTATACCTTTACGGTGGAGGGCCCCGGCGGCTTTACCAACACCATCGAGGTGGAGCCCGGCCGCATCCGGGTGCGGGAGGCAGGCTGTCCGGACCAGGTGTGCGTCAACCAGGGGTATATCTCCGACGGCACCGTACCCATCGTGTGCCTGCCCAACAAGCTGGTCATTGAGATTACGGGGGGAGGGGACAGCCTTGACGCCGCCACCGGCTAAGGGGGCAAGGCGGCTCACCCGCCTGGCTCTGCTCACCGCCATCGCCCTCACCATCTTCCTGGTGGAGGCCCAGCTGCCTCCCCTCACCGCTGTGCCCGGCATCAAGCTGGGCCTTGCCAACATCGTCACCGTGTACGCCATGTTTACCCTGGGGCCCGGGGACGCCCTGCTCATCCTGTGCGCCCGGGTGTTTCTGGGGGCGGTCTTTTCCGGGCAGATGATGACCCTCATCTACTCGGCCGCCGGGGGGCTTTTGAGCTGGTGCGTGCTGCTTTTGCTGCGGCGGCTTCTCACCCGGGAGCAGATCTGGCTGTGCAGCCCGGTGGCAGGCGTGTTCCACAATCTGGGCCAGCTGCTGGCCGCCGCCGGGGTGATGAAGACCTGGGCGGTGCTGGCCTACCTGCCCTATCTGGTGCCCGCGGGCATCCTGGCCGGACTGTTTACCGGCCTGTGTGCCCAGTTTCTCATGGCCCGGCTGGACAAGCTGGGGCCGTGAACCTTTTGTTCCAACATAAAACAGCGTCTGTACCAGGTATGGTACAGACGCTGTTCTTTTGTATCCCGCATTCCGTAGGGGCGGATGTCCTCATCCGCCCGCTTTGCCAGGGCACAAATGGGTGCGTGAGGATTTCGCCTGCGGGCGAGTTCCTTTTGCAGCGGTGCAAAAGGAACCAAAAGACCGCCGGGGGCGGCTCACGGGCATTTACAATGCCCTATCCCGCCTGCCCCCGGACCCCCATTTGTTTTACGGGGGAGCCACCAAGGGGCGAGGTTGTATCCATCCAGCGCGGGAAAAGCCCAGGATTGGTGTCTGTACGCCAACCGCTGCCGCTAAGAGGCGGTTGAATGACCACCCACTTCTACAAGAGGCATCGCGCCTGCCTTTCCGCCCTCGCGGAAGGGCTCAGGCGGACGGCTCCGTCACCGGAACGTGCGCGGTATTAGCAAAAACGTGTCGTAAGACGTACCGGGTTCCGATACTGTGCCCGGCCGCGAGTGTCGGTGCCTGCTCCGTTGCTCCACCGCTGGTCCTTTTAGGGCACCGCCACCCCCCGGGGGTACATCCAATAGGGGGGACCGCAGTCCCCCCTGATTGGTCGTTTCAAGGGGATGGGGTATCTAGGGGAAGGGGGAAATCGAAATCCCCCTTCCCCTAGACAGTTCTTTGGTAACTTTCTGTCTGCACAGAAAGTTACTCGCCCGCAGGCGAAATATCTTTTTTACGTTTCGTTCAGCAACAGACTCCGGCGGGCGGATGAGGACATCCGCCCCTACGGAGTATCTATACCCTATCCTCGGGCCGGTCTGGGACCGGTTCCAACATCCATCGGAATATCCAAGCGGAAATCGGGGCGGCAAACATGCAGTGGCGCATCTTCCTGCCATCCGGTCAGGGATTGCCCCACAGTGTCTGTACCTGCTCCGTTTCCCCCCCCATCCCGGAGAGCTTTGCCACAGGCTGGGTATAGCTCCTGCCCAATCCGTCCCGAACCAGGGCGCTTACCGTCGCATTCCCTCCGGCCGGGTATCTCATCTCCAGTTCGCCCCGGTAGACCGCCCCGCTCACCAGCTCCATGGTCAGGGTATACACCTCGCCGTTTCGGTCCACTGCCTCCAGTTCCAGCTCCATGCCCTCCGTCTGCCGGGCGGCGGTGACGGTAAAGGTATAGCAGATGAGGGCCTCATCCCGCTGCATCAAATAATAGTCCACATCAAACCCAACCACCAGAGGCTGCTCCGGGTCCAGGCTCTCCTCCGCCTCCACCAGCTGCCGCTCCAGCTCTCCGTTCCGCAGCCCCAGCCACACATTCCCGCCCAAGGACAGGGCACACACCAGGGTCAGCACCAGCACCCCCAGCCTCCAGCCTCGTCCGGTGGACGGAGCAGTCTGCCTCTCGGCTGTTTTTTCTCCCCCCTCCACCTGGAGCAGGTCATTGAGACTAACCCCAAACACCCGGCTCATGGCCACCAGTTTGTCCACCTCGGGCACCGCGCCGTCCATCTCCCAGCGGGACACCGCCTGGCGGGATACCCCCAGCTTTTCGCCCAGTCCCTCTTGGGAGAGATTGCGCTGCTTCCGTAATTCCTGAATCCGCTGTCCCAGCGTCATGGCTGCTCTCTCCTTTGCGTTTTTGTGTCCCCAGAATAGCACAAAGGGACGGATGGAGGCTACCATCCGTCCCTGACAGCATGTCAATCAGCAGTTGCGTCCCACTCGTCCCAGGGGAATTCCTCCCCCAGCTCCAGAGCCACCCCCGAGCGGGGGGGCACAGTGAGGGACAAGCCCTCCCACCGGTGCTCCACATGGGCACGGCCCAGCAGCGCCCGGGCAGGGCACCACAGCTCCAGCGTCTTTTCCACCGGCTCCTCCCCGGCGTTGAAGGCGCACAGGATGCGCTCCCCCTCAAACTCCCGCAGGAAGATAAGGAGCGCCCCCTGTCCGGCCAGATACCGGATGGACCCCCGGCGCAGGGCGGGGTGGCTCCCCCGCAGGCCGCCCAGGGCCCGGTACCAGTCCAGCAGTTCCCGGTCCTCGTGGCCCCAGGGGTAGGTCTGGCGGTTGAAGGGGTCCTCGAAGCCCTCCATGCCCGCCTCGTCCCCGTAGTAGACCGTGGGGGAGCCGGGGAAGCAGAAGAGGAGCAGGCTGGCCGCCCGCAGCAGGTCCTTGCCCCTCCGCCGCTGCTTGGGGGAGAGGCGGAAGGAGGCCCGCCAGTCCCGGGACTGGTCCCGGCACTCGCTGCCCGTCCCCAGCAGGGTGAGGATGCGGGGGGTGTCGTGGGTGCCCAGGGAGTTCATGGCGGAGTAGAAGGCGAAGGGGGGATAGTTCTCCTGTATGGTCTCCATGGCCTCCACAAAGTGCTCGCCGCCGCCCCCCAGGAAGAAGGAGAGGATGGCATTGCGGAGGGGATAGTTCATCAGGCCGTCGCAGTGGCCCCCCAGGATGTGCTTGCGGCGCACGCCGTAGGCAATTTTGGTGGAGCCGTCCTCCCACACCTCACCGATGACCACCGCTTCGGGCTTCTCCGCCCGGGCGGCCTCGTGGATGCCGTGGACAAAGTCGTCGGGCAGCTCGTCGGCCACGTCCAGCCGCCAGCCGTCCGCCCCCGCCCGCAGCCAGCGGCGGACCACGCTGTCCGCGCCGCCGAAGATGAAGTTGCGGTAGTCGGGGTTCCCCTCATTGACGGCGGGCAGGGAGTAGATGCCCCACCAGCTCTCGTACTTCTTGGGCCACTCGATGAAGTTGAACCAGGGGCGGTAGGGGGAGTCCCAGCTCTGGCTGGCTCCCACGGTGGGGTAGAAGCCGTCCCCGTTGAAGTAGCGGCTCACGTAGCCGGTGTGGTTAAAGACCCCGTCCAGCATCACCCGCATGCCCCGCTTGTGGGCCTCGTCGCACAGGCGGGTAAAGTCCTCGTTGGTGCCCAACATGGGGTCAATGCGGTCATAGTCGGCGGTGCCGTAGCGGTGGTTCTCGGCGGCTTCGAAGATGGGGTTGAAGTAGAGGGTGTCCACCCCCAGCCCCTTCAGGTAGTCCAGCTTCTCCAGCACGCCCTTGAAGTCCCCGCCGAAGAAGTCCCGGTTGCGGATCTCCCCCTTGTGGTCGGGGCGGTACTCGGGCATCTCCTCCCAGCTCTGGTGGACGGTGCGGCCGCCCACCATGCCGGCGGGGTTGGGGATACGGCTGCGGCGGAAGCGGTCGGGGAAAATCTGGTAGGTGACTCCCTCCCCGAACCAAGTGGGAACGGCCTCCGCGCCGTCATAGACGGTGAGCTGGTGGTGGCCCAGCTCCCGCTTGCGCCCGTCGATGCCCTCCAGCACAAAGGAATACCACACCAGGCCCACATAGTCCCCGGTGTCCAGAGTAGCCCGGAACAGGTCCCGGTCCAGCTCCACGCCCACCCAGGGCATGGGCAGCTTGACCACCTGGCCGTCCCGGCTCTCAAAGCGGGCGGTGAGGGTGGCCCGGGAGAAGCCCTCCGCCCGTGGGGGCCGGAGGGTGAAGGTGACGGCAGTCCCGGAGGGCACCGCCCCGTAGGGGCTTTTATACCGGATGTCGCGGGAATCATAGGTTGGTTGGTACATGGAATCACTCCGCGTTTTCTAGGATAAAAAAGGTCTCAGGGCCCTCAGTGGTACTTGTAGCTGCCGCCGCCGATGAACTCCCGCAGCAGGGAGTCCTTGGGCACCAGGGCGGGATCGATGGGCTCAAAGAACTGGAAGGCGTCAATGAGCTGCAGCAGCTCGTCGTGGCGGTCATTCTCCTCGGGTACGGACTGGAGAATGGGGACGGCGTAATTGCGCATTACAGACACCTCATAGGGCAGGGAGGAGTCGAAAATGATGTCCGCCCGGGTCTTGTAGGGGGAGATATAGAGCTTCTCGCCCCGGCGGACGTTGGCCCACATCTCCAAAGTCTCGGCCACGCCGGTGCCCCGGAAGTTATGGTCCCGGACGGCTCGGCGGGTCAGCCGCATCCAGGTCCCCTTGAAGCGCAGGGTGGAGCCCTCGTTCACATTGGACCGGGCGGAGATATAGAGCTTGGTGGCCTCGGGATGGCGGCCGGCGATGTCGTCGTTGAGGGCGTGGATGCCCTCGAAGATGGCGATCTCGTTTTTCTCCAGCTTCATGGGGGTGCCCAGGGAGTCGTTGCGCATCTGCCGGGCAAACTCAAACTTGGGGATGATGATCTCCTCGCCCCGGGCCAGAGCGGCGAAGTGTTTGTCCAGCAGCTCCATGTCCAGGCACAGGGGGGACTCGTAGTCGATGCTGCCCTCGGGGGTGCGGGGGGCGATCTTGGGGTTCATGGTCTTGAAGTAGTTGTCCATGGCCACCGCCCGGGATTCCACGCCTCGGCGGCGCAGCTCCTCGGCAATCTTCATGGCCGTGGTGGTCTTGCCCGAGCCGGAGGGGCCGGAGAGCAGCACAATGGGGCTCTTGTCCAGGTTGGCCAGAATCTTGTCCGCCGCCAGGGACACCCGCTGGGCGTAGCTCTCGTCGCACTCGGCCAGGAAGGCCTCCACGTCCGTCTGAATCCGTCGGTTGATTTCCTGCAGTTGATAAGCCATAAAAGCTCCTTTCCATCGGGGCCGCCGCGCCCCGGCAGGGGTTTATCGGGGCCGGGCCCCGGCGTAAAACCGGACCAGCTCCTCCTTCTGGGAGAGAACCTTGTCCAGAGAGGCGAGATAGTCCTGGGGATATTTGGGGTTGGGCAGGCGGACAATCTGTCCTTTCTCCGGGTCCACCAGCTTGGTGACGCCCCCGCCGCCGATGGAGACCACGGTGTGCAGCTCCTCCATCATGGCGATGTTGTAGACGCTGTCCAGGCTGGGCAGGGTCCAGCCCACGTTTTCCAGGGAGCCGGACATGTACTTCTGCCGGTAGAGGTAATAGGGGCGGTAGCCCCCGCCCCCCAGGGCGTCCAGGGAGTACTCCAGCATCCGGGCGGTCTCCTCGCCGGAGGGGATGGCCCCACCTTTTTCCATCAGGGTAGATCCCTTTTTCAGGGCCAGAGTGTGGACGGTGATGTTCTCCGGAGCCATGGCCAGCACCCCGTCCAGGGTGCGGCAGAAGCCCTCATAGCTGTCCCGGGGCAGTCCGGCGATGAGGTCCATGTTGATGGAGTCAAAGCCCACCTCCCGGGCCAGGGCGTAGGCCTCCCGGATGTCCTGGGCCGTGTGCCGCCGGCCGATGGCCCGCAGCACCTCATCCTCCAGGGTCTGGGGGTTGATGGACACCCGGCCGATGCCGTGGGCCTTGAGCACCTCCAGCTTTTCCCGGGTAATGGTGTCCGGCCGTCCGGCCTCCACCGTGTATTCCACGCAATTCTCCACGGGCAGATGGGCCTTACAGGCGGCAAGCACCCGGTCCATCTGTCCGGCGGACAGGGTGGTGGGGGTGCCGCCTCCCATGTAGAGGGTGCGCACGGTGAGGCCCGCCTGGTTCAGAGCCTTTCCGGTGGCCTCAATCTCGCTCAGAAGGGCCTCCACATAGGGGTCCACCAGCTTCATGGTCCGGCCCACATCGGCAGAGACGAAAGAGCAGTAGGCGCAGCGGGTGGGGCAGAAGGGGATGCCCACATACACCGACACCGTGCCCGTGCCCAGCACCTGCTGGGCCGCCAGGCTGGCTTTGGCACAGTCCAGGGCCAGCTGGGCCCGGCGGGGGGACACCCGGTACTCCTCTTCCAGCTCTTTTCGAGCCTCTTCGGGGGAGGCGCCCTCCTTCATGGCCCGGGTGGGCAGCTTCACCGGGCGCACGCCGGTGAGGGCGCCCCAGGGGGGCTCGTGGCCCAGCAGGGCGGTGCCCGCCTGGTAGAAGGCCAGCTTCAAGGCGTGCTGCACCACGTGGTAGACCGCGTGGGGGTCCTGGTCAAGATCCGCAGCGGGGAAGGTGCGCTTCCCCTGGGCGGTTTTGCCCTCCCAGGCCACCTGGGCGTTGAGAACGGCGGTGTCTTCCTGTGTCTCCAGGGAGAAGAGAGCGGCAGCGGGCTCTCCCTCCAGTGTACGGGGGAGGTCCTCCGGGTATTCCGGCCGTTCCCCAGGGAAGAGGGTGAGCATCATTTGCTCGGCGGAGTAGCGGTAGCGCTCCGGCTGCCAGGGGGTGGTGGTTTCCTGAAAATAGAGCTTCATGCTTCACCTTCTCAATGGTTTCGGCCTGTGGGCCGGTGGTTCGTGGGGAAAAATCGAAACGATGGATGCCCCCGTCTTATGGCGGCTCACTCGCAGGGGCGGATATGATCTACCCGTCCCATCACGGCATTTTTGTAGGGGCGGATGTCCCATCCGCCCGCTTTGACCGGCTGGATGTGGGGATTTCGCCTGCGGGCGAGTTCCTTTTGCAGCGGTGCAAAAGGAACCAAAAACCCGCCGGGGGCGGCTCACGGGCATTTACAATGCCCTATCCCGCCTCCCCGGGACCCCCCTGATATGTTTACGGGAGAGCCATCAAGAACGCAGCAAATATCCAACCGGCGCGGGAAAAGCCCAGAATGGGTGTCTCAGCGCCAACCGCTGCCGCTAAGAAGCGGTTGAATAATCACCTACTTCTACAAGGGACATCGCGCCTAACTTTCTCCCCTCGCGGGAGGGCTCCGGTGGACGGTTCCGTCGCCGGGACGTGCGCGGGATTGCCGGAACGGTGCGGTGAAACACCCCCGCGTTCCGGTACTGCACCCGGCTGCGGGTTTCGTCGCCTGCTTCGGTGGTTTTCCGCTGAACCTTCCAAGGCCCCACCAGCCCCCGGGGGGGTACATCCAATAGGGGGGACCGCAGTCCCCCCCTGTGTTGGTCGTTTTAAGGAGGGGGGATTTCAAAGGGGGGAGGGAAATCGAAATCCCTCCCACCTTTGACAGTTCTTTGGTGACTTTCTGTCTGCACAGAAAGTCACTCGCCCGGGGGCGAAACATTTTTTCCCGTGGTTTACTTATGCGAGCAGCCGTAAAAGCCGCACCCATTAAAAATCCAGCACACGAAATAACAAATGTTTCTCTTAGTGCGCCATAGCCTCCCGCAGGAAGGGATTGCTTCTCCGCTCCCGCTCCAGGGTAGAGGTCACATCGTGGCCGGGGCAGACGTGGTAGTCTCCCTCCAGCTCACCCAGCCGCTTCAGGGAAGCCATAATCTCCGCATAGCTGCCGCCGGGCAGGTCGGTGCGTCCGCAGGACCCGGCAAAGAGGGTGTCGCCGCAGAAGAGCACGTCGCTCACCTTCAGAACCACGCTGCCCTTGGAGTGGCCGGGAGTGTGGAGCACCTCAATGGTGAGGGCGCCCAGGGTAAGCTTGTCCCCCTCATCATAAAGAAGCAGGTCCTCCACCTGTCCGGCCAGGGGGAAGAGCTGAGAGCCCGCCCCGTTGGCGTCGGCCTCATGGATATAGATTTTAGCCTTGGGCAAGGCGCGGTGGAGCTCCGGCACACCGGTGGTGTGGTCGTAGTGTCCGTGGGTGAGGAGAATATACTCCACCTCCACCTTGTTCTCCTCCAGCGCCTTTAAAATCCGCCCGGCCTCGTCGCCGGGGTCAATGACCGCGGCCTTGCCGGTGGTGTCGTCCTCCAGAATGTAGCAGTTGGTGCCGATGGGCCCCACCTGCATGACCTTAACCTTCATACAATCAAAACCCCTTGTTTCAGAGTGAAGAGTGAAGAGTTGAGAGTGGAGAGAGCAAAGACGGACATCTCCACTTTTCACGCTTCACTCTCAACTCTGTAAAAATGCTTATTTTGCCTCGGTGTCAAACAGGATGGTCACCGGGCCGTCGTTCACCGAGGCCACCTTCATGTCGGCGCCGAACTGGCCGTGCTCCACCTGGAAGCCCCGCTGGCGGCACCGGTCCAGGAACCGCTCGTAGAGGGGGATGGCCAGGTCGGGCTTGGCCGCCCGGGAGAAGCCGGGGCGGCGGGAGGAGGTATCGGCGTAGAGGGTAAACTGGCTGATGACCAGCATGGCCCCGCCCACCTGCTCCAGGCTCAGGTTCATCTTTCCGTTCTCGTCCTCAAAGACCCGCAGATTGCAGATTTTCTCCGCCAGCTTGTCGCAGATCTCTTCGGTGTCCTCCGGGCCCACGCCCAGCAAAATCAAATATCCTTTTTCAATGGCGCCCTCCACCGCTCCGTCAATGGTGACGGAGGCGGAGGACACACGGGTCACAACCGCCCGCATGGTTTCACATCCTTTGATTTCTTCTTATCGCCCCGCGGGCTCATTCTGCATTCTGCATTCTGCCTTCTGCATTACTTACCTGACGCTCTGGCCACCTGATACACGCCCTGAATGTTGTTGAGCTTGTTGATGACCGTGCTCAGCTCGTCCTTGTTCTTGACCTCCACCACCATGTTGACGGTGGCGTAGCCGTCGGGCTGGGAGCGGGCAGAGAGGGCGGACACCTTCACCTTGGCGGAGGAGAGGGCCATGGCCACATCCAGGGTCAGGCCGTCCCGATCCTTGGCGGAGAGCTCCAGGGCCGTCTTGTAATGGGGCAGGCTGCTGTTCACCCAGGACACCTTCACCCAGCGGTCGGCCTCCTCGGGCTTGCGCTTGTCGGGGGCGGCGTTGGGGCAGTCGGCCCGGTGGACGGACACGCCGTAGCCCCGGGTAATGAAGCCGATGACCGGGTCGCCGGGAACGGGGGTGCAGCACTTGGCGAACTTCACCAGGCAGTTGCCCAAGCCCTCCACGATGATGCCCGAATCGGTGTGCTTATTGGAGCCCTTCAGCTGTCCGGCCTCCACGGGGGCGCTCATGCCGGGGACGATGACGCTCTCGGCGGTTGTCTTGGCGGCGGCGGCCGCCTTCTCCGCCTGGAGTCGGCCCAGACGCAGCAGCTCATCCTTCACCCGGGCCACCGCCTTGGTGGCGGTGGTGCCGCCGTAGCCGATGGTGGCATACAGCTCATCCAGGGTGCCGAAGCGCACCTTGCGCAGGATGTGGGGCAGGACCTCCTCGCCGGTGATGGCGGACATGGGGATCTTGGCGTGCTTCAGCTCGGCCTCGAAGGCGGCACGGCCGGTGGCGATGTTCTCCTCCCGGCGCTCCTTCTTGAACCACTGGCGGATCTTGTTCCGGGCCTCGTTGGACTTGCAGATCTTCAGCCAGTCCCGGCTGGGGCCCTTGGCCGCCTTGGAGGTGATGACCTCCACGATCTCACCATTTTGCAGCTGGTAGTCGTAGGGAACCATCCGGCCGTTCACCCGGGCGCCCACCATGGTGTTGCCCACGGCGGAGTGGATGTTGTAGGCAAAGTCGATGGGGGTGGCGCCGGCGGGCAGGTTCACCACGTCGCCGTTGGGGGTGAAGACAAAGACCTCGTCGGCAAAGAGGTCCACCTTCAGGGTGCGGACAAACTCCTCCGCGTCGGTGTCCTGCTGGTTTTCCAGCAGCTTGCGCACCCACTCAAACTCGTGCTCGGTGCCCAGGTTCTTGTTGGCCAGGCCCTGCTTATACTTCCAGTGGGCCGCCACGCCGTACTCCGCGGTCTGGTGCATCTCCCAGGTGCGGATCTGCACCTCGAAGGGGATGCCCTCCCGGCCGATGACGGTGGTGTGGAGGGACTGGTACATGTTGGGCTTGGGGGTGCCGATATAGTCCTTGAACCGGCCCAGCACCGGCTTGAACATGTCGTGAATACAGCCTAAGACGTTGTAGCACTCGGGGATGTCGTCCACAATCACCCGGAAGGCGTACAGGTCGTAGATCTCGTCCAGAGTCTTGTTCTGGGTGAACATCTTGCGGTAGATGGAGTAGGTGTGCTTCACCCGGCCGTAGACCGTGCAGTGGATACCCTCCTGGCGAAGGCGCTGCTGGATGCGGTGCTGGATGCCCGCCAGGAACTCCTCGTGGGCGGAGGAGCGTACCGCCAGCTCATCCTCAATCTCCTTGTAGCCCACCGGGTCCAGATACCGCAGAGCCAGGTCTTCCAGCTCCCACTTCAGCTTCTGCATACCTAAGCGGTGGGCGATGGGGGCATAGATCTCCATGGTCTCCAGGCTCTTCTCCCGCTGCTTCCGGGGGGACTGGTACTCCATGGTGCGCATGTTGTGCAGCCGGTCACAGATTTTAATGAGAATCACCCGGATGTCTTGGGCCATAGCCATGAGCATCTTGCGGAGGTTCTCCATCTGCTCCTCTTCCTTGGTGACGTACTGCACCCTGGTCAGCTTGGTGACGCCCTCCACCAGGTCAGCCACCGTCTCGCCGAACTTTTTGGCGATCTCCTGGTGGGTGGAGGCGGTGTCCTCGATGCAGTCATGGAGCAGGGCAGCGATCACGCTGTCCACATCCAGCCCCAGGTCGGCCACGATCTCGGCCACCGCCAGGGGGTGGATGATATAGGGCTCGCCGCTTTTGCGCAGCTGGCCGTTGTGGGCGGCGTCGGCGTAGGTGAATGCGTCGTACAGCCGCTTGGTATCCAGATTGGGGGTGTAAGCGGCCACCTTGTCCTCCAGGGCATGATAGCGCTCCAAAATGGGATCCATAAAATCACCCTCTCAGTTCGATCGGAGTTATGAGATAGGGAGGTAGGAGGATTCGCTCTCCGCTCCCCGTAAGTTCATTCTGCAATGTTTCCCCGCGAGGCCATTCTGCATTCTGCATTATCCCTCGCCCAGGGCCTCCCGCAGGCGGCAGAGGATTTCTGAGGCCTGCAAATCCACCTTTTTCTCCACACGGTTGATGGTGATGCGGATGCGGCCGGTGTTCTGGGCCAGGGAGATGAGGCCCCGCTCCTCCATGACCTCCAGGCACAGCATGGTGCGGGTGGGAATCTCCCGCTGGCCCGCCGAGCGGGCCACCCCCCGTGCAATGCGGGGGAGGGTGTCCTCCACGGGGACGCCGGGGGCGCTGTGGCGCTCCAGATAGCGCCACAAATCCACAAACTCCCACCGCTCGGGGAGCAGGAACCGGGCCTCCTGGGGGGTGAGGGGCTCCTGACGGCGGAATTTTTCATAAATGGCCCGCTCCATCTGGGCCCTGGACAGGGCCAGACGCAGGTCCACCACCTGGAGCTGCAGGTCACGCCGGCCGCGGAATTCGTTAATTTGGGGATAGAAGGCCACATCCACCCGGCAGTCGGGGTACAGGCCCAGCTGACTGCCGTCGGCGGAGAACCAGATGGCCTCCAGCACCGTGCCCCGGGACTCCAGCCGCAGCTTCAAATGCCGCCCCTGGCCCACCTGGCACAGGGACTGGACCCTTGCCCCCTGGAGGACCAGCAGAGGCCGGGGATTTCCGGTGCCCCAGGGCTCCAGACGCTCCAGGCTCTCCACCGCCTCCGCGGTGAGCACCCGGGCTTCCACCGCCGCGTCGGCCTCCAGCTGGGAGACGTACTCCTCCTCCCGGCCCGCCAGCAGCCCCCGCAGGGCCTGGGCCAGAGCGGGGATGTTCTCTTCCCGCACGGTGAAACCGGCGGCCAAGGCGTGGCCTCCGAAGTTTTCCAGCAGGGGGGCGCAGGCCTCCAGCAATTCAAAGAGGTTGACCCCGCCCCAGGACCGGCAGGAGCCCTTGCCCATCCCCTTGTCCAGGCAGATCATGAAGGCGGGGCAGCCGTAGCGCTCGGTGAGGCGGGAGGCCACGATGCCCACCACGCCCTGGTGCCAGTGCTCGTCGGCCAGGACGATAGCCCCGGACTGGGGGCTCCGGTCCAGGCGGCGGACGCACTGCTGGAAGATGTCTCCCTCAATGGCCTGGCGCTCCCGGTTGAGCTGACACAGCTCCTGGGCCAGCTCCCGGGCGCGGGCCCGGTCCCGGGTGAGCAGCAGCTCCACCGCCTCCATGGCCCGACCCATCCGCCCGGAGGCGTTGAGCCGGGGGGCCAGGGTGTAGCCCACAAAGACGGAGTTCACCGCCCGCTCGTCGTTGGCGGCGCTGTGGATGAGCTCGGCAAAGCCCAGCCGCCGGGGGGGATTGAGGGCGCTGAGGCCCCGGCTGACAATGCGCCGGTTCTCCCCGGTCATGGGCATCACGTCGGCCACCGTGCCTACCGCGGCCAGGTCGCAGAAGCGGGCAAAAATCTCCTCCGCCCGGTCCTCTCCGGCCACCGCCATGGCCAGCTTCAACGCCACGCCCACTCCGGCCAGACCCTTGAAGGGGTAGGGGCAGTCGGGGCGGCAGGGGTCCACCACCGCCGCGGCGGCGGGGATGGCCTCCTTGCAGGTGTGGTGGTCGGTGATGATGACTTCCATACCCAGGGACCGGGCCACTTCCGTCTCTTCCAGGGCGGTGATGCCGCAGTCCACGGTAATGATGAGGGAGACTCCCTGGGCCGCCAGGGCGGCCACCGCCTCCCGGTTGACGCCGTAGCCCTCCTCCAGGCGGCAGGGGATGTAGGGCAGGACCTCCAGGCCCTCCCCCCGGAGAAATTCCGTGAGCAGACAGGTGGAGGTAATGCCGTCCACGTCGTAGTCGCCGTAGACCGCCACCCGCTCGCCCCGGCGGATGGCCAGGCGCACCCGCTCCACCGCCTTGTCCATGTCCGCCATGAGCAGGGGGTCGCACAGGGGCTCCCACTCCGGGGCGAAGAGGTGGGCGGCTTCCGTGGCCGAGGTCACGCCCCGGGCGGCAAGCACCGCGCTCAGCAGGGAGGACAGGCCGGCCTCCTCCAGAGCCTGCCGGGCCTCCGGCGTGCCCTGGGAAACCTTCCAGCGCTGGTATTTCATTGTCCTGCCGCCCCCTTTCTGAACCAGCCCTTCCCCCGAGGGGGTAGACTGGGGCAGTATCAACTTATAGTATAGCATATTTGCAGGTCTTCCTTCAAGTGAAAATCCACCCCCTGCCGCCGCCTGGAGGGGACGCCTGGGGTGCTCCATAGGGACGCACCATGTGCGCCTGACATACCGAGTCTCATAGTTGTGTGGGGAGATTTCGCCTGCGGGCGAGTTCCTTTTGCAGCGGTGCAAAAGGAACCAAAAGACCGCCGGGGGCGGCTCACGGGCATTTACAATGCCCTATCCCGCCTGCCCCCGGACCCCCATTTTTTACGAAGGAGCCATCAAAAACGCAGGAAATAGCTTACCGGCGCGGGAAAAGCCCAGGATTGGTGTCTGTATGCCAACCGCTGCCGCTAAGGTTTGGTTGAATGACCACCTACTTCTACAAGAGGCATCGCGCCTGCCTTTCTGCCCTCGCGGAAGGGCTCAGGTGGACGGCTCCGTTACCGGGACGTGCGCGGTATTAGCGAAAACGTGCTGTAAGTCGCACCGTGTTCCGGTGCCGCACCCGGCTGCAGGTTTCGTCGCCTGCTCCGCCAATTTTCCGCTGGACCTTCCAGGGCACTGCCAGCCCCCGGGGGGTACATCCAATAGGGGGGGCGAAACCATCCCCTTCTCCCGTCCTGCCCGCAGGCAAAACTCCCCCCCAATCTCCTTCATCCCCCTCAGCACTTGCCCCAACCAAGGATTCGTGATAAAATATTTTCCACATTTTTGGGTGGATACACCCCTCTGCGGGCATCCACACTCCAACCATCAGTAAGGACGGAAACCCCAATGGACACCTATTTTGCCGGACAATTTGACATCGCCGTCATCGGCGCGGGGCACGCAGGCATCGAGGCCGCCCTGGCCGCCGCCCGCATGGGCCTTCGCACCCTGTGCTTCACCGTCAACCTGGACGCGGTGGGCAACATGCCTTGTAACCCTGCCATCGGCGGCACAGGCAAGGGCCACCTGGTGCGGGAACTGGACGCCCTGGGCGGCGAGATGGGCAAGGCCGCCGACAAGGCCTGCATCCAGTACCGGCTTCTGAACCGGGGCAAGGGCCCGGCGGTCTGGTCCCTCCGGGCCCAGGCGGACCGCCGCACCTACCAGCGGGTGATGAAGGCCACCCTGGAGAACCAGGACAACCTGTGGGTGAAGCAGGCGGAGGTGGTGGAAATCCGCACCGAGAACGGGGCGGTGTCCGCCGTGGTCACCCACACTGGGGCCCTCTACCAGGTGCGGGCCGCCGTGGTGGCCACAGGCACCTATCTGGGTGGCCGCACCATTGTGGGCGAGGTGGTCCGGGACTCCGGCCCCGACGGCCTGGCCGCCGCCCTGCCGCTCACTCAGTGTCTGGTGGACCTGGGCCTCTCCATCCGCCGCTTCAAGACGGGCACGCCTCCCCGAGTCCACGCCCGCAGCGTGGACTTCTCCAAGATGGAGCTCCAGGAGGGGGACGAGGACGGCCTTCGCTTCTCCTTCCAAACGGAGGTACCCCCGGAGAACCGTGCGGTGTGCTACCTCACCTACACCAATGAGAAGACCCATGAGATTATAAGGGCCAACCTGGACCGCTCCCCCCTGTACGACGGCACCATCGAGGGGGTGGGCCCCCGGTACTGCCCCTCCATTGAGACGAAAATTGTCCGCTTCCCGGACAAGGAGCGCCACCAGCTCTTCGTGGAGCCCATGGGTCTGGACACCCGGGAGCTCTATATCCAGGGCTTTTCCTCCTCTCTGCCCGAGGACGTGCAGATCGAGATGCTCCACACCATCCCCGGCCTGGAGCACGCCGAGATGACCCGGGCGGCCTACGCCATTGAGTACGACTGCGTGGACCCCACCCAGCTGCTGCCCACCCTGGAGTGCAAGGAGATTCCCGGTCTCTACGGTGCGGGGCAGTTTAACGGCTCCTCCGGCTATGAGGAGGCCGCCGTCCAGGGCTTTGTGGCCGGTGTAAACGCGGCTTTGAAGCTGCTGGGCAAGCCCCCCTTTATCCTCCGCCGGGACCAGGGGTACATCGGGGTGCTCATCGACGACCTGGTGACCAAGGGCACCAACGAACCCTACCGCATGATGACCTCCCGCACGGAGTACCGCCTCCTCCACCGCCAGGACAATGCCGACCGGCGGCTCACCCCCCTGGGGTATGAGCTGGGACTGGTGTCCCGGGAGACCTATAAGAGGGTGGAGGAGAAGTACCGGGCGGTGGACCGGGAGGTGAGCCGTCTGGAGCACACGGGCACGCCCCCCACACCGGAGCTGGACAAGCTGCTGGAGGAGCGGGGAGAGCCCCGGGTGAAGGACGGGGCCCGGCTGGCGGATCTGCTCCGCCGCCCCCGGCTGAGCTATGAGGATTTGGCCCCCTTTGACCCCCAGCGGCCCGATCTGGACCCCGCTGTGGTGCGGGAGGCGGAGATTACCATCAAGTACGCCGGCTACATTGACCGGCAGCTTCGGCAGGTGGAGGAGATGCGCCGCCTGGAGGAGCGCCCTCTGCCCGATGATGTGGATTACCTGTCCCTCACGGGCATCCGCCTGGAGGCGCGGCAGAAGCTCCAGGAGATTCGCCCCCTGAACCTGGGCCAGGCTAGCCGGGTGTCCGGCGTCTCCCCGGCAGACGTGGCGGTACTCATGGTCTACCTCAAACAACGCGAGCTTTCTTGAAAGAAAGCTCGGCAAAGAACTTTCTGCGAAGCTCCGCTTCGCCTCTGCGCCCGCCTGACAGATTTGCAATGGGACACAGGTGACGGCCCGCCTGGCAGCGCTCCGCAGGGGCGGATATGATCCGCCCATCATTTCAGTGGTTCCGCTAAGGCGGAACGTCGAATCCCTTCACTCTCCACTCTTCACTCTCCACTCTTCACTCTCTGTTCCGGTTATTTCCCGGGACAATCCACATACTACCCAAAACCCGTTGGGGCGGCCCCGCCGCCCTGTGGAGGCAGTACTCATGAAGCTCTCACAAGTAAAAGGAAACACCTGGGTGGCGGAGGGGATGGAGCTCATTCCCTTCTACAAGCTGGACGAGCACCGGTGCATCCTGCTGGACACCGGCCTGCTCAGCGAGCGGGAGGAGCTGGAAGGGGCCCTGCTGGACCAGGGCCTGACCCCGGCGGGCATCCTGTGCTCCCATGCCCACGTGGACCACTGCGGCAACAGCGGCTACTTCCAGCAGAAGTACCGCATCCCCGTGGCCCTCACCGCCCCCGAGGCAGCCATGTGTCAGAACGTCCTCACCCTCAAGTGCTATTTTCTCACCCTGTCCCCGGACACGGTGGAGCGGGAATCGGCCTGTATGATTCACACACCGGATGTGATTCTCCCCCCGGAGGACGGCCCCTTCTCCTTCGCCGGGGCGGAGTTTACCCTCATCCACACCCCCGGCCACTCGGCGGGCCATGTGTGCACCGTCACACCGGACGGGGTGTGCTACCTGGCCGACGCGGTGCTGAGCCACGAGCTGCTGGGGGCCAAGCTGCCCTACAACCTGTCCCAGGCCATGGCCATGGACAGCCGGGAGAAGCTGCGTGGCCTGCCCTACGACACCTACATCATGGCTCACCACGGGGTGTGCACGGGTGAGGAGCTGCCCCATCTCCTGGACGCGAACCAGTCTCTCATCCGCACCCGGGCGGAGGAGATCCGCGCCCTCATTCCCCGGCCCATGACCCTCAGCCAGATTGATGCCGCCGTGTGCGCCTACTACCAGCTCTTCACCCACAAGCCCAACCGGGCCCTGCGTTTTGAGCGCAACATCCGCTTTTTTGTGGAGTACCTGGTGGACCGCGGGCTCTTGGAAGTGCGCTGCCGGGGCGGCGTGGCCCTCTACGGCCCTCCTTCCTCCCAAGCTGCGGCCCAATGAGTGCCGCATGATATAACCACATTCAGAATTGAAAGGAGCCTTTCCCATGAAAACCGTCATCTCCACCTCCAACGCCCCTTCCGCCATCGGGCCCTATTCCCAGGCCATCAAGGCGGGCAACCTGCTCTTCGTCTCCGGCCAGATCCCTCTGGATCCCGCCACCGGCGACCTCATCCTCGAGGAGACCATCCAGGCCCAGACCACCCAGGCCCTGAAGAACCTCTCCGCCATCCTGGAGGAGGCAGGCGCCACTCTGGAGAATGTGGTCAAGACCACCGTGTTCCTCAAGGACATGGAGGACTTTGCGGCCATGAACCAGGTGTACAAGACCTTCTTCCCCTCCGACTGCCCCGCCCGCTCGGCGGTGCAGGTGGGCCGTCTGCCCAAGGACGTGCGGGTGGAGATCGAGGCCATCGCCGCCCTGTAACTCCGGCCTATCTTGTGTCCGCCCCCTTGGGCGGCCCCTATATGGGCGAAATCCGGCCTGGAATCGGGATTTTTTCCAAAAAAGCTTGCATTTCCTCTGCTTTTATGGTATCCTTGTTTCTGCGTCCGGATTACCGCCGGAGCTTTTTGTGATTTTTCGCCCGCTGCGGGCTTTGAAAGGAACGATTTTACCATGCTGAAGCTCATTGTGACCATCATTCAGGTGCTTTGCGGCCTGGTCCTCATTGCCGTCGTTATGCTCCAGTCGGGCAAGAGCGCCGGTCTGTCCGGTGCCATCTCCGGTGCGGCCGATACCTTCCTGTCCAAGAACAAGGCCAAGTCCGTGGACGCCAAGCTGGCCAAGATGACCAAGTGGGTGGCCATCGCCTTTATGCTGCTCACCCTGTCTCTGTGCATCATTCACTAAGGCAAACCGAAACAAAATGAAAGCGTGCGCTCTGAGAGAGCGCACGCTTTTTTTACTTATCGGGCAGGGGAGGGGAGACGCTCACACCTCCTGCAGGCGGTTGGTGCGAATGCGGGCACGGATGTACAGCTCCAGCTGCTCCACCGTTCCCTGAATCCCCAGCTTGGAGCTGTTGATGCACAGATCGTAGCTCCGGGAGTCGCCCCACTTTCCCTTGCAGTACTGGTTGTGGTAGTGCTTGCGCCGCTTGTCCCGGCGGACCATCAGCTCCAGGGCCTCCTCCTCGGAGATGGCGCCCCGGGCCATAGTCCGCTCTTTTTTGAACCACTGGTCCGCCAGCACAAAGATGGAGATCCGTCCGGGATAGTCCTTCAGCACCTCCTCGGCGCACCGGCCCACCACCAGGAAGGAGTCCCCTGCGGCAGCCCGGTCCCGGAGATACTGGAACTGCATCTCGGCAATCACGTCCTCCGGCGCATTGCTGAAGCCGTTCACCGTGCGGTAAAACACCCGGGTTCTGGGCGACTCGTCGTACCGCTCCATGCGCTCGGGATTGAGCCCCTTCTCCTCGGCAATGTGCCGGAGCATGTTCTCCTCCAGCAGAGGCAGGGAGAACCGCTCGGCCAGCCGCCGGGCAATCTCATGACCACCGCTTCCGAATTCCCGTCCCAGAGTGATAATCAGTTGTTCCGACATATGACTTCCCCCTTTTCAACAAATCAGCGGCACGCCGCCTTAGAAGTAACGCACGAACATAAAGAGCATGGAAATGAGAATCACGATCACCGTGGCCGGGGCCATGATCTTGCAGTACTTGCCCCAGCTGATGGGGTGGCCGCTCTTGGCGGCGATGGAGGTGCCCACCACGTTGGCGGAGGCGCCGATGGGAGTGGCGTTGCCGCCGATGTCGGTGCCCATGGCCAGGGCCCAGGCCAGGGTGTCCATGTGGATGCCCTGGACTTCCGCCAGGCTGCGGATGACGGGGATCATGGTGGCGGCAAAGGGAATGTTGTCAATAAAGGCGCTGGCCACGGCCGAGCCCCAGATGATAATGGCAATCACCATCAGGGGATTGCCGCCGCTGGCCTTGCTGATGAGGCCCGCCAGAATTTCCAGCACGCCGGTCTGCTCCAGGCCGCTGACCACCACGAAGAGGCCCACGAAGAAGAGCAAGGTCTTGTAGTCCACCCGCCGCAGCAGGCTTCCGGCCCGCTTTCCTGCCGTCAGCAAGGTGGCCAGGGCGGCCAGCACGCCGATGCAGGAGACGGTGAGATGGGTCTGGGCGTGGGTCACCAGCAGCACCACCGCAAAGAAGAAAATCACACAGCTGGTGACAAAAGCCTGGCGGTTGACGATCGCCTCTTTGGGGTCGGGGTAGTGATCGGGCCGTACCGCGCCGGAGGCGGGCTTCAGCTCCTTGTGGAAGCAGAAGTAGAAGTAAATCAGCACAAAGATCAGGGAGATTCCCGCCATTACACCGGTGTTGGTGATGAAATCCGCGAAGGAGTAGCCCAGGGAGGTGCCAATGATGATGTTGGGCGGGTCACCGCACATGGTGGCCGAGCCGCCCAGGTTGGCACAGAAAATTTCCGAGAGAATGAGGGGCACCGGATCCAGCTTCAGTATCCGGGCCAGTTCCACCGTGACGGCAGCCAGGAACATAATGACGGTGATGCTGTCAATAAACATGGCAAGGCCTGCGGACATCACCATAAAGGTCATAAAGATGGGCACCGTGCGGTAGTGAACCGCCTTGGCGATGGTCATGCACAGCCAGCGGAAAAAGCCGCTGTCCCCCATGCCCTCCACCATGATCATCATGCCGGCAATGAAGGTAATGGTCTCCCAGTTGATACCGGTGGAGCTGGACCCGCCGCCCGCCTGGTACCAGAAGCTGGTGTGGGTAAAGCTGTGGAGACTCAGGGCCTCCAGCACCGCTTCTTTGCTGTTCATAATGAGCCCGAACACCACCACCAGGGTAAGCAGGGCGCACCCCAGGGTGACAATGTGCCGCTCAATCCGCTCGGACACAATCAGGACGAACATGACAATAAAAATGACCAATGCCGCAATCTGCGCGCTCATGTATCTCGCCTTCCTTCCCAAACCCGGCACCCGGTGGATTTTGTCCGTCGGGTACCAAACGCTTCGGTAATTATACCCCCCTTCTCACGCCCCAGGCAAGCCAAGGACCGCCCTTTTGCCGTTTAGATTCCGCTAATTTTTTATGTATTTATTTATTTTATCCTATTTTTATTACTTATTTTTGTTTATAATGCACAGTTTCTTGGCGGGGAGCCCTCCGTCCGAGGGCCCCGCTTCCGGGTCCCTTTCCGTAATGCAAGGGGGGCGGGCCCATCCTATGGGCCCGCCCCTTGTCCAAGGAATCCGGCGGCACAAAAATGAAACATTCTGTGCTGCCCTATGAGTACTTTCCTTTTTATGTGTACTGATAAAAGAGCGATGCAAATCCCCCTGAGTGCACAAGGCAGGCTCCCTCACGCCTCGCCAATCCCCGGGACAACAGATCGCACATGCCCCAGGCAGTTTTGGCTGTGTAGATGCGCTCCAGGAAAATACCTTCCCTTTGAGCCAGGCGTCGGATCATTTCCTCCGACTCCTTTGTCGGAATTCCCCAGCCCTCGCCCCGGTATGCCTCATGGATGGTCATAACGGAGTCCACCGGCACGTCCGGAACCAGCCCCGTGTACTCCTTTAGCCCCTGGAAAAGCTTGTCCAAAATAGCCTCCAGTGTCTTCTTGGTATTTTCCACTGTAATGACGTGCACGTGGAACGGTCCGCCCAGTAGGGCCGTCCCAAACACTACCCCTGCGGCTAATCCTCCGTTCCCTCCGGGCACAAACAGGTCTCGGATGGGCACTTCCGTCTTTTCTCTCACCAGTTCCAGGGGAAGATGGAAATAGCCTATCGCCCCGTGCACACTGGTTGCCCCGTTTTCTACCACATAGGGCTTCCTGCCCTCTCTGCGCAGCCGATCCGCCAGTTCCTCCACATAGCGGTCCCGCTCCTGTTCCGGAATGGACCCAATATAGTGCTCCTCCACGCCGGAGAGGTGGTTGAGGAGCATATTGCCGGCCAGATGCTCAGGCTTTGGATTGTTGTGCACCAGAATGCACGACACTCCCAGCCGACAGCAGGCGGAGGCAGCAATGGAGCACAGGTTGGAGTTCTCCTGCCCCGAGGCAATCACCACATCACACCCCCGGTCCAGGGCCTCCCCCAGCAAATACTCCAGGGGACGCACCTTGTTGCCGCCTGGCCCCACTCCGTTCAGATCATCCCGTTTGATGAAAACGGGACCGGTCTTCTGCTCCTCTTCCAACCGATACAGCCGCTGCACAGGCGTGGCAAATCCACAAAGCTGCCTTCTGGGAAAGGCAGACAATGCCGCCTCCAGTTCTTTTTCCGTCATGCTCTCACTCCTCAGATGGGCTTTCCGGTCTGTTTGTCATACTTCTTGCACTTCAGGGTCAAATGTACCGCCTCATCACTACGGAAAACACCAAATCCGATGTAGGCAGTGACCACCGCCAGCACAGGCGAGAGAATGGCCAGCAGATTAAAGGGCAGATACTGCATAACCGACACACCGAACAGCCCGGTATAAAGGATGGCCGACGCATCCCAGGGAACAATGGAGCCAAGGACGGTACCGGTGCATTCCAGTGTCCGGGACATGACACATGGGTTGACGTCCATATCGTCAAAGGCATCCCGGAAGGCAATGGCAGGCAGACTGAGGGTACAGGACTGTCCCGCACCGCCGAACATCAGTGCAACGCCCGTCACCGTAAGAGACAACACCAGGCCGCCCACAGACTTGACCACCTTGCACAGGCTGTCCATCAGTCGGTGCAGCACACCGGTCCGCTCAAAAATACCGGAGAACATGCCCGCACCAATACACAGGAAAATGGTCTCCGCCATTCCCAGGGCACCGCCTCGGGAGAGCAATTCATCCACATCCGCGTTTCCCGTGTTGCTCACAAAGCCGCTGATGGCCGCGGTAATCACATCGTTAAGAGAAGCGCCCTGGAAAACCATGGCCCAAATACAGCCCAGCACCAGGCCGCCTGCAAACACAGGGATGGTAGGCTTCTTCATGGCAGAAAGCACCAGCACAAAGAGAAGGGGCACCAGCATGAGCACACCCACATTACAGGAGCCCAGCAGGCTGTCCGAGAGCACCTTCACTGCCGATAAATCCGCCTCACCGCTGCCATAACGCAGGCCCAGCACGGTATAAACCACAATGGCAATGATGGAGGCAGGCATGGTCACATACAGCAGGGACATAATGTGGTCAAACAGCTTGACGCCCGAGGTAGCGGAGGCAAGCAGCGTGGTATCCGAGAGGGGAGACAGCTTGTCACCCACCAGTGCGCCGGAGATAATCGCGCCGGCAGCCATTTCCACAGGCACCCCCAGGCCCTGGGCGATGCCAATGAGGGCAATGCCCATGGTCCCCGCCGTACCCCAGGAGGTTCCGGTGACAATGGAAGTAATGATGCAGATAATGAATGCCACAGGCAGGAACAGCTTGGGATTAATCAGGTTTACGCCGTAGTACAGCATCGTCTGAACACTGCCGGCCGAAATCCAGACACCAATCAGCATGCCGATCAGGATCATGACAATTACGGTCTGGTTTACCCGGCCGATTCCCTTCATGGCCGACTCTTCCAGCTCCTCCCAGGAGTAGCCCAGGAAGATACCGAACACCCCTTCTACGCAGATGGCCGCCGTCAGACCCAGCATAATACTGACCCCGAGAAAAATAAGAATCAACAGTACAATTAACGGGGCAAAAAATCCAAACAGTGCCAGGCCAGCCGTAAGTTCCCTCTTTTTCCTCATGTCAATATCCCCCTTACGTAATATAAATTTCAGCCGCTTTGATCCTCCTGCCGTTCCTCAGCAATGGGCAATAACTTCAATCTCACACAGCACTCCCTTGGGCAGTTCCCGCACCGCTACACAGGAGCGAGCGGGCTTTTGAGTAAAATAGGTCTCATACACCGCGTTGAACTGGGCAAAGTGCCCCATGTCCGCTAAAAAGCATGTAGTCTTTACCACCTGCTCCAGACCGCTTCCCCCTTCGCTCAGCACTGCAGCCACATTTCTGCAGGCCTGATGGGCCTGAGCCTCAATACCCTGAGGAATGGCGCCGGTGGCCGGATCCACCGGAATCTGTCCGGAAGTAAAAATCAGATTTCCCAGGCGGATGCCCTGAGAGTAGGGACCAATGGCGGCAGGTGCCTTATCTGTATGGATTGCGTTCATGAAATCGCTCCCTTTCTCTTTAGCCGGCTAGTGTACTGTTATTATAATAATAAAATTTAATTTAGTCAATAGCATTTTATTCATTCATGAAACTTTTTTTCACTCAGCCGTTGCGGCTGGAAAATTTTTTCGTTATAATGGAAAAAAAGCGTTCTTGAATACGCAGGAAGGACTCGGAATGGTGTCGGAAGAATTGACATTGACAAAAACAGACCGGGCAATTCTGGCCTCCTATGAGACCATGCTGGATGGGCTGGCCCTCTATCTGGGAGACAGCTATGAGTTTGTGCTCCACAGTCTGGAGGACCTGAGCCACTCGGTCATCAAAATTATCAACGGCCATTACACCCAGCGTACCGTGGGCGCCCCCATCACCGACCTGGCGCTCACCATGCTCCACAACATTCAGGAGAAGCAGACCCCCCAGTCTCTGGTCTACTTGAACCGCCGGGACGGACATACCCTGAAGTCCACCACCATTCCGGTGGTGGGAGAGGGAGGGCGGATCATCGGTCTGGTATGCATGAATTTCCAGTGTGATGTACCCCTGTCCCAGTTTATCTCCGGACTGTTTCCGCAGACGCCCGCCGTCCTCCCCGCCAAGGAAACGGAGAGCTTCAACGCAGACATTGAGGACGTCATCTCCGTGGCCATGGAGAAGGCCCGGGAGGCGGTCTACGCCGATCCCCAGATTTCCTCCACCAACCGGAACAAGGAGATTGTCCGCCTGCTCTACGAGCAGGGCGTGTTCAACATTAAGGACGCGGTCATCCGGGTGGCGGACAGTCTGGGCATCTCCAAGAATACCGTCTATCTTCACCTGCGCAACCTGAAGCACGACTGAGCAGCAAAAAAGCGGGCC
>NZ_QUGI01000002.1:484176-550634 GCF_003478995.1 Pseudoflavonifractor sp. AF19-9AC
CCGCTTTTTGATTCTGTTTACTTAACTTCGTGTGAGTTCAGCAGCTGGTGCTTGATGTCCCACAGCTTCTGGCTGAGGTCCACATAGTAATTATGGGGGTTCTCGAACCGCTTCACCTCATCCCACAGGGCGTCCACCTGCCGCTGGCAGTAGGCCCGGCTGGTCTGGAGGTCAGGCACCTCGTACACCAGCTGGCCCCCCTGGAAGATGGGCACCATCAGCTCCCGGGCCTCCACATCGGTGAAGACCTTCCGCTTCCAGGTGGCATCCGGGTCAAAGAGCTCCAGGGGCTGGGAGAAATCAATCTGCTCGTCGTGGACGCAGATAAGGTCGGCCTCCGCCTTACCGGTGTCCTTGGAGAAGATGCGGTACACCTTCTTGAAGTGGGGGGTGGTAATTTTGGCCGGGTTTTCGCTGACCTTGATCTTGGGGATGATATTGCCCTGGTCGTCCTCGATGGCGGCCAGTTTATAGACGCCGCCGAAGACAGGCTCGGACCGGGAGGTGATAAGCCGCTCGCCCACGCCGAAGGAGTCAATGCGGGCGCCCTGGCGCACCAGGTCCCGGATGATGTACTCGTCCAGGGCGTTGGAGGCCACGATCTTGCACTCGGTGAGGCCGGCGTCGTCCAGCATCTTCCGAGCCTTCTGGGACAGGTAGGTGAGGTCGCCGGAGTCCAGGCGGATGCCGCACCGGGTGATGCCCCGGGGGAGGAGGACCTCCTTAAAGGCCCGGATGGCGTTGGGCACGCCGGACTTCAGGACGTTGTAGGTGTCCACCAGCAGGGTGGCGTTCTCCGGGTAGAGCTCGCAGTAGGTCTTGAAGGCGGTATATTCGTCGGGGAACATCTGCACCCAGGAGTGGGCCATGGTGCCGGTGGCGGGGGAGCCGTAGCGCTGGTCGGCCATGGTGCAGGCGGTGGCGGAGCAGCCGGCGATGTAGCTGGCCCGGGCGCCCAGCAGGGCGCCGTCGGAGCCCTGGGCCCGGCGGGAACCGAACTCAGCCACGGGCCGGCCCTCGGCGGCCCGGACGATGCGGTTGGACTTGGTGGCGATGAGGGACTGGTGGTTCAGGGTGAGGAGGATGAAGGTCTCCACAAACTGGGCCTGGATGGCGGGGGCCCGGACGGTGAGGATGGGCTCGCCGGGGAAGATGGGGGTGCCCTCGGGCACGGCCCAGATGTCGCCGGTGAAGCGGAACTCCTTCAGGAAGTTCAGGAAGTCCTCGCAGAAGCAGCCCTTGGAGCGCAGGTAGTCCAGGTCCTCCTGGTCAAAGCGCAGTTCCTGGATGTACTCCACCACCTGGGCGAGGCCGGCGGCCAGAGAGAAGCCCCCGTTGTCGGGGACGGAGCGGTAAAACACGTCAAAGTAGCAGATCCGGTCCTTCAGTCCGGTCTGGAAGTATCCATTGGCCATGGTGAGCTCGTAAAAGTCACAGAGCATGGTCATGTTGGTCTTCGCTTTCATCGCAGAGGAGACCTCCTTCAAAAAAAGGGGGGTGACAAGACACCCCCGGTATTGTTGCCATTATACCCTTCTCCGCCGGAAAACGCAAGCAAAACCGCCCCCGCTTTCTTGAAAGAAAGCGGGGCAAAGAACTTTGTGCGAAGCTGCGCTTCGCCTCTGCGCCCGCCTGGGAAGGGGGTGTAAACATAGTCTGAGTGCGCCCGCCGGATGACCGGGTTGTTTTTCAAGCGGCGGAACACCGTAATTTCTGATTTCTGATTTACGGCTCACCGAGGCTGCGAAGCCAGTCTGCCCGGGTGAGGGAGCTGATGTGTTCGGTGCGGGCCTCGTCCAGCATGGAGCAGGGCACGTGCTCCCGGGTATAACAGTAGACAAAGCCACACTTCTCCTGGACCCGGCGGGACTTCTCGTTGCCGTCAAAATAGCCGCACCAGATCTCCTCCAGCCCCAGCTCCTCAAAGCCCCGGCGCAGCAGGACCCGGGAGGCCTCGGGAATGAGGCCCTGGCCCCAGTAGGGGACGCCGATCCAGTAGCCCAGCTCTCCCTGGGTGTCGGGCAGGCTCAGGTTGCTGGCCGCCCCCACCATGAGGCCCACGCTGCCCACGGCGTGTCCCACCGCCTTGGGGACCACGGCATAGGTCTCCGGAGCGGAGAGGACAGAGTGAATAATTTCCAGGCTGTTTTCCACACTGGTATGCACCGGCCAGCCCGCCGCAGGTCCCACCAGGGGGGAGCTGGCGTAGCGGTACAGGTCCTCCGCGTCCCCGTCCTCCCAGGGGCGCAGAATAAGCCGCGGGGTCTCAAGCATGGGCTGTTCCTCCTTTGGTGCCGCCCCGGGGGCGGTGATAAAAAAATGGCCGCTGCCGCGGCCATTTTTCCTTGTAGGGTTGGTTTTTGCCGGAGGGAAGAAATCCCTCGGCGGGGTAGGGGAGGGCTCAGAGGGCCTCCCTTACTTGATTTCGTAGTCCCGGCCAAACTGCAGCGACCCGAAGTCGATGCGGCTGCCCCGGACCGGGGGCTCCTCGTCCTCCTCGGGCTCCTCATCCGGGTCCACGGGGGTAAATTCAGCGGTGTCGCTGAAGTCGTCGTGCTCCTCCTCGCCTTCGTCCTCGGGCTCCTCCTCACGGGCCTTGCGGTTCTCCTCGGCGGCCTCCCGCATGGCCTGCTGGAGCAGGCGCTGCACGCTGTCGTCAATTTCCTCCACAGCCTCTTCCACGGGGTCCTCGTGGACCTCCTGCTGGGGCGGGCACAGCTGGTCCAGCTGGTCCAGGAAGCTCTCCTGCTGCTGGGTGAGGGCGCGGATTTTGGCCACCATGGCGGCGGTGGCCTTCTGGGCCTCCTGAAGGCGGTACTCCTCCGCCTGCAGCTCCCGGCTGATCTCCTCCTTGCGGCGGATGGCCTCGCCCTCCGCCTCCTTGAGGATGGCCTCCTTCTTCTGCTCGGCCTCCTTCACCAGGTCCTCCGCCATCCGCTGGGCGGCCATGAGGGCCTTGCGCATGGCCTCCTCGGTGGAGCGGTACTCCTCCACCTTGTCCACCAGCACCTTCATTTTGCTCTTCAGCACAGCGTTCTCGCTGTACAGAGCGGAGTAGTCCCCGGTGAGAATGTCCAGGAACTCGTCCACCTGGGACATGTTATAGCCTCCGAAGGACGCCTTTTGGAAGGCGCGCTCGGATACTTCCTGTGGTGTAAGCATACGAAAAACCCCCTTGTTTTGGCAGGGCGCGCGCCGCCGTGGAACCCCCTCCGGGCGGTTCCGCCGCGCCCCTGCACCTTCTCTCTCTGCCGGACCGCCTCACGGGGCAAGGGGCGCACTGATCCCCTCGTCTCCCTCCTCAAGCTCCGGCGCCGCGGCCTTCCTTAGAAATAGAGGCCGTTGTTCTCCAGCTCGTCGATGAGATCGCCCAGAATGTCCACGTTGTAGGGCGTGATGATGTAGGTGGAAATAGCGACCTTCTTGATCTTGCCCTCGTTGGCATAGGCCACGCCGGACAGGAAGTCCAGCAGACGGCGGGCGATCTCCTTGTTGGTGGACTCCAGGTTCAGCACCACGGTGCGCTTCTCCCGCAGGTGATCGGCGATGGCGGAGGCGTCCTCAAACTTCTCCGGCTTCACCAGCACCACCTGCAGCTGGGTGGCGGCGCGGATGTTGACCACCTTGTTGCTGCGGCGCTCGTTCTCCTCCATGGCGGGGCTGCTGTAAGCAGGCTCCGTGCTGCGGCTGCGCTCCCGGCGCTCCACGGGGCGGGGAGAGACGTCAAAATCGTCCTCAAACTCCTCCTCGTCCTCATCCTCGTAGGGGTGGGCAAGACGCTTGAATTCATCCAAAATTCCCATGGTTATGTTCCTCTTTTCTTTTGTGTATCCCCGCTGCCTGTCCCTTATCGGGCGGCGCCCATGGGGGGACGGGGCCCGAACAGGGCGGTTCCCACCCGGACCAGGGTGGCGCCCTCTGCCACGGCGTCCTCGTAGTCGCCGCTCATGCCCATGGACAGGCAGGTCATATCAGTTTGATTATCCGACATTTTTCCCTTTATGTCAACAAAAAGCTCACGCATAGCGGAGAAATAGGGGCGGTTGGCCCCGGGCTTGTGGGAGATGGGGGGAATGGCCATCAATCCCCGCAGACGCACATGGCCCATGGCCTGGGCCGCCTCCACCAGCCGGGGCAGCTCCCCCACCGGGCAGCCCCCCTTGCTCTCTTCCCCGGCAATATTTACCTCCAGCAGGATGTCCTGCACCACACTCAGCTTCTCCGCCTGGGCGTTGACGGCCTGGAGCAGGTGGAGGGAGTCCACCGACTGGATGAGCTCCGCCTTGCCCACCACCTTGTTCACCTTGTTGGTCTGGAGGTGGCCGATGAAGTGGAGCCGCGCCCCCTCATAGGCCCCGGCGGCCAGGTGGGCAGTCATCTCCTGCACCCGGTTCTCGCCGCACACCTTGATGCCCCCGGCAATGGCCGCCCGGATGGTATCGTCCGTCTGCACCTTGGTGGCGGCGCACAGGGTGATCTCACCCGGGTCCCGGCCCGCCGCCCGGGCGGCGGCGGCAATCTTCTCCTGGACGGCCGCAATCCGATGTTTGAGCTCCATGGTGTCCATATAAAAACCTTCTCTCTTTCTCCGGTCTCGCTTTCTTGAACGAAAGCTTGGCAAAGAACGTTCTGCGAAGCTTTGCTTCGCCTCTGCGCCCGCACGCTTTCTTAAAAGAAAGCTTGGCAAAGAACTTTGTGCGAAGCTGCGCTTCGCCTCTGCGCCCGCCTGGCAGGTTTGAACTGGAAAACAGGCTGCAGCCCGCCCGGCAGCGTTCCCTAGGGATGGCCACATGGGGCTGCCGGAAAAGTGCTGCCTCGTTGTCGGGCGGACAGCATGTGCCTGCCGTTCCAGGCTTCTGTCTGGTTTTCGGGTTTAAAGCAATCTTTTCATTCGTGATTCATTCTATTATGTTCTCAGAATTCCAGCAGCTGGCCGTCATAGAGGCCGGTGGCCCGGGTAATGACCTCATCCCCGGCCCGCAGGGCGCCGCTGGTGGTGCTGGTGGCCTCCACCACATAGTAGTCGCTGCCTTCGGTGATCACCTTCACGGTCTTGAACTCGGCCTTGCCGCCCAGCAGCACATAGACGCCCAGGCGGCTGCCCTCTTTCTCCTCGCCGGTCTCCTCATCCTTGTAGGTGTAGGTCTCCATGCGCAGGGCCTCCTTGGGGATACGCAGGCCAGACCAGCTGTCGAAGATGATTTCCACACTCTGGCTGCGCAGCAGGGTGGTGCGGGCCAGGTACTTGTCAGAGGAGAAGACCACCACCTGCTCGCCGTTCTCCTCCTGGCCGATCTGCTCCACAGTCATGTCCACGTCCTGGGTGAAGTCGCCGGAGAAGCGCACCTGGGCGGTGCCCCCCTCCCGCATCCGCTCGGTCACGTCCACGGGCAGGGTGGCGGCAAAGTACCAGCGGTAGCCGCAGATCAGCTTGCCCAGTCCGTTTCCGGAGGTGACGCCGTCCCCGTCCAGCAGGCCCTCCAGGGAGGAGGGGGTGAGCTGGAAGACATTCTGGGGCGTGACCACCGTCTCATAGCCGTCCACCAGGGAGGAGAAAATCCCCGACTGGGAGGCGGTAATCTTGGTGGTGGCGGCGGCAGACTGGCTGGACAGGGCAGAGCGCTGGTTCTTCAGGTCCTGGAGCCGGGCGGAGAGGTCCTCGCTGGTGAGGCCCTCGCCGTAGGTGTAGCCCCGCTTGAGCACCTGGCTCTTTACCTCCAGCACCTGGTCCTCCAGCTGGCTGTAATCGTCCAGAGCCGCCGACGCCCGCAGCTCCACCACCGCCTGGAGAATCTCCTCGTCCAGCTTGGCGGCGGACTCCACGTCACCGCTCTCGGTGGCGGCGTACTGCAGGAGGGCAATTTCCTGGTTCAGGGCCTCCAGGGCGGCCTGGTCGTCCTGGGCCTGGCTGTCCCGGTAGACCATGGCCACGGTCTGGCCCACGCCTACCTTTTCCCCCTCGCTGCGGGTGAGCTCTACGATGCCCTCCTGGGAGGAGATCACCTGCTCCTCCCGCACCAGAAGGCCGTCAGCCTCCGCGCTGTCGTTGACGGTGTAGTTGTACACCAGGGCGGTGGAGAAGGGGTCGTTGAAGGTATCAAAGACGTAAAAGCCGAAGTAGATGGCCAGGGCCACAGCCAGGGCCACCATAACAACGGTGATGACAGGTTTGCCTTGCTTCATAATTGGTTCTCTCTCTTTGTCCGGGCGGGGGACGGCCCCCCGCGGGTTATGACTGGCCCTCTCCCGGCGTGGTCAGGGGAATGGGGCGCTCAGGTACAATCGTAGAAATGGCGTACCTTCGAACAAGCGGCAAGCCGCTTGTTCGAGAAGGGCTGCACCCAATTTGGGCCTCGATTTCATTCGAAAAAGTCGGCCCCAATTGGGTGAGAAGTGTCATTTCCGACGTACACGCCGCCGGAAATGACGGGATTTCACTGTCTTCCGCCGCCTGCGGGCGGCGGAACTCCTTGCAGGAGGGCTTTTATCCGTGAAACGTCCCGTCCCCGCCCGACGGCAAGCAGCCGCTCAGGCGTTCTCCCCCGGCGTGGTCAGGGGAATGGGCCGCTCGGGTACAATGGTAGAAATCGCATGCTTGTAGATGAGCTGCTGCTTGCCGTCGCTGGTGAGCACCACGGTGAAGGCGTCAAATCCGGTGACGTAGCCCCGCATCTGGAAGCCGTTCATGAGGAACATGGTGACACTGCGCCGGTCCCGGCGGGCCTGGGTGAGGAAGATGTCCTGAAGGTTGTTGGTTTTCTGCATATGTAGCACTCCTTTTTCTTTACGCCGCCGGACAGAGCCTGTCCTTTGGCTGAGTGCCTCTATACTAAACCAAATTCTTCCATAGAAACGGTCGAAGCGTGGCACGCCGCCGCAAAATCCGGCTGGCTGTCCCACAAAATTTGCCTGGCCCGGTCATTCCGGCCAAACCAGGTGAGCTGCCGCTTGGCGTACTGCCGGGAGCGGAGCTTGATTTCCTCCGCGGCCCGGGCGGTGTCCCCGTCCCCCCGGAGGGCGGCAGCCATCTCCTTGTAGCCGATGGCCTGCATGGCGGTGCACTTTTCCGGCACGCCGGAGGCCAGCAGGCTCTCCACCTCGGCCACCAGGCCCTGCTCCATCATCACGTCCACCCGCCGGTCGATCCGTGCCCACATATCCGGCCGCTGGCGGAAGGCCAGGGTGATGGTGAGGGCGTCGTACCGGGGAGGGATGGCCTTGGTCTCCTCGTTGTGCTCTGTGATGGTCTTGCCCGTGGTGTGGTAGACCTCCAGGGCCCGGACGATGCGCTTTTTGTCGTTGGGGTGGAGGCGCTGGGCGCTGGCCGGGTCCACCTTGGAGAGTTCCTCCAGCATGGCCTCGCCCCCCACCCGGTCAAAGCGCTCCTCCAGCTCGCCCCGCAGGGAGCTGTCCGGCTCAAAGGCGGCGAAGGTGCGCCCGGAGAGGAGGGAGTCAATGTACAGCCCCGTGCCTCCCGCCACAATGGGCAGCCTGCCCCGGGCGAGGATGTCGTCCACACAGGCGGCGGCCATGTCCACATACCGGGCCACGGAGAAGTCCTCCGCCGGGTCGGCCACGTCCAGCATGTGGTGGGGCACCCCCCGCATCTCCTCACGGGTGGGCTTGGCGGTGCCGATGTCCATGCGGCGGTAGATCTGCATGGAGTCGGCGGACACCACCTCGCCGTTGTGCCGCAGGGCCAGCTCCACCGCCAGGGCGGTCTTGCCGGAGGCCGTGGGGCCGCTGATGACTAGAATTTTCGGGGGCATGTGTACTCACCTCTATTCTCCCGCTTTCTTGAAAGAAAGCGGGGCAAAGAACTTTCTGCGAAGCTGCGCTTCGCCCTTGGACCCGTGAGAATCGGTAGGGATTTCGTCTGCGGGCAGAACGGGGGATGGGGATAATTTCGCCCTGCGGGGCGACCTACTTTGCCCGCGTCGGCAAAGTAGGCAAAACGCCGCCGGGGGCGGCTCACGGGCATTTTCAATGCCCTATCCCGCCGCCACCCGGACCCCCGTTTATTTACGGGGGAGCCATCAAGAAAGTGGACAATACCCTACCGGCGCGGAAAAGCCCAGAATGGGTGTCTAAGCGCCGACCACTGTCGTTAAGAAGCGGTTGAATGACCACCTGCTCCTATAAGCGGCGTCGCGCCTGGCGTTCCGCCCTCGCGGGGCGGTTCTTTATGGGGGAACGGCACCTGCCGCGTTGTTTTCGGAACTTACCTGGTTGCCACCGGCATGGGCCACTGGGTCAGTGCCCGGGCAGCCTCCTGGGCCAGGGCCACCAGGACGTCCAGCTGGTCAAAGAGCCCCGCCTCCTGGCAGCTCTCCATCTGCCGGGCAGGGGCAGGCACCTCCCCGTTCCACTGGGGCTCATTCAGCCACTCCATGCGAAGCCGGGCGGCCACCACGTGCTCCCGGCTGTCCGGGCCCAGGGGGCAGACCTGGATACTCATATCGGGCTGGTTCTCCAGCAGCTGCCGCAGCCCCTCGCTCTGAAAGACCCACTTGGCAAAGGCGGGCTCGCTGGCCTTGATGGGGCGCTTGCGGAGCTCCGGGTAGCCATAGTCCATGGACAGCTGAGTGTCCAGTTCCATCAGCTCCGCCCCCGCGTCCAGGGCCTTGAGAAGAGGGCGCATCCCCGGCCGCAGGTCGTTTTCCGGCTTCACCCGCAGGGCGAAGGGCCGCTCCAGGGTGACGGACGTCCGGGCCGCCGCGTCCCAGTTGGTGTTATAGCGGGTGAAGCTCCGGAGAACGGGGCACAGCTCCACCGCCCCCTTCTCTCCGGGGAGGAACAGGGTGGCGTTGGGCTCGTCCTCCTCGTGGAGCCCCAGAAAGGTGCCTCCTCGGAGCCGATAGTAATAATAAAGTCCAGTGTTCCAAATCATGGACGCGCTCCTTTCAGTCCGGCGGCATGGGCCACCGGGTCAAAGCGTCGGCGGCGGAGCGGAGCAGGGCCAGAAATCCGTCCATCTGCTCCTCAAAGTGGGGGTAGGCCGCCCGGCGCACCTCCTCCGTGTCGAGGCCGGAGCCGCTCTGCTGCATGGCCTCGCTCACCCAGGGGCTGCCTCCCTTCACGGTGCCCTCCAGATTGGCTGGTCCCGCCTCCACGGTGTGCCAGCCCTCTCCAACGGGGGAGGGGTAGACCCGCAGATACTCCTTTTTCCGCCCGGCCAGACAATTTCTCAGCTCCAGACTGCCCAGCACCAGCTTGGTAAAGGCCCGGTCGCTGGTGGTGACCATCCTTCCTCCCAGGGCCTCCGGGTAACCGAAATCCATGTCCCGGCCCAGCAGCCCGGCCACACCGCTGACCCCTCCGCCCACCAGGCCCTTGGCCCGGATGTGCAGAGTATAGTCCCGCGCCAGCTTCACCATGGTGCGTCCCCGCAGGGCGGGTACCTCGCCCCGGCCCAGGTTGGCGTCGTACACATTCACCAGCAGGGGATGCTTTCCCTCCTGGGGAAGCACCAGCTGTGCGTCACAGCTCCAGTCCTCGCCCCCGAAGAACCATCCGCCCCGAGCCTGCTGATACCAGGCCAGATATTCATTCCAGTTCACCAGCATGGACGTCTCCTCCCCATAAAAAGAAATTCGGACGCTTGGCCCCATGGGACCTCCACAGCGGCAAATGACGGGTCAATATAGATCTGGCGGGCCGATGAGACATCGGCCCCTACGAAAAGTTCATCCCACCCCAGGGGGCGGATGCTCATCCGCCCCCACAAAAAACATTCAGGCGGGCGGACCGTTTTCTTCCTCCCACCCCCTTTGCAGGCGGGCGCAGAGGCGAAACGAAGTTTCGCAGGAAGTTCTTTGCTAAGCTTTCTTTCAAGAAAGCGTTTAGGCGCGCTTGAACTGCTTCTCCAGCTCCTTTTTGGTCAGCTCGATGGCCACCGGCCGGCCGTGGGGGCAGTACTTCACGGTACCGTCCATGACTGCTTTGGCCACCCGCTCCAGCTCCGGTCCGCTGGTCTTCCAGCCCCCCTTGATGGCCGCCTTGCAGGCCATGGTGTGCAGCAGCTCGTCCCGGGCGGCGGCGGGGTCGGCGGACCCGGTGGTGATGAGCTTCCGGGCCAGCTCCTCCAGGGTGGCCTCAATGTCTCCCACCTCCACATCGAAGGGAGCCTGACGCACCGCCAGATCCCGGCCCAGCTCATCCACGTCGAAGCCGAACTCCTCCAGCAGCTCCTGGTGGGCCAGCAGAGCCTCCCGCTCCTCCGCCCCCAGGCGGCACACCACCGGGGTCAGCAGGGTCTGGGCCATGGGGTCGTAGCCCTGGGCCTTCATGCGGTCAAAATTCATCCGCTCGTGGGCGGCGTGCTTGTCAATGAAGAAGACCCGCTCCCCCTGCTCCACAATAATGTAGGTGTTCAGCACCTCACCGGCCACCCGCCAGGGCTCCTGGGCGGCCTCCGCCTCCGTGGCAATGGCCTGCTGCTCCGGCTCGGCGGGGCTCACTTCCTCCGCCGGGACAGAAGCGGGCTGGGCCACCGGCTTTTCCACCGGAATGGGCACCTGCTCCGCCTTCGCGGTCTCCACCACCGGAATGTTTTCCACAGGGGCGGGCTCCACCGGGACCTTATGCTCCACAGGGGCCACCTCCGCCACTGGGACAACCGTCCGGCTCACCGGGGCCACGGGCTCCGGGGTTACCGCCGCGGGGGCGAGCTTCTTCTCCGGCTCCATTTGCTTCACCGGGGCAGGGGAGGGGATCGTCTCCACCGTCCGGGGCCGGGCGGGGGAGACCACCCCCCAGCTGCCCGGGGGGTTCGCCTTCTTCGGCTCCCCGCCCCTGCTCCAGGCGGGGGCGGCGGGCATCCGCACCGCGGCCCCCCCGTCGGCCACCCGGGGCTTGGGGGAGAGCACCGTCTGGCTGGGGGTGACGGCGTCCTTCCCCTCAAAGCCGGGCAGGGCGGTGTTCCTGCCCTCCAGGGTGAGGGCGGGGCGGGAGCGGTCGGCCTCCAGGGCGGAGAGAACGGCGTGGTAGATGGCGGAAAACACCTGCCGCTCGTTGCCGAACTTCACTTCCGTCTTGGCCGGATGGACGTTCACATCCACCGCCGACAGCTTGGTTTCCAGATGGAGAACACAGCCGGGGAACCGGCCCACCATCTTCTGATTCTTATAGGCCTCCTCCAGGGCGGCAGCCATCATGGGGCTTTTCACCTGGCGGCCATTGACGAAGAAGAACTGCCAGCTGCGGCTGGCCCGGCAGCAGGCGGGCATGGACACAAAGCCGGTGACGGTCATGTCCTCGCCCCCGGCTTTCACCTCCCGGAAGCCCAAGGCCAGCTCCCGGCCCAGCACGGCGTAGACGGCGCTCTTGAGCTGGCCGTCCCCGGGGGTGAGCAGCTCCTGCTTGCCGTCCCGGATGAACTTCACGCTCACCTCCGGGTGGGACAGGGCCACCCGCTGGACCACGGAGAAGACAGCCGCCCCCTCGGCGGTGTCCTTCTTCACAAACTTCAGCCGGGCGGGGGTGTTGAAAAAGAGGTCCCGCACCACCATGGTGGTGCCCAGGGGACAGCCGGCCTCCTCCACCTCACCGGGCACGCCCCCCTCCAGAGCCAGAGATGCCCCCAGGGGGCTGTCCGCCGTGCGGGACATGACTTCCACCCGGCTCACCGCGGAGATGGCCGCCAGAGCCTCGCCCCGGAAGCCCAGGGTGCCGATGGCCTCCAGGTCATATTCCGTGCGCAGCTTGCTGGTGGCGTGGCGGAGAAAGGCGGTCTTCAGCTCCCCGGCGGGGATGCCCCGGCCGTCGTCGGTCACCCGCAGGAAGGTCATTCCGCCCCGGGCAATCTCCACCGTCACCTTGGAGGCTCCGGCGTCAATGGCGTTCTCCATGAGCTCCTTGGCCACCGAGGCGGGGCGCTCCACCACCTCGCCGGCGGCGATGAGGTCGGCCACATGGGAGTCCAATACTTGAATCTTAGGCATGGTTTTCCTCTACATTTCGTAATTTTCGTTCGTCGCTCTACTATTTGGATCTATTTTGTTCCATCTGCTCCACCGAATTGGGGATCAGGACCAGCTTCCCCCGTCCAGGGGTGTAGCGCGCGGGCGTTCCCTGTTTCGCTGCTTAGCCCTCCGCGTCCTCTGTCCCGTCCAGACGCTCAATGGTCTGCTTCAGCGCCCAGCCCATCTCCCGGATGCTGCGGATGGAGGCATCCCGTTCCTTGCCCCGGACCAGAGCGGCCAGGCGCATGGTCTGCCGCCCCTTGATGATGAGATAGAGGCTGCCCTTGGTAAAGGTGCCGTTCTTCAGCCCCACCGAGTCAATGTCTTCCAGGGGCACCACCCGCGTCCCCACCGTCAGCTTCTCATCGTCCAGGGTCCAGTCCGCCGTATAAATATGCCAGCGGCGCAGCAGCGTCAGGCGCAGAATAATTGCCGCTGCAATCAGCAGACAGGTGGCTCCGGCCAGGGCGTCCTCGGTGGTGCTCTTCTCCAGGATGGACCACACCACGGCCGTGGCCAGGAGCACCCCCACCCAGTAGCCTTCATCCCGGGCGGCGTTGCGTAAAATCAGGTTTCCTTGCTGCATCTTGTTCTTCCTTTCTCAATCGCTAAGGGTTCCACCGGTACCGCAGGGTATCCGGGTCCACCCAGGCCCGGCGGGGTCGGGCGGGGTCGGCGTAGACGGTGAGCCCGGGGCTGTCCGCCAGGGGCTCCTGCCACAACAATTCACTGCTTACGGTGTACTCCCTGCCGTCCAGGGTGTATGCACACCGGAGGGTCCAGGGGGAGTGCTGTCCCGGAAGGGTGACAACGTTATCCACATTCCAGGTGATAAAGGGGTGGCGCTGTACCTCCAGCACCCGCCCGGGCAGAGGCACGCCCTCCGTCCGCAGACGCTTTTGTTCCCTCCGCTGCCGGGATTGGACCAGGGCACACACCCCGCCCGCTCCCAGAAGCACAAGTCCCAGCGTCACGAAGAACCAGGGGCTTCCCCCCTTTACGGACACGCCCAGTCCCACAAAGGCCGCCCCAATCAGGGCAAAGACGGCCCCCATGCCGGTCAGCAGCACGGTGAGCAGTCCGGCCATGGACCTGGGTGCCCGCTTCATGTTCGGTCCCTCCCGTTCCTTCCGCAGCTCTTATCCGTTCAAATCTTGCTTCAGCTCCGCCAGCAGGTTCAGTGCCTCGATGGGGGAGAGGATGTTCACATCGGTCATGCGGAGCTTCTTGAGCACCGTCTGGCCCCCCAGATCCATGAGGGATACCTGCTCGCTCTCCCCCACAGCCGGGGCGGCGGGCTGCACGCCCTGCCCCTGCTCCAGTTCGGTGAGGATCTCCCGGGCCCGCTTCACCACCCGGTCGGGCACGCCCGCCAGCTTGGCCACCTCCACGCCGTAGCTCTGGTCGGCGCCGCCCCGCACGATTTTCCGCAGGAAGATGACGTCACCGCCCCGCTTCTTGGCGGCGATGTTGTAGTTCTTCACCCCGGCAATCTGCCCCTCCAGAGCGGTGAGCTCGTGGTAGTGGGTGGCAAATAGGGTCTTGCAGCCCAGCCGCCTGGGGTCGGCGCAGTACTCCAGCACCGCCCGGGCGATGGCCATGCCGTCGTAGGTGCTGGTGCCCCGGCCAATCTCGTCCAGAATGAGGAGGGACTTCCGGGTGGCGTTTTTCAGCAGGGCGGCCACCTCGGTCATCTCCACCATGAAGGTGGACTGGCCGGAGGACAGGTCGTCGCTGGCTCCGATGCGGGTAAACACCCGGTCCACCACGCCCACGTGGGCGGACTTGGCGGGGACGAAGGAGCCCATCTGGGCCATGAGGACGATGAGGGCGGTCTGGCGCATGTAGGTGGACTTACCGGCCATGTTGGGGCCGGTGATGATGGCGCACTTGTCGTCGCCGCAGTCCATGTGGGTGTCGTTGGGGACGAAGGGGGCGCCCTTGAGCACCTTTTCCACCACCGGATGGCGGCCCTCCACAATGGTGAGGGTGTCCGAGGCGTCCACCAGGGGCATGCAGTAGTTGTTGGCGGCGGCCACGGTGGCAAAGGAGTTCAAAACGTCCACCTGAGCCACGGCGGCGGCCGACTTTTGAATGTTGTGCACCTGGGCGCACACCTGGTCCTTGAGGGAGCAGAAAATCTGGTACTCCAGGGCGGTGACGGTGTCCTGGGCGGAGAGGATGGCGTGCTCCAGCTCCTTCAATTCCTGGGAAATATACCGCTCGGCGTTGACGGTGGTCTGCTTCCGCGTCCAGTCGGCGGGCACCAGGTCAATCTGGGACTTGGCCACCTCGATGTAGTAGCCAAAGACCTTGTTGGACTTGACCTTCATGTTCTTGATACCGGTCTGCTCCTTGGTGCGCACCTCCAGCTGAGCCAGCAGCTCGGCGGAGTGGTTCAAAATGTTGCGCTGGTAGTCCACCTGCTCATCGTAGCCGTCCCGGATGAAGCCGCCCTCCCTCACGGAGAAGGGGGGCTCGTCCACCAGGGCGGCGCGGAGAAGCTGGCAGAGCTGGGGCAGGTCGTCAAGCTCCTCCCGCAGGGACTGGAGGAGGGCGGAGGAGCAGCCCTCCAGCAGGGATCGGATACGGGGCAGCTTCTCCAGACCGGTACACAGGGACACCAGGTCCCGGCCTCCGGCGGAGCCATACACCACCCGGCCCATGAGGCGCTCCAGGTCGGTGACCTCCCGCAACACGGCGGAGAGCTCCTCCCGGGTGATGATGTCCTCCACCAGGTCGCTCACCGCCTGCTGCCGCCGCCCGATCTGGACGGGTGAGAGGAGAGGGCGCTCCATCCAGCCCCGGATGAGCCGCCCGCCCATGGCGGTCTTGGTCTTGTCCAGCACCCAGAGGAGGGAGCCCTTCTTATCCTTGGAGCGGAGGGTGGAGGTGAGCTCCAGGGTCTGCCGGGCGGTGAGGTCCAGCTCCATAAACTGCCCGGAGGTGTAGTAGGTGAAATTGGCGATGTGGCCAAGGTCGGTCTTCTGGGTCTCGTAGAGGTAGGCCAAGAGGCCCCCGGCGGCCCGCACCGCTCCGGTGTCCCCCTCGGGGAGGGTTTCCAGGCCGGTTTTGAACTGCTTCTTCACCAGGGCCTGGGCGGCCTCCAGCCGGAAGCGGGCCTCGCCCCCGTTCTCACAGGGGCAGTCCAGCCGCTCCCTGAGAAATTCCCCCAGGCCCTCCGTCTTCCAGGCCCCGTCGGACAGCACCGCCTCGGCGGGGTGGAAGCGGCCCAGCTCGTTTTTCAGGTGGTCCTCCGCCTCCTCCCCGGCGGGGAAGGAGGTGGCGAAGACCTCGCCGGTGGAGATGTCGCAGAGACACAGGCCCCAGCCGGATGCGTCGGTGAAGATGCCGCAGATGTAGTTATTTTTGCCCTCCTCCAGCATGGAGGAGGCGATGACGGTGCCCGGGGTGATGATGCGGATGATGTCCCGGTCCACCAGGCCCTTGGCCAGAGCCGGGTCCTCGGTCTGCTCGCAGATGGCCACTTTGTAGCCCTTGGCGATGAGCCGGGCGATGTAGCTGTCACAGGAGTGGTAAGGCACGCCGCACATGGGGGTGCGCTCCTCCGGGGGCTTGTTCCGGTCCCGGGTGGTGAGGGTCAGGTCCAGCTCCTTGGACACCAGCTTGGCGTCCTCGTTGAACATTTCGTAAAAATCCCCCAGACGGAAAAACAAAATGGTGTCGGGGTTGCGCTCCTTCATTTCCAGATACTGCTGCATCATGGGGGTCAGCTCTGCCATGGGTTCACCGTCTTTCTTTCTCGTTGTGTAAGTTGCTTGGTTGTGGTGCGTTGTGGTTCGGAACAGGATTGTGGTAGGGGCGGATACCATCCGCCCGCGGTATCAAGTTACGGTAACTCCGTAGGGGCGCACAGTGTGCGCCCGCCGGTCTTGCTTGCGTCTTTTCCGTAGGGGCCGATGTCCCCATCGGCCCGCCGCATCAGGGCACAAAGCGGTATATGGGGGATTTCGCCTGCGGGCGGGATGGGGATATTTCGCCCCCGGGCGAGTGACTTTCTGTGCAGACAGAAAGTCACCAAAGAGCTGCCTAAGGGAAGGGGGATTTCGATTTCCCCCTTCCCTTAGGAAACCCATCCCCTTGAAACGACCAATCAGGGGGGACTGCGGTCCCCCCTATTGGATGTACCCCCAGGGGATGGAGATGCCCTAAACGGTTCTGCGAAAAATCGAAAGAAGTAGGCGACAAGATACGCTGCCGGGTGCAGCACTGAGACGTGGGTGCGTCCCGCAATAAGTTTCCGCCAATCCAGTGTACGTCCCGGTGACGGATCCGTTCACCTGAGCCCTTCCGCGAGGGCGGAAAGGCAGGCGCGTCGCCTCTTGTAGAAGTAGATGGTCATTTAACCGCCTCTTAGCGGCAGCGGTCGGCGCTTAGACACCAATCCTGGGTTTTTCCCGCGCCGGTGGGATTTTTTCCACCTTCTTGATGGCTCTCCCGTAAAATCAAAAGGGGTCCGGGGGAGGCGGCATAAAAACACGGAGTGTTTTTCCAGACGCCGTCCCCCAGCGGCGTTTTGCCTACTTTGCCGACGCGGGCAAAGTAGGTCGCCCGCAGGCGAAATCCCCATTTTCCTCTCAGTTCAGCAATCCGATCTGTCCTTACGGAGCATCCTGCCCGGACTCCGGGCCGGGAACGTCGCTCCGTCCTGCCAAATAATCCAGCGTCACCCCGTAAAAATCCGCAATCCGAACCAGTGTGGACAATCGAGGCTCCGCCGTTCCATATTCATAATTCTGATAAGCCCGGGGAGCAGCGTTTATTCCTTCCGCCACCGCAGGCTGCGAAAGCCCCCGCTCCTTGCGCAGGGCAATCAGCCGCTGGGAAAAAATCGACATATGTGCCTCCATCTCTTGACAACGCATAAAGATACGTTTATCATAACATCAAAGTAACGCATCTTTTTGCGTGTAAGGGGGATTTTTACGTGTTCACACTGATTGACCTTTTATATCAATACGCCCAGGAGCACCGCATGGCCGCGGCATTGGCCGCCGCTGGGCCGGACTTCCGCGCTGCCTGCCGTCTGGCGGAGCAGGAGCGGACGGAGCTGGAAACCCTTCTGGAGGGGCGGGCGGCGGGGCTCTTTTCCCGCTATCTGGACCACCAGGCCCAGGCGGAAGAGGACGAACGCCTTGCCCTGTTCCAATGCGGCCTCTCCCTTGGCCGGGAGCTGGCCCAAATCTAGCTCACACCAGCTCGCCAAACAGGGACCACTTGTTGGCCCCGGTAATCTTCACATCCCGGAACTGCCCCACGGCCTCCTTGCCCCCCACAACCCGCACCAGGCGGTTGCCGGGGGTCCGGGCGGTGAGGTCCCAGCGGGAATCATCGCTGAACCCATCCACCAGGCAGCGCACGGTCTTGCCCACATAGGCGCCGTGCTTCTCCTCGGAGATGGCGTCCTGGAGGGCCAGCAGGCGGTTGAAGTTCTGAAGCTTCTCCTCGTGGGACATGGGGTCCTCCATCTTGGCCGCAGGAGTGCCCGGCCGGGGGGAGAAGATGAAGGTAAAGAGGGCGTCAAAGCGCACCTCCTCCAGCACCTTGAGGGTGTCCTCAAACTCCTCGGTGGTCTCCCCGGGGAAGCCCACAATGATGTCCGAGGTAAGGACGATGTCGGGAATGAGGGACTTCAAATCCCGGATTTTATCCAGATACTCCGCCCGGGTGTGGCGGCGGTTCATAGCCTTCAGCACCCGGTCGTTGCCCGCCTGGAAGGGCAGGTGCAGCACAGGAGCCACCTTCTCGCACCGGGCCATGGTCTCGAAGAGCTTGTGGGTGGCGTCCTTGGGGTGGGAGGTCATGAAGCGGATGAGAAAGTCCCCGGGGATGGCGTTGACCTTCTCCAGAAGGTCTGCAAAGTCCATGGGCTCCTCCAGGTCCTTGCCGTAGGAGTTCACGTTCTGCCCCAGGAGGGTGATGTCCTTATAGCCCTCCGCCACCAGGCCCTCCACCTCGGCCAGGATGTCCTCCGGCTTCCGGGAGCGCTCCCGCCCCCGGACGTAGGGCACAATGCAGTAGGTGCAGAAGTTATTGCAGCCGTACATGATGGATACCCAGGCCTTCACCTTGTCCTGGCGCACCACGGGGATGCCCTCGGCGATGGAGCCCGCCTCGTCGGCGTTCTGGAAGATGCGGCCCCGCTGGGTAAGCAGGGTGTGGACCATCTCGGGGAACTTCCACAGGGCGTGGGGCCCGAAGACCAGGTCCACATGGCGGTAGGACTGGCGGATTTTCTCCGCCACGCTGGGCTCCTGCATCATGCACCCGCACAGACAGATGAGCTGCTCGGGGTGGCGGCGCTTCACGTGGACCAGGGCGCCCACGTTGCCCAGCACCCGCTGCTCGGCGTGCTCCCGGATGGCGCAGGTGTTGATGACGATGACCCGGGCCTTCTCCTCATCGGTGGTGAAGCCGAAGCCCATCTGGGCCAGATACCCCCGGATGCGCTCGGAGTCGGCCTCGTTCTGCTGACAGCCGTAGGTGTCCACAAAGGCCAGGGGCTGCTGGGGCCACTGGGCGGTGACGGCGGCAACTTTCTGGCAGAAGTCCAGCTGCCGCTCCACGTCGGCGGGGGAGATGGTGGTGGTGGTTCGTTCCATGGGGAAAAGCCCTCACTTTCCGGATGTTCAGGCGCCCCCTGGGGAAGGGAAGGCCCTGTCTGGGCAGCCCCGGGCGGGGACTGCCTTAAGAATAATAGTATATCAGTTTTCCCCAAAAAACTCAAGGCCGTCCCCACCGGCTTCCACCCGGTTCAGGGCGGTTTTTCATTGCCTTTTAGGCCCGGAAGTGGTAAAATGAAGTGTTAAGATGGGTAAACTCCCAGAGAGACAGAAGGAGGCCTCCCTATGCGCAAGCTGGTCATTGAAAAAAGCGCCGTAAAAAACAACCTCTCCGTCATCAAGGAACACGCCGCCGGAGCGGTGATTTACGGTGTCCTCACCGGAGACGGAGGGGGCGCGGGCATTGTGCCCCTTGCCCAGCTGCTGCGGGACGAGGGGATTGGCCGCTTTGCGGTGTGCGAGGTGTCCGAGGCCGAAGCCCTGCGCAAGGCGGGCTTTGTGGACGAGGAGATCCTCATGCTCCGCTCCACCACCGACCGGGAGGAGCTGGAGCGGCTGGTGGACCTGAACGTGGTGTGCACCATCTCCTCGGTGGACACGGGCCTTGCCCTCAACGCCCTGGCGGAGAACCGCTCCACCGTGGTGGAGGCCCACATCCAGGTGGACACCGGCATGGGCTTCGGGGGCTTTTTGGTGGGGGAGCCGGAGAAAATCCTGCTGGCCTACCGCTCCCTGCCCAATGTGGCCCTCTCGGGTATCTATACTCAGCTTCACGCCGCCCGCCCCGGCGACCCGGAGGCCAAGCGCCAGCTGGACCAGTTCCACAAGGTGCTGGACGCCGTCCACGCCGCCGGGTTTGAGACGGGCCTTGTCCACGCGGCGGGCTCCTTTGCCCTCCTTCACGACGCCACCGCCCGGCTGGACGGGGTGCGGGCCGGGTCGGCCATCCTGGGCCGTTGCCGCCGCACCAAGAACGACGGGCTGAAAACGGTGGGCTACGGCGTCGCCCCCCTCAGTGAGGTGCGCTGGCTCCCCAAGGGCCACACCGTGGGGACGGACAAGCCCATCGTGCTGAAAAAGCCCACCCGGGTGGCGGTGCTGCCCGTGGGCTACCAGAACGGCTTCGGGGTGGTGCGCACCCGGGAGCTGGGCTTCTGGGCCATGTTCCGCCGCTGGCGCCGGAGCAAAAAGCGCACCGTGCGCATCGGCGATCAGCGCGCCCGGCTGCTGGGTCCCATTGGCGCCACCGAGACCCTGCTGGATGTGACCAACCTGCGCTGCTCCGCCGGAGATCCGGCTGTATTTGAGATTGACCCCCTGTTTGCCAAGGGCTTTCAGCGGGAATACAAATAAAAACCGAAGAAAAAAGGATGTCTCTGACTATGAATCAAACTCGTTCCTTCCAGCCGCTGCTCTTCGGCGGCGACATCAACGTTTACAGCGTGGCCCGTGCCTTCCACCAGGCCTACGGCGTCAAGTCCGTGGCCTTTGGCAAGTACCCCTCCTTCCCCTGCAAGGGCAGTGCCATTCTGGACTACCGGGTGTGTGCGGAAAATGAGAGCGACGCCTCCTTCCTCAAGAATGTGGAGGACGTGTGCCGGGAGTTTTCCGACAAGACCGTGCTGGTGCTGGGCTGCGGCGACAGCTATGTGCAGCTGTGCGCCCGCTACAAGGACAAGCTGCCGGAAAACGCCATCGCCCCCTACATCTCCGAGGACCTTCTGAACTCCCTCATCAACAAGGAGAAGTTCTATGAGCTGTGCGATAAGCACGGCATCGACCACCCCGCCACCTTCATCTACGACAAGTCCATGGGCCACAACTTTACCCTCCCCTGGGGCCCGCCCTACATCGCCAAGCCCGCCGACTCCGTGGCCTACTGGGCCTGCGGGGACGCCTCCCTCAACAAGGTCTACGTCTGCCAGAGCTGGGAGGAGCTGCTGGCCGCTCTGGACAAGGTGTACGCCGCCGGCTACCAGGACCACATGGTCCTCCAGGAGTTCATCCCCGGAGACGACAGCTACATGCGGGTTTTGACCAACTTCTCCGACCACAACGGCCAGGTGAAGCTCATGTGTCTGGGCCACGTGCTGCTGGAGGAGCACTCCCCCCACGGCATCGGCAACCACGCCGTCATCATCACCGAGCGGGATGAGGAGCTGGAACTGAAGATCCGGGACCTGCTGGAGAGCCTCCACTTTGTGGGCTTCTCCAACTTCGACATTAAGTTCGACCGCCGGGACGGCAAGTACAAGGCCTTTGAAATCAACTGCCGTCAGGGACGGAGCAATTACTATGTCACCGGGGCCGGGTGCAACATTGCCCGGCTGCTGGTGGAGGACGTCATTGAGGGACGGGAGCTGCCCTTCGTGATGACCCAGAATCCCTCCCTGTGGCGGATGGTGCCCAAGGCGGTGGCCTTTAAGTACACCCCCAAGTCCTACCACAAGCAGATGCGGGACCTCATCCGCGCCGGGGCGGATCATCATTCCCTGGTTTATGAGGGAGACGCCTCCCTGAAGCGGCGGCTGCGGGTGTGGAAAAATCACCTGGGAAATATTAAGCGCTTTGGGAAGTACAACAAGGTTCCCACCGAGGATTAATATCTAGGAATAAGCAGGGGAGATGGGTGTAAAATTCACCCATCCCTCCTGGTTCTTTCCTTCTTCGTAGGGGCGGATGATATCCGTCCGCCGTAACAAGTTACTGCCTCTCCGTAGGGGCCGATGTCCTCATCGGCCCGTTCAGGTTTATGCCATGCCCCCGTGGAAAACAGATGAACATTCCGCCTGCGGGCGGGACGAGAGAAAGAATGTTTCGCCTCCGGGCGAGTAACTTTCTGTGCAGACAGAAAGTTACCAAAGAGCTGCCTAGGGGAAGGGGGATTTCGATTTCCCCCTTCCCCTAGATACCCCATCCCCTTGAAACGACCAATCAGGGGGGCTTCGGCCCCCCTATTGGATGTACCCCCCGGGGGCTGGCGGTGCCCTGCAAGGTCCAGCGGAAAACTGGCGGAGCAGGTGACGAAACCCGCAGCCAGGTGCGGCACCGGAACGCGGTGCGACTTACGGCGCGTTTTCGCTAATACCGTGCACGTCCCGGTGAAGGGGCGGCCCGCCTGAGCCCTCCCGCGAAGGCAAAAAGTTAGGCGCGATGCCCCTTGTAGAAGCAGGTGGTTATTCAACCGCTTCTTAGCGGCAGCGGTTGGCGCACAGACACCCATTCTGGGCTTTTCCCGCGCCGGTTGGGTACCTTCCGACCCTCTTGATGGCTCCCCCGTAAAATAATGGGGGTCTGGGGGAGGCGGCATAAAAACACGGAGTGTTTTTCCAGACGCCGTCCCCCGGCGGTCTTTTGGTTCCTTTTGCACCGCTGCAAAAGGAACTCGCCCAAAGGCGAAACAATTCTCCCGCCCGCAGGCGGTACCAAACTGAAGCCCAGCGCAGCGGGTTCAGTTTGGAGAGGAGGTACAACGGAATGAGCGAGGCCTGACCGTTAGGTCGGGACGAGGGATATGCAGTTTGTACCGACGAGCCGTCGCGGGCAAAGTAGGTCGCCCCGCAGGGCGAAACCATCCCCATCCCCGCCCGCAGGCGAAACACCCCTATCCACAAAAAACCTTCTGCTCTCAATTATGGTGAATGCTATGGAATACCGTCTCGGTGTCCTTGGCGGCATGGGACCGCAGGCCACCAACACGTTTTATCAATTTGTCATCGACCGCACCGACGCCCGCTCCGACCAGGAGCACGTCAACGCCCTCATTCTCTCCGACAGCGGCATGCCTGACCGCACGGGGGCTATTCTGGGCACGGAGGAACAGCGCAAGGCGGTCTTCAACCGCCTCCTGAGCGACGCCCGGCTGCTGGAGAACGCGGGCTGCACGGTCATCGCCGTGCCCTGCAACACCTCCCATTTCTTCCTGGACGAGGTGCAAAAGCACATCTCCATCCCCATTCTCCACATGATCCGGGAGACTGCCCTCTACCTGGCGGCCCAGGGCAAGCGCCGCCCGGGCATTCTGGCTACCGACGGCACCATCCAGACCGGCCTCTACCAGAAGGAGTTTGCCGCCCAGGGCATTGAGGCCCTGACCCCATCCCCCGAGGCCCAGAAGCTGGTCATGTCTCTCATCTACGACGACGTGAAGGCGGGCCGGGACGGGGACCCGGCCAAATTTGCCGCCATCCACCGGGACCTGGCGGCCAAGGGCTGCGACTGCGGGGTGCTGGCCTGCACGGAGCTGTCCGTCTTCGCCGACAAGCACCACCTGCCCCCCTTCTACACCGACGCCATGGCCGTGCTGGCCGAGCGGGCCGTCCAGGCCTGCCACAAGCCCCTGCGGACCATCTTTATCAAATAAACTGAGGTGACCCACTTATGGATCTGACCCTTCACACCCTGGGCGACTACCTGGCCCTGCTGGAGGAGCGCAATCTGCTCACCGCCCCCATCCCCGACGGCCTGGACCGGACCGCCCCCGTCTCCCTGGTGTCCTACGACTCCCGGAACGTGGTGCCCGGCACTCTCTTTCTCTGCAAGGGTGCCCACTTCAAGCCGGAATTTCTCCAGAGCGCCAAGGACCTGGGGGCCGCCGCCTATGTGAGCGCCCAGCCCTACCCCCAGGTGGACCTGCCCTGCATCCTGGTCTCCGACATGCGGGAGGCCATCGCCCCTCTGGCCGACCTCTACTACAACCACCCCTCGGGGGAGCTGAAGGTCATCGGCATCACCGGCACCAAGGGAAAGTCCTCCACCGCCTACTACCTCAAGTACATTCTGGACGAGTACGCCGCCCAGGAGGGGAGAGGGGAGAGCGGGGTCATCTCCTCCATCGACACCTACGACGGGGTGGAGCGCTTCGAGTCCCACCTCACCACCCCCGAGCCCCTGGAGCTCCAGCGCCACTTCGCCCACGCCCTCCAGTCCGGCCTCCAGTACCTGACCATGGAGGTGTCCAGCCAGGCCCTCAAATACCACCGCACCCTGTGCACGGAATTTGCCGCCGCCTGCTTTTTGAACATTGGAGAGGATCACATCTCTCCCATCGAGCACCCCGACTTTGAGGACTACTTCACCTCCAAGCTGAAAATTTTTGCCCAGGCCCGGATCTGCTGCGTCAACCTGGACTGCGACCACGCCGACCGGGTGCTGAAGGCCGCCCAGGACAGCGGAAAGCCGGTCATCACCTTCTCCCAGAAGGACCCGGAGGCCGACGTGTACGGCTCCCAGGTGGAAAAGCGGGGGGGCGACACCCTGTTCCGGGTGCGGACCCGTCGGTTCCAGCGCCAGTTCCGGCTCACCATGCCGGGGCTCTTCAATGTGGAAAACGCCCTGGCCGCCATCGCCCTGTGCCAGGGGCTGAACATTCCGGAGCGGTGCGTCTATGTGGGCCTCATGAAGGCCCGGGTGCCCGGTCGGATGGAGGTCTACTCCAACGCCGACGAGAGCGTCACCGCCATTGTGGACTACGCCCACAACCGCATGTCCTTTGAGACCCTGTTCCGCTCGGTGAAGGCGGAGTACCCCGGCCGGCGGATTGTCACCGTCTTCGGCTGTCCGGGGAAGAAGGCCCTGGACCGGCGGCGGGATTTGGGCGAGGTGTCGGGACAGTATTCCGACCTGGTGGTCCTCACTGAGGAGGACAGCGGGGAGGAGGACACCCTGTCCATCTGCCAGGAGATCTCCGGCTATGTGGCCGCCCAGGGCTGCGACTTCTCCATCGAGCCCAACCGGGGCGAGGCCATCCGCCAGGCCATTCTGGGCTGCACCGTGCCCTCGGTGCTGCTCATCACCGGCAAAGGGGCGGAGACCCGGCAGAAGCGGGGAACGGAGTACATTGACACTCCCTCGGACGTGGACTACGTCCACACCTTCCTGCGGGAGTACGACGTGCAGCACGGCCTGGACGGCCTGGAGAAGGTGCGCAGCCTCCTGTCCATCCTCCCCGTCCTCAAGCGGGCGGAGGGCCAGACCGTGGTAGTGAAGTACGGCGGCTCGGCCATCGGGGCCCACGCCCAGGCGGACACCACCCTCCAGGATGTGGCCGCCCTGCGGATGGCAGGGGTGCGGGTGGTGCTGGTCCACGGAGGCGGCAAGCACATCACCGCCCTGCTGGATAAGCTCCAGGTACCCACCCACTTTGAAAACGGCTACCGGGTCACCGACGCTCCTGCTCTGGAGTGCGCCGAGCTGGCCCTGTCGGCCCAGGTGAACAAGGCCATTGTTCAGGACCTGGCCCGGCTGGAGGTGTCCGCCGTGGGCATCTCCGGAAAGGACGGCGGGCTCATCACCGCGGCGGTGAAGGACCCGGCCCTTGGCCGGGTGGGGGCCATCACCAGGGTCAATCCCAAGGTGCTGAACACCCTGCTGGACGGAGGCTTCCTGCCCGTGGTGTCCCCCATCGCCCTGGGGGAGGACGGGGACGGCCTCAACTGCAACGCCGATGACGCCGCCCGGGCGGTGGCTCAGGCGCTGGGGGCCGACCGGCTTATTTTCCTCACCGATGTGGGGGGAATCCTCATTGACAGCCACAACAGCAAGACCGCTCTGGACCGCATTGACGTGCGCCGGGCGGAGGAGCTCATTGAGGCGGGCCTCATTGCCGGGGGCATGGTGCCCAAGGTGCGGGGCTGTCTGGATGCCATTGCCGGCGGGGTGGGGGAGGTCTCCATCCTGGATGGCCGAGGCGAGCACGCCCTGCTGCTGGACATGCTGGGCCAGCGGGTGGCCGGAACCACCATTACCAAATAAAAAAGAAGGCTGGCGGATTACTCCGCCAGCCTTTTTTCATATTTTTTCAACAGGTCCTCAATGGCCTCGTCAATAAGCCGGGATTTGGGTACTCTGGTCTTTTTGGAGAGTTCGTTCAGCGGCTCCACCAGGGCATTGTCCAGAGAGGATATTAACTTCGTCCGGTTTACAAGCTTGGGCTCCGCCACGTTACTCACCACCCTATACCAGATAGTCACTATTTCGTGGTATTAGTGTACCAGTCGAGTTATTTTCAATCAACTAGGAACTATTTATTGACTAAATAGTGACTATATAGTATTCTGGCCATGAGGTGATTGTTATGCGGAAGGCGCAGGGAAAAGCAGACCTTTCTGTGGAAGTCGATAGCAAGACGGCAAAGGCTCTGGATTATATTGCTCGCTTCCATGGCTGCACGGTGGAGGAGTTGGTGGAAAACTACATCAAATCGGAGCTGGACAAGCTGCCGGATCCGCCCGCCGACTTTGAGGAGTAACGGATTTCGCCTGCGGGCGGGACGGGGGTTAGAGATGTTTCGCCTCCGGGCGAGTGACTTTCTGTACAGACAGAAAGTCACCAAAGAACTGTCAAAGGGGAGAGGGATTTCGATTCCCCCCTCCCCTTTGAAATCCCCACTCCTTGAAACGACCAATCAGGGGGGACTGCGGTCCCCCCTATTGGATGTACCCCCAGGGGCTGGCGGTGCCCTGAAAGAACCAGCGATGAACTCCCAAAGCAGGTGACGAGACGCGCTGATCAGTGCAACACTGGAACGCAGTGCGTCTCATAGCAAGTTTCCGCCAATCCAGTGTACGTCCCGGTGACGGAGCCGTCCGCCTGAGCCCTTCCGCGAGGGCAGAAAGGCAGGCGCGATGTCTCTTGTAGAAGCAGATGGTTATTCAATCGCCTCTTAGCGGCAGCGGTTGGCGCACAGACACCAATCCTGGACTTTTCCCGCGCCGGTTGGATTTTTTCCACCTTCTTGGTGGCTCCCCCGTAAACATATCAGTGGGTCCGGGGGAGGCGGCATAAAAACACGAAGTGTTTTTCCAGACGCCGTCCCCCGGCGGTCTTTTGGTTCCTTTTGCACCGCTGCAAAAGGAACTCGCCCGCAGGCGAAATATCTCTATCCCCGTCCCGCCCGCAGGCGTACAAGTGACTCGTCATTCTGAAATCACGGCTCACCGGAAAGCAATTCTTCATAAGAAACCTGAAGCAGCTGCGACAGCATCTTGAACTCATCCAAATAGATATGCCGCTGCCCTGCCTCAATTTTTGCCAGTGCACTTCTGGTAATATCGCAGTTGTTGGTTTGAAGCTGGGCCGCCAGCTGTTCTTGCGTCAAACCCCGCTGCTTCCGCAGCTGCCGGATTTTTTGTCCCACCAGATATTCAAATTCTTCATTCATTGTATCCGCATCCTTTGCTCCTGTTTGCGCACAAATACGATTTGACAGTAACAAAAAATGCCCTTATAATTGCACTTATATAGGTGCAATTATAAAGAAAGGAAGAACAGAATATGGAAGAATCAAATTCTCATGGATATAAGAAACTGTATTTTTCACTTTTTAACCACATCAGCGACGCAGTAACGGCGCTGGATCAAAAGGATTACTCCCTTGCAAGAGCCATTCTGTGCACTGCGCAGCAGGAGGGAGAGGAGCTGTATTTGGAGGAGGACCCGGACGAGGGAGACATTCCTTAGTTTGAAAAGGAAACGCCTGGTATTTTACGTTTCATAAAATACCAGGCGTTTTGAATTTCACCGCATATCAGGCTATTTTAGCCCTTCTTCTTGGAGGCCTCACGCATCCGCAGGCCGTGGTCCAGAATGCGCTTGCGCAGACGCAGATTCTCGGGGGTGCACTCCAGCAGCTCGTCATCAGCCAGGAACTCCAGGCACTGCTCCAGGCTCATCTGCTTGGGGGTGGTGAGCCGCAGGGCATCGTCGGAGCCGGAAGCACGCATGTTGGTCAGCTGCTTCTTCTTGCACACGTTGACGGAGATGTCCTCCTGCTTGGGAGTCTCGCCCACGATCATGCCGGCGTAAACCGGGGTGCCGGCGCCGATGAACAGGGTGCCGCGCTCCTGGGCATTGAAGAGGCCGTAGGTCACTGCCTCGCCGGTCTCGAAGGCCACCAGGGAGCCGTTGCTCCGGCGCTGAATCTCGCCCTTGACGGGGGCGTAGGAGTCAAACACGGAGGCCATGATGCCCTCGCCCTTGGTGTCGGTGAGGAACTCGTTGCGGTAGCCGAAGAGGCCGCGGGCGGGCACCAGGAACTCAATCTTCATCCGGTCGCCCACGGGGTTCATCTGAACCAGGTCGCCCTTACGGGAGCCGATCTTCTCCATGACAGCGCCCACGCTGTCGGCCGGCACGTCCACCACCAGGCGCTCGATGGGCTCGCACTTCACGCCGTCAATCTCCTGGTAGAGCACACGGGGCGGGGAGACCTGGAGCTCATAGCCTTCCCGGCGCATGGTCTCGATGAGGATGGACAGAGACATCTCGCCGCGGCCGGCCACGTTGAAGGAGTCGGTGGAGTTTTCCACCTCGCTCACCCGCAGGGACACGTCCTTCAAAGTCTCCCGGAACAGGCGCTCCCGCAGCTGACGGGAGGTGACAAACTTGCCCTCCTTGCCCGCGAAGGGGGAGTCGTTCACCGAGAAGGTCATCTCGATGGTGGGGGCGGAGATCTTCACAAACTCGATGGGCTCCACACATTCGGTGGCGCAGATGGTGTCGCCGATGGTGATGTCGCCAATGCCGCTCATGGCAATGATGTTGCCGGCGGTAGCCTCGGTCACGGGCACCTTGCCCAGGCCGTCGAACTCATAGAGCGCGGTGGCCTTGGCCTTCTTGGGGGCGGCGTCGGGGTCGTGGTAGTTGCACACGGCGATCTCCTGGTTCTGCTTCACCGTGCCCCGCTCAATGCGGCCGATGGCGATACGGCCTACAAACTCGTTGTAGTCGATGGAGGACACCAGCATCTGGAAGGGAGCGTCCACATCGGCCTCGGGGGCGGGGATATACTCCAGAATGGTGTCGAAGAGGGGCTTCAAATCGCTGCCCGCCACGTCGGGCTGCACGGAGGCGGTGCCCTGACGGCCGGAGCAGAAGAGCATGGGGCTGTCCAGCTGCTCGTCGGTGGCGTTCAGGTCCATCAGGAGCTCCAGCACCTCGTCAATGACCTCGTACACACGCTGGTCGGGGCGGTCGATCTTGTTGACCACCACGATGACCCGGTGGCCCAGCTCCAGGGCCTTGGAGAGCACGAAGCGGGTCTGGGGCATGGGGCCCTCAGCGGCGTCCACCAGCAGGATAACGCCGTTGACCATCTTCAGAATACGCTCCACCTCGCCGCCGAAGTCGGCGTGGCCCGGAGTGTCCACGATGTTGATTTTCACGCCGTTGTACTCAATGGCGGTGTTCTTGGCCAGAATGGTAATGCCGCGCTCACGCTCCAGGTCGTTGGAGTCCATGACACGCTCCACGGTCTGCTGATTCTCCCGGTAGATGCCGCCCTGCTTGAGCATCTCGTCCACCAGGGTGGTCTTTCCGTGGTCGACGTGGGCAATGATGGCAACGTTTCTCAGTTTCTCATTCTGCATACATACGTCTCCTTACTTTCTATGACAAAGGCCGCCCGCCGCACGGAGTGCACCGGCGGCACCTACATGTAAAAGCCCCCAAACACAGCGTTTTGGGGCTGTCTCCACAATCGGACGGAATATTATATCCCCATTTTTCAAAAAACGCAACGCCTTTTCCCTGAAAAAGGAGAAAACAGGAAAAATTTATCTGAAAATTTCCGCCTGGAAGCCTAAAATGAAAGCAGATAAAATCGTTATGCCCGAAAAAGAAAGGGAGCTTGGCCTGTGAGTGAAGAAAATCGTTCGCCCTGTGGAATGGGGAGGGGTTGGTTTTGGCTGTGGGCAGGGAGGGGGATGTTTCGCCTCCGGGCGAGTGACTTTCTGTGCAGACAGAAAGTCACCAAAGAACTGTCTAGGGGAAGGGGGATTTCGATTTCCCCCTTCCCCTAGATACCCTATCCCCTTGAAACGACCAATCAGGGGGGCTTCGGCCCCCCTATTGGATGTACCCCCCGGGGGCTGGTGCTGCCCCAAACGGTTCAGCGGGAAATTGAAAGAGGAAGGTGACGAGACACGCCACTAGGTGCAGCATCGGAACGTGGGTACATTTTGCGGCGCGGTTCTGGCAATTCCGCGCACGTCTCGGCGGCGGGATCGTCCACCTGAGCCCTTCCGCGAGGGCAGAAAGTTAGGCGCGTCGCCTCTTGTAGAAGCAGGTGGTCATTCAACCACTTCTTAGCGGCAGCGGTTGGCGCATAGACACGCATCCTGGGTTCTTACCGCGCCGGTTGGATATGTTTCACCTTCTTGGTGGCTCCTCCGTAGAAAAATAGGGGGTCCGGGGCCGACTCCCCCTGTCAGGGGGAGATGTCGAGCGAAGCGAGACAGAGGGGGTAGGGACAGGCGGCATAAAAACACGGAGTGTTTTTCCAGACGCCGTCCCCCGGCGGTCTTTTGGTTCCTTTTGCACCGCTGCAAAAGGAACTCGCCCAAAGGCGAAACAATTCTCCCGCCCGCAGGCGGTACCAAACTGAAGCCCAGCGCAGCGGGTTCAGTTTGGAGAGGAGGTACAACGAAATGAGTGAGACCTGACCGCCAGGTCGGGGCGAGGGATATGCAGTTTGTACCGACGAGCCGACACGGGCAAAGTAGGTCGCCCCGCAGGGCGAAATCATCCCCACCCGCCCCCAGGTGAAATCCCCACATCCTTTTGCAGGCGGTCAACCCCAGGCCGATTTGGGACCAGCCCCTACCAAATAACACCGCAAAACAATAACCGGCAGGAGCGACGAAAATGGTCAATCCTACCGGATTCTTTTCTTACGGGCGCAGAAGGGAAACGCAGTTTCCCGCAAAGTTCTTTGCCAAGCTTTCTTTCAAGAAAGCGGGGAAAGCGGGGGGAGGTTCAGGATGGATTCCACCTCGTTCAGGTCGGAGATGACATAGTCCAGCTTCATCCCCTCCGGCACAGGCAGCTTTTTGGGGTTATACCAGCAGCACTGCAGCCCGGCGGCCAGCCCTCCGGCCATGTCGCTGGTGAGCGAATCTCCCACCATCAGGATGTTCTTCCGCTCCACCGGCCCGATGGCCTCCAGCACCTGGTCAAAGAAGACGGAACTGGGCTTCTCCGCCCCCAGCAGCTCGGAGATGAACACCCCATCCAGCATCCGGTCCAGGCCGGACTTGCTGAGTTTCCGCTCCTGGGCGGTGCGGGTGCCGTTGGTGGCAGCGTACTGCCTCACCCGGCCCTTGAGGCGGGCCACCAGCTTGTCCGCCCCATCCTGAAAGCACACCGTGTCCCCCAGCTTCTCCTGGTAGCGGGCGTTGAAGGGCTCGGCCAGGTCCGGGGAGAACCCCTCCCCGGCAAAGAACTCCTGAAACCGGCCCACCAGCACCTGGGGCTTGGTGATCTCCCCACGCTCCAGCCGCTGCCAGTAGACCCGGTTGAGGGCGGAGTACCGCGCCAGCCGCTCCGGGGTGAGCTCCCCCAGGCCGAAGTGGGCAAAGCACTCCTCCATAGCGGCCTTCTCCGCCGCCAGGAAGTCCAGCAGGGTGCCGTCCACATCCCACAAAATGACCTCAATCATCACACTTCTCCTGTTCCTTCGCTTCGTTTTTTCTCTCCTGGCCCCGCCAGCAGATCTCCCGGTTTCCGCAGGAGGAGCAGCCACGGCCGCAGCCCCGCTTCTTCCCGTAGTCATTTTTCAGCAGCAGGGCGATGGGAACCGCCACCACCGCCACCCAGAACAGGGCCTCGGCAAAGTCCGCCATGGCGTTCTCCTCTCTCCCGGTCAGGCGCCGGGGACAACCTCATTTTCCCGGTAGTACTGGGCCCCCAGGAAGGCCTGGAGGAAACCGCTCCCCTCCGCTTCCAGGGTGTCGGTGAGGGCATCCTCGGCCCAGTAGAGATCCTGGCTGTGGACCAGGGGGGTGACGTCCCGCATCTGGCGGGACAGCTCCATGAAGCCCGGGCCCTGCCAGCCGCACTGATCGAAAAGCTCGGTCATGAGGAAGGCGGGGGAGAAGTCGCCGCCGTCGCCCACAAAGTCCCGGCCCAGCACCTCCTTGGCCGCGGAGTTGGCCCAGATGAGGTAGGGAGTGGAGTAGTAGTCATAGAAGCCGTCGGTGGTGGACAGGTCAAAGTCCACACCCAGCTCCTGATAGGCGGAGTTTCCGTTGCCGCCCCAGGGTTTGTGGTCGCCGAAGAGGACCAGCACCACCGGCTCCTCCATGGCCTCCAGCTCCTCCGTCAGCCCCACCATGGCGTCAATGGTGTCGGCCACACCGCTGATATAATTGTTCCAGATGTTGCAGCTCTCCTGGCTCAGACCGGAGCTCTCGGGGGTGAGGTAGGTGTCGTCCAGGGTGGAGGCCACCTCATAGGGCCCGTGGTTCTGGTAAGACACGGAGAAGGAGAAGCAGGGCCCCTGGGCCACCTGCTCCTTCAGCTGGCTTGCCAGCTCCTCCACCAGGATGTGGTCGGAGCGGTGGATGGCGGAAATGGGATCCACCAGCGCCCCGTAGTGGTTGTCGGTGAACCACTGGTCCTCAAAGCCCAGGTACTCGTTCACGTTCTGCCGGTTATAGAACCAGCCGTAGCCCGGGTGGCTGAACATGGTGTGATAGCCCTGGTCCCGGAAGTACCAGACGTAGGAGTCGGTGGGCTTGCGGAAGTCGTCGTGGGTGGTGTAGCCGGTGAGGAAGCCCCACTCACTGTCCACAGTGCCGCCGGCAAAGATGTTGGTGAGCAGGTCGCCGGAGACGGACTGCTCCTCCAGCTGGTGCCAGGGGGCATAGGCCTCCACCACCGCGTCCGTCTCCCCCAGGACAGGCAGGTCGGTGAGGTCACAGAAGGCCTCCAGCATGATGCCCATGACGCTGACCTTCTTGTCCGCGGGAATGTCCTGGTCGGAGAAGGACTCCAACAGGGTCTGGGCGTTCCCCTTGTTGTAGCCCTCCGGTGGAGTGGGGAACATGTCCCGGAAGGAGTAGAGGAAGGGGTAGACGCAGCCCTTGGACACAAAGACCTCCACATCCGACCACTGGTTGATGAAGCGATTGTTGGCGGTCTTCTGGTAGAGGGTGGGGCTGAGGTACCAGGAGGAGAAGGCCACCCCCATGAGGGCCAGGCAGCTCAAAGCGCCAAAGGCCCGGTTCTTCCACCCCCGCAGGCCGTTGGGCATGAGGAAGATGGTGAAGAGGAGGCCTGCTACAAAGCAGAACAGGGTAAACCAGGTGAGCCAGGTGATGTCCAGGGTGTAGCCCCCCACGATGCCCCCGGCCTCGGCGGCCAGACGCAGGTCGGTGGCCAGAAGGGGGTCAGAGCGCAGGCGGATTTTGAAGTAATTCACCATGGACACGCCCACCACGGGGAAAAAGCTGAGGAGGAAGCCCGCCCAGGCCCGGCGGAAGAGGAAATAGCCCAGCCAGATGAGGGCCACGGCGGGCAGCAGGTTCAGCGCCAGGATAACGGGGTGGGCCAGGTAGGAGTAGAGAATGGCCAGGGAGTTGAGCTTCAGATAGGCGGTGGCGGCATAGAAGAGGCCCAGCCCGCCGATGCAGCAGCCCATGACCGTGAGGGAGATGGCCAGCCATATGGTGTGCGCCCGGCCCAGGCGGGGGTCACAGCCCTGGGGCAGACGCATGATGTTCAGGAGATGCTTCATGTTATGTCCTCTTTTCGTGTGGAAAAACGGGGGTTTTGGGAAAATTGTAGGAAGCATTATACCATATTCCCCGGGAAAAGGAAAGGGAAAGAAATGGGGCCTTTTCCTCGCCTCAGACAAACCAAAAGGGGGGCGCCTCCTTTTGTGGAGACGCCCCCCTTACAGCTGGGATCAGAAACGTTCCCCCGGGACGGCTCACCCGTCCTCCGGGAAGGGGCGGCCCGCCTGGCTCTGAGCCCAGGCGGCATAGCGGTCAAAGCCCGCCTCCTCCCCCGCGGGATAGGTGAGGGACAGGCGGCAGGCCACGGCCTGTGCCGCCTCGGCAAAGAGGGACTGGGCGCACTCCACCGCCTGCCACAGCTGGGCAAAGCTGCCGCCGGGGTAGGTCTCGCAGTACCGGCGGTAGAGCTCCGGGGGCAGATACCGGCCAAAATAGCGGCTGTGCTTGCCGCAGGAGAGGGAGAAGTCCGTCTCCGTCCCCACATACCAGCTCAGCATCTGGTCCAGCATGGCCCGGGTCTGGCTGTGGTAGACCCCCATGGCAAAGGGCAGCTCCTGCCGGGCGATTCCCTTGACCACGTCGCACAGGGACCAGAAAAACTCGTTGCAGCAGCCGGTCAGCTGGCGCTGGTCGGGGCGCTGCACCCAGAAGTCGGCGTCGGTGGGGGGCGGAAGCTGGGGCAGGCAGCCCACCTTGTCCAGCAGGGGGAGAAAGAGGCGGTTTCGGAAGGCCCCCCGGTTCAGATGGTCCACCGTCTCCACCCCCAGGTCGATGCGGGTGCCGTCGGCAAAGAGCAGCAGCCAGGAGTAGGCCTCCTGATCGTCCCCCAGCAGGCCGAATCGTGCCCCGTAGCCGAAGGGGCTATGTTGCTCCTGCTTCAGGAGGATGGGGCCGAAGCCCTCCAGCCAGGCGGGATCGGCGCGGAAGCCGGCCACCTCCCGTACTACATACATCACATCAAAATCCTGAAAGACGTCCCGGTCCGCCCGGGGATTGGCCCGGGAGCCCTTCAGATAGGCGGCCAGCACCCGGTCGTCCTCCCGGGCCCGGGACAGAATCAAATCCATCATCTGACGGTCACTGCGCACGAGAAAAGACTCCTCTCTACCGGGCCAGCAGCTTTTTCATGCCCTCCTCCAGGCCCTCCACCGTGAGGGGGAACATGGGGAAGACAGTGGCGATGGTGTCGTAGGTCTGGGACCAGTACTGGCCCCAGTCGGGGCGGGAGCTGGGGTTGAGCCAGATGGAGCTCTTGTACCGCTCCCGGATGCGCTGGAGCCAGTCCAGGCCGCACTGGGGCCCGTCGGGGTCGCCGCTGCGGCCGTAGTAGCCCCCCAGCAGCTCGTAGGGGGCCATCTGGGCGTCCCCCACCAGGATGACCTTCCAGTCCCCGGGCAGGTTGGACAGCACCCACTGGGTGGTGACGCTGTCCCGGCTCATCAGGTGGGGGGTGTTGTAGAGCCGGGTGTAGACGCAGTTGTGGAAATAAAAGACCTTCAAATCCTTGAAGTGGCCCGACTTGCTCACCGCCTGGAAGAGGGCGGAGCACAGCTGGGAGTAGTAGTCCATGGACCCGCCGGAGTCCATGAGCAGCAGCACCTTCACCGTGTTCTCCCGGGGGCGCTTGTAGCGCACCTTCAGCATGCCGCCGCTGTCGGCGGTGTCCTGGATGGTGTTGTCCACATCGAACTCCGTGGGCGGCAGGTCCACCAGGCCTGAGTACTGGCGAAGCCGCCGCAGGGCCACCTGGAACTGGCGGGTGTCCAGGGTGTTGTCCCGGCGGAAGTCCCGGAATTTCCGCTCTCCCGCCACCCGGAAGGCCCGGTGATAGCGGCTCTCGCCCCCCACCCGGATGCCCTTGGGGGAGAGGCCGGAGTTGCCGAAGGTGGACATGCCGTGGGTGCCCACCCAGTAGCTGCCGCCGTTGTGCTCCTCGTTCTGTTCCTGCATCCGCTCCTTGAGCATGCGCTCAATCTCTTCCTCGGAGAGGCCCATGTTTTTCAGGGCCTGCTCCTCATCCCAGTTGGCGTAGTCGTTCAGCACGTCCGGCCGGTTCAGCCAGTCCATCAGCTCCTGGGACACCTCCTGCTCCAGGGGTACGTCCTTGAAGTACTCCAGAAAGCAGCGGTCAAAGCGGTCGAAGTCCGCCTCGCTCTTCACCAGCAGGCAGCGGCACAGGTAGTAAAATCCCGTGAAGCTGGAGCCGTGGAGCCCCTTGTCCATGGCCTCCATCAGGCTCATCCACTCGGTGAGGGACACCTTCAGGCCGTTTCGCCGCAGCAGATAGAGAAAATCTCCGAACATTATGGTTCCTTTCCCCTCCACAGTCGGGGATAGATCCCCAATCCCATATTTTTTGTATGGGAAAACCCGTGGAAGTTCTTTTTGGTCCTTTTCGCCGCAGGCGGCAAAAGGCCCTCCTGCAAGGAGTTCCGCCGCCCGCAGGCGGCGGAATAAAGTCAAATCTGTCATTTCCGGGGACATGCGCCTCGGAAATGACACTTCTCGCGAAAGATTTCCCGACAATTTCGGAAGAAATCGAGGGAAATCTTTCGTGCAGCTATTCTCGAAGAAGTGGCAATGCCACTTCTTCGACGGTTTACCGCCACGCCCGGCGCAGGGCGTCCATGTCCTCGTTCTTCTTCAGCAGCACCCCCAGATAGGGTACCTCCTTCACCACCCGCTTGGGGTCCACGCCCCCGTGCTGGAGGGCCCGGATCCAGTCGATGATCTCGCTGGTGGAGGGCTTCTTCTTGATCTGGGGCAGCTGGCGAATCTTATAGAAGGCCTCCAGCACCTGGGTGAGCAGCTTCTCGTCCAGATCGGGGAAGTGGACCCGGACGATGTCCGCCATCAGCTCCTTGTCGGGGAACTCGATATAGTGGAAGACGCACCGGCGCAGGAAGGCGTCGGGCAGCTCCTTCTCGGCGTTGGAGGTGATGATGACCACCGGGCGGTGCTTGGCGGTGATGGTCTCCTTGGTCTCGGGGATGTGGAACTCCATGCGGTCCAGCTCCCAGAGAAGGTCATTGGGAAACTCCAGGTCGGCCTTGTCGATCTCGTCAATGAGCAGAATGACCTGCTCGTCGGCGGTGAAGGCTTCGCCCAGCTTGCCCAGCTTCACGTACTTGGCGATATCATCCACACCCTGGCCGCCGAACTGGCTGTCGTAGAGGCGCTGGACCACATCGTAGACGTACAGGCCGTCCTGGGCCTTGGTGGTGGACTTGATGTTCCAGATGATGAGCTTCTTATTCAGGGCCTGGGCGATGGCCTCGGCCAGCATGGTCTTGCCGGTACCCGGCTCGCCCTTGATGAGCAGGGGCTTCTGGAGCACCATGGCGATGTTTACCGCCCGCAGCAGCTCCGGGTCGGCCACATAGTTCTGACTTCCGCGAAATTCATCCATTTTTAAAATCCTTCCCGGCCCTCATGGGCCCCGTTCATTTCTGGGTAAGATTGTATCGGCTTTTCCCCCAAAAGGCAAGCCCCGGGGCGGGGGGGAACACCGGGAAATAAAGTAGCGGCGGAGTTCGTTTGACTTTTCCACCCATCTGTTGTACCCTTGTAGAACCATCAGTCCTCCGTCCGGCCGCCGGAGGGGGCGGAACCAGGAGGATTTTTTCCATGAAAACCGTGACCATCTACACCGACGGAGCCTGCTCCGGAAACCCGGGCCCCGGGGGATGGGGGGCCATCCTCATGTACGGCCCCCACAAGAAGGAGCTGTCCGGGGGTGAGCGCCAGACCACCAACAACCGCATGGAGCTCACCGGGGTCATTACGGCTCTGGAGGCCCTGAACGAGCCCTGCATTGTGGAGCTCTACTCCGACTCTAAGTATGTCATTGACGGCCTGGACAAGGGCTGGGCCAAGGGCTGGCGGGCCCGGGGCTGGGTGAAGAGCGACAAAAAGCCCGCACTGAATCCCGATCTGTGGGGACGGCTGCTGGATTTGTGTGAAAAGCACACGGTTCATCTGCACTGGGTCAAGGGACACGCGGAGAATCCTTACAACAACCGCTGTGACCAGCTGGCTGTGGCGGAGAGTCAGAAGTTTAAATAAAATCGAAAAATCCCGGGGATGTTTCCACACATCCCCGGGGTTTTTGAGTTTTGGAAAAATATTAACGTGTATTTCCTTTGTTGTTCTGCTTATAAATGGCATTGCAGGACAGTTCACCAGCCAATTTAAACAGGGCATCTGCCATAACCTTTTCCGCGCTGAGTCCGCCGGCATTCTGTCCAACTCGTTGGTAAAACAGATAGAGATAATCTTCCACTGCAATTGTAACGTATTTCATCCCTTCACCTCCTGCCAAGTGGACCAATACTGGTCCCATTGTATCATATCCCCATTTTACAATCAAGCTACGAATGGACCAATTTTGGTTCTTTTTGTAGGAGGCGGGATATGGACGGACAAAAAATCAAACAGGATGAAATTCATATCGGGCAAAACATTCGGCGCATCCGGCTGGAAAAGGGCGTGGGGCAAACGGAGCTGGTGCGGAGAATGCAGTTGGAGGGAGTCTCCATAACCCGGGAGACCCTGGTGAAAATTGAACGGGAAACACAGCACATTCAGGCTGTACAGCTTCGTGGTATTCGGGACGCTCTTGGCACCACCTACGAGGAGCTTTTACGGTAATCTCTTGTAGAATTTAAAGTGAAAAGATATTTCGCCTTCGGGCGGGATAGGGATGTTTCGCCTCCGGGCGAGTAACTTTCTGTGCAGACAGAAAGTCACCAAAGAACTGTCAAAGGGGAGAGGGATTTCGATTTCCCTCTTGATTAAAATTCCATCTCCTTGAAACGACCAATCTCGTCCTCGCGGACTGCATATCCTTCGCCTTGCCCTAAAGGACAAGGCTCACTCATTCCGTCGCTCGTCCTCTCCCAATGGAACCCGCTTCGCTGGGCTTCCATTGGGTTCCCACCGCGCCCCCCTATTGGATGTACCCCCGGGGGTTGGCAATGCCCTGAAAGAACCAGCGGCAAACCGGCGGAGCAATCGGCGAAACCTGCAGCCGGGTGCGGCAAGGGAACGCGGTACGACTTACGGCACGTTTTCACCAATACCGCCCACGTCCCAGTGAGGGGGTGGCCCGCCTGAGTCCTCCCGCGAGGGCAGAAAGTTAGGCGCGCCGTCTCTTGTAGAAGCAGGTGGTCATTCAACCACTTCGTAGCGGCAGCGGTCGGCGCTTAGACACCAATCCTGGGCTTTTCCCGCGCCGGTTGGGGATTTTGCTGCGTTCTTGATGGCTCCTCCGTAAAATCAAGGGGGGTCCGGGGCCGACTCCCCCTGTCAGGGGGAGATGTCGAGCGAAGCGAGACAGAGGGGGTAGGGACAGGCGGCATAAAAACACGGAGTGTTTTTCCAGACGCCGTCCCCCGGTGGCGCTTTGCCTACTTTGCCGTCATGGGCAAAGTAGGTCGCCCCGCAGGGCGAAATCCCCAACAGTTTCACACGTTTTCCGTGAACAGGCGGGCGCACAGTGTGCGCCCCTACAAACAAACCGTCATCCAACCAGACGGGCGGATGAGGACATCCGCCCCTACGAAGAGGCGCAAACCTGTTATGGCGGGCCGATGAGACATCGGCCCCTACCAAATAACACCGCATAACACCGCAAACAAAAACCGGCAGGAGCGACGAAAACAGTCACTCCTGCCGGATTCTTTTCTTACGGGCGCAGAGGCGAAGCGAAGCTTCGCAGAAAGTTCTTTTGCTAACTTTTCTTTCAAGAAAAGTTAGTAGGCCAGCTTCTCCTCCAGCCAAGCCTTCAGCTCGCTGATGGGCACACGGACCTGCTCCATGGTGTCACGGTCACGGATAGTGACAGCGTTGTCGGCCTCCTCGGTGTCGCTGCCCACGGTCTGGAAGTCCACAGTGATGCAGTAGGGAGTACCGATCTCGTCCTGGCGGCGATAGCGCTTGCCGATGGAGCCGGCGTCGTCATAGTCCACCATGAAGTACTTACTGAGCTCAGCCTGAATCTCGCGGCCCTTGTCAGACAGCTTCTTGGAGAGGGGCAGCACCGCGCACTTGAAGGGAGCCAGAGCGGGGTGCAGGCGCAGAACGGTACGCACGTCGTTTTTGGCCTCGTCCACGACCTCCTCGTCGTAGGCGTCCACCAGGAAGGCCAGGGTAACGCGGTCGGCGCCCAGGGAGGGCTCCACCACGTAGGGGATATAGTGCTCGTTCTTCTCCTGGTCGAAGTAGGTCATGTCCTTGCCGGAGGTGTTCTGGTGCGCATTCAGGTCGAAGTTGGTGCGGCTGGCCACGCCCCACAGCTCGCCCCAGCCGAAGGGGAAGACGAACTCAAAGTCGGTGGTGGCGTTGGAGTAGTGGGAGAGCTCCTCAGGCTCGTGGTCGCGCAGGCGCAGGTTCTCGTCCTTCATGCCCAGGCCCAGCAGCCAGTCGTGGCAAAACTTCTTCCAGTAGGAGAACCACTCCAGCTCAGAGCCGGGCTGGCAGAAGAACTCCAGCTCCATCTGCTCGAACTCGCGGGTGCGGAAGGTGAAGTTGCCCGGAGTGATCTCGTTGCGGAAGGACTTGCCGATCTGACACACGCCGAAGGGCAGCTTGCGGCGAGTGGTGCGCTGGACGTTCTGGAAGTTGACGAAGATGCCCTGGGCGGTCTCAGGACGGAGGTACACGGTGTTCTTGGCGTCCTCGGTGACACCCTGGAAGGTCTTGAACATCAGGTTGAACTGACGGATGTCGGTCCAGTTGTGCTTGCCGCAGGTGGGGCAGGGGATGTTGTGCTCCTCCACAAACTCCTTCATCTGGGCCTGGCTCATGGCGTCCACGCTGTGGCCAAGGTCGAAGTTGTTCTCCTGGCACCAGTCCTCGATGACCTTGTCGGCGCGGAAGCGCTCCTTACACTCCTTGCAGTCCATCAGAGGATCGGAGAAGCCGCCCACGTGGCCGGAGGCAACCCACACCTGGGGATTCATCAGGATGGCGGCGTCCAGACCCACGTTGTAGGGGTTCTCCTGGACGAACTTCTTCCACCAGGCCTTCTTCACGTTGTTCTTCAGCTCCACACCCAGAGGGCCGTAGTCCCAGGTGTTGGCCAGGCCGCCGTAAATCTCAGAACCGGAGAAGATAAATCCACGGCCCTTGCACAGATTTACGATTTTTTCCATGGTCTTTTCAGTGTTTTTCATGTTCCAAACTCCTTTTTCATCAAGATGGTTTGGCTCAAGGCATAAAAAGACGCCCCAAGCCCAAAAGGCTCAGGGCGAACAAAAAGCTTTGTCCGTGGTTCCACCTGAATTCGCATCTGGCTGATGCGCACTCTCGTCCCGATAACGGCGGGGAGCCGGCGGGCCATTTCCTGCCCGCGGCAAGCAGGGGGCCTTCCCTCCGCGTCCCGGGAGAGCTTGCACCAACCGCTCTCTCTCTGCACTCCGGTGTTCGGGGTACTGTTCCCTGCTGTGGCTGTAAACCGCATTTTAGTACAGATTTTCCCCGCTGTCAAGCCGCTTTCTTGAAAGAAAGCTTGGCAAAGAACGTTCTGCGAAGCTTCGCTTCGCCTCTGCGCCCGCCTGGAGGTGTTTGAAATCAATATCAGGGGTCCGCCCGCCTGAGCCTTTTCCGCAGGGGCGGATCCTATCCGCCCGTTTGGGTCCAGACATTCAGAGTGGGAGACCGTCCTCGTCGTTTCTTTTGTTTTTTGCGGTTTGGTTTCGGGTCTTTTGTGGGCTGGTGTCCTGTCGGTCCGCTGCAAGGGACATTTCCGCCTGTGGTCCGGTTGCTTCTTTTCTCAAGCCGACAAGTTTACTTATTTTCTGACAAGTTTACTTGACACAATAAACAGTTCGTGCTATGCTCATCACAACAGCGGGGCCGCGGCCGGGCCACCGCAAATTGAGAAAGGAAGTTTTCTCCATGGAAAAGAACGAAATTCTGGAAAAAAGCCGCCGGGAAAATCAGAATCAGGACGAACGGGAACGGACCATCCGAATCCAGGGGGAGTCTTTCAGTCTGATCTTTGTCTTTGGCATAGGCCTTTTTCTGACCACCTGGAAAATGGCCCACGGCATTCCAGTGGGGGACATTCTGTCCATGTTCTGGGCCTGCAGCCTGGGCTGCTGCCTGTACAAGGCGGTCAATCTGAAGCAAAAGTCCCAATTGGTTCTGGCCCTGGTCTGTCTTGCCTTCCTGGTGTATAATCTGGTAAGATATATGACAGGGTGGTGAGTGCATGGAGGAAGGACTGGAGCTGAAAAACCGGCTGAAGGTGGCCCGAGCGGAGAAGAATCTGTCTCAGGGGGAGCTGGCCAAGCTGGTGGGCGTGTCCCGACAGACCATCAGCTCCATCGAGACGGGCCAGTTCAATCCCACCGCCAAGCTGGCCCTGGTGCTGTGCATTGCTCTGGACAAGAAGTTTGAAGATTTGTTTTATTTCTGATGGATATAAAAAAAGCGCCCGGTCTCTTTTTAGAGATCGGGCGCTTTTTCAATCATCTGAGGTAGTTGAGGGGGTTGACGGCGGTGCCGCGGACGCGGACCTCGAAGTGACAGTGGGGTCCGGTGGAGCGGCCGGTGCTGCCCGCCTTGGCGATTACCTCGCCCTGGTAGACCTTGTCGCCTGCGGACACCAGCAGGGAGGAGTTGTGGGCGTAGTAGGTCTGGGTTCCGTTGTCGTGGGTGATGATGACCAGATAGCCGTAGGAGCCCTTATACCCGGCGAAGGTGACCGTGCCGCCGTCGGCCGCCTTGATGGAGGTGCCGTAGGAGCAGGTGATATCCAGGCCGGAGTGGTAGCTGTAGCTGCCGAAGATGTACCGTCCGCCGAAGTAGGAGGAGATCCGGCCGGACACGGGCCAGATGTAGGTACCCTTGGAGGCGGTCTTGGGCTTCTCCTTGGTGCCCACGGCTTTGACGGTGGTGGTTGGCTCCTTCAGGGTGGTGGTGGAGGTCACGTTGCGCTCCCGCTCATAGCCGTTGACGAAGGTGACGTCAGCTTCCACCTGCTCCTCACCCTCTTCGCCCTGGGTGATGATCTTGGTGTCGCCCTTGTACATGGAGTCGTTCTTGACCTCCTCCACCGGGCAGGGGATAGACTGGGTATAGACCTGGTGCTCGGTGGTCTGGACGGACAGGACGGGGATGAGCTCCTTCACGTTGAGCACGTCGCCGATCATCAGCCGGTTGATGTCCGCGTCGGGGTTCAGGGCCTTCAGATCGCTGACGGACATGTCGTTGGCGTAGGCGATGGCGTTGAAGGTGTCGCCCTTCTGGACGGTGTAGGTGGTCTCGCCGGTGGAGTTGGCCTTCAGAGCGGCCTCCATCTCCTCCACGGTCATGATGGTGTCGGCGGAGTAGACGTAGTTGATCTTCACATCCTCCACAAAGTCCACGGAGGTGGTGTTTTCGGTCACATACTGGTCCTTGATCTCCTGGAGCATGGCGTTGAGGGCGTCTTCGTCCTTCACCACACCGATGCTCTTGCCGTCCACCACCACTTCGCACTTGCGCAGGTGGCTGCTGACGGAGGAGAGCTGGCCGTAGAAGTAGTTTTCAATCTCCGTCTCGCTGCTCAGATCGCTCTTCAGGGTCAGGGTGAACTGGTAGTCCAGCTCGCCCTCCACCTGATAGTCGTAGCCCAGCAGGGAGGAGCCCTCCTCCTCCACCTGCCGGATGGCGTCGGTGACCATCTCCTGGTCGGCCACCACGCCCACGGCCTGGCCGTTCATGGTGACGGCGTAGCTGGGGGAGTACAGGGTGGTGATGGTCATGGCCACGCCCAGAGCGGTGGCCACCCCCAAAAAGGAGATGGGCCCCACGGCCCGGTTGACGGACAGGGCCCCGTGGAACACATGGCCCCAGCGGCGGGCGTGGATGCGGGACCACTCCTTCCACAGCTTCCAGCGGCGCCCGGCCTCCTGGCGCAGGGCCTCCCAGTCCCGGCCGGAGGTCTTGGATGTATTTGATTCTTCTTTGGGCGCGGACGATCCGCGCCCCAGACGATGCCAATCCAACATAAAATCCCTCTCGGTAAAAAATGACAATCCGGATAAAAGAGTTACAATTTGGTAACAAAAGTAATATACACGTTTTTTTCTGTTACGTCAACCCCTTTTCCCGGTTGGGACAGGCATTTCTGCAATTTTTTTGCTGGGGTTTCCTGGAGGCAACATCTTGTGCCCCAAGGGATGGAAGGCAGGGGAGGGGCACAAAAAACAGAAATCCGCCCCACCGGGAGAGACTCCCGCGGGGCGGAACACATTTTGAAATTCAGCACATTGACAACCGGAAGTTCTCAGCCCAGCACCAGCTGCAGCGAGAAAATCAGGGTCATGGCGACCACGCTGAGGCTGGCGCACACGTCCAGCACCAGGGCGCGGCGCTCCCGCCGCTCCCGGCGGCTGGGGCGGGCCTCCTGCTGGGGCTCCAGAGCGTAAATGCGGGGGGCTTCCTCCTGGACCGGCTCCTCCGTCCAGTCCTCCTCCCAGGAAATGGACTCCTCCCGGGGGCTGGGGGCCAGGCTGCCCTCCTGGAGCAGAGCCAGGCGGCGGCGGTACTCCTGAAAGTCCACAAGATTCCCCTCGTGGCGCACAAAATTGGCGGTGGTGGTGTAAATGGTCTGCATCCTGTCTCCCTCCATCTCTTATGATGGTTTGATTCTAGCCCGAAATTGGTCCAAAAAACCGTACTTTTCTTCCGATCAGCACCCGTTCGAAATGCGAACAGATGTTTCAAACATAAAATACAACATACGTTCGAATTTGTCAAGAAAAATGTCGAACATTTTTTCGAATCTTTTGGGAAAAAGGCCTTTAAAGGGGTCTTTGCCTGTTTAGACGTTGGAAAGAGAGGGATGTTCCTGGTTTTCTGGAATTTTTCCATATGTTTGCGGGTGATTCACGGGGGAGAGGTTAAAAAATGCTTTGCCTGCCTGTGAGATCGAGAAAGGATATTTCGCCTGCGGACAGAGAGATTGTTTCGCCCATTGGGCGAGTTCCTTTTGCAGCGGTGCAAAAGGAACCAAAAAACCCCGCCGGGGGACGGCGTCTGGAAAAACACTTCGTGTTTTTATGCCGCCTCCCCCGGACCCCCTGATATGTTTACGGGGGAGCCACCAATAAGGTTTGAGATACCTTATCGGCGCGGGAGACGCCCAGGATGCGTGTCTAAGCGCCAACCGCTGCCGCTAAGAGGCGGTTAAATAACCACCTACTTCTACAAGGGACATCGCGCCTAACTTTCCGCCCTCGCGGAAGGGCTCGGGTGGACGCTTCGCCGCTGGAAGGTACTCCGGATTGGCGGAAACGTACTGTGAGACGCACCCACATTCCGGTGCCGCACCCGCCAGCGCGTCTCGTTGCCCGCTCCGACGGTTCACCGCTGAATGGTTCAGGGCACCGCCAACCCCCGGGGGGTACATCCAATAGGGGGGCCGAAGCCCCCCTGATTGGTCGTTTCAAGGGGATAGGGTATCTAGGGGAAGGGGGAAATCGAAATCCCCCTTCCCCTAGACAGCTCTTTGGTGACTTTCTGTCTGCACAGAAAGTTACTCGCCCGCAGGCGAAATATTTCCATCCCCCGTCCCACAGGTGAAATCCCTATTTTTCATTTTATAACCGCTCAAATTAAGTGGATAGTATCTATCCCTACTTAAAAATAGAAAACCGCGGCCCCGAAACGATGTGGGGGCCGCGGTTTCCTTGTTTACAGCTGATCCAGAATTTGCTTCCGCTTCTGGTCATATTCCTCCTGAGTAAGCAGCCCGGCCTCTTTCAGGCTCTTGAGCTGCTCCAGGCGGTCTTTGGCGTCCAGCGCGGTGGAGGGAATGTGGTCGTGAGTCTCCGGGGCAGGGGAGGAGGGGACATTTCCCTCATAGGGCCGGGATTCCTCCCCATAGCCCTCCTCATCCTCAATGCGGATCTCCGGCCCCACATACTTCTTCCCGAAGGCGTGCAGGCCGTTCATCACCGTAATGCCCACCGCCATCAGCGTCCACAAAATTCCGAAGGGGCCGAAGGTTGGAATGACCACTACCAGGCCAATGAGCACGAAAATCCCGCCCCATACCATTCCAAAGGCCCCCTGGGCCTTGCTGGGGCGATAGGTCACACGACGTCTTCTCACGGGAAAACCTCCTTTGTTTCGGAACCCTCTGGATCATTGTTTTGGAAACTGGGCTCACTGCCCCTTTAAAATTCTTTCCCTGCGCTGTTCATACTCCGCCTTGTCCAGCAGTCCGGCCTCTTTCAGCGCCGTCAGCTGCTCCAGCCGCTCCTGCACACTGGCGGCGGCAGAGGGGACGTGGTCATGCTGCTCCGAAAGTTTCTCTGGGGCAGCAGCAGGGGGGACCCTCTCCACTTTTTTCCGGCGGCCCTGTCTCTCACCGCGCACCACGCGCCAGAGAAGTACGCCCGGCAAAACCACCATCAGCCCGCTCAGCACCACCAGAAGAACGGCGGCCATTCCCCCCATCAGGGGGGCAAAGATGAGGCTCATGAGGAAAAATCCCAGCGCCCACAGCAGTAAAATCCCTAAGAGGACACACATAAGCAGGGTTCCGATCGTTCTGCCGGTCTGTTCCCGTCCGGCCCTGGGGCCGCTGGATTTCTTGTCCTTGCTCGGGCCAGACCTGTGGCTTCGCTTCTCCTGATAGGGAAGATAGATGCCGTAGCCAACCACCGCAACAAGGACAAAAAACAGGAAATTTACCCGAAGGGGGAGGACACCTCCCAGAATCGAAATGGCTGTACCTCCCATGGGCGCTCCTTACTGCTCAGCCTCGGGAGTTGCGGTCTCCTCCTCCGTCTCGGGCTGGTTGACCTCGGGGGTCTCCTCCCGTTCCGCCAGAGCCAGGGCGATGACCCGGTCGCCCTCCTCCTTGAAGCGCATGACGATGACGCCTTGGGTGGCGCGGTTGGAGGTGATCTTCACGTTCTCCACATGGGTGCGGATGAGGATACCCGCCTGGGTGACCACCAGCAGGTCCTCGCTGCCGTCCACCACCTTGATGCCCACCACGGGGCCGGTCTTGTCGGTGACAGCGTAGTTCTTGATGCCCACGCCGCCCCGGTTGGTGATGCGGTACTCCTCCACGGGAGTGCGCTTGCCGTAGCCATTCTCGGTGATGGACAGCACGCACTTGCCCGCCCGGGCCCGGGCGGCGCCCACCACGTAGTCGCCCTCCCGCAGGCGGATGCCCCGGACGCCCACGGCGGTGCGGCCCATGGGCCGGACGTCGTTCTCGTCAAAGCAGATGGCCATGCCGTCGTGGGTGGCGATGATGATCTTCCGGGTGCCGTCGGTCTCCCGCACGGAGATGAGCTGGTCGCCCTCCTCCAGGGTGATAGCCCGGATGCCGCTGGCGCGGATGTTCTTCAGGGCGGTGACGGGGATCCGCTTGACGGTGCCGTTCTTGGTGACCATGACCAGATAGAGCTCTTCGTTGGAGAAGTCCCGGAAGTGGATCATGGTCTGGACCTTCTCCCCGGGCTCCACCTGGAGGATGTTCACGATGTTGGTGCCCTTGGCGGCCTTGCCGCTCTCGGGGATCTGGTAGCCCTTCTTGCGGTAGACCTTGCCGGTGTCGGTGAAGAAGAGCAGGTAGTCGTGGGTGGAGGCGGTGAACACGTCGGCCACGCAGTCCTCCTCCCGGGTGGTGATGCCCTTCTTGCCCATGCCGCCCTTGGACTGGGCCGTATATTCGCTCACCGGGGTACGCTTGATGTAGCCCGCCTGGGTGAGGGTAAAGACGCACTGCTCCTCCTCAATGAGGTCCTCAATGTCCAGCTCGTCCTCCACGTCCTGGATCTCGGTGACACGGTCGTCGCCGTACTTGTCCCGGATGGCGGTGAGCTCGTCCTTGAGGACGCCCCGGAGCATGGCCTCGTCGGACAGCAGGCGCTGGAAGTAGGCGATGCGCTCCTCCAGCTCCTTGTACTCGGCCTGGAGCTTCTCCCGGTCCAGTCCCTGGAGGGCCTTCAGGCGCATGTCCAGAATGGCCTGGGCCTGGACGTCGTCCAGCCCGAAGCGCTCCATCAGCCGCTCCTTGGCGTTGTCGTAGGCCTGGCGGATGATGCGGATGACCTCGTCAATGTTGTCCTGGGCGATGAGCAGGCCCTCCAACAGGTGGGCGCGCTCCTGAGCCTTGCGGAGGTCATAGCGGGTGCGGCGGATGATGACCTGCTCCTGGTAGGCGATGTACTCGTCCAGGATGTGGCGGAGAGACAAAATCCGGGGCTGGAGCTTGCCGTTCACCTCCACCAGGGCCAGCATGTTGATAGCGAAGGTGGTCTGGAGCTGGGTCTGGGCAAAGAGGCGGTTCAGCACCACCTGGGGGTTGGCGTCCCGCTTGAGCTCGATGACGATGCGCATGCCGTTGCGGTCGGACTCGTCCCGGATGTCGGAAATGCCCTCCAGCCGCTTGTCCTCCACCTGGTCGGCCATGTTCTTGATGAGCATGCGCTTATTGACCTGGTAGGGGATCTCGTTGATGATGATGCGGGTGCGGTCCTTGCCGAACTCCTCAAACTCGTGGCGGGCCCGGACCATAATCCGGCCCCGGCCGGTGGCGTAGGCCGCACGGATGCCGCTGCGGCCCATGATAATTCCCTTGGTGGGGAAGTCGGGGCCCTTGATGTGCTCCATCAGGTCGGGGAGGGTGGCCTCGGGGTTATCCAGCACGCAGATGGTGGCATTGATGACCTCGGTGAGGTTGTGGGGCGGGATGTTGGTGGCCATGCCCACGGCGATGCCGGAGGAGCCGTTCACCAGCAGGTTGGGGAACCGGGAGGGGAGCACCTTGGGCTCCTTCCGGGTCTCGTCGAAGTTTGGGTCCCAGTCCACGGTGTCCTTCTCGATGTCCCGGAGCATCTCGTCGGAGATTTTGCTGAGACGTGCCTCGGTGTAACGGTAGGCGGCCGGGGGGTCGCCATCGATGGAACCGAAGTTGCCGTGGCCGTCCACCAGCATGTAGCGCATGGAGAAGTCCTGGGCCAGACGGACCAGGGCGTCATACACGGAGGCGTCGCCGTGGGGGTGGTAGCGGCCCAGCACGTCGCCCACGCAGGTGGCCGACTTCTTGAAGGGCTTGTCCGAGGTCAGGTTGTCCTCGTACATGGCGTAGAGGATGCGCCGGTGCACCGGCTTCAGGCCGTCCCGCACGTCGGGCAGGGCCCGGCCCACGATGACGGACATGGCGTATTCAATATAGGACTGCTCCATCTCCGGAACCAGAGGGGTGACTTCAATCTTTTGGTTCGGGTAGCGGATTTCCTCAGGATCGTATTGGGGCTTCTTGCTCATGGGTGATATCTCCTCCTCGTAGAGGCCGGCGTACCCGCCGGCCCGCTAAGGCTTTCCAGTTTCAAAGGGGCGTGCTTTTCCGCCCTGGGGGCTGGCGCCGCGTTTCTTAGTAGTCCAGGTTGACGGCGTACTTGGCGTTTCGCTCAATGAACTCCTTCCGGGGCTCCACCTTCTCGCCCATGAGGATGTTGAAGGTGGCGTCGGCGGCCACGGCGTCGTCCAGCTCGATGCGGCGCAGGGTGCGCTTTTCCGGGTCCATGGTGGTCTCCCACAGCTCGTGGGGGTTCATCTCGCCCAGACCCTTAAAGCGGCTGATGTCCACCTTGGCGTTGGGGTTGTCGCCCCGGAGCTCGGCGGCGATCTTTTCCCGCTCGATGTCGTCGAAGGCCACCCGTGTGGTCTTGCCCCGGGTCAGCTTGTAGAGGGGGGGCACGGCGGAGTAGACGTAGCCGTTCTCAATGAGGGGCCGCATGAAGCGGAAGAAGAAGGTCAGAAGCAGGGTGCGGATGTGGGCGCCGTCCACGTCGGCATCGGCCATGATAATGACCTTGTGATAGCGCAGCTTGTTGATGTCAAACTCGTCCCCGATGCCGGCGCCCAGAGCGGTGATGACGGGCTGGAGCTTGTCGTTGCCGTACACCTTGTCCGCCCGGGCCTTCTCCACGTTGAGCATCTTGCCCCACAGGGGGAGGATGGCCTGGAAGCGGCTGTCCCGGCCCTGGGTGGCCGAGCCGCCTGCGGAATCGCCCTCGACGATGTAGAGCTCAGTGAGCTCGGGGTTTGCCTCGTTGCAGTCCCGGAGCTTGTCCGGCATGGCCGCGCCGCCCAGAGCGGTTTTGCGGCGAATGGACTCACGGGCCTTGCGGGCGGCCTCCCGGGCCCGGTTGGCGGTGAGGGCCTTGTCCAGAATGGCCCGGCCCACGGCAGGGTTCTCCTCCAGGTAGGTCTCCAGCTTCTCGGAGACAATGGAGTTCACCAGGGTGCGCATCTCGCTGTTGCCCAGCTTGGCCTTGGTCTGGCCCTCGAACTGGGCCTCGGTGAGCTTCACCGAGATGACCACGGTGAGGCCCTCCCGGCAGTCCTCGCCGGACACCTTCTCGTCATCCTTGAGAAGCTTGATTTTGCGGCCGTAGTTATTGAGCACGTTGGTCAGCGCCCGCTTGAAGCCCTCCTCATGCATGCCGCCCTCGGGGGTGTGGACGTTGTTGGCGAAGGAGACCATGATCTCGTTGTAGCCGTCGTTGTACTGCATGGCCACCTCGGCCATGGAGTCCTCCTTGGCCCCGGACATGTAGATGACGTCGGGGTGGAGGGCGTCCTTGTTCCGGTTGATGTAGGAGACAAACTCCCGGATGCCGCCCTCGTAGCACATGTCGTCCTCCTGCTCCTGGCCGGGGCGCAGGTCCACAGTCTGGATGCGCAGGCCGGCGTTGAGGAAGGCCTCCTCCCGCATGCGGGTGTGCAGGGTCTCGTAGTTATATTCCAGGGTGTCGAACATCTCCGGGTCGGGCTTGAAGGTGACGGTGGTGCCGGTGTGGTCGGTCTTGCCCACCACCTTCATTTCCTGGGTAATCTTGCCCCGGGCAAACTTCATCTCGTAAATTTCCCCGTTTTTGTGGACCTGGACCTCCAGCCATTCGGAGAGGGCGTTTACCACGCTGGCGCCCACGCCGTGGAGACCGCCGGACACCTTGTAGCCACCGCCGCCGAACTTGCCGCCGGCGTGGAGGACGGTGAAGACCACCTCCAGGGCGGGCCGCCCGGTCTGGGGCTGAATGTCCACGGGGATGCCGCGGCCGTTGTCGGTGACGGTGATGGTGTTGCCGGGGTTGATGGTCACCGTGATGTCGGTGCAGTAGCCGGCCAGCGCCTCGTCGATGGAGTTGTCCACAATCTCGTACACCAGGTGGTGAAGGCCGGACTCCGAGGTGGAGCCGATGTACATGCCCGGGCGCTTGCGTACCGCCTCCAGGCCCTCCAGAACCTGAATCTCGCTGCCGCCGTACTCATGGTCCACCTGGGTGGAGTTGAGCTCGTTTTGTTCCATAATGTCAGACATAAAAACCTCCGCTTGTGTTTCTCCGCCGTACCGGGCGCCTGGGTGCGGGCGGACCCGTTCCCACGCGCCGGGCGCGGCGGCTGTGCTGCATGTCCCGCCGGAAAAGGGGACCTTCCCCGGCGGGCAAAAGGTACGTTCCTTACTGCTCTGTCTCGTCCAGAAGATCCGGCTCCTGTTCCGGGCTGTCGTCCTGGGCGCCCACCATCTCCATGGTGCGCATCCGCCGCTGCTCCTTGCACGCCTCCACCTGGCGGAAGATCAGCTCCTTCACCTGGCGGGGCTGCTTCACGTTCAGCAGGCTCAGGTCGGGGGCGGTCTTATCCGAGGAGTGGATGGACACGGTGCCCACGCCGAAGATCCGCTGGGTCAGCTTCAGGTTCAGTTCCAGATCCCGCACCCGGTAGAGGAGCACCTCCTCCACGTGGATGCTGAAGAAGCCCTTCTCTACGAAGATACGGTCCTCGCTGAGGCGGTACCGGGTGAAGGACAGGGGCAGGCCGAAGTAGCGCTTGCGGTCCTTCCAGAGATATTGCAGCTCATCCATAGATGGTTCCTCCATTCCGCCGCCAGAGACGGCATTATTCCAAGAAATTCCGTTCCGCCCGGCTCACCAGGGCGGCGGAAGACAGCTGTGAGAGGTAGACGGTGGGGGGATGCTCCCCGTCCCCCACCAGCACGAAGGACCGGGGCAGGTCCTCGCCCAGCCAGACGGCCCGGCCGTCGGCCTCGGCTTTTTCCAGAAACTCCCGGGTTTTGTAGGCCCAGGAGGCGTTGTCCAGATCGAAGATGCCCAGGATCTCCCGGTGGGGCACCACCACCGACTGGCCCAGATGCAGGTACATGGCTTGTCCCTCCTTGCTTCACCGCTCGTCAATCACTCTGGGGGTCCAGAGCCGCTTCCAGAGCCGCCAGCCCAGCCAGCACCCCAGACCCAGGGCTACCCCCGGCACGCCGGGGAAGATCACCAGCTGGGTGAGGGGGGAGACGTCATCGCTCTGCCAGTTTTGGAGGCGGACCCACAGGGCTGTCAGCACGAAGATCACCGCCAGCAGGGGAGGGAGGAGGCGCCAGATGCGCCGCCGGGGCAGCCGGCAGCACAGATATTCGCCCACCAGGGCCAGGCCCATGGGGATGAGAAAGAAAATTCCAATGACAATGGGCACCGGTTTGCCCTCCCTTTCTCCCGCTTTCTTGAAAGAAAGCTTGGCAAAGAACTTTCTGCGAAACTTCGTTTCGCCTCTGCGCCCGCCTGGTGGCGGTTTAGAGAAATACCAAGTATCTGCCCGCCTGATCGTTTTCCGTAGGGCCGGATACCATCCGCCTGCTCGAGGCCGGCTGTGTAGGGCGGGGGTTTGCCCCCGCCGCATATTTGGCACTCTGTTTTCGTAGGGGCGGATGTCCTCATCCGCCCGCCGTGTCGGGGCGCAAGACGGTGTACAGGGAGATTTCGCCCTGCGGGGCGACCTACTTTGCCCGCGTCGGCAAAGTAGGCAAAGCGCCACCGGGGGACGGCGTCTGGAAAAACACTTCGTGTTTTTATGCCGCCTGTCCCTACCCCCCTCTGTCTCGCTTCGCTCGACATCTCCCCCTGACAGGGGGAGTCGGCCCCGGACCCCCATTTTTTACGGGGGAGCCATCAAGAACGCAGGAAGTACCTTACCGGCGCGGGAAAAGCCCAGAATGGGTGTCTAAGCGCCAACCGCTGCCGCTAAGAAGCGGTTGAATAATCACCTACTTCTACAAGGGACATCGCGCCTGCCTTTCCGCCCTCGCGGGAGGGCTCAGGCGTCACTGGGACGTACACGGGATTAGCGGAGCCGTGTGGTGGGATGCACCCGCGTTCCGGTGCTGCACCTGCCAGCGCCTCTCGTTACCTACTCCGAAAGATCGTCGCTGAACCTTCCAGGGCACCGCCAGCCCCCGGGGGGTACATCCAATAGGGGGACCGCAGCGGGAACCCAATGGAAGCCCAGCGTAGCGGGTTCCATTGGGAGAGGACGAGCGACGGAATGAATGAGCCTTTGCCCTTTAGGGCGAGGCGAACGATATGTAGTCCGCGAGGACGAGATTGGTCGTTTCAAGGGGATGGAATTTCTATCAGGAGGGAAATCGAAATCCCCCTTCCCCTAGGCAGTTCTTTGGTAACTTTCTGTCTGCACAGAAAGTTACTCGCCCGGGGGCGAAATATCCTTTTTACGTTCAGTTTAGCAACAGGATCCGACGGGCGGCCACAGGCCGCCCCTACGGAGCATTCCTCTCAGATGCCAGATCGGGCAAATCACTTCGTCCCACCAGATAATCCAGCGAAATCTTATAAAAGTCGGCAATACTGACTGCCACAGATAACTGTGGGTCTCGTTGACCACGTTCATAGTACTGGTACGCCCGAAGGGCAATTCCCAATTCTTGGGCCAACGCTGCCTGAGATATTCCTTGTTTCTTGCGCAATTCACAAAGCCGCTGAGAAAAGAGCGACATGGTACAGCACCCCTTGACAGAGCACGTTTGTGCTGCTATTATAATATTATCATAAGCACATTCGTGCTCTATTCGGAGGTCTTTCTATGACGCCGCTCCAACAGACCCTCTATGATTTCTGCCTTCAGCAACGTGTGGACCAATACCTCGCAGAAAACCAAAAAGAATACGAGGAAAATATGGTCATGGCCCAGCGTGCCCTTGACCAGCTGGCGCAGGCAGGGGACCCCTGGTCGGACTTGGCTCAGCGGGTGGAGTATGGCCTGGCAGTGACAGAGGCCATTGAGAAAGAAGCTGCTTTTCTGGCTGGTCTCTCTCTGGGGCAGGAGCTGGCTCGCATTTGACTTATATCAGCTTCCCGCCCTGGATATGGAAGGCTCTTCCACCCTCCAACCCCTCTAATTTTTCCTCTTCACAGCAGGTGATAAACACCTGACCGCCTCGAATCCGGTTCAAAACAAAGGCCTGCCGCCGGGCATCCAGCTCACTGAGCACATCATCCAGCAGCAGCACCGGCCACTGGCCGGTCTCCTCCTGAAAAATCTCCCGCTGGGCCAATTTCAAAGACAGCGCCGCCGTCCGGGTCTGTCCCTGGGAGCCGTAAGTCTTGGCGGACAACCCGCCGATCTCCACCACCACGTCGTCCTTGTGGGGCCCGGACAGACACTGCCGGGAATCCAGCTCCGCCTGCCGGTGGTGCTCCTGATGGTCCAGCAGCATGGGCAGCAGCTCCCGGGGCGCCTTCAGCGGGTCGCCCACCGTGGACACCGTCTGATATTGAAGCCCCAGCTCCTCCCGCCCGCCGGAGAAGTCGGCGTGAATGGCGGGAGCGTGCTCCCGCAGCCGCTTCACAAAGTGGGCCCGGTAGTGAATGAGGATGGCCCCGGTCTGAGCCATGCGCAGGTTAAAGTCGTCCAGAGTCTGGAGCAGGGATGGATTTTCCGGCCAATCCCGCAGAATCCGGGTCTTGTGCTCGTAGAGGCGGTTATATTCCGCCAATGCGGCGGCATACCTGGGCCGCAGCTGGCAAATGGCGCTGTCCAGAAATTTCCGCCTGGCCGCGCCCCCCTCCCGGATGAGGTAGAGATCCTCGGGGCAGAAGAGGACGGTATTGAGAATCCCGCTGAGCTCCCCGGCGGTCTTGAGCCGCACCCCGTTGGAGTAGAGCTGCCGCCCTTTGCCCCGGAAGAGCTTGGCCTCCAGGGTAAAGTCCCTCTCCCGGCTCTCGATCTCCCCCTTGAGAAAGGCGGAGTCCACGCCCATCATGATAAGCTCCTTATCGTACCTCGCCCGGTGGGACCGGGCGGAGGACAGGTAGGCGATGGCCTCCAGCAGGTTGGTCTTTCCCTGGGCGTTGTCCCCGTAGATGAGGTTCACCCGTGGGTCAAAGGAGGCCTCCAGATGGGTATAGTTGCGGAAAAAGTCCAGCTCCAGGCCCTTGAGCCTCATGTGACCACCAGCTCCAGCTCCCCGTCAATGGCGGCCGTGTCCCCGGGGCGCATCTTCTTGCCCCGCATGGTACAGACCTCGCCGTTGACGGACACCCGGCCCTCCTGAATAATCAGCTTGGCGTCTCCGCCCGTCTCCACCGCTCCGGCGAACTTCAAAAGGTCCTGGAGCTTGATGAATTCGGTATGAATCTTAATTTCTTCTCTCTGCATACAAACACCACGTTTCCGTCCCCGGCAGCTGCCGGGGACTTCTCATGTCATGCGTCCGGCTGAGCCGGGCGCTTTTTTTCTCAGTTGGCCTTCAAACGGACCGGCAGCACCATATAGATGAAGTTCTCCTCCCCCTCGGCGGGCAGGATGACGCAGGGAGCCACCCCAGAGGTAAACTCCAGCCGCAGCCGGTCGGCGGGGGCGTTTTTCAGCGCGTCCATCAGGTACTTGTTGTTGAAGCCGATCTCCAGTCCCTCGCCGTCGCCGGTTATGGGGCACTGGTCGGCGGCGTCGCCGATGGAGGTGCGGGTGGTGATGGACACCATGCCGTCCCCGAAGACGCAGCGCAGGGGGCTCTTCAGCTTCTCGCTGATGATCAGGGACACGCGGTCAATGGACTGGAGGAGGGAACGGGTGTCCACCTCCACCTTGATGGAGTTGTTGCGGGGGATGGCGTTTTTGTAGGGCAGGAATTCGCCCTCCAGACGCCGGGCCACCAGCACCATGTCTCCCGCCCGGAACATGACGTGGCGGGCGCCCTGGGTGATGGTGACGGTGCCCTCGCCGGAGCAGATCTTCTCCACCTCGCTGAGGGCGGAGCCGGGCACCACGAAGGAGAAGCAGGCGTTGCTCTGGCGCTCCTGGATGGGCTCCCGGCGCAGAGCCAGGCGGTAGCCGTCCACTGACACCACCGTCAGGCCGTTTTCGTCCACATCAAAGAGGGAGCCGGTGTGAATGGGGCGGCTCTCGTTGTCGCTGACGGCGAAGAGGGTCTGGGAGATCATGGAGCGCATGGTGGGCTGGGAGAGGACCAGGCCGTTCTGCTGGTCCACGGAGGGGAGCTCGGGGAACTCCTCCGGGTCGGTGCCCAGAATGTTGAATTCACTCAAACCGCACTTGATGTTGACGGTGTAGCCGCTGGAAGAAAATACCACCATGTCGTCGGGCATCTTGCGGACGATCTCGCCGAAGAGCCGGGCGGACAGCACCAGGGAGCCTTTCTCCAGGATTTCCGCCGGAACGGTGGCCTGAATTCCGGTTTCCAGGTTATAGCCGGTGAGGCGGAGGCGTTCGCCGGCTTCGATGAGGATGCCCTCCATGGCGGGGATGGAGCTTTTGGCCGCCACCGCCCGGGAGGCCGCCGCCACGGCGGCCGACAGCAGGGCCTTCTCGCAGGAAAATTTCATGGTACTTCCTCCAGTCTGGTTTTCTCTCTCTCCGGGGAGAGGATTAGGATCTTTTTTAGTAACAGTCTTAGTAGGCAAAAAAGATGTGGAAAAGTGTCTCCAGCCTTAGAGCCCCAAGGGAAAGAGCGTCCACAGGCATTGTGGAGGAATTTTGTCGCTTTCCACACGCAAGAAAATGAAAGGGAGTTTTCCACTTTTGTCCACAAACATTCCACATTTTACTGTGGAGAATTGGGGAAAGAGTGGGGAGAAAAAATTGAGGGGAAGGGGGATTTCGATTTCCCTCCTGATAGAAATTCCATCCCCTTGAAACGACCAATCTCGTCCTCGCGGACTACATATCGTTCGCCTCGCCCTAAAGGGCAAGGCTCATTCATTCCGTCGCTCGTCCTCTCCCAATGGAACCCGCTACGCTGGGCTTCCATTGGGTTCCCGCTGCGGCCCCCCTATTGGATGTACCCCCGGGGGTGGCGGTGCCCTGAAAAGTTCAGCGGGAAATCGAACGAGGTAGGTAACGAGCAACGCTGGCGGGTGCAGCCCTGGAATGCAGGTGCGTCTCACAGCAGGTTTCCGTCAATCCAGTGTGCGTCCCGATGACGGAGCCGTTCATCTGAGCCCTTCCGCGAGGGCAAAAAGGCAGGCGCGTCGTCTCTTGTAGAAGCAGGTGATCATTCAATCACTTCTTAGCGGCAGCGATTGGCGCCTAGATACGCATCCTGGGCTTTTCCCGCGCCGATAAGGTATCTGAAACCTTCTTGATGGCTCCCCACGTAAATATATGGGGGTCCGGGGGCAGGCGGGATAGGGCATTGTAAATGCCCGTGAGCCGCCCCCGGCGGGTTTTTGGTTCCTTTTGCACCGCTGCAAAAGGAACTCGCCCGCAGGCGAAATCCTCACGCACTCTTTTGTAATGCAGGATAGATTCTTATTCGTACCGGATATTGATATTTGCGGTAATATCCTTGATAATCTCGGCCTTTTCCGGGTCGGTCTTGACCAGCTCCTCCACGCGCTCCAGGGAGTGCAGCACGGTGGTATGGTCACGGCCCTCAAACTCCTTGCCAATCTCCTTCAGAGACAGGTTGGTCATTCGGCGGATGAGGTACATGGCGATCTGCCGGGCCAGGGAGATGTCCTTGGCACGTCCCTGTCCTTTCAGAACGCCGGGCTCGATGTTGTAGAACTTGCAGACCTCGTCAATGATGACCTCAGCGGTGGGCACGATGTCCGACTTGTCCTTGAACATGTCCTTCACGGCCCGGACCACGGTCTCCTTGTCCACGGCGTCGCCCATCAGGTCCTGATAGGCCATGATCTTGTTGACGGTGCCCTCGATCTGCCGCACGTTGGCGGTGATGTTCTCGGCAATAAGCTGGAGCAGGAACTCCGGCAGCTCCACCCCCATGCGGATGGCCTTGTTCTTGATGATGGCCATACGGGTCTCATAGTCCGGGGGCTGAATGTCCGCCAGCAGACCCCACTCAAAGCGGGTTTTCAGACGGTCCTCCAGCCGGAGCATCTCCTTGGGGGGACGGTCGGAGGTGAAGACGATCTGCTTTTTCAGCTCATAGAGGGTGTTGAAGGTGTGGAACATCTCCTCCTGAGTGGAGTCACGGCCGGCGATGAACTGCACGTCGTCCATGAGAAACACGTCAGCGCCCCGGTATTTCTCCCGGAACTCCTGGTTCCGGCCTTCCCGGATGGCCTGAATGAGCTCGTTGGTGAAGGTGTCGCCCTTGATGTAGACCACCTTGTACTCAGGGTGGTTGTCGTGGATGGTGTGGGCGATGGCGTACAGCAGGTGGGTCTTGCCAAGGCCCGACTCGCCGTAGATGAAGAGGGGGTTGTAGCTGCGCCCGGGGGCGTCGGCCACGGCCCGTGCGGCGGCGTGGGCGAACTTGTTGGAGGAGCCCACCACAAAGCGCTCAAAGGTGTAGTCCTCGGTGCCGGGGAAGAAATCCTCCTTCTGGGGCTTCTGATAGGTGGTCAGCTCGCCCTCGGTGAGCACCACCACGTCAAAGTCGGCGGAAAAGAGCTCGTGCAGGGCCTTCTGGATGTAGCTGACGTATCGGGAGGCAATAATGTCCCGTTTGAACCGGGTGGGGGAGTAGAGGATAAACCGATCCTCCTCCAGGGCCACGGCGCTGGTGTCGTCAAACCATGTATTGATGGTGGTGGAGGTCATGTCGGGCTTCATCAGCTCCAAGACCTTGTCCCACACGTCTGCGGCAGGGTTCATGCCCAGTCCTCCTTAAAAACTTGGAAAGCGCCTTCTCCGCAGGGAGAAGGCGGCTTGTTTCTCCATGAAAAAGTAGACAGAATAAATCCAATTTATTATACCAAAAATCAGCTCTCCCCGCAAGGATTTCGCCCTATTTTTTTATAATAAGGTATCCCCTTTTTCTGACAGGTTGTGTGGGGCTTGGAAAAGGGGTACAAGATGTTGAAAGAGGTGGGGGGATGGCAGAAAATTTCGGGAAAAGGAACCAAAAAAGTGGTTGACACGGAGTTACTTCATCATCTATAATAAGTGGCGCGTCCTTTCAGGGACGGGATTTGTCCTGCCCGGAGACGCACAAGACCAAGCAGACCGCAGCTCGCAACCGAGCTGTTGTTGGACCGGGAGAGCCGGTTTAATTCAGATGAGGAGGTGTCCCCCATGCTTCGTACCTATCAGCCCAAGAAGCGCCAGCGTTCCAAGGAGCACGGCTTCCGCAAGCGCATGGCCACCCGCAATGGCCGCAAGGTTCTGGCCCGCCGCCGCGCCAAGGGCCGCGTCCGTCTGACCCACTGATGCCCGGGGCCCTGAGGCCCTGAGCAGGTGAGTTCCGACAGGACCGGATTGGCCACGGAATGGGACGTGAGGACACAATTGGCATACATCGCGCAGGGGCGTGGGAGGTTTTCCCCCGCCCCATACCTGCATACGGAGAAAAATGGGGCCTTGTGCCCCATTTTGTCCCAAAGACCGGAGGAGCGAAATGAAGCACACCGTTGCGCTGAAACAGAATCATGAGTTCCGCCGCCTGTACGCCAAGGGAAAAAGCGCGGTCAGCCCTTACTTTGCCATCTACTGCCGCCAGACCCGCCGCCCGTACAGCCGCCTGGGAATTACCACAGGGGTGAAGCTGGGCAAGGCGGTGAAGCGCAACTACGCCCGCCGCCGCATCCGGGAGCTTTACCGCACCAACGAGGACAAGCTCCTGCCCGGCTACGACGTGGTGGTGGTGGCCCGGTACCGTATCCTTACCGGCCAATATGCCGACGCCCAGCGCAGCTTTCTCCAGCTGATGAAAAAGCTGGGGCTGCTGCAGCCCAAAAAGGAGGGAGGAGCGTGAAAGCGGTCCTCCTGGCCCTGATCCGGTTCTATCAGCGGCAAATCTCCCCCATGCGCCCCCCCTGCTGCCGGTTTATTCCCACCTGTTCCCAGTATGCCCTGGAGGCGGTGGAAAAGTACGGCGCAATCAAAGGGGGCTGGCTGGCCTTTCGCCGGGTGCTCCGGTGCCAGCCCTTCCACCGGCAGAAGTCCATCGAGTACGACCCCGTACCCTAGTCCCCTCTGTCGGCCATTAAATTTATGGAGGTTACATTGTGGGTATTATCCTGACGCCCTTTGCCTGGCTGCTGCTGCGCTTTTATGACTTCTGCGGCTACGGCCTGGCCCTGATTCTGTTCGCAATCGTGGTCAAGACCATCCTCTTCCCCGTCACCCTGAAGGGCAAGAAGAGCATGATTCAGACCACCATGCTCTCCGGCAAGATGCAGCAGCTGCAAAAGCAGTACGGCAAGGACCGGGAGCGCTACAACATGGAGGTACAGAAGCTCTACGAGAAGGAGAAGGTCAACCCCATGGGCGGCTGCCTGTGGTCCCTCATCCCCATCGCTCTGCTGATGGTTCTGTACTTCATCATCCGTGAGCCCCTGACCTACTTCATGGGCCTCAACGCCGACCAGATCGCCACTGTGGCTGAGATCACCGGTGTGGCCAACTCCGGCGCCTATCCCCAGATCGCCATGGCCAGTGCCCTGAGAACCCCTGAGGTTCTCTCTGCCGTCCAGGCCGCTCTGGGCGAGGCTGGCAATAACGTGTTCGCCATGAACTTCCACTTCCTGGGCATTGACCTGTCCGCCATCCCCAGCTGGAAGTTCTGGGAGGGCGGCCTGAAGTGGGCCACCGTGGGCCTGTTCCTGCTGCCCCTGTTCTCCACCGTCGTGTCCTTCCTGTCCATGAAGGTTTCCATGGCCACCAACAAGATCAACCAGCAGACCCAGAACGACCAGATGGACCGCACCAACAAGGTCATGATGTACACCATGCCCCTGATGACCGTGTGGATCGGCTTCACCGTGCCTGCCGGCCTGTCCATCTACTGGGTGGCCCAGTATTTCGTCACCATTATTCAGGAGATTATCTGCTCCAAGATGCTCAAAAAGGACTATGAGGCCGCCCGCAAGGCCGCCGAGGAGCGCGAGCGTCAGGAGAAGGAAGACGAGAAGCGCCGCAAGGAGGAAGCTCGTCTGGAGCGCGCCCGCCGCATTGAGGAAGAGAAGAAGAACCGCGGCAAGAAGAAGCCCGCTCAGAAGAAGAAGGACGAGGAGCCCGACCAGGAGGGCGTGAACAAGAACGACAGCCGGGAGGGCATCCGTGCCTATGCCCGGGGCCGCGCCTATATTCCCGACCGCTTTGGCGGCGTGACTCCCTACAAGGATCCCGATGAGCTCATGTGGGATCAGCTGAAGGCCGCCGAGGAGAAGCGGAAGCAGAAGAAGGAGCAGGCCAAGGAGCAGGCTCCCGCCCCCGAGCAGGTCCAGGAGCAGACTGCCCCCGAGACCGCTGAGACCCAGGCTCTGGAGAGTGCCCCCGCCGAGACTCCGGCGGAGGAGACCGCCGCCCAGACCCCTGCCGCCCCTGAGACCGAATCCGCCGCTCCCGTGGAGATGGAAGAGGTTGAGGTTGAGGTAGAGCAGGTCGAGGTGGAAGTGGACGACCAGGATGACCGCAAGGAGGGTGTCTGACCATGAGAAAGTGGATTGAGACCACCGGGCGTTCCGAGGAGGACGCCATTGCGGCGGCTCTGTTCCAGCTGGGTCTGGAACGGGACGACGTGTCGGTGGAGGTTATGGAGCGTGCCAAGTCCGGATTTCTGGGCTTTGGCAGCAACCCGGCCAAGGTCCGGGTGAGCTATGAGGAGGAGAACGGGGTCCCCAAGCCCATCAAGGATCCTCTGGAGGAGGACCTGTTCGCCGCCGTGAAGGAGGCGCCCAAGGCTCAGCCCAAGCCCGCCCCTGTGGTGGAGCAGAAGGCCGCCCCCGTTTCCGCCCCTGTGGAGGAGACGGTGCTTGCCGCCGCCCCTGTCCAGGAGGCCCCCAAGGAGGAGGCCCCTGTGGAGGAGGAGACCATCCTGGCCGCTAAGCCGGGCTGGGAAGCTCCAAAGCCCCGCCGTGAGGCCCGGCCCCGCCGGGAGCGGCAGGAGAAGCCCCGTCACGCCAGGAACGAGCTGCAGGAGGGGGATGAGGTCATCATCGGCGCTCAGGAGCCCCGTCCGGCTCCCGCCCCCATTCTGGACCCGGCCAGCCCGGACGACCAGAAGGCCCAGCAGATCGTCACCTTCCTCACCGGCCTGCTGGAGCGGCTGGAGGTGGAGGCTGTGCCCCAGGTGCTGGGCGGCCCCGAGACCGGATATAAGGTGATTCTCCAGGGTACCGGCCTGGGGGCCATCATCGGCCGCCGGGGCGAGACGCTGGACGCCATCCAGCAGCTGACCAACTACGCCGTCAACCACGGCCAGTCCAAGCGGGTCCGCATCCACGTGGACGCCGAGGGCTACCGGGCCAAGCGGGAGGAGTCCCTCCAGCGCCTGGCGGTGAAGGTGGCCGGCAAGGTAGTCAAGTACCGGAAGAATATGACTCTGGAGCCCATGAACGCCTATGAGCGCCATGTGATTCACTCTGCTCTGCAGGAGTATCCCGGTGTCACCACCTATTCCACCGGTGTGGAGCCCAACCGCCGCACTGTGGTGGCCTACGCCCCCGATCAGCGCTGAGGCTGTTTTTCCATGATTTTATGTGAGCGCCTGCTGTTGCCGTGTCCCGGCCCGGCAGGCGCTCCCGCTTTCTTGCCCGCTTTCTTGAAAGAAAGCTTGGCAAAGAACTTTGTGCGAAGCTCCGCTTCGCCTCTGCGCCCGTAAGGAGGGGCCGGGCAGACGCATCCCTTTCCCTCGCCTTTGGGTTTTTCCTACTTTCGTAGGGGCGGATGCACTCATCTGCCCGCTCAGGTTTATGTTACGCCCCGCCGCGCTTCGCACTTCACTTCCGTAGGGGTGGATATGATCCGCCCGTCATTCTGGAACCGCATCAAGTTTCTTGGGGTGGGTAGGGGCCGATGTCTCATCGGCCCGCTATAACAGGTTTGCGCCTCTTCGTAGGGGCGGATGATCCCTACCCCCTCTGGACTTCGCCCATCTCCCCCTGATAGGGGGAGTCGGCCTCATCCGCCCGCCGTGTCGGGGCGCAAGACGGTGCACAGGGGGATTTCGCCTGCGGGCGACCTACTTTGCCCGTGTCGGCAAAGTAGGCAAAACGCCACCGGGGGATGGCGTCTGGAAAAACACTTCGTGTTTTTATGCCGCCTCCCTACCCCCTCTGTCTCGCTTTGCTCGACATCTCCCCCTGACAGGGGGAGTCGGCCCCCGGACCCCCATTTATTTTACGGGGGAGCCATCAAGAAGGTGGAACATACCCAGCCGGCGCGGGAAAAGCCCAGGATTGGTGTCTAAGTGCCGACCGCTGCCGCTAAGAGGCGGTTGAATGACCACCTGCTTCTACAAGAGACAACGCGCCTAACTTTCCACCCTCGCGGGAGGGCTCAGGTGAACGGTTCCGTCACCGGGACGTGCGCGGTATTAACGAAAACGCGCCGTAAGACGCACCCGCGTTCCAGGGCTGTACTCGCCAGCGCGTTTCGTCACCTGCCTTTTTCAATTTTCTGCTGAACGGTTCAGGGCACCACCAGCCCTCGGGGGGTACATCCAATAGGGGGGCCGCAGCCCCCCTGATTGGTCGTTTTAAGGAGGGGGGATTTCAAAGGGGGGAGGGAAATCGAAATCCCTCCCACCTTTGACGGTTCTTTGGTAACTTTCTGTCCGTACAGAAAGTTACTCGCCCGGGGGCGAAATATTCTTTTTCTTTTGGCTTATAGAACACGTTAACCCGGACGGCCACAGGCCGCCCCTACGAAGTATGCCCTGATGGGCTGGCGCACACTGTGCGCCCCTACAAAGAATTCCCCTTTTTCCCGCAAACAGTTCAACACCCCATTCCAAATTTCACGAAGGGAGCCCCGCCATGCCCACACCCCTTTACGACGCATTGAAGGCCTATTCCTCCAGTGCCCACTCCCGTTTCCACATGCCCGGCCACAGCGGGAATTTCCTCCCCGCCCCGGAGCTTCAACCCCTTGCCCCTCTGGACGTGACCGAGGTGCCCGGCACGGGCAACCTCTACGAGGCCGGAGAGCCCTTCGACTCCGCCCAGGCCCTGTGGGCCCAGGCCGCGGGCTTTGACCACTGCCAGTTCCTCACCGGCGGCTCCACCATGGGCCTGCACACCGGCCTTGCCCTGCTGGCCACACCCGGCTCCACCGTGCTGGTGGACCGGGGGTGTCACCGCTCGGTGTTCCACGCCATGGCTCTGCTGGACCTCCACCCCGTGTACCTGGAGCGTCCCTGGCTCTCTGGGGAAAATCTCACCGGCCCCTTCACCCCGGAGCAGGTAGCAAACACCCTGAACAACCACCCGGAAATCAAAACGGTTTGTATTACCTCTCCCGCATATTCCGGGGTGTTGTCGGATATCCCCGCCATTGCCCGGGAAATCCACGCCCACGGCGGGCGGCTGCTGGTGGACGGCGCCCACGGCGCCCACCTGCCCTTCCTGGGTGTGGACGCCTTTGGGGAGGCGGACTGTGTGGTGGTCTCCGCCCACAAGACCCTCCCCGCCATGGGCCAGACCGCCCTGCTCTTTACCCGGGGATTGGACCCCCACCGGGTGCGGCGCATGGCTGCGGTGTACGGCACCTCCAGCCCCTCCTATCCCATGATGGCCTCCCTGGATTTGGCCCGGGACTGGCTGGAAGGGGAGGGGAGAGCGGCCTGCCTCCGTACGTCCCGGAGAGTGGCCCAGCTGCGGAAGAAATTCCCCAGCCTGCGCCCCGGCCCCGGCTTTGCCTTGGACCCCTGCCGCTTCACCCTGAAGGTGCAAAACGGCCCCGCCTTTGCCCGCGCCCTGGAGGAACGGGGAATTTACCCGGAGATGGAGGACGGGGGCCATGTGGTGTTCATCTGCACCGCCTGCCACCGGGAGGAGGACTTTGACCGTCTGGAAAAAGCCCTGGAGGAGTTAAAGGACGGTCTGGGGGACTGCCAACCCCTGCCCGCCCCGCCCCTGCCGGAGCAGGTCCGCACCCCCCGGGAGGCCCTCTTTGCCCCCACCGAGACCCTGCCTCTGGAGGCCTGTGAGGGCCGCATCGCCGCCGCCCCCCTGGCGCCCTATCCCCCCGGCGTGCCGGTGGTGGCTCCCGGGGAGCGCATTGGGAAAAAAGAACTTTCCTATTTGGCCCGAATCGGCTATAATAATCCCAGAGTGGCGGTTCAGAAGGACTAAGCCCTCACCCCAGGGGCAGATTGCGGAAACCATGTCCCTTTTTATACACCTGCCCCAGGGGCAAAAGCGAGGAAATTACCTATGGATATTTCAGCCCTGGCGGGCAACCCCCGCCTGAAGGAGCTGCTCTCCCAGCGGGAGGGGGGGCGTGGCCTGTCCCACGCCTATCTCATCTCCGGCCCTGTGGGGTCGGGGCGGCACACTCTGGCCCGGCTGCTGGCCCAGGCCATGCTGTGCCAGGGGGCAAACAAGCCCTGTGGACAGTGCGGGCCCTGCAAAAAGGTGGCCGCCGGCATCCATCCCGACGTCATCATAGCCGCCGGCGATGGGGACAAGCCCATCAGTGTGGACCAGGTGCGCTCCCTCCGGGCGGACGCCTACGTGCGGCCCAACGAGGGAGAGCGGAAAATTTATCTGCTGGAGGGGGCGGACCGGATGAACGCCGCCGCCCAGAACGCCATGCTCAAGCTGCTGGAGGAGGGCCCGGAGTACGCCGCCTTCCTGCTGCTGGCGGAAAACGCCGGGGCCGTGCTGCAGACGGTGCGTTCAAGGTGTGAGGAGTTGTCCCTCACCCCCGTGAACCCCAAGGAGGCCCTCACCTGGCTGGAGGGGCGGTTCCCCCAGAAGAGCCGGGAGGAGCTTCAGAAGGCGGCTTTGGACTGTCAGGGCCTGCTGGGCCGGGCGGTGGAGGCCCTGGAAGGGGGCGGCGAGGCCAGCCGGGAGCGAAGCGCCCTGGCTCGGCGGCTGTGCGACGCCATGACGGGCACGGACGAGGCGGTCCTCTTCGAGGCCTCCATGGTGCTGGACAAGCTGGGCAAGGAGGAGCTGCCCCGCTTTTTGGACGAGCTGGAGGTGCAGCTGGGCACCCGTGCCGCCCAGGGCGGCGACCGGAAGCGGCTTCTCCAGGGGGTGGAGCTGGTGCGCACCCTGCGGGGGGCGGCCCGGCTCAACGCCAATCCGGGCCAGCTGGCGGGCTGGCTGTGCGCGGGCATGTTCTGTCCCGATTGAAGGCCGGGGATGACCCGGAAGTAAGGAGCGAATGGACTCATGATTGAGATTATCAGCGTCCGCTTTAAAAGCGGCGGCAAGCAATACTATTTTAACCCCGACGGAAAGCAGTTCCAGGAGGGGGACGGGGTCATTGTGGAGACCTCCCGGGGGGTGGAGCTGGGCACCTGCAGCCAGGGCAACACCCTCATTGACGAGATGGAGCTCACCGCTCCTCTCCGCCCGGTGATCCGGGCGGCCACGGAGGAGGACCACAAGACCCTGGAGAAGAACAAGGAGAAGGAGCAGAAGGCCTTCCAGATCTGCCAGGAGAAGATTGCCCAGCACGGCCTGGACATGAAGCTGGTGGACGTGGAATATAGCTTCGAGGGGAATAAGGTGCTCTTCTTCTTCACCTCGGAGGGCCGTGTGGACTTCCGGGCCCTGGTGAAGGACCTGGCTGGGGCCATCCACGCCCGCATTGAGCTTCGGCAGATCGGCGTGCGGGACGAGGCCAAGATGCTGGGCGGCCTGGGCATCTGCGGCCGTCCCTTCTGCTGCAGCCAGTTTTTGGACGAGTTCCAGCCGGTGTCCATCAAGATGGCCAAGACTCAGAACCTGTCCCTGAACCCCACCAAGATTTCCGGCACCTGCGGGCGGCTCATGTGCTGCCTCAAGTACGAGCAGGAGGCCTATGAGGACCTGGTGAAGAGCGCCCCCAAGCAGGAGTCCTTTGTGGAGACCCCCGACGGGGCGGGCACGGTGTCCAGCGTGAACCTGCTGCGCCAGACGGTGCAGGTGCGGCTGGAGTCCGCGCCGGAGACCCCCAAGTGCTACCACAACTGTGAGCTGTGCGTCATCCGCAACGGCAAGGGCAAGCGGCCCGAGGGCTATGTGGAGCCCCCGCTGGAGGAGCTGGCCAAGCTGCGCCGCCCCGCCCAGGAGGAGGCCCCGGTGTCTCAGCCCCAGGAGGGCAGCCTGGCTGCCGCCCTGGAGGCGGTGTTCCAGCGCAGCGCCCAGGCCAGCGCCGCCCCGGCACCTGCGCCCGCTCCCACTCCCGCACCCGTCCAGGCGGAGAGC
>NZ_QUGI01000003.1:0-441202 GCF_003478995.1 Pseudoflavonifractor sp. AF19-9AC
TCATTCATCCAAGAGTCTGCAAACCAATTTGCGCAAAACTGTTGACACTACCTCCGACATGAAATTTAAAATAATTTTGAAGATCACAAATAAGGCCGGCAGGCACTTCAGTTGAAGTGCCTGCCGGCCTTATTCTTTGTATAGGCAATGTAGATTGTGTGCTACTTACAGGTTTCCACCGTTCTCATGGCTCTGTCTCATAGGGCCAGGTGTTGATACCACCAAATTCATAAATGTTTGTGTAGCCCAAGTTAGCCAGAGTAGAGGATGCGGTCTTGCTGCGGTTTCCACTGCGACAGTAGACCAGAACCGTGGAGTCCGTTTCCGGGATCACCTCCGCGGCAGTATCTTCGTCAATCAAACCTACCGGCAGAAGAACGGCACCTGGAATGTGGCCGCTGTCATACTCGTCCTGCTCCCGCACATCTAGGATGATAACCTCCTGGGTATCCATCATCTCTTTGGCTTCTTCCTGTGTGATCTGCTGGTAGGAGCCATCTGCGTCATTTCCACCGCATCCGGTTAGCAGTAAAAGGGCTAGCAGGAAAGGGATCATTCGTTTCATTTGAGTTCCTCCAAAAGTCCGGCGGCAAAGGCTTTGTGCCCTTGCTCCGTGAAGTGTACGCCATCGTAGGCTAAGAGGATGTCCCACTTTCCGGCGTCGGCAAAACGAATACCCATTCGTTCCGCAAGGACCTGACAGAGCCGGGCAAAGGTGCGGGAATCATCAATGAGCTTCGCACTGGGCACCCATGCTCCCAAAGTAACTGGCGGCGGTGCGATCAGCAAGATCTTGCTTCGGTCCAGAGGGATACCTGAGAGGAACCGCTCCAATCTCTCAGCGGCCTGCTCGGGACTACGCCCCTGGAGCAGATCGTTGGTCCCCAGCATGACGATCAGCAGATCTGTGTCAGCAGGGAAGGCGGGAGCCGCAGAAGGAATCTCCCGGCCATTCTGGCCTATATTGGAGATTATCCATCCGGTCTCCGTAGCCAGGATGTCCACCCACCGGCTGTCCGCATCATAGCGCCCGCCGAAATAACCTCGGGGATCATATCCGTAGGTGTTAGAGTCGCCGAAGCAGATGACTTTCATCCCGTACTTCTCCTTTCTTTGGGGAATGATAACTATAATCAATGTCTGTAAAATATATTACGTTTACGTATAGGTAAGGTCATCTATTAACGACCGGAATGTTTTTTATGGTTAAACTATAGCCTAAATTGCGGATATTGGTTGCTGTAAAGCACATTGCGACTTTGCTGAAGAATGGAATCTTGGGTCTAACTTCAGTGAATCTATTGATGATAGCAATTACGATTTCATAATCAGAAGCATGGTACGGCTCAGGTACGGCTCCGCAATATCCATCCTCTTGCATTTTAAGGCGCAATTGTTCTCTAAAACTTTGATCAAGCCACATTTGACCTGCAACAAGTGCTTGATTGAATAGATGACTAAGCTGGCTGGAACCGCCATTTCTTTTGACGTGAATAAGTTTATTTCTCCACATAACGTCACATGGCTCAATGTTATTTCCTTGCCCACCACCTATTGCGATTTTATAGGTGTGAAGAAGGTAAGAATTATCAAGTGCCTCTTTTAGCGCAGCATTATAGCTATCTTCATCCTCATGTGTGTAGTCCACAAACTCATCTTGGCAGAGGGAAATGTTTGAATATTGCTGATTAATTCGGTCAACAAAATTATTGTTGATTTTATACCACTTCCCATTGTTCAGGCTATATGCCTGCCCCTCTAACTCAATCTCGGCAATAATACATTTATAAGCAGACCATTCATAAACATTTTCGTTCTCATCTCGGCTTGCTCTTGCGTATATACGCTTGCTCTGGAGTTGATCCAAGCAAGTCAAATCGTTTCGCATAGACGAGACGACTTTCTCTATGTAAATATCATTATAGGTATCTTCTACTCCGGAAATTTTAAAATCACGAATATCTTCCCACTTTACTACTTCAGGAACAGCCATCCAAACTCGGTCAAATGCTTCTTCGTTAATCATTTGAATCAGCTTTGTGTTAAGTCTTTCGATTGCCGCTTTCTCTCGAACATATTTAATGTTGTCAATCCATGCAAATCGCTCTCTATAAGTTTCTTCCATATATCTTCTGTAGCAGAAAACGAGGAGCTCATCGATGTTATTGATATCTCTTGAAACTGTAAGGCTAAAAATATCTCCTCCGGTTAGCATGCTTTTTTCGAACATCTCATCATCGGATTTTCCACTGACAGTCTTCATGAGATCTCGGTTGACATCAAAGCCAAACTCCGAAATATCACTGCTTTTAGGTAATTGTTCATCACTCTGTTTTTGATTGGAACCAACGCTTGCCTTAGAGATTCTTCGAAGCTCATTTTGTTTAATGCTATTAAGAACAATTCTTAGGCCAAACTGTTCTTCTAAGATATCTTCTCGAAACAGAAATCTTGCATAGCCAAAAGTAAGCGCAAATGTTCTTAACTCTCCATCAATCTCCAGTGTTTTAATGAGAACCACGCGAGAGTTTGCCTGAAGAAGCATTCCGTCACTACCTCGCCGGAAAAAACTTTGAAGCCAACCCGGTTCGTGTGTTAAAGACGGTACAAAATATGCGGTAGAAGTTTCAGAATATCTTTGAAATATCCTGATTTTGTCCGGAGAATCAAAAATGTCGTTTACACTTGTGATACCTCTCTTTATCAAATAAATTGATAATTTATTTTTGTTGGCCATACCGCACACCACCTTCAGTATTTTAATTTTATCTTTACATAAGCCCTCGCATTATTTCTCATCAGAATCCTAAGGGCAATTACAGCCCTTTGTCCAACTCTGTCAAATGCACAAGTAAATCTCTTGAATACTTTTTTTCTTGTTCCAATAAACGGGCACCACGTTCTAAATGACCTTTCACATAAGTAGGAAAGTATTCTTCGTCAGGGATATGCCGACCTTCTTGCAATTCAATCAGGCATTTATAGAGACTGTCTGCGTCTCCGGTGATTGTTGGACGATTCAATTCTTTACCCAAACTATCAGAATATAACTCAATCTCCATCAAAGGTCCTTGGCGAATAGATAGAGATAACGCAAGCCTCATGAGGGTAGGCCACGGCAGTTTTTCGCTTGCCTCAATTTGATTGAAGATTTCTTCAGTTTGCCGGGATGTTTTAAGTTTAAACGACATTATTTCACCTCAAAATAGCTTCCTTCGGAAATCCGAGTACGCTTGTCCTCTCCGTATTCAAGCATATACACTTTCGCAATCTGCTGCTCAAGTGAGACCATGTGCTCGTGCCGAATCTCTTCATTTGTAGAGAGTACAAAGAGTTGCCCCTGAAGTTCTTTGAAAAACTTTTCAGTAATGTTGGCGCGATGCTCAGTGTCGATGCGCGCAAACGGAGTGTCAATGATAAACGGCAATTTGTTGTGATTTTGATTCATAATTGCCCAATACAATGACATTACGAGAACCTGCTTTTCACCATTTGAGAAACGAGTATAGTCAAGTTCTACCGGAAGTGTAATCGTCTCTTCAGCAAAATCAGCCAAGGCAAAGCCCAGAGATTCCTCTGTTGTATTCAGCTGAGTTATCAGTGATTGGAATCCAACCTGTTTCAGACTCCCTTTCAGAGCGGCAGCACCATGCCTCTTTGCTGTAATCTTAAGTGCGGAAACCTCAACTGCCTGATTTCGGACAAGGTGCAGCGAGAAATCATTGCCAAGATAGATCCGATCGACAAAATCATCTTTTCGAATAAGCTCTCTGAACTTTCGATTGAGATCGTACTCAACATCTGCAATCAACTTTTTATATTGCTGTTCCTGAAGTTCTTCTACCAGCAGAAGCATACGATCGGAAAGTGCGGACACAGATTGCTTTTTCAGTTCGGCTTCCAGGGCCTTTCGACTATGATCCAATGCTTTTTTCAATTCTTTTGTTCGCTCTTGAAGTCCTTGTAGAGCAGTCTCTTTGTCCGCTAGTTCGGATTTGAGTCGCTCAATCTGATTGGTTAAGTCGGAAACACATTTGACATGGCTCTCAAAATTTTCGATGGAACTCTTTTGCAATTGTGTTCTGATCTCGGTGCTTCGCTGAATTGAGTTCTCGATTCTCCGCCTGTCTTTGCTAAAGGTAGCGGTATTGTATTCCTCCACTGCCGCAATTTTGTTAAGAATTGAGAACCCGTCATCCTCTGACAGCATAAAAATTGGGATTTTGTTCTCCAAGTCTCGATTTTCAAAGAAAGACTGTATTGCATGTATGAGAAGCTTCGTATCTTCAGCGGGGCTATGGCTACTTGTTTTCTTCATTGTGTTGGAGATGCATCGCTTGAACTGGGATGTATTCAGAGAACTCTGTAGAATTCTATAGGCCTGAAGATCCCTCTCAGCCGAAATTTGTTCTTTAACATTTGCCAATAAGTCCTTCACAATTATAAATGGTAGGATCTCTGCCGCTGCACTCTTCATGTTCCAATTAATCCGCTCGCGCCGTTCTTCTTCGTCTTTTAGGGCGTTCTGCAAATCTTTCCAAACTTCAAGTGTAACGCCTCCGTTGGCGGCATATGCTTTGTTTTCGTGATTCAGATCAGCCTCAAGACGCTCAACATCTGTACGCAATTCGGCAATCTCACCGATTAATTGCGCCTCTTCTTGAGAGTACTTTGTCAAGGACTCTCTCTGGTCTGCATAATTTTGAGCAATGGATTCATTGCCGGATTCAACTCCGTTTAAAAGTCGTCGAATATTATTGTATAGCAATTCATATGTATCATTACCGCTTAGGATAAGTAACGCGTCTTTAATGTTATTGTGCTGCTCATCCAAAAAGTAGTCAGCAATTTTTTCACCATCGAAGAAATACAGTTTGTGTAATTCTGGAGGAATGAGGTGCAAGAGGTAATTCTGGAAATTCATTGCAGCTTCTTCATCCAGCAATACACCATTCTGCTTTACCGAAAAAATTTCAGTAATTATGCTGTTGCTCCAAGTCCAAAATCGAGTTACCTCATAATGATCAGTATCAATACGACTTTCAGAAAAACAAATCTTCACATATGCAGATTTGGTCTCGTCCAACCGAGCTTGATTATTGATTAAGTCATAGATTTCCTTTAGATATCGTTTCCCTGAAGTTTTAAAGCCGAAAGATGCATGCCCGTACAAACAAATCTGTATGGCTGTAAAAAGTGTAGTTTTTCCTGCACCATTTTTTCCGCCAATGATGATAATTCGTTTGGATTGATCATCGGTCATGACATCAAAGGAATTTATATCTTCGTATGATCCAAAGTTATTTAATTCGATTCGTTCAATCTTCATTTTCGAGTCCTTCTTGGATATTGCTGTAGTGTAACCAACCCTGGTTCATAATTTTTTCAACCTCGCGAGCACTTACAGCAGATCGGGTATAAAATTTTGTGTTGTCAACGGCAATCAAAAGTTTAGAAACCAGTTCGAAAGGAACCTCATATTTCTGACATAACGCATCAATCCGCTGAACGGTATCATTATCGTATTTTGCGTGTTTAAATTGATCCCAAGGAAGTCGTCTATTTCGCACTTCATAATAGATATCTACGAGAGCTCGTCTGGAAAGATCTCCTTCATCTTCCCACATTTTATCGATCATTTTCAATTCTTCAATTGTAATGAGCTCAAATCCTGTTTCATCTTCCAATTGCAAAAGACGCTTTAGGATTTCTTTTCGCGTATCCAGTGTGAATGGTCCCCGACCAAAGTCGCCATCGGAATTGAAGTAGACAGCTCCATTTCTACGGCGCCAATCTCGTGCCTCGGGTGTGGCTCTCAACTCTACCAACCAGTTTCTAAATCTCCGGAGAGGAATCAGATTCTCTGCCCCATGATCAATGAAATTTTGCAACGACTTGTCCTCTTTGACCATGGTGCAGCACCAGCACCCAAAACGAGAGTTACCAGTAATCGGGATCTTGTCCTTATCCACTTCACCGACTACACTTTGCTCTTCACCCAGCGTTTCGCCTTGATAAAGGCTGAACAAATACTTGTTATCAGTTCCCCATGCACTACGGGCATCGTCTTTGAGAAGATACTCCCACACGAGGGAGTTTTCAATTTCTGTCAGGGGGTTATATACATAGGCCTTGGGGATTGAAGTATGGGGAGATAGTATCTTCCCTTCAATCTCATGGGCAGATATGCTTTTTGAACGAGCAGCGCTTTCTGCCTTTCGAACACCTAAAAGGATTACAATCTCTCCATCTTTTTTGATGGTATCGTAAGTGAACTTATTTGAAGGGTTAATCTTCAGTCGTTCGGTACACCATCTGAAACCAGGCGCTTCTGGGGTCGGATATCCCAGACCGATTACCAAACTCCAGAAAGTTTGTCGAATCTCTGGATGCAGCATGTGTGCTTCAACATTGAGATGCTCACTTTCGCTGGTAGTATTGATCGCCGCATTCATACGATACATGTAGTCCTTTACAATGGGGTTCTCTACCATCGTATCTGATGTGACAACATATATCTTTTTTGTTCTTTCTTCTGGTTTCAAAGTGTGGAGCATTTCAAAAACGAGCTGACAGAGTAGGGTAGAGTCTTTTCCGCCACTAAATCCAAGCATCCACGGGCGCTGATCGTGCTGGTAGACAAGTCGCATCTCCGCAATAATATCGTTAAATACTGTAAACATAGGGTTCATTTTCCTTTAGTGAATTTTTCTTCATATACTAAGTCTTCGGAATCCAGAGGAATCCCTAAAGTTTCCTTCAGCACATTGCAGGCCAGCCTTGCTGCATCGTTACTGTTGATAATCTTACCGTTGCTACGAATAACCCTGCCTTTCCAACATTCAGCACTTCTAAGCCAATCGACTTTTTCTAACCCAGTGATACTTTTCTCAAGCTCTTTGGCATCGTTTATTAGAAAATGATTGCCTAAAACGCCAAGCGCTTGAATAATAATGGCTTGTGTGATGATGTATTTCTCGCGTAAATCCACCTTGCTGAGTTCCTTATTGGTCAATTCGTTCCACGGAAGAATGTGTTTTACCACAGCGGACCAATACTGCTTCAAGAAAGCCTCTGCAGAATCATTACATTCGGCACGCTTTAAGATTTTTTTGTTAGCTTTGTAGAATGTGTTTAGCGTAAAAAAGTTCGATGAAAACTTTCCAAGAATGTCTTTTTCTTTATCTGTATACTGGTCAAAAAACTCAATTTCACTGATAACCCGTCTTGTCACTACAGCCAAAGCGTCACGAGAGTCATAAAGTTCGGCAATCGAGTTAGATGTTTTCACAGCATGCTTATTGAGGTCGGTAAACATCTGCTGCCCATGTTGCAATCCCTTATCTTCGTAGAAAACTACGGAAATGGTTTCAGTATTGAGCGTCTCGTCTTCGGTGATAGCCTCGATAATTGAAGCTTTTCTATGTTGACCGTCGACAATCATGAACCGTGCGTCCATGGAAACTTCTAAAATTCCAAGATCTGCAGAGGCCATAGATGGAGCAAAGTTGTACTCACCATCAATTGCCGCAGCCAAGGCGGAGAAAACATACGAATCACGGTTATCCAAAATATAGTCTTTTATTACAGGAATGCGGGTAGTATTCAGCCGCCGCTGGGCACGATACTCAGGCGGAATATACTCATCATCATTTCCGAAAATTTTGCTCAAGAGTCTAAGGGGAATCATCGCGATATAGTATTCCTTGCCGGCTTGCAATCCCTTTACTGCAGGAAATCTGTAACAGAAGTCCAATTGGACACCTCCTAAACTACTTAAGTATGTTGCGATTATATACTTAAGTAGCAAAAAAGTCAAGAAAAAACCACCCAGTCATTGACTGGGTGGTCGAACGTGTTTAGTTGCCCATTGCGGTAAGCATAACACGCATATACAGAGTCTGCCAGTTGACTGAGTCTTTGCCAACCTTCACAGGATCATTGCCGGAGCTGCGGCTTCTTTCTACTGTAATAGATACCAGCTCAGGTCCGATTTTTTCTAACACTTCATAGGGGTCGCACTTCCATCTGTACACACCATTTTTTTCTTCGAGAAGTGCCCGAAGCGAACCAAGAATGGGGTAAATAAATCCATTAGGCGAACCGTGGGACAAAGTCTTTTCATAGAACTTAGAAACAGGCGCCTTGCGGTTCTCCTTTGGAGTAGTAACTCCAGAAATCGCTCCATACTTACCATTGGGATTCTTAACACGATAGTATTCAGGAATTTTAGACTCTACATAGTCGTAGAGCTTAAAAATATCAACCATAATCGGCTTCATTTTGACATGGGGATTTTCGGGGCTATCACCATACTGTTCATAGAGATGAATGTAGTTATCAATGCAACGTTTCTTACTACTGAAGGAAACAACAGGACAGCTGTCCATTCCGGGATAAGTATCCAAATTAAACATATTCAGAATTGCGAGGATATCACCGACATCAATGTTTCCGTCGTCATTCTCCATGAAATACACTCTGTCCTTGAAAGGTTCGGTTGAAATAGCCTGTTTGATGATATCAAAGTAGTCTCTCAAGTTTGCAATGGACTTGTCCTGAACCTGGGTAGATGTGTTTCTTGCAGCAGCAAGATCCTCAAAAATGCCTTCTACGCCCGTCAAGATCTCAAGTTTCACAAACTGCTGACCGCGTTCCAGATCATCACGATTTTCAAGGATAACCATCAAGGTGTGGCCGCCGTCAACATTGCCGTGATATTCCTTGTCCGTAAACACCAACTTCATGGTGCCATCATAATTGTTGAATGTTACATCATTGGCAGAAAGGAGAATACCGCGGTTCAGGAGATGAAAATCTTTGCCTTCAACAAGAGATGCTCTAATTTTTTTTGCTACGCCACTGTTGGTATTCTGCTTTCGGGGGTTTGTTTCCATCCAGTTGATCAGATCTTCGGGCAAATCCTTGACATCACAAATAGCGGTATACATTTGCGATACACTGCTCGGCCCTTCTTTGTAGGGGTTTGGAATCTTGCGGAAGGATTCTACGGGGATATTAAATGTTATCTCTGTCATTGTGATTACTCCTTTACTCAGAAAGTTTATTAGATACGCGGTACAACCACCATCTGAGTCTATTCTACAAAAAATCTCAGAAATCTCAACGCTATATATAGCGTTTTTTCGTATTTGTAGTATAATATTTTTGGAGGTGAGTGCCGTGCATGCTTACAATGTAAATGTAGCTCTGGGTAACGTCCTGCGAAAATATCGCGAAGGACGTGGTTTTACTCAAGATGAATTTGCTGCATATTGTGGCCTCAGCCGTGCGTACTACGGACGAGTCGAACGCGGCGAACACAGCCTCACTATAGAAAAATGCCAAAAGATTGCTACTACTCTGAATGTCAGATTGGTAGATCTATTTGGGGAACTGCAAGAGTAATGAAATCATTATCTGTTCATTCCTCGTTTATTGCGGCGTAGAATTTGAGCTGTGGTCGGGGCAGAAACCACTTGCATACTAGGGACGCAGAACCCTATGCCTCAGGTCTAACTTTTTGGTCTTATTCTTTGATTCTCCCAGCCCAACCAACAGTCATTCCAACCTTGCTCACTAATTCTCCTTGAAAGTATCCAAATATCTCGCAAACAGGGCTGTTTTTGTCCTGCATTTAGATTGCAGGCTCATTCTGTGCACCACTTGACCACATGTTTGCCCACAGACAGCGAAAACCGGCCCACCAGGGATGGCATTCCCTGATAGGCCGGTCGTTTTGCCTCAGCTGGCCTCTCGGCTCCAGCGTTTTCTGGCCTGGAAGGAGGTTATAATCCGTTCTGGCTGGGCAATGGCTGTGTCCTGTACCTCCGCCTTTGCGATGCCCTGGTCGATCTTCACTGCTGCCCTTTGGCGCATCTCGTCGGTGACATGGGAGTAGGTGTTCAGGGTGGTTGCGCTGGATACATGGCCCAGGATGGTGGACAGTGTCTTGATGTCCATTCCATGGGCCAGGGCATTGGTTGCGAAAGTATGCCTAAGATCATGAAAGCGCACTTGCTCACATCCCGCATGCTCCAGCAGTGTGTGAAGCCGTCGGCTGACTGCCGAGGGGATAATCGGCAGATCGTCCTTCTTGGGCGAGGGGAATAACCATCGTGAGTTCACTTTGGTCTTGTATTCCGCCAGCACCTTCCTGACAGATGGAGGCAGGATCAGAGTGCGGACAGCCGCCTTAGTTTTCGGCTCACTGATTACCAATTTCGAACCAACGAGGTTTACCTGTTTGTTAATCCTCAATTCCCCGGTAACCAGATCCACATCATCCCACTGGAGAGCCATCAGTTCTCCCAGTCGCAGACCAGTGGCAAATTCCAGAAGGAAAAGTTCGTAGTAATTCTCTTCCTTGGCCTGGATCAGTACCTTCTGCATATCCTCTCGGGAGAGAACCTTCATCTCATTTGGCCTATTTGGAGGCAGTTTGCAGCCCTTTGCCGGGTTGCGGACAATCAACTTTTCTGCCACCGCTTTTTCCAATACCCGATCACATAGACTGTAGCAGTTTATCACCTGACTGTCCGAGAGACCGCCTTCTCCGTTTTTCTGATCCACACGGGCCTCTGTCATCATCCAGGTACACATCTGTTGGATATCACTGGTGGTCACTTTGTTCAGCGGGATGCTTCCCAGTCTGGGGTGAAGGTATAATCGGATATACCCTTCGTAGGTCCTCTGGGTAGCAGGTCTGGCATTGGGCTTACAGTAGGTTTCATACCAATGGTCCAACCACTCCCCGAATGGCATATCTGCCTTGAGTTTTATGGGTGTATCCGGTGTGATGGTGCTCTTCAGCGCCTTTAGTTTTTCTATACATTCGCCTTTGGTCTTGGCCAGCACATTCTTCGTCTTGGGAAGGTCATTCTCATCATACCCAATGACGATCCGTCCTTCCCAGCGGCCATCCTTTCTCAGCCGGACGGTGCCTTCGCCATTTTTCCGTTTTCTTCCCATGGCTTCAACTCCTCTCCGAAGATGTCAATGAGAAATTCTTCTACGATCTCAGCCGCACGCTTCTGCATATCTCCTGTGGTGTGAGTGTATGTGTCCAGTGTGAACGCAGCCCGTGTGTGTCCCAGAATGCCCGACAGGGTCTTAACATCCACCCCTGATGTCAGAGCATGGGTCGCGAAGGTGTGTCTGAGATCATGGAAACGAATATCAGGAAGCTCTGCCTGTTTCAGTACATCCTTCATCCGCTCATAGGCGGCGCTTGGTCGGGTAGGCTGCTCTGGTTTCAGCGGATGCGGAAAAATCCATTCCGTCAGTGCCGTCTTCTTTCTCTCCCGAAGCAGTGCAGCGGTACTGGGCGCCAGGTTGATGGTGCGAGTACCTGCAGCAGTCTTGGTATCCCAGGCGGTCAGTTTGCCACCCTTCTCCTCATGGATCGTGCGGCGAATCCTCAAGGCACCTTTGGCCTCGTCAAAATCTTCCCACTTGAGCCCACAGATTTCACCTCTGCGCAAACCGGTAGTCAACTCTGTGTAGAAGAAATCGTGCCAGACGCTGTCCCTCTGAATGGTTCCCATGAACTTTTCCAGTTGTTCATCTGTCAGCACCTTTTTGCCTTTGTAGCTGAATTTGGGCGCATCAATATCTTCTGTGGGATTTCGTGGGATGAGACCAGCCTGCTGTGCGGCACCCATCGCCTCATGGAACATTGCGTGAATACCTCGGATTGTTCCGCTGGCCAGCCCCTCTCCTGTGTTTCGGTTTCCGTGATGAGCCAGTGTATCATATAACTTTTGAATGTCTTTCCCTGTGACCTGGGAGATAATTTTCTCTCCCAGGTACGGTTTGATATGTCTGGCTACAGTTCCCTCATATCTTTTCATGGTGACGGGACGTATCGTTCCAGTCATGTTCTCCAGCCACTGATCCAGCCATTGGCCCAGTGTCATCCGGCTCTCCTCAGTCAGCTCGACGCCCTGATACGCCTCGATGCTCTGCCGGAGTTTGGCTGTCAGTTCCTTTTGGGTATCTGCGTAGATGTAACGGAAGATGGGATCACCGTTTTCCTTGTGGTCAACTACGATGCGCCCTTCCCAGCGTCCATCTTCCCGTTTGCGCACCATGCCGTCACCTGACGGTCGTCTTTTTGCCATGCCATATCACCCCCAAAGCCTTATTTTCGTTTTGCGGCGCAACTTTTGAGTGCTTATTTTACAGCGGGGAATTTGTAAGGCTCCGCCACACACTGATACAGAACTGCGCCGCAGCGTCGGCAGATCAGATACTGCAGCCGATTGCCCAGTAGGCCATGCTTTCTGAAGGTGACCAGCGCCTCGCCATGCTGCCAGCCAAGGCCAATGTCTTCGCATCCGCAGTACTGGCACCGCTGGACCGGAAGTCGATTCATCATCTTATTCAATCCTCCTGTTCTATCCTGTGACAGAGGCGCTCTGTTTCCTCCTCATCGAAGGAGTACAGGCCGTCCGCTTCCAGTTCTTTGCTCAGTCCCCAGGCCAGTTTGAACCCGGCGGTGAAACTGGCCAGTGAGGTCTCCTCCCGCAGCAGGTTTTGGGTGTCCACCAGATGCATGAGCCTGCGCCGCTGAAGCTTGTCCAGGCAGTCCCGCACCTCCTGGCGGGTGTTCTCAATATCTTCTTCTAACTCACTGAAGTCCGGCTCCCGGTAGAACCGCTGGTGCAGGGCTCTCATGTAGTCGTTCATTGTGCCTCGCCTCCTTTACAGCAACACACAATACCGAACTACAGAGAAAATAGCCAGGGCTTTTGACCACAATTATCAGATTGTTATCAATTTCTCCGGCCTATTTCTGCGCGGCCCTTATCATTGTTAACACTGTGCTATTTTTGCTCGCCATCCGCCCATGGTCATGCCGTCCATAGTCTGCTCTTCCTCATAGTCATCCGGCTTGTGCCCCAGAGCAATTTTCTTTGCCCTGAGTTTTTGGAGCCGCTTGCGCTCAATATGCGGTGCCCTTGTGGTGGAATCCTGCGGAGCGCTGTCCCGGAAAATATTGCCCATATGGTGGAGCAGTCGGGTAGCCGAGAGCAGCAGGCTGGGTGATACAAGCTGTCCCTGCTGTTCCATCCGATCCACAAAAAATTGCGCATAGGTGTGGCCCTGTTCTGCTGCGGCCTGGAACCACTCGTAGGCGGTGTCTTCGTCTTGTTCCACACCTTCGCCCATCAGGTACAGTTTGCCCATCAGATACTGCGCCCAAGGGTTATCCGCTTGTGCCGCCTGGTGCATATACTCCGCCGCTGTACCGGAATTCTTCACCACATGTTTGCCGCTGAGATATTCCTCACCCAAGATATAGGCGGCGTAGTCGTTACCATTTTGTGCGGCTGCCTTCATCCAGCGAATGCCCTCGCTTGGATCATGCACATCCGGATCATCAGAGAGAAATAATCTACCCAGTGCGTATTGCGCAGCATGGACTTCCTGCTTTGCTGCCCGTTCCAGCCAATGTTTGGCTTTCTCTGTATCCGGGATGAGCAGTCCGCCGTCCCGGTACAACAGCCCCAGAAAATATTGCGCGTACGCATCACCCGTTTGGGCCAGTTGTTCCATCTTTGCTGCCGCAGCATCCCGTTCCGCGAGAGGCAGTTTCTCATTTTCAATCGTGCCCCGCAGTTCCCAGCACGCCCAGGTAAGTTCCCGATCATCTACTCAGCCACCACCATCCTCCATGTCCCTGTCCTCAAAGGAAATTTGATTTTGCCGAATACGTTCTGCCTCTCGGATCACTGCGTTCTTGATGGCACGGAACTCTTTCTGCTGAGACAGCGGCGGACGCTGGCGTTCCTTCTCTGAATAGAAGTCACTTGCTCTGCACTGCAGGTCCCACCACTTCTGGTAGCACTCATTCACAACAGGCAGCCGTTCCATCTGATCTACGATCTTGTCCACCTGTTTCTTCAATGCTTTTGGAAGATACCCGTATGACTTCTTGCCCTTTACCTCACCCAGCCGCTGGACGAGATTCAAGATCATCTGCTCCGCTTGTGGATGCTCACAGACCGACTCACTCATCTGCTGAGACAGCTCCAGCATAACTCTCCGTGTTTCTCGCATCAGTTCGTCTCGGCTTTCAGACTTCTGTTCGTAGAGATGGAGCATCTCCTGTTTGAATATCTGGTTGGTGAGCGTGGACTTGATCTGCCGAATACCATCTTTGGACAGGTATGCTTGCCCAGGTTTCACCGACCACGCCATCATGTGCACATGCGGATGCTTTCCCTCATCATGGAAGGCGGCGTACCAACGAAAATCCTGGGGCGGGATCTTCTCATTGCGGTGCGTACGCAGGAGAGAACGCCACGCCTGGGCGTTGTTATAGCCCAGGCGCTCAGCGTCCTCCCGATGGAGCGAAATGATGTGCGTCCAAACATTTCCTGTGTAGTGCTCCAGTTCAGACATGGCTTTGTCCAGATCCACGCCATCTTCATCGCCAAATAGTCCATGGTCACCCAGACGCTCAGCGCGGGGCCGGGTAGCGATGTACTTGGCATAGCCTTCCGAGGTTGCACCTGAGACCAGTTCTCCTCCAGTGCCAGAGTGATGAGGGACGAGGCGTTGGCCTTAGTGGGACAACCGATGTAGTCCTCATACTCCAGTAGATTTTTTGTATCAGGAAAATCGTTTGCCAATTTAGTGATGAGTTGTCCCTGTTTGCGGGTGGGCGGACGGTCATCTGGGATGATCGCCACCCGTTCCCGCGTGGCGATGTACTTCATGTAGCCGCCTGCACCTTGACCGCCGCCGCACTTGATATAGGGACTCTTGACGATCAGTCTTGCCATTCGTCATCACTCCCGTTGGCATCTCTCACGATCTGCTCAAACCGCAGTCTGCCGTTAGTGCGCTTCACATTGGCGATGCTATCAGCACGGCGGCGGCGCAGATACTCTTCATCCAGATTGATGCAGTCAGCCAACATGCTCATGCCCATGTCCAACTCCACCGCCTGCTTGAACAACAGCGCTGCCATGCGATTTTCAAACTGATCCAGCCTGCCGTCCAGGTAGGACTGAACCGAGGTTGGGAGGAATAGTCCCGCGTTGTTGGCACTGAGATAGTCCAGATAAAAGTCGATGGCATTCTCAATAAATGCGGTGATGCTGCGGCTCCCATCTTCCGTATACCGCCGTTCCAAGGTTGCCTTTTTCTCCGGCAACAGGTAGAGAGGAAATTTCTCTTTTTTGCTCATAATGGCTCCTTTCTGGGGTTTGACCCCTGTTTTTTTCTTGTGGGAGTAAGCGTCGGGGGATAACGACCTCAGAACTCTGTTTTCTCTCCGATTTTGACCCCATTTCCAGCGCCCACGGAAACCCCTGAAACTGCCCGCACTGCGGGCAGATGTGACCGGCAAAGGCGTCGTTGGCGACGCCTTGCCTTTATCCTGCTTTTTCTTTCGTCCTCGAGATTTCCTCCGAAAGCGGGCCAAATCTGCCTTGAAAGCCCTTGGTGGGGCAGGGACTCTGCCACACCCCGAAGGAGGGCACACAGCGCCTCACAGTGGGGCACACGGGGCGCTCTCTGTGCTCTGTGCCAGGAGCGCCTGCGCCTGCTGCCACCGCTGCCGTTCCTCCAAGCGGAGCATCTGCTGCTGGTAGCAATGATCCATCGTCGCCTGGATTGGCAGGATGGTGTACAGGTTGTTGCCGTTCTGCTTCATGCCGTGTTTGTCGATGTAAGAGGTATTCTCGATGGTAATGAACTGCCTGTCCGCCAATTTCGTGATGTGCTTCATCACAGTGGACACGGTCAAGTGTACTGCAGCGGAGATGGTGCGGTAGCTGGGATGACACTGATGTGTGCGGCGATCCTCGCAGTAGAGCAGATAGGCGTAGACCGTGATGGCTCCGTGACCGATGTTCATGAAAAACAATTCATTGGGCAGAGAGAAAAAGTTCTTGCCGTTGCTTTTGAGTATCGGAACCATGTGCTGATCCAGCAGTCCGCGACGGTTGAGTTCGGCAATCTGCTTCACAGCCATGTCCTTGCTCATGTGCAGTTGGGATGCGATTTCATCCGCACTGGGCAAGGCATTTTTGTTGCAGTGGACATGCAGATAGCAGAGATAGGCGAGGATAGCAAATCCTTGGGGCTTCAGTTCCCATTTCCAGACATCATTCGGAATTGGGAAGCGGCGTCGCTTCGGATCAGGCTGATTGAAAAAGAAACTCATTTGTGCACACCTCCCCCTGTGTTCTACATCACCCATTGAATGAACTGTTCCTTGGGTACCACCATGCAGCTGCCCACATACAGCACCGGAAAGCCTGGTTGGTGCATCAGTTCATACCCGCTGGACGGCGATACACCCAGTACCTTTGCCACCAATTCCGAATTGAGAAACAGCGGCAGTTCGTCGTAGCTTTTGTAGACAGATTCTTTCATGTTGACCATCTCCTTCTCAAAACTCTCTCTACTTCTTTAGCCGAGAACATTTTCATGTGACATAGATTTGACATAATGTTTGGATGGTGCCCGAGTTACCTCTCTACTTGTATTGGGGAAATAATATCCTATTGACATACAATTGACAGAAAAACGGAGCGTCTGCTTTGTCGCAGGCGCTCCGTTTGAGGTTCTGGTAATTCACTTTTGTCTTGGCTTTGGCAGTCGGTAAGCTCTTTCTGCCTTATTTCGCTCCTCCAGAGGCTGGACAAAGGCAGAGAAGAACTCCTTTATGACGCGCAGGCTTCCATTAATCCCACCAGAAGTACCAAACAGTGGACTGCCGCAGCACATCGGCCAGAGCACCCACGGTGGCTTCCTCCGGGCCCTGGTCGATCACATCGGGGCAGAAGCCGTACTGCTCCACTGCTGCATCCATGGCCTTCTCCTGGGAAACAGGAGTCGGGAGCAGGAACTCCAGTTCATCGTGGGTCATAACTGCGGGCACCGCGCCATATTGCTCAAACCAGTATTTCGCCACTGCCATCAGCGACTGCGTGTCAGGACATTCATTCCAGTCGCCAAAGGGCAGATAGGCAAAGACCTCCCAAGGATTCTTCACTGGGATTTTAGCCAGAATGAGAGGATAAGTCATTTTGCTATCGGAATTCCAGTAGCTTGAAAAACGACGGTTATCATATCCGCCCACCATCTCGCCCAGGATATCCTCATCCCAGTCCATATCGTCATCCTCGGCTTCTTCTTTGCACTGCCCAATCATTTCCTGCAGAACCGTCTTTCCGTCCTTGAGAGGTGCGGCGAGCATTTTCTTCCGGTATTTGGCGACTTTGTCTGGGTCGAAAGTATAGTCGTCCTCGCCATCGCTGTCAGGGTCAGAATTCATAATCAGGCATTCCCACAGGATTTCGTCATCCGCCTTAATCAGAACCGGCACAAAGCCCTCTTTGACACTTTCTCGTTTGGCATAGTTATATGCCGACATGATGGGATCATCATCCGTCATTGCGGGGAAATAGGTACATTCACAGTTCAGATATTTCATCATGGCTTTCGCAAGGTCCGAAGGCTCCAGAGTGGCCTCATCGAAATCCTGTCCCTGCCAGTTGGCAAAGCGTTTATCAATCACTTTTGCCATAGCCTGATAATAGTCCTCATCAAAGGGAATGAACAGGTAAGCTTCCTCCTGGAACTGATCAGAATAATATTGCTCTGAGCCGAAATATTCCAAGGCATAGTTGTCAATGTCGCTGGGGAAGTAAGGGCTGTCTCCTTCCCCATAGTAGTATCCGGCAAAGGCCGCGCCCTCCTTGTTGAACAGCGCCCCAAAGAGCTGCCCATTCAGCTGATCCCGGATAAAGCTGCGCAGATCGGCGCGGCTCAGATCCGCCATCAGTGGCTGCACCTGCTCCCAGTACCGCTCCATAAATTCCACGCTCATCAGGTCATGCTCCATGCACCAGCGCAGATAAATCACCATGTGGTTGTAGGCATTGATCTCATCCACCGGCAGGCCCTTTTCCTGAATGGATTCCAGGTGCCAGGCGGCATCGTCCATATCGCCGGTGAACTCCTCCTCTGTAAGCGTTCCTCTGGTGATGGCATTCTGGCGGGTGGGATTGACCACAAAACTGATGCCTGCCATCTTTTCCAGCAGAGCGTCCGCATCATGCTCCAGTTTATACTTCAATTCGTTCCGATAGAGAGGAATTACCTGATAGAAGTTGACCTCCTCGCCGCTGGGCAAAGTGCAGACCTCTCCTCCGTTCCAGACAACATCCTGCAGGCCCACCAGAAGTGCGCCGCAGAGCGTCGTGTTCTCCGCAAACGGCGACTGCTTGTCCATCGTGTGACCAAAGCCCAGCCAGGTATCGCCGGAAATGGGCAAGCGGGCCAACACTTTCAAGAGACCAATGGGCCAGTACCACCGCTCATCCTTCAGAGATTCCTCATCCAGTTTCCAGTCCTTCGGCAGAGCGATGGCCAGCTCCGCCCGCTCCAGCTTGTATTCCGCCAATTCCTCTGGCACATTCATCCGGTGGGCCCCCATGCCCATCGTCACCAGCGTGTAGTAGTCCCGTGCCTCAGAGGGCGGAACAACGCAGATGTCCACATGAATGTCGGGAGAAACCAGCTCATGGAACACATTCTCAAACTCACCAAAGGTGTTTTTGATGTGCTGCTCGATTGCGGACATCTCATCCTCTGTATAAACCTCCGGTCCCCTGCTATCCGTCGAGGACCAGGTGGCATCCGCCTTTGTGCCGTCTGGATTCAGGAAAATCTGAAAATATTGATCCTCTCCAGGCTGTTGATAGACAAGACCAATGTGGCGGGTCTGGTCCACAAGCACTGCTATCAGGATGCCCTCTGCTTCCCCTTCGGGAGTGTGGGTCAGCCATTCCCCGCTGTCCAGCCGTTCCTTAAGCTGCCGCAGCCAGTCCGTTCCCATCTTGGAGAGTCCGGCTTCGTTCATACGGAACGAAAGCTCCACAAGATGTTCCTTCACCAGGTATCGGAATTCACAGCAGGGGGCATTTTTCTCATAGCCATACCGCTCCGGGCAGAACAGCTCATAAAATTCGGCAAGGCCCGCTTCGTCCACTCGAATACAGGCCAGGGCGTGCTGTTTATCATCCGCATCTTGGCCCAGCCCCTGCTGGAGCATTTGATCGGCGTTGGGATCGATCCAATGGTACTCCATCTGTTCCAGGGTGGCTCCGGCTTTAATCTCCTCCTGCAAGGTCAAGAACTCATAATCGCCCGGCTCCAGTTTTAATCCCTGCTCGACGGCAACCAGCGCGCCGGCTTGATCGCCAAAATGCGCCCGCAACTTGCCCACCTGCAGCCAGATCCAGGGGTAGTCCGGTTCCTCCTGAGCTCCCCGTTCCGCATATTCCAGTGCTTCTTCCAGCCTGCCGCAGTACATCAGCGCCACGGAATAGCGGTAGTACCAGGTAGCGCAGCCTGCGGCGTTCTTCTCCGAATCCTTCATCCATTCCACCGCGCGGTAGTAGTGGATATAGTCATCCAGATTGTTGCAGGCGAAGGAATACCAGAGGGCAATCTGCAAATCCTGATGAGCCTGCTTTTCGCTGAATCTTCCTTCTTCTACGCCGCTTTTGATAAAATCCTCCAGCCAGCGGAGCATTTTCCCAAAGTAGCCGGAAACTCCTTCATCAAAGGATTCCAGCGTTTCAATATCTTCTGCCGAGAGCAGGGAGCCAGTTTCCTCATGAATATCAGGCTCTATTTCCTCCTCATCCAGCAGCGGCACACCGCCCACATCCCGCCGGAATGCGTGGAAGTGAGCATAGGGCAGGTCCCTTCCCTCAAAGAATGCCTGCGCCGCTGTTAGTACAGCGGGCAGATCCCAGGCAATGAAATCCAGGTACCCGCAATACAGGCCAGTGGCCCCACCCAGGAAGGTCACAGCTTCCGCTCCTGCCTTCCGCAGGATGGCATCCCGCAGGTCATCCCGGAAGTCCAGAATGGCGTTGCTCCGCTCATCACCAGTAAAGCCTTCTAATGGGTAGCAGAGGAACCCCACCGCAATGCCGTCCTTGTGGTATTCGTCCACCGCATCACTGCGGGCAGTCATGTAGTCGTTGATGATTACCGGGAGACGGCAGGTACCGGTATAGACATCCAGCCGCCAGTCAGCCTCCGGATCTTCCACAGGTTCCAGTTCATAGGCAAGGTAGCTGCTTTCCAGATAGTCACTGCCGTCCCGCCAGAGGGAGAGTCCCATGCTTTGCAGCAGTTCCGGCAGCTGGGAAAGGAGCATGGCCGGTTCGGCTTTCGGCTGAGCACAAACATCAAACCCGGCAACAAAAGCGATAGCGGAAACTTCTCCAATGGTTTGGTCCACCAGCATAGAGAGCGCCCACCAGACCCGGTCCGTATCCTCTTTCAAAAGCGGCGTCAGCTTCTCACAGCAAAGGATCAGGCTCACTCGCTGATCCTCTGTTTTCTCTGCCCACATCTGTACATCCTCGGCCCGAATTTCCATGTCTCCGGCCCGAAGCATAAAGTCCTTGGAAGGCTGTCGGCCTACCCAGATATTCCAATGCTCAAGCACCGATTCCGGGGCTTGCTGCTGGAAGTACACGAGCGGAAACAGGCGGGAGAGAAGCCCCTCTGGACTGAGGATCAATTCATACTTTTCGCCATTGAAACCCAGCTCAAAGGAAGTATCCCGGAGGGCCGTTTTGAGTGCATTCCCGCATATTTCAATCAGTTCTTCGCCGCGCTGGTGCGTTTCGTCAGTATCTATGATTTGACGCAGTTCTGCCTCAATCTGAGAAAAGGCTGCCCATGCTTCCTGCGTCCTTTCACGGAAGTTCTTTTCAAACCGGGGCAGGGACAAACGACGGCGGCAATCGTCTATGTACTCCTGGGTATCTTTGTCTCCAGGGCGGGCTTTCAGGGCTTTTTCAAAGTAACGCAGGGCGGGGCCTTCCTCATCCAGACAGTAATAGGCCAAAGCGATTCGATAATTCCAGCAATGATCTTCGGCAAAATACTCCTCATGGGGAGCCAGAAGTTCCAGCGCCTTTTCAAAAGGCTCCCGTTCTCCTATATGTGCAACGGCAATATATGCCTTGGCCAATTCGCTGTCCAGTTCCGGGGTGCGCTCCCCTGCGAGAATCGCTTCCAGGGCGTCAATTACCTTCTGCGCTTCATCCTGTTCAAACCATTGCTGACATTGTTCCAATAATTCCATATCCGTACCTCCCTCGTATAATAAGTTTGAAAGTTAATAATTCAGATATCAGCAGGCTTAGAGATGCCCGTGATACAATAGCTGTAGGACAGCAGGGTCAAGTTCTCTACCTCCTGGTTGAGCCGTAGGGCTGCTTCAAAATAAGTCAGTTTCCCTGAGCCGGAAGTTAGCTGCAAACTTATTTCGGCTCTCTATATGGTTGTTGTTTTACCGTAAATTATCATTCAAATATCCCAGTCTATGAAATCTTCACGGTTCAATACAAAGTGCTGATACAGGCACTTCAAATTTTCCTGTTCATCCCGTGAGAGCTTCGCCCCGTTTTCATACCGCAAGGTGTCGGCATACAGGATAAAACCATCCACTTTTCCTGATGAAGCCCGAAACTCACCGTTTCCAATCATGGCTACATTGCCACATACAAATGTAACCGAAGAAGAAGTGGTGTGGATTTTCGTAATTGCTTCGATCATCTGATACTATCACCTCTCATCTTCGGAGGATACCATTCTCCACCCGGATGTCTGCACCCGGATAACAGGACGGAAAAAGTCGTAGTCATTGTGAATCTCGTTATCTTCCCGAACCTCCGGTTTACGGTGAGGGGAACAGGGTAAATATCCAAGCAAAGGACCCATGCCTCCGCAGATATTGCAGCCGCCGTCGCCGCCGCAGGCAGTCAATGTTTTCCCCTCTACCAGCTCCCGCTGATAGGGGTCGTAGGCAATAGACAGGCCAAAGAAGTTGGGCTGCTCCATGTCGTATGGCTTGCCCTGATCTTCCTCGCTTTCAAAGTGGTGCAGATGCATGGAGTAGTCCAGTCCATCCCCCCAGGGAAACAGGGTGCGGCATCCGCCTCCGCACAGATAGGCCCACTCATCCGGCGTGGGAAGGCTGGCTGCCAGCTCCCACAACAGGGACCGCTGAAACTCCGGGTAGGTCATTGGATGGCACAGCCACGCTCGCCAGCTATCACCATTGCGTTCAAAGCGGACAGTTTCGTGTATCTCAAAACTCTGGCTGTTCTGGCCCGCCCACTTCTGCAAGTTCTCCAGCCAGTCAGGGTGGGCGGTGATGCGTGGATCGTTCATGGGTACGCTTTCCCAGCCGATCTCCTCCAGTTTTCTGCCCACAAACATGGGGCCGATGGTCACCTGGCGTACTGGGGTCATACTCTGCCGAAGAAATTCCTCCGCAGTGCCCTCATATTCGATTTCCGCAAACATATCCGCCAGTTCCTCTTGGTTGGCCTTGTCCATCCCTTGAACAAAGCCCTCCCAGCCAAGAATCACGGTATCGCCCGGGACAAAAACAAACCCCCGGCCGTCTTTTTCAAATATACCAGTGGTGCAGCTCTGCCCCCAGCGAGAAAAGGCGTATAGTTCTTTGAATGTCAAATGATAACGAGCCGCCAGCCCCTGCATCAGCCAGAGCTTATCGGACAGTTTCAAGGTGTCAAATTGTGGACGAAATAGTTTTTCGTTCATAGCCATTCCCTCCTTCTGATTCAGGGCGATCCTGTCTCAAATTAAAAAAGCAGTTCACCGAAAAACAGCCTGAGAGTCACGGCAGATAATGATTCAAGCTGTGGCTTGCTGAGAGGAGTGTAGCGAAGGACGATTTCTCCATACAACTCCGTGTTGATGTGGTGTTCTTCCAGATACCGCAGAACCTTTCGGCTGTTCCGCACGATATTGAGACGAAACCTGGTATGATCAAGGGCATATTCAAAACAGTCCGGGTCAATCAACTGACCATTGGCTGGATCATTCATTTCCAAGCGGAGTGCTTCCGCGCCGGTCTTTCGGGAGAGTGTAAAGTAACCATCCTCCAGTTCAAAGGACAGGCAGGACAGCCCGTCATCATTGTCCAGCTCCCAAGTCATTCTTTTTGCAAATAATTCCATTGGTTTACCTCATAACTGCTCCAAGGTCATTTCACAAAGAACCAGCTTGTCTTTCTCATCGCTGAGAAATGCCCGGTTTCCCCATACATCCAACACATGGAAGGAAGCGTATCCACGGGGCATGGCAAGGTCGATCAGCACCAAATCCGAAAGGCGCAGCAGCTTTTGTTTCCCCTTCCAGTCATCATTCTTAAAAATGGGAGATAGGATCAGGTAAGTCCTGTCACCGGAGAATTTTCCGCGCATCCCGTGTTTTCCGGGCAGGCGGCTTAAATTATCTTTACCCCACAGTTTCTTTTTGAATAGTCCGTTTTCCTCCAGTTCCAGATACCAATAGTAGCCCATGAGAGAAAGACCCGCCGGATTGATAGTGCTGCTTTCCAAAAAGGCATAAAACTGTCCATTCTGTTCCAGTATGGAGCCAATCATAGGATAGTTGTAGTGAAAGTCTGCCTGGGCAAAATTGCCGCCAGCTCGCTCTACCGCCGCCAAATGGGTCTGTCGGGTTCCTGCTTTGCTGTATACGCAAGAGCCGCTTTCTGCCCAGTGTGCAGTCATGGTTTCAAAGTCTACCGTCAGGCTGGTAAAACTGTTGGTCGCATCAGCGGAGTTGTCCACTCGGCACACAATAGGGAAAACGCCCTGGCTTCCGGTGACTGCCACCGGCATGGGAATACCCTGGGCACACCAGTTATCCATGGGGATCGGAATCCACTCTCCATCCATCTGCGGCATCCACCAAAGGGATTTACTGGCCGGGCAAACCAACAGGATTCCTCTGTCGCATGAGAGCAAGACAGGATCTTCCCAAACATCTTGCTGCTCTTTCGGCTCCGGGCTGGGAATCCACCTGGAAACTTCGCCTTTGACCCACAAAACGCCGCTGCACTTTTGCAAGAGATGATAGGTCCAAAACACAATTTCATCCTCGCTGCGGGCTACCATACCTTTGCATCCAGTCGGGCTGTATTTGAAGGAAGTTCCCGTCAGTTCAAATTCCTCGAACTCCCAGTTCTTTATCACTTTTAGTTTCGCTTTCATGCTTTCACCTCACAGCAAGTCTACCTTGATACCGCACCGTTCCAGAACGGGCAGCACCTGTTCCGGCTTGGAGGACATAAGGGTAATATGTTTGAGATTGGGGAACTGGCGCAGTTCCGCCTCAGTAATGGTATTAAGATCAAAGGCTCCATCCTCGCCATCCCAGAACGGACAGAGCTGGGTATAAATCTCGCTGCCGCCATCCATCTCGATCTCTGTAATCTCTGGAGCCAGCCGCGCCGGGACAGGGTATTGTTCCAGCCACTTCTGAATCTCTGGGATAGGTTCATACCCTTCCGCGTCAATGTCGATCTTGCGGCGACTGTACTCTCTGGCAAACTCATAGGCGTCCAGTTTAGGAGCCAGTAAGCCTTTCTCATACATCAGGACTTCCAGCACCGCCAGTTTGAAGTTGAAACTGGTAAAGGTGAGCACTGGCTCAGTCGGCTTGGATAACTTGTATTTCTGCGCTTTCGCCGTCTTTTTCTCTGGCTCTTTCCAGCTGATCTGCACCATAGCGGAGAGGGCCTCCAGCTTTGCTTTCTGCGCTGACTGCTCCTCCGGAACAGGACCCGGCAAGCGGGTATAAACGGTAAAGCCGCCTAATTTGAGGGTATGGGCAAATCCGCCGAAATCCTTCCATCTGGCCTCCCGGTAGTCCTTGGATCCGATCCAAACCGCTCCGTCAAATGTCTGCCGGACCGCATACTCTCCCTGTGCCGCTACCCGGACACCAAGGGTTTTGATGGTCTGCTCATCTTCATCCAACCACCCCTGGAGTCCAAGCTCGTCCCACAAAGCAAGTGCCTGGGTATAGGGACTCTCTCGGCCTGTAATGGGGCTTTTCCGTGTTCCATTTTGCAGGACAATGCGGGCAGGCCCCAACTTTTCCGCCAGCTGCGACAGGGTAAACGGCGGCGTAAATACCGACCCCAGGATGGTCAGGCTGTCTTTTTTGAGAATGATTTTTCGCTCCGCGGCCTTGGGCGGCAGAAAGATGGGCAAATTCGGGTACACTTCTTTGTATTCCCGCCATTCCAGCTTTTTGGGCTTGTTTGCCGTCCGCAGAAAGCCCCAGAAGTCGATGGGGTAACGAAACACCGGCCCAACCCTATCCCGCCGGGTGACGATGACCACCGTGCCATCGGTGAGTATTCCAATGTGCTGCATTTTCTCCCCGCCGAACATTCCCGGACGAATACGCAGCACTTCACGGGTGTTTATGTTGATGAGCTGGGCAAAGTCATCGGAGAGGATTTCGCCGTTTCCCTGCACCAGCAGCCAGTCCCCGGTAAACCAGCGAAGTTTCAGCCCCTCGCCCATTCCAGGCAGGGGGGCAATTCGGCACCGCCCGGTGTCCATATCCAGTTCCAGCAGGCATTCTTCCATCCGCCCCTTGCCACTGACTGCGTGGATCATGGTAATGCGGCCTGTGCTGGGAACGGGAACGGCCTCGGAGAGATGGTCGTATCCATCCAGAGAGAAGGTGTGTTTTGTTACCTTGCCGTTTTCCCAGCGGTAAATCTGCCCCTTGTACCACTCGTTGGAAAAGTAGACCCGGCCCAGCCCGTCTGCCACGATGCCGCAATGGTATTTGGTGCTCCATCCATCTTCCGGCAGAATCCAGTTTTTCACATCCTGGCAGGTACCCTGGTCAGTCAGTTCAATCCGTGTAGCGTTGGTGGGATCACCCACCCAGAGGGAATGGTCCGCCCAGCAGAGGGTCCGGGGTGGACCGTCATATCCAATGGGGGACGGTTCGGCCCAGTTGAGCGTGGCTGGATTCTTGCTCAGTAATGCCCGGCCAATAGTCCCGCTGCCAGCGGCCCTCGATGCAGCATATAGTTCATGTTCCGGGGAATAGGTAAGGCACCCAAGGTGCGGCAAGCTGTGGGAGCGGATTACTTGCGGCGGACGGTGGCGCAAATCGGCCACACAGCCGCTTTTCCATCCTTCTGCATCCTGGTTTTTCCATTCCCCCGCCGCAAAATCACCCGCCAGAGAATTGAAGAAATAGTCGTACTCATCCTGAAGGATGTATTCCTCGCAGGGCATCAGCTTCCCGGGGTCCTGCGCCTTGGCATGGTCGCCCCATTTTCGCCCTCGCTGTTTCATCAGGCGACAAGATTGCCCCTGCTTTTTGCACCAGCGTTCCCATTCGCTGCGCTCTTCCTCCGGGATCAGGGCAAACAGATACTCGTCCTCATCGTCCAGGTTATACAGTGCCCAGCCGAAGGCAGAGAGTTCCTGCCCCAAGGCCGCCGCTCCTTTTTCATGGGGCAATTTCATATACTGGACGCCGACGGTGTCGAAGCGTTCCTCCAGCAGCGCCGGGACCTTTGCGCCCCACTTTCTCCGAAGCTCCGCCAGAGTGTCCTGTACAGCTCCGTCAAATTTCAAAATGTCCAATGCGTCTGCGATTTGTTCTGCAAAGTTCAACACCAACTGCCCCCCTTATTCCGTTTATTCTTCTATTTCTTCCGCTTCCGACAAGCCATATACATCCGTTGGCGTATCCCCTGAAAACTCAACCATAAGTCCAAATGGCTCCCCCACAGGAAGGGTACAAATCTCAAAGTGCAGGCCCCATTCTGTCTCATCATAAAACAGAAATTGCGGCTGCTCGGCGGGAATCTCCGTTTCAGGGAATGGAGCGCGCTGCAATCCAAACTTCTCAGGGCTTTTACCAATCTGCGCCTGAATCTCATGCTCCGCTTTTGAAAGATACTCCCGCCAGTTTTGAAGCACAGAACGGATAAAATCCAGGTTTGCCGACCGGAGTTCAGATGTGTTCAAAATAATGGAAAACAGGATCTCTGTGTCTGCGATTCTTCCAGTCCAGCAGTGGATGGTCCCTGGTCCTTTCTGAAAGGTCAGTGCTCCCAATCCCAAATCGGAATGTTCAAAAAACTGTTCCATATCATTCTTGCCCCAATCCCCAGGTTACAGCGACAGCCATGTGGTCAAAGCACTAATTTCCTCCCGCAGCAATGCGGATTTCCCAGCGGCGGCAAAGGCTTTTTGGATACTGCCATAGCGCCGCCCGGAGCGGTCTACCAGCTGGAGTGCGGCTGCCTCCAAATCGGGAATCGCCATCACAGCATCTGCCAGCGCCTGGGCGGAGAGTTTATCCCCAATCAGAGAGGCGGCAAAGTAGCGCAAATGGCTGTGAGAAAGGGCGGACAAATCGCTGAGTTTATGCAGTTCATAGAGTTTCAGGGCATAAAGGGAAGGAAGCCCATCCAGAGCCGGTAGTTTCTGCACATCTGGTAGTGACTGGAGATAGAGTTTTTGAAGCCGGATCGCCGGAGTCAGGAAAGGGGTGAGATCTTCCGTTTTCCGCATTTCCTCCAAATGGAGATTGGTAATGTTGGAGAGAAGCGGGGTGATGTCGCCATTCTTTTCCCCACGCAGGTGGAGAACACGCAGGCCAGGGAGAGAAACATTGTCCCAGGAAACAGGGGCCGACAGCCATAGGGACAGTGTATGAAGCTGCTTTAGCCCGGAGAGAACTTCTACACCCTCACACTTTTCCATTAGGGTTAGTTCCTCCAGATTGGGATAATCTCGCAGGAAGGACAGATTCACCTTCCGCTCTCCCGTCACAGATAGGCACCGTACCGCATCCGGCTTTCGCCCATTCAGATCAATCTTTTCTCCGCCGCGCCAGAAAACTGCGGTGCAATATGCCTGTTCCATGTTGCGTTCTCTCCTTATTCTTCTGTGTTATTCAAACTTGGTATCCGGTCTTTGGAAATATACAACATGGTCTACATCTTCCATGTATTCCAGCATTTCATCTGTACTATGTTGAATCTTGTATTCCAGTTCGTTCTCTGTCAGAGGAATCACCTGATAAAAACCGACCCAACTTCCATCTGAGAGCTTACAGACGGCAGCACCCTCCGGCGCATCCTGTACGCCTAAAAGAACACACCCTGCCAGCAATGTATTATCTGCGTATGGTGTTCCGTTTTGAATAGAATGCCCATAGCCCAGCCAAGTGCTTTCTATGATTGGAAATCTTGCTAAATAGCGAAGCAGCTCTACTGGCCAATTTTCTTGGCTTTCCTTACTTTCAGGGTTCCACTCAGGCGGAAGGCACATCATCAGTTCTATCCGAGAGGGAAGGCCATCCTCTTGATATTCACTTGGGATCTTCATCGAAAACGCACCCATGCCTGTGGTTACCAAAGTATAATAGTTGTGTTCCTCATGGGGCGGAATGATGGAGACATCAACATGAATATCTTCGCTGAAAAACTCATGAACCACTGTTGTGGCTTTTCCAAAATATTTTTCGATATGGTTGTCCAATCGTTCAAGTTCATCGGGACTATATAACGCAGGATTCTCCAAATACTTTCCAGTAATCATTGATCACACACCTTACTTCTTTTCTCGGCTTACATCATCAACACCAGTAATCATCAAATTCTTACCAAAACAGTCCTATTGTACTCATGCCAGTTCCGCATCCAAAATCTGCACCTGTTTTCCTTTATCATTCACATAGTAAAGTGCAATGTAGTCAATGCCGTCCCGTTTGACCTGCTCCCAGGGCATCCGCTCACCGTTAACCAGTTCCACGGTATCAGCCTCGTCTACCTCGAAGCTCTCTTTTTCATCCTCATAGTCGATATTGTAGCCCAGTTCCAGCACCAACTTGGAGGCAGGGATCTCATACCGCTGGAGGGGGCGGTGCGCCAGCTGAGCTGGATTGTGTTCATCGCAGAACATATTATCATAACCATGCTGCCCACCGTCGAAGATGACGAACTCCTCGCCGCTCTCTGGGTCGCGGGCTTCCACCAGTCCGGGGGCCTCGCCTCCATCTATGATATAGAATTGGGACTCTCCCTTCACTGTGAGCAAATCTCCGTAATACCACACTTCCAGCAGTTCATTTCCGGCAGAGGAGCAGAGGGTCACGGTGGGCAGGCGCTTTTGTTTCTGTTCTTTGACATGGCCCTCCAGCCAGGTAGGGATTTGGGGAAAGGAATCCCGTTTCTTCTTTTTTCGTGGTGATGCCTGTGCATCGTTCAACGGCTCCATATCCAGAATGATGATCCATCCGCTATAATCGCTGTACTTCATTGTGGTATTCGCCCGGATATAATCCTCCCCCCAGAGGGCCACATCCGCCTTACTATACCAGGTAGTCTGTGTTACACCATCCTCATTGGTAACATCGCAGCAGAGGTAATCTTCTGCTTTCCCGTTTCTCAACGCTATCATACGAAGAATTTCGGTATCTTCCGGGGTGACTTCACGAAAGTTCAATTTTAATGCCATAGGGGAGCCTCCCTGTATTAAAAGGTGTCGTAGCCAACCTTCGGACTTGGCACGAACTGCTCGTCAAAGGACACATTGAGATAGAGTTCCCCAGCCGGAGAGTCCCCAGTATCATAGCAGAGGGAAAATGTCCCGTAACAGCCGGATTCGTCTATCGTAATGTCGGTCAGGGCCAGACCAGGGATGTCCTCATCATCGGGGAATTCTTTCTGTAAGATTTCATGGGCCTGCCGGTCCAGCTCATCCAGTTCCTGAGCTAATCGTTCCCAGAAGGGCATGGCCAGAATCTCTGCCTCGGTATAATCATTGCAGTTGATATGCAGTTCCTTATCTGCATCTGCCCGGTGAGCCGTGAAGTAGACCCCGCAACTCATTACCTCCCAGTTATCCGCATTCCATAAAGATAAGAGTTGATCTTTTGTCATTTGTGTTCTCTCCTTATTCCTCAAACTCTCCCTCAATCATTCCATTAAGATATTTTCCGGGATCAGCAATAAATTCCTCCCATTTGGCTAACGGATGAAACTCCTTATGCTCAATGTCCAGATACCAGAGTTTCTTATCTCTGGGACTCCACAGCAGCAAATAGTCGCTGTAATTGTCCATTTTCGCCATAAGGGCGAGCAACTTTTTCCGTTTCCAGGTCATCTCCTGTACATCCATGTAGGGGTAAAGCTCCGCCCATTTCACCAGTTCCCGCTCTGGAAATTCCAGACGCAAGGGGCCGGTCTTTAAGTATTCCACCAGCTTGGCAGGCAGCTTGTAAGGCGTGAGTTGACGCGCCTTTTCCTGTTCGTTATGCCATTCCTCCGGCTCCAGAGCTTTTAAGTAGGCGGCCATTTCCTGATTTTTGTTCTGTACTGCCACGGTGTAGGGCCGGTCACCGTATTTATCCGGGATGGTGATGTCTGCACCCTGTTCCACAAGCCAGCGCACCATAGAAAAATCGTTGTGCCGTGCAGCTTCAGTGACAGGAGTCGAAGCGTAGGGAAACACCATATCTGGCTTGTGATAGTTGATGTCCGCCCCGTTTTGAATCAGATACTCCACCAGCAGCTGATTTCCATGGCTCGCCATACTGCGCAGAGCTTCTCCGCCATATTGCTTCAAATCCATTCCCAGCCTGTCCAAAATAGGGAGCACGTCAGGATCACGTCGGTCTTCCAGATAGAGAAACAGCCGGTAGATGTCCTCTTGTTTTGCGGGGATTCTGACTCCGGCATGGATCAGAAAAGAAAACAGGGTCAGGTCTCGACTGCGCAGGGAGCCGTAAAGCAATTCTTCCGGGTTATGGGTCAAATCCGCTCCAGCTTCGATCAGCAGCCGCACCATGTCCATCCGTTTTTCCAGCACCGCCAGCTCCAGCGGAGAGGTTTCCTCCTCCCGCGGCCACGCTCCAATCGTTACCTGATAGCACTGCGGCTCATTGGGAGAATGCCCCGCATGAAGCAGGGAACGGAGTGTCTCAATGTCGCCACCTCGGATGGCAGCCATCATAGGAGGTACATTTGAATAGCTTACTTCACTCATCTGAATCCTCCTGCCATCCTATTGAAAAATTTTCTGATACTGTTCTCTCAGTTCCACCGGTGCTGCTTTGGTCACCTTACCGCCGCCATTTTGTGCAGCTTGCCCCCAAATGCCCCAGAGCACATCTTGCCAGAGAAAGTCCTGGGATCTTTTGTCCTGGCAATTTTCTTCCGGCAGGTAGTCCTCTAAATGCCTCTTGACCTCCAGCAGAGCGTTCAGGCTCTCCTCATTGGCAATTAGAGTACGGAACTCCTTAGCCGGTTTCATACCCTGCATAGACTGGACGCCGTGGATCAATACAGGGAGTGTCTGAACGGTAAATCCGCTTTTTTTGAAAAATGCGTGGATGAACTTCTCCTGTAAAGAGGAATGTTCATCATCACATAGATCCAGATAGTTGCACACCAGCGAACACCACTGTGGTCCCTCCAGCCCCAGAGCAAACACGGCAAAGGTGCCGGGCATCGCGCAGGCTTCATCCGCGAGGTTTTGGTACCACTCAAACTCCCGCATAGCCAGGCGAGCGTACCGCGCCATAGCTGGATGCAGATTGGGGTGCTGCACAGCGCAGGCAAAGAGCTGATTGACTCCCTTTTTAGGCAGGCCGGGAATGGACAGGTAAATCTTCTCCGGCCCACGGAACTCCACCGAGTAACTGCGGGGAAATTCCTCCTGCTCCAGCACCGCGCACAGGTAGTCCAGGATTTCAGCATAGCACTCCTCGGTGGAGTCCCTGGCGGTGATGCGGATGGTGGCAAACGCATCATTGGCCGATGCGGTGAAATGCGCCGTCTTACGCCGCTGGATGTCCTTTGGCAATTTGCCGCTGCCGCCCGTTTTCAGCTGCTTCACCATGTCTGGGCGGAGTTGGGAAACCAGGCCGAGAATGTGCTCGGTGGTGAGGGAGTCGTAGCTGGCTCCATATACCGTATAACAGACCGCCACATAGCAGGCAAAGCGCAGCAGGCCGTCATCCACATCCTCCGGCCTCAGTTCGGGCCACACGGTGCAGGGCGGGTAAGCGGAAAAGTAATCCTCTTTCTCTCCAACCTCAAAATACCGCTCCTGCACCTGATGTTCGATGTATTGTCCCAGTGTGTGATCAATCTCTTTCCAGCCCGCCAGCCGCCGCAGGGCATCGCAAAAGGCGACCGCATCCGCATAGGGAAATCCTTTCAATGGCAGTTTGGACAGGTACCGCTCCAGCAGCTGGCTGGGAAGAAAGGGTGTTCCGTTTTGATTCCGAACAACCACCGGGTATCCGGAATGGTTTTCTTTTGCGGTTCCATCCAACACATCCTGGATGCACTGATCGGCTTGTTCCAGCACTTCGGGGTTCGTATCCGGTTTATGAATCAGGTAATAACGGCCATGTACGCCGTCTCGTTTCGGTAAACTCATAGCAGGCTACCTCTTTCTTCCAGGCTCTCTGTTATTGGAATAAAAATCTGCCGGCAACGCTTTTTCAGTTCCTCCGGAGCTGTTTCCACCACTTTTTGACCACCCTTTTCGCTGGCTTTGCCCCAGATCACATAGCAGACCGTCTCCCATGCGTATTGCAGCACTTCCTCCGGGCTGGCTTCTGTTTCCTGGGTGGGGTCCTCATTCTCGTCATCCTCGTCATCATCGTCATCCTCGTCGGAGGAAAAACCGCTTGGAATGATCTCGGACAGGTGGATTTTTGCCTCCAGCAGAGCGTCCAGGCTTTCTGCGTTTGCCATCCACGCGGCATAGTCCTTGGAATACTTCATGTTCTGCATGGACAGCACCCCACGGACAAATACAGGGACGGTATCGGCGGTAAATCCGAACTGTTTCACATACTCCCGAAGGAATTTTTCCTGTAAGTGGGAGTGCTCATCATCACAGAGATCGAGATAATCCCATACCAGCTGCCGCCACTCTTTCCCCAGCATTCCCAAAGCAAATACGGCAAAACTTCCGGGGAGAGCGCACTGCTCATCGCTGAGATTGGTGTACTGCTCATATTGCCGCATGGCAAGCCGGGCGTACCGTTCCATCAGGGGGTGGAGGCCGGGGTACTGCACGGCACAGGCAAAGAGCTGGTTTACTCCCTTTTTGGGCAGTCCTGTGATGGGAAGATAACTCTTTTCCGGCCCTTTGAACTCCACCGCATAGCTGCGGGGAAAATCCTCCTGCTCCATAATCTCACACAGGTAGTTCAGCACTTCATGGCAGCATTCCTCCGTGTTGTCCCTGGCAGTAATACGGATCACAGCAAAGGCATCGTTGGCCGATGCAGTGAAGTGCTCTGTTTTCCGCTTTTGCAGAGAGATCGGTAGCCTGCCGGTTCCATTTTCCCGGAGCTTTTTCACCATATCAGGACGGACTTTCTCCACCAATCCAAAGAGGTAATTGGTGTCCAGATACTGAAAGTCCATACCATATACCTTATAGCTCACCGCCACATAGCAAGCGAAACGCAGTAGCGGCTCCGGAACCTCCTCTGCACGGATACCTGGTTTCAGGGAATACTCCCGATCCCAGAAGTGGTCATCTTCATTGCCCGTCACGACAAAATACTTCTCCTGCAGCTCCCGTTTCAGCATATCAAGTAGATGGTGGTCAATTTCACCCCACCGGCTCTGGCGGCGCAGGTTTTCGCTGAAGGCGATGGCCTTTTCCGCGTCAAGGGTCTCAGCCCGCTGCGCTTCGGTCCATGTCCGAAGCAGTTGCCACACCTCAAAGGGCGCGCCTTCGCTGCTGACCACGACCGGTGGCCAGAGGGAATCAAGCCGCGTGATTCTGCCGTCAATGGCATCCTGGATGCACTGGTCAAAGAGCGGTTGCAGTTCCTCCTGTACCTCGGGCTTCATCCAGTAACAGCGCCCGTCCGCACTATTTCGTTTTGGTAAACTCATATCAGGCCACCTCTTTCCGAACAATAAAAAATGCCCCGCGACACCCCGTCATTTGGACAGGCTGACGCAGGGCGCGAAAAGGCCGCACAGAACCAAGACCTGTATCCCAAGGCTCTGTGTCTGACGATATTCTGCTGTCTTTCCCGTCCGCTTGGACATGGGTACTCATCCCTATCCATTTGCTTTCACCTACCGCACATCCTCTTTTACCCGCTCCATCTCGTCCACCAGAGCCCTGACCTGGAAGTCTACCATGTCCTCCGCCACCTCTGGGAATAGAAATGGCATGGTGTCTGGAATGGCTTTGTGTACCATCATCATGCTGAGGGCCAGATTGCCAAACAGCCGGGGATCAATACTGTCCACAGGGAGGCCAAAGATAGAAAGCAACTTCCCATAAAAACTGACTTGGTCCTGTCGGAATGCCTGAAAATTCTCTTCGGAAAGGCAGCGGCGCGCCTGCTGCTCCTCCTCAATGGACAAAACAGCAACTCCGCTTTTGGCCCCGTAGCAACAGTTTTTCAAAAAGGTCTCCACTCCCGCCCGCCAACTGAGTCCAGGGTCTTCCATCAGGGACCTTGCATAATCCAGCAGCCTGGGCTGCTGGTACCGCAAGGCATGGAGCACCAACTCCTCCTTGGATGAAAAGAAACTATAGAAGAAAGTCTTGGAAATGCCCACCTTTTTGCATAGAACATCAATGCTGCTGTGGATCAGACCTCGGTCCGCGATACACCGGATCATGGTGACCATCAGGGCTTCCTTTACCTGCGCCCTCTCCTCATCAGAATACGCTTTTCTTGCCACAAGCCGTCACCGCCCTATATAAAGTATAAAATCAAAAAATAGTCTTTATTTGTATTATAGCGAAACTTAAATGAAATGCAAGACTGTTCACAAAAATAAGTCCCCCGGTGCAATACACCGGGGGGCATAGTAGGATGCGTTTGAGATGCCGGAGTAATCTTTGTTAACAGTGTACTAAAACCATCCTGTGAGGTAGAGATACAGAACCCCTCAATCATTGCGCTGACCACATTTTCAGCCACAGTGCGGCTCGGAACACACGGAAACAGTCCATCCGAAGAGTGCTAAAGAGTAAGCGGAATGGAGCAAAAACGACTATAAAGCATTATAAATAATACAAAAAAGAAAATTCTACCTCTTTGTTTATTGCGTGCTAAAAATTGGTGCGCCCGTTGTCAGCCATCATCTATGTGTTTCCCTAACAGAGAACTGTTTCTGGGATTTTTCGATTCAAGTTTTAGTTGATAATTTCCATGTAATTAGGTATGATGGAAAAGAACCATCCAACCTTATGATTTGAAAGAAGCAACTAACCATATATAAAAATATCACAAGCAACTTACACTGTACGCATGGAATCATGCGTGATGTAGGCGGAAGTTTTTGGGAGATGTACACCAATCAGTTAAAGATAACTTTGATTCTATATAAAAAATGGATTTTGCCTGTGGAGGAAACCACATCTGGGGGCAGATGTGGCTTCTTTCTTGCGGCCTTTTCACGCCCTGCGTCAGCCTGTCCAAGTGACAGGGTGTCGCGGGGCGTTTTTCTACCTTTGGAAAGGAGTTAAGAAATATGAGTCTAAACTACATCTGCCCCGGCTGTGGGACCTCTTTGGGCTATGAGGGATTGTGCTGGAAATGCAAATCTGAACAGGAGCGGAAGGCTGCTCTTGCCTGGACACCGGAACAAATCACAGCGAAGCAGAGAAACCTGATTCAGAACATCCAGCGGCTGGCGGAGATGGAGGACCCGGAGTTCACCGACTTTTGGCAGCTGCTGGGGTACCGGGATGCCATCGACCCGGAGATCCAGCGGGCGGCACTGGCCGCAGAGGTGTTCTGGCCCTGTGAGATCTATTATCATGCTCCCGCCGATGTGCGGGGTGGTCTGATTCATGCGCTGTTGTCCGCGGAATATTCCAGTGAGGCCTCCAATCTGATGAGTTGCCTTGCTATGCAGGGAGATGGCAAGGCAATGGAGACGCTGCTGGAGCTGGAGCGAAATTCCCGGCCCTGGCGCAAGGGCCTCTATGTGGACCCATCCAGCTATGCGCAGATCGGCGGCTGGACCTTTGACAAGGAGGGCCAGAGAATCCAACTCAACTTCGATACCTGCTATCCTATGGTCAAAGGAACCACCGGCGAGAAATCTCCCGTCCGCATTGGCCGGGCACGGGAGGACACATGCCCCCACTGCGGCGGACGCATGGTGGACATACTGGTATTGGACGGACGGGATGAGCGGCTCCGGTTCCTGGGGCTGGACGGTATCCTGACTGCCACCTGCTGCCCCAACTGCGTGGGCTTCCTGAAAGGCCCCGCCTTCAACCGCTTTACCCTGGATGGCGGCGTGGAGGTCTTCCACTCCGAACTCTTTGACGGGGCGGAGAAGATGGATTGCTATGTCAGTCCCGAGGACTACAAGGCTCTCACCGAAAATCCCTTTGTGCTGGGCAAAGCGCTGGCGCCCCTGTTTTACGGCGCGGCCTGTCAGGATGTGAACACCATCGGTGGCTTTGCCAACTGGGTACAGGACGCAGAATATACGACCTGCCCCCACTGCGGGAAACCTATGAAATATCTGGCGCAGATCCAGTGGGATACGGTGTTTGACTGTGCGGAGGGCACGCTCTATGTGGAATTCTGCCCGGACTGCCATATCGTATCCATGCAGCATCAGCAGACCTGAGAGGAGACCTTGCCATGAGTTTGCCGAAGCGTGATGGCGTGCATAGCCGCTACTATCTGATCCACAAGCCGGACACTTCCCCGGAGGTGCTGGCGGAGGCGGATCTCTGCATTCAGGATGTGCTGAACGGCACCGCTCGTGAAAATCACTCCGCCTACCCGACCGTGGTGCGAAACCACAACGGGACGCCATTTCTCCCTGATCAGCTGCTGGAGCGGTATCTGACCGGGCTGCCGTTGAAAGGATTTCCCTGTGAGGATGCTGTCTCTCTCTGCGATGCCCTGCGGCGGTTGGTGGGCTGGCAAGAGATCCGCTATAAGTTGGAGAAGTACATAGAAAAGCAGGTGCAGGAACGGTTCTTCCTTGTGGGAGAGCGGGATGATGGCTTTACCGTCTTTCCGCCCTGCACAGTACTGCCGGAATTGCGTCCGGAGGATGTGGACGAAGGTCTACTGCGCTTTGCCTGCTATGTGGCGATCTGCCATACTGTGTACGGGCAGAGTTTTGAATCCCTCACCACTGAACACATCCTCGGCCTGGTTTCCCAGCTCCGCCCAGATATGGTGAAGCAGCTGAAAACAGCCGGCAGCGGCAAATTACCAAAGGACATCCCGCAGCGTAAGACGGAGCACTTCACCGCATCGGCCAATGATGCGTTTGCTACTATCCGCATCACCGCCAGGGACTCCTCCCAGGAGTGCTATGGTGAAATCCTGGACTACCTGTGCGCGGTGCTGGAGCAGGAGGAATTCCCCCGCAGTTACTCGGTGGAGTTCCGAGGGAAGGAGAAAATCTATCTGCCCATTCCCGGCTTGCCCAAGAAGGGAGTCAATCAGCTCTTTGCCTGCGCTGTGCAGCACCCCAATCTGCATCCAGCTATGGAGCGATACGCTCGTCTGGCTATGCGGGAGTTTGAGTGGTACCAAAACCTTACGGACGAAGCCTGTGCTATGCCTGGCACCTTTGCCGTGTTCGCCCTGGGACTGGAAGGGCCGAAGTGGTGGCGGCTGGTGTGCGATTACCTGGATCGATGTGATGACGAGCACTCCTCTTTGCAGGAGAAGTTCCTGCATATTCTGTTCAAGCAGTACGGGTTCACTGCCCAGTCCATGCCGGTGCTGGTCCACGGAGTACAGTCCATGCAGAATCTGAAGCCCGCAAAGGAGTTCCACGCCCTGATCGCCAATGAGGAGAGCCTGGATGCTCTGCTGGAGATCAAAGGGCATCTGGAATATTACCTGCCGGAAGAATCCGGCAATGACAAAAGGGTGCTGGCCTACCTGTGGCGTGATGTGCTCTGGGCCATCTGGGGCACAGCCTCTGAAAACGGCGGCAGCAAGGTCATCAAGTCGGCGCCGAAGGAACTGAAAGAGAAATACCAGCAAGTATTTGCGTAAGGAGAACGCCATGAAAAAGAGAACGGTCAAGGACTTTATTGCCCTGTACGCCCCAGAAGATGAGGAAAAGCTGGTACTGATTCAGGACGGTATCAGCGCGGACAAAACCTTTCTGGATACCTTTTGGGCGGCGCATACCCATGCCCTCGCCATGGCGGATGTCCAGACCGGAGAGGTGATCTCCGGTCGATGCTACCTGAGCTGGCCGCTGACAGACAAGGAACGGGAAGGCGGAGGCTATTCCAAGCGGTTTACCAAGGGCCAGATCTACCGGATCAAAGCCCGCGGCTGGAAAGGTGATGCCCTCTACGAACCTCAGTGGTATGTCACTGAGGTACTGGAGGAAGGCGTACCCTGTCCGGCACTGGAGGAGATTTGGGCGGAATACACAAAGCCCATTCTTCTGGAGGACGAAGTGCTGGGAACCCTCACGCTGGATCGTGAGATGAGCATATTCGAGGGGACCTGTAAGTGGATGGGAAAAGAAGTCCGGATCTCGTTGGATGTGGAGATTGAAAAGAAAACGTCCTGGACCCGTGTCACCAATGTGATGAAGAAACTAGTGGCAGACCAGGAAACCTGGGATAAGTCCCTGCGAGCGATGGCTGCCCAGAAGCTCACTGCTCAGGCCAACGAATGGCTGGCGGACAATGACCAGACCGACCGTGACCCGGAGAAAGACCCCATCACCGAGGATGAGTTCGCCCGGCGCATCCTGCTCACCGAGTTTACAGTATCTCCCGGCGGCCGTTTTACCGCCTGGTATGAGGACGACGATATGTTCTGGGGCCATGTGATCACTGTGGATGGAACACTGAAAAAAGGCCCCGTTGACGCTGATATACAGGGATAAGGAGAGGAGGAAACTTAAATGAACGGTGAGCAGATCACAGCTTTTTTACAGGCACACTGGGAGTGGGTGACTTTGATCATGGGCATTGTGTCCGTGGCTGGCTCAATTCTGAATTGGAACTGGATGTGCGACCCCACCGGTAAGCCGAACTCTCACCGCTATGGCCGCGGCTCCAGGCGGGTGATCTTCTTCCTACTGGGAATCGTGCTGATTGTGACCAGCATCATGTCCTGGGTGCTGTAAGGAGGACGAACGATGAGCGAAAAATATCCCACCTGGCTCACCGGCCATGTGAAGGAGTGGGCACAGAAACGCCTGCCCACCGTGACATTGTGTTCTACCACTGGCAATGAACTGCTGGAGGTTTGGTACTACGGTGACCTGTTGACCTTAAACGCAGAACCACAGCTATATATTGTTCCCAGTTATTTCGCTCCCGAACTTGTGACAGCTCGTGACCCGGAGAGTGGCGAGGAGTTCGTCATCTTCGACGGTGGGCGGCATGGCTACGACAATATGTTCTGCGAAGAACATGATCCATCCGAGCTGGAACACCGTCCCCTCAAGCGGTATGAGATCCCCGCCTCCAAGCTGGTGCTGGAGCTGGGGTACAGCGTGGATTACGAGGACGAAAAAGAAGATTTCGAACCGGATGAGGCGGATACTGTGGAACTGATCAATGGCGAGCGTATGCCTTGGGAACAGGTCAAGCGGGACGGCATCGACTATATCGCACTTTACTATGTGAACGAGGAAGGAAAACAAGTCCAGATTTTGGACGCAGAGCTGGCGTAAGTACAGCTACTCTATCCTTTGCTAATCCGAGGAGGTGCCCCATGACCCAAGAAGAACAGATCCGCCTCTATCGGCTGATGGAAAAGCTCAACTGTTTTTTCCACCAAGAGATGCACTACCTGGATCGGGAGACGGCAGAAAAGATAGCGCGGGAGTGTTACCCGGAGATTCGGGATTTTACATACGACATTTTATGGAACGACCTGCCCAAAGAGGTTCAGGAGCAGCTCATGAACGAGGAGGAATCCCTGTGAGTACACTGATTTGTTCTTTTGATGGCCTGCACGACAACAGAGTCCTGCGCTACTGCGCTGACTTTGAAGCCCACACACTGCACATGGATACCCAGTCCGAGACCGGAGAGAAAGTATCCGTTCGCTTCACCGGCCTGTTGGCCCACTGGTTTGAAAATGTGGTCCAGGACAACATCCTCTTCGGCATGGATGAGATCACCGTGGACGGTTTTTTTGAACAGTACAAAGACCTGCTGGGCGGGACCATCTCTTACGGCTTTCCCGCCTGCTGCAGCATCGAGGAACTGCGGAAGCGCATGGAACGGGAGCACATCCGGGTATTTGTTATCGACTCTTCCCTTGGACTGTGCGGATTTGTACTGGCTCAGGAGGTGGAACTGCAATGTCCATAACTGCCTATAAAGTGGAAGCCGTCGGTCATGACCGAACCGGCAAGGACTTCGGTTATGTGAATATCATGTACCGATACGGCAACAAGCAGTCCTGTCCCCGGCCAGATCAATGTGAAAAGATGGAGGTCATGTGGGCGGACGAGAGCGTCTATGGGCCGCCTGCTCCCGGCAGCAAGGTGGGCGACTTTATACAGACATGGCTGATGGGCTCCTGGGACTGCGGAGTATTTACCCACCGGGAGATTGCCCAGCGGCTCATGGATACCTTCACCGGTCTGAAGATCAAGGAACTGGCGTGGTTTGAGAACCCCAGAGAAAAGACTCTGAAAAATGGTAAACCGCGTGCGCGCCGGGCCAAGTGGCTACCGGACCGGGAGGTGGATCTGGTCTACCTCTATTCCGACCGCTATCTTGACGCCAGAAATCCCTCTCCCGCCGAAACCGACTTCTTCACCGCCACAAGGATGGATGCCTGGGGCGTGAGCACCTGGTTCATGTGTACCACAGAAGCCGTCGAGAAGCTGATCGCCATGAATTACGACAATCTGGCCGTCAAGGAGACCACCATTGTGGGATAGGAAATCACTGATATGAAAAAGTTGTTGCTTGTACTTTCTATTCTCTTAACAATCCTGACCTTTGCTGGTGCGTTCTATGTATTCCTATCAAACGGAACAGCAAATGCAGGTTATGCAGCAGTACCGATGTTGTTTGCGATTGTGTGCATTGGCGGATACAGAGCATACAAAAATAAAGAGTAATTGATAGTATAGATGATGAGGTTAGAACAACTGCCCTCCAAGGGCGTAAAGCGAGAAAAAGCCATTCTGGAGCTGGACGAGGTGAAAATAGCATGACACGGCAGGAGCAGAAGGCAGTCAAGGAATTAAGCACGATGCTTTCCAAAAACCTAAAAGTAGTTGCCGGAGAGCATGGCTTCAAAGTGGTTTCAGACTGCGCCTATAAGGTTCTGGGTGATTTCTTATATGAAGTATTTCTGTCTGCGCCCCCTGTCCGGCGTGGTACTGCCATAAAAGCAGTCGTTTCCACAAAGCCATGCGTCATTGACAATGTCTTTTGGGATGTATATGAAATGGGTGAGGTAGCCCGGAAGAAACCATTTAGTTTCCATATCACAGCGGCACATTCCCCTTCCGCTCATATCATCCAGAAAATGGAACTACCTGTCCCCACGGTGGACGCAGCAACCTTGGTCATGAATGAGGCGTTTTGTCGGTTTAACAAGTCCATTCAAGACCATCATAGCCGATGCAGTACAGTCTCCGACTTCAAAGCGGAGGTTCTCCATGATACTGCGCCGGCCGCACGATTGAATGTCGTACTGTGTGAAATCGCAGAAGGGAATTTCCACCAGGCAATGCTCCTTGCAGAAAAGGAGCTGGAAAACGAACCTTATGGCCTGTTTAATACAGTAACTGATGGCGGGATAAAGAGCATATACGATTATGTGAAAGAGTTTTGCCAGAAAAAGCAGTAAGTATATGCAGTCGCTCCATCGGCCCAGCCGGAGACCGCCGCAAAGCTGATCGCCATGGATTACGACAATCTGGCCGTCAAGGAAACCACCATTGTGGGATAGGAGAAAATGAATGATGACTTTGGAACAACTGCCCCCCAAGGGCATAAAGCGAGAACAGGCCATTTTGGAGCTGGGCAAGGATGAAGCAAACGGCGAACTGCTTTTCCAGCTTGTGAATACAGAAAAGGGCAAATGCAAAACGGCTGCTCAAAAGGCTTTGACGCAGCTGGAGTATGCCCCTGCTGCCCCACTGTGGGCCAAACTGGTCAAGGGTAAATGGATGGGCAGCAATATCATGTCGGATGCCTGTTCCGACTGTGTATCGGAACAGATCGCCCCAGTTATTCTGAAGACTCTCTCCCAGCTGCTGGACGAGGGGGACACAAAGCCACTGGATATAGAACAACTGAACTTCTGTTTCCATTTAATGTTGGGGAAAACCTCGCCTAAAATGCTGGAGGTCTACCGCTTTCTGGCGGAAAACATCCAGCGGATCGCCCAGCTGAAACGCACGCCTGTTTATTCTCGTGATGATTGTACCTCCTGGTGGATTACGGACGGGCTTCGCATTTGGGATGCCACACCCAAGGAAAAAGAGAAAATTCCCGCTGTGGTACTGACCGCCTCCCTGATCCGCAACCCGGATGAGCGACTGCAAGCATTGGCTGATGAGCTGAATGAACGCTACGGCGGCAGCTGGCTGATGCCGGTCTTTATGAAGGCGATCATCACCCAGCCCAAGGAGCAGGTGTATGAGACCTATTCGCCCCTTCTGGATACGCCGCAAAAAGGCTATTTGTTCCATGCGCTGGGAATGCTCCATTACCGCTGTTATCCGGAAGGCTGGACCTATGAACGCCTGGGCCCGGATGGAATGATCGCTCTGATTTTCTGGGGGGATTATAGCTATGGAACCTATGACACAAGGTTTATGATTGAACGCTATGTGGATCTGGATGAGCGGTGGCTCTTTGATCTGGCCAAGGACCCGGAGGGCCGCAAACCTACGGTGACATGGCAGACCTACAATCGGGGCGGTGTGCTATATGGAAGCTACGACGAAATGTTCATCAGCCTGCTGCCCCGCAAGGTGGAAAACCCGGAACTGAAGCGCATTCTGCGGGAATACTTCCGTATTCGCAGCGAAAAAGTGAAAGTGGAAGAAAGTATTACTGTTTACAAAGATGCTGCTGAGCGGTTCGGGGATGAATGAGTACAAGTCGAGAAAGCAGGTGCCTTATGTACCAAATTGCATATATTGGCCGCTGGGAGACCCTCCCGGAAACGGCTGCCGCCATCTGTGACCATGACACTCCCAAGCTGGAGGCGCTGCTCCAGGGCGGTCTGGATTTAGATGTTCCCATCCAGCTCAGCGAATACATCAAGCTGATGCCATTGGAGATCGCGGTTTTTCGGAATGATGTGCCCATGATCCACTTCCTGCTGGAGCATGGAGCTGATCCCGGTCTGGCAGAGGAACAGCCCCTGCTGCTCACCGCCGCCCGCTGCTGCGGGCCGGAGGTTGTCTCCCTCTTTGCTGGACAGGCCGCAAAACTCAGCCCGAAGCAAAAAGAGCGGGCCTTCCAGGAAGTGCGCTGGGGCAAGCGCTCGGAGAATATCCAGGTGCTGGAGCAAGCCGGGATCACTGTGGACAAGTTTGGCAGCGAGGCATTCCGGGCGGCGGTGTCCGATGGACAGGCCGAGCTTGCCAAACTGCTGCTGGAAAAAGGGGCGGATATCAATTACCACAAGCCGGACATGGTGTTCCCTTACGCCTCCACCCCTGTCACCGAGGCCGCCCGCTCCAACAATTTCTCCATGGTGCGCTGGCTGGTGGAACAGGGAGCGGATATCACCCTTGTTGACAAATACGGTGACCGTCCCTACAGTGTGGCAGTTCAAAACAAGAATCAAGAGATGGCCGACTACCTGAAGGCCCTGGAGCCAGAGGAATGGCACAACGAGCAGGAAAAGATCCGGCAGCTCATGCCCTACAAGCTGCCCGCCAAGCTGGTGGAATACTTGAAGACCGGCCCCCTGCGGCTGGAGTTCCCGGATCAGGAATGGGTGAAGTGGGCGGAGCTCTACTCCTTCATGGATGTGCAGGAGATGACCTGGAAACGGAAGAAGCTGCTCTCCCTCATGGTGCAGATGGACAACTACAGCGACTATCTGCTGCTGTGGAGCCCCAGGGACAAAAAGCTGTGGTATCTGGACATCGAGCATGAGGAATTCCACCCTCTGGCCAAATGGGATGACTTCATCGCAGATCCCGGCCGGTATCTCAACGGGATGATCGAGGGCGAGTTTGAGGAGTAAAGCCATGACATCAATAGACTTTCTGAACAAGGTACATAAAAGCCTGGACTCGCAGGAATATAACCTCTCTTATTCTCCGGCCAAGTCCAAGAATTACATGTTGTACTGCAACGGCAACTTCATCGGCGGCCTGTTCGATGAGGAGCTGTGCTTCGTCTACGCCGACAGTGTGAGCGAGCTGCTGGGGCAGCCGGACCCCGTCTATCGCGGATACTCCAGCACCGCCCAGCACAGGATGCTGGTGATCCCGGAGGAACACTGGGCAAAAGCGCTGAAACTGCTCTATGCCGAGAAATTTGACTGGAGCCGTTTGGTGTACGACATCACATACACCAGCATTGGTGCGGCTGTGGTGGAGGAATTCTACGACGAGAATGTGGTGTTTCTGCGCTTTTGCTTTGAAAAGGAGCTGTTGAAAAAGAACCCTCTGGACCGGCAGGGCCGTATCCTACGGATGGTCTATCTCAATCAGGATCTGACAACAGCGGGCAAATATCTATTCCCCAGACTGATGCAAAAGTTCCTTGTTTTTACAGACCGAGGCGGGAAAAGCAGTCTGGAAACCATGCTGAAACGGTGGTACACCGCTCTGGAGAAGGAGTACCTCAGCCATACAGCGGGATAAGGAGGGCAGCAACATGACAGAGAAGAACAGAACCTACATCACCCATCTCAAGGTCGCTGATGTCCCGTGGCACCGGCTCACCACCGCCTATGGCCGGAGAACGGATTTTCCCGCTCACCTGACAGTGCTGGAGCAGATGCGTGATTTGGCATCCGTCAAAAAGTCCCTCTACGAGCTCACCACCAACATGGAGCACCAGAGTACCCTGTGGCACGCTACCCCCTTCGGCATGGTGTTCCTGAACCGGATTCTGGAGAAAGCCCTCGCAGAGAGCGGGCAGAACCCCGCAGCCCATTTCCTGGCCGGGGAACTGCTGGACTTCTTTGCCTGCATCCTCCAGTGTTTCCATGATGGAGATAAGATGGAACACGCCGAGGCGCTGCCGCTGTTCTCCGATCTGCTGAAGGAAGAATACCTGTGGTCGGAGGAATACGACGAGGAAGAAGATGAGATGCGCTACGAGGAGGACGAGGTCTTCCCCGATGACCTGTTCTATAGCTTCTATTACTACTCCTGGCAAGCGGTGAAAGCCTATCAGGATGTATTGGAGCAAGTCCCGGCAGAGTTTGCCAAGCCCGCTGCCGAGGTGCTGGAACTGCTGTAAAGGAGGCTGCACATATGTTTGAAGAATTCTATGAGATGTACGAGCCCGAGGAGCAGGAAGTGGTCGCCCTGATCAATCGCTGCATTGGGGGCGGATTTAACTGGAAAGGCAACTTTTGGGAAATGACCGCCCAGACGCTGGGTATCGTGTTCTGTGACACCGGCAAGGTCAGCACCAAAGAGGAGCGGCTGGATTGGCCGGTCACCGAGGAGGAACGCAATAGTGACAAAGGCTGGGGACGCTTTGGCAAGGAGCAGATCTGTCGCCTGAAGATCCGCCGGATGAAAGAAGAACGGGCAAAAGATCTGGTGGTGCGCCCCTGGTGTATCTCCGAGATAGTCAATGCCCATGAGGACTGCCCGGAACTTCAGGCTGTTCTGGAGGAATACCACAAGCCGGTTGTGATCCAGGACCAGGTGCTGGGAGAACTGACGCTGGACAAGGACTATGATACCTTCGAGGGCGAAATCCAGTGGTGCGGAAAGGATGTGAGCCTTTCTCTGGAGGTCAATGCCGAAAGCAAGCCCTCCTGGACCCGCGCCCGCAGCGCCGCCAAAAAGCTGCTGGCCGACTGTGAAACCTGGGACAAGGCCATGCGGGAGCTTGCAGCCAAGAACCTGACCGAGCTGGCCAACAGCTGGCTCTCCCAGGATGAGGAAAATCCCCGCAACCCGGAAACCGACCCCATCACAGAGGAAGAACTTGCCCGGCGGATCAGCATAACGAGCCTATCCGTCACCTCCGGCGGCAGCTTCACCGCCTGGTTTGACTGCGATGAGATGTTCACCGATCATGCTGTGACGGTCTACGGTTCCTTGAAAAAGGGCCTCAAAACTGCCAACATTGAGGGATAAGGAGGCGCAGAGATGAAGCTGAACTGTAAACGCATTGATTTTACATATACCCCCGGCGAGGAAATCTTCAACTTTCCCGAGGAATCGGGACTACCCTTTATCTTCGATGTAGAGGAAGAACTGACCGGCGATCCTGCTGCCATGGATGCGGTGGGAGAAATACTGGATGAGGCGGAGAAATTGGCGGAGAAGGCCAAAGCCGCCATCAAAGCGGCGCTGGCGGACGAGGACAGCCGCTACCATAGCATTGTGACATTTTTCATGGAGTTCCACCGGGACGATGTAGGCCCGGATATTGCGGCGGAACTTTTTCCGGGAACCGACCCATCCAAGCTGTCCTTTGCCGAGATGGTGGACTTTTTGAAGCTCAAGCGGTTCGGCAGTCTGGTGGATGACGAGATGGATCAACAAGTTTTCATTATGGATCTGTCCTTCAACCCGGAGATCACCGACGAGTTGATGGTAATCTACTTCGACTTAAACCAGGAGATTTTCTGTATTACCCATGAAAGCTGATGAAAGAGAATTGCCTATGGAAAAAGCGACTGCTGATAATACCTGCTTAGGTGTTTTGAAGGGACGGGACTGCATCTATCTGGATCAGGTGAAACAGGATGCTCTGAACAATCTGACCTTTACGGGGGACATCAATGGCCATCTAATCTCCCAGTGCAGGGACGAAAAAGACTGGTTTCCCTATACACTCACCTTCCGGCAGGTGCTGGCCTATTTTACCTGTGAATTGGACACCTATGAAAATATGGCTGGGACGGAGTATCTGGATGGCAGTTCCTTCGATTTAATTGAGGACAGCACCTGGCTGAAGTCTCTGCCGGTGCGGGAGGACTTTGACAAAGGCATCTATCGGCACTACCGGCTGTTTACATACGATGATGTTTACAACATCATTGCTGTTTCCTATGAGTTTATGGAAGAGTTGTAATTGTCTGAAACCTGCTAATGGAGGTAACCACCATGATCAAAGAACGCATCCCCATCTCCGGCGATCTCAAAAGCAAGGTCAAGCAGCTGATGGAGTACGCCGGATGGCAGGAAGGGCGAAAAGTGGACATCTCCATTGCGGAAAAGTATTACGCCGAGCATGGTGCCCCGATGATGAAGTCCACCCAGCGGTTTTACCGCAAATATTTCGGCCTGTGCTGTGAGTGGTATCTGGAGCAGAAAAAACTGAACTGGGCGGCTGACTTCCAATTCGCTTTGTTCCCTTACCTGGTCAACGGGATCAAAAACCATTTGGAAGAAGCCTATTTTCGGGATATGTCCGGCTGTGAACTGGCAGAGGTAGAACAGGCTGCTGGTGAAAAATGCCAGCCTATCGGTCATATCGGCTACTACTACCCGGCGGAGGTTTGGATCTCCGAGTACGGGAAACTGTATGCGAAATATGAGTACCAGGATGAGATTGAGTGCTTTCCAGATGTGTTTGCCCTGATTGAACGGGATCTGCGGCAGTGCAACTTTGATTCCGCTGCCATGAAAACGGTTGAGGCATTGGATGGAAAGCTGTAAGAACTCTTCAAGGAGGAACTGACATGAGCATCAAAGAGAAACTGGAGTCTTTGGGCAGAAACAGCATTCAGCTGAAAATTGCCAGAAAAGAAACATACAAGCTGGGCGCTACCCGCTTCGGCGGGAAGCCGGATGTGCCGCCGGACTTCGTTTGGCCCACCTATGAGGGCGAGAGCTATGACCATGTGGTGAAGGATCGTCCTCTCACTTTCCTGGCTCAGTTCAACTGTGCGGAGCTGGCCCAGTTTGACAAAGAGCATCTTCTGCCCGATCACGGCCTGCTCTCCTTCTTCTATGAGACGGATACCCAGTGCTGGGGCTATGACCCCAAGGATCAGGGCTGTGCCCGCGTCTACTGGTTCGAGGACATGTCCGCGCTGTCCGCCGCTGACTTCCCGGCGGATATGGAGGAAGACTTCAAATTTCCTATGGTTAAAATCAAGATGGACTCAAAATACTCCTATCCTTCCTGGGAGGACTTCAGCGATGTGTTCCCGGATGAGGAGGATGACGACGCTTTCGACGATGCATGGGAGGAACTGACCGGCGAGGACCCCGAGAACCCGGATGATCGCTCCCAGCTGCTGGGTTGGCCCGATGTGATCCAGAACAGTATGTTCGACGAGTGCGACCTGGTATCCCAGGGCTATGGCCTGGGCAATCCAGAAAACTGCAATAGAATCCCGAAAGATATCCGTCAGCGGGCGGAAGAAACGGCCCGTGACCGCTGGATGCTGCTGTTCCAGCTGGATACCGTGGAGCAGGGTGACTTCGAGTTGATGTTCGGAGACTGCGGGCACATCTATTTCTATATCACCAAAGAGGATCTGGCCGCCCGCCGCTTTGACCGGATCTGGCTGGTCCTCCAGTGCTGTTAAAAATATGAAACAGGACTTTACTACTTGGCGCAATCAAATATTACAGAATCCCCAGAACATTTCACCGCTGAAATTCGGCATGTCACAGGATGAAGTGATAGAGATTTTCGGCAAGCCCGATGCTGTTTCCACCATGAGAAGCGGCGGGAAACCTTTGATCCTCAAGTATCATGACATTGAACTGCATTTCGATAGAAAGGCCCCTCATGGGCTCTACTTAGTTTATAGCGACGACGAAATCGAGCTGAGCATAACAGATCATCACGAAGAACTGCTGCAGCCGATTACAAACATAGAGACGCTGGACAATGAGTTTTTCTTTCAGGATGGAGCCGTATATTTCTCTGGCCTATATGAAAACAGCCTGCTCAAGGGTGTTGCGCCCAAAGACTTCTGCTGCTGGCATTACTGGGGTAAATCCTCTACGGCCTGCTTTCTCGGCGGGATTCGCCTGCGTGGAGCAGACCCGGCATCGTTTCGGGTGTTAAACTATGCCTACGCAATGGACAAAACAGCCGTCTACACCACCAGCGGGAGAATCCCAGATGTAGAGCTGGCAACCTTCCAGGTGTTGGACAACGGCCAGAACGATTCGGGTGCGCCACAGGGATATGCAAAGGACAGCCGGCAGGTCTACTTCCACAACGGAGACGGCAAGGTGAAGATCATCAAAGGCGCGGAAGTTTCCTCTTTCCTCTCGTTGGGCGACACCTATTTTGCCAGGGATGAGAAACGAATCTATGCTTACGGTAAGCAGCTTCCCAAGGCGGATCTGCCCTCATGGGAATTGCTCGGTCACTGGTATTCCCGCGATGCCAGGCGGGTGTACTACCTCAACCGGGAGATTAAGGGGGCGGATCGGGACAGTTTTGCGGTATGCACCCCGCTGGACGCACCTCCGCTTGCCGATCATCTGGCCCGTGACAAGGAACATTTTTACCAAAACGATGAGATGATTGAAGAACCGCTGTGGCTGGAAAGGCTGCAAGCAATACAGGAAAAATGAAAGGAGCAATCTCTATGAAAGCATTTGACCCCAATTACAAGCTGCTGGACGAGATGTATCAGGACAATTACTATCCTGCTTTTCTGGTAGACAAGGTAAAGGACGAACTCCAGAAAGTCATCGACCTGCTGGAGAGCGGCGAAACCGACGCCGAAGTGGTGCAGGAGACGCTGGACGAGGCGGTCTGCGGCATCAATGATCTCCAGGAGGAGTTTGACGAGAACGACAGCGAGCTCGAAACTGTGGCACGGGAATGCATTGCGGAAAATGTGGCCTACATTCTGGCGTGGTTCAACATTCCCATTGATACCGAGGAGGCCATCCGGGAACGGGACTGGTGAACCTCATGGCAGAAAAAGAACTGGCCGTCTGTGATGAGTGCGGCAGCCTGTTTTTGAAAGGCTCCTCACAGATGATAGGACTGTGCCCGGAATGTGCTCATGTTCTCTATGGCTACCCAAATTGTCCCCATCGTTTCCTGAATGGCCGGTGTGTGAACTGCTACTGGGACGGCTCTAAGAGCGACTACATCAAGCATTTAGAGGAAGATTGAGTCAAAAAGGGACTGGTGAAGACAATGTCCATTGAAAATATGTTTGGCGAACTGGATAAGATCGACATTCTGGCAGAAACCAAAGCCGGAGAAGTGGTGATGGTTTTGGTCTGCAACGGCTTTATTGACGGCTCCCCGGAAACGCAGAAGGCCCTTCTGGACAAGATGGAGGGCTATCTGAACCACACCCAGAGTGAGGAGTTTCAAAAGGAATATGGTGGCTGGCCCGTGATTTTGCGTGTGACCCTTGGCCGGGAGCCGGATGAGCACATTCTGGCCCTGCTCAGCAAGTGTCCTGCTTGGGCGGCGGACTATGGCGTAAAGCCGGAATTTGAAATTGGAGGAAAACAGGTACGCATTGTAGAGAGCTGACCTATGCTTAAATCGAATCAACAGGAGGGAACTACCATGCCGACTGCCGAGTGGCTGAACAAATACGAATCGATTAAGGACAAACTGGCCTGCAAAACCGACCTGGACGCGCATTTTACAGAAAAAGTGATTGGGGACATGGCGGTGGATGTGCTGGACATCGGCACCGTCCACTTTCCCACCGGGACAATCTTCGCCTGCGATCCTCTGGTGGAGCTGGAGGACACGCCACCCTTTATCCAGACGATCCCCGCCGGGACTTATCCCGTAAAGATCTGTGTGGTCCCCAGTGAGAAATATGGTGACCGCTACGCCTGTGTCAAGGTGGAGGTCAGCCGGGAAAAGCCTGTCCGCTATGAGCTGGGCATGACCGGCAAAGAGGATCTGGACGGGGAAGTGGGCGAGGACGAGTATTTTGGCTTTGGCGTAGACGCTGGAATGGGCTGTGTTGCGGACATCCAGACCCAGGCGGCTTTTAAGGTATACTGGGCCAAGCGGCTGGAGGAAGACCCGGACATCGACCCCTACAACGACCTGTTCTGCGATCTTCTGGAGGAAAACGCCAAAGCCCACCCTAAATATCAGGGAGACTACGGCGACTGGCTCAACTGGACGGTGCCGGACACGGACTGCAATCTGCCCATCTTTGCTTCCGGCTGGGGTGACGGCTACTATCCCGTCTACTTCGGCTATGATGCAAAGGGCGAAGTCTGCGCCGTGTATGTGCGCTTCATCGACATTGAAGCCAGCTACAAGGAGCAGGCGTAAGGAGGGAAACAGCGATGGAATGGCCGAAACGGGCGCGGACAGTGAACTGGGAGAGCGGTGTCCTGACCTTAGACGGAGAAAAGCAATTTGAAGTCCCGGAACTGACCGCAGAGATCATGGAGCGGCTGGCCGGTTACACCCTGGTGGGCTTTCATGTGAAAGGCTATCCGGTGACGGATGAACTGCTTGGCCCCTTTGCCGGGCATAAAAGCATGGCCAACTTCGGCGTGGAGGACGGTGCGCTCACCGACGCCTGTTTCCCCGTTTTTGACCCTATGCCCAAGCTACGCTATCTGCTGCTGGACGGCAATGCCGCCATCCATGGCAGCGGCTTGTCCGCCTTGCAAGGCTGCAAGCTGGACCTTCTGACACTCAACCGCACCGGGCTGGATGATGCCGGTCTGCTCCAGGCGGCCTCCATCCCCAAGCTCTCCCACATCCAGATCGACCATACCGCCGTTACCTATGAGGGCCTGCTGGCCATCGCCGGCAACAACCGCATCGAGCCGGTGGCCCATGTGCAATTCACCAAGGAGCAGATGGAACACTTCTCCCAGCTCCAGCGGGAAAAGGCAAAAAAGCCCGTCCAACTGGACGGGCAGGCGGCGGAAGAATGTCGCAGAATCTTGTCCGCTTTCTTTGCCGAGATGACGCAGTGGGAGCAGTACATGGAGCAGGCTGGGTTTGAAGATGCCGAGGCTGTGCCCCGCCTGCTGGCGATCTGGGAGAAGTATGTGAGCGAAAAGCCCCGTCCGGGCTACCGGCCCCTGGGCCTCTCATACAGTGCCCAGGGCACCTACAACGGGGAAGAATTCCTTGATGCGGAGCAGATCACCAAGAACAAGCTCTACATCTACACCAGGGAGAAAAATACGGGCTTTGACCGCCGCTTCCTTATGAAGCGTGTGGGCGATAACTGGATGATTGACGGGATTCAGGAGCGGCTGGACGGCTGGCAGCGCACGGGTTTGTGAGGCATCACATGGCTTGGGAATATGAAACTTTTGGCCCAGACGGTCAATGCAAATTGTTTGGTGTGAACATCTTTGACTACGACTGGCAAACCACCGGCAAGCGAGTAAAAGTCAAAGACCCGATCTATAGCCAAGGCCATACCTTCGAGGTCTGGCAGGTAGAGATTGACGGGCAGATCCACCGCTTTGCCGCCGGGGAGTTCTCCAACTGTGTATGGGGATTCTATCTGGAAAAGAACGGATGAGAGGAGCGTGGCGCCATGAAAGCCAACGCCGGAGAGGTCTATACAGTCTATAACCAATATCTGAAACGCTACACCGCCTGCCAGGTGGCCTATATTGCGCCGCCGGACTCGGTGAGCGAAGAATCTTGGGCGGTGGTCCTCTCTCTGGATTGGGTGGGCGACGCCCCTCTGACTGCGGAGGAACTGCCCCATCTCCGCCCGCTCTACAAGGACTTCATGTACTGGTCACGCGACCTCCACCTGCTGCGGGTGCCGTTGGAGGTCCCGCCCCAGTACACGCTAGTGGGCACACTGCCGCCCTTCACCGACCAGCCCTGCCGCTCCTATGGCGGCTGGAGTGACGGCTATGATATGTATCTCCAGATCCGGTGGCAGGCCATTCCGGAGGAACGGCGGCGGGCCTTCAAGGAGGCCATGGAGAGCGAAGAGAAAACGGAGATCGGCGGTATCCCGGTGAAGGTCAGCAGCCATCGGGTGACGGACCAGTACGAACCATTCGATTCGGCGCTGGAACTAAAGGCGCTGCCTTGCCTCTCCACCCTTATCTGCGAGCGGTGGCACTCGGATCTGCTGGAGTTTTTGCGGGAAAACCCCTTTGTTGATGAAGTGACTTTGCTGAACCACGGTCAGAGGACACTTGATCTGCGGGGCACCAGCATCAGAAAGCTGATGCTGGACATGACCGGGCTGGAGGAGCTATGGCTGTGTGAAGGAACGGAGCAGCTCCTGTTCCAGAACAAGGGGCCGGACGCCTGTACCATCCATGCCCCCGAAGATGGCAGCGGCTTGACCCTCCAATTTATCGGGGAATACTGCCCGCACACGGAACTGCCGAACCTACGGGGGCTGTATGGCATCGAGCTGAAGGACTTTGATCTGACCGGGCTGGCTGCTGTCCATCCCCACCTGAAGGAACTGCGGCTCTGGGGCGCGCCGGGAAACCTGGGGAACTTCTCCGCCGTGGGAGGGTTCCGGGAACTGACGAACCTCTCCACCTTCGACCTGTTCGGCTTCGGCGCAGCTGACATCCCCACCCCGGAGCAGGTGCCGGAGCTTCGCTGGTTCTGGATGACCAGCCTGCCGGAGACGGCAGCAAAAGCGGCAAAGCAGCTCTGGAAAAGCAAGTCGGGAATGGACCTGCGAATCACCAAACCCCGGAAACCGGAGTGGCTGGCGCAAAACCTGGACAACCCCTTCCGAGGCTGGGACGGCGCGGAGCATATTCCCGCCTCCGCTGCGAAAAAGGCAGCCAATCAATACCGCAAGACCCGTTCCCAGCTGATGAAGCTGGCCGCTGAACCGGGCGAGGACGCCCAGGCCCAGGCGCTGGATGCGGTGACAGCCTATACCCAGACCTTCAACAAGATGGGATTTATCGAAACCGAGGAACGGGATGAAATTTACATGGCTCTGCGGGGTATCCTGGACGCCCTGCCGGGCGATATGCTCCAGAAAGATGCTCTGATTGAGAAGTTTGATGAGCTTCGAGATTTTTGAGGAGGTTGAAAAAACAATGGATACAAGAATCACAGAACTGTTGGAAGAGATAAAAAAGGCAATCGACAAGGCTGCCACCACAGGCGACAAATATCAGTTTATAGATCCGGTCTTTGATTTAACTGATGAACTGGAACAGTGCGAAACACCTTTTGATGCTGTAAGACCGATCTTGGAACTGATTGAATCTTCTCCCAATATTGATTTTGGCGGTCCTGGGCCGTTGGGTAGCTTTATGGAGAAGTTTTACCATGAAGGCTATGAGGAAGAATTGGTCGCATCGTTGAAAAGGAAACCAACCGAATACACAATTGCTCTCATGTTCCGCATCATTGCAGATAAGAAAAATCCCAATCTGAGTGAATACAAACATCTGTTAAAAACACTTGACTACACCTCTGAAATTGATACTTTCTGGTTGGATGAGATTGCGAAACTGTGAAGGATTTGAACCCATTCCGGTTTCGGCTGTGAAAGTAATTACCTGAAAGGAGTGTGTGGGCGCATGAGCCGAATCGTTGATGAACCCTATTTCACCCACAGCGCCTACAGCGCCCTGACCACCGGCATCCAGGTGAAATGCCCCAAGTGCCACGGCGCAGGTATTGTAACAGCGGATGAGGATAACGCCTATTTCCGGTGCCTGAGCTGCGGCCACCGGATGACGCAGGATCGGACGGTCTACCGCTATGATGTCCATAACCAGTGCAAAAACTGCGGAAGATACTACCGGGTGGATATTGAAGATACGGCAAAACAGCACTTTCCCGTCCTCCATGTGGCCTGCCCCTATTGCGGGGCAACCATGCCGGGCGAGGTACACAAGACGGCGGAGGCTTTCTCCTATGGCGCGGAGATTCAGGGCGGCAAGGACCCCTGGTTCGGCCTGGAACTGTGGTTTTTGACCTCCTTCCAGGGTAAGCCAGTCTGGGCTCTCAACCGGGAGCACCTGGCCTATCTGATTGGCTATCTCAGCGCCGATCTGCGGGAAAAGCCGCCGGGAAGAGCGAAAATGACCCAGGCCGACCATCTCCCCACCTTCATGAAAACCGCAAAGAATCGGGATCGGATCGTGAAGCTGCTGAAGAAACTACAGGAGGGATGAGGATGGATCAGAATGTCCTTTATCGTGGTCAGCGTCTTACCCTGACGCGGTTTTGGGCGACGGGAGAGCCTTGCCTGTGGATCACCGATCCTCAACAGATCGGGATGCCCAAAATGGAGTTTGTGGGAGGCCACCCGGACGAATACTGCATTTTTCTGAAAAATCTGACGGAATCAGAGCTGACACAGATCACATCCCTGGACGGCGCTCCGCTGGATGTAAAAGAAGAACTAAGCGATATCTGACAGGAAAGGACAAGCCCTATGGCACTGCAAGACAAGAACATCATGCCTCCCCCTTGGCTGGCTCACCGGGAGATTGAGCGATACTCCATTGGCTGGCGCATGGGCTATGGGGAGGATTACATAGACCGATTTGGCGATTGGCTCGACACCCTCTCCCCGGAGGAGCGGACGGAATACCGCACTCTCTTTCCTGAACCGGTGACCTGGAAGGGCTGGTGGGATGACGAGGACAGCAGCGAGGTGCTGGAGCATGGTGACTTTTGGGTGGATGCGTGGCAGCCGGAGGGCCGGCCAAAGTACACCCGCCAGTGGCTCCAGCAGGAGTTTGCCGCCGGGCGGAAGCGGGAGCTGTGCCTGTTCTGGGGCCATCAGCTATCCGAGGACGGCCAGCTGACAAAAAGCTGCCTCAGCCAGTGGTGGATGGAGGACTTCTATACGACGGCTGACTCCTACCTCTGCATGGAGCAGTATATGATGGCTGCCAAGGCCGAGCTGTTCGGCGACAAAGAGATCCGGGACCAGATTTTGAAATGCAGCGATCCAAAGCAGATCAAGGCCTTGGGCCGCAGGGTACGGGGCTTTGACCAGAAGGTGTGGGACAAGTTCAAATACGCCATTGTGCTGCTTGGCAACTGGCACAAATTCAGCCAGAACCGCGAACTGCGGGAGTTTCTCCTTTCCACCGGGGACAGCGTGCTGGTGGAGGCCAGCCCCTATGATGCCATCTGGGGTATCCGCCTCGCGGCCAGCTCCCCGGAGGCCCAGGACCCCATGAAGTGGCGTGGACAAAACCTGCTGGGCTTTGCGCTGATGGAGGTGCGGGACGAGTTGTGCCGGGTGACACAGAATGAAATGCTTTGCGATTGGAGTATGGTATGGCAACAATGAAACTCTATGAACTGGTCAACCACTACCACATCGGCACGGAACTGACCTGCGCCGAGGCGATGTTCATGGCCTGCAATGAATATTACCATCTGAATTTGTCCGAGGAGACCCGGAAAATGTTCTCCGTCATGGGCCTTGGGATGCAGACCGAGCAGTCCTGCTGCGGCGCCTTTACCGTGGCGGTGGGGATCATTGGGCTGATGACCGCAAAAGAAGGTCAGACGGATGTGAGCAACATGGAAGGCTATGGGATGATTGCTGAATTGACGGACTTCATGCTGGGCTTCTATGGAACGCTCCACTGCGTCGAGCTGCAAAAGCTGGAGATCGTGGGGGTTGAGAATCCCTGCCACGCCATTGTGGAGGCGCTGGCCAAAAAACTGGAGGAACTGCTGGCAGGCCGAAGGATCTTCCGCCCGGTAAACGGAGGACAACTGGGCTGCTGATGTGCCGGGAAGCGAGGGATTACATGAAAGACTTTTCCCAATACGGAAACAGACCGGACGACCAGTGGGAGATGCTGCCCTGGATACCCGATCCGCGTCCGCCTTTCAAAATCTGGATGAAGCCGGAGCAGATCGCGCCATTCTTTCTCATTCCCCACCACCCCTATGCCATCTCCCTTCTGCTGAAGATCAGTGACGGGTTCCGGACAGAAGAATTCTGCCGGCTGGGACTGACCGGCAGCAGCGGAGACTGGGAACGGCTGGTCCGGGGCGTGATCCGGGAGTTTGAGGAAAACAACAGCGGCGAGGATCTGTTTCACTTCGACTCCGACGAGGATGTGTTCTGCGTCTATTCCCAATACATCGACGACCTGATGATGCTGGCCAAAATGATCCGGGCGGCCTGTGCCGATGAAAAAACGATGCGGACTTATCTTGGCAAGATCGAGTACATCAAGCTCTTTTGGGAGGGCGTACCGGAGGGTGAACCACCGGTCATCCTCTATGAAGTGGATACCGAGAATGAGCGTCTGGCCCTCCGCTCCATCGACATCTTTGCAAATGGACGCACCCACAACATCCCTGACCTTTACGACGGTGTCATCGAGATCACGCCGATCCCCACCGTGGAGGAATTGAACGCCCATGTCTGGGGCAAGGAGTTCCACGCCTGCGTAATAGAGAAAGCAGAATTTGAGGCCATCTGGGAAACTCACACCTATGATGGAGCGTTAAAGTAACCAGGAGGAGTCCCTATGAACAAATCCTTAAAAGCCAAAAATCTGCCGTTGTTCTCCATCATTGACCTGGACCAGCTGCGCCGGGAAAACCATCTGGAGGGCACAGAAGTGACAGACTTTTTCACGGCAAGGGATGGAAAAGTCTATCTTCTCATGGAACAGCCGTCCGAAACACAGGGTAAGGACTGGCTCAGCACCCCTTCCACCTATACCGCAGTGGAAATCCAGCTGGATTGGGCGGAACAGCGGGTGCTGGAAACGACGCTGTTTCCTCTTGGCCTCTTGAAGTTCCAGTTCCATTATTTGCGGCCTGCAGGTGATCACTTCCTCCTGCTGGGGGCAAGATGCGCCTATCGGGAAAACGGCCCTGACCAGAACGCCTGGATTGTCAGCCGGGACGGAACTGTGCTGTCCCGTTTCTGCCTGGGGGATGGCATTCAAGATTGTGTGGTAAAAAAAGATGGCACCATCATTACCAGCTACTTTGACGAAGGTGTATTTGGTAATTACGGTTGGGATGAACCTCTGGGTGCTTGCGGCCTGATTGCATGGACATCGGAGGGAACTTCTCTCTGGAAGAATGAGAAGTATCCCATCTACGACTGCTACGCCATTAGCCTGGACGAAGAAGAAAACCTGTGGTTCTATTATTACAATGAATTCCGGCTGGTGCGGACGAACTTCAAAGAGGACTTTGTGTTTGAACTGCCAATCGAAGGAAGCGGAGCTTTTTCTGTTGCCCCGTCTGGTGATACTTTTCTGTTTCAGGGCGGGTATCAGAAACACAACAAATTCTACTTCCTTACTGCTCATGGTGGTCGCCTTGGGAAAAAACAGAAGGCTATTCCCACCTGTGACGGAAACAAGGTCGCTGTGGAGCAGTGCGGTCTGCTTCGCAGCCAGATGCTGTTCCTCGGGAAAAACGGTGTTCTCTATGGCGGGGTACTTGGTGAAAGCGAGGCGTGACAATGGTTGAAATCAATCGTGTCTGGCTCAATGTGGATACAGACACCAACAAAATCACACTATTCAGCCGTCCCCGTGTATCCATCCGTGTGGATGAGTACATTTGGGGTTTGATCGAAGAACATATCGTGAAGCCCCATAAGCTCATGCGCAGCGAAAAGCATAGGTATCTGCTGAAAATTGCCTTTGGCCGATTTGATCCGGTGCGGCACCGATATTATCCGCTTTCCCCGTACAACGGGCAGCTTCGGGAAGGTGTCAAGCCGGACAGCGCAAACGGATGGTATCCCCGTGAGGACTTTGCAGACGCTGCGGAACGCGCCACCTGGTTCTCCCCCGATAAAATCTGGACAAACTGCGGCAACAAGGTTCTGGATGTGAATGTTGATGCCGCCAATGTGAGCGAGAGTATCACCCCCAGAGAATACGCAGACTTGCTGTTCGATGGGATTGGGGCAGCACTGGTGTTTAACTTCAAAAGGCTCAAGCGCGAGGAGTTTGATGGGCTGAAACCCAAGATCGACTGGAGCATAGTAGATAGCTTCCCCTTCCCCGCATCCTTTGAGGAGCAGCAGTACATTGGGGACGAGGGCAAAATTCATGTGTATTCCTGGGATGGCAGGCAGGAAACGAACCTTGTAGGCCCTTATTCTGTGCGGGATTTATATCTGGACCATTTCGAAAAATTGTGAGGTGAGCACATGGCAAAGGGCATCCGTGAACGCCTACTGGAGCAGGCAATAAAGTTCCATCAATGGCAGGAAGCCACTTATCCCGGCAAAACCAGCGAGGAACTCGGCGGTGAGTGGGAAGTCGATTATCCATACTGGAATGATACTTACAGTGCCTTTTGCCATGTGTTGACCCAAATGGATGCAGAAACGGCAGACAGCGTCCTACTGGATGAGATGGTCTATCTGATCGCCAGGGACAACGAAGCGGAGGGGTTTATACAGGAGACCACTTCCCATCCCCAATGGTTCGAGTGCCTCTGCCGCAGGGCCGCAGCCTCCAATGAGAGTGAGGCCAAGTGGCAGTTTGCCGCGTATCTGCCAGAATGTCCGTGCAGCCAGGAAGTAAAAGACATGATCCTGGACTTCGCAAAGGACCCCAATGAATATGTGAGCCGGCGGGCACTTTTGGCGATGCCCGCTCTGCGTCCTGACTGTGTGGAACAGTTCGCTCCGCTGTTCTGGGAGCGGAACTGTTATTCCCTCGAATTACAGGAATACCAGCGGATCGCGGTTCTGGTCTCGCTGGACGCCATCCATTCCGGCCTGCTTCCTCAATACTTAGAGCAGGCCAAGCAGGATGGCCGGCGCTATCTGCTGGAACACGCAGAAAGGATCGAAGGAGGACTACTGTGAACGAAAATTTATTCCGCACCCAATTCGATCAACTGGAAACCACCGAGAAACAGGCGCTGATGGAAAGCCTGGCTGCTCGTTATGATATGACTTTTCTCGGTCTACAACCCTTTAACCGCTGGGGCCAGAGCAGCACCACCGGCATATTCAAGAAAGATGGCCGGGAGTTTGTCTTTGTTCCCGGCGATACCGTCACCCTGGGCTGGGAACGGTTCGCCATAGGGCTCAGTCAGGACAGCCGAGAGGAACTGGACTATCTGTTCCAGGAATGGGAGATGGAACAGGACCCGGAGGAGATGATACGAGAAAGTATGGCTCCTGTTCGGCAGGCAGCCATTGGCCCCATGCTGGTGGGCCGGGAGTTGGAGGAGCTCTGCTGGGAGCCGGTCACAATGGACGATCCCAGATTGACCGCCCACCCTGACTGGCTGAAGAAGTTCCGGGAGTTTGCCTGGAGCGACCTTGACAGCCTTACTATGCACCAGTCAGCCCGCATTGAGCGGACGGAAAAGGGCTTTCAGATCTGTATCTATAACCGCACTGATTACGATGAACTCCTTGCCGGGCTGGAAAAGCAGGGGCTCTCGCTGCCTACGGCAGACGAGTGGGCCTATCTGTGCGGCGGTGGGTGCCGCACCCTGTTCCCCTGGGGAGATGGAATGGACTACTCCATGCACCTGCACCACTTCGAAAGCCCAGAGGATGAGGACAAGCCCTTCGATATGGAGGAGCCTAACTTCTTCGGAGTGTCCATCGCCTATGACCCCTATATGCGGGAGGTGGTGAAGGCCGAGCAGTTTACCACTTGCGGCGGTGATGGCGGGCGCAGCATCTGCGGCGGACTGGGGATCTTCCTCGGTTTTCTGCCCTGTTCGCCCCACTGCAAGCCGGAAGTGCAGGAGGACAAGGAACTGAACGGCGACTATGACTTCTACCGGCCTATTATCCGGGTGGAGGCAATTTGAGAATGCGGAGGGCACCATGAGAGAAACAACACCCGATCTTACAAGGATCAGCAAGTATATCAGTTTGATCCTTCGGCACAAGCCGGAGGTCATTGGAATCCAGTTGGACGCCCACGGCTGGGCGGATGTCAATGCGCTGTTAGCGGGTATCAGCAGAAAATACCCCATCAACCGGGATATTCTGGAGGAAATCGTGCGGAGTGATGAAAAGCAGCGGTATTCCTTCAGCGAGGAAGGGACAAAAATCCGGGCCAACCAGGGCCACTCCATTCAGGTGGATGTGGAACTCCCCGTGACTGAACCACCGGAGACGCTGTACCACGGAACAGCCCAGCGTTTTGCCGCCTCCATCGAGGTCCAGGGACTGCTTCCCCAAAGCCGCCTGTATGTCCATCTGTCCCCAGATCCCGAAACCGCCGAAAAAGTAGGCCAGCGGCACGGCAAGCCTGTGATTTACCTGGTGGATGCCGGCCAGATGCACCGGGACGGATATTGCTTTTATTTGTCCGCCAATGGAGTCTGGCTGACAAAGGTGGTTCCTGCGACCTATCTGAAACGCTTAAAGGAGTGAATGCCATGCGTACCGCGTATGGTACAGACAAGGTGAACAACACGCTCCGTCTTTTTTAAGAAAGAAAAAGGTATTTGGAGAACGACAAAATAATATTTGAGATGGAGATTAAGAGCTAATATGACAGATATTCACGACTTAGTGCCAAAAAATAAATTTGATAGTTCAAATATAGAGAGGCTAAAACACCTTACTGACAATGAGATTGAGCCGATATTACCCTCTCTTTTGGAGTGGATACAGGACTGTAATTGGCCTGTTGCTGGTGATATTTTGCCGGTGCTCGCTTTACACCAATCAGCCCTTGTCCCTTTAATTCATAGAGTTTTAAGTCCACATGAAAAAGACGACATATGGAAGTATTGGATTATCACCTGTCTGGTACCTCTTTTTTCCGATGAGAGCATAAATTGTATTCTCTCAGATATACAGAGGATTGCAAAAAGTCCTACACAGGGCGAATTAAGAGAAGAAGTACATGAAGCCGCTGTTATCTTCTTGCAGAACAGACTATCAAAAACAGGTCGATAACTTCCCATTTATCGGGGAGATAGCAAAGCCAACCGAGCCAGCAACGGTCAAGATGAACTGCACATTTCATGAGCCGCCGCTGACAGCCTCGACTGTCTTTGCTGATAGGCAATCAAGCCGGTCTTTCGGCAGATGGCAGATATCAAAAAGGAAAATCTGGACACCCGGCTGTGGGGCCGGTGTGGAACCTATTACTTACAGAAAAAAGACTGAAGGAGGCGTCAACATGGATGTCGTGAAACTCCCCAAGAAGGTCCGCATGGTCTGCTATGAGATCATGGATGGCAAAGAAGGAGCCTTGGACACGCTGGAATCCTTTGCCGATAAATATCCCCATCAGGTAGCGGCGGTCAAGGCCGAGGTCGCCTATTTCAACCTGGACTATGAAAAGGCGCTGGCTTTGGATCTGACCATCCTTCCCTGGCTGGAGGAGTGGTATTACAGCAATGTGAGCGATGAGCACATGATTGCCATGACGGTGGCCGCCATCCAGCTCCACCGGGAGCAGGAGCTGATTGAGGCGCTGACGAAGGAACAGACGCGCATCCGGGCTGAGAACGGCCTCCCCCAGCGGGATCGGTTCTGTGACATCCTGATGGACTACCTCAAACGGGGCCTTATGCCCTTTGCGGACAACGACAAGAACTACCCCTACCATGAACCGGAGGAACCGCAGACAAAGGAGCAGCTCTGGGCAAAGCTGGCGGAGCAGAACAAGAAGCTCTCCCCGGACGATCCCGATGCCAGGCGGAAGCTCTATAACCACTGCTGTATGTTCGGAACCGCCAGGGATGCCGTAGATCTCTTTGAGGAGATTCAAGGCGTGCCCATGGCTGACTCCTCCTATCGGGACGCAATCGCCCGCTATCTCTATCTGGGCGAGCAGGAGAAGGCGCTCCAGACAGCGGAGCGGTTGGCAACATCGCGGCTGTGGGCGGTTGCCGGGCCGACGCAGGTGCGTCCCATGTCCTTCTTTGAGGACCCGAACCTGCGGGAGTTTTTGCTGGAGCCGGAATCCCTCCGGCGCATCCGGGAGGCTGCCCTTATTGATAACGGAACTTTGACGCGCAAGTGAGGAGGATGGTCATGTATATCAAAAAATACTGGGGCAACTTTATCGGAGGCTCGGACGACCGCCTGAACCTTGTGGCCTTTTTAGAAGACCAGAAGAAAGAGGAAATCCCCCTCAGCGAGATTTTTGCCAAGATCGGGCTGGACAAGCAGAACTGGGACTTCCGCCAGACCGTGGAGTATCTGGAGTTTACACACTCCGATGGCGTGGAGATGGACTTCCACTTCGCCATCGATGTGGTCACCGATCTGGCCGCCATCCTGCTGGAGTGCAGCATTAGCGGCAGTGTAAACCTTCAGGATCTGGATGAGTACAACACCCCTTCCCGCCGTATCCGCATCACCGCCACGCCAGAGGAGCACGACGCCATGAACAAGGCCCTGGCGGATTTTGCCCAGAATCCGCTGGAATATGACCTCAGTGAGATGATGGACGATGAGGAGATCCAGGAGATGGCTCGGGATGTGGAGGCACTTCGGAAGGAGCTGTACGAGGCCGCTGGCCGCAACCGGGACTACCATGTGAAGGCGGAGGATGTGAAATCTCTGCTCCCTGACTGGAGGGGTGCCGATGGCTGCATTGCCACCAACCGTATCACGGTGGAGGGCTGCAAGGTCGGCTACTGCTACCGGGAGAAGCCGGACGGCGACTGGGACAGTGGCTGGCGCTTCACCGCCGGTGATGAGAGCGAGGAGTACATGGACGACCCCAACAATGCCGGGATTTACAAGCTGAACACAATCTGCAACGACGATCCCGACATCATTGCGCTGCTACATACGCCCGCCCCCTGCGCCTTTGAGCGGGATGAGAACGGCGTGTTCCAACAAATCAAAGACTGGAAACCGGATGAGGACGAGGAGGACCCGGATATGGATATTTTGAAGCAGTGCCAGAAGTGGCATGAGAACAACGAGCATCACAAGATCATTGAAGCACTGGAGGGCATTGAGGAGCGCACTCCGGAAATGGACAGCCAGCTTGCAAGGGCGTACAACAACGAGGCAGATCACAGAACGCCGGAAGGCAGAGCTATGCTCAAAAAGGCCATCGCTCTCTTGAAACCTCATGAGGAATACTTTGAGGGAGACTACTACTGGAACTTTCGCATGGGCTATTCCTATTACTATCTGGATCAGGAGGGCAAGGCTCTTCGTTACTTTGAAAAGGCATTGGAGGCCCGCCCCGATGACGAGGACACCATGCAGCTGATCGACGGGTGCAAGAAGGGCATTTCTCTGCCTCAGTTCTCGGAGTGCTTCCGGGAGCGGACGGAATCTACATGGAAGGACTTTGCTCAGCAGGAAGCCCAGCTTCGCCGGATGATGGATGAGGACAAGGACCACACCCGGGGCCAGGAGCTGGTGGACCGGGTGGAAGGGATTCTGAACCAGGCGTTTGACGAAATCTCTTTCGAGATGGGCGTGGGCGGCGAGAAGTACGAGCTGATCCTCACCCCGGAGGGGGATAAGGTCAAGCTCTTTGAGCTGGTCTATTTCCAGAAGCACGCCCCCAAGGAGGTGCTGGAGCACTGGAACATCCTGGTGGGCCGTCAGCCCATCCGAAACATCGGCCTTCGCACCGACGATGGCTGGGACATCTCTGGGGAGGATGTGCAGATTTGGCTGGAGCAGCAGGGCAAAAACAGTTTCGCCCTCTCCGCCTACTGCGAAAAGCTGCTGCCCATGCTGGAGGAAGAAGAAGGCCGGGCCTGGTGGATGCTCACCACCCTCACCGACCAGGTGTTGGGCGAGATCCCCCACATGAGATACATAGACAGCTTTGATGTACTGGAGGCCCCCAGGGCAGAGCCGTCCATCCCCATGTCCCAGCTGCCGGACAAGCTGAAGGAAAAGGGAGCGAATCTCTCCACTGACCCGGAAGCCTATCTGAACAGCTACCTCGGCTACAAAATGGAACCCAACAAGGACCCGGATGCCGATTGGCGGCTGGATGTGATGGTCGGCTCCACCAACTGCGTGCCGCTCATCAACGGCTATCTGGATGCCGACAATGACTTCATGGACGCTCTCCATGCCGACGGCGCGGTGGCGGGCTTCTTCTGCTATCCTCTGGATACTCTGCGGGAGGAGGAAGGAACGGATAAGATTTTCGACTTCCGGGACAAGCTGGAAGAAGTGTTCACCACCGGCGACGGCCCGGAGGTTCTCACCCTCACCGGCGGAGCCACCGGCCTTTTCTGCGGCTATGTGGACTTCATCGCTTGGGACATCGAAGCGGCGCTCCAGATGGCAAAGGAGTTCTTCGAGGACAGTGAGATCCCCTGGGCCAGCTTCCACACCTTCCGTCGAGAAGCAGGTACTGTGAATCTGAAAACGCCGCCCGAGGAGGAACCGGACGATGAGGATCAGATCCCCGAGCTGGACGAGACGCTGACGGGTATGGACTATATCCCTTACACCCCGCAGAACGAAGAAGAATTCTTCCAGCAGCTGGAGCAGTGGAATGACGAGGACGAGCACACCCGCTGCATCCAGGCATTGAACGCCATCCCGGAGGACTGGCGGAACTACCGCATCGTCTATGCCATGGCCCGGGCGCTGGAAAACTACGCAGTTTTGGGCGACCATCACGAGGAACCACCCTACTACAAGGCAGAAAAAGCCCTGCTCCGAGCCATTGAATTACTGGAATTAGTTCGGGAGGAAGGCCAGGACAAGGCCCAGTGGAATATGCGGATGGCTTATGGATACCAGTATCTCTACCATCAGGAGGAAAAGGCCATCCCCTACGCCCAGCGGTGGGCGGAGCTGGACCCACAGGACGAGAACGCCCTGGCGGTGATTCAGGAGTGCCAGGAGGAGATCGCAAAGCGGGCCGAGGCAGAGGCCGAGGACGAGAGTGACCACACAGGCGTCTTCACCGGCTTTGTGCTGCTGTCCAAGGCAGAATGGGATAAAAAGCAGTTCATCCGGGATATGAAGGAAAAGTGGGACATCGCCGTGGATGAATATGACGCCAGCGAGGAGAAGGACGATGACGCGCTGGTGTTTGAAGTAGGCGATATGCTCGCCGCCGTCAGCCTGAATAACTATCCCATCCCCGGAGGCGAGGCCGAGGGCAATGCGGAAAACAACTATATGTGGGAGGATGCGGTCAAGGTTGCCAAGGAGCATTGTGCCCACTTGATGGTAGCAGTGCTGGGCAAAGAGGAGGATCTGCTGGAAAAGGGCAAGCTGTTCACCAAGGTGGTGGCCGCCTGCTGTCGCCAGGAATATGCCACCGGCATCTACACCAGCGGCGTGGTGTTTGAACCCCGGTTCTATGAGGGCTTTGCTGAGCAGATGTGCGAGGACGAGTTGCCCATCTTCAACTGGATCTGGTTCGGTCTCTGGCGGGATGAGAATGGCATGAATGGCTACACCTATGGTCTGGATTCGTTTGGTAAGGAAGAGATGGAGGTGCTGGGCACCGATGCCAAGCCGAGCGATCTGCGGGACTTTTTGGCCAGCCTTGTGTCCTATGTACTGGAGAATGATGTGGAACTCCTCGACGGGGAGACCATCGGATTCTCGGCAGATGACAAGCATACCATCACCCGCAGCCCTGGCGTCGGATTGCCGGAGGAGCAGATGACCCTGAAAATCTCCTGGGCGTCATCGGACGGTGACCCTGACGATGACGGCGATGACCCGGATGGCGAAGCGCCCGAGGATGAGGAATCCGGTGTTCCCGAGGTCTACACCGAGGAGGAGATGGAGGCCGTCGAGGGGCACATCCAGCAGTATTTCGGCAAGTTCGAGAATGTGTTCCATGAGCTTTCTTCCCCGGACATCCATGTGGATATCTGCGTGGTGCCGCCCTCCGAGAAGCGGGACTACTACACTCTGGTCACCATGGGCATGGGCGCCCACCGGATGAATGTGCCGGAGGAACTGGCCGAATACAAACTGGAGCGGGCGGAGCTGGCCATCGCGCTGCCGGGGAACTGGAAGCTGAAGCGTGAGGATCTGAAAAATGAGCGGTGGTACTGGCCCATTCGTCTGCTGAAAACCCTGGCCCGCCTGCCCATTGCCAGCGATACCTGGCTGGGCTTTGGCCATACCATGGACAATGAGGAGGACTTCGCAAAGGGCACAAAGCTGTGCGCCGCCATTCTGACTGGTCCCCAGGACACCGAAGATGGCAGCGAGGTCTGCATCCTGCCGGGCGGCGAGGAGGTCAACTTCTATCAGGTGATCCCCCTCTACCGAGAGGAATTGGAATATAAAATGGAGCATGACGCAGATGCTCTGTTGGACAAAATGGACGGCATCAGCTTTGTGACTTACAATACCCGTCCCAACGCCATGACCATGGGCAAACTTGGCAGCGTGGAGGACGGCGGCGTGATGGAAATGGATTGTGCTGACTGGCACCTGGAAACCATTCAGGAAAAGAATCTGCCGGTGGATGAGATCAACGTCTACAACCACATGGCTATTTACCTGCGCTGGTGCATGGAGCATGACCTGATGGGCGATGATTTCCTTGCGAAGTACGGAGAGGTAGTAGAAAAGGTCAAGGTTAATCCTGCCGGCGTGGATCTGCGGGAATTTATCCGGGATGAGCTGGATGGGCAGCTGGTAGGCCCGATGTTCAACAAGATCGGCCGAGCCTTTGCCTCCTACTACTATGGGGAGCCGGACAGCCCCTATTTCCCCAGCGACATCGACGACTATGCCATTAGCGTCATCGGGCAGGAGCGCAATTACTCCGACGAGATCCAAGACGAAGCCTATCTGTTCATCCCCTTTGACGAGGACTACTATCAGGCCATGGCAAAGGTGATCGAGGAACGCTTCACCAACTGGCAGGGACAGGACTTCGACGAGGACACACTGGAGCCTTCCGAGGTCGCTCAGGCCATCATGGAGTATCTGGACTGCGAGTGTACCTATTTCCCCTCCATGAAGGATGATGACCCCATCATGGCAGCCTACAACTATGCCAAGCGGGACAGCGCCCAGGAAGGCTTTGTGCCGGTGCTCATCAAGGCGGATGATGAAACGCTGTTGGAGTGTCTGGTGATGAATGCCGACCCGGAGAATGAAGCAGACATTTACGAATTTGACCTCAAAACTGTAACAGAGTACCGGAAGAAGATGCTCTCCGCCCCTGTCAAGGACGGAAAGGCGGTTTTGGAGGAATTGACCGATCAGCGCAAGGAAGAAGCCGAGGATGACGATATGGACTGGGAGGAGGAAGTCCTGGGCGAGATGGAGGGCGGCTATGACAATGACCGCTTCTCCTGCTACTGGGACTTGGACAGTCACATGACATATCCGCTCATTCTGGCTAAAATTCCGGTAAAGAACCCCTGGGAGATCTTCGCCTATCTGCCCTTTGGAAATTGGAATGAGTGTCCCGACACACCGGACCTGATGGCAGTGGCGAAATACTGGTTCCAGCAGTATGGCGCCATCCCTGCCGCCATGAGCCACGATGAATTGGAATTCCTGCTCCCAGCCCCTGTTTCCCAGGAGAAGGCCATGGAGGTTGCCACAGAGCAGTACGGCTTCTGCCCGGACATCGTGGATCAAGAACAAGATGACCCCACTGTGGGCAATCTGGCGGATGTCCTGCGGCAGTCCACCGTCTGGTATTTCTGGTGGGATTGATGGGAGGTGCGACCAATGACAGAATATCAGAAAACCTATATCGAACTAAAAAAACAGTTTGTTGCGACCAATGAAGGTCCGGACAGTGTCCGCGCTCTATATACCTTCAAGGAAGAACTTGAGCAGAGTGAGGATCAGCAGGCCAAGGAAGTGCTGGTGGATGTGTATGATCTGCTGGACTTCAAGAAGGATGCCTATGAACTGCTCTGCCAAATCGGAAATCGTTCCGATAAAAAGACCCTCAAGCGGCTGGGCACGCTGAAGGACTATGCGGAAAACTGGGGCAATCATTATGCCCTCCCCAAGCCCAAAACGCCGGAGGAAAAGCAGAAAGAGAAGGAGCGGCAGGCCCAGCTGGGCCTGCCCACCTTCCGGTATCACCCCAACCCGCTGGAAACCGGCGCTTTTGAAGAGTCTGCGGATGGCGTTGCCTGCGACTGCTGCGGCAAGACGACCCATATTTTCTATACAGGCCCCTTTTACGCTGTGGAGGATGTTGAGTATCTGTGCCCGGAGTGTATCGCCAGCGGCGAGGCGGCCCGGAAATATGATGGCAGCTTCCAGGACGATTGCTCCGTGGACGATGGCGTGGAGAACCCGGCCCAGTTGGACGAGCTCATCCACCGAACTCCCGGCTACTCCGGTTGGCAGCAGGAATACTGGCGCGCCCACTGCGGCGACTACTGCGCCTATCTGGGCCATGTGGGTGCCAGAGAACTGCGGGCGCTGGGTGTGCTGGAGGATGTGCTGGACGATCCAATGTGGGATGACGAACATAAGGAAATGATTCAGGAATCCGTCAATGGCGGGCATCTGCAATGCTATCTGTTCCAGTGCCTCCACTGCGGAAAACACCTGGTCTGGATGGATTTTGATTGATAAGGAGGTGCCTGCACCAATGGAAAAAACCTTCCTCAACCCCGCCACAAATAAGCAGTGGCGGATTGAAATTGATGGACATACCATCCGAACCTGCTTGAATGGCGGGAAGGTTAAGGAGATCCTGTGCGACTCCGCCTTCCAGGTCAAGAGCAAGGCCGCCAGTGCCATGATGGGCCAGATGCGGAAAGGATTTGTCTATCAGAATCCGGATGCCGCTGTTGGGCAGGCGCGGTGCCACCGATTTGTTGGAAAGGACAGCAACGGCTTTATGCCCCTGGCTGCCGCCCTCACACGGGACGACTTCTTCCTGACGAGGGTGGTCGGAGATTTTGAGGACGAAACCCTCTATCACTTCGATGGCAGTGGGGAGATCTTCGAAACAGTTTCCCTGGGTGCAAAGAGAATGACCTATGAGCAGGTCCTCTGCCCCAATGACACCCTTCTTCTAAATAACAGCTATCTTCTCCAGCAGTTCTCACTCCGCACCCATGAAATCATGCCCTTTGCCAACAAGAAAAACAGCATGAAGACCATGCTGGATGCCAGCGGCGACCTGGCCCTGTGGTACACAGGCGAGGAAATCGTCGTCTTTGACTTTGGCAGCAACACAGAGGTGTGGCGGGAAACGGTAAAATGCAAGAAGTCAAAAGACCCGAATTTTGCCTATTATTGCTTCGGGATGCTATCTCCCCGACAGAGCAAAGCGGCTTACCGCGTCACCGAGGGTGAGTATGTGCTGGTCGATTTGAAGTCCGCCCAAAAAGTAGTGATCCCCAATGAAGGTTGGCATCCCTTCTTCTCCCCGGATGACCAGTGCTTCTCGGTGGGCGGCAAGTTCTATCTGACCCAGACCGGAGAGGAAACGACCACTCCCCTCCCCTTCCCTGTCCGACAGGGACTGAATTTTTCAGATACCTGCATGGTACGGACAAGCGGTAGTCTGATGGCTGTTCAGCAGGATCGGGGCAGCTCCCCCATAGAGGTGTGGGATACCGACAGCGGCCAACTGCTGGCCACCATTGATGACCCCTTTGTGGTGCGGCAGGTGAATTTTGCCTTTACCAAGAGCGGACTTGTCCTGCACACCGACTACGGGGCCATGAGCATCTATTCCTGCGCCCTCTGAAATGGAGAAATGAACTATATTTACTTTTACGATGAAAAAATGGAGTGGGCACAATGAACTTTAACGAAGCAATGCAAATACTTGGAAACAAGCTGCAAGAAAAGTATGGGCATTTAGGCTTTAAGTATAAAAAATCCGACAAAACGCTTACGAGGCACAGTAAAAATTTCACCTATATGATTGCGTTTTCTTCATTTGGCGGGAACACAAAGGATAGCATAAGCATAGAGGTTTGCTATATAATCAACACCCGTCCATACGACCCTTATGGTTATGCCAAACCAGACATCAACACACAACCGCTGTTTTACAGTTTAAGAGACAATGAAATATATCTCGATATAGGAAATGAAGGAAAAATTAACAATACCTTTGAGATTGTTTGTCAGTGGATGGATAAATTACTGATTCCGAAAATGAATGAGCTTTGTGCTACCGAGTAATGTGGAAGTAATGGCAGAGAAAGAGCGTGGACACCCATGAACAAAGAATCATTGACTGAAAAACTCCTGGACTTGGCTGAGGGACGGGAAACACCTGAAACCTGGCAGAACTGGTGGGACGAACATGAGACAGAGTTGGAAGCCCTGCTGAGTCGGGGTGAATTTCTGAAACTGAAGCCCTGCCGACACGGTTTTCAGTGGGTCCCGGTGTTTGGCAGCCAAAAGGGAGCCATCGCCATTCTGGAAAAGAGCGGCACAGCATTTGAGGCCAGCAATCTCTACCAGGAGCGGTATCTGGCGGAGCTGGACGCTTTCTGCGAGGAACAGAAGCAAGTACAGCGGGAAAAGCAAGCGAAATTCAAGGCCGACAACCCGGAGCTGTTTCGACGCTACCCCAAGTTCTCCAAGGCGTTGGCAAAGGTGCTGGACCCCACTGATGAGATCCAGCCTGCCGCCACGGAGGAGCAAATCGCAGGCCGAGAAAGGACGCTGGACTTCACGCTCCCGTCCCAGGTGCAGGAGTTTTTCCTGCTGACCGCAGGCATCAATGTATCCACAGGCGTGATCCTTACCCTTTCCGGGATGTTTGATCTGACCATTTATGGAGAGCGGTATTGTGTGCTGGGCGAGTTCTGGAAAGAAGCGGATGGCGACCAACTCCTGCTCCGCCCCGGAGAGGAAACCATTTGGTACTACGCCCATGAGCAGGACAAGGTAAAGCGCCTCTGCAATGATGTGACAGAACTGATGGAGAAGAAATTGGCGAGGTATCTCAATGAGCACTGAAAACATCGCCCATGAAAAACGCTATCGGGACTGGCGGGCGCAGCATGATGCCATGTTTGCACCGGAGAATCGATCTCCACAGCAAGACGAGCAGTTTCCGCTGACGGATGGGTATTCCATCCGCTCCAAAGCCTACATCTATGACGGCAATCTACATCTCTGCGGCAGCGAGAGTGAACTGCTGGACAAGGAGGGGACGGTGCGGTATGCTTGGCGTAATCTGGACACGGATGGTGAATTCTGCTCCTTGTTTCGCCACCGCAACGGAAAGCACTATCTGATTTTCCGCACAGAACTGTATGGATACAGCGTTCTGGAGGTGGAGAGCGGACAGGAGATGCACTATGTCCCTGCCTGTGTCCACCCGGAGGAGGGCCAGAAAGCCGAAGAAGTGTTCATCTGGACCGGCGCAGACTATGACCCTCATACGGATCTGCTGGCTGTCATCGGCTGCATCTGGGCCTGTCCCTACTCCACTATTGTGCTGGACTTTTCCTGCCCACTCCAGCCCCAGCCCCCGGAGCGTTGGCTGGATCTGCGGCACATCGTTGACCCGGACGACACCCGATTTGACGATATCGAGTTTGTCCGCTGGGAAAGCGACAGTCTGGTTCTCCGGGGCTGCGATACAGAGGATGGCCGGTGGAAAGAAGTTCGAGTGCCAGTGGAGCAGCTGAGGGCTGAACTATAAATGCGTGAAGGAAGGTGGCAACATGGAGAAGAAGGATTTCCCCAAGGGAACCAAGCCCCGCGAGATCTTCGTCTATACCTGTGAGCGGATTGCGGAGCCACTGACCCCGCTGGGTTACAAATACCGCAAGAGCAAAAATGACATCTACAAAAAGGATGGCATCTTTGTGTTCTCCTTTTACTTTTCCCCCTCCATCCGCTTTGGCTCCACCACTTTTACTGCCTTCTTCGATGTAAGTTCCCCGGTGATTGCCCAGTGGCGCAGTGAGCAGGAAGGGACGGAGGAAACCTGTGATGGTATCGTGGGTACCTCCATTGCCCGGCTGACCCGCCGGTATGATGACTTCCCCCGCTATGAGGTATCTACTCTGCTGGAGCGGGAACGCTCTATCCAGGAGATTTCCGGGCAGATCCAGGACTATGCCCTGCCGTTCTTTGCTCGGTTTTCCGACTTGCCAAAGCTGCTGGATGATGTGGAACGAGAGGGGTTCTTTCCCCATCGGAAGGGGTTCGATGTCCCAAAGCGGAATCGGGAGTTCATCGAATGCTTCCGGAAGTATCTCCAAAAGCAGCAAGCGAATGGGTTATCCTACTGAGCAATCAATTGGAATCTTTGGAGGTGTATTATGGGACTATTTTTGAAGAAAAGGGTCGAAATGCCGGATAAAATGATTTTGGGAAATACGGAATTTGTATTTGATCGCAAACTCGGCTTTCATGTTGGAGAATGGACCGTATGGGATAGAAAGGCCAAAATTCTCCTTGAGTTTCAGAGCACAGAGGGAAATATAGGCGATATCGTTTTGGAAAAGGTAAATTGGGTCAATGACCATAAAGATACCATTATTCGAGCATTTTTGGAGGAAAACGATGACTGCATAGACGCCGTGAATGAAATGATCGAAGATGGAACGCTGGAAGCAGATGGGAAGATTTCAGAAGAGGAGTTTGTAAAAGCACTATTCGTAAACAATGTAACAGTATTTGTAAATGGAAGTGAAACTGGTTTTTACATCGATTTGGATGCGGAACCCGACTATTTCATGGGACATTTAGTTTGTATCGAGGTCGACTGCAAATATAAAATTGAAGTCGGCGGATTCAACGGATAACACTTCAAACACAAAAGGCAAATTCTGCGGAAGGGGCAACGCCCGCAGCGGCATCAGAAAGGAGACAAGTACCTATGTCAACCTGGAGCGGAATCCGGAACAAGCTGGAGAATGACTACCTGTGCCCGGCGCTTCGGGGCCACATCCAGTATTTTGCCACCAGTTACAGCAAAAGCGCTGACCATGAGGGCCGGGCAGCCATTCGCATGGACGGTGTGGAAGTGCTGCGGAGCAACTACTACACCTATTTTGAGAATGTGTGGATGAAATTTCATCACTTGCGGTCCACAACGCTGAAGGATCACGACTCCGCAAAAGAGGCCATCAACCAGGCGCATGCCTTTGCGCTGGAGCAGGGCACCTTTGACCAAAAGGTGTTCTATGAGGCGTTTGGTATCTTTGATAACCAGAGCATTGAGAAAAGCCTTGTCAGCCAGAATCCCCTTGTCCGCATCTTTGCCCTTCTGGATCGAAGGCTAGGAAAGCGCCGCCTGCTGGCTTTGGAGGAATCCATGGAGCAGGAACTGGACTGGGTGCGGGCCTTCTATGTGATTCGAATGCAGGCTGAAGGACTGATAGAAAAAGGATGACATTCAGGAGGAATTGCCATGTCACAGATCGCATCCTTTTATCTTCTCAAAGACGGCCAGCGGCAGGAACTGTCCAACGGCGACTGCTCCGGCGCGGTCTATATGGCCATCTGGGACTGGTGTGAGAGCGAGCTTGATCTGGATGTCCGTTTTCCTGCTCCCCAGACGGAGGACACCCTGGACTGTGCTCTGCTGGAGGGAGAGTTAGCGTCTAAACTGCTGGCAGCTCTGCGGGAGCAGGACCTCCCGGAACTGGCCGCTAAAATAGCCCCGGACTGGGATCTGACCACCCAGGCGGTACAAAGCGGACTTGAAACGCTGCGCTCCCATCTGGAACTGGTGCAGGGCGACGCGGCCCTGCTGTACGAAATGACTTGACAGAGCCATGCCCCATAGAATATTGCGAGGAAATTATGATCGAAATTAAAGGAAAATACAATCAGGCCAAGATCTTCACCGATGTGGTGGACAGTGCCTCCATCGCACAGGTTCAGGAACTGTGCAACCAAGAATTTACGGCGGGCAGCCGTATCCGGCTCATGCCCGACATCCACGCCGGGGCGGGCTGCACCATCGGCACGACGATGACCATCACCGATAAGGTGGTACCCAATCTGGTGGGTGTGGACATTGGGTGCGGCATGGAAACCACCCGCATCCGGGAGGGACGGCTGGAGCTTCAGAAACTGGACAAGTTGATCTATGAGAAGATCCCCTCCGGCTTCTCCATCCGGGATAAGGCCCACCGCTATCTCAGCCAGATCGACTTGAGCGAACTGTGCTGTGCCCGCCATGTGGATCTGCTCCGGGCAGAAAAGAGCATCGGCACCCTGGGCGGCGGGAACCACTTCATTGAGGTGGACAAGGACGACGAAGGGAATCTCTACATCGTGGTCCACTCCGGCAGCCGTCATCTGGGCGTAGAGGTGGCCGCCTACTATCAGGAGGCGGGTTACAAGGTGCTCAACCGTACCGACGATGCCTCCCTGCAGGCGCTGGTGGCTCAGATGAAGGCAGAGGGCCGGGAGAATGAAATCCAGAAAGAACTGAAGAAACTGAAAAACATCAAGCAAACTAACATCCCCAAAGCTCTCGCTTATGTGTCCGGAGAATTGTTTGAGCAGTATATCCACGACATGAAGATCGTCCAGCACTTCGCCATGCTTAACCGGCAGGCCATGATGGATGAGATCATCAAAGGCATGAAGCTCCATGTGGAGGAACAGTTTACCACTATCCATAACTACATCGACACCGATGCCATGATCCTGCGGAAAGGGGCTGTGTCCGCCAAAGAGGGCGAGCAGCTGCTCATCCCCATCAATATGCGGGACGGGAGCCTGCTCTGTGTGGGCAAGGGTAACGAGGACTGGAACTGCTCCGCTCCCCACGGCGCCGGCCGCCTGATGAGCCGGGCGGACGCCAAACAGTCCTTCACGGTATCTGAATTCAAAAAGCAGATGTCAGAGGTCTACACCACCTCGGTGAGCAAGGCCACCTTGGACGAGTGCCCTATGGCCTATAAGGGGATGCAGGATATTCTGGACAACATCGGCCCCACGGCGGAGGTGAGGAGGATCATCCGCCCCATCTACAACTTTAAGGCCGGGGATGAGGATTAAAAAACGGAGAGAAATACCATGGTGAGAGATGGACTTGTGTTCAAAGATGAGGATGGTCAGGTCATATTCAACCAGTACAGCTTCTGTGAATTGGTGAAGCACCTGCTGGTGGAGCTGGTAGGGATCTCCTATGAGGAAGCCTCCCAGACAGTGGAACGCTCACCGCTGGCAGAGCCAGTGACCGATGCCTTGGGAGTGGCGATATTCAGCCATGACTTGCCTTATTACTGGGCTATGTGTTTCTACTATGGGAACGGCTACTGGTGGGAGGACAAGGGTATTCCAGCGCAGCCAGAAGATATGGATGCCTATGAAGCTCTGGAAAATAAGATCATGGAGAAATATGACTTAAAGGAACCCTTTGAGTGGGAATAAGAGGTGAAATTTATGTGGGAGAAGCAAATGTATGAGCTGCTTGATAAACTGAGCCAAATCAATTATGAAGAACTCGATATAGACGATTTCTTAGATCAAAGAGACAGTGATCCTTTTGACAGTGAATGGGGCAGGGTTTATCAGGCTCTCGAAGAACTGAAAAAGGGAAAAACGGTTGCTGATACCCGAGAAATAGAGAAGAAAGCATACATCACCGTCTACGAAAAATCGGAGAATGATGAGTTGGCAGGGTACATCTCTGACGACTTTGGACTGATTGCAGACAGCAAACGGCTGGGCTACTCGGACAAATGGCTGGAGAAGCTGATTTCCTGCTATGAAAATGCAAGGATACCTTGTGGGGAACTTTGAGGGAGGTATTGCCATGGGACTTGATATTTACGCCGGAACATTGACCCGGTACTATTCTCACAACTGGAAAACTGTTGTTCAGCAGTGGGCGGAGGAAAACGGATACGCCTTTAACCGGATCACGCCGGATGGAGAACCTGCTGATAACGAGGAAGAAATGTCCACGGCAGAGGTCCAGGCGGCGGTGGAGAACTGGCGGGATCAGATCTTGAGCGCCATTTCTCTGCCGGGCCAGCCCCCCTACGCCCCCTGGCCTGAAGATAATGAGAAACCCTATTACACCGACAAGCCGGATTGGGATGCCTTCGGCGCTATGCTGCTGGTGGCCGCCTGCCATACATACGATGAGCCGATGCCCCCCACTGTGGAGAAGGACTGGAACTTCGGGGAGCATCCTCTGGTCGCCCGTCTTGCGGCAGATGAGGAGCGGGTGTGGTCCCTGTTCCGTGGGGCTACCTGGTGGCTGCCTCTGGCGGACGCCTTCTTCTTTCAGGCACCTCTGCCCACCGATGATCAGGCGATGATCGCCACCTTAGGCGGACTGCGGAAGGAGCTGGAGAAGCTGAACCAGCTGGCGTGGCAGGCCGATGAGGATACCATCCTTGATTGGGCAGACACGGAGGGATATCCGGTAGACGGGACCGTGGGCCCGAATGGACAGTATAGCAAGGCGGACATCCCGGAACACACTCAGTATGACACCCAATCCCTGGCCAAGTTTGCCTTCTCCATGTTCTGGCGGGCCATGCGGTTTGCCGAGGAACAGCGGGTGCCCATTTTACTGGATTACTGAGGAGGGATTTTATGGGATATGATGTAAGTTTTCACCCGATTTCACCGGAAGAAATGCGGGAATGGTATTTCACTCCGCTCACCTGGATACAGCAGGGGCAGGAGGAAAAGGTGCTGGCCCTTGCCGCACATCACGGAATGGAGGATTTCTACGCGGAAAAATATCTGGACACCCTGCGAGTCGGGGCGGAGACAAAGCCTGATGAGTTATTTGATAAGAGCCATGGCTTTTACATTGCGGTGATCCAAGGCTTCTTCCGGGACTACTATTACACCAGAGGGAGCAGTTTTTCCCTCTTGATGGAGGAGAAGCCGGAATATGTCCGGTACTTCACCCCATGGGCGCAGGTGGTGCCAACAGCCTTTCCCAATCCGGCAGAAAATCAGATCATCGAAAACTACTGCTCCGGTGTGTACCTGTCTCGGGATCAGGTCACACAGCTTCTCCGGGATCTGGAGCAGGAACCAAAGGTGCTGGAAGATCTGGAGGGAGTTTGGAGCGATGGGCAGCTTGCGGTGCTGAAAAAGGCTCTTGTCGCTGCGGCAGAATTGGGTGTCGGTCTGCTGGAAGCCACTGAGGTGGTGGAGCCTAATCCTATCCGCCCCAATGAGAGTACGAGTTATTCCAACCTATACCACTGCGACCGGGATGGGGTGTATCTCTACATAGATGCCGCCAGCAGGCAGATCGCGGATGCCATCAGGAGAAGTGAGGGACAAGTATGAGCAATCAAGTTTTCCGGCAGAACCTGGATGACAAAAAAGGCCCCCAGCCCGGCGGCCCCTATCTCATTCAGATGCTGTTCAAAGAGCCGGTGGACATGCCGGACAAGGATGAAATGACCGCTGTGATGGAAAAGCACATTGGTGCTGTAGAGTGTTTCTGCCGTGATAAAAAGATGGCCGGTTTTGCCGCCCTGGATCATATCGCGGAATTTCAGGATGGCAAATGCCCGATGCAGCTGATGGTAATGAAATGCGACAAGTTCAAGGGAAAAGGCTTTGACGCCTTCCTGATGAGCCAGATGTGGGACTGCCAGGAGGACCGGGAGCGGATCTTCAAAGAGTGTCGGTATCAGGTCGTGGCCACCGATATGCTGGCTGCGGCGCTTCCAGCGCTGGAGCGGGCAAACCTGGACGCCGACTTCGTGGAGGCCCTGGCGGAGCTGTACCCCACCTGTGAGGCGTTCTATTTCCAGAACTGCGGCAAGCTCCTGCTGGCGGAGGATGTGCGTTCCCATCAGATTGAAGGCTCGGATCGGTTCATCCGCTTTGGCGTCAATGTCCGCTTCTTCAACATTGAGGGCACCGAAGATATGCTCATCGACACGGTAGGCATGAGCACCCTGTTTCTGCCGGATCTCCAGTACCACTTCCATGGCATGGACCCCAACTGGGTGGTAAACCATGCCTATAATGTTGCGTCCTATATTCTGGAGCATGATAACCCCATTCAGGATGGGGAAACCGTAGATGGTGTGGAGAATGGACAGATGAGCCGGGAGATCCAGTGGAAGTGTCAGTATGAGGATGCCATGATCCAGCCGCCCAGAGGAGTGCTGGACATCAATATGGGAGACTATGCTTCCGGAAAGCGCTAAGCGGATAGAATGACTGCTTGTGCAGCCAGAGAAAATGTTTGTCGTTCCCTTAAATGGATGTTACATTCAGCGGGTTATTCTTTGTCTATTGCATAATAAAATTTGATATGCCTGATGTAAAAAGACTTGCCTCTCAGACTTTGCAGAGGTAAAATACCCAAAACCTGAACATGAAAAAGAGCCCTTCTGACCATGCAACTGCAGTTTTGCTGCACCTGGTCAAGAAGGGCTCTTTGACCACATGTAAGACCACAGACAGCGTTGGAGTACACGGAAACATTGGAAATAAGATCGTTAAAAAGTAATTGCTTTGGAGCGGAAAGGGCTATAAATTGCTATAAAGAACCGCAAAAAATGCTGGGAACCTCTTTGGGACCAATTATGCAACAGAAACGAACAAATTGCAAAAAGCTTGCTAGTATCCAGCAAAAATATAGACAATTTACCTAGCCGATATTGACGGATAAACCACCATAGCAGCGATTCTTGATTCTGGACAATTTGGGACAGTCCCTCGCTCTCGTCCTCTTTGGACAGTCTGATGTATAAAGCCGCATGGTAGTCCATGGGATTCTTTATCTCTAAGTACATACCATACCTCCTGCGATACACAGCCATTCCTTGCCGCAGCAACGTTACACCGGCAGACAAGCATCCAGGGCTGCCAATTCTTTTTTCAGGAAAATCAGAAAAGACTCCCGGAGCAGTTCTTCTGCCGATGGGCTGCATTCCGAATATACGCAGGAAACGTGAAGGGTCCTTTCCTTCATGGCGCACACCGCCTTGCCGGATTTTATGCGCTGCAATCTCCCAACTTGCACCTCAGTGGCAAAAAAGCCCGCGCCAGAAACACTGGCACGGGCTTAATTCTTCTACACAAGACGGCCGAGGGCTCTCCCCTTGCGGGTCAAGATTTTTGCTCGCCTAGCATCGATTCAAGCTTATTGGACATCTCCTCCATTGACGCGGGATCCTTTTTACGCAGCGCCGCCTTGGCTTGCTTGATGGTTTCATCCAGTCTCTTCCGCTCTTCCTTGTTCATGGATTTCCGGACCTCCATGGAACGGAACAGCAGCGTCTCCAAACGGTCCTTTGCCTGACTGGCCGACTGGAACCGGGCGTCTTCCGCAGCATGCTGCTGCGCTTCCCTCACACACCGCTCAACCTCTTCACGGCTCATATTGCTGGAGCCCTGGATGGTTATTTCCTGATATTTTCCGGTATCCAGATCCTTCGCCGAGACATTGACAATACCGTTTGCATCAATGGTAAATGTCACCTCGATTTGCGGAACGCCCCTCGGCGCACGCCGTATTCCGTTCAGCTTAAATTTCCCGATGCTTCGGTTCTGTCGGGCCATGGGCCGTTCTCCCTGAAGCACGTTGATTTCCACAGATGACTGGAAGCTGGACGCGGTGGTGAAGATCTGGCTTTTTGTAATGGGGATCGCAGTGTTGCGCTCAATCAGCCTTGTGCAGACGCCTTCCAGCGTTTCAATCCCCAACGAAAGGGGCGTAACGTCCAACAGAAGCAGCCCTTTCACCGTCCCCATCAGCACGCCGCCCTGAAGGCATGCCCCCATGGCCACGCATTCGTCCGGATTGATGCCCCGGGAAGTCTCCTTCCCCAACAGATTTCTGACTGCCTCCTGCACAGCCGGAATTCGGCTTGAGCCGCCGACCATCAGCACTTTACTGATCTGCTCTGGTGACAATTTGGAGTCTGCCAGCGTCATCTTGACCGGCTCCATCGTCTGACGAACCAGGTGGTCGGTCAATTCATTGAATTTGGCGCGCGTCAGGTTCAGCTGAAGATGTACGGTTCCGTCCTTTCCCGTTGCGATAAAGGGAAGATTAATTTCCGTGGTCACGGTACTGGACAGCTCAATTTTGGCCTGCTCCGCCGCCTCCCGAATACGCTGCATCGCCAGCGTATCCTTGGAAAGGTCCATTCTGCCCTGCTTTTTAAACTCCTTTACAATCCAATCACAGATGCACAGATCGAAGTCATCCCCACCCAAGTGATTGTTCCCCGAGGTGGCCAAAACCTCAATTACGCCGCCATTGATATCCAGAATGGACACGTCAAAGGTCCCGCCTCCCAGATCGTACACCATCACGATCTGGGGTTCCTCTTTGTCCACTCCGTATGCCAGGGCCGCCGAGGTGGGCTCGTTGATAATTCGCTGCACATTCAGTCCCGCAATTGTCCCCGCATCCTTTGTAGCTTGCCGCTGCGAATCGGTAAAATAGGCGGGCACTGTGATCACAGCCTCGGTAACGGGCTCGCCCAGATAGCGTTCCGCATCCGCTTTCAGCTGCTGTAAAATCATGGCCGAAATCTGTTCCGGTGTATATTCCTGATTGTCAATGCGTATCTTTCGGCTTGTCCCCATGTCACGTTTAATGGATTGGATGGTCCTGTCCGGATTCGTGACCGCCTGGCGCTTTGCCGCTTCCCCCACCAGGCGCTCCCCTGTCTTTTGAAATGCCACCACCGACGGCGTGGTTCGTCCGCCCTGCGCGTTTGGAATAATCACCCGCTCATTGCCCTCAAATACTGCAACACACGAATTTGTCGTTCCAAGGTCGATTCCGATTATCTTTGACATCTTTGTTCTCCTCTGCTTACGTTCCGCTATCGTTCTGCCAGTTGTAAAACTCCTGCGGCCACTGCTGGCCCCAATACTCATCCCAGGAATTTCCCTGCTCCGTCTCTGTATCCCCCGTCTCCCCTTGTCCGGGATCTGCTGCATCCTGATTGCCGGAAGAAGGAAAGCCGCCGGGAGGATACGGATATCTGCTGTCAAACTCTTCGAATTGCTGCTCCATTTGCCCGGCAGATTCTCTTCGCATGGATCCCATGAACAAGGAGGACAGCAAATTCATCAGCACAAAGGCAATCAAAATGTAGAGAATGATGGATTTGCGAAATACCGGCGCACCGCCTGTCCGGCCTGCCCATCCAAAGGGATCGAATGGATCGTATCCGTCGCCGGCGTACCTGGGGTCGCCGTTTTCATAATCGTGCGTCCCGTAGTAGGCTTGCCTGCTGTCCGATTGCTGCGTACCATAGCCGTACGCGGAATTGACATTGCCCGGATTCTTAATCTGGTCGTACGCCGCGTTAATCTCGTTCATTTTACGGGCCGCTTCCGGATCGCCCGGATTTAAATCCGGATGGTATTTTTTTGCAAGCCTTCGGTACGCCTTTTTTATTTCCTCCTCGGACGCCTCTTTGGAAACTCCCAGCACGCTATAGGGATCGTTCATTGGTACGCACCCCAATCATGTCTTTTTTACAAAGCTGCTGCCGCATCTGCTGCAAGTGATGCTGATTCTCCCTTTTCCTTTTGGAACTCTCAAATGTTGTCTGCACTTGGGACAGGAATAAAACCGGTATGTTTTACGCTGCTGAAACCGCAGCTTACGGTAATTCCGCCACTGGATGTATCGCTCGTTCTGCGCCTGACACCTTTCGATATTTCTGGAAAGCGCTCGGACGTAGACATAGATCAGGAGCGCCAGCGCCAAATAATAAATCATGCTGCTGAGCCAGGCAATACGGACTGCACTTCCGGCTACAAGGAGGATCAGCGCCGGCCACAAGAGCATCTTCCCCAGCACATCAAAACCGTTTCTGCCGGAAAAGAATGCGTGAAATTTATATCTCATATCAATCGTTCCTCTTTTGCTCAATCAGGATTATTCAAATGCAGCATCGCACCGCTCTCTGGATTAGTCGTAACAGATCCAGATAGACATTTGATACTTGAATGTACGGTAGTTCTGCATGGTACACGGATATTCATATTCCCGAATTAAAACACCATCTTCGTCATATTCTCCAAACAACATGGCCATTCCGCTGTTTACCACCCAGTTCTCCGAGCCTTCGCAGCGCGAGCCGTTGGAGACAATGCTTGAGTAGGGAACATCAAAGCTCTGCTCCAAGGAGTAAGTGCCATTCTGTTCGTCTATGCGATATATGTATACGCTGCTTACTTTGCCTTCGGTGTCATACAGGTCCGTCCCGACGCTGTCATCAACCGTTAAATCAAGGTCCCGGCTATTGATTGACCAGTAGTTGTTGTTATAGAGTGAAATGTAGGAAACGCCTTCCTCCTCTCCATCCGCAACGTATTCCACACAGTGCTGCCCGTACTGCGGCACGAAGTCTCCGTCCTGGGTCAGGCATTTATCCTCATACTCCGTGCCTTTCCAAACGCGTTCATCCCCAATAAGCCAACTGATTTCCGATGTTTCATGTATATCTGTCACTTTGATGATGGCGGACGTCTCTCTCGAAGACAAAATCAGGCTGTCATCCTCGGAAGAATACGCCAGGCTGTTGAGATGAATCCAGTCTCTCTCGCCCGCCTGCCAGAAAAAGTCGTCGCTGGGACTGACCGCTCGCGTCGTTTCATAATAGGAATCCATCAGCTCACTGAAATTCAGCAGCTCTGTTACCTGCCCGCTCTCCAGGTCGATGGACAGCACACGGTCCTCAACCGTCTCATTTCCGCTGACCTCAGCCAGGGTAAGCACCTCTCCTTCCGCGCCAAGGGAAATGTCGTGATGAAGGTCATATCCGTCCAGCTCGTAAACCCGAGTAACCCGCCCAAGGCCGTTGATCCTTGCAAGCTTCGAAGAAGAGACACACGTGATCATCTCATCTTCATAATAGAGAATCCGATCCAGTCCATAGCCCTCCAGCACCATCTCATAGCGCAGGATCCCATCATTGTCGAAGAAAAAGCCGTAACCGAGGTAGCCATTGACACGCATCATGGCAAAGAGCCCGTCCGATTGGCTCTGAGCGGAGGTTCCCTCCGAAACCTCCAGCTGAGTCGGATACCCTGAGCTTGTTTCCGGGACATCCACAGTAAAGTGAACGATCTGTCTTTCCTTGCCCCAGCTTCCGGTAATGGTTATGGTCACCTCATTTGTTTCTCCCGGAACCAGTCCAATTATCTGGAATTCATGGGTTCGCGTATACTCCTTCCCGGAACTATCGGCCGCCTCTGCGGAAAAATCCGGTATTTCGCTATTGTCCACATGAATGGTATAGTTTACCTTTGTTTCAAGGTCCGTTTCAAAATAGAGATATAAGCCGTTGCTGCCGGTACCGTGGGGGTTCAGAATCGCCAGAGGCTGTGTTGCGGTCCAGGATATGTCGGACGAGGCTTTCAGTTCCTCAATGGTGTTGTAAAGCCGGTCTTGAACCTCCAGGTCGTAATAGGTAAATCCTTCCGATTCTATGTCCTTGGGTACCAGCTGAAAGGCATAGATTCCTTCTCCCAGATTTGCCCGCGTGATGTCAATTTCCCATTCGGCATTCTCCTCAATAAAACTTCCTGTATCAAACGTCCAATCCGTGCGAACCACTTGTTCCTGGCCGGTGAAGGCTTTTGAGATGTTTATGACCAAAAAGGGAACCGTTACAACAGCAATGATTATGATGACAGAGATGGCTATCAACACGTTCTTTTTCTTCATACTGTCATACCTTCTATTGAATTTTTATATCGCTCTGCACCCCTTACAGCAGTTCAATCAGCAGAAGAAGCACGCCGACTGATGTAAGGATGATGCCGGTAAGCCGGTTAAGTACAGTCAGGCTGACCTGATTGGCTATTTTGGAACCTATCTGCGCCCACACCAACGTAAACAGGATGCAGAGGGCCAGCAGTCCAAGGTAGGAAACGCTCCCAAGGGCAAAATGGCTGAGGGCTCCGGTCAGTGCTGAAAACGTCATCACAAACACGCTGGTTCCAACCGCTTTTTTTAATTCATACCCAAGCACTGTGGTCAAAACCATGAGCATCATCATGCCGCCGCCCGCACCAAAAAAGCCGCAAATCAGTCCCACTCCCGCGCCTCCGATGAGCCCTTTGACTGCCTTCATCCGCTCGGAGCATGGAGCGCACTTTTCCTTGGGGGCTGCCATGGGAAAAAGCAAAAAACGAATCCCGAGCAGCAGCGCCATAACAACCGAGAAGTTGCCCAGCGTCCGGTTCTCCACATAGGTGGAGAGCCAGCTGCCCACCACGGTCATGCTCAGTACGCCCACCATCATGGCAATCCCGTTTCTGATATCGATGGCTCCGCGCCTGGCGTACGTCCTTGCGCTCACTGCGCTTGCCAAAACATCGCTTGCCAGCGCAATTCCGATTGCATCATAAGCAGGGATATCCAAAAATGTGATCAGCATCGGGCTAATCACGGTTGCTGCGCTCAATCCCGCGAACCCGGTTCCCAGCCCGGCTCCGGCTCCGGCAAAAAACATACTGCTATTGGAAAAAACACATTGCTCATAGGGAAATCCCCATTCCATACGGAGTCTGCTTTTCTTCTTTCCCAGCCTCAGGTTCACCTTTTGGTCTCAGCGATTCAATCCTTCTTCTGTGATGGTGATTGTGGTGATGACCGGCTGCTCTTCCGGGGCAATGCTTCCATTCCCATCGGTCGGGTTTGCATCGCTGCAAATCTCATCCACAATCTCCATTCCGTCCACCACATACCCAAAGACAGCATATTTGCCATCCAGAGATTCGCTCGCATCCTCTTGTACGATAAAAAATTGTGAGCTGGCGCTGTCATAGTCATTGGAACGCGCCATTGAGACAGCACCTCTGGTGTGAGACAGCGTATTTTCATAGCCGTTCTCCTCAAATTCACCTACGATCGTACTGCCGGACCCTCCGGTGCCGTCGCCCTCCGGATCTCCGTCCTGCATCATGAAGCCTTCAATAATACGATGGAAGGTAAGGCCGTCATAAAATCCGCTCTCGGCAAGGGAAATAAAATTCTCCACTGTAATGGGAGCCGCATTCTGATCCAGCTCTACCGTTATCGTGCCGTAGTCTTGAATGACAATATCCGCATAGTAAGTCGCATCGGCGCGGAGCGAACCTGACGTCTGTGTCTCCTCAGTCGAGCTGTCCGATACGCTGCTGTCTGTCATTTGTTTTTCCCGATTGTTTGGCTCTGAGCTGCCCATGGAAAACACCAGATAGGCGATCAAAATGAAGCCGCAGACAAGGAGGCAGCCCGAGAAAAGCATTATATGAAACGGCGGCATCTGGAGTTTGGACTTTGCTTTTATTTGCTCGACGCATGCACAGTCCACCTCTTCCGGAACGTCCTGTGCCTCGCCGGCCTTTTGAAGCAGGGATTGAATCTGAAGGTAGGAAAGCCCCCCGCCAATGTCCGCCGGAAGGTAACAGGACAGCGAGGACAGGCTGCTGTTATAGATGGTTATGATTTCCTCGTTGCTCTGGCCGATCAGCTGGCCGAGCTCTCTGGTGCTCAGATTTCCGGAAATAATCGCGAGATACACATATCGCTGAATTGGCGCCATCTGCGAGAGGGCGCACTGCAGCAGCTCCATTCCATCCGCGACGGGACCATAATAGTTTTTGCTCTGAACCTTCCTGCACTTGTCCGAAGTCGGCTTGGCGACTTTCACCTTCTTCTGCATGTGGCCGAACACATGCCTCCAGCAGTACTTGGCCGCCAGAACCATGAGCTTATGATGGAAGGAGACCTCCGTCCAGGTGGTATAAACCATCAGCTCACGCCACGCCTCATCAAACACAGCGCTCGTCGCCCAGCCCGCTTCCTGCTCATCTTCCAGCATCAGCTTACAAAAGATATAAACCGAGGTCCTGTTGTCCAAATACAATTCCATCATGGACTTTTTGTGCCCTTTGGCTGCTCTCTCTAAATTCGTGGGCATTCCGTTACCATCCTTTCTCTCTGGAGCAGACGCACATCGGGACCCTCCTGTGCCCCATGTGCAGATTGCGTAAAATTTCAGATTTTATGGCTAGAGTAACAGATAAGCCTAAATTAGCGCTAAAGATAAATGTGAACCGATTTTGAACTGTATGGCCAGCGTCTTCGGTTCGGGTATCCCTCCGGTGATAAAACTCATGTTGATTCAGCGTGTTTGATTCTTTATAATGGTTCTGCAGAACGGGGGTTTTGGCATATAACGCTTGCCCCTGTGCACCACGTCTTTAGGCTGCATTTAGCTGTCTGTGTTATAGTCTGAAAACAGATTTGGGGGTGAACACGTTGAAATTGCTCATTGCAGAGGATGATCCCAAGCTTTTGAAATCTCTTATGCATATTCTTGAAAGCCATAAGTTCAGCGTGGACGGCGTAAACAACGGCGACGATGCGCTCAACTACGGACTGACCGGAGAGTACGACGGCTTAATCTTCGATATCATGATGCCCGGAATGGATGGAATCCAGGTTCTGCAGTCGCTTCGGGCCAGCAACATTACAACGCCGGCCCTATTTTTGACCGCCCGCACCGAGGTCTCCGACCGTGTGGCGGGCCTGGACGCCGGCGCAGACGACTATCTCCCCAAGCCCTTTTCTACGGTGGAGCTGCTTGCACGCATACGCGCCATGCTGCGCAGGAAGGATACCTACCTGCCCGACCTGCTGACCGTAGGCGCCGTTACATTAAACCGCTCCACCTATCAGCTGAGCTTTCGTGACCAGATACAGCCTCTCAGCGGAAAAGAATTTCAAATTCTGGAAATGTTAATGCAGCAGCCGGGACTTATCCTGCCATCGGAGCGTTTTATCACCCATCTCTGGGGTTGGGACACCACCGTGGACACCAGCGTGATCTGGGTTCACATTTCCAATCTGCGAAAAAAATCAGTGCCATCAACGCACCAATGGAAATCCGTTTTATTCGAAATGCCGGCTATGTGCTGGAGGTCAAAAATGATCGGTAGCCTTCGAAAAAAATTCATCTCCATCAGCATCATTTCTATTTTCCTTGTGTTTTCCGGCATTTTCTTTTTTCTGCTGGTTTTTACAAGAATACAGACAAACCGCTCCCTGGACGTGATTGCAGACACCATTGCCTCCAATGACGGTGTCTTCCCGGAATTTGATCCGGCCCAGCGGCATCCCCCGATCCGGCTGCCTTATTCCGATGTCATCACCGAAGAAACACAGTTCAGCACCCGCTTTTTTTCCGTTCTGCTGGACGACCAACAGCAGATTACCGACATCAACGTGGACTCCGTCTCCACCATCACGGAACAGGACGTGGAGGAGTTTACCGAACAGGCGCTCCGGAAGGCCGGCGAGCGCGGCTGGATCTCCGACTACCGCTATAAGGTCATGGATACGGAAGACGGCACCATTGTTGTATTCGTCAACGGCGTTGTATACCAGAACATGGCCAACCGCCTTCTCTTCACCGCTCTGCTCGTATTGCTGGGAAGCGCAGCATTGATCCTGATTTTGACCGTTGTCGTCTCCAAATGGGCGGTACGTCCTGTGGCGGAGAGCTACGAAAAGCAGCGTCAGTTCATTACCGACGCAAACCATGAGCTGAAGACGCCCCTGACCCTGATCCTCTCAAATCTGGATATCATTGAGGCGGAGATTGGGCAAAATGAATGGCTGGATGACATCCGAAGCGAAGGAGAACGCATGGGGCTGCTGATTAACCAGCTGGTGACGCTGTCCAGGATGGACGAGAGCACCGATTCCCTCACCCGCGCGGACTTCAATCTCAGCAGCGCCATCGCCGATACCGTCTCAGAATTTCAAAATCTGGCAGAAGAGCGCCACCACGACCTTACCAGCTCCATCCCTCCCTCCATTCATTACTACGGAGATGAGGCGTTAATCCGGCGTCTCACCGCCATTCTCTTGGATAACGCCATTAAGTACTGTGACTTGGACGGTTCCATCCAGCTCTCCCTGACGGTTCGGAGATATCCCATTCTCACCATTGAAAACACGTACAAGGATGTGGATCACCTGGAGCTGAATCGACTTTTTGACCGTTTCTACCGTGCCGACAAAGCCAGGACCTTTTCCGGCAGCTTTGGAATCGGCCTTTCCATCGCCCAGTCCATTGTAAAAAGCCACAAGGGGAACCTTTCCGCCTATAAAAAAAGCGGTACCATCGGATTTCGGGTGGAATTAAAATAGCCCGCGGGCTGCGGTTGACCCTATATACAGAACAGATAAAAAGGACCTGCTGCAAAATGTAAATTTTTGCAGCAGGTCCTTTTTTTATGCAAGCCCCACCGGTTTCTTTAGTGCCAATTTAGGTCGGCGCATTATACTTTGCAGCGTGCAAATCTTGTCCACGCAATCAAATCCATGGATGAAAAGGAGGTTCCTCCATGATAAAAGTAGAGCACTTGACGAAGTACTACGGCGACTTTCTGGCGGTCAATGATTTGTCGTTTGAAATCAACGAAGGCCATGTATATGGCTTTCTGGGGCCAAACGGAGCTGGCAAAACGACAACAATGAATATCATGACCGGCTGCCTGTCCGCTACTTCGGGCCACGTGGAGATTGGCGGATTCGATATTTTCGAAGATCCGAATCATGCCAAGCGGCTCATCGGATATCTCCCGGAACAGCCGCCGCTGTATATGAATGAGACGCCTGTGGAGTACTTGCGCTTTGTGGGTGAGGCCAAAGGGCTGAGAGGTTCCGAGCTAAACGAGCAGATCGACAAAGTCATTGAGCAAGTCAAAATCCAGAACGTAAAAGGAAAACGGATTTCCGCCCTGTCGAAGGGCTATAAGCAGCGTGTTGGGATTGCTCAGGCGCTGCTCGGCAACCCGAAGGTCATTATTCTGGACGAACCGACTGTCGGTCTGGATCCCATCCAGATCATTGAGATTCGAGACTTAATCAAGCAGCTGGGCCAGGACCACACGGTCATTCTCAGTTCCCATATTCTTTCCGAGGTTCAGGCAATCTGCGAAAAAATATTGATCATTGCCCACGGGAAGCTGGTTGCGTTTGATGAGCCCGACAAGCTGGAGCAGCAGCTGCTTTCCGCCAACGAGATTTTCTTCACAACCGATGCCCCGGAAGCCGATGTCCGGGAGGCTCTTTCCACTGTGGCGCACATTACAGACCTGACCATCGAAACGAATGAAACAAACATCTTGTCCGCCCATCTCAAAACCGACGCTCAGGACATTTATTCCGTATCGAAGGAGGTATTCTTTGCCTTCGCCAAGCGGAACCAGGCTCTGCTGGAATTAACCCTGAAGCGGGCGACCCTGGAGGATATCTTCCTTGAATTGACGGAGACAGAGGCGCCTTCAAAGGAGAAAAAAGGAGGTGAAGCGGTATGAACGCCGTTTTGAAGCATGAGCTGAGAAGCTATTTTCACTCGTTTACCGCCTATGTATTCGGTGCCTTTCTGCTGGCTATTGTCGGCATTGGCGCAATGCTTTATAACCTGCAGGCTGCCGTGAGCAACTTTGAATATGTACTCAGCTTCGGCACCATTATCTTTGTTGTCATCGTCCCGATTTTGACCATGAGGGTCATTGCCGAGGAGCGGAAGCAGAAAACCGACCAACTTCTCTATTCCCTCCCCATCTCCACCGTACAGGTGATTCTCGGGAAATATCTGGCACTTCTGGTGATTTATTTAATTCCCCTTCTTATCATTTCCATATACCCGCTGATCTTTTCTCAGTTCGGGGATGTATACCTGCCTACCTCCTATGGGTCCATAGTGGCGATTTTTATCATGGGTGCCGCCTTGGTTGCACTGGGCGTATTCATTTCTTCTCTGACGGACAATCAGGGGCTCGCTGCCGGCATTGGCATTGCAGCCATCCTGTTTAACTATTACAGTGTCAGTCTGTCCGAGTATGTTTCCTCCACCGCCTTTGGCAGTATTGTTGCGCTCGTCATCCTGTCTGTCATTCTTGGCGCAATTGTACGCTATTTAACCCGCAACGAACTGCTGGGATACGGCATCGCATTCATACTGATCGCTGTGATCACCGCAGTCTCGTACATTGACCCAAATGTCTTCGAGGGGCTTCTGCCCAATATTATGCGGCAGCTGTCTCTTTTTGATCGCTTCAGCACCTTTGTCAGCGGTGTATTTGATTTGACTGCAATCTTCTACTATGTATCTGTAATTGTATTTTTCCTGTTTTTGTCTGTGCAGTCTCTGGAGAAAAGGAGGTATAACTAATGAAAAAATGGAAACTCCTTCCCAGCGCGGAACAGACAGCCAGAAATCGCACGGCCTTTCAGGGCGGAACCTATGCGCTTTCCATCACCGCAGTTGTGCTGGCAATTTTGATTGTGCTCAACATCCTCGTTTCTTCCCTTCCCTCCAGCCTTACCAAGTTTGACATCAGTGCTGCAAAGCTGTACTCCATTACCAGCAATACCAAGGTGGTGGTCAATGCGCTGGAGGAAGACGTCACCATTTACTGGATCGTACAGTCCGGTGAAGAGGATGATGTGATCGAAACCCTGCTCAGCAAATATGACAGCTTGTCCGACCACATCAACGTGGTGAAAAAGAACCCCGATGTGTATCCCACGTTTGCGGAGCAGTACACCGACGAGACCGTACAAAACAACAGCCTTGTGGTGGAATGTGGTGATCGCAGCCGCTTTATCGGCTATGACGATATCTACATTCAGGAAGCAGACATGTACTCCTATTCCTACAACACCTCCTTTGACGGCGAGGGTGCCATCACTTCTGCCATTGATTACGTCACCACGGATGAGCTGCCCCAGCTTTATATCTTGGAGGGCCACGGCGAAGAAGAGCTGCCTCAGAACTTCCAGGAACAGATCGAAAAAGAAAACATTGAAACCAACACCCTCTCCCTGTTGACCGTGGATGAAATCCCCCGAGGATGCGGATGCGCTTTTAATCTACGAGCCTTCGTCCGACCTGTCGGAGGAAGAAGTCACCATGCTTTACGAATACGCTGAAAATGGCGGCAAGCTGCTTGTAATTGCCGGTCCGACGGAGAATGGCTCCCTGGAAAACCTGTATAGTCTCTTGGCCAACTACGGTGTGGAAACCTGCGAAGGCATCGTGGTGGAAGGCAACCGGGAGAGCTATACCATGCAGCCCTACGTCCTCTTACCCGAGATGTCCAGTCATGAAATTACCGACTCGCTTATGGAAGAAAACTACTATCCAAACATGCCTATTTCTCAGGGTATGATTGTCAACGACGACAGCGGAGCCGTGACCTCCTTGCTTACCACTTCCAGTGACTCGTTCAGCAAGGCGGCCGGCTATGATCTTACAACCTACGAAAAAGAGGAAGGAGACACGGATGGTCCCTTCACCGTAGCGCTGTCCATCGATTGCACCAACGAAGGGCAAATCGTTTGGTTCTCCTCCGCTGCGTTTTTGGACGACATGTATAACGCACTGTCTTCCGGATCCAACTCCGACCTTGCTATGAATGCCCTTTCTTCCCTGATCGGCGAGAGCGAAGCCATGGCAATCCGAAGCAAATCTCTGAACTACAACTACCTTTCCATTGCGGATTCCACCGCTTCGCTGCTTAAGACACTGATGATCGGGGTGTTCCCCCTGGCCTACCTTGGAATTGGTGTATTTGTCATTTTGAAGAGAAGGAGGGAGCAAAATGAAGCGGGCTAAACGTATCTGCGCTCTGCTGGGCGTTTTGGCCGTTGTCTGCATTGTGACGGTCTTTGTGGTGAAGCACGAAGAAAAACAAGAAAATATCCGCAACAGCGGCGAAGTTGTTTTGGAAGTCGATGCCGACTCGGTTCAGTCCATCTCCTGGGAGAATGAGTCAGACTCCCTGTCATTCCACAAAGAAGACGGCTGGCTTTATGACGACGACACCGCTTTCCCGGTGAACGAAGAGAAAATAAACGAGTTGATCGGGCAATTCGAGGCGTTTTCGGCCGCTTTTATCATTGAGGAAGTCTCCGACTACAGCCAATATGGATTGGATAATCCCATCTGCACCATCGAGTTGGCGACGGAGGAGACAACCTATGAAATAACATTGGGTAATTACAGTGCCATGGACTCTCAGAGGTATGTTTCCATTGGGGATGGCAATGTCTATCTGGCGACCAACGATCCTCTGGATTATTTTGATGCGACTCTGAGCGATATGATTCTGAATGACGAAACGCCCTCCTTTGACCATGCGGAAAGCATTGATTTCAAGGGAAGCGACAGTTATCACGTAGTTTATCAGGAGTATACCGAAGATAGCCCCTACACCTATTGCGAAGATGACGTCTATTTCAAGGAAAACGGCGAGGAGCTGCTGCCTCTCGACACCTCTCTGGTGAACAGCTATTTGAGCTCCATTACCTATCTGGATCTGAGCGACTACATGACCTATAACGCCGGAGAAGAGGATTTGGCCACCTATGGGTTGGATGACCCGGAGCTAACCGTAACCGTGCAGTACACGCCCGACGAAGAGGACGGCTCGGAAGCGACGAGTCAGACCTTTACCATCAGCATCAGCCGTGACCCTGAGGAGCGCCAAAAGGCAGAGAGCACCACAGATGACTCGGACTCTGAGGATGACGAAGAAGAGGTTACTGCGTACGCTCGGATCGGGGATTCCAAGATCATCTACAAAATCTCCTCCAGTAGTTATGAGTCTCTCATGGCTGCCAGCTACAACGATCTGCGGCACTCTGAAGTACTTACCGCATCCTTTGATGATATCACTTCCATGGATATTTCTCTGGACGGTACCGTCTATACCATTACCACAGATGGGAAAGGCGAAAACAAGACGTTCCATTACGGCGAAGAGGAAATCTCCATTGACGACCTGCAATCTGCTTTGGAAGATATGACTGCGTCCAGCTTTACCGACGAACGTCCTTCTCAGAAAGAAGGAATTGCACTGACCATTTATCTTGACAATGAGGTCCATCCGCAGGTGGAGATCCAATTGTATCGCTACGACGGAGAGAATTGCCTTGTTTTGATCGACGGAGAGCCCGTTTCGTTGGTCCCGCGTTCTGATGTCGTTGATTTGATTGAAGCAATCAATGCAATCGTCCTTTAAAAAAGCGGGAGCGCATGGCGAGTTTTTATCGCCATGCGCTCCCGCTCATTATTTGAACTCGTCCTTCTATGCATATGGGACCTTCCCCTCTCTTCTGATATGATCAAAGCTTACTACAGCTGCCCGCAACACCCGAAAGGTCTTGTTCCATAAGATCTTCCGGGTGTCGCTTACATCAGGGTATTGGGATACATAAACAAAAGAAACCGGCTCACCTGGAATGGTATTTCCGGATGGGCCGGTAGTTTTCTGGAAACTCCACTGAACCAGACGGATGGTGGAACGGTCTGTTCCGTAAAGTTGATACAGACAGAAGCAAGTGAAGCAGAGGAAATTTCCTCTGCTTCACTTATTTGATACAACAATTTCTTTCTGGCTATGGGATATCTGTTTGACAGCATACTTTCTGAAAGTTACTGAAACATTTAGGAGGCGGAAGGGACGGTCTGCCTATCGGGACGCCCACCGCCATTTGTGCCATCCTGCCGTCCTCCACCGGATTGGCCGCCGCCTTTGCCGCCCATCTGGCCGGGATTGTCTTCTGAACCGTCATTGGTGCTGATATCGCCGCCGTTGTTGCTATAGGTGCCGTCACAGTCCAAGGTTGTATTGCCGCTGCCGTTGCAGGTAAGATCCAGGCTTCCGCCATTGATGGTCAAAGCGCCGTTGGAATCAACACAATCGCCGGAAGAGACAATGGTCAAGGTACCGCCGTTGATGGTAATAAAGCTATCGGAGTCGGCGGCAAAGGTATCCTGTGTCTGTCCGCCAAAGCCGGAGCTGTCCACACCGCCGGCGGCATTGAGACCGTCATCGCTGGAAGTGATATCAAAGGTGCCGTCCTCAATGGTGATGGACAAGCCCTCGATCCCCTCGTAACAGTAGGGAATGGTAAAGGTGCCGCTCTGGATAGTAAGGACGTCATCACAGTGGACAGCGTCATCGCCGCTGTTCAGGGTAAACGCCCCGGCAGCAAGGGTCATCACGCCGCCTGCATGGAGGCAGTCGTCGGCACTGTCGATGGTAAAAACGCCGCCGTTAATGGTGTAGGTGCTCTCGCCTTTAATACCCTTCTGGCTAACTGTGTCCTCTTCCGTCGCTGTGGTGGTCACTACTGTCTGAGCATCTATTCCACCCCGCGGGCCACCGCCCATCTGGCCAAACTGGTCACCGCTGGTCATCTCCACACTGTCACTTCCTTCTCCTGTATACAGATCAAAGGTACCGCCGTCGATCTGAAGGGCACCCTGGGCACTGATGGTGTCTCCCTGAGAGGTGATGGTATAGCTGCCATCAGCGATATAGAGGGTACCCAAGGTAAGATCGTCGCTGTTCTCCGCGTGGATACCATCTTTGCCGGAGGTGATAGAAAAGACGCCGTCAGCAATAGCGACGACATCCTTGCCACTGAGGCCATGGCTGGCGGCGGTAATGGTATAGCTGCCGCCGGTAATGACCAGGTCATCCTTGGACACCACCCCGTGTCCCGCCTGGGCGTTGACGGTCAGACTGCCCGAGCCGTTGAGGGTCAGGTCGGTCTTGGCAAAGATCACAGCGTCGATGTTATTATCGTCGATCGCCACATATTCCCCACCGTTGATCAGCGTGTTTTCCGTCCCCTCCGCCAGGGTAACAAAAACCTTATCCGCTTCCAGGGCGTAGATGGCAGCGGAGGTGCTGCTGGTAATATCCGTGCCTGCGAGAACCAGCTGTACCTTGTCGGTCTCCCCGGCGTTTACCACGATCTGTCCGTCAGCGAGGGTGCCAGAGAGAACATATACCCCCTCCGCCCCTATGGTGATCCGGCTTCCTTCTATGGTGACGGCATCAGAATCGCAGGAGGCACTGTCTCCGCTGAGCTGGATGGCAATGGCCGCACTCTCATCGTAAGTTCCCTCCAGGTCCCGGTCACTGAAGATAGTGGCAGTATCTATGGTAGAAGCTGTGGTAACCGCTGCCGCCTCAGAGGTTGAAGTCTCCTGGGCTGAAGACGTTTCTTCTGAAGTGCGGGCTCCACAGCCGCTGAGAACCAGCAGTGCACACAACAGCACAGTGATGCTCCTGTATTTTGTTCTTTTCATTTTTGAATCATCTCCTTTTACAGTGTGGCCACAGCATTGTCCTGGTGTCCCAGAGAGATCTCCAGGTTCCCGTTGCGCAGCCGCAGCTGGTCGATGAAGTTTTTTCCTGAGCGGGATCTTTTAAGGTTAGGTCATAGGTCAGTTTAAACAGGCTGCCCATGTTGGTGGTTTTCACCTGGGTGAGGGAATACTGACGGGTGTATTTGGACAGGACAGGCTCGAAAACCCCGGCATAATCCAGATTCTCCGGAATGGTGATGTGCAGAGTGCGCTCCGTCACGCTGACCGCTCTGGAACGAAGACTTATGACATTGTAGAGCATCATCGCTGCACCCAGGATCAGGGTAAACAAAACGCCGTAGCCCAGATAGCCCATACCTGTGATGAGCCCGGTTCCCATGGCTACAAACAAAGCCGCAATTTCCCGCGCGGAGCCGGGCGCGGAACGGAAGCGCACCAGGTTGAAGGCGCCGGCCACCGCCACGCCAGTACCCACATTGCCATTGACCATCATGATAACCACGCATACCACGGCGGGCAGTACGGCCAGAGTGACCATCAGGCTCCGGCTGAACCTGGAATGCCACATGGTCATGCCGCACAGCAGCAGTCCCAGCAGCAGGGACACACCTACGCACAGCAAAAAGTCGCTGGGAGCAATGAGAACGGTGAGCGTCGTGTCAAACAGTCCGCGAAACAAGGTATCAAGCATATTTTTGCTCTCCTCTCTGACCGCTCAGCAGGATATCTGCATAGGCTGTGCCGTATTTGGAGAAGGACGTTTTAAAAATCCCCTGCTCCGACAGCACATGGGCCATCCAGAGTGGAAGTCCTCCGGCCACCTTCAGCTCCATCAGCACCTGATTGGGAGCGAGAAGTGGGACGCCCCAGGCATCAGAGTCCAGCGTCAACTCCTCCCGGCGGTAGCGAATCTCTCGGTCAAAGGTCACCCGGAAATCCTCGTCCTCCATGCCGCGGAAGGAATCCCGTTCATAGGAGAGAAACACAGCAGGGCACAGGGTTTTGTAAAAGTCGGCGGCATAGGCCAGCTCCGTCCCGATCTGGTTATCGGGCCAGAGTTCCGTTCCCGCCACGCATCCCAGTGCCTGATGCTGGGACATGGAGATACGGCGCTTATACACCACCGAGCAGCACTTCTTTTTCAGCTCCACAAAAACATTTTCTTCCCTACCCGCACGGCCGTAACTGCGTATCCGCAGCTTTTCTTTATAGACCGGTTTCTCCAGGCTGCGGCGAATGAGCCGAAAGTTTGGGGTATCCAGGTACAGGTTGCGGATGGAGCTGTGGCTGTATTCGTCCGGTACCATATGGGGCGCCATAGCGGCCAGTACAGCCTGCAGTTGGCGAGCATCCATTAAATATTTGAATTCATACCGCTGAAAGATCATCTGATTTTTCATTGGCGGTGCCTCCTTTTCATGAACTTGTAAAGCCAGTGTAAAAACCGAACCATAACTGGACTTTAAAGGCGGCGTATTTTTTCTGCAAACAAATTAAACGACCACAACCATGTTTTTGGAGAACAGATGACAGTTTTTGCAACCTGTGCTATGATTTTAATTAGAGTTAAGGCGGCAGCATTACAATTTTCTTACCATAGTACAAAAGAGAGAAGGCGATACCATGCGAATTTTGTTGGCGGAGGATGAGCGCTCCCTGTCCAGAGCCGTCTCCGCTCTGCTGGAGAAAAACAACTATTCCGTGGATGCGGTGTATGACGGCCAGGAGGCCCTGGATTTTCTGGATGGCGGCAACTATGACGCCTTGATTTTGGATATTATGATGCCCAAGCTGGACGGCCTGGAGGTGCTGCGGCGGCTGCGTCAGCAGGGCAATCCCATTCCGGTGCTGATGCTCACCGCCAAGTCGGAAGTGGAGGACAAAGTGACCGGTCTGGACATGGGGGCCAACGACTATCTGACCAAGCCCTTTTCCACCGCGGAGCTCATGGCACGGATCCGGGCCATGACCAGAAGCCAGACCGGAAGTCAGATGACCAGCCGCCTCACCCTGGGCAACATTACCCTGGATCAGGCCACCTTTGAGCTCTCCTCGCCCCACGGCAGCTTCCGGCTGGCCAATAAGGAATACCAGATGATGGAGCTGCTGCTCCGCAACCCACGGCAGCTCATTCCCACCGAACGGTTTTTGGAGCGGATCTGGGGCTATGACAGCGAGGTGGAGCTGAATGTGGTGTGGGTCTACATCTCCTATCTGCGGAAAAAGCTGGCTGCCCTCCAGGCAGACATTCAGATCAAAGCCACCCGGAACGCCGGGTATTCTCTGGAGGAACGGACATGATCGGACGTCTGAGACGCAAGTTCATCGTTGCCTGTATGATCTCCCTGGCCATTGTTCTGACGGTGATCCTTGGCGGCGTGAATCTGATGAGCTATCATAAAGTGGTGGCCGATGCGGATAATATTTTGACCCTGCTGGACGCCAACAACGGAGCCTTTCCCAAGAACCATGATGGACAGCTCTCTGGAACTACCCAGCCGGACAGCGCTCCGCCGGCAAAGAAAGACCCGTTTGGCCAGAGGGGAATGTCCCCCGAAACTCCCTACGAATCCCGCTTCTTCTCTGTTCTGTTGGGAGAGCATGGTCAGGTACTCCAAACCGACACAGGGCAGATTGCCGCTGTAGACGAGGCTGAGGCGGCACTTTACGCCCAGAATGCATTGCTTTCCGGCCGCCGTTCTGGCTTTCTGGGAAATTATCGGTACCTTCAGTGTGAGAACGAGCAGGGCATCCTAATCATTTTTCTGGACTGTGGCAGAAGCCTCTCCTCTTTCCGCATGACGTTGCTGGCCAGTGTGCTGCTGGCGCTGTTGGGGCTGCTGGCAGTCCTCGTACTGCTGCTGATCCTGTCCAAACGCATCGTCCGGCCAGTGGCAGAGAGCTATGAAAAGCAAAAGCAATTTATCACTGACGCCGGACATGAGCTAAAGACCCCCATGACCATCATTAGCGCCGACGCTGACCTGGCAGAGATGGAGTGCGGGGAAAACCAGTGGATCTCCGACATCCGCCGTCAGGCCCAACGTCTGACCGGCCTAACCAATGACCTTATCTACCTCTCCCGCATGGAGGAGGAGCAGCCCAAGCTTCCGCTCATCGATTTTCCCATCTCCGATGTGGCCGAGGAGATGGCCCAGTCCTTCCAGGCCCTCGCCAAAAGCCAGGAGAAGGAATTCTCCCTCCACATTCAGCCCATGCTCGCCTGCACTGGAGATGAGAAAGCCATCCGCCAGCTTCTGTCCATCCTGCTGGACAATGCGCTGAAATATTCCCCCGCCGGTGGACGGCTGGAGCTGAGGCTGGAGAAACAGGGGCGAACGCTCCTTCTGACTGTTTCCAACACCTCCGCCCAACCCATTGAGAAGGATAAGCTGCCCCACCTGTTTGACCGCTTTTACCGCACAGATCAGTCCCGCAGCAGCCAGACAGGCGGCTACGGCCTGGGGCTTTCCATTGCCAGGAGCATTGTACTGGCTCACAAGGGAAAAATCCGGGTGGAAAGTCCAGATGGACAGATGCTGACATTTATGGTCTATTTACCTGCGTGATTTTTAATTATAATTATGGTTGCGCTCTTATCCTAAAGGCAGAAGCAAACACAATGCTCATCAGAAAGGAGCCTGCCTTATGGATTACAGAAATGACAGGAACACTTGGCTTGAACCAGAAGCGAATCTAACCCAGCAGTTTTTTCCGCAACGGAGATGTCCGCAGCGCAAGCGCTCGAGCCTATGCAAGCGCCTTATGTCCCTGGTGCTAAGCGCAGCCTTGTTCGGCGCAATCTCTGCCGGAAGCTTCTATGGCATCAGCCAGCTATTGCCCCTGGAGGAACGTCTTGTTTCTGCAGAAAGCATTTCCTCCAGCGATGCGGTGCTGACTAGCTTGGTCAGCACCTCCTACTCCACCGCTCGATATGGCATGGATGTATCGGACATTGCCGCCGCCGCTTTGCCCAGTGTGGTGTCCATTACCAACATTTCAGTGCAGGAAGTGCAGAGCTTTTTTAATCGGTTCGGGGCTAATGGCGCTGGGCAGACCCAATTGGAAGAAACGACCAGCTGCGGTTCCGGCATCATCATCGCTAATGATGGCACTTATCTTTACATTGTGACCAACGCCCATGTGGTGGAAGACGCTACGACTCTGTCCGTAAGTTTTGTGGACAACTCCGTCTATGAGGCCCAGCTGTGTGGTACTGACGAGGCGGTTGACCTGGCAGTTCTGAAAATCGCGTTGTCTGACATATCCTCCGATACGCTCTCTCAAATTGCGGTCATAGCTGTGGGCGACTCGGATGCGCTGGAGGTAGGAGAACAGGTGGTGGCCATCGGAAACGCTCTGGGTTATGGACAGTCCGTTACCACCGGCATTGTCAGCGCTCTGGACCGCAGCTTGACTAGTGAAAGCGGAACAACTTCCACCTATATTCAGACAGATGCCGCCATCAACCCAGGTAACAGCGGCGGAGCCCTGTTGAATCTGGATGGACAGCTGATCGGAATCAACACTGCCAAGCTATCGGATACAGATGTGGAGGGCATGGGCTACGCAATTCCCATTTCCGATGTAACGGAGCTGATTACCCAGCTGATGTCACAGACCGCCGAAACTGCAAGCACTGAAACCAACACTTCCCAACAGCCCACCTGGATTACGCCTACCTGGAGGGACAAACGGACTACCGGTTAATGTGGTCTGCAGCGACAAGATTTCGCAAAGAGATATCGATGCGTTCAAACGGATAAACTGATCAAAAACCATATGGTCGTTATGCGTTGGATTTATCATCATTATTGGTGTGATTGCAGGTTTCATATATTTTCTCGATAACAGTTTTCTCAAAACAGGACCAATCAATATACCGGAAGTTGAGGATATCGTATCGGTATCCCTCAGCGGCACAACCTCCGATCAGGCAATCCCTCTGCGCGCAAAAGATATGAAACAACTATAGCAATATCTCAACGAAGACAAACCTTCTCAGCAAACGGCGACAAATCATTTCCCTACAGGAAGGACATACTGAGGCATCTCATTTCAGATCGATACAAGGGAATGTCGCTATTTCGTCTATGAAACAGATGAGCAGAGTTACGTTGAAGTCCCTCACGGGGAAATATATGAGGTACAGATGGAATTGTTTGATCTTGTATTCTCATAACAGCAAGAGGGCTAATATACACACCGCATAGTCGACTTCTCACATACATACTAACTAATTAAGCGCAGCTATTCTCCCACGGAAAACAGCTGCGCTTCTTATATCATAGGAATGCGTATCAGCAAATGAATTTTCTGGTAATTTCCCATTCCATTGTGTCACATACATTGACCATGGAATGTCCGTGAGAAAAGTTCCCTCTGCTCCCGGATGGTCTCTTGCAGGCCCTGCGCACCGTCCGGTCAGCTCCCATGTCCCACCACACCCCGTTTTCCCATCTGAGGATTCCAGCCCCCGCTCTATTTGGGGCAGCTAAGCTCTGATGGTCTGTTTACGGCCCCTTGGTTTTTCCGCAACTGCCAACTCCCTATTTTGATTGACAAGAAGATGCTTGATTTTCAGAGCCGTCCCAGGGACCGTCATCCCGGCAGATACCTGGCCGCCCCGCCGCAAGTGGTCGAATACATCCGCCGTAAACCAGCGGCAGACCTCCAAGCGATGCCGGGTCACTCACAGCGCCGGATCTTCCAGTGTATATCCTCCCGTTCTCTTCTGCGCCGCTTCACACCCCCTCCCCCACCGAGTCGCACAGCGTGTCCACGCACAGGATGGTACGCTCCGGGTATTGTTCCCGCGGTTCCTCCACGCACATCTCAGCTTACTGGAACGTCCCGGACATACCGGAGAAGAAGCTCAGGTACAAAATATCTTTTCCGGCCTTCAGCACTTGTTCAAAGTCCTGAACATATTGGACGGGTGTAATTTGTGAGGTTGTGGCATCGTTTCCCGCTTTTTGAAGCGCGTAAACATCCTACACGGCGATCGTCCCGCCAGGACCGTATGTATATTCCCGATCAGCGCTCTCTGCCTGCATGAGAAGAATGCCTACGTGGGGCAACGCTTCCAGCCATTGAGGATTACAATCTGCCGTTGCATCGGTAAAATCTGATAGGGACCATTTCAATTACCCCTTTTTTCCACAGGCCGTACAGCCGCCGCACCCCTTCCAAAGCTCCTGGGCCGTCTCTTTCCAGTTTTCTGCATAGGGCGTGGTCTTATCGCAGAGGTGATCCACACTCTCCGGACTCTGGTAGTCCGTGCTGACTGCTCCAGTCTCTTTGACCATGGCCCGCAGTGCCTCGGGATTCTCCAACATGGGACAGGGACGCAGCATATTTTCATTGAAGGGCTGATTGTCGTGGTAAGCCATGAAAATCGGGCTCTTGAGGGCGTCCAGCAGGCTGGTATCATGGATGTTGCAGTTGGAGTAATGAATGAACACGCAGGGCTCCACATCCCCCTTGGCGTTGATGTGCAGGTAGTTCCGGCCGCCCGCAATGCAGCCGCCCACATATTCCGCATCATTCTGGAAGTCCATGGAGAAAATGGCCTTGGTCTTACGGAATTCCCGGATGCGGTGGTACACTTCCTTCCGCTGATCGGGAGTAGGAAGCAGCTGCGTAGCGGCGGCATTTCCCACGGGCATATAGTGGAAGAACCAGACAAACAGGGCCCCGCTGTTGATGATATAGTCAAAGAAGGCCTCACTGGTAATATCCGCGTAATTCTGGCTGGTGTAGCAGGTGGAGATGCCGAAGGGCAGATTGTGCTCCTTTAAGAGGGCCATGGCCCCCTTCACCTTCTGATACACGCCCTTGCCCCGGCGGGAGTCGTTGGCCTCTTCAAAGCCCTCCAGAGAAATAGTGGGGACAAAGTTCTTGACCCGCAGCATCTCCTGGCAGAACGCCTCGTCGATGAGGGTACCGTTGGTGAAGGCCAGGAACTCGCAGTCCGGGTGCATCTCACACAGCCGGATGAGATCCGCCTTCCGCACCAGCGGCTCACCACCGGTGTAGATATACATATAGGTACCCAGCTCCTTGCCCTGGCGGATAATGGAGTCGATGGTCTCCAAGCTGAGATTGAGCTGATTGCCGTATTCCGCCGCCCAGCAGCCGGTACAGTGCATATTGCACGCAGAGGTGGGATCCAGCAAAATGGCCCAAGGGACATTACAATTCTCCCGGGCCTTAACCTCCTCCTGGGTGGCGCTTCCCTTTAAGCTGGCGTTAAACAGGAAATTCTGGAAAAAGGCGCGGCGCACACCGGGGTCCAGCTCATAGACCCGCAGAATCAGCTGGTACCAGTTGTTCTTCTCATCAATGGCCTGCCGAATGGCGTCCCGCTGGCTTTGATACCACCCATCCGGCGTGAACCGGTCCACCAGAGACATCAGCTTTGGAATGTTTTCTTCCGGATTCCCCTCAATGTACTTCAATGCCTGATTGATGGCAAAATTCTGCATATTATCTTTCACGCTGCCCATGATATTCATCCTTTCTCTGCCTTGTTCCGGCTGTTTAAGCCACATTATAGAGAACTGCGGCGGAAAGTCACGGGACACAAGAACCGGTCAGTCAAAAATTGCGACACGCCTCCCACTCCGTTACCTTTTGGGACAGAAGATGCAAATTGTCCCTTGCCCACGCGGGCGCGGAACACTAAGCTTTTCCTATCGAGCACAACGCAGCATCTCGGAAGGAGCTCTGTCTATGGAAAACAGCATGTCCCGTATTTTAATCGAAACCACCGTCCGGCAAACTCTGAAAAGCCTTCAGGAAAACCCCAAGCGGAGCATTCGGAATCTGGTGGATATGGCATTGCATTTTTCGGAGGGCCGCTTTCAAAGCCGTTTTTTCCAGACGGCCCGCACCATGCTGGAGCATGAGGACAGCGCGTATTACACGCTGGTGGAGGACGCCGTCAGCCACATTGAGACGGAACATCTGGTGAAATTCGGCATGAATCTGGGGTACAACAGCTGCACCTGGGGGGCCCAGCGCATCCGCACGAACGAGGATCGTATGGGCTTCAACATCCCCTGGACGGTACTGTTTCAAATGAACTGCCCCCAGTATTCCGCCCATCTTCCCCAGTATGACCGCGCCATTGGGGAGGGCGAACAGCTAGGCATCTACAGCTGGATGCTTTTGTCTCACGGCAGCCCGCTGGAGCTGCTCCCGCTCATTGAGCAACACTCCGACAGCGCCTTTTTCCTCTTCTGCCGGCCAGAGGATATAACCGCTGAGGTTCTGGACGAAATTACTCCCCTCCAGCATCTTATGCTGGTAGTACGCTGGAGCGGCACAGCCGAAGACGTCTGCACCACGCTGCGGGACGCCCGCCTGCCCTACTCCGTTTACTACCCCTACTCCCAGCAAGACCTGCAGTTTATTCTCAACAGCGATCTGTTTTGCGAAACCCAGCAGCTGCACCCTCTGTTCACCGTGCTGACGGCCAAGCCGGACTGCCCGGCCAACATACGGCAGCTGGTCCACCAGGCAGCAATACAGACACGAAATGGACAGTACTATCAGACCGTGCCCTGGGAGCTGTCCTACGACACCCGGAATCTGGACGAAATCATCTCTGATGACGCCTGCTGTGTATTTTTTGACGGCCATGGCCAACTGTTCGCCCTGGACCGCCCGGACTGTCCTTCCTTGGGGAACCTGTTTCAAGAGGGTCTGACTTCTCTGATCCAGCGCGCCTATCCGAAACTTACGCCGGCCTCCTCCCAATAAGCAGCAAGAAAGGGCGCACCGCAAATTCCATGCGGTACGCCCTCTCTTTTCACATTCCTCAAACGTCCAAGGTCAGGTAGACTCCTGCAGCTGCAACAGCTCCCGGCAAATGGAACGTGCCCCTTCTTCGGTGATCATCTTGATTTTCCCCAAAAACTGTTCCGGCGGCATGCACTCCTTGGTGAGCAGCCACCGCTCCATGGCACAGATGACCGCGTCCGTGAAGAAATTCATAGTAAATTCATCCAGCTGTTTCTTTCCAAACAGAGTGGAAATACGTTCCGCCAAAAGAGGACGGATGTACTCCCGGAAGTGATCGCTGAAGGAATTCTGCCCCTTAATTTGCAGGGCTTTGCGATAAAATCCGTGATTCTGATAAAAATACTGACAAGTCTTTTCAACAAAGGCCCAACGCTCCTCGTAGTCGGACCCAAAATGTTCGTCTTTCAGCAGGGCAATGAATTCCGTGTCGAAAATCCAATTCACCAGGTCATATTTGTCCTTGAAATGGTAATAGAAACTTTTGCGGTTCATCTCGCAGCGTTCGCAGATCTGCGCCACATTGATCTTTTCAAAGGGCAGCTCTGCCATCAGGCTCTTCAGAGCCTCCGCCAACGCATGCTTTGTGATGTTGGAATCCGCCATATCCTGCCTCCGTTTCACTGCCTCTTCTCCCGGCCTTCCCACCCATTCCGCGGGCGCCTCTTACCTTATTAGGAATCAGTGTACCATAGGATTCGACTTTTCTCAACCTGCGGTTTCTTTTCCTTTTTGGACAAAATGAGGCCGGTGTCCCAAAACGTAACACTGTGCATACAGATGAGAAAAAGTGTAACGCAAGCGAGGCTTTGCCCAATGAAATTTCCTGACTTTACGATTACAATAGCCCACACAACACGACAGTAAGGAGGATGTTCCCTTGACATTCCATCAACTCTCCCCCACCGAGACCATACAGGTGCTGAACACCAATCCCTCCAGCGGCCTGAATGCTCAGCAGGTGCAGGAAAAGCTGAGCCAATTCGGTGAAAACAAGCTGAAGGAGAAAAAGAAAAAATCCTTTTTCCAGCGTTTCCTGGCACAATTCAAGGACGTGATGATTCTCATCCTGCTGGCCGCGGCAGCCGTTTCCTTTGCCATCGCCTGTGTGGAGGGAGAGCCAAAGGAATTTTTTGAGCCGGTACTCATTTTGTTGATCGTGGTACTCAACGCCATCATGGGCGTCATGCAGGAGAGCAAGGCGGAGAAAGCCCTGGACGCGCTGAAGAACCTGTCCGCCCCCCACGCAAGAGTCATTCGGGATGGACAGGAAGCGGTAATTGACGCGTCGCAGCTGGTCCCGGGGGACATCATTCGCCTGGAAGCCGGCGATTTCATCCCCGCAGACAGCCGCCTTCTCCGCAGTGTCAGCCTCAAATGCGAGGAATCCGCCCTAACCGGCGAATCCGTGCCCTCTGAGAAGGACGCTCAGGTGGTGGTACCGGAGAACGCTCCTCTTGGTGACCGCAGCAACATGGTATTCTCCGGCTGCTCCGTCACCTACGGAACCGCCGTGGCCGTGGTGACCGCCACAGGCATGGACACAGAGATGGGCCGAATCGCCAACCTGCTGGACAGCGAAACCGACAGCCAGACTCCGCTGCAGAAAAAGCTGGCCCAGTTGGGCAAATACCTCGGCATCCTGGCCCTGGTCGCCTGCTGCATCATTTTCGTGGTAGGCCTTGCCAACGGGATCCCGCCTCTGGAAATCTTCATGACCGCAGTTTCCCTGGCCGTCTCTGCCATTCCCGAGGGCCTGCCCGCCATTGTTACGGTGGTGCTCTCCATCGGCGTACAGCGCATGGTTCAGAAAAATGCGTTGATTCGCCGCCTGCCCGCTGTGGAAACTCTGGGCAGTGCCTCCGTCATCTGCTCCGACAAGACCGGTACACTGACACAGAACCGCATGACCCTGGTGAAGGCATATGTGGATGGCCAGGATGCCCCCGAAGCCATCGGCACCCAAAATTCCGACCCGGTGCGCACCCTTCTGCGGTATGCCAGCCTGTGCTGTGACGGCACGGTGGTCTTCCACGACGGCCAGGAGCAGCACATTGGCGACCCCACCGAGACGGCCATCGTGCTGGCCGCCCACAAAAACGGAATGCCCAAGGAAGGTCTGGACAAGCAGTATCCCCGCCTGGCAGAGCTGCCCTTTGACTCAGATCGTAAGCTGATGACCACCGTCCACCAGATAGACGGGAAATACACAGTCATCGTCAAGGGTGCCTTTGATATGATGGCGCCCCGGTGCGTGGCCGGAAATCTGGAGTCGGCACGGAACATGGTGGACACAATGAGCTCCGATGCGCTCCGGGTCCTGGCCATCGCTTACAAGGAGATCGACGCCCTGCCTGAGAATCCCACCTCGGAGAATCTGGAATGCGGCCTGACCTTTATGGGACTGGTGGGCATGATCGACCCGCCGCGGCCCGAGGTAAAGGATGCCGTCGACGTCTGCCGTATGGCCGGAATCAAGCCGGTAATGATCACCGGCGACCATGTGGTAACCGCCGCGGCCATTGCCAGAGAGCTGGGCATTCTGCAGCCCGGGGACAAGGCCATTACCGGCAGCGAGCTGGACGCCATGACCGACGGGCAGCTGGACCGGGAGGTGGAGCACATCTCCGTTTACGCCCGCGTCTCGCCGGAAAACAAGATCCGCATTGTAAAAGCCTGGCAGCGTAAGGGACAGGTGGTCTCCATGACCGGCGACGGCGTCAACGATGCGCCTGCCCTGAAGGCGGCTGACATCGGCTGCGCCATGGGAATCACCGGCACGGACGTGGCCAAGGGCGCGGCAGACATGACCCTCACCGACGACAACTTCTCCACCATCGTGGATGCTGTCCGGGAAGGCCGGGGCATCTATGCCAACATCCGCAAGGTGGTGGGGTTCCTGCTGGGAACCAACATCGGCGAGGTCATCACCGTATTTACCGCCATGCTCCTCTGGCACAAAACGCCGCTGCTGTCCATGCAGCTTCTCTGGATTAACCTGGTGACGGACAGCATGCCCGCCATCGCTCTGGGCATGGAGGCGGTGGAGTCTGACATCATGGAGCAGAAGCCCCGCCCCAAGGACGAGGGAATCTTCGCCCACGGGCTTGGCGTCCGGGTATTCCTTCAGGGTGTGATGTTTGCCGTACTCTCCCTGATCGCCTTTGTCTCCGGCGAACGCGCCGTGGGTTCCCTGGCCGGCGGCCAGACCCTCGCCTTTATGGTTCTGTCCCTGTCCCAGGTGGTGCAGGCTTACAACATGCGCTCTGAGCACTCGCTGTTCCGGATCGGCCTCTTTTCCAACCATAAGCTGAACTGGGCGTGCCTGGTCTCCTTCCTGCTTGTCGCTCTGGTGCTGTTCACCCCGGTACGGACTGCCTTCGGTCTGGTTGTCCTGCCCGGACAGTCCTATCTGCTGGGCCTTGGCCTTTCTCTGGTCCCTGTGGTCGTCATGGAGCTGTCCAAAGCCTTTGGCTTGATCAAGCATCAGCATTAAAACCCGCAAATCATCTTCCGGAGGGGCTGCCCATGGGGCAGTCCCTCTTCCTGCAAGGAGTCCGCTATGAGAAACCGTCGTCCACGGAGATTTTATATCGCAGGATGTGTACTGGGTGTGATCCTTTTGGGGCTTGCAGTGATTTTGATTCTGCGTTCCAACCTCTCCCTGGACACAGTTTTGACCTGTACACCCCAAAATTCCGTTCTGACTGCAGCCCTGCTGCTTCTGTGCTACGGGCTGAAAAGCGCGACCGTTGTCTTCCCCCTGCTCCTTCTGGAAATAGCCGCCGGCTATCTCTTCCCTGCCCCCGCCGCTCTGGTCATCAATCTTATTGGCATATGGATCATTCTGATCATTCCTTACTGGATCGGCCGCGCTTTGGGGCTCCGCCAGGTCAGCAAGCTGACCCAGAAATACCCCAAATTTCAGGCCGTCATGAAACAGCAGCAGAACCACTCTTTTTTTCTCTGCTTCTTCCTGCGCGCCATCAGCTGCCTTCCGGGCGATCTTGTCACCATGTACTTGGGCGCCACCCGCACTCCTTTTTGGCATAATCTTTTGGGTGGAACCTTGGGCATCTTGCCGGGCATGATCCCAGCCACCATCATGGGCCTCAGCATTCAAGATCCATCTTCACCTGCCTTTTGGATTTCCGCGGTGCTCTCTGTCAGCCTGGCGTTCTTATCGACCGTGCTCTACTATATCTATCTGAAGCGGCAAAAAGGAAAGGAAGACCACATATGAATCAGAAATGGTTTCGCCAATTATTTTCGTCAGCGGATTCTGATCATCTTTCTGTTGGTCGCCCAAGCCGCATTTCTGATCCACCTGTTGGTCCGGGGCGGGCGGATCTTCCAAACCTTAAACGTAATTCTGACGATTCTGAGCTTCTTAACAGTGCTGCACGTTGTGTCCAAGCGAGACAAGGCCGCCTATAAAACTGCTTGGGTCTTTCTGATCCTGCTCTTCCCGCTGTTTGGCGGACTGCTCTATCTCATGTTCCATGTTCAGGGCCCCACCCGCAGCCTGGCCAAAAAGGTCCGCACTGTGGAGGCAGAAAACGCAGTACAGTTTGCCCTGCCCGGGACAGGATATGATGCGGCTGAAAAATACGTGGGAGAGCTGTTTCCCCAGGTACGCTACCTCCAGAATACCGCTGGCTTTCCTATCTACGATCACACCTCAGTGCAATATTTTTCACCTGGCGAACGACTTTTTGAGGCCCTGCTGCCTGCACTGGAACAGGCGGAGCATTACATCTTTCTGGAGTTCTTCATTGTTCAGGAGGGAAACATGTGGGACTCCATCCTGAACATTCTGAAAAAAAGGTCGCCCAAGGCGTGAAGGTGCGCCTGATTTATGACGATATCGGCTGTTTTCTCCTCTTACCGCAAAACTACCCCCAGCAGCTGCGGCAATGTGGAATCGAATGCGTACTCTTTAACCCATTCCGCCCCTTTCTGACCGCCAAGCAGAACAACCGGGATCACCGAAAAATTATTTCCATCGACGGGAAAGTAGCCTATACCGGTGGAATCAACCTGGCCGACGAGTATATCAACGCCATTGAAAAGCACGGGCACTGGAAGGATGCCGGGATTTTGGTGGAAGGCAAGGCTGCGTGGAGCTTTACCATCATGTTTCTGGAGATGTGGCAGATCTGTACCGGACGGCAGGAGGATTTTCAGATCTATTATCCCTGGTCAGGACAGCCCTGCACCGTTTCCGGGGAAGGGTTTGTGCAGCCCTACGCCGATAGTCCTCTGGACACGGAAAATGTGGGGGAGCACGTTTACCTTCAGATCCTCAATCAGGCCCGGGACTATGTTTACATCAACACCCCCTACCTCATTGTGGACGACAGTATGGTATCCGCCCTAACGCTGGCAGCAAAACGCGGCGTGGATGTTCGGATCATTACGCCCCACCGCTGGGACAAGTGGGCCATCCACATGACCACCCGCTCCTACTATCGAGATCTGGTTCGCGCGGGAGTCCGGGTCTATGAATATGAAAAGGGCTTCATGCACGCCAAGACCTTTGTATCTGATGACCGGGTCGCCACTGTGGGCACCACCAATTTGGATTTCCGCAGTCTGTATCTCCACTTTGAGTGCGGAGCGCTCCTGTTCGGCAGCCCCGCTATTCAGGACATCAAGCAGGATTTTCTTACTACCCTCCAGACCTGCCGCCCCATTCTGGTGGAAACCTGCCGCAGCAATTTCCTGGTGCATCTGTTTCAGGAGATCCTCCGTCTGTTTGCACCGCTGATGTAACAATAGCCAGGAGTTTTCCATGTTTGATACCCCGGAAAAACGGCGTGCATCAGCAAATGGGTCATTGGAACAATCACCTGCTGCGTTTTGATTTATCTCGCCCGCGCCATATCAGCAGTATTGCCCAGGCGTTTTCCTGGCTTGCAGGTCTTGCAAAACCGCTGCTGATCTTGCAGCAGGTGGAAGGAAACCTGATCTATCCAAGGGTGGTCGGATCGAAAATCAACCTTCCAGCAATTTGGGTGCTGACAGCCGTCACGCTGGGCGGCAGTTTGATGGGCATTCCGGGAATACTGCTGCGCGTTCCTCCTGCCTCAGCTTTGCATCGGCTTATCGTGGAGGTTGCCGATCGTTTTCAAACAAAGGAGTATGTAACATGAAAAATGAAAACCGAAGTGCACAAGGAAGCATCCCCTTGCCTGTTTGCCCGACCCATTTTCTCCGCCATGTGGACAAGAGGCTTATGTCCTAGTAACATTGAGATGACAGAGGTGACCGGTGGGACCTTCTGGAAATCCTATACCGGAGAGCAGATTGCCGGCACATCGGGATTTCCTTCTGTCACATCCTTCACCGATGTGACCGCCATGCCGGAGCTGATGGAGTATTATCCTCCTATCGACCTGCATAACAGGCGGCTGCGGGAGCTTACCAAGGCTCTGGGTCCTGCCTGGATCCGCATATCCGGCACATGGACCACCAAAACCTATTATGACTTTGAAGGTGTAACCGGAGGGAAGGCGCCTGATGGCTATGGCAATGTCCTGACCCGTGAACAGTGGATGGGAGTTTTGGACTTTGTCGCTCATGTCGGGGCCAAGCTGCTGATCTCCGTCAGCAACTGTGCCGGTGATCACCCCCACGGGGGACCGCTGGATCTGACCCAGGCAAAGAAGATCTTCGACTTCAGTCATCGGTATGGCAGGGACATTGATGCCGTGGAATTTATGAATGAACCCAATATGCTGGAGCTGTCCGGTGCTCCCCAAGGCTATACCGCCTCGGACTATGCCCGGGACCAGGATATTCTATATACGTGGGTTCGAGCAAATTACCCCAACTGTCTTCTGGTCGGCCCATGTACCACCGGGGATCCTGCTGCTGTCGGTGCGGAGGGCAAAGGGTTTGGGGCTGGAATTGCCAGTATGACCAAGACCTGCACCACGGAAGAGCTGCTGGCAGGCACACAAATCCCCCTAGATGTATTCAGTTACCATTATTACAACGGCGTCTCTGAGCGGATTGCCTGGGTCCTGCCCACCGCCCACTGGCCCGGTCATATGGCCCACAGCGACGCATACCTGGCGGTGGCTCCGGACTGCGCCAGAGCCCACGCCGCACTCAGAGACAGATTTGTCCCCGGCGGACAGATGTGGGTCACGGAATCCGGCGACGCCGGCGGAGGCGGAGATACCTGGGCCTCCACCTATCTGGATGTCCTGCGTACGCTGAACGAGCTGGGCAGCTATTCCACCATCACCGACGGCGTGATTTTTCACAACACATTAGCCTCCTCCGACTACGGTTTTCTGGAGCACGGCACCTTTCTGCCCCGCCCCAATTACTTTGCCGTTCTGCTTTGGAATCGACTGATGGGAACGGCCGTATATGATTGCAGGGAACTCAACCGTGAAAACATCCATATTTACTGTCACTCCCGAAAAGACGGAGTCTGTGGAGTAGTCTATTTGATCCTCAACAATTCGCTCACGGACACCATTTCCGTGATGCTCCCCAAAGAAGCCCATCGCTACACACTGCATGCCCAAGCAATGCGTTCTCCTACAATGCTGCTAAACGGAAAAGACTTAACCATTTCGGGCACTTGCGGTATTCCTGAATTGACACCCGAGCTGCAGCCCCAGGGCACTGTTCTGCTTGCACCAGGCAGTTGTACGTTTCTTGTTTTATGAAATTGGTTTGATACAGCCATAAAACTTATTGATTTCAGATTCATAACGTAAGGCCCAGCCTATGAATTAACACAGGCTGGACCTTCTCACAATAGTTTGGGATTTTTGTAATCTGTGCCTCAATAACTCAGCGTTTCACGGTGTAGATTTCCTGATCCAACCGGTCCACATCAAACTGATCCGACGCGGTTCGAATCAGCCGAGTGCCCACCGGGCGATCAATGTATGCGAAAATGTCCCGGTCCAGCTGCTGCCATACCACTCCCACCGGCAGCAGTTGAATATTGCGGTAGTCGTCCAGATAGCCCTGCTCCTCCGTACCCGAGGCAAAGAACCACCCGCTGTCTTCCGCGTCGTGTGGCTCCACCCGCTCCATGTACCCCACTTTCCAGCCCTCGTCCAGGATTTTTTTCGAGACCATGGCCCGCTTGTCCAGCAGGATGCGGCGGTCGCGCATGGCAGTGTAGCCCCCCTGTCTGCTTCGAAACTCCGCCACAACGGCGGGCTCCGGGGCGTCATCAGTGTTTAGCGTCTCGATGTCAGCGTCCCACAGCCGCTTGTCGTCTGCCTCGCACCGCAGGAGAACCGCCAGTTCCAACAACTCCTGCTCCGTGGCCTCTACCGGCACAGTCTCCTGTTTCAGAAGTTTTTTCCCCTGCTCACCGTAGAGAAACACATCCGCAGTCCCGTTGTGGCTGAGATGCAGCTTGACTGCCCCGAGATTGGCTTCATCATTATAAAATACCATAAAAGACGACAGACGGTCATTGACATACCAGTCAAATTCGGTTCCATTCTGCCCATTCATATAAAAGAGTGCGCCGTTTTTTTCCAGGTCCTGATCTGTGACTTCGGGCAGACAGCGGGCCCGCTCCCGGCCTGCGATGGCACGAAGTTCTTTCAAAATTTGGTTCATATTGTTTCCTCCGTGGGTCGTTCCATCTTATCGCCGCACCCATTTGCCAAACAGGGTCTTTTTATAGTGTCTTAATTCCTCTTTAACTTCTACATAATCGCCGGCCTTTTGAAGATATTCCACACCCTTTGCAATGTCCTCCGGCACCCCCAGGCCGTTGCAGTACATCTTTCCCAGAAGATAAAACGCGTGAGGGCAATCCCAGTTGACCTTTTCCAGATAGGCAAAGGCCTTGGCGTAGTCCTGCTGAGTCCCCTGGCCGTTGGCGTAGCAGGCCCCCAGGTAGTAAAGCATGGCCGGACCGCCGTGGTCCTCCGCCCACTTCAAAAGCTGGAAGGCCTTGGCGTAATCCCGCTCCACGCCGCGCCCGTCATAGTAGCACATGCCCATTCGGTTGGCAGGGTTCACTTTTTCCTGGATGGGTGCCGAGAGCGCCTGATGATAGTATTGGGCGGCCCGGGCATTGTCCTTGGGGACTCCCTCTCCCAACTCATAGGAGTAGCCCGCCCAGAAAAAGGCCCGGGGCTCCCCCGCCTCTGCCGCCCTGCGGTAAAAGTCAAAGGCCTCCCCTTTGTTCCCCTGGTCATAGAGCTCGTTGGCATAGTAGAAGAAGTAACTGGGATAGCCCTTCTCCGCTCCATAGCGGTACACCTCGATGGCCTTCTCCGGCCGGGGAGAGATGAGCCCTGCCTTCCCCTCCCGGTAGAAATTAGCTAGGTTGACGCCACCGGTGGAGATGCCGCTGCGCAGGGACCTCCACAGCCAGTCCTCGCACTTGGCGTAATTCTCCCGCAGATAGCTTTGGACGGCGTCGTCGCTGTCAAAATCCTCCCGGGTCTTGCCCTGAATTTCCGGGAAATCTCCCCAGTAGTAGGAATTGCCGATGATCATCTGGCACAGGGGCTCCCCGTGCTCCGCCTTGTCCAGCACGGTATCAAAGGCCTCCTGAAAACTCAGGGGCATGGCCTGGGCCAGCTTCCGGTTCATCACTCCACAGCGCAGGGACAGCAGCGTTCCGATGGCACTGCCCTCCAGCACGGAGCGGCGCATAAGTTCGTCTCCCATCTGCTCATCCACGGGGAAATTATGCCCCGGCCAGGTGTACTCCGGCCCGTACAGGCACCGGGCCAGCAGACAGCAGGCGTCCGCGTCCCCCTCCTGCACCGCCTGCTGGAGAAGCTGCAAGCCCTCCTGCCCCCGCCGGGAGCGCAGGTCATAGTAGATGTACTTGAGTGCCCGCTCCACCGGGTCGCTGAAAAACCGTCCCATAGGTATGGCCTCCTGTTCCGTTTTTGAATCTAATCTAATTTCATGTTCAAAGGAGCTTCGGTTGGCTTATAGATACGATTTCGTTCTTCTCATATCCGTGACCAAATCCTGATTGCCATCTGCTTTCATAAGCTCAATTAACTTGGGCACGTTATTTTTATTCTCAATAATTGCCTGCATCTCCGATTCGGTTATTCCGACAAGTTGAATGAATTCCGTCTTTCCATATACGGATATTTGAGATTCCGCTTCTGTATCTTTTACTAACAAAAGTGCGGTTATCAAAGAATCTGAGCCGATGTGCAGAGAGGTTCCATTGCCCTTAACATATTGATTTGGCTCGAAAAAACGCTTAGTTTGATATGTATATCTTGCCAGATTGGACATCATATCAATTGCCCACATACAGTTCTCCGAGTTTTTCTCTTTTAACTTCATTGTCATTTCATAGCCCCAGCCGTTCCATTCACCACCGAAAGCATCTTCATCACCGTAAAGCACTGTCATTCCATAGGTAACTAAATGTTTATAGCCTTTCGGAGAGCTGTATATGGAAAACCCATCTAAATATTCATCGCCGCCCAGCATTGCTCTTGATGTCAGAAGCGTCCCAAAATGTTCAGGGTTTTGTCCTGGGTAAAGTTTTTCAAAAGCATCATCAATAGCTTGCCATCCAGGTGAATAATTTTCATCCTCTTTTATACGAATCAAAAACTCTTCTTTTGTCATAACATCACCATAATTTTCCAATTTATTGTGCTGCTTTTACAACTTGTGTCAAATATATGGGATATTCTGCAAACCTATATCTCTTGGAAACCGGAGACATCCAGGCCTCTATGATAGTAAGCATCAGAGAAACACTCTATAACATCCCGCACATCGGGCACCATCCGCTCCCACAGGAGGGGGCCGTCCGGGCCGGAGCAGCCGATCTCCACCGCGTACATCCCGGCCTGCGGCCCTTCCAGCGCCATCGCGCTTTGGATAAACCAGAATCGCTCCGGGTTTTGGGGGTCCCTCTGCTCCAAAACCAGATAGCTGTCCTCCTCCTGACGGAGCGCCCGCAGCCCTTTCTCAAGATCATTCCAGCTGAAATCAGGCGCACTGCCGGGATCCCTTCCTGCAGTCATGCGCCAGGGCCAGTCCCGGTGGGGTTGGGGCGGAGTGGGGGCAGGTCCCCTGCTCCGATGCTCCAACACCTGCTGCCAGGTGCGGCCGGAGCGCTCCATGTGTGTCCAGTTCTTCAGATCCGGGATTTCCCCCCGCAGCCAGCCCCGCAGCACCTCCTCCGCCTCACCGGCGGACATATCCCGGGTCCAGGCGTACTGACCGGGCACACCGGGGGTGCCGGAGTACTCCTCCATCAAGATACGGGTGGGCTGTGCTCCGCCGCCGGCGAGGCCTACTAGACGGCTGAAGGTGTGTCCCTGGCCCTGGATGGGGACGCCGGGCACCAGCTGGAGGGGGACAGTCTGTCCCACCTGATCAGGCCGGCGCAGCAGCTCATGGATGGTATCCCAGGTAATTCGGGAGGTCACCGAGCCGTCGGGCAGGGTGAGCACTTGGTTCTGGGCCAGCCGCTCCTGCTCTTTCCGCTCCTGTTCCTCGAACTGGGTCTTCCGCTGGCGGTAGGCCCGCTCCTGGGCGTACTGCTGCTCCTCCTCCTTGGCGTAGACCAAGTCCTGGTACTCCTTGGAGTCGTACACCCCGAACAGAGCGGCAGGGGCCCGGCGGCGCAGGCAGTCCATGGCCTCCTCCAGCTCTTTCCTGGACTTCAATGTGGTGACCTGACGCTCCCGCCGGTCGTCTACGATCCAGATCTCATAGATGTGGACGGCCTGGGTGCGCTTTCCGGCCCGGCGGGTGCGGTGCTCCTCCCGGCTGAACACCCCTCGGATGCGGGGAATGGAGGAGACCTCGTCTCCCAGCACCCACTCCTTGCCCACACCCAGCTTACCGCACCATAGGCCATTAGCTTTCAGGTCCCGGTCCACCATGGCAAAAAGCTCCTTCACCGGCGGCGCTTCATCCGGGTATGGGAGCTGGTTGCGGATGGACTGGGCCAAAGCGCTTTTCTCCGGGACCAGAGCGTCCAGAAGACTCCGGTAAGCCAGGAAGACGCCCACCAGTATTGCAGCCGCTCCCGCCACTGGGATTACATAATAGCCGAAGCTCAGTTCCTCTTTTAGCCGTTCCGCCTCATAGGGCATGGACTGAGCAGTCATAAAGAACCAGATTGCCAGTCCGCCTCCAGCCAGAAAGAGGGCTGCCCAAATCAGCCCAGTGAGTCTCCCCCGGGTCCGCTGGAGACAGTAGCCCTCCTCCGGTCCATCCGGCTGCTGTCTTTTATTCCACCACATGATAAGGAGGATTATCGGAATGGCAAAGATACGCAGAACGGCCACTAGAACTATGTAGGTAACTACATTCCATGGCCACTTGAGATAAAAACGCTTCTTTGAAGTTCCCTTTGATTCCATGGTATCCTCCTTTTACTTACTCAAACGTTGCAGTATTCAGGAAAAAGCTCGACAAATAAGCTGTTGTGCCACTTCCAACTTTTATTCAAACAAATGATTTCATCAATATTCCAATTTCACAGGTAATTTGCGTGCCGCTCCAACACCTACAGACAAACCAATGTTTCCACGCACAGCAGCATCTCTTAATTAAGGCAAAAAAGCCCTGTACCAAGTCTCAGGGAGAAAATTTGGCACAGAGCATTAAACTAGCCGCAAAAAAGATCTTACATTCATTCGTGAGTGCGACTCAGCAATGAATCCATTTTCCCCTTCCTGACGGCAATCCGGTATCGTCCCAACCATTGACTTACAGCATGCGCTCTTCTTTCCTAGTATCTCCCCATCCGATTGCATTCTAAAAAGCCCTTTAACGCACTCATTATCTTCGATTATAATTGCTTCCGAAACTTTCTTCAATCCTGTTTTGAGGTAAGTATTTTTAACCTGCTCACAAAACCGTATATGTCCATCCTCGTTTAGACATATCTGCGGGAGATTGCTCTAACAGCATGTAGGAACCCAGCGTGGGAAAAACAAAAATCCTGCATCGAAGCATCACTGGATAGCTTTACCCAGAAGTTCCGCAGAAACAGACGGAAGGTTTTCTAGCCGCCCTCTCCCCCACTACACGCTGCGCGGTGGCCAAAAACTTTTCGGGAAATGTTGCTGACAGGATGAACCTTTTCTTGCGGGCTGCTGTAATTTGCGGTATACTTTAAAAAAACACCGCAAAAAGGGGAACTGTTTCATTATGCTGTATAATGAACGTGCGGAACTAATCTTACAGCAGCTCCAACTCCAGTCTACCGTAAAGGTAGCGGAACTGAGCCAGCTTTTACAGGTTTCAGTGGATACGGTCCGCCGTGATCTGAAAAACATGGAGCAGGAAGGCCTCATCAAATACATCCGGGGCGGCGCCTGCCTGCCGGAAGACCGGAACTCTTTTTCCAACTTTACCGGCCGGGAAATCATCCACAGCGAGCTGAAACGGGAGGCTGCCCGCAAGGCAGTGTCACTGATTAGTGAAGGAGATGTGGTTGCTCTTAACTCCGGAACAACCAACACGGTACTGGCACAGGAGCTGGCTGGTCTGAATCTTAAATTTACCGTAGTGACCAACAATTACGCAGCGCTCAGTGTCCTGATGCAAAATCCTGCCATCCGTCTGATTGCCATAGGCGGCACGATGGATCCTCTGGAGCGCTCCACCTATGGCACAGTGTGTGAGCAGGAGTTTGCTGCCTACCGACCGGATCTGGCTTTTCTCTCCATCAACGCTGTCAACTATCAGGATGGCTACACCGATTTCCGTTTGGATGAGATCGGCGTGATCCGGCTTCTGGCCCAAAACTCCCGCAGGGTAATCGCAGTGATGGACTCCAGCAAGCTGGGGCAGTGTTCCAAATGTATGGCGCTTTCCCCAGAGCAGGTGGATTTGTTGCTGATGGATGACCATATCCCCCCCGAAGTGAAGGAAAAATATCGGAGCAAAGGCATTGAGATTCGGTAAAAATATTGATATGTAAAAACCGCAGGTTTGATCCTGCGGTTTTTTGCGCTATTTTTTACATTCATTTGATACGAGCATGCTTGTTTTTGCCGTATTATGCCGTTTATAATTTGGCTGTAAGCACAAATAACAGCACAAAGCAGCAAGCAAAAGCAAGGAGTGTTAGACATGGCGGAAATGAACCGCATTCAGATGGTTGTGTTTGACTGGGCCGGAACCACTACGGACTACGGAGGTGTGGCGCCCAGCGTGGTATTTGACCGAGTGTTTCGTGAGGAAGGGATTGTCCTGACCAAGGAGGAGATTAACGCACCCATGGGCATGGAGAAAAAGGCCCACATTCGTGCGCTGCTCACCTCCCCCTCCGGAGACCGTCAGTGGAAAGAGCGGTATGGCGCAAGCTGGACCGAGCAGGATGTGGAGCGGCTGTATGAAAAATTTGAAGGTATCCTGTACCAGATGGTGGCAGAGTACAGCGTTCCCATCCCCGGTGTGGTGGAGACTGTCCGCCAGCTGCGGGAGAAGGGACTGAAAATTGGTTCCACCACGGGCTACACCTCCCAGATGATGGAGCAGGTGCTGCCCCGGGCAGCGGAGCTGGGCTATGAGGCCGACTGCGTGGTGACTCCTGACGTAACCGGCGCCAGCCGTCCCACTCCGTTCATGCTCTACGAGTGTATGCGCCGGCTGAACGTGTATCCGCCCCGTGCTGTGGTAAAAGTGGGCGACACGGTGGTGGACATCCTGGAAGGAAAGAACGCCGGGGCCTGGAGCATCGGCATTCTCACCGGTTCCAACCTGCTGGGGCTGACCCGGGCCGAGTATGAGGCCATGGATCCGGAGGAGTTGGCGCAGCGCAAGCAAAAGGCAGCCGAGCGCTACACAGAGGCGGGAGCCGACCTGGTCATCGACTCCATCCGGGACCTGCCCGCCGCACTGGCGGAGCTGGAGCGCCGCATGCCAGAACAGGAGGCAGCACGTTGAACCGATACTATAATCCCGTCCAGACCATCGAGGGAGCCGGCTGCACGGCGGAGCTGACCGGGCTGCTGGAAAGCATGGGGCTGGCACGGCGGAATGTACTCCTGTTGGTGTGGAGCGAGGCGGTTCTGGACCTGCCCGCCTTCTCTAGCCTGTCCAACGCTGGTTTCACCATTCGCGGCCAGGTGTTTCGGGCTTCCAATCCCACGGTGGAACAGCTCTTTGAAACCTATCAGGCCACCAGAGACTTTGCCCCGGAGGCAGTGGTGGCCGTGGGCGGCGGCAGCATCATGGATGTGGGAAAATCCCTGTGCTGCCTGTACGGAAAAGAGCTGTCCGACGCAGATACCCTGCGGCGGCTGATTGAGGAAAAGGACTACGGCCGGCCCTCCACCCGGTGGATTGGCGTACCCACCACGGCGGGTACGGGCAGCGAGGTCACCTGCTGGGCCACCATTTGGGACCCGGAAAAGGACGCCAAGCGTTCGGTGGAGTGTCGTGAAAATTATGCCTTTGCCGCCCTGGTGGACCCGGAGCTGGCAGCGGGGATGCCGCTGCCGCTGGCCGTGTCCTCCGCCCTGGATGCAGCGGCCCACGCCATTGAAAGCTATTGGGCCAGAGGAACCAACGCCGTGTCCCGTGGCCTGGCTCTGGAGGCCATCCGCACGATCATGGGCGGCATGGACGGCCTTTTGGCCGGAACCATGGAGGCCCACGATGCTATGGCCCGGGGCAGCATGATGGCTGGGCTGGCCTTCAGCAATACCAAGACCACCGCCTGCCACTCCATCTCCTACCCGTTGACCATGCACTGCGGCATCCCCCATGGCGCGGCAGTGAGCATGCTGCTGGGGCCGGTGTTCCGGCTCAATGCCCCGGCGATTGCCCAGTCCGGTCCTCTGCTGGATGCTCTGGGTGTCTCCAGCCCGGAGGAGTTGGAAACGAAAATCCGGGATATTCTGGGCCGCTCCGGCCAGCCCGCCACGCTGTCGGCGTGGGGCGCACAGCGGGAAGACCTGCCCCGTTTGGCTCAGCTGGGCATCACCAAGGGACGGGCGGACAACAATCCGGTTCCCATTGACGTAGAGACAATCCTCTCCATTCTGGAGCAGATATATTGAGAACAAATCAAACCAGACCGAATCAAAAAAGGAGCTTACATCACATGAACATCAATAAGAAGGTTTTGTCCTTGACCCTGTCCGCCGTGATGGCGGTCTCTCTGCTGGCCAGCTGCGGTACCTCTGGGGGCACCGATACGCCGGATGCCTCCGGCAGCCAGAGCTCCAACCCCGGCGGAGAGGACGGTGTGTTCACCATCGCCTACGCCCCCAACGAATCTACCGCCGAGAGCGCGGATGCCCGCAACGGCCTTGCCAAAGACCTGGGTGAGTTCCTGGGCTGCGAAGTGGAAGAAATCCAGGCCAGCGACTATAACGCCATTATCGAAGCTCTGCGTACCGGCAGCGCCGACATGGCCTACATGGGTTCTCAGGCTTTGGCCCTGGGCGTGGAGCGCACCGATCTGGAGCCCATCGTCATGAAGGCAGAGGACGGCGACCCCGACAAGGCGATCTACCACTCCGTGTTCATCACCAACAGCGCCAACGATGACATCAACTCCATCGCGGACATCAAGGGCCGCACCATGGCCTTCGTGGATCCCGACTCCACCTCCGGCAACCTGGTGCCCACCGCGGAGATCATCAAGGCCTTCCCGGAGGACGAACTGAACTCCGATATGCTTCACACCAACGATGACTTCTTTGAGGCGGTGAGTTTCTCCGGTTCCCACCAGGCCGGTCTCCAGGCAGTGGTGAAGGGCGATGTGGATGTGGCTCCCATCTCCGACCAGATTCTGGCTTCTGAGATTGCCAACGGCAACGCCTCTGAGAGTGATGTAAAGATCATCCACGAGTCCGGCGCCATCCCCGCCGAGGCCATGGTGGTGGCCGAGCACGTGGACCAGGCGACCCGGGACAAGCTCACCGAGTTCCTGACCAGCTATGAAAACGAGGACTACTTTGCCGATGTCATCAAGGTCCCCAACGCCCGCTTCATCGAGTGCGATATGAGCGACTACGAAGCCATCATCGAGCTCAACAAGATTATCAACGAGTTTTAAGCGGCAAGACGCACAGGAGGAACAATATGGAACCGATCCTACGATTTGACAATGTATCCAAGCACTACCCCAACGGTGTGCACGCACTGAAAGGCGTGTCCTTTGAGGTGGCAGAGGGGGAGTTTATCTCCGTCATCGGCCCCTCTGGGTCGGGAAAATCCACCCTTCTGCGCGCCATTAACCGCCTGATCCCCATCAACGGTGGCACCGTCTGGCTGGATGGCCAGGCGGTTTCCGCCCAGCGTGGAACGGCGCTGCGGCAGCTGCGGCGCAAGGTAGGCATGATTTTTCAGAATTACAACCTGGTTTACAGCCTGTCCGTGCTGCAAAACGTCCTTCACGGACGGCTGGGTTATATGGGCGGACTCAAGGGTGTGTTCGGCCTATACAGCGAAGAGGACAAGCAGGAGGGACTGGATCTCCTGAAGGAGCTGGGGCTGGAGGAGTTTGCCTATAACCGGGCCAGTGACCTGTCAGGCGGTCAGAAGCAGCGGGTGGGCATCGCCCGGGCCATCATGCAGCAGCCCAAGCTGCTGCTGTGCGACGAGCCCATCGCCTCTCTGGACCCCTCCAGCGCCAAGACCATCATGGACCTGCTCAAGAGCATGACCCAGAAACGGAACATCGCCTGCATCGTTAACCTCCACCAGCTGGATGTGGCCCTGAAGTACTCCACCCGGATCATCGGCCTGTCCAAGGGCGAAATTGTGTTTGACGGCAGACCGGAGGAACTGGACGATGCCACCATTGAGCGGATCTACGGCACCTCCCGGGAAAATCTGATGATTGGAGGACATGGCAATGACCAAGCGGATCCCGCTCATTGCGCGTGATTTAAAGCGGCTCTATACCGGATTCCTGCTGGCAGCTGTGGCACTGTTTCTGCTTTGCAGTTATCTGACGGAGTTTAATCCTATGGTGCTGGTGGCCAATGGGGACGCTTTCTGGGAATTCATCACAGAGGATTTTCTCCCCCCTGCCCTGCCCCCCGCCAGCCGGATTCCCGGTATCTTTTCCAGTGTCCTGGTGACCCTGGCTCTGGCCATGTCCGCCACCACAGTGGCAGCCATCCTGGCCTTTTTCGTGGCCCTGTTCGGCAGCGAAAAGGTCTCCCCCTTCCCCCGCTTTGCCAAAGTGGTTCGGGGCTTTGCCACCTTTCTGCGCAACATTCCCGCCTTGGTGTGGGCCTTTATCCTGTTTTCCTCCCTGGGCATCGGCACCGGTGTGGGCTTTGTGGCCCTGTGCATCACCAGCTTTGCTTTCATGGTTCGGGCCTTTGTGGAGACCATGGAAGATGTGTCCCAGGACTGCGTGGAGAGCCTCCAGGCAGTGGGAGCCACCTTTCCCCAGCGGGTGGCCCAGGCGATCCTCCCCTCCTGCCTGAGCGGCTTCCTCTCCTGGTTTCTCTACTGCGTGGAGGTCAATATTCGTGCCTCCACCATCGTGGGAATGGTAGGCGGCGGCGGTGTCGGCCTGACGCTCTTCTCCTACATCAAGAGCTTCCACTACGATATCGCCCTCTCGATCATCCTGCTGATTGCCGCTATGGTCATCGTGGTGGACCAGATCACCGGGAAACTGCGGAAGGAGCTGTTAAAATGAACGCTGAAATGGTGAAATACGCCTCCGGTACCGCGGCTCGGCCGGCACGGAGCGAGCGGACAAAGATTCCGGTAAAGTGCCGCCGGCGCAACCGGTTTATCCCGGCCTTTCTGGCGGGGACAGCCGTGCTGTCTATCCTCAGTCTGCTGTATCTGGACATTGACTGGGCCAAGATGGCTTCCCGGGTACCGGACATCGGGCTCGTTTTCTGGGACCTTTTTCACCTGGACTTTTCCAACATGGACCTGATCTTCTCGTCCCTGGTGGAGACCATTTCCATTGCGGTACTCTCGCTGCTTTACAGCCTGATACTGGGCATCCTGTTCGGAATGCTGGCGGCCCGGAATATTTTCCGTCTGCCCTGGCTGTCGGTGCTGACTCAATCCTTCTTTACCTTCCTGCGGGCGGTACCCACGCCTGTGTGGGTACTCCTGATGCTGGTGTGCCTCGGCATGGGGCCGGAGGCCGGCGTGGCGGGTCTGTGCGTCCACACCACTGCCTTCTTCACCAAATCCTTTGCTCAGAGCTTTGAAAGCATACCGGATGAAACCATCGAGGCCCTGGAGGTCACCGGCGCCAGCCGCCTGTCCATCTTCGTCAACGCGGTGCTCCCCGCCGCTCTGTCCCAAATCGTGGCCTGGGCCGGAATGCGCCTGGAGACCAATTTCTCCGAGTGCGCTATCCTGGGCATGGTGGGCGCCGGCGGTGTAGGCTACGTCATCTCCAACAGCCTCCAGGGCTACGACTACGGCACTGCCGGTGTGGCGATCCTGCTGGTGTTTCTGGTGGCCTATAGCATCGAGCGGCTCTTTGTTCGTGTGAAGAAAAAATTCTATTGACATTTCGTAAAATTACATTTCTTATGAAAAACGGCAAACGGACTTACTGGAGGTACCTCCCAACCAATAAGTCCGTTTGCTGTTCGTTTGTTCAGAATATGTTGGATGATAGCTAGACAGCAATACACGTATTTTATGGAATGACTGCAAACACGGCTCTTGATGTATGCTTTGTTCACACTGCAAAGCCATCCTCAAAAATTACGAATATTCTACATTTCATTTCGGCCGCATTTTTTCATAATGCTATACAGCGGAATTATACTCCAAGAAACAGCTCATTTTTCTTGGGTGTACTGCAGCTTTTTTCAGCTTGCTTGCTGCAATAGCCGCCATAATTTTATTTATGCTTCTGGCATGAACGGGACAGATACTGACACAGCGCATACAGCTAATGCATTTTTTACCATCAGTTTCAAATGGATTGGTCAACGAAATTGCTTGAACAGGGCATTTTTTCGCACACAATCCGCATTTCGTACAATTCTTTTCGGTAACTGGCTTGATGGGTACACCGTGATACTCCCGGTATGGGCTGCTGCCCGGAAGGTCCAAATTCTCTGGTATTTTGCCTTCCTCTATGCGCTGACAACTTTGTTTTGCGAATTGAGACAGTTCTTCCAAGTCATTTTGATTTGGGCGTCCTTTTGCATACTGATGCATGATCGAATGTTCTGCGGCAGCAGCAACAGCTGCTGCGCAGCAGAACCCCGAGTTTCTCAGTATCGTTTTTAATTCCAGCAACGTGTCATCGTAGGCCCGGTTTCCATACGCCACAATCAAGATGGCTTTTGCACCATTTGCACGGATCTGCTCTAAACGCGACGCCGCAATCTCCGGAACCCGTCCGCCAAAAGAAGGCACCGCCACGATGCAGGTATCCTCCTCGGCCAATGAAATTTGATGAAAGTCCACTGTACAATCGGTCAGATCAATTGTTTTCGGCTCCTGGTCAAAGGCCTGCACAAATGGCTCAGCAACTTTATCCGTGCCTCCAGTAGGACTGAACATAATTTTATATAGACTCATTTGTTCTTCTCCTTATATGTTGGACATTGTCTCATTTGTTCCACTGCTTGATGGAAAAGCTCTGATACTGCAAACAAAGTACTGCTTGCAGTATCCAAATAATAGAAATTTTTTGTGCCTTCTCGTCTGACGTTCACGATGCCTGCATCCTTTAAAATTTTCAGATGGTGGGACACCGCTGCACGCGATATATTTGTAGAATTTTGAATTTCGCCTACGCGCAAACCTCCTGTTCCGCAATTTTCAATGAGCACACGGAGAATGAGTTGGCGTGTTTCATCTCCAATGGCACATAAAGCAGGACGGCAGGCATTAAATTTCTGCGCCAACTCATTGCAATTTATTTCCATTGCCTCCTCCATCCTGTCGCCTTCCTTTCCAACGGTCAATATTGATAAACCATTATAGCACAAACGATTGCGCATGGATGATTGGTAAAGAAAATCAAGCTCATTTTCCTATACGTTCCACCGAAAATAGGATTGCTCCTCGAAACTGAACTGCAAGTAATTGAATCAATCATATTAAACTGCAAACCAAACTGAAAAAGCGCCTTCTGAACCCCGCAAATTTCAGAAGACGCTTTTGTCTGTTATGTGTGAAAACTATGATCTCTTCGCGGATAGAAACCGGTCGGTTTTTAATCTTTTTCCCAGAAGTCTCTGTCTAACCGCCCTTTGCGATGATCTTTTCCAGAGGCCTGGAGTCGCAATTTTGCAACCTGTTTTGTATCCTATCCCCCAACATTCTGAATACTGCATCCGGACTTTTCTTCTATGAAGTGAAAAAATTCCCGGGTACTTCCCCCCTCCAATGTTGCCTTTTCCATCGCGAGCGCGTGATCCTTTCCCACTACAAAAACGAGGTAATCTCCGGTCTCTGCCAACGCAAGGATCTTATCATACTGCCACTTGGATTCCGCTGCGGCAGTCTTCACCAGATAATACTCAGGATAGAATATAGTATCGGAGCATTCCGTCCCCGCCATGGCCTTGCGTTTTGCAAAATAGCCGTTAATCGCATCCTCTTTCCAGTTGATCAGCAACATCCCGGCAATAGCCACGCAGTGGAGCGCCGTCTGCCATACATTCCCCCAAGACAGCCAGAGTGACACCAAAAGAACGCCTATGATAATCCGTGCATAGCGGTGCATCCACCGGTTTCTTTTGGCCCGGACTGTTTTTCGAACTGCCCGCGCCATGGCAGTCAGTGCCTTTTGATTGTATGTAGTGTGACAAGTAAATTCCATAAATACCTCCCCAGCCGTCACGCCAGTTTTAGAAACGGATGCATCACTATATCAGATAAAACAGAATTTACCATGAATAATTTCTTAATTTTCTTTAAGAGTATTTCATCTCATCCGAATACCGCTCTTCTTCCGCCCACACTCATCCCGTCCCTGCCGAGTGATCATTGACAGGCCGAGGCACGAACGGTATGATAGGGCCATCTGATTTCTTGATTTTAGAATGCCTCAGCAGGCATAGGAAGAGAGCGTAGACGATGATTTTCTATTTTTCCGGAACCGGCAACTCAGCGTGGGTAGCCCGACAGCTGGCCCGCCTCACCGGCGATGTTGCCTATGACATTACTAACCTGAACGAACAGCCGGATATGGCCAATGCCAAGCAGATCGGCTTTGTCTTTCCGGTCTATGCCTGGGGCGTACCGGAGATTATGGCGGAGTTTGTGAAAACGCTGCCCAAAACCCAGGCATTTACCTTCGGCATCTGCACCTGCGGAGGAGATGCCGGGCGGACCATGAAGCGGTTTTCTAAGCTCTACCCTCTGAGCAGCAGCTATAGCCTTCTCATGCCCAACAACTATATCATCAGCTCTGAGCCCGACGGCGAAGACGAGATCCTCCGGAAAATCACCGCGGCCCGGGAGGAACTGGACCGGATCGCCCAGGAGCTCCGACGGCAGGTGCGGGTCTACCGGGTTCATGAGGGAGCCCTGGCCGGAGTAAAGTCCCACCTGGTCAACTTTGGATTTAACAAATTTGCCCGAAGCACAAAATCCTTTTTTGTTGAGGACAGCTGCAATGGATGCGGCCAGTGCGCCAGGAACTGCCCGGCATCCGCCATTTCTCTCCGGGACGGAATGCCGGTATGGGCTGCCCAATGCTGTCAGTGCCTGCGCTGCATCAACGAATGTCCCCAACAGGCTATCCAGTACGGAACGTCCACAGCCGGGCGGCGCCGCTATACCATTCGGGCCTACCTCCCCCAGGATGAGCAAATTTGAGGAGCACATAGTCATGGATCTTTTGTCAATTGCAATTCTCATTTTTATCATCATGGAGTCGGCCAATGTGGCCATTCTCTACTTCTGGCCGGGCAGTCGATTGGGCAACGGAGTCGCTGTGTTCAATGCCTATTTCAACCCCGTGAGTGAGGAACAGCGGCTGTTTGCCTCCTATCTGGTGAACTGGGTGGCCGGCGTAAAATTGATTTTCATTTTCCTGCTGGCAGTGATCCTTGTAATCGGCACGGAGCAGATCAAACTGTGGGCGGTAGTAGCCATGATTTTGTCCATTGCCACCTACTTCTGGCGGCTGCACCCCACCATCAAAAAGCTGGACACCATGGGCTGCATCACACCCAAGGGTTACTCCAAAGCGCTGGGCTGGATGATCGCCGGGTTTCTCATTATGTTCACCCTGGCCCTGATGGGGCATATCCTGATGGGGGTGATTGGCGCATGAAAACAAAGGGAATGTGCCGGCACAAAAAGTGGCTTATTGCCGGCGGAATGGTTCTTCTGCTTCTGGCCATTCTGGTCGGGGCATTTTTCTGGTACGTATCCGATTATTACCGGGCGGAGGATGTGGCTCTTCAGGTGCTGGCCCAGGACAGCGGCATCACGGTGCAGGACAACCTGACCATTCTCTCCCCTTCTTCTCCCACGGACACCGCCATCATTTTTTATCCCGGCGCCAAGGTGGAGGCGGAAGCCTATCTGCCCCTGCTGGATCAGATCCGACAAATCGGCGTCACCTGCATCTTGGTCGATATGCCCTTTCATATGGCGATTTTTGATGCCGATGCAGCGGACCAGGTAATGACTCAGTTTCCGGAATTCCAGCACTGGTATATCGCCGGGCACTCCATGGGCGGCGCTATGGCGTCCAAGTTTGCCTCAGACCATCCTGACCAGGTAGATGGGCTCATTCTGATGGGTGCCTACATCTACGGCAATTATCCGGATGAAAAAACGCTGACCATTTACGGTTCCCTCAACCAGAGTGTAGAGGACCACATCGATTATACGGAAAACATTGTGGAGATCGAGGGCGGCAACCACGCTCAGTTCAGCAACTACGGCCCGCAGAAAGGGGATCTTCCCGCCTCCATCTCCGCCCAGGAGCAGCAGGCCCAAACGGTGGCTGCCATTGAGGAATTTCTGCAGTCGGCGGATTCTCAGGAGTAAGGAGCCCCCATCAGAAAAGGCCAACGCAACGGTATCTCCATATCGAAAGAGGTCACATGCCTTGCTCGAATACCGGTCAATAGAAAATGAGCATTTTACATTTTAGGACATCGGATTTACAATGGAGCCAAACAATGCACAAGGAGGTTATTTCTATGAACCCATTGGTTGCTTATTTTTCCGCCACCGGCACCACCGCCAAGGCAGCAAAGGCTCTGGCAAACGCCGTAGGTGTGGAACTCTATGAGATCAAGCCCGCTGTTCCCTATACCAGCGCCGATCTGGACTGGAGAAACGCGGATTCCCGCTCCAGCGTGGAAATGAAAGATGCCCACTCCCGCCCCGCTCTGGCCGATACCGACGCTCCGGTGGCTGAGCACGACGTGATTTTCCTGGGTTTCCCTGTTTGGTGGTATGTGGCTCCCACCATCCTCAACACCTTCCTGGAGGCATACGACTTCTCCGGCAAGACCATTGTCCTCTTCGCCACTTCCGGCGGCAGCGGTCTGGGCAAGTCGGCTTCTGGACTCCAGGCCAGCGCCCCCGGCGCCAAGATTGTGGATGGCCGGATGCTCAATGGCCGTCTGGATGAGGCCGAGCTGAAGGCCTGGGCGGAAGGCTTGAAGCTGTAACACATCCCAAATCTCAAAAAAGTGGAGTGTCGATTGAGACACTCCATTTTTTTATATCTCTCTTTGCAAATACACCATATCCACCAACTGGACCCCATTCTCATAGATGGGGTGGTCATAGTGGTCGGTGAAAAAGTTCTTGACCAGATGATGCCTGCGAAAGCCGCAGGACTCGTAAAACGAAATAGTGGAGGGACTGTCCCCGGTGCCCACCTGCAGCACCGTATACCGCTCCTTGTAGGTTCGGACGAGGAAATCCACCAATGTCTTCCCGTACCCCCTGCCCTGCCAGTCCGGCTCCACGGCAATGTTTTTCAATTCCAGGATACCACTGCCCTCGTCTGTCACCACGCATTCGGCTTTGACTCCATTATCCTCCAGCACATACATGGTCCCACGCTCCAGATAGCGGTCAATCATATCCTCCTGCTCGTCCGCCAGCAAAAGCAAATCCAGGTACTGCTTTTTATCCGTTTCAACTTTTTTGATTTTCATGGATACACCTTACTTTTTCAAAAGACGTTTCAGTGCGGCGGCATCCAGCAGATTCACTGTCACGAACTTCCCATGATAAAATACTGCCCAGTTATTGAACACACAGGGCAAATCCTTGGCCTTTTCCAAGGTATCCACCGGAATGAGGGTATAGGATGCCTCCAGCTCCTGACAGGTCTTGCGCACCAGTTCTACGCTTTGATGGATATAAGGACACTGGTCGCTATAATATACAGTCAATTCCTGTTGTTCAATCTCCAACTGCTTGGCGTTCTTTGCAAATCGGGGCGTGGTTCCATCAAAAGAGAGGGCCAGCAGGCGGTAACCGTCTGGAGTCGTGTCCACGGTTTCAAACCCATGCTTCTCGGCAAAAGCCTGATCCGAGAGCCAAGCCTTTTGCTTTTCCGCACCCAGCATGCACACGCCGGATTTTCCCTTGGCCCTGGCGTCGGCCAGGCAGTACTCCATCAGCTGCCTGCCGTAGCCCTTGCCCTTGAAGTCTCCGTTGACCCACAAACAATAGATGTAGAGATAGTTATCCCCCTCCACCGGCACCCAGGCAGTCTCCAGTGGGGCATACTCAATGAACACCACCCCCTTGGCATCCAACTTGCGGAACACATGGCCTTCACGGAGACGCTCTCTGAGCCAGGCCCGCTTATCCTCCACTCCCGGGTGTGGTTTTTTGCTGCGAATGATGCAGCACAGGTGCTCCTGGGCCAGATTATCTTCGGTCAGATTGATAAATTGATCACTCATCGCTTATCACCGTTTTTCATATACCAGATCCACAATCCCGTTCCAATGCTCCGTGCTCACCAGTTTCAGCGGCAATTCCTGCAAAAGCTCGGGAAACAGCCGCACACCTTTTCCCAGCACCGTGGGAATAATCGACAGCCACAGCTGATCGATGCGCCCCTCCTTCAGCAGCTGCCCGGCCACGGACGCACCGCCGCAGATCCAGACATTACCCTCATGTTCTGCTTTCAGTTTGTCCACCAGGACAGTCAGTTCTCCATTCCAGAAGAACATGTTCTCCTGATCCGCTTCCTGCCGGTGGGTCACCACATAACAGGGACGGTCTCCATAGGGCCAGCTGTCCGGGGAGAGCTCCGTGACAAGCTGATGATAGGTGGTCCAGCCCATGACGATGGCGTCCACCGTCTCCAAAAATGCCGGATAACTGCCAGGGGTATCCGGCTCGCTGCCGTCACCCACCAGCCAGTCCACGCCGCCCTGTTCGTCCGCAAGATACCCGTCCACACTCATGGTGAGATACAGTACGCTCTTTCCCATGGCCATCTCCTCCGTTGCCCCTATTGTACCCAAGAGCCGCAAAAAGAACAAGTCAAATTGGAACATGACAGACAGCTGTCCGGTTCCTGTGCTATAATGCAGACAGTATTAGGAAAGGTGGTGGCTCTTATGAAGATGGAGCGGCTCATCGGCATCCTGTCCATTCTGCTCCAGCGCGCGAAGGTCACCGCCCCGGAGCTGGCGGAACGGTTCGAGGTGTCCCGCCGGACCATTCAGCGGGACATTGAGTCCCTGTGCCGGGCCGGCATTCCCATTGCCACCACCCAGGGCGCGGGCGGCGGCATCTCCATTATGGAAGGCTACCGGGTGGACCGCACGGTGCTCACTGCACCAGAGATGCAGGCCATCCTGGCGGGGCTGCGGAGCCTGGACAGCGTCAGCGGCACCCGGCGCTATGCTCAGCTGATGGAAAAGCTGTCTGCCGGGACGGGCGGACTGGTCCCCGGCGGCGCCCACATGCTCATCGATCTCTCCTCCTGGTACAAAACCAGCCTGCCGCCGAAAATCGAACTCATTCAGGGTGCCATCGAGCAGCACCGCACCATCCGCTTTACCTACTTCTCCCCTAAGGGTGAGTCGGTGCGCACCGTGGAACCCAGCTACCTGGTTTTCCACTGGTCGGCCTGGTATGTGTGGGGCTGGTGCCGGATGCGGGAGGAGTTCCGTCTTTTTAAACTCAACCGCATGACGGAGCTCTCTACCGGTGAGCCCTTTCCCCCTCGCTGCGCACCGCTGCCCGACCTGGAGCCGGAGCGGGTTTTTCCGGTCAAATACCAGGTCACCGTCCTCTTTGACCCATCCTGCCGCTGGCGGCTGGTGGAGGAGTACGGGGCGGACCGCTTTTCGGTGGAACCAGACGGCAAGCTTCGCTTTACTGGCGGCTTTCCCGATGGAGACAGCGTGCTCAGCTGGGTTTTGACCTTTGGAGACAAGGCGGAGTTGCTGGAACCAGAAGAACTGCGGGAGCAGCTGCGGAATTTGACTGAAACACTGGCTCACCGTTACGGGAGGAATTGATATGGCGTCTCATCAGGACTTTGTGGACTATGTGGCCGAGCAGCTGCGGGAGGCGGGCACAATCCGCAGCCGGAAGATGTTCGGCGAATACGGTCTCTACTGCGACAATGTATTCTTCGCCGTCATCTGTGACGATCAGTTTTTTGTAAAAGCCACCCCACAGGGGGAAACGGCCTTTCCTGACCTGCCCAAGGCTCCGCCCTATGAGGGGGCCAGGGACTATCTCTGGGTGGAGGATGTGGAGGACCGGGAGCGGATGACTGCGCTGACCCGTATTACCTGTGAGGCTCTAAAACGCACCCCAAAGAAGACGCGGAGGAAATGACCATGGCTTTTGATTATAAAAAAGCATACAAGGAATTTTACTTGCTGCCGTCTGAGCCGCAGATCCTTGCGGTTCCTCCTATAAACTTTCTGGCGGTGCGGGGGCAAGGCGACCCCAACCAGGAGGGCGGCGCATACAAGCAGGCCCTGGAACTGCTTTACGCAGTGGCCTACACCATCAAAATGAGCAAGATGGGCAAACACCGGCTGGAGGGCTACTTTGATTACGTGGTGCCGCCCCTGGAAGGCTTGTGGTGGCAGGAGGGCATCCACGGGGTGGATTACGCCCATAAGGAAGATTTCCAGTGGATCTCCCTCATCCGCCTGCCGGAGTTTGTGACGAAAGAGGTCTTCCGCTGGGCCATCCGAGAGGCCACGGAAAAGAAACAGCAGGACTTCTCCCCGGTGGAGTTTTTCTCTTGGGAGGAGGGATTGTGCGTCCAGTGCATGCACATCGGCCCCTATGATAGCGAGCCTGCCACGGTAACCGCCATGGCGGAATACGCCAAAAACCAGGGCTATGAGGCGGACTTTGGGGCGGACCGGTTCCACCACGAGATTTATTTGAGCGATGTGCGGCGGTACAAACCCGAGCGGCTGAAAACCGTCATCCGGCACCCAATCAGGAAGGCACTGCTATGAAACAGATTGACACGATTATTCGCAAAATACGCCCGGAAGAGTACAGACTTCTGCGGGAATTTCTCTACCAAGCCATCTATCTCCCGGAGGGCGTTGAGTCGCCGCCCCGGTCAGTGGTAGATCTGCCGGAGCTAAAGGTCTATGTTACAGGCTTCGGCACACAGCCTGGTGACTACTGTCTGGTGGCCGAGACAGAGGAAAAAGTGGTGGGTGCGGCATGGAGCCGTATCATGGAGGACTACGGTCACATCGACAACAATACGCCATCCCTGGCTATCTCGTTGCTGCCTGAATACCGCGGGCTGGGCATCGGGACCCAACTGCTGAATACCCTTTTGCTTTTGCTACAGGAGAATGGGGTGCTTCGGACATCCCTCTCCGTTCAGAAAGAGAACCCAGCTCTGCATCTGTACGAGCGAGCAGGATTTCGAATTTTAGAAGAAAAAGACACAGAATATCTAATGTTGCGGGACATCACCAATCATGCTGATATGGAGGAAATACCATGAAAGGCTTTACCCGTACTGAAACCCGTTTCTCCCTGTGCGGTCTCAACTGCGCCCTGTGCTCCATGCACCTGGGCGGCTACTGTCCCGGCTGCGGCGGCGGTGCAGGCAACCAGAGCTGCGCCATGGCCAAGTGCTCCCTGGAGCACGGCGGCGTTTCCTTCTGCTGGCAGTGCCCGAAGTACCCCTGTTCCCGCTATGAGGGCTTCGACGACGGGGACTCCTTTGTCCCCCACCGGAACCAGCAGCAGGACATTGCCCTGGCCCGGACGCTTGGACTGGACACTTACCTTGCCCAACTGGAGGAAAAACGGACGATTTTAGATGTGCTTCTGGCCCATTACAACGATGGCCGCCGCAAGACTCTTTTCAACACGGCGGTCTATCTCCTGCCTTTGGATGATTTGCAGTCCGTGATGTCTGCCCTGGACAGCCGCCCGGAACTTGCCGGACTGCCAATCAAGGAGCGGGCTCTCGCCGCCGTGGAGTTGCTGCAAGAGACGGCGGACCGCCGGAACATCAGCTTGAAGCTCAACAAAAAACCGAAACAGAGGTGATTCCATGTCCACATCCAAAGTGACGGTCCATTTCCCCTGCCCGGTGGAACGGGTGTGGCAGACGGTGACCGACCTCAGCCGCACCGCCTGGCGCAGCGACCTCAAACGGGTGGACGTCCTGGACGAAATCCATTTTGTAGAGCACTCCAAAAGCGGCTTCGCCACCCGCTTCACCGTCACGGTCTGTGAGCCGCCCCGCTTCTGGGCCTTTGTCATGGAAAACGAAAACATGTCCGGCTCCTGGGAGGGAATCTTTGAAGCGGCAGAGGACGGCACCCTTCTCACCTGCTCTGAGACCGTCACCGCCAGGCGTTTTTGGATGCGGCCCCTTGTCCCCGGCTACTTGAAGCGGCAGCAGAGGCTCTATCTGAAGGATTTGCGGAAGGAATTGGGAAAGTAGGCCGTGTTAATCTGCGTTGCTTGCGGCAACGGGTCATTCTCCCTACAATGGCGGTAACACCTGAGTGAAAGGAGTTATCCCTCATGTTGAACGAAAACATCAAGGCTATCCGGAAGTCAAAGGGGCTCTCCCAAGAGGACCTCGCCGTGAAGCTGAATGTGGTACGGCAGACCGTCTCCAAATGGGAGCAGGGACGCTCCGTCCCGGATTCCGACCTGCTCATCGCCCTGTCGGAGGCTCTGGAGACCCCCGTGAGCACGCTGCTGGGAGAGACGGTGGCGGAGTCGGAGGCGGACGCCGTCAAAGCGCTTGCCGAAAAGCTGGAAATCATCAATTTGCAGCTTGCACGGAGAAAAGCCCTGCGAACAGCCATCCTCCATTGGCTGCTCATTACGCTATATGCGGGCATTGGACTGGGTTTTGCCATGCTGCTCGCAGCAGGCAGCCCTTACCTTAGTTGGGATTTCAGTGACCCGGAACTCGCCGTTGCAGGTACGATTTTTCACGCATTTGAGTGGTTGTTTGTCCAGCTGGCTCCCTTGATTCTGCTGGCGGCAATGGTTGGAATTTGGCTGACGCGAAAAAAAGCATAGATTAGGTTTGGCTGGACAGCAGCATGGGCGCACCGCACACATGCACCCCTCCCCTAAGACAAGAAAGCACGATCTGGCAGAGATTCGGAAAAGCTTGGGATCTTCAACCAGATAAAGTGAAAAAATATATGTTCCAATGGGTGCGAAGCGCCATTCTGTTCGCGCTCGCGAACAGAAGAAAATTGACACAAAGGCAGCGTGATATTCCATGATTTTTGGATATCACGCTGTTTTTATGCCAAAAGTCCCATTTTCAAGCTGTGTCCCCTTCAAAAAAATGAGCCATTTCAGGGGGCAAAAAGGAGCATAGCGGAATGGATTTTTTTGTGGTAAAGTAATAGTCAGGAGAAGGATGCCCCATTTGGTGCGTCGGAACAGAACAGAGAATGGGAAAGGGCCATGGCCCTTTCCCGGTATGGGGTTCCCCATACCGAGATATCTCTGCCCCGGGAAACACAAAAAAGTCGGCCCGCCGCCGCGAAGAGGAGGTACCATATGAAAAAACGGATGTTCAGTGTTTTCATTTGTATGGCGCTCTGCCTGAGCCTGCTGCCCACCACAGTGCTGGCGGGGGATACGGTGTCCTTCATCGAGTACAGCTGGAACAAGGACACATCCACGCTGACCTCGGCAACAAAGTCGGTCAGCGACTACACAACCATTACCAACAGTACCACCAACTGGAACAACACCGCTACCGGCTGGTATGTGGCCCAGGGCGACGTCACCATCGGCAGTGAGACCGTCCCCCAGAGCGTCACGGTCAACGGCGACGTCCGTCTGATCCTGGCCGACGGCTGCACCCTCACCGTCAACGGGGGCATCCAGGTGGCGGAGGGCAACAGCCTCATCATCTACGGCCAGTCCGGCGGCACCGGCCAGCTCATTGCCAATGCTGCTTCCGGCAGCCACAATGCCGGTATTGGAGGCAACGGCAGTGAAAACAGCGATGGCGAAACTGCCGGCACCATCACCATCCACGGCGGCCAGGTCACTGCCACTGGCGACGGCGATGTCTTTGAATACAGCGGTGCAGGAATTGGCGGCGGCGGCGGGAACCCCGCCGGCAGCGGCGGCACCGTGATCATCTACGGCGGTCAGGTCACCGCCACGGGCGGCAGCAGAGGCTCTGGCATCGGCGGCGGCGGCAGTCCTGTCCGCGTCGGCAGCGGCGGTGACGGCGGCACGGTCACCATCTACGGCGGCACAGTTACTGCCACGGGCAGCGTCGGTGCAGGTATCGGCGGCGGCAGCGGCGGTGACGGCGGCACGATCACCATCCACGGCGGTACAGTCACGGCCACTGGCTCCGGCGGCGCGGGCATCGGCGGCGGTTATAGCGGCTCCGGCGGCACAATCATTATCCACGGCGGCACAGTCAACGCCACCGTCAGAGTCGGCCATGGAGCAGGCATCGGCGGCGGTGGCGGCGGTGACGGCGGCACGACCACCATCCACGGCGGCACGATCACCATCCACGGCGGCACGGTCACCGCCGCCGCCAGCAGCAACGGTGCAGGCATCGGCGGCGGCGGCACCAACAGCGGCAATGGCGGCAGCGGCGGGAACATCACCATCTCCGGCGGCACAGTCACCGCCACAAGCAACGGCGGTGCAGGCATCGGCGGCGGCAGCGGCGGTAACGGCGGCACGGTCATCATCTCCGGCGGCACAGTCACCGCCACGGGCGGCGGTGTAGGCATTGGCGGCGGCATCAGCGGCAGCGGCAGCTTCTCCACTGGCACAAGCGGCAGCGCTGTGATCTTCGCCAGCAGCAACAGCGGGAATGCCATTCCGGACAACGATGATACGAGCAGCTGGCAGGGCGTGATCTTCCAGGGAAACAAGGGCAACGTGTACGGCACCAGCGTCACCCCCATCGAGGACTTCACCATTCCCGCAGATAAGACGCTGGTCATTGAGGAAGGCAAAACCCTCATTCTCTCCCAGGGCGTGGCCCTTACCAACAACGGCATCCTTACCATCTCCCAGAATGCAACCCTGACCAACGAGGGCGTCCTTATTACCAAAGGCACCCTTACCAACGGCGGAGCCATCCAAAACAAAGGCGCTATTGTTTACTACGAAACAAAGCCTGAGGGAGTGACCGGCAGCGGCTCAGTATTTGACGGCGATTCCCCTGTCCCCTATGTGGATGAAACCGGCGCATTACAGACCTGTTCAGACTACACACTGGTGACCTCGGATGTGACCCAGTGGACAGGAGATACAGAAAGCGGCTGGTATGTGGCCGTGGGGAAGATCACCCTGGGCTCCCGCGCCGCCGTCACCGGCGACGTCCGCCTGATTCTGACCGACGGCTGCACCCTCACTGTCAACAGCGGCATCCAGGTGGACGGAAATAACAGCCTTACTATCTACGGCCAGAAGGACGGCAGCGGGACAGTCAACGCCACGGGCGCCTCCGGCAACGCCGGCATCGGCGGCGGCTATCAAGGCTCCGGCGGCACGGTCATCATCTCCGGCGGCACGGTCAACGCCACGGGCAGTGTCAACGGCGCGGGCAGTGTCAACGGCGCGGGCATCGGCGGCGGCGCGGGTGGTTCCGGCGGCATGGTCACTATCTCCGGCGGTACGGTCAACGCCACCGGAGGCACCATCAGCGCGGGCATCGGCGCCGGGGGGATAACCGCGTCCGGCAACTTCGGCTCCGGCGGCACGATCATCATCTCCGGCGGCACGGTGACCGCCACCGGCAAAGCCATCGGTAACGACACGAGCCTGACCCTCTCCCCCAAAGCTGGCGAAAAAATTGCGGCACGGGCGGGCGACAGCGAAAGCGGGGCTACCCCGCTGGCGGGATCGCCCTTTGCCACGGAAACTAAGATCACGGACCTGGTGTCCGGGCAAAAATACTTCCACAGCCAGGTGGAGAAGATCACCTACACCGTTACCGTCCAAGCGTCTGAGGGCGGCACTGCCACCGCCGACAAGACCACGGCGGCAGAGGGCGAGGTCATTACTCTCACCGCCACTCCCGACAGCGGCTACCACTTTACCGGCTGGACTTCTTCCAATGGCGGCTCCTTTGCCGATGCCTCCGGCTCAAGCACCACCTTCACCATGCCCGCCGGGGATGTGACGGTCACGGCAAACTTTGCCCGCAATTCCAGCGGCTCCAGTGACCCCACCTACTCCGTCACCCTGCCCGGCGAGGTGGAGGGCGGCACGGTCACCGCCAACAAGCGCTACGCCGAAAAGGGCGAGACCTTCCCCTTCACCGTCACCCCCGACGAGGGCTGGGAGCTGGACACCCTGACGGTCACTGACCGCAGCGGCAAGAAATTGGAAGTGACCCACAAGGGCGGCGGCGTGTACGCCTTCCAGATGCCCGCCGGACAGGTGGAGATCGAAATCTCCTTCCGGGAGGTCAAACCCGAACCCCTGCCCTTTACCGATGTGAGGGAGGACACATGGTATTCCGAGGCGGTGCGCTATGTCTATGAGCACGGCCTCATGGCGGGTACCGGCGCCGCCACCTTCGGCCCCGACGTCACCACCAGCCGTTCCATGATCGCCACCATTCTCTGGCGCATCGCAGGCAGTCCGGTGGTGAACTACGCCATGAACTTCTCCGACGTGCCCCAGGACCAGTGGTACTCCGAGGCGGTCCGCTGGGCCACCAGTGAGGGCGTGGTCTCCGGCTACGGCGACGGCTCCTTCGGCACCAACGACCCCATTACCCGGGAACAGTTTGCCCTCATGCTGTGGCGGCTGGCCCAGAATCAGGGCTATGACGTGTCCGTGGGCGAGAACACCAACATTCTCTCCTATACGGATGTTTCGGAGGTCTCTGAGTACGCCATCCCCGCCCTCCAGTGGGCCGTGGGCGCAGGCATCATCAGCGGCACCGGCGACGGCTCCACCCTCTCCCCCCAGGGCCAGGCTACCCGGGCTCAGGCCGCGGTGATGCTCATGTGGTTTTGTGAAAAATATGTGACCTGGTAAGTCCTTCAAACTGCTCTTAAAAATTGTCTGCAAAGAACACAGCGTCCACAGCGGGATATCCCGCTGTGGACGCTGCTTTTCACCGCTCAGAGAAGCGCTATGCGGCCGCCACTGCCGTCTGTCACACGCTATCCACACGATAATTTCTCAACATGTGTTCATTACTACTATCCAAATTGTGTAATTTATTTTATACTGATGCCAGCTATATGGAAATTTTCTGCGGAACTGACAAAAGCCGCATTTCCCCTGCTGCGTGGTTCCGGGGCGGACGGTTTTCAATGGCACACTATATTAGGGAGGTACTGAACATGGGCTTTTCTCTCTCCGTCTCCCAGGCGGACGCCGTACTGCGTGCGCTGAAGAAAGACTACCGTGTCTACGCACCAAAGCGGTTTCCCAAGCAGGGCCGCTACTCCGACACCGACATCATCCGGTACGCCGAAGTAGATTCCTTTGCCGACATTGTTTGGGACACCAAGTCCGACTACCCCGCCAAAGAAGTCATCACGCCCATCCAACAGGCCATTTTTTATTTTACTGAGGATGAATATCGGGCCAGCAAGGTCAAAACCAAGCCCATCCTGCTGCTGGCCCGCCCCTGCGACATCAATGCCCAGCGGATTCAGGCCCGCATCTACGCCGGAAACGGCGGTTATGACGACCTGTACTACATCCGGGTCCGGGAGCTGGTGAAGTTCGCCGTCATGGACTGCAACGGCGGCGACGACACCTGCTTCTGCGTGTCCATGGGCACCAACCGCACCGACGATTACGCCCTGGCCCTGAAGTTCTCCGCCGACGGGCTCCTGGTACAGGTGGCCGACGAGTCCTTTGCCCCCTACTTCCAGGACATGCCCCAGGCCGAGTACAGCCATGCCTTTGTGGAGGAAAACGAGCTGAAGGTCACCATCCCCGACCTCAGCGACAAGGCGGTTCGCATGGCTCTCAAGTCCCATTCCATGTGGCAGGAGTACAACAGCCGCTGCATCTCCTGCGGCGCCTGCACCGTGGCTTGCTCCACCTGCACCTGCTTTACTACCCGGGACGTCATCTACGGTGTCAACCCCGAGGTGGGCGAACGCCGCCGGGTAACTGCCTCCTGTCAGATTTCCGGCTTCGATCAGATGGCCGGTCAGAGTGAGTTCCGCTCCACCGCCGCTGACCGCATGCGCTACAAGGTGCTCCACAAGTTCCATGACTACAAGGCTCGGTTCGGTGAGGAGCACATGTGCGTGGGCTGCGGCCGCTGCACCCACCGCTGCCCGGAACTGATCTCCATCACCGCCACCGTCAACAAAGTATCTGCCGCCGTGGAAGAAATCAAGGCTTCCATGGCCAGTCAGTAAAGGAGGTCCGCGCTATGATGAACCCTGTCCAGCCTCAGGCCTGTACCATCCTGAGCGTCAAGAAAGCCGTCATGAGTGGACCTTCCGGGTGTCTACCGACGCCAAGCCCGCCCACGGCCAATTCATGCAGCTGTCCATCCCCATGATCGGCGAGGCCCCCATCTCCGTCTCCGCCCAGGGGGACGGATGGCTGGAGTTTACCATCCGCTCCGTGGGCAAGGTCACAAACGTCATCTTCCAGAAGGAGGCGGGCGATACCCTGTTCCTCCGGGGGCCCTACGGCAAGGGCTGGCCCGTGGAGCAGTTCCGGGACAAGCATCTGGTGGTCATTACCGGCGGCACCGGCCTGGCTCCTGTCCGCTCCATGCTCAACATGCTGGCCCAGACCCCCGGCTACGCCCGGTCGGTCCACCTGATCTGCGGCTTCAAGAACGCAGACGGCATCGTGTTCCACAACGAGCTGGAGGAATGGAAGAACCACTTTTCCACCATTTACACCCTGGACAACGGCACCCTGGAGGGCTGGCGCACCGGCATGGTCACCGCCTTTGTGCCGGAGCTCCCCTTTGACTCCTTCGGCGGCGACTACGCTGTGGTGATCGTGGGGCCGCCGCCCATGATGAAGTTCACCGGCCTGGCCCTCATGGACCACGGCGTGGATCCGGAAAAGGTCTGGATGAGCTTCGAGCGCAAAATGTCCTGCGCGGTGGGCAAGTGCGGCCACTGCCGCATTGATGAGGTATATGTCTGTCTCGACGGCCCGGTGTTCCCCTACACGGTAGCCCGGGACCTGGTGGACTGAGAAAGGAGGGGCCAGAGGATGAATCAGGACATCAACATCAAAAAGGTCCGACTGAACTGCTACCGGCAGTCCAAGGTGCCCGGAGAATTCATGCTGCAGATGCGCGTGCCCGGCGGCACGGTGGATGCCAAGTATCTCAGCTATGTGGAGCACATCGCCAAGACCTGGGGCGACGGCACCTTCCACATGGGCACCCGCCAGAACTTTGACATTCCCGGCATCCCCTACGAAAATATCCCGGCGGTCAACGCCTATCTGGAGTCATACATCAAGGAAGTGGACGCCGAGCTGTGCAACGTGGACATGGACACCATCGCCCACGAGCCCCACCCCTGGGATCCTACGGAGGGCTATCCCACCATCGGCGCCCGCAATATCACCGCCTGCATCGGCAATTACCACTGCATCTGCGGCAACTGCAACACCTTTGAGCTGGCCCGGAAGATCGAACCCATCATCTTCCCCAGCCACTACCACATCAAGATCAACATTGCCGGCTGTCCCAACGACTGCAACAAGGCCCATATGTGCGACTTCGGCATCATCGGCGTGGCGCGCATGACATACCACCCCGAGCGCTGCATCGCCTGCGGCGCCTGTGTGCGGGCCTGTCAGAACGGAGCTACCCGGGTCCTGTCCGCTAATCCGGCCATCGGCAAGGTGGAGAAGGACGCCTGCTGCTGCGTGGGCTGCGGCGAGTGCGTTCGCGCCTGCCCCACCAGCGCCTGGACCCGCCAGGAGACCAAGTTCTACCGGGTGATTCTGGGCGGCCGCACCGGCCGGCAGACACCCCGTACGGGCAAAATGTTCCTCAACTGGGCCACCGAGGACGTAATCCTAGGCGTGCTGAAGAACTGGCAGAAGTTCTCCGCCTGGGTCATGGACTACAAGCCTGAGTATCTCCACGGCGGCCACCTCATCGACCGGGCCGGCTATAAGAAGTTCAAGGAAATCATCCTGGACGGCGTGGAGCTGAATCCCGAATGTCTGGTGGCGGAGGATCTCTATTGGCACGAGACGGAATACCGCTCCAACTTCAATGTGAAACCCCTGTCCATGCACCACACCGCCGGTCCCAAGGAATAATCCCTGACTGGCAGCTGTACCCCTGATTGGGGCGTAGGAGAAACAGGTACAGGATGGCTTTTTGTAGGTCGAAACGCTTCTGCGCTTGTTGGGCATCCAATGAACGATTGCTTACAAATAGCTGCGGCACCATTTCTTCAATGTACGAAGCCCGAAGCCCCTGCAACACGGGGGGCTTCGGGCTTCTCGCACATGATCTGCTCCGCTTCCGAACAAAATGACGTAGAATGCCGCTCCACAGACAGGTGCAAGATGCTGAGAGTGGAGATACAGCATCCATTCGGAAGGGACATGGGAGACCATGGATTTATACACCTCCCCACTCTTTCCAAAGTAAGTTAAGGCTATGATGGGAGTCGCAATTCTGATACAATGAATATCAGAATTGCGATTTTTCATAATGATGCAGTGTTTGAAATCAGCACAAAACCAAAACCGTGTTGTTCTCTTTTCTCCTTGTATCCTCTATGATTCTATCAGCAGCTGCGAAGAATGAATCAAGAGAGGAAAAGAACGCCATGAACACAGATAAAATTTTTGCGGAAGCTATTGCCAACGAATACGCCCCCAAGGATGCCTCCAAGGTGGTCGCACTGAAAAAACTGGATCGAAAAGCAAAAGGTCCGGCCAATATCTTTGCCTACAGCTTTGGGGTTCTGATGACCCTGGTCCTTGGCGTGGGGATGTGCCTTTCCATGCAGGTGATTGGAAGCGGCGGCACTCTGTTGACGGGTGTCGGAGTCCTTCTTGGGATTCTGGGTATTGCGGGTGTATGTCTGAACTACCCCATCTACAAAAAGCTCCTGCGTTCCGGCAAAGAAAAGTACGCCTTTGAGATCATGCAGCTGGCACGTGAAATCAGCGAATCAGCAGAATAAACGGTGAGGAGGGCGGCAGATGAACAAGTCCGAAAGCAAATACTTCAATACCGCCCTGCGGATGGACGAGGCCCTCCTGGCCCTGTTGGAGGAGAAGGACCTGGAATATATTACGGTGAAAGAGATCTGTCACCAGGCCGGGGTGAACCGATCTACCTTCTACCTGCACTATGAGACCATCTCCGATCTGGTAAACGAGACCTTGGAGATGATCAACCAGCGATTTCTTTCCTATTTTCCACAGCAGGAAAATGATGTTCTGGGAAACATGGAGAGCCGCGAGCGGGAAGATCTGGTGCTGGTCACCCGGGAATATCTTCTCCCCTACCTCCGCTTCATCCGGGACAACAAGAGGGTCTATCGCGCGGCCTTCCGAAATCCAGGCAGCATGCAGGCTCATACAAGGTATGGGGAACTAAAACAACGTATCCTAGGCCCCATTCTGGAGCGGTTTGAGATTCCAGCCGCCCACCGCCCCTATTACATGGCCTATTACGTAGAGGGTATCATTGCCATCGTCAAGGAGTGGCTGCGCCACGACTGTTCCGACGATGTGGAGACGGTGGCCCAAATTATTGAGGCCTGCGTGCGCCCGAAAGGCGGCGGCTATGAGACCTAACGGCCTGGCCGGGCAGCTTCTCCGGGCCTGGCGGGAAAACTACCTTTACCAGACTCTGATGAGTGCCGCGGCGTCTTTCGGCTGCACAGCTCTCTTTGCCTTGTACAACGGATATCTGGGCCTTTGCCACGGGTCTGTGCGGCACGGCAGCATCGGCATCTTTTATCTCCTTCTCATGGCCATTCGCGGCATGGTCCTTTTCACGGAGCACCGGAACCGGCTGCGGGATGAAGCGGAGCAGAACCGCTGCCGCCGCCGTACCTTTCTTGTCAGCTCCTTTTTACTGCTGGCGCTGGATTTGGCACTGATTCTCCCCATCGCCATGATGGTGGTGCTGGATAAGCCAGTGTCCATGGGCCTGATCCCGGCCATCGCTATGGCGACTTACACCACCTGGAAGATCACCATGGCCTCCATCCACATTCGTCGGCAGCGGCACCGTTCCGGCGGGAATATGCTGATCGCGGAACTGAGAACCGTCAATTTCATTGACGCTTTGGTGGCCATCCTGACCCTGCAGAATACTCTTATCATGGTCAAGAGGTCCGAGACTGGCGAGAACCATATGCTCCCGGTGTCCGCCGCTTCCAGCGCCGTGATTTATGTTGTGATCGTCGTCATCACCATTGGGATGCTGCGCAGGGGACTGCAGTCAAAATAGATTCTCCCACACTATGCTCTTTGGAACAGAACACAGTGTGGGAGAATTTTTCTTGCTTAGCCGCCTGCCATTTGCGAACCGCAGCCGGCAGCCATGTTCACTTCACCCAGTGAGTGACGGCGTCCCGCAGGAAGCGGGCGCATCCGGGCATCCGTTTGTCATAGTAAGCGGTGAACCGCTCGTCCATCACGTAGAGCTCCGCAATTCCCCGGTGCTTGTTCGGGTCGTACCGGTTCCCGGTGATGGTGAGCCACCGGCGGTGGAGGGCGACAATTTCCTTGCCCTCCTCGTTCTCCGGGGACAGCCCGGCCTGGACGGCAGCCTCCAGCCGCTCCTGAATCTCCCGGCCCAGGTTCGTCCACTCCTGGTGCTGCTCCTGAGTCAGATTCATCACCGCGGCGTTGGCCTCATCCACCTCTTGGTCTCCGTATTTGGCCCGGATCTCCGCTCCGTAGGTTTCCTCATTGTGTTCCACAGCTCGCTTTTTGAAGGCCTCAAATTTCTGTTCATCGCGCATGATCTCATTCCTTTCTTCCGCTCCGATGGTGTCTTTCACCGACCGGATCAGTTTCTCCAGCCGCTCCCGCTCCGCCTCCAGGGCGGTCAAATGGCTTCGCAGGGCGGCCAGACGGTCAAAAGAGGGATCGTCCAGACATTCCTTGATGCGGGCCAGCTCCACCCCGAGGGCCCGGTAATAGAGGATGTCCTGCAGTCGGTCTACCTCTGCTCTTCCGTAATAGCGGTAGCCGCTCTCCGCCACCCGACTGGGCTTCAGCAAACCGATCTGGTCATACCAGCGCAGGGCGCGGGTGGTCACCCCGGACAGGCGCGACAGCTCCTGAATGGAATACTCCATAAACATCCCTCCTTGGGGATACTGTATCAGTTGACGGAGCGTCAAAGTCAAGGGAGAATTTTAAAGCTGGCAGATTTCCTGCTGAAGCCGCTCCAAAAATTCCGCGGCCGGGATGCCGTCCATCTGGGTGTGGTGGAACTGGAAGGACACCGGCAAGGTGGCACGCAGCCACTTTTTTCGGTATTTGCCCCAGATGAGGAAGGGATTGTTGTAGCACCCGGCGTAGATGTTCACCGCGCCGTCGATCTCGTATCCCGCCAGAGCGGAGGTGCCGATGACCATATACTCCTCCCCAAGTTCATAGCTCTTCCCGCTCTCCCGGACTTTCCCAGTGAGCTCCAGATAGTCCTGATTAAACTGCTCCAAGTCAGAGGAAACGGGAATGTCACAGGTGGCGATGCCACCATCTCGGGTAGATACCACCGTATTGACCGCCAGGCGGTCATACTGGATGAGTTTCTCTCCTACCGGAAGCAGGTAGAAATCCTCCGTCCGAGCTGCCGCCTTCCCGATGCACCAGCAAAGGAGCATATTGAATTTATACCCCCGTTTCCGGCTCATGCGCACCAACGCCGTTACATCCAGTGTCTTCATCAGGGTCACCATGGGCATGGGAGCCTTCATCCACAGCTCAAAGGCCAACTCCCGGGAGGTGCTCTTGGGATCTACTTCTTTCATATTGTTCTCCATTCTGTTCGCCCAAGCCGGTTCGGCCGACTGCCGTCTCAGTGGCAGGCGGTGGGTCCTGTTTGGGCTCACGGTGAGAAATTTCAGGTATATAGTATAACTGGAAACAAAAAATACGGCAATGGATTTTAAACCATTCCTGCAAATCCCCACTGCCTATTTGGGGCTACCAGGGTACAAAGCAAACGTCCCGGTGAATCATGTTGACAAAATCAGGTATGGATCGGCGGAAGTGGAATGAGCCACAGAAAGCAAGAAAAAAGCAAGGATTTTCTCCCTCGCAGCAAGGCCATTCTATGGTATGATAGAAAAACCCTGCGGAGGTGAGGCTATGAAAACAAGTCCAATCGCCCATCGGCGTGTACTCGATTACGCATATATGGACATCGATACGCTGTACCGGGATTTTCACATTTCTGACCAAGGTTACAGCGACACTCAGGCGGAAGAAAGCCGGGCGCAATACGGGACAAACCGTCTCTCTGGCCGGGCCTCGGACACGGTACTCTACCGCTTGCGGCGGGCTTTTCTTAACCCGTTCACCATCATCCTATTTGTACTGGCCTGCATTTCCTTTTTGACCGATGTGGTATTGGCCTCCAACTTCAGCCGCAACATCACCACCGTCGTCATTATTCTGTGTATGCTGCTCACCAGCGGCGCAGTACGGTTCACCCAGGAGCTGCGGGCGAAGCGCATTGCAGACCGCCTCACAGGGATGATCGCTTCCACGGTGCTGGTTCGCAGGAACGGAACGTGGAACAGAGTCTCCTCCACCGAGCTGGTGGTGGGCGATCTGGTCCGTCTGTCCGCCGGAGACCGTGTCCCGGCCGACATTCGGCTGACTGCGGCCAAGGATCTGTTTGTCTCCCAATCGGTCATCACGGGCGAGAGCGAAATTCTGGAAAAAGACGCCGACACACTCCCCCAGGGGCAGGCCCAATCCTATGCCGGGTACCGCAACCTTGTTTTTATGGGCTCCGCCCTCACCGGGGGCAGCGGCGAGGGCGTGGTCCTGGCCGTGGGGGAGGACACCGTTTACGGCGGCTTTGCCGGGGCGGAATCTCCCCGAAAAAATGGGTTCGACCAGGGGGCCAACTCCATTGCATGGGTCCTCATCCGCTTTATGGCAGTTCTGATTCCGGTGGTGCTGATTGCCTGCGGCCTGACAAAGGGCGACTGGGTGTCCGCATTTCTGTTTGCCCTGTCGGTTGCCGTAGGTCTGACGCCGGAAATGCTCCCCATGGTCATCAACGCCTGTCTGGCTAAGGGCAGCGCAGCTATGGGAAAAAAGCAGACCGTGGTAAAGAACATCAACGCCATGCAGGGCTTCGGCAGCATGGACATCCTTTGTGTGGACAAGACCGGTACCTTGACCGGAGACGAAATCACGCTGGAATATTACATGGATATTCTGGGCAACGAGAGCCAAAGGGTTCTGGATTTTGCCTATCTGAACAGCCTCTATCACACCGGAGTGAAAAACCACCTGGACAGTGCGCTTCTCCAGTGCCGCCGGATGCCGGGCCGTGAGCCGTACTTCCAGGCATTGGCTGCCCGCCACAGCAAGCTGGACGAGCTGCCCTTTGACTATGAGCGGCGGTTTGCCAGCGTTCTGGTACGGCACGAGGACGAAAACCTGCTGCTCATCAAGGGCAGCATTGACGAGGTATGCCGCCGGTGCAGCAGCGTGGAATACAAAGGCGAGCGCCACCAGATATCCGGTGACGGAACCGAAAGCGTCCGGGCCATTGTGGACGAGATGCTGGAAGACGGGATGAAGGTGCTGGCGGTAGCCTATAAGCCCCTGAGAAAAACGACACTGTCCCCGGAAGACGAGCACGACTTCATTCTGCTGGGCTATCTGGCCTTTTTTGACGCGCCCAAGGAGAGCGCCGCCGGAGCCATTCAAAAGCTGCAGCAGCTCCATGTGGGCGTGCGGGTGCTGACCGGAGATCACCGGGATATTGCCGTTTCCGTGTGTCGGAGACTGGGCATTGACACCGCTCAGACACTGACCGGCCGAGAGCTGGAGCAGCTGGGTGAGGATGAGCTCCCCATTAAAATTGAGCGCACCACCCTGTTTGCGGAGCTGTCCCCTAAACAGAAGGTACAGATCGTGCAGCACCTCCGGGCCAATGGACATACGGTCGGCTTTTTGGGGGACGGCATGAACGACCTGCCCGCCATCGTGGAGGCGGATGTGGGCATATCCGTGGACACCGCGGCGGAGGCTGTCAAGGAAGGCGCGGATGTGATCCTGCTGAAAAAGGATCTGAATGTGCTGGAGGAGGGAATTCAGGAGGGCCGCAGGGCCTTTGCCAACGTGTCCAAGTACATCAAGATTACGGCCTCCTCCAATTTCGGCAACATCCTCTCCATTGTGGTTGCCAGCGTATTTCTGCCCTTCTTCCCCATGACATCGCTGCAGCTCTTGCTGCTGAACCTCCTCTATGATATCCTGTGTCTGGTCCTCCCCTGGGACCACGTGGACGAGGAGACCTGTGCCCGGCCTCTGGAGTGGTCCGGCAGGACCCTGGGCCGCTTTATGCGGTTCTTCGGCCCCATCAGCTCTTTTTTTGACATTCTCACCTTTTCGTATCTGTTCTTTGTGCTGTGTCCCGCCGTGTGCGGGGGAAGTTTTGCCTCCCTGGCGGGGAGCGGCAGGGAGCTTTCCTTCATTGCGCTCTTTCAAACCGGGTGGTTCCTGGAATCCATGTGGACCCAGGTGCTGATTCTGCACCTGCTGCGTACGCCCGAGGTGCCGCTGCTGCAAAGCAGGCCCTCCCGTCCGGTGATGTGGGTTACCCTGCTGGGCACCCTGTTCTTTACCGTTCTGACCTTTACCCCGGCCGGCAGACCGCTGGGGCTCACCCCGCTGCCCCCAGTCTATTTTGGCTTTCTGGCCGCCGTCGTCTCCATGTATCTGCTTTGGGTCACGCTGGCCAAGAGCTGGTATATCCGCCGCTGCCATGAGTTGCTGTAAGAGAGGAGGAATCTGTGATGAAAAAACACATCGGATTTATCACGCTGGATTTCTCCCTTGCGCGCTGGCTTGCCGATACACTCCCCACCGCGCCCCGCTCCCGCGCCGCTCAGGAGCTGCTGGAAGGGCTGGGAGACCTGATGAACGGCAGCACCGAGTCCCTCATGCTGGAGCTGGGAGATGGCGAACACGAGGCCGTGTCCGAGGACATTCTCCGCTGCGGCGACCTCTCCATCGACCTGCGGCTTCGCAGAGTCAGCCGGGACGGCGCAGAAATCTCCTTAACGCCCAAGGAGTTTGATATTCTGTATTTTCTGGCCCGCAACCGGGGCGAGGTATTTACCAAGGAACAGATTTACCAGGCCGTATGGGAGAGCGACTACTTACTGGATGACAGCAACATTATGGCCTTCATCCGAAAGCTGCGGAAGAAAATTGAGCCAAACCCCGACGCTCCCCGTTATATCCTGACCATCTGGGGCATTGGATACAAATTCAGCGACAAGCTGTAAATTCAAATTCTGACCAAATCGCAAGAAAATCGCAAGGTTTTGACCATGTGATTTTTCTTGCGGTTTTTTTATACTCATTCAGGACGCAGGAAGGGAGGGAACAACATGGATTCTGACGGCAGTCCACGAAGTTTGGTACAGTGCAGCGCACATGGAGTTCCGGCTCCCATCCACTGTACCGCCTTGAACCCATACAAGGAGGTAAGAAACCATGAACAGAAACGAAACGCGCCGTTCGGCGCGCCAGGCAGCCCAGCAGGCTGTCCTCCGCGATGAACAGAACCGCCGCATTCAGGACGCGGCAACTGCCCCGGTGAATGCTCTTCTCCGTGCGCTTCAAGCGCCCCTGAGCGGGCTTGACCCGGAGGCCGTCACCGCCAGCCGGGCCAAATACGGCAGCAACAAGGTGACCCACGAGAAGAAAAAATCCCTGCCCAGACGGCTGGCAGGCGCCTTTGTCAATCCCTTCACCGCCATTCTGCTCTGCCTGGCCCTGGTGTCCACCATGACGGACATGGTATTTCCAATATTCTCCCTCTTTGGCAGTGTACCGGAGGATTTTGACTGCCTCACCGTGGTCATTATTCTCACCATGGTCATCATCTCCGGCACCCTCCGCTTTGTTCAGGAATCCCGAAGCGGCAGTGCGGCGGAAAAGCTGCTGGCCATGATTACCACCACCTGCACGGTGACCCGCAAGGGACAGGAACATGTGGAGATTCCTATGGACGAGCTGGTGGTGGGGGACATTGTTCATCTGTCCGCCGGAGATATGATTCCCGCCGATGTACGCATTCTGGAAGCCAAGGACCTGTTTGTCAGCCAGGCCAGCCTCACCGGCGAAAGCGAGCCGGTGGAAAAACAGCCCCAGGCAAATGAGGTCAAGGAGAGCACTACGGATTATACCGACATTGCCTTTATGGGCAGCAGCGTGGTCTCCGGAAGCGCCGTCGCCGTGGCGGTCTGCGTGGGCGACGACACGCTCTTTGGCTCCATGGCCTCCGCAGTGGCGGGAGAGGCGGCGGAAACCAGCTTTACCAAGGGGGTAAACGCCGTCTCCTGGGTGCTCATCCGCTTCATGCTGGTGATGGTTCCCCTGGTCTTCTGCATCAACGGCCTCACCAAGGGGGACTGGCTGGACGCTTTCCTCTTTGGCATCTCCATCGCCGTAGGACTGACCCCGGAAATGCTGCCCATGATTGTGACCACCTGCCTGGCCAAGGGCGCGGTGTCCATGAGCAAAAAGCAGACCATCGTCAAGAACCTCAACTCCATCCAGAACTTCGGCGCCATCGACATTCTGTGCACCGACAAGACCGGAACCCTGACGCAGGACCAGGTGGTGCTGGAATACCACCTCAATGTAAACGGCGAGGATGACACCCGGGTGCTGCGCCACGCCTACCTCAACAGCTATTTTCAGACCGGCTACAAGAATCTCATGGACCTGGCCATCATCCGCAAAACGGAGGAGGCCGAGGCGGAGGACCCCCGGCTGGTGGATCTGTCGGAGCACTATGTAAAGGTGGATGAAATTCCCTTTGACTTTGCCCGTCGGCGGCTGAGTACCGTGGTTCAGGACCGGGCCGGAAAGACCCAGATGGTAACCAAGGGCGCCGTGGAGGAGATGCTCTCCATCTGCTCCTTTGCTGAGTGCGACGGCGGCGTCCAGCCGCTGACCGGCGAGGTGCGGCAGCGGATTCTCGAGACGGTGGATGCTCTCAATGACAAGGGCTTTCGTGTGCTGGTCATCGCTCAGAAGAGCAACCCCTCCCCCGTGGGAGCCTTTGGGGTCAAGGACGAACGGGACATGGTGCTCATTGGCTACCTGGCTTTCCTGGACCCGCCCAAGGAGTCCACGGCCGACGCCATCCGGGCGCTGAAGCGCCACGGTGTGACCACCAAAATTCTCACCGGTGACAACGACAAGGTGACCCGCACCATCTGCAAGCAGGTGGGCCTGAAAGTGCGCAACATGCTGCTGGGCTCCGACCTGGACGCCATGAGTGACCAGGAGCTGGCAAAGGCGGCCGAGTCCACCGATGTGTTTGCCAAGCTCACCCCCGACCAGAAGGCCCGGGTAGTCTCGGTGCTGCGGGAAAGCGGACACACCGTGGGCTTTATGGGAGACGGCATCAACGATGCCGCCGCCATGAAGGCTGCCGACATTGGCATCTCCGTGGACACCGCGGTGGATGTGGCCAAGGAATCGGCGGACATCATCCTGCTGGAAAAGGACCTGATGGTGCTGGAGCAGGGCATCATCGAGGGGCGCAAGACCTACGCCAACATGATCAAATACATCAAGATGACCGCCTCCTCCAACTTCGGCAACATGTTCTCGGTGCTGGCCGCCTCTGCCCTGCTGCCCTTCCTGCCCATGATGAGCGTACACCTCATCTTCCTCAACCTCATTTACGACCTGTCATGCACCGCTATCCCTTGGGACAATGTGGATGAGGAGTTTATTTCCAAGCCCCGGAAGTGGGACGCCTCCAGCGTGGGCAACTTTATGCTCTGGCTCGGGCCCACCAGCTCCATCTTCGACTTTACCACCTATCTCTTCATGTACTTTATCTTCTGCCCCATGTTTGTTTCCGGTGGCGTGCTCTTCAATGACCTGGCTGCCCATTTCAGCGGCGCGGAGCTGCTTCTGATGCAGGCAAAGTACATCGGCCTCTTCCAGGCGGGCTGGTTTGTGGAATCCATGTGGAGCCAGACCCTGGTCATCCACATGATCCGCACCCCCAAGCTCCCCTTCCTCCAGAGCCGGGCCTCCGCTCCCCTGACCCTGCTCACCTTAACCGGCATCGCTGTACTGACCATCATCCCCTTCACCCCCTTCGGCGCTGTGCTGGGATTTGTCGCTCTGCCTGCCGCCTACTTTGCCTATCTGATCCCCTGCATCCTGCTCTACATGGTGCTGGCCACCAGCCTGAAAAAAGCCTATGTACGCCACTACGGCGAATTACTTTGACGTTGGGAGGAATTCTTTATGATCTGGTCTAAACTTTGGATGGACCTGTTTGGACGCACGTCCTTTTGCGGAATCGACATGGGATTCTGGGTGGCCATGTCCGTGGTACTGCTCATTGTCATTATGATGAATGTCGTGTTCTGGGGGATGAAGCCCCAAAAGGCCCATAGAGAAGAAGAACCGTAAATTTTCTCTTTCCCACTTCAGCCGTTTATTCCATAAATTACAGGGGCTGATTCCAGAGAACATCGATTTCCTCCAAATTGCCTCTTCTTCGGGCAGTGGACATCGATCTCTCTGTGAATCAGCCCCTGTTTTGCCGTGCACGGAACATTGGGGGAATCCGTGCTTCCTTTCCTAGTTCTCGTTTTTGATCGAGACAATCCTTTCGTGCTGCGCTGCTGTTCTCCCGGCCTGCTCTTACACTTCTGCCCTGTTTTTCTTCCGCTCATGGGTATCCTCTGCTTCCAGCCGTCGGATGCAGCATCTTCCCTTACCCAGCTCCTTGGCGCGATACAGCATTTGGTCTGTTTCCGCATACAGCTGTTGGTAAGTACATTGGAGGTGGGTACAGATACACGCGCCCACGCTGCTCCGCACCATCATTGGCTGGCTCTGCCATTGAATGGCCTCCAATTGCTCCGCCAGTTTCTCTTGCAGGGCGAGAACCTGCGACTCTGTCAGGAGACAATCGTAAAACACGGCAAACTCGTCTCCGCCGACCCGTCCCAGACCTGCCGCATTTGAAAAGGTGCGGCGTATAGCTTCCGCCGTCTGTATGAGTACATAATCTCCGCAGGGATGACCGTAGTGGTCATTGATTTTTTTAAATTCATCCAGATCCACCAGGAACAAGACTACTCCGCCCGACCGGTTCGCCCGTCCAGGATCACCCAGTGTCTGCTCCACCCAGCACTCCACCGTGGTTTTGTTCAGCAGCCTTGTCAAGGGGTCCAGCTGCAGAAGCTCCTGCAATTTTGCATTGATCTCCACCACCTGCTTCTGCTTCTTCAATGCGTCAGCGGTGTGGTGAGCATTGGCCAGAGACACCGCCAGCGCCACCCCAAAGGTGATGGTCATGTTGAGCCGGTCGCCTGCATCCAGCAAAGGGGCCGTGATCATTCGAAACAGCAGATAGTACGCTGAAAACTGCACTGTACTGACCAATGGCGGCGCCTGGATCAGAAACGCCAATCCCAACAGCGCCGTTGTCAGCACCGTTGTCCCCGAGGAAGGATCCCGATATAAGTCATAGGTATTCAGTCCTATATGCCACAAAAAAATCAAACCGGTCACGGCGTACTGAACTGTCCTCTGGCTGCGCAGCGAGGCGTTCTTCAGCACGCGCCGCAGCACCAGCCATAGAATCCCAAGAAAAATCAGAAGGCAGTACATGGAAAAATAGATTTGATTGTTCCGTGATCCCAGACCGGACCGGGACCAAAACAGCACCCGGGCGATGTTTGCAAACTCCGTCACAAAAATAATCAAGCATATAATTTGCAGGGAAAAGTTGTTTTTCCGAACGTTTTCCTGCAAAAATTCCTGTTGAATATAACTGGAAATTCTCATTTTTTCAAGCAATCCATACCTGAATAAATTTTGAACTTTGCCCATCCTTAAACCTTCCTCTTGAAGCGATGATCACACAGAATACCGCGCGCTACATAGCGTTTCACAATCCGTCTCCGGGCGGCAGCAGATTTCCACCTGCGCTGCTACCAGGCTGTTCAGGTAAAAATCCGCACAGCGGCAAACCTAACACTGGCCGCTCTCCATCGGCAGGTGGTCGTTCCTCCGCGTAAGTTCAGGACAACTCTGCCGGTTCCACACGAAGCCGTCCGGCTTTGGAGCGGGCAGGTGATCTTGCCGGTCACTGGCGTTAGAGAGGCAGAACATGGACTGACGTTCTTTTGAGAACCCCTCTTGACGACGTTTTGCTTCCATGCTATTTTCATTGTACGAATCAGGCTAAAATTAGCCAGCAGCGATTCAAAATCTGCTGATATTTGCGCAAAATTTGTTGTCCTACGCTGGGAGGAGGGCGAACATGCTGCGGATTGCCATATGCGACGACGAGGAAAAACAGCGAAGTGAGACCACCGCGCTGCTGACCTCCTATCTCCAGTCCCACTCCACGCTGGATGGACAGGTAGAGGCCTTCCAGAGCGGTCACGCTCTGCTGGCCAGAGCCGAGGAGGCAGGCGGCTTTGACCTCTACATACTGGACATCCTCATGCCGGAGCTGAGCGGCATTGAAACTGGCCGGCACCTGCGGGAACTGGGTAAGGGCGGCGAGATCATCTATCTCACCAACTCCAACGACTTTGCCGCCGACAGCTACGATGTTCGGGCCTTTTTCTATTTGCTGAAGCCGGTGGAACAGGGAAAACTCTTCCACGTTCTGGATGGAGCAGTCGAGAAGATAAACCGGCGTCGAAGCAGCGCCATTGTGGTCTCTACGGCCGACGGTCCTCGGCGCATTCTGTTGGAGCACATCCGCTATGTGGAGCGAGTGGGACGCTGCATACGCTATTACTGCACCGATCGCGCCATAGATTCTCAGTCCATTCGAGTTTCCTTCCGTGAAGCAGCCGCGCCTTTGCTGGCTGACCCGCGCTTTTGCCTGTGTGGGGCCAGCTTTATACTGAATTTCCAGCATGTGACCGGGGTAAAGGGCCAAAGTGCCCTGCTGGATAACGGCCAGGTCGTGGCACTGCCCCGGAGCGCTGCTCCGGAATTCAAAAAAGCCTGGGGCAGCTACTGGCTGGAGGAGAAGGACCCATGGTAGAATTGTTTATCATGGAGTATTTGACGGTGCTGTATATGATTATGGCGTTTCTGTTTATGGACAGCCGATATTCCAGGCGGCGCACCATTTTCATCGTTTCCATCGTCACGGTCCTTCTCATGGCAGCGGTAGCCGCCCTGTACCGGGCAGTCGATGTGGATACTGCCTTTTGGACCTATGCCATGACCATCCACATCCCGCTGATCCTGCTCCTTTTCACGCTCAGCCGATTCCGGGGATGGCGGCTCATCTTCCAGCAGCTCTCCGTCGTTCTGTTCTGTACGCTGATTCACCACATATCCGGACTGATCTACCACCTGTCTGGCAGCCGCTTCTGGGTGCTGGTGCTGTCCTGCACGGTCCTCAGCACCGGGGTCATCTGGTTTCTGGTCCGCTTTTTGCGTCCCCTGTTTTTCCAGATACTGTTGGAGCTGCACCGGGGCTGGTGGCTGATCTGTCTGGTAATGGCGACCTACTACATCATCGCCGTCTACCTGATCCCCGGATATGCGGGCTTCGATTGGAGAAGCACCATCATCAAAGCGGCAATTGGCCTATTGATGTTGGGGGTTTATTCTATTTTGATGTTTCTGTTTTCAAACATCCGAAAGGAGGCGGAGGCGCGGCACAGCGCACAGATGTCGGCCTTGCAGCTTTCGGCCCTGCGAAGCCGCATGGAAGCGGTACAAGCAGCGGAACATGCCATCCGCACCCAGCGCCACGATCTGCGCCACCGGCTCCAGGCTGTTGCAGAGCTGGTGTCACGGGGAGACAAGGAGGCCGCGCTGGATTTTCTGGACGCCGCCCAAAAGCGGCTGGACGAGCAAAAAGTCGTCCGCTGGTGCCGCCCGCCGGTGCTGGATGCGGTTTTTACCTCCTACTTTGACCAGGCCAAAAACCAGGGAATCCGCGTGGACGCTAAAATCGGCCTGTCCGATGCGCTCCCTGTGGACGAAGGTGAACTGGCCATCGTAGTGGCCAACGCCCTGGAAAATGCCATCCATGCCAACCTGCCCCTTCCCCGGTCTCAGCGGAACATCCGCTGCAAGATGGTGGGAGCCCCCAGCGTCATGCTGGAAATTTCCAATCCGTGCACCAACCACATTTCTTTCGACCGCGCCGGTCTGCCGGTGGCACAAAAGGAAGGTCATGGCCTGGGCGTACAGTCCATCTCCGCTTTTTGCCAAAAAAACGGAGCCATCTGCCAGTTTGACCTGACAGACGGCTGGTTTCGATTCCGGTTAGTACTGTAAGGTCAAACCACTTGTATAAGTGCTCCACGCAGCCATAAGCCACATTCCAAACCGCAGGTCTCACTGGCCAACACTCTGTGAGATCTGCGGTTTTCTGCGTACCCCGACGCCCAACCGGTGCACGGGAAGCCACCCGGACGGAACATTTTGTGGAAGCTCCCATTGACTTTTTTCGATTTGTGGTATATACTACAGACCAATCGAATAAAGTAGATTTGAATGAGGTGCCGCTATGCGCAACTATGCCGCAGACGCAAAGGTGTTCAAGGCCTTCTGCGATGAGAACCGTTTGCAGATTTTGGATCAGCTTCGCAGCGGAGAGCAGTGCTCCTGCGTCCTGTTGGAAAAACTGAATATCAGCCAGTCAACCTTGTCCTATCACATGAAAATTCTATGTGATTCGGGCATTGTGGTGGGGCGTCCCGATGGAAAATGGACCCACTACGGAATCAGTGACGAAGGCAGCGCCTACGCCAAGGAACTGCTGGAGATTCTGACGCAAAAGAATACCTGCGATTTGGGCAGCTGCACCTGCCAAACCTAAAAGCCATCGCTTGACCGATGGCTTTTCTTCCGGCAATTAAATCGAAAATTTTAGAACTGTTTACCCCTCGAAAGGAGAACTTTGTATGGAAGCAATTCGGATGGGCTGGCTGTTTGTTCAGGACCAAGTCCTTAGAATGAAGTGGCTCAACGCCCTGATTGGCGACGCACTGACTGCTATGGGGCTATCACTGGACAGCATTTTGGGCGGCGCACTGCAATTTTTCATCTATGACACCATTAAAATCTTCCTTTTACTCTCGGTCCTGATTTTTGGCATCTCCTATCTTCAAAGCTATTTTCCTCCCGAGCGCACCAAGAAAATTCTGGGGCGGTTCCACGGCATTGGCGCCAACACGGTGGCGGCGCTGCTGGGTACGGTGACGCCCTTCTGCTCCTGCTCCTCCATTCCCATCTTTATGGGCTTTACCGGTGCCGGTCTGCCGGTGGGGGTGACCTTTTCCTTCCTGATCTCCTCTCCCATGGTGGATTTGGGTTCCCTGGTCCTTCTGATGAGCATTTTTGGCGCAAAGGTCGCGGTTATATATGTCATCCTTGGCCTGATCATCGCGGTTGTGGGCGGCACGGTGCTGGAAAAGCTGGGTATGGAGCGGTACGTGGAGGATTTTATCCGAAACGCGCCTTACATGGAGATGGAAGGCCAAAGGCTGACGCGCCGGGACCGGCTCCAGTTTGCTAAAGAGCAGCTGCTTGGGACCGTCCGAAAGGTGGCCCCGTACATTTTGATCGGAGTTGGAATCGGGGCATTTATCCACAACGTGGTTCCCCAGGCATGGGTGGAACAGATTCTGGGCAGCAGCAATCCCTTTGCGGTGATCCTGGCCACATTGGTGGGCACTCCCATGTACGCGGACATCTTCGGCACCATTCCCGTGGCGGAGAGCCTGCTCTATAAAGGCGCTGGACTGGGGACCATTCTGGCATTCATGATGGCTGTCACCACGCTGAGCCTGCCCTCCATGATCATGCTGCGAAAAGCGGTAAAGCCCAAACTGCTGGCCGCCTTCATCGCCATCTGCACCATGGGCATTGTCCTGGTGGGCTACTTCTTCAACGCAGTTCAATTCCTGCTGGTATAAAAACTGGTACACAGCAGAATTAAAACTATTATTTTGGAGGTATGTTATATGGGACTGTTTGGATTTGGTAAGAAACATGTGGAAAAGGCTCCCGCCTGTTCCTGTCAGTGCGACTGCCCCACAGCTGAGGTGGCTGCCGACACCGCAAACACAGCCTGCGGTTCATTCCATGGCCCGCTCTCCATCAAAGTGTTGGGCGCGGGCTGCACATCTTGCCACACTCTGCTGGAAAACACCAAAGAAGCCGTCGCCGACCTGGGACTGAACATCCAGGTGGGGTATGTGACCGATCTGGCCAAGATCGCCGCCTATGGTGTAATGAGCATTCCTGCACTGGTTGTGAACGAAAAAGTAGTCGCCATGGGCAAGGTCCTGAACGCAAAGGAAGTAACTGCCCTGCTGAATAAGCTGGGGATTCCCTCCGTGTAAAAGAGGAGACAGGGCCCCATGAACCAACCAGATGGACAGGTTGGTTCACCAAAGATTACATGCGCCTTAGATGCGGGCCGGGAGTGGACTGCTCCCGGCCCGTTTTCTTGCCCTTCCCACTCCAGCGCTACCTTCCCCTTGGTATTTCCCCATCGCCGTGTTATAATGCCTGTGACAAGCCAAAATCAGAGGAGCACGTCCGCTCCCCCATCCGCAGTGTAACGGGACGGACTCCCCGCGCCGTCTGCCCGGGAAAGCAGGAGGAAAAAGATGGAGTTTTCCATTGAAAAATTGATCTGGACAAGGCCGCCTCAACGGTACCACATTTCGCCGGAACAAATTGAGATTACCACCCAGCCCCACACCGATCTGTGGCAGCGCACCTATTATCACTTCCGCAATGACAACGCTCCGGTTCTGCAGCTGGAGACGGAGGAGCCCTACTTCAGCTTCGTGGTCAAAACCGATTTTACGAGCAGCAAGCACCGCTTTGACCAGTGCGGAATTGTTCTGTATCTGGACAGCGAGAACTGGCTGAAGGCCTCGGTGGAGTATGAAGACGGCGTCTTTCAGCATCTTGGAAGCGTGGTGACCAACGACGGCTATTCCGATTGGGCCACCACGGCCATCGACGGCAGCATCCGGACCATGTGGTACCGGCTCAGCCGCCGGGAGGACGACTACCGGATTGAATCCTCCCTGGACGGCGTCCAGTTCCACCAGATGCGGATCTGCCATATGCGCAAGGGCGGCGGTGTGATCCGGTTCGGCCTCTACGCCTGCTCCCCGGAGGACTCCTCCTTTACGGCGGTGTTCTCCCACATGTGCATGACAGAATGTCAGTGGCAGGCCCATGACGGACAACAGCCCGACTGACCCCGCAATCCACAAGGGAGGAAGCACACCATGCGCATTCTTATGCTGGGCAACAGCTTTACCTCCGCCTGCCACATTCCCCAGAAGTTCTCCGCTCTCACCGGTGCTGAGGTGGCCTCCCACACCCGGGGCGGGGCGCGGCTGTCGGAGCATCTGAACCCCCGCACCAGCCTCGGGGCTCGGACCCAAGAGGCACTAAGCAAGGAACACTGGGACTACGTGGTGCTCCAGGAGATGAGCCACGGGCCCATCTCTTCCCCCGAGCGCTTCTTTGCCAGCGTGGAGCAGCTTTGCAAACAAATTCGCTCCAATGGAGCGGTTCCCATTCTTTATGCCACCTGGGCCTACCAGAAGGGCGGAGCCAAGCTGAAACACAAGGGCTGGGACTATGAGGAGATGGCCGCCGGGCTGTCCCAGGCATACCGCAAGGCCGCCCGGGACAACCACGCCCTCCTGGCCCCGGTGGGCGAGCGCTTTTATGCCCTGTCCGGGACCCAGAGCCTCTACGCAGAAGACGGCGTTCACCCCAACGAGGCGGGGGCCTGCATTGCGGCAGAGGTGCTTGCATCCGCCATTCACCAGCAGAAGGAGACGAAGCTATGATTCGTGAAATTTGTAAAGACGAAACTTTTCTGGCCCAAAGGGCGGAGCCTGCCGCCCCGGAGGATCTTACCATTGCCGCCGACCTACTGGAAACACTAGAGCACCACAAGGCCGGCTGCGTGGGCATGGCAGCCAACATGATCGGCGCGAACAAGCGCATCATTGCCTTTGACAACGAGGGGCAATACATGGTCATGTTCAATCCGGAGATCGTGAAGAAATCCGGGCCTTACGACGCGGAGGAAGGCTGCCTCTCCCTCACCGGCGTCCGCTCGGCCAAGCGGTGGAAGTCCATCAAGGTGCGCTGGCAGAATGAGAAATTCCAGGAACGGGTAAAAACCTTTACAGGCTGGACAGCCCAGATCATCCAGCATGAAATTGACCACTGTGAGGGCATCCTGATATGAAAAAATGCAAGATCACCGTGATGCGCATCACCCGGTATGAGGATTTGATGGCTCAGTATGAAAATCCCATCTCCCACGCCTGCGACATGGAGGTTGGCCAGGTCTTCCTGTCCAACGGCTGGGAGAAGCCAGAGGGCTTTTGCCAGAGCGCCTGGGACACCCTCTCCCCCTTTGTTCTGGCCTTGAGCCACGGCGGAGAAAACTTCTATGACGGCTGGATGAAAAATCCCAGGTCCGCCATGCTCTCCTGCAACGACGGCTTCCGTCCGGTGAGCTTTCTGGTGGAGGCCCTGGACGAGGACGCAGACTGAGGAGGAAACGCCATGTTTGAAGACAAAGTTGCCGTAGTCACCGGCGGTGCCAGGGGCATCGGCAAGGCTATTGCAGAGGAATTTCAGAAGGCCGGGGCCAAGGTGTGTGTCATTGACCTGCTGTCGAACGATTATTTTGTGGGCGACCTCAGCGACAAGGCCGTTCTGGAGGCCTTTGCCGCTCAGGTCATCGCCGACCACGGCCACGTGGATTTCCTGGTCAACAACGCCCTTCCCCTGATGCGCGGCATCGACCAGTGCAGCTATGAGGATTTTGAATATGCCCTCCGGGTAGGGGTCACGGCCCCCTTCTACCTGACCAAGCTGTTTCTGCCCCACTTTGCACCCGGCGGAGCCATTGTGAACATCTCCTCCTCCCGGGACCGGATGAGCCAGCCCCAGACCGAGAGCTACACCGCCGCCAAGGGCGGCATTTCCTCCCTCACCCACGCACTGGCGGTAAGCCTTGCCGGCCGGGTGCGAGTCAACTCCATCTCCCCCGGCTGGATCGATACCGACTACGCGGTCTATGAAGGGCCCGACGCCATCCAGCAGCCCGCCGGCCGGGTAGGCAACCCCATGGATATCGCAAACATGGTGCTCTACCTCTGCTCGGACAAGGCGGGCTTTATCACTGGGGAAAACATCTGCATTGACGGCGGAATGACCCGCCAGATGATCTATCATAACGACTTTGGCTGGACTTTGGAGGTTTCTGCGCCATGAAAACCGCCATCTGCTACTATTCCCGGCATCACGGCAACACCCGGAAGGTGCTGACCGCCATGGCCGGTGAAGGAAATGTGGACCTCATTGATGTGACCGCATGCCAGGCGGTCTGTCTGGAGGATTACGACTGTGTGGGCTTTGCCTCAGGAATCTACGGTTTTGAATTTCAAAAGGCGGTGCTAAACGCCGCACGGCAGTACCTGCCCCAGGGGAAACCGGTATTTTTTGTCTACACCTACGGCGGTGCCAAGGGACACGGCGCCCAGTCCATCGCCGAAATTGCCCGGGAAAAGGGCTGTCCGGTGCTGGGGGAGTTTTCCTGCAAGGGCTATGACACCTTCGGCCCCTTCAAGCTGGTGGGCGGCATCGCCAAGGGCCACCCTAACGAGCGCGATTTGGAACAGGCCCGCAGGTTTTATCGGGAGCTGAAAAACACCTATGAGAGAGGTGCCAAGACATGAAGATTGCCATTCTCTCCGACACCCACGGTCTATTGCGGCCTGAGGTGGTGGACCATCTGCGCACCGCCGACGCCATTCTCCACGGCGGCGACATCAACAAGCAGAGCATCGTGGACCAGCTGGAGCAGTACGCCCCCCTCTATGTCGTCCGGGGCAACAACGACAAGGAGTGGGCGGAGGACATCCCCCACGATCTGACCGTGACTCTGGATGGCGTAACATTTTACATGGTCCACAACAAGAAAGAGATTCCCTCGGACCTCTCCGGCGTGGACGTGGTGGTGTTCGGCCACTCCCACAAATACGTGCAGGAAGAAAAGGACGGCATCCTGTGGCTCAATCCCGGCTCCTGCGGCCCTCGGCGATTCCACCAGGAGATCACCATGATGATGGCGGAGGTCCGGGATGGAGCCCTTCAGGTGGAGAAGATTTCCATCCCCCATGAGGTGACCTGATGGAGCTGGGACTGACCTTTCCCCTTCAGCGGTTTCTGCACTGCAAGACCCCGGACTACGGCACGGAGCCTGACCGGCGCTTCTGCTGGGATCTCCATGTCATTGATTTGAGGGGACGAAAGAGCCTGCTGGCTGTCCACAGTCACAGCCGGTACACCTTTGTGTGCTACGACGTATCGCCCTTCCAGTGGGCGGATGTGCCGGGGCTGTTTCGGGAAGGCGTTTTGGACAGTCTGACGGCCTCCGGATTTTCAAGCGCCTCGGTGGAGCAATACCTGTCCCGGGCCGCCTCCATCAATATCACACGGACCCACGGCCGCCGGGAGGTGGCCTTTCTCAACCGGGCGTGGGAGGATGTGCTGGCGCTTGACTTGTGCCTGGACACCGCCAGACAGGCCCAACCGCTCCTGGACCACGCCGTCAACACCCGGCCCAGCCGGTGCGTGGGCTTTGAGGGCATCGGATTTGGACTGGACCGGATTTCTGCCATATGGAACCCGTGAAAGGAGGAGCCGGAGGCCTTTTCTCAGGTGGAGGATGCCCAGCACTGTCTGCACTCCCTATGGGAGCTGTCCATACTTCGAAACTTGGAGGAGCGATCAATTTGAATCAAGAAGAATGTCTGATCTGCGGCGCACCGCTGGAATACCGGACCGAGGAGCAGATGATGGAGTGCGCCATCTGCCACAAAAAAGAGCCCAGCAAAGCCTGCTGCGTCCAGGGTCACTATGTGTGCAGCGACTGCCACACTCAGGGTATGGACCACATCTTCGGTCTCTGTCTTGCTGAGACCTCCACCGACCCTGTGGCCATTATCCGGCGGATGATGGACCTCCCCTTCTGCCACATGCACGGCCCAGAGCACCATGTGATGGTGGGGGCCGCGCTGCTCACCGCCTACAAAAACGCGGGGGGCCGCTTGGATCTGGAGAAGGCCCTCCGGGAGATGTACAGCCGGGGCAAGGAAGTGCCTGGCGGAGCCTGCGGCTTCTGGGGCGCCTGCGGCGCCGGAATCAGCGCAGGACAGTTTGTGGCCATCGCCACCCAGTCCACTCCCCTGGCCCGGGAACCCTGGGGACTGAGCAACCAGATGACCGCCCGGGCTCTGGACAGCATCGGCAAGGCGGGCGGTCCGCGCTGCTGTAAGCGGGACTCCTTCCTCTCCATCCTTGCCGCCGTGGACTTTGCCCGGGAGCATCTGGGCGTGGAGATGGATCGGACGGTACCCGTCTGCTCCTACAGTCCCCGGAACAACCAGTGCATCGGAGCCCGCTGTCCCTTCTCGGCGGCCAATCACCAAAAGCCCAAAGTCGCATTTCTCTGCGTCCACAACTCCTGCCGCAGTCAGATGGCGGAGGCACTTGGAAAACGGCTGGCCGGAGACGTCTTTGAAAGCTACTCAGCCGGCACTGAGCCAGGCTCCCGCATCAATCCAGATGCGGTACGCCTCATGAAGCAGGTATACGGCATCGACATGGAGGCAACCCAGCACAACAAGCCCCTCTCCCAGCTGCCGGCGGTGGATATCGTGGTCACCATGGGCTGCAACGTCCAGTGCCCCACCTTCCCCTGCTCTCATCGGGAGGACTGGGGTCTGGAGGACCCCAGCGGCAAGGAAGACCAGGCGTTTCTGGCCGTTATGGCTCAGATCGAGGAAAAGACCCTTGACCTGAAATGCCGCATTCAGGCCGGAACACTGAACTAAACGGAATCGCCCGGAGCTTCTGCAATGCAGAAGCTCCGGGCGGTTTGCTGTCATGTGGTTCCCTACTCCAGTTCTCTCTGGATGAGGTCCGCTGCAATGGTAAAGGCCTGGATGCGCCGCCTGGCCAGAGTGATCTGGGATTTATAGCGGGCAGGATTCTCCTTCCCCTCCAGAGTTTTGACGGTCTCCCGCAGCTTGTGCAGGGTGGAATCGATCTGCCGTTCGGCCTCTATCAGCTCTTCTTTGGAATAGATCACGCTCCGCCTCCTGAATCATTTCGTTTATTCGCCCCGATGCTGCCGGATTCCAAACCACACCCCGCAGCACAGACACACAAAGGCCCCACCCAGGCAGGGGAAGTAAATGCTCTGGGGCAGCCGGCCCACCGCCGGATGGCTCAGCACACACAGGATGGCAAAGACGCCGCAGGCCAGCACACTGAGCAAAATCCAAAGGGGCTTTCGGTTTTCTCCCATCTCCAAAGAACCTATTCCCCTCTCCCGGCGCTCCAGCTGGCGCAGCAGCAGTTCCTGATCTTCCATGCCTTTGAACAGAAAATAGGTGCGTCGAATGACCCGACGATTGGGGTGCCGGACCCGGCAGGACAGGGCATAGTGGGAACCGTTTTCCTTGATTCCCTCCACCCCCAGAATCTCATCCGCCCCCGCGGGCACTCCCGGCGACCGGGCAAGGGTCCGAAGAAATTGCTGGGTCTCCAGCGTTCCTCCCACATAGGAGAGCACATTTCCCCCATGATAGGAAAGGCGCTTGGCATCCATGACAAACAGCCGGTCCTCTTCTGTCAGGAAAAAGACGGTTGTGTCCTCCAGGGACCGGCGGCTAAGACCCACAGCCAACCCGATGCCCAGGGCGGTGACCCCCACACAGAGAACCAGGGAAAACACCTCCATCGGCCAGCCCATGGAAAAGCCCAGCACAGTCCCGACCACAATCAGCACCAGCGCCAGGGCCGCAATTCCGAAAATACCGCCCAGCGTGCGCTGCCCGTACCGGCTCTTCCGCCGGGTGTCCCGGGACATCCAGATCTGTTTGAGTCCCATTGCTCTCCTCTCCCTCTGTCCTTATGATTCCTGCTCTTCTTCCCGCAGTACCAGAGTCTGCCTGGGCGCACAGCCCAGCTCCTTGAAGTCGGAGAACAGACAGTCGATGCGGGTAGGCCGGACCCGAATCAGGTACATGGGACTGGACAGCCTGCGAAGGACATCCAAGGGAATTTTCTTCCACGCAGCGTGGGCGTTGTATGCCTCGCTGAAAGGCTCTACTAGCTCCGCAAGGCCCATGACCTGCATCCCGTGAAGGTTTCCAAATCCCTCATACCGGTCATAAATGGCCAGGCATACATTAGGATTCTCCGCAAGGCCGATGAACTTCTTGCCTCCCTCGCTGAACATCCAGAAGTAGCCGTCATGCCAGCTGTACTCAATAGGGGTACAGCGCACATGGTCTCCAGTCCCGGTGGCCAGCGCGCAGGTGTTGTTCGCCTTCACATATTCCTCCATCATGGAGCACAGCTTTCCGGGCTCCAGTTTCACGCTGTCCGCGTCCTTGTCCTCCCAGTAACGGGCGGCGGACTGATATTCCTCCTTGGTCATTTCCATCCCTCCCACCTTGTTTTTCTCCAGTATAGCACAGCTGCAGCGGAAATGTCAGGAAACCGGGCGAAAGTGACCGTTTCCCTTGGTAGATTTTTTGCTCTGTGGACGTTATACTGAAACCCGTAGAATGTATCCGATCAGGAGGAACACACCATGAGTTTAGGCAGCAGCTTATACCACGCCCGGAAAAAGAGCGGGTTATCCCAGGAAAACGTGGCGGAAAAGCTGGGCGTTAGCCGCCAGACCATCTCCAAGTGGGAGACAGGCGAGACTTTGCCCGACATCCGCCAGTCCAAGGGCCTGGCCATGCTCTACCACATGACCCTGGATGAGCTCATTGAATACGATTTTGACGAGCAGCAGGCCCAGCAGATGATCGACAGTGTCAGCGAGGAGGCCCAGGCCCGGATCGATTGGAACAAGGTATGGAGCAAAAAGTACCCGGTGCTGGCCACCTACCACAAAACGGTACGCATAAACGACTATGCGCCGGCGCTGCGGGAGATGCTTACCCAGCTGCAGGTGGACTACGGCTACAACCACACTGACGCCCTGCTGGTGCTGAAGGACATTCTGGCCCGGGTGTGGAAGGGGCAGATGTAAGGTCCCGCTCAGCGGCGGCCCTGTTTCCGCCTGCGGAAATCTGTTTCAATGGCATCCTTCCAGTGCTCGTCCAGTCCGGCGCTGCTCCGCACCGCAGCCACGGCCTGGCCCACTACCTCATAATTGAGGCGGGTCCCCTGGCTGTCACAGTGGTAGTTGACCGCCCGGTCCGGGGCAATGCCCAGCGTCCCAGCTGTCTCCACCGCGTCGATGTTGGCCCCCAGGAACAGAAACTCCCAGCCGTACTTCTCCTTCTGCCGCCGGATCATCTCCTTGACACGCTGGGCTGTATAGCGGCGGCTGGCATTCTCCATGCCATCGGTGGTGATGACAAAGAGCGTATGCTCCGGCACGTCCTCCGGTCTGGCGTACTTGTGGATGTTTCCAATGTGGTGGATGGCCCCGCCGATGGCGTCCAGCAGGGCCGTGCACCCCCGGACATAGTACTCTTTTTCGGTGATGGGTCTGAGCTCTCTTACCTTGGCCCGGTCATGCAGTACTTCCGTTCGGTCGTCAAAGAGCAGCGTGGACACTAAGGCCTCGCCGGGCTCCTGCTTCTGCTTTTCCAGCATGGAGTTAAAGCCGCCGATGGTGTCGCCCTCCAGTCCCTGCATGGAGCCGCTGCGGTCCAGAATGAACACCAGCTCTGTCAGATTCTTCTTCATAATAAAATCCCCCTATCCTGTTTTGTTTGGCTTACAAATACAGTATAGGGGGATTTTTCCTTCTATGGTCGCCTGGAAAGCGACAATTACCCTCTTAAAATCTTTTCCATGGCTTTGCCCTTGGCCAGCTCATCCACCAGCTTGTCCAGATATCGAATCTCCCGCATCAGCGGGTCCTCAATCTCCTCCACCCGGACTCCGCACACTTTGCCGGTGATCCGGATCCGGTTGGGGTTCATGGCGGGGGCGTTCCGAAAGAAATCGCCGTAGCTCACCTCGGACTGCTCCAGCCGGAGAATCTCCTCCGCGGTGTATCCGGTAAGCCAGGCGGTCACCTGGTCCACTTCCGCCCGGGTGCGCCCCTTTTTCTCCGCTTTGCTTACCAGCAGAGGATAGAGCTTGGCAAAAGGCATTTCCGTCACATCCACACGGGGCATACTTTAACCTCCCAGCAGGCTCTGGTCAAAGGCAAACAGAGCCTCGTTGATTTCAAAGATGTTGTAGTTTTGACGGGCGATAAAATACTCCACAATAATGTCAAATTTGCTGGCGTGAGAGAAGGCAAAGCCCGCCTTTTCCAGCATCTCCCGCGCCTCCTCCAGGGGCAGCTCCAGGGCCACAGCAAAGGCCATAGCTGTGGGCTTGGAGGGCTTATAGTGGATATCGGAACGGATTTTGGAGAACAGCTTGCGGTCAATGTTTGCCTTTTTATAGCATTGGGCATCGGTGATGCCGGCCTCGTCGATCTTCCGCAGCAGCATCTGAGAAAAGCTCTCATCCAGCCGCCCCAGGGCCTCATCCAGGCTGCCAGGCATTGCTCCGCAAGGAGAGGGCGCCCGCAGTTCTTCCTCTGCCTGGTCGGCCCAGGCCATAGACCGGCGGCGCTGCTCCTCCCACGGCTCGGTGTGCTCTTCCACATAGCGGTCATCAATGTAGGACGCAATGTCCGCAAAGAGCTTCCCGCCGATGGTGTAGGCGGTCCGGTCAAATATGACCAGGTAGACGTTCATGTCGTTTGCAAGAAGAAATTCCCCGATGGTGTCCACCGCGACCTTCAGGGCCTGGTCCTTGGGATAGCCGTAGGCCCCGGCGGAAATCAGCGGGAAGGCCACCGACTCGCATTGACTGGCCCGGGCCAGCTTCAGGGAGGTTCGGTAGGCGGAGACCAACAGCTCCCGCTCCCCGTGGGTTCCGCCCCGCCAGATGGGTCCCACGGTGTGGATCACATACCGGGCAGGCAGGCGGTAGCCCCGGGTCAGCTTGGCCTGGCCCGTTTTGCAGCCGCCCAGAGTGCGGCACTCCTTTAACAAATCCGGACCGGCGGCGCGGTGAATGGCGCCGTCCACCCCTCCGCCCCCCAGCAGGCTCTCATTGGCGGCGTTGACAATGGCGTCCACACGCATTGTGGTGATGTCGCTTCGCACGATGTGCAGGGGCATGGAAACACCTCCTCACTTGATTCACCTCATCATACCACACCCCCCGCGTTCTGACAATCACAGCGCCCTGCGGGCATAACAAAACGGCATTGCCTTTGGCAATGCCGTTTCCATGCGATCCACCGTTCAGAAGGTTACGGTACGGCTGGGCTCTGTAAAGGAGGAGAATGTGGCGGCGGCCTCCACCAGTGCAAAAATCATGGTGTTGCCGTCACCAGGGGTGTAGGCGGCCCGGAGGGTGGGATATTGGCTGAGCATATGCTCCTGCGCCTCCACTTCAGGCACCTCCACGGCCTTGGCCGTCACCCGCAGCCAGTGCTGGCCGTCAAAGGCACAGACCTCCACCTTGGGATTTGCCAGCATCTGCTGGGCCACGTCCTTCTTCCGACCGGTTTGAATGGTAAGCTGCCCGTTATAGAGGTCAATGGTGCCAAAGGGGCGCACCCGGGGCTGATCCTGGTCCATGGTGGCCAGATAATAGGTGCCGCAGGTTTTCAGAAATTGATATACTTCTTCCACGGGAATCCCTCCTTGCTTTTTTCTCATTTTATACCTGTACCCGACAAAGCGTCAAGATTTCCGATACGGTCCCTCGGCATACCGTCCCATAAAAAAGCCTTGACAAGAAACCAGAACTCTTTATAATGAACATCGTTCATATTGAGGTGATCGGATGAATACCATTGTCACATCCAAAGAGGAAATTTTGAAGACCAGCCGGGAACTGATTCAGCGGGAGGGCTGGTCGGCCGTCAATATCCGCTCTGTGGCGGCAGCCTGCGGGGTATCGGTGGGCTCCATCTACAACTATTTTGATTCCAAAGCTGCTCTGATGAGTGCCACGGTGGAAAGCGTCTGGTGTGAGATTTTCCATCGGCCGGAGGACGGCTCCGTGTTTCAGGACACTCAGGCCTGCATTGCCTGGCTGTACGAACGGATGGAATACGGCTGCAAGCAGTATCCCGGATTTTTTTCTCTCCACTCCCTGGGCTTTCTGGGAGAGGATAAATCGGACGGGAGACAGAAGATGCAGCAGACCTGGCAGCATATTTTAGATGGGCTGTGCTCTGTTTTGCAGCGGGATGTCAAAGTCCGACCGGACGCCTTTACCCAACAATTTACAGCGGAAAAATTTGCGAATCTCTTGTTCTCTCTGATGCTGTCCGCGCTGCTGCGGCAGGATTACGACCCTTCGGCTGTGCTGGAGATTGTCCGAAGGACCCTCTATTAAAATTCCCACAAAACTGTGGGAATTTTATACCCAAGAAATTGAACATCGTTCACTTAACGGAGCAAAACAATGAAAGTAAAACGGAATACCCTTCTGCTTTTGGCCTGTCTGGTGTGGAGCGCGGCGGGGTTCAACTTTCTTCGCATCGGTTTGATGGCCTACCCGGCCTATCTCACGGTGCTGAACACCTTGCTGTCGATCTTGGTTTTTGCCATATTCCAGAAGTTTATTTTTGGAAAGCTGGTGAAAAAGCACACCGCCAGAATCCACGCCTATTTGGAAGAGCGGCACTTTTTTCTGAAATTCTTTGACCAAAAGGCATTTGCCATTATGGCCGTTATGATGACGGGCGGTATCGGCCTGCGGGCAAGCGGACTTGCGCCGGAGCAGTTTATTGCCGTCTTTTATACAGGGCTGGGCGCTTCGCTTCTACTGGCCGGACTGCTGTTTGGCCGAAATTACGGCAAGGCGGCTATCGCCGCAGCCACAATTCAATCAAACACGGAGCAAAAAGGAGTGTAAATCATGCAGGCAATTATGGAAACTCTGTTTGATGCGGTCTATCTGATTACCGTCATTACCATTGGAATCCGGATGATTCGTGGCAGCAAGGGCAATCCCCAATTCCGTTTGTTCGGCCTTATGGCGGTGGTACTGGGCTCGGGCGATGCGTTTCACCTGTTCCCCCGGGCAGTTGCCCTTTGTACCACAGGTCTGGAGCACTACACCGCTGCCCTGGGGCTGGGGAAATGGATTACCTCGGTCACCATGACCATTTTCTATGTGCTGCTCTACTATGTGTGGCGGCAGCGGTACCGCGTCACGGGACAAGGCACCCTGACTGCTGCGGTCTACCTCCTGGCCGGTCTGCGGATCCTGCTGTGCATGATGCCCCAGAATCAGTGGCTCAGCGCCGACGCCCCCCTCTCCTGGGGCGTCTACCGCAACATCCCCTTCGCACTGCTGGGGCTCGTAGTGATCGTGCTCTTTTACCGCAGCGCCAGAGAGCACGGGGATCAGGCTTTCCGCTGGATGTGGCTGACCATCGTGCTGAGCTTTGGCTTCTATATTCCGGTGGTGCTGTGGGCGGACGCCGTATCCATGATCGGGATGCTGATGATTCCCAAGACCTGCGCCTACGTCTGGACCGTGTGGATTGGCTATTCCGCCATGAAGCAGGAGTGCAAATAAAGACAGCAGCATAACACAAGGGGACTCCATACATATCCTGCAAGTCCAAACGTCCCTTTTCTTTGCCCCGTCTGATGGAAGGCACTTGCCTTGAATACAGTCCAGGCTGGATACAGGGAGCATCAGACGAGGTCCAAGGCCACAGCATGCCGTCTGTTCTGCTATGACCCGGATTTGCTCCGGCCCAGCGTCCTTGCCCCATTCACCCTGCCAGCCGCAGGTTGGATAACAGCGTTGGAAATGCTGGTCAGGTCGGAGCCAAGCTGGCGCAATACTCTCCATATGCGTAAAAACCGGATGGACATTCTTTCAATCAGGAATGTCCATCCGGTCTTTTTTCTCGAAACATGGGCCCACACATGGGCGGTGACGGCCCAACGGTCACACGAAGCTGCGCCTGCGAACAAAACAATCTCAGGCCTGCTCCGCGTTTCCCTTCTGCTCCGCCCGGAGAAGGGTCAAGTGCTCCTGCAGGCACTCCAGAAACAGTTCCGCCGCCCGGGAAAAGATTCGGGATTTTTTCCACACTAGGTACATCTCCGCCTCCAGCTTCGGCTCTAAAGGCCGGAAACAGAGGGCACTGCCGGTGGTATTCACCAGCTTGTCCAGTCCGAAGGCATATCCCATCCCCTCTTCCACCATCAGGGAAGCGTTATAGATGAGGTTGTAGGTGGCCGCGGTGTGAAGCTGGGAAGGCTCCTTCTGCAGCCAGCGATACAGTCCACTTTTGTTATTCACCTGCCGGGAGAGAATGAGCGGCTTGTCCCAGAGGTCCTGAGGACCGACAGATTCCTGCTGGGCCAGGGGACTGTCCCGCCGCATGAGCACACCCCAGGTGTCCTTCATGGGCAGCTCCAAGTAGTGATATTTGGTCTTATCAATGTCACCCAGCAGGACACCGAAATCCAGCAGTCCTTTGTCCAGACGCTCGCACACGTCTGCGGCATCTCCGCTGGCAATATGAAAGCGGATGGCAGGATAGCGGGCCTGAAGCCGGGTTGCGGCCCTGGCCAACTGACGCACTCCATCGGTCTCCCCGGTCCCAATGTAGATATCTCCACTGACGGCCTCATCGGACTGCATAACCTCTTTTTCCGTCCGATCTACCAGCTCCAGAATCTCCTCCGCCCGCTTGCGCAGCAGCATACCGTCCTCCGTCAGTGTCACCTTTCGGTTTCCACGGATCATCAGCTGCTTGCCCAGCTCCTCCTCCAGCTCCTTGAGCTGCCGGGAGAGGGTGGGCTGGGTCAGATGCAGGGACTGGGCTGCCGCGGAAATATTCTGCTCCCGCGCCACCGCCAGGAAATACTGAAGCACTCTCAATTCCATTCTGCCACCTCCGGTCAGGGTAATGATAGCACATCTCTAATATAGTTTTCAAGCATAGTAAACTATTCTATATAGGTATTTGTTATTCGATTTTGCAGGTGATAAAATAAGCGTGAACATTTTATGGATCAGGAGTAAGCAATGGAGTTAGAAACATTTTTGGAGCATCTGAACAGTGGAAAGGTGGTACAGGGCGGCAGCGAACCCCACTTGTTCATGCACGGTGTGAGCCAGGAGGCCCTGCGTATTACGGCAGAGATCAACGGCAGCTACCACGAACCGTCCGAGCTGCGCGCCCTCTTTTCCCAACTCATCGGCCAGCCGGTGGACGAGAGCTTTGGGCTGTTCCCGCCCTTTTATTCCGACTGCGGAAAAAACATCCACATTGGGAAGCACGTTTTCATCAACATGGGCTGTAAGTTCCAGGATCAGGGCGGTATTTACATTGACGACGGCGCTCTCATCGGCCACAACGTGGTGCTGGCTACCTTAAATCACGCCCGGTCTCCCCGGGATCGCAGCAGCATGATTCCCGCTCCCATCCGCATCGGCAAAAACGTCTGGATTGGTTCCAACGCCACGGTACTGCCCGGCGTGACCATCGGCGATGGCGCCATTGTGGCCGCTGGGGCAGTTGTGACCCGGGACGTCCCGGAAAACACGATTGTGGGCGGTATGCCCGCAAAGGTCATCCGACACTTAAGCAAGGAGGAACTGCAATGAGTAAACAGATTCTGGTCATCTCCACCAGCCCCCGGAAGGGCGGCAATTCGGACATGCTGGCAGAGGAACTGATCCGAGGCGCCCGCGAAGCCGGGAACGACGTGGAAAAGGTCACACTTTACGATAAAACCATCGGGTTCTGCAAGGGGTGCCTCATCTGTCAGAGCACCCAGCGCTGCGTCATCCACGACGACGCCGACACCATTGCCCAAAAGATGCTGAACGCCGACGTTCTCGTCTTTGCCACCCCCATCTACTACTACGGCATGAGCGGCCAGATGAAAACCATGCTGGACCGCGCCAATCCCCTCTACTCCGCCGACTACCGGTTCCGGGACATCTACCTGCTCACCGCAGCGGCCGAGGAGGACGAACACACCCCGGACGGCGCCGTCACCGGCCTGCAGGGCTGGATTGACTGCTTTGAAAAGGCCCGTCTGGCCGGAACGGTATTTGCCGGCGGCGTGACCTCCGTGGGCGAAATCCAGGGACATCCCGCTTTGAAGCAGGCCTACGAAATGGGCAAACAGATGTAAGGAGGATTCCCCATGAAATCAAGATACAACGGCTATTCCTTTCCTCTGCGGGACACGGTCACCCGGGAGAAGGTGCGCTTCCACAACCGCTATGGCATCCAGCTGGCCGGCGACCTGTACCTGCCCAAGGAAGCCTCCGGCAGACTGGCCGCCGTGGCTGTGTCCGGCCCCTTCGGCGCCGTGAAGGAGCAGTGCTCCGGGCTCTATGCCGAGGAACTGGCCTCCCGCGGTTTTGCCGCCCTGGCCTTTGACCCCTCCTTCACTGGAGAGAGCGGCGGCGAGGTACGGAATGTGGCCTCCCCCGATATCAACACCGAGGACTTCTCTGCCGCTGTGGACTATCTCTCCACCCGGGACTTTGTGGACCCGGAGAAGATCGGCATTCTGGGCATCTGTGGCTGGGGCGGCATGGCTCTCAACGCGGCCGCCATGGACACCCGCATCAAGGCCACCGTCACCTCCACCATGTATGACATAACCCGGGTGAATGCCAAGGGCTACTTTGATTCCGCCGACAGCGCCGACGCCCGGTATGAGACAAGAAAGGCTCTCAACGCCCAGCGGACCGAGGACTACAAAGCAGGCACCTACGCCCGGGCCGGCGGTGTGGTGGACCCCCTGCCCGAGGACGCCCCCTTCTTTGTGAAGGACTACTACGACTACTATAAGACGGAGCGGGGCTATACCGAGCGCTCCCTCAACTCCAACGACGGCTGGAACACCACCTCCTCCCTGTCCTTCCTCAACATGCCCATTCTCCAATACAGTAATGAAATCCGCAGTGCTGTGCTGGTCATCCACGGGGAGAAGGCCCACTCCTGCTACTTCAGCCGGGACGCCTTTGCCGATATGGTCAAGGACAACCCCTACACCGACAACAAGGAGCTGCTCATTATCCCTGGCGCTGTCCACACCGACCTCTATGACCGGAAGGACATCATTCCCTTTTCCGATATTGAGGCCTTTTTCCGAAAATATCTGTAAAACAACAGGCAGGGAGGATCTTTTATGGCAAGACGACTGTGTATCCTGTTTCTCATCCTGGCGCTCTCGTCCTGCTCAGCTGCTCCGGAGGCCGGAAGTTTGGTCGCCGGTTCAGCCTCGTCGGCAGCAGACAGTGTGCAGCTCCCTGACCAGTGGGAGCAGAGCTCACCCAACGCCTCATGGGAACCGGAGCAGCAAGAGACCTCTTCCTCTGCGGATGGCCAATCCCAATCACCTGTCTCTCCGGAACCGGACGGGGACCAACTGACCGGGGAAACGGGACCGGCGGAAGAACCCCCCGCTCAGAAGACGGAGGCCCCGCCGGTTCAGCAGGGGACGTCGTCCTCTGCCGGGAGCACCTCCCCAGAGGCTCCCAACTCCGAGCCATCCATTTCCGCTCCATCGCCGGAACCCACACAGCCGGAACAGGAGGTGTCCGCTTTGAAAATCACCGTAGGCGATTACGAGCTGCTGGCCACCTTTGAGGACAACCCCTCCGCTCGTGCGTTTCAGGAGCTTCTCGCTCAGGGACCGCTGACCGTCTCCATGGAGGACTACGGCGGCTTTGAAAAAGTAGGCCCCCTGGGCACCACACTGACGCGCAGCGATACATCCATAACCACCCAGCCCGGCGATGTGATTCTCTATCAGGGCAATCAGATCACCATTTATTACGGCACCAACTCCTGGACCTTTACCCGGCTGGCCAAAATCGATGACCCCACCGATTTACAGGCCAAGCTGGGCGAGGGAACGGTCCAGGTCACCTTTTCACTTGCATAGGAGGCAACATTCATATGGCAGTCAAGCAGACGGCGGGCAGAGATGCCCTGGGGGAGTTTGCCCCCAAATTTGCACAGCTCAATGACGACGTATTGTTCGGTGAGGTCTGGAGCCGGGAGGATCAGCTCTCCCTGCGAGACCGCTCCCTGGTGACGGTGGTGGCCCTCATGGCCCAGGGGCTGGTGGACAGCTCCTTCCAGTACCACCTGGCTACCGCAAAACAGAACGGCATAACCCGGCAGGAGATTGCCGAGATTCTCACCCACGCCGCCTTTTACGCAGGCTGGCCCAAGGCCTGGGCCGCCTTCCGCATGGCCAAGGAGGTCTGGGCGGAAGAGAACGCCGACGAGGACGGCAGAAGCCAGCACCAGAATGAGATGGTCTTCCCCATCGGCGCACCCAATGACGCCTTTGCCCAGTATTTTGTGGGCCGGAGCTATCTGCAGCCCCTCTCCACCAGCCAAGTTGGAGTGTACAATGTCACCTTTGAGCCGGGCTGCCGCAACAACTGGCACATCCACCACGCCTCCAAGGGCGGCGGCCAGATTCTGATCTGCGTGGCCGGCCGGGGCTATTACCAGGAGTGGGGCCAGGAGGCCCGGGAGCTGCACCCCGGAGACGTGGTCAACATCCCGCCGGAAGTAAAGCACTGGCACGGCGCGGCTCCGGACAGCTGGTTCTCCAATCTGGCCTTGGAGGTACCTGGCGAGGACTGCTCCAACGAGTGGCTGGAAGCGGTCACCGACGAAGCATACAGCCATCTGTAACGCTCCCCTTCATAATCCGAGAAGGTCCCTGTCTCACGGCAGGGGCCTTTTTTGTCTCCCCAGGCCCCGTCCGCCGTTTCAAAAACTCAGCTTCAAAAAAATGGATTTTATCTGGAATTCTTTCGTATTTGTGGTATGCTATGGATAGAACGCAGACGCCCAAAGCATAGCGGTCTGTCCGGCGCATACCCTATGGGCAGGACTTTTTGAGAGGAGGCCCTTCTGTGCCAAATCTGTATTATTACGAAGCCCTCAAACGGGGGCAAAAGGAATTCCGTTCCTGTACCGCCCGGGGCGAGTCCCCCTATCTGCCTGTTCTCAGCGAATTTGTGGGCGAGGAGCAGCTGGGGCACACCACCAACCTGGGAACCATTCTGATTCCGCTGGAGTTTGTGGTAGGCACCAAGTCTCTGGGGCGTACCCAGTCCTTCTCCCGCAGCTTCATGCCTCTGATGGGCGCCAACACGGAATTTGCCGGAAAGTGGCAGCGGCTGTGCCAGGCCCACCTGGAGGAGGGCATCTGGGATCCCATCAAGGTGTGGGAGTACCGCAACCGCTTTTATGTAGAGGAAGGCCACAAGCGGGTCAGTGTTCTGAAATTCTTTGACGCCAACAGCATCAGTGCTCAGGTCACCCGGATTCTGCCCCAGCGGGACGGAAGCCGGGAAATTGAGCTGTACTATGAGTTTGTGGATTTCTATCAGTGCAGCCGGATCAACTTTCTGGAGTTCTCCAAGCCGGGCAGCTACGCCGAGCTGCAAAAGCAGCTGGGCAAACAGCCGGGCCAGGCCTGGAGCGAAAACGACCGGCGGGATTTCTCCACGGCCTACTACCGCTTTCATCAGGCCTACGAGGCCCAGGGAGGCGACCGCCTCACTTCCACGGTGGGCGACGCCATGCTGGCCTTTTTGAAAATTTACGGCTATGAAGCGCTGATGGGCAAGAGCGCCGAGGAAATTCAGACTGCGGTGGCCCACGTGTGGGAGGAAATTACCCTCCAGCAGGAGGAGGAGCCCATTGACGTCAAGCTCTTCCCCGAGGAGGCCGAGAAAAAGAGCCCCAGTCTCTTCTCCTGGTTTTTGCCCAAGGGGGAGCAGAAGCTCCTGAAGGTTGCCTTTCTCCACGATAAGGACCCGGAGCGCTCCGACTGGACCTACGGCCACGAGCGGGGCCGCAAGCATCTGGACCGGGTGTTCAAGGACGGACTGGAGACCACTGCCCAATTCAACGCCATGGACGGAGACCCGCTGGAGGCCCTTCAGAAGGTCATTCACGAGGGCAGCAACGTGATTTTCACCACCTCCCCCCTTCTGCTGCCCGCCAGCCTGCGGGCGGCGGTGGACCACCCCGAGGTCACCATCCTCAATTGCTCCCTCAACACCTCCCACCGCTACATCCGCACCTACTACGCCCGGATGTACGAGGTGAAGTTCATCACCGGCGCCATCGCCGGGGCCCTAGCCGGAGACAATCCGGTGGGCTATATCTGCGATTACCCCATTTTCGGCCAGGTGGCCGGCATCAACGCCTTTGCACTGGGCGTACAGCTCACCAATCCTCTGGCCCGGGTCTACCTGGAGTGGTCCTCGGTGGAGGACGCCAAAACCGCTGTCCAGCGTCTGACAGAAAAGGGGATCCGCCTTATTTCCGCCCAGGACCTGGCCCGCCGTGGCGCCCCCGGCCACAACTTCGGCCTCTCCCTCATTGAGGGCGACCACCAGGTCAATCTGGCCATGCCGGTCTGGCGCTGGGGGACTTATTATGAGGCCATTCTCCGCCGCATCCGGGACCGCTCCTTCCAGATGGAATATCAAGAGAGCCACAAGGCCCTGAACTACTACTGGGGGCTGGCCTCCGGCGTGGTGGACCTTCACTGCTCCTTCCGTTTGCCGGACAGCACCCGAAAGCTGGCCGATCTGCTGCGGGACGGCATCCGCAGCGGCAGCTGTCACCCCTTCCGCGGCCCCATCTATGACCAAGGCGGCACCAAACAGGTTGCGGAGGGGGACACCCTGGACGTGGAGCGGATTATCACCATGGACTGGCTGGTGGAAAATGTGGTGGGCTCCCTGCCCGCCTATGACGAACTAAGCCCCACCGGAAAGGCCACGGTGGGCATCGTGGGCGTGGACGCCACAAAAGAAAAGCAGAGCTGACGCACCTCCCCGGGGAGGGTGCCCGGCACGCTCCGGAGGAGGAAACAATTTTGCGCATTCTGGCAGTATCGGACGAGGAATCCTCTCTCTACTACGAGCACTATGTGCCGGGCAGACTGGACGGATTTGACCTGATCCTCTCCTGCGGCGACCTGCACCGGGAATACCTGGAATTTTTGGGCACCCTGGCCCACTGCCCGGTGGTCTATGTGCGGGGAAACCACGACGACCATCTGGAGGCCGTTCCCCCGGAGGGCTGCATCTGCGCCGAGGACCAGATCGTGGTTTGCCAGGGACTGCGGATTCTGGGGCTGGGCGGTTCCCTGCGGTATCGCCCCGGTGGAAACATGTACACCGAAGAGCAGATGCGCCGCCGGATTGCCCGCCTGCGCCTTCAGCTGTGGCGGCATCAGGGCTTTGACATTCTCCTCACCCACGCCCCCGCCCGGCATATCAACGACCTGGAGAGCCTTCCCCACCAGGGATTTCAGTGCTTTGTGGACCTGCTGGATCGGTACCGCCCCCGGTACTTTATCCACGGACACGTCCACCTTAATTACGGCTCGGGACTTCCCCGGCGGACGGAACGAGGCTCCACCAGCATCATCAACGCCTACCGCCACTATGTGTTGGAACCTCCATAAAAAATGGCCCGGAGCATGTGCTCCGGGCCATTTTATATATTCAAACGCGACCGCTCAGTCCGCCAGCAGGTTCTTCTCAGTGGCGGGATCGAAGAGGTGGATGAGGTTGCTGTGGAAGGTGAAGTTCAGCTTGGTGCCGTAGGGCACGCCGGAGCGGTAGGCCTCAGACAGTTCGCTGGTCTGCACCCGCATGACCAGGTTCTGCTGCTCAGCCCCTTCGCCCACGGTGCCATGGAGGTAGAACTCGCTGCCCATCAGCTCGGACACCTCCACCGTGCAGGGGATGGCCTGCTCGGGGCTGGCCTGGAGAGTGATGTGCTCGGGACGCACGCCCAGAATGATCTCGGCGCTCTCCTGGCCCTTGGCCGCCAGCCTGGCCGCCATATCAGCCGTCACAGGGATGGCAGCGCCCATGCAGCGGATCACATAGCTGTCCGCGTTCTTCTCCAGCTTGGCCCGGAAGAAGTTCATCTGGGGAGTGCCGATGAAGCCGGCTACAAACAGGTTCACCGGGCTGTCAAAGACCTGCTGGGGAGTACCGATCTGCTGGACAAAGCCGTCCTTCATGATCACGATCCGGTCACCCAGGGTCATAGCCTCGGTCTGGTCGTGGGTAACATAAATAAAGGTGGTGTTGATTCGCTGGCGCAGCTTGATGATCTCCGCCCGCATCTGGTTGCGCAGCTTGGCGTCCAGGTTGCTGAGGGGCTCATCCATCAGCAGCACCTTGGGCTCACGGACAATGGCGCGGCCGATGGCCACACGCTGCCGCTGGCCGCCGGACAGAGCCTTGGGCTTGCGGTCCAGGTACTGGGTGATGTCCAGAATCTCAGCGGCCTGATTGACCCGCCGGGCAATTTCCGCCTTGTCCATCTTCCGCAGCTTCAGGGGGAAGGCCATATTCTCCCGCACCGTCATGTGGGGGTAGAGGGCGTAGCTCTGGAACACCATGGCAATGTCCCGGTCCTTGGGCTCCACATCGTTGACCAGCTTGTCATCAATGCGCAGCTCACCCTTGCTGATGTCCTCCAGGCCGGCCACCATCCGCAGAGTGGTGGACTTGCCGCAGCCGGAGGGGCCTACCAGCACGATAAACTCCTTATCGGCGATCTCCAGATTGAAGTCGCTCACTGCGGTTACATTTCCATCGTAGATTTTGAAGATGTGCTTCAGGCTTACAGTTGCCATACACCTTGGCCGTGACCTTCCCGCCTCCGCAAAAAGGCCTTCCCGCCCGGGAGCAGAACCCGAACAGGTTTACGGCAGGTCTCCACACTGCCGCACCGCCGGCCGGCGGTCCTTTTCCTCCTTCTCTGGGCCCCGCATGGCTATTGGAAATGGAGTAGCCAGGGGAAGCCGTACTTTGTTAACCTGGCCGTGCGCAGTCCCGCCGCCGGGCCGCTCCAGCCGCCGTCCAGGTCATCTTGCTTATGATTTAACAACGGTTTTTTGAAATAATCAAGAGAAATCTTGCCTTTGAAAACTTTTTTGTAGGAATGATGAAACCGGTTCCATTTTTTTGGCGATTATAAACAAAGCTTTGCCGCAGCCCGGATTTGGTCTGGAAAAATGGTTTTGATGTGATACAATAGGCTCGACAACCGCCATGGGCGGCCTAGATTTTACGCCGGAAGGATGACCCTCCCATGATCCAATATGACGCATCTCAGCGTACCATTACCCTGAACACCCACCGCACCAGCTACCAGATGAAGATTCATTCCACTGGAGTGCTGCTGCATACCTACTACGGCCCCCGCCTCCGGGGCGGCGACCTCTCCCGGCTCATCTGCCCAGAGGACCGGGGCTTCTCCCCCAACCCCGACGAGGTGGGCCTGGACCGTACCTGGTCCCTGGACACCCAGCCCCAGGAGTACTCCTCCAGCGGCGTGGGAGATTTCCGGCTCCCCTCCCTGGAGGCGGATCTGGACGACGGCAGCCACACTGCGGATTTCCGCTACGTCCGCCACACCGTTGAGGAGGGCAAGTACGCCCTGGAGGGTCTGCCTGCCTTCTACGGCGAGGGCGTCACCGCTCAGACCCTCACGGTGGAGCTGAAGGACTGCTGCAGCGGCCTGACGGTGGAGCTTCTTTACGGCGTGCTGGAGGAATATGACCTCATCACCCGTGCTGTCCGGGTGCGCAACGACGGTGCCGCCCCGGTGCGGCTCACCCGGGTGGCCTCCGCCTGCCTGGACTTCCCGGTGGGGGAGCACGACTTCATCACCCTGGGCGGGGCCTACGCCCGGGAGCGCGAGCCGGTGCGGGCCGCTCTCTCCCAGGGCGTCCACACCGCGGGCAGTGTGCGGGGCTCCTCCAGCCACCAGCAGAACCCCTTCTTCGTCCTCTGTGACAAGGATACCACCGAGGATGCCGGCCGCTGCTGGGGCATGGCCCTGGTCTACTCCGGCAACTTCCTGGCCTCTATGGAGCACACCCAGTTCCACGAGACCCGGATGACCCTGGGCATTCACCCCTTCCACTTCTCCTGGCTGCTCCAGCCCGGCGAGACCTTTACCGCTCCGGAGGCGGCCATGGTCTTCTCCGCCCAGGGTCTGGGGCACATGAGCCGCCTGTTCCACCGGGCCATCCGCCTCAACCTGTGCCGGGGACCCTGGAAGGACCAGCGCCGCCCCATTCTCATCAACAACTGGGAGGCCACCCTCTTCCACTTTGACGCGGACAAGATTTACTCCATCGCCAAGGCCGCCAGCCAGGTGGGCGTGGAGATGATGGTGATGGACGACGGCTGGTTCGGCGAGCGCAACGACGACTTCGGCGGACTGGGCGACTGGAACGTGAACGAGAAGAAGCTCCCCGGCGGCCTGGCCCCTCTGGCGGAGCGGATCCAGGGCCTGGGCATGAAGTTCGGCATCTGGGTGGAGCCGGAGATGGTGAATGAAAATTCCGACCTCTACCGCGCTCACCTCGACTGGGCCTTCCAGGTGCCCGGCCGTCCCGTCACCCGAGGCCGGTACCAGCTGGTGCTGGACCTCACCCGGGAGGAGGTAAAGCAGTACGTGCTGGACAACCTGCGCGCCATGCTCAGAAGCGCCCCCATCTCCTATGTCAAGTGGGACATGAACCGCAGCCTCACCGACGTGTGGAGCGCCGGGCTGCCCTCCCAGCGCCAGGGTGAGGTGTACCACCGCTTTGTGCTGGCGGTCTACGAGATTCTGGAGGCCCTCCACCAGGAGTTCCCCGACCTGCTCATCGAGGGGTGCAGCGGCGGCGGCGGACGGTTCGACTGCGGCATGCTCTACTACACCCCCCAGATCTGGTGCTCCGACAACACCGACGCCATGGACCGTCTGCGCATCCAGTACGGCACCTCCTTCTGCTATCCCTGCGCCTCCATGGGCGCCCACGTCTCTGCAGTACCCAACGGCCTCACCCACCGCTCCACCCCCTTCCACACCCGGGGTGTGGTGGCCGCCGCAGGCACTTTCGGCTATGAGCTGGATCTCAACGAGCTGTCTCAGGAGGAGCTTGCCCAGGTGCGGGAGCAGATTGCCGCCTTCCGCACCGACTGGGAGCTGGTCATGCGGGGAGACTACTACCGCCTCAGCAACCCTTTCCGTCCGGAGGACAGCTTCTGCGCCTGGATGCACGTCTCCCAGGACCGGAGCCGGGCCCTGGTGGGTCTGGTGCAGACCCAGCGCCACGCCAACCCGGTGCGGCCCCTGCTTCGGCTCAAGGGTCTGGACCCGGAGCGAGACTACCGCATTGACGGCCGCATTTACGGCGGCGATGAGCTCATGTACGCCGGACTGGCCCTCCCCTTCCTGGATGAGTGCCAGGCCCTCCAGTATCACATTGAAGCAGTGTAAGGGAGGTCACGAACATGAACAAGGCATGGTGGAAGGAGAACGTCATCTACCAGATTTACCCCCGCAGCTTCTGTGACTCCAACGGGGACGGCATCGGCGACCTGCCCGGCATCACCAGCAAGCTGGACTACATCAAGGAGCTGGGCGTCAACGTCATCTGGCTCTCCCCGGTGTACCGCTCCCCCAACGACGATAACGGCTATGACATCAGCGACTACCAGGCCATCATGGACGAGTTCGGCACCATGGAGGACTTCGACCGTCTACTGGCCGAGGCCCACGCCCGGGGTCTGAAAATCGTCATGGACCTGGTGGTCAACCACACCTCCGACGAGCACTCCTGGTTTGTGGAGAGCCGTCAATCCAAAGACAACCCCAAGCGGGACTTCTACATCTGGCGGGAGGGCAAAGACGGAAAGGAGCCCAACAACTGGGGCTCCGCCTTCTCCGGCCCGGCCTGGACAAAGGACGAAGCTACCGGGATGTATTACCTCCACTGCTTCTCCCCCAAGCAGCCCGACCTGAACTGGGACAACCCCCAGGTCCGCCAGGCGGTGTTTGACATGATGACCTGGTGGTGCGACAAGGGCATCGACGGCTTCCGCATGGACGTCATCTCCATGATTTCCAAGCAGGATGGCCTGCCCGATATGCCCACCGGAGGCGCCCCCTACGCCTCCTGCAATCTGGGCTGCTGCAACGGGCCCCACGTTCATGAATACCTCCAGGAGATGCGCCAGAAGGTACTCTCCCACTACGACCTGCTCACCGTGGGCGAGTGTGCCGGGGTGACCATCGACCAGGCCAAGCAGTACGCCAATGCCCAGGGCACCGAGCTCAACATGGTGTTCCAGTTTGAGCACGTGGATTTGGACGGCGGCGACGCCATTTTGGGTAAGTGGAGCACCCGGAAAATCGATCTGGTGGCCCTGAAAAAGCTGCTCTCCCGGTGGCAAAACGAGCTGGACGGGGTGGCCTGGAACAGTCTCTACTTCTGCAACCACGACCAGCCCCGTATCGTCTCCCGGCTAGGGGACGACTCTCCCCAGTGGCGGGAGTCTTCGGCCAAGTGCATCGCCACCTGCCTGCACATGATGCAGGGCACCCCCTATGTCTACCAGGGGGAGGAGCTGGGCATGACCAACGTGCCCTTCGGCCCCATTGAAAACTACCGGGACCTGGAGTCCATCAACGCCTACCGGGACCTGACCGCCCGGGGCGTACTCCCCGCCGGAGAGCTGCTGGAGGCCATCGCCTACAAGAGCCGGGACAACGCCCGCACCCCCTTCCAGTGGGATGACTCTTCCAACGCCGGCTTCACCACCGGCACCCCCTGGATCATGGTCAACCCCAACTATACCCAGATTAACGCCAAGGAGCAGCTGGGTCGGGCGGATTCCGTCTTCCACTACTACCAGAAGCTCATTGCCCTGCGCCGCACTTCCCCCGACCGGGACCTCATCGTCTACGGCAGCTATCAGCTGATTCTGCCCGATGACCCCCAGCTTTTTGCCTACACCCGTACCCTGGAGGGCAAGACTCTCCTGGTGGTGTGCAACCTCTCCGGACGAACGGCCTCCTTTGTGCCGCCGGAGGAGCTGGCCGGCCAGAAGGCTCGTCTCCTCATCGCCAACTGGGCGGAGGCCCCCGCCGCTCCCGGCCCCATGACTCTGGAGCCCTGGCAGGCCGCTGTCTGGGCCCTGGAGGCTTAAGACGCCAAAAAACGCCCCGGGATCTCTGTAGATCCCGGGGCATTTTCATTTGATTGGCGCACTTAATTCAGGTAGAGGAAGCTTTCTGACGATGGGACCGCCTTCTCAGCGCTCCTCCGTCCACCCTTCGGTGGAGGCCCGGCGCACCAGCACCGGCTCAATGATTTTATGCACCGGCTTGCGGCTGTGGAGGGGTCGGCCCTCCTTCCGGGCGTTGATCTGCTCCACCACCAGGCCCACCGCCTCCTGGGCCAGCTTGTCCACCTGCTGTCCCACGGTGCTGATGGGAATGATGGCCTCCCGGGAGGCCGGGGAGTTATCGAAGCCCACAATGCGGTAGTCTTCGGGCAGATGCCCGTATTTCCGGAACAGCAGATTCAGAAGGGTGCTGGCCAGAGTGTCATTGGAGAGGAAAACTCCCTTCTTCTGGCCCTGGTACTGCTCCTCCAGGGTGGCGATGATGTCCTCCAGAATAGCCTGGTCCTCCTCATGGGAGCGGTCCACCGGCCGGAACATCACCTCATGCCGGAGCCCATGCTCCTTGCAGTAGTCCTGGAATCCGGTAATTCGCCCATAGGCCGGGATTTGCGGGTCGGTGGGCGAATTGATGTGGATCAATACGTCGCAGCCGTGCTCATCCAGCAGGGCCGCGGCCTGGTATCCGCCGGAGTAGTTGTCCGTGTTGACGCTGCACACCTGGCGGTCCTCTCGCTCCATGGTCACAATGGGAATCTGCAGCTGGGCCAGCTCCTCCGAGGAGATGGTGTGGCTGAGGACCAGCATCCCCTCAATCTGATAGGACATGAGCTCCTGGATATACCGCCGCTCGCTCTCCTCATTCCGGTTGCCCACAAACACCAGGAACTTATAGCCATAGGTCTCGTAGGTGGAGAGAATCTGGTTGAGCACCTCAGAGAAGAACCGGTGATAGAACTCCGGCAGGATGATGCCGATAAACTCCGTCTGGCCGTTGGCCAGGATGCGGGCCACCTTGTTCTCCTTGTAGTCCAGCTTGGCCAGCGCCTCGGAAATAATCCGCTGGCTCTCCGGCGCCAGGGAGTCCGGGTTATTGAAGTATCTGGAAATGGTGGTCTTTGAAAAATTGGTGTACCTTGCAATGTCGTCAAAGGTGATTTTTTTCTTTGCTTCCATAACAGCGCTCCCCGTCCCGCCGGTCTGTTTCCTGACCCGGCATGCTTTTGTCATTATACCAGAAAGGCCGGAGTTGCACAACTGGAAGGGCTCCGACGCCCCCTTGTGAAATGTGTATAATTGGGCCGGAATCAAATCAGCTATTATTTACAAAGTTGGGTTATTTTCATTCAAATGATTGACGTATCCTCTTTCAAAGTGCTAATATATGGCCAAAGTAACCGGTTCCATGTTGTGTTTTGTTGAATTTTCAGGAGCAGGAGGATTGATCATGAAAAAAGCAATCGCATCCGTGCTGATTGTGGTTGTGGTGCTGGGTGCCCTGACCGCAGCAGCTGTCAGCGGGGTCCGGTTTGGGTTTGCCAGCAACCCGGACGACCCCAATCAGGAAAGCAAAGCAGAACCCATTGATACCTCGGTAGACACCTTCCAGTACGATCCCTCTCTGGAGGGGACCAGCATCACGCTGCTCAACTCCAAGGCGGAGATCCAGAACGCCCTGGTGGAGATGAGCGCGGAGTTTGAAAAGAAGTCCGGCGTTCACGTGGAGGTCATGCCGGTCACCGACGGCGACTCTCCCTACACCAAGGTCGTCAGCCTCTATAACTCGGGCAATCCGCCCACCATGTCCATTCTGGACACCACCGACGTCATCGCCCTGGCCGAAGAGAAGGCCGCCGACCTGTCCAACGAGGCCTGGCTGAAGGAGGCCGAGGGTTACCTCACCGAGGTCAACGGCAAGGTGTACAGCTTCCCCCTGTGCATTGAGGGCCGCGGCATCATCTACAACCAGCAGGTCATTGAGGACACTCTGGGCGAGCCCTTTGACCCCGCCTCTCTCCAGACTCTGGACGACTTTGTGGCCCTGCTGGACCGCCTGGTGGCCGCCGGCATGGAGCATCCCGTCTCCCTGGCCATGGAGGACTGGTCCCTGGGTGCCCACCACCTGCAGTACGTCTATGAGACCTACGACGGCACCTCCGCCGGAGCGGCCGAGGTCATCGAACAGATCAAGGACGGCGAGCTGGATCTCAACACCTATGACCGCATGTCCCAGTTCCTGGACATGTTTGACGTGCTGAGAAAGTACAACGTGGCCGCCAGCGACCCCCTGGGCGCCGACTACGACGAGATGGCCATCGACCTGGCTGACGGCAAGACCGCCTTCTGGTTCAACGGCAACTGGGCCTGGCCCAACCTGGAGGAGGCTGATGCAGAGAAGGATGATGCCTATGGCTTCCTGCCCTACTTCATGAACAACGATCCCGACGACTTCGTCAATTATCAGATTCAGGCCTCCCCCTCCAAGCAGGTGATGCTGGATGGCGTGGTGGCCACGGAGAAGCAGCTGGCCGCCGCCAAGGAGTTCTTGAACTGGATCGTTTACAGCGAAATCGGCCAGCAAATGCTGGTCAAGACCTGCAACATCATCCCCCCCTTCCAGAACAACCCCTACGAGCCCTCCGACCCCCTCAGCCGTGACATCTACAATCACGTGCACGAAGACACTGCCTTCAACGCTTCTGCCATCGTGCCCAACGACCACTGGTCCATCCTGGGCGCCGCCATGCAGAAGTACCTGGCCCAGCGCAGCGACCGAGATGAGCTCATTGCCTCCATCGAGGCCTACTGGGCTCAGCAGCAATAAGGAGGAGGATTTGAAATGAAAGGAAAAAGCGGAGGAAAGGATTTCTGCGGCTTCGCACTGCCCGGTATGTTCTGCTTCTTTGCCGTGGTTATCATCCCGTTTCTTTACGGCGTGTATCTCACTTTGACGGACTGGAACGGCGTGTCTTCCGTCAAAAACTTCGTGTGGTTTGATAACTTTGCCAGCGTACTGAAGGACACCCAGTTCTGGTCCTCCCTGCTGCTGACCTTTAAATATGTTATCTTCGTGGTGGTTATCGTCAACGTGCTGGCCTTTGGCATCGCCTACCTGCTGACCCGGGGCATCAAGGGTCAGAACTTTTTCCGGGCCGGCTTCTTCACCCCCAACCTCATCGGCGGCCTGGTTCTGGGCTACATCTGGCAGTTCGTGTTCTCCCGGGTGTTCGTGGGCGTGGGCGAGGCCACCGGCTGGAGCCTCTTTGAGATCTCCTGGCTGTCCGACCCCAGTCTGGCCTTTGCCGCTCTGGTGCTGGTCTCCGTGTGGCAGCTGTCCGGCTACATGATTCTCATCTACGTGGCCGGCTTTATGGGCCTCAACCAGGACGTGATGGAGGCCGCCAGCATTGACGGCGCCACCGGCTGGGTGAAGCTGAAGAGCATCATCCTCCCCCTCATGATGTCCTCCATCACCATCTGCCTCTTCCTCACCCTGTCCAGAGCCTTCATGGTGTACGACGTCAACCTCTCCCTGACCGCCGGCGCTCCCTATGGCACCACGGAAATGGCCGCCATGCACGTGTATGAGAAGGCCTTCACCTCCCGTCAGTTCGGCGTAGGCCAGGCAGAAGCTCTCATTCTGTTCGTCATCGTGGCCATCATCAGCGGCATCCAGGTGTACATCACCAAGAGACAGGAGGTCGAGGCATAATGAACAACTCTACCATCGGCGGCACCAAGCGCAAGGTAACCAACGCCCTGGCTATGGCCGGCCTCATCATCATCTTCATCGCCTATATGTTCCCCTTCATCATGGTGGTCATCAACTCCATGAAGGAAAAGCGGGACATCATCAAGAGCCCCTTCTCCTGGCTCTTCACCATCAAGGGTCTGTCCTTCGACAACTTCGTCAAGGCATTTACCCAGATGGACTTCCTCAACGCCTTTAAAAACTCCCTCATCGTCACCGTCTCTGCCACCGTGCTGGTGACCCTGCTGGCCGCTATGCTGGCCTATTACATCGTCCGCCACAACAACAAGTTCTCCAAACTCACCTTCGCCCTCATGGTGGCCTCCATGATCATCCCCTTCCAGGCCATCATGATTCCCCTGGTGAGCATCTACGGCGGCACCCTCAACGTGCTGAACCACCGCATCACCCTGATCTTCATGCACGTCGGCTTCTCCATGGCCATGTCGGTCTTTATGTTCCACGGCTTTATCAAGGGCAACATCCCCATCGCACTGGAGGAGGCCGCCTACATCGACGGCTGCACCCACTTCCAGACCTTCTTCAAAATCGTGCTGCCCCTCCTCAAGCCCATCATCTCCACCATGGTCATTCTGAACTCCCTGGCCTTCTGGAACGACTACCTGTTGCCCTCCCTGGTGCTCACCGATAAGGAGCTGCTCACCCTGCCCCTGTCCACTTACAGCTTCTACGGCACCTATTCGGCCGACTACGGCACCATCATGGCGGGCCTGCTGCTGTGCGTCATCCCCATCCTGATTCTGTATGTCATCCTCCAAAAGCAGATCATCGGCGGTGTGGTATCCGGCGCGGTAAAATAAGGACTGTCAAAACCGCTCCCGGTGTGATACAATTCATGTTTGCATGGAGGCCATCCACCCTGTCGGCACGGGGCCGGCAATGCAGCCTATTCATCGGGAGCCTCTGCTGAGGGGCTCCCGATTTTTATGGAGCGGCGGAACACAGCCTATGCAAAGACCAGCAAGATATGGAGTGAACCACATTGACCGAAGATATTCTGCACCTGCGGGCACCGGGAAACTGGATCAACGACCCCAACGGTTTTATCTACTATAAAGGGGAATACCACCTCTTTTACCAACACTTTCCCTACGCCCCCCGCTGGGGCACCATGCACTGGGGCCATGCGGTCAGCCGGGACCTGGTCCACTGGAAGCACCTGGGTGTCGCCCTCTTCCCCACCAAGGACTACGACCAGGATGGCGTGTTCTCCGGCAGCGCTCTGGAGCTGGACGGCCGGATGCACCTCTACTATTCGGCGGTACGCTATACCCAGCCCAAGCCGGAGGACATCCACATAGCCGAGGGTGACCGGTTTGAAACCAGCCAGGCTATGGTGGTCTCCCCCGACGGGCGGCACTTTGACAACTGGACTGACAAGCGGCAGATTATCCCGGTGATTACAGACCCGGAGCAGGGCGACCGGAAGGACACCCGGGACCCCAAGGTGTGGAAGGAGGGCAGCTCCTACCGAATGGTGCTGGGCAGCACCTGTGGGGGCACCATGGGGCGCGTTCTCTTTTACCGCAGCGAGGACGGACTCACCTGGACCTACGCCAACCAGTACGCCGCCCCGGAGCTGGGCCGGATCCTGGAGTGCCCCGACCTGGCAAAGCTGGAGGAGGGCTACCTGTTCTTCGGATCCCCCATGGGCATTACGGCGGACGGCCTGGCCTATTCCGATCAGGCCATGTACGCCCGGGCAGAGTTTGAGTCCGAATCCTGCCGGATGACCCTGACGGAACCTCTCTCCTTCCTGGATTACGGCCTGGACCTCTACGCCCCCCAGAGCACCCTGGACGAGGCGGGCCGCCGGGTGGTGGTGGGCTGGATGCGGATGCCTCAGCCCGCCCCCGACTTTGGAGATGGCCGCGGCCCCTGGAACGGCACGATGAGCCTGCCCCGGGTGGTGGAAGTGCGGGAGGGCCGGGTCTGCTTCCCGGTACATCCCAACGTGTCCGCCTGCTTTACAAAATTGGTTTCCGACCTCTCTTCCCTGGCGGACCACCGGCCCGTCCGGCTCCAGACCACGCTCCGGGAAGGGGACAGTCTGAACCTGGGCGGCTACCGCATTCGCATGCGGGACGGCCAGGTGGAGGGCGACCGAAGCGACGTATTTGCCGGGCTCTCCCAGGTCCGACTCACCGCCCGGAGCCCCCGGCTGCCCGAGGGCAGCTGCCGCCTGGACATCTTTGTGGACCAAAATTTGATTGAAATTTTTATCAACGAGGGACAATACGTACTCAGTCACGTGGTGTATGATCTCGGCTCCCAGCTGGAGGGCCGTTTTAATGCCATCCACACCCTCTGATTCTTATTTTCTTTTCAGAAAGGAAGCGGCTTTGCCATGACGGATATTACTACCATCGGCGAGGTGCTCATCGACCTGACCCAGACCGGCGCCACCCCGCAGAACGTTCCCCTTCTCGCTGCCAACCCCGGCGGCGCGCCCGCCAACGTGGCGGTGGCTGCCGCCCGCCTGGGGGCCAAAACGGCCTTTCTGGGCAAGGTAGGCCGGGACGGCTTCGGCAGCTACCTCACCGGCGTGCTGGCGGAAAACGGCGTGGATGTATCCGGTGTCCGCACCGACTCGGCCCCCACCACCATGGCGGTGGTCACCGTCTCTGCCACCGGAGAGCGGTCCTTCCGCTTTGTCCGGGGCGCGGACTGCGCGCTGACCCCCGAGGAGGTGGACATCCGCCTGGTGGAGCATGCCAAGATCCTCCACTTCGGCTCGGTGAGCCTCACCGCTGGTCTCGCCCGCTCCGCCACCTTGTTCGCCGCTCGGGAAGCCCAGGCCCACGGTGTGTTGGTAAGCTATGACCCCAACTACCGGGACGCCCTGTGGAGCAGCCAGGAGGAGGCCGTGGAGTGGATGCGCATTCCCCTGCCCCTGGTGGACATTCTCAAGCTCTCCGACGAGGAGCTGCCCCTCCTCACCGGCACGGCGGACCCCGAAGAGGGCAGCCGCCGCATGGAGGAACAGGGCGTGCGCCTGGTACTCATCACCCTGGGCGCCGGCGGGGCTTTCTACCGCTGGCAGGGCAAAACCGGGCTGGTCCCCGGCGTGACCACCACGGTGGCCGACACCAACGGCGCCGGGGACACCTTCCTGGGTGCCGTGCTCAGCCGCCTGACCCGTCGGGGCGACGCGCCGCTGGACCAGCTCACCGCATCTGAGCTGGAGACGATTCTGGCCTTTGCCAACCGGGCGGCGGCCAAAACCTGTTCCCGCAGCGGCGCCATTCCCGCCATGCCTACCCTGGCCGAGCTGGAGGACTAAAGGAGGAGACCCAATGAGAACCAAAAAATCCACCGGGGAGCAGACCGCTTCCAGAGCAAATAAAAAGCCGGCGCAGACTAAGAGCCGCGCCGCCAAAGCAGAGGAAACCGCCGTAGTATCCAAGGCGACCGTGGCCGCCGATCCGGTCTTTGACCGGCGGCTGGCCCGGCACTATGACGAGCTCAAGTGGCTCTACTGTGAGCTCTACCACGGCGATCTGAATGCCTTTGATTACTTTGTGAACATGCTCCGCCGGAGCTGGGCAGAGCGAAAGGAAGACCTGCGGGCCCAGGACGCCCGCCGGGAGGCTGACCCCGACTGGTACCGCCGCCGGGACCTGCTGGGCATGATGCTCTACACCAACGCCTTTGCCGGCACCCTCAATGGAGTGCGGGAGAAGCTGCCCTACCTGGAGGAGTGCGGCGTCAATTATCTCCACCTGATGCCCCTTCTTGCAAGCCCCAAGGGCCGCAGCGACGGTGGGTACGCCGTGGCTGATTTCCGGACCGTAGAACCGGAGCTGGGCACCATGGAGGACCTGGAGCACCTGGCCGACGCCTGCCGGGCAAAGGACATCAGCCTGTGTCTGGACTTCGTGATGAACCACACCAGCGAGGATCACAAGTGGGCCCGGAAGGCCCGGGCCGGGGAACCCGGCTACCGGGAGCGCTATTTCTTCTACGACAACTGGGACATTCCCCAGGAATTTGAAAAGACCGTTCCCCAGGTGTTCCCCACCACCGCTCCGGGCAGCTTCACCTGGCTCCCCGACTGCCAGCAGGTGGTGATGACCAACTTCTATCCCTATCAGTGGGACCTCAATTACGCCAACCCCATGGTCTTCAACGACATGACGGAAAACCTCCTCTACCTGGCCAACCGGGGCATTGACATCATTCGCCTGGACGCCGTCCCCTACATCTGGAAGGAGCTGGGCACCAACTGCCGCAACCTCCCTCAGGTGCACACCCTGGTGCGGATGATGCGCATGGTCTGCGAAATTGTCTGTCCCAGTGTCCTGCTGCTGGGCGAGGTAGTGATGGAGCCGGCCAAGGTGGTCCCCTACTTCGGCACTCAGGACAAACCCGAGTGCCACATGCTCTACAACGTCACCACCATGGCCACCACCTGGCACACACTGGCCACGGGAGACGTCTCCCTCCTGCGGCACCAGATGGACATTGTCTCCGCCCTGCCCCGGGATTTCCTCTTTCTGAATTACCTGCGCTGCCACGACGACATCGGCTGGGGCCTGGACTACCCCTGGCTGGGGGAGCACTTCGGCACCAACGAGGTGGCCCACAAAAAGTACCTCAACGACTGGTTCACCGGAAGATGGCCGGGCAGTGAGAGCCGCGGCGAGCTTTACAACGACGATCCCCGTCTGGGAGACGCCCGCCTGTGCGGCACCACCGCCTCCCTGTGCGGCGTGGAAGCCGCCGATTATGAGAAGGATCCCTTCAAGCTGGAGCGCTCCATCGCCTGCGATCTGATGCTCCACGCCTGGATGCTCACCCAGAGCGGAATCCCCGTTCTCTACAGCGGCGACGAGGTGGGGCAGCTCAACGACTACTCCTACCACCAGGATGATGAGAAGCGCACGGACAGCCGATACCTTCATCGTGGGGCCTTCCAGTGGGACCTGGCCCAGCTGCGCCACGACCCGGACACCCGCCAGGGCAAGCAGTTCATGGGCCTGCGCCGTCTGGAGCAGCTGCGGGCGGAAGAGCCCGCCTTCGATCCCCGGGCCGACGTGTGGACCTTCGACACCGGAAACTCCCACGTATTGGGTGTGGGGCGCTGGTACAACGGCCGCAAGCTGATTGCCCTGTTCAATTTCAGCCAGGAGTTTGTCACCGTCTCCAGCCCGGAGACCGGTGCCTTCGATGAGCTGGTTTACGGCGGCCATTTTGAGGATCTCAGTCACGTGGAGCTCTTCCCCTACGGCTTTGTCTGGCTGGCACACACAGAGGCGTAACCATCCCGCTCCCCATTTGTGACCAATAAAAGCCCTGTATCGTCCGCTGGTGCGATACAGGGCTTTTCCCATTTCTTTTGATAATCTTTCTTTTAAACTGCTGCTCCGCTGTCCAAAAATAAGATTGTATATTCACCGCCTATTCTCTATACTGGGATCAGATAACCCATCCTTTCCAGAGAGGAGGCCGTGTCATGGCCGAGAATTTCTGCTGTCCGTGCAAGCGGCACCAGTTCATTTTGTTCGCGTCAACTCTGTTGGTCCTGGCCGCTCTGCTGGTCGGCTGCTCCGCCCAGTCCCAATCCAACCGTCAGGAAGCCATCCCTTTTACCGAGGGCCAACTCTACGCTGCGGCCTATCTGGGGTATCAGCAAATCGAGGATCTGGACTACTATGTGCAGCAGTATCTGGACAGCGATGAGCTTCCTGTCCATTATCTCTCCGCCGGGGATTACTACCTGATTATTCCCCGGTACTCCGGCATGGGGCTGTCCCTGTACCGCAACGACTTTGACACTTCCGAGCCCATTCTCATTTACCAGGATCCGGACTGCCAGCCCTTCCTGCTCCAGTGTAACGCCAGTGATATCTTCGCCGACGCCACCATCCGCTTGACCTGGGAGGATGAGACCGTGGAGTTCTCCCCCTTCCTGTCCCTGAAAGACGGGTCGGTGGAAATCGGCGATCGGGGACTGGATCTGACTGCCGGGACCGAAACCCAGCAGGCTGGGACCTGAACGCCTGGAACTCTCCAACCTACAAGCCAACCAGAATGCCCTCCGGGAAATTCCCCGGAGGGCATTTTGCTTCTGCCAGACACCACGCCTCATTTCCTTGCACCGTCCGCACTTCCGTTCCGGCCCAGAGACGTGATGAAGGCTGTATATAAATGGTTCTGCGGTTCTATCGGCGCTCAGAAATACTTTTCTGTCTGAATATGCCGTCCATCACACCGAACAGGCAACAAGAAAACGGTGCTTCAGCCAGCTTTCGTGAATTTGAAGCTTGACCGTCTTCTGGGGGTTGACCGCCTGACAGATTCCCAGACTGCCAATCAGATTCAGCGCCATCACGGCCTCGGAAGATGTCATTCCCCCATACTCCGTCAGATACTCCGCCAGCTGAATGGATGCCTTTTCCGCCGCCTCGTCCAGGCTGTCCGCCGAGGCAATGAAATAATAGTATGCCCCCTCCTTGACCACCGGGTACTGCAGGCAGACGTGCTTCAGCACCGTCACCCGGAGGAGTACAGAACCGCAGACCTCCGCCCCGCTGTACCCAATCTCCCCATCGGCCATCACCGCGTGAAGATCGCCCAGCGCCAGATAGCCTCCATCCTCCAGCACAGGGAGATACACCGTGGCCCCCTCTGTGATGTTGGAGCAGTCCATATTGCCCCCGTGGGCTCCCGGTGTCAGCGTGGAGGTACACTCCGGCGTAGCCGTACCGATGACCCCGATCATGGGGCGCACGGCAATATCCAGGTCACCCAGGCGCACATGGCCCTGCTCCACGGGTACAATCTTGAAGGCATCCTCCTCCACCAGCTTTCCCAGACATCCCTTACCTGCAATCTGCTCAATCACCGCCTGTGAGGCGATATTGATCTTCAGAATATCCACCTTGAGGGTGTCTCCCCGCTCCGCCTGACGGATCAAAATGGGGCCGGTGGCGGGGTTGTCCGCAGCGGGCTCCCCTTCCTGCTGCTCCGTTCGGTAAAATCGGTTGCCGAAGCAGTCCATCGTTTCCACCAACAAAACGTCGCCGCTCTCCGCTGCCACGGCAGGGGGATTTTCCGCACTCATGGCCGTTACAAAATGGTGGCTGGACAGATGATACATTGCGCTCACTCCTTGTGTTTTTCCTAATGTCATGCTATCATAAAACCGTCTACATTAAAATGGAATAATATTTATAATTATCATGAGGGAATGGAATATATGAACACACGGAAGTATCGGGCCTTTTTGCTCTGTCTGGAGTGCGGCTCCATCACCGAGGCTGCGGAAGCACTGAACTATACCCAATCGGCTGTCAGCAAGATGATTGCCGAACTGGAGCACGAATGGGAGATGGAACTGTTCATCCGGAGCAAACAGGGGGTGACGCCCACCCGGGAGGCCCGCCAGCTTGCCCCGCAGATTGCCCGCATCTGCCAGCTTCAGGACCTGATCACCGACGAAATTGCAGGCTTTCACCAGGACCGCCCCCGTACCCTGCGCATCGGTGTATTTGCCAGTGTATCCGCCGGTCTGCTCCCCAAGGCGCTCAAGCGGTTCAAAGCGCAGTGCGGAAACACGGAGGTCTTTTTGAAAAACGGAGAGTACCAGGAAATTGAGGAGTGGTTGAAAACCGGGGAGATTGACTGCGGATTTGTACGCCTGCCGGTACACTCCGATTTTGTGGTCCGGGAGATTACACAGGACCGGCTCATGGCCGTCCTTCCTCCCCAGCACCCCTATGCCGACGCCCCCTTCTTCCCCATTGAACAGCTGCCTCAGGAGACCTTTATCCGTCTGAAGGAGTACGCGGACAACGAGATCTCCCTCTATTTTCAAAGCTCCTCCGTTCAGCCCAACCTGGCCTACGAGGTCAGCGATGACTACGCCATTCTCTCCATGGTGGAGAGCGGACTGGGCGTCAGCCTTCTCCACGACCTGGTGGTGGACACCAACCGATTTCAGGTGGTGAAAAAGCCCCTTAAGCCTGAGTGCATCCGAAACATCGGGTTTGCCTATCGCTCCAGCCCCTATCTGCATCCCTCTGTGGCAATTTTTCGGGATTGTCTCTGCATGGAGTAGTCTTTTGCCGAGTGGGTCTGATGTTGCACCCATCAAGGCGCAAAAAAGCCCGCAGCCTATGCTGCGGGCTTTTTAATCCTTGTTCCAGGTCAGTGGTCCTGGTTTTCTTCCTCCGGCGGAAGGGGATGCCACGCGGGCGGCTCCTTTCGGCGCAGAAACAGCCCCTTGATGCGGTCCAACACCCCTTCCACCATATGGAACCAGAGATTTCCAATGATAAATACCACCACCAGCAGGAGCAGAAACGCCCCCAATTCTCTCAGCGGCATGGCACTCTCACTTCGTGGCGTAGTGGTTCAGGAAGAAGTCGGTGAAGGCCGCCAGCTCCTCCTCCTGAGACACATAGACGTAGAGGCTCTCATCCTCCAGCCAGTCATAGGCGTTGATGGCAATATATCCCTTCTTGTCAGGATAAATCACAAACGCATCGGTGGGGTACTTGTTCCGGTAGGCCTTCAGAATCTCGCTGCGGCGGTACCAGGTGGGGTCTCCGCAGCCAGAGAGGTCGGGGACGGTGGGCACCACAACGATGGTCTGGCTGGCCTCATTCCAACCCACAATCAGATTTCCGATTTTGGTCTTGCTTCCGTGGACAAAACCATAATTGAACCGAGAAACGTCCTCGGTATAGCCGTAAATCAGGCGGTAATCATCCCCGTTTTCCACCACTTGGTTGAACAGCAGGCGCATCTTTTTTGCATTGGCGTTGCTCTTTTCCATGTCCACTTCCGGACCCTTGAACAGCTTGCTGAAAAATCCCATTGTCATTTCCTCCTGAATATATGTTTTGTTATCTGCAAGCCAGACCACAGCCTTGTCCGTCTGACTAGCTCTCTCAAAATAAAAACATTTCTATAATTTTGTTTTTATTTTGCCGGGTTAAAATCCGCCGGAACAGAGGACTAAACCGCACTGTTCGGGCGGATTTTGTATGGACTATTTTAAGTTGACCGGCTGTTCTTTCATTTTTTCCAGACAGGCCACAATGGTATTGATTTGAATCTCCACGGTGGCATCGGCTGCCTCGGGCACAAGGAACGGCAAAGTCTGGGGAATAGCACGCCGGATCACCATAGCCGCCAGGCTCAGGTTGGTAAAGAGCTGAATCCGCTCCCGGCTGGCCTCAATTCCAAAGCACTCCAAAATATGGCCGAAGAGGCTTGCCTGCCTTTCCCGGAACACCCGGCTGCTCTCCTCCGACAAGCGGCGGAAAATCATCTGCTGCTCCTCAATGGACAAAACCGCAATGCCGTTTCGCTCTCCGTAACAGCAGGCATGAAGAAACTGCCGGACTCCTTCCCGCCAACTCAGAGACGGGTCCTCCATCAGGGTACGGGCAAAGGCCAGAATCTTCGGCTGCTGAACATAGATTACTTCTAAAATCAGGTCCTCCTTGGTGGGAAAGAAGGTGTAAAAGAAGGTGCGGGAAATGCCGACGGCCTTATAAATCTGCTCCACGGTGGTGTGCTGAAAGCCCTGCTTGGCCATCAGCTTTAGCCCTGTATTCACAAGGGCTGACCGGATTTGTTCCCGCTCCTCCTCGGAATAGGCAATCTTCGGCATGTTCCTCTCCCCAAATAAATACAACAATTAAAATTTGTCTTTATTCTAGCACGCACGATTCCAGAATGCAAGCAGGACTTTCACTGTACGGCGCCTCTGCTTCCCATTCCTTCACAGATGCTCTCGCCCAAAAATTTTTGACAACGCCTGTAAAATGGACTATGCTCAAGATAACTATGAACATATGGCTGTTGGTCTTCCCCCACCACCAGGGAGTATCTTCGGCAGCCGAAGGAGCCATTACCATGCAGACTGCATCTGATTTACAAACTCTGCTCGCCCGGATTGACCGCAGAAGCTATCCCGTCTACAAAGACACCAGGGGATGCTACCGATTCCCGGGCTATATTCTGTCCATCGACCACGTCCAGGGCGATCCCTTTGCCGCTCCCTCCAAGGTGAGCATCCACGTCAAGGGAAGCGAGGCCGGATTCCCCAAGGCACTCTATGAGACACGCGGTCAGCGCATCGCCCTGCAGGACGCTCTGACCCGCCGGTTCGGGCGTGTGGCGGGTCAGGCCTCCTTCCAGGCTAAAGGCTCCGGGCACAGTGGGCTCATTTCCGTCAGCCGCTGCGGTCCGGAGATTCTGGAACGCACCGCCTGCCAGCTGGATCCCCAGAGCGGCGACCTCCTTCTCCGTCTTGAGGTGGGCTTTCCCGCCAACGGCCGGACCATCAACGCCAGAGAACTGGAAAAGATTCTTTTTGATCTGCTCCCCCGTTGCGTGGAATCTGCCCTATTTTACCGAAATCTGGACGGGCGGCAGCTTCAGGCCATTGCCGATCTGGCCGAGGATCAGGACTATATCCGCTCTGTCCTCCCCGATATGGGTCTGTGCGCCTTTGTGGCGAACGGCAGCATTCTGCCCCGCGCCTCCGGCATCTCTTCCCTTCCCATGAAGAATGCGGTTTCCTTCCGCTCCCCCGGGGAGCTGGCTGTGACACTGGATCTCCCCCACCAAGGCAAAGTCACCGGCATGGGCATCCCCAAGGGCGTTACCCTCATTGTAGGCGGCGGCTACCACGGTAAGTCCACCCTGCTCAAGGCCCTGGAGCTGGGTGTCTACAACCACATTGCCGGGGACGGCCGGGAATATGTGATTACCGATGCCTCCGCCGTAAAAATCCGGGCGGAGGACGGGCGGAGCATTCGGCGCACGGACATCTCCATGTTTATTAACGACCTGCCCAACGGAACGGACACCGTCCATTTCTCCTCAGAGGATGCCAGCGGCAGTACCTCTCAAGCGGCCAATGTGGTGGAGAGCATGGAGGCCGGTACCTCCCTGCTGCTCATGGACGAGGACACCAGCGCCACCAACTTCATGGTCCGGGATGAGCTGATGCAGCGGGTGGTACACCGGGATATGGAGCCCATCACGCCTTTTCTGGAACGGGCGCGGGAGCTGTACGACACCTGGGGCATCTCCACCATTCTGGTGGCGGGCAGTTCAGGCGCGTTCTTCCACATCGCCGACCACATCATCCAGATGGACCGGTACATCCCCCAAGACATCACTGCCCTGGCCAAAAAGGAGGCCTCTGCCTTTCCCATCCACACCCAGTCCCCGGAGCCGGCGAAGGCCCCGGAGTTTCACCGCTGTCCCAAGCCCTCGCCGGAGCTTCGAAGCGGCGAGCGGGTCAAGCTCAAGACTCTGGGACGGGACGGCCTGTCCCTGAACCGGGAGACCATTGACCTTCGGAATGTGGAGCAGCTCACCGACAGCGAACAGGTCTCCGCCTTGGGCAGCTGTCTGCTCTATGCCCAGCGGCATCTGATGGATGGCACCCGGGACCTGCGCCAAATTGCAGACGCTCTGGACACCCTGATTCAGGAGCGGACTCTGTCCGCTCTGTGCGAGAATTCATCCCCCGTCTCCTTCCTGGCCCGCCCCAGAAAGCAGGAGATCCTCGCCTGTCTGAACCGGTATCGTGGGCTGCGGCTGTAAGACAGACGTTTATTCTCTCAATACTATAGGAAAACGCCGGAAGAGTATCCATTCAGGACGCTCCTTCCGGCGTTTCTATGTCTATTTTACCGGTGGAAGAAAAAGGCTCCCGCCGTAACTGCCGCGCCAATCAGCAGAATCAGGATTTCTGTCCCCTGGCGCTGTCGGATGGCATTGCGCAGATCCCACCCCCAGTCCGCCGCCATCAGCACCAGAGCCAAGGCAATCAGCCCCAGCCCCAGAGGGGCGCCGACCCGGAACACAGGGCTTGGATAGGCAGCTCCGCTGGCTATGACCATGAGCAGCACGGCCAGCCCCGAAACAGCACAGATGACTTTTCCCCTGCTGAGATTCCGCTTCATCCTTCTCACCTCACTGCTCGCACTCCGCCGGGTCCTGCTTTACCCAGACCACCTCCAGGTCCTCCTTGGGTGCGTTCTCATATTGCCGCGACTCCTTCAGACGCTGCTCCAGCTCTGCAATCTCGCTGAGGATGGCGGTCCGGCTCTTTCGCCGGTTCAGCTTCAGGAAAAAGTGGTAGCGGTCCTCCACTGACTCCGATTTTGGCGGAAAGACGATGACATTGCCGCCAACCCGGTTTCCTTCCAGCTCATTGCGGGCGATGTTGTCATCCAGCTCCGCCATCTTCCGGGCATACCCGGTATATTCCTTCCAAGGCATGCGGATGGTCCGCTTATAGGCCGCTCCCCCTACGAACAGGGCGGCCGCCCCAACGAGCAAGGCTTTTTTCAGTTGCTTCATCTGTGATTACCTCCCGACATTCAGAATATTCTTCTGCGTCTTCTCCTGCAGAAAGTTTCGAAACTCCTCCAGCGTGCCCCCTTGCAGGGCGGCCTTTTTACAGATCTCACCCTCCTTGGGGCCCTGGACTAGAAGGATGTAGTCCTGGGTCTCCGCCAGCGCTAAAACCTGCTCATAGCTCCACTGGGTCACGGATGCTCCGCTTTCCACCGTATAACCCTCAGGAGAAAAGGAGATCGTCACCGTCTCCTCCCCCTTGGGCACCATCATCCGGGCCGCGAAGCCGTTGATGGCATCGCCCCAGACAAGAACGACCAGCAGCAGGAGAATGGCGGCGCTGTCCAGCCACCTCACCCAAGTCTGCTTGGTGGTGAGCACCACAGCGATCCCCAGCGCAATGCTCCCCCACTCCAAAACCTGAATGTTTCGGTCCGACTTTTTTCGAACCGTTTTTCGCATCGCCCGCGACAGGGCCGTCAGTTCTTTCTGGCGGTACAGGCTCTGACAGGTAAAGTTCATAATCGGTTCCCTCATTGTCTTTTCTTTGATGGTTGACAGTATAACAACGCTCCAACACAAAAGCAAGAAAGATTCCCTTAAGTTTCTTTTAAACTCCACACGGTCCCCCGCCTGGCTTTTCTTCGCTGCAGGCACGGGTTTCGGCACAAAAAAGCCCCCGCAAGACAAATGCAGAGGCTCTGTCTTGCGGGGGCTTTACGGGATAACAACTTTGAAGACCTCTCTGTGGGATCAGGCCACAGGGGCCGACCAGTTCTTACTTCTTCTGGACGTACTTCAGGCAGTCCAGAGTCACGGCCACCAGAATGATGATACCGGAAATCACGAACTGGAGGTTGGCGTCAATGCCCAGAACGGTCAGGGAGTAGGTCAGGGCGGTGAAGATAAACACGCCCACCACAACGCCGGAGATCTTACCGATACCGCCGGTGAAGGAGACACCGCCCACCACGCAGGCCGCGATGGCGTCCATCTCCCAGCCCTGGCCATAAGCGGCGGAACCGGAACCGAACATGCGGATACACTCCAGCCAGGAGCCGAAGCCGTACAGGATACCGGCCAGGATGAAGGCGCCCACAGTCACCCAGAACACGGAGATACCGGAGACAGCGGCGGCCTCAGGGTTGCCGCCCACAGCGTACAGGTTCTTGCCGAAGGTGGTCTTGTTCCAGATGAACCACACAATGACAATGGCCGCCACAGCCCACAGAATGATAGTGGGGAACTTTCCGATGCGGGGGATAATCATACCGGGAATGGTGGAATCAATGGAGCCGAAGGAAACACCCTTGGTGGAGTAAGTCACCAGACCGAAGATGACCAGCATGTTGGCCATGGTGGAAATGAAGGGGTGCATCTTGAACTTGGCCGTAAAGAAACCTGCGATGGTGGTAAAGAAGGTACAAAGGACAATACAAACCACCAGAGCCAGGAACACACGGGCCAGCACCGGCATGCCGGTAAAGTCAAAGATATGACCAAACACACCGCCAGTATTGATACCCTGGTGCATGATAATGGTAGCGGTAGTCATGCCCATACCAACCATACGTCCGATGGACAGGTCGGTACCGGCCAGCAGGATGAGGCCGGCCACGCCGAGGGCCAGGAACATACGGGGAGAGGCCTGCTGCAGGATGTTCAGGACGTTGTTCACCGTCAGCAGCTGGGTGCCCTTCACCACGGGAGTGATGATACAAAGGGCCACAAACACCACGATGATGGCCAGGTACAGACCGTTTTTCAGGAAGAAGTCCCGGCGGTTAAAGGTGTACTTGTAGTTCTCCCACCGCTGAGCCATGGATTCACCGAAGGTGAACCGGGACATGCGCAGCAGGTCGATGAGGTGATACTTGTGATCAAAGGCGGCGTGCTGACGGTCCTTCACCGCCTGCAGGTCCTTGGCCAGCTGCATCTTGGCGTCAAAGAGACGGTTCTTGTGGACGTACTTCTCGTCCTTGATCTCCTGGGCGTCGGTCAGCTTGGCAAGGGTAGCCTGGTGATCCTTCTGGAGCTGCTCCACCGACTGGCGGTACTTCACCTGGGCGGCAACCTTCTCTTCCTTGCAGCTGGCTACCACTGCCTGGTAGTAATCGGTGTTGTAGTGCTCCTTCAGGTACTGCTCCGCCTCAGAAATCAGCTTGGAGACCTGGTCCTTGTTCTGGTTCTCCACTGCCTTGGCCTGCTCCAGCTCCTTGGCGAGCTGGGCGCTGCGGGCTACCTTTTCCTCCTGGGTATAGATGCGGTCCCGCTTCAGGTTATCCAGAGCGCTCTGGATCTCGATGACCTGATCGGTGCCATCCTCGCGCAGCGCGTTGATTTTCGCCTGGATATCGCCGACATACTTGTCGATGGGCTGAAGAAGCTCCGCTTCCTGTTCAGCCGTAAGAATTTTTGTATTTTCCGTCACCATAAGCAATTTCTCCCACTACACTTACAGGTATTTTGCGCTTAACCGCAAAAGCTCTTCCTGATTGGTCTCTTTGGTATTCACAATTCCGGACAGGTGTCCATTGGACATGACGCCGATGCGGTTGGTGATACCCAGAATTTCCGGCATCTCAGAGGAAACCACGATCACGGTCTTCCCCTGCTTTGCCATGTTGATGATCAGCTCATAGATCTCGTACTTGGCGCCCACGTCGATGCCTCGGGTGGGTTCGTCCATCATGAAGATCTGGGGCTCACGCTCCAGCCACTTGCCGAAGATCACCTTCTGCTGGTTTCCGCCGGAGAGGCTGGAAATCATATCGTCCGGGCCCATGCACTTGGTGTGCATGATCTTGATCTCCTTGTTGGTGGCCTTGACCATCTTGGGCGTGGACAGAGCCGGGCCGGCCTTATACTGATTCAGGTTGGCGATGGTGGTGTTAAAGGTAAGGTCACACTTCAAAAACAGGCCGTTTGCCTTGCGTTCCTCTGTAATCATGGCGAAGCCATGCTCAATGGCTTCCTTGGCATTGTTGAAGTTCATCAGACGGCCCTTGAAATAGACACGGCCGGCTGCTCTGGTACGAACGCCAAAGATGGTCTCCAACAGCTCGGTGCGCCCGGCGCCCACCAGGCCGTACAGGCCAAAGATTTCGCCCTCCTTCACATCGAAGGAGACGTCCTGGAGGTAGGGGGCATATTTGGTGGAAAGGTGCTGGACGGACAAAATGGTATCCCCGGGGGTGTTGTCCACCGGCGGGAACCGGCTCTCCAGAGAACGCCCCACCATGGCTGCAATCAGCTCGTTCATGTTGGTGTCCTTGGCGTTCTTGGTCATAACCAGATTGCCGTCACGAAGAACCGAAATTTCGTCGCAAATTTCAAAGATCTCGTCCATTTTATGGGAGATATAGATCAGGGAAATGCCCTGATTCTTCAGCATCCGCATCATCTCGAAGAGCTTGTCAACCTCCTGCACAGTCAGGGAGGAGGTGGGCTCGTCCAGGACGATCACCTGGGAGTTATAAGAAATTGCCTTGGCAATTTCACACATCTGCCGCTGAGACACGGACATATTCCGCATGGGCTGCGTCAGGTTGACCGTCATGCCCAGCTTACGGAACAGCTCAGAGGCCTTCTTCTTCATGGAGTTCTCATCCACAACGCCCGCGGCATTGGTGGGATAGCGCCCCAGGAACAGGTTGTCGATGACGTTGCGCTCCAGACACTGGTTCAGCTCCTGGTGCACCATGGCAATTCCGTTTTCCAGAGCGTCTTTCGGACCGGAAAAGCTGATTTCTCTTCCGTTTAAGTAAATTTTTCCCTCGTCCTTCTGGTAGGTGCCGAACAGACACTTCATCATAGTGGACTTACCGGCGCCATTCTCGCCCATCAGTCCCATGACAGTTCCGCGCTTCACGTCCAGATTGATATGGTCAAGCACCCGGTTGCGGCCGAAGGACTTGCTCATACCCTGTATGGACAGGACAATATCATCTCTCGCATCTGCCATTCTCGTTACTCCCGTCATACATTAAACAGTTTGGGCAAAACCTGGAATTCTGCCCGATTTACGAAAATCGTCATTGGGGAGAAGTGCTTCTTCCGTGCGGAGAGTGGATTCTCCCGGACGGAGAATTCCTTCTCCCCAATGGCAAACTGTTACTTACTTGTTCATCAATTTGGATTTGCGCCAGTTCAGCGCACCGGCTGGATTACTGAGCCAGGATGCCGGTGTAAGAGGCGGCGTTGTCGGTCTTCACCATGTTGATGGCGAAGGCGTCATAGTTCTCCAGGTTGGTCAGGCGGTTGGTGATGTTGCCCTCGGTCTGGCCGTCGCCGCCGATGTATTCGACATTCAGGTTCAGCAGGTCATCGTACTTCTCCAGCAGGGGCTGATAGGTGGCGCTGAGGAAGTTATCAGCGGAGTTGTAGATGTTCAGCCACACATTCTTGGTGGGGTGATCCTTGGCATCCAGCTGGTTGGAAACAGGAGCGTAGGTCACGGTGGAGTCGGTGAAGTCCTTATAGTTCTCAGCGGTGACAGCCACGTTCAGGGCGTAGTAGGAGCGGGTGGCCTCGTCATACTTGAACACGTCGGAGCTCAGGACGTTGCCGGCCTCGTCGGCGGTGCCGATACCGGTGTCGATGTCCACGCCGTCCAGAGCGTTGCGGAGCACGCGCAGGGTCAGGTAAGCCTGAACGTCAGCGTGCTGGCTGATGGTGCCGCCGTAACCGTTGGCGATAGCAGCAACGGCGTCGGAGTTGGCGTCATAGCCGAAGGTGGGAACCCCGTTGGCCTGGGACCAGGCGTTGAAGATGGCCATGCCCATGCCGTCGTTGTTGGAGGCAACGATGTCGATCTGATCGCCGAAGGAGGCGGACCAGGTGTTGATGGCGTTGCCGGCAGTGGAGGCGTCCCAAGTGGCGCCGGCGGAGTTCTTCATCTCCTGAGAGGCCAGCTCACGGACGGTGTAGGTCTTATCGCCGATGGTCAGGGTGCCGTCCTTGACGAAGGTGGACTTGCCGTCCACGTTGGTGCCAACAGGAGTGCTGTCGATGGCGCCGTCCTTCTCAACGGCGGTGCCCAGAGCGGAGCGGACGCCGCGGGTACGGGCGATGGAGTCGTTGTGGCCGATGTCGCCGATGGCCAGCACGTAGCCGATGACGCCGTCGCCGTTGCGGTCGATCTCCTTGCCGCTCTCGACGGCCTTGGTGATGTAGTCCACGATCATGGTGCCCTGGAGCTCAGCGCCCTGGTTGGCATCGAAGCCCACATAGTAGGTGTCCTCGTTGAAGCTCAGAGCGGTCATATCCAGCTCGCCGGTGGAGCTGTTGGAGGGCTGACGGTTAAACCAAACAAGGGGCTTGTCCTTGTTGGCCACCTCAGTGGCTTCATTTCCGCTGCCAGAGGTGCTGCCGGCGCCGGAACCGGAAGCGGAACTACCCTCGTTGCTGGAGGAGCAGGCCACCAGGCTCAGGGACAGGGCAGCTGCCAGGGCAAGTGCAAGTGCTTTTTTCATAACTATTCTCCTTTGCCTTACAATTTAATGGGACTTTCATAAACTATGCAAGTCCCATCTGGCACTTTTAATGTTAGTGGAAATATAGCGGGAATACAAGGTGAAAATTCACCGAAAGGAGGGCAAAAAATTATGCGAATCTATCGTTATGTAAAAATACACCCTCCCTTTTTTGTGCGAATTGCTCAATCCTCCCGCTGTTCAAAGGCAAACAGAGCCTTCTGGCTGTCGATGGAAAACAGATTACTCCGGTCCACAATCCGGGTGGAGGTGTCCACTGTTTGCTCCAGGCCGCCCCCCTGGCCGGACAGCAGCTTGTAGGCGCTCTCCACCCCCAGGTAGCCCATGGCATAGGGGTTCTGCACCACAAGGGCGTCCACGCTTCCCTCCTGCAGACCGTCGATGGTCAACACATTGGAATCAAAGCCCACCAAAAAAACCTGTTCTGACAGACCAAGGACTTCCACCGCCTGGGCTGCACCCACGCTGGTGGGCTCGTTGAAAGCCAGAAGCACGTCGATTTCCGGATGCTCGTTCAGCAAAGCCTCGGTGTCCTTCTGGGCCTGTCCTGCCTCTGCCAGGGTGTTGATGACCGCGGTCACTTCCGCCCGTCCGCTTTCCCGGAAGGTATCCTCAGCCCCCCGCTGCCGCTCCTGACCGTTAGCACTGCTGATGTCGTAATTGATGATGCCCACCTTCAGACGGCCCTTCACCCGCTCCAATGCGGCCCGAGCCGCCATCTGTCCGGCAGCATAGTTGTCTGTCCCGATATAGGTACTCACCGCAGAAGAGTCCACATTGCTGTCGATGGCCACGATTTTCACGCCCTTGCCCGCCGCCTCGTCCACGGCGTCAGCATTGTTCTCGTAATCAATGGCGGAAAACACCAGAGCCTCCGTCCCCTGGGCCACCGCATCGGCCACCATCTGATTCTGGGTCTTGTAATCCTCCTCCGTCTCCGGACCGACGATATTGAGCTTTACGTTATACTCTGTGGCTGCGGCCTCCGCCCCGGCAAAGACGGAAAGCCAGAACTCCGTCTGGGTAGACTTGGAAACCAGGGTCACCACATGCTGGGTGGAGGAAGCCGTGTCCGTCCCGCAGCTGCTCAGCCCCAGCAGCAGCAATGCCGCACAGCACAGGGCAGCAGTTCTATTTCGTTTCATAGCTTCCCTCCCGGATTTTCGGCATGCGGATTTCCACGCTGGTCCCCACATCCAGCTCACTGGTAATATGCAGGCCATACTCCTTGCCAAAATAGATTTTCAGCCGGTCATTGACGTTCTTGATTCCGATGCCGGTGCGGTCCTTGGGACCCCGGCGCATGATGGACACGATCTGGTCCTCGCTCATACCCACGCCGTTGTCCTGAACACAGAACACAATGTCATCCCCGTCCTGGCCCACCGTCACCTGGATGTGTCCTTCATCCACCATCAGGTCCAAACCGTGGTTGATGGCGTTTTCAATAATGGGCTGAAGGGTGATTTTATTGCAGTAGTAGTCCAGACATTCCGGGTCCACCTGAAAATCATAGGTGAACTGGTTCTTATAGCGGTACTTCTGGATTTGCAGATAGCTCTCGGCGTGCTCGATCTCCTTGGCAATGGGAATGAGCTCATGCCCCTTGCTGATGCTGATGCGGAAGAGGCGGGCCAGGGCATGGACCATCTTTACCGCGTCGGCATTGCGCCCCTGCTCACACATCCAGGCGATGGAGTCCAGGGTATTATAGAGGAAATGGGGATTGATCTGAGCCTGCAGGGCCTTCAGCTCGGTTTTCCGCAGGTTCACTTCCTCCTCACGCACGGTGGACATGAGCTGCTGAATCTGCACCACCATGTGCCCAAAGGAGTCGGAGAGCTCCTGCACCTCCCGGGTGCCGCCCACCGGATGATAGGAGAAGTGGTCGGCATCCGCCTCAAAGCTCTCCATGGCGGAGGCCAGCCCCCGCAGAGGGCGGCCCAGCAGTCGGGAGAGCAGCCAGCTGGCCAGCAGAGCCGCCGCCAGCACCACCACCGCCAGCACGCAGGTCAGGCGAATCATATCTTGGACGTTCCGGTTCACCAGCTCGTCCACATAGCTGACGCCCACCACCCGCCAGTCGCTCCCCTCCACGCTGGTCACACAGTAAATGACTGTATCATCCACATAGACGTCGTCCTTCAGGGCCGCCAGGGCGGCGGTATTCTCCGATTTCAGGCCGGAATAAAGCAGCTGCTGCTGGGGATGGTAGACGATGTTTCCGTCGCTGTCCATCAAGAAGCAGTAGCCCCGCTGGCCGATACTCACGTTATTGATGTAACTGGAAATACTGGAAAAGCTGAGGTCCAGGGACACCCAGGCCGCCTCTCCCCCCGGTGCCAGTGGCGCAGTCATGGTCACCACCCAGGGGTAGTAGCTCTCAAAAATGGTCTCCACGTGGGGGGCAGTCATATAGGGCGCCCCCTTGGCCCGGGCCTTGTTCAGATCAAAGGATAGATTCTGATAGATGGTCTCTCTGGGCTCCCGGCCGGGGGACCAGCAATCCAGCAGCGCACCGTTGGGAGAATAGCTGGTCACCGCCACCACATCGGGCCGGAACTTCAAAAATGCGCCCAGCAGCTCGTCCCGGCTGTCCGCACTCTCCAGCATGGACTGCTCCACCAGCCCCATGGCCTGGTTCATATCCCGCAGATAGTTGCTGACCGTATTGGACACCTGAGAGACCGCCTGGGCGCTGCTGGTCCGGGCGTTCTGCACGATGGCGCTGCGGTAGCGGTTCAAAAAGAGCAGAATGCAGCAGCACAGGATAATGGCCACCACGCCTACCACCATGGTCACCAGAATCGCCGTGATGCGCAGACCGCCTCTGGACTTTACGCCCTTCAACGGTTATCACCTGCCCTTGCCTGCTCCAGACGGCGGCGCATGGCGTTGGGTGACTCGCCGCAGTACTTTTTGAAGCAGTAGCTGAAATAGTGCTGATCGGTATAGCCGCACCGCTGGGAGATGTCCTGAATCTTCAAGGCGGAGTCGGAAAGCAGCTCCCGAGCGGCCTCCATTCGCTTGCGGATCAGGATGTTGATAAATGTCTCACCGGCATACTTTTTAATACAGGCGCTGAGATGGTTGGGGCTCACGTCCAGCATGCTGCTGAGGGAAACCAGGGACAGGTCCGCATCCATATAGTGCTGGTCCAGGGTGTCCAGCGCCCGCTTGCACAGCAGGCTCCCCCCCTTGACCGCCGGCTCCAGGTCACTGACAAACTGGGCGCTGCCCTCGCTTCCGTCGCTCTGGCGGAAGGCCTCCATGGCCTCCCGGTAGGCCCCGTGCAGGCCGGTCAGGGTGTTGGTCAGCCGGCTGACCCCGATGCGGCAGCCTCTCCCCAGCACGCGCTGGGTCATCTGGGGGATTTCGTCGGCCAGAATGTGCAGATACTCCTCGAAATCTGACCGGTTTCCCATGAGCACGGTAATCACCTTGCCGAAGGCAAAGAAGCTGACGCCCCGGAGGTATTTGGCCGCCAGCGTATCCACCGACGCCACAAAGGACGGAGTGGTCCCCTCATCCCCCTCCTGGCTGAGCAGGGCAGAGACCATCACCGTGTAGCAGGGCCGGTCATCCTTGTCCCGCAGCAGACCGCACTGCCGGCCGTATTCCTCCAGCCGTGCTTCCTCCTCCGGCTCCGCATACTCGTCCAGCACCAGGGGCATGAGCATGGCCGCCCGATGGTCCGGCCGCTCCATCTCCGGTACCGCCTGCCGGAAGAGGGCAAACTGATCGTCGATCTTCTGCCGGATATTGCGCAGCTCCGCCGCCAGTCCCTCCATGGTCAGAGGCTTGAGCATATAGCTGATGATGTTATACTGAATGGCCTGCTTGGCGTACTCAAAGCTGTCATAGCCGCTGAGAAACGCAATGTTGGTGGCCGGACGCACCTCCCGCACCTGCCGGGCCAGCTCGATGCCCGAAATAAACGGCATGCGGATGTCGGTCAGCAGCAGATCCGGCTCATGCTTTTCCACCAGCTGCAGAGCATCCAGCCCGTTGCTGGCATTTCCAACCAAACGAAAGCCATAATCCTCCCAGGGAATCATGGTGCAGACAGCTTCCCTCAATTCGTCCTCGTCGTCGGCAACGATCACCGTATAAAGCGTCTTTGCGGCCATTTCGGACATCCATCCTTTCTCTCTTGGAACCAACCCGCGCCCCGGTATCCAACCACATTTCCATCTTGTGGAAATGGGTCAGGTCCGGCCAATCTCTCGGTAGATTTGTTCTTTTTATTATAGCAGATTTGTATCTATTCCACAAATACTTCTTAGCTTATCCCCCGGCATTCTTCTTTTTTCAGGGAGGCTCACTGGCTTCCATCCGCATAAGCCCCATTCTCTCACTTGTCCTCCATCTGCTCCTGCAGAATCGACAGGAAGAGACGTAGTGCCGGGCTGAGGCCATCCCCCCGATACACCACCCCAAAGGACAGGGGATCAAACTGGGGAATGGGAATATAGCGAAGGCCCGGCACCCGGGCCGGAGGCAGGTCGGTCATAATGGCAAAGCCATATCCCGCCTCCACCAGGGTATAGACAATCTCTATACTGTCGCAGAAGAGCATTTGATCCGGGCCCCGCTCTCCCACGATCTGATTTTGCAGCGGGAAGAGCGCCTGGGGATAGATGGGCGGCGGACAGGTGGCAATGACTCCTCCCTGCCTCAGCTGCTCAACGGTAAGCTGTTCATAGGCGGCCAGCGGATGCCCGGGGCTGCACACACACACCACCGGGCAGCGTTTGATCTCCCGGTAGACGGCCCGCTTGGGCGCAGCCTCCTGAAGAGAGAAAAACACTTGAATGTCGTCCTCCGCCAGCAGATTTTCCATGGAGGTCGAGGGAATGAGCCGCAGCACCGGCAGCAGCTTGGGCATCTCCAGCCGCAGCGGCTCCAGCACCGACCGCAGCAGCCGCAGCTCCAGAAAATTGCGGCAGCCAATTCCCATCCGCTGGGGAAGGGTCTCCTGGCACTCACTCACCCGCGCCTTGGACAGGCCGGTCAGCTTTAAAATTTCCCCGGCATACTGGGTAAACAGATGCCCGGCCGGGGTCAGCCGGACGCTCTTGCTGGTGCGGAAAAACAGCTTGGTCCCCAGCTCATCCTCCAGGGTGTTAATCTGGTGGCTCACCGCCGGCTGGGTAATCCGCAGCTGCTCCGCCGCCCGGGAAAAGTTCAGAAAATTTGCCACCGACAAAAAACATTCCAATTGTGTGGTGTTCACGGAAAGGCCTCCTTTCACTGCATCAGATTCTGTGCAATAACATAAATCAATAAAAGCTTTTTATCGATGATAACATATTTGAATTTCACATACAAGCCCATCTGTGCTATAAAACGTAACGTACAAAACAGTTCTCATTCGAACCAATGTGAAACAAGAGGTGAACCAACGTGAAAACTGACCGGCGAACGCTGGCCCTGGAAAATCGGCGGATCAGTATTCGGACGGAACTGCTCACCGACCAGCTGGTGTCCCAGGCAGGGCTGACAGCATCGCAGGCACACATGCTTTTCTTCATTCTCAGCCACTCTGCCAAGGGCACCTCTCTAACCGACATCCACCGGGAATTCGGCTTTTCCAAGGCAACCTTGTGCCGTATTCTCAAGCAGCTGCGCCAGGCAGGTTATGTCCGGGTGGAGCCCTGTGCGGCGGACGAACGCCGCAAACTCCTGTTCGGCACGGAAAAGGGAGCTCAGACAAGACACTTTCTGGACCAGGCCGTCCATAAGGCCTGGGATCAGGTCTACGAGGGCTTTTCCGATGCGGAACTGCAGGAGCTGGACCGGCTGCAGAAAAAAATGATTCAGAACCTGTCTGTACACACCAATTCCCCAAACGATTCCAGGAGGCGTGAAGATTGTGAAGAAAGTCCTACAACAACTCAAACAGTATAAGCGGGATACCTTTTTCTGCATCGGCCTGACGACGCTGGAAGTCATCATGGAAATCCTGCTTCCCTTTATTACCACCCGTCTGCTGGCGGAAGGCCTGGAAACCGGCTATCTGCCTGCCGTGTACCGCTACGGTGCCATTCTGGTGGTTATGGCGCTGCTCAGTCTGATTTTCGGAGCGGTTGCCGGCCGCTTTGCCGCCAGCGCCTCTTCCGGCCTGGCAGCTAACCTTCGCGAGGCCATCTATGCCAACATCCAGACCTTCTCCTTTTCCAACATTGACAAGTTCAGTGTCCCCGGTCTGGTGACCCGCATGACCACCGATATCACCAACGTGCAGCAGGCTTTCATGATGGTCATCCGCATTGCGGTGCGCTCCCCCCTGACCCTGATTTTCAGCTTTGCCATGTGCATGATCATTAACGTAAAGCTCAGCCTGACCTTCCTCATCGCCTTGGCTTTTCTGCTGGTGGTTATCGGCGCTATCATGGTAGTGACACTGAAAATCTTCAACCAGGTCTTTCAGAAGTACGACGATCTGAACGCCAGCGTTCAGGAAAACATTTCCGCTATCCGGGTAGTCAAGGCCTTCGTCCGGGAGGACTATGAGAACAAAAAGTTCTCTTCCGCCTCCCAGAATCTGTACCGTCTTTTCGTCAAGGCAGAGGGCCTTCTGGCCTTCAACGGCCCTGCCATGATGCTGGCTGTCTACTTCTGCATTATCATGGTATCCTGGCTGGGTGCTCACTACATTGTAGTGGATCACACCCTGGCCACCACTGACCTCACCAGCTTATATAGCTACATCATGTCTCTGCTCATGAGCCTGATGATGCTCTCCATGGTAGTGGTCATGATCTCCATGTCCATGGCCAGCATTCGTCGAATTCAGGAGGTACTGACCGAAACTCCTGACCTGCACAATCCTGAGCAGCCCATTCACGAGGTGGCCGATGGCAGCATCGACTTCAATCACGTGAATTTCTCCTATAAGCACGGCAGCGGCAAAAATGCCCTGTCCGACATTGACCTGCACATCCGCTCCGGTGAAACCATCGGCGTCATTGGCGGTACCGGCTCGGGCAAGAGCAGTCTGGTCAACCTTATCTGCCGGCTGTACGACGTGGACGAGGGCTCGGTATGCGTAGGCGGCGTGGACGTGCGGCAGTACGATATGGAGTCCCTGCGCAACCAGGTATCTGTGGTACTTCAGAAAAACACCCTCTTCTCCGGCAGCATCCTGGAAAACCTGCGCTGGGGCAACCCCGATGCCACCGAAGAGGAATGCATCGAGGCCTGTCGGGCGGCCTGCGCCGACGAGTTTATCGACCGCATGCCCGACGGCTACCATACCCGCATCGAGCGGGGCGGAAACAACGTCTCCGGCGGCCAGAAGCAGCGGCTGTGCATCGCCCGCGCTCTGCTGAAAAAGCCCAAGGTCCTCATTCTGGACGACTCCACCAGCGCGGTAGACACCGCCACAGACGCAAAAATCCGGGCCGCATTCGCCCAAAAGATTCCTGGAACCACCAAAATCATCATCGCCCAGCGGATCTCCAGTGTGGAGGGTGCCGACCGCATTCTGGTTCTGGACAACGGCCGCATCAACGCCTTTGATACCCACGAAAATCTGCTGAAGTCCAACCCCATCTACCAAGAGATCTACGAGTCTCAGGTCAAGGGCGGCGGCGACTTCGATCAGCCCGCTTGAGAGGAGGATTGAACCCATGAATTCCCGTATGAGGCAAGGAGACGGCCCGGCTGTTTTGAATCGGGTCCTCCGCTACATGCTTCATTATTATAAATATCTGTTCACCCTGGTGATTGGGTGCATCCTGGTCTCGGCCGTGTGTACCGTGGTATCAGCCACCTTCCCCCAGACCCTGATCCGCAATTATCTGGAGCCCATGCTGGAAAGCGGCTCTCAAGACTTTTCCGGCCTGCTCCAGGACGTTATCCAGCTGTGCTGTTTCATGGTGGTAGGCGTCATTGCCTCCTACGCCTACAACCGCATCATGGTTAACATCAGCCAAGGTACCCTGCGCCGTCTGCGTGACGACCTGTTCCACAAGATGGAGGCTCTGCCCATCAAGTACTTTGATACCCACGCTCACGGCGACATCATGTCGGTTTACACCAACGACGTGGACACCCTGCGTCAGCTGATCAGCCAGAGCATCCCTCAGATTATTAATTCGGGCATCACCATGGTCGCTACACTGGTAACCATGCTCGTACTTAGCCCCGCCCTTACTGTCATCTCGGTCCTTACTGCACTGGTCATGCTGGCCGTCACCAAAAACTTCACCCGCCTGTCCGGCCGGTACTTTATCAAACAGCAGCGTGCCCTGGGCGAAGTAGACGGCTTCATTGAGGAAATGCTGGACGGCCAAAAGGTGGTCAAGATCTTCTGCCATGAGGAAGCCGCCATGGCAGACTTCCACAAGGTAAATGAGGAACTGCGCCAGAGCGCCAATCTGGCCAACCGCTACTCTAACCTGCTCATGCCCATCAACGCCAACATCGGCTGGCTGAGCTATGCACTGGTCACCATCGTCGGTGCCATTCTGGCCATCAACAACAACATGGCCGGCGTGGACCTGGCCACGGTCATCACCTTCGTGGGCCTGAACAAGAGCTTCACCAACCCCATCTCCCAGGTCAGCATGCAGGTCAACTTTGTGGTCACCGCTGCCGCCGGCGCCCAGCGTGTCTTCGACCTCATGGATCAGGTGCCTGAGGAGGACAACGGCTACGTGGAACTGGTCAACGCCAAGGAGAATGCTGACGGCCAGATGGTGGAGAGCGCGGAGCGCACCAACGTCTGGGCCTGGAAGCACCCCCACAAGGCGGAGGGCACCATTACCTACACCAAGCTGGAGGGCGGCGTGGTCTTTGACGACGTGGACTTCGGCTACGACGAAAACAAGCTGGTGCTCCACAACATCAGCCTCTGGGCCAAGCCCGGCCAGAAGATCGCCTTCGTGGGCGCCACCGGCGCCGGCAAGACCACCATCACCAACCTCATCAACCGTTTTTACGACATTGCCGACGGCAAAATCCGCTATGACGGCATCAACATCAACAAGATTAAAAAACCCGACCTGCGCCGTTCCCTGGGCATCGTCCTTCAGGACACCCATCTTTTTACCGGTACGGTCATGGAAAACATCCGCTACGGCAACCTGAACGCCTCCGATGAGGAGTGTATGGCCGCCGCCAAGCTGGCCAACGCCGACGGCTTTATCCGCCGCCTGCCTGACGGCTACGACACCATGCTCACCGGCGACGGCGCCAACCTGAGCCAGGGCCAGCGTCAGCTGCTGGCCATCGCCCGGGCCGCCGTGGCCGACCCCCCGGTGCTCATTCTGGATGAGGCCACCTCCTCCATCGACACCCGCACGGAGAAGCTGGTCCAGGACGGTATGGACGCTCTGATGACCGGGCGGACCACCTTTGTCATCGCCCACCGACTCAGCACGGTTCGCAACGCCGACTGCATCATGGTCATGGACCAGGGCCGCATCATCGAGCGGGGTACCCACGACGAGCTCATTGCCAAGAAGGGCACCTATTACCGCCTCTACACCGGAAACTTCGCCGAAGAGCCGGCATAACTGAATTTACCTGCCAAACCCGGGATGGACCGCTTCACGCGTCCATCCCGGGTTTTATTTTCCTCCGCTCCGCGCCCCGTGTTTGGGGCGTTTTTGCTGCGAAGGTCAAAAAGGGGCTATTTCATCTCCTCCCACTTTGTTTAATCTACATTTGTATATTATCTTGACACATGTAGTTTCTGATGCTAAGATGATCCTACTTTAATTCTGGAGGAGAGCTCATGGAAGAACACTTGGATCTGCGCCAGCGCAAAACCCGGAAGCTGCTGGTGGAGGCTCTGGCCCACTTGATGGAGGAGAAGCCTTTTCCGGACATCTCCGTGGTGGACATCTGCGCCCGGGCCATGGTTCACCGCACCACCTTTTACGCCCACTTTACCGACAAGCAGGAGCTGCTGCGCTATCTGCTGGAGGGGCTGGAGCAGCAGTGCATCTCTACCTGCCTGCCCCGTGACCCGGAGCGAAGCCCCCGGGAGTACTTGCTGACGGCCGCCCGGAATGTCTTTGACTTCTTTGACGCCCACCGGAAGCTGTACCTGGCCTGCATCACCAGTGGAACCGACGTACAGGTCCACGTTCTGGAGGACTGTGCCGCCCAGGAGCTGGCCCGCCTGCTCTCCGAGCCCCGGTTCCGCTCGCTCTCCCCTCAAGTGGATCCCCAGGTGGCCGCCCACTTCTACACCGGTGCCATGCTGGGCCTCATCCGCTGGTGGCTGACCGACAGCCATCCCCTCCCGGCCAGCCACCTGCTGACCAACCTGGAGCAGTTTATCCCCATTCAGTGAGGTGTCACCCATGACTCAGGAAACACGTACCGAGAGTCCCATGACCAAGCTGGCCCGTTTCATTGTGGACAAACGAAAGGCCTTCTATCTGATTTTCACTGCGGTGGTTCTCTTCTCCGCCGCCTCCATCCACAAGGTACAGATCAACAACGACATCACCTCCTACCTCCCCTCCCAAACCGAGACCCGCCGGGGTCTTACCATTATGGAGGAGGAGTTCATCACTCTGGGCACTGCCAACATCATGGTGTCCAACGTCTCTTACGAGACCGCTCTGGACCTGTCTGAGCAGATTGCCGAGGTCCCCGGGGTGTCCCAGGTGGAGTTTGACGACACCGATGCCCACTATAAGGACTCCTCCGCACTCTTCACCGTTTCCTTTGACAAAGAGGAGGCAGATCCGGAGACCGAGGCTGCTCTCAACCAGGTCCTACAGGTACTGGAGGGCTACGACGTCTACTCCTCCACCCAGATTGGTCGGGACGTGTCCGCCAGTCTTCAGAAGGAAATGACTGTCATCCTAGCCATCGCCGCAATGGTCATTGTAGTGGTGCTGCTGTTCACCTCCAAGAGCTACATGGAGGTGCCCGTCTACCTCATCGTCTTCGTGGCGGCCGCTCTTTTGAACATGGGCACCAATTTCATCTTCGGCACCATTTCCTTCATCACCAACTCCATCGCCGTGGTGCTGCAGCTGGCCCTAGCCATCGACTATGCCATCATCTTCTGCCACCGGTACATGGAGGAGCGGGACAATGGTCTCAGTCCCCGGGAGGCTGACATTGCTGCCCTGAGCAAGGCCATTGTGGAGATCTCCTCCTCCAGCCTCACCACCATCTCCGGCCTGGTGGCCCTGATGCTCATGCAGCTGCGCATCGGCTTTGACATGGGCATCGTCCTGTCCAAGGGCATTGTGTGCTCCATGCTGTGCGTGTTTTTGCTCATGCCCGGCCTGCTGATGCTCTTCAGCAAGCCCATCGACCGCACCCGCCACCGCAATCTGGTGCCCAAGATCAACTTCTGGGGCAAGGCGGTGGTCCGGCTGCGCTACATCCTCCCCCCTATCTTCCTGGTGGTTGTGGTGGTGGGGGCGGTACTGTCCTCTCACTGTGACTACGTCTTTGACGCCAACGACACCGACTTTGACAATAAGCCCGACTGGCGCATCGCCGACGAGAAGGTGGCCGATACCTTCGGCCAGAAGAATACCCTTGCCGTGCTGGTCCCCCGGGGTGACTATACGAAGGAAGGGCTTATTCTGGAACGAGTATCCCAGCTGCCCCAGATCTCCCAGGCCACCGGCCTTGCCAACCAGGAGGTGGAGGACGGCTGGATGCTCACCGACCAGATGAATCCCAGACAGTTCTCGGAGCTGGCCGGAGTGGACATCGAGCTGGCCCGGCTCCTGTACCAGGCCTACGGCCTCAGCGTGGAGGAGTACGGGGCCATTTTCCAGAATCCGGACGACTACTCCGTTCCCCTCATTGATGTGTTCGAGTTCCTTCTGGAGCAGAAGGACAAGGGAGTGGTCAGCCTCACCGGAGAGCAGGAGGACAAGGTAGAGGACCTGCGGGAGCAGCTGGACATCGGTCTGGAGCAGCTGCGGGGTGAAAACTGGTCCCGCCTGGTCTTTGTGGCCGACGTCCCCACCGAAGGCGATGACACCTACGCCCTGCTGGATGAGATCCGCGCCATTGCCCAGGACTACTATGGGGACCAGGTAATCCTGGTGGGTAACTCCACCAACGCCTTCGACCTGGCCAGCTCCTTCTCCGGAGACAACATGAAGATCAGCATTCTCACCGCCCTGTTTGTCATGGTGATTCTGCTCTTCACCTTCAAGTCCGCAGGCCTGCCCATTCTGCTGGTCCTTACCATCCAGGGTTCCATCTGGATCAACTTCTCGGTGCCTGTGCTCACCGGAACGAACCTGTTCTTCCTGAGCTACTTGGTGGTCAGCTCCATCCAGATGGGCGCCACCATCGACTACGCCATCGTCATCACCAACCGCTATCTGGAGCTGAAAACCATCATGGACCGGAAGCAGGCGGCGGTGGAGGCCCTGAGCCAGAGCTTTCCCACCATCCTCACCTCGGGTACCATCATGGCAGTGGCCGGCTTCCTCATCGGCGGCATCTCCACCGACGCCACCATCGGCTCGGTGGGCCAGACCCTGGGTCGGGGCACTGTCACCTCCATTGTGCTGGTCATGACGGTGCTGCCCCAGCTGCTGATGCTGGGTGATGCACTCATTGAGCGCACCGCCATCACCCTCAACCGGGACCGTGCCCAGCGCTTCAACAAGGGCACCATGCGTCTGGATGGCCACATCCGGGGCCACGTCTCCGGCTTCGTGGACGGCGAATTCAAGGGCGTGCTCCACGGCAGCGTGGACGCCCTCATCGAGAGCAAGTATCAGGAGCGGAAACTCCCTGGAGAACAGGAGGACGACACACCATGAACCGCGTCAAGCGTCTTTGGGCCCTGCTGACCTGTCTGGCCCTTCTCGCCTCTCTCACTCTGCCCGCAGCGGCAGAAAAGGCATCATTCACCATCCATTCCCCGGAGGACTGGGCTGAATTTGTCCGGCTCAGCACCCGGGACGTGTGGTCCCAGGGGATGACCGTAGAGCTGAATGCCGACCTGGACCTGTCGCAGAGCGGCAGCACTCCGGTCCCCATCTTCCAGGGCATCTTCCACGGCAACGGGCACACCATTTCCGGTGTTTCCTACACCGATAAGGGCTCCAAAGTGGGCCTGTTCCGCACCCTCACCCAGAGCGCCGTGGTGGAAGACCTGACGGTGACGGGCACTCTGGAGCCCCAGGGTACCGCCTCCTCCGTAGGTCTTCTGGCCGGCGAGAACTACGGCACCATCCGCCGCTGTTCCGCCCAGGGCACCGTGTCCGGTCAGGAAAATGTGGGCGGTCTGGTGGGTCTGAATGGAGAAGAGGGCCTCCTCTCTGCCTGCTCCAGCAACACTCAGGTCACTGGTGTCACCAACGCCGGCGGAATTGCCGGGCAGAACCTGGGCACCCTAGATACCTGCTCCAATTCTGGATCCATCAATCCCCAGGCCAACCAGGAGATCCCCACCAACGTGGGCGGCATCGTCGGGCTTTCCAGAGGTACCATCCAGGGCTGCTCCAACTCCGGCGCGGTGGGCTATCCCCATCTGGGCTACAACATGGGAGGCATTGCCGGGATGCAGTCAGGGGAAATCCTCCGCTGCTCCAACACCGGCCGGATTCAGGGCCGAAAGGATGTGGGCGGCATCGTGGGACAGTTCGAGCCCAGCACCACCCTCACCTACAGCGACTCTCCCGTCCAGGCGCTCAGTGACAGTCTGGGCGGTCTGCTGGATGAACTGAGCACTCTCACTGAGACACTGGATGCCATGGCCGTCCGGGGCATCGAGGATGCCCAGGTCATCCACGACGCCCTCTCCGCCATTCAGGACAAAACCCACTCCACCGGCAGCCAGGGCCACGCTGACTTTCAAGCCATGTCCGACGAGCTTTATGGCTATACGACCTCCATTCACGACAATCTGACTCAGCTCCGCAACCACCTGGACCGGTTCAATCAGGACGCAGAGAAAGAACTCCAGACCGTTCTGGACCAGTCCGACCAACTGCTGGACGATTTGCAGACGCTGCTCTCTCAAGCGGACGCCGGAATCCGGGACTCCATCTCCGCGATGGAGCGCACCGTATCCGGCATCCGTGCCCAGCTTCAGGTCATCCGCACTCAAAGGCAGGCCATGGGGCAGGAGATTGACCAGCTGAATGAGTACATTGCCCAGATTGCCGCTCTGGTGGCGGAGGGCCGATTTGAAGAAGCCCTTCAGCTCCCCTTCCCCACCCTGAAGCTGGGAGAACACCTCAGCGCCATTTCCTCGGCCAACCATGAGATCGCTCAGCTGGTGGCAAAGCTGCCGGGACAGTGGGCCGATATTTATAAGCGCCTCTCCAGTTCCATGAAAGACACCGGCAAAGAGATTGATGAGAGTTTAGATCAGCTCTACGATGCACTGGATTCCCTGCTGGAGCTGTGGTCCAGCGTCTCTTCCGACATCCAGAAGGATGTGGATGCCATCAGCGGGGACTCCGCTAAAATACGGGACCTGCTGAAAGACTATACGGATACACTGGGGGATCAGGTGCAGGATGCCGCGGATGAGATTGACGCTCAGCTCACCATCATCCAGAACCAGGCCAACCAGATGACCCAATGGGCCAAGGAGGACCGCCAAGCCATCCACAGCTCCAGTCAGGCCATGCTGGACCATCTGGAGGGGGTCCGCCAGGCCATCGCCGATCTGGGAAAGGAGCCGGAGCTCACCATCACCGACCTCACCGACCAGGTGGAGGAGGGGCCCGGCCTCATTGCCGAGTGCACCTGCACCGCCCAGGTCAACGGTGACACCAATGTGGGCGGCATCATCGGCACCGCCGCCCCTGAGCTGGGAGACGACCCAGAGGCCACCTTTGACTTCGGAGACCTGGAGCTGCTGAGCGATGTGTACGCCACATTGCGCTGTGTGGTCCGGGACTGCCGCTTTAACGGCAGTGTGACAGTCAAGAACGAGTGCGGCGGCGGCGTGGCCGGGCGCTGCGAGGTAGGTGCCATTCTGGACTGCGCCGCCCGGGGTAGTGTGGAGGTAACCGGCGACTACTGCGCCGGCATTGCCGGACGGACCCGGGGCAAAATCCTTCGGTGCGCCGCTCTGGTGGACCTCACCGGTGAGAGCTGGCTGGGCGGAATCGCCGGATTGGGACAGGACATCAGTGCCTGCCGAAGCATGGTGCAGGCGGACAGCCAGGGCGAATACCTGGGCGCCATCGCCGGTCAGGCAGAGGGCGAGCTGAGCGACAACTTCTATCTCTTCGAGGATTTGGCCGGGCTGGACAGCGTAGACCGGGCCGGACTGGCCCAGGGACTGGACTTTGATGCCTTCTCCCAGCTGTCCGGTATTCCGGAGGATTTTCTCACCTTCTCCTATCAGTTCAAAGTGGATGGCAGGATCGTGGCCGAGGTGCCCTTTGCCTATGGGGCCGACCTGGACCTCACAAAGGTGCCCCAGGCCCCGGAGCGAAACGGAGAATTTGGCCAGTGGCCCCAGTTTTCCACAACGAATCTCCGTCGCTCCCGGGTCATCGAGGCGCAGTTTGCCTCCCCAACTTCCACCCTGGCCGACCGGGAAGGCGTGGCCCAGCTACTGGTGGAGGGGACCTTCGCCCCGGACGCAGCCCTGACCGTCACCCAGGCTGAGCTCCCCGGCCGGGACGCTGTGGACGCCCAGCCGGTATCCGCCTGGAACTACACCGTCACCGGAAGCCAGTCGGACACGGTTACCCTCCGTCTGCGCACCGATGGAGCAGAACATCCTGCGGCCGCCCTCTATCAGGACGGTTCCTGGGTCCGGGCCGAGAGCACACTGGACGGAAGCTATCTGGTGCTGGAGGCCCCGGTTCAGGGGCAGGTGGTCCTGCTGGATAAGGGTGGACTTTCCCCCCTGGTCTTTGTGCTGGGCGGGGCAGGACTTGTGGTTTTGCTGGCATTTGCTTGGCTGATTTACCGCCGTCGGAAGGCCTCTTCCCGTATTGAGGAACAAGAGGAACAAAACGTACATTCATAAACAACAAACTGCGCCGGGAACCAGCTTGGTTCCCGGCGCAATTTATCTGTTATAAGACTGGATGCGTTCTGTTCAGCTGTGACGTTCATAATGCACGGCGATAATCATCCCTGAAATCCAATAGACACCCGTCAGCAGAAAAGGGCCAAAGAACAGACACCCCCACGCCAGTTCTCCTGTAAGGATATAGCCCCCCAGGCCTGCCGCCGCCAGAACGCAGATGGCCGCCATCATCACATCCAGGGTTCTGGCCTTTATCTTCAGGGCCAGGAGCTGGTTGCGCTCATCCTTCTCTTCAATGTAGTCCTCCCGGGACGCCTTTCGAGAGAACGCCCGGCTTAGCCCGTTCAATCCCACCAGCAGCAGGATAATCCCCACCACGATGTTCTTGATTTGCTCTTCCGGCTCCGGTTCCGGCGCCAGGACCGAGTGGATCAGCAGCCAGCCGCTCAAGGCCGTCCACAACAGCCCCCACGCAAATCCTTTGCGATTATAAATTTTCATACTGTTGATCCTCCAGTTCCTTGTTCTCTTTCAGACAGCACAGTTCCTCTACGGTCACGCCGAAGACCTGGGCTATGCGGTAGGCCAGCATCAGGGAGGGACTGCACTGTTCCTTTTCAATGGAAATAATGGTCCGGGCAGAGACATGAACCAGCTCCGCCAACTGCTGCTGGGTCAGCTTTGCCGCGGTACGCAATTCTTTTACCCTGGTTTTCATAGCCCACCACCTCTCAATATGTGAAGTAAACTTCTTATGAAGTTAGCTTCATGTTATCACGGTGCCTTCCTCACTTCAAGAAAAATATGAAGTTCACTTCACAATTCTGTTTTGTAAAAAACGGTGGACCTTCCCCATGGAAGATCCACCGTTTTATGCTTTATTAAGAATCGTTCAGGACAGACGTTCCTTAAAGTCCTGGTAGCCAAACTGCCGGACAACGCTCAGTTCCCCTGCCGTATTGCGCCAGACAATGGCGGGCAGAGGCATGCCGTTGAAGGTATTGGTTTTCACCATGGTGTAGAGGGCCATATCCTCAAAGACCAGGGTGTCTCCCTCCTGAAGGGGACGGTCGAAGGAGTAGTCCCCAATAATATCCCCCGCCAGGCAGGTGGGGCCCCCCAAGCGGTAGGTACAGGCCTTCTCCCCCGGCTGCCCGCTGTCTTTAAGCGGCGGGCGGTAGGGCATCTCCAGCACGTCGGGCATGTGGCAGGCGGCGGAGGTGTCCAGAATGGCGATATCCATGCCGTTGTGGAGGGTCTCCAGCACGGAGGTGACCAGGAAGCCGGCGTTCAGGACCACTGCCTCCCCGGGCTCCAGGTAGACCTCCATCCCGTACCGCTCCCGCAGGCCCTTTACCAGGGAGATGAGCTTCTCCCGGTCGTAGTCCGCCCGGGTAATGTGGTGGCCGCCCCCCAGGTTGAGCCATTTAAGCCCCTTGAGGTAGGGGCCGAACTTCTCCTCAAAGGCCCGGAGGGTCGTCTCCAGGTCATCGGAATTCTGCTCACACAGGGTGTGGAAGTGAAGGCCATCCAGCAGGCAGAGCTGCTCGGGCCGGAAATTCTCCAGGGTGGTCCCCAGTCGGGAGCCGGGGGCACAGGGGTCGTAGATGGCGTGGCCCTCCTGAGTGGAGCACTCCGGGTTTATCCGCAGGCCCATCTGCTTGCCCGCCGCCCGGGCGCGGGCGGCGTACTTCTCCAACTGCCGGGGAGAATTGAATACAAAGTGGTCGGCGTACTGGAGAAGCTCCCCGAATTCCTCCTCCCGGTAGGCGGGGGAGTACACATGGACCTCGCCTGGGAAGTGCTCCCGCCCCAGCCGGGCCTCGTAGAGGCCGCTGGCGGTGGTGCCGGAGAGATACTCCGAAATCAGGGGGTAGCAGGCGAACATGGAGAAGGCCTTCTGAGCCAGAAGGATTTTACAACCCGCCCGCTCCTGCACGTCCTTCAAAATCTCCAGATTCCGGCGGAGCAGAGCCTCATCCACCAGAAAATAGGGGGTGCGCAGCTGCTCCATGCCTCAGTCCACCAGCACCGGGTTGTCCTCGATCTGCCAGGGCAGACCCCACTTATTGAGGGCCTCCATGTAAGGATCGGGATCAAACTCCTCCACAGTGTAGACGCCGGGCTTGTTCCACTGGCCGGTCACCAGCATCATGGCGCCGATCATGGCGGGCACGCCGGTGGTGTAGCTGATGGCCTGGGAACCCACTTCCTTGTAGCACTCCTGGTGGTCACAGACGTTGTAGATATAGGCCTTCTTCTCCTTGCCGTCCTTCTTGCCGGTGAAGATGCAGCCGATGTTGGTCTTGCCCACGGTGCGGGGGCCCAGAGAGGCAGGGTCGGGCAGCAGGGCCTTCAGGAACTGGATGGGCACAATCTGGTGACCCTCGTAGTCAATGGGAGTGGTGGACAGCATGCCCACATTCTCCAGGCACTTCATGTGGGTGAGGTAGCTCTGGCCGAAGGTCATGAAGAAGCGGATGCGCTGAACGCCGGGGATATTCTTGGCCAGGGACTCGATCTCCTCGTGGTGCAGAAGGTACATGTCCTTCTCCCCCACCTGGTCGAAGTTGTACTCCCGCTTGATGGACATGGCGGGGATCTCCACCCAGTGGCCGTTCTCCCAATAGGAGCCGGGGGCGGATACCTCACGGAGGTTAATCTCGGGGTTGAAGTTGGTGGCGAAGGGATAGCCGTGGTCGCCGCCGTTGCAGTCCAGAATGTCGATGGTGTCGATCTGGTCGAAGAGGTGCTTCTGGGCGTAGGCGCAGTAGGCCTGGGTGACGCCCGGGTCGAAGCCGGAGCCCAGGAGGGCAGTGAGGCCGGCCTTCTCAAACTTCTCCTTGTAGGCCCACTGCCAGGAGTAGTCGAAGTAGGCGGAGAAGCCCTCCTCCTTGCACCGCTTCTCATAGACGGCGCGCCACTCCGGGTCGTCGATGTCCTCGGGCTCGTAGTTGGCAGTGTCCATATAGTTGACGCCGCACTCCAGGCAGGCGTCCATGATGGTCAGGTCCTGGTAGGGCAGGGCGATGTTCATCACCAGGTCGGGCTGCACCTTCTTGATGAGAGCCACCACTTCCTCCACCTTGTCGGCGTCCACCTGTGCAGTGGTGATTTTGGTCTTGGTCTTGCCCTCCAGCTGAGCCTTCACAGCCTCGCACTTGCTCACCGTACGGCTGGCGATGCAGATTTCCTCAAAAACCTCGCTGTTCTGGCAGCACTTGTGGATGGCCACCCCGGCCACACCGCCGCAGCCAATGATTAAAACCTTTGCCATTTTCCAATTCCTCCCATATTTTAGTGTGAAGTATTTTTACTTGTATCCAAGGCTAACAGCATTTCCCGCACGATCTTGGCCGCCACGGCGTTGGACACGCCGCTGGGGTCATAGGGGGGCGAAAGCTCGTTGACATCGCAGCCAACCACGTTACAGCGGCTGCAAACCAGGGTTACCGCCCGCCGCAGCGCCTCAAAGGACACCCCGCCGGGCTCCGGCGTACCAGTGCCCGGGAAGACCGAGGGGTCCAGCACGTCCAAATCCACCGTGAAGTAAACAGACTTGTCACCAAGGGCGTTCACCCGCTCCTCCAAGCCCTCCAAATCGAAGGGATGGGTGGTCACATGGTCCCGTCCCCACTGCCACTCGGAGCGGTCCCCGGAGCGGATGCCGAACTGGAAAATGCGCCCGTCCCCGGTGAGGTCCCAGCACCGGCGCAGCACGCAGGCGTGGGAGAGCTCCACCCCCAAGTACTCCTGGCGCAGGTCGGCGTGGGCGTCAAAGTGGATGATGTGCACGTCGGGGTACTGCTTGAACACGGCCCGGAAGGCACCCAGAGTCACCAGATGTTCCCCGCCCAGCAGGAAGGGCCGCTTGCCAGCGGAGAGGATCTCCGCCGCCCGGGCCTCAATCTCCTCCAGAGCCAGGACCGAGCTGCCCATGGGGAGCTCCAGGTCTCCGCTGTCCAGCACGGCGCAGTCGGAGAGGTCCTTGTCCTGGTAGGGACTGTAAAGCTCCAGTCCGTAGGACTCCCGCCGCAGGGCGGAGGGGCCGAAGCGGGTGCCGGGGCGGTTGGAGGTGGTGGAGTCAAAGGGCGCTCCGAAGAGCACCGTCTTCGCCTCCTCCCAGGGGGCATCGCAGCCCATATAAACATCAATCTGCGGCTTCAACATGTCTCAATAACTCCTCTACATAGGCGGGAATATAAAAGGCGCCCTTGTGCAGGGTGGTGGTGTAGTACCAGCAGGGCAGCTTCCGCTCGTTCCACCGCTTCTCATCCAGATCCCGCAGGGGGTGGTACTTCTTGCTGGCAAAGCCGAAGAGCCAGTGGCCGGAGGGATAGGTGGGGATGTGAGCCTGGTACACCTTGGCGATGGGGAAAGACTCCACAATCCGCTTGTGAGCCCGCTGGCAGGCCACCGCGTCCTCGTCGTAGAAGGGGCTCTCATGCTGATTGACCATGATGCCGTCCTCCCGCAGGGCCTTGGAGCAGTTGCCGTAGAATTCCCGGGTGAAGAGGCCCTCGCCGGGGCCGAAGGGGTCGGTGGAGTCCACGATAATGAGGTCGTAGCAGTCCACCTTCCGGCGGATGAACTTCAGCCCATCCTCGTAGTGGATGGAGACCCGGGGATCGTCCAGGGAGCAGGTGGTCTTGGGCAGGTACTCCCGGCACACCTCCACCACCTGAGGGTCGATCTCCACCATGTCGATGTGCTCCACGTCGTCATAGCGGCACAGCTCCCGGATGACGCCCCCGTCTCCCGCTCCGATGACCAGCACGTCCCGCACATGGGGGTGGACCGCCATGGCGGGGTGGGTGATCATCTCGTGGTAGATGAACTCGTCCTTCTCGGTGAGCATCATATAGCCGTCCAGGGTAAGGAAGCGGCCAAACTCCGGGGAGTGGAACACGTCAATGCGCTGAAACTCACTCTGCCCGCTGTAAAGCTGCTTGTCCACCCGGATGGACAGCTTCACGTCGGGGGAGTGGGCCTCGGAAAACCAGAGATCCATAGTGGGTCAAATCGCTCCTTTCAATACGTTCAGGCGGAGGATGTCTGCGTCCTCCGGCCCGGTCATGGAACAGCCCTTGGCCTTGGCGTAGTGGATGTAGTCCAGAATCTGCCGGGTAATCCGCTCGCCGGGAGCCAGAATGGGGATGCCCGGGGGATAGCACATGACAAACTCACTGCACACCCGGCCCTCCGTCTCGTCGATGGGCAGGGACTCCTTGTCGGCGTAGAAGGCGTCCTGGGGGGAGACATCCACCTGGGGCTCGATGTACTCCTGGCGCATGAGGCCCGCCTTGCTCTTGCCGAAGCGGCGGCGCACCTCGCTGAGGGCGGACACCAGCCGCTCGATCTCCCGGGGCCGGTCTCCGATGGACAGGTAGGCCAGAATATTGCCCAGATCGCCGAACTCAATCTGAATGTCGTACTCGTCCCGGAGGAGGTCATAGACCTCGATGCCGGCCAGGCCCACATCCAGGGTGTTCACCGACAGCTTGGTCTCGTCAAAGTCGTAGACGCTGCCCCCGTTGATGAGTTCCCGGCCGAAGGCATAATAGCCGCCGATGGCGTTGATCTCCGCCCGGGCGTACCGGGCCATGTCCATGACCCGGCCAAACTCCGTCCGGCCCCGGAGGGCCAGGTTGCGCCGGGCAATATCCAGGCTGCTGAGCAGCAGATAAGAGGCGCTGGTAGTCTGGGTCAGGTTGATGATCTGGTGGACGTAACCCGGATGGACGCCGGGCCCGGTGAGCAAGAGGCTGCTCTGGGTGAGGCTGCCCCCTGACTTGTGCATGGACACCGCAGCCATATCCGCCCCCGCCTCCATGGCGGAGACAGGCAGGTCCTCGTGGAAGTAGAAGTGGGTGCCGTGGGCCTCGTCGGCCAGACACAGCATACCGTGCCGATGGGCCAGCTCCACAATGCCCCGCAGGTCGGAGCAGATGCCGTAGTAGGTGGGGTTATTCACCAGCACGGCCTTGGCCTCGGGATTCTCCCGGATGGCTCGCTCCACCTCCTCCAGGCGCATGCCCAGGGGGATGCCCAGCCGGTCGTCGCACTCCGGGTTTACATAGACCGGAATGGCTCCGCACAGCACCAGTGCTCCCATGACGCTGCGGTGGACGTTGCGGGGCAGGATGATCTTCTCCCCCCGCTTCACCACCGACAGCACCATGCTCTGCACGGCGCTGGTGGTGCCCCCCACCATGAGGAAGGCGTGGGCGGCCCCGAAGGCCTCGGCGGCCAATTCCTCCGCCTCCCGGATGACCGACACCGGGTGGCACAGGTTGTCCAGCGGCTTCATGGAGTTTACATCCATGCTGACGCAGGTCTCCCCCAGCAGGCGGGCAAGCTCCGGATTGCCCCGTCCCCGCTTGTGACCGGGGACGTCAAAGGGCACCACCCGCATTCTTCGAAACTCCTCCAGAGCCTCATAGATGGGCGCCCTGGTCTGGTCCAGCTCCTTCATGTTTGGTCCTCTCCTCAGTAGATATTGCGGCCGCTGAAAATCTCAATCATCTCCCGGCGCAGGTTGTTCATGATCTCCAGCCGGGTCTGAGGCGGGAGCTCGTACACGTCGGTCTTAAAGAGATAGTTCTGAAGGTCAATGTCCTTGACCATCATCTTGGTGTGAAACAGGTTGGCCCCATAGACGTTGATGTCCACCGCGTCGTAGCGGCGCAGGGTCTCGGGGTTGATATAGTCCTGGATAGAGGTGACGGTGTGGTCCATGAACAGCTTTTTGCCGCTCAGGTCCCGGGTAAAGCCCCGCACCCGGTAGTCCATGGTGATGATGTCCGAGTCAAAGGACCCGATGAGGTAGTCCAGGGTGGACAGGGGGGTAATCTCCCCGCAGGTGGCCACATCGATGTCCACCCGGAAGGTGGCCAGGCTGGTCTCCGGATGGTACTCCGGGTAGGTGTGCACCGTCACATGGCTCTTGTCCAGGTGAGCCAGCTGGGTCTTCCCCGCCGGGATCATAGAGCCCTCGGCGATGAGAATGGTCACAGAGGCCCCCTGGGGCTCGTAGTCCTGCTTGGCAATGTTCAGCACCTTGGCCCCAATCATGTCGGTGAGGTTGGTAAGGATGCTGGTCAGACGCTCGGAGTTATACTGCTCGTCAATATAGGCGATGTAGTCCCTCTGCTCCCGGGCAGACTTGGCGTAGCATACGTCGTAAATGTTGAAGCTCAGTGCCTTGGTCAGGTTGTTGAAGCCGTACAGTCTTAGTTTGTCTCCCATTTCCACCATTCCTCCCAGCGGCCCGGAGTCTCCTCCGTCTGCCAACAAAAAACAGGTAATGTGCAAACCACACATTACCTGTAAACCGTCTCTTGGAAAGCCGCCAATAACCGCCCGGTCCCACTTGTCCGCAGGCGGAAGACACCTCTCCCCCATCGGCACAATCGGGCCGCAGCCGTTCTGCGCTCTTTCGCTTTTATACAGAGTCTATATAGCAAATACTTACTTTTACTACTCTTTATTGACCGTTTTACAAGTTGATGCATGGTTCTACAGGCGCTTCGCCCACAGTGTAAAGAACCAACTTATAAAATTGAGCTTTTAACTCAATCAATAATGGCAACATCTCAGTTGCCTTCGGCAGTTGACCCGGCTGTCCGTATGGCCTTAACCCATGATTGGGTGGTCAGAAGAAATATTTGCATGGATACTCTGTACAAAACTCATATCACATGTCGAGAAACAGTATATCGGATTGGGCGGCATTTGTCAATTCCTTTCCCTTTTCAGGCTCTCTCTTCTCTGTACTTCTCTATCCCCATTTTCCCACGCAGCATTGTACTCCCGGTGACAAATATGCAATATTTCAACACTTTCTGCACAAATTTTATTTCTTTCTTTTCCCCCTCTTTTTCTCTTTTCCAGGAAGAAACTCCCTTTTTCAAAAAAATTTTACAAAACCGGTTTCCAGGGCTTTTCCTCCCCCCTATTTCATTATATAATTTACTTAACACATTAAGATTTTGTTAAGACGTTTGGTGTGAGTGCCAAAGGGAGGAAGCTGTTTTGAACATTCAGGACGTCATCACCCTGTTGGGTGCGCTGGCTACCTTCTTATTCGGAATGTCCACCATGACCTCCGGTCTGGAAAAGCTGACCAGCGGAAAGCTGGCCTCCATGCTGGAGCGATTGACGGACAACATTTTAAAAGGAGTTCTGTTGGGTGCGGTGGTAGCAGGCATGGTTCACTCCTCTGCTGCCACCACTGTCATGTGTATCGGCTTCGTCAACGCCGGTATTTTAAAGCTGCGCCAGGCCGTGGGTGTGATCATGGGCGCCAACATCGGCACCACCATCACTGCCCAGATTCTGCGGCTGGGCGGATTGTCCGACGAAAATCTCCTGCTCTCCCTGCTCAAGCCGGAGATGCTGGGTCCCATCCTGGCCTTTTTGGGCATTCTCTTCTTCTCCTTCTTCAATAAGGGCACGAAAAAAACGGTGGGCCAGATTCTCATCGGCCTCGGTCTTTTGTTTATCGGCATCAAGTCCATGGAAAATGCCCTGGCTCCCCTTACCGAGCTGGAGGCCTTCCAGCAGCTGTTCCTGCGCTTCTCCAACCCCGTTCTGGGGATCGCCGTGGGAGCTGCTATCACGGCCCTCATTCAGAGTTCCACCGCCTCAGTGGCCATTCTCCAGGCCCTTTCCGCCTCCGGTGTAGTCACCTTTGCCACTGCCATGCCCATCATCATGGGCCAGAACATCGGCACCTGCGTCACCGCCATTCTCTCCAGCATCGGCGCCACCAAAAACGCCAAGCGCACCGCCGCCGTCCACCTTTACTTCAATGTCATCGGTACCCTGGTCTTTCTGGTAGTTCTGTACGGCGTCAATTCCATCTATCCTCTCCCCTTCTGGGACGCCACTATGGACTACGGCTCCATTGCCAATCTCCACTCCCTATTCAACATCGTCTGCACCCTGCTCCTCCTCCCCTTCAACCGCCAGCTGGTGCGTCTGGTGGAGCTGACCATTCCCGACTCTGGCTCGGATTCCGTCACCACCGTTCTGGACCCCCGCTTTCTGTCCACTCCCTCGGTGGCGTTGGAGCGCGCCCGGACTATGGCAATCAAAATGGGGGAGCTGGCCCGGGACAATTACCGACTGGCTGTGGGGCTGCTGTCCCACTATGACGAGCGGCAGCTGGAAAAGCTCAACGAGCAGGAGAATATGATCGATCACATGGAGGGAGCGCTGGATCAATACCTGGTGCAGCTCTCCCGCCACTCTCTGGATGAAAAAGACAGCGATCTGGTCTCTGACCTGCTCCACGCCCTGTCAGACTTCGAGCGCATCGGCGATTATGCCGTCAATCTCTCGGAATCGGCTACCATTGTACAGGAAAAGGGCCTTACATTCTCACCTGTGGCAGAGAAGGAGCTGGAGACCGTGTGCTCTGCCATCGGCGAAGCCCTGGACCTGACCATGACTGCCTACCGCTTCCACGACGTCCACGCTGCGTTCCAAGTGGAGCCCCTGGAGGAAGTGGTGGATCTGCTCACCGCCTCTCTGCGGGACCGCCATGTGGAGCGCTTGAAAACGGGGGCCTGCACCGTGGAGGTGGGCACCCAGTTCCTGGAACTTCTGATTAACCTGGAACGGATCTCCGACCACTGCTCCAACGCCGCGGTCCGCATTCTCCACCAATATGCCCAGCGGGATACCTTGGTGCGGGAGGACATCCACTCCTACCTCCACAGTCTGCATCAGGGCAATTCCTCCGAGTTCAACACCCTGTTTCAGCTGGACCGGGAGAAGTACGCGCTGCCCGCCTCCAATTCTCTGTGAGCCTCCGCCCAAATTTTCTAATAAAAAAACAGCCGCATGTGCGGCTGTTTTTTTATTACCCTTTTCGGTCCTCTGCAATCAACAGCTTCAGCGCCTCCACGCCCACCTGGATGGCTGCGCTGGTGTCATGGGACTCCTTCTGGTCTAAACCGGCGGCTTCCCGCTCCTGATTCCAGATCACATGGAACACCGATCCGCACCGCACACCTCTGGAGGCGGCCACTGCAAACAGCGCCGCCGACTCCATCTCAGAGGCCAGCACGCCCAGCCGCTTCCAGGCCTCCCACTTCTGCTCCAGCTCATAGGAGACGGGCATCCGCCCTGGAGAATGCTGGCCGTAGAAGGAATCCTTACACTGTACAACGCCCGCATGCCACCGTTTCCCCAGATTTTCCGCCGCCCGTGTCAGAGCACAGGCCACCTGAAAATCCGGGACAGCCGGCCACTCCAGAGGAGCATACTCCCGGCTGGTTCCTTCCATACGCACCGCTCCCGTGGCCACCACCACATCGTCGCTGCACACCTTTAACGCAATGCCCCCGCAGGTCCCAACCCGCACAAAGGTGTGGGCGCCCAGGTTGGCCAGTTCCTCCATGGCGATGGCCGCCGAAGGTCCCCCGATGCCCGTGGACACCACGCTCACTGGCTCATCCAGCAGGGTACCGTTCCAGATCTCATACTCCCGGTTGGTCCGCACATAAACCGGATTGTTGAAGTACTGGGCAATCGCTTTACAGCGGCCGGGATCTCCGGGAAGAATACAGTACTTTCCTACCTCTCCCTGGGCACACTGAATGTGAAACTGTACGCTGCGCTCCTGTTCATTCATCTCTGCCGCCGTCCTTTCTTTCTCTGGGGCCCATACTATGGGGCCGTTTTTCCTCTATGAGGAGATATTGTGTTTATTTTATCACAACAACCGTGTCTCCCGCAACAGCGCTCTCCGTTCCGCCACCCCTCCTGCTCCGTTCCCCCTTATTTTCCCCGCTTCTATTGACGCACTTCCCCTTTTCCCTGTATAGTGTATGGGATATCACTGACAAACGGGGGACCGACCATGGATCTGTGCAACATCAATGACATCAAAGCGCTGCTGGCCCGACACGGCTTTCATTTTTCCAAGTCGATGGGGCAAAATTTTCTGATTCAGTCCTGGGTGCCCCGGGAAATTGCCCACGCATCCGGGGCTGGGCCCGGCGTTGGGGTACTGGAGATCGGCCCGGGCATCGGTCCTCTCACCCGGGAGCTGTCTCTGCTGGCGGACAAAGTCGTATCCATCGAGCTGGACCGTTCCCTGCTGCCCATTCTGGCCGAGACTCTGGCCGACCGGGACAACGTAGAAATTGTACCCGGAGACGTGATGAAGCTGGATCTCCCCGCTCTGGTGGCGGAGAAGCTGCCCGGTCTTCGCCCTATGGTGTGCGCCAACCTACCTTACAACATCACCACCCCGGTGATCACTGCCTTTCTGGAGGCAGGGTGTTTCTCCGCCGTCACCGTAATGATTCAGCGGGAGGTGGCCCGGAGAATCTGCGCCCAGCCGGGCTCGGCAGATTACGGTGCCTTCTCCGTTCTGTGTCAATATTATGCCAAGACAGAGCTTCTCTTTGACGTGGAACCGGAGTGCTTCATCCCCGCGCCCAAGGTGACCTCCTCTGTGGTACGCCTCACTCTCCGTCCCGCTCCGGCGGAGGTAGACGATCCCCAGCACTTCTTCCGGGTGGTGCGGGCCGCCTTTGCCCTGCGCCGAAAGACCCTGGTGAACAGCCTCAGCTCCGCTCTGGGTAGCTCTCTTGGCAAGGAGGAGCTGGCCGGAGCCATTGCCGCCTGCGGTCTTCCGGAGGGCGTCCGTGGAGAGCGGTTGTCCCTGTCCGACTTCGCCGCCCTGTCCCGGGAGCTGCGCCGAGCAGAAGGTTTACACTCCACTCCCGTGGAATAACACTTCAGTTTAATAGCAAAAAAGCAATACATTCCATAACAAAATTCCAGTGATTCCAGCAATTGACTTTATTTCTGCCTCCGTGTATTATAGTTACGTCATGTTTTTGGACTTCCCGTTGCTGTGCAGGCTGCCGCCTGTGGCTGGAAGATTATCTTTTAGAAAAGAGGTCATGCAAAATGGCAACCATCGATTTGAGCAAGTACGGTATTACCGGTGCTACCGAGATTGTCTACAACCCCTCCTACGAGACCCTGTTTGAGGAGGAGACCAAGCCCGAGCTGGAGGGCTTTGACAAGGGACAGGTCACCGACCTGGGCGCCGTCAATGTTATGACCGGCATCTATACCGGCCGCTCCCCCAAGGATAAGTTCATCGTTCTGGATGACACCTCCAAGGATACTGTGTGGTGGACCTCCGACGAGTTCAAGAACGACAACAAGCCCGCTTCTCCCGAGGCTTGGGCCGCCTGCAAGGACCTGGCCATCAAGGAGCTGTCCAACAAGAAGCTGTACGTCATGGACGTGTTCTGCGGCGCCAACCACGATTCCCGCATGGCCATCCGCTTCATCATGGAGGTGGCATGGCAGGCCCACTTCGTGAAGAACATGTTCATCGAGCCCACCGCTGAAGAGCTGGCCAACTTCGAGCCCGACTTTATCTCCTACAACGCCTCCAAGGCCAAGGTGGAGAACTTCAAGGAGCTGGGCCTCAACTCCGAGACTGCCGTTGTCTTCAACCTCACCTCCCGTGAGCAGGTCATCCTGAACACCTGGTACGGCGGCGAGATGAAGAAGGGCATGTTCTCCATGATGAACTACTACCTGCCCCTGAAGGGCATGGCCTCCATGCACTGCTCCGCCAACACTGACATGAACGGCGAGAACACCGCCCTGTTCTTCGGTCTCAGCGGCACCGGCAAGACCACCCTGTCCACCGATCCCAAGCGTCTGCTCATCGGCGATGACGAGCACGGCTGGGACGACAACGGCGTCTTCAACTTCGAGGGCGGCTGCTACGCCAAGGTCATCAACCTGGACAAGGAGTCTGAGCCCGACATCTACAACGCCATCAAGCGCAACGCCCTGCTGGAGAACGTCACCGTGGACGCTGAGGGCCACTGCGACTTCAACGACGGCTCTGTCACCGAGAACACCCGTGTCTCCTACCCCATCGACCACATCGAGAAGATTGTCCGTCCCGTGTCTGCCGGCCCCGACGCCAAGAACGTCATCTTCCTGTCCGCCGACGCCTTCGGCGTGCTGCCCCCCGTGTCCATCCTTACCCCGGAGCAGACCCAGTACTACTTCCTGTCCGGCTTCACCTCCAAGCTGGCCGGCACCGAGCGCGGCATCACCGAGCCCACCCCCACCTTCTCCGCCTGCTTCGGTCAGGCCTTCCTGGAGCTGCACCCCACCAAGTACGGTGAGGAGCTGGTGAAGAAGATGCAGAAGAGCGGCGCAAAGGCTTACCTGGTCAACACCGGCTGGAACGGCACCGGCAAGCGCATCTCCATCAAGGACACCCGCGGCATCATTGACGCCATTCTGGATGGCTCCATCCTGAAGGCCGAGACCAAGACCATCCCCTACTTCAACTTCGAGGTTCCCACCGCTCTGCCCGGTGTGGACACCAACATTCTGGATCCTCGCAACACCTATGCCGATCCCACCGAGTGGGACACCAAGGCCAAGGATCTGGCTTCCCGCTTCGTGAAGAACTTCGCCAAGTACACCACCAACGACGCCGGCAAGGCTCTGGTCGCCGCCGGCCCCAAGGCCGAGTAATCGGTCCTGTATAAAACGAAATCAGGGCGCCGCAGCGCGGCGCCCTGATTTTTGCGTGAGAGGGGACAGACCACATGAGAAAATATCAGACCTCGGAGTCCCTGCCTGTGGGCCTGCTGCTGGCCCTGGCCGGAGGCATTCTGGATTCCTACAGCTACCTAAACCGCGGGCAGGTCTTCGCCACTGCGGAGACGGGCAACCTGGTGCTGCTGGGCATCAACCTATCCCAGGGGAACTGGCAGCAGGTACTCCACTATCTGCTGCCCATTCTGGCCTTCGCCGCCGGTGTCCTGGCCACCGAGCTGCTCCGCCGGCAGTTGGGGCCCAACGCGGGGCACTTCCATTGGCGGCAGCCAATTCTGCTCACGGAGTGCGCGGTTCTGGTGCTGGTCTCCTTCCTGCCCCAGGGCGGCTTGGATCCTGTGGCCAACATGCTCATTTCCTTCACCAGCGCGGTACAGATCGAGAGCTTCCGAAAATTCCACGGCTGCGCCTGTGCCACCACCATGTGCACCGGCAACCTGCGCAGCGGCACAGAGCATCTGTTCCGCCACCTCACCGTACCGGAGAGCCAGTCCGCTCCCAAGGCGATGCTCTATTATGGACTCATTCTCTCCTTTGTCTGCGGCGCAATTCTCTGCGGCCTCATCTCCCCCTGGCTGAAGGGCCGGGCTGTACTGCTGGCCTGCATCCCCTTGCTCACTGCCTTTGGTCTGATGTTTCGCTCCCAGCGCATGGAAAACGCCTGAAAAAAGCCTCCGGCCTGTTGGCCGGAGGCTTTTTTATTTTTTAATTCAAATATTTCAGGCTCAGCAGAGGCCCAGCAGATGGCGCACCTCGCCAATCATATAGAGGGAACCGCAGGCACACACCACGTCCTCCGGCCCCGCCAGCGCCAGCGCCTGTTCCAGACCCTGGGCCGTAGTCTCACAGGGCTGGGCCTGGGCGCCCAGGCTTTTCAGATAGTCCGCCAGCTCCTGCGCGGTGAGGGCCCGGGGGCTGTCCGGGGTAATGGTGACAAAGGACTTGGCCAGGGGCAGCATCTCCCCCACCATGTCCGGATAGTCCTTGTCCCCCAGCACGCCGGTGAGAAAAATGATCTTCTTCCCGGGATACAGCTCCTCCAGAGCGGTATGCAGGGCCGCCATGCACTGGGGATTGTGTCCGCCGTCCAGCAGCACGTCCGGGCTTCGGCGGGCAAGCTCCATACGGGCGGGCCACACCGCCTTCTGAAGGCCCAGCGTCACTGCCTGGTCGTCAATCTTCCAGCCCCGGGCCTCCATGGCCCACACCGTATCCAGGGCCACAGTGGCGTTATAGAGCTGGTGACGGCCCAGCAGAGAGATGTGGTAGGGGCCCTTTCCGCGGTAACGGAAGGTATGGCCGTCCCGGCCGGTTTCCAGCACCTCCAGGGTGTCGGGAGCGGTGATGGTCAGAGGACAGCCTGCCGCTTTGCAGGCCCCCTCCACCACTTCCTCCACCTCACGGCTCTGGTGATAGAGAACCGCAGAGCTGCCCGGCTTGATGATGCCGGACTTCTCATGGGCAATAAGGGCACAGGTGTTGCCCAGCTCCTGGGTGTGCTCCAGGCCGATGTTGGTGATCACAGCCACCTCAGGGGCGGGAATCACGTTGGTGGAGTCCAGGCGGCCGCCCAGACCCACCTCCAGCACCACAATGTCACAGCCCGCCCGCAGGAAAAACTCCATGCCCAGCGCGGTCATCAGCTCAAACTCGGTGGGAGGATCCTCCATGCCCTCGCCGGCCTTCAGGACTAGTTCTCCCAGCTCGCCCAGCAGCTCGTCGGAGATGGGCACGCCGTCCACCTGGAACCGCTCGTGGAAGGTCCAGAGGTGGGGCGAGGTATAAAGTCCGGTCCGCAGCCCGGCCTGGGTGAGGACGGAGGACACCATGGCCGCCGTGGACCCCTTGCCGTTGGTGCCGGTGATGTGGACAAACTTCAGCCGCTCCTGGGGATTGCCCAGCCGTTCCAGCAGCGCAAAGGTGCGGCTCAATCCCGGCTTGCGCCCGGTCCATGCCCGCTCGTGAATAAGATCAACCGCTTGCTGACCTGTCATACAATTTACTCCTTCCTTCGCGCTCCTGTTACAGCAGCGTCTCAGTAATCCCCTGGGCCCGCAGGGCAGCCTCCACCGTGTGGGCAGAGAGCACCGTGGAGGTTACGGCGCCCACGCCTCCGGGCACGGGGGTAATGGCGTCCACAATGGGCTCCACCGATTCAAAATCCACATCTCCGTGGAGCTTTCCGTCGGCACCCGGGCTGACACCCACGTCCACCACTACCTGGCCGGGATGTACATGGGCACGGCCGATGAGGCCGGCCTTACCTGCCGCCGAGATGATAATATCCGCTCCCTGGCACAGCTCACGCAGCCGCGCAGGGTCGGTGTAGATGTTGCAGGCGGACACGGTGGCCCCCTGATTCATCAACAAGATGGCAGTGGGCATACCCACGGTAACGCCGGTGCCCACAATGACCACGTTTTTCCCCTTCAGCTTCACCTGGTAATGGCGCAGAAGCTCCAGACAGGCGGAGGCAGTGCAGGGCGGAAAGCCCGCCATACCCTGAAAGACCAGGCCGCCCATGGAGGTCCCTGTCATGGCGTCAATGTCCTTCTCCGTGGCCAGAACGCCCAGTACCTCCGGAGTGTTCAAATGGGCAGGCAGCGGACGGAAGAGAAGGCAGCCGTGAATGCGGCTGTTTCCGTTGATCTCCTCCAACACCCCAGTCAGCTCCCGGGCGCTTACATTCTCAGGGAGCAGCGTTCTGGACACCGCCACTCCCAGGGACTGGGCCCGCTTGGTGGCGCCCCGCTCATAGCTCACATCCGCAGGCCGGGCACCTACCCGAACGATCCCCAGGGTGGGCGTCACCTCCTGCTCCCGCAGCAGGGCCACCCCCCGAGCAATCCGTCTGCAGAGATCTTCACTCACCGGCACGCCGGACAGCAGCTTCGCCATGGGCTTTCCGCTCCTTTCCCTGTCTCGCTTCTTCAGCGGGTATAGATTACAGCCATCATCAGCTGAGCGCCCTGTGCGCTCTCCAGCCGGATGGGCTTGTCCTCCGCCTGGCGGCACAGCAGGAACTGGCCGGCCTTTACGGTCTTTCCATCCTCGGGCAGGTTCACCTCGCCCTCGCCGCAGTAGATGGCAAGGGTGCGGTTCTGAAAGCTCTGAGGCGCGGAAACCGGAGCCGTCCAGCTGAGGGCCGCTCCCGCCGCCAGCGTCAGCGCCTGGAGGGCGCCCTCGCACTGGCCCTTGCGCAGCATCAGGTTAAAATCGGTGCACTGTCCCCAGGACTCCACGGGCACGCCCCCGTCGAAGGAGTACACCTGATAGGGGACCAGAGAGAAGCGCTCTCCCTCCCCCACCTTCATATCCAGGCCGCCCTTCAGGGTGGCGATGAGACGGTTATAGTCGGGCAGAGGGGTGAAATCCGAGTGCTCCAGCTCCACACCGGCAGAGCTGAAGCGCCACAGGAAATCCCGGTCGGCATACACCGCTCTCTCCGGCGCGATGGCCAGCTGGGTGGTGGTACCGCCCGACCAATTTGTGGTCACATAGTCCTCTTTGGTAAGCAGGGTCCATTCCATAGTAAGACTTCCTTCCCTCAGCGTTTAGTTCACGGCCAATCCATTGCGGCGCAGCACCTTCATCAGGGGGATGGCGAGGGCGGCTACAATCAGGGCAACCACAATATCCTTGGGCAGGCGGAACACCACACTCCCGAAGACCATGGCAAAGGTATAGTAGTGGTTGATGAGGCTGTCCAGCCACAGAGCCAGGGTATTCATGCACCCGCTGACCAGCGCGCCTCCAATGCACGCGCCATAGCAAAGGCCGATTTTGTCCTCCAGATGTCCGCCCTGACGCTTCACGCGGCCCGCGACGATCCCCACCACCAGGGCCCAGCCCACGGGGGGCCAGATCCAGATAATGGTGGTGTGCATCAGACCCATGGTGAGCAGCTGGCTGAGAAATTCGCCCACCAGGGCCACCACAAAGGCTCTCTCGGTACCCAGCAGCAAAACAGCCACCACCACGGGCAGAGCCACAAAGGTCAGCTTCCAGTTTGCCAAGTGGATGACCAGCGTCATGCTCAGCAGCACATACACAGCGGTCAGAATGGCCATCTGACACAGGACCTTGATATTCAGTTTTTTCATAAAAAATACTCCTTTCATGGCGTGTTGCCATGAAAGGAGCAAGCTCCCCATGGCAGCGGACGCGACACAGCAACGCGGGCTTCTCGTCCCTTCGTCCACCGGCAACCTCCCATCCGATGGCACTTAACGCACTGTACCTACTCTGTCAATGCTTATTCAAATGAAAAAGGGGGCGGCGCCGGCAGGCGACCTGCCGGCGCTCACCCCGGAAAAATTACATCTGCTCCAGAACGTTCTGATAAATCTGATCAGCCAGGGGCAGAGCCTTGGCCAGCATGGCCTCGCCCTTCTTGCGGTAGTCCTCGGCCAGCTCCTTGTTCTTCAGGGAGCCGATGTTGATGAGGACGTTCAGCCAGGCGCCCTGGATGGCGGCGCGCAGGGACAGAGCGGACACGCCCAGGTCGCTGGCGGCGCTGTCGTTGGTCTTGCCCAGCAGGGAAGCGGTCAGCTCCAGGGTCTCGGTGGCCAGCTCCATCATCTCAAAGGGAGTGGCGGTGCAGCCCTCCAGGCCCTTCTGGATGGCGGCGGAGCGGGCAGCCTTCTCCTCGTCGGTAGCCTTGGGCATACCGAAGGCGGCGGAAACCACGTTGAAGGCCTCGGTGTCGCGGTCCATCACGTCCACAAAGCGGACCTTCAGGTCGGTGGCCTTCTTCTGGCTCTCAATGACGAACTCCTGATACTCGGCATACTTCTCCTTGCTCTTGCCCACAGTGGTCAGGCCGCACACCATGGCGGTGAGGGCGGCGCCCAGGGCACCCTCCAGAGCAGCGGCGGAGCCGCCGCCAGGGGCGGGAGCGTCGGAGGCCAGCAGGTCAACAAACTCAGCAGTCTGCAGCTCGGCTAATTTCTTCATGTCGTTCTTCTCCTTTTCGTTCCGTTTTATTCTTACTTCATGTCCAGGAGGTGATACTCCATGATCTGGTTGTGGCAATCGAAGTCCTTGGCCTTCAGATAGAACTCAGCGCAGTCGATCATGGCCTTAGCAGGAGTCAGACCCACGATCTCGCTGTCGATGATGTAGGTGCCGTAGCGCTCAGCCAGGGACTTGACCATCTCATAGACAACGTACAGGGGGGTGTCCTCATAGTTGACCATGTTCATGGAAACCTGGGCGATGCCGCGGTCCTCCATCATGAAGCCCATGGCCTTGCAGCTGCGGAAGCCGCCGGAGGAACCACGGATGACCTTGGCGATCTTCTTGGCGACCTCGACGTCGGAAGTGGCCAGGTTGATGTTGAAGGCAACCAGGGGCATACGAGCGCCGATGGCAGTGATACCGGCAGTGGGGTGAATCTTCCGCTCGCCGTAGTCGGGAGCCCAGTCGGGCTGCAGCAGCTTCTCGGGCATGCCCTCGAACTCGCCCTTGCGGCAAGTAGCCAGGTTGCGGCGCTCGGGACGGGTAGCGGAATCCTCATACAGGAAGGAGGGAACCTTCAGCTCGTCCCAGATGCGCTGGGCCACGCGCTTGGACAGCTCCACGCACTCCTCCACGGTGACGTCCTTGGACTGGGGAACGAAGGGGATCACGTCGGTGGCGCCCATGCGCTTGTGCTCACCCTTGTGCTTGTTCATGTCGATGCGCTCAGTGGCCACCTTGGTCAGGCGGAAAGCCACTTCCTCAATGGCGCTGAGTTCGCCGATGAGGGTGAACACGCAGCGGTTGTGGTTGCCGTCGGTCTGGGCATCGAACAGGGTGCAGCCGGGCACGCTGTTGGCAGCCTCCACCAGGGCGTTATAGGTAGCCTCGTCCTTCTCCTTGCTGCAGCTAAAGTTAGGGATGCACTCTACGAGCTTAGCCATGTCTGATTCCTCCATAATTTATTGTTTTTTCTGGGATGCTCCCAGGTGTTCACAGAAAAGCTGCTGTCCTTTCGCCGCGAAGGCGAAATGTCACAGTCGCTCTTTATAGCTCCATTTTAGTCCAAGCCTGCCCTTTCGTAAATGACTTCTATTACCCATTTTTCTTCCCGGGCTTTGTTTCGTTAAGTGGATGCCAGTTTTTCACTTAACGAAGGAAAGGCAGTTTTTTCGTTCCTGCCGCCTACCCCTCCTTTCCGGGCTCTTTTTGGTCTTGGAACATGGAAATGAACTGCATGACACAGTTGGCATAATAGATGTTGCCGCTCCATACCAGCATGGGGTAGGAACGGGCCGTTACCCCCTTCAGCTGCTTGGTATAGAGATTTGAATTGGGCTGGGTCTCCACGATGGACCGGGGCAGATAGCTGATGCCGAAACCGGCCTGAACCATCTGCATGGCCATGGGGGTATCGTAGCACTGGCAGACCGTGTTGGGCGTAAACCCCCTGCGCTGACATTCATTGATTAAGTGGGAACTGTAACCCCACATATCATCGCTGCGCAGAAGACACATGGGCACTCCCTCCAGCGCCTCGATGGGAATGGTGTCCAGCTCCGGTGCCGGATCCAGCTCCCGGGACATCACCAGCTCCAGAGGGTCCTCGCCCAGAATCTTTTCGTGGAGCTGAGAGATCTCCTCCGTGGGATTGCGGAGAAACAGCACGTGAAGGTTTCCTTTGTTCAGATCGTCCAGCAGGTCCTTGGGCGATCCCAGACGGACATACAGCTCCACATGGGGGTATTTTTCGTGGTACTCCCGCAGATAGCCCATCACCACCGGGATGTTGGAATAGATGATTCCGATCTTTAAAAGGCCCCGGAAGCCCTCGTTTACGTCCCGGACGCTGTCAATCATCATCTGGAAATTCTGGAACATGTGCTGGCTCTGCTGATAAAGGCTGCGCCCTGCCTCGGTCAGTTCCACACCCTTATTATTGCGCAGAAACAGGCACACCCCCAGCTCGTCCTCCAGCAGGGCGATCTGCCGGCTGATGGGCGGCTGGGCCACATGGAGGATCCGGGCGGCCCGGGAAATGCTTTTGGCCTCAGCCACTGCGGAAAAATACTCTAACTGTTTGAAGTTCATGTTTTGCCATACCTTTTCAGTATATCTAATATATAATACAAGTACTTTTCATTATAGCATATTTCGGTTAAAATACAATCATAAGGAGAGCGGATTTGCCCCACAAATCACGTTTCTCACAAAAAAATATTTTTTAGGGGGAAGTACCATGATTGGCAACGTTAACGACGCGATGACCATCAAGCTGGACTACGAGCTGCCCGAGTACCCTGAGTTTGACCCTCAGTACCGCCGCGCTCCCCGTCGTGAGTCTCACCTGAGTGAGGCCGACAAGGCTCTGGCCATCAAGAACGCTCTGCGTTACATCCATCCCGACCATCACGAGCAGATGGCCAAGGAGTTTGCTCAGGAGCTGGAGGAGCACGGCCGTATTTACGGCTACCGCTTCCGTCCTGTCGGCAAGCTGTACGGCAAGCCCATCGACGAGTACAAGGGCGTGTGCATTGAGGGCCGCGCCATCCAGGTTATGATCGACAACAACCTGGACTTTGACGTCGCTCTGTATCCCTATGAGCTGGTTACCTACGGTGAGACCGGTCAGGTGTGCCAGAACTGGATGCAGTATCGCCTCATCAAGAAGTACCTGGAGGTTATGACCGACGAGCAGACCCTGGTGGTTATGTCCGGTCACCCCCTGGGCCTGTTCCACAGCCACAAGATGGCCCCCCGCTGCATCATCTCCAACGGCCTGATGGTCGGCACCTTCGATGATCAGAAGAACTTCAACCGTGCTGCTGCTCTGGGCGTTGCCAACTACGGCCAGATGACCGCCGGCGGCTGGATGTACATCGGTCCTCAGGGCATCGTGCACGGCACCTTCAACACCCTGCTGAACGCCGGCCGTCTGAAGCTGGGCATCCCCCAGGACGGCAACCTGGCCGGTCGTCTGTTCGTCTCCGCCGGTCTGGGCGGCATGTCTGGTGCTCAGGGCAAGGCCGCTGAGATCGCCGGCGCTGCCTCCATCATCGCCGAGGTGGACGACTCCCGTATCGAGACCCGTTACACCCAGGGCTGGGTCAGCCACCGCACCGACAGCCTGGAAGAGGCCTGGAAGATCGCCAAGGAGCACATGGACGCCAAGGAGCCCTGCGCTGTCGCCTACCACGGCAACGTTGTGGACCTGCTGGAGTACCTGTACGACAACAACATCCATGTCGACCTGCTGTCCGACCAGACTTCCTGCCACGTGCCTTATGACGGCGGCTACTGCCCCCAGGGCCTGACCTTCGAGCAGCGCACCGAGATGCTGGACAAGGATCCCGAGGGCTTCGCCAAGCTGGTTAACAAGACCCTGCAGCATCACTATGAGATGATCTGCAAGCTGCATGACCGGGGCACCTACTTCTTCGACTACGGCAACAGCTTCCTGAAGGCCGTGTACGACACCGGCATCAAGAGCATCTGCAAGAACGGCGAGAACGACCTGGACGGCTTTATCTTCCCCTCCTACGTGGAAGACATCCTCGGTCCCTGCCTGTTCGACTTCGGCTACGGTCCCTTCCGTTGGTGCTGCCTGTCCCGGAACCCCGAGGATCTGGACAAGACCGACGCCGCTGCCGCCGAGTACATCAAGGCTCACAACCGTCGTTATCAGGACTACGACAACTATGTCTGGGTCCGCGACGCTAAGAAGAACAAGCTGGTTGTTGGCACCCAGTGCCGCATCCTGTATCAGGATGCTCTGGGCCGCATGAACCTGGCTCTGAAGTTCAACGAGATGGTCCGCAACGGCGAGATCGGCCCCGTCATCCTTGGCCGTGACCACCACGATACCGGCGGAACCGACGCTCCCTTCCGTGAGACCTCCAACATCAAGGACGGCTCCAACATCATGGCTGAGATGGCCACCCAGTGCTACGCCGGCAACGCGGCCCGCGGCATGAGCTACATCGCTCTGCACAACGGCGGCGGCACCGGTATCGGCAACTCCATCAACGGCGGCTTCGGCATGGTGCTGGACGGCTCCGAGCGCGTGGACACCATCCTGAAGATGGCCATGCCTTGGGACACCATGGTCGGTGTTTCCCGCCGCGCTTGGGCCCGCAACGAGAACGCTCTGACCACCGTTGCTGAGTACAACAAGCTCTACGAGGGTCAGGACCACATCACCCTGCCCTACATCGCTGACGACGCCGTTGTTGAGGCTGCTGTCAAGACCATGAAGGGCTAATTCACCCAAACCAAATAACGAAAAAAGGAGGGGGCGTGCCATCACGCCCCCTCCTTTGGAAAGGATACGATCGCATGAGTAAATTACTGCTGACCAACATCGGCATGCTGGCTACCCCCCAGGGCAGCGCGGCCAAGAAGGGCCCTGAGCAGGGCGCGATCCAGATCCTCAAGGACGCCTGGGTCCTGGTGGAAGATGGCGTCATTGCCCAGGTGGGCACCGGTGCTGCTCCTGCCGTGGCTGACGCCAAGGTAGTGGATGCCGGCGGCAATCTGGTCACCCCCGGCCTGGTGGATGCTCACACCCATCTCATTTTCGGCGGCTGGCGCCAGAACGAGCTGGGCATGAAGCTCCACGGCAAGACCTATCTGGAGATTCAGAACGCCGGCGGCGGCATCCAGTCCACCACCAACGCCACCCGCAAGGCCTCCGCTGAGGAGCTGACCGAGAAGGCTGCCAAGGCACTGGACGAGATGATGGGCTTCGGCGTCACCACTTGTGAGGCCAAGAGCGGCTACGGTCTGGCCACCGAGCATGAGCTGAAGGCCCTTCAGGTCATCAAGAATCTGAACGACCGCCACCCCATGGACATCGTCCCCACCTTTATGGGTGCTCACCTGGTTCCTGCTGAGTACAAGCAGAACCGTGAGGAGTACATCCGTCTGGTGTGCGAAGAGATGATGCCCGCCGTGAAGGAGCAGGGCATTGCCAAGTTCTGCGACGTGTTCTGTGAGGCGGACACCTTCACCGTGGAGGAGTCCCGTCAGGTGCTGGAGGCCGGCCTCAAGTACGGCCTGCGTCCCAAGATCCACGCCGACGAGATCGAGGCCATCGGCGGCTCTCAGCTGGCCGGTGAGATCGGCGCCATTTCTGCCGAGCACCTCATCGTCTGCCCCCCCGAGGGCATCGAGAGCATGGCCAAGGGCGGCGTCATTGCCTGCCTCCTGCCCGCCACCAGCTTCAATCTGGGCGCTGTGTTTGCTCCTGCCCGTGACATGGTCAACGCCGGTGTGCCCGTGGCTATGGCCACTGACTTCAACCCCGGCTCCTGCCCCTGCCTGAACCTGCAGTTTGTCATCAATCTGGGCTGCCTGAAGTACAAGCTCACCCCCGAGGAAGTGCTGACCGCTGTTACCCTCAACGCCGCCGCTGCCATCGATATGGCCGACAAGGTGGGCTCCGTGGAGGTTGGCAAGCAGGGCGACCTGGTCATCTGGGATGCCCCCGACCTGGACTACATCTGCTACCGTGTGGGCAGCAACCTGGCCAAAACTGTCATTAAGCGGGGCGAGCTGATCTAACGCCGTCCCCAGTAAGGGAGGGAACCGGCATGGACCGGACCGATTATCAGATCCTCAATATACTCCAGATGGATTGCCGGACCACCCTGAAGCACATCGGCGATCAGGTGGGTCTCACTGCCCCCGCGGTCTCCGAACGGGTGCGCCGGATGGAGGAAAAGGGCGTCATCCGGAATTTCCGGATCGAAGTAGACCGGGAACGCCTGGACTGCAGCATGACCGGCTTTATCTTTGTGGCGGTGGAGCCGGAAAAGTACAGCACGTTCTGCGACTTCTGTCAAAAGACCCCCGCCATCGTCAGCCACTATCATGTGATCGGAGTATTTAACGCCCTGCTGCGTTTTGCGGTACGGGGCACCCGCGAGCTGGATGAGCTTCTCTCCTCCATCAAGCGGTACGGAGATTCCCAGACCTCGGTGGAACTCAAGACCTACTTCGAGACCAAGGAAATTCCCCTGCCCGACTAACTTCTCCGCAGCAGCATTTCTGGATGGAATGGATTTTTAAGGACCCGCCAGCAGGCGGGTCCTTTCTTTCTAGCCCCTCTTCTTTCCCTAACCGGCAAACAAGAAAACCCCGTATGGCCAACGGCCATACGGGGTTTTTCTATTAGAGGGGGTCGAAGAGTAAAATCCTGATATGATTGGTTTTCTTAGAACAGGCCGGTGATCTTGCCGTTCTCGTCGATGTCGATGCGCTCGGAAGCGGGCACCTTGGGCAGACCGGGCATGGTCATGATGTCGCCAGTCTTGGCAACCAGGAAGCCAGCGCCGGCGTTGACCTTGACCTCACGGATGGTGATCTTGAAGCCGCGGGGAGCGCCCAGCTTGGTCTGGTCATCGGAGAAGGAGAACTGAGTCTTGGCCATGCAGATGGGCATCTTGTCGAAGCCCAGGTCGGTCAGCTGCTGGATCTGCTTCTTGGCAGCGGCAGTGATCACGACGCCGTCAGCGCGGTAAACCTTGGTGGCAATGGCGTTGAGCTTGTTCTCAATGGTGTCCTCAGCGTCATAGACGAACTGGAAGTGATCGTTGGTGGTATCCTCAGCCAGGCGGATAACCTCCTCAGCCAGGGCCTTGCCGCCCTCGCCGCCCTTGGCCCAAACCTCGGACAGACGAACGTTGACGCCCTGCTCCTTGCACTTCTCCTCGACCATCTTCAGCTCGGCCTCGGTGTCGGTGGGGAAGGCGTTGATGGCAACCACGCAGGGCAGGCCATAGACGTTCTTCACGTTGTCCACGTGCTGCAGCAGGTTGGGCAGACCCTTCTCCAGAGCCTCCAGGTTCTCGTTGTTCAGCTCAGCCTTGGGCACGCCGCCGTGATACTTCAGGGCGCGGACGGTGGCAACGATAACCACGGCATCGGGATGGAAGCCGCCGGCACGGCACTTGATGTCCAGGAACTTCTCAGCGCCCAGGTCAGCAGCGAAGCCGGCCTCGGTGACGGTGTAATCGGCCAGCTTCATGGCAGTCTCGGTGGCCTGGATGGAGTTACAGCCGTGAGCGATGTTGGCGAAGGGGCCGCCGTGGATGAAGGCGGGAGTGTGCTCCAGAGTCTGGACCAGGTTGGGCTTGATGGCGTCCTTCAGAACGGCAGCCATGGCGCCCTCAGCCTTCAGGTCATGAGCAGTGATGGGCTTGCCGGCGCGGCTGTAAGCCACAACCATCTTGGCCAGACGCTGCTTCATGTCGGCCAGGCCGGTGGACAGGCACAGAACGGCCATGATCTCGGAGGCAACCACGATGTCGAAGCCGTCCTCACGGGGCACGCCGCTGGCCTTGCCGCCCAGACCGCAGACGATGTGACGCAGCTGACGGTCGTTCATGTCCACCACGCGCTTCCAGGTGATCTGGCGGGTGTCGATGTCCAGAGCGTTGCCCTGCTGAATGTGGTTGTCAATGAGGGCGGAGAGCAGGTTGTTGGCGATGCCGATGGCATTGAAGTCGCCGGTGAAGTGCAGGTTGATGTCCTCCATGGGAACAACCTGAGCGTAGCCGCCGCCAGCAGCGCCGCCCTTGACGCCGAACACGGGGCCCAGAGAGGGCTCACGCAGGCAGACGATGGTCTTCTTACCAAGCTTGTTCAGGGCGTCGGCCAGACCCACGGAGGTAGTGGTCTTGCCCTCGCCGGCGGGAGTGGGGCTGATAGCGGTCACCAGCACCAGCTTGGACTTGCGGGGCAGGTCCTTCAGGGCGTGGATGTCCACCTTGGCCTTGTACTTGCCGTAGTTCTCCAGCTGGTCCTCGGAAATGCCGATGGACTTGGCAACCTCAACGATAGGCAGCATAGTGGATTCCTGGGCGATCTCAATGTCGGTCTTGAAACTCATAAATGACGCCTCCTCTAAAATATGTGGATGTAACATTGTGCTCTTCTTTCGGTCGGGAGACCGATTGGGCTTTTCTATGGCATTATTGTACTCCGGCCCCCCGGATTCGTAAATGACTTCTGTTTTCCGTTTTCAAATCTCAGCTTTATTTCGTTAAGCGAACCCTCCCATCCACTTGCGGGATAAAACCGCCCAGTCTGTTGTGAATCCCTTCCTTGCCATCATCTCAAAAAATTGCAAAAATTTCAAGAGGGATTTTACCATTTCATTGACATTTTACACAGTGTCTTTGTATATGACCTTAGGAAACAATGCGTGGCCTATATAATAGGCTGATGGATTCGTACTTGTTCTCCCACCCTCCTATTAAATGAAAGGCGGCTGCATCATGACCATTTTGCTGCCCAAGAAATAGGCCTCCCCTTTTCTCATGCTCCGACTGTACTCCTTTATATCGCCTTCTCCCAGTTTAGCATCATCCCTTCAGGCAGTTATATCTGGAGCGTCCACTCCAAGCGGGCGAGATTCAAACAACGCGCTCGCGCTTCATCATCGCTACCTATATGCCGGAGCACGGCCTACCGTCGGATGGGAGTGTGATTGCCCCCGACTTCTGTTGGGCCGTAAAATGCAGCTGCTTTTGGGATACTGACAGGACACTTGAACTGGACCACCGTCTATCTCAACAAGTTCTAAGCCGAATTCTGGAGCTGCAGATGTGCTCACACGGAACATTGCCGGAAACAACGCTTCCAATTTATTCTGTTTTTAATGGTATTTTTGTCCTTTTCCTCCGATTTTTCCAACTATTTTTTCAGCTGACAAAAAAATAAAATTTTTTTGAAAAAACCCTTGCTTTTTCTTTTGACCTATGCTATTATGTTAAAGCTGTCTGAGATACAGCGACAAAAACAAAAGATTTCCGGGTGTGGCGAAGTTTGGTATCGCGCTTGAATGGGGTTCAAGAGGCCGCTGGTTCGAATCCAGTCACTCGGACCAAAAGTCCGTATTCCGCAAGGAGTACGGACTTTTTCTTTTTCCTGCATGCCGGAAACCAGCAGCCTCTTGGCGCCGAGGACGCGCGAAAATTGGCGCCGCTGGACAGGAAAGCGGAACACCAGTCCATCTGCAGCTTCAAATCCAATCATTTAGAGAAAAAAGGACATCCGAAAGGGATGTCCTTTTATTTTTGATTCTGCCGCCCAGAGGCCTCTGCCCTCCCCTCCGGTGATTGAAGCACAGCGGACTGTGCATCCGTTCGTGTCTTTGCAAGAGCGTTTTGTGTCTGCGCATCTGGTCGTTTTCTGCATTGTTCTCCCGTTCAGTGACCCCGATGCTTGTCCCGCTTTTTCTGCTGGCGCAGTTCATATTGCCGTTCTTTTTCTGCTTCCCGCTGTTCACGGCTTACGGCTTTCCGCTCCAATTTGTTCTGTTCGTGCTGCAATTTCAGAGCCTGTTGCGCCTTTGTCCCCATCCCGCGCTCCTGCAGGCTGCTGCGGATCTCCCGCTGCATCCGTTTGGGATTGATTTTTGGTTCCTCAACGTCTTTCGCTTTTATGGGAGAACTGAATTTCAACTTGCTCCAGTTTTTGAGCAGAAAATCCCACACCTCATAGTCCTTAGGCTCCGCCCCAAATGTAATTTTACAAACCTCATATTGATTGGAGTCTATGCGCTCATAGACCCCAATCCAAAATGGATGTTCAAAGAATACCGTTAAGGTACTCCGCATCATTACTGGGCGTTCCCCTCTTCGGAAAACTGGGCCGAAAAAGAATCCAGCCATTCTAACAGCGCCTGATACAGAAGACGCTGCTGATCAAAGATCGTCCGGCCCACCAGGGGAATGTCCGCGTATTGCTGCGCATATCCCTCGTTTTTCTCCATGGAGGTCAGAATACTGTCCCGCAGCTTATGAACAAGCGCTTGGGCATGGGACCGATCCATTTTGTTGAGGTTTGTAATCACCACATCGAAATCAAAGGTAAGCGACACGTTCTGCCCAGCGATGGTGTCCATCAACGTTTCAAAGTAGGCTTTTCCGGCATCGGTAATCGAATAAATTGCCTTTTCCGCAAATCGCTCTCCTTTTACTATATCGCTCGCAAGATAGCCCTTCTCCTTCAGCTGGAGCACTTTTTTGTAGACTGATGGAACGCTGATTTTTGTCCAACGGGAAAAATTGTGGTATTCAATATCCTTTTGAATGTCATAGGCACTTTGAGGCTTTTCCAATACCATCCCAAGAATCACCAGGTCAATGGACGACACAAACATCATCCTCCTTTGCTATAAAATATAATACTATATTTTATAGTAAAAGTCAACGAAGAAACGACGAACAAGTCTCGCCCCCCCATGGGAACCACGTTGAAATCCCCAATTGGTTCCGGAAAGTGCAATCAATAAGGCTAAAACTCGAGGTCATTTCTCGCTTTGCCGCAAAAATCGTTCAAGAAGCAATTGACAAATTGGTTTACTGAATGTAAACTTTAATCAGAAGGTTTACACGTAGTAGACTCACGCTGTATATGATGGAGGAAATAAATATGGCTGATATGAGATTGGGTGCGGTAGAAACCCGTTTTGCTGATTTGATATGGGAAAATGAGCCCATATCTTCCGGCGAATTGGTGAAACTCTGTGAAGAAAAGCTGAGCTGGAAAAAATCAACTACCTATACAATTCTGCGCAGATTGTGTGAGCGAGGCATTTTCTCAAACGACAAAGGCACGGTCACTTCGCTGATCTCCAAAGATGAGTTTTATGCCATGCAAAGCGAGAAGTTTGTTGCAGACACATTTGAGGGGTCTTTACCGCGGTTTTTGGCCGCCTTTTCGACGCGCAAAAAGCTATCGGATGCCGAAATCAATGAACTGCAAAAGTTGATCGATGAAATGAGGTGAGCGTATGCCGTTGCGTACCGTTTTTTCTGCCGTACTCAATATGTCAATCACCGCAAGCATTGCCATTCTTGTCATATTGTTGGCAAGAATGATGCTGAAACGGGCACCTAAAATTTTTTCCTATGCACTATGGGCCGTTGTACTGTTCCGTTTGCTTTGTCCGGTATCGCTGACAGCGGAGTTCTCTCTGATGGGGCTCTTTCAAGCACCAACCACAGACACAGGCAGAATTGAATATGTTTCTTTGCTGGAGTCCAACGCAGAAGGGCCGGCAGGCAAAGTGGATGTCCCCGCCTCCGATCTTGATCAAAACGCAGGCAGCCGTGTGGAACCGTCGGAGGCCCGAGCAGCTGGCTCTGTTGATGTTCTGGTATCGATTGCGAGCATTGTCTGGATTTGCGGTGTCGGGGCAATGGTGACGTTTCACCTCCTTCAACTGATACAATTCCGCCGCAAATTAGTCGTCTCCATCCCTTTACAGGACAATATTTACCTTGCAGATTACATTCCCACCCCCTTTGTGATGGGCCTGATCCACCCCAAAATCTATTTGCCTTCCGCAATGTCCGATGCCGAGCAATCCTATATCATTCAGCACGAAAAGCATCACATTCGCAGATGCGACCATATTGTAAAGCTGCTCGCTTTTGCGGCCGTATGCATGCACTGGTTCAATCCGCTTGTTTGGCTGGCCTTTGCTCTGTCCAGCAAAGATATGGAAATGTCCTGCGACGAGGCAGTGATGAAGCAGATGGGTCGAGATATCAGAGCGGACTATTCCTCCTCTTTGCTGCAATTCTCCACCGGGAAAAGAGTGATCCTTGGCACGCCCCTTGCCTTTGGGGAGGGAGATACAAAGGAAAGGATTGAGAACATCATGAAGTACAAAAAACCAACCATTATGATGGTCGTGTTGGCAGTGGTTGTATGCGTTGGATTGACGGCCTGCCTGTCCTCCAATCCTCAATTCCGAACGGAGAAAAATGACCTTGGCTCTTTGCAGGAAGAAGACATCGGAAAGACGCTGAGCGAATTAAAAGAGGAGCATCCTGAGGGTGAACTGATTGTGAGGCCAGACGGTCTCCCAGGCAGTGCTGCGATCTGTTTTGGAGAACCGGAGGCGGAATATAGCCACTACTTTTTCGAAACCCAGAGCGGTAACGCGGAAAAGGCCATGAACGAGCTGGAAGACCAGCTGACATGTGCCGGTTTTCTTACCACAGCAAGCATACTTTTTCCGGATATGGAAGAGGAAATGTCCTTTGAAGAGTTCTTCTCTTTGATCGGTGTAGACGACTATGAGTACTTGGTAGGAGAAGAGGTAATTAGTGGAGAAGGTTGGTTAAGATTTACATATCATGGTATGGAAGTAATGGTGAACACAAATGAAGCCACTGCAAACGGCGGCTGGAATTTCACAGGAGCCGAAATTGTGAAGCGTAATGCTCCGGTGTCTGTTGTAGACCCTGAACGATCAAAAGCCAATCAGAACTTAGCGGATGCGGTTATGTTTGATTGAACGGGGGCATAAAAACAAATTTTTCAATTGGCACACACATGTTTGCGGGATTGACGCAAAGAAAACGTCGGCCGCATCAACAAACCAGGCGGGAACATCATTTCAGATGTTCCCGCCTCAGAATATCTGCCGCTTCCGGACCTTTTCTTCCCTTCTATAATAAGGCTCCCAGCCTTCTCCTCTGCTCCCGTTTCTGGAACCGACAAATGGAAGCAGAGGGAATTTTTTATACCAGTCACTCCTGCCGCTCCATATACTTTACCGCAGAACATTTTAAATTTAATTTAAGCTATTGTTTTTTTCGACAGTTTGTGGCATAAACATAATGATAGGAAATTTTCCGGTTATCAAATAAGCGGGATAAGCAAGTAAAAGGAGGCAACGGGTATGCGCTGGATCGTCCGACGGATCGCAATACTGTCCATCCTGCTGGCCTGCTGCACCCTCCCTGCCCTGGCCGCGGAGGCACAATACGGGGATGCGTTGATGGAGGCCGAGGGCTTTTCCCGCTCCGGCAATCTGTACGACGGCAGCCGAACCAACTACGCCTCTGCCGACGGCCCCGCCACGGTGACTGTTACCCGGGAAGGCGGCATTGCCGGTCTATATGTCGAATTTGATCGAATCCCCCAGTCCTGGACTCTCACCGCCCCTGAAACAGGCGAGAGCCTGTCCTGCGGGACCAACGGCTTTCTCCATGAATATGTGGACATGGCAGATTTGGGGGACGCTCTGCCCACACAGGTCGTCCTGGAATTTGACCAGGGCGCGTCCATTGGAGAGATCTACGTCTTTTCAGAAGGAGAACTTCCGGACTGGGTGCAGCGGTGGGAGCTCCCCTGTGAACAGGCCGATCTGCTGCTCATCTCCTCCCACTCCGATGACGAGCAGCTGTTTTTTGCCGGAATACTGCCCTATTACACTCTGGAACGGGAGCTGAACGTACAGGTGGCCTACGTGGTGCAGCACTTCGAGGCCAACGGCGCCGCCGACCACACTCGCCCCCACGAGCAGCTGGACGGCCTGTGGACCGTTGGGGTGCGCCACTACCCGGTTATGTCCCAATTCCCCGACCTCTACGCCGAGTCCTCAAACCGGGAGGCAGCCCTGTCCCAGGCCCTGTCTGTCTATGAGCGGGCGGGCTACACCTACGAGGACTTTGTAAACTATCTGACCTGGTGCATCCGCCGTTTCCAGCCCCTGGTTGTGGTGTCCCACGACCAGGACGGGGAGTACGGCCACGGGACCCATGTACTGTGTGCCGACGCTCTGGGAACCGCCCTGACCCGGGCGGCGGACCCCACCTACCTTCTGGCCACCGACGAGGCCTATGATCCCTGGCAGGTGGAAAAGACCTATCTGCACCTCTACCCGGAGCAGCAGATTACCATGGACTGGGACACTCCGCTGGAGAGTCTGGGCGGGAAAACACCCTTTCAAATGACCCAGGAGGGCTTTGCCTGCCACAAGAGCCAGCACTGGACCTGGTTCTACCGCTGGATTTATGGCACCTCCTCCAGGCCCATTCAAAAGGCGGCGGACATCACCAGCTATTCCCCCTGCCTTTACGGTCTGTATGACACCAAGGTGGGACCGGATGTGGTGGGCGGCGACTTTTTTGAGAACATGCCCTCCTACGCCCAGCGGGCCCAGGCGGAGGCGGAGCGGCTGGCTCAGGAACAGGCCGAGGCGGAACGCCAGGCACAACTGGCCCAGGAACAGGCCGAGGCCGAGCGCCAGGCCCAGCAGCAGCTCCAGGAGGCGCTGGAAGCCCAGCAACGGCTGCGGACGATGGTCAAGGCAGGCGTGCTGGTTGTCTGGGTGTGTGTGATGATTTTAATTGTACGTCAGGTTCTCCGGCGCAGAAAGCGCTGAGGGAAACCGATGGGATAAGGGAGAGCGTATTGGTATGCATACGGTTACGGTGATTATTCCCGCGTACCGACCGGATGAAAAGCTGATCGGGACTCTGGAGGGCCTGCGTGAGGCCGGGTTTACCGATCTTCTGGTGGTGGATGACGGCAGCGGCCCGGAGTTTGCCCCCATCTTTCAGCAGGTTCAGGGGCTGCCGGGGTGCACCCTGCTGCGCCACCCGGTCAACCGGGGCAAGGGAGCGGCTCTGAAAACCGCTATGGCCTACTTTTCGGAGCACCGCCCGGAGCAGGCCGGCGTGGTCACGGCCGATGCCGACGGGCAGCATCTGCCAGGAGACATTGCTGCTGTGGCCCGGGCCATGCTGGACAGCGGCCAGGTGGTGCTGGGGGTGCGGGATTTCTCCGACCCCTCCGTCCCCTGGCGGAGCCGGGCGGGCAACCGCATCACCATCGGGGTATTCCGACTGTTTCTGGGCATGAAAATCAGCGATACTCAGACCGGCTTGCGGGCCATTCCCAGGCAGCAGCTGTCCCTGCTGGCAGAGGCAAAGGGCGATCGGTATGAGTATGAGACCAACATGCTCTTTCTCATGAACCGGTGCCGTCTCCCCTTCCGGGAGGTGCGCATCGCCTCCGTCTACCTGGAGGACAACCGCTCCTCCCACTTCCGGGTGGTACGGGACAGTTTACGCATTTACGCCTTGATTTTAAAGTATCTGTTCAGCTCCCTGGGCGCCTGTGTGGTGGATGAGCTGGCCTTTTTCCTGTTAAAACTCTTCGGCGTCTTTTCCTTTCTGCCCATCCCTACCACCTTTACGGCCGCCCTTCTGGCCCGGGTCATCTCCTCCCTGCTGAACTTCCTGGTCAACGCCCGTCTGGTCTTCGGCGGACGGGTGAACGCCGGCTCCCTGGCCCGCTATTACACTCTGGCCACCTGTCAGATTGCGGCCTCCGCCGGCCTGGTCTATCTGGCCGAGCATACACTTTCCATTACATCACCGGCTCTGGTCACCCTGGTCAAAATTGTGGTGGACACCATTCTGTTTTTTATCAGCTTCCGCGTGCAGCACAGATGGGTGTTCCGTTGGAATGAGGGCGGCCCGGAGCCGGGAAAGGACGAACCATGAACAAAAGCAAGCTGACCTTCAAGCGCGTCTACCTCATCTATCTGGCTGTGCTGGTCCTGCTGGCTGGAGCAGCACTGGGCTATGTGTACACCCTGCTGCGCCAGTACGAGGCCTCCCAGCCGGAGCAGCAGGTCTGGAAGGCGGTGGACCAGCTGGCCGTTCAGGCCGCTGACGGCACCTTTTTAAGTCTCTACGACCTGCCTAAGGCCACTCCCGGCTCCTTTGAGAAGGGCCGCGACCTGCAGAAGGAGTACCTGGCCCTCTACGGAGACCGGGAACACCTCAGCGTCGTCCGGGCCAACGGCGTCTCCCAGGGAGACACCTTGGAGTACCAGATTGAGAGCGGCGGCGTGGTGCTGGCCCGGGTAGGGCTGAAAGCGGAGGGGCCCGCCGTCACCAAGCTGGCCGTGTTCAGCATGCGGGACTGGGCCGTGGACTGGGTCCGCCCCGAGCTGGAGGCCCGCGACTACACCCTCACCGTCCCCACCTCCTTCTCCGTGACCCTGAACGGAACGCCGCTCACCGGCACCGAGGGCGACAACGGAGAGAGCACTTACACCGCCTCCGGTCTGTATCTGCCCCCCGATTTCTCCATCACCGACGAGGCAGGCACCCCCGCCCGGTACACCATCCGGGACGGGAAAGTGCTGGCCGAGTACTTTAACTATACCCTCACCCTCCCCTCCTCCCTCACCGTTCAGGTCAACGGCGAGACTTGGTCCGGAGAATCTCAGGGAACGGACCGGGTGCGCTATGTCATCACCATGCTGGACAAGCCCACGGTCACCATCTCCGACTGCTACGGCAACGAGATGAGCTACGAGGGCGGAAACAAGCTTCCCCTCACCAGTTACACCATTACCGCCGACGAGCGCTACTCCGTCCAGGTGGACGGGACGCCGGTTCCCCAGGAGGCCGTCACCCTTTCCCCCAACCCGGACTATCAGCACTTTGCCGACTATGTGGACAATCTGCCGCAGGTGTGCGTCTACTCGGTGGCAGTCCTCCGGGAGGATGCCCAGGTCACCGTGACGGACGGGCAGGGCAATCCCGTAGCCCTGGAGGAGGGCACCACCACTTACGACTTCACCTCCCCCAGCGGCGGCCTGGACGAGGTGCCCGCAGAGGTGAGCAAGCAGGTGGATGTACTGAAGGTGGCTCAGGACTGGAGTCTTTTTATGACCAACGACTTGGCCTTCTCCAAGATCAAGGGCTATCTCATTTCCTCCTCCTACCAGTACGAGGTGGCACTGAAGTACGCCAACGGTGAGGACATCACCTTTACCAGCCGTCACACCCTGATGAATCCCGCCTTTACCGACAGCGCGGTGACCAATTTCCACTGGATTACCGAGGACTGCTTCTCGGTGGACATCCGCTTTGTGAAGCACATGCGCCTGTGGTACGGCACCCCGGTGGACGACCCCATGAACGACCGGTTCTACTTTGTCCGGTACGACGACACGGCAGATGACGTGGACAATCCCACCTGGAAACTGGTGAGCATGAAGGAGATTCTGAATCATGCAGATGAATGAACAGAACATAGAACCCGTCGGCAGCCCGTCCCGTGGTGGAAAACGGGTTCAGCCCGGGGGCGAACTTTGGCGTAAAATTGGGAAGATCGCCCTGCGGGCCCTGGCCTGCGTGCTGACTCTGGCAGGCGCGCTGGTGATCACGGTACTGCTCAGCCTGCGCATGATCTGCTCCGACGCCTTCCCCACCGCCCAGCAGATGTTTGTGACCACCATTTTGGAAACCGGCCAGATGAAGTTTCTGGCCTCCTGGTTTTTAAGCCCGGAGGAGATCCAGGCTATTGTGGACCAGAACTCCATGCAGGCTCTGGACGCCCAGGTGGACTCCACCCTGATCCACATCGGCGGCAGCGGCCAGGTGGACACCGGCGGTACCGGGACAGCGGAGCAGGATATTGAAGTGGTGGAGGTGGCAGGAGCCACCTATACCGGCACCATGATGATCGTCAAGGACCCCTCCCGGGTGAGCCTTGCCACCATATACCCCTGGCGGGACGAGGGCGTTACCCTGGACCAGCTGGTAAAGGACAGCGGGGCCATCGCCGGCATCAACGGCGGCCTTTATAACTCCACCAACAACACCGGGGGACGGCCTCTGGGCGTCATCGTCTCCCACGGGGAGATTCAGTTCAACAAGCCCCACCAGTACCCCGGACTGGTGCTGGTAGGGTTTACGGAGGACCACCTGCTGCAGATCATCGACATCGACGGCATGAGCGCCGCCCAGGTGGAGGAGCTGGTCAAGAAGGAAAAGATTCGGGACGCAGTCACCTTCCAGGAGGAGGCCAGCGACACCAACAACCACTTTGTCCAGCTCATCATCAACAACGAGGCCCGGGATATGAAGGGCCAGGGCAGCGGTCTCAACCCCCGCACTGCCATCGGCCAGCGGGCAGACGGCGCCGTGCTGCTGTTCGTCACCGACGGCCGGGGCAAGTCCGGACACCTTGGCGCCTCCAGCGGCGACCTGATTTCTGTGATGCAGCAGTTCGGCGCAGTGAATGCCGCCAATCTGGACGGAGGCAGCTCCTCCTGCATGTACTACGACGGGGAGTATCTGATGCCCAGCGTGACCTTCTACTACGCAAATTCCTCCTGGAAGCTGCCTGCCGGCTTTGTGGTAAGCTGAATAAAAACCGGTCCGTGCCAAATATGCACGGACCGGTTTTTTATCTGCCAAACAGAAAATCCTTCTCTCAAAAGATGCTCAGATACATCCGTTCAGACAATTGTTTCAGCAGCTGGATACCAGCCAGACTGTTTCCCTTTTCATCCAAAGCTGGGGCATAAATGCCAATGCCCATCCGGGTGGGCACCACAGCCATGATGCCTCCGCCCACTCCGCTTTTAGCGGGAACCCCCACATCCACGGCGAAGTTGCCCGACCCGTCGTACATACCGCAGGTCATAAGGACCGCATTCACATAGTGGGCATACCGGGCAGAGAATATCCGTTCCTCCGTCTGAGGCAGCTTGCCCCGATTGGCCAGCACAAAGGCGATGCGGGCCAGGTCCCGGCTGTTCACCGACATGGAACAGGCCTTGAAGTAGCAGTCCAGAACTTCCTCCACGTCATCCTCGATCATGCCGTTGCTCTTGAGCAGGTAGGCCAGGGCCCGGTTTTTGCTCCCCGTACGCTTCTCCGAGTGATAGACCGCCTCGTCCACCTGGATCTCCGGATCTCCGGCCAGCTTTCGGGTCAGTTCCAGCACCCGCCGGAACTTCTCCTCATAGGTCTCTCCCCGGATCAGGGTACACATAGCGATGGCTCCCATGTTCACCATGGGGTTCAGGTGGTCGCTGTGCAGGGTCTGGTCCGTCACATTGATGGCGTCAAAGGGCTTGCCTGTGGCCTCCACCCCTACCCGGGCGTGGACATACTCCTCCCCATTGTCCATAAGGGCCTGCAGCAGCAGGATAGGCTTTACCACGCTCTGAATGGTAAAGCGCTTTTGGGCATCCCCCGATTGGTAGCACCGCCCGTCACTGCTGAGCACACAGATTCCCAGATCCGCCGGATTCGATTTCGCCAGCTCCGGAATATAAGTAGCCACCTTTCCCTGAGTGGTAAAGGGACGGCACTCCTCCAACAGCTTGTCCAGCAATTCTTCCATTGCTTCCATTCCTCCACTTTTCCAGTCTGGTTCGGTTCATTTTACGGTCTGTGCCTCTGTTTGTCAACTAAAAAAGCCACCGTCGAAGGATTCGGCGGTGACTTTTTTCTTCTTAATCTTATGCTCCAAACAGAGCGCTCAGCTGCTGCCAAATTTTGAACTTGTCGTTGTAGCCAAAGACAAAAATGATGAGCATGATGATGGGCAGGATATAGGTCACATAGAACCGCACCCACCGGGGGAACTTCAGACCGGAACCCGTGTTGGCCTCCGCCAGGAAGCTTTCCCAGCCCCAGCCGCGGCGGCTGACGCAGAAGAGCAGATAGACCAGAGAGCCCAGGGGCAACAGATTGTTGCTGACGATGAAGTCCTCCAGGTCCATCACGCCGCTGTTCGCACCGAAGGGCTGGAATCCAGAGAGCACATTGAAGCCCAGCAGGCAGGGCAAGGACAGGATAATAATGGCCACCGTGTTGATGGCCACCGCCTTTTTGCGGCTCCAGCCCCACTTGTCAATGCAGAAGGAGAGGATGTTCTCGAATACAGCAATGACGGTGGACAGGGCGGCAAAGGACATAAACACAAAGAACAAAGCACCCCACACTCGGCCCATAGGCATGGCGTTGAAGACATTGGGCAGGGTGATGAAGATGAGGTTGGGGCCGGAGTCAGGGGACACGTCAAAGGCAAAGCAGGCAGGGAAAATAATGAGACCCGCGGTAAAGGCCACAAAGGTGTCCAGCACACCCACCCGAACGGCCTCACCAGCCAGGGAGTGCTCCTTGCCAATGTAGCTGCCGAAGATGGCCAAGGCACCGATGCCCAGAGACAGGGTGAAGAAGGCCTGTCCCATGGCGGCATACACCGCCTCGCCCAGGATGAAGTTGCCCTCGGCATCATAGGTCAGGTTGTGGAAGTTGGGCATGAGGTAGAACTTCAGACCCTCGCCGGCCCCCTCCAGCAAAATGGAGTTGACCGCCAGCACCACCATCAGGGCCAGCAGGCAGAGCATCATCACCTTGGTGACCTTCTCCACGCCGTTCTGCAGGCCCTGGGAGCAGATGAGCATGCACAGCACCACCACGATGACCATAAAGACGGCCATCAGGCCGGGCTGGCCCATAAGAGCGCTGAACTCATTGCCCACACCGGCGGTGTCCAGACCCACAAAGTCGCCCTTGGCCATCTTGAAGAAGTACAGCAGCAGCCATCCGGCGATGGTGGTGTAGTACATCATGAGCAGATAATTGCCTGCAATGCCGAACCAGCTGTAAATATGCCACTTGGTCCCCTTGGGCTCAAGAGCATGGAAGGACAGGGCAATGCTCTTCTGGCTGGCACGGCCCACGGAAAACTCCATGACCATGACCGGAAGGCCCATGATCACCAGAAACAGCAGATAGATCAGCACGAAGGCCGCGCCGCCGTACTGTCCTGTAATATAGGGGAAGCGCCACACGTTGCCCAAGCCGATGGCACACCCCGCAGAGATGAGCAGGAAGCCCAACCGCGAGGAAAAGCTCTCCCGTTTTTCCATAAAACAAAACACTTCCTTTCCCGGCGCCGCTTTCGCCGCGCCGCACACAATGCTTTATTGTACTCGTTTTTTCCCCAACGGTCAATGCAATTTTCCGATCCTTTTCGCCGAAGATTCCTTGCATGAAACAGGGCGCGCCTGCATCCTCGCGGCGCGCCCTGCACGGATTCAAATCGGTTTACTTCAGCTCCACTTCCGGCATCAGCTCCTGGCCTACCACCTGGAGCATACGGTCCAGCTCCACTGCCTCTTCCTGGGTGAAACGAGTCTTGACCCGATCCATAACCTCTTTCAGGTAGTTGCTGCTGATGTTGTAATATTCCATATACTTCTTGGTAGGACGCAGGTGATATTCCCGCCGGTCATGGGAGGACTGTACCTTCTCCACATACCCCTTTTGAATGAGGTTGTTTACCTTATAGGCGGCATTGGGCGAGGAGATGTGGACAAAGGAGGCAAATTCATTGATGGTCGGCTCCTTCAGGGCCAGAATAATCTCCATACAGAAGGTCTCCACCGCCGTCAGGCTGGCCTCCCGGTTCTGGAACCGAGAAAAGATCTCCTGGTAAAAATGCAGTTTAAATTTGGTGTACACCTGAGAAAAGCTCTCCTCCAGCATTGCGATTCCTCCTCTCGCCTTTCCAGTATAACAAACTCGAACCAGCTCAGCAAGAGGCACTTGGTCTGTCGGTCAGGGCGAAGGTCAGCTCCGCCTTACAGGCCGTCTTTCCGTTTACCTTGGCCGTGGCCGTCCCGAAGCCCACCGGGCCCCAGCGGGTGGTCAGCTCGCACTCCAGTTCCAGCACGTCCCCGGGACGCACCTGCTGCTTGAAGCGGGCATTCTTGATGCCCCCGAAGAGGGCCAGCTTGCCCTTGTTCTCCTCTTCGGTGAGAATAGCCACCGCACCCACCTGGGCCAGAGCCTCGATGATGAGGACACCGGGCATCACCTTGAAGCCGGGAAAGTGGCCCTGGAAGAAGGGCTCGTTGGCGGTGACGCACTTAATGCCCTTGGCACTCTGGCCGGGGGTGCACTCCACGATCTTATCCACCAGCAGGAAGGGATAGCGGTGGGGCAGCAGCTGCTCAATCTGGTCAATATTCAGCTCCATCGTTTACTCCTCCCACTTCTTCAGCACAATGGCAGCGTTGTGGCCACCAAAGCCCAGAGAGTTGGACAGGGCCACCCGCACATCCGCCTTGCGGCCCTCATTGGGCACCACGTCCAGATCACAGGCGGGGTCGGGCACCTGATAGCCGATGGTGGCGGGGACAAAGCCGTCCTTCAGGGTCATGGCGGTGAAGATGGCCTCCACCGCGCCGGCGGCTCCCAGCAGGTGGCCGGTCATGGACTTGGTAGAGCTGACCATCATCTTACCGGCGTGATCGCCGAAGGTGGTGTGGATGGCGGCAGTCTCACAGGAGTCGTTCATGGAGGTGGAGGTGCCGTGGGCGTTGATATAGTCCACCGCATCGGGGGCAATGCCGGCGTCGGCCAGAGCCAGGGCCATGCAGGCCGCACCGCCTGCGCCGCCGGGGGCGGGAGCGGTGATGTGGTGGGCGTCACAGTTGGCGCCGTAGCCGATGACCTCGGCGTAGATCTTGGCGTTCCGGGCCTTGGCGTGCTCATACTCCTCCAGCACCAGGATGCCGGCGCCCTCGCCCATAACAAAGCCGGAGCGCTCCGCGTCAAAGGGGATGGAGGCCCGCTTGGGGTCCTGGCTCTCAGACAGGGCCTTCATGGAGGTGAAGCCACCCATGGCCAGGGGAGCGATGGCAGCCTCGGCGCCGCCGCAGAGCATCACTTCGGCATAGCCGTCCCGGATGTGGCGGAAGGCGTCGCCCACCGCATTGGTACCGCCGGCGCAGGCCGTGACCACGCAGGTGCACATGCCCTTGAAGCCATAGCGGATGGCCATGTGGCCTGCCGCCATGTTAGAGATGATCATGGGGATGACAAAGGGAGACACGGAGTCAAAGCCCCGGGCCAGGCCCCGCTCATAGGCGTCGCCCACCGTCTCGAAGCCGCCGATGCCGCTGGAGCAGATGACGCCGCAGCGATCCAGGTCCAGCTTCTCTCTTTCCAGTCCGCTGTCCTGCATGGCCTCCTCAGCGGCCACCAGGGCCAGCTGGCTGAAGCGGTCCATCCGCTTACACTCCCGCTTGCCCAGGATGCCCTCGGCGTCCAGATTTTTTACCTCACCAGCCAGCTTCACCTTCATGTTGGAGATGTCATAGCGGGTGATGGGACCGATGCCGCACACGCCGTCCTTGGCGGCCTGCCAGCTCTCCGCCACCGAGTTGCCGATGGGGTTGACGGTGCCCATGCCGGTAATAACCACTCTGCGTTTTTCCATATCGTTCACCTCTCAAACCGCCATGCCGCCGTCCACACACAGCACCTGGCCGGTGATGTAGGCAGATTCGGGCCGGGCAAAGAAAACCACCGCCCGGGCCACATCCTCGGGCGCGCCGGGTTTCCCCATGGGGATAGTGGTGAGCATGGCGTTTTTGGCGTTCTCGGGCAACACGGAGGTCATATCCGTGTCGATGAAGCCGGGGGCCACCGCATTGACGGTGACGCCACGGGTGGCCAGCTCCTTGGCGGCCGACTTGGTGAGGCCCAGGATGCCCGCCTTGCTGGCCGAATAGCTGGTCTGGCCGGCGTTGCCCCGCAGGCCCACCACGCTGCTCATGCTGATGATGCGGCCGTAGCGCTGGCGCATCATCACCTTGGAGGCGGCCTTCATGCAGAAGTAGGCCCCCTTCAGGTTGGTGTCCAGCACCTTGTCAAAGTCCTCCGCCTTGGCGGTCATCAGCAGGCCGTCCCGGGTAATGCCCGCGTTGTTGACCAGGATATCCAGGTGTCCGAAGCGATCCTTCACCGCCTTAACTAGCTCCTCACAGGCGGCGGGATCGGCCACGTCGGCCTGGAAGGCCTCGGCCTCCACGCCCAGAGCCCGGCAGGCCTCCACCGTCTCCAGAGCGGCCTGCTCGTTTCCGGCGTAGTTCACGGCCACGCTGGCTCCCTGTCGGGCCAGCTCCAGGCAGATGGCCCGACCGATGCCCCGGCTTCCGCCGGTCACCAGGGCCACAGATTCCTTCATGGTCATAGGGCTTCTCCTTTCAGCGCCGCCGTCACCTTGACAAAGTTCTCGGCGGTATCAATGTTGTAGGTCTTAATGGAGGGGGCGGTCTTCTTCACAAAGGAAGAGAGGGTCTTGCCCGGCCCGATCTCCACGATGGTGTCAATGCCGTCCGCCTCCATGGCGCGGATGGTGTCCTCCCAGTAGACGGAGGACTGGACCTGGCGCTCCAGCAGGGCGGGAATGGTGTCCCCCTCCCCCATGGGCGCGCCCTTGCAGTTGAAGTAGACGGGCAGAGACATCTTGCCAAAGCAGATTTTTGTGAAGTGCTCGGCCAGCACGTCCCCGGCGGGCTTCATGAGCCCGGTGTGGAAGGGGCCGCTCACCTTCAGGGGCATACAGCGCTTGGCGCCCAGCTCGCGGGCCAGCTCCCCAGCCTTGTCCACCGCGGCCTTCTCGCCGCTGATGACCAGCTGACCGGGGCAGTTGTAGTTGCAGATCTGGACGGTGCCCAGCTGGGAAGCCTCCTGGCAGGCCTGCTGCAGCTTCTCCCGGTCCAGGCCCAGCACGGCGGTCATGCCGCACTCCAGTCCCTTAGCGGCCTCCTCCATGGCCCGGCCCCGGAGGGCTACGGTCTGGAGGACGGTTTCCTTATCAAACACTCCGGCACAGTAGAGGGCGGAGTACTCGCCCAGGGAGAGGCCGGCCGCCGCCTGGGGGCGGATGCCCGCCTCAAAGAGCAGGTCGGTGACACCCATGGCGAAGGCCACCATGCAGGGCTGGGTGTAGCGGGTCTGAGAGAGCCGCTCCTCCGGCCCCTCAAAGCACATCTCCTTCACATCAAAGCCCGCATCTGCCCCGTCCAGCAGGGCGCGGAAGGAGGGGTACTGCTCGTAGAAGTCCCGGCCCATGCCCACCTTCTGGCTGCCCTGACCGGCGTAGACAATGGCCAGCTTCATGCGCCCACCTCCGCAGCCAGATTCTTGGCCTCGGTCTGGCAGTCATGCCACAGCTCCTCCAGAATAATCCGCAGGGGACGAATCTCGTGGAGCATGCCCGCCACCTGGCCGGCCATGAGGGAGCCGGTCTTGGTATCTCCGTCAAAGACGGCCCGGCGCAGGGAGCCCAGAGTGTACTTCTCCAGCTCCATCTTGTCGGCGCCCTCCCGCTCCTTGGCCAGGTACTCCCGGGCCATCTGGTTTTTCAGGATGCGCACCGGGGCGCCCACGGAGCGGCCGGTGACGGTGGTGTCGCTGTCCTTGGCCTTCAGCAGGGCCTGCTTGTAGTTCTCGTGGATGGGGCACTCCTGGCTCACCAGCAGGCAAGTGCCGATCTGGGCGCCGCAGGCGCCCAGGGCAAAGGCAGCGGCCAGCTGCCGTCCGCTGGCCACACCGCCGGCGGCAATGACGGGCAGGTCGGTCATGGCCTTCACCTGGGGGACCAGGGCCATGGTGGTCAGCTCGCCCACGTGGCCGCCGGACTCGGTGCCCTCCGCGATAAAACCGTCCACACCCAGAGGGGCCAGCCGGCGCACCAGAGCGGTGGCGGCCACCACGGGGAACACCTTGATGCCCGCCTCTTTCCAGACGGGGACATACTGGCTGGGGACGCCGGCGCCGGTGGTGACCACCTTCACGCCCTCCTCCACCACCACCTTGGCCATCTCGGGAGCAGCGGGGTTCATGAGCATGATGTTCACGCCGAAGGGCTTATCGGTGAGGGCCTTACAGCGGCGGATGTTCTCCCGCAGGGTGTCGGCATTCATGCCGCCCGCACCAATGAGGCCCAGGGCCCCGGCGTTGGACACGGCGGCGGCAAACTCGCCGGTGGCGATGTTGGCCATGCCGCCCTGGATCAGGGGGAACTCAGTCCCCAGCAATTCATTGAGTTTCATGCAACTTCTCTCCTTCAAGCAAGCGGCCAACCGGCCGACGAACGTTCTCTCTTTACCAACGCAGCAGAGCTCCGGCCCAGGTGAGGCCGCCGCCAAAGCCGACGGTGAGCACCCGCATGCCGCTCTTCAAAACGCCCTGCTTCACCAGCTCGTCCAGAGCCATGGGGATGCTGGCCGCCGAGGTATTGCCGTAGCGGTCCATATTCTTATAGAAGAGCCCCTCCCGGGCCTTCAGCTTCTTGGCCACGTGATCGATGATGCGGGCGTTGGCCTGATGGCAGACCACCAGGTCCAGGTCGTTGATGTCACAGCCCTCCTCCGCCAGCATCTGGCGGATGGACTGCTCCACCACCTCCACCGCAAAGCGGAAGACGGCCTTGCCCTCCATATGTACCGCAGAGGGCTCAGGGCCGGGGCCCTGGACCCAGATGCTCTCCGGGTCGCCCCGGGAGCCGAAGACGGTGTGCCAGCTGGCCTCCTCGTCCCGGCGGAGCACCGCGGCTCCCGCGCCGTCCCCGAAGAGGACGCAGGTGTTGCGGTCGGTCATGTCCAGCACCCGGCTGATGACCTCGCAGCCCACCAGCAGGGCGTAGGGCCTGGGGGCGTCGGAGAGCAGGGCGTGGGCCGTCTTCAGCCCGTAGAGGAAGCCGGCGCAGGCGGCGTTCAGGTCAAAGCAGACGGTGTCCTCCTTCATGCCCAGCTCCTTCTGGAGCATGCAGGCCATGGAGGGGCTGGCGTAGTCGGGGGTGAAGGTGGCCACCAGGCACACCCCGATGTCCTCCCCCTTCAGCCCCGCCCGCTCCAGGGCCTTCCGGGCGGCGCCCAGGGCCAGGTCGAGGCCGCTCTCGCCCTCACAGAAGTGGCGCTGGTGGATGCCGGTGCGGCTATATACCCACTCGTCGTTGGTGTCCACCTGCCGGCTCAGCTCCTGGTTGGTGACAATCCGCCGGGGCAGACACCGGCCGGTGGACAGGATTTTGGGTGCGCTCATGACTCCTCCTTCCCCGCCTGGGACAGACCCTGTCCCATGGCGCGGAACATTTGATAGCGCTGGCGGGCCAGCGCAGGCCCGCTGAGCTTGTCAAGGGCGGCCAGCTCCTTCTTCAGCGCGGCGTCCACCGTGCGGAAGGTGGCCTCCCAGTCGGTGTGGGCGCCGCCCTCGGGCTCTTTCAGGACACCCTGGACAATCCCGCCCCGGCGCAGGTCCTGGGCGGTGAGCTTCATCACCCCGCAGGCCTCCCCGCTGCGAGAGGAGTCCTTCCACAAAATGGAGGCAAAGCCCTCGGGAGACAGAACGGAGTAGACCGCGTGCTCCAGCATCAGCACCCGGTTGCCCACGGCCAGAGCCAGGGCACCGCCGCTGCCGCCCTCGCCGGTGACGATGGCGATGACAGGGACGGTGAGGGTACTCATAAGGGCCAGGCACTGGGCGATGGCCTCGCCCTGACCCCGCTCCTCCGCCTCTTTCCCGGGGTAGGCCCCGGGGGTGTCCACGAAGGTGATGATGGGCCGGCCGAACTTCTCCGCCTGTTTCATCAGGCGCTGGGCCTTCCGGTAGCCCTCGGGCCCGGGCATGCCGAAGTTGCAGTGGAGGTTTTCCTCCAGGCTCTTGCCCTTCCGGTGGCCCAGAACGGTGACGGGGCGGCCGTGGAACCGGGCGATGCCGCCCAGGATGCTGCCGTCCTCCCGGCACTGCCGGTCTCCCCGCTGCTCAAAGAAATCGGTGAACAGGGCCTGGATAAAGTCCGCCGTCCCGGGGCGGCCGGGATTGCGGGCGATTTTCACCTTTTCTTCCGGTGTGTATCGGCTCATGCCCGTCCCCCCTTCTCATGGAGCGCCAGCAGCTGGCTCAGCACGTGCCGCCACTGGTCCCGGGGCACAATCTGGTCCAGGAAGCCGTGGTCCAGCAGGTACTCGGCCCGCTGGAAGCCCTCGGGCAGCTTCTCTCCTATGGTCTGCTCAATGACCCGGGGACCGGCAAAGCCGATGAGGGCCCCGGGCTCCGAGAGCATAATATCTCCCAGGGAGGCAAAGCTGGCCGTCACCCCGCCGGTGGTGGGGTGGGTGAGGCAGGAGATGTAGAGCCCGCCCTTCTCCTGGAATCGGGTGATGGCAGCGGCAGTCTTGGCCATCTGCATGAGGGAGAAGATACCCTCCTGCATCCGGGCGCCGCCGCTGGCGGCAAAGATGATGAGGGGCAGCTTGTGACGCTGGGCGTACTCCGCCGCCCTTGTCACCTTCTCCCCCACTGCGGTGCCCATGCTGCCCATGAGGAAGCGGCCGTCCAGCACCACGAACACCGCCTTGTGGCGCTGCACCTGGCCCAGAGCGGCCACCGCCGCGTCCTTCAGGCCGGTGTCCCGCTCCAGACCCTGGAGCTTGTCGGCGTAGCCGGGGAAGTCCAGGGGGTCGGCGGGCTCCAGCTTCTCCTCCAGCTCCTGGAAGGAGCCAGGGTCCAAAATCATGGACAGGCGATAATAAGCCCCGATGGGGCTGTGATAACCACACCGGGGGCACACCTGCTTATTCCGGCTCCAGTCCAGGGCGGAGCTCTCCGCCCCGCAGCCGGGGCAGGCCTTGCGGCGGGTGGAGGTGATCCGCCCCTCCCGCATGGCCTGGTAGGTCAGCAGCCGATCCCGGCGCTGGGTGAAAAACTGATTCACAGCTGCTCCTTTCCTCCGGAGAGTTTGTCACAGGTCTTGGACAGCTCCAGCAGCTTCTCCAGATTGCTGTCCATGAAGCCGGTGTCGTAGCTTCCCTTGACAAACTCGCTGTCGTGCATGATCAGGTGGGCCAGAGAGGCGTTGGTGGGATAGCCCTCAATGACCAGCTCCTCCAGGCTGCGGCGCATCCGACGGATGGCCTCCAGCCGGGTGGGGGCATGGACCAGCACCTTGGCCACCAGAGAGTCGTAGTAGGGGGGCACCTCGTAGCCTCCGTAGAGGGCGGTGTCCACCCGGACGCCGGGTCCCCCAGGCAGATGGAGGAACTCCGTCTTGCCGGGGCAGGGCCGGAAGTCCTGCTCCGGGTCCTCGGCGTTGATGCGGCACTCGATGGCGTGGCCGGTCACATGGATGTCCTCCTGGGTGAAGGACAGGGGCAGGCCCGCGGCCACCCGCAGCTGCTCCTTCACCAGGTCCACTCCGGTGACCAGCTCGGTGACCGGGTGCTCCACCTGGATGCGGGTGTTCATCTCAATGAAGTAGAACTCTCCCTGGGGAGAGAGCACAAACTCCACCGTGCCCGCTCCCACATAGCCCGCGGCCTGGGCGGCGGCCACGGCGGCCGCTCCCATCTTCGCCCGCAGCTCGGGGTTCAGGGCCTTGGAGGGGGACTCCTCCACCAGCTTCTGTCGGCGGCGCTGGATGGAGCAGTCCCGCTCCCCCAGGTGGACCACATGGCCCTGGGTGTCCGCCATAATCTGAAACTCAATGTGCCGGGGGTTGAGGACCAGCTTTTCCAGGTACATCTCCCCGTTACCGAAGCAGGCGATGGCCTCGGCCTGGGCGGCCTTGTAGGCCCCCTCCAGCTCCTCGGGGGCGTCCACCTGGCGCATGCCCCGGCCTCCGCCGCCGGCGGAGGCCTTGAGGAGGACGGGGTAGCCCACCTGCTCAGCCAGCTGCTTGGCCTGCTTGACCCCCTTCAGAGGGCCGTCGGAGCCGGGCACCACCGGCACCCCCGCCTGCTGGGCCAGGGTGCGGGCGGCCGCCTTGCTGCCCATGCGGCGGATGACGTCCCCGGAGGGACCGATGTACTTGAGACCCGCCTTGATGCAGCGGTCGGCGAAGTCCGGGTTCTCCGACAGAAAGCCGTAGCCCGGGTGGAGGGCGTCACAGCCGGTGGCCTTAGCCGCCGACAGCAGGGCGTCCTGGTTTAAGTAGCTGTCCGCCGCCCGGGCCGGGCCGATGCACAGGGACCGAGTGGCCAGCTGGGCGTGGAGGGCACTCTCGTCGGCGGTAGAGTAGACCGCCACCGTCTCGATGTCCAGCTCCCGGCAGGCCCGGATGATCCGCAGGGCAATCTCCCCCCGGTTGGCGATAAGTACGCGCTTGAGCATGGTTACACCCTCCGAATCCGGAACAGGGGCTGGCCGAAGCCCACGGCCTCGCCGTCCCGGCCCAGAACCTCCTCCACCACGCAGTCGGCGGGGGCGGGGACCTCACTCATCATCTTCATGGCCTCGATGAGGCACAGGGTCTCCCCCTTCTTCACCTGTTTGCCCGGGGCGGCAAAGGGAGCCTCTCCGGGGGCGGGGGCGGCGTAGAAGACGCCCACCAGGGGGGCCTTCACCAGGTCCTCATCCCGAACCTGGGGAGCGGAGGCAGCGGGCTCCGCCTGAGCGGGAGCGGCAGCGGCTGTTGTCTGGACCACCGGGGCCGCCTGCATGACCACCGCCGGATTCTCCCGGCGCAGGGCCACCCGCTCATCCTTCTTCTGCCACTCCAGCTCCGTCAGCCCGGAGGCGGCAAAGCGCTCCATCAGGCTGTATAATTCCTGCAGTTCCATTGGAATGCCTCCTTCTCCCCTGCGGATTTCTTACTGCTTCTTGCTCTCGATGTAGGTCAGGATGTCCTGAACAGTCTGGATCTTGCCCATGTCCTCGTCGGCAATGCCCACGCCAAAGGCCTCCTCCAGAGCCAGGGACAGCTCCACGGCCTCCAGGGAGTCGGCGTCCAGATCCTCGAAGAGGTTGGTCTCCAGGGTGACCTGGTCGGCGTCGCAGCTCAGGGTGTTGACAATGATGTCACGTACATTCTCAAAATTGATATCCATAAATTAAATCTTCCTCTCAAAATAATTCAATCATTTTAGTTAAAATATTTTAGCTAAAATGCTTGATGTTATTATATGGGCTTTTCCCAAAAAGTCAAGGCAAATTTTGTCGGCCCCTCCAGGTTTGTCTGTTCTCACAGAGGAATTCGGCCCATCTCCGCCCTTTTTCGGCGCTCCGACCCTGTTTTGGGACTCTACCCCATTAATTTTCTCTTGACAGAAGAAACATTTGTTCTATAATTATGATACAAACGTTCTATCGAAGGAGGGAGTCCCTTGGAGCTGCTGGACAAGCTGAATATTCTGGCCGACGCCGCCAAGTACGATGCCGCCTGCACCTCCAGCGGCCTGGACCGGGCGGGGCGGCCGGGCACCATCGGCAGCACCATGCAGTGCGGCTGCTGCCACTCCTTCTCCGCCGATGGCCGGTGCATCTCCCTTTTGAAGGTGCTGCTCACCAACGTGTGCGTCTACGACTGTCAGTACTGCGTGAACCGCCGGTCCAACGATGTGCCCCGGGCCGCCTTTACCCCCAGGGAGCTGTGTGAGCTCACCATGGGCTTCTACCGCCGCAATTATATCGAGGGGCTGTTTCTCTCCTCCGCCGTGGCGGGCAATCCCGACCACACCACCGAGCAGATGATTGAGACCCTTCGGATTCTCCGGGAGGAGTACCGCTTCGGCGGCTACATCCACGCCAAGGCCATTCCCGGCGCCGACCCTCTGCTCACCCAGAGGTTGGGGCTTCTGGCCGATCGGATGAGCGTCAACATTGAGCTGCCCAGCTCCAAAAGCCTCTCCCTGCTGGCCCCGGACAAGAAAAAGGAGGCCATTCTGGCCCCCATGACTCAGATTCGGGACGGCATCTCTGTCTCCCGGCAGGAACTGAGGCTCTACCGCCACGCCCCCCGCTTTGCCCCCGCGGGGCAGTCCACCCAGATGATTGTGGGGGCCACCCAGGAGAGCGACCGTCAGATTCTCACCCTGACCCAGAGCCTCTATCAGAAGTTTCAGCTCAAGCGGGTCTTTTACTCCGCCTACATTCCCGTCTCCTCCAGCCCTCTCCTCCCCGCCCCCCATGGCTTTCAGCCGCCCCTGCTGCGGGAGCACCGGCTCTATCAGGCCGACTGGCTGCTGCGGTACTACCACTTCCGGGCGGAGGAGATTCTGGACGAGAGCCAGCCCAATCTGGACCCCCGGCTGGACCCCAAGTGCACCTGGGCCCTGCGCCATCTGGACTTCTTCCCGGTGGAGGTGAACCGTGCGGACTACGAGGCCCTGCTGCGGGTGCCCGGCATCGGGGTGAAAAGCGCCCGGCGGATTCTCACCGCCCGGCGGGTGGGTCCTCTCACCTTTGAGGGGCTCAAGCGGCTGGGAGTGGTGCTGAAGCGGGCCCAGTACTTCCTCACCTGCTCCGGGCGGGTGATGGCCGGCCTGCGGGTCAATGAGGACGGCCTGCTGCGCCACCTGCTGGCCCTGGAGGCCCCCGCTCTGGCGACCGCGGTGCCGGAGCAGCTGTCCCTGTTCGTCCCCGGCTCTTAGGAGGTACCCATCCATGGTTCAAACCCAAGTCTGCTGCCGCTATGACGGCACCTTCGCCGGCTTTCTCTCCTGCGTATTCGAGTGTTATGTCAACAAAGAGGAGCCGGTGGAGTTCTACACCCAGGAGGACGAGCGCCTGTCCCTCTACCCTGAGCGGGTCATTCCCACCCGGCGGGACCGGGCAGAACGGGTGTACCGCTCCCTGGCGGCCAAGTTCGGCCCGGCGGGGCAGAGGCTGGTGACCCGGGGCTTTCTCACCTGCCTGGAGAACCGGGAGGTGTGGCTATGGCAGCTCATTCTGTTGGGCTACCGCCGGGGGCCCGTCGTCACCCGGGATCTCACCCACCCAGTGGTCCACCAGGTACAGAAGGCCGTCCGCCATTTGGAGCAGGAGGCCCACCTCTTCAAGGGCTTTGTCCGCTTCTCCCTGCTGGACGGGGTGCTGGTGGGAGAAATTGAGCCCAAGAACCGGGTGCTGCCCCTGCTCCGGCCCCACTTCTGCTCCCGCTATCCCCAGGAGGCCTTTCTCCTCTACGACCGCACCCACCGGGAGGGTCTGCTCCACCAGGGCGGGCGCTGGGCCATTGTCCCTCTGGAGGACTTCCAGATGGGCCGTCCAGGAGAGGAGGAGGCCCTCTACCGCCGCCTGTGGCGCTCCTTCTACGACACCATCGCCATTGAGGCGCGGTATAACCCCCGCTGCCGCATGACCCACATGCCCAAGCGCTATTGGGGGACCATGACGGAGTTTCAGCAGGAGGAGTCCTCCCCTCCGTCCCGCGCCCTGCCTCCGGACCTTCTGCCCGGCCGGGCATAAAAACAGCGGCCCGTAAAAACGGGCCGCTGTTCTGTTTCTCGTTTCTTATTCTGAAGGCTGGGAAGGTGTCTGGTTCGGGTAGATCCGTTCCAATACCATCTGGTACCCACCGGAGCCATAGCGCAGTTCCGTGTTGATGCGGGTAATGGTGGAGCTGCTCACCGGCACCTGACGGCGGATACTCTCGTAGGTGTTCCCCTCCGCCAGCAGCCGTGCCACCTGCATGCGCTGGGCGATGGCGCTCACTTCCTGCACGGTAAGCAGATCGCTGAAGAATGCATAGCACTCATCCAGATCCTTCAGAGTCAGAATTGCCTGAAACAGTGCATCCATTTCCTCGCTCCGCTTGACCTTAATTCGGGACATAACCAGGCCTCCTTGTTACCTTTTCAGTATTGCCCTGATTATATCAAAAAAATTCCTATTTGTCGAGTCTGGCAAAATCAGCGGTCTCTCTTCCGGGCCCACTCATCCCCAGCCGCCCAAAAAATTTGTTCTGGCCTCTGCCAGGCTTTTGACCACAAAGGCCTCATACAGACGGCTGAGCATATCCCAGGTCTGTCGGTCCAGCACTCCGGTCTCCGGCCGCCCGGAGGCCCGCTGCAGCCAGCGCACATTGTCCACCGACTCCGTTCCATGGACTGCGTCCACAGTATGGAGCGTGATGCCGGTAAAGTATCGGGCCAGCATCTGGAACATGGCTTGGGGCACCCCCAGAAAGTCCTGCTCCTCCCCCGGTTTTACGCTGCTTCGCTCCCCCGGAAAGGCTCGAAGGGGACGGGGCACCGTTTGCTCCCCCTCCAGGGCCAGCCAGCCGTCCCGGATGGCGTTCCAGGTCCCCCGGTCCACCACACCGGTCACCGGCAATTTCAGCTCCCGCTGCAGACGCATCACCGCCTCCAGGGTCTTTTCTCCAAAGACGCCGTCCACTGCCAGTTCCGGCAGCTTCGGATACCGCTGAGCCAACCGGCGCAGCATGTACTGAAGGCCCCGCACCGGCTGGGCCAGCAGTTCCCGTTCCATATCCTCCCGTATCATACCATCACCGCCTCCCGTCCATCTGTCTGCCCCAGCTTGAGCTCATACCCCGGATACTGCCCCAGGCGGGGCGTGTTTTCATACCCCTCACCCGCGGACCCCACCTCCGAGACGGAGGCCGGAACCGCTTGGGTGGCATTTCTGGGAAACTGGCTCATGTCCCGGCGCAGGTACAGATCGGCCTGGATGAAGTGGCGGTAGATGGAGTTCCAGGTGGCCGGTCCTACCACGCCGTCCACCGCCAGTCCGGCCATCTGCTGGTAGCTGCGCACTGCCCGGGTTGTGTTGGGGCCGAACACTCCATCCATCTGAAGGGGAGACAGGGAATTGTCAAACTCCGCCAGAAGAGCCAGCATATATTGCAGCACCTCCACTTCTGTCCCGGAGCTGCCCTCCCTCAAGATGCCCGGAAACTGGAACTGGACGGCAAAGAAGGTCTGTCCCTGGCTTACCAGCTCGGAGAGCCGGGTGACTCCCACGTAAAGGTAAACCATTTTATACCAGGTGGCCTTGCCCACAATCCCGTCGGGGGTGAGATTGAAAATCCGCTGAAACTCCTTCACCGCCGCCTCCGTATTTTCATCAAAGGCTCCGATGACCGGACGGATCTTGGGAATGGCGGGGTAATTCTGAGAAATCCGGTTGAGCATGGTCTGGACAATGACCACCTCCTGCCCCACCGAGCCCAGCCGAAGGGGTGTGCCCGGGTAGGAGCTCTGAATGTCCTGAATGGGGGCCTCCACCACCAGTTCAATGTTGTCCCCATAGTAGTAGCGCAGGATCTCCATGTCGTCGTAGCCCTCCTGGGCCAGACTCTGGCTGCCCCACTGGGACAGGCCGTCGCAGGTGGTGGTGGTGCCGTTGCAGAACTTGGCGGACAGAGGCTCCACGAATCCCTGGCGCCGGATGTAGTCGTTGAAAATCTCATCCACAATCTGGCTGATATTCTCAAAAATATTGCGGCCCCGGATGAATTTTTGATCGTAGGCCGTGGAGGCTGTGATCTGGAAGTCATAGCCCCGGCTGGGATAGAACTCCGTATAGACCCGGTTAAGGGCAAAAGAGATGATGGCCAGGACGTTGGCCCGGATGGCCGCCGGCTCCCAGGTGGGGTAAATCTCACTGGAAGCCACGTTTTTCACATAGTCCGGGAAGTTGACCGTCACATTTTCCGCCCACTGGTCCGGCGCACCCATGTGTACGGTAATGGTCCGGGGCACATAAGGAAGGATGGCAGGCATGGCTCACCTCACAGACTTTGAGAGGTGATGTCCCGCACATCCCGCTGCTGCAGGCTGCTCTCGCCCTCCGCCAGGGGGATCAGTTCCATCTCCTGCAGGGTCTCCACCCCCGGGAACACCTGAACTCCGTTGACCTGGAGCATCACATAACCCGGCTGCTCCGCCCACACACTGCACACTGCAAAGGCTGGTTCCCCCTCCGGGACGGGGTGGGTGCTCTCCCCCAGCGCCGGCGTGGGAATCTCCACCGGCTCAATGAGTCCGCTGCTGTCCGTGGCCTGCACGCTGAGCAGCCGATACTTGCCGTCCCGGTTCTGCTGCGTCACCACCACGGTGGCTCCCTCCAAGGGGAGCTCCGCCTGAGAGGTATATACCCTTACCCTCAGATTTCCTATGCTTGTCATAGTCCGTTCCTCCTGAGAAGCGGGAAGTTCCCGCCTTAGTTTCCGCCCCATCCTATGCCCCTGCCCCTCTCCTTGCTCCAAAGACAAAAAAGCACCGCCTGCCGCTCGGCAGACGGTGCTTTCGCATTTCTTTTATTTTACTGGGCCAGAGGCTCCCAGCTCTCGTCATGCTCGGAGCGCTTGGCACGGGTCATCAGGTCGGCCACCACACCATGTACGTCCCGGCCCTCGTAGAGCACCTCGTAGGCAGCCTGGGCAATAGGCATCTCCACCCCCGCCTTCTGGGCCAGGGTGCGGGCGTTGGCAGCGGCATAGTAGCCCTCCACCACCGCGCCGATCTCCTTCACAGCCTCCTCCACCGGCATACCCTGTCCGATGAGGATGCCGCAGCGGCGGTTGCGGGAGTGCATGGAGCAGCAGGTGACGATCAAATCACCCACACCGGCAAGGCCTGTAAAGGTCTCCTTCTTGCCGCCCAGTGCCACGCCCAGCCGGGCCATCTCCGCCAGGCCGCGGGTCATGAGCAGGGCCTTGGTGTTGTCTCCATAGCCCATGCCGTCGCAGCAGCCGGCGCACAGGGCGATGATATTCTTCAAAGCGGCACAAATCTCGGTGCCCACTTTGTCGTCGCTGGTATAGACACGGAAACGTTTGTTCATAAACGTGTCCTGCACCTTCTGGGCCACCGCCAGATCGTCGGCCGCAGCCACCACACCGGTGGGAATGTGCCGTCCCACCTCCTCGGCATGGGAGGGGCCGGAGAGGACCACCACGGGGCATTTGCCGTCCAGCTCCTGCTCGATCACCTGGCTCAGGCGCAGAGAGCTGTCCTTCTCAATGCCCTTGGACACGGAGACCACGATGGTACCCGGATCCATCAGGTTCTTCAGCTGAGCCGCCGTGCTGCGCACCGCGAAGGAGGGGGTGGCCAGAACCACCAGACCACAGCCCTTTACTGCCGCCAGATCGGTGGTAAACTTCAGTTCCTCAGGGAGAGGCACTCCCTTCAGCATGGGATTTTCATGAGTCTCCCGCAAAATTTTGGACTCCGCCTCATGATAGGACCACAGGGTAACGTCGTTGCCGTTTTCCAGCAGCAGCAGCGCCAGGGCCGTCCCCCAGCCGCCGCTTCCCACGACCGTGATTTTCATGGTCTGGACCTCCTTGTTGTTTATAATGGGCGGCACGGGGCCGCATATTACTGAAATGCTGAGTTATTTCTTTTTATGCAGGCTGAACTTGTTCTCCGTTCCGGTGAGCAGCCGATGGATGTTGCCCCGGTGCATATACAGAATCAACAGGCCGATAAAGGCACCCAGGAAGGTGATGACCGAGCTCCGGTAGACAAACCAGGTAATAAAGGGGAAGGACGCCCCAGCCCAGCAGGAGCCCAGAGACACATACCGGGTGAGAATGGCCAGGACCAGGAAGCCGCCCCACACCACCAGAGCGATGCGCCAGTCGATCATAATAGCAATGGCTCCGCCGGAGAGGATGCCCTTGCCGCCCTTGAAGTGGAACATACAGGGGAACATGTGGCCCAGCAGGCAGAAGAGGCCCGCCCAGTACTTGGCCAACGTGACCACGATGGCATCATCCACGACCATATTGCGGAAGAGCATAGTACCAACCAGAATGGCCACAACGGCCTTCAGCACGTCCGTGAGGATAACCACAAAAGTCAGGGGGCCGCCAAAGGTGCGGAAGAAGTTGGTCAGGCCCGCGTTGCCGCTGCCGTGGTTGCGCACATCATCCCGCAGGATATACTTGGAGACAATGACCGCACCATTGAAGCAGCCGCAGAAATAGGCAATCACCGCGGTCAGCAGAGCTGGTAGCACCAATGAAGGTGCTATCACCTCGAGCGCTGCCAGATTCATCATGGCTTACCCCTCCTTGTCACCCTTCTGCCGGATGGTCATGCGCACGGGGGTGCCCTCCAGGCCAAAGGTGCTCCGAATTTGATTTTCCAGATACCGCTGGTAGGAGAAATGGAACAGCCGCGCGTCGTTGCAGAAGCAGACAAAGTGGGGCGGACGGATGCCCGTCTGGGTCATATAGTAGATCTTCAGCCGCCGGCCCTTATCGGTGGGAGGCTGGACCCGGGCGGTGGCATCGGCCAGGACATTGTTGAGCATACCGGTGGAGATGCGGGTGGCCGCCTGGTTGTTGACGTAGTTGATGAGGTCAAAGAGGCGGTCCACACGCTGACCGGTCAGGGCAGAAATAAAGACGATGGGGGCGTAGGTCATGTAGCTCAGGTCCCGCATGACATCCTGACGCATCTTGTCCATGGTCTTGCCGTCCTTCTCGATGGCATCCCACTTGTTGACCACGATGATGCAGGCCTTGCCCGCCTCGTGGGCCAGACCGGCCACCTTGGTGTCCTGCTCGGTGACCCCCTCCCGGGCGTCAATGAGGATAAGACACACGTCGCTGCGCTCGATGGCCATGGTGGAGCGCAGGACGGAGAACTTCTCCACCCGGTCGTCCACCTTGGACTTTTTCCGCATGCCGGCGGTGTCAATAAAGCGATACTTGCCCTTCTCATTTTCAAAGAAGCTGTCCACCGCGTCCCGGGTGGTACCCGCCACGTCGGAGACAATCACCCGCTCCTCCCCCAGGATCTTATTGAGCAGAGAGGACTTGCCCACGTTGGGCTTGCCGATGATGGCCACCTTGATGGTGTCATCCTCTTCCTCCTCCTCGTCCTCAGGGGGAAAATATTCAAAGCAGGCATCCAGCAAGTCCCCGGTGCCGTGGCCGTGAACGGCGGAGACGGCGATGGGGTCCCCAAGACCCAAGTTGTAAAACTCATAGATGTCCGGGTTCTCCCGGCCCACCTGGTCGACCTTGTTCACCGCCAGCACCACAGGCTTCCGGGAGCGCAGGAGCATGTTGGCCACGTCCTGGTCGGCGGCGGTCATGCCCGTCTTCACGTCGCAGACAAAGACGATGACGGTGGCGGTCTGGATGGCGATCTCCGCCTGCTCCCGCATGAAGGAGAGGATCTGATCGTCGGTACCCGGCTCAATGCCGCCGGTGTCCACAATGTCAAAGACCCGGTTTCTCCACTCACACTGGGCGTACAGCCGGTCCCGGGTCACACCGGGGGTGTCCTCCACAATGGAGAGACGCTGGCCGCACAGCTTATTAAACAACATGGACTTGCCCACATTGGGCCGTCCCACGATGGCCACTAATGGCTTCATCCTATCACACTCATTTCTGGCAGTTTATCCCCGTACGCCGGGGTTATAGCGGTAATATTCGTCCTCAGGCAGATTGGGCATGGAGGGAGGCGGTGCCGTCTGGATGCCGCACATGGCGTCCAGCAGCTCATAGCCGTCCTGGGCGGTGGGAATCACCGGCACCCCCAGTTCCCGCTCCACGTCGTCCAGGGTCACGTCGTCCAAAAAGACCCGCTCCCCAGCCCGGAGCATATTGGCCGGAATCAGAAGCCGCTCACCCAGCGGCTGTCCCCGCAGCTGGTCGATGAGGTCCCTGCCGGTGACCAGTCCGGCCACCGTGATGGTCTCCCCGAAAAAGCGGTTCAGAATGGGATATACCTTCCCTTCTATTTTACCACAGCGGGCCCAGGCCATGTCTACTAATTTTTCCAAAAACGGGGCGGCAGACACACCGGTGGCAATGGAGAAGGGGGTGGCTCCCGCCATCTCCTCCTCTTCCATGAGGTCAAGGCCCCGCCCGAACTCACTCATCAGCAGGCGGAGCATGCCCACGCCGTTGTCCAGCTGGGTAAACTCCTCAAAGTAACTCTCTTCAGGCAGCTCCCGTCCAGCCAGCAGGTAAAATTCGTCCGAACACCACACCAGCCGGGTTTCCTTCTCCTCCAGATGCTTCTGGGCGAAGGCCTCCACCTGGTCCACTAGGGCGGCCGCCTGCTCCCGGGTATAGGGCTTCAGGGGATAGAGCCCCTCCCGGTACTTGGTCACCCCCACCGGCACCACCGAAATGCTGTTCACCGACGGATACATCCCGGCCAGATCCGCCAGGGTCTTGTCCAGGGCCGGACCGTCGTTGATGCCCGGGCAGGAGACAATCTGGCAGTTCATGGTGATGTGGTTCTGGGCAAAGCGGCGCATGATCTCGATGCCCTCCCCCGCCCGGGGATTTTTCAGCATCTCCGCCCGCAGCTGGGGATCGGTGGTGTGGACGGATACGTTGATGGGCGAAATGCGCAGGTCAATGATCCGCTGAACCTCCCGGGGCGAGAGGTTGGTCAGGGTGAGGTAGTTGCCCATAAGGAAGGACAGCCGGGCGTCGTCATCCTTAAAATATAAGGTGGGGCGCATGCCGGGGGGCATCTGGTCCACAAAGCAGAAAATGCAGTTGTTGGCGCAGGAGCGGGCCCGGTCCATGAGGTAGGTCTCAAACTCCAGCCCCAGGTCCTCCCCTTCGCTCTTCCGCAGCCGCACCGTGCGGGTGTTCCCCTCCGGGTCCCGCAGCACCAGCTCCAGCCGGGGGTCGTAACTATAAAATTTGTAGTCCAGCACATCCACAATCATGTGGCCATTGATCTGGGTCAGTGTCTCTCCCACCCGCACACCTGCGCGATGGGCCGGGCTTCTGGGCTCTACTGCCCGAATGACCGTCATGCTCATGGATGATTCACCGCCTGTACACAAAATACACCTTCAAAGGCGTTCTTTTTATTTTACAATAGAGTACGCCCTATTGCAAGATAAACCCCTCTGTTTCCCCACCCTTTCCGGGATTTTTTTACTGATTTTTCCACCCCCTACTCTTCACTTCGCCTGCTTAAAACAAATTCTTGCTTTTTGCTGCTGCTATGGTATGATTAAAGGACCCGGCTTCTATGTCCGCCGGGGTAAAGGAGTGGATTTACTGTGACACACAGCACAAAGCGGGACTCCTGGGGCTCCAAGTGGGGCTTTATCCTGGCCTGCATCGGTTCTGCTGTGGGAATGGGCAACATCTGGCTCTTTCCCGCCCGCGTCTCCAAGTATGGGGGCGCCACCTTTCTGATCCCTTATCTCATTTTTGTCGTGATTATCGGCTCTACCGGCGTCATCGGTGAGATGGCCTTCGGCCGGGCCACACGCTCCGGTCCTGTGGATGCCTTCGGCGCTGCCACCAAGATGCGCTTCGGCTCCGCCAAGCCTGGGCGGCTGCTGGGTCTCATTCCGGTGCTGGGCTCTCTGGCCATGGCCATCGGCTACTCCGTGGTCACCGGCTGGATCTTCAAGTACACCGCTGACGCTCTCACCGGCACTCTCTCCTCCCTGCAGAGTGTGGACGCCTTCAACAACCACTTTGGAGCGGTGTCCTCGGGCAACACCCTATGGCAGGTGGTGGGCATGGCCGTTACTATCGCCATTATGGCCTTCGGCATCGGCCGGGGCATCGAGCGGGCCAACAAGATCATGACCCCTCTCTTCTACGTCCTGTTCATCGGACTGGCCATCTATCTGGTCACCCTGCCTGCTGCCGCTCCCGGCTACCAGTACATCTTCGTGCTGCAGCCTGAGGGTCTGCTGGACCCCATGGTCTGGGTCTATGCCCTGGGTCAGGCCTTCTTCTCCCTGTCTGTGGCGGGCAACGGCACCCTGATTTACGGCTCCTACCTCAGCCGTGACTCCAACATTCCGGCTGACGCCCGCATGGTGGCTCTCTTCGACACCTGCGCCGCTATGCTGGCCGCTCTGGTTATCATCCCGGCCATGGCTGTGGCTGGTCAGCAACTGAACAACAGCGGTCCGGGCCTGATGTTCATCTTCCTGCCCAACGTTCTGACCTCCATCCCGGGAGGATGGCTCATCTCCATCATCTTCTTCCTGGCGGTGATTTTTGCCGCCCTCACCTCTCTCATCAACCTCTTTGAGGCCCCCACCGCTACCCTCCAGGAGCTCTTCCACCTGAAGCGGCCTGCGGCGGTCGCCATCATCGGCGCTCTGGGCATTGGCGTGGGCCTGCTCATCGCCCCCATTGTCTCCGACTGGATGGACGTGTGCTCCATCTACATCTGCCCGCTGGGCGCTTTGCTGGCCGCCGTCATGTTCTTCTGGGTGTGCGGCAAGGACTATGTGCTGGAGCAGGTCAACCTGGCCCGTTCCAAGCCCTTGGGCGCCTGGTTCTTCCCCATGGCCAAGTATCTGTTCTGCGGCGTGACGCTGCTGGTACTCATTCTGGGTGCCTGCGTTCAGGGCGGTATCGGATAAACAAGAATAAGAAAAGCGGGGGCTTCCAAAGAAGCTCCCGCTTTTTTCATCTTTTATGCTTGCGCTGCGGATTGTTCCTCAGGCTGAGCTACCATATCGTCCCGGTGATAGAGCACCTTGAGCAAAATCGGGGTCACGATTGCAGAGACCAGAATCAGAATAATCACGCTGGTGAAGAACATGGAGTTCAGAAGGCCCAGCAGAAGGCCCTTCTGGGCCACGATCAAAGCCACCTCGCCCCGGTTCATCATACCCACGCCGATTTTCAGCGAATCGCTGCCGGAAAAGCCGCACAGGCGGGCCATGCCGCCGCAGCCCACCACCTTGGACAGCAGAGCCACCACCAGGAAGGCCACGGTAAAGAGCAGCAGAGTGGTGTCCATTTCACCCACATTCGTGCTCAGTCCGATGGAAGCAAAAAACAGGGGGCCAAAGATGATGTAGGAGTTGATATCCATTTTCCGCTCAATGTAGGGGGCGTCATCCAGATTGGAGAGCACCAGACCGGCCAGGTAAGCGCCGGTGATATCCGCAATGCCGAAGTACTCCTCGGCGATGTAGGCCATGGCCAGGCAGAACGCCAAAGCCAAGATGGGAACCCGGCGGGTACGGGGATGGTTCTGATCAATCCAGGCAAAGGTGCGGTAAATGATGTATCCCACCACACCGGCAAACACGAAAAACAGAAGGGTATTCCAGGCCACCATCACCAGCGAGGTGCTGGGGTCCTTCAGGCCGCTGATCAGAGTCAGGACAATGATGCCCAGCACATCGTCGATGATAGCCGCCGACATGATGGTGGTCCCTACTCGCTCCTTCAAATGGCCCAGTTCCCGCAGAGCCTCCACCGTGATGGAGACGGAAGTGGCCGTCAGGATACAGCCAATAAACAGGGCCTCATAGAACAGATTCCGCTCTGTGCTGGCTCCACCGTAGAAAAACAGGAACAGTCCCGTTCCTGCCAGCAGGGGAATCAGCACACCGGAGGCCGCAATGGCCAGCGCCTTGGGACCGCTGCGCATGATCTCCTTGGTATCAGATTCCAGTCCGGCAGAGAACATTAATAGTACTACGCCGATCTCTGCCATCTGGGTCAGGAAGTCAGAGGGCTCCACCAGATGGAACATACAAGGACCAATGAGCAGACCTGCAACAATATTGCCCACCACACTGGGCATTTTCAGCCTCCGGGCAGCTAATCCGCAGAACTTTGCCGCGACCAGGATAATGGCTATATCACGAAAAATCCCATATGATTCCATACATACTCCTCCCAAAAAAATCAATCCGGGCAGATATTGACTGCCGTCGGTTCCTGCTGACGTCCGGTCAAATACCCCCCCGTTAAGCTGTTACAGGATAGCTCGAAACCAAGTGCAAGTCAATGGAAATAGTGCTCAGATTTCCCTGCTTTTTGCCTTTGTCATGCGCGTTTTGCATAAATTTTATCATTTGTTTTTGTCGGATGCATCAATTTCTTTATGAATCCCCGTTATTTTACCCTTTTTCTTTTTCCTTTTTTACCGGAGATCTATGAGGCACAATCCGCTTCTTCTCACCGGGTTTTCATTGACTTTTTTCTCTGCTTTGTGTATCATTATGCTAATCTTTTCTCTTGCACCCTAGGATGCAGCATTGAAAAATTGAATCTGCGGGCATGATGGAATTGGTAGACATGCGAGATTTAGGTGCTGTCATCTCAGTGAAGAAGTTTTTGTAAAAATAGCGGTAGGGTGTTCCTGCTGCTCATATATGCGGGTATGATGAAATTGGTAAACATGCTGGATTTAGGTTCCAGTGCCGCAAGGCTTGTGGGTTCGAGTCCCACTACCCGTACCAACTAAGGTTGCTGAAAAAGATGCAACCCCTGAAACCCTTGCTGCGGCAAGGGTTTCAGCCGTTTCAGAGGGCAAAATCGAGTACCAGTCGAGATGGAGATGCAAAAGTCCATTTTTGTGATGTGGGGTGATTCGAACCTCTGAGCAAACAGAAAACAGCAAGAGAAGCTCCTGTTGGTAGTTCAAATCGAACTGCCATCCGGGGCTTCTCTCTTTTTATTACGCAGCTGTTTCAGTAGCGGAGCAGATGGTGGCCTGCGACTATGTGGGCATTGAGTCTGGCAACCAGGTAGCGGACAAAGTAGCAAAGGCCGGATGGAACACCACCAAATCAGAATTTGTGGACGCTCCTCTCATCGATGAATTGCCTATGGCGGTGGAGTGCCGTCTGGTAAGCTATAGCCCGGAGAACTGCCGTCTGGTGGGTGAGATCGTGAATGTGAGCGCCGACGAGTCCGTACTGGACAAGAACGGCAAGATTGCCCCAGACAAACTGAGGCCCATCACCTTTGATCCCATCCACAACGCATACCGTGTGCTGGGCGAGAAGGTGGGCAACGCCTTCCAGGACGGCGCTATCCAAGTAGGTAATGTGTTCGGATTTATCATTTATATTGAAAATGTACTTCGAAAGACAAGGACAGGGGCAAAGCTCCTGCCCTTGTCTTTTTTCACAGCTGAGTATATAATTTTTATATCAATAAATCTAAATGTTTGCGGCAGAACCTTTAATTAGCACATCTCATTCAAGAGAGGAGGCCTCTATGAAAAGGCAGTTATTCCTATTGATTTCTCTGTTGCTCTGTTTGGTGCTGTCTGCTTGTGGTAGCAAAGGCAGCATTTCTGGCGAGGTAGTGGAAGCTACTCCATCGGCTCTCATTCTGCAAACGAACGAGGGTAAACAAGTGGCTGTCCTGCTGGAAGAGAATACCTATATCATTGGTATGGACGGTATTGATGGTGATAATTACAAGGCCGAACCTCATACAGGCGTCCGGGTTAGTTTTTACTCTGAAGGGCGTGCCGGATCTATTACCACAGCAGATGGTGAGCAGGTGAAAGCCTACCACGCCGACCCTTTCATCCATATAGATGCCTACTTGATTCCGGAGGCTGCTGTCTTGTCTGATGGTACTGTACTAGATGCGTGGAAAACAGACTTTTTCGGTGCCACCTATCAAACCAAGGACGGTATTGAGTTGCTGCGGGAAGATGCTCCAAATGGTCCAGAAAATTACTATGTTGGGAATATGGAGAGCATTGATGACCTCAGCGAAGCAGCCAAGGCCCATGTAGCCGAATTCTACGAAAAACAGGGCAAGCTGTACGATTTGCAGGCAGAACTGGAGCGGGCATGGACAGCATACCAAGCAGACCCCAAGGCATTTTCTTCCTTTGTAGTTAGACAAGAGACTTCCCCTGCTGCCTCCAATGAACAAGTCTTTTATTTTACGACAACCTTAACGAAAACAATCAGCGGAAACATTGCTCAGGATATTCCCCTTTGCGCCGCCTTTAATCGGGAAAATGGGGGCAATATTCCGCTTGTTGACCTATTTGTCTGTCCAAAGGAAGATATTGTTAAGGAACTCTTAGACATAGCTGAAAAGAACGGCTCTGGCCCTGCTGACCCGGTGGTGAAAGAAGAAATGGAAGCTGCTTTTCAGATGGAATACCTTTATTTTTTACAGGATAGCCTATGTTTGGAATTCCCACAAGGAACTCTCCCTAGCCAAGAATATACCTACATAGTTTCGGTTGCGTTTAACGATGAGTGCAAAGCCCTCTTGCACCCTTGGGCCGTACCCACCCAAAGTAACTAATAACAGCGAGAGAAGCCCCCGCTGGTAGTTCAAATCGAACTGCCAACGGGGGCTTCTCTCTTTTTATTACATAGCTGTTTCAGTTGGTGGTATTGCTTGCTTTGTCCTTGGTTCCTTGGTGGTCTTGGTAATAGCTTTCTGACATGGTTTTGGATATACTTGCGTTGCAAAACGAGGAAAGGAGAGCAGACCATGGCAGACAAGAAAAACCTATGCGCTCAAATCGACATCGCCCTGCACAACCGGGTAACAGAAGAAAAAGACCGCCTGGAGATGACCACCAGCCAGTACATCGCAGCACTGCTCACTGAATACTACAAGATGAAAGATGAGAATGGAGGAATCAACATGACAGGCAGCAGAACGATGGCATTCCAGATTCCCGAGGAACTCTTCCAGCGCATCAAGACCCACCTGGCCAGAGAAACGGCTCGGACCGGCGTAAAGCTCACCCAGCGAGACTTCGTCCTGGGCCTGATCGAGCAGGCGCTGGCGGAAGCTGAAGCCAGCCTGGCCCCACAGGAGGGCCCTGAGAGCACCGAGGAAGCCCCGGAGGACAACGGAGCCGCCGGTACCACCCCAGACGCCAGCGAGGCCAGCACGGAGGCGGAGAGAGGCACAGCGGACATCGAACAATAACACAAGGCGTCAAAGCAAGGGGCCGGAGGACACATCTCAAACAGATGCGTCCTCCGGCCCCTTTTTTGTTTTTCCTAGAAGGGGGGTGAACATGATACAAACGTCAGAAAAAACTCGTTTTACAGAGGCTGAAATGGCCACTGTCCGAGACACGGACCTTCCAGATCTGCTGATCTCCCTGGGCTACCAGGTGAAGCGGATCGGCAGGTACTACACCACGCAGGAGATGGACAGCATCCGGATCAAGGACAGACGTACCTGGTTCCGCTACTCAGAGGGCATCGGCGGAGATGCCATCACATTCCTCCAGCGGTTCTATAACAAAAGTTTCCCGGAGGCCGTGGAGTACCTGTTGACCTGGCATGGCCGCGCCCGTGACTCTCCCCCGGCCAGCACTCTGCGGCAGGCCAAGGAAAAGGAGAAAAAAGTTCCCTTTACCCTCCCACCTGCCAACGTGGATCACCGCAGGGTGTTTGCCTATCTCCGCAAGCGCGGGATCGCGCCCCAGGTGATTCGGGGCTTTGTGGAGGCTGGATTGCTGTACGAGGACGCCCAACATCACAACTGTGTCTTTGTTGGCCGGGACCAATCAGGAGCGCCGGTATTTGCCAATCAACGAGGAACCTATGATTGGAACGGCAGCAGCTTTAAGGGGGATGTCCCAGGCAGCAATAAGGACATCGCATTTCGACTTTACTGCAGCAAGAAGCATGATGCAGTTCTTGTCTTTGAGGCCCCAATCGACCTGATGAGCTTCTGCACCCTGCACCGGAAAGTAACCTCCAACGCGGTGGCACTGTGTGGGCTGTACGAAGGAGGACTGCGGACCTATCTGCGAGACAACCCACACATACGCCGGATTATTCTGTGCCTGGATAACGATGAACATGGTCGGCAGGCAACCCAAAAGCTCCGAGAAATGTTCTCCGCAGAGGACTATGAGGTGTCTCAACAACTTCCTCCACAGGGAAAGGATTGGAATGAGTATCTGCTGCAACGAAATGTGCTCCGGGAAAGGGGGTGACAATTTCCAAAAGAAGAAATAACAATATGATTTCCGGCAAATCAAAAGAAAAATTGTTGTAGGAGGAATCCAGTATGAAACGCATTTTGACCACGATGTGCGCCCTGACCCTGCTCCTGGCGGCATCTGTCCCTGCTCTGGCCGTTGAACCGGAGCAGAGTGCCAGTTACTACCCCACATCGGTGGAGGAGTATATGGAGGGAGACAGCCCCAGGATCAAGAAAGTGTACCAGCTGTCCCTGGCAGATGACCCATCCCAGATTCCCACCGAGGATTTTGAGCGGGATGGCCGCCTCTATTATCTGCTGGATATGACGCGGAAGGACGAGGTTGGGGTGGACATCCAGACCATCACCCAGACCAAAACTCTGGCCAGCGAGACCAACAATATGGAGAAGATCCTCCAGAGTCTGGAACCACAGATGGAGGTAACCACAGAGGACGGTTATACCGGCACTCTGACACTGGATCATACCACTGTTAAGGTAGCGGCAGACGGTTATGCTACCCGGACAAAGGATCTCTCCGCCACCCGCACCTATCCCAATCTCTCGGAAGCGGATCTATCTTTGATTCCAAAGAGCATTGAGGACAATGGAAAAAGCCTGACTCTGGCAGACGTCCAGTGGGCCGAGACCAGTGAAGCCGGGGCGGATGGGGCCGTCACCCGATATACTGCCACCGCCAAATATACCGGCACTACCAGCAGCACCTATGCTACCGGCTACACTGTTACGGCAGACTATACCGGCCAAGTTTCCAAAACCAACTGCTCTGTGTTGACTTATACCGCCATTTTCGGCAGCATGGAGGTCCCCGAGGCGCAGACAGACCCAGCCCCCACAAATACCCCTTCCAGCGAAAACTCAAATGGGGCCACGGCAGAAATTGACATCAAACAGCCCCTCCTGATTGGCGGTGCGGTTCTCCTACTGACTGCAGGTGGGGTTTTCCTGTTCAAGCGGTACAAAGGAAGGAGCTGATTCAACTGAAGCTGAGAGCACTTCTGCTGGCCACCATGCTATGCGCCCTATGTGTGGGCCAGGCCAGCGCCCTGGAATATACCATGGAGGCCCCGGACGATTACCTGTTCGGCAGACCTACCAGCGATGACACCATCTACGAATGGGAAGATCCCAATGTAGACCGGAGTAAGAACACCGCCCTGATCCCGCCTGGATTTGGCACGCCTACCAGTTACCTCCCCGGCAGCGGCGACCCTCTGACGCCCAATCTTATCCCCAGCGCTCTGGATGGCGGCGGGCTGGTGTCCCAGACAGGGAGCGTCAACTATCCTGTGATCGACACAGAAAATGGGGGCAGTTCTGGCCAGGACGTCGGCTATACTGCCGTCACCAGCGATCTCTACTACTCCGGCGGACATCTGGGGACGCTCAAGATCCCGGCTATCGGCCTGTCTACCAAGGTCTACGAAGGGACAGACAGCAGCACTCTGGCAAAAGGGGCCGGTCATTTCCCTGGCACTAGTATCTGGGACGGCAACTGCTGCATTGCGGGTCACAACCGCGGGGTCCGGGATGATTTTGGAGACCTGCATACCCTGGAGCCAGGCGATACCATTACCTGGACCACCAAGCTGGGCACACGCACCTATCAGGTGGTCAGTGTAGAAAAGGTATTGGAGACAGATACCAGCGGCACCGCCACTACCAGTGACAACCGTATCACGTTGTTTACCTGTGTGCGGGATCAGCGGGCATACCGCTGGTGTGTCCAGGCTGTGGAATGCTAAACGCAGTGCATCTCCCAAATTGGGAAATGCACTGCGTTTTTTTCGCTTAGTTTCTGCGAAACCCTGACTGAATTACTTCCAGAAAGAGGTGATGAACAGATTGTTGTTCATGCCTCTTTCTGTCCATTTTAAGGAGGGCTTATGAAAAAACTGCTTTCAATGTTTTTGGCCTGCGTTTTGCTGCTTGGAATTCTTCCGACCTCCGCTTGGGCCGCGGATAGTGTAGAAGCGGCGCTGGGCGAAGTGGACATTTATAACGGCGGATATGAGCTGGGTTATCTGTCCATCAACGGCGCTGTCAAGAAGCAAGACTACACCTATTTCATGTATAAGAGCAATGATGGGACAACCAAAGAAGTTCCGGCATATTGTGTGAATCCGTATCTCAAAGGTGTTCCCCAAAAGGTAGAACCCGGCGAAAGCATTAAATATCTTGCGGAGGAACGCTCCAGCGATCCCAAGGTGGTGGGCATTATCTCCAACGGTTACCCCCACCGCAGTCTGGGTGAACTGAATTTGGATAACAAGTATCAGGCGTATTACGCCACAAAGATGGCCCTCTGGTGTTATTTGCTTTCCACCTGGGACATCAACAATCTAAAGGTGGCCCCCGGCCTTTCCGGTTCTGAACTGGACATTGGCAACCGCATCCTGGCCGCCGCCAAGGACATCTACAAGCGCGGCACCACCTACAACTATATGCTCACGCCCAAAATGACAGCCACCCCAGACCATTCCGTGGCCTATCCTGTCAGTGTTGAGGGTAAGGACTACTATCAGCAGGTGTTTACGGTTTGGAGCGAGACATGGGTCTACGATTACGACATTTCTGTCGCCTTCCAGGACCCCTCCGCCGTTCCCAATGGCACCCGGATCGTCAACATGGACAACCAGGATGTGACCTCTGTTGCTGCGGAAGGAACCGGAGACGGCTACTCCGCTCAATTCAAGGTGCTGTACCCCGCGGAATCCATCCAGAACCAAAGTGGCAGCGTCCAGCTTGCACTGTCCGCCTCCGTGGCGCAGTATGCCGCCATGTATGCCATCTGCCAGGAGAAGGATAAGTACGGCGACCTGCAAAATTATATCTGCGACCTAGATAACAATGTACGGCTGGATGTGGCTGCTATCAGCAACTATTATGACGGTCAGGACCCCGACCCGGATGAGACCGCGCTGAAAATCGTAAAGCTGGAGGAGGGCACAAAAATCCCACTGGAGGGCGCGGTGTTCTCTGTGTACGATCCAGAGGGACGCAAGGTTGGCTCTTTCTCTACTGGCCCGGACGGGACCGTGGTAATCCCTCTGACCCTTGAGGGCCACTATACGGTAACCGAGGAGATCCCGCCCCGGTATCATCTTTTGCCGGATGAGCGCACCCAGCACGCGGATGTGGAGTACAACAAGATTGCAACCCTGACTTTCTGGAACGCCCCCTACGGCTCACTTCGGGTGGAGAAAAAGAGTGACACTGGAGATCTACTTTCCGGTGTAACCATCCAGATCAAGCACTTGGAGAGCGGCCAGACCCGGAGCGGTCAGACCACCACCGGAGGTTCCATCACCTTCGACCAGCTTGAACCCGGCGCATGGGAAGTGCGTGAGCTGGCAGGAATCGAGGGCTGGAAAGCTGTGACCGATACCGTTCAGACGGTCAATGTGGTGTCAGGCGAGGAATCCACCGCTACCATTATCAATGAAGAACTTCCTGGTCTGCGGATCATCAAGTATGACCGAAAGACGATGGAGCTTATGCCGGATGTGGCGTTTGAGATCTTCCGGGATAATGTTTCCCTGGGCATCTTCCGTACCAATGAACAGGGCGAAATTCTCCTGGTCAACCAGCCCGAGGGCAGTTATCGGATCGAGGAACGAAACCCCGGAGACGATGAGCATATTATAGATACCACCCCCCAATATGCGGAGTTGACCACGGGCATGGGCATTGTGGAACGGGTGTTTTATAATGACCAGCTGCCCGGCATCCATCTTATCAAGGTAGACAGTGCGGATCTCAGTAAGCCGATTGCCAATGTCAAATTCCGCATTGAGGCGGTGGACGGCTCCTGGGGACCGGAGGAATATACGACTTTGGAGGATGGGACCATCGACCTCTCCAAGCTCCCCGTGGGCGCTTATGTGGTGACTGAACTGGAGTGTCCGGGATATGTGATTGACGAGGCACAGCGGATCATCCACCTGGATGGAAATGAGACGGCCCAGTTTGTCTTTACCAACAGCAAGCTGCCTTCCCTCCGCCTCACAAAAATCAGTTCGGATGGCTCCGCCCTGGCCGGAGTGACATACAGCCTGACCCGGATTGAGGATGGCAGCCGGTATATGGATCAGACCACTTCCAGCACAGGTACGATCATTTGGGAGGGCTTACAGCCCGGAGTATACTCCCTAAAGGAAACCGACACAGTATCAGACCACATTTTGGACGAAAAGGAATATCATGTAGAATTATTCCCCGGTAAGGACAGCACCATCGTTTTGGAGAACGATAAGAGGCCAAACCTCACCATTTGGAAGCGTGACGCAGACAGCGGCGCTCCCGTGGAGGGCGCAGTTTTCCTTGTAAAGACAGCAGACGGCCACAGTGTGGCCGAGGTGACCACTGGCCCGGATGGTTCCGCCAAGGTCCCCAACCTCCTGCCTATGGTCTATGAGGTAATCGAGAAGTCTGTGCCGTCGCCTTACCTGCCGGACGCTCCCAGCCAGCTTGTCACTCTCTATCCCAATCGGGACAGAGAGGTATATTTTGAAAACCACAAAAAGCCGTCTGTCACCATCCAGAAGGAAAACTCCGTCACGCATGACCCCATTGAATCCGCCGAGTTTCACATCACATGGTCCAGCAATAAGACGGAAACTGGGGAACAGCGGGATCTGGGAACCTTCCAGACAGATGAGGCGGGTCAGATCATCCTGGAGGCCATTGAGGATGGCTGGCTGAAAATTGAGGAGACCAAACCTGCGCCTGGCTTCCAGGCTCCCGACAATCCTGTTACGGAGGTCTATGTCAAGGGCGGCGAAAACAAGACCATCACCATTTCCAACATCCCCCTGTCAGCGTTGGTGGTCTACAAGCAGGACAGCGTGACCGGGGCTGGAATCTCCGGCTGCCGCTTCCAACTGAAATATCTGGGTGGTGAGGTCAGCGGCAGCGGTGGCACCGTGATCGGCACTTACACGACTTCGGCCAACGGCTCCTTCACTGTCACTGGGCTCAAAAAGGGCTACTACATCTGCGAGGAGTTGGAGAGCGACAGCAGCCACGTGATTGACGCCGCGCCCCAGTCCTTCTATATTTCCGGCGAGGATCAGGACATCGTGACCCTCTACTTCTCCAACGCCCCCAAGGGAGGCGTCCTGGTCAAGAAGGTATCGGCAGCAGACAATTCCCCGCTCTCCGATGTGGAGTTCCTGGTGACAAAATCGGACGGCTCCGTGGTGGGTGATGCCAACGGCAAGTTCGTGACGGATTCCACCGGCAGTTTTCTGGTGGAAGGGGTAGAACCTGGAACTACACTGGTCATCAAGGAAACCCGTGCCAAGCCCGGCTTCCTGCTGGATGATGCACCTCAGACCGTTCAGGTCAAAGAGGGCCAGACCGTCACCGTAGAATTTCGGAACCAGCCTTTGGGCAATCTGGTAATTGAGAAGTGGGGACGGAACGGCTCTACGGAAGTCCCCCTGGAGGGCGTCAAATTTGAGATTAAGTACGCCAATGGGCAGTATGTGGATGCCGCAGGAGGCACGTTGTCCAGCAATGGTATCTATTATTCCGACTCCACAGGTAAGGTCATCCTGTCCGGGATCACTGGCACGGTGGTAGTGACTGAACTTGAGAGCGTGCCTGGGTACACTATCGACCCGGATAGCCAGAGCCAGACTGTCACCATTAACCCCAATGACACACAGACGATCCGATTTTATAACAATGCTGTGGGCGGCGTGGAGTTGATTAAAGTCTCCGAAGCGGACAAGACGGAGCGCATCCCCAATACCACCTTTGAAATCCGGCGGGTGTCGGATGATGCCCTGGTGGACACCGTGACCACCGGGGAGAGCGGCAGCGTCTTTGTAACACTGGAGGATAACAATTATTATGCCGTGGAGATCGAGAGTGCCGAGGGGTTCAAGCTGGACAGCACGCCCCATTATTTCACCATAAAGAATGGGCAGACCACGAAACTGACCGTAACCAATGCGCCCATGTCCGGCATCCTGCTTCACAAAATTTCTACTGCTGATGGTAAGGGCATCCCTGGTGTGTCGTTCATCCTGTATGACAGCGGCCACAACCCCATCGACCAGCAGACCACCGACGACCGAGGCTATGCCTGGTTTGAGGACTTGACCGAGAGTGGCCGGTACTATCTGCGCGAACTGGAGAATGAGGGGTATATCCCAGACACCCAACTCCGTACAGTCTATGTCAAAGCTGGGGAAACCACATTGGTAGAGTGGGAAAATACCCCCATCACAGGACAAATCCAAATCGTCAAGAAGTCCGCCGACTACAACCCCACCAACGGACTGCCTGCTGGAACACTGCTGGAGGGGGCCGTGTTTGAGATCTATGATAAAGCGGGTAACCTGGTAGACACCATCCGCTCTGATAGCCGAGGGCTGGCCGTGTCCAAACCTTTGCCTCTCTCCCGCTATACCATACGGGAGGTCAAGGCTCCGGCCAATTACGGCGTAAATGAAACGGAACTCACTGCCTATCTTGAACATGAGGGACAGATCGTCAAATTTGAGGTGACCAACAAGAGCCTAACTACCGGCGTATCCATCACCAAAACCGGCCCCAAGGAGATCATGGCAGGCCAGCCGGTACGCTATACCTTCTCCGGCATCGCCAATAGCTCCAATGTCCGGCTGGACAACTTTTATTGGCGCGATACCCTCCCCGCAGAGGTACGGCTGGACACGGTGGTCACCGGAACCTATAACTTCCCCGGCACCTATAAGATCACCTATCGTGTGAACGGCGGCGAGTATCGGACCCTGGCAGACAACCTGTCCACCAGCAAGAACTACACCCTGGCTGCCTCGGCCACCGCACTGGGCCTTGCCAGCAATGAACGGGTCACAGAGGTCATGTTCGTCTTTGGACAGGCCCCTGCTGGCTTTGCCCAGGTAGAAAAGCCGTACCTCCACTGCACCGCCGTGGCCAACCTGGCCTCCACCTCCTTTGTCAATGTGGCCGACGTGGGCGGCGTCTACAACGGCCAGTGGGTGCAGGCCGTCAGCCGTTGGGTAACTACGGTGTACGGCAAACCTGTCATTCCCACCCTGCCCCGGACGGGGTATTAAGCCCTTGGGGGACTCACAAAAGCTGTGAGTCCCCCTCTTTTTTACAACCAATTATTCTAACAGAAAAAGGAGAAATGAACGATGTTGAAGATCACTGCCACTGGAAATCTGACCAATGATGTGGAGCTGAAGATGAACGAAACCACGGGCAAGCCCTATGCCATCCTGCGCATTGCCTCGGACCGCCGCTATCGAGATCAGGAGGGCAACCGGCTCACCGACTTCATCTCCATCAAGGTGCGCGGTCCCCTGGCCGAGTTCTGCGCCGCCTATGCCTGGAAGGGCTGCAAGTTGGCCGCCTCCGGCGACTTCGAGACCATCACTTTTTCTGACGATCCCACCCGCCAGCCCGGCTTCCTGATCAAGGCTACGGAGGTGGAGCTCCTCTCCCCCCGTCGGGCAGAGGATGCAACCGCTGCCGGGCAGAACCAGGCCGAGTGTGAGGCCGCCTGATGAAGAACACTGGGATCATTTACAGCAGCACAGAGCGCACCCCTGTCGTGCTGCCTGAGATGGCCGAGCTGCTCCCGCCTTTGAGCGAGGAGCAGCTCGGTGCGCTGGAGGCGGATCTCCTGAAAAATGGGTGCTATACCTCCATCATCGTCAATGAGGATCTGGTCGTCATTGACGGGCATAACCGAAAATCCCTGTGCGACAAGCACGGCCTGCCCTATCAGATGCTGGTGTTCGCCTTTGACGATCTGCTGGAGGCCAAGCAGTGGGCGCTGGACACCCAGAAGGGCCGCCGCAACCTGGACAAGTGGGAGCTGGGCAAGATCGCCCTGAAGCTCAAGCCGGAACTCGAAGCCAGGGCCAAGTCAAATCAATCCGCTGCAGGCGGTGATAAAACAGACAAGGGAGCGCTTTTGGTGAATTCACCAAAAGCGCTCCCCCCTGTGAACACGCGTAAAGAGATGGCACAGGCAGTCGGCATCGGAGATCAGACCATGGGGCGTATTATGCAGATCAACGAGCACGCCCCCGCAGCGGTCAAGGAGGCGCTGGACAAGAAGGAACTGTCCATCAACCAGGGCTACCAGATCACCAAGCAGGTGGAGGATCTGCCGGAGGAGCAGCGGGAGCAGGCCGCCCAGGAGGCGTTGGACATCCTGAGAGCAAAAAAGGAAATCCAGGAAAAGGACGCGGAGATCGACCGTGAGGGGAAGATCGCCGGAGTCTTCTGCAAAGCATACGAAAAGGCGGTCCTGCTGGACCCCACAGAAGAAAATGTCCGGATCTGGGCTAAATGCACCCGCATGACCAGGGACGAGATGGAAGATACGGTGAAAGAATCCCGTGAATTGGCGGAGGTGTTTCGGACCATTGCCGACCTCATGGAGCGCCTCCTGCCGGAGAGGGGGACGCTATGACGGAAATGAGTGTCCGCCAGTGGCAGGAGCGGTTCCGTGCCGGGGATTTTTCCTCGAAAGATCGTGCCGTTCAGTGTGAGGCCGGGTGGTATGACTGGTTCTGTCAGGATGACGCGCTGGCCGGACGGCTCCAGAAGTTGAGCAAGGTGGTCATGGGGATCACCGACCCCTATATCCTGGACCACTACTATGTCTGGTTCAAGAACAACTGCCCGCTGTCCGGCCCGCTCTATGATGACGTGCGGTTTGAACCGCTGCATGGTGACCGCAACGGGAGATATTTTGTGGTCATCCGGGACAGTCCCCATGAGACCCATAAGTGGACCATCTACACGGAGCGCCATGGATTTGAACAGCCGGAATTCACCTGTGCAAATGTGCGGGATATGCTCCGCCATATCAACACCATGGCCCCGGAAACCTGGCGCGATGATCCGCAGCCTGCAAAAACACCGCGTTCCCCTCAAAAAAAGCGAAAGGAGGCAGAACGATGAACCGGGAAAACGCGGGTGCCAAGCCGACTGCTCCGCCCAGACTGCCGCCAGAGGCTGAGCAGGAGATCCTGGAGGCATTGTTCGAGGGGATGGAGATCCACTCCAGCGAGATCGCTGCAATCCTGAAAAAGCATGGCGTGTGCGGGGATGTGGAGGCCCTCCAGGACAGCTACCGCAAGCGCCTGGGCCAGCGTCTCATGGCCAGTCTCCGGGATGATACCGGGCGGCGTGAGGTGCTGGCCAACGGAAAAGGCAGCTATGTAGTGCTGGAGGGCTGCGGCGACAGGCGGCAGCTCAAGCAGATCCACCGCCGCATCCAAAACCAGATGAATGGGCTGGATCTCTCGGCGCGGAAAGTGTCCGGCAGGCTGACTGTTCTGGAACGGCTGTCCCACAAGTGGAGAAGGGCTGGTTGAGATGGACGCAAAGACATTCTATGAGCAGATCGCCCCAGAACTGGACCCAGGGGGCTTCAAGCTGTACTTCACAGCCCAAAGGCTGACAGGCTTTGAGCTATATAAGCAGTTCCCTTATGAGGACTCCCGCGGGATGTTTGAAATGATGAACGGTCATCAGCTCATGCGCTATCTGCTGGCGGATCAGTTCCATGCCATCCGCTGGGAGATCGTTCCCGGAACTGGCTATGAACACGCAATCCTCCAACCCATTGATACTACCGCACCAGCCTACCAACAGTTTGAACGCAGATTATATGAAACGCTGATGCAAAATTGCCATCTGAATCCACTGGAGCATGAGCAGGCAGCGCGGGTTACACAGAAACAACGCCGTCGGAACGGGCGCAACTCCAGATGAACGGGGCTGTTGCCACAGGATGCCGGGCAAATAAAAAGAGGTGATCATTACGGCAGAGCAAGACCATGTTACTAAAATTACAGAGGACAATCCGGATGCTTTTTGGGATTTGATTTATCAAGCAAAAACCGCTTGCGGCCAGGATATGAAAGCTATGGAGCACTTTCTCACAGATCGTCTGATTTCCATGGGGCCTGAATCCGCCATGGTTTTTCATAAATGCGTATATATATATTCGAGATTGGCAGACCAATATGGGCTTTGGGACGCAGCCAGCATTGTCAAGGAGCGCGGTTGTTCTGACGAAGGATTTATGGATTTTCAGCCATGGCTGATCGCTCAGGGCAAGGAGACTTATATGGCAGTCTTAAAAGATCCGGATACACTGGCTGACGTGGAGATATACGGAGACTGTTGTTTCAGAGGCCTTTCCGATGTTGCTTACAGGGCCTATGAACAGCTTACAGGGCGAAATATATATCTAGATCATGTAGAAGCACCCAAAAATGTAAAAGACTTATACAGATCTTTGAAAAGAGAGATCGTGTACAAGGATGGCATTCAGTTTCCAAGAGAAATGAAAGACCTGCCGAATTTTTTGCCAAGATTGTGCGAGAAATACGGAGGGGCAGACGGAAGCCAGATACACCCGTATGTGTGGAATCTGGAGATGTCTGATGTAAACGCACTGCTAATTGAGGGAAAGACATTTGACAAACAACAGCGCGCCCAAAAAACGAAGTCCCGCAAAAAAGGAGGAACGCCGCGATGAGTGGCTCGATCATCATTGGCATTGATCATGGCTACGCAGCCATGAAAACTGTACATTTTTCGTTCCCCACCGGATTGGTGGAATATGAACATGAGCCGTACACTCAGAAAGATGTGCTGGAATACGGCGGCAGATACTATGTAGTGGGCAGCGGTCGCCAGCCCCTCCAGAGAGACAAGACCCAAACAGAGGACTACTATCTGCTTACCCTGGCAGCCATCGCCAAGGAGCTGGAGCACCGGGGTGCGGAGCACACCGCCAGCATCCACCTGGCGGTGGGCCTGCCCCTGACCAGCTTTGGCAGGGACAAGAAGTCCTTCCGTTCGTATCTGTACCGGGATGGGAGCGCCATTCCTTTCCGCTATGAGGGGCAGGACTATACCATCACCATCCAAGAGGTGTCCCTGTTTCCACAGGGCTATGCTGCCGTCCTGACCCAGACGGAGCTGCTGGACGAGCCGTCCGTCATTGTGGCAGACATAGGCGGCTGGACGGTGGATCTGATGCGTCTGGACAACCGCATCCCCAACGCTGCCTCCTGCCGGAGTCTGGAACTGGGCATGATCCGCTGTATCGATGAAATCAGCGAACAGGTGCGCCGGTTGTTTGGGCTGTCCATGACTACCGCTCAGATCGAGAGTGCCCTGCGGGGCAGCTCCGGCGGGATGGATGAGCGAATCAGGGCGGTTATCCACGCCCAGGCAGGCAAGTATGCCCGAAACCTGCTCTCGGCAGTCACAGAAAGCGGCCTGGACATCCGAGCTATGCCCACCATCTTCCTGGGTGGTGGAGCGGCGCTCTTAAAACGCCACCTTTCGGCCACAGATGGCCTGTGTCGCCCACTTATCCTGGATGACGTATCCCTGAACGCCAAAGGATATGAGCGCCTTGTAGGGCAGATGTCGCGGGGTGTGGGCCATGGCGGGTAAGCGGCGGCTCAACCTTTCTTTTTCTCTGGCATCATCCCAACAGCGTGAGGCGTGGCACATTCTCAGTTCCATCCCTGCCGGACAGCGGACAGACGCTGTGTGTCGGATGGTGTGTAAAGCCCATGAACAGGATGCCCTTCTGTCTGCCATCCGGGGGCTGATCCGGGAAGAGTTGCGCAATTTGGATCTGACAACAGAAAAAAGCCAGCAGACGCAGGCCGGGGACATGGATGAGGATGTCCTCGGCTTTCTTCTTGCCCTGCAGCAGGAAGAAGATGAGATCACCTGATACGCTATTTTGATATGTTCGCCGGGATCAGCGGTTTTCGAACGGATACAGTGTTTGCAAGGTTTTGAAACATCTTTTAGAAGGGAGCAGTGACATGAATGAAGTAGGACTAAAAGATCAGTGTTTCGGCGTGGAAGTGGAACTGACCGGAATTACACGTGAACAGGCGGCACAAGCCTTGGCAGATTATTTTGGGACGGAGCCTCGCCGTGGGGATGACTACTACGACAGCTGGTATGTGCGGGATGGGGAGGGAAAAGAATGGCGGCTGATGAGTGACAGCAGCATCCGTGGTGAACAGAAAGTGGGTGCCAGATACACCTCTACCTCAGATCCGAGGTATCGTGTGGAAATGGTCACGCCCAAACTGACCTATGCGGAATTGCCCAAATTTCAGGAATGCGTCCGCCGCGTCCGCACTGCAGGGGGAAAAGTCAATTCCTCCTGCGGTATCCATGTCCATGTGGATGCCGCAAACCATAATCGCCAGAGCCTGAAAAACCTGCTGGGCATTATGTATTCCAAAGAAGATATTCTGTTCAAGGCACTCCAGGTTAACTCCTATCGCATAGCGAACTATTGCCAGAAAGTACGGGAACCCATGCTGCAAAAGGCACGCAAGCTTTCATCCGAAGAAACCAAAAATCTGACACAGCTGGAAACCATCTGGTATGAGGGGGATAACGGCAGCACGGAGCACTACAACTGGACACGGTACTATGCGCTCAATCTCCATTCCGTGTTTTTCCGGGGGACCGTCGAATTCCGCTGTTTTAATTCCACCCTCCACGCAGGCCGCGCTGCTGCCTATGTGAATTTGTGCCTTGCCATGTCGGCCCAGGCTATCGCCCAGCGCAGCACCGTCATGCGCAAGACGCAAAGCGATAATGAGCTGTTCACCTTTCGGGTATGGCTGGTACGCCTTGGGTTGAATGGACCCGAGTTCAAGCACACGCGGGATCATCTTCTGGCCAACTTGGACGGGGATCGGGCATGGCGCTATGACAAGGACAGTTACGATGTCAATAAGAAAAAGAAAAACCGAAGCAGTGAGGTGGCACGATGAAAATACGCATTGAAGATACCGTGTACGAGGGTACCGGGACAGAAATCATGGACCAGCTTCGGAAAGCTGCCTTTGACCCCACGGAGTTTCCGGACACAGAGAGCTATATCTGGCAGCTTCGCAGCAATTTCATCCGCATGACGGATCAGGACTGTCCCCTGCCGGATCGTGGTGTAGAGGCGCAGGCGCAGACCATGATTATGGCGCTGGCGAAGATCGGCGCACTGGAGGTGTTGGACCATAGCTGAAGATAAATTGTATTTCGCCTACGGCAGCAACATTAACCTGGATCAGATGGCCTACCGCTGTCCCGCGGCCCAGGTGGTGGGGCCTGTCGTGCTGGAGGGATATGAACTGCTGTTTCGCGGCAACGCAAGCGGAAATGGCGTTGCCACCATCAAGCCCAAGGAAGGGCAGCAGGTACATGGCCTGCTTTGGCGGATCACACCGGGCTGTGAGCGGTCTCTTGATCTCTATGAGGGATATCCCCACCTATACGAAAAAGAGTCTGTTGCTGTGCGGGATCATGCGGGGCGGCAGCTGACTGTCATGGCCTACGTGATGACGGATGGGGATCGGTGGCGCTCTCCTGCTCTGCCCTCGGAATATTATTACCAGGGCATTCGGGAGGGCTACCGGCAGAACGGACTGCCACTGTCCAAATTAAAACAGGCGTGGCAGCATTGTGCCAAAGAACTGGATCTGGAGACAGTCAAACGCAATCGCGGCTATATAGAACAGACCAAATCCCCCAAAAAGCAGCACGGAAAAGAGAGATAAGATGCCGGATAAAAAGTTTTCTATCTATGATGCATCAAACGGGGACCTCAATCCACTGTTTACAACAAAATTGCAGGAGACAGCCTGCGTAGGTTGCCTGCGAGGCGTGTTCACAGGGCGAGAGATTGGTGACGGTGTCACGGTGACCTGGATGCGGCAAAACCGTGATCTGGAGTCTCCAGGTTTTCTTGCAGAGTTAAATGAACTGCTGGATGAACTGCGAAACAATGGTACTTTGAACAGTTTTCCCGCCATGGAAACGTATTGCAAAGCGCATCCAGAGGCACGAATGTCTGATCGGCAGACCTTCTACGCATTCCGCATGGACAGCAGCCAATATCGATACCACCTTCGGCTTTTCCCGCAAGTGCAGAAATTCTACATCTTCTGTTATCGAACGGACCGGATGCGGGCAGACCGCCCCAGACCGGATTTCAATGCGCTATATGGCAGCAAAATGAAAAAAAGGAATCGGGGGAATGATCGCACATGAAAGTATTAGTGGTAGAACCGCAAAAGCCCTGCCGTGTGCAGGAGATTGAAAGCCTCCCGGATATGCAGCAGCTCGTAGGAGGAGATATTGAAGCTGTGTATCCGTTCCAAGAGCCGGTTGCCCTGGTGTGCAATTCTGAGGGAAAGCTCCTTGGTCTGCCGATGAATCGTCCGCTGTTGGATAAGGACTATCTGCCCTATGACATCATCCGCGGCACCTTCTTCGTCGCTGGACTTGGCCAGGAGGAGTTTATTTCCCTGACGGATGAGCAGATTCAGCGATACAAGTCCCTGTACGACAACATGCAGATCCTTCCTGTGCGAACGGCAGCCGGAGAACAGGGACGGATCGTTGGCGACCAACACATAAAAAAGGGCTCTGTCACAACAAATGGTTGATTTTTGACGAGAAATAGCGTATAATAATAGTAAGAAACAGTACCACCGAAGGAGGTAATTGGATATGCCTACTATCAAAGACGCATTAGATATTATCGGTAAGTTGACTGTCGCAGAGCAGGAAAGCCTTAAAACAATGCTTTTAAGTCCTGCCTTTGTAAAGTCTTTGAATATTGAAGATTTCGTAGCAAAGGAACGCTTTGCAAATGGTCGTGTATGCCCTCTTTGTGGCTGTATCCATGTGGTTCGCAATGGTCATCGTAAAGATGGCACACAGCGATATGTATGTAAGGATTGTGGCAAGTCCTTCGTGATTGCTACGAACTCCATTGTGTCTGGTACAAGAAAAGACTTGTCCGTGTGGGAGCAGTACATTGATTGTATGATGAATGGCTTATCCATTCGTAAGACTGCTGTTGCTTGTGGGATTCACAGAAACACCGCATTCCTTTGGAGACACAAGATTTTGGATGCACTTCAGAATATGGCAGACGATGTTACCCTTGACGGCATTATTGAGGCTGACGAAACTTTTTTCGCCATCTCGTACAAGGGCAATCATAGCAAGAGTAAGACATTTGCTATGCCACGCAAGGCTCATAAGCGTGGTCATTCTACACATATCAGAGGCTTGTCCCAAGAAAAGGTATGTGTTCCTTGTGCGGTTAATAGGAATGGCTTGTCTATCTCCAAGATTACGAATACTGGTAGAGTTTCTACAAGAGATTTACATCATATTTATGATGGTAGGATTAAGACCAATTCCACTCTTGTTACGGACAAGATGAACTCCTATGTGAGATTTACAAATGCCAATGGCATTGACCTTGTGCAGTTAAAGACTGGCAAAGCCAAGAAAGGCATTTATAATATCCAACATATCAATAGCTACCATAGCCAGCTAAAGAGGTTTATGCGTGGCTTTAACGGTGTTTCTACCAAGTATCTGAACAACTATCTTGTGTGGAATAACCTTGTAAATTACGCCAAAGAAAGCGACATGGAGAAAAGGAACATCTTCTTAACTTTTGTTTTGGCAACATTGAAAACTGCTAAATGCAGAGATTTATCAAACAGACCAGCAGTTCCTCTGGTCGCCTAATTAGAATTTGTGGAGATGATAAGATGGTCAATATAACAGATGTAAAACAGATTCTTCAATTTGCAATAGATGCGGAGATTAAAGTCTTTCTTGATGGTGGCTGGGGTGTAGATGCTCTTCTTGGATATCAGTCAAGAGCCCATAATGATATTGACATTTTTGTAGAAAAGAACGATTATCAGAACTTTATAGAAATAATGAAAGCTAATGGCTTTTATGAGATTAAGATGGAATATACAACATTGAACCATACTGTATGGGAAGATTTGAAAAACAGAATTATTGATTTGCATTGTTTTGAATATACGGACGAAGGTGAAATTCTTTATGATGGGGATTGTTTTCCGGTAGAAACTTTTTCGGGTAAAGGAAGAATTGAGGAAATAGAGGTTTCCTGTATTGAACCATATAGTCAAGTAATGTTCCATCTGGGATACGAGTTTGATGAAAATGATGCACATGATGTGAAGTTATTGTGTGAGACACTTCATATCGAAATTCCAAATGAGTATAGATAACTGCAAATAACAGTTTGTAGGGGAGTTCTGATACTCCCCTATAAAAATGGCTATTTATCAACTGTTTGTTGTGACATAGCCTAAAAAAGAAAGGGAAAATCGACCATGAGAGATAAATACATTTTGACCGCAGAGTCTGTTACCGAGGGCCACCCTGACAAACTCTGCGACACCATCGCGGATTCTGTTCTGGATGCCTGTCTCAAGGGTGACTCCTCCGCCCATGTGGCCTGCGAAGTACTGGCCACAGCTGGCAAAGTGCTGGTGGCCGGAGAAATCTCGGCAAAGGTCATGCCGGATATCCCCTCCATTGTCTGCCGGACCATCCGGGAAGCTGGGTACACTGGGCTGGACTATGAGATCGAGGTCATCACCCACGATCAGAGCGACGATATTGCTCACGCTGTGCGGGAAGGAGTCCAGACTGGGGCTGGCGACCAGGGGATCATGTATGGATTTGCCTGTGATGAGACAGAATCCTATCTTCCTCTGCCGGTCATCCTGGCCCACCGGCTCACCCGGCTGCTGACCAACGCCAGAAAAACCGGGATGATCCAGGGCCTGCGTCCGGACGGCAAGGCGCAGGTGTCTGTGGAGTACAACTTCGATATCCCCGTGCGTCTTGCATCGGTGGTTCTGTCCTGCCAGCATGACCCGGAGAAAGACCTGGACCAACTGCGGGAGGAACTCATGGACCATGTGATCCATCCCGCACTGCGGGAGTTGCCGCTCGATGGGGAAACGGAGATCCTGATCAATCCATCGGGGCGGTTTGTCTATGGCGGATTTGAGGCGGATACCGGCCTTACGGGCCGCAAGCTGATGGTGGATACCTATGGCGGACTGGCCCCTCACGGCGGCGGCGCACTGTCTGGTAAAGACTCCACCAAGGTGGACCGCAGCGGAGCCTACATGGCCCGCTATATAGCAAAAAACATTGTATCTGCCGGTCTGGCGGATCGCTGTACCGTCACTCTGGCCTATGCCATCGGAAAGGCAGCGCCTGTGGCGGTCAACGTGGATACCGAAGGAACCAGCGAATACCGGGACGATGTGCTGGAACAGGCCGTCCGGGCCGTCTTTGACCTGACCCCCGCCGGGATGCGCCGCACCTTGGGGCTGGACAGGCCCATCTTCGCTCAGTTCTGCAACTATGGCCACTTTACCCATCCGGACGCTCCCTGGGAGCAGACGGACAAAGCGGAGGTACTGTGTAACGCCTGTCGCATCAAGGAAGCAGGTGTGTCGGACCGTTGAAACATGTTGCCTCCTGTTCCTTTGGCAAGGACAGTCTTGCCACCATATTACTGGCTCTGGAACATGGGGAGCCTCTGGATGAGGCAGTATACTGTGAGGTCATGTTCGACAAGGAGATCTCCGGCGAGGTGCCGGAACACCGAGATTTTATTTACACCACCGCCATTCCGGCTTTAGAACGCAGGGGTGTGAAGGTAACTGTCCTGCGCAGTGAGAAAACGTATGTGGATCTCTTCACAGGCAAAATCACCCGCGGTCCTAAGAAGGGCCTTCTGCGTTCTTTTCCCATCTGCGGACGGTGTGCTGTTCAGAGAGATTGCAAGCTGAAACCGATCCTGCGATACCAAAAATCGCTGCCGCCCGACACAGTTCAGTATATTGGGATCGCCAAGGACGAGCAGGAACGGCTGCTTCGATTGGCCGGAAACCGGGTCTCCTTACTGGACAAGTACAACTGTACAGAGGAAGATGCAAAGCAGCTCTGCCAGCGGGCAGGGCTGCTTTCGCCTGTCTACACATTTACAACCCGCGGGGGCTGCTGGTTCTGCCCTAACGCCAAAAGAAAAGAACTGCGCCATCTCTATGACTACCACCCAAACCTGTGGGAACGGATGTTGGAGCTGCAGGCCTTGCCCAACAAGGTAAGCGAGAAATTCAATCGCAGCGAGACCTTCTCCGACATCGACGCGGAGTTCCGTCTGGAAGATGCGCAGGAGAGTCTGTTCCAAAATGCTGCATAAAAAAGGAGATGAGAACAACGAGCAATCAGAAATATGAAATCACGGAGATCTCACACGAAAGGTATCCCTTCCTTCATCGTATTCGGGCCTTAAGGGATATTGGGAAAAAGGTAAAGGCTGGGGAGCTGGGCGGCTTTGTTGAGAGCGAGAGCAACCTTTCATTTGAAACGGGAGATGATGCCTGGATCTTTGGCGACGCGATTGCGTGTAATGACGCCTATGTGGATAAGGGCTCGGCCCTATATGGAGAATCCATTGTTTGCGGAAATGCCTATATTTCCCAAGGTTCTGCTCTGAGTGGCCATGCCCGCGCGGAGGATGATGCCTATATTCGAGGTAGCAATCTATGCGGCCACGCCAGAGTGTCCGACTGCGGGATGGTTTTGGACTCACCGGACACAGGACGTGCGCCTATTCTATCCGGCACCTGCGCTGTATATGGCAGGGTGTGTGGCGATGTGCATTTAACCGACACTGCCCTGGTCATCAGTGGTGAGGAGATTTGTAACGATTCTCTTGACACCTTGGTCATGGATGGAAAAAGCCGTTCTGTGATCCGGGATTCGTCCCGAGACGAACTAGCTCCTCAACAACCGCCCCCTCCCACGCCCCAAAAACAGAAAGGGCGTGAAATGAGCCGATGAACACGCTTTTTGAACAGGAACTACGGGATCTGTTTGGAGATGGGACAATCGTCCATAAGCCTATTTTTATCGGGCGTACCTGCTTTGGCACGCTGGGCGGAGATTTACGAGTAAGAATCGAATTCGATGACCCCGCCGTCCTGCGCAATTATGATTCGCTTTCTGTGAAGGTGATCAACCGTTTGAGCGGATTGGTCGACCACATCGATCTTCCCATTGTCGATCTCATTGGGCGCAAAATGATACCTGACAATCCTAATTTTCCGGATGGAGTCGCTCCTCATATTTGGATCTACAATGGAACAGTTGAGTGGTATGGGTATAAACCAAATGCTGCAGACCGAGCCGCCATCCGAAGCACCGTGGCACAATACTTGAATATGTTTCGTGAGCCATCCCTGGAGCCGGTCAAAATCCATCCATCGTCGCCCAAGAGAAAACAGCGGGACAGTATTTCCAGATAAGTCTCTGCACATCAAAACCACGAGAGGAGTGACTAAGTGAGCAACTTTTTTGAGCAGGAACTCCGCAAACTGTTTGCGGATGGGTCTGTGATCCATGATCCGGTCTTTGTAGGCCGTGCCTGCCTGGGTGGCTTGGACAGAAACCGTCAGGTGAGGGCTGAATTTGTTACACTGGGTCATGCGGATCACTATGCGGCTCTCCGCCTGACGCTGCTGGACAACGACCAGGGTGTGTTGGACAAGCTGACTCTTCGGTTCAAGGATGTATGGGGGAAACAGAAGATCCCCAACAACCCCTACCTGCGGGATGGCGTTGACCCGCATATTTGGGTAGATGGTAACCGGATCGATTGGTATGCCTATCATCCTACCCAGGAGGACTACCGGCAGCTCCGGCAAATGGCCAGCGACTATGTGGAGACCTTTCGCATTCAAGTCCCGGCAAAAGACCACGGCCCCAAATTGGTGTACATCTGCGCCCCCCTCCGAGGTGAGGTGGAGAAAAACATTGAGTTTGCCAGACAGAAAGCCCAGGAAGTCTTTCAGGCGGGCGACATCCCGGTCTGCCCCCATCTCATGTTCCCGCCCATCGCAGATCCGGGCGATCCGGCGCAGGACCTGGCCGCACGGGAGATGGGTCTGCGGCTGGTAGAAAAGTGCCAGCAAGTCAATGTCTATGGGCCGGTCACGGAAGGGATGTGGGCGGAGATCCATCGTGCCAATAAACTGGACATCCCCGTTGTGACAGATTCCAAACCGAAGGGACGCACTTCGCCCAGAAGAAAGAAAAGTGCCAAGCGCGAGGAGGTCAAATGATCCAAGAAAAGACCACGGAGGACCTGCGGCACATGACCAACGAGGAGGGGCTGATCCTCCAGGGCTGCGGCGGCGACCTTCAGGAATGGGTGGACGGCATCAATGATCTGCTCACCCAGGAAGGAATCCTGCTGAATGGGACCAAATTTGAACATGCAGCCACATTTCAGCACGATGGTCTCACAAACCTGATGTTCTCTTTTGAGGGGGTGCAGCTGAATGTGGGAAAGCTTGCGCTGTGGCGGATTCAGACGCACAGTCAATTTGGCGGCACTTGGCTCAGTGATTATGTACCCAACCGGCTGGGCGGGTTTATCCAGGAGCAGAAGCTCGTAAAGCCCAAAATGGAGCTGTTGGGCCGAGATGGCAATATCTTCTCTATTATGGGTACTGCCTCCCAACTGCTCCAAATGGCAGGCATGCATGATCAGAACAAGGAGATGATTGATCGCGTCACCTCCTGCCGTGACTATGATCAGGCGCTGCATATCATCAGCGAGTATGTGGAGACGGAGCTCTCCGCTAAACAACCCCCAAAAAAATCCAACAAAAAGAAAGGTAGGGATTCTCATGAACGATAAATGGGAGATCATCCACGGCGACGCGCTGAAGGTTCTGCGCGAGTTCGCCCCTAACACCTTCGATGCGGTTATCACCGATCCCCCCTATGCCTCTGGGGGCCGAACCCAGGCTGAGAAAAACAAGTCTACCGACAAGAAATATTCCAGCATGGGAGAAAGCGCGCCCCCTCCCTTTGACGGCGACTCCAAGGATCAGCGATCCTGGACCCGTTGGGCCGCTGAATGGCTCTATGACGCCCGCAAGGTCTGTAAACCCGGTGCCCCTGTGTGCATGTTCATCGATTGGCGTCAACTCCCCGCAGCCACCGATGCGCTCCAGTGGGCGGGGTGGATCTGGCGCGGCACAGCTGTCTGGGACAAAGGTAACAGCCGTCCCCAGAAGGGCCGTTTCCGCCAGCAGGCCGAGTACATTGTCTGGGGGTCCAACGGAGATATGCCTATCAGCAGACCCGTCCCCTGTCTGCCCGGCGTATTCAAGTATGGCAATCCCCAGAACCGCATCCATCTGACGGAGAAGCCTCTGCAGCTCATGAGGGATGTGGTAAAGATCACGGAGCCGGGAGGGCGTATCCTGGACCCCTTTGCCGGTTCCGGCAGCACAGTGCTGGCCGCCGTGCTGGAGGGCTACTCCGCCACTGGCATCGAGGTCACCGACGCCTACGCTGCCCTGTCCAAGGAACGGATCGCGCGGGAGCTGGCCCAGAGTGCGTGACGGCCTGCTGTCCGCCGATTGCCCTTGATAACTCCCCAACTGGCGGGTATAATGAAACAACAGGAGGAGGTGCGCGCATGAAAGTCGAGTTCACTTTTGATAAGGAGCAGATCCAGCAGTACGGATATACTGTGGATGCGGTGAAGCAGACGATTCTCAGAGGCTTTGTCGCAAAGGGTCTGCGCTGTACCTCCGACGATGAGCCGATGACTTTTACAGACAGCGGACACAAAGAAGATTTCTCTAATATGTGGGCGATTCTGGTGGCGTTGCTTCGGACGGATTGGTTCCCCAAGTTTGCAGCTTCCTGCACTTGGTATGATGATGACGGTACACAGGAAGATGTGCTGTCGCAGGCGTGGAAAATCCAAAGGCAGAAGATGGCTTAATATATCCAGCACCGGAAGCAGATTACATTATAATACATGATAAATCCGGGCAGGGGGCCTGATGTGACACCCTGCCCGGATCTTTTTGCATTCAGGGTGTTTCATCAGACACCCTTGGAAAGAGATCTGTCAAGGAGCATTTTTCTTATATGATCTTAGTTTGCTTCCGGGATAAACGCTTCTGCCTAATTTTAATCATACGTTATCATTCAATACCAAACTCAGGAGCGTATTTTATTGTTCCGTGAATTGTAACATCTGTTTCAACTAACTTACAAGCCATAAAGTTTTCATTTGGTACATCAAATGGCGCTTTTATCCCGAAACCTTCTGCTGGGGAATATCCTGACTTGGGATAGTATTTTTCACTTCCTAAAACAATAGAGTAGGTATAACCCAATTCTTTTGCAATTTTGTGTCCCTCTCGAATCAGAGCTTTTCCAATCCCTTTTCGCTGACACTCTGGCAAAACAGACAGCGGGGCTAAAGCTAAGACGGTTTTTCCATCAACCGTTGCTTTTGTAAACATGATATGCCCTACAATTTTCCCATCTACCTCGGCAACCAACGACAATTCCGGGATGAAAGCATCTCCTTTTCGCAGAGCATTCACCAAGTCCTGCTCGTTTCCATCAGCGTGCTCAGCGCTCTCAAAGGCACGTTTTACAACGGAATATACGGTCTCATAATCTGTTGAAATTTCTTTTCTGATATGCATAGGAACCTCCTAAGGCTTGTAAGTCTCACTGTCGCATTGAAGTATACCATAAAAATATGAATAAATCCTCCACTACCGCATGAGAAAAGGCCCCGCTTCGGCGGGGCCGCACCAACGCCGCCAGGGGCGGCGTTGGGCAAGCATAGCGCAAATGTACATTTTGCGCGCTTGCAGGGGAAACCCCTGACCCCAATGCCGCCTGCAGGCGGAAGGTTTGCGGCAGAGCCGCAGAAAGGAGGCACGCTTGGGGCTCCCAAAAGAAAAACACCATCTGCACATCGAGCTGACGGCGGAGCAGTATCAGCAGCTCTGCCGTCAGGCCAAACTCTGCGGACTATGCAAACGGGCTTATATCGTCCGGCTCATCGATGGGACTCCGATCCGGGCCAGACCCTCCCAGGAAATCAAGGACCTCCGCACGGAGATCCATCACATCGGCAATAACATCAACCAGATTGCCCGCAGTGTCAATGCCGGTATCGCCACGGCAGAGGATGCCAGGCGTGGACTGTTCCTGCTAGATAAAGTCTATGAGTTGATGTACCAGGTGGCCAATCCGTAATGGCTGTCACCAAGATCCTGGCTCGAAAAGGTCGGTTGGATATCGGGATCGACTACATCCTCAACGGCGATAAGACGGAGCAGAAGATCCTCACAGCCCATCAGGGCTGTGAACCAGGCCGGGAGTGCCGTCAGATGCTGGAGACCAAACGGGACACCGAAAACATGGGGGGCGTCCAGTACTACCATATTGTCCAGTCCTTCAAGCCCGGCGAAATCTCTCCCGAGCTGGCTCTGGAAATTGCCAAGACTTTCGCTGCGGAGCATCTGAACGGTTACGAGGCGGTAATTGCCACCCATGTGGATCGAGGGCATATCCACTCGCACATTGTGTTCAACTCCGTAAATGCGGACACCGGCGAGAAATATCATAGCAATGCCAGAAGCTATTACTGCCAGATCCGGGCCATCTCAGACCGGCTGTGCCGGGAGCACGGCCTCTCCGTGATCCTCTCTGGAGAGTCCTCCAAATCCATGAGCTATCTGGAGTGGCTGCGTCAATCCAAGGGTCAACCTACCTTTCGCTCCATGCTGGAGGCAGATCTCCGGGAGTCCATTGAGGACGCCAATGACCTGGGACACTTCTTCCTGCTCATGGAGCACAAGGGCTACGAGATCCGCCACGGAAACCGTCTGGGATTCCGTCTGCGGGGGCAGGAGCGGTTTCAGTATCCAGGCAGAAAAAATGCCGCATTCACAGAGGACGGTATCCGTGCCGCCATCCTGGGCAATTTGGAGGAAATCGAGACAGGTCAACGGGCCGCTTTTGCGGACAGACCCATGTTTCGTCCCTACCGCAGACACCCCAAATACACGGGCTTTTTGGCCCTGTACGTTCATTATCTCTACCTGCTGGGAAAAATCGAACAGCGACAGTATCCCCCCAGGATGACGCCGCACCTGCGGCAGGAAGTCATGAAGTTTGAGCAGTACCGAACACAGTTCGCTTTCCTGCGAGAGAACAACATTTCCACCACTGACGAAATGACCGCCTATCAAAGCCGCACAGAGGAAACTCTGGCCAATCTGATGAAGCAGCGCACCATCCTCAATGTGCGCAAAAAGAAGCGGCAGGCGCTGTACGACGCCCTGGCGGATGTGGAGGCCCTGGCACCGGCCAAGGCACTCTATGAGAATGGGCTGTCCGGCATGGAAGATGAGTTTGCCCGCTACATGCAAGCCGTACGCCTATTGGAACAGTGCGGCATCCCTCCAGAGCATCTGACAAAAGAAAAAACAGAGGTGTATAACCAACTTGCCGATCTGAACCGGCAGATCCGCGCAGAACGCAAAAAGCTGGCTCTGTGTCGGGAGATCCAGACGGCAAGTAAGCAGATGGAAGAAGATATCCGCAAAACCGAAACAAGAGGAAAAGAGGTGGAACACGATGAACATCGGAGGCGGTGAGGCTGCCGACCAAATGGTTCGCATGATGTTGACCGGCACAGAAGTGACGGTTCGGCTGGGTGCATCCGCTCTCAAAAATCTACTGGCCATCACGCTGGCTTTGGCAAAGCATCACAAGACCCTGTCCGGGAAGGTCAACATGGGAAAAATGCTCCGGGAGACACGGAATATCCGAATGTTCCCCATGTCGCCGGAACAGTATCAGGCATTCAAGCAGAGGGCAGTCAAACAGAAGATCCTATTTTCTGTCATCCGGGATTCGGATGGTCGCGGCAAGGTGGTAGATGTGGCCATGCCAGTCACAGAGCTGGAGCGCGCCAATCTCATTTTTGAGCGCATCCGATACCTTCCGCAGGATCGCCAGAGTACACCAGCCAAGGAGCAATCCCCCATGCGGGATTCAGTGATCCGGGAGGAAAAAACGCCAAAAAAAGAGTCTCGGTCGGAGTTCGACTTGGCCGGTATCAGCGGCAGCTCCAGTATCTCCAAGAGCGAAATCAGTACGGAGACGACCCATAAGCGCCCCTCTGTTCTGGCACAGCTAAAGGGGTACCAGGAGCAGCTGAATCGGCAGCACAAAGCGGCTCCGGCCAGAAGTAAACAAAAAGGACACCCCAAACAGAGATAATGCCCCTACTGTTGGGGAGTATGTTCACACTCACAATCAATTACAAACAAGTCATTTGGTGTGCATTTTAGCAATAAACACAGGGTTTCAATTCGCTCCAATTTAATAGATTGAGTTTCATTGTTCACCATGCGGTTGAAATTCTGATAGCTCATTCCAAGTTGCTTATAGAGCCAATATTTTGTCCTGCCCTGTTTCTCCAGCAATTCCAACACATTCAGTTTCACCATATCTCATGCTCCTATTATCTAATGCTATAGTTAGATAATATGGAATTGCTCACTCGAAGGTATAGACTATTACATTAGATAATGTTATAGTCTACGCCGAAGGAGGAGTGGTTTATGCATGAGCAAGAACTACGGCAGCACCGTTGCTGCTTTACGGGACACAGACCAGAAAAGCTGAACATCTCAGAAGAACAGTTATGTGTACGATTAGGACTGGAAATCGACCGAGCGATAGAAGATGGGTTTACTACCTTTATTTCAGGTATGGCAAAGGGGGTAGATATTTGCGCGGCAGAGCTGGTTCTTAAACGCAGAGTATCAGATGACCGACTGAAGCTGATCTGCGCACTTCCGTATGAAAATTTTGGGCTTCATTGGAGTGCGTCTTGGACTAGTCGTTATGTGGAGGTGATACGGCAGGCAGATCTGGTGCGCTGTATTAGTCAGGAGTTCTCCTATTCCGCATACCAGCGCCGCAATGAATGGATGGTAGATCACTCCGGACGGGTGATCGCGGTCTATACGGGTGAGAGCGGCGGAACCAGAAATACCATCGCTTACGCCAAACAACAGCACATTCCGTGTGTTATCATCACACCATAAATAGGGGGACTCAGCAGACGAATCCATCCGCTGAGTCCCCTGTGTTTTTCTTGGAGGTGAATTTCCTGAAACAAAGCTCCAGGGCCGGGGACATTGTCCTGGCCCTGTTTTTCTATGTTCCGGTGGTCTGGGGTGCATTGCTCATTGCCCAATCCTTGGGGCGTGGATTGCCGGAACTTCTTACCAACCTGGCAACGGCGCTCCAGCACCCGCTGGATATCCATTGGACAGACAAAAGCCTGCTGTCCATCCTGATCTGCACCAGCCTCTATATCATGGGCCTATGTATCTACGCCTCGGAACAGCGGCGCACTCGGGACGGCGAGGAGCACGGCTCCGCCACCTGGGGCTCTCCACGGCAGGTCAACGCCATGTTCCGCCAAAAAGAGAACAAGATCCTGACCCGCCATGTCCGCTTGGGCCTGGACACCCACAAACACCGCCGCTCCCTCAACGTCCTGGTTATTGGCGGCAGCGGCGCGGCCAAGACCCGCAGCTATGTGAAACCAAACATTCTGGAGGCCAACACCAATTATGTCATTACTGACCCGAAAATGGAGGTGCTCACTGCGACCGGAGGGTGGCTGAAAAGCAAAGGATATGACATCCGGGTGCTCAACCTGGTCAACCTGGAGGAGTCGGACGGATACAACCCATTCCGCTATCTGAGAGACGAAAAAGATGTCCTCAAGCTGGTCAATAACCTCATTCAAGCTACCACACCAAAGGGCAGCCATGAATCTGATCCGTTTTGGACCAAAGCCGAGACGGCGCTCCTTCAGGCCATCATCCTCATGCTGTTCCAGGAGGCCCCGGAGTATGAGCAGAACTTCTCCATGGTCATGCGGGTGCTGGAATACGCGGAGGTTCGAGAGGAGGATGACGAGTATCTCTCCCCCCTGGATTTACTGTTTCAGGCCATAGAACGGGAGAACCCGGAAAGCGTGGCTCTGCGGCAGTACAAAGTATTCAAGCAGAGCGCGGGCAAGACAGCCAAGAGTATTTTGGTCTCCGCCGCGGTTCGTCTGGCCCCCTTTAACCTACCCCAGATCCGGGCCATCACGGATCACGACGATATGGACCTCTATACCCTGGGAGAAAAGAAATGCGCTCTCTACGCCGTGATCCCGGACAATGACAGCACCTTCAACTTCTTGGTGTCCCTGCTCTATTCCCAGGCGTTTCAGACACTTTATTACAGCGCGGACCAGATCCATCATGGGGCGCTGCCCCGGCACGTCCACTTTGTATTGGATGAGTTCGCGGCCATGCCGCTGCCAGGGTACACTCGTGAATTGGCCACCATGCGTTCCCGCAACATTTCCTCCAGCACCATCATTCAGAACATGGCCCAGATCAAGGAACTGTACAAGGACTCCTGGGAGACCATCCCCGGCAACTCGGACACTATCCTCTATCTGGGCGGCAACGAGCAGAGCACCCATAAGTATATCTCTGAGGCCCTGGGCAAGGCCACCATTGATACAAAGACCCATGGGCAGACCAAGGGCAAATCGGGCTCCTACTCCACCAATTTCCAGATGAGTGGACGGGAGCTGCTTACCCCTGATGAGGTCCGTGCGTTGGATAATCGCTATTGCATCTTGTTTATCCGGGGAGCAAAACCCGTCATGGACCTAAAGTATGAACTGACCGAGCACCCCGCTATCCGCTACACCGTGGACGGAGGCGGAGCGCCGTATATTCACCATGGACACAACACCACACCGGCCATTCCAGGCACACCGTTCTTCCAGGTTATTTCTGCCGATGAAACCAACAAAGAAAAGGAGACTGCAGCATGAAACATGATCTGACCACCCGTAAGTATGAGCGCCGCGCACGGAAACTGTACGCCCTGTTTTCCTGCCTCGTTCTGGCGCTGACCGTTATGGTTGTCCCGGCCTTTGCCGCAGATGATCCGCTGACGGTCGTCAACAACCTTTCCGAGTTCATCTTCTCCCTGATTCGAGCCATCGGCCTGATCCTGCTGGGCTTCGGCGTCCTCCAACTGGGCCTGTCCCTCAAGAGCCATGACCCCTCCCAGCGGGCCAATGGCATGCTCACCATCGCCGGTGGTATCGTGATCACCTTTACCAAGGAGATCCTCACCCTCATCACCGGCTGATGAGGAAGAAACGCAAGAACACCCACGGCCCTGGAATGGGCTGTGGGTGAGAAAGGAGTGGCTGCAACATGAGATACAGCCTGTATGGGAGGTGAAGTGATTGGGCAGTGGAAACTGGATCGTAGACAATCTGAATTCCGCCCTGCAGACCTGGAACGACAAACTCGCAGAGATCTGGACCCTGATCAGCACGACCCCAGAGGACTTCAAAGGCGGCGGGATCTGGAACGTGATCGTCAGTATCAACGGGGCGCTGCAAGCCATTGGCTATGCGCTGTTAGTGCTGTTTTTTGTGATGGGCGTAATCAAGACCTGCGGCAGCTTTACCGAGATCAAGCGCCCGGAGGTGGCCTTCAAGTGCTTTATCCGCTTTGTGCTGGCACAGGCGGCAGTGACCTATGGCATGGAACTAATGAACGCCCTGTTCCAAGTGGCCCAGGGGGCAATATCCACCATCATGGACGCATCCGGCATGACTGCCATGTCACCCACCACACTGCCGGAAGAACTCATTACCGCCATTGAAAGCGTGGGGCTGTTGGAGTCCATCCCCCTTTGGGCGGTGACTCTGCTGGGCTCCCTGTTTATCTGGGTCCTGTCCCTCGTTATGATCCTGACCGTTTACTCCCGCTTTTTCAAGCTCTACATGGCCACCGCCATCGCGCCTATCCCCCTGGCCAGTTTCGCGGGACAGCCCTCCAGCAGCATTGGCGTCGCTTTCCTCAAAAGCTATGCCGCCATCTGCCTGGAGGGCTGTATCATTGTGTTGGCCTGCGTCATTTTTTCGCAGTTTGCCTCCGCTCCGCCCGCTGTGGGCGACGCTTCCACAGCACCGGCCACACTGGTCTGGAACTACATTGGCGAGTTGATCTTCAATATGCTGGTGCTGGTTGGTTCCATCAAGATGAGCGACCGGATCATCCGGGAATTGATGGGGCTTGGTTAATCATCGTCAAACAGGTCGTCCACCCGGATCTTATATCCGCCATCCGCTTCTGGTTCCCCGTACATTTGGGCCTCCCGCATCCGGTTGAGCACGATGAGTTCCAGCATCTTGTCCTCTCTCCTCCGGAGCAGGATGTCCTGGACCTTCCGAACCAGGGAGACCACCCAGGACAGGACTACCACCGCCAGCAGCGCATACCAGATGACGTTGGCCAGCGTTTGATTGGCATAGTACCATTCATGAAAAATGGTGGGAACGATCAGCGCATAAACCAGTGGGATGGTCAGGCGAAACACCGCTGCCAGGCGGAACACAATGGAGAGCAAAATCATTACGCTCCCGAGCATCAGATATGCCATACGCTCAACTCCCTTCCTAAGTTGAGCAAATGGTACCATAGCCGGACAGGCTTTGCAACGGTCTGTCCATGAAAACCAAACAGAAATGCAGGAGGTGATACCTTGGAGGTACGCATCAATAAAGAGGTGCGGAATTACCAGGAAAGTCTTTTTTTCGGCCTGTCCCTGCGGCAATTTTTGTTTGCCCTGCTGGCCGTTCTGGTGGCGCTGGCCGTGTACTTTTGCCTGCACCCGGTGCTTGGAACAGGCGAGATCGGATGGGTGTGCATCCTGGCCGCGTTTCCATTCGCCCTGGGTGGTTTTTTCACCTATAACGGCATGACGCTGGAACGCTTTCTCATGGCGTATATCCGCTCGGAATTTTTCATGCCCAAACGTCTCTTGTTCCGTTCAAATGATCTCTATGTCCAACTCATGGAACATTCATCGATAAAGGAGGCCATTCGACTTGATTAAGACCCTTCAAAACACATTGAAGCAGGACAAGGAGCACCTTACGGTGCCGAAGTCCGTTCAGGACACCATCCCCATCCGCCGGATCTGGCCGGATGGGCTTTTCCAGTTCGGCGGGAAATTCTCGAAAACCATCCGCTTCTCCGACATCAATTACGCCATCGCTTCCAAAGAGGACAAGACGTCCATGTTCCTGGGCTACTCGGAACTACTCAATGCCCTGGACACCGGCTCTACCACCAAAATCACCATCAACAACAAGCGGCTCAACCGCCGCAACTTTGAGCGGGAGATCCTGATCCCGCCCCAGGGGGATCATCTGGACGGAGGCCGTTCGGAGTACAACGCCATGCTGCTTGACAAGGTCACCGACTCCTCCAACAGCATGGTGCAGGAGCGATATGTCACCGTCTCCACCCATAAGAAAACGCCCGAGGAGGCCCGGACCTTCTTCGACCGAGTCATGAATGATGTGACCACCCGGCTCAATCACCTGGATTCCCACTGCGAGGAGTTGGACGCGGTGGAGCGGCTGCGTGTGCTCCACGACTTTTACCGAGTGGGCGAGGAGTCCCGGTTCCATATCGACCTGCGGGAGTGCATGAAAACAGGACGCTCCTTCAAGGACACCATCTGCCCGGACAGCATGGAGTTTCGGAAGGATCACTTCATCCTGGGCGACAAATATGGCCGGGCCATGTTCCTCAAGGAGTATGCCAGCTACATCAAGGACTCCATGATCAATGAGCTTACCAGCCTGAACCGCACCATGATGCTGTCCATCGACGTGATCCCTGTCCCCACCGATGAGGCCGTGCGTGAGATGCAGAACCGCCTGTTGGGGGTGGAGACCAACGTCACCAACTGGCAGCGGCGGCAGAACAGCAACAACAACTTCTCCGCGGTGGTGCCCTACGACCTGGAGCAGCAGCGGAAAGAGACGCGGGAAATGCTGGATGATCTAACCACACGGGATCAGCGGATGATGTTCGCCGTGGTGACTCTGGTGCATCTGGCCGACAGCAAGGAGGAGCTGGACAGCGACACAGAGACCCTCCAGTCCATCGCACGCAAGCATTTGTGTCAGCTGACCACTCTGAACTGGCAGCAGGACGCGGGCCTTGTCACCGCCCTCCCCTTGGGTCTGCGGCGGATCGACGCCCTGCGCACCCTTACCACCGAGGCCCTGGCCGTCCTCATGCCCTTCAAAGCCCAGGAGATCCGGGACCGGGGCGGCATCTACTACGGCCAGAATGTCATCAGTAAAAATCTCATCATTGCCGACCGCAAGCAGCTCCTCAACGGCAACGGATTTGTTCTGGGCGTGTCTGGCTCTGGCAAATCCTTTACCGCCAAACGAGAGATTACCGCCCTGGCCCTCTCTACCCAGGATGACATCCTGATCATCGATCCGGAGTCGGAATACCGTCCTCTGGTAGAAGGGCTGGGGGGCGAGGTGGTGGAGATCTCCGCCACCTCCAGCAACCACATCAACGCCATGGACATGGAGCAGGGCTACGGCGAGGGTGAAAACCCCGTGGTGCTGAAATCGGAGTTCCTGCTTTCTCTCTGTGAGCAGTCTGTGGGGGCCGGAAAACTGTCTGCCAAGGAGAAGTCCATCATCGACCGCTGTACGGCACAGTGCTACCACGACTATGTGCGGGACGGCTGCCAGGGCCAGGCCCCCACGCTCCAGGACTTTCACGCCGAACTGCTGCGCCAGCCGGAGGCAGAGGCGCGGGATGTGGCTCTGGCCCTGGAACTGTTCACGGAGGGCAGTCTCAACACCTTTGCCAAACCCACCAATGTGGACATGAGCTCCCGCATCGCCTGTTATGACATCCGGAAGCTGGGCAAACAGCTGCTCTCCATGGGCATGCTGGTGATCCTGGACAGCTTTCTCAACCGAATCACCCGCAACCGCCGCCTGGGGCGGAATACCTGGATCTATATCGATGAGATCTATCTGCTGTTCCAGCATGAGTACAGCGCCAACTTCCTGTTCACCCTTTGGAAGCGGGTGCGGAAGTACGGTGCCTGCTGTACCGGCCTGACCCAGAATGTGGACGATCTGCTCCAGTCCCACACGGCCCGGACCATGCTCGCCAACAGTGAATTCCTGGTCATGCTCAACCAGGCCAGCACCGACCGGCTGGAGCTGGCCCGTCTGCTGAACATCTCAGACAACCAGCTCTCCTACATCACCAATGTGGACTTTGGGCGGGGCCTCATCAAGTGCGGCAGCGCCATTGTGCCCTTCATGGACAATTTCCCCAGGCACACGCAGCTCTATAAACTGATGACGACCAAGCCCTCTGACTTGGCCGCGTAATAAAACCAGGGAGGGGCCAAGGCCCCTCCCTGCTGGAGTGAGGTGAGATATATCGATAAAATCAAAGAGAAACCCCAGGTGCAGCACACTTTGAAAGAACGGGTCAAGTCCGCGCCGAAGGAATTGATCCGGCGGGGGCTGGATGACGGCACAGAACGCCTGCGGGGCCAGCTGCGGGACACGGCCCAGCACGGCCAGCGGGATGACTTCGGCGGCGACCAGCTGGGCGATGCCGAGGTGAGCGGTGTCAAACGGGCGGAGCAGCTGGCCGAGCATCTGCTGGGAAAACGAAAGAAAGGTGCAAAGCACACTCCGGATACAGGCCCGGACGGATACCCTGACCGTCACGATCCGCCAGGAGCGGCAAGACCAAGAGATGACGGCACTCTGCCTCCAAGGGGCCGCCGCCGCGGGAAAGAAGCGGGAGATCTGCTCCGGACGCAGAGTGCGGGCAGAAGCCAGCCCCAGCCGCAGTCCGCACTCCAAACGCCTCAAAAAAGAAATATCAAGACCAAGGACGCCTATCTGAAGATGCAAGCCGATCCCGCACCTGCCACACCGCCAAGTGCCTTGCAGCAGGAAAAAGCGTCCTTTATGCGGGAGCGCCAGGGCAACCTTCTCCGCAGCAGGAAACTGGAGCAGCGCTTGCCTGTGAGAAAGGTCGGCCCCTTGGCAGCTCCTCCCTCGGGAAAACGGCCACAAGGTACAGAGGCCCGCAAGCAGCTACATCAGGTGTCCGGGCAGACAGGTGGTTCTCGTGTGCAGCCCCGGCCTCACGGGGAGGTCTCCAGGCAGGCTATGGGCAGCACCGCAAAGACGGCAGTAAAAGAACGAGGCGTGCCGGTCAAATCGGCTGGCCATCCCATTCGCAAAACGGCTGGGATTGGAAAGCCGGGTGGGAAACCGCCTGTAAGAGCGTTTCCGGCCCGACAGGCCCGCCGTGCGGCGGAGGCGGGAGCCAGGCTGGCACAGACTCAAAAGGCCGCACAGGCGGCCCGTGTGACCGCCAGACAGGCCGCACAGGCGGCAAACCGCGCACTACGCGCTGTGATCGCGGCAGCTAAGGCTTTGGCCGCCGCGGCCACAGCAGGCGGTGGGGTGGTGATCGCGGTGGTGGTTGTCATCTGTTTGTGCGGCATCATCCTTGCCTCACCGCTGGGGATCTTTTTTGCCGGACCTGATGAAACAACCGGAGCCATCTCTCCCGCCCAGGCGGTGGCACAGATCAACGGCGAATTGGGAGAGAAGATCTCCAGCATGCAGGCGGAGGGTGGATATGACACGCTGGAGATCCAGGGACAGCCGCCCCCCTGGTCTGATATTCTGGCGGTGTTTGCCGCCAAAACGGCGGGCGCTGCTGATGGAACGACCGTGGCGATATTGGATGCGGCCAATGTAGAGGCCCTGCGCACAGTCTTCTGGGACATGACAAAACTTGCCTCCTCCTCCAGAGCGGTGGAGCATCCCGCCTCCGGAGACACTCCGGCCTGGACAGAGCAAATACTCACTGTGACGATCACCGCCAGGACGCCGGATGATATGCGGGTATTTTATTCTTTCACAGAGGAACAGAACAAGGCTCTGGATGAACTGCTGGCAAATTCCGACATGCTGGCTGCCTTGACCGGGGATCTCACGATCTCTGACGCCACAGCAAAGAAGCTGCTGGCTGACCTGCCCGCTGATCTGGACCCAGAGCGCCGGGCTGTGGTGGAAACAGCCTGTAGGCTGGTAGGCAAGGTCAACTACTTCTGGGGCGGGAAGTCTCTGGTGATTGGCTGGGACTCCCGCTGGGGCCAGCTCACCAAGGTATGGGCAGACGGCAGCTCGACTACCGGAACCTACCTGCCCTACGGGTTAGATTGCAGTGGATTCGTCGATTGGGTATTTTACAATGTTACTGATGGAGAGTACGTCATAGGCCACGGCGGTGGTGCCCACATGCAGCACACCTACTGTACCCCCATCTCTTGGGATGAGGCCCTACCGGGGGATCTGGTGTTTTATCCCGGTGACGAGCACGTGGGAATCGTAGGCGGCAGAGATACAAATGGCAGGCTTTTAATAATTCATTGCGCTTTTAGCCAAAATAATGTAGTTATTACGGAGTCAGAAGGCTTTGTGGCTGCTGCAAAACCATCATTTTATTAAATTGCAAAAGGAGGACAATACCACATAAAAATAGAGGAGCAGTGTGGTATTGTCTTAAATTTATCCGTACTACGATATATGCTGCTTGATTCTATTCACTTTCGGCGGTGTACATTTAATAGACCTGTTTATGGGACTCCTAATTTGATAGGATTTTTATTGTGGAGATTATTGGGATTTTGTGCTATCCTGTAGATAATTTATATGAATAGTCAGCACAATGATGCGATTCAAGTAATGAGGTGGATACAGCTTATGAAGATCATCAATAACATTACAGAAAAATTATCCGATGACCTGCACGTGGAGATCTCTCCCCACAGCAAAGTATCCATTGCTGCCGCCTGCTTCTCCGTCTATGCCTATGAAGAATTAAAAGAACAACTGGAGCAGGTGGATTCATTACGCTTTATCTTCACTTCACCTACATTCCTCTCCGAACCGTCGGCAAAAGAGAAACGGGAGTTCTATATCCCCCGCCAGGCGCGTGAAAAAACGCTGCATGGCAGCGAATTTGAAATCCGCCTGCGCAACGAGTTTACACAGAAAACCATTTCCAAAGAATGTGCTGATTGGGTACGCCGCAAAGCGCAATTCAAATCAAACTGCACCGATGAAACAATGCCGGGTTTTCTTGCCGTGGACAGTGATCACCCGGTAGCTTATGCTCCCATCAACGGCTTCACTCGAGCAGATCTGGGCTGCGAGCGGGGCGGCAATATGTTCAGCATGATCCAGCAACTTGACGCACCGGAAAGCAAAGCCTATCTGCAGCTGTTTGATCAGCTTTGGGCCGATAAACGGCGTATGCAGGATGTAACGGAGCAGGTTCTGGAGCGGATCACCACTGCCTATCAGGAAAACAGCCCCGAGTTTCTCTACTTCTTTGCTCTTTACAACATCTTCAATGATTTCCTGGAGAATCTCAGTGAGGATGATCTGCCAAACGAAGCAAATGGTTTTAAGGACAGCTTAGTCTGGAATAAGCTCTACACCTTCCAAAAGGATGCCGTGCTGGCAATCATCAGTAAACTGGAGCAGTACAACGGCTGTATTCTGGCGGATAGTGTAGGCTTGGGCAAGACCTTTACCGCTCTGGCTGTTATCAAGTACTACGAGAACCGCAACCTGCGGGTGCTGGTGCTCTGTCCGAAAAAACTCAGCGATAACTGGATGACCTACAAGGCCAACTATGTGAATAACCCCATCGCTGGTGACCGGCTGCGGTACGATGTTCTATTCCACACTGACCTGTCCCGCAGCAAAGGATTTTCCGGAGAACTGGACCTCTCGAAAATCAACTGGAGTGCCTACGATCTGGTGGTCATTGACGAGTCCCATAACTTCCGTAATGGTGGCAGCAGCCATAGCGACGAGGGAAAATATAACCGCTACGACGCCCTGATGGAAAAGGTCATCCGTCCCGGTGCCCGTACCCGCGTGCTGATGCTCTCCGCTACTCCCGTCAACAACCGCTTCTATGACCTGCGCAACCAGCTAGCTCTGGCCTACGAGGGCAACAGCGAGGCATGGCGGGACAAGCTGGACACCACCCGCTCGGTAGAGGAGATCTTCCGCAATGCGCAGAAAGCTTTTAACACCTGGAGCGAGTGGGATGTGGAGCTGCGTACCACCGACAAACTCATGCGGATGCTGGACTTCGATTTCTTCGAGATCCTGGACGCTGTCACCATCGCCCGCTCCCGGCGGCACATTGAGAAGTACTACAATGTAGGCGAAATCGGCAAGTTTCCCACACGGCTGCCGCCCATCTCCAAGCGCCCGCCGCTGACCGATTTGAGCGACGCCATTACATACGACGAGATCTATGACCTGTTGCTCAGCCTGACCTTGAGCATCTATACCCCCTCCAACTACATTCTGCCCAGCCGCATGGAGAAGTACGCCGACCTGAACCACGAGGGCAAGAACAGCCTGACCCAGGTAGGCCGTGAGCAGGGCATTCGCCGTCTGATGAGCATCAACCTGCTCAAACGGCTGGAAAGTTCCGTCCATTCCTTCCGCCTGACCCTGAAGCGCATCCAGGACCTGATCTGCTCCACCCTGGACACCATCGCTCATTACGATCCCAGCCTGACCCTGGAGCTGAACGACCTGACCAGCACGGTGGACTTTGACGCTGACGACCAGGAGACGGATCTGTTCACCGTGGGCAAAAAAGTGAAAATTGCTCTGGAGGACATGGACTATGTGACCTGGCAGCACGATCTGGAGGAGGACTTCAACACCCTCTATGTGCTGGTCAACATGGTGACGGATATCACCCCGGAGCACGACAGCAAGCTGCAGATGCTGCTCTCCACCATTGCAGAGAAAATCGACCACCCCATCAACCCCGGTAACCGGAAGATGATCATTTTTACCGCCTTCTCTGACACGGCGGAGTATCTCTACGACCATGTCAGCACTTTTGCCCAGGACAAGTATGGCCTGCACACCGCTCTGGTCACCGGCTCCGTCAGTGGCCGCACGACAGTACCCAAATTTAAGGCCGATCTCAACAATGTGCTGACCTGCTTCTCTCCCCTCTCCAAGGATAAGGCGGCCCTGATGCCGGACGGCCCGGACATCGACCTGCTTATTGCCACCGACTGTATCTCCGAGGGCCAGAACCTGCAGGACTGTGACTGTCTCATCAACTACGACATCCACTGGAACCCGGTGCGGCTGGTGCAGCGTTTTGGCCGCGTGGACCGTATCGGCAGCCGGAATGAGCAGATCCAGCTGATCAACTTCTGGCCGGATATGCAGCTGGACGACTATATCAACCTGAAAGCCCGGGTGGAGACCCGCATGAAGGCCCTGGTCATGACTTCCACCGGCGACGACAACCTGCTCTCCCCCGAGGAGCAGGGCGACCTGGAGTACCGCAAGGCCCAGCTCCAGCGGCTCCAGACCGAGGTGGTGGATCTGGAGGACATGGGCACCGGCGTGTCCATCACCGACCTTGGCCTCAACGAGTTCCGCATGGAGCTGATGGAGTACGCCAAGACCCACCCGGAGCTGGAGACCTGCCCCGGCGGCATCAGCGCCGTGGCAGCGGCCACCCCGGACGCTCCGGCGGGCGTGGTGTTTATTCTGAAAAATGTCCACAACGAGGTGAACATCGACAACCGCAACCGGCTCCACCCCTATTATCTGGTCTATCTGACCGAGGACGGCGTCACCGTCCACGACCACCTCTCACCCAAGGACTCCCTGGACGCAATGCGGCAGCTGTGCCGGGGCAAGGACAAGCCCATTGAGGAGCTGTACCGTGCCTTCAATCAGGAGACCGATGACGGGCGGAATATGGCCGTCTACTCCAGTCTGCTGGAGGACGCCGTACTGTCCATCCTGGATGCCAAGGAGGACAGCGATCTGGACAGCCTGTTCCGGGCGGGCGGTACCTCGGCCCTGCTCAGCCAGGTGTCCGGGCTGGATGATTTTCAGCTTGTTTGTTTCCTCGTCGTCCGATAAAATGGAGGTAATATCATGCTGGATTTTCCAAAATCAACGGCCTTTGGCCGCCGGTTCCCCAAGCAGAAATTCTATGAGAATCTGGATGTGTCCGCTGAGGTCAAGCGGCTTTTTGTGGAGCAGGTCAAGCTGATCACCTGGGCCAACAAGCTCTCCCCTGAGACCATGAACATCGCCCCCGGCCAGACGGTGCGGGAGATCGAAGTGTTCCGCCTGACGCTCCAAGGGCAGGAACTGGACGAGCGGGTGCTGTCCCTGATGGACAAGCAGATTCCATATCATATCCTATTTTTGTTGGAGCGGGCCGACGGCAGCGTCCGGCTCCATGTGACCTATAAGGAGGCCAGCCAGAGCGGCAGCAACGCCTTCCAGCTCCGGCAGAGCTATCACACGGACTGGATGCAGCCGGAGGACTTGTCCCTAAATCTCACCGCCCTGGATATGGATGCCCTCTATGAGAGTATCGTCCGCCAGATCGCCGGGGATGCAATTGTTGCCCCCCAGGGTGAGAGTCTGAAAGAGGCGGTAGAGCAGACCCAACAGCGTGAGAAGCTGGAAAAGCAGATCGCCCAGCTGAAAGCGAAGATGAAGAAGGAAAAGCAGCTGGGGCGGCAGATGGAGTTAAGGCGGGAGATACTTGATTTGGAAAAACACTGCAAGGAGTATATTGATGAAAAATGAAAATTTTGATATCCACGACATTACAGCAGAGGTCATACAAAATGCCACAGAGCAAGTGAGGCGCTCAAATGAATCAATGGTTCCACCGTTTCCACCCATTAAAGACGAGTGGCTGATGTATGAAAAAATGGAGGAATTTGTACACCTTCAAAAGCAAAACAATGAGATATTACAGGACATTGAAAAGAATACTGCGAATTTGAAAATTTTAGTGGATTTAATTCATAATAGCGTTGAAAATCAGGATCAAATTATTTCTATAATGGCAGAAATCCTTGCAATGGCCAAAGCTAACAACAAAGATGAAGCTGATTCTCTATGTAAGCGAGTAATGAGCAAAATATCTGACACAGTTCAAAATGTGGAAACGATGATCAAGATTATGACCTTTGCAAAAATGTTTTATAACATTGTGCAGAGTCGGCTTTAAGGTGGTGTTTAGGAATGGACAAAATGAAATTTGAAACCCCGGATATGGTGGCCGGGAATATTGAGAAAATCGGGGCGCTGTTCCCCGCTGCCATTACGGAGATGCGGCCCAAGTACTTGTCTCTGAATCTGACCGCCCTGGATAGTGAGAGCATCGTCCGATAGATCGCCGGAGATGACATCGATGCATCTTTGGGCGAGAGCCTGAAAGAGGCGGTGGAGCAGACCCAGCAGCGGGAGAAGCTGGAAAAGCAAATTGCCCAGCTGAAAGCGAAAATGAAAAAAGGAAAGCAGCTGGGGCGGCAGATGGAATTGAGAAGAGAGATTATGAGATTGGAGAAAGAAAGTGTGACTCATTTTGAACACTGAAAAAAGAATATTTTGGATTTTTCTTGTGATAACTGTAACCTTTTTAGCTGTGTCCATAGTTTTGCATTTTTGCAATAATGTTAGCACTGAACAAAAGTACAGTTTACAAGGGACTACACAGGGTAGGTATCTGACGGGAGGGGTGCCGCCAGTCAGATTTTCCATGTGATGTTCAAGCTGTCGCTTGTGGCGGCTATGGTGGTGATCATCAAATCCACCACACGCCGCTTGTCATCAAAAGATACATTCTCCCAGGTATCGAGGTAGCCGGAAATCTGGCTGACCTGTTCCGGGCTGATGGCCTCCACAGTCAACTCCGCTATCCTTGCCAGAAGTTCCTGCTTGCGCCCGTCCAGTTCCGCTATCTTCACATTCACATAGGAGAACAGGACATTGTTTGCCCCCGTCAGACTGTCCACCAGCTTTTCAATCTCGCTGTCTACATGGGCAAGTTCCACTTGCAGGGCGGTGATTTTCGGGTTTGCCTTTGCCGCTTTCTTTTTTCCTGTCAGCGTCTTGTAGCTTGCCAGCTTCTTTACCATCTGCTGATAAACAACCGCTTCCAGTTCCGAAGTGATGATTTTCCCACAGCCAGGACAGCTTTTATTGTCCAGCCGTTTCGTGCAGCGGAGATACTGTTTGCCGGAGGGATTGTAGATACTCATAAGAGCATACCCGCAATTCCCGCACTTGATTTTTCCTGCCAGCCATGTGTGGGTGGCTTTCCGGGCAGACTGGATTTTCATGTTGTTCATCAGCTTCTTGCGGCAGGTCAGCCAGGTGTCGGAGGGGACGATACCCTCATGGGGAGCCAGTACCAGCATTTGGTCTTTTAAGTCGTTTTTCTTGCTGGCCTTTACATCTCGCCCTTGATACAGATAGCAGCCGTTCATGCCCGTAAAATCGGCAACGTCATTGACAATGACTGTACCTTGACTTTTGAAAAATTCGTACACATCAAGGTCTGCCTGCACATAGACAGGATTGCGTAACATCTGCGCCAGCGTGGGGCGTATCAGCTCTTTGCCATGGAACAAAATCCCCTGTTCGGCAAAGTACCGGGTAATGTCCCCGTAGGAAGTTGTGGGCTGGGCGTACATCTCAAACATCAGCCGGATATTGGCCGCTTCCTCCGGGTTTACCACCAGCTTCTTTGTGTTGATACCGTCCATCTTGATAGGCTCCGTATGGAAGCCGTAAGGGGCTTTCCCGCCCATCTTAAAGCCCCGCTGACTGCGGGAGTAGTAAGCGTCCGTTACCCGCTTCTGTATCGTTTCCCGTTCAAGCTGGGCGAACACGATACAGATATTCAGCATGGCCCGTCCCATCGGCGTGGAGGTATCAAACTTTTCCGTAGAGGACACAAACTCCACATTGTACTGCTGGAACAGCTCCATCATGTTGGCAAAGTCCAGAATGGAACGGCTGATACGGTCGAGCTTGTAAACCACGACCTTTGCAATCAAGCCCCGCTTGATGTCCCGCACCAGTTCTTGAAACTTCGGACGGTCTGTGTTCTTGCCGCTGTACCCTTTGTCTGTGTATTCCTTGCAGTTACCGCCTTTCAACTCGTATTTGCAAAATTCAATCTGGCTTTCAATGGAAATGCTGTCCTTTTTGTCTACCGATTGTCTTGCATAGATTGCGTCTATCCGATTGTTCATATTGTCGCTCCTTTTCTTAAAAAAGAAACGGAGCTGCTGACAGTTCTATTATACCGCCAGCAGCCCCGCAAATCAATGATGGGTTTGGAAAACCTTATGTCCCGGCTTCCTCACTCTCCCGCTTGTCGGCGTACTTGCGGAACACCTCATAAAGCTGCTGTTCCAGTTCCCGGCGTTTGGCTGCTTCCTGTTCCGGCGTGAACACCGGGGAGAGATTTTCCAGTGTGATTTCCTTTCCCTGAAAAGTCACGATTTCGATTTCCTTTTTGTATCTGATATTACTTATAAGATCACCTTTCCTTTCCATGCTGCCGCTGTTGCCGTTTCAGTTCCGCTAAAATCTCCGGCGGGATACGGTCAACCAGCCGCCGCATATCGTCCAGTTCGCTTTTTAACTTCGCCCGTTCCATCGTGTCATTCATCTTGCCTTTTTCGCTGGCCTTTGCCCTGACTTCCAGCTTTTCATTTTCCGCTAACAAGTCATTGATTGTGACCTTGTATTTTTTCAGTTGCCCGGAGAAGTTCTCCATCTGCGGAAACCACTTTTTCAGCATGGAGAGGGCTTCCTCTTTCTTCTTTCCGGCGTTCAGCGGGGTAATGCCGGAGAGAACCGCTTCAATGGCCCTCGCCTGTTTGGAGAGGTTGACCGCCTGTTTGAACAGCCGGGTGGGGATATGCTTCCGGCCCGTCTTGCTGGCGCTTTCCCCACGCTCCAGGTCGGGGTACTGCTCCACCATACAGGCGTGAAAATCGTCCTGCCACTTCGTCAGATTGGCCCGGTTGCCGATAATTTCTTTGGCGCACAGGCGGTCGCCCTTTGTCGCTGCCACAATGACAGGATAGGGAACAAGGGCAACGTCCGGGAAGTCAGATTGTTTACCATTCGTCCCATTCATCAGCGTGTTCCTCCAAATATTTCTTCAAGATTTCAAAAGAGCTTGTCCGTCTGTACTGTATCGTGCTGCGCGACGTATTGAATAACTTTCCAATCTCCACGTCGGTCATGCCCTCGAAATAGTACAGCATGATAGCTTACCTTTTTTCTTCCGGCAAAGTGCGGATTGCTTCAAGCAGCAGCTTCGGCGTGATTTTCTTTCCTGCCTGCTGATAGCTCGGCTCGGCTTCTTCGTCTTGAAAATACTTATCAAGCGTATAAAGCTGTCGTTCCTCATGCAAGGCAAGGTCGGAAAACGACACTTCCTTTGCTCTGCGACGCCGGATTTCCTCGTGGGCGTTGCAGGCTTCGTTGTGCAGCACCCGTTTACAGAAACTTTGAAAGATACATTGCTTCTGAAATTCCACGCGATTAGGTTCCATGTTCTCACCTCCTTTCGTGTTGAAAGGTGGCGGTACCTCCCCTTTTCGCGGGATAATACAGGCGATTTTTTCAAACGCCGAATGAAAGCGAAACTTTTTTGAAAAAACCTCCCGAAAATGCAAAATGCGCCTGTCTGCAAGATGCAGACAAGCGCAAAGGAATTGTAAGCGGTATTTAGATGATTTGACAGTTCATATATGAGGGTAGAAGTGTTCCCGGCGGCGGTCGGGCTTTTTTTGATAAGCTAAAAGATATGGCGATATAGAAAAAGGACATGGCGATACCTCCCCGATACCGCCGTATCCTTAAAAAAGGGCGACTTTAATACACTACCCGCAATCCATTCTATAATAGGGAACAGCGGCTTTTGCGCAATATTAAATAAAAAAGCCGATAACACATAGGTTTTTTGACCTAATGCGTTATCGGCTCTGCGTCTATGCGTCTGGCACTTTTAATCATTTTTTTTGAATTTATTATATGTGTTAGCTAACTGTCCACAAGCCGCGTTAATCTCTCTGCCATGAGAAACTCTCATAGTAACTTCAAGTCCTGCTTGCTCTAATTGATGTTTGAATGCAACTATTTCCCGTTTCTGTGGTGCTTTAATTCTTGAATTGCTTGTTGGGTTGTATTGTAACACGTTAATCATAACTTTTTTGCCCCGAAACCATTTTGCAAGTTGTCTTACATCTGAGGGCCGGTCATTTATACCCGGTAAAAGCAAATACGCAAAGACAATTTTGCGATTATGCCTTTCAGAATAGGATAAGGCTTGCTTAACAACATCTTCAATAGCATATATGCGCATGTGAGGAATAATACGATTTCTTGCAGATTGTGTTGCTGCGTGTAAAGATATTGTCAACTGAATTTTAAGATGTTCCTCGCGCAATTTTTTTAATTGATCGACCGGACCAACTGTTGATATGGTAATGCCGTCGGTTGGAAAGTTGAGCCCATATCTATCTCGGAGAATATGGATTGCTTTTATCAAGTTGTCATAATTGAATAAAGGCTCTCCCATACCCATAAAAACGATACGGTTTACTTTTCGACGCAACAATATAATCTGTTGTACGATTTCTGACGATGTTAGATTACGAACAAAGCCATTTCGCCCGGACTCACAAAAAATACAACCAACAGGACAACCGACTTGTGTGCTCACGCAAACAGTTCCACCATCTCGCCGCTTGATAAAAACCGTTTCAATGTATTTGTTGTCTTTCAGTTCGTAAACATACTTTTCAGTATCACTGCTTTTGCAAATATTTTTTACCAACATTGATAGATTTTTTTTGCGTGGTAATTGCTTATATAATTCTTCATATAAGGCTTTTGCTTCATTCTCGCCAATAACTTCCGACATTTCTTTGTAAGTAAATCCGTATGGATCATTCCGTACTTCCGCAGGCGTATATTTAGGTAAACGTTTCATTTTTATATCCTTTCTTCTAAATAATAAAAGTTTGTTTTTCTGTAGTAATAGAAAAAGGTGCAGTTGATTATTGCGTATTGTCAATCTCTCTCAAACCGGGTAGTAAAAATACGGCAAGCGCAACGATGATAATGCCAATTCCGCAAATGACAAACCATTTCTCAACTCCCAGCCGCTCCGCCAGAGGCCCGGAAATGACAAGGCCAAACGGCATGGCGAGGGAAGCGGCGCTTGTCAGTAGAGAAAAAACTCTCCCCAGATATTCTGGTTTGACCGTTTCTTGAAAAATCGCATTTTGCACACCGTAAAATGGAGCGGAAATTCCCATAACAGTACAGCACACAACAAAGACAAGAAATGCGTCTGGCGGCAAAAGCCCGGAGAGCATAGTGCTAACGCCCATCAGGAGAACGGAAAGACCGATGGTGTACCGCCGTTTCTTAAAACCGCCCCAAATGCTCAGAATGACTCCGCCAAGCAGCATACCAACCGCAAAAGCAATTTCAGCGGCAGAGGCATGGGCCGGTGTTCCTTTGAAGTATGACATACAGATGAGAGGAAAAAGCGTACTGATTGGCATATAAAAGAACATATAAATTACACCAATCCAGAGCAGAGCAAAGAGGCCCCTGTTTTGCTTTAATACCACATACCCCTCTTTCATATCCTGTAAAAACTGTTGTCTTTTCGTTTCTGGACATAGTTCAGGCGTTGGTATGGACGAAATCGCAACAGTCACACAGGCAAGGATTGCACCCACAATATCTAACAATATAATTGCATTAAGAGGCCAAACAGCATATAAAAACGCTGCGGCAGCTGGACTGATAATCGCACTTACTGCTTGCATGGTCTGCGTGTAACCAGCGCATTTTGTAAGTTCCTCTTTTGGCACAATCATAGGTGTTGCTGCGCTGAATGCTGGAGAATGAAAAGCAGTTCCCGCACTTCGGATTAACAGGACAACCATAATAGACCATACGGGCAATTCCATGTAAAACGCCACCAGCGCCAGAATACCGCCAGCGGCGGCAATTATCAAATCCGCACCAATCATTACGCTTTTACGGCTGTGCCGGTCAACAAAAGCACCTGCAAACGGGCCTAAACAGGCTTGCGGCAAAAATCCAATCAGTGTTGCCGCCGTCAATATGATTGCAGAATTAGTTTTCGCAACCAAATAAAAGATAATGGCCATTTGCAAAATACCGCTGCTAATAAAGGATATTGCTTGTCCGGCAAGAAGTGTAAAATAAGTTTTTCTCCATGAATTGTCGTTTTGGGTCATAATGCGAACCTCCTTTTTTATTGCATTGTTCCTTTGTTTCTGCAATAAAAAGCAGGCGTTGTCCCACAGAGAGGGCAGACGCCTGCATAACAACAAAGCACGAAAAAACACCACGATACAGTTCAAAGACTGCTCGTGTCAAACCTACGTGTTCCTTTGCATACGCACGCAAAAAAAGCCCACCATCATGTGGAAAGGTACTTCTACTTTTTATTGCTTATTAGCGTACACAAATTAACACACGTAAGCCTCCTTCCAATCTCAAACTGTCGCACAGTATAACACACATCCGATAGACTTGTCAACCATTTTTAACCTTGTTTTCCATCTTGTTTTTCCATCTCTTACGGGCAGTAGCAAAGCCAGGCGAGCCAGTCAACGGTCAAGATGAACGGCGCTTTCAGCGCCGCCGTTGACAGTCTCGCCCGTCTTTGCTAATGGGTAATCAAGGCGGGAAAGCCATTTTAGGGCTTTCCCGCCCATTTCAATTTTGGGAGAAGAAAGGCCCCAAAATGAACGAGTGCGGCCAAACACTTTTAGGGATTGGCCACCTTGTCCACCCATCCAGCGGGGCGGCGGGGAACGGTCAAGGCCGGGCGTCAGCCCATTCATTTCAGCCTTGACGGTTTCCTGCCGTCCTGCTACTTTTCCCGGAGTGTGGCCACACATCTGGTCACGGTGTCCAGAGCTTTGGGACTTTTTGTCCCATAGGCCGGGGGCGGAGGACGAGGGACGGGGGCTTTCATAATACGCCCTGTCTGCTGCTGAAATCAGCCCTTTGTTTCCGGCTTACCAGCCCCAAACAAAGCCCTGCTTTCCTGCCGCGTCAAATGCCCTTGCCCTCCCCGGCGGCAACGGTATTTTCAGGGCAACGCCGACAGAGCGTATAACACACTACACTTTGCTCCGCAAAGTCGTGTGCCAAATGGGGCGCTGCCCCCTTTGGAAACCCCCGCAACAAACAGGTGCTATGCACCCAGCCGGGAGCATAGCGCCGTTTGTTGTCAGCAGCCCGTTTCACGGTCTGCGTGTAGTTCCTTGTAAACTGACCTAAACAACACATTAACGCTCATGGGGAATATCTCAATTAGTATATTTTCAGGTGCTTTGCTTACTACGATAAGTTCTATTGTAAGAATCGTTACAGACATGCCGTAGGCGGTCAGGCGCTCCATGAAGTCGGCGTGTTCTTCTTCGGTCACACGGGTCTTGATGATGTGGGTGCGGTGGGGCGTGTTGTAGCGTTTGGACAATAAACTTTTACCTCCTGTTTTGAAATTCCCTTTAGGGTATAGTTCGCCCATTATACACCTTTCAAGTTTTCCATATTCAGTTGTCATGGGCGATGTGTTACGCGATGGAAAAGGGAACATCAGGCTTTGGAAAAACACAATGCACCCAGGTGGTCAAGACCATCTGGGTGCAGAGAATTTTACTGATATTCACTTTTTATATCGCTCATCGTTAAGACTATTATAGAGCGAATGTAAAGTATTGTCAATGCGTTTTGAGGTCTAGTTTTGTCGAATTGGCCCGATGGAACAGTACAGACGCAAAGCGGGTGTACTATTCCGGCGGGTGCGCCGCTCTGCGGCGATTGCGGAAACGGCTTCCGATTTCCGCCTGGTCAGGCGAGAACGCAACAGGCGGGGCTGACGGATTTTTGTGGCGCGGCTGCGCCACAACACCGGCGCGGAGCGCCGGTCAGCAGGGTTTGGGGAAGGCACTCCCCAACAAGTAGCAGACCAGGGGAACAAATGAGCGGAGCGAAATTTGGGCCACGGGTCGATACTTGCTCTCGCTCTCGCTCTCGCTCTCGCTCTCGCTCTCGCTCTCGCTCTCGCTTCTCTTTACATTGACAACACAAAGCCCATTTGCTATAATATCGCGAAGAAGAACAGCCATGTTGTTCTAATTTCAGTATCGGAGGTATTCATATGGCAAACTGCAAAAACAGAAACAAGTCTTTTAACGGCGCTTTGGGCACTTTAGGAGGCCTTTTCTAAAATCACTGTTAGAAAGGGCTGAGAAGTTTGCCCTTCCTGCGCGGCAGTCGGGCTTGTTTCACAAAACAACCCACTGATTCGTAAAGGAGAATGTAACTTCATGTTTGCTAAAAATTCAAAGGCATATTCTGTCTACCTGCTGTTCCGATTTGTCTTTTCCCTGGCGGTTTCTATGTCCACAGTGCTTTCCATCGTGTACCACCTGGAGGTGGTGCAGCTGGATGCTTTCCAGCTTGTCCTGGTAGGGACGGTTCTGGAGACCTCCTGCTTTCTGTTCGAGATACCCACCGGTGTGGTGGCGGATTTGTATAGCCGTCGGCGCTCGGTGCTGATTGGAATGTTCCTCTACGGCCTGGGCTTTCTGATGGAGGGTGCGCTACCGTGGTTCGCGCCGGTTCTGCTGGCCCAGGTTGTCTGGGGTTGCGGTGATACCTTCATCACCGGCGCTCTGGAGGCGTGGATTGCCTCGGAGGAAGAGGACAAACCCATAGACAAGGTGTTCCTGCGGGGCAGTCAAATGGGGCAAATCGGCGGCGTTCTGGGCGTGGTGCTGGGCACACTGCTGGGAAACATAAACCTGCAAATGCCTGTCATCTTGGGGGGCAGTTTGTGCTTGTTGTTGGGGCTGGTGTTGGTTCGCATCATGCCAGAAACCAACTTCTCCCCTGCTATTGAGGAACGGCAGGGCTTGCTTAAAGACTTTGTCTGCCTGTTCAAGCTCAACCTGGGCTTTGTGAAAGGCGCACCTGTGTTGCTGGCGCTCTTAGCAATCACACTATGCGGGGGACTTGCCAGTGAAGGCTTTGACCGGCTCTCCACCGCTCATTTTCTGGATGACACGGTAATACCCGTTATCGGGCCGCTGAACAGCGTCACTTGGTTCGGTGTTATCAGTCTTATCGGCAGCGGCTTAGGTATTCTGGCTTCTCAGTTGCTCATCGCCCGCATGGAGAAAAAAGGGACTGTCAGCCGAACCAGTGTGGTCATGTCCACCAGCGCCGGGTATATCCTGTGCCTGGTTCTCTTCGCGGTGGGGCGGAGCTTTTGGTTCATGTTGTTGGTGTTCCTGCTGGCGGGGCTTATGCGCACCATCAAGGAGCCTGTGCTGGCCGCCTGGATGAACGACCATGTGGATGAGAAAATGCGCGCCACAGTCTTTTCCACCAGCGGACAGCTGGACTCTTTCGGGCAGATCATCGGCGGGCCTATTGTGGGGCTGGTAGCCCAGCAGGTGTCCATACCCTGGGGGCTGGTCTGTACCGCTTTCCTGCTGTTGCCCGCGCTGTTCTTAGTGCCGGTGGCGGGAAAGAAGCGGGATTGATATGGCATAGTTAAGTTTACTGACGAGCGGGAGATTACTTCCGCTCGTCTTCATTTAGTAGCGCAAAATTTGAGGACTCTTTATTTCCTTATTCGGTATAGCGGAGGCGGCTGTCAATTCGACATAATTTTCTTGTGATACTTTACCGTACATGAGCATTGGTTCCAGCCAACAATCAGACACAACGTAACCTCCAACTTTTGCAGGCGTTTTTTCAGCGCTATTCCTTCTGCACGGCAGGTGAGGTGCTGGGTACGGCCCGCAGCGGAAAACCAGCCTTTGAGGATCAATTTCTGCTTACAAAGGAGCGACTTGGTTCTTTTTGGGAATCTTTGCTGCCTGATTTACCCCAGTATGAAGCATACAAAGCCTGGCCAAACTGGCTCTATCAAACGGTGGATGGCCTGAGCGATGTGGAAAGTTTTTTCTCCGGCGAGGACAGCTCTACTTTGTTTGATTCGCTTCAGGAGGCGCTGGATGCCCACTGGAGCGCCTATCCCCTGCTCCATCCGAATCGCACCACTCTGGAGGCTGCCGTCCGCAACTGGGACTTCTCAGAGAATGAGTGGGCCTGCCGAGATCTGCTGATTGCCGCCTTTCCTGATGCAGTCCGCTTCTGGAGTGCGGAGGAACTTTTGGAGATGGACACCATGGAACTCCTGGGAAAAGTAAGTGAGTGGAAACCGGAAGTAGGCATCCAGATGATGAAATTGCTGCTGGATACTGCCGAGTGCCATCTCCAGGAGCCAGAAGTCGCCGAACAGCTGTTGGGTAATGATCTGTACGAACTCTGTCAGAATCAAACCGTCCAGCCCAAGCTTTTGGCTCAACTGAAAGAGGATGCTCGTCTGGTTCGGCAGTTGTTCCAAAGCGCCTATGTAGGCGACCTGCAAGAGGAGTTACTGGAGGCATGTGACTGGTTTGGAGAATCGATGCTGAAAGAGCATCTTCAATCTCTTTTGGCACAAAACCCTCATTTCAAGGAATTTGAATAGATAGAATGGCTCGGCCTGTGATCGACACTGGCCGAGCCTATTTTTTTCCTGAAAATTCCTTATTCTTTAGCACAAGTGATGTATGACTTGTTGAACGATACATATCTTCCAATGCTCTTGTTATCAGACTCCCGATGGTATAAAATGTTATCAGAATCAGTCATTTACATGTAGGGGGGATTTTAAGTGGCAGCTGTAAGATCGATTTTCGAGTATGTCAGTAATAAGTGCTATAATGGACTATACGATGCCGCAAAAAAGTACCTCGATAACCATTGGCACACAATGGGGCTTGAAACTAGACGTGTGGCTGAAATAAAAAATGCTGAACTGATAGATGCAACTGTACAACGGGTTTATGTTACAGATCGACCTGGCAACTGTATTGCATTTGACATTGGCCTAGAGTTAGAGGTTTGCGTGTCGTCTGCCGATCACCACAATGACAGCGATGATACCTGCTATCCATGGCTTCGCTTTTCCTGCGAAGGGGACCTCTCCAAAGGCTTAGATGACTGGGAAATCCGCGAAATTACGCCTTATGCTAAGCGCAATATACCAGACAATTCTATGTCTGACGCGCTGGTTCCAGATATCCGCCCTGCACAATATGAAAAAACGGCTACAGACTTTCTTGAGGAATATTATCCAGAAGCCTTACGAATTACAAAAGTTGGAGAACCTCCTATTTATGTCGACCCTTATGTTTTAGCCGATCGTCTGGGGCTTTCGGTTTTGACGCATCGTATCAATAAAGAAGGGTCCATTTTTGGACAGCTCTTCTTTTTGGAAGCAGATGCGGAAATGTACGATATCGAACATGACAAGTACGTAGTTATCCATGTTCCAGCAAAAACCATAGTTGTTGATCCCCGGATGTACCTGTTCCGTAATCTCGGATCTGTCAACAATACCATTATCCACGAATGTGTCCATTGGATCAAGCACCGCAAGGTGTTCATGCTGGAAAAGCTGTATAATGAAAAAATACATGGAATTACCTGTGAGGTTGTCGGAGGGGCAAGAGCAAATATGTCCAAGCAGGCAACAGAGAAAATGGAACAGCAAGCTAACCGACTAGCTCCTCGAATCCAAATGCCTGCAGCCCCTTTTAAGGCAAAAGCTTCTGACTATATTGCCAAATTTATGCGCGAAATCGGTGCACACCACGAAATTGAAGTTATGGAGGCGGTAATTCAACAACTTTCGGTAGAGTTTGTAGTCTCTAAGCAGGCTGCTAAAATTCGCTTGGTAGAGCTGGGTTTTGAATCGGCTGTTGGTACATTTAATTTTATCGATGGCCATTATGTCCCACCGCACAGTTACAGCAAGGGAGCCATTTCCAGAAACCAAACATTTACCATAAGCGGTCGGGATGCAGCAATACAACGGCTGGTTAACCCCGCTCTCCATTCTCTGACGCAGGATGGAGATTACCTTTTTCTTGAAAACCACTATGTTTTCAAGGCCCCGATGTATATTAAGAAGGATTCCGAAGGTCACCTCCATCTGACAGAATATGCCCGTTCTCATATGGACGAGTGCTGTTTGGTCTTTGATATGGAGATTCAAGGGGATGTTAGCAAGGAATACCATACGGTTTGTTATCTTAATCGTGAAGAAGGGGCCTATACCTTTAACATTACATATAATGAGGATTTTCGCGCCAAAACCAAGGAGCAACAAAAAGCTTACCGTCAAAAGGAAAAACAGGAAGAAATAGAAATTCGTATGAAAATGACAGATGACCCTTCTCAATGCATGAAACTTCTTCTTAACTGGAAAGGAATGAGCAATCTTGACTTGGGCGTTGCTATTAATAGAGATGAACGCACCATTAGACGAATCGTCAATGGAGAGAACGTTCCAAGCTTAGAGACTGCTGTCCTGATTTGTCTGGGGTTGAACTTGCCCCCAATTATCAGTTCCAAACTGCTGGATTCACTTGGGGTTAAACTGATACCTAGTAAATCCACTCATCTCTGGTACCAGGAAGTCCTAAATGTAAAATATAACGAACCTGTTGAGGATGCCCAGGCTTATCTTGCAGAGTTTGATATTGAACTAAAATAAAATTTTGGACACCCTGTGTCCGGAGACCTTAGTTTGCTAAATAGGAGGCTTCAACATGTCTGGTGTGCGTAAATCTGAACGCAAAAATCCCCAGCGAGATTTACCACCTAAACCTTCACCGTCTTACGATGAAGTTAAGAAAAAATTTGGTATGGAAAACATGACAATAGAAGAATTAACAGTTTTTCTTCGACATACCTCCCGATGGCTTGGTACTGATCTTACCACAAAATCGGTTAAAAACTATATCAAAACTATTTGTGACCATAGCGATGGGCTGTTGCGACCAGATGATTTTAAAGAAAATCCGGAAAACCCCAAAAGTTCATATTGCATACGGCCAGAATGTCAGGGACTACTAGTTGTCTTGATCAATTCTGAATATTTTGACGGACGCAAGAATGATCGTAGATTAAAGACCCGTTCTGACCTTAATAATCAATTAGCAAAAAATGTACGAGAGTATCTTACAGACAGCGATAAGCAGCTCGTCTTAAATAACCCAAGCTATGTCAATGCAGAATTAGAGGCTCAATTGTCCCGGCAAATCAACCAGCAACTCATCATTCTTTTACGTACTATGTACCATGTTTCACCAGTAATTCGATATAAACTGATGATGGAATTTATAAAACAGCTTGTGAACTTAAACGACTGGATGTCCAGACAAGATTCGAAGGAAATTGCTGCCCGTCTGGTTTATGCGCATGAGCTGGACGCAATACATGATGCACTGTATCAGAAAGGGCTTTTTTCCTCTAAATCGCTGGATGAATTACTCATCAACCTTCTTGCATTTCGTATGCATGACAAAGAATTCACTTATATTGAAGATAATGAGCAAATGACTCCAATAGGTGTGTATTTGGCTACTCTCATTTTTCAGAGTGAATTTCCTAAAGAATCTGAAACACAAAAACAGATGGATGACATCAATCGAGCAATAGAAAATCAATCACTCTATCAATGCATACAGGAAAAGGCCAAGAAGATTTTGGATTTAAGCAATCCTTTTGAGGAACAAATGTATTACGATCTGATGAATATGGCCAAAATGCGCTGTTGCACCCCGTATGTTTCTCCAGAAGATTACGATCGCATGGTGCGTTTTACAGAAAGCGCAATTGCAGATGACAAATGGGATATTATAAATAAATTTCTTCAATTAGGAAATCGGGCGCTATCTAAACAAGACATGGAAAAAAACTGAAGCAATATCTTTCCGTTTCTAATACAACTCTCGCATGGTAGCCTGGAAGCGCCAGATGAGAGTTGACTCAGAAATGTGCGCCGGGGCGCATCTGAATGACTTTAATTGTCATTTGGATGCGCCCCGGTTTTTTATTTCCAATATAGAGCGACGGACACGCCATGTCCGACGCTCACTCAGCAGAGATGCTATTCTATGTCCACCAAGGCCGGACTCATTTTTTCAAAAAAGTTTTTTAATCCGGACATGAGCTGTCCGCTTTAACCTGTATGATTCGGCCATGGAGGTGAAAGGGGGTGAGAGTGTGAGGATCAACGACCGGCAGCAGCAGATCATCAACCTGCTGTGCCAGCGGCGGAGCGATACCGTTCAGAATCTGGCGACGGAACTCGGCGTCTGCGAACGGACCATCCGCCGTGACATTGAAGAGCTCACACTCACCTACCCCCTTGAGACAGTCCGGGGCCGATATGGCGGCGGGGTAAGGATGGCCGACTGGTACTTTCAGGACCGGCCAAAGCTATCTCCCAAGCAGACCGCCCTGCTCAAGCGATTGGCGGTTGGACTGCACGGCGAGGACCTGGACGAAATGAACCAGATCCTGGCCCGTTTCGCTTCCTGAAGGAGCGCCCGCCGCTCCACGGCACCTTGAAAAGTTCATACCAGCAGTACGGAGAACCACCCGAACAGTCGAGCGTCATGCAGCGCGCGCCATGACACCCAGGGCATCTGCCCTGGGCCGAGCGAGAACGCCACCTGCATGGGGCGCTATGGCACGCGCTTTTGCAATGACGCTGTTTGGGTACATAATGAGACACCTCGCTTGGCCTGCGCGTAAGACAGGCGGCGCTGCCCCGGAGTTGAAAGCAGTAGAGACTCCAGGTAAAAGCCCGTGCGGCCTCTTGCCAGAAGCCGATCCGTACTGTTCCCCATCGTCGGGGGGCGAGCTGCAAATACGACGAGAATGAAAAAGAAAAATAACTCACTTATTCAAGGAGATTTTACAAATGATTAGTTATCATAACAGGCAGGTCGCACATCGTGAGATCGACCATATCTTTCAGGACCTCTTCCCAAGCCATGGCATGACGGCCCGGCCCAGCCAAATCGAGTTGAGCCACAAGATGCTGGATGCCATGATTCACAGCAAAATCGCTTTAAGTGACGCGGGAACGGGAATCGGCAAGACCTATGCCTATCTGGTGGCTGGTGTTTCTTTTTCTCGTGCGTTGAGCCGGGAGAACATCCCTTTCCAGCCCATCCTCATTTCCACCTCCAGCATCGCCCTGCAAACGGCGGTAAGGGAGGAATACATCCCGTTCCTCTCCTCTGTTCTTTTGGAGGATAAGCTGATCCAGGCCCCCATCCGGGCGGTCATTCGAAAAGGAAAAGGCCACTATGTCTGTGATGAGCGTCTGATGCGCCGCCTGCGGCAGGTAGACCTGGAACGAAAAAATCCGCTGGCCGCACAGGCACTCCTCTCCCTGCGGGATCATTTGGACGCAGACCAAGCCCCCCATCTCAGTCAGTATGACCGAAATCGTGTATGTGTCCCAACGATTTGTGATTGCCGCCGGGATGGCTGCCGGTACCTCTGCTATATGGAAGCCTGCAACTCTGACCGCTATCTGTTTCAGATCTGTAACCACAATCTGCTGCTGGCAGACGCCATCCATCGTGGCAGCGGTCACCGCCCCATCCTGCCGGACGTTGGCGCTTTGATCATTGATGAAGCACACAAGCTGCCTGAGACTGCCCGGCAGATGTTTGGCATTACCCTGGCAGCCAAGGACATCCGCACGCTGATCCGCACCCTACGGGCGGAACGATATCTGCTGGCATCGGAATCCCTGGCTGATATGGCGTCGGCGCTTCTGAAGCTTATGTCACTGCCTTATGATGGTGATCGCCCTTTTTCGGACTATGTCCGACACATGATAGGACCGGCCCGAACCCTGGCTACCATTCAGAGACAGATCGGCGGGGTACTGACACCAACTGCCAGAAAGGAATTGGATCGGATATCCTCCGCAATCCATCTGTTTTTGCAGGAACGCTCTGACCTGGTATTCTACACTGCGGCGGATGACGATGGCGGCACATTGCTGTGCGCCTCCATCTCCGACCTGACCGCCCAGCTCCAAGCAACACTCTGGTCACAGCCCCAGCCCGTCCTCCTTACTTCCGGGACGTTGGCCATAGGTAAAGACTTTTGTCGTTTCAAAGAGGAGGCTGGCCTCACCGATAACTCTCGGGTGGAGGAATCTGTTTCACCCTCTCCCTTTGATTACCGGAAAAACTGCCTGCTCTATTTTCCCACGATGCCGCCCAGGCAGCACGAAGCGGACTACTTTGCCAAGCTGGCCGAGGAGATCCGCACATTACTGATTGCGGTTCACGGCCATGCGTTGGTGCTGTTCACTTCTTATGCAGCCATGTCCGCTGTGAAGGATCGTTTGAAACAACAGCCCCTTCCGTTTCCGCTGTTTACCATGGGACGGAACGCCCCGCACACCATGGCCCAGTTCAAGGCGGCACCCGGAAGCGTCCTGTTTGCCACCGGCGCTGCCTGGGAGGGTTTTGACTTTCCCGGAGACTGTGTCTCTTTGCTGGTCATCCCCCGACTACCGTTCCAATATCCGGACGCCTTGCAAGAAAAAAAGAGAGAGGCATATCCTGATCTCCGCACGTTCATCCGGGCCGTGGCTGTGCCGGAGATGCAGATCAGACTCAAGCAAGGGTTTGGACGAGCCATCCGCTTGGAGACTGACACCTGTGCCATCGCCATTTTGGATGAACGAGCCGCCAAGGGTAGCCGTTACTTCCGGGATGTTCAATCCGCGCTGCCGGAAATGCCTGTCACAAGCAGCATCTATGCGGTAGAACGGTTTATCCGGCGGGTCAAGGATGAGAGCTACTTTGAGGAGGCTGCGTGATGGAGATCCGAAACGAACTGCGTTACCTGTTATCGGTGGGTCTATGGGAACGGATGGCTGCAGACGGCCTGCTGACCAAAGAAGAACTGGCCAGAGCCAAACGGTTGTCCGCAGAACGATACCGGCCCGGAACTGTTTGGGAATAGTGCTGGCTATTCCCGCAGGAGTGTGGTATGGTTTCGTTGCCGAAAAAGATGGAAGGAGGCGAATGAGAAATGGCTGAAGTACAAGTGATCCCACCCAAGGCAGCGAGACCAGACACCCTGCGGGTAGCAGCCTATTGCCGTGTCAGCTCCGACTCTGCGGACCAGCTCCACTCCTACGCCGCCCAGATCCGGGCTTATACGCAGGCGATCAACGCCCACGATGGCTGGGATCTGGTAGACATCTACGCAGATGAGGGCCTGACCGGCACGCGGATGGATAAGCGGGAGGACTTCAACCGCCTGATGGCAGACTGCCGGAAGGGCAAAATCGATAGGATCGTGGTCAAGTCCATCTCCCGATTTGCCCGGAACACCCGTGACTGCCTCGCCACCCTGCGGGAACTTTCCGCGCTGGGTGTGACCGTCAAGTTTGAAAAAGAGAATATCGACACTGGAACGCTCACCTCAGAACTGATGGTGAGCGTTTCCGCTTCTCTGGCCCAGGAGGAATCCATCTCCATCTCCAAAAACCAACGTATGAGCTATCAGCGCCGCATGGAGCGCGGGGAGTTTATTACCTGCTCCGCACCATTTGGATACCAAATCGTTGATGGTAAGAATCTTACAATCGTAGAGGATCAGGCAGAGATCGTAAAGTGGATTTTTGCAGCCTATCTTAGAGGATATAGCTCTGAGTGGATTGCCCAGGAGTTAAGTGAGAATGGGCCTGCCCCCCTTCATGGTGGGCAAAAATGGCATCAGCAGACCATTCGAAAGATCTTAACAAACGAGAAATACATTGGAGATGCCCTCTGCCAGAAAACCTACACAACCAACACATTTCCATATCGCAGGAAAGATAACCATGGTGAGGCGGACCAATATTATGTAGAACATACCCACCCTGCCATTATCAGCTATGAGGACTTTCAAAAAGTTCAGGAACTGCTGAAGCGGCGGGCAGAACGGCAGTCGATTCCACATGATCAGACCCCGCTTGCTCGGAAGATCATCTGTGGGCAGTGTGGGACGCTGTACATGCGGAGAATTTCGAAAGCTGGATACGTCTCCTGGGTATGTCGCAAGCATGACAGAAAAGCCGCCGACTGCCCCAACGGACGGATCAGCGAGGACAGCATCCATGCAGCATTCCTCCGGATGTATCGCAAGCTCCGCACCCATGACGGCATCGTGCTGGCACCTGTGCTGAGGCAAATGGAGACTTTGTCAGATGCCCTGCATCGCGGCAACCCGGCCATGCTGGCGGTCAACACAGCCATCGCCACGGCATCCGAGCAGAGTTATCACCTCACAAAGCTGCACACGGCAGGTCTCCTGGACAAGGCTGCCTTATCCGCAAAGCAGGCGGAACTCAACGCCAAGCTGACAGAACTACGACGGGAGAGGCGAAAGCTGCTTTGCAATGAGGATATTGATGAGCAGGTCGATGCAATTCGCCTGACGATTGATACCATCCGAAATGGTCCGGAGACTCTGTCCAGCTTTGACGAAGCCCTGTTTACCAAGCTAGTGGAACGAATCGTTGTAGATACTCAGGGCACCATCCGCTTTCAACTATATGGCGGGTTTGAATTCCAAGAAACACTGGAGGCGTAGGCAATGGCAAATCGGAAGATATTGTATGGCTACCAGATCATACACGGCGATCTGGTCATCCAGGAGGAGGAACGACTCACTGTTCAAAATATATTTACCACCTATCTGGCCGGGTTATCCTATCAGGCACTGGCAGACCGGATGAATGCGGACAACATCCCGTTCTCTCAGGAATCGCCGCTGTGGAACAAGCACAAAATCAAGCGAATGCTGGAAAACTCTCGCTATGCCGGGGAAAATGGATACCCACCCATTATTGACCAAGATACCTTCCAGCAAGTGCAGGAAAAGATCTCAGAAAAGACAAGTGGGAAGTTTCCACGCCGGACGGAATCGGATGGCTTATGGCAAAAGCTGCGAAGCGGATGCTGTCAGACTCGCCTGCTCCGAACCGGAGGGCCAATCGGGCATACCGGAAACGCCCATCTGAAATGTTCTGCCTGCAGAAACGCATTTGTTGTCGGGAAGGAGGAACTGCTTGCGCAGACGGCACGGCAGCTTGCGGCACATGAAAAACCCATATGTAAGCCATACGCGCCCTCTGCGGAGGCTGTTCGCCTGGCCAATGCCATTAACCGGGCGTTGGAACAGCCAGGAGACGGTAAGGAGGCTCTCTCCCACATCCTGCAAGGGGCAGCTGCCCGGTATGCCTGCTGTGATGATGGTGTGGATACGGCTGTAAGCCAAACGCAGCCCGACCAAATCGACTGGGAACGCTTCGAACGAACGGTCTCCCATATCATAATCGGAACAGATAACGCAATCACCGTACACTTCTGATTAGGAACAGAAAGGACAGCAAAATGGAACAATCATCACTGGAACGCACCGTCCACCGTATTCCGGCATTACGCTCCAATGTAGCAGGCAACAAGACGAGACTCCATGGCAGGCAGCGGGTGGCGGCTTACTGCCGGGTCAGCACCGACAGCGAGGAGCAGATCAACAGCTACACCGCCCAGAAAGCCTACTACACCCAGAAAATTGAGGAGTCCCCAGATTGGGAACTGGCCGGGATCTTCGCGGACGAGGGGATCACCGGGACCAGTATGAAGAAGCGAAAAGAATTCAACCGGATGATCACCGCCTGCAAGCGGGGCAGGATCGACCTCATCCTGACAAAATCCCTCTCCCGTTTCGCACGAAATACAGTGGACTGCCTGGAGACTGTACGGATGCTGAAGGCCAGGGGGATCGGGGTCATCTTCGAAAAGGAAAATATCAATACGCTGACAGAGTCCAGCGAGTTCCTCATCACCCTGTTCAGCGGCTTTGCCCAGGCCGAGAGCGAATCCCTCAGCTCCAATATCCAGCTGGGCATCCGTATGGCAATGAAAGAGGGAAAGGTCAACTTCCACTACAGATCCATGCTGGGCTACCAAAGAGGAGCGGACGGTAAGCCGGAGATCGTACCGGAGGAGGCCGGGGTGGTGCGGCGAATCTACCGCCGGTACCTGGAGGGATGCAGTGAGGGCCAGATCCAGAGAGAACTGACCCAGGCCGGAGTCGCCACCGCAAAGGGTGTCAAGGCATGCTCCCATCAGATTGTGCATAACATCCTCACCAATGAAAAGTATGCGGGAGACGCCCTGCTGCAAAAGACCTTCACCACAGACTGCATAAGCAAGAAGGTCAAGAAGAATACCGGCGAGCTGCCGCAGTATTATATCAAAGACAACCACACTGCCATCATTCCAAGGGACATCTACCAGCGGGTACAGGAGGAAATGGCAAGGCGGACCAGCAGGCGGAAAATCCTGCAGAAAAGTGGAAAAACAGAACAGGGCAAGTATTCCGCCAAATATGCGCTCAGTGAGCGGCTGGTCTGTGGGGAGTGTGGTTCCCCCTATAAGCGGTGTACCTGGGCCAGAAACGGCGTCAAACGGATCGTCTGGCGGTGCGTCTCCCGGCTGGAATTCGGGAAAAAATACTGCCATAACTCGCCTTCCATGGCGGAGGACAAGCTGCATACCGCGATCCTCACGGTGCTTAACCGGGTAGTTGAAGCAAGCGATGGCTTGCAGGATGAACTTGCAGAGACGCTCCGAATGGTATGTACTCCGGAAGGGGACGGGAACAACCTGTTGGAATTAGAACGCAACATGGAAGCACTTACCGCACGGCAGAATACACTGTTGGATCAGGTATTGGCCCACATGGATGACCTGACACTAACAGAGCAACTCAAAGCCCTGCTGGAAGAAAAGCAGCACCTGCAGACACGGATCGATGCAGCGAAGAAGAAGGCAGCCAACAGAATCAACGAGGACTCACGTATGGCAGAGTACACAGCTTATCTGGAGGAGCACCTCAATGGCTTCCCTCACTATGATGACGAGATCGTTCGAAAGATGATTGAACGGGTCACTGTAGTCGATTCGGAAATAATCCGGGTCAAGTTCCGATACAGCGATTTGGAGATTGAACAGGCTGTATGCTAAAATAGAGACAAGGAGCGATTTACTTATGGAAATTTTTATCACAGGAGATACACATGGAGATTTCTGCCGGTTCCGGCCCGACATCTTCTATGAGCAGGAACACCTGACCAAGGAGGATTTGGTTCTGGTCTGTGGAGATTTTGGTGGAATCTGGCACGGTGACCCACGGGATGATGCAGGACTGGACTGGCTGGAGGACCGGCCATACACTACTGCATTTGTGCTTGGGAACCACGAAAACTATGACGCTTACAAAGACTACCCCAAAGAAGAATGGCATGGTGGACAGATCCAGAGGATACGTCCCTCCGTTCTGCACCTCATGCGAGGTCAGGTATATGAGCTCAATGGCAGGAAGTTTTTTACCATGGGCGGCGCTTCCTCCCATGATATCCAGGACGGCATCCTGGAACCGGACGATCCTGACTTCGAGGAAAAGTTCCAGCAACTCGAACAGCGCGGTGCGCTGTTTCGTGTGAACCATCATTCCTGGTGGGCCGAGGAACTGCCCAGCGAAGCGGAATATCTGGAAGCCAGAGCAAATCTGGCGCGTGTCCACTGGAATGTGGATTACATCATCAGCCACTGCTGCCCCTCCAGCATACAGGATGTGTTCAGCGGAGGAATGTTCAAAAAAGACGCACTGACCGAGTTCTTCGACGAAGTGCGTCAGAAATGTACCTTCCAGTACTGGTTCTTCGGCCACTATCACAGCAATATGGTGATCGAGAAAAGATATGCCATGCTATATGAGCAGATCATAAGACTGAAGTAAGACAAAGGGCTGTGCTGACGCACGGCCCTTTTTTCGCCTCTGTTTGCACACGGCTTTGTCAGTATGTCATATGGGGGTTCGGAAATGGCTTGAAAAAAGCGCAGAAAAACAAAAACAAAAGTTGCGCAAAACCCTGAATCCATTGAGCCGCAAGGCTTTCCAGGCTGTATCTTTTTCGGCAACAAAAGACACGTCGGAGCAAGCTTTATATCGCTTGCTCCGACTTTTTTAAGTCAGAGCGCGCTCATGCCGCTGCTCCTCCTTTCCAAATCACAACCGCTTGCGCTGGGTTGCGATTTGGTTTTGGGTGCAAACCTGGAAGCTGCGGTATCTATACTGTTGCGACGTTCCATATCCTTCTCACGGGTATCACGCCAGAAATGCAGTCGGACAAACCGGCCTTTCCCCTTTGACAGAAGCTGGAACTTATGTTGAGCAGAGGCTTTCCGGTGAATCATAACACCCTCTTAAATAAAATCATTTTTGAAATTCTGTCTTTGTTCTACCTGAGCGTCCAGGAAACTACAAAGGGCGGCGTGATCAAACGCCGCCCTTTGTGGAATCAGAATTATAAAGGAAAGAGAGGGAAAGGAAATCTTACTCCATTTCCTCCCGGAGGATATTGTGGTCCCGCAGCACCTTCTCTATCACCGTGCCGCGAATCAGTTTAAGAGCCGGTTTTTTCAGGAGATTCAGGGGACCGGGCAGCTCCATATCCAGGGGAGACTTGCCGTCCATCAGGCACACCGAGCTGTCCAGCAGACAGCGGATGTCATATACACTGCCCCATACCTCAGGCACACCCCGGTCCACGCCCAGCAGGCCGTAGACGGCCTCCATGGCGGTGCGCACGGAGTACTCGGTGGTAAACACTGTATCCCGGGGCGTATCGGCAAACTGGCCCAGGAAGGCAAAATTCACACAGCCGTCGGGAATCACATCGGGACGGTCACCCTTAGTCCGGGGCATAAAGAAGGCGGTGATATAGGGCATCATGGTGGGCACGCATACCGCGCTCTCTTCGGCCAGCTGGGGAATCAGCTCCGTTGGCACACCCAGATGGTAGAGCCACTCCTGGGTGATCTCCTTGCCGGTACACTCCTTCATGGGCTTTCTGGTAAAGTCACCGGGCACATCGGTGAAGAGGCCATATACCCAGACACAGACCTTCTCGGGCTCCTGCTCCTTGAACTGTCCCTGACGGTTGATGGTCCAGCTCAGCAGCCACTTGGAATCCTGACAGCTGACGATACCGCCAGTGACCACCTTGCCGGTTCGTGGATCCCGCTGGCAGATGTTTTTGATATAGGGCAGGATCTTGTCGTCCAGCGTAGTGATGGTGGCCGATTCCCAGTTGGTCTTGGCCACATCCGAACAGAACTTCTCTGGATGGCCAAAAGACGGGTCCTGCTTGGCGATGTTCTTCCACAGGCTCCAGCAGCCGCTGGTGCGCACCTCGGCGTCCCCGTTGGGGGCGTGGTCCTGGTCGCCGTAGATGGTCCCCTCGGTGCAGGACCCGTTGGTGACAAAGACCAGATCGTTCTCGGTGAGCACGATGCCCTGCTCCACGCCTTTGACCTTGCACTCAATGGCGGTGGCTACCTTTCTGCCCCCTTTGATGTCAAAGAGAACATTGGTCACCTCCACACCAAATTGGAAGTCCACCCCGGCGTCTTCCAAATACTTCTTCATGGGCAGAATGAGGGACTCATACTGGTTATAGCGGGTAAATTTCAGGGCACTGAAATCAGGCAGGCCGGCAATGTGGTGGATGAAGCGCTGGAAATAGAGCTTCATCTCCAGGGCGGAGTGCCAGTTTTCAAAGGCAAACATGGTGCGCCAGTAGAGCCAGAAGGTGGAAGAGAATACCTCGTCGTCAAAGACATCCTCAATGGTTTTGTCGTACAGGTCCTCGTCCGGGGTCATAAAGAGCTTGACGATCTCCATACAGCCTTTCTGGCTAAGGTTGAATTTCCCATCCGTGTGGGCGTCCTGCCCCCGATTGACGGTGGCACGGCACAGGGAGTAATTGGGGTCATGCTTATTGAGCCAGTAGAACTCATCCAGCACCGAGGCCCCGGGCTTCTCCAGGGAGGGGATGGAGCGGAACAGGTCCCACAGGCACTCAAAGTGGTTCTCCATCTCCCGGCCGCCCCGCATAATATAGCCGCGCGTGGGGTCATAGATGCCGTCGCAGGCGCCGCCAGCCACGTCCATAGCCTCCAGAATGTGAATGTGGGACCCGTCCATCTGTCCGTCCCGCACCAGGAAACAGGCCGCCGCCAGAGCTGCCAGACCGCTGCCCACAATATAAGCACTCTTTTCCTCCACGCCTGCAGGCTTCTCCGGGCGGGCAAAGGCCTCATAGTTGCCGTTAGTATAATAGATGCCCTTTGCGTTTTTTTCGTGGCGGCCCAGCTCTGTATTGCGGTAGTCGCTGGGCGCAGAGATGTGGGCCTCCTCGGTGCTCTGCTTCGCTGCTGCAGCTTTTTTTGCCAATACTACGGCCGCACCGGCCCCGGCCAGACCAGCCGCAGCAGCAGTCCATTTTCCAAAATTCTTTGCCATAAGAATATAGCCACCTTTCCCATAATCACTGTTTTACAGTCTGCTTGATGGAATGTGACTATATCCTACCCCGGTTTTCAGATTTCTGCCATTTACAAACCGGGCCCAGTGATAAAAAACTAATCACCAGGTCCGGTTTGATAAAATATCATGCCAGGTCCGCAAAGTTTTTGATCGAACGGAAGACATTGCCCCGCATAGTAGTGCTGATTTTGTCCACAATCATTTGATAATCTGCGTGCATTCCCTGTTTGATCCAGTCCAGCATGATACCGACAAAGCTGTACTTGTAGAATTCAGCAATAAACGCCTTGTCTGCCTCGGAGATATGGACGCCCTGGCTCTGTTCCTCCACCACGCCGCGAATCAAATCATAGGTCAGTTCAAAGAGAAAATTTTCCATCTGATCCCGGCTGATACAGCGATACGCGTTGAGAATGAAGGGTTTATTTTCCAGCACTGCCTCGAAAATTTGAAGCAGGCCCTCCGACCAGGTCGTGGACGTTTTTTTCCCCTGCAGGGCCCGGGCAGCGTCCTCCACACAGGACCACTCCACCAAGTCGTAAATATCTTTAAAATGATAGTAGAAGGTCATGCGGCTGATGCCGCAGTCCTCTGTAATGTCTCGTATGGTGATCTTATCCAAAGGCTTTTTTAACAGCATCCGTTTTAAAGAGGACTCCAAGGCCTGCTTCGTGGCGGTCGACATCGTGTTCACTTCCCTCAATGATGTACTTGACTCCATTATACAAAAAGTTTGCCGGAGTGCAACCGGTACGGCCATAGGCGCGTCACCGCCAACGGTATAACATTTGCGGTGACTTTTTTAGAAAAATCACCGCACGTTCCCTGCATCGCAGTTTCTTTCCTCCCTTCTTCGCCGGGGCACAGTTGCTTTTTCCGCTGAACTGCGCTAAAATAGCTTTGGAAAAGAGCCTTTAACGCCGCTCTTTCCCGCCTTTTATTCCGGGATGGCAGGCGTTTGACTCGGTACCGCTATGATATGGTTTGATATTAAAGGAGCGAGACACATGAAAATCGCGGTAACATTTGAGAACGGGCAGGTTTTCCAGCACTTTGGTCACACGGAGCAATTTAAAATTTATGAAATTGCCGATGGTGCGGTGACTGGTACTTCTGTGGCCGACACCAACGGCAGCGGACACAGTGCTCTGGCCGGTTTCCTTCAGCAGCACGGCGTGGACACCCTGATCTGCGGCGGAATCGGCGGCGGTGCCCGCGTAGCTCTGGAGCAGGCCGGCATCCAGCTGTATGGCGGTGTATCCGGCAGTGCGGACCAGGCTGTGGCTGACCTGCTGGCAGGGACCCTGGCCTATAACCCGGATGTCTCCTGCAGCCATCACCATGAGGGAGAGGAGCACGACTGCGCCCACCACTCCTGCGGCGATCATTCCTGCGGCAATCACTGATTTTCCAAAAAGAATCCCCCCCGAAGGAAGTCGAACATCCCGTTCCGGCTTCCTTCGGGGATTTTTATGCCGACGTGCTTTTCCCCATCTTGTTCTTTGCCTCGACCTTTTCTCCACCCTGTGCTATACTAGAACACAACGCCAACGGGAGCGGGGGATAGAACCATGGAACACGATCAGCAAAGGATGCAGCAGCTGGAAGAGGAAAACTTCTGCCTGCGGGAAATTATCCAGCATGTCAGCGAAGGCGTAATTCTCACCGACCGCGCCTGCCAGATCACCGTCTTCAACCCAGCAAAAGAACAGATGGAACAGATGAAGGCGGAGGATGTGCTGGGAAAGATCTCCTGGGACGCCTATTCCCACTCCAGCAAGGAGCAGTCGGAGCACAAACGGGTATTTGACACCGGAAAGCCCATCCTCAATGCCTACCGTCCCCACGCCTACGTGGGGGACATTCCCATTTACATCCATTACAGCACCTATCCGGTCATCCGGGAAGGAGAGACTCTGGGGGTCTACACCATCAGCCGGAACGAAACCATTCTGCGGGAGCTGCTGTATGAGACCATTGAGCACAAGCGACTTCTGAGCAAAGAGGACACCAAGCGGCTGGAGCTGGTGGGCAAGGCACCGGGCACCCATTACACCTTTTCCGATCTGGTGGGCAGCTCTCCGGCCATGAAAAATCTCATCCGAGAGGCCCAGACCGTAGCGCCCCTCAACACCCCCGTCCTCATCACCGGTGAAACAGGCACCGGCAAGGAAGTGCTGGCTCAGAGCATCCACAATTTCGGCCGGGAGCGGAAAAAATTTGTGGCCATCAACTGCGCCGCCATTCCGGAAAATCTGGTGGAGAGCGTCCTGTTCGGAACGGTGAAGGGGGCCTACACCGGCTCTGTGGACCGCATCGGCCTCTTTCAGGAGGCCGGGGACGGCACCCTTTTTCTGGATGAGATCAACTCCATGAGTACCCTAATGCAGGCAAAGCTCCTGCGCGCCCTTCAGGAGCGCTGCGTCCGCCCTGTGGGCAGCACCCGGGAGTACCCCATCCAGTGCCGCCTCATCTGTGCCAGCAACGAGGAGCCCCAAACCCTCCTCCAGGAAAAACGGCTGCGCAGCGACCTGTTCTACCGCATCTCCGGCTTCTGCCTCTCCATCCCGCCTCTCCGGACCCGAAGCGGCGACACGGTGGAGCTGGCCCAACTGTTTATCAAGCTCTACAACAAGGAATTCGGCAAGCATGTCCAGCGCATGTCCCCCGACCTGGAGGACTGGCTGCGGCAGGGTCTCTGGCCGGGCAACATCCGCGAATTGCAAAATGTCATTCAAAACATGATGCTGCGGGTGGGCGAGACAGAGGAAGAAGTCACCTATGACCACATCCCCTCCTATGCCCGTCCCGTCCAGACCACTCCCTCCAATCTTCCCCCGGAGGCAGATTCTGCCGCCCGGCAGTGGGATTTAAACGGCCTGCTCCGCAGCTACCAGCGTCAACTGCTCACCCAGGCTCTCTCCCAAAGCGGCGGAAACATTACCCGGGCGGCGGCCAGTCTTGGCATTGGGCGGCAGAACCTGCTGGCCCGCATGAAGCGGCTGAATGTGGATAAGCCCAAGAAAGAGTGAATCAAAACGGGTGTATTAAAATAATACACCCGTTTCTTTTTTGTTCTCTTCCTCGTCCCGTTTTGGTACTGGTTTGGCTTCTCTGTCTTCTTTTTGCCCCCTCTGGCCTGAGAAAACAGTTGGCACAGAGGTTGCTTTTTATAAAAGCAGTCAGGCAGTTCCTTTTGCTGGTCTGCCCCAAAACACTTCAATTGACAGAGGAGATAACGCTATGGCAGAACTTGACAAGATCCAGCGTGTAACCATTGTGGGAATCGGCACCCAGGGCTCCATGATCGCTTTCCGCAACGCGCTGTATGGAAAAACCGTGGTGGGTTACAGCCGCACTGAGGCCTCAATTCAGACCTGCAAAAACAAAATTGAGAAGTGGCTGGCCTATTTTATGGAGGAGGGCCGGCTGAACCAGGAGGAGGCGGACGCCCTGCGCAGCCGCATCTCCTACGCCCGTACTCTGGAGGAGGCCTGCAAGGACGCCCAGTTGGTGGTGGAAAACGTTCCGGAGAAAATCGAGGTCAAGCAGGCCGTCTTTGAGCAGCTGGACCAGGTGTGTCCTCCCGACTGCTACCTGAACTCCAACACCTCCTCTCTCCTGATGAGCGACATCTATGCCCGGGTCTCCGACCACCGGAAGACGCTGACCTTCTCCGTGGACCACGACGACCCCATCCGCAACAACTACCTGGAGATGATGTGGAACCCCAGCACCTCCGAGGAGACCAAAAAGGCCGCCCTGGCCCACTACCACACCCTGGGCTTTGAGCCGGTAGTGACCGAGCACGAGATCAAGGGCTACTCCATCAACCGGGTATGGCGGGCTGTGAAGCGGGAGTGCCTCTACCTGTGGGCCAACGGCTACACCGATCCCGCCGAGTTTGACCGGGGCTGGATGATCGAGTGGAACACCAACATCGGCCCCTTCAAACTGATGGACCTCATCGGCCTGGAGACCATCTACAACATCGAAAATTCCTATTACGCCGCCAGCGGCGACGAGCGGGACAAGCCGCCGGCCAAGCTCAAGGAGATGATCGACGCCGGCCACCTGGGCATGAAGTCGGGCAGCGGCTTCTACTCCGGCTACGACACCGAGGCGGGCAACCTGTCCGTGGACCACAAATAAGCAGAAGGGGCGTTCATCATGGAACTGACCGCATATCAGCAGGAGCTGCTGGACGGCGTCTGGGGCAAGGGCAAGTCTATGGCCATGCAGATCCTGGTGGGCATCGGCAAATGCTTTGACGCGCCCCGTCTGGTGCCCATTACCCGGGCCCACGTATCCCTCAGCGCCCAGGAGGCCGACCTGTGGTTCTCCGGCAAGCTGCTGGCGGCGGGGGCCAGCTGCGCCGTCCCGCCCACCGTCAATCCGGGCTACTCCCTGGACTACTTCGGCGGGCAGATCAGCGAGGCGGCGGTGGAGAATATGCGCCAGGTGGACCAGACCTACCGTCAGCTGGGCGCCCGGATGACCTACAGCTGCACCCCCTATCTGGGTGATAACGTCCCGGATTGTGGGGAAATCGTGGCCTTCTCCGAGACCAACGCCACCATTTTCGTCAACTCCGTGCTGGGGGCTCGCACCAACCGGGAGAGTGCAGCCAGCGCCCTATGCGCCGCGGTGACCGGCTTCACCCCGGAGTACGGCATGCTGCTGGAGGAAAACCGTTTTGCCACCGTGGCCGTGGAGGTTCAGGCCACCCTCCGCAGTGACTTTGACTACGCCGTTCTGGGCCTGATGGGCAAGAAAATCGGCAAGGGCGTCCCCGCCTTTCTGGGTCTGCCCCGGGAGATTTCCACCGAGGCCCTCATTGCTCTGGGCACCCAGCTGAATGTCTCCGGCAGCTTCGACCTCTTCCACATCCCCGGCGTCACGGCGGAGGTACGGGACATGCAGGACGCCTTCGGCGGAAGGGATCCGCAGCGCCGGGTGGTCATTACCGACGAGGACCTGGAAAAGGCCCTGGAGACCTTCTCCCCCAGCCCCTCCGGCCCCATTGAATACTGCATCCTGGGCTGCCCCCACTACACCCTTTCTCAGCTGGAGGAGGTAGCCGAACTGCTGGCCCAAAAGGCCTCCCAGGTCCCCATTTACATTCTTACTTCCTCCACCGTCAAGGCCAGAGCCCGGGAATGCGGCCTGGAACAGCGCCTTCTGGATCTGGGCGCTCAGCTCATCCCCGACACCTGCGTAGATGAGGCCTGCTGCTGGGGCTATCTGGCGGGCCGGCCGGGTGTGACCGATTCTCCAAAGGGGGCCTACTATATGGAGACCTCCGGCATCCAGTTGGCGGTGCGGGACCGGGCTACCTGCATCCGCTGGGCACAGAACGGGAGCGTATGCTGAGATGAATGAGACATTCTCCTGCCGGGAAATTTCCCGGGGAATCGTGGAGGGAGAGGTGCTCCTCTCCCAGGACCAGATTTTGTTTTACCACGCCGACCCGGCCACCGGAGTCATCACCGAACGGGGCCACTGTCTGGAGGGAATCAGTGTCAAGGGAAAGATCCTGGTCTTCCCCGGCGGAAAGGGCAGCTCGGTGGTTCAGATGGACGGCATGTATAAGCTGGAACAGCACGGCACCGCCCCCCTGGGCCTCATTGTCCGGGAGCCGGACACCGTGCTGGTCTCCAGCGCCATTATTATGGAGCTGCCCATGGTGGATCGGGTAGAGGAATCCTTTTATGACACCATTCAGAACGGTGACCGGATCCGGATTGACACGGAGCACCAGGTCATCCAGCTTTTGGAAAGGAGACGTGACCTTTGAATGCTGTTCGATTGACCGGACATGACCTGACGCTGCAGGACCTGTATGCCATTGCCTGCGAGGGCTGTCCAGTGGAGATTGACCCTGCGGCCTATCAGCGTCTGGCCCAGGGGCGGCAGACCATGCTGAAGCTGGCCCACCAGGGCAAGGCCATTTACGGCTTTAACCGGGGTGTGGGCTGGAACAAGGACCGGGGCGTGGACGAGGACGCCCTGGAACTGGAAAACCAGAAAGTCATCCGCAGCCACGCCCTGGGGCTGCCCCCTTACAACACCGTGGAAGAGGTCCGGGCCATGATGGCTATTCGGCTGAACAACCTGCTCATCGGCGCCTCCTGCTCCACCGATGAACTGGCCAACCGCTACCGGGATTTTCTCAACCACGGCATTACGCCCCAGGTCCCCAAGCGGGGCTCGGTGGGTGAGGCAGACATCACCACCATCACCCACATGGGCATGGCCTTTGCCGGGGAGGGCATGGTCCACTACCGCGGCCAGCTGGTGGAGGCCCGTCAGGCCATTGAAGCGGAGGGTCTTCCACCCTACCGCTGGGCACTGAAAGACGCCCACACCGTCATGCTCTCCAACTGCCAGGGCGAGGCCACCACCGCTCTTCTCCTCAAGGAGGCGGAGGAGCTGGTGAAGATGTCCGACCTCATCTTCTGCCTGGACTACGAGGGGCTCAACGGCAACATCGAGGCCATGGGCGAGGAAGTAAACCAGCTGCGCGGCCTGCCCGGCCAGATTGAGTGCGCCGCCCGCTGCCGCCGCTATCTGGAGGGCAGCTACCTCTATGAGGACCACCCTGACCGGGCGCTCCAGGACCCCCTCACCTTCCGGGGCGGCTTCACCATTACCGGTACGGTGATGGACGCCATCCACTACATTCAGGACTATCTGAGCATCCAGCTCAACTCCCCCTCGGACAACCCCTGCATCATGCCGGGCACAGATGAGCTGTACGTCAACTCCAACTTTGAGACCACCACCCTGTCCGTGGGGGTGGAGATGCTGGCCATTGCCCTGGGCCACCTGGCCCGCTCCATCAATTACCGCATGATTAAGATGAGCGGTCCTCAGTTTACCGGCCTGACCCGCTTCCTGGCCCCCCGGGACGGGAAGGCCCTGGGCTACGCCCAGGTACAGGACACTTTCTCCGCCCTGGATGCGGAAAACCGCCTGCTGATCAATCCCTCCTCCGTGGATTTCTTCACCATCGAGGGCGACATTGAGGACCACGCCAGCAACCTGCCTCTGGCCGCCGCCAAGGCTCTCCGCCTGGTGGACAACCTGCGCTATCTGGTGGGTATGGAGGCCCTGTACGCTGCCCAGGCCGTGGATCTGCGGGACAACATCCACCTGGGCAAGTACACCCAGATCGCCTACGAGGTCATCCGGGAGAAGATCCCCACTCTGGACGAGCCCCGGGGCATCAGCGGTGACATCTTGAAGGCCTATGACCTGATTCGCTCCGGCGCGCTTCTGGAGCGGATTGAGACGGTATGACGGTCACCCGGTTCAAAAGGAGAATGAACGATGGAAACACTTGTACTAAACGGCAGCAATCTGACTTTGGAGGCTCTGCATGAGGTGGCCTGCAACGGCCGCCCGGTGGAGATTGCCCCCGAGGCTTACGCCCGTCTGGCCCACGGCCGCCAGGTGATGCAGGATCTGGCCCAGGGCGGCAAAGCCATCTACGGCTTTAACCGGGGAGTGGGCTGGAACAAAGACCAGGACATTGACGCGGACTATTTTGAAACCCAGAATCTGAAAATCATCCGCAGCCACACCCTGGGCATGGCTCCCTACAACACCGACGAAGAGGTCCGGGCCATGATGGCCATCCGGCTGAACAACATGCTCATCGGTGCCTCCTGCGCCTCGGATGATTTGGCCCACAGCTACCGGGACTTTTTGAACCACGGTCTTACCCCCCGGGTACCCCGGCGGGGCTCGGTGGGCGAGGCGGACATCACCACCATCTCCCACATGGGCCTGGCCTTTATCGGTGAGGGCGAGGTGAGCTACAAGGGAGACATCGTCCCCACCCGCCAGGCCATAGAGGCTGAGGGGCTCAAGCCTCTGCACCTCACTCTGAAGGACGCCCACACCATCATCCTCTCCAACTGCCAGGGCGAGGCCATGGCCGCCTCCCTGGTCTGGCAGGCAGAGCACCTGGTGAAAATGTCCGACCTCATCTTCTGTCTGGACTATGAGGGCTTAAACGGCAACATCGAGGCCATGGGCGAGGAAGTGAACAAGCTGCGCGGCCTGCCCGGCCAGATGGAGTGCGCCGCCCGGTGCCGCCGGTATCTGGAGGGCAGCTACCTCCACGAGGACCACCCCGACCGCGCCCTTCAGGACCCCCTGACCTTCCGGGGCGGCTTCACCATCACCGGCACAGTGGTGGATGCCCTCAGCTTCGTTAAGCGCATTCTCAGCATCCAGCTCAATTCCCCCTCGGATAACCCCTGCATCATCCCCGGGACAGACCATCTGTATGTAAACTCCAATTTTGAGACCACCTCTCTGGCGGTGGGTGTGGAGATGCTCTCCATCGCCCTGGGCCACCTGTCCCGGGCCATCAACTACCGGCTCATCAAGATGGGCTCCCCGGAATTTACCGGTCTGCCCCGCTTCCTGGCCCCCCGGGACGGCAGCGCCCACGGTTATTCCACCATTCAAAACACCTACTCCGCCATTGACGCGGAGAACCGCAGCCTCATCAATCCCTCCTCTGTGGACTTTTATCACATGCAGGGCGGCATTGAGGACCACGCCAGCAACCTGCCTCTGGTGTGCTCCAGAGGTCTGCAGCTGGTGGATAACCTGCGCTATCTGGTGGGTATGGAGGCTCTGACTGCCGCCCAGGCTGTGGATCTGCGGGGCAACATCCATCTGGGTAAGTACACAAAGATTGCCTACGACACCATCCGCGCGGTCATCCCCACCCTATCCAGCGGACGGAATGTCTTCGAGGACATCCGGGATGCCTATGAACTGATTCGCTCGGAGCGGCTTCTGGAAGAAATCGACCAGCTTTGATTGCTGTCTTGCCAAAACGAAAAAAGTCCGCCTGTTCCGTTTGGAACAGGCGGACTTTTCTTATGCAGTCTTATGCTTTGTTTCCCGCTCACTTGATGGGGGTACGGGTAATGGCACCCTTGGGGCAGTTCTCGGTGCAGACCGTGCAGCCCCAGCACTTCGCCGGGTCAAAGGAGACCTTCTTGTCCTCTCCCATGGTAAAGGCCTGGAAGTTACAGACCTGGGTGCAGCGTCCGCAGTTGATGCAGCGGCTCTCGTCCCAGTGGATCTGCCAGTAGGCTCTGGGATACTTTCCCTGGGAGCCCAGCTTTTTGGCCATCTGGATGGGATAGCAGGAGGGGCAGTCGCAGTTGCAGAAGCCGCCCTCCTCCTCGGGCTTGCCGTTGGGCATCAGGCCGCGCTTGTTCCACTCATGGAGCAGCTCCACAGCCTGCTCGGCGGTGATCCGCTGGCCGTGGCCACGGTCCCAGGCGGAGTTGTCATCGTGACGGAAGTGGATGCACACGTCCCGGGGCTTGTCGGTCACGTCCATCATGTACTTGCAGTTGCAGGGGACGCGGCAGATGAAGTCCTGCTTCATGACAGCCTCACAGGCCTCTTCCAGGGTCATAAAATCCCCGTCGTGCATGAAGACGTCCTCGCCCCGCATTTTCGCCTTGACCACATCCTCATAATAGGACATATACACTTCCAGGTCCCACTGGTTCATCAGCTCCCGGCGGGCCCGGGGAATGCGGACATACTCCTCATACTCAAACTGAGCATAGTAGGGGAAGCGGCTGTAAAAATCGGTCACCTGATACTGCAGGCCGCCGTTTTCATCCCGTACCTTGCACAGCACAGCCCGGGAATAGGCAGAGGCGATGAGCGCCTCGGGGCACCGGGCCAGACCGGCCTCCCCGATCCGCTTCTCCAACTCCTTTTCCGGGATGCACTCCTTTTCCATCAGCAGGATCAGCTTGAGCTCCTGCTGGGAGAGCATCTTCAGGGCCTCCGGCCGAAACTGTACCGGCGTATCAAACAGGTCCAGGGCCTTGTTCTTCTCCTCCATGGTCAGCTGCTTCAATTCCATTTGGGAATCCTCCTCCATATTCCTTCCAGATTAAAATTCCAGTGTTCCTACTTCCTGTTCCACGGCCCGGATATAGGCCCGGTCCATGACCTGCGCGGCCACCGCCTCGATGAGGGGCTCCAGCGCGGCATCGTTCTCCAGCTCCGGCACCTTCGTCCGCAGCAGCCGGTAGACGGCTCCGGTGGCGCTGGCGCAGCTCCGATCCTCATAGCAATCCAGGGCCTGACCATCGCAAATGAGCTCAATGGCCACAATGTACTTGGCCAGCTGGATGGCATCGTAGGCCTTTTTGGCCGCATTGTAGCCCATGTTGACGTAGTCCTCCTGATTGGCACAGGTGGTCAGGTTGTCCACCACCGCGGGGTGAGAGAGCACACGCAGTTCTCCCATGAGACCGGCGGCAGTGTACTGAATCATCATGAGGCCGTCATTATACTCCGCATTTTTGTTGAGGAAGGCAGGCAGCTCACTGACCAGGCGGTTGAGCATGCGGTCAATGCGGCTGGAGGACATCTTGCAAAGGTCGGTCACTGCAATGGTCAGCAGGTCCGAGGCAATGCCCATATAGCTGCCGTCGGCATTGCAGCCCATCAGCGCCTCAGCGCTGCCGTCCTCATCTTCAAAAATCAGCGGATTATCCACCGCGGACTGCAGCTCCACCGCCAGGGTATCCAGACCAAAGCGGATGGACTGCTTCACCGCTCCGTGGAGCTGGGGCATACACCGGATGGACAGTGCATCCTGGACCCGGTAGCCCCTGTACTTCTCCACGATGGGGCTGTCACGCAGGATATTGCGGATATTGGCCGCTGTGTTTCCCTGGTCCCGGTGGGGCCGAACGTCCATGATCTTCTTGTCCATGGCCATCAGGGTCCCCTTCAATACCTCCAGGGAGAACGCACCGGCAATGTCCGCCGTCAGGGCCAGCGTCACCGCGTCATAGAGAGCCAGAGCAGAAAAGGCGGTCACGGAGGTGGTGCCGGACACCATGGTCAGGCCCTCCTTGGACCCCAGAACCGTGGGCTCCAGACCGGCGCGGGCCAGCGCCTCACCGCCGGAGAGCAGCTCGCCCTGGTACCAGGCCTTCCCCTCCCCGATGAGCACCATGCCCACATGGGCCTCCAAAGAGATGTAGCCCACGGAACCGTGGCCGGGCACCCGGGGGGTCACGCCGCGGTTGAGCATCTGGCGAATGAGCTCCAGGGTCTCCAGGCGGATGCCCGTGTAGCCGCATCCAAAGTGGACCAGCATGATGAACATAATGGCCCGCACACATTCCTCCGGGATGGGCTCCCCCACCGCGCAGGTGTGGGCCAAAATGTGGTTGCGCTGGATTTTCACCCGGTCCTCCTCGGGGATGAACTTTCTCCAGTTGTCCCCCAGGCCAGTGGTCAGGCCGTAGATTGCCTTTCCCTCCCGGCTGAATTGATCCACATGGGCCCGGCAGCGCTTGACCCGCTCTTCATAGGTGGGAGAAAAGGTCACTGGGGCATGGTGTCTGGCTACCCGGACAACATCCTCCAGCGTGACAGTTCCCCCCAACACAACTGTCTGTTCCATGCAGCTTCTCCTTTTCTTTTGTTACAGTGCCCGCTCGACCCGGTTTCCGTCGGCCGGAATGGGGAGGTAGCGCACCCGAGTTCCCATCTTCAATTCCCCGTAAAAGGCAATGTAATAGGGGCGATAGAAGGTTCGCATCTCATACAGCTCTGCCTTGGGGACCTGACCGATCTGACGGCGGACCATCCGCACGGCCATACGCTTGGCCGTCTGAATGATCTCCTCATCCGAGTAGGTTGTCTTTTGGATGGCTTCGGAGTCCTCAATCTCAATCTCTCGTTTGTTAATCGGCTCGCCGGCATAGCTGGCTGTACAGCGGGTCCCCTCCACGACCATCCGGATTTTCTGCGAGGGGCGCTTGGAGCCGGTCTTTCCCAGCCACCGCATCAGGGGCGCAGGCTGATAGTCCAGATTAAAGATTACTTCCCGGTTTTCCAGGTACCAAAGCTGAAGGTTGATGTCCTTTTTTCCAAACATGGCTTTTCCGATGACATTTCCTCCGCCTCGGGCAACTTTCAGTGCCTCCTCCTCCGACATGGTAATGGGAGTGACCTCAATTCGCATGGTATTGTTCCTTCCTTTCCCAGGCATTGCTGTACATGATTGAAATGGGCTAGGCAAAACCTGCCGGCTCTGCCTAGCCCGGATTGCTTGCGTTGCTTTGTGAAATGCTTAGTGTTTCTTGCCTGCGTGCTTGCCGAAGGTAAAGACCTCAGTCAGGTAACGGATGAAGATACCAGTGGTCATCAGAGCTGCCACGGCGGGAGCCATAATACCCACGGGCCAGTCAGTGTTGGTGACCAGGCCCCAGCCGATGATGCAGGCGAGCACCGCGTACAGCAGACACAGCGCACCGTCCACGCCGAACCACTCCACCTTGACCATCTTCTTGATCTCGGCTTCCGCCTTGACCAGAGCTTCCTCGCGGGCCTTGGCGTCCAGCTTGGTCAGGTCGATGCCCAGACCGGGAATCTGATCAAAACCGCGGGCCAGCTCGTGGCCGAACTGGTTGCCGATGAGGTAGGCCACCAGGGACAGGGGCAGGGCGATGAGCACGGGATCCAGCTGGCCGCCCAGGGCTTCCACGCTGACGGGCTTGAAGTAGAACCAAACCCAGGAGATTACGCCCACCACCATGCTGGCGATGCCGGCCACATTGGTCTTCTTGCCGTTGTACATAATGGCAATCAGCACCGGCCAGAACAGCACGGACATGCCCAGGGAGCTCAGGAAGATCACCGCGTCATACACCAGCGGGAACTGGAAGGCGGAGACCAGACCAATGATACCGAAGACCACGCAGGAGACCCGGGTGGTGTTGATGGACCAGCGGTCGGTCAGCGGCTTTCTGCGCAGGACCGCGATGATATCGTTGGCCACAATCTCGCCGCCGATGAGGTAGTAGGAGTCGATGGTGGAAATGATGGCGCCCATCATGCCCAGGATGAACAGGCCGCGGGCCACGGGGGGCAGATAGCTGAGCACCAGCTGGATGTAGGCCACCTCGGGCTGAACGGTCATGGCGGGATCCAGAGCGCGCAGGATGATGCCGGTCATCATCAGGCAGATATCCATGGTCAGCCAGATGGAGAAGCAGGTCAGCATGGCCCGCTTGCCCACCTTGGGGCCGTTGGAGGCGCTGAACCGCTGATAGAAGGCGGGGTCCTTATACATGTTGACACAGAGCAGAATCAGCACGATGGCCTTGCCAATGGGAGTGCCGCCCAGCGGAGTCATCAGAGAGGGGTCCACGGGATCCAGAGCGGCCGCAATGCCGTTCAGACCGCCGACGCTGAAGAAAGCGGTGGGGAACACCAGAGCCACGGAGTTGATCATCAGGAAGAAGAAGATCATATCCGTAACCGCCACGCCCATCAGGCCGCCCATGCAGGCCAGAGCGGAGGAGATGGCCAGAACAATGATGGCCACCAGGAACTTGTTGGCGCCCCAGGCTGCCTCGCCCACATAGCCGGCGCAGGCAATCTCAGAGATGGACAGGCTGCCGATCACCAGCACGATGGCGCCCAGGAAGGACGCGAACTTGCCATAGAAGCGGTTGAGCAGCTCAGACATGGTGGTGTTGACCTTCACGGAGATGCGGGGCGCGACCCACAGGGCCAGGGGGAACCGGCTCAGGTGGGCGCCGATGGACCAGATGAAGAAGGCAGACAGGCCCATGGTGCCAGTGTAGCCCACGGTACCGATGGTGCCGTTGCCGCCATACCAGGAAGCGGCGATGGTGCCCACGGCCAGAGACCAGGGCAGAGACTTGTTGGCACGGTAATAAGTGTCCATGTCCTGAGCCTTCTTGCCCAGTTGTCGGACAACGTAGAAAATGACAAGCAGTGCCACTACGATGGTCAAATTGTCAACCCACGTTAAGTACTGTACAGGTGGTAATCCATTAGTCATAAATTTTCTTCCCTCCTAAATTGTTGCGCACGGTTCACACACTCTAAGTCTCGGTCTCGGAACTCACCTCTCTCCTTCAACATCACAGCCTAACCAAACTTTAAAACCTTTTTGGTTTAGGCCACGGACAATGAAATCGTCTTACTACATCTCTTTAGCACGAAAAAGAGATGTCGGAAGAAAATAGCTTCATCCGGTTTCCCGCCTTGTCTGCTACGACAGACACGTCCCGTTTCCGCCTCGAGGAGAACATCCTACTCAAGTCGACTGCGCCGCCTAATTGCATCAGGTCGGGGAACTGGTTCATGAAGCTGTTTTACATCCGAAGGTTTCTTCATTTCATTACCATTTTATCATAAGCAAATTAAATGCCAAAATTAAAAATTTAAAATCGACGAAAAACTTTCTGTTCTTCAACGTTTTCTTCTAAAATCGGACAACTGTGTGGATGCCCCTGTTTTTATATGCATCTTTTTATTGACATGTGAAAGAAAACATTGCGCATCCTTGTCTTGCTTACAAGGGGTCTCCCAGCTCCAAACGCTTAATTCGTTGTGACAAATTCTGTCGCTGAAGCCCCAAATCCCGGGCCGTTTTGGATATATTTCCATTGTTCTCCTTCAAGCGATGGGTAATGATCTCCATTTGGATCTGCCGAAGGGTCTCCTGAAGGTCCGTTGTCGCCAGATAAGAGGCTTCTCCCTGGGCCGCCGCCTTTTCATAGCCCAGCAGACTGCCGATGTCAGCCTGAACGTCCAGTTCCTCTTCCACCTCTGATACGCGCAGCATTAAACTGCGCAGCACCCGCTCCAGTTCCCGGATATTTCCCCGCCAGGCACTGTTGAGCAAATACTCCCGCAGCTGCTCTGACATATGCGTTACATTTTTGTGGAATTCCCGGTTATACTGGCGAATCAGTTGCTCTGCCAGCTCCAAAATGTCCTGCTTTCGCTCCCGCAGCGGCGGAATGGCCAAAATAAAGTCGGATATACGATAAAACAGGTCCTGACGCATCAGCTTGTCCCGCAGCAAGGTACCCGCCGACTCGTTGCTGGCACAAATCAGACGGCACTGGATGGGATACTCATCCATACTGCCCACGGGGCGGACACACCGCTCCTGCAGAGCACGCAGGAGCTTGGCCTGCATGGCAACGCTCATGGAATTGATCTCGTCCAGAAACAGCGTCCCATCCTCCGCCGCGCGCAACAGCCCCTGGCTGTCCACTGCACCGGTAAACGCACCCTTTACGCTGCCGAACATGGTGCTTTCCATCAGAGTATCCGGAATGGCTGCACAGTTTACCGCGACAAAGCGTTTGTTGCCGCGCCCAAAGTTGTGGATACTCTGCGCCAGCACTTCCTTTCCGGTACCCGTCTCACCCGTAATCAGAATGGAGGCATCCAGACCGGCAATGGTCTGCGCATCCTTAATAACCTGCTTAATCTGGGGTGAACAGCCCACAAAATCTTCGAAGGTAAATTTAGTACCCTTGGCCAAGCTGCGCCCCGCCCGCTCTTCCTCGTCCTCCACGTGCAGGCTGCGTTTGTGCTCCAGGGTCTCATAAAGAAGCTCCCGAAGCGTACTCTCATTCCGGCTGATGCTGTATACCCCCAGCACTTTTCCATCCCGCATCACCGGATAAGTACTATAATAAATGTAAACGGGTGCCTCACCCACGTAGGCATGGGGACGATAGGCGTCTAAAATGGGGACTCCGGTATCCAGAACCTGCTGATGCTCAGAAATTTCCCGGTTGGAGTGGGAATAGACCTCCCAGGAAACTTTATTCAGCACATCCTCCGCCTTCATCTGCTCCATTTTCTCTTTTGCGGGATTGAATACCGTGATCCGGCAGTCCTGATCCGTCAGAATGACCCCTTCGCTCACATGCTGGATGATGTCTTCCAGGCAGTATATGCGCTCTTCCAGCTCTCGAATTCGATCTTCCTGCCTGTCCGACATCTATATCGCTCCATCCATGCATACTTTATATTTATTCTATCATAAACCAAGTAGGAATGAAATACGAAACCGCCCAAAATTTCTGTTTCGCCGTTTTCCTTCTCTCCCTTGATTCTATGGTATATCTACCGCCTCTTGTAAAAATCTTTACAATTTTTTTACATTATCAGGACCTGATTTGTGGTATCTTCATAATGAAAAAATTCTTTTTGTCCTTCCCATTTTGCGTACCGCAAGAAAGGAGACTCTTATCCGTGAATGTGATTTCACTTTTGACTCCGAAGGCTCAAGTAGCCTACTTATACGAAGATTTTACCATCCGCCAGGGGCTGGAGAAGCTCCGCGCCCACGGCTACACCGCCATTCCGGTTCTGGCTCGGGATGGATGCTATGTGGGTACAGTCAGTGAGGGCGACTTTCTGTGGAATATTTTAGACGGGAAGGACAACAGCCTTCGCACCCAGGAAAGGCTGCCCCTGCGCCAGGTCCTGCGCCCCAATTTCAATCCGGCCGTCCGTATTGACGTCACCCTCTCCCAACTTCTGGAACGCGCCATGCAGCAGAGCTTTATTCCTGTGGTGGATGACCGGGGGGCCTTTGTGGGCATTGTCACCCGTCAGAATATTATCCGCCGCCTGACGATCCCCAACGTGGATGACTATGTCCCGGAAGAAGCTATCCCCGCCGCTTCACCAGTTTCGGCCGGCAGCCGGCTGGGATGAAGAACCGTCCTGCGGATCCCCTACAATCTTCAAAGACACACAATGTATTTCCTGTTCCATACGCCGACCGCCAGCTGCGGTCGGCGTATTTTTTGGCAATAGCGCCAAATTTCCTTGTTTTTTTAGTTGCAGAAGTGGTATCAATATGATAAAATCCAAAATGTAGTAAAACTTCAAACCCGTCCGTTGTCTGAAAGGAGGCAATGAACATGGAACATTCCAGCTGCAAAAAGCGCATTGCAGCAAAATACGAAAGCGATTCGGCCACCAATACAGAGCGGAAAATCGCCCTGTACATGAAAAACAACTTTGACCGTGTGCTCCACTGCACCCTTCTGGAGCTGGCTGAACTCATTGGCGTAAGCGATGCCTCTGTGGTCCGTTTCTGTAAGAGCATCGGCTATTCCGGCTTCCAGGAGTTTAAAATCAGCGCCGCTCTGGAAACCATTCCTTCCAGTGAGCAGTATCATCCCAAGCTTCACAAGGATGACAGTCCCGCCGAAATCTGTCAGAAAATTTTCTCCACAGAGATTACCGCACTGCAGCGTACCATGCACGCCCTGGATCTGGAAAACATGACCAAAGTCGCCCGTATTTTGGCTCAGGCCCCGCGCATCGTCTTTGCCGGAACGGGTGGCAGCATGATTGTGGCTCGAGATGCCCAGCATAAGTTCCTGAAAATCGGTATACATGTATGTGCTGTGGAGGACAAGGATATCCAGCTGATGGAGACCTCTCTTCTGCACAAGGGTGATGTGCTCTTCGCTGTGTCCCACTCCGGAAATAATATCCATGTGCTGCGTGCAGCGGAGCTGGCCAAATCCTGCGGCGCCACGGTGGTGGGCCTTACCTCCGACGGCAAGACCAGTCTGTCCAAAATCGCCGACTATTCCATTACCACCATTAGCGAAGAAACCATTTTCCGTTCGGAATCCGGCAGCACCCGCCTCGCCCAGCTGGCAGTCATTGACAGCCTGGTGGCGATTGTGGCCTTTCAAGATTACGACAACGCCTTTGATGCCATTTACAAAACGCGGGCGGCCACTTCGGACAATAAAGTTTGATGTCTTTGTCCCCAAAATATTGTGGCTTTTCTTTTTGCCCTTAATTTGTAGTTTTTCGACTACAAAAATTTCTCATTTTCTTCATGACTACCTCGCAAATTCGCAGTTTTTTAATTCCGTAGCCTTATTCCAGCTGGATTTTCGTTTTATTTTACAAAAGCCAGTGTAGTTTTTTTACTATTATTCCGAAAATAAATTTCAGTATTGTAGTTTCGCTACATTTGTGCTACCATACAGTCAAAGAGAGCTTCCACCCCGGTTTTCTGGAGTGACTGCCCAATAACATCCAGATTCCTGGACATTATTTAAAGGAGAGATTTTCATGAGAGCAGTTGTTCTTTCCGGTCCCAACCAGTTCGCCCCCGCCGATATTCCCAAGCCCGAAATCGGTCCGGACGAAATTCTCCTGGAAATGAAGGCCGCCGCTATCTGCGGCACTGATATGCGCATCCTTACCGGTAAGAAGACCAAGGGTGTCCGTTACCCCTCCGTCATTGGCCACGAGTTCTGCGGCATCATTGCTGAGGTCGGCGCTGATGTCAAGGGCTATGAAGTAGGCGAGAAGGTGGCCGTGGCCAACGTGATTCCCTGCCACCACTGCAGCAGTTGCCTGCGTGGCCGCACCAACGCCTGCCTGGACCGCAAGGCTATCGGCTATGAGTTCGATGGCGGTTTCGAGGAGTACATCCGCATCCCCGGCATCTGCATCCAGAACGGCAACGTTGTCAAGCTTCCCGACCACGTTTCCTTCGCTGCAGGCGCTTTGATCGAGCCTCTGTCCTGCTGCATCCGCGGCCTGCGGAACGCCGGCACCGGCTTCAATGACGACGTGCTGATCGTCGGCGCCGGTCCCATCGGCCTGTTCCACCTGCAGCTGTCCAAGATCGCCGGCGCCCGCAAGGTGATCGTCAGTGAGCCCAACGAGGCCCGCCGCAAGGTCGCCCAGGAGCTGGGCGCCGACCTGGTGGTCGATCCCACCAAGGAGGATCTGGCCGCCATCGTCAACCGCGAGACCAACGGTCAGGGCATGGACGTCATCGTGATGGCCATCGGTGTTCCCGCTCTGGTGAACTCCACTCTGAAGCTGTGCAAGCGCGGCGGCACCGTGAACCTGTTTGCCGGCTTCGCCGGAACCGGTGAGTCTACCGTGGAGGTCAACACCATCCACTATAATGAGATCAACGTCAACGGCAGCACCGCTTACAAGCTGGAGGATTACCTGGCCGCCGCTGAGATGATCAAGAGCGGCAAGATCGACGCCGACAAGATCGTCACCCACAAGTTCAAGATCGAGGACTTCCAGAAGGCCTATGACGTATGTGTCGCCGGTACCGGCCTGAAGGTCGTCATCGAGCCCTGAGTCCCCTATACCTTATAAATACAACATTGCATAGAATAACAGATTCGAAAGGAAGTATCTGAAATGAGCAACATCGGTCTTGGTAAGAAGGTACGTATGGCCCGCATGGTCAACCCCGTCAGCAACAAAATGATGGCAATCACTGTGGACCACGCCATTTCCCGCGGCATCGCCCCCATGCACGGCCTGCACAACATCCAGTCCACCATCGACAAGATTGTGGCCGGTAAGCCCGATGCCATGACGGTCACCCCCGGTATTCTGAATCAGTGCTGGGACGCCGAGAAGAACCGCGACGTGGCCATCCTCTGCAAGATCTCCAACTACAGCCCCGTGGCTCCCACTCAGGACACCATCTTCGGTACCGTGGATGAGGCCATTTCTCTGGGTGCTTCCGGTGTCTCCATGGGCGCTATGACCCTGGGCGACTATCAGGGTGTTCAGTTCGAGGCCATCGGTCGCTTCGCTGCTGAGTGCATGCAGAAGGGCATGCCCCTGATCGGCCACGTGTATCCCAAGGGCGAGAGCGTTCCCGTTGATCAGCGCACCTCCTGGGAGAACATCGCTTACTGCATCCGTTCCGCCTGCGAGATGGGCATGGACATCGTGAAGACCACCTACTGCGGCAACCCCGACGCCATGGCCAAGGCTCTGTCCACCGTGCCCAGCGGCTTCCGTGTGGTCATTCAGGGCGGCGACGCTCCTGCCGGTCTGGACGAAGAGGGTAAGCTGAACCATTTCCTGACCATCACCCGCGAGGCTATGGACTGCGGTGTGGGCGGCGTCACCATGGGCCGCTTTGTCTGGGAGTACAAGGACGTGACCGCTCTGGTGGTTGCTCTGCGTTACCTCATCCACCACGGCTACTCCGTCAAGGAGACCAAGGAGTTCCTGGCTCAGCTGGAGAACGACAAGAACTACGACCAGTTCTAAGTCTCCGCTCACCCATTCAACTGAGGAGGGGATCCCATGGAAGAACAGTATCTCCTGGGCGCGGATATCGGTACCTCCAGCATCAAGGTCACGGTCATTGATCAGAACGCCAAGTTTGTGGCTCAGGAAAGTGCCGCGTACCGTCTCATCAATCCCGACCAGGTTTCCATTCAAATCGACACAGCAGATATGTGGAACGCCTTTACCGGCTGTGTTGGCTCCCTGGTCAGCAAGCACAAGGTGGACCCCACCAAGATCAAAGCCATCGGCATTTCCAGTCTGTGCCCCGGTCTTGCCGCCTTCGACAAGGACGGCAACGTGCTGGTTGACCCCATTATCTACTCCGATCGCCGCAGCACTCAGGAAGCAGAAATCTTCCGGGAGACCATCGGCGCTGAGCGGCTCTTTGAAATCACCGCCAACAGTGCCATGGCCGGCGCCATGTCCGGCACCTCCATGCTGTGGATCAAGCGTAATCTGCCCGATATTTACGAGCGCACCCGTTACTTCGGCCATGTGAATACCCTGATGGCTTACATGCTGTGCGGGAATTTCGCCATCGACCACTCCAACGCCTCCTACACCCTGCTCTATGAGACCACGGGTCGGGGCGTGTGGTCGGAGGAGATCTGTGAGAAGATCGGCATTGACATCAACAAGCTGCCCCCCTTACATAAGTCCACCGATGTGGTGGGCACCCTCACCCACCCCGTTCTTTTGGCCATGGGTCTCCCCGCCGACACCAAAATCGTGATCGGCGGCGGCGACACCGCCTGCGCCACTCTGGCAGCCGGCGTGGTCAAGCAGGGTGATGTGTGCGAATCGGTTGGCACCACCAATGTACTCACCGTCTGCGTGGAGCAGCCCAAGTTCTCCCCCAACTTTATCAATCGTCGCCACGTGGTGGACGGAGCCTGGATCTATCAGGGAGCAATGTCCCACACCGGTTCCTCCTACCAGTGGATGTACGACAACTTCTATCAGGACTACAAGGACTACCCCTCGGTCACCGGCAAGAAGGGCATGATGCTCATGAATGACGACGCCGAGCAGGCCGAGCCGGGAGCGGACGGGCTGGTGTTCCTGCCCTACATGATGGGCGAGCGCAGCCCCGTGTGGGACCCCTACGCCAGAGGTGTGTTCTTCGGACTGTCCCTGAAGACCACCCGCCGTGAGATGAACCGTGCGGTGCTGGAAGGCTGCGCCTACGGCCTGCGGCAGCTCATCGAGATGGTAGAGGAAGTCACCGGCGAGAAGCTCACCAGCTTCTCCTCCATCGGCGGCGGCGCCAAGAGCAAGGTTTGGGCTCAGATCAAAGCGGACATCACCGGCCGTGACATCACGGTGCTGGACATGAACGACATGGCCCCCGTGGGTGCCGCTCTGCTGGCCGGCGTAGGCGCGGGCGTCTTCAAAGATGTCTATGAGGCCTCCGCCAAAGTCGAAAAGGCAGTTTATATGGAGATCCATCACTCCGACGCCCATAGTGAGGTATATAACCGCCGCTATCAGGTGTACACCGGTCTCTATCCCAGCGTAAAGCAGCTCTACAAAGTAAATCTCGGCATTAAATAACCCGTGCCGAAAAATAAAATCGGAATGAAAAAGGAGTAAGAAAAATGAAAAAGTGTCTCAGCCTCGTTCTGGCTCTGGCCATGGCCCTGACCTTGGTCAGCTGCGGAAAAAGCAACAGCAGCTCCGGCAGCAACGCTTCCAGCTCCGGTGCCTCCGGCTCCGGCGAGAAGGTCTCCCTGAACGTCAGCGTTCCCGATGCCGACAACTCCTACATCTACGCCGCGGCTCAGGAGTTCAAGGCCCGCGTGGAGGAGTACTCCGGCGGCAGCATTGAGCTGACCATCTACCCCAACGGTTCCCTGTACGGCGGCGACGGCAACTCTGGTGTGACCATGCTGTCCAGCGGCTCCCTCGACATTATGATTCTGGCTGCTTCTCTGTACGCCAGCTTCGAGCCGGGCTTCAACGTCATCTCCGTTCCCTATATGTTTGACGACGCCCAGCAACTCCAGGACTACCTGAACAGCGAGACCGGCGTTGAGCTGTTCAACCGCGTGGAAGAGATGGGCATCACCTGCCTGGGCCGCTGGACCCGCAGCTTCCGTCAGGTCACCAACAGCGTCAAGCCCATCACCTGCCCTGCTGACCTGGAAGGTCTGACCCTCCGCACCCCCAACAACACCCTGTACGTCGACTTCTTCAAGGCTTGCGGCGTGAACGTTACCCCCATGGCTTTCGGCGAGGTTTACAACGCCCTGCAGCTGAACACCCTGGACGGCCAGGAGAACCCCGTTGACGTGCCTGCCACCAACAACTTCTACGAGGTTCAGAAGTACATCTCCGGCACCAACCACATGGCTGACGCTTGGGTCGTGGGCATCAACAGCGCCAAGCTGCAGTCCCTGTCTCAGGAGCAGCAGGACGCTCTGACTAAGGCCGCCGAGGAGTGCCAGCAGTGGTATGTGGACTATCAGGCTTCTACCGACGCTGACATGCTCAAGCTGCTGACCGACAACGGCATGGAGTACAACGACCTGACCGAAGAGGGCTTCAACGAGTTCGTGGAGATTTCCAAGGGCCTGTATGACAACTTCCGCGCCATCGTGGCCGACGACACCCTGTTCGACGCCACTCTGGCCTTCTGCGGCAAGGCCTAATCCATACCCCGTTTTTCCGGTTTAACCCACAAGTTTTGCCGATGCGGAGAAGCCTTCGGCTTCTCCGCATCGCTCTAAAAGAAGAGAAGTGTGACCCGAGGAGGGAAATCTATGGAACGTAAACATTCCCCGCTAAGCAAGTTCTTTGATGTGGTCGACAAGCTGGAGGATATCCTGTGCGGCGGCACCCTGGTGGCCCTGCTGCTGGTAGTTCTGCTCCAGGTGTTCGGCCGCTGGCTGGGCAAGTCCTTCGCCTGGACGGAGGAAACCACCCGTTTTCTGTTTATCTGGATGATGTTCATCGCTGTGGCTGCCGGCTTCAACCGTGCTGAGTCCTCCCGCGTGACCGTTTTGCTTCAGGTTCTGCCCCGTTTTATTCAGAAGTTCTGCACCCTGTTGTATTTTGTATTTTCCATCGCCTTCTTCTGCTTCATGGCCAAGTACGGCTTTGAGCTGACCATGCAGAAATTCGCGATCAACGAGATGGGCGCCGCCGTGGCCCTGCCCCTGGGCTTCATTATGGTATGCGTCCCCATCAGCGGTGTTCTGGGTGTCATCGGTACCATCCAGAGCATGCTGGAGTACTTTAAGAAAGTAGACATCGGAGGTGACCAGGCATGAGTGTGGCGCTGCTTCTTATCTTTGTGGCTTTGATGGCCCTGGGCGTACCCATCGCCATCTCTCTGGGTTCTGCCTCCGTTATCGTTTTGATTACTATGGGCAACATGCCCCTGACCTCCGTGATTCAGCTGATGTACACCTCTATGAACAGCTTTATCATGGTGGCCGTTCCCCTGTTCATCCTCTCCGGCTCCATCATGGACGAGGGCGGCATCGCCGACAAGATCTACGATCTGGCCGACTCCTGCGTGGGCTGGATTTACGGCGGCCTGGGCCACGTGTCCGTCCTCTGTAACATCATCTTCGGCGCCATGTCCGGTTCCTCCGTGGCCGCTGTGGCTTCCATTGGTAAGATGAGCATCAACGCCATGGCCAAGAAGGGCTACCCCAAGGAGTATGGCGTGGGCATCAACCTGGCTGGTTGTATGCTGGCCTCCGTCATTCCCCCCAGCATTCTGATGATCGTGGCCGCCTCCACCGCCGGCGAGTCCATCGGCCAGGCTCTGATGGCCGGTATCGTGCCCGGTATCTTCATCGGCGGTGCCTTCATGGTCTATAACTACATCCACTGCAAGGTCACCGGCATCGGTGAGAAGAGCAAGTTTGACGTCCGTCGTCTGGGCCGCTCTTTCATCAGCGCTATCCCCGCCCTGATGGTTCCCGTCATCCTGCTGGTCGGTATGTACAGCGGCATCTACACCCCCACCGAGGGCGCCGGCATGGCCGTGGCTTACGCCATTCTGGTCTCCATCTACGTGTACAAGCGTCTGAAGTGGTCTGACATCCCCCGCATCGTGTGCAAGAACGCCCGTCAGACCGGTACCATCCTGTTTATCGCCATCACCGCCAAGCCCGCCGGCCAGATCTTCGAGCTGGACGGCCTGCCCTCCAAGCTGGCTAACTTCATCCTGGGTATCTCCGACAACCAGCTGGTGATCATGTTCGCTCTGTTCATCTTCCTCATCATCGTGGGCATGTTCATGGACGCTACCGCTGCCATCTACATCCTGGTGCCCATCCTGCTGCCCGTGGTAAAGCAGCTGGGCGTGGAGCCTCTGTTCTTCGTGGTGTTCCTGGTTATCACCCTGAGCTTCGGCCTCATCACTCCTCCCGTTGGCGTGTGTCTGTATGCCGCCGAGAATGTGACGGGCTTGTCCTTTGAAAAGGTGGTTAAATCCGTTATGCCGTGGATTTTCCTCACCGCCGGTGTGTTGGCCCTGCTGATCATCTTCCCGCAGATCATCACGGCCCCCATCCACTTCATGTTCCCCAACGGCTGACAAAATTCGGCAAGCGGGCCGCTTTCAAAAGCGTCCTTCTTCGATCCATCTTATCCTTCCTGAGAGAGGGTCGGCAGGCTGTGTACCTGCCGGCCCTTTCTCGTGTCTTCCTCTTGCCTTTTTCCCTGGCATATAGTAGAATAAGTCGAACAAGACAGAGCGTTTTCCCCTTATTTTCAGGAAAACGCTCCTTTTCCTTTGCCCATTTCTTCTGTGATGGGCATCACTTTTGCGTCCTATGAAACATGGATCCAGTCGGGTCAGCGCTTAGGAGGCGATTGCATTGATCCGCAAACTTGACTGTCCCGGGCTTCTCTGGTGCCGCGCGGCTTTGTATGCTCTGCTCACCGGCTTTGCGCTGGCTGTGCAGATGGCTCTGCCCGGCAGCTACGAGGAACTAACCATGCCTGAGCAGATCGGCGAGCTGATTCAGGGCAGCGGCGTGGTGTATCTGGTGCTGATTCTGGCCTTGATCTTCTATTATCAGCGCCTGCTGCCTCTGTCCCATCCCTTCCTGCCCAGCGCCGTCCTGGTGTCCCTCTTCTTCGCTTTGTGTCTTCTCTTTGGCCAGAGTTTTGAGGCCACTGACAGCTGGGCTCCCCTGCTGGGCACTCCCCTGCGGGTGGCCCTGTCCCTGGTGATGACAGCGGGCTATGCGCTGTTCTTCTTTCCCCTGGTGTCCGCTCTCTTCCACTGGCTGGACCGGCGGGCCCAGACCGGCTCTTCCGCTTCTCTCTCTCCAAAGGGTCAGGTGCGCTTCTTTTTTCTGTCTCTGGGGCTGATTCTTCTGTTCTGGCTCCCCTATCTGCTCCTGTGCTGGCCCGGCAGCGTCACCTACGATGGCATGTATCAGCTGGAGCAGTTCTTCGGCCTGACCCAGGCCACCAACCACCACCCCTGGCTGTCTACTCTGCTTATGGGCTGGATCGTGAGCCTGGGCAGGGACAACCTGTCCCTGGGCATCTTTTTCTATGTGGTGTTCCAGACCCTGGTGTGTGCCGCCGCCCTGGCCGGGATTTGCTGGCAGGTGCGGATGCTGGCCGGACGGACAGCCTCCCGGCTGTCCCTGGCGTTCTTCGCCCTGGTACCCAATTTTGGGGGCTATGCCCAGATGTTTGTGAAGGACACCCTGTTCTTCGGCATGTTTGCCGCCTTCTTCCTGTGCGTCGAGCTCTTTCTGAAGGCCCGGGGAAAGGCGGGGCCCATTTTGTGGGCCAGCCTGCTGCTCACAGGGCTTCTGTGCGCCCTGCTGCGCAACAATGGGCTCTACATCGTGGTGCCCACCCTGCTTCTGCTGATTCCCGCCGCCCGCTCCCTGCTCTCCCGCCTGGGCGCTGCCGGGCTGGCTGTGGGCATTCTGGCGGTCTACCTGTGCTTTAACCAGGTCCTGCTCCCCGCCTGGGGCGTGGCTCCCGGCTCGGTGCGGGAGGTGCTGAGCCTCCCCTTCCAACAGACTGCCCGCTATGTTCAGATCTGCGGCGACACGCTGACGGAGGAGGAAATCGCCGTCATTGACCAGGTTCTGGACTATGAGACTCTGGTCACCTCCTACGACCCCCGGGTGTCCGATCCGGTGAAAAACACCTACCACGGGGACAGCGAGAATCTGAAGGAGTACCTTGGCCTGTGGCTTCGCCAGGGCCTGCGCCGTCCGGACGTCTATCTGGAGGCTACCCTCAACAGCATGTTCGGCTACTTCCTCCCGGGCTACCGCTATGGCCCCTTCGGCGGCAACTATTTCTTCATGCAGACCTCAGAGCGGGGGCTGGAGGTGGAGTTTGCCCACCCTGACGCCCCCCAGCTGGCCGACGCCTTCAGCCGGTGGTGGAGCCAGACACCGGGGCTGGAGCTGCTCAACGCTCCGGGCACCTTCTCCTGGCTGCTGGTGCTGGCCAGCGTGGCTTTGCTCCGGCGGAGGAGAGGAATTGCCCTCATTGCCTGTCTCCCCCTGTGGCTGGCCCTTGGCATCTGCTGCGTCTCCCCGGTGAACGCCCTGGTGCGCTACATGCTGCCCATTATGGCCGCCATGCCCCTGCTGCTGGCTTACACCTACTCTGTTTTAACCCTCAAAGGAGGCAATCTCTCCCATGGATAAAATCGCTGTGCTCATTCCCTGCTACAATGAGGCTGCCACCATTGAAAAGGTCGTACGGGACTTCCGTGCCGCCCTCCCTGAGGCCGTCATCTATGTCTACGACAACAACTCCACCGACCACACCGACGAGATCGCCCGGGCGGCAGGGGCGGTGGTGCGCTATGAGCACCGCCAGGGCAAGGGAAACGTCATCCGCACCATGTTCCGGGATATTGAGGCGGAGTGCTATCTGATGGCTGACGGAGATGACACCTACCCTGCCCAGTACGCCCCCCAGATGGCCCGGGCGGTGCTGGAGGAGGGCGCGGACATGGTCATCGGCGACCGACTGTCCTCCACTTACTTCACCGAAAATAAGCGCCCCTTCCACAACGTGGGCAACGTGCTGGTGCGCAAGCTGGTCAACCTCTTCTTCAAGGGAAACATTCAGGACATTATGACCGGCTACCGGGCCTTCAGCCGCCTGTTTGTAAAGACCTATCCGGTTCTGTCCAAGGGCTTTGAGATTGAGACCGAAATGTCCATTCACGCCCTGGACAAGAACTTCCACCTGGTCAACGTCCCTGTGGACTACCGGGACCGTCCCGCCGGCAGTCAATCCAAGCTGAACACCTACTCCGACGGGGCCAAGGTGCTGGCCACTATCTTCCGCCTGGTGAAGGACTATAAGCCGTTGGCCTTTTTCTCCACGGTAGCTCTGCTGCTGGCCGCCGTGGCCCTCGTCCTCTTTGTCCCTGTCTTTATGGACTATCTGGACACCGGCCTGGTCCCCCGGTACCCCACACTGATTGTGGCTGGCTTCCTGTTTTTGGGCGGCCTGCTCACCTTCTGCTGCGGACTCATTCTGGACACCGTAATCAAAAAGGACCGGCAGAATTTTGAGCTGTGGCTCAACCTGTTCCGGGCCACGGAAGAGAAGCCATGAGACGATTGACACAGTTTTTGAGACAGCTGGTGCGGGACCCCAGCCTGTATTCCTTCTTGCTCATCGGCCTGGGCAACACGGCCATCAGCCTGGCATTGCAGTTTCTCTTCTACTCCCACCTTCACTGGGGCTACTGGCCCTCCAGCGCTCTGGCCTTCTTCTTGGCCAGCATCTCCAGCTTTTACCTGAACCGGAAGTACAGCTTCCATAGCCAGGGCAATGTGTGGATGGATGCCCTTCGCTTCTCCATCAACATAGCCGTGTGCTATCTCATTGCCTACGGGATCGCCCAGCCCCTGACCAACTGGATCGTTCCCCTGCTGGGCTGGCCCCTGCTGGTGAAGTGGCAGGGCGAGCTGTCCCTGCTGGCCGGCAACGGGCTGTTCACCTGCCTCAACTACTTCGGCCAGCGCTTTTTCGCCTTTGCAAGTCCAAAGAAAACATCCTGATCACTCAGGATGTTTTCTTTTTCCATTTCATGTATAGTTCTCCGGTTTGGGGGTATGCTACCAATACCCTCAAGGAAAGGAGGTCTGCAGCATGAGTTCCAATCGTCAGAACACGCCCAATCCCCAGAATTCTTCCGACCCTCAGGCTTCCAAGAATCAGCAGCGGAGTCAGAAGAGCCAGAAGGGCCCGAAATCGCCCTCCAATCAGACCGAGCGCTGATCCCTCAAGCCATCCAAAGTCTTCCATCCCTCTCCAACCATGCCCGTCCACCCCTCTGTGGACGGGTTTTTTTATACTGATCTGCCCTGCCGACCGGGAACCCCCGTCACGTTATTTTGATTGTGTTAAGAACCTTCTTATGTATGTAAAGATTTTATAAATTATCTTTTCTTTTCCAGGCCTTTCCAGCCAGGCCGTTTTGTGAAATCCCTGATTTATCCCATTTCCCCCTGTTTTTTATTACTTTTTTCATTTGTTTTCCTGTCCTTTTGGGTTTTGTGCCCTGTTTTTGAAATTTGACATCTCTTCCGATTCTCCTCTATAATGGAGCACATGGAGCAAAATTTGAACACTTAGCTCAGTTTTGGCAAAAAATTGGCGGAAATTCCTTTTTCCTCTGTGCTCAGCAAGGTGCTCAGACGCCCCACCGGGCTTCCACAGCCCGATGCGGCGCAGGTCCGCTCAGCCGTCCCACCGGAACCGGACGGGCAGGAGCGGCTCAGCCCCTGTGGTTCTCTGCTCCTGATCCAATAAACAGTGCCCGCCCTCCCGGCGGGCGCGGAAAGGAGCGCTCCCTTGCATTTAAACCCACAGTTTAAGGAAAAAAACCGGGAATCTCTCGCCAGCGTGCTGCCCATCACCGCCATCGTGTTTTTGCTCTCCATCACCATCGCGCCCCTGGCGCCGGGCACTCTGGTCCTGTTTTTGTTCGGCGCCATTCTTCTGGTGGCCGGCATGGGCCTGTTCACCGTGGGGGTGGACATCTCCATGATTCCCATGGGAGAGGGAATGGGGGTGGAGATCAGCCGGCACAAGGGGCCTTTGCTGTTCGTCGTCGCCTATTTTCTTCTGGGCGTACTTACCACGGTGGCGGAGCCCGATCTGCAGGTTCTGGCCGAACAGGTGCCCGCCATTGAGAACATTGTGCTGATTCTCACCGTGGGGGTGGGGGTCGGCATCTTTCTGGTGCTGGCCGCCCTGCGCATCCGAAAGGCCATTCCCCTGCGCCGGATGCTGATTATCTTCTACCTGCTGGTCTTTGCCCTGGCCGCCGCCGCCCCCGGCAATTTTATCCCCGTCTCCTTTGACTCGGGCGGCGTCACCACCGGCCCGATAACGGTTCCCTTCATCATGGCCCTGGGCCTTGGCATCGCCTCCACCCGGAGCGACGCCAACTCCGCCAGCGACAGCTTCGGCCTGGTGTCTCTGTGTTCCATCGGCCCCATCCTGTCCGTGCTGATCCTGGGGATTGTCTACCGGCCGGAGGAGACTCTGTACTCCTCCGCCCAGCTGCCGGAGGTAGAGACCACGGTGGATGCCGCCCGGTACTTTGTCTCCGCCCTGCCCCACTATTTCCAGGAGGTAGCCCTCTCTCTGCTTCCCATTGTGGCGCTGTTTGTCCTCTTCCAGCTGATCTCCCGCCGCTTTCAGGGCAATCAGATTTTGAAGATCTGCGCGGGGCTGCTGTATACCTATCTTGGGCTGGTCCTGTTTTTGTGCGGCGTCAACGTGGGCTTTATGCCCGCGGGCCAGTTCATCGGCGCCACCGTAGCCCGCAGCAGCCAGCGCTGGCTGCTGGTGCCCATCGGCATGCTCATCGGCTATTACATCGTCAAGGCGGAGCCCGCCGTGGCCGTCCTCACCAAACAGGTGGAGGAGGTCTCCAACGGCTCCATCTCCCATAAATCCATGGGGCACGCCCTGTCCATCGGCGTATGCGTGTCTGTGGGCCTGGCGATGGTCCGGGTGCTCACTGGCCTGAACATCCTGTGGCTGCTCATTCCGGGCTATGGCGTTGCCCTGGCCCTCTCCTTCTTTGTCCCCCCCATCTTCACCGGCATCGCCTTCGACTCCGGCGGAGTGGCCAGCGGCCCCATGACCGCCACCTTCCTGCTCCCCTTTGCCATGGGGGCCTGCACCGCTGTGGGCGGCAATCTGATGACCGACGCCTTCGGCATTGTGGCCATGGTGGCCATGACGCCTCTTATTACCATCCAGACCATGGGCCTGGCCAGCCAGATTCGGCACAAGCTGGCCCGCCGCCGCCTGCGCTACCACATGGAGCGTGTGGAGGATGTGATGGTCTATTTCAACTGAGAAAGGAGGAGCTTTTATGGCACAGTCCATGCGTTTGATTGTCTCTATCGTGGAGCGCGGCCACGGCGTGGCCATGCAGAAGCTGTACACCGCCCGCCAGGTGTTCCTCCACCTCCAGTGTGCCGGACGGGGGACAGCCACCTCGGAAATTATGGATATTCTGGGTCTCGGCTCCAGCGAGAAGGATGTGGTGCTCTCCTTCGCCCCCGCCTCCGCCTGCCAAAGCCTGCTGCAGGAACTGGACAGCGACCTTCGGGGCAGCACCGGTACGGCGGGCATTGTATTTTCCCTGCCTGTCAGCGCACTGAACAATCTGGCCGCCGCCCTGGTACTTTTTAAGGCGGAGCAGGCCAAGCGAAACGGAGGAGATACCGCGATGAATCACAACGAGGAGAACACTCTGATTCTGGTGGCCTGCAGCCGGGGCCACACCGATGAGGTTATGTCCACCGCCAAGGAACAGGGGGCCCGGGGCGGCACCGTCATCAAGGCCCGCCTGTCCGGGCTGGAGGAGCTGGAGCAGGCCTACGACCTGGCTGACCTCACCGCTGAGCGGGAGATTGTAGCCATCGTGGTGCCCACTCATCTGCGCGCCCCCATTTTGGAGGCCATCAACGCCGCCCACGGCCTGCGCAGCCCCGCCCAGGCGGTGCTGTGCGCCCTGCCCATAGAGAAGATCGTACGGCTGGGATAACCGCGATTTATCTGTATGAACAAAGCCGGGACTCCGCATATACAATGCGGAGTCCCGGCTTTTCCCTTATTCCAGCTCCGTGACGGGTCGGGCGGGCCGCCCCCGGACCTGTCCCTCCTCGGCTGTCACATGCAGGGTGTCCCCCTGCTTCAATGTCCCCGCCAGCAGCAGATCTGCCACCGGGTCCTCCACCTGGGCGGCAATGGCCCGCCGCAGGGGGCGGGCACCGTACTCCCGGCTGCTCCCCTGCCCGGCCAGAAGAGCCACCGCCTGGTCTTCCGCCTCCAGCTTTATGCCCAGCTGGGCCATGCGGCGGCCGCTCTCCTCCAGCAGCTGCCGGGTAATGGCCTCCAGGACACCCCCGTCCAGGGGATGGAACACCAGCATGGCGTCCAGCCGGTTGATAAACTCCGGGGAAAAGGCCCGCCGGGCGTCTCCCAGCACTTCCTGTTCCAGGCCCTCCCGCTCCGCCACACGATCCCCTGACGCAAAGCCCAGCTTCTTGCCCTGGGCAAACCGTCCCGCCCCCAGGTTGGAGGTCATCACCAGGACGGTGTTGCGGAAGTCTGTCTTCCGCCCCTGAGCGTCGGTGAGGACACCCTCCTCCATGACCTGGAGGAGGATGGACCAGATGTCCCGGTTGGCCTTCTCCAGCTCGTCCAGCAGCACCACCGACCAGGGACAGCGCCGCACCCGCTCGGTGAGCTGCCCTCCCTCCTCATGGCCCACATAGCCCGGAGGGGAGCCGATGAGCCGGGAGACGGTGTGGGCCTCCATATACTCTGACATGTCAAAACGCAGCAGGGCCTCCTCACTGCCGAAGAGGGCGGCGGCCAGGCTGCGGCACAGCTGGGTCTTGCCCACGCCGCTGGGCCCCAGCAGCAGGAAGCTGCCCACCGGGCGCCGGGGGTCCTTCAGGCCCAGGCGGCTGCGGCGGATGGCCTTGACCACCGTCTCCACCGCCCGGTCCTGTCCCAACAGACTTCTGTGCAGGGTCTCTTCCAATTCCGCCAGGGCCTTGCGGTCTGCCTCGTCCGGGTCAGTGACCGGCACTCCCGTCCATTGGGTGAGTACCTCGCGAATGTGGCTCTCCTCCACCTGGCAGGGCTGGCAGCTGCTGATCCACTGCTTCTTGCCCTCCTCCAGCTGGCGGCGGAAGCTGCTCTCTGCGTCCCGGAGCATGGCCGCTTTCTCAAAATTCTGGCCCCGGATGGCTTGCTCCATTTGATGCCCCGCCTGGCAGGCCCGGCTCTCCAGTTCCTTCAGCTCCGGGGGCAGGGCCCGGCCCGACAGGCGGGCCCGGGAGGCCGCCTCGTCCACCAGATCGATGGCTTTGTCAGGGAGAAAGCGCTGGGGCAGATAACGGATGGACAGGTCCACCGCCGCCTCCAGAGCCCGGTCGCTGATGGTCAGGTGGTGGTGGCTCTCATACCGCCCCCGCAGGCCCCGGAGAATGGCCAACGTCTTATCCCGGTCGGGTTCCCGGACGGTGACCGGCTGAAAGCGCCGCTCCAGGGCGGAGTCCTTCTCAATGTGGCGGCGGTACTCGTCCAGGGTGGTGGCTCCGATGACCTGCAGCTCTCCCCGGGCCAGGGCTGGCTTCAGGATATTGGCCGCGTCAATGGCCCCCTCGGCGCTGCCCGCCCCCACGATGGTGTGCAGCTCGTCGATAAATAAAATGATGTTGCCCGCCTTGCGGACCTCATTCAGTACGTGTTTGAGCTTTTCCTCAAACTCCCCCCGATACTTGGTCCCTGCCACCATGGCGGACAAGTCCAGGGCACACACCCGCCGCCCCAACAAATGGCTGGGGGCGGTGCCGTCGGCAATGGCCAGGGCCAGCCCCTCCACCACCGCCGTCTTGCCCACGCCGGGCTCCCCTACCAGGGCGGGGTTATTTTTGGTGCGCCGGGACAGGATCTGGATGACCCGTTCCAGCTCCTCCTCCCGGCCGATGACCGGATCCAGCTTGCCGGACGCCGCCATACGGGTCAGGTCCCGGGCACACTGGTCCAGCTGGCGGGTATCGGTGGGACCGGACCGCTGTTCCGGCTCCCTGGGGCGAAAGCGGGGCGTGTACTCCTCCCCGCCCAGGGAGGCGCTCACCATCTGATAGAGTCCCTTGCAGTCCACCCCGCAGTCCCGCAGCAGGCGGAAGGCGCCGCTCTCCTCCGTCCCCAGCAGACCCAGCAGCAGATGTTCCGAATTGATGGCCCGCTGCCCCAGACGGCGGCTCTCCCCCACCGCCCCCTGAATGGCCTGGCAGCAGTGCGGTGTCAGCCCCTGGTGCAGCGCCGGGCATGGGACCCCAATGCCCACCCGCTGGGCAATGGCCGCCCGCAGCACCGGACTGCCCGCCCCCGACTTGCGCAGCGCCATAGCCGCGGGACTATACTCCTGACTGGCCAATCCCAGCAGCAGGTGCTCGCTGCCCACGTAGCTGTGCCCCAGGCGGGCGGCATTTTCCTGGGCCAGACGAATGGCCCCCAGGGCGGTGGATGTGAAGCGGCTGTCGGACATAGCAGTGTTCCTCCCTACGTAAATCTTCTGTTAATGATTCCCCCTTTTGAAAAATTTAGCATTGCATTTTTGAAAAGTTGTGTTAGAATGAATGTACATTCTAAGGGAGGTGTACTTATCATGGCTTATGTTATCGGTGATGCTTGCATCAGCTGTGGTTCCTGCGCGGATTCCTGCCCCGTGGGCGCTATTTCTCAGGGCGACGACCACTACGTGATCGACGCTGGCGCTTGCCTGGACTGCGGTTCCTGCGCCGGCAACTGCCCCGTGGGCGCTATTTCCCAGGGCTAATGTCAAAAAGCAGCGCCGGGTTTTCCCGGCGTTGTTTTTTATATTTCATAATCTAATTTTTAAAATTATATTTAGTCATTTTTTATATTGATATTTTTGGCGGATATGGATATACTGATGGTGTAAAGAATCGTTCCCCGGAAAGGAGTGTCCGCCATGCGTTCCGATGTATTGACCGCCCAGTCCCCTCTCTTTGAGCCCAGACCCCGGCGCCGCCGGGAGGTACGGGATCCCTATGACGGCCTGCGCCCCTGGTCGGCTATCACCCATGGAGCGGGCGCGGTATTGGCCGTTGTGGGTACGGCCGCACTGCTGCTGCGGGCCCTGCAGCTGGGTCATCCGTCCGAAATACTGCCCTTCTTGATTTACGGGCTGTCCATGGTGGGGCTGTACACCGCCAGCACCCTGTACCACTGTCTTAACGTATCCGTTCCCGGACGCATTGCCCTGCGGAAATATGACCACTGCTCCATCTATCTGCTCATTGCCGGCAGCTATACGCCCATCTGTCTCACCGCCCTGCGCAACAGCGGCGGCCCCCTTCTGCTCAGCTGTATATGGACCCTGGCGGCGGCCGGACTGGTGCTCACCATCGCCAAGCTGGGAATCCCCCGCTGGCTCACCAGCACCATCTACCTCATTATGGGCTGGCTGGCCATTTTTGCCATTGTCCCGCTCTATCGGGCGCTGCCCACTGCCGGATTCGTCTGGCTGCTGGCCGGCGGGCTGTCCTACACCGTAGGCGGTGTACTCTATGCCGTCAAATGGCCCGGACGAAACAATCCCCGCTTTGGCTGCCATGAGATCTTCCATCTGTTCATTTTGCTGGGCAGCATCTTTCACTTTATCCTCATGTACCAGGTAATCGTAGTCCTGTAATTTTTCCAAAATAAAAAAGACGCATCCATATGGATGCGTCTTTTTCGTTAAGCGTTTTTCTGTTCCTGCCGCGTTTTCAGAGGCAGGATTTCCTTGCGGTAAACCCGGCGCAAAAACAAGATACAAAGGGTTACAGACGCCAGCTCTGCAATGGGGAAGGCCCACCACACCGCCTGGAGGTCAAAGAGCCGGGAGAGCAGGAAGGCCACCGGCAGCAGCACCATCAGCTGACGCACCACCGACACCAGCAGAGAGAGCACTCCGTGGCCCAGGGCCTGGAACACAGAGGAGCTGACCACACAGAAACCTGCGAAGAGAAAGCTGCAGGAAATAATACGAAGAGCGGGCACGCCAATGGTCAGCATATCGCCCGCGGTCTCTCCATCTGCCATGAACATGGACAGAAATACATGGGGAATCAGCTGGAAGGCCAGCAGACCCAGCAGCATAATGCCCACTGCATACAGAACACTCAGACGAATGGTTTTAGAGATACGGTCCGGCCGGCCGGCGCCGTAATTGTAGGCCACAATGGGCACCATTCCGTTGTTCAGGCCAAAGACCGGCATAAAAATAAAGGACTGAAGCTTAAAGTACACACCGAATACCGCCGTGGCAGTGGCGGTAAAGGCCAGCAGGATCTGATTCATGCCGAATACCATGATGGAACCGATGGATTGCATGGCAATGGAGGGCACGCCAACGCTGTAAATGCCCCGGATAATGGCCCCGTTGGGCCGGAAGCCGCGGAATCTCATCTGCACATCCGGGTTGTGGCGCAGATTAAAGTAGGCCGACAGGCACGCTCCGCAGATCTGGCCGATGACGGTGGCCAGGGCAGCGCCCGCTACCTCCATCCGCGGAAAGCCGAACAGGCCGAAAATCATGATGGGGTCCAGGACAATGTTGATAATAGCCCCCACTGCCTGAGTAATCATGGTGAGGAAGGTCCGCCCGGTGGCCTGGAGAATCCGGTCCAGAGTCACACCGGCAAACATACCCACACTGACGCCGCAGACGATGGTCAGATAGTCCTCACCATAGTCCACAATTGGGGCAATGTCCGTCTGGATGGCATAAAACAGGCGGGAACAGGTAAAGCCCAGCACGGTAAAGACCAGACAGCTGAGCAGCGCCAGAAACAGGCCGTTGGTGGCAGTCTGGTTTGCTTTCTCCTGGTCCTTCTGTCCCAGGCTCCTGGAGAGCAGGGCATTGATACCCACGCCGGTGCCCACGCCCACAGAAATCATCAGGTTCTGCACCGGAAACGCCAGAGAAACTGCGTTCAGCGCATCCTCACTGAGTTTGGCCACAAACACGCTGTCCACCACATTATAGAGGGCCTGTACCAGCATGGAGATCACCATGGGTACGGCCATGTTCAGCAGCAGACGATTGACGGGCATAACGCCCATTTTATTCTCATTTGCAGGTGTTCCCACCCTAATCTCCTCCCAACGTTCTCCTTTTTCACGCAGGAGTAAATTATAGTAGGAACAAATTTTAATGTCAACGTTCCCCCGTGCAAAAAACAGATTTTTTCTGATTTTCTCAAATTTCCGGTTTATTTTTTCCTATTCCATTACAATTTCGGCCAAAGTTTATTCTACTCTTGCCAGGTCCGGAGCCGTACCGCACAGCTTATCCGCCATCCAATCTGCGCCGCTCTCCAAAGACATCACGGACACCTCAAAGGCTGTGCGGAATTCCTGCTTGCCCTCCACGATCTTCGTATAGCCCCGGCTCTGGAGCCGCCCGGACATCTGGAGCCGGTCCCCCACCTCCATGGCGCCGCACCGACGTGCCAGACTGCCCCAGGTGATGCAGGGCAGATAGTCCGCCCGCCCATAGCGGCGATTCACCGCCAAAATCATATCGCAGATGGTCCGCCCCAAGGGCGTCACCCGCAGGCTCGGTTCCTTACACAGGGTGCCCGACAGCTCCAGACGGTTTTCGTCCTCCCCCGGCTCCCGCTGGAGCACCCGGGCAAAGACATTGATCACCAGGCGGCTGCCTGTTCCGCTGCGGTTGTTGAAGGTACGCACCTCTCCCAGAACGGTTACCTCCTCCCCGGCTCCAAGGCCGGAGCACTGCTCCAACAGGGTCCGGGGGGCCACCACATACACCCGGTCCTCCGCTCCGGACAGACGGGCAACACACAGGGGAAAGCGGAAAAATTCCACCTCATGGTTCACGTGGGAAAACACAGGAGCCTCCTCAAGCCGGCCATGCAGGCGGATTCGGTTGAGGTCGGCGGAGCTTTGTCTCATGGAATATCACACTCCCAAATCGTTGGTTCCTTCCATGTATATGCCCCGCCTCTTCGGGATATGTTGGGCACGGACACAAAAAGAGGGCGCCGCCCCACGTGGGGACGACGCCCTTTTTGCTCTCGTTTTAAATGACTCAGCGCCGGCCAAAGCCTCCGCCGCGGCCACCGCCGAAGCCACCACCGCCCCGGCTGCCGCCGAAGCCGCCTCCGCGGCTGAAACCGCCGCCTCGGCTGCCGCCAGAGAAGCCTCCGCCACCCCGGCTTCCGCCAAAGCTGCCACCACGGCCCGGTCCGCTGAAGCCGGAGAAGCCCCCGCCGCCGGGGCGGGAGGAGTGATTTCCACCACCCGGACCGCCAAAGCCGCCGAAGCCGCCCGGTCCCCTGGGTCCTCCGGGGGGAGGAGGCGGGGGACGGCGCCAGCGCCGCCGGTACCAGCCGTAGCCCGGTCCATGCCAGAACAGAATGGGCCGGAACATCACGGGCGGATTGACCACGCCGTAATAGCGCTGCCGGTAAGAGGCGTAGCGGAGATTGTCCACCACCGTGGCAATGACCAGCAGGATCACCAACAGCATAACGATGCCGTAGACGTTGATTCCGCTCTGATAGCCATAGCTTCCATTGCCCAGATAGCCCAGGCCATACTGGTCCACATAGTACTCATTCACTTCCCGGAACAGCTCCAGGATGCCGGAGGCATACTCCTTGTCCGCCACGCCCTCATAGAGGTAAGTGTTCATGTAGGAGTTGATCTGGCTGTCGGTAAGAGGGTAGTTATCTCCGGGAAGGAAGTAGGCGCTGCCGCTGCCCGTCTCAATTACCAGCACGGCATCTGCCGCCGACAGCTCCCAGGCCATGGCCCGGTCATAGGCGTAGTCCTCCAGACTGCCGGACGCAGTGGGTACCACCGCCACCGCCACCAGGCTGTCATAGCGCTTCAGCCAGTTGGCGTTGTATAGGTTGATCTGGCGTTCCTGCTCCTGAGTCAGCACGTCCGCCTCGTCCAGCAAAAAGCCTTCGCTGTAGCTGGTAGACAGACTGGTGTCCAATCCCACCGACGCAGGACTGTTTGGCACGGTCTCCTCCCGGTTCAGGCCGATGAACACCGCCCCGGCTACCATCGCCAGGGTGATGACCACCGCCACCCAGGTTTTCTGAAAAAATTTCATTGCCGGTTCCTTTCTTCGCTGTGCTTGTTCCGGTTCTCATTTCTGCCGCGCGGCGATCCTTCGCGCTTCGCGCTGTCACGCTGCGGATTGGCCGCACGGACGGGTCAATAACTCCGCCGTCTCTGCGCTGCTTTTATCCTCTCAGCTCCAGCAGTTTCTGCTTCAGCTCGCCCTCGATGCGGCCCAGCTCGGCCTCGGCCTCTTTCCGCTTCTGGGCGCCCTCGGTCTGGATCTTCATGACCTCGTCCAGAGTGGAGATGAGCTGCTCGTTGGTGTGCTGGAGGGTCTGGATATCCACCACGCTGCGCTCGGCCTCCCGAGCGGTCTCGATGGTGCCCATCTTCAGCATATCTGCGTTCTTCTTCAGCAGGTCGTTGGTCATGTTGGTCACAGCAGTCTGAGCCGCAGTGGCCTGACGGCCGTGCTCCAGACCCAGGGCCAACACCATCTGGCTCTTCCACAGGGGGATGGTGTTTACCAGAGAGGACTGGATCTTCTCCAGCATCTGGGTGTCATTGTTCTGCAGAAGGCGGGTCTGGGGACCCATCTGGATGGAAATCATCCGGGTCAGCTCCAGGTCGTGGAGCTTCTTCTCAAAGCGGGTGCACAGGTTGGCAAAGTCGTTGTAGGCCTGAGCATCCTCCTGGGCACCGGTCTGGGCAGCCTTCTTCTTCAGCTCCTCCAGATCGTGGGTGCGCAGGTACTCCAGGCGCTTCTTGCCCGCGATGATATACATGGTGAGCTCTTTATAATACTTGGTGTTCAGGTCATACATCTGGTCGAACATAGCGATGTCCTTCATGAGGACAATCTGGTGGTTCTCCAGCACCTTCACAATCTTGTTTACGTTGGTCTCCGCCTTGGAGTAGCTGGCTTTCAGTGCCTCCAGCTCGTCCTTCTTCTTCTGGAAAAAGCCGAAGATACCGCCCTTCTTCTCCTCGCCCTGGCCGAAGTTCTTCAGCTCCACCACCAGGGAGGACAGGGCCTCGCCCACTTCGCCCAGGTCCTTGGTCTTTACGTTGTTCAGGGCACTCTCCGAGAAGGCGGCGATGTTCTTCTGGGCCGCCGCGCCGTACTGGAGCACCATGTTGGAGTCGGTGACGTCGATCTTCTGGGCAAAGTCGTCCACCATCTTCCGCTCCGCCTCGCTGAGCATGGACTCATCCAGCTTCACCGCGTTGGCATCCCGCTGGGCCTGAACGGCCTCCGCCTGGGCCTGAGCCGTGTCGACGGGGGGTTCCAGGGTGAGCGCAGGCGCTTCGGGGGCTGCAGGGGCCTGGGCAGCCGCGGCGGTATCCGGGGTCAGGGTCAGCTCCGGGGTCAGATTCAGTTCATCGCTCATGTGGATTTCCTCCTAAATTGTTGTTATCGTTCGATTTTTTCCAATTATATGCCAGATAGCAGTACCATTGAAGGGCGCAGCACAGGACTTGAAGCAAAACCAGGACCGCTGCCAAGCTCATGCTCACCCCGTCCAGGCTGCGGCCGGCAGCGAGAAAAAAGCCTAGCTGGATAGCCAGTACCAGCGTCCAGAGCAGGGCGGCCGCCAGGCACTCGTCCCGGCTGATCCGGTTCCGATATCCCATCACCGCAAGCCCTCCTTACAGCTCCAGGTTCACGTCCGTATCCTTCTTCTGTTCCTGTCCCATCTGCATCCCGCCCAGGCCCTCCCGGGCCAGCAGGTTTTCCATTACGGTAATGTCGGTGGAGATGTCCAGTGCCTCCTCCCCAAAGAGGGCGTCCAGCTGCTTGTCAAAGGCCTGGACAATGGTATCCATCATGGTCTCCACCTTGCCCTTGGTGGCGTCGATGTTGCTGCCGGAGATGCCGGCGGCATCCATCCGGTCATAGGCGTTGAGAATCTTCAGCGTGGTGGGCAGGTAGTAGTCCAGGAAGCGGCGGATCTGAGGCAGCTTCTTGGGCTGAGCCACCACCTGGTCGATGATCTTGCCCGTGACCTCCTCCAGGTGGTCGATCTGGGCAGAAATCTTCTCGTCCTCAATGCTGTCGTTGAGCCGACGCATCTCACTCAAAGCCCGCTCCCGCTCTTTCAGCAGAGCATCAATCTCCGGGTTTCCGGTGGATTTGGGGGTCTCCTTCTTGGGGGCCTCCTCCTTTTTCTTGGGTTCCTCTTTCTTCTCCTCCCCAGGCATGGCGTAGGCTTTATCCGGGAATATGGCTTTGCCCACCACAAATACCACGGCACATACCGCCGCACACAGGGCGTAGTGGACCGGACGGCGAAGGGGGAAAACCAGGGCATAAACCAAGCTGGTCACCCCGATGAGATAGATGGGAAGTACCGAGCGCTTTACATGCTTTGCCATAACAAACCTCCACAGCTCACAGCCTTCCATGCCGCGGCGAAATCGGGCCGGGCGCTGGGTATTTTTCTTATGAATGCATTATATCCTTCCCAAAGAGGGGTGTCAAGTTGCCCATTTTCTCCGATTCCCGCTTGAAATCCGAATTTAATCGCGCTACAATAGCGATATCTGTTGTCAAAGATTGTCCTTTTTTCTCCCCACCGGCAGCCATCGGCTGCCGTCTCATAATTTAGGGCATTTTTTATGCCCATTCTTTGCAAAGGAGTTGTGATTTCCATGCCCGACTTGCTGATGCCTGCCGCTCCCGCAGGCGAAGCGGTCTCCTCTCCCCTGGCCCGTATCCGCGGGACGCGGGTGCTTATTGGGCTGGGGTGGCTGAGCACCCCCTTCTTCCCCCTGTTCTGTCTGTTTGTCATGGACTACATGAACTTCGGCGGCCACCTGACCGTCCAGTTCACCTTCTGGGAGCGGCACCCCCGCTCCGCACTCTTTGAAGTGGTGGTGGTGCTTCTTCTGTTTGCGGTCCTCACCCTGATTCTCCGCCGTCTTTGGATCTCGGGGCTGATCTTCGGACTGTTGTCCCTGATTGCCGCCTACGTCAATTACACCAAGGCCGCCCTCAACGGCGACCACCTCTATCCCCAGGATCTGGCCATGGTCACTCAGGCCAAGGAGCTGACCTCCTTCATCAGCGGAGATACCCCTGTCTGGTTCTGGCTGGGTGTCGCGGCGGTGCTGCTGTGGGTGGGCTGGTTCTGGCTGTTCCGCATCGCCCTGCTCCGCCCCTTCTTCTGGCGCTGGTCCACAGCGGCCCTGATCATTCTGGCCGTCTACTTATCGGTGAACACCACCACCAAGACTGAGCGGGTGCTCAACCGCTTTGGCATGTCCACCATCGATTCCGCCCTTCAGAGCTCCAACTATGCCGCCAATGGCTTTGTGGGCGCCTTCACCATCAACGTACTCAGTATGCAGGTCCAGCCCCCCGCCGGGTACAGTCAGGACACCATTCAGTCCATTCTGGAGCCCTATCAGGCCGTGGCCGCCGATCCTGACGCCCAGGTCTTCGACGTGGTGGTAGTCCTCAGCGAGAGCTTCTTCGACCCCCGCATTCTGCCCGGAGTCTCTTTCTCGGAAAATCCGCTGGACAACTATGACCGGCTGCTGGACGACCCCAACAGTTACAGCGGACTTATTTATACCACCGCTCTGGGAGGCGGCACCGTACGTCCGGAATTCGCCCTGCTCACCGGACTGACCACCGACTACATGCCCGACGTCACCACCCCCTACTGGTATGTGGATCACGCCTTCCCCACCTATGTATCCAATTATAAGGACGCGGGCTACACCACCCTGGCCGTCCATCCCTACGACAAGAAATTCTACGCCCGAAACACCGCCTATCCCCTGCTGGGCTTTGATGAATTCTACGGCCAGGAGGAGGTGGCCGAGCTGGTGGAGCCCACCTATAAGCGCAGCTACATCAGCGATGACACCACCTTCCAGGCCATCCGCACCCTGGTAGACAGCCAGGAGGATCCGGTCTTCCTCTTTGCCATTACCATGGAAAATCACCAGCCCTTCAATGCCCTGGACGCGGAGGACATCCACATTCAGGTGGACTGCCCCGCCATGTCTGAGGCCTCTCTCACCGCCCTGACCACCTACACCCAGGGGCTCTACGATGCGGACCAGATGCTGGGCTCCCTGGCAGACTGGATTGACATCCGGGAAAAGCCCACTGTACTGCTCTTCTTCGGTGACCATCTGCCTACCCTGGGCAGCAACTTCTCCGCTTACGATGAAACGGGATTTGTGGACGCCAGCGGGAATCAGACCACGGAAGACCGGCAGCTGCTCTACTCCACCCCCTTTATCATCTACTCCAACCGGGAGCTGGAGGGCGGACTGCTGGAGGAGCACACCGGAAACCAGATCTCCGACTACAACCTGCTCAACTCCCTGGCCCGCTCCACCGGCATGGCCCGCACCCCCTACATGGAGCTGCTGGCCGACTTCTATCAGAACGTCCCCTTCTACAATAACCGTCTGCTCCTTCCCCTGAGTCAGGAGGACACCTTCTTCCCCCAGGCCATGGAGCAGATCACCTATGACCGGGTACTGGGTGAAGGCTGGTCCAATTGAATCTGATTCTCCTACATTGACTTATCCCTTATAATTATGTATATTTAATGGTAAATCGTATTTTGCGAAACGAAATAAAGGAGACGGAACCATGACCCTCGAACAGTTTAAAAACGCCCGGAATGTGCTCCAGGGCGTTTTGCGGCCCACTCACCTCATTGATTCCCCCTACCTGTCCCGGCTGTGCGGAAACCATGTGTACCTCAAGCCGGAGAACATGCAGGTCACCGGGGCCTACAAGATTCGAGGCGCTTTCTATAAAATCAGCACCCTGACTCCGGAGGAAAAGGAGCGCGGTCTGGTCACCGCCTCCGCCGGAAACCACGCCCAGGGTGTGGCCTATGCGGCCCAGGCCGCCGGCGTGGCCGCCACCATCGTCATGCCCACCACCACTCCCCTGGTGAAGGTGAACAACACCAAGGACTACGGAGCCAAGGTGGTGCTCCATGGCGAGGTCTTTGACGACGCCGCTGAGCTGGCCGCCAAGCTCTCCCAGGAGCAGGGGCTCACCTACGTCCATCCCTTCAACGACCTCACCCTGGCCACCGGCCAGGGCACCATCGCCTATGAGATTTTCCAGGACCTGCCCGATGTGGACGTCATCCTGGTCCCCATCGGCGGCGGCGGTCTGGCCGCCGGCGTATCCACCCTGGCCAAGCTTCTCAACCCCAACGTGGAGGTCATCGGCGTGGAGCCGGTGGGGGCCGCCTCCATGAAGGCCAGCCTGGAGGCCGGCCATGTGGTCACCCTGCCCACCGCCACCACCATTGCTGACGGCGTGGCGGTGAAGACTCCGGGCGATCTGGTCTTCCCCTATGTCCAGAAAAACGTGGACCGGGTGCTGGCTCTGGAGGACACCGAGCTGGTGGAGGCCTTCCTGGATTTGATGGAGCGGCACAAGATGGTGGTGGAAAACGCCGGTCTTCTCACCGTGGCCGCCCTGCGTCACCTGGACTGCCGGGGCAAGAACGTGGTCTCCGTCCTCTCCGGCGGCAACATGGACGTCATCACCATGGCCTCCCTGGTCCAGCACGGCCTTATCCGCCGGGGCCGGATCTTCACCTTCGCCGTGCAGCTGCCTGACCGGCCCGGCGAACTGCTGCGGGTGGCTGAGGTGCTGGCCAAAAACAACGGCAACATCATCAAGCTGGAGCACAACCAGTTCATTAACATCAACCGCCAGTCCGGCGTGGAGCTTCGGGTCACGCTGGAGGCCTTCGGCCACGAGCACAAGGAGCAGATTCTCCAGGCCCTGGGTGAGGCGGGCTATCACGCCGTGGAGACGGACACCGCCGATTTCTACAACTAAACCGGAAGTGGAAGCGGAACCTTGTTCTTCCTCTGCCGCCCGCCGGGGAGTGAGGCTCCTCCGGCGGGCGGCTATCTGAAAAGCGGCGGGCCGGCCGGGATGGAACGGACGGGGGTGGGCCGTGGGCTCGGCCCGGAGCAAATCCGTTCTCCCGGAGGCTCCCGGGAAGCGTCCGCTCCCCTTCTCCGCCCTGTATCCTATGCGCCCGGAGTCCGGGCTGCCCCTGATGCAACCGCTTTGTTATTTTGTCGTATGGAAAGTGAGGCTGTCAGTTATGGTAAAAATCGCCCCTTCAATTCTGTCCGCTGACTTTGCAAATCTGGGACGGGACATTCAGCGCGTCTCCTCCGCGGAATACCTCCATGTGGATGTAATGGACGGCGCCTTTGTGCCCAATATCACCCTGGGCGTGCCGGTGGTCCAGTCCATCCGCAAGTGCACGGACATGTTTTTGGACGTCCACCTGATGGTGGACAAGCCCGTTCGCTACATTGAGGCCTTTGCCAAGGCGGGAGCCGACCTGCTCTCCGTCCACCTGGAGGCCGACCACCCCAAGCACATTGCCCAGGCGCTGGACATTATGGGCCAGTGCGGCGTGAAGAAAGCCGTCGCCCTTCGCCCCATCACCTCTCCCAATGCCATTCTGCCCTACATTGAGCAGCTGGACATGGTGCTGGTGATGACGGTGGAGCCCGGCTTCGGCGGCCAGTCCTTTATGGAAAACCAGCTGGACACCATCCGCCAGGTCCGGGCCATTATCGACCGCTATAACCCCGCCTGCGAGCTGGAGGTGGACGGCGGTGTCTCCCCCAAGACCGCCCCGCTGGTGATAGAGGCGGGTGCCAACGTGCTGGTGGCTGGCTCCGCCGTGTACGGCACTCCCGACCCCGCCGCCGCCATCGCCGCCCTGCGAGGCTGACCAAAACCGCGGCATAAAGGAATACCAGTTCCTCACCGCAGACAGTCCAGAGCAGGTCATGAACGACATGGTTCAGGCGGGCTGGCGGGTGGCTGGAACCTCCCGTCAGCCCCGGTTCCAACTCAAATTTATCATTACTCTGGAACGGGAATCCCAAAATTCCTAACTCCTAAATTTCTCATTTCTCATCCCCTGGAGGTCAGTCCCCATGGAATACTTTCCCCCCGCCCTTGAAAATCTGGTGGAACAGTTTGCCAAGCTGCCCGGCATCGGCCGAAAGAGCGCCCAGCGCCTGGCCTTCCACGTCCTCTCCCTGTCTCCGGAAGAGGCGGAGGCCTTTGCCCAGGCCGTTGTAGAGGCCAAGCGTGCCATCCACTGCTGCCCCGTGTGCCAGAACCTTACGGAGGGGGACGGCCCCTGCTCCATCTGTGCCAGCCCCCGCCGGGACACCTCTCTCATCTGCGTGGTGGCCGACCCCAAGGATGTGGTGGCCATGGAGCGCTCCCGGGAGTATCAGGGGCTCTATCACGTGCTTCATGGGGTCATCTCCCCCATGAACCATGTAAGCCCCGACGATCTGCACATCAAGTCCCTGTTGGAGCGTGTGGCTGCCGGGGGAGTGTCCGAGGTCATCATGGCCACCAACCCGGATACAGAGGGGGAGGCCACCGCCATGTACCTCTCCCGGCTGCTGAAGCCCTTCCAGGTGAAGGTCACCCGCCTGGCCTACGGCATCCCCGTGGGCAGCCACCTGGAGTACACCGATGACGCCACCCTCATGCGGGCGCTGGAGGGCCGGCGGGAAATGTAAGCGCCACACCACTGAGAAAGGAGCGTCACGGCAATGCCCACCATCCCCAAGCTGTCCAAGGTGACCCGGCACTATCTGCGGGATTTTTCCTTTCGCCTGGCGGTCTTTCTCTTTGTGGCCACTCTCTTTCTCTTTCGGCCGGATTGGCTGGACTTCACGGGAAACGCTCCGGTCCTGCCCCTTCTGCTGCTCTGGCTGGCTGTGGCCGGCTCCATGGTGGTTCAGCTCAACCCCAACAGCCTGCTGACCACCGGATGCCTCAAGCAGTATCCCACCCGCTATGACCCGGTGGACCATTACCGTCCGGAGGATCTGCGGCAGGCGGTAAAAATTCAGGACCGCGGCGCTTTGAAGGTGGCTGTGGTATGGCTGGCCATCAACCTGTGCTTCGGCATTCTCTATCACCGCGGTGTGCTGTCTGTACCGGTGCTGGTTCTGCTGTGTGCCCTGTGCTACCTCTGCGACCTCATCTGCGTGCTGTTCTTCTGTCCCTTCCAGACCTTTCTCATGAAAAACCGATGCTGCGTCAACTGCCGGATCTTTGCCTGGGGCTCCTGGATGATGGCCGCTCCCCTCATGTGCGTCCCCCACTGGTACGCCCAGAGCCTGTTCTGGATTGGCGTGGTGGTGCTGATCTTCTGGGAGGTGCGCTACCGCCGCCACCCGGAGCGGTTCTGGTACGGTTCCAACAAGCTGCTCCAATGCGCCCACTGCCCGGAGCAGCTGTGCCGCTACAAAGTTCCCCGCTCCCCCCGTTTCCGAAAGCCCCTGTGACTCCCTGCCTCCCGTTCTGCAAGGCAGGGGCTTTTTTTACCCGTCTAATCTGTTTTCTCTCTGTGTTTTACGGGCATTGGGGGAACTTTTTCCTGTTTTATCCGTCTAAAGAGACAGAACAAACCGGCATCTGTCCGTTTTGGAAAGGAGTGCATTGTCTTGAAACGACGAATCCTCACCGCCGCACTGGCCGCTTTGCTGGCCCTTTCTCTCACTGCCTGCGGCTCCCCCGCTCACTCCGGCTCCGGAAGCTCCCTGCCCCCTTCTGTCTCCAAGCTGGCTCTCAACCAGCCTGTCTATCCCGACTTTCCTCAGCAGCCCGACTTGAGCGAGTTTGGGGAGGACTGGGAGTCCTATGACCGGGCCTCCTCGGAATATTATGAAGATCTCTCTGCCCTGCGGGGTGACGGAATCGCCCCGGACACGGTGCAGGCCCTCTCTGACTTTGCCGGGCGCAGCACCGCCCTGGCCATCGCCGGCATGGAGGGGGAGAACACCGTCTACTCCCCCCTGTCTCTGTGGTCCGCTCTGGCTATGCTGGCCCAGTGCTCCGGGGGTGAGAGCCGTCAGCAGGTGCTCACGGCCCTGGGCAGCGACGGGCTGGAATCCCTTCAGGAGCAGGTGGCTCAGGTGTGGCAGGGGCTCTACACAGACAACGGAGTCAGTTCCCTGCTTCTGGCCAACTCCATCTGGCTCAACAGCAGCATGGAGGGCTCCTACGTGGAGGAGACTCTGGAGGCCCTGGCTCAGAACTACTACGCCGGCGCCTTTGCCGTCCCCATGGGCACTGCTGAGGCCGACCAGGCGGTCACCGACTGGGTGAGCCAGCAGACCCACGGTCTCATCGGCGGGGAGGAGCCCGTGGTGGAGACCAAGGAGTACACCCTGGCCCTGCTGGCCTCCTCTCTCTACTACAAAGCCCCCTGGGCGGAGGAGTTCTCAGAGTCCCAGACCTGGGCCGACACCTTCACCGATGCCGCAGGAAATTCCTCTCAGGTGGACTTCATGCATCAGGAACACCACGGCACCATGCTCACCGGAGCGGGCTGGCAGGCGGCCAGTCTCAGCACTCAGCTGGGCGAGGTAGTCTTTGTCCTGCCTGACCAGGGCGTCACTCCCGAGTCCCTGCTGGAGGACGGAAGCCTTCTGTCCAGCCTGGACTTCAATGACCCCGGGGCCCAAAGCGGCGCTATCACGTGGTCGGTCCCCAAATTTGACGTGGATTCCGAGCTGGATCTGCTCCCGGCCTTAGAAGCGCTGGGTATCACCGATCTGCTGGATGCGGATGCTGCCGACCTCTCTCCCCTCACCTCCATCGGTGCCTACCTCTCCGGCGCCACCCAGATGGCCCGGGTAAAGGCAGACGAGGAGGGCGTGGAGGCCGCCGCCGTCACCATCCTCACCATGGACGCCACCGCCGCTCTGGAAGATCCCGAGCCTATGGTGATGGATCTGGACCGCCCCTTCCTTTTTGTCATCCGCACCGAGGGCGTTCCCCTCTTTGTGGGCATCGTCAACCAGGTGAACGGATAACGCTCTCCTCAACGCCCAATTCGGCATTGTGCTGCCGGCCAGAACGCTATGTATCATTCTACATCCAGTTGAACAAAGCTAAAAGTTTCAAGAGCTCACCCAATGTGATTACAGATTGGAAGTGCATGCGATGAAGAAATTTTTAACACTGCTGCTTGCCTTTACTACGGTATGTTCTCTTGTGGCCTGCGGTGGACACAACGATTATTCACCCAAAAGCAATATGCAGGATGGTCAGCAACAGAATCGCGCCCAATCGTCCATGGGCGAAACTGACATAACAGAAGCAATCGACTTTGATGCTTCTGTTTCTTGGGCAAACTGGTCGGATGACCCCAAAATCAGAGAATTGGCGCTTAACAGGGACACATTTGAACTTCGTTCGGCTGGACATATTCCCGTCTACAAGTGCGACACATTAGAAGAACTAAAGGAGTTCAAAACAACATTTTCAGGTACCTTTACTATGGACGGAGCTTGGGACGAAGTACCCTCTTTTGAGGAAGTGACCGCAGATTATACGGATGATTTCTTTACTGAAAACACCTTGCTTTTGGTCTATGTGGAGGCAGGCAGCTGCACGCCTCGATTTGGGATAGATTCTGTTTTGAAAGAGAACGACACGCTCTCCGTCTACGTCAAATGCACTTATAACCCCGAAGAAGGCGACTGTGCAATGGCAGGGTGGCTGTTTACGATCTCTGTCAACAACGACCAGGTACAAGATTGCACTCACTTTGATGCTGTTCTGAAGTAAGAAAACAATAAAATTTTGACAAACCCCTCTGCCTGTTCACCGGAGCAGACAGAGGGGTTTTAATCCATTCAAATCAGAGGGATCATGTTCGTGTTGCCGGTCGCTGCACCCCCCACACGAATAACGCCCAAGGTACCAAACTGAAGTTTCCCAATCGTGATTCACTGAGTTGGACGGAAGATACACCGGCAGCACATGATGGAATTGGGAGTTTCTCAAAAAGACCCGCCGGGAACCAAGTTCGTTCCCGGCGGGCCTTTTTTCTTTCATTCGTTCAGCGCCGGCGGATCTCCAGCACAATTTTCCGGGTACAGCCCAGCATCACCAGAATCAGCACTACCACCGCCAGTTCCAGGGGTTCCCAGCGGCCAAAGAGCGCCTGCAGGGCCAGATAGGTGACCACTGAGCCCATGAGCACCCCAAACACCGCACCCCCCAGGTTGGGGCCCCAGAAGCGGGAACGGCTCTCACTGTCGGGGTAGATGAGCTCGTCCACACCCACCTGAAAGAACTCCGCCAGCTTCATCAAATCGTCGATAGAGGGGTTGGTCTGTCCCCGTTCCCAGTTGGAGATGGTCTGCCGGGTGGTGTGCAGCTGGGCAGCCACGGTCTCCTGGCTCATCCCCCTCCGCTCCCGGATGCGCTTCAAATTTCGGGCTACGTCGTTCATCGCCTGTCCTCCTCGGTCCCTTTTCTGTCTCCAACATAGGGCGCTGCGTGGAAAAAGTCAAGCAAGGATTCCTTGCCCCGCCTCAAAGCCGCACGGGGAGCGGATGAACCACCCGCAGCTCCTCCGGGGTGACGGCGCACTCCATGGCCAGCACCTCCACGCCTGCCTTGGCTGCCCGGCGCAGAGCGTCGCCGAACTGGGGGTGGGTGGCGTCGTTGGGCTCCAGATACTTCATCCCCTCCATCTGGACGATGAAGCACACCGCCGCCTCATAGCCCGCCGCCTTGGCAGCCGCCAGTTCTTCCAGATGCTTCACCCCCCGCAGGGTGGGGGCGTCGGGGAAGCGGACCACGCCCTCCTCCTCCAGGGTGACCCCCTTCACCTCCACAAAGCCCCGGGCAGAGGAAGACTCCCAATAGAAATCAAAGCGTGAGGCGCCGTAGGTGGTCTCCGGGCGCAGCAGGGTAAGCTCCGGCCGGAAGCCCCCGGCGGAGGCCCACTCTCCAAACACCTTGTTGGGGGCCTGAGAATCCATGTTGATGAGCAGGGGACCGTTCCCCGTCTCTTTTTCCACGGCCACCAGATCAAAACGGGTCTTGCGCGTGGGGTTGGTGCTCTCCTCCAGATACACCAGCGCCCCGGGCACCAGCAGCTCCCGGCAGCGGCCGGTATTCTTTACATGGCACACCTCCGTTCCGCCCTCCACCTCCACATGGGCAATAAACCGGTTGGGCCGGGCCAGAAAACGGCCCGGTGAAATATTCGTATAGCGCATCTTGTATTTCTCCCACTTTTTCTGGTATGATAGCATCGTTCGAGCTTCTATGATAAACGGCTTTCCAAGTCAGTTGGTCTTGCACTTCCCGTTGGGAGACTCAATGCACCAACGGAACTACGCATTGCAGCAACAGCTGAATTTTATAAAAACAACCATTCTGAGCCGTTTTTATGGAATCGGGCGGCTGCCGCCGCACAAACAAACTGCATCGCGGTTGATTCAGCAGAAATTATTATAGTGCATCTGCAAGGGGGAGACAAGTCTCATGCAGGCAAAAGCTACCTGGTCCATTGTCCTCGCCGCTGCCCTATGGGGTGGAATCGGCGTTTTTTTGAAGCTGCTCACCGCCGCCGGTCTGTCCTCCATGGAAGGTGTCGCCGTGCGCAGCGCCGTATCCGCCATTCTGTACGGCCTGTTCCTGGCTGTCACAGACCGGAAGGCTTTGCTCATTCACCCCCGTCACTGGTACTATTTTTTCGGCACCGGAGTCTGCTCCCTGGTATTTTTTAACTGGTGCTATTTTACTACTATCTCCCAGAGCTCTATGTCGGTGGCCGCTGTACTTCTGTACACCTCCCCCGTCTTTGTCGCCCTGCTGTCCGCCCTCTTCCTTCGGGAACGGTTTACCGCTCAAAAAGCCAGCGTCCTTCTGCTCACCTTCGCAGGGTGTGCCCTGGTGACCGGCCTGTTTCCTTTGGGACAGCAGCATGTGTCCCTGATTACCCTTCTGCTGGGTCTGGGTTCCGGATTCGGCTACGCTCTTTATTCCATTTTCGGAAAATTTGCTCTGGAAAAGTACACCCCTTCCACCGTAACCTTCTATACGTTTTTATTCGCCGCGGTGGCTTCTGTCCCCATCTCCGGGCTTTACCGTCATCTGCATCTGCTGGTCAGCTGGAAGGCAGCGGCAGGCGGTCTGGGCATCGGCCTTTTCTGCTGTATTCTACCCTATCTGCTCTACACCGCAGGCCTACAGCATGTGGAGGCGGGTAAGGCCGCCATTCTGGCCACCATTGAGCCTTTTGTGGCCGCTCTGCTGGGTATCTTACTCTTTCACGAGGAAATCACTTTTTTCAAGCTGCTGGGCATGGCCGCCATTTTCGGTGCCGTCCTCCTGCTTAACCGCCCGATCCTGAAAAAGGAAACTTAAAAATTGGGGCTTGACACCCGAACTTCATCTCGCTATAATAGCACCAAATTAAATCAGAAAACCGATGAGAAAGAGGAGTAGCAGCGAGTCGGAACCTTACAGAGAGCCGCAGGCGGTGGAATTGCGGCAGGGGACGCCGGTGTGAATGGACTTTCGAGGGCTAAGCGAACGGGAAACCAAGTAGCGCGACGGGGACTCCGCCCGTTATCAGGGGAGCATGGGCTGTTTGGCCTGTGAAAGTGAGCGGGCGTATCTTCATACGTCAATCCGGGTGGCACCGCAGAGGCTGATTGCAGTCCTTTGTCCCAGAATGAAAATTTCGGGGACGAAGGGCTTTTTTGTTGCCTTCTCCCCAGACGAAAAGGAGAAATGAACCATGAGCACTGTGAAAAAAATCCCTCACCGCCTGTATTTGACCGAAGACCAGATGCCCCGCCAGTGGTTCAACCTGCGCTCGGCCATGCCGGAGCAGCCCGACCCTCTCATCCACCCCGGCACCCTTCAGCCCCTGGGGGTAAGCGATTTGGCTCCCATCTTCTGCGAGGAGCTGGCAAAGCAGGAGCTGGACGGCACCACCCCCCATGTGGACATTCCCGAGGAGGTGCTGGAGGTTTACAAGATGTACCGCCCCTCCCCCCTCATCCGGGCCTATGAGCTGGAGAAGGCTCTGGGCACCCCCGCCCGCATCTACTACAAGTTTGAGGGCAATAACACCTCCGGCTCCCACAAGCTCAATTCCGCTGTGGCCCAGGCCTACTACGCCAAGATGCAGGGGCTCACCGGTGTCACCACCGAGACCGGTGCCGGCCAGTGGGGCACCGCCCTCAGCGAGGCCTGCTCATACTTCGGCCTCACCTGCGACGTTTACATGGTCAAGTGCTCCTATGAGCAGAAGCCCTTCCGCAAGGCGGTGATGGGAGTCTTTAACGCCAGTGTCACTCCCTCCCCCTCCATGACCACCGAAGCCGGGCGGAAAATTCTGGCCGAAAATCCGGGCACCACCGGCAGCCTGGGCTGCGCCATCTCCGAGGCGGTGGAGGCCGCCGTCCAGAGCGGCGGCAAGAAACGCTATGTGCTGGGCAGCGTCCTCAACCAGGTGCTGCTCCACCAGTCCATCATCGGTCTGGAGAGCAAGCTGGCTATGGAGCAGCTGGGCGAGTACCCCGATGTAGTGGTGGGCTGCTCCGGCGGCGGCTCCAACCTGGGCGGCCTCATTGCCCCCTTCATGGCCGACAAGCTCCAGGGCGTAAAGAACCCCCGCATTGTGGCGGTGGAGCCCGCTTCCTGCCCCTCCTTTACCCGGGGCAAGTACGCCTACGACTTCTGCGACACCGGCAAGGTGACCCCTCTGGCCCGGATGTACACCCTGGGCTCCGGCTTCATCCCCTCCGCCAACCACGCCGGCGGCCTGCGCTACCACGGCATGAGCCCCATCCTCTCCAAGCTCTATCACGACGGATACATGGAGGCGGTGAGCTACAAGCAGTCCCAGGTCTTTGAGGCCGCGGTCCTCTTCGCCAAGCGGGAGACCATCCTCCCTGCCCCCGAGTCCGCCCATGCCATCAAGGGAGCCATCGACGAGGCCCTGAAGTGCAAGGAAACCGGCGAGGCCAAGACCATTCTCTTCGGTCTCACCGGAACCGGCTACTTCGACATGACCGCCTATGAGTCCTATCTCTCCGGCTCCATGACTGACTATGTCCCCACCGACGAGGACCTTCAGAAGGGCTTTGATTCCCTGCCCAAGATTCCCCAGAACAAGAACATTTAACGTTCAATCTTTCAAATTTCTTAATCTTTTCTTCGAGCCTTTTTAATTCTCAGGGTGTATGATTCATAGTGCGGCAGAGAAAATGCTCTGCCGCACTATGGCTTTATTAAGATGGTGATTGTATGTATTCCTCTCCGGATTCCGATAACCGTTCCAATGCCCCCAGGCGCTCCCGCTCCTCCCAGCGGCGGCGGAAACGCCGAAGCCCTCTGCCCAAGCTGTTTGCTGCCGGCGTTCTGCTGGGGCTGGCTATCTTCTTCCTGCCCCGGCTCTACGAAGGATTGTATTCCGCGCCTCAGCTTCCCCAGACCCTGACCGATGAATTGGAGGCCCTGGCGGACAGCCAGCCCGAGGCCCAGCCGCTGCTGGACCATCCCAACCGATACCCTCAGAAGCTTTTAGAGCTGGCCGCCCGCAACCCGGAGGCCCTGGACTTTGTGCTGGACTACCCCCAGAAAAAGGACGAGCCCGCCGCAAAAACGGTAGGCGAGGTACAAAAGGGGGAGTTCCCCCTGCTTCTGCAGTGGGATGAGCGCTGGGGCTACCAGACCTATGGGGATGGCCTGATGGGCCTCACCGGCTGCGGGCCCACCGTCCTGTCCATGGCGGTGTGCGGCCTGACGGGAGACAACACCATTACTCCCTGGGTGGTGGCCCGGTACGCCCAGGAGGCTGGCTGGTACGTAGATGGTTCCGGCTCCAGCTGGGATCTCATGCGGGAGGGCTGCCACCACTATGGCTTGCAGGCGGAGGAGCTCCCCTTGGACGAGGGAATCGTGACCCGGGAACTGGAAAAGGGACACCCCGTCATATGCAGCATGGGTCCAGGCGACTTCACCACCAGCGGCCACTTCATTCTTCTCACTGGAATGGAGGACGGACAAATCTGCCTCAACGACCCCAACCGCCCCTCCAACAGCGAAAAGCGGTGGGATTTTGATACCCTGGCCTCTCAGATCCGCAATCTGTGGGCCTGTTCCCCGGTGGAGTAAATCCCTCACTCCATCGATAAAAAATCCCCCGTGTTCTCTGCTTTGACAGAGAGCACGGGGGATTGATTTTTATGGCAGCACAGTTGGCTTACAGGTCGATGACCTCGCCGGTGAGCACCTCGTGACTGTCCACCACCAGCTGGCCGTCCCGGCAGTCCACGGTGATGGTCTGACCGCCCTCCACCTGGTCGGCGATGATCTTCTTGCTGATCAGCGTCTCCACAGTGTGCTGGAGGTAACGGCGCAGAGGCCGGGCACCGTAGATGGGGTCGTAGGCCGCGTTGATGATCTCCGCCTTGGCCGCAGGGGTGAGGGTGACGGTGAGCTGCTTGTCCTCCAAACGCTTGTTGAGCTCGGCCACCATCAGGTCGATGATGTGGGTCACGTTCTCCTTCGTGAGAGGCTTATAGAAGACAATCTCATCCAGCCGGTTCAGGAACTCCGGGCGGAAGGAGCGCTTCAAGAGCTCGTTCACCTGGTCCCGGGCCTCCTGACTGATTTCACCGTTTTCATCGATGCCGTCCAGCAGGAACTGGGAGCCCAGGTTGGAGGTGAGGATGATGATGGTATTCTTGAAGTCCACCGTGCGGCCCTGGCTGTCGGTAATCCGGCCGTCGTCCAGCACCTGCAGGAGGATGTTGAACACGTCGGGGTGTGCCTTCTCCACCTCATCAAAGAGGATGACGGAGTAGGGGTGACGGCGCACGGCCTCGGTGAGCTGGCCGCCCTCCTCATAGCCCACATATCCCGGAGGGGCACCGATGAGCCGCGACACAGAGAATTTCTCCATGTACTCGGTCATGTCGATGCGCACCAGGTTCTTCTCGCTGTCAAAGAGGGCCTCGGCCAGGGTCTTGGCCAGCTCCGTCTTACCGACACCGGTGGGGCCCAGGAACAGGAAAGATCCAATGGGCTTGTTGGGGTCGGCGATGCCGGCGCGGCTTCTCAGGATGGCCTCGGACACCAGGCGCACGGCCTCGTCCTGGCCCACCACACGCTTGTGGAGAATGTCCTCCAGGTGCAGCAGCTTCTCCCGCTCGCCCTCCATGAGCCGAGCCACGGGGATGCCGGTCCAGCGCTCGATGATCCGGGCGATCTCCTCCTCGGTGACCTTGTCCCGCAGCAGGGAACGCTGACGGCTCTCATTGGCAATCTGCTCCTCCGCCTCCAGGGCCTTCTTGAGCTCGGGGATGCGGCCATACTGGAGCTCAGCAGCCTTGTTGAGGTCGTACTCCCGCTGGGCCTTCTCCAGGGCGGCATTGGCGGCTTCCAGGTCCTCACGGAGCTTCTGCACCTTGCCGATGGCGCCCTTCTCGTTGTCCCACTGGGCCTTCTTGGCCTTGAATTCCTCCCGCATGTCGGAGAGCTCCTTCTGGATTTCCGCCAAATGCTCCTGGGAGAGCTTGTCGGTCTCCTTCTTCAGGGCAGCCTCCTCAATCTCATGCTGGATGATCTTCCGCTGGATGACATCCAGCTCGGTGGGCATGGAGTCCATCTCCGTTCGAATCATGGCACAGGCCTCATCCACCAGGTCGATGGCCTTGTCGGGCAGGAAGCGGTCGGTTATATAGCGGTTGGAGAGGGTGGCGGCAGCAATGATGGCGCCGTCGGTGATTTTCACACCGTGATATACCTCGTAGCGCTCCTTCAGGCCACGGAGGATGGCGATGGCGTCCTCCACCGTGGGCTCGTTCACCATGACGGGCTGGAACCGGCGCTCCAGAGCGGCGTCCTTTTCAATATACTGCCGGTACTCGTTGAGGGTGGTGGCACCGATGCAGTGCAGCTCGCCCCGAGCCAGCATGGGCTTTAAGAGGTTGCCTGCGTCCATGGCACCCTCGGTCTTGCCCGCACCCACAATGGTGTGAAGCTCATCGATGAACAGGATGATCTTGCCCTCGGACTTCTTTACTTCGTTCAGAACAGCCTTCAGCCGCTCCTCAAATTCGCCCCGGTACTTGGCACCGGCGATGAGGGAGCCCATATCCAGAGCAAAGATGGTCTTGTCCTTCAGGGAGCTGGGCACGTCGCCCTTTACAATCCGTTGGGCCAGGCCCTCGGCGATGGCGGTTTTGCCGACGCCAGGCTCGCCGATGAGGACGGGGTTATTCTTGCTCTTCCGGGAGAGGATGCGGATGACGTTCCGGATTTCATCGTCCCGGCCGATGACGGGGTCCAGCTTGTTCTGGCGTGCCCGCTCCACCAGGTCGGAGCCGTACTTCTTCAGGGCGTCATAGGTCTCCTCCGGGTTGTCGCTGGTGACCCGCTGATTGCCCCGGACGGAGGCCAGGGCCTGCATGACCCGCTCCTTGGTAACATTATAGGTACGGTAGAGCTGGCTCAGCTCCCGGTTGGCGCTGTCCAGCAGGCCCAGGAAGATGTGCTCCACCGAGATATACTCGTCCTTCATGGACTCTGCCGCCTGCTCGGCACTCTTGAGGGCCTTGTCCACGTCCTGGGCCACATAGATTTTGTCCGCCTCCCGGCTGCCGCCGGACACCTTGGGCAGCTTTTCCACTTCCGCCTTGATGGCCGCCTCGAAGCTGGGCACCGTCATTCCCATGGCAGTGAGCAGCTGGGGAATAAAGCCCTCCTGGTCGGACACCAGCGCCAGCAGCAGGTGCTGCTGCTCAATCTGCTGCTGCCCGTACTCCTGGGCCAGGTCCCTGGCCCCCTGGATGGCAGAGAGGGATTTTTGAGTAAACTGATTCATATTCATATGAAAGAAACCTCCTTTTTTGGGTTTCCATTTTTTGTATTAAGTTTTAGCACTCGCATTATCTAAGTGCTAAAATTATGATAGCCTATTTCCTCCTATTTGACAAGGGGGGCAGGCAAATTTTTTTAAAGAAAAGGCAGGCCCGCAGGCCTGCCTTTTCCGCATATCCACCCTTACTGGATGGCGATCTTCCGGCTCTGGGGCTCGGGCTCACCCTGCTTGGGCAGAGTCAGCTTCAGCACGCCGTTTTCATAGCTGGCGCTGATGGCGTCTTCCTGAATGCCGGAGACATTGAAGGAACGGGTGAAGCTGCCCACACGGCGCTCCCGGCAGACATACTTGCCGTTCTCGTCCTTGTTCTCCGTGGTCTCATCGTGCTTGGCGGTGATGGTCAGCAGGCCATCCTGCAGGTGCAGGTCAATGTCCTCCTTCTGGAAACCAGGCAGGTCGGCCTCCAGCAGGAAGTGGTCGCCCTCGTCCTTGATATCGGTACGGAAGGCGGGCATCTGGCTGCGGTCCACGGGGAAGAAGCTGCGCTCAAAATCATCAAACAGGCTGTTCAAACTATTATTGGTGTAACGTCCAAAGGGAAGCAAACTATACATAACTCAAAACTCCTTTCGGGCCGGGTTTCTGCGACACCTCGCCGTTCCCTGGGCCCTTCTTAACTTTGGCTTTAGTATAGCTCCGGATTATGAACAATTCTCGCAAACTTTATGTCCAAATTGTAAATTCTAGCACTCTCGAATATAGAGTGCTAATTTCGCTTTTTCCATCTCCCCCTCTTCTTGCCGGAGGAATAAAAGAATGTTATACTTGATTTTGTCGATTCTATTCCGGGAGGGATTTGTTTGAAGGTACTTATTTTTGGTTCTCAGGCCCGTTACCAGGCCTATCAGCCGGATTTTGTGGCCCAGCTGCCCGTGGAGCCGGTGTTCTGCCCCATTGACCAGCCTCTGCACGAGGCCGCCGCCCGGCACCCCGACGCTCAGGCCCTGTTTGTGGACGCCATCACCCCGGTGGACCGGGCCATGATGGAGCTGCTGCCCCAGCTGAAGCTCATCCACTCCGAGGGCGTAGCCTTTAACCGCATTGATCTGGAGGCCGCCCGGGAACGTGGTATTTTTGTGTGCAACAACAAGGGCTGCAACGCCGCCTCCGTGGCCGAGCACACGGTCATGCTCATGCTCATGGCTCTGCGCCACGGCATTACCGGCCACAACGCCGTCAAAGCCGGACAACAAATTACCATGAAGGAGGACGTAATGGCCTCCGACTCTCCGGAGCTGGGTCTGTGCACCGTGGGTCTTGTGGGTTTTGGCGACATCGCCCAGGCCACCGCCCGCCGCCTCCAGCCCTTCGGCTGCCCCATCTATTACTACGCCCCTCACCGCCGCTCTGAAGAGGTGGAACAGGACTTCGGCGTCACCTACCTGCCCCTGGAGGAGCTGGCCGCCCGGTGTGACATTCTCTCCCTCCACTGCGCGGTGACCGATGAGACCCGTGAGATGGTCAATGCGGACCTCCTCTCCAAAATGAAGCCCACCGCCATTCTGGTAAATACCGCCCGGGGCGACCTGCTGGACAACCAGGCAGTTCGTCAGGCCCTCATGGAGGGACGTCTGGGCGGCATCGCCGTGGACACTCTGGCGCCCGAGCCCACCCCCGCCGACCACCCTCTGGTGGATCTGCCTCCTGAGGTGCAGGACCGGGCCATCTACTCCCCCCACCTGGGCGGCATCACCGGCGGCTCCTTCCGCCGGGCCCACGCCAACATGTGGAACAGCCTGCGCCTGGTGCTGGAGGGCAAGCGCCCCAACTTCATCGTCAACGGACTGTAAAGGAGTTTCTATGCCCGCCTTTCTCATAAAAGCCGCCCTCGTCTGGCTGGCTGCCCTCAATCTCATTGCCTTCATCCTCATGGGGCTGGACAAATGGAAGGCCCGGCGAGGCGCCTGGCGCATCCCGGAAAAGACGCTGTTTCTGGCCGCCCTGTTGGGGGGAGCTCTGGGCGGCACGGTGGGGATGCATCTCTTCCACCACAAAACCCGTCACTGGTATTTCCGCTTCGGCTTTCCCATTTTGCTGGTTCTCCAGCTGCTGCTGGCCGGATTTCTGGCCTTCCGACTTCAATAAAAAATCCCCTGCTGTCCACAGACAGCAGGGGATTTTTCATGTTCAGAACCGGTGCACCCATCCGGAGGAGAACCAGACGGGCATCAGCCAGGCCACAGAATAAATGAGCAGGTTCAACGGGGAAAGGGAACCGTAGGCCACAGCGGACACCAGATAGGCCGCCAGGGCCATGCCCAGAACCGCACTCATACAGCACAGCACTGCACCCACCCGGGCGGCCCGGCGGAGGCGGCGTGCCGCGGTAACGGCCTCGGCAAAGGGGAAGATACCCTCCCGGCACAAAAGGGCGGTGAGGGTGTCCCCGTGGGATTGCTCCGGGTCGGACAGCTCCCGGCGGCGCTCCACCGGCGGGAAGTCCATCTTGTCCGCCGCCAGCTTGAACCGCTGCTGAAGCATGGCGGGAATGAGGTTAAAGTCCCGGGTAGCCAGCACCAGCCCGATTTTCTCTCCCATCAGCTCCTCCACCGAGGGGAAAACCGTATCGGGCAGGGTATAATTCAGGGCGAAAATGCCCGCCAGCTCTCCGTTGATGGCGCAGAACACGGCACTTTTTACGTTCAGGCCCGGGGGCAGAGGAATTTCCATCAGGTTCATGAAGGCTGCCGAGCCCACCAGCACCTGGTCCCCCCGGATGTTGGCGGACAGACCACCGCCCTCGTAGCAGCACAGGCGCTCGGCGTTGCGCAGCAGTCCGCCCATGGCCCGCAGCTGCTCATGGAACAGCCGGGCCAGGCCGCTGCCCGCATCCCGCAGGAGGGTGGCCGTATAGGCCATCACCCGCTCCATGGGGAAATTTCCCATGACCTTATAGCCATTAAACTCCACATAGCCCGGGGGGAACAGGTCGGTATCGGTAATGAGCACCCGCCCGCCCCGGCGGGACCCGGCCACTCCCGGCCACCCGGCCAGAGCCGCACCGCTCTGGCTCAGGCGGCGGGCCAGCTTGTGGAAGGACCGGCCGTAGGCCAGACCGCTGCCAAAGGCGGCGGAGGCGCTGAACAGCGCCGACAGGCCCCAGGCCAGATTTTCTGTGTGTCCCGTACCCACCGTGGCCAGCATGGCCAGTACCAGGTCGCCCAGCAGCAGCAGCGGGCAGACCCGGTGGAAAATCCGCTGGGCTCCGTCGTCCATCTGAATCTGACTGCCGAAGCCCTCTGCCGTGCCCGACCACTTGGTATAGGCGTCCCGGCCGTTCCACTTTCCCTCATCCTGAGTCACCCGGTAGGGGCTGGAAGAGGCCGCCGCCACCCGGCAGGACAGCCGCTGGGCGCAGCGCTTATGATACCGACCGTGGAGCAGCAGGAAGAGATCTGCCAGCACCACCACCGTATAGGGGAGGCGCAATTCCTCTCTCGGCTCCAGAGCCAGAAGGATTCCATCCGCCAGGGTAAAGAGACAGGCCAGGGCAGCCAGGGTGTCCATTTCCACCTTGCCCCGGAAGGCCCGGCCAATGCCGGTCCCCAGCACATCCAGTGACAGGAGCGCGCCCGCGCCCAGCAGGCCCACGGCAATCCAGCCCTGTACCTGCACCCCGTCCAGCGGAGGCAACCAGACAAATCCGGCGGCGGGAATGACCAGCTGGACCAGGGCGGCCACAGCCAGGAGAAACACCAGGAGCGCGCGGGTGCGAAGACCCTTCAGGCCCTTTCCGTAGGTTCGGGCCAGCTCCTGAGGCGGCGTGTCCGGCGGAGGCGGCTCCACCTTGGGCGGGCGGCGGAATCGCCGCACATCCTCCTCCGGCTCCTCCTCCTGGTCAGTACCAGGAATCAGCCGCTCCAGGCGGCGCACCTCCTCCGGGTCGGTGCGCTCGTCCTCCTCAAACATCCGGTCGGCGTAATCGTCCGCCTTCCGGGTCACGCCCTTCAAAAAGGAGCCCAGGACGCTCTCCTCTTCCGGGAACTGGATGACTTCGTTTTCCTCTTCCTCGGAATCCTCCTCGTCAGAGGCCTCGTCCTCCTGCTCCTCGTCCGGTTCTTCCTCGGCGTCCTCCTCGGGCATCAAGCTGTGAGGCTGCTCCTCATCCTCCGGCTCGTCCTCCTCATCCGACTCCTGCCGGACCATTTTCCCAGGGAAGGAGACGACCTTTGCCTGGTTGGAGGTGTGGGGTCGGCGGGGAGGCGTGGGCCAGGGGAGGTCCACCTCCTCCTTCCCGGTCTGCACCGGTACAGCCCTTCTTCCCGCAGGGCGGCCCGTTCCAAACTCCGCCAGAATGTCGTCCAGAGAAAATCCATCCCCGTCGGCTTCCCCGATGAGCGATTTGACCTGCTGCAGGTCGTCGTTGTTCAGTTGTTTCTTATCGCGGTCGCCCATGGATCCGTTCCTCGGTCTGTGTTTTAAGTGAAAAAGTTCAGCCCTCGCCCATGCGCTGGCGCACGGCCTCGTAAAGCAGCACAGCTGCCGCAGCCGAGGCGTTCAGAGAGTTGATCTTGCCAAACATGGGGATGGAGACGGTAAAGTCACAGTTCTCCGTCACCAGACGGCCCATGCCCTCTCCCTCACTGCCGATGACAATGGCGGCGGGGCCCTTCAAATCGGCCTTATAGAGGGAGGTGGTCCCCTGGGCGGCGGTGCCGAAGACCCAGATTCCCTCTTCCTTCAGCTCCTTCAGCAGGGTGGGCAGGTTGGGCACCCGGGCCACGGGCACATGGGCCACTGCCCCCGCGGAGGTCTTGGCCACCACGGCGGTCAGTCCGGCGGAGCGGCGCTTGGGGATGATCACCCCGTGGGCACCGGCGGCGTCGGCGGTGCGGATCACCGCGCCCAGATTGTGGGGATCGCTGAGCTCGTCACACACCACGATGAGAGGGGGCTCCCCCTTCTCCCGGGCGATGTTCAGGATATCCTCTACACTGGCGTACTCCCGCACGGCCGCCTGGGCAATGACACCCTGGTGAGAGTGGGTACGGCTCATGTTGTCCAGCTTGCGCCGGTCAGCGTCCACCACCACAATGCCCTTCTCCCGGGCCGTGGACGCAATGTGCCCCAGAGCGGCGTCATGCTCGCCCTTCAGCAGAAAAATTTTATCAATGGCCACGCCGGCACGCAGCGCTTCAATCACCGCGTTGCGGCCCTCGATGATTCCGTCGTTCTCCGTCTCCACCGGCGCGGAGCGGCGCAGGGGCGGTCTGTTGTTCATGCCTGCATCCTCCCAGTTCAATTCCATTCGACAGGTACTGTTCAGTATATCATATTTACCCGCCCGGTGGAAGTGGCAAATTGCCCGACAGGGTTTTTTCTTCTTTCACAGAAAGTTTACACCCCTCTTCCTTGTTTTTAAAAAAGGAATGTGCTATCATAAACTCCAGTCCATCCTGTTTGATCAGGAAAATTATAGGGAAACACGGAGGTATTCTCCTTTGAAACCAGACAAGGGAAACAACAAGAAAAACACCTTCGGCCTCATTACCCTCATTTTGTGGGCGCTGGTGCTGACGCTGCTGTTCCGCAGCTGCTCGGCCTCCTACGCCAGCGCCAACGAGGTGCAGGTGGATTACTCCACCTTCAAGCAGTGGGTGGAAGAGGACAAGGTGGAACGGGTCCACATGCAATCGGGTAAATACACCATCACGCTCCGGGAGGGCGTCACGGTAGAGCTGCCCGAGGAGGACAAAACAACCAACAGCGCCTTCTCCTGGCTGCCCCAGGGCAATCAGGAGGTGGTCTACGTCACCATCCCCACTTCGGTGCCGGATGTGGCCATCTACGATTTGATGGACCAGCACAACACCGAGTACTACGACGACCCGGTGGACAGCTCCTCCTACATTCTGTCCCTGGTGCTCTCCTACCTGCTGCCTGTGGTGATCATGGTGGGCGCTATGCTCTTCCTCTACCGCGGCATCGGCGGAAAGAGCGGCATCGGCGGCATCGGCAATGTGGGCAAGTCCAACGCCAAGGTCTATGTGGAAAAGTCCACCGGCGTCACCTTCCGGGACGTGGCTGGACAGGACGAGGCCAAGGAATCCCTGCAGGAGGTCATTGACATCCTGCATAATCCCCAAAAGTACACGGAAATCGGCGCGAAGCTCCCCAAGGGCGCTCTGCTGGTGGGCCCTCCGGGCACCGGTAAGACCCTGCTGGCCAAGGCCGTGGCCGGAGAGGCGGGCGTGCCCTTCTTCTCCATCAGCGGCTCGGACTTCGTGGAGATGTTTGTGGGCGTGGGCGCCAGCCGTGTCCGCGACCTCTTCAAGGAGGCCAGCAAGATGGCCCCCTGTATCATCTTCATCGACGAGATCGACACCATCGGCAAGTCCCGCGACAACCGCATGGGCGGCAACGACGAGCGGGAGCAGACTTTGAACCAGCTGTTGGCTGAGCTGGACGGCTTTGACCCCGGCAAGGGCGTCATCGTTCTGGGCGCCACTAACCGCCCGGAGGTTCTGGACAAGGCTCTGCTCCGTCCCGGCCGCTTCGACCGGCGCATCACCATTGACCGTCCCAACCTGGCCGGCCGTCTGGCCACCCTCCAGGTTCATACCCGGAAGATCAAGCTGGCGGAGGACGTGGACCTGAAGAAGATCGCTCTGGCCACCGCCGGCACCGTGGGTGCCGACCTGGCCAACCTGGTGAACGAGGCCGCCCTGCGGGCCGTCCGCCACGGGCGCAAGCTGGTCACCCAGGAGGACCTTCTGGCCTCCTTCGAGTTCGTCATCGCCGGCAGTGAGAAGAAGAACTCTGTTCTCACGGAGTTTGAGAAGAAGCTGGTGGCCTATCATGAGGTTGGTCACGCCATGGTAGCCTACAAGCAGAAGAACGCCGAGCCGGTACAGAAGATTACCATCGTTCCCCACACCGAGGGCTCTCTGGGCTACACCCTGCTGATGCCCGAGGAGGACAAGACCAACCTGCGCACCAAGGAAGAGCTGATGGCCAAGATCGCCGTCTCCATGGGCGGCCGCGCCGCCGAGCAGGTGGTGCTGAACACCATGACCAACGGCGCCTCCCAGGACATCCAGGAGGCCACCAACGTGGCCCGGAACATGGTGGCCATGTTCGGTATGAGCGAGGAGTTCGGCATGATGGCTCTGGGCTCTGTCCGCAACCAGTATCTGGACGGCGGCTATGGTCTGGACTGTGCTCAGGACACCGCCGCTGTGATGGACAAGGCCGTGAAGGCCATTCTGGACGTATGCTATGAGGACGCGGTGAAGGTCATCCAGGAGAACCTGGAGGACATGCACAAGGTGGTTGCCTACCTGCTGGAGAAGGAAACCATTACCGGCGGCGAGATGGTGGCTATCATCGAGGGCCGGGACCCCGCTCTGGTAGAGGATGCCTACGCCTCCACCCGCAAGCAGGAGCAGCCCGCTTTCCGCCCCTCCCAGCCCGATCACATTGAGCCCCCCGCCCGGCACATCCACATGATCAGCGAGGAGATCAAGGCCCCTGCTCTGGAGGAGGACACTCCGTCCCAGGAGGAGGAGACCGCTGAGGCGAGCACGCAGGAGTCTGAGACTCCTGACCAGCCCTCCGATTTCACTCCTGCTCAGGATGCTTCCGCGGAGACCAATTCTGCTCCCGCTCAGGAGGAGCAGGAGGACAACAAATAAGCCAACTGCCATAAGTAAGCACAGAGACAGCCTGGAGCAACCGCTCCAGGCTGTCTTTTCCTATGGTCTATGGTGTGATCAGGAAGAGGCACATCCCCCTCTCGCCTGTGGTTGCTTCTGCCCTTCCCCTCTGTTCCTCCTCTTTCCCGGCAGGTGCGCTCCCTCCCCGACAGTCCCATCCACTCTCGTTCCCATAAAAGCACCCGGCCCGGATACCACATGGCATCCGGGCCGGGTCTTTCTTTTTGATCGCTTATCTATCCTGGGAATGACAGCTGCAGGTATGTCCGCCGCAGCTGCCGGAGCAGGAGGACGGCTCGCCCTGCTTATGGGAACAGCATCCGCCTGCCGGACAGCCAATGCACTTGGCCCCGCTGCGCTTGGCCTTGATGATGTACCAAGCGGCTGCCAGCACCATGGCTCCAATGGCCGCTGCAAGGATAATATCCGTCATAACCATAATCTCCTTTCAAAAAGCGGGTGTTACTTCGCCGCGCCGCTCAGGGCGTATTCCGCCGCCAGCGTCCGGTCCGTCCGCTTCACCAGGTACACCAGCACGGCGGCAAAGGCGCACACCGCCACAAGGCCGGGGACAAAGGCGGCACCCAGGCTGCCGGTGGTGACAAAGGTACCGATCTGGTAAACCAGGAAGCCCACGGTATAACCGGTGCCCAGCTGCAGGCCGATGCCGGCCCAGAGCCACTTGGCGCTCTTCATCTCGGAATTCATGGCGCCGATGGCGGCAAAGCAGGGCGGGGTGTAGAGGTTAAACATGAGGTAGGCCAGGGCGGCCACCTTGGTGATGGCGATGAAGCCCGCCACCTCAGCTCCGGCTCCTTCCATCATTTCCAGCGTATCGGTGTCAATGAAGTTCTCCAGGCCCACAAAGCACACGGCCAGGGTGCCCACCACGTTCTCCTTGGCGATAAAGCCGGTGATGGCGGCGGCGGCCAGCTGCCAACTGAGGACACCCACAATGGGCACCAGCAGGTAGGCGAAGGGTCCGGCGATGGAGGCCAGGATGGAGCTGTCGGCCGTCTCGGCCACCTGGAAGCTCCAGTTGAAGGTCTGCATCACCTGCACGGCGGTGTTGCACAGCAGGATAATAGTGGCGGCCTTCACGATGTAGGCCCAGCCCCGGCTGCACATAGCCTTGAAAGCAAAAAGCAGTGAGGGCACCTTATATTCGGGCAGCTCAATGATAAAGAAGGACTTGCGATTCTTATAGCCCGCAATCTTGTTGACCAGCAGGGCGCCCAGGAAGATGAGCACGATGCCGGTGAAGTACATGGTGAAGCTCACCCAGCCGGCATCGTCAAAGAAGGCTCCGGCAAAGAGGGCGATGACGGGAATCTTGGCGCCGCAGGGCATGAAGGGGGTGAGCATGGCAGTGGCCCGGCGCTCCCGCTCGTTGCGGATGGTGCGGCTGGCCATAACGCCGGGGATGGCGCAGCCGGTGCCGATGACAAAGGGAATGACCGACTTACCGGACAGGCCCACCTTCTTGAAGATGGGGTCCAGCACCACAGCCACACGGGCCATGTAGCCGCAGTCCTCCAGCAGGGCGATGAGGAAGTACATCACCATGACCAGAGGCAGGAAGCCCACTACGGCGCCCACGCCGCCGATGATGCCCTCTGCCAGCAGAGCAGTTAGCAGGGGGTTGGCATCGGAGAGCAGTTCAGATACATAGACTTTGAGGCTGTCGATCAGTGTTACCAGGCCCGGAATGGTGGTGCCATTGGCAAATTCATATCCCTCTGCGATCCAGGGACCCACCCACACCTGGGAAATTTGGAACACCAGGAACATCACCACCGCGAAGATGGGAATGCCCAGGAACTTGTTGGTCAGGACAGCGTCAATGGTATCGTCGGAGTTCTTCTCCCGGCTGAGCACCTTGCGCTTCTCCACCTGGGAGACCATCTCATTGACAAAGGCAAAGCGGCGGCGGTCGGCCTCCTCCACCTGCTTTTTGTCGGTGAGGTCAATAGTGCCTTCCGTATAGGGGGCCTGCTGCCCCTTCCCCTTCTGGGCGGCCGCCGCCCGGACCACCTCGGCCAGTCCCTTGCCGTCACCGGAGGTGGAGACGGTGGCGATCACCGGGCAGCCCAGCTTTCTGGACAGGGCGTCCACATCAATGGTGGTCCCCTTCTTCTCATTGAGGTCGCTCTTATTAAGGGCCACCACCACGGGAATGCCCAGCTCCAGCAGCTGGGTGGTGAAAAACAGGCTGCGGCTCAGGTTGGTGGCGTCCACAATGTTGATGATGGCGTCGGGGTTCTCGTGCTTGACATAGCTGCTGGTGATGCTCTCCTCCGAGGTGAAGGGGGACATGGAGTAGGCGCCGGGCAGATCCACGGCGATCAGCTCCTCGCTGCCCGACCAATAGGTCTTCTTGATGGGGCTCTGCTTCTTTTCCACCGTGACCCCCGCCCAGTTGCCCACCTTCTCGCTGCGTCCGGTGAGGGCGTTATACATGGTGGTTTTTCCGCTGTTGGGATTGCCCGTCAGCGCAATTCTCATAACTGATTCCTCCTCTTTTCTCCAGATTCAAAATAAAATCATATGTCAGCGATCCACACACCCGCAAGTTAGCAATCGCTAATCACGCTTCAAAAAAAGACAGCGGCGCTCCGCCCTCCGACCCGGTCAGATCTGGATGGCGGATGCCAGCTGGCGATCGATATTATACCGTCCGTCCTTGATGGAGACCACACAGCCGCCCTTCTTGTGGGCAATGACGGTGATGGGCTCCCCACTGTAACAGCCCAGAGAGAATAAGAACGCGTCCAGCTCCTCATCCTCCGTCTCGATCTGGCGAATGATGTACTCCGTTCCCTCCTGTGCCTGGGTCAGATTCAAGTTTAACACCTGCCTTTATTGGTTAGCTATCTCTAACTCGCTCACAATATAGCACACCAGCCCCCTCTTGTCAACCCTTTTTCCAGTCTTTGGGCCGTCTTTTTCCCTCTGCCCCCTTTGACTTGACAAACAGGGGCGGCCGCCCGTACAATAATCGGGAAGTCCCTGGTTTGGAGGTGCCGGAAATGAAACAGTGTATGGACGCGGACAATCTGCACCGCAGATTGAAAAAGATCATCGGTCAGGTCCAGGCCATTGACCGCATGGTGGACGAGGACGTCCCCTGTGAGGATATTCTCGCCCAGATCAATGCGGCCAAATCCGCCCTGAACAAGGCGGGCCAGGTGGTGCTGGAGGGACACATTCAGCACTGCATCCGGGACGCCCTGGAACAGGGGGACGCGGAGCAGACTATCAAGCGCTTTACCAAGGCCGTGGAGCGGTTTGCCAACATGCAATAGATCTGATTCGGATTCTGAATGGGCGGGACGGTTTTTGCCGTCCCGCCTTTGTTTTTCCTTGACAACCCATACCCCTATGGGTATAATGACCTCAGATTTTCCATTGTGAAAGAAGGGTCCTGATGAAACGTTGGGTACAGCCTCTGGAAAGGCTTCTGGAGTGGGGCGGCATGAAGCGGGATATCCTGTTTCTGGTCCTGTCGGGACTGGCTTTGGCCGCCAGCATTTCAGGCCTGCTCCCCCTCCCCTTCGATCCGGCCTGGGTAGCCATCGTTCTGTGCGGAGCCCCTATCCTCCTGGAGGCCTTCATCGGTCTGGTCACCGCCTTTGACATCAAGGCGGATGTACTGGTGTCCCTGGCTCTCATTGCCTCGGTGTACATCGGGGAGGACTTTGCCGCCGGAGAGGTGGCCTTCATCATGCAGCTGGGCGCGCTGCTGGAGGATCTCACCGTGGCCCGGGCTCGGGCGGGTATTGAAAAGCTGGTCCGCCTCACCCCCCAGACCGCCCGAATCCTGACCCCCAAGGGCGAGACGGTGGTCCCCGCCCAGCAGGTGCAGATTGGTGACTGCCTCCGGGTGCTGCCCGGAGAGACGGTGCCGGTGGACGGCGTCATTCGCTCCGGCGAAACCTCCATCAACCAGGCGGTGATGACGGGAGAGTCCATGCCGGTGGACAAGGGGCCCGGCGACCTGGTGTCCAGCGGCACCGTCAATCAGTTCGGCGCCTTTGAGATGGAGGCCGTGAAGGTGGGCGAGGACAGCTCCATCCAGCGCATGATCCGTCTGGTGCAGTCCGCCGACGCGGGCAAGGCCAAAATTGTTGGGCTGGCCGACCGCTGGGCCACCTGGATTGTGGTCATTGCCCTGACTGCGGCGGTGCTGACCTGGCTGGTCACCGGGGAGAGCATCCGGGCGGTGACCATTCTGGTGGTGTTCTGCCCCTGCGCTCTGGTGCTGGCCACCCCCACCGCCATTATGGCCGCCATCGGCAACGCCACCAAGCACGGCTTTCTGGTGCGGGAGGGAGACGCGCTGGAGCGGCTGGCCTCAGTCTCCAAGGTCACCTTTGACAAGACCGGCACGCTGACCCGGGGTACGCCCCAGGTAATCGCTGTGCTCCCCTTCTCCGGCTGGCCGGAGGAGGAGCTTTACACTCTGGCTGCCGCCGCGGAGCAGCTCTCTGAGCATCCCCTTGGCAAGGCCATTCTCCGCTGCCGCCGACAGAGCAGTCCAGCCCCCCTTCCCCCAGCAGAGCAGTTCCAGATGATCCCCGGCCAGGGAGTGTCCGCCCGGGTGGACGGCCGAGCGGTCCTGGCGGGCAACGAGAAGCTGCTGGCTCAGAATGGCGTTGCTCTGGAGGAAGAACACCGGGCGGCGGTACAGGACTTCCTGGACCAGGGCCACACCGTCACCTGGCTGGCGGTGGACGGCAGTCCGGCCGGCTGTGCGGTGCTGGCCGACACCCTGCGTCCGGACAGCGCGGTCATGGTGGACCGCCTGCTCACTCTGGGGGTACAGCCCGTGCTGCTCACTGGCGACCACGAGAATGTGGCCCGCTCCATCGCCGGACAGCTTCACATCCAGGAGGTCCACGCCAACTGCCTGCCGGAGGATAAGCTCCGGCACATTGGTACTTTGCAGTCCGACGGGCATCGGGTGTGCATGATCGGGGACGGCATCAACGACGCCCCCGCCCTGAAAAAGGCGGACGTGGGCATCGCCATGGGCGGCGTGGGCAGCGACGTGGCGGTGGAGGCCGCCGACATTGCCCTGGTGGACGACGAGATTCAGGAGCTCCCCCACCTGCTGGCCCTGTCCCGCCGGATGATGGCCACCATCAAGCTCAACCTTACCTTCTCCATGACTCTGAACTTCCTGGCCATTCTTCTGGCCATCACCAAGGTACTCAACCCGGTCACCGGCGCTCTGGTCCACAACGCCGGCTCGGTACTGGTCATTCTCAACTCCGCATTTCTTCTCACCTGGCACGCCCGGAAATAAATACGGCCTGATAAAACGCGCCCGGCAGCTCGTTGTGAGCTGCCGGGCGTTTTGTCTCTTCCTACGGACTTCCCTTTACTCGGTGAAGCAGACGTAGACATTGCAATAATTCCGGCGCACCGTGCCATCCGGCCATGTGACCGTACAGGTAATGGTGGCCACACCATAGTCCTTCGTGTAAAAGCGGACCCAGTGAGTCCCGTCCTCATCCACCTGAGGCTCCAGGGTCAGAATGGGGTTGTCCACGCTCCACTCCACCGTGTAGCCCTCCCCATATTTGTCCGCACTGTCTTTTTGCAGAGAGGTGCTTCCACTGCTGTCTACATAGGCCGCTCTCCCCACTGTGGTAAGCAGAATGACCCCCTTGGAGTCCATGATATGTATGGTGCTCTTAGCCGTATATCCGTTCCAGGAAGCTGACAGCACCGCAGTTCCGTAACCTTTGAGTGTCGCCTTTCCTTCGCTGTCGATCGACACCAGGTCCGGTGTCTCCGTGGTCCAGGTCACCTCATTTTGGGGCACACCTGTCCCATCTGCCAGATTGCTGACGCTCAGCAGGTAGCTCCCGGGCCAGGTACTGGTCTCTCTGGGCCAGATGGCAATGCCCTGCTGGGGCGTTCTGGGATCCTCCGGCTCCGGTTCCGGTTCAGGCTCGGGTTCTGGCTCTGGCTGGGACTCCGGTTCGGGTTCCGGCTCGGGCTCGGGCGGCTCATGCAGCAGTACACCTCCCGCCACCGCTCCCGTCAGAACCAGGCCCGCCAGGGCGGCAGCTCCCTTATGGGCTACCAGTGCAGAGAGCTTCCCAAGTCCTGCGGCGGCCTTGGCTGCTCCCGCGGCGGATGTGCCCGCTGCACCACCCGCAGCCGTGCTTCCGGCGGCCCCTGTGGCAGCCGCTGCGCCCTCGGCAGCCGCTGACCCGGTCATGGCAGCCGCTCCTTCTGCGGCGGCTCCTCCGGCAGCGCCGCTGGCCGCGGCCCCCACCGCAGCGGACCCGGCACCGGTGAGCACCGCCTGGGCCAGGCCCTGAACCGCACTCTGACTGATCCCGCCGGTTTCCGCGTCCTTCTGAAGAAAATACAGCAGGAAGGGCAGGGGCGAGAAGGAGTAGAGCTTGATGCCCTGGGCCGCATAGCGCTCTACGCCTTCCTTGATGGCCTTGCGGGCGTAGTTCAGCCGGCTCTTGATGGTGCCCTCCGAGGTCTCCAGCACCGCGGCAATGTCCCGCACGCTCATCTCGTCGTAATAGTACATCAGTACGCACAGCCGCTGGGCCTCAGGCAGATTGTCCACCAGCTCCACCACCATGCGCCTGGTCTCGTCGTTATCCAGTGCTTTCTCCGGGACCAGCTGCTCGTCCTGGGTTTCGAACTGGTCCAGCAGGCTGTTCCCCTCCTCGTCCTCCGGGATGGCCACCTCCCGCCCTCTCCGCCGCAGCACGTTGCGGCAGTAATTGGCTGTGATCCCGCTGAGCCAGCCCCAGAAGGCCGCCGGCTCCCGCAGGCTCCCCAAATTGGTAAGCATGGAGATCAGAATCTCCTGGGTCGCGTCCAGGGCGTCCTCCTGCTTCAGCATTTTCTTGCAGTGGTAATAAACCCGTTTCTGGGCCAACAGGACCAACTGCTCCTGGCTTGTCCGGTCTCCCGCCAGACAACCCGGCAAAAGCTTGGTCACTTCTCCTTTTTCCACCATGCAGCTCTCCTCTTCGTCGTTGCTGTACCTTTCCTTCCAATCCTGCCCCAAACGCGCCCGTGCAGGGCACGGGGCCTGTCAAGACATTCGTCCTTATCATAGCCCCATGCCCTGCCTGCGTCAATGGCCGGTATGATTCACATTATGGCATTTGGTCCACTCGATCCAACAGGCCGCTGAGTACCACACAGGCCTGGGCGCGGGTCATTCTGCTGGCGCCGTCAAACCGTCCGCCGTCCCCGCCGCTGAGCAGATTCCAGGCATAACAGGTTGCCACGGCCTGCTGATATTCCTCCGGAATCTCGTTCCAGTCCCGGATGGCCGCCCGGGCGGCCTCCAGCTTCGTCTCCTCCGGCAGCTCGAAGCCCTTCTCCCGGACCAGATTGTACATCATCTGCGCCATGTCATAGCGGGTGAGAGGGACCTCCGCCTGTCCGCCATAGCTTCCATCCGCTGTGGCAGCGTCCAGGAGGGTGGTGTTGTCAAGCACACCTGCCTGGTTGGCTGTCTCCACAAAGCTCTCCCACCAGAAGGAGGTTTCGGGAACATAGCTCTCCAGAGCGTTGGAATAGAAGCCCCGGGTCAACATGGTACAGAACTGGGCAGCGGTGACACTGGCATCCGGCTGGAAAGTGCCGTCGGGACAGCCAGCCACCAGCCCGCGCCGGCTGGCCTTCATAATGTAGGAATAGCCCCAGTAGCTGCTGCGCACATCGGGGTAGGAGACGGTCCCCGGCTGTTCCGGGTTTACGGGCTGCTCCGGATTCTCCGGTTGTTCCGGGTTCTCAGGCTGTTCGGGCTGTTCCGTGCCGCTGCTGTTTCCCCAGCTTTTCAGCGCACCGGAATTCACATCCATGGCGTAGAAGGTGGGCAGAGACTGGTTGGTCACATACCACACCACCTGACTGCCCGCCAGAATGGGCTGGCAGTCGGACAGGCTGGCCTGGGCGGTGCGTACCTGCCCCGACAGATTTCCCTTTCCGTCCACAAAGGCATAGCCGATGGTTCCGCTGCTGCGGTAATTGCCGTAGCTGTCCTTTTTCTGAATGTCCCACAGCACCAAAAACCGGTTGTCAGAAAGTTTTACCATCTGGGGCACGCCTGCACTCTCGCTGCCGCCCTCGGTGTAATTGGTCAGCGTGCGAAGCTCCGTAAGCCCGGTCTGGGTGGAGTAGGAGTGATCAATGTTCTGCCCAGTCACCGCCAGGGCCACATTGTGTACCTTATAGAGGTCCACATCAGTCTTCTGGGAAACTGTGGAAAGGGCCAGAAGATAGCTGCTCCCAGAGGCCTCCAAGCCGCCCAGCCAGGCTCCGGTATAGTTGTAGGAGGTACTGCTGGGGGCAAATTTCATGGTCTCAACGGAGCTGACTTTGAAGTTTACAAATTTGTCCTCCCCCGCCGGCAGGTCATACCGGAGCAGGATGGCGCCTCTGGGGATGGCATCGCCGTGGTTGACGGTCACCAGCCGTCCCTGCTGATCCACCAGCACAAACTGGTTGAAGGAATGGCTCACATACCCTTCATAGACGGCGCTCACCCGGTACTGGCTGTCGGTAATGCTCATGTCCGACTGGCGGACGCTGAAGATGAGGTTTGCCTGATGATGCAGGCCATCCCGGGAGGAGGCATACATGGTGTGACAGGTATGGACGTAGAGCATCCCATTGTATTCCGCACAGCGGAGGGAGCCGGCCTCGAAGGCTTCGTAGGTGTTGGCGCCCTTCAGGCTGGCCTGGCCCAGGCGCTCCCAGTCCTTGGAGTACTTTACCACCCGGATGACCTCTTTGCTGTCCGATTCTGTGGGGTTATCCTGGCCGAAGGCCAGGAAGTTATAGCTCTCGCCGGCAAAAAATCCGCCGAACAGGGGCAGTTCCATGGAAACGGTGGAGGAGGTGAGCAGCTGGAAGTTCTTGTCATAGGCCTCCACCACCACCGAACCGTCCACAGCTTCCACCCGGGTGAAGCCACCGTCACTCCGCTGGTAGAGGTAGGATTTCATGGGGTTGGCGAAGTAATAGGTGTAGGCGTTGTCGCCCAGGTTGTCCGAGGCCGTGGCCTTGGCGCTGGGGTCCTTCTGAATGGGGGACTCCTGGGTGCCTGCCAGCTTGGGAATGGCCTCTGTGTAGCTGTCCCCGCAGCGGCTGCAGGTGTAGGTGCGCAGGCCTTCCCGCTGGGCGGTGGCCGGCCGGGTAATGGTGTCGGTATATTGATGCCCCAGCTTGGGGAAGGTGCTCAGCACTTCCTTCTCCCCGCACAGGGTGCAGGTGCGGAAGCTCTGCCCCTCCTGGGTGCAGGTGGCTGACAGTGCCCCGCTCTTCCAGCGATGGCTGGTTTTGGGCAGGGTTTTGATCACCTCTTTGGTCCCGCAGACCTTACAGGTGCGGTTGCTCTCCCCCTCCCGGATACAGGTGGCAGGGACAGTATCATAGTACCAGCTGTGGCTGCTCTTGGGCAGAGTCTGGACGACCTCCCGTTCCCCGCAGGCAGTACAGATGCGCACCTTCTCTCCGGTCTGCGTGCAGGTGGCCGGTACCGTTTCGTAGCGCCACTGGTGCTGGGTACATTCCGTCTGCTCCCCATCACCGGAGCCGGTCTCCTGGGGCGGCAATTTGTCCAGCTTTTTCGTATAGCGGTCCCCGCAGAGGGAGCAGGTGTAAATTTCTTTGCCCTCCTGCTGGGTGGTGGCGGGGATGGTCTCGGTCACTTTATACTGATGTCCCTTGGCCGGGTCGGTGCGCAGCACCTCCTGATTGCCGCAGAGGGAACAGGTGCGGGTGTACTGCCCCTGCTGGGTGCAGGTGGCCGTGGTGGTCTCATAGCGCCACACATGCGCGCAGACCTGTGTGCCGCTTCCCTCTCCCCCATCCACATTTCCGTTCCCTGTGCCGCCCTGGTCGGGAACCTGACCCGGCTGCTGTCCATTGGGATCCTCCTCCCCACAGCGGGTGCAGATGCCGTCCACATAGTTGTGGCCCAGGGCCGGCTGATTGAGGGAATTCCAGTAGGGAGTCCCTGCCATCAGGCAGCGCATTCCGCAGTCCTGACAGGTCCAGAAACACCCGCCGGACTGGGTGCAGGTGGGCTTTTTAATCTCCTCTGTCATACTGCGGCTGCCGCAGCCGGGACATGGAATGTCCCCTGCCTCCGTGGCCCCCACGGGCAGGCAGAGCATGCCCACGCTCAATACCGCGGCCAGGGCCAGAGATACTCCTTTTTTGAACCGGTTTCGTTTCATAATTCTTCCTCCTTGTTCCGGTTTTCTTTGTCCTCTGCTAATCAGTAACATGAGGCTGCAGTCCGGTTTTAAATGGTGGAAGAATTTTTTAAAAATTTTTCAGCGGTCTGTCGCTGCTTCTGCACGGGTCTTAGGCATTCAACCCGTTTCGGTCGCCTGTGCCCGGATCTGCTTCGCTCCCTGTCTCTGTGCTGCAAACGCATATGCCAAAACGATAAAGCCATTTATGGGCTGAGTAAACCCTCGAAAACAAAACAATCGCCGTGGACCTTGCATTGTCCGCGGCGCTTGTTTGCTTAACATAGTATGGATATCAGCAGGAGCTAGAGCCCCGCATGGCGGGGTACTGCCTTTGTACCGTACAAGCGTCCCCACCTCTGGGAAAACCGTTTCGCACAGGGTTAAAAAAAGCAAAACAAAAGGTCATCCTTTCGGATGACCTTTTGTTTTGGTGCGGCTGACGGGAGTCGAACCCGTACGCCCGTCCGGACACAAGCACCTCAAGCTTGCCAGTCTACCAATTCCAGCACAGCCGCAAACAGCGGTTTTTTCAAACCGCTAGACTATTATACTGTCCACAGGCAGTTTTGTCAACGGGATTTTTCCATCTTTCCCACATTTCTTCATGGGCAGGCTCAGTGCTGAGCCTGCTCTCCGGCTGCGATGGCCTCCCGCTCCTTCTTCAGCTCCTCATAGAGCTGCACCGTGTCCCACTCCCGATTGGACTCAGTAAGCACGGCCTTCAGAGGAATGGGGGGTAGCTTGGCCACCCGAATGACCTCCAGAACCTGGTTCAACAGTGCCTGTCCCAGGCCGCAGAAGACCAGCATAGCCTCAGGGATGGCCTCGGCGGGCTCGCCGTTCTCACCCTTGCCCTCTGCCAGCTCCCCCAGGGGCACATGGTACCGCTCCGGCTCCACCGGGCGCATGCGCAGACGCAGCATGGCAAAAATCTGCCGCAGCTTGGAGAACTCCGGACCGGAGCAATTATACATCAAAATGGTTCCTGATCTCATCTTCCTCTTCCTTTCCGTCGGGGCGGAGGTGCTCCGCCCCGACGTTGTTTGTTACACCTGTTCCAGGGCCTGCTCGATATCAGCAATCAGATCGGCAGCGTTCTCGATTCCGCAGGAGAAGCGCACCAGATCGGGGGTAATGCCGGCGGCCACCAGCTCCTGGTCGTTCATCTGCCGATGGGTGGCAGAGGCGGGGTGCAGGCAGCAGGTACGGGCGTCGGCCACGTGGGTCTCGATGGCAGCCAGCTTCAGATGCTTCATGAAGGTCTCCGCCGCGGTCCGGCCGCCCTTGAAGCCGAAGGAAACCACGCCGCAGGTACCGTTGGGCATATACTTCTGGGCCAGCTCATAGTATTTGTCGCCCTCCAGGCCGGGATAGGTGACAAAGGAGATCTTGGGGTGGTTCTTCAGATACTTGGCCACCGCCAGACCGTTCTCACAGTGCTTGGGCATACGCACGTGGAGGCTCTCTAGGCCCAGGTTCAGCAGGAAGGCGTTCTGGGGGGACTGGATGGAACCGAAGTCCCGCATGAGCTGAGCGGTACACTTGGTGATAAACGCGCCGCCCTGGCCGAACTTCTCGGCATAGGTGATGCCGTGATAGCTCTCGTCGGGAGTGGTAAGGCCGGGGAACTTGTCGGCGTGGGCCATCCAGTCAAACTTGCCGCTGTCCACAATGCAGCCGCCCACACCGGCGCCGTGGCCATCCATATACTTGGTGGTGGAGTGGGTGACAATGTCGCAGCCCCACTCGAAGGGACGGCAGTTCACGGGGGTGGCAAAGGTGTTGTCAATGATCAGGGGCACGCCGTGGTCGTGGGCCGCCTTAGCAAAGCGCTCGATATCCAGCACGGTGAGGGCGGGGTTGGCAATGGTCTCGCCGAACACGGCCTTGGTGTTGGGCTTGAAGGCCGCCTCCAGTTCCTCATCGGAGCAGTCGGGTTCCACGAAGGTGAAGTCGATGCCCATCTTCCGCATGGTGACATGGAAGAGGTTGTAGGTGCCGCCGTAGATGGTGGAGGAAGCTACCACATGGTCACCGCAGTTGGCGATGTTGAAGATGGCATAAAAATTAGCCGCCTGGCCGGAGGAGGTGAGCATGGCGGCAGTACCGCCCTCCATGTCACAGATCTTGGCCGCCACCATGTCGTTGGTGGGGTTCTGCAGGCGGGTATAGAAATATCCGCTGGCTTCCAGATCAAACAGCTTGCCCATATCCTCGCTGGTGGCGTACTTGAAGGTGGTGGACTGGATGATGGGGATCTGCCGGGGCTCCCCGTTGCCGGGGGTGTAGCCGCCCTGGACGCACTTGGTATCAATGGAATAGTTGCTCATGGATAAACCTTCTTTCTGTGTAGGTTGTAGTTAAGGGTACAAAATCAGAGGCCGTTTGTCAAGTCCCCGTTGCCTGGGGCAGGACCAGCTCCGCCTCCTCCGGGCGCAGAAGCTGGTGGCTGCGGTAATTGACGGAATAGCCGGCGGACTGAATCTCCACTCCCTCCACCCCCGGCAGCTGGCTGAGGGTGAGGACGATGCAGTAGTCGGCCAGGGTCAGGGAAATATCCGCCAAACCGCTGTACTGCTCGGACAAGGTAATGCAGAGGACCCCGTCCTCCTTCCATTCCCACGCAATCAGGGACACATTTCGGGGGAAGGGGGAAATCAGCGTGTCCCGGGTCGGACCCTGCAGCAGAGCCTCCATCAGGCTCTCCACACTGGGCTCCGCCTCCCCTTCATAGGGCTGGGTATCCAGCGCGGAGCCATAGACCTCCTGGCGGCTGTCCACGGGGAAATAGAGGAGATAGTCCCCCTCCTCCCACTTGCCGCCCGACTCCCGGGCACAGCCCGCCCCGGCGGCCAGCAGAGCCAGCGCCAGCAGCAGCATCAGCCATCGCCTCATGTTGCTTCCTCCTCTGTCTCGGGGACGTACAGCGGGAACCCAACGGTGAACACGCTGCCCTCCGGATTTCTGGGCCGGGCCGTGACCCAGCCTCCGTGGCGGCGCACCGTGTCCCGGACAATGGACAGTCCCAGCCCGGTTCCCCCCGCAGCGCGGGAGCGGGCCTTATCCACCCGGTAGAAGCGGTTGAAGACCTTGGGCAGATCCTCCTCGGGAATGCCGATTCCCGTGTCCTCCACCTCCAGCAGCACCTGATCCCGCTCCGGATAGACCGAGAGGTACACATGTCCCCCGACAAAGTTATACTTTACCGCGTTCTCCAGCAGATTAAAACAAATCTGATAGAGTTCATCCTCGGTGCACAAAATCACGCAGCCCGGCTTCAAGCTGGATTCAATGGTCACGCCCGCCGCATCCGCCACCGGTCCCAGGCGACCAGCCGCCCGCTGTGCCACCTTGGACACATCCACCGGCACCGTCTTTTTGGCCGGCAGACTGTCCAGCCGGGTCAGGGCCAGCAGATGTTCTGTGATACGGGTCAGGCGCTCTGCCTCGTCCCCGATGTCGCTGACAAAATCCCGGACGGTCTCCTGGTCCATGTGGTCATTCTGCAAAATGGAATCGGTGAGCAGCCGGATGGAGGCCAGGGGGGTCTTCAGCTCGTGGCTGGCGTCGGAGACAAAGCGCCTTCGCACCTCCTCCGTGGTCTGGAGGCGGTCGGTGAGCTGGTTAAATTCCTCTGCCAGCTGGGCCATCTCATCCCGGCCCACGGGCTGCAGCCGGTGGCCGTACTCTCCCTCTCCCACAATGCGGATGGCCCGCAGCAGGGCTGCAATGCGGGCGGTGAGCATCTTGGAAAAGAAGGCGCTGAGCACCAGGGTGGTGGCGGCAATCACTAGAGAAATGTACCGCAGATTCTGCTGCAGACCCACCAGCAGAGCGCCCTGGGCCTCGTCCTGCTCCAGAATGTAGATGGCTCCAATGGTCATCCCCCGGTACACAATGGGCCAGGCTACCGTGGACACAAAGGTATTGTTCACAAACTGGGAACAAAACACATCCTTGCCCCGCAGCGCCAGCACAATCTCCTGGTAGAGGGCGTAGCGGTACACCGGCTCCTGCTGCTCCGGCTCTTCCTGCTCCTCCTGGTCCTGCGTTCCGCTGTCCGTGAGACTGTCATAGAGGATGAAGCCGGCAGGATCGGTCACCAGAATCCGGGTCAGGCCGGAGTTGTCCAGCATGTTCATTACCCGCACCACCTGGTCTGAGGTGAGGGTCTCCAGCTCCATGAGGGCCGAAGCCATCACCGCCGCCTGGCTTTTCAGCGAGTCCCGCTTGGAACGGAACAGCAGGTCCTGGGAGGCAATGACCGGGTAGGTGTTCAGCAGCACCAGCACTACCGCGAAAATGACCAGGTAGCTCAGGGCATACTTCACCTGCAGCGAGGAAAAAAAGGGGATTTTATGCTTTTTCCGCTGTCCCTCTTCCAAGGTTCCAGCGCCTCCTTTCCCGGCCTGCAAGCTCAGTTCTGGCCCCCGCTGCGGTTGGCCAGGTAGTAGCCCACGCCCCATTTGGTTCGGATATACTCAGGGTTGGCAGGGTCCATCTCCAGCTTCTCCCGCAGGCGGCGCACATGGACGTCCACCGTGCGGTAGTCCCCAATGTACTCATAGCCCCACACCACATTGAGCAGGTTCTCCCGGCTGAACACCCGCCCGGGATTGCGCATCAGAAGCTCCATCAGGTCAAATTCCTTGGCCGTCAGGTCCACACTCCTGCCCGACTTCCAGGCCGAGCGCTCTCCGGTGTCCAGCTTGATGTGGCCCGCCGTCAGCACATTCTCCGACTGCTTCTGCTCCGTCGCTCCGGAGCGGCGCAGCAGGGCTCGAATACGGGCCTTGACCTCCAGGATGTTGAAGGGCTTTGTAATGTAATCATCCGCTCCGTACTCAAAGCCGATGATCTTGTCCGTGTCCTCGCTGCGGGCAGTGAGCATGATAATGGGCACGTTGGAAAACTCCCGAATCCGCATACAGGCCTGCAGCCCGTCGATTTTGGGCATCATCAGGTCCAGGATAATGAGATCGAAGCTACCCTCCCGGGCCAGCTCCACCGCCTGCTCCCCGTCGTAGCCCACTTCCACCTGGTAGCCCTCGTGCTCCAGATTAAATTTGATGCCTTTGACCAGCACCTGCTCGTCATCCACTACTAAAATTTTTGCCATGTACTGCTCCTTATTCTTCCGGCACCTGTGTGCCCACGGTCACATAGTCCCGAAGGCCTGAGAGGATGCCCTCCCCAATTCCGTCTACGTTATCCAGCTCGTCCACCGACCGGAAGGGGCCGTGCTCCTCCCGGTAGTCCGCAATGGCCTGGGCACGCTTCTCCCCAATACCGGGCAGGCGCTGCAAATCCTCCAGGCCGGCGGTATTGATGTCAATGACCTCGCCCTCCAGAAGGCTGTCCGGGCGCTCCTCCGAAGACTCCGGCGGCAGAGCTGAGGAATCCTCCTTCTCCTGCTCCGGAGAAATCGTCTGAGCCGTGGTCACCTGATAGGGCTGGGCCTCACTCTGCCGGGCCAGAAACCATCCGCCGGTGAACAGCACAAAGGCCGCCGTCAGCCCCAGCGCCACCTGCTCATACCGTGATATTCCAGCCATGGTTCTCCCCCTTCTGCTCTTGCGCAGCCGGTTTGCCTTTGTTATAATAAAAAGTAATCCTTCCGGCAGGTTATCTGCACATACGCAATTAGTATATCATACATGTGGAGAATTTCCTATGAAAAAAAATCGTTTTTTTGCCTGGCTGCTTCTTGTCCCCCTTGTCCTGTCCCTGTTTGTTCCCATTCCCGCCGCCGCTTTGGATGAACCGGAGCTCTACTGCACCAATGCAGTTTTGCTGGATGCCAACTACGGCGAGGTTCTGTACGACAAAGGGGCCTACGAAAAGGCCTATCCCGCCAGCACCACCAAAGTAATGACCGCCCTGCTGGTGCTGGACGCCATTGAGAGCGGCCAGCTCACGGCGGACACCATGGTCACCGCCGGTGAGACCCGGATGCAGGGCATTCCCTCCGGAGCCAGCTACGTGGTTGCCAACCTCAAGCTGGGCGAGGAGATGTCGGTAAAAGAGCTCCTCTACTGCTTGCTGGTCCCCTCCGCCGCGGACGCCGCCAATGTGTTGGCCGTGGCCGTGGACGGCACCATTGAGGCCTTTGTGGAGCACATGAACCGCAAGGCCGGTGAGCTGGGCTGTCAGGGCACCCACTTCACCAATACCTCCGGCGTCCACAGCGAGGAGCACTACTCCACCGCCTATGACCTGGCTCTCATTATGAATGCCGCCCTCCAGTATGACCTGTTCCGCACCATCATCGGCACCGCCGTTCACACCGTTCCCGCCACCAACATGTCCGAGGAGCGGATGTACTACAACACCAACGGTCTGATCTCCAACTGGACCTACAGCGGCTACGTCTATGATAAGTGCATCGGCGGCAAGACGGGCAACACCGACGAGGCCGGCCGCTGTCTGGTGGCCGCCGCAGAGGACGGGGACACCCTGCTCATCTCTGTGGTGCTGGGCTCCGGTCCCGTGCAGGTGGAGGGCTACGCCGATTTGCGGCAGGGCCAGCTGATTTCCAGCTCCAACCTGCTGAAATGGGGCTTCAGCAACTTCCAGCGGGTGACCATCACCCGCGGCGATGAGCCGGTGGCTGAAGTTGCCGTCACCCTGTCCCGCCAGGCCGACTCGGTGCTGGTCAAGCCCCAGGGCTCCATCACCCGCACCTTGCCCAAGGACCTGGACACCGAGCTCATTGAAAGCGAAATCACCCTCTTCTCCGATACCGTGGAGGCCCCTGTGAAGGCTGGGGATGTACTGGGCATCATGAAGCTCTCCTATGAGGGCGAGACCTACGGTGAGCTGGATCTGGTGGCGGTCACCTCGGTGGAACGCTCCGAGCTTCTGTACAAAAAGCAGCAGTTTATTGAGTTCTTCCAGTCCTCCACCGTCAAGCTGGTCCTGGTGGTTATCTTCCTGCTGGCCGCCTTTATTCTGCTGAAACTTCTGGTCTTCCGCAAGCGCCGCCGCTACCGTGCCGGTACAGGCGCCCACCGGCGGGGCAACTACCGCGGCACCCGAAGATAATGACATACATATCCCAAATCAAATAACAGGAGGGGCGGAGAACTGATGATTCTCCGCCCCTCATTTTTACAAAAGTTTCATTATGCTATGAAAAAGTCCTGAAATCAATTGATTTCAGGACTTTTGGTGGAGATAAGCGGGATCGAACCGCTGACCTCTTGAATGCCATTCAAGCGCTCTCCCAGCTGAGCTATACCCCCAAGTATTCTGTTCTCCTTGCGGCAGCACCGCAAGACCGTAGATTATTATAGCATGTATTCTCTCTTTGTCAAGAAAAAATTTCTTTTTTGTAAAATTTTCTGCTGCGGCCGGACAAACCGCCCGGCCGCAGCAGAAGCTTATTCCTTTACTTCCCGCTGAAGATCGGCCACAAGGGCCTCCACATGCTCCCGCTTGGTGGCCCAGCTGGTGCAGAAACGCACCGCACAGTGGTTCTCATCCACCCGCTGGTAATGAGAAAAGCTGTACTTCTCCTTCAGCTTCTCAATGGCCTTATCCGGAAGGACGGGGAAAATCAGATTGGTACGGCTGTGCACCAGAAGCGGGCAGCCCGCCTTCTCCAGGCCCTCCCGCAGCAGATCCGCCAGCTCATCGGCGTGGCGGGCCAGGCGCAGGTACAGTCCGTCTTCAAACAGGGTCAAAAACTGAATTCCCAGCAGCCGTCCCTTGGCCAGCATGCCGCCCCGCTGCTTGATGAGGTAGCGGAAATCCTCCTTCAGACGGGGCTGGAGAATGACCACAGCCTCGCCGAACAGCGCGCCCTGCTTGGTGCCTCCGATGTAAAATACGTCGCACAGGCGGGCCAGGTCGGGCAGCGTCAGGGTATTGTCCTCTGCCGCCAGGCCATAGCCCAGGCGGGCACCGTCCAGATACAGCGGCAGGCCATGGCTGCGGCACACCGCAGAAAGGGCCTCCAGTTCTTCCAAGGTATAGAGGGTTCCCAGCTCCGTGGGATTGGAGATGTACACCATACCCGGCTTGACGGTATGCTCCTTGGTCTCGTCGGCCTGATGGGCCGCCCAATACGCCTCTACCTGCGCGGCGGTAAGCTTTCCGTCCTCATTGGGTACCGTCAGCACCTTGTGCCCTGTGGCTTCAATGGAGCCCGTCTCATGGCTGCTGATGTGGGCGGTATCGGTAGCAATTACGCCCTCGTGGGGCCGCAGGGTCGCCGCAATAACCGTCAGATTGGCCTGGGTTCCTCCCACCAGGAAGTGAACGTCCGCCTGAGGTGCCTCACACAGCGTCTGAATGTGCGCCCGGGCCTCCTGGCAGAAATGGTCCTCTCCGTAGCCCTCGGTCTGTTCCAGGTTGGTCTGGGCCAGCTTCTCCAGAATTGCGGGATGGGCCCCTTCGGCATAGTCGCAGTAAAATCGGATCATGGCTCGTTTCCTCCATTCCCTCTTATCTCCGATATAAAAAATCGTCGCAAGTCGTTCAGACTTGCGACGATTGGTGGAGATAAGCGGGATCGAACCGCTGACCTCTTGAATGCCATTCAAGCGCTCTCCCAGCTGAGCTATACCCCCATATTGTTCTGAACCAGACCGCTTGTCTCGTTCAGCGCAAGGGATATGATACCAGAAACCTTTTTATTTGTCAATGCCAAATTTAAATTTTTTTCGGTTTCTGTAAAAAAGCACCGCAGCCTGAGCTGCGGTGCTTTTTTAAGTCTTAGTAAAACTTCTTACGATTCTTGCGGGCGGCCTCAGACTTCTTGCGGCGCTTGACGCTGGGGCTCTCGTAGTGCTCACGCTTACGAACCTCGGCCAGCACGCCAGACTTGGCACAGCTGCGCTTGAAGCGCTTCAGGGCGCTCTCCAGAGACTCGTTTTCTCTCACACGGACTTCCGACATTTATATTTCCCTCCCTCCGGCGCGGCGGGGCGTCCCCCGTCCACGTAAGGGCCATTTGTATGGCTTTAACAGTAGTATTATATTCGTTACAGCTCCCCCTGTCAAGGGGGAATTGTGAACGCGCTGTAAACCTTGCTCAGGCCTGGGGCTTGAAAATGAGGCTCACCAATTTCCCTTTGACCACGATGGACTTCACCAGGGTCATGCCGTCGGCCAGCTTCTGGATCTTGGGCTCGGCCAGGGCGGCAGCCACGATCTCCTCGTCAGAGGCATCCACGGGCACCACGATGTTGGCCTTCACCTTGCCGCTGACCTGGACGGCCATCTGGACGGAAGCGGCCATGGTCTTGCTCTCGTCGTACTCGGGCCAGGGCTGCAGGCACACCTGTCCGCCGTAGCCCGCCATCTCCCACAGCTCCTCACACATGTGGGGGGCGAAGGGAGAGAGCATCAGCAGCAGGGCCTTCATATCGCCCCGGCTGGCTCCGTTGGCGTAGAAGTCGTTGACCAGGGCCATCAGAGCAGCGATGGCGGTGTTGAACTTCATGGCCTCGATATCCTCGGACACCTTCTTGATGGCCTTGTGGACGGCCGCCTCGTTGGCCTTGGAGTACTCGTCGCCCACATGCTCCTGCTCAGTGGCCAGGTTCCACACGCGGTCCAGGAAGCGCTTACAGCCCTTCACCGCGTTGGCAGACCAGGCGGCGGCCTTCTCGAAGTCGCCGATGAACATGATATAGGTGCGCATGGTGTCGGCGCCGTACTGGTCGATGATGTCGTTGGGATTCACCACGTTGCCGCGGCTCTTGGACATCTTCTCGCCGCCCTCGCCCAGGATCATGCCGTGGGAGGTACGCTTCTTATAGGGCTCCTTGGTGGGCACCACGCCGATGTCATAGAGGAACTTGTGCCAGAAGCGGCTATACAGTAGGTGGAGGGTGGTGTGCTCCATACCGCCGTTGTACCAGTCCACGGGAGACCAGTACTCCAGCGCCTCTTTGCTGGCCAGAGCCTTATCGTTGTGGGGATCCATATACCGCAGGAAATACCAGCTAGACCCGGCCCACTGGGGCATGGTGTCGGTCTCCCGCTTGGCGGGGCCGCCGCAGCAGGGGCAGGTGGTATTCACCCAGTCGGTCATCTTGGAGATGGGAGACTCGCCGTCGTCGGTGGGCTCGTAGGAATCCACCTCGGGCAGCAGCAGGGGCAGCTGGTCCTCGGGCAGGGGCTGCCAGCCGCACTTCTCGCAGTAGATCATGGGGATGGGCTCGCCCCAGTAGCGCTGACGGGAGAACACCCAGTCGCGCAGCTTGTAGTTCACCTGGGCGTGGCCGATGCCCTTCTCCTCCAGCCACTTGGTGATGACGGGAATGGCGTCCTTGACGGTGAGGCCGTTGAGGAAGTCGGAGTTGACCAGAATGCCGGTCTCGTCCTTGGCGGTGAAGGCAGCCTTCTGCACGTCCTCGCCGCCGGAGACCACCTCGATGATCTCACAGCCGAACTTCTTGGCAAACTCCCAGTCGCGGTCATCGTGGGCAGGAACGGCCATGATGGCGCCGGTGCCGTAGGTGGCCAGGACGTAGTCGGAGATGAAGATGGGGATCTCCTTGCCGTTGACGGGGTTGATGCCCTTCACGCCGTCCAGCTGGACGCCGGTCTTCTCCTTGTTGAGCTCGGTACGCTCCAGGTCGGACTTGGAGGCGGCCTCCTTCTGGTAAGCCTTCACCTCGTCGGCATTCTTCAGCAGGCCGGTCTCCAGCCACTTGCGGATAAACTCATGCTCGGGAGAGAGGACCATATAGGTGGCGCCGAAGAGGGTGTCGGGACGGGTGGTGTAGACCACGATGTCCTCCCCGGTGGTGGCCTTGAAGGTGACCTCGGCACCGGTGGAGCGGCCGATCCAGTTCTTCTGCTGGATCTTCACCCGCTCGATGAAGTCCAGGCCGTCCAGGTCGTCAATGAGGCGCTGGGCGTAAGCGGTGATCTTCAGCATCCACTGGCTCTTCTCCTTGCGGATGACGGGGGAGCCGCAGCGCTCGCACACGCCCTCCACAACCTCCTCGTTGGCCAGCACGCACTTGCAGGAGGTACACCAGTTCACGGGCATGGTGGTCTTATAGGCCAGGCCGTGCTTATAGAGCTGCAGGAAGATCCACTGGGTCCACTTATAGTAGCTGGGGTCGGTGGTGTTGACCACCCGGTCCCAGTCGAAGGAGTAGCCCAGCATGTGCAGCTGCTTGGTAAAGTTGGCAATGTTGTCGTGGGTCACCTTGGCGGGGTGAATGTGGTTCTTGATGGCAAAGTTCTCCGTGGGCAGGCCGAAGGCATCAAACCCAATGGGGAACATGACGTTATAGCCGTCCATCCGCTTCTTGCGGGCCACCACGTCCATGGCGGTGTAGGGCCGGGCGTGGCCCACATGCAGGCCGTTGCCCGAGGGATAGGGGAACTCCACCAGGCCGTAGAACTTGGGCTTGCTGGTGTCCCCGGTCTTGCAGGCGAAGGTCTTCTCGTCCTTCCAGCGGGTCTGCCACTTCTTTTCAATCGCGGTGAAATCGTACTTCACAGTTATCACGCCTTCTCGTATTGTTCCGCCGAACCTCGGCTTATCTCACATGGCCGCGTTTGCAGCCATTCTCGCAAAACGATTCCGTAATATTATACAAGAATATAGTCCCGATTGCAAGGGCCGGACCGGAAAATTCGCCTTTCCCCTCCCTTTCTTGACGGGCAGACTGTTTTTGTGATAGTATCGTTATGTTCCCATTCCAATAACGGCTCCGCCCCGGGCGGCTGCCTGACGAAAGGAAGCGGACCGACCATGAAAGTCAAACTGAAAGTCACCCTCTGTACCGACGACGGGGAGCGCCTGTTCGGCGAGGGCCCCTATCAGCTTCTCTCAGGCGTGCAGGAGCTGGGAAGCCTCCGAGCCTCCGCCCAGCGCATGGGCATGGCTTATACCAAAGCCTTCCACATGGTCAAGCATGTGGAGGAGGCCCTCCACATGCCTCTGACCCAGCGCACCATCGGCGGCCGGGGCGGCGGCGGGAGCACCCTCACCCCGGAGGGGCAGGAGCTGCTGAAACGCTACGAGGCCTATCGAACCGCCTGCGATCAGGCCGCCCACGACCTGTATCGGCAGTACATGGGGGATTTTGCCCCTCCGCAGGAATCCCAGTCGGCCCGGGAGGATCTGCCCCATCAGGCCTGAGGGCACGGCACCCTTCCCCCATCAGGAGGTCATTTATGAAACTTGGCTGTGTGGTGCTGGCGGCCGGACGGGGCGTCCGGTTCGGCGGCAACAAACTGATTTATCCCCTGGCCGGGCGGCCGGTGCTGTCCCGGGTGCTGGGCAGTCTGCCCCGGGAACAGCTCTCCTCCCTTGTGGTGGTGGCCAGCTCCCCGGAGGTGGTGCAGCTTTGCCGGGAGGCGGACACTCCCTGTCTCTGCTACGAGGGGGGGCCCCAGAGCGACAGCATCCGGCTGGGAATCGGCGCCATGGCGAGGACAGACGGCTGTATGTTTGTCATGGGGGATCAGCCCCTGTGCTCCCGCCGGAGTATGGAGCGGCTGCTGGAGACCTTTCGTTCCCAGCCGGAGGCAGTGGTCCGTCTGTCCTTTCAGGGGCGGCCCTGCAGCCCGGTCCTCTTCCCCAGTCGCTATTACCCCAATCTGGCCTCGCTCACCGGGGAACAGGGCGGCATTGCCGCGGTGCGCCATCTCAACCCCACCTTCCGTTTCGTGGAGGCGGAGGAGGAGGCTGAGCTGTGGGACACCGACACCCCGGAGGAGCTCAACCACATCGAACATTACCTATTCAAAAAAGAAGGACGTGCCCCCTGAGGGGCACGTCCTTCTTCTTTTATTGTTTTTTAGTTCAGAGGACCCACCACGCCCTCCACCAGCTTCACAAGCTCGCCGGAGTGGATGAGATCGCGCAGGTACTCGATGTGGGGATGGAGGAACATGTCCTCCTTCATGACAGGCACGTGCTCCCCAATCTCCCGGAGCAGCTTGGCCGTGGCCGGGCTGCGGGAGAGCTTCTCGTCCAGGAACTGCTGGGCCTGGAAGCCGGAAAGCAGCTCGATGGCCAGGATGTACTCCAGCTTCTCCACCACCTGAATGGCCTTCTTGGAGGCATTATAGCCCATGGCCACATAGTCCTCCTGGTTGCAGCAGGTGGGAGTGTTGTCGATGACCGCTGGAGTGGACAAAATCCGCATGTCGTTGAGGAGGCCCGCCTGGCCATACTGGGGAATCATCAGGCCGGAGTTGAGGCCGGGGTTGCTGATGAGGAAGGCGGGGTAACCGGAGAAGGCCTCGTCGATGATGCGGTTGTTGCGCCGCTCGGACATCTTGGCCAGCATGGTGCAGGCAATGGAGGCGCTGTCCATGGCCAGGCCCACATAGGAGGAGTCACAGTTGCAGGCGGAAATCACGTCCGCATCGTCCCCCATGTCCCAGATAATGGGGTTGTCGCAACAGGAGTTCATCTCGATCTCAATGGTGCCCTTGGCGTCGTAGAAGGCCTTCTTGGAGGCGCCGTGGAGCTGGGGGATGCACCGCAGGGACAGGGCGTCCTGAAGGCGGGTGCCCTCGTAGTGCTTCAGCACCTCCGAACCGGCCAGAATCCGGCGCACGTTGTCCGCGCTGCCGTCCTGCTCCTTGTGGGGCCGCACCGACATGACCCGGGGGTCAAAGGCCCGCATGACGCCCTTCAGCACCTCCAGGGAAACGGAGCCAATGACGTCAGCGGCCTTGGCCGCGTTGATCATGTCGTACAGGGCCAGACTGGCCAGAGCCGTCACCGAGGTGGTGCCGGAGACCAGGGCCAGGCCCTCCTTGGCGGCCAGAGGTATGGGTTCCAGGCCCGCCTTCTCCAGGGCGGCCTTGCCGGGCATCAGCTCGCCCTGATAGTAGGCCTGTCCCTCGCCGATGAGCACCAGGGCCATGTGAGCCTCGGGAGACAGGTAACCCACCGAGCCCTCCCGGGGCATCCAGGGGGTCACGTCCCGGTTAAGCATCTCCCGCAGCAGCTCCAGCACCTCCAGGCGCACACCGCTGTGTCCCTGGCCCACATTCTGGAGCACCATGAGCATGGTGGCCCGGGCCTGCTCTTTGGTATAGGGCTCGCCCACGGAGATGGAGTGGGAAAGGACAATGTTCCGCTGCAGCTGCTGAGCCTCCTCCTTGTTGATAACCCGCGTGCTCAGAGAGCCAAAGCCGGTGGTGACGCCGTACATCACCCGGTCCTCGCTGATGGCCTTTTCAATGAGCTCACGGGCACGGCTGACTCGGCTGCAATAATCGGGGGAAAATGCCACCTCTGCCCCAAAACGGGCAATCTGAATAAACTGCTCCAGATTCAACGGAGCACCCAGTGTGATAACCATTCCGTTCTCCTCCTTCAAACTGCCTGAGAAATTCCTTCCGCAGTCCTGTGTACGTGGGCCACGAATGCCGAACACTCCGCCCACGCTATTGCCTTTATACTAATCCTTTTTTGTGGAAACATCCAGTCTTTTTCTTTGATTTTTCAAAAATCATCGTTTTTTCTCCTTCTCCCCCCTGTTTCTCTTCGGTTCCTTCCTTTTTTCTCCCTTTGGCCCTTCCAAATCCTTTGGTGCTGGTTTTTCCTGAAATCGTGAAAAATCAGGTGACTTTTCGACGCTTTTGTTGTATAATGAATTAAACTATGCTGGGTGCGTCCATAAGTACCCGGCATTCAATCTGCTAACGCGGAAACGATGGAGGAATTTACATGAGTGATACGCTGATTCTCAACGGCTCGAATTTGACTTTGGAAGATCTCAATGACGTGGTCTATCGCGGCCGCAAGGTCCAGATTGATCCCGATGTCATTCCCCGGGTGAAGGCTGCCCGTCAGGTGCTCTTTGATCTGGCTGCCACCGGCCAGCCCGTTTACGGCCTGAACCACGGCGTGGGCTGGAACAAAGACCGGGAGTTCAGCCAGGACTTCTTCGAGCAGTACAACCGCAACCTTATTAACAGCCACTCTCTTGGCATCGCCCCTTACTGCAGCGTAGAGGAGGTCCGGGCCATGCTGTGCATCCGCCTGAACACCGCCCTGTGCGGCTGCACCGGTATCTCCCTGAACATTCTGGAGATGTACCAGGAGTTTTTGAACCGGGGCATCCATCCCCGTGTCCTCCGCCGGGGCGCCGTGGGCGAGGGTGACGTGAGCACCCTGCCCCTCATCGGCCAGACTATCATCGGTGAGGGCGAAGTGGAGTACCACGGCAAGATCGTCCCCTCCATCGAGGCTCTGCGGGCCGAGGGTATAGAGCCCGCCATTCTGGGCCCCAAGGACGGCCTGTCCATCGCCTCCTCCAATGCCCAGGGCGAGTCTCTGGTGGTCATGCTGGTGAAGGAGACCGAGGAGATCATCAAGCTGTCCAACGTCATCTACTGCATGGGGCTGGAGGGCCTCAACGGCGGACTGCAGCCCCTGGGTGAGGCGGTCAACGCAAAGCGCGGCCTGCCCGGTCAGATGCGCTGCGCCGCTGACTGCCGCCGCTACCTCCAGGGCAGCTACCTGGAGCAGCCCGATCCCAAGCGCGCCCTGCAGGACCCCCTGTGCTACCGCTGCGGCGCCGCCATCAACGGCTCGGTGGTGGATGCGCTGGAGTTCGTGAAGCAGTATCTGGAGCTGCAGATCAACCGCACCGACGATAACCCCTGCATCCTTGTGGAGGAGAACAACACCTCGGTGAGCCCCAACTTTGAGACCACCACCCTAGCCCTGGGTGTGGATATGCTGGCCGCCGCCCTGTGCCACATGTCCCAGGCCATCACCAACCGCCTCATCAAGATCGTGGCCCCAGTGTTCACTGGCCTGCCCCGCTTCCTCACTCCCCACGAGGTGAAGACCATCGCCTACTCCACCATGCAGAAGACCTTTGCCTCCCTCCACGCAGAGAACCGCTGGCTGGCCAACGTGACCACCCTGGATATGGTGCCCATTGCCGGCGGCATCGAGGACCACGCCTCCGGCCTGCCTCTGGCTGCTATGCGTACCCTCCAGATCGTGGACAACCTCCGGTACATGCTGGGCATGGAAGCCATGCACGCCGCCCAGGCCACCGATATGCGGGGTGACATCGCTCTGGGTAAGGTCACCGGTCCGGTGAAGGCCAAGTTCCGCCAGGTCATCCCCTATCTGGACAAGGACCGCAATCTGAGTCTGGACATCGAGGCCGCCTACCAGTGCATCCGCAGCGGCGAGCTGCTCAAGGCCCTGGAAGAAGCGGACCGCTGAATTTCATTTTTGAACCAATAAAAAAGAAGCGGCTGTGCCAAAGGCAC
>NZ_QUGI01000003.1:441212-448554 GCF_003478995.1 Pseudoflavonifractor sp. AF19-9AC
CCGCTTCTTTTCTTTCAATCACCTGAGAGAAAGGTTATCCCTTGTTCTCCCGGAGGGGCAGCAGGGCGGACAGCTGACGGTAAAGATCCCGCTTCAGGCCCGGGGAGATGCAGGCCTCCTTGATGGGCTTGGCCAGCTTTTTCAGCTCGGCCTCACAGGTTGCAATGATCTCCTCCTCAGTGGACTGACCGTTCTCCAGCAGCTTGGCGGTCTCCTCCAGCACCACAGGCTCGGGAGCCACCGCCCCTGCAATGATGCGGGCCGGACGGTCTCCGCCGCAGCGCAGAGCAAAGTTGATGAGGGGGAAGTCAATGGTGGCACGCATGGCGTACTTATAGAAGCCGCTCTTCTCCCCCTTGGGGGCCTCGGGCACCCGGAAGCGGATCACCAGCACCGGCAGGTGCTCCTTGCAGGCCAAGCCGTTGGCCTGCGAGTGCCGGGCAATGAGCTCCTGGACCGGAATCCAGCTGCGCTGGCCGTTCTCCATGCACTCGGCCTCCGCCTCATAGAGCAGCAGCGCGGTAGCCACATCCGAGTAGTAAATGGCCCGGCACACGGGGGAGTTGGGAATCTGGAGGCACACCTCGCCCCCGGTCTTGAAGCACAGGGGCAGACCGCTGCGCCAATAACGGCTCTGGTTAAAGTAGATGCACCGGCGGTCCTGCATGATGTTGCCGCCGATGGTGGCAATGTTACGGATCTGGGGAGAGGCCGTGGCCCCCGCCGCCTGGGCGATGGCGGGCCAGCCCTCCTTGACCAGGGGGCTCACCGAGATGTCGTAAAGCCGCTCGCCGGCGCCCAGATACAGGTATCCGTCCTTGTGCTCCATGCCTTGGAGCTCAGGAACCTCGCTGACGAAGACCAGATCCTGGTCGTCCCGCACATGATTTTTCAAAAGAGGCATGATGTCCGTGCCGCCACCGATGTAGGTGGGGTGTTCTGCCTGCAGAATTTCTTCCAAAGTCTTGGCTACCATGCTCACTCCTCCTCCTTCCGACGGCTGGGCAGGATAATAAACTTGTCACACAGGGGCAGGCTGTTCAGCTCCTGACCGCTGGCGTGGCGCACCGCGTTGACAATGGCGGGAGCCACCGGAACGGTGGTCAGCTCACCCACGCTCTTGGCGCCGTGGGGACCGTAGGGATCGTAGCTGTCCACCATGTCCACATGGGTCTTGGGCATATCGTCCATCTGGGGAATGCGATAGTGCAGAAGGTCGGAGGACATGGTCCGCTTGCTCCGGGGATTGATCTCCATCCGCTCATAGAGGGCATAGCCCACGCCCTGGGCGATGCCGCCCTCGATCTGGCCGGCCACGGTCATGCGGTTGATGGGGGTACCCACGTCCACCACCTGGATGATGTCCAGCAGACGGATGGCGTTGAGCTTCTTGTGGTACTCCGCCTTCACGAAGCACACTGCGAAGGGATTGGGGCAGGCCGCCGCCTTATAGGTGCCCGCGCCGATCATCACGCCGCCCTTCAGGTCGAACATGATCTTGGCCGTGGCCTCCTCAAAGCTCAGGTCCAGCTCCTCGCTGCCGTGGATGTGATACCGGCGGTCCTTCTCCTCCACCTCACAGTCGGGGTAGATGGCCTTCAGCTGTGCAAGCACCTTCTGCTTCAGATCCTCGCAGGCCTTCACCACGGAGTTTCCGCAGATAAAGGTCTGGCTGCTGCCGAAGGTACCGGTGTTATAGGGGGTGGTCAGGGTATCGGCCGCCGTGATCTTCACATGGGAGAGGGGAATGCCCAGGCACTCGGCCGCAATCTGGCTCTCCATGGTCTCACTGCCCTGGCCGATGTCCGCAGAGCCCACCAGCAGCTGCACCGTGGCGTCGTCGTTGAGCATCACCACAGCGCCGCTCAGGCCGTCCTTGTTGGAGGGGCCGGAGCCGTGGCAGCTGAAGGAAATGCCCCAGGCCTGCCGGATGTCCTCGTTGTCCACCAGGGGCTCCTTGGCGTCAATCTCCGCCTGGATGGCCCGGCAGCGGCGGGCACACTCCTCGATGCCGTTGCTGCTCACGGGGATACTGGCACAGGGGAAACACTCGCCCACCTGTACGTGGTTCATAAGGCGGAACTCCACCGGGTCCATCCCCAGCTTGTCGGCCAGACGGTCCAGGAGGATTTCACGGCCGAAGGTAAGCTGAGAGTTTCCGTATCCGCGGAAAGCACCGCCGATGATGTGGTCGGTGTACACACTCAGGCCCTCAAAGAAATAGTTGGGCACATTGTACTGCAGCTTTCGTGCCGCAGCCGCCACCACGGTGGGGGTGTGGGTGGTGAAGGGGCCGCCGTTGAGGCGGAAGGTGGTATCAAACAGCTTCAGCTTGCCATCCTTGCTCACGCCGATGCGCAGGTCCACGTCGGAGCCGTGGCGCACCACGGAGTAGAGGTCCTCCTCACGGGTGTAGGACAGGTTCACCGGCCGGCCCAGCTTCTTGGACATGAGAGCCGCCACATGCTGGGCGTGAATCTGCTGCCGGGCGCCAAAGCCGCCGCCCACCATGGGTTTGCTGAAGCGCACGTCCGTCTCCTTCAGGCCCAGGATTTCCGCCATGATGCGCCGCTCCTGGAACACCGTCTGAGAGGTGCTGTACACGGTCAGATGCTTGCCGTCACTGAAATCACACACGCAGCTGGTCAGCTCGATGGTGGCATGCTGCATGGGAGGCGTTACAAAGTGGTCCTCCAGAATGATGTCGGACTCGGCCTCGCCCACAGCCCGGTCACCCTGAGACACCTCGCGCCGCTGGATGATGTTATCGGGCGCAATGTGGGGCTGCAGTGGATCGGCCTTCTCATCCATGGCCTGCTTGATCTCCAGATAAGGGGTCAGCTGCTCATACTCCACCTTCACCCGGTCCGCGGCCTCCCGGGCCGCTTCCTCGGTCTCCGCAGCCACGCAGGCAATGCGGTCGCCCAGCACCTTGGGCTCCAGGGTCAGCACCGTCTCATCCTTCATGAGCAGCGGAGAGGGCGGGTTGCCCGAACAGTTGAAGTAATCCTGGGGCACTTCCTCAGGCAGCAGGCACCCCAGATAACCGGGCACCTTTTCCGCCTCGCTCACGTCAATGCTCAGAACCTTTGCCCGGGAATAGGGGCTGCGCACCAGGGCCGCATACACCATGTTGGGCACCCGGATATCGTCGGTATAAACCGCCTGTCCGGAAGCCTTCTTCCAGGATTCCAGACGGGGCACCTCTTTGTTGACGCTTTCAAAGTTTCTTGTCTCGCTCACGCCTGCTCCCCCTTCCCCTGGGCATAACGGGCCACAACCTCAGCGGCCATGCCGATGGCCTGCTCAATTTTCTCGTATCCCGTGCACCGGCACAGGTTGCCCGACATGGCTTGCCGGACCTCTTCCTTGGTGGGGTGGGGGTTCCGGTCCAGAAGGGCCTTGGCCGCCATAATCATCCCCGGCGTGCAGAAGCCGCACTGAATGGCGCCTGCATCAATAAACGCCTGCTGCAGGGGATGGGGGTGCTCCTCCGTTCCAATGCCCTCAATGGTTTCCACCCGCTTGCCGTCCGCGCTGACCGCGAACACACAGCAGGAGTTCACCGCACGGCCGTCCATAATCACGGTACACGCTCCGCACTCTCCCAGATCACAGCCCTTCTTGGCTCCCGTAAGGCCGGCCTTCTCCCGCAGCACATGCAGAAGGGTCTCCTGCTCCCCTACGGTAAACGCACGGGGCTCTCCGTTGAGCTGTATGGTAATATGATACTGCTTCTCCTCCATCGTTTCTTCTCCTTCCTCGAATGGTTCGCTTCTTCCTTCCAAAAAAGTAATGTGTATTTATTCCTCTATATTGCTCTGTGCACGGCGCTCCACCTGTTCCAGGTAGAGCAGATCCACAGGGGAATAGACATTCTGCAATAGTTTTCTGGCCCGGGCTGCGTAAAACTCCGCGCTCTGATCCAGATACCGTCCAAACACCGAGCGGAGCTTGGAGTCCTCCTTCATTCGCAGGGCAATCTGTCCATACATGCGGTTGAGCATTCCCTGCTCATAACAGCTCTCCAGACGCTGCGAGAACCGCTCTGCTCTGGTGAGATACTGGAAGGCCTCCTGATAGCGCCCCTGCTGCACGCAGAGCATTCCGTAGTAGCCAAAGGCGACGCCCCGGCCCCACATCAGCTCCACAGCATCGAACTGGCGGATGGCCATGGCCAGGTACCGCTCCGCCGCCGTCAGATCGCCGCTGTCAAAGGCCGCCTGTCCCGCATAGGTGTAGAAGGTGGCGGTGCCCCCTGCCAGGAAGTGGCTGGTACAGATGGAGACGGCCTTGGCGTAATAGGTCTTGGCCTGGTCGTAGTGCATCTGACTGCGCTCCGCCTCGCCCAGCCAGGCGTAGGAGGCCGCCAGATTGTAGATGTACCGCTCCTTTTCCTCGGAATGCTCAAAGGTAACGATGGCAAACTGCAAATCTGCAATGCCCTTTTCAATGTCCCCGGACATAATGCTGCACAGACCGGACAGCCGCTTCCAGATGGCCTCTTCTTCCACCTTATAAATGTTCTGCAGCAGCTGCAGGGACTCGTCAATGACCCGACGCATATTTTTTGTGTCATATCGGTCCAGGTGGACACAGATGAGCTGCCGGTTTGCTTTGATCAGATTGGTATAGCAGCGCTGGCTGTCCTGCCCCGCATTGAGTGCGATGAGCTTATTGATGTAAGGCAGACCTTTCTCATACTCCACCAACCGGATGTGGTAGCGCCCCATCATATGGTAGTAGTCGGACAGGAAGCCCCAGCAATCCTCCTCATCCAGGTCGTCCATGTTCTCATCCATCAGCTTCTTGATGTCTTTGAGAATACGGGCGATGCCCTCGTTGTCGCTGCCGTCAAGCTCCGGTGTATCCGCCCAGGGCTGGGAGACATAGTTGGCGTTGACGATGATGGGATAGTACTCATGGGAACGGTTTAAGTAGCTGTACACATACTCCACGTAGTATTTCAGGTACTTCTTTCTGTCCCTGGACCGCTGGAAATGGTACATGAGCTGGGAGTAAAGCAGCAAATCGCTGTCGCTGCTGCGCAGCTTTCGCTCCAGGCAGCAGCCCACCTTCTGGTGGAGCAGCTGCTTCTTGGTAATGGACATCTCACCATAGACACACTCCAGTGTCTTCTGATGGACAAACTGGAATTTGACATCCTCCGGCTGAGAGGATTCCCGAATCAGCTGTTTGGAAATCAGCTCCTCCAGCACATCCACAAGCTCATATTCTTCCCGCCCCGACAGCTCCAGAAGAAGCTCAAAGGTGGCTCCGTCAAAGAACACGGACAGCAGGTTCAGAATGTTGCGGCACTCCCCGGAAAGCATCACAATCCGGGCGTAAATGCTGTCCCGGATATTGGGGGTGACATCCGCCATGGAGCGATTATGGCGGAGACTGTTTGCCGTTTCCATAATAAAGAAGGGGTTGCCATCCGTCTCCCGATAAAACCGCTGTCGGACATCCTCCGACTCCAGTCCCTCGGGCACCAGCAGGTTGGCCAGCTGGATGGTCTCCTCATAGGTAAAGCGCTCCAGATTCACTTTTTTCAGCAGACGGGACAGGGCCATGCTCTCCAGAAACCGATCCACAAAGGGACGCTTATCCCCCCGACAGGTGAGCAGAAACAGAATGTTCTGATTCTGCTCCGAGGTCATGATGTCCTGTATGAGGGAAATAGTAATATTATCCGCCCACTGAAGATCGTCAAAAAAGAAAATCAATTTCTGTTTTCTGGCCAGCTGAATCAGGATTTGCGCGATCAGCCGCTCGGAATTGTTGTACCGCACGGTGGCTATTTCGTCCTGATCCATGGGCTGCCCACTGCCGTTCTGCCGAAAAAAGGGAAACACATTGGAAACAGCCTCCACAAAAGGCGCACTGTCCTCCTGAGGCAGGCGTTCCCGGAAAAAGACGATGAGCTGGGCAAACACGTTCTGCCACGGCTTCAGAGCATATTGCTCCTCCGCCCGATAGCAGCGGGTCTGGAAACAACTCATCTCCTCCCGCTGGTCGATCTCCTTCAAAACGGTTTCCAAAAGGCAGGTCTTTCCGATGCCTGTCTCTCCCAGCACGGCCAGACTGATTCGTTCGCCCCCCGCCAGAAAACTCTCAATGGTACTGGAAACCAGATCCCGTTCCTTCTCTCGTCCAAAGAAAATTTTCTCCGCTTCCGGGGGCTTTTCCATGGCACTGCGCTGGGAAATCAAATTGGAAACCCGCCGATTGCGCAGATCCTTGATCTGCTCCATCAGGGAGGTGGCCTCCTGGCCGGGCTCCTGAAACAGTTCTTCTGCAAACAGCTTTTTCAGCCGGTCGTACAGCGCAGTCGCCTTGGAATACTGTCCCTGAAGCCGGTAAAGCTCCATCAGGCGGCAGTATGTGGACTCATCGTACTCATCCAGCTGCAAAAGCTGCAGGCAGCCGCTTTCACACCGCTCCCACTGCTGCTGCTGAAAGCTGTCTTCCACATCCTGCTTCAGACGCTCCAGATACACCCGGTTATAGTTCTGCCGGATTCCAAGCACCCAGTCGTTGTAGTACTCATTGTCCTTCAGGTAGAACTCTTCCAGAAAATCCCCCGCATAACCGGTCAGCGGCCCGTTGTCCTCCATAAACTGGAGCAGATCCACCTCAACCTGGTAGTTGGGATTCATTTCCAGTACATCTTTCTGGGTTTCCAGCAGCAGATCAGGCCCCAGTGCCTTGCGCAGCACATAGATTGCGTTGCGCATGTTGGATCGGACCTTCTTCTCGTCTCCCCGATCGCCCCAGATAAGGTCTGCCAGCTTAAATCGGGAGGCACTGCCCTCCACCAGCAGGTAATAAAGCAGCGCTTCCGCCTGTTTAAAGGGTAGAGAGACCTGCTCTCCGTCCAATAAAATACGCGGTCTGCCCAACAAGAAGGCCTGAATCTCTTTCACCGGGATCACCTCTGTCTGTCTTTGCCGCCAAATTCAGGCAGCACTGGATCCCGCAGTGTCCAGCCGTTCCACTCTCCTCTGCGGGCCATAGGTCCTTGATTGCCACTTTATTATAGCAACTTCCCTCAGGCCCGTCAAAGGAATCTGTCAGGAAACCGGGTGAGCCACCGGAACGCCGCTAAAGCGGCGTTCCGGTGGCTTTTCCCATTTTTGATTTTGTATTTTGCTTGGCTTACAGCTCGCCCACAGCGGCCTCAATCGCGTTGAGCAGATCATCGGACTCGATGAGGCCGATGGTAGCCTTGGACTGGTTGCCCATGTAGATGTCTTCCTTCTGGAACTTGATGAGCTCAGTCACCTTCTCATAGGCGATGGAAGTGCCCTTGCCCAGCTTGAACTGGCCCAGCTTCTCC
>NZ_QUGI01000004.1:0-108496 GCF_003478995.1 Pseudoflavonifractor sp. AF19-9AC
ATGTCTCTTTTTATCCACTTTTCAATTTGCGAAACTTATTCTACCTTATCAAACCTCCCTCGACAGCTTTATCGCCGGATTTGAACTGGCGTGGAGGCTTTCGGCGGAAGTACACAACGACGAAAACGAGCGCTCAGTCTCCTGTCGAACCAGGAGAGCGGGCGCTCGTTTCGTATCTGAGGAGTCTGAATGAAAAAATGAATGCTCATAGCTGCTCAGGGGTGCGAGAACTCGATCCCCGGGCATCCTTTTTCCAAGCAGCTGGGCTAAAATTTTTCGGGTACTTTCTAATGGCTTTTAACTATTTCCGCTCCATTTCAATTACTCTTTGACGCACTTAATCCCATTGGTTTCAAGTGCTCCGGTGCCGCCTGTTCAGAAGGACTCTTTTCAGGTTTAGATTCGGGCTATTGTACCTCTGTCAAAACCTAAATACAAGTTACAAGTTATTTCTGTTCCTCGAGTACATCAGTTTTAGCACGCCTAAACAAAGAACTTAACGCTCTCTTATGAGTTGAAAATTTGCTTCTAACATAAAATGGAGATACTTCTGTCAGAATATCCAAAGGTTACATAAGTTTTTAAATTACATCATAATATGTAGTTATTAATTAGCCGCACTATATAAGCGATGAGTTTCATTAGTGGTTTAAATAAATTCTTTAACAAATCGCACAGTCTTTCAAAATTTGAGCAATAGGTTCCCAAATTGTAAGGGCCGGGTTATCCGGATAGTATTTAAATCTACAATGCTGTATTTCGCGTTTTTCATCTTCTCGATTCTTTTTCATAATTGCTTGAGCCCTTTGGATGGCATCGCGGACGTCTGCTAATGTTAATTTACTTAGGCAACGCTTAAACTTACGTTCTTCTTTGTATTCCTTCAAACTGTCAAAGTCTTCTCCAAAAATTCTATTGATTCGGGGAAGATACTGTGTTCGGTCTACAAGCGCACCATTGCAATTCTCTTTGTGTAGAATTATCCAAAGTTCAAAGGTAAAATTGCTATACCCAAGAGAATATTGAATTTTTTTCGATTTTTTAACTTCAGCCATCTCAGAAAGAATATTTTTGAATTTGTTTATATGCTCACATTCGTTACTTTCTATATCACAGAGATGGGTTATATTTGGAGTTGATTTTGCGTTAACAGTTTTGGAGTAACTCCTTGGGCTTTGCTGCACAGATGCAACGATGGAAACATTATATGTTGCTTTTTCACAAGCATTAATTTGATCCCTAAGCCAGTATAAATACCATTGCTCTGTTTCACCTTCAACCGTAAAAATATATTTTTTTGTTTCTTTTCTATCAGCCATTATTTTTCACCTCATTTTCATGGATAATTTCTTTCAAAATGGATGAAAAATCGACCTCTTCAATGGCTCCGTATCTGCTAACAAAATAATTTTTCATGTAATCTTCGCCTTTTCGCACACCGTTAGCTGTTTTAAAATCAGATAGTGCATAATGAATACTCCGATTTGTTGCCTTATTCCGTTCAACAAATTTGATTTCATCTCTTCTGAACAAAGATGCATCCAAAAAAATGGGGTTATGAGTATTGAAAATTAATTGTGCGTGATTAATATTGATCTCATCGTTGTGAAAGATGTTAATAATACTCATGAGTGCCATAGGATGAATCGATGCATCAAATTCATCCATTATTAGGGTGGCCCCTTGGAGTAAGGCTCGAATAATCAATGGAAATTCGTTGATAAATCTAATTGTTCCATAAGACTCAAAATCTTCCGCAGGAATAGCAATTTTTTTATCATCAAAAACTGAACATAAGACAACATCATCTTCATCTGCTCTATATCCCAATGCGTTTGCAGTAATACCAAATTCTTTAGCTACTTCAGTGAGAGTTTTTTCCACATAAATAGTATGATCTGCTGGATTCGCAAATTTGCGCATGGATTGAATAGAATCGGCACGATAAATTACGATAAACTTATTTTCAAACCAATCAAGAATAGTTGAAACAAGTTCTTTTGAAAAAATGGATTTGAATCCGTTGCACAGGAAAAGTTCGTCAGCGCTTAAACTATCAAGAGCAATTTCAACTGAAGAAGATATATTTTTAGAAAAAGAGGAATTAATATAGTTTTTTATAACTTTAGGTGTATCTAACTTTAATCCGTCATTGTCTCTTTCAAATACTAATTTCTCATTAATATATAAACTCTCTCTGAGAATCCATCGCTTGCAATCTTTTTCTAAAAAATTTCCGAATATAGCGGAAAAAGAATAGTTAAAAACCATACCTTGGTCAAGGAAACAGACAGAAAAACTTACAGGAATATCTATGGCGTCGCAATTTGGGATTAACTCCAACATAAACGCAGCTTGGTTGGGCGAAGAAACAATATTCGAATTTTTAATATTTCCACGCAATACAATTGCTCTCATAGTATCCATCGCACCAATCAAATTGGTTTTTCCCGATGCGTTAGGACCATATATAACAGCGGAGGACAAACCGCGATATTTTTTTGCTCCAATTTTTTCGGATAAAATGCTATAGTCCAAACCCGTCTGCTGAGGGGCAGGCGTCATAGAAAAATTCGTTTCATCGTAAAAGGATTTATAATTGCTAAACTTAAAATCAAGTAGCATAATAAAAGCCCCCTTCTGCAGTAAAATGTAACTCCATTATAGTAGTATATAAAAAGCTTTGTCAACATTATACCCGCTCTATTTGCGAGATATTCGCAAATAGAGCGGGTATAATGTTGAACAATATATTTCAAGAGATGCTGTGCATACAACAGATATGAATAAAGATTGGATTTGCTTCTTTAGAGGCAGCTAAAATTGTTTTTATGCGTAATTTCCTTGCGACTTTCTCGTAAATGTGCCACTGTTTGGGATATCTTGGAAGCTCCTTGAATCGGTCACTGCCTCACGTTTGTAGAATCCGAAAGGTTTGTTCGCCTGACCGGACACTGCAATCTCAACAATACCGTCCTCTGCTTGAGGTTGATTTCATACACGCAAATGGATGTATGTCATTCCTTCCCTCTTTTAAGTATTTGCGAGAGTAGAAAGCACAGCAGGAATGATTAGATGCTAAAATATGCGCCGCCTAAACAAAGAATACGGGACTGGCCGCACTGGCCAGTCCCGTCGCTTATTTTGGCAGATATTCCTCCCTGACCCGGTACCGGCTGATGCCGAAACTGTTGCTTCGCTCGATGACCTCTTGGGGAAGCTGGTTCAGATATTTTCGGCCAAAATTGGTGTTGCCGAAGTAGCAGTCGAAATTGGTCACAGGGAGCACCACCCAGTCGCTGTCTTCCGGGCGGTTGGCCAGGTAGTAGGCAACCAGGGTGGGCAGGATATTGGAAGGCACTTTCTCAGGGCGGATCTGCTCAAGCCGTTCCGCCAGTTCCGCCGGCAGCTCCGGATCCGTGCAGCGCAGGGGGCCCAGCTCCAGGGCGTCGGCAATCATATCGTCAAAGCGGATCGTCCACGCGCCCTCTGTCAGGGTGGAGAGGCTCTCCGTCTGATACTGAAGCACTTTGCTGCGCCACTCATGGCCAAACAGCTTGTCCAGCTTCCCGGCGGAAGCTGCGTAGTTCTTATGGACTAAGTCCGGGTGCGCCAAAGCAAACTGCATGGCCCTGTGAAAGTGGCGGCTGAACCAGCCCCAGCCCTCTGCGTCCACCAGCTTGGGGAACTGCTCGTGGAGCGGCGCAAAATCGGTGCGGTGCTGCCACTCCTCACGGGGCGTACCGCGGCGCTCGGGAATACTGCACCAGGCGCACAGGCCGTCGTAAGCAAAACCGATCCGCTCCCTCGGGTCGCCGGGCAACAGGGTGCCGTCCGGAGCGTGAAATAAAAGGCCACGGGCCAGGATGGTCAGAATGCGGTTCATGCCGCTGAAGTCCCGCAGGGCCTCGAAGGTGAACCGCCCCAGCCAGGCGGTGTCCTTTTTGCCGGAAGCCCGATATGCTACCGGCTCCGTATAGTCCAAAAACTCCTGCCATTCATTCAGCATGGCGCACCTCCAACACATTGGGCTCGAGTGCATCCAGCAGCAGATCCCACAACAGGTTCCGCTTGCCCAGGGCCTCCACATAGCGCACCGCAGTCTGCGGACGAACGATCTTGTTCATCAACTGGCGGCACCGGGCGGATACCGCCTTCCGGTAATGCTGGGAATTCCGCTTGCTGAGATACGCATCCATCAGGTCATCAAATGTCGCCGAGTCTCCGGGGCGGTGCAGCTGTCGCTTTCTCTGCTGTTCATTCTCCTGCTGGATATCAAAGAGCAGGTCGCTCAGGACCCGGTATCCACCGCTGCGGAAATCAGGAAACAGGTCAAAGAGCGGTTCAAACTCCGGCAGCCAGGTGAGAAGAAATTGCATCCGTTCATCTTCCCGCAGAAACTGCCACCTGGCCTCATTCAGCGCCGCCCAGATCTCTGCCACCCGCTCCGGAGGCAGGCTTCCCAGCTGGGCGTACAGCTCATCGGTGTCCCAAAGCTCCTCCTGCCCCCGGGCAAAGAGGATGCGGGCGATGTCGCTCTTTCGTTTCTTTTCGCTGGGCTCCACCCGGCAGGCCCGGATGCGGGACAGGCAGGCTTCATAGTCCCGCAGCAGGGCGGAGATCTGCTCTAAAATTTCCCCGTCGAGATGTTCCTTCCAATCGGGCTGCTGGGCGAAGGTGAAAATCTCGTGATCCCTGGCGGGCTTGGCTCTGGCGGCCGGCGTGTGCTTTTTCAGCTGAAGCGCCAGATAGGGCAGGCGCTCCAGATTGGAGTCTACCTTGTCCCAATCGATTTTTTTGAAAAAGGCTTTGATGCGCTGCTGGTGGGTCTCCTCATACCAGGCCCGGCGTGTCTCCTCAGCGTCCTCCACCAGATTTTTATACTGTAGGAAAGGCGTCCGCCGCACCCGCCGCTTTTTCAGATACTCATCCAGATCCGGGCGGATGCCGCTCTTGGCCGAGTCGATCTCCAGCCCGGTCAGAATGGCCAGCACTTCGGTCTCGTCCTGAAGGCGTTTGCGCTCCTCTGCGTCTGAGTTTTCGTTGTAGGCGATGATGCTGCGGTCCAGGGCGGCGTTGCAGATCTGCCCCACCCGGGAGGAGAAGGTGCCCCGCACCACTTCAAACCGGGCTTCCCAATCCTCTGCGCTGCGGATCAGGGGTGTTGCGGATGGGATCATCAGCAGCGGGATGTTTGCCTCGTTGGAAAGCGCATCGTCCGCGCTACCGCGCGATGCCTCATAGTTTCGGCGGACGCACTCGTTCAAAATGGGGTCGGCGATGGTCTTGACCATATCTCCGTCATAGTCCGCGCCGCCCAGCCGCTCCGCCGCCAGCATGGTGGAGTCCACCATGACCAGATCGGTGAGATGCCGGAAATAGAAATGCCGCATCTGCCGCTTTTCTTTCTTGGCGTCGTAGGAGGAGAGTTGCAGTTCCTCATTTCTCGCAATATGGGGATTGCGCAGCAGGGTGCAGGTGTCTCCGGGCTGATAGGCCGCGCCGGGAGCGTAGAAGGCGCTGGTTTTGAATCGTAAGCTTTTGGTCACATCATAAAATGCCTTGTTCCGCTTCTTCTGCGGAAGCGTCTCCAGCAGATAGCTTAAAAAGTCCATCAGGTCGCCGGAGAGATAGCGGTTGTCCCCGGCCACGATCAGCCGTCCCAGAGAGTAGTTCTTCAAAATCTGTTTCGCCCTGCCGGCCAGCTCCTGCTGGTAGATCGGTTCGCCGATCATGCGCGGATTTTTGCGCAGGATCTCGCCCAGCAGATGCTCCCGGTTTTTGCGAAAGGGCAGGATGCCCCAGCGGTTCATCCGCTGCAGAAAGTATTTCTGCTGGAAGGCCCTGTTGGCGCAAAAATTGTAGTAGGCTACCTCGGTCTGCTTGGTGAGCCAGTTCCGCTCGTCCTCCTCCGGGCTGTGATCCCAGCCGTCGGGCAGATCCCGGGGACGGAACTCCTCCTCCCGGATGGATACCGTGTTCAAAAACTGGTAGTTCAGTTCGGTGTGGGTCTCCGGTTTCACCTTGCTCACATTGGTGATGTACAGAGCGTGGCGGTAGCGCCGGAACGCATCCCAATAGTCCGCCCAGGTCATCCCGCTGTCCTTCAGCCAGCCAAACCCCTTGAACATGCTCTTGGTGAGAATGATGTCCACGTCCTTGACGTTGTGCTCCTGCCCCCAGCTGTCCCGAATCACGGTCTGACCGCACAGGTCCAGAATCTCCTGGAAGTCTACCTGATGCACCATCCCCTTGATATAGGGCAGACGGATCTGAAAAGAAGTGTGGACGACCGCGCCGCAGAGCGCCCGGTCGATGACCTTGGCGTACTGCTTGGAGATAAGCCCCTCTCCGTCAAAGCAGGTGATGGGAATGTCCATCCGGCGCTCCACCCGGTGATACTTCCGGGTGCTGTTCCGGGTGCCGTCGTCTTCCACCGTGACGACCGGGACGCCCCTGGTCATCACCACCGGGTTGTCCACTACAATGACGCGGTGGGGCTTGTCGATGTCGATCCTGTCCAGCCGTGTGCCGCTGGAAAGCATCAGGCCGTTGTAGGCGTAGAGCTTGCTGAGCTGACAGTCGCCGATGGTCATGTCCATCTGGATGCGGCGGCGCACCTGGTCATACACATCCGCCCGGAGAAAGGACAGCTTGCTCTGGCGGCTCATGCTGCCCGAGCGCTCGAAGGCGAGATAGCGGTGCATCCCCGATCCCAGATCCAGCTGCACACCCTCCGGGCGGAACATATCCCGGGCCTTCTCCTGACGGATCTGCTGGCGGGGCAGTGTGCTGCTGCGGTCAAAGATCCCGGAGAAGTCCATGTAAAAAATCACGTCGGATAATCCGTCAATGGGCCGGTCGTCTGTCGGCTCGAAAAAGTCATCTCCCTGCACGACGCACATGATCTGAAAGAACAGCGCGTTGCCGTCCTGCTCATGAAGAGCGGACACCCGCTTGCACTTTTCCGTCGCCGCACGGTCAAGGGCAAAGTGCCACTGCCCGTTTTCCTGCGCGGCATAACTCATCACTGCCCGGGCGGATAGTTCAAAAATACGGTATTTGCTCTGGCCCATCTTCTCACCTCCGGATGGTCTCATTCTATCACAGAGAAGTGAAAAAAGAAATATAGACACTGCTCCCACAAATTTTGCGGGAGCGTTTTATTTTGTGTGAGAAAGGAGGATGGAAGTGATGAAGATTTGAATCTGTGTTGGTCTGCCGCTGCTCTGCGCGGTGGTGCTCAAAGAGAAATTCGTTCCGTGGAGATGAAAAAGAAAGGTGGTGCAAAATGAAGTTTCAACAGTGGCCCAAACGCGATCCACGCAAAAACTATTTTCTGGTTCCCAACGAAGTGTTTCACATCGGTCTAAGTCACCCGGAGATCTCGATCTACTGCTACCTGCTGAGCATCGAGAACAGAGAAACCTATCAGTGCTGGCCCAGCTACAAGACCATCGGCAAGGCGCTGGGGATGTGCGAAAACACAGTCAGCAAGTATGTGCGCAGCCTGGAGGAGAAAGGTCTCATCCGCACTGAGCCGACCATGATACGGAGCAAAGACGGCAGGCCGCTCAACGGAAACCTGCTCTACACCATCTGCCCCATCCAGGCGGCGGTGGAATCGTTCTACGAGCGGCAGTTCCGGCAGCTGGAGGAGGATGTCGCCCGTCAGAGGGCGGCGGAGCGTCTGGCGGAATCCGCCCGCAGAAGCCCCGAGAACGCCCTGTGTGCGCCTTTGGGGGGAGCGTGAGGGGGGGGATACCCCCTCGAGCGTAGCGAGCGGATTTGGGCCGCTTTCGGGGGCGTTTCCAGATCTGGCTTCTGAATCGCTTCCGGGGGCGGAGGAAAAAGCGGGGACGAAGGAAAAAGCAGGATAAAACCCTGGCGCCGCAAGCGCCGCCCGGCCGGTCACGTCTGCCCGCAGTGCGGGCAGTTTCGGGGAGCGTAGGCTGGCGTCTTTGACGGGCAGAAAAGATGCCGTTGGCGTCAGCTTTCCCCCAAACCCCTGTGTTGCAGGCTTTTTGCCAATGTCTGTTTGGAAAAAAGGAGGATTTTATGGGTAGCGAAACGAAGGAGCGGCTCCCGCTGCGGATGAAGCCGGAAACTAGCCGGAGGCTGGAGCAGTGGTACGCCGCCGACAACTGCCGGAGCAAAAACGAGTTCGTGGAAAAGGCAATCAACTTTTATGTGGACTACCTGGAGGCCCAGGACAGCCAATCCCTGCTGCCCACGGCGCTCCTGGCCGCGCTGGACGGCAGGCTGGGCCGTCTGGAGGACCACATCGCCAGGCGGGAGTTCACCCGGGAGGTGGAACTGGATCTGCTCATCGGGATCATTGCGGACGTGGTGGAGGTAGACCGAGACGATCTGAAGCGCAAACGGGCGCAGAGCGTTCGGAACGTGAAAGCCACCAACGGACTTATCTCGCTGGAGAAGCGGGCACGCTCCGCCGGGGAGCCAGACTGGGACGGTGACGAATGGCAAGACTGATTCTGAAAAGCCCCTACATCAAAAGCACCGGCGGCGCTGCCGGGTACCTCCGCTACATCGCAACCCGAGAGCGGGTAGAGATTCTTCCGGATGATCGTCCGCCCACGCGAAAGCAGGAGCAGCTCATCGCCAAGCTGGTGAAGGACTTCCCGGACACCAAAACCCTCTACGAGTATGCGAGCTACCAGGCCAAGCCCACCAAGGCGGCGGCCTCCGCGTTACTCACGCTGGCACTGGAATCCAACTGGGACGCGCTCCGTCAGTCGGAGCAGTATCTGAAGTATATCGCCACCCGGCCCCGAGCGGAACGTCTCGGTTCCCACGGTCTGTTCGGGGACAGCGACGGCGTGTCGCTGGAAAAAGCGATGAAAGAACTGGAGCAGTACACCGGAAACGTGTGGACGCACATCCTCTCTCTCAAGCGGGAGGACGCGGCGCGGCTGGGCTTCGACAACGCCGCGGCGTGGAGAAATCTCATCCGCGCCCACCGCAATGAGATCGCGGCGGCGATGAAAATACCGCCCGCAGACTTCCGCTGGTACGCGGCCTTCCACGACGAGGGCGAGCATCCTCACGTCCACATGATGGCCTGGTCGGCTAAATCTGGACAGGCCTACCTCTCCAAAGAGGGCATCCGCCAGATCAAGTCCAGGCTGACCAACGACATCTTCCGGGACGAGATGCTCCACCTCTACGAGCAGAAGTCGGCGTCCCGGGACGAGCTGGTGCGGCAGGCGCGGCGGGCCATGCTGGAGCTGGTACAGGCGATGCAGGACGGCCTGTGCGACCACCCGGAGGCCGAGCGGCTCATGCAGGAGCTGGCGGTGCAGTTGGGGACGGTCAAGGGAAAGAAAACCTACGGCTACCTTCCCAAGCGGCTCAAGGGGCTGGTGGACGAGATCGTGGACCAGATGGAGCGGCTTCCTGTCATGCGCCAATGCTACGACCAGTGGCTCTTGCTCCAGGGAAAGGTGGATGGCTACTACCACGACAAGCCCCGTGAGCGGCTCCCACTCTCCAGAGAAAAAGAATTCCGGCAGATCAAAAACGCCGTCATCCGGGAAGCGGAGCGGCTGCGGCTGGGCCAGATCACCTTCGAGGACCAGGACATGGGCCAGTGGGACGAGCCGGAGCAATTCCAAAATGCGCCTCATGCGTACTGGACACTGTGGGAAGTCATCCGCAATGAAGAGCTGACGCTGGAGGAACGGAGCGGCGCGGTATCGGAGCTGGAGAAGCTGGCCAAGGGCGGCGACCGATACTCCCAATACCTGCTGGGCAAGCTCTGGCGGGACGGTCCTCTGCTGATCCCCGATGGGGCAAAAGCTCGGTATTGGTTCGAGCAGGCCGTCCGGCAGGGTCATCCGGCGGCGCAGTATGCCCTCGCCAAGCTGTTTCTTTCTGATGATCTGGAGGTGCGGAACACCGCGCGGGGCGTGGACTTGCTGCGTACGGCCGCGGCAGGCGGAAACAGCTGGGCCATGTACCGCCTGGGCAAAGAGCTGCTCCGCGGCGAGATCATAGAAAAGGATACGGCGGGCGCGGTGGAGTGGTTCACCCGTTCTGCCGAGCAAGAGAATTCCTACGCCCAGTATCTGCTGGACAAGCTGTATCTCACAGGAAAGGAAGTGCCCCGGGATGAGGCGCAGGCTGCTCTCTGGCTGACCCGGTCGGCGGAGCAGGGGAACGAATACGCCCGGTACCTTCTGGACCACAGGGAGGAACAGCGCCCGCCCGATGTGATGCTGGCGGTGACACGGCTGCTCTACCACACGAGCCAGATCTTCCAGGATAACTCCCTGCCCAGGTCCCGCCCCGGCGGCATCCAGATCGACCGCAAGCGGCTCAGAAAGCTGCGGGAGAAGAAGATCGCTCAAGGCCACAAGCCGGATGACCATGAGGAGCAGTGGCCTGAAATGACCGTGTAAGCGGCGCAGAATATGGGCCGCAAAACAAGGAATAAAATCCCTTCCGCGGGAAGGGTGGAAAGGAATCTGATGAAACGATCCAAGTATAACTCGTTCAACGAGCTCCCTCTGATGCTGACCGTGCAGGATGTGGCCGATGTGTTGGGTATCGGCCTGGCCCACGCCTACGAGGTGGCGCACCGGAAGGATTTCCCCACCATCACCCTGGGCAGCCGGATCATCGTCCCCCGGGATAAGTTCATGGCGTGGATCGAGGAGCAGGCGGCTCAAAAGACGGAAATATTTTAGTAGCTATTTCCGGGATTCTGTGGTATTTGTTTGTGTTGCCGAAAGGAGGGACAACCAATGGCAAAGAAACGAGCAAACGGCGAGGGCAGCATTCGCAGAAAGCCCAACGGCCGCTGGGAGGGCAGATACACCCTGGGGATCGACCCCGCCACCGGCCGTGCCATCCAGAAAAGCGTGTCCGCCAAGACGCGGGCCGAGTGCAAGGAAAAGCTGGACCGGGCCATCCGGGACAACCGGGGCATCCCGATGGACCACAACGAGGACTACACCGTGGCGGAGTGGTGCAGGCTGTGGTTCGAGACCTACAGCAAGCCGGTGATCCGCCCCAACACCGCCAAGAACTACAGGAATATCATCGAGAACCACATCGTGCCGGCCATCGGGATGGTCAAGCTCAAGCGGCTCACCGCCATCCAGATCCAGCAGATGTACAACGATTCCAAGGCCCGCGGGCGGGTGCAGCGGTTTGAAACGCAGACCAGCACGGCCCTGTCCGGTAGCACGGTCCGGCGCATCCACATGGTGCTGTCCTCGGCGCTCAAGCAGGCGGTCAAGGAGCGGATTATCCCCTACAACCCCTGCGACAACTGCCGCATCCCGCGCAAAGAGTACCGGGAGATGACCATCATCCCGCCGGAGAAGCTGGGGGTGTATCTCCGCGAGGCGGAGAAGTATGGCGTCCTGCCCATGTTCTTCCTGGAGCTGTCCAGCGGCCTGCGGCGCGGGGAGCTGCTGGCGCTCCTGTGGGATGACCTGAACGTGAAGGACCGTATCCTCTCAGTGAGCAAGCAGGTCACCCGCATCGACGGGGAGCTGGTGGTGACCGAGCCGAAAACCAAGAACTCCATCCGCAGGGTGGCGCTGTCCCAGCAGGCAGTGGACATCCTGGTGCGGGAGCACGAACAGCACCCGGACAACCCCATCCTGTTCCCATCGCCCCGCACCGGCGGCTACTGGAGCCCGGACGCAGTGTCCAGGATCAACCGCAAGCTGCTGGAAATGGCCGGCATCGAGGAGCACGTGCGCTTCCACGATCTCAGGCATACGTTTGCAACCATGGCCCTCTCCAGCGGCGTGGACGCGAAGACCCTGTCCAGCATGCTGGGCCATTTCAGCGCCGGGTTCACCCTCGACACCTATACGCATATCACCAATGAGATGCAGAGGGGCGCGGCGGAGAAGATCGGCGGCTTCATGGAAACGGCTACGGCCAAGCCGGAACCCGAGCCGCCCGACCCGCCGGAGGAGAGCCGGTGCAAGGTGATCCCGTTCGAGAGAGTGGGGTAAAGGAGCTCTATATAAACAGACAGAGTGCATCCCTTGCGGATGCACTCTATCTGCGCTTCGCGTTTATCGCACCTGGTTATCGGATCTGCTTCACCATCAATCCGTGGCGGTTGCAGTAGCAATACAGGTATCCTCGACCCCGGAGACGAAATCTGCACTCTGCGTTTCCTTCCGGGTACAGCTTGATCATCTGAAACTTTTCGGATGTCACATAGGCCAAAAAGGAAATGTAGTGGGATTTTGTCATGGGATGATGGACGGTGATGAAGTGTTCGTCTTCTACCGGCTCGATCTGGATCTCGTGGTGTTCGTCCGGTGCCTCAGCCTCCAAAGCTGGAAGAGACACACCACAGCAGCTGATGACCGTATCCCCCAGGGTGTGGATCACGTTGCCGCAGATGGGGCAGACGTACAGCTTGGAGCGAAGCAGATTGGCGGATCTGTTTTGATTGATGACAGCATCGCCTTTCATCAGTTCCATGACGGAGACACCGAGAGCGGCGGAAAGCGGCTCGAGGAGCGAGATATCCGGCAGCCCTTTGGCGGTCTCCCACTTGGAAATGGTCTTGCTGCTGACATCGATCTTGTCTGCGAGCTCTGCCTGCGTCATTTTTTCTGCTCCCGCAGCTGCTTGATGGTGTTGCCGGTGACATATAAGTTCATGCGTTTGGTCTCCTGTACAAAGATTGTATCGAGATTATAACAGGAGGAGTGCGGCTCCACAACCTACGCAGCGTAGACATGCAGCCAGGAACGGCGGAGAATACCGGTGGCTTCGTGGAAACGGCCACGGCCAAACCGGAACCGCTTATAATGCACGAAAAAGCAAACCTCTCCATATTCAACCAGCAGTTCAATGACAACTGATCAAGTTTGGAGTATGCTTGACCCATCAAATCGTTCCGCCGGGGAGTGATATAGGGAGGTATGATCCATGAATATGAAAGATGCGTTTCGATTCCAGAATAAACTGAAAGGCCTGATGTGTGAGGCCACTGCCATCCTTCAGGACCGGCGCAATATCGTCAAGGTCAAGACCACTCATCTTCGGAGCAAGGTCATGTCCGATACTCAGGATGCCGTAGTGGAGGAAGCTGCTCCCAGTGAGTATGCCGGCCACGCCAACGAGGTAGCCGCCTTCCTCATGTCCCTGCTGGAGGAGCGGGAGAAATTGTGCCGGGCTATCCACGCCGCCAAGAACGCATTGGATTTGGATATGGACAGCGAGGTGGGCCTGAACCGGCAGCGTCAGGAGTTGGCTGAGGTATTCCGCCACATGACTATGCTCCGTAACAGTGAAAAGACCATTGCCGGCGGAGGCTCCGGCTTCCGATTCAACGGCGAGGGAAACCAGGTCTCCTACCGCTGTGATGCCACGCAGGTCACCACCATCGACTTTGACCGGAACAAGATCCGAGGTATGGCCACGGCGCTCAGCAAGAGGGCCGACGAGATCTCCATGTCCCTGGACAAGTGTCTGGTCAACACCGAGGTATCCTATGAGCCGCCCTTTGACATGAATGACAGCTTTGAGGACATCCTCAGCGACTTTATCGAAAAGAGCACGGCCGCATAAATGCCATCACCACACCTTTAGGTGTGGTGGGCGTGGCAGAATGGATAGGCAGTGATGATCGGTTCAGGCGCAGATGAATTATGATGCTGCGCATCCCCCGGCAAAGAATGGACTGCATCTGATGAATGCAACATGAGCTCATAACTCATTGTGAAAGGCTCGTCAGTCGCCTCCATCCTCGTCCACCGAAATACTGCCATTTCTAACACACATCCATTATCAAAAGCAGGATTCGACCTTACGCTTCTCTGATACTTGCCATAATGGCGTGATATTCTATTTATGAAGTCGCTTGTTCACCCAAGGGCTGCGGCCGTCCAGCAGGATCGCGGCAGGCCTATGGACACAGGCGGATAAGGATCTAAGCGGTTTTGAAATTCTGCCATGCCCACTGTACCTGAAGAAAGTTCCCCATAAAAAGACCTGAGCAGCAGGCGGCTGCCTGCTGCTCCCAAGAAACAATATGAGAAGTGGAGATGATGATCTCGTTCATTGGCACCTGGAGCAAAGCGCTCAGTGCATAGAGGTTATCTACACTGGGAAGGCTCTGGCCCCGCTGCCATTTGTAGATGGCTTGCGGCTCCTCAAATCCGAAATAGTGCTGGAGATCTCGGACTGTCAGGCCGCGATCCTTCCGGAGCCGGCAGATATTCGCCCCGGTAGCCACAGGATCGATGACAGGAAACTGAATCATGGACATATGGATCGCCTCCATTCATCAGGATGATCTCCGCCTCAGCGGAGTACTTCAGCATACCTGATATGTTCTGAAATAGCAAGCGATCTTTGACATTTGTAATGAGATTGTTATAGAGGAGTCTACAATCTGAACATCCTCGGTGCCATCCGTATATCAGCCAGCGAATGCTGTGCTGTGCCCTCTGGGGTGCTCATACCAAGACAAAAGAAGGAGATGATCAGCTGTGACGCAGTTGGTTCCATTGGACAAACGCAGTAAGAAAGCCCGGCGGGAATACCACGCGAAACAGCGTGGCTCCTGGCACGGGGTCAACCCAATCACCCGAACCGTACAGAGCAGGAAGACTTATGACAGAGCAAGAGTTAAACAAGCGGATCGCCGAGATCTTGGGATCTACTAAAAACGAGCCCGGATGCGGCCGGCGTTCCGGCCGCCAATATCGCCGTACCCAATGTGTCAAGCACTCAGACCATCTTCTGTTTCTCATTCAGCACAGCAGGTATGCACCAAACATGGGGTATATCAGGGGAGACTATGAGGGATTAAGAACATTACTTCATTCCGGACTGCACATTCAGTATATGAAGTCCAGCAATTGTCAACGGTATCTGAAGCGAAGATCCAATCGAAAGGTCCGTAAGTATTTCGGCCTATCGAAGAAGGGCAACCAGTATCGCAAAGTGTTCGAATACTGGTGGACGCTCTATTGAATTTAAGATTGGTCAAAGATCGACTTATAGCAAGAGAAATCCTGCTTCACGACCTACGCAGCGTAGACATGCGATCAGGAGTAGCCGACAACGGCACCGATATAACGGAAAAATGCGGAAGTTTCCCCGTTAGGGATGGGTTAGGGATTTGGCGTTTTCGGTGGCTATCCTCGCTCATGCGCCTGCCGCTGTTCTGCCCCTGGGATCGCCGCAAAACAGCAATCAGCAAAACCTCAAAAATCAAACCAAAAACGCAGAAAAACCGCCTATTTAGGCGGTTTTTCTAAGGAAAATGGTCCGAGTGACAGGATTCGAACCTGCGGCATCCTGCTCCCAAAGCAGGCGCGCTACCAACTGCGCTACACCCGGATATGAAGTTGTGGGGTGGCCTGGGCGGATTCTCCCAAAGCAGGCGCGCTACCAACTGCGCTACACCCGGATATGAAGTTGTGGGGTGGCTTGGGCGTACTCTCCCAAAGAGTGGATATACCAACTGGATGGGAAAAGGAAAGTATGACTTTGATAGTATAGTATATTTTTGAAAGGATTGCAAGTATTCCTTTGGTATGGTAGGATAAGAATCTAGTTGGAAACAGAGTCTAAGGATGGAGTGATTCCTGTGAGAATGAGAAAAAAGCCAAACCTGGATCTGCGCATGGAGCAATGTGCCGATTTTTTAATTCAGAATCCGAAGGAGTATCGTGGACGGTGGAGAACACTTAAGCCGGATGCGAAAGAGGTGCGGCTGGAACTTGGCTGCGGTAAGGGACGATTTACGGCTGAGACAGCCCGCCAGAACCCTCAGGCCCTGTACATAGCGGTGGAGCGAGTGCCCGACGCCATGATTGTCGCGATGGAACGAGTGCGGGATCTTGGTTTGAACAATGTCTATTTTATTGATGGGGATGCTGCGCAGCTTCGGGACTATTTTGCACCGGATGAAGTAGATTTGCTGTACATCAATTTCTGTGATCCGTGGCCGTCCAGCCATCACGCCCGCCGCCGGTTGACCCATGAGAATTTCCTGGTGTTATACCGGGGAATTTTGCGGGAGGGAGGCGAGATTCACTTCAAGACGGATAACAAACCTCTGTTTGAGTACTCGCTGTTCCAATTTCCAAAGGCAGGCTATGAACTCTCGCAAGTCACAAGAAATCTGCATGAATGTGGGATCCAGGGCGTTATGACGGACTACGAAGAGAAATTCCACAGCATTGGAACTCCCATTAACCGCTGTGTGGGCACGAAGCTGGCCATGGATCCGGAGCCTGAGTTTAAGCCTATTCCAGGTCCAGATCGTTCCAGACGCATTCCTCGGGAGGCGGAAGAACAAGATACTCCAAAGGAATCGGATAAAGAAGACTGAGCTGCTGGGTAAAGAAGAATGTGGCACACAAGTAAGGGAAAATGTGAGCGCATTTAGGATAGTTTAGAGATGTGCATACTGCGAACCAGTAAATGAAGAAATAGGAAGTATCCAATGCGATAACAGGCGTCGGCACAAAGTGGTGCCGGCGCCTGTTTTTATATCCGCCAGAGGTAAGAACAAAAAATTCCGATAAATAGTGGGAAAGTGTTGGAATGCTTTGGGGGCTGCGGTATGGAAGAAAAGGGGAGAAGACCAAAGAGGCTCGAAATATATGGAGTACAGGTCTGGTTTAATCGTCCTGGTCGATTGTGGATTCAGCGGCCAGCAGGAGAAGACGTTTAAACTCGGCTCGTTCCATGTCAGTCATGCTTTGGGTCATGCGCTGGAAGCATACGTCAATTTCTTTTTTTACAGACGGATAGACGGTCCAGGATTTCTCAGTAGGCTGAATCAGATAAGTTCGCTTGTCCTTGGCGTTGGTGGTGCGCACCAGAAACCCTAGATCCTCCAATTTGGTGACAGTTTTGGCGATGACGCTTTTGTCCAGACCAAGGCGTTTAGTAATGTCGTCCTGGGTAAGGGCCTCGAAATCACAGACAATCAAAATCACCACAGCCTGTGCAGCAGTGAGAGCATACTGGGCACAGCTGTTGTTAAGCCAAATATGCGACTTTCGATACAAGATTGAGATGGATTTAAAGGGGCTGTTCATAATATCGGCCATAACGCGCGCCTCCTTTTGCGATAAAACTATTATAGTCTAACAGGGAGAGCTTTGCAAATTCGTTTGGGCTACAAAAAGAAAAGGTGGCAATTGCAACTTGATATTGACGGGGTGGATGCCTTGCGCTATATTTAAAAGGTGGCAATTGCTACTATTTTATTGCCGAAATAAAGGAGCCTTGTTTAATATGGAAAAGATTGAAAAAATTTGGAACAGGAGATTCGTACTTCTGTTTATCACAAACCTGCTGGTATTAGCGGCATTTTACGCTTCCATTCCCATCATTCCGGTCTATTGTGAGGAGATTGGGATTACGGGGGCCAAGGTAGGCATTGTTTTGACTGCAATGTCGGTGGCTACGGTTCTGTTTCGGCCAGTGGCCGGTTACTTGTTGGATAATTTCAACTGATACCACGTATATTTGCTATTTTTAGCTATGTTTTGTCTGTCTTTCCCGGCGTTCATTGCCTTTCCTGTGTTTGGCCTGCTGATCCTGGTGCGCCTTTATATGGGAGCGGTTTATTCGGTATGTGCTTCTGCCACCATGACTATGGCGGGGGATGTGCTGCCTGTGACTAAGATCACTGAGGGCATCAGCCGCTTTGCGTTCACTGTATCCATCGGTATGGCGGTGGGCCCCTATGTTGGACTGCAGGTGCAGAGCAACATGAGCAGTAAAGCATCCTTCCTTACCATCTTCGGCATTACAGTGGCAGCCTTGATCTGCGTGTCCTGCTGTCGCCTGAAGTACCCCAAGGTGGAGCGAAAGAAGTTTTCCCTCAAAGAATCTCTCTACGGCCCTGCCGCTCCCTTTATGCTGAACATGATGTTCTTGATGATCCCCTATGGTGCGGTTATTGCTTACTCCTCCATCCTGGCACAGGAAAAGGATATTATGGGGTATCTGCCTTATTTCTATATCTGCCTTGTGGTGGGGATGCTGTTGTCCAAAACCTCTACACAGAAGGTCATCGACGCGGGAAAACACGGCCCGCTGGTCTATGTCAGTCTGGCAGTGCTGATTGTCACTATGCTTAGCTTCCTGTTTTTGACCTCGGGTGTGCACCTGCTCATTGCGGGGTTTTTCTTTGGCCTGGGTTACGGCATTCTCCAGCCGCTTTTTCAGTCCTTTGTTACCGGCACCACGCCAGCGCCTCAGCGGGGCGTAGCCAATTCCACTTATATGCTCTCCTATGACATTGGCATTGGAATTGGCTCCCTGCTTATGGGTTTTATGCAGGAGTCCATTGGTCTGACCAACGGCTTTGCGCTGACCGCCATTTTCTATGTAGTGGGCGGTGCAGTGTATCTTGTCTATGTGGACCATTATTACTGCAGATTGAAGCGGGATGCTGACCACAGGGGATAATCTGTGCAGGGTCGAAAACAAAACGGAAGGCAATCTGAAATTCAGTAAAGAGGGAGAAAATCCCAATAAATTTCAGGTGCGATCAAATAAACTGTACACGGGGCGGTGTGGAGAGTAGAGAGGGGAAAATGTTAGGAAATTCCTTGGCTAGAGAGGGCTCGATGCAGGAAATGCTGCATTTTTGGTGAGGCGTGAAATAAATTTTGTGTCAAAAAAAGGGATTAATCTTTGACTTTCCCTTTTATGAAGCTTATAATCTAGGCACGCGTGGCCCATCCATTATTTGCAAGGCGTGTCATGACTATAGTGGGGATGACACGTCGTTTCTTTTTCAGGGAGGATGGAGCCAAGTTGCCAGAGGGAGAGAATAAGGAAAGGGGGCGGATCCCGAGCCGAAGCGGCTCCTTCTGCCAGAGGCGGATGAACCTGGTTTTATCAAATGCGGACACTGGATTTGTGTGAAATTTGATTGGCTGCCTCGGGGGTGAGCCGCCCATACTCAGACGGACAGAGTGGCCGTCTTACATTTCAGAGATGAAGAAGGGATGACATGAAACAGAACAAAAAGCGCTTTCTTCTGCTTTGGCTGTGCATCTGTGTGGTACTGCTGGTGAGTGCTTTGGTGGTACCGGGAGGAGGAGAGAGCGAGACCATACAGGAGGCTATGCGGGATGCGGTGCTGCATGAGACCAATCCAATCAGTCTATTTGGTCTGTGCACGGTGAATCCGGGCTATATCTCCTCGCTGGTGGTGACTGTGGTGCTGCTGGTGGCTGCACTGCTCATCCGTGTCTTTTTCATTCCCAGGTTTCAATATGTGCCAGGGAGGTTCCAGATGCTGCTGGAGCAGGCAGTGGGCATGTTTGATGGCCTGGCTAAATCCAACAGCCCCTGGCGCAACGGCTTTTTGGGGGCTTATGTCTTTGCCGCCGGTGCTTACATTTTTACGGGGACGCTGTTTGAACTCTTTGGGTTTCAGGCCATTGCTACAAATGGCAACTCCGTTACGCTCCCCGCGCCCCTGTCTGATGTGAACGGGGCCATTATGCTGGGTGTGCTGTCCTATCTGGTCATTTTCTCCGGCGCCATTGCTGGAAATGGTATTCGGGGAATCGGCAGCGCCCTGAAGGAAATTTCCCTGCTCATTTCCATGAGCTTCCGTCTGTTCGGCGCTCTGCTCAGCGGTCTTTTAGTGACGGAGCTGGTTTACTACTATATTCAGCTCAGCTTTGTCCTGCCGGTGCTTGTGGGAGTGCTGTTCACACTGCTGCACGCGCTCATCCAGAGCTACGTGCTGACGATGCTGACTGCGCTGTTTTACGGCGAGATGTCTGAACGCAAGGAACGCCGCCCCAAGGCCGGGAAAAAACAGGCCGGGGAGCCGCTGCAGAATGTTTAAAATGATTTGGAGGTCTTTCTCATGCGTTTCGTAAAAAAGGTTCCGGTAGTACTTCTGATTCTGATGCTGACTGTGGCTCTGGCGGCACCTGCCTATGCCGCCGGCAGCGACCAGACCGCTGAGACCACTCAGACGACTGCCGCCGAGAATAATACAGCCTCGAGTGACAAGAGCGCTTCCGTGGGCCTGAAGGCGATTGCCGTGGGCATTGCCATCGGACTGGCCGCTGCCGGCGGCGCCGTGGGCATGGGTATTGTGGGCGGCAAGGCGGCCGACGGTATCTCCCGCCAGCCCGAGATGGAGGGCAAAATCCGTACCACACTGATGCTGGACCTGGTATTTATTGAGACCGCTATTATCTATGCGCTGCTGGTAGTCATTCTGGTCATCTTTGTTCTGTAAAGGTGGTGTGGTTATGAGTATTCCACTGAATATTGACTGGCAGCAGATTCTGCTGCATCTGTTCAATTTCGCGATTCTGGCCGGTGGGCTGTATCTGCTTTTGTACCGCCCGGTCAAGAATTTTATGGAACAGCGCCAGAACCACTATGAGAGCATGCATCAGCAGGCCCAGCAGGACCGGGAGCAGGCGGAGAAGCTGAAGGCGGAGTATGAGGACAAGCTGTCCCAGGTTGAGGCCGCTATCACCCAGCGCAAGACCGAGGCGGAGCAGGAGCTTAGCCAGCTTCGGAGCCAGAGGGTAGCCGAGGCCAAGCAGGAGGCGGAGGCCATTCTGGCCAAGGCCCGGGAGAGCGCAAAGCGGGAGCAGGAGGAGCTGGTGTCCAGCGTCTCCAAGGAACTGGTAGATATGGCGGTCACCGCGGCGGAGAAAATTGCTCTGGGCGCTGACGGCGATCCCTACGAACAGTTCCTGAACCTGGCAGAGAGGAGGACCTCCCATGAGCAATCCCGGTGAAAGAATCGCGGTTCTCCGGGGCGGAACACCGCCCAGTGAGGAGAACCGGAAGCGCCTTCTGGACTTTTTGCAGCAGACCTATCATCAGGAATTTGACCTGAAGTGGGAACAGGACGATGCCCTGGCCGGCGGGTTTACCCTGCAGGTGGGTACCGATGTGTACGACTGGAGCATCGAGGGACGGCTGCGTCAGTTTGAAGAGCGGATGCGGCAGCTCAAGCCCTCCCGGGAGAATCTGCTCCCCCTGATTCGGGAGACCATGGTCAACTGGTCGCCGGAGGTGTCTGCCCAGGAAGTGGGGCAGGTGCTGACAGTAGGTGACGGAATTGCCACCGTGTCCGGCCTGGAACACGCCGTCTACGGCGAAATCCTGCTGTTCTCCTCCGGAGTCAAGGGCATGGTGCAGGAGCTGCGGGAGGACGAGCTGGGCTGTATCCTCTTCGGAGACGAGGAGGAAATCGTCCAGGGCAGCGAGGTGCGCTGCAGCGGGAAAATGGCCGGCACCCCGGTGGGTGACGCATTTCTGGGCCGGGTGGTGGACGCGCTGGGCACGCCCATCGACGGCAAGGGTGAGATTGCCGCCAAGGAGTACCGCCCCATTGAGACTCCCGCTCCCTCCATCATTGACCGCCAGTCGGTGAATCGCCCCATTGAGACGGGTATTCTGGCGATCGACTCCATGTTCCCCATCGGCCGGGGTCAGCGTGAGCTGATCATCGGCGATCGCCAGACCGGCAAGACAGCCATCGCCCTGGACACCATTCTGAACCAGAAGGGTAAGGATGTGATCTGCATCTATGTGGCCATCGGTCAGAAGGCCAGCTCGGTGGCTCAGGTGGTGCAGACGCTGGAGAAATTCGGCGCTCTGGACTACTCCGTGGTGGTCAGCGCCTCGGCCAGTGACTCGGCCACCTTGCAGTACATCGCCCCCTATGCCGGCTGTGCTCTGGGGGAATATTTTATGGACAAAGGCCGGGACGTGCTGATTGTGTATGACGATCTCAGCAAGCACGCCATCGCCTACCGGGCGCTGAGTCTGTTGCTGGAGCGGTCCCCCGGACGTGAGGCCTATCCCGGAGACGTCTTTTACCTCCACTCCCGTCTGCTGGAGCGCTCCGCCCATCTGTCACAGGAGCGGGGGGGCGGCAGCATGACCGCCCTTCCCATTGTGGAGACCCAGGCCGGCGACGTGTCTGCCTATATCCCCACCAACATCATTTCCATCACCGACGGGCAGATCTTCCTGGAGAGCGATCTGTTCTTTGCCGGCCAGCGCCCGGCCGTCAACGTGGGCCTGTCCGTGTCCCGTGTGGGCGGCGACGCCCAGACCAAGGCCATGAAGAAGGCGGCGGGCTCCCTGCGTCTGGATCTGGCCCAGTTCCGGGAGATGGAGGTGTTTACCCAGTTCTCCAGCGATCTGGACGACCTGACCCGCAGTCAGCTGACCTATGGCCAGGGGCTTATGCGCCTTTTGCGTCAGCCTCAGTACCACCCCATGAGCCAGCACCAGCAGGTCATCCTTCTGGTGGCGGCCCTCAGCCACGCCTGCCAGGACATCCCGGTCCGGCAGATGGACCAGTTCCGGAAGGAGTTTTTGGACCATATGGAGAAGAACGCGGGGGCGCTGTGCCACGGGATTGACCGGACCGGACAGCTCACGGATCAGGACATCGCGTCCATTCAGGATCTGGCCCGGGCTTTTGTGAAGCAGTATCAGAGCACCGGGTCCGCGGCGGAGGAGTAAGCACCATGGCAAGTACCGCGGAAATCAAAAGCAGAATTGACAGCATCATGGAGACCCGGAAAATCACCAATGCCATGTACCTCATTGCCTCCACCAAGCTGCGCCGGGCCCGCAGCGAGCTGGAGCAGACCCGGCCCTATTTCGCCGCCCTGCGCAGCGAGATCAAGCGGGTATTCCGCACAGCCAACGATGTGGACAGCCACTACTTTTATCCTCCCGACCAGGAGCCGGAGATGCCCGGCACCTACGGCTGTCTGGTCATTACGGCGGACAAGGGTCTGGCGGGGGCCTACAACCAGAACGTGCTGAAAAAGGCCCAGCGGCTGCTGGAGGCCCATAGTGACACCAAGCTCTTTGTAGTGGGGGAGTACGGGCGGCGCTTTTTTACCCAGCACCACGTCCCCATCGAGCAGATGTTTCTTTACACGGCCCAGAATCCCACTCTGGACCGGGCCCGGGAAATCAGTTCCCTGCTGCTGGACCAGTATGACCGGGGCCTTCTGAAGAAAATCTTTGTCATTTACACGGACATGGAGAACGGGCTGACCGCCCGTGTCCGTTCCACCCGGCTGCTGCCCTTCCACAGAACCTATTTCGCGCCGCCGGAGAAGGAAAAGAAGATCATGGTGCCCTTTGAGTTTGAACCCTCCGTCTCGGCGGTGCTGAACGGCATGATGCACAGCTATCTCACTGGGTTTATTTACAGTGCCCTCATTGACAGCTTCTGCAGTGAGCAGCAGGCCCGGATGACGGCCATGGATTCGGCCAACCGCAACGCGGAGGAGCTGCTGGCGGACTTGTCCCTGCAGTATAACCGGGTGCGCCAGGCGGCCATTACCCAGGAGATCACCGAGGTCACCGCCGGGGCCAAGGCCCAGAGGAAAAAAAGGAGAAAAAAAGAGGTGCAGGTATCGTGAAATACGGAAGCATCGTTCAGATATCCGGCCCGGTGGTGGATGTGCGGTTTGAGGCCGGCAGCCTGCCCCGAATCCGGGAGGCGCTCACTGTCTGTGTGGACGGGGAGAAGCGGGTCATGGAGGTTGCCCAGCACATAGGGAGCGACATGGTGCGCTGTGTCCTTCTGGCGGGCAGCGAGGGGCTGTGCCGGGGCATGGAGGTCAGCGCGCCGGGCAGCAGCATCACCGTTCCGGTGGGCACCGCTACCCTGGGGCGCATGTTCAACGTCCTGGGCGAGGTCATCGACGGGGGAGAGCCCCTGACCGAGCCGGTGGAACGCCACAGCATTTACCGCAAGCCCCCTGCCTTTGAGGAACAGCGCCCCATGGGCGAAATTCTGGAGACAGGCATCAAGGTCATTGATCTGCTGGAGCCCTACCCCAAGGGCGGCAAAATCGGCCTGTTCGGAGGCGCCGGCGTGGGCAAGACCGTGCTCATTCAGGAGCTCATCCACAATGTGGCCATGGAACACAACGGCTACTCCGTGTTCACCGGCGTAGGTGAGCGGAGCCGGGAGGGCAACGATCTGTGGAATGAGATGCGGGGCAGCGGCGTGTCGGACAAGACCGCCCTGGTCTTCGGACAGATGAACGAGTCTCCCGGCGTGCGGATGCGGGTGGCTCTGGCGGGCCTGACCATGGCCGAGCACTTCCGGGACCAGGAGCACAAAGAGGTGCTGCTGTTCATCGACAACATCTTCCGCTTTGTTCAGGCGGGCAGCGAGGTCTCCACCCTGCTGGGGCGGATGCCTTCCGCCGTGGGTTACCAGCCCACTCTGGCCAATGAGATGGGCGAGCTGCAGGAGCGGATCACCTCCACTCAGAACGGCTCCGTCACCTCGGTCCAGGCGGTGTATGTCCCGGCCGACGACCTCACCGACCCGGCTACCGCCACCACCTTTACCCATCTGGACGCCACCACTGTTCTTAGCCGAAAGGTGGCGGAGCAGGGCATCTACCCGGCGGTGGATCCCCTCCAGTCCAGCTCCCGTCTGCTGGAGCCGGACAAGGTGGGGGAGGAACACTACCGCATTGCCCGCAGCGTCCAGGAGATTCTGGAGAAATACAGCGAGCTGCAAGATATTATCGCGATTCTGGGTATGGACGAGCTCAGCGACGAGGACCGGACCACGGTCATGCGTGCCCGGAAGATCCAGCGTTTTCTGGCCCAGCCCATGCATGTGGCGGAGAAATATACCAATAACCCCGGCGTCTATGTCCCCCTGAAGGAGACTCTGCGGGGCTTCGCCGCTATTGTGGACGGCGAGATGGACGAATATCCCGAGATGGCCTTCTTCAACGTGGGTACCATTGACGACGTGAAGAAGAAGGCGGAGAGCATGGAGGCGAACAGCTGATGGAGCCATTTCAGGTCCATATCCTGGCCGCAGACCACCCGTTCTATGAGGGGCCATGTTATTCTCTGGTGCTGCCCACCTCCGATGGCATGCGTGGGATTCAGGCACGCCACAGCAATATGATTACCGCTCTGGTCCCTGGCACCATGTACTATCAGATCGAGGAGAACGTCTCTCTGGAGGCGGCGGTCTCCCATGGCCTGGCCAAGGTGGAAAACGGCGAGGTCTTGATTCTGGTGGATACGGCGGAGCGCCCGGAAGAGATTGACGCCAACCGTGCCAAGCGCGACGCGGATGCCGCCAAGGAGGCCCTTCTCCAGAAAAAGAGCATCCAGGAGTACCGCGCAGCCCAGGCTACGCTGGCCCGGGCGGTCAGCCGTTTGCGAGTCAAGCACCATTATGATCTGTAAGACAGGCGGAAGTGGGGGACCCCACTGTCCCCTGAACGGAGAGAGGACCTCCGGCGGAACGGCCGGGGGCCTCTCTCTTTTTTGCGCGGGAGCGGAAAAAAGCGGATGATTCAAAGGGGCAAGAACCTGGACCGCAGAATGGAGCACCGCAGACAAGAAAGCTGGTGGGCGGATTTTCTGTTTCAGACTATTCTATTTCCAAGAGAAATTTGCTATAATTATATTCTGCTGAATAATACCCATGCTGTCCCCTGGGCCGCTCTGGAACACGGACAGCAAACTGTGGGAGGTCTATATATGGATCACTTTGTACACCTGCGGGAAAAGCTGTCCCGCTGCTGCCCCTCTCTGGAGCTGCGCATTCAGGAGCCCATGGCACGGCACACGTCCTTTCGAATTGGCGGTCCGGCGGCGCTGATGGCTCTGCCCCGTACAGAGGAGGAGGCTGTTGCTGCCGTAAAAACGGCGGCGGAGCTGGACATTGAGCCCTTTTTCATGGGCAATGGGTCTAATCTGTTGGTCGCTGATGAGGGCGTGGACCGTTTTCTGATCAAAACGGTGCCGGGTCTGGAGACCTGTCGGCTGCAGGGACAGGAGATCTGGGCGGACAGCGGTGTGCCCCTGGCCCGTCTGGCGGTCTTTGCCCGGGACCGGGGGCTGAGCGGGCTGGAGTTTGCTCACGGCATTCCCGGTTCCCTGGGGGGCGCGGTGACCATGAACGCCGGCGCCTATGACGGTGAGATGGCTCAGGTGGTCCGGAGCGTAACCTGTCTGACGGCCCGGGGAGCGGTGGAGACGGTGACGGACTGCGGCTTTGGCTACCGCAGAAGCTGCTTTTCCGATGGAAAACGGCTGATTTTAGGGGTGAAGCTGGCCCTGAAGCCGGGAGATACCGAGGAAATCCGCAGTAAAATGGAGGAGCTGTCTGCCCGCCGACATGATAAGCAACCCCTGGAATACCCCAGTGCCGGGTCCATGTTCAAGCGTCCGGAGGGCTACTATGCCGCTGCACTGATCGACCAGTGTGGTCTGAAGGGGCTGACGGTGGGCGGAGCCCAGGTGTCGGAAAAGCACGCGGGCTTTGTGGTCAACCGTGGAGGAGCCACCTGCCGGGATGTACTGGAGCTGGTGGAGCAGGTCCGCACCCGGGTGCTGGCACAGACCGGTGTGGAGCTGGAGATGGAGGTACGTGTACTGAAGTAATGGCCCCGTGGCGCGGTGCGCCGGAGGAGAGGAAGAGAGAATGGAATTTGTAATTATCTCCGGCTTGTCCGGAGCTGGCAAGAGTAAAGCAGCCTCCATCATGGAGGATCTGGACTTTTTTTGTGTGGATAACCTGCCCGCCCCTTTGATTACGAAGTTTGCTGAGCTGGGCATGGCGGGCGCCGGGGAGTACGACCGGGTGGTGCTGGTCACCGATGTCCGGGGCGGAACCAACTTTGAAAGTTTGTTCCAGGCCCTGGAGGACTTAAAAACCATGAAGTGCTCCTACCGCATCCTGTTTATGGAGGCCTCGGACGAAGTCATTATCAAGCGCTACAAGGAGACCCGCCGGAGTCATCCTCTGGCGGAGTCCTGCGACAGCCTGGAGCAGGCCATCGATCTGGAGCGGAAAATGCTGGCGCCTCTGCGGGAGCGGGCGGAGTACATCATTGACACCTCCAACCTGTCCACCGCCAAGCTGAAAGGGGAACTGCGCCGCCTGTTTGCCAAGAGCGGAACGCTGGAAGGGCGGATGGACGTGCGGGTGACATCCTTCGGCTTCAAGCATGGGGTGCCCATGGAGGCGGATCTGGTCTTTGACGTGCGGTTTTTGCCCAATCCCTACTATGTGGCGGAGCTGAGGCCCCTGACCGGCCTGGACCAGGGGGTGCGGGACTACGTGTTTTCCGGCGGACAGACCCAGGAATTTTTAAACCGCCTGGGGGACTTTGTCACCTGGCTGCTGCCCCGGTATGAGGAGGAGGGCAAGACCGCTCTGGTCATTGCCGTGGGCTGTACCGGCGGACACCACCGATCGGTGGCCATTGCCCACGCGCTCACCGGCATCATTGGGGAGAAGGGCTACCCGGTCTCCGAGAGCCACCGGGATTTAGGACGCAATTAGGCCGCGGAATTCTCCGCGGGAAAGGAGCATACCATGTCAACTACCCTGCCCAGTTTGCAGCAGTGGGAGCGAGGTCCGAAGATTGTGGCCGTCGGCGGCGGCACCGGGCTGTCCACCATGCTGCGGGGTCTGAAAAAGTACACCAAAAATCTGACGGCTGTGGTCACCGTGGCCGATGACGGCGGCGGGTCGGGAATGCTGCGCCGGGACATCGGTATGCCCCCGCCGGGGGACATCCGCCACTGCATGGAGGCTCTGGCCAACACCGAGCCCATCATGGAGCGCCTTCTGACTTACCGGTTTACCGAGGGGTCACTGGCGGGGCAGTCCTTCGGAAACCTCATCCTGGCCGCCCTCAACGGGGTGACCGGCTCCTTTGAGGAGGCGGTGAGCCAGATGAGCCAGGTTCTGGCCATTACCGGACGGGTCATCCCCGTCACCAGCGCGGATGTGCAGCTGGAGGCGGTGTTTGAAAACGGAGCCCGTGTGGTGGGAGAGTCCAAAATATATAACTGCAAGAAGGAGCAGGACTGCCGCATCGACCACGTCAACCTGATCCCGGAGAACCCGGAGCCGCTGCCCGCCGCCCTGGAGGCCATTGGGGAGGCGGATTTGATTTTGCTGGGTCCGGGCAGCCTCTATACCAGTGTCATTCCCAATCTGCTGGTGCCCGGAGTGGCCCAGGCCATTGCCAAGTCCCAGGCACCCAAAATTTATGTCTGCAACATCATGACCCAGGAGGGGGAGACGGAGGGCTATACCGCCGCCGACCACGTGGAGGCGCTGCTCACCCACGGGGTGCCGGATATGGTGGACCTTTGTCTGGCCAACTCCGCCCCGGTGCACCCCGGCCTGGTGGAGCGCTACCGTCAGGAGGATGCGGCGCCCCTGGTAATGGACCGGGAGCGCATTGCCGCCATGGGCCTGGAGCTGGTGGAGCGGCCGCTGGCCTCGGAGGGAGGCAACTATGCCCGTCACGACCCGGATAAGCTGGCTGAGGCCATTCTGGACATCTACCGCCAGCGGGCCGTCCGAATTTTCCGGGGTGCGCGGCGGTACATACTGGAGGAGTAAACCATGTCCTTTGCCGGAGAGGTTAAAAATGAGCTGTGCCGCACCGCACTGAGCCGAAAGTGCTGTGCTCAGGCGGAGTGTTATGGAATATTACTTTACAGCAATACCTACACCGCGGAGGAGATCCGCATCATTACGGAGAACGATGCCTTTGCTCAGCGGCTGCCCGCCCTGTTCAAAAAGGCCTTCAAGCTGACCTTTGACCGGTTGCCGGAGGGGGAGGGGAAGCATATTTTCTCCATCACCCAGCCCAGAAAGCTGGAGGCCATCCAGCAGGTCTTCGGAGGCGATCCCAGCGCACTGGCGCTGCACATCAATTTTGCGGTGCTGGAGGAGAGCTGCTGTCGGTTTTCCTTCCTGCGTGGCGCCTTCCTGGCGGGTGGGTCGGTGACCGATCCCAGGAAGGGGTACCACCTGGAACTGGCTACCTCCCACCTCAGCGTCAGCCGGGAGATGCTGGCCCTTATGCGTGAAATGGAGCTGGAGCCCAAGGCGGCCCAGCGCAAGGGCAACGCAGTGATCTACTTCAAGCAGAGCGACCGGATTGAGGATTTCCTTACCTCCATCGGGGCGCCTCTGTCCGCCATGGAGATCATGAACGCCAAGCTGGAGAAGGACCTGCGGGGGAGTGTGAACCGGCGGGTCAATTGCGACGCTGCCAACCTGGACAAGGCCGTGGAGGCGGCCATGGCCCAGCTGGGAGCAATCCGCCGTCTGGAGGAGAGCGGAAAGCTGGCCCTGCTCCCGGACAAGCTGCGGGAGGCGGCGGCCCTGCGCCTGGCCCACCCGGAGGATACCTTGTCCCAGCTGGCGGAGCAGTGCGATCCTCCTGTGACCAAGTCCGCCCTGAACCACCGGCTGCGGAAGCTGGTGGAGCTGGGGAAAGGAGAAGGAAAATGAAACTGTTGAAAGGCTCCTCTGATGATAAGATATCCAAGCTGGTTATCGGTGAAAAAGGTTTAAGAATAATACTTATTGCTTTTGGATCGTTGTTTGTCTCAGTTTGTATTTTTTTCCCAGCGATAGTATTGGCCGGATCAGAGAATCAGACTGTACTTTATTTTCTTGTCCCACCTATATACGGAGTAGCTGCGCTGATATTCTTTATTCTGTACAGGCGCGATAAGAGAAAAAATACAGCGATTTATAGTCAAACATTTTTTAAGAGAATTCAGTGTGCGCAAGTTGAGAGTGATAACAAAAAGCAAATGAGCAGTCAAATTACTTACACTTTGACGAATGTAGATGATATGGACGGACATAGTTTTGAAAAATTTTGCGCACTAGTAATGGAGCGTAATGGCTTTAAAGATGTCATAGTAACTCCTGGTTCTGGGGATCAAGGAGTAGACATTGTTGCAAAAAAAGACGGAATTCAATATGCAGTGCAATGTAAATGCTATTCTAGTAAATTGGGCAATACACCCGTACAGGAGGTCTGTGCGGGAAAGTTTATGTATGGTTGCCAAATTGGTGTAGTAATGACAAATAGTTATTTTACGGAGAACGCTCGGGCACTTGCTGAGAAAACAGGAGTATTACTTTGGGATCGCAATGTGCTTGCTGGGATGATGCAAAAATAGTTAATCCAATTACACAACACGTTGTATTCAAATTGCTTAACCAGTAGTGATAGGAGAAAAAATTATGGAAAACTGTACCTTTCGCCTGGCCCAGCCGGGAGACGAAGCGTTGATTTTATCCTTTATCCGCGCTCTGGCGGAGTATGAGCACATGGCCGACCAGGTGGTGGCTACGCCTGAACTTCTGCGGGAGTGGATTTTCGAGAAAAAGAAGGCAGAGGTCATCTTTGCCCAGGCAGGAGAGAAGACGGTGGGCTTTGCCCTGTTCTTCCACAATTTCTCCACCTTTCTGGGCCGGGCGGGCATCTACCTGGAAGACCTGTTCGTTCTGCCTGAGGAGCGGGGCCACGGCTATGGCAAGGCCCTCTTGAAGCACCTGGCCCACCTGGCGGTGGAGCGAGGCTGCGGCCGGCTGGAGTGGTCCTGTCTGGACTGGAACACCCCCTCCATCGAGTTTTATACCAAAGGCATGGAGGCCGTTCCCATGGACGAGTGGACGGTGTACCGCCTGACGGGGGAGACGCTGGAAGCGGCAGCTAGTGAAGAATGAGGTAGGCTAGGGTATGAAGCGTATCTTAGCCGTAATGCTGGTGCTGATGCTGCTCATGGCGGGTTGTTCCATAGGAAACGACACAGCGGACACCTCGGAGGAGGCGGCGAATCCGCTGGGGGGCCAGCCCCTGGAGTTCTATTATTCCAACGGAGCGGGGGGCTGGAGCACTCAACTGGTGCTCCAGCCGGACGGCTCCTTTACCGGTCATTACGAGGACCGGGACCTGGAAGCGACGGGGGAGGAGAACCCCAACGGCACCCTCTACTACTGTGACTTTTCTGGTAGCTTTGCTGCACCCGGAGAGGTGAATGAGTACCAATGGACCATGGTGCTGGAGTACCTGCAGACGGAGCAGGAGGCCGGAGTGATCCACTATGAGGACGGAGTTGCCTGTGTCTCCACCGGGCCGGTGGGGCTGGAGCACGCCGGAGAGGTATGGTTGTATCTGCCCGGGACGGAGACTGATACACTGCCGGAAGAGTTTCTGGCCTGGACCACCTCAGCCTTTTCCGGGGAAATACCCGACCAGCTGCCCTTCTACGGCCTTTACAGCCCCGGGGACGAGAGCGGCTTTGTGGGCTATCCTCAGCAAGAGCAGGGATAAGGCGTCGTTCGCCGACATCTGTGCCTAGTAAAAATAAGAAGGAGGCTTCTTATGTCCTTTGTCCACTTACATCTGCATACGGAATTCTCCCTGCTGGACGGAGCCTGCCGCATCAAGAAGCTGGTGGAGCGGGTAAAGGACCTGGGCCAGGAGGCGGTGGCCATCACCGACCACGGGGTCATGTACGGGGTCATTGACTTCTACCGGGCCTGCAAGGCGGCGGGCATCAAGCCCATCATCGGCTGCGAGGTGTATGTGGCCCCCCGGGGCCGCACCCGGTTCCAGAAGGTCCACGAGTTTGACGCCGAGTCCCGCCACCTGGTGCTGCTGTGCCGGAATGAGGAGGGCTACCGCAACCTGTCCTACATGGTGTCCCAGGCCTTCCTGGAGGGATTTTACATCAAGCCCCGCATCGACATGGACCTGCTGCGGGAGCACTGCGGCGGCCTCATTGCCTGCTCGGCCTGCCTGGGCGGCGAGCTGCCCAAGCTGCTGTTGGCGGGGGAGTATGAGCAGGCCAAGGCGGTGGCCCTGGAGATGCGGGAGCTGTTCGGCGAGGACGGTTACTACCTGGAGCTGCAGGACCACGGCATCGCCGCCCAGCAACAGGTGAATGCTGGACTCATGCGCCTCCACGATGAGACGGGGATCCCCCTCATCGCCACCAACGATGCCCACTACCTGCGACGGGAGGACGCGGAGACCCAGGACATCCTCATGTGCATCCAGATGGGCAAGACGCTGGACGACCCGGGGCGGATGAAGTTTGAGACCCAGGAGTTCTACGTGAAGAGCGAGGAGGAGATGGCCGCCCTCTTCCCCAACTGCCCCGAGGCCCTGGAGAACACGGCGAAAATTGCAGAGCTTTGCAATGTGGAGTTTGAATTCGGCAAGTATCACCTGCCCCACTTCCAGCTCCCTGATGGCTACACCGACGGGGACGCCTACTTCGAGAAGCTGTGCATGGACGGCTTTGCCCGGCGCTACCCGGATGGCCCCGAGGAGTATCTCAAGCAGCTGCGCTATGAGATGGCCATGATTCGGAAGATGGGCTTTGTGGACTACTTCCTCATTGTCTCCGATTTCATTGCCTTCGCCAAGGGGAACGGCATTCCCGTGGGCCCGGGCCGCGGTTCCGCTGCCGGCTCCATGGTGGCCTACTGTCTGAACATCACCGACGTGGAGCCCATGAAGTACAGCCTGTACTTTGAGCGATTCCTTAACCCGGAACGGGTATCCATGCCGGATATCGACATTGACTTCTGCATCCGCAGGCGGCAGGAGGTCATTGATTACGTAAACCGGAAGTACGGAAACGACCACGTGGCCCAGATTGTTACCTTCGGTACCATGGCTGCCCGGGGTGCGGTGCGGGACGTGGGCCGGGTGCTCAACTTCCCCTACGCCGAGGTGGACGCTCTGGCCAAGCAGATCCCCAGCGGGCCCGGGGCCCTGCACATCACCCTGGAGGAATCCCTGAAGCTGTCCAAGCAGCTGCGGGAGTCCTACGAGGGAGATGAGCGCATCAAGAAGCTCATCGACACTGCCATGGCCATCGAGGGCATGCCTCGGAACACCTCCACCCATGCCGCCGGCGTGGTCATCACCAGTCGGCCGGTGTGTGACTATGTCCCTCTGGCCACCAACGACGGTCTGCCCGTCACCCAGTACATCATGACCACGCTGGAAGAGTTGGGCCTGCTGAAAATGGACTTTTTGGGCCTGCGCAACCTGACTATCCTGGATGACGCAACAAAAATGGTTCAGAGCAAGGAACCTGGCTTTACAGTGAAAAACATTCCGGAGAACGATCCAGAGACCATGGCTATGCTGTCGGAGGGCCGCACGGCGGGCGTGTTCCAGATGGAGTCGGCGGGTATGACCGGTGTATGTCTCAGTCTGAAACCCCAGAACATTGAGGACATCACCGCTATCATCGCCCTCTATCGCCCGGGCCCTATGGAATCCATTCCCCGGTTCATCGCCTGCAAGCAGAACCCGGACAAGATCACCTACAAGCACCCTGCTCTGGAGCCCATTCTGTCCAACACCTACGGCTGCATCGTTTACCAGGAGCAGGTCATTCAGATCTTCCAGCAGCTGGGCGGCTATTCCCTGGGTCAGGCCGACATGGTGCGCCGGGCCATCTCCAAGAAGAAGGCCAAGGAGATCGAGAAGGAGAAAAACACCTTCATCCATGGCGATCCCGAGCGGAATATCGCCGGCTGCGTGGCCAATGGTATCCCGCAGGTCACGGCCGAGGCCATCTACCAGGAGATCTACGACTTTGCCAATTACGCCTTCAATAAGGCCCACGCCGTGTGCTACGCCGTGGTGGCCTATGAGACCGCCTGGTTCAAGTGCCACCATCCCAAGGAGTACATGGCCGCTTTGCTCACCTCCGTGTTGGACTCCACCGAGAAGGTGGCCGAGTACATTGCGGAGTGCCGGTCCATGGGCATCCAGCTGCTGCCTCCCGATGTCAACGAGTCCCACGCCGACTTTACCGTAGTGGGGGAGGGCATCCGCTTTGGCCTGGTGGCCCTGAAGGGAGTGGGCCGATCCTTTATTAACGGCCTGCTCACAGAGCGTGAAAAGGGAGGACCCTTTACAGATTTTATGGACTTCTGCGACCGGATGTTCGACCAGGATCTGAACCGCCGGGTGGTAGAAAGTCTCATCAAGTCCGGCGCCTTTGACCGCATGGGCTGCCGCCGCTCTCAGCTGATGCAGGTCTACGGGCAGGTGCTGGACGGCATCGCCGCCAGCCGCAAGCGCAACGTGGAGGGGCAGCTGGACCTCTTCGGCTTTGGCGGGGGAGAACAGGAGGCAGCTGCCGCCCTGCCTGCCCTGATCTTGCCTGACCTGCCGGAATACACCCCTCAGGAGCTCATGAGCATGGAGAAGGAGACCACTGGGCTCTACCTCTCCGGCCATCCAATGGACCAGTACCGGGAGATGGCCCGGCTGAAGGGGGCTGTGCCCATCGGCTCCATCCTCACCGACTTCGACCGGGAGGACGGTCCCCGGGAGTACCGGGACAACCAGCGTGTATCCATCGCAGGAGTGATCTCCACCTATAAGACCCGCACCACCCGGAACAATACGCTGATGGCTTATGTCAACCTAGAGGACGACACCGGCGGCATGGAGCTGCTGTGCTTCTCCCGGGTGCTGGAGGAGAGCGGCAGCTATATCCGGGAGAATAATGCGGTCCTGGCCACAGGCAAGATCTCGGTCCGGGACGAAAAGGAGCCTCAGCTGATGGTGGATTCCATCCGTCCCCTGGGAGAGGCCGGGGAGGCGCCTGCTCAGCACCAGCAGACCCTGTATCTGCGCCTGCCCAGCCGGGAGGACCCGCGCCTGCGGAAGGTACGTCTGGCCCTGTCTTTCTTCCCGGGGGAGAGCCAGGTGGTGCTCTACTTTGCCGACTGCAAAAAGCGGGTGGGCTCCCGGTGCCAGATTCATCCTGCCCTGCTGGAGGATTTGCGGGTGCGCCTGGGGGAGGAGAACGTGGTTTTAAAATAATCTTAAGAATTCCCATGCAAGTTTCAGGGTTGACGAACTGCAAATAAGCAGGTATAATAACCTTGTAATCCGGTAGGTAAGGCTACCACAGGGATATGGGTCGCTGCCGCAAAGAGATGGAGACATCTCACGTTGGTTTGAACAGGTCCTGTCGAAAAACAAGGCAGAATCTAACGCGACTTCACCGCCCTGTGATGCTAAAGCTTGAACGGTGGCATGAAAAGGGCGTAACTGACACGCGTGCCGCTGTTCGGCACGCGTGTTTTTTTGCTAATCTCAGCAAAATTTTGAAAAACGAGTGAGGTGAACATTCCATGGACAGCGGCAGTCGAGGTTCCGGCAAATCAGACTATGACCCTGGCATCGGTGTCCATAGGAGTGGACGCTGAGCTCCGGCGTGGTCTGCCGGACCTCCTGTCACGAAGGGCAAACCCCATACTTCGACGACAAGGAGGAACCAAACATGATGAACAACATGACCAACCTGAACAAGGATACCATTCAGGCTGCAAAGGCGGCCATTCCCCAGACCGTGGGGGCAATCATGTCCCGGGAGCCCATGATGCTCGCGCCCAAGATGCGGGCCCGGGAGGCACTGGTGCGGTTGCGCCAGGTGGGCGTGCCCAAGGACTTTATGACCAACTGCTATGTGGTGGACGAGGACTACACCCTGCTGGGAATCATCACCGTCCGGGATCTCATTATGGCCCAGGAGAGCACCCGGCTGGAGCAGGCCATGAGCAAGCCTGTGGGGGTGCTCTCGCCCCGGGATGACCAGGAGGAAGCAGTGGCCCTGATGGACCGGCTGGACCTGGTGGAGCTGCCGGTGGTGGACGACGAGAACCGTCTGGTGGGCACGCTCACTGCCGAGGATGCCATGGACGTGCTTCAGGACGAGGCCACCGAGGATATGGAGCGCATGGCGGCTATGGCTCCCTCGGAGCGTCCCTATTTTCAGACTAAGATCTGGGACGTATATAAGAACCGGGTGGTATGGCTGCTCCTCCTGATGGTGTCCGCCAGCGTGACCGGCGCTATCATCACCCACTATGAGGCGGCTCTGGCTGCCCAGGTGGTGCTGACCGCCTTTATTCCCATGCTCATGGACACCGGCGGAAACTGCGGCAGCCAGTCCTCTGTGACGGTCATCCGTGGACTGTCCCTGGGAGAGATCCGTTACTGTGACTGGCTGCGGGTGGCCTGGAAGGAGATCCATGTAGGCCTGCTGTGCGGCGTCACTCTGGCAGTGGTCAATCTGGCCAAGCTGATGCTCCTCAACCACCTGGAGTTCCAGGTGGCCTTGGTGGTGAGCCTGACGCTCATTGTCACTGTAGTGGTGTCCAAGCTCCTGGGCTGCTTCCTTCCCATTCTGGCCAGCCGGATCCATCTGGACCCCGCCGTCATGGCCAGCCCCCTTATCACCACCATTGCCGACGCCATCTCTCTGGTCGTCTATTTCCGCATCGCAGTGGTGCTGCTTGGCGTATAAGAAAAGCGTGCGTTCCATGGGGAACGCACGCTTTTTTACAGATGGGCCAAAGCGCGGCTGCGGCTGAGCAGGGCGTAGACCGTGATGGCGGCGGCTAGGCCAAAGACTCCCTGCACCACGTTACCGGGAATGGAGGCTGCAGCGGCCAGTCCGTTTCCCAGCAGGAGCCCGGCGTAGCCGAAATAGCCCACAACCATGATCGTCTCTCCAACCGCCGCGCTGATGAGCTGGGCGGGCAGCAAGGAGCGGGTGTGGTCCTTGATGCCTTCAAAGAGGAGGCCGGCTGCTGCGGCCATAGCCAGCTTGATGAGAAGGGTTCCTGGGGCATAGTGTGCATAGCCGGATAGAAGATCAGCCAGCATAGAGCCGAGCCCGGCGGCGCCCGCCCCATAGACAGGCCCCAGAATCCAGGCGGAGAGCAGAACGCCGCAGTCCCCCAAATTGACGTACCCCTGCATGGGGGAGGGAACCTGAATCACCAGTGTCAGGATGGTGCACAGCGCTGCAAACAGGGCACCCAGAACTAATTTGTGTATCCTTTGATCGGCCATCGCCATTCGCTCCTTTGCGCGGAGGGGCTCCGCAAAACTTTTGCTTGCTTTTTCGTCTGAACTGTATTTTAATCATATCTGGTATGAAGAAAAGAACCAATTTAAAACTTTTTTACCAGACCAGATGGAGGGGCCATGCTGACCTATGCGATGAGCGGTCGGGGAAACCTGACACTATATGCGTACTTGTACAAATGCATCAAAGAGGATATCCTGGAGGGGCGGATTCAGGCGGGGGAGCGGCTTCCGTCCAAGCGGACGCTGGCGGAGCATCTGCAGGTCTCGGTGGCAACGGTGGAAACCGCCTACGCGCAGCTGGCCGCGGAGGGATATTTGGATGCCAGGGAGAAGCGAGGGTATTTTGTGAACCCGGTGGAGGTCCGCCGGGCGGCGGCTGAGGCCCCCGAACCGGCAGAGGGGCACCATCAGGAGCAGAATTGGTTGCTGGACCTGAAGGGCAGCGGCAGCGGAACGGAGGGATTCCCGTTCTCCGTCTGGGCACGGCTGATGCGGCGGGTTTTGACGGAAGAAGGGAAGCAGCTGCTGCAGGCGACGCCTCACAACGGGGCCCTGTGCCTGCGGCGGGCCATTCAGCGCCATTTGTATCAATTTCGAGGGATCTCTGTCTCTCCGGACCAGATTGTGGTAGGGGCGGGGACGGAGTATCTCTATAACCTGGTGGTGCAGCTGCTGGGGCGGGAGCGGTGCTACGGGGTGGAGGACCCGGGCTACTCCAAGGCGGCAAGGATTTATCAGCTCAACGGAGCAGGGGTGGAGCCTATCCGGGTGGACGCCCAGGGACTGGTCCCGAAGCTGGTGGAGCAGTCGGGGGTACAGGTCATTCACAGCTCGCCAAACCACCAGTTCCCCACAGGTTCCGTCATGCCCATTGCCCGGCGTCAAAGCCTGCTGCGATGGGCGGCGCAGGAGGAGGGACGGTATCTCATTGAGGATGACTATGACAGTGAATTTCGCTTTACAGGCCTTCCCATTCAGACGCTGAAGAGCATTGATACCATGGAACGCGTGCTCTATCTGAACACCTTTTCCCGCACGCTGGCGCCATCGTTTCGTATCAGCTATATGGTGCTGCCCGCTCCGCTGCTGAAGGAGTATCGGCAGCGCCTGGGGTTTTATTCCTGTACTGTTCCGGCCATTGAGCAGTACACATTGGCCAAATTCCTGGATGAGGGACACTTTGAATCCCACGTAAACCGAATGCGCGTGTACTATCGGGAGCAGCGGGACGCGGTGCTGGCGGCCCTGCGGAGCAGCGCGCTGGGCAGCCGCTGCCAGGTGCTGAGAGAAGAGGCAGGCCTTCATTTTCTGCTCCGACTGGACACAGAGCGGGGGGATCGGGAGCTGGCAGAGCAGTGTGAGAAGCTGGGAATCCGGCTGTCCTTCCTCAGCGACTATCAGCTTGAGCTGGGGTCTGCGCCCAGTCATATGCTGGTACTCCATTACCCGAGTATATCCGTAGAGCAGCTGTCTCAGGCGCTGGAACTGCTGGCGGGCTGCATATAAGAAGAGGGAGGAGGGACCCATGTCGGGTTCCTCCTCCCTCTTGTTGGGTAATCTCAATCGTGAAGCTTGGCCTTAGCTGTAATTTCCTCCATATCGATACGCCAAACACCGGTGGCGGCCAGACTGCCGGCCATCGCCCGCTCAAAATTATCCCCGGTCATACCCTCGGGCGTCATTTTCGTGCACAGGGCCCGCAGTGCTTCCAGCTTTTCGTCCTCCTCCAGCACTTCAACGGCGGTGCCGGTCACCATGGCGGACTGGAAATAATCGGTGTACATATTTTTCTCTGCCACGTAGGCAGGTTCACTGGCACCCACAAAGGTGACACACACTCTGGGATTGCGGCGCAGCAGGTCCAGCTTGCGGCCCGCCTTGGCGCAGTGAAAGTAGAGCCGGTTGTCTACCCGCACCAGGGAAAGGGGCAGGCAGTAGGGGGTATTCTCTCCGGTGGAGATGGAGACCACGCCGTAGGTGCAGCGATCCATCAGCTCCAGGGCAAATTCCCGGCTCTGGGCCCGGTCGGAACGTCTCACTTCAAGTCCTCCTTTGCTTTGGAAGGTGTTTGAGATTGGAGCAGGGCAATGACGCCGTGGTAGACACTGGCCGGATCTGCCCGGAAGGTCTCCGCCATGGAAAGGGCCATGGCCCGGTCAGGAACCAAAAGGCTGAGGTTCAGCAGGGGGCTGGCCGAGTCGCTGAAGTGCAGGGTGAGGGTACAGGTGCCGTCCTCCCGGTCCTGGACAAAGGACTGGACCTGGGCCTCACGGCGCAGGGCGTCATTGGCCTTGACCAGGTTTTCATCGCAGTGCATGCGCACGGAGTAGGGGAGACTGCTCTGGCAGATCTCACTGTTTCGCTTGCCCTTTTCCGTGATGGAGTAGCGCTCGCCATCCTTGGCCAGCTGCCCGGTGGCCACCATGTGATCCACCGCCTGCGTCAGAGAAAAATAATCCACGCCCGCATCACAAAGCGCCAGTTCCAGCAGTTGGGGGAAGGTAACCGGCTGGGCAACCCGGGCCATAATATAAAGGACCAGCAGCTTCAGGTCCAGTTCATTTTGAATAAAGCCGACGGACATAAGGTCCTCCTTTCATGTTAGGGAAAACAGGTTGTGAGGCGCAGGACAGAATGACCTCAACAGAGGATATTATAGCCAGAAATTTCGCAAAGAGCAAGAGTGATTGTCAGAAAAGAGCCATGCACCAAACCCGAGGCCGGTCATATGATAGGGGTGTAAGCAAACCCAGAGTGGCTTAACACGCCGCTCACGTTACCCAAATATTTAGGAGGGAGCCATATGCCAGAAATGGTCACGCCCGGCCCCGTCTGCAATGCAGAGCGCAGCATCCGGGAGGCCGTGTGCATACACACCAGTAAAATTTTTGATTCCTGCAAAGACAAGGACTGTATTGAAGACCTGAGAGTCTATCCCACTCGGGGATCTCAGGAGGCCATTGATCGGGCCACGTCTGTCAAGGCGGGCTGTGCGGAGCTTCTGTACGCGTACATCGATGTGGAGCCGGTGAGCTTTAACCGCGGCTGCTACACTGTGGATGTGCGATACTTCTACCGCATTACTGCCGACGCCTTTGTAGGCGCCGCCCGGCCAGTGGAAATCAGCGGTCTTGCCGTGTTTGACAAGCGGGTTGTGCTCTTCGGCAGCGAGGGAAGCGCCAAGGTCTTTACGTCCACCGGAACCAAGTGTGGTCCCGATCCCCAGGGCCTGCCCGGCACCACCGCGCCCACCGCTGTGGTGGAGGCGGTGGACCCCATCATTCTCAATCTGAAGCTGGTGGATGTGTGCCAGTGCCATCCCTGCGAGTGCGGCTGTTCGGAGATCCCCTCAGCGGTGGCCGCCTGCTTCCCCGAGGAACTGATGACCAGTGGAGACGTCCACCGTCTCTATGTGACCCTGGGCCAGTTCTCCATCATTCGGCTGGAGCGGGATACTCAGCTGCTCATGCCGGTGTACGACTACTGCATGCCCGAGAAGGAGTGCACCTGCGGCCATGATGACTGCAAGGAAGATCCCTGCGACTTGTTCCGCAAGGTGCAGTTCCCCGTCAACGAGTTCTTCCCGCCCAACTGCATCGACCGCAAGGATAGCTATCAGGAAGTGCGCTCCGGCTGCTGCCGCTGAGCGCTCAAATGGAACAGGAGGCTCCCGGAGAGAGAGCCTCCTGTTCAGAAGAGATAATTGCTCCAATGAGGTTTTGAAAGCCGCCTGGAAAGGGCGGCTTTCTTTGTGTCCGATTTGGACACATGAGCAGGAGACCTTTGCAGGCTGTGGCATTCCGTTAAAAAATGCGGAGGAGCCATTGGCTCCTCCGCAAGAGGGGAGGGATAAGTAGGGCCCACCTTCCGGCAGGCCCCGCGGTCTTAGCCGCACATCCGGGAAATACACAGAGCGGTGATCTGAGGCGGAAGACTCATGGACATCATGCCGCTGTACACAATCCGCACCCGATCGTCGCAGGAAAAGCAGCAGGCCTGGTCTGTGTGGACCAGTACCTTCTGCTGTGTGCTGCAGTCGCAAACCATCAGGCTGGAGCTCTGTACACACAGGACCACGGCGCACATGCTGGTGGTCATATTGGTGTTCTCCAAAGGAATCCCTCCTCTCCAAACTCAGTGTATGCTGCATGAGGGAAGAGGGTGCAAAAAGAGAATGCGTTTCACGGGCCAGGCGGAAAGGTACCTGTTAAGCGTGAAGTGAGAGGACAAAAAGAATGCCGCCTGACCAGGCGACATTCCCTTTGCAATTAAAATGGTTACATCAGAGGAGCAAAGACGCGGAGAATGCTCCGATAGAGCTGGAGCAAGATGTTAAGGTGCTTGAACCGGCGCAGCGTAATGGGCTCACATACCCGCAGAGTCTCCTCAAAGTCCCGGCGGATGTCCTGAATGCAGGGGGCCTCGCACATCCAGATGCCGTTTTCAAAGTGGAGGAACAGGCTGCGGTAATCCAGATTGACAGTGCCCACGGTGGCAAAGCGGTCATCCACCACAAAGTTTTTGGCGTGAATAAAGCCGGGGGTGTACTCATAAATCTGGACGCCGGCGTTGAGCAGGGGAGGATAGTGGGCGCGGGTCACTTCAAACACATAGCGCTTGTCAGGAATGTGTGGAGTGATGATGCGCACGTCCACACCCGCTTTTGCTGCGTTACACAGGGCGGTGTTGGTGGCCACGTCAATGACCAGATAGGGAGTGGTGATATAGATATAGTTCCGCGCCTTGGCAATCATGTTGAGGTAGACCGCCTGGCCCACGGTTTCATAGTCCAGAGGAGTATCCGTGTAGGGCTGGACATAGCCGGTCCAGGGCCGTACGGGCGCTGCAGGGGGACGGAACCGGTCAAAGTCCTCGTCCCAGCCGCAGCAGTGGTCCCACATGGTGAGGAACATCACCGTCATGGACCACACCGCGTCCCCCTCCAGGAAAATGGCGCTGTCCTTCCAGTGGCCGAAGCGCTCCCGCATATTGATATACTCGTCGGCCAGATTGATGCCGCCGGTGAAGCCCACCTTGCCATCAATGATCATCAGCTTGCGGTGGTCACGGTTATTCAGGCGCAGGGACATGACGGGTACAAAGCGGTTGAAGACCCGACACTGGATGCCCTTGGCAGTGAGCTGCTCGTCATAGTCACGGGGCAGGGTGAACATGCAGCCCATATCGTCATAGATTACCCGGACCTCTACACCCTGAGCCGCTTTTTCCTCCAGAATGGCCAGAATACTGTCCCAGAAGGTGCCAGGCTGGATGATAAAGTACTCCAGGAAAATATAGTGTTCCGCCTTTTTCAGCTCCTCCAGCATCCGGGGGAAGGCGGCGTCGCCCAGTGGGAAGTACTGGGTCTCCGTGTTGGTGTAGGCGGGGCAGGCGGCGTATTGTTCCAGATAGTGGGCCTGGCCGGCGGCGTCCCCTCCCAGGGGGAAGAGGTCGTCGGCCTTAAAGTCCTCCCGCAGGGTGAGGGCAGACTTGTCCAGAATGCCTTGCATCCGTTTGCGCAGCCGCCTTGGAATGTGTCCGCCGCCAATGAGCAGATAGAAGATGCCTCCGAAGACGGGGAAGGGGAGGATCACCAGCAGCCAGGCGATTTTGTAGCCGGGCTCCATCCGGCTTCCCACAATGGCCAGAGCGGCGGCCACGCTGAGCAGGATGCAGCACCAGTAGAAGGTGTCCATGTGCTCGGAAAAGGTGGCGACCATAAACAGCAGCGTGCCGATCTGGGCCAGCAGAGAAAGTCCCACAAAGACGGAGCGGTGGAAGAGAAGGTATAGTAGCTTTTTCAACCGGGATCAGGCTCCTTTCCGGAAGGAATGCTCATTCCTGGGGCAGGACGGTGCAGTGAATCTGCCCGTTTTCCAGCTCAATGAGGCCGTAGCTGGACCGGCTCATCCCCGGGTTCATCACCCACAGCCCATCCTCCAGCTGTTCGCACAGGGCCTTGTGTGTGTGGCCGAAGAGCAGAATCTGGGCGCCGCAGGCCCGGGCGTCGGCGTAGGCGGCATGGTAGCTCTGTTTGACGCCCCACACATGTCCATGGGAGAGGAGAATGGAGACGCCCTCCAGCGTAATCTGCTTCTTGAGCGGCTCCATGGTCCAGCCGTCGCAGTTGCCGGGCACCATGCAGAAGGGGAGCTTGGGGTAGGCGTAGGCTACCTCTTCGGCGTCCTCCATCAGATCGCCCAGATGAATGATCTGTTGGGGCTGTTGGCGCTCAATGGCGTGATACATGCCGGCCAGCGAGCGGTGAGAGTCGGAAAAAACAAGGATTTTCAAAATTGTCACCTAACCAATCCGTTTGCATATACTGGAGTGAAATCATGTTGGGAGTGATTGCTGTGCAGAACAAGCAGGAACCGGAAAACCCCATGAAGCGGGCCGCCCGGGAGCTCAATCAGAACCGTGACGCCATCACCCGCATGGCCCGGTCCGAGGATGCCCAGAAACTGATGGAGCTGCTGGGAGAGAGGGGGGGCGTGCAGCAGGCCGCCAAGGCGGCCGCGGCCGGAGACCCCAGTCAGCTGATGGCCATGATGAATCAGCTGATGCACACCAAGGAGGGGGCCGAGCTGGTGGAACGAATTGAGCACCAGGCAAAGAAGGCGGGGCTGCAGTAAAAGCGGTTCCGCATGGGACATGACAGGGGGCGCACATGGCAGAATTTGAGGAAAAATTAAACTCGATCCTGGGCAATCAGGAGGCCATGGGACAAATTATGGCGCTGGCGCGCTCCCTGTCCGGAGAAGGGAAGGACACCGCTCCAACGGCTCCGCTCTCTGAGGAGAACAGCGGCGAGGCGGAGGAGGCCGTCACACGGGATGTCTCCGAAACCAGCGCCCAGGGTCCCGACCTCACCCAGCTCCTTGGAGAGGTAGACCCAGGTATGCTGCAGATGGGAATGCGCCTGTTCCGGGAGTATCAGAGCACCGACGACCGAAACGCAGCCCTGCTCCAGGCCCTCCGCCCCTTCCTGAAGGAGGAACGGCGGGCAAAGCTGGACAAAGCGGTTCGTCTGGCCCGTATGACCCGGCTCATCCGGGCAGCGCTGGGGAGCATCGGGGAAAAGGGGGATGGGGAGGGTGTATAACCGCTATATTCCGGAGGAGACACAATACGTTCCGGCAAACAGCACAGAAAAGAGCGATTTCTCCGGACCGGGACAAACAGGCGGCGGTCCTCATCCTTCCGCGCCCCACCCAAATGGGATAGGGGGAGGGGGCAGTACAGGTTTTTCCTCTCTGTTTGGAGGGAAAGAAGGGGTTCTGTCCATGCTCACTGGACAGAGCGGGGGAAAGGGCGTAACCTCTGCCTTAAAATCTCTGAAGCTGGGGGACTGGGACAGCGGGGACCTGCTCCTGCTGCTGATCGTCCTGCTGCTGCTCTCCGAGGGGGATGATCTGGAATTGGTCATTGCCCTGGGACTTGCCCTGATGATGGGGCTGGGAGATGGAAAGAAGGACTCCGGTACATAAAAGCGCAGGGAGCGGCAGACGGCCGCTCCCTGAAAGACAGAGAAATTTACTTCGGGTCGGTGCCGTCCGGCAAAGCGAAGGAGGCGTCCGAGGGGCAGGGGCTGGGATTGGAGCCCGTCATGCGGTAGACCAGCTGGCCGTCCTGTTCCTCCTCGGCACTGACCAGCAGGCCGCTGTCCACCCCCACCCAGTAGCGGGCCAGGTGGCCTTCCTCATAGGTGACTTCCACATAGATGCAGGGAGTGTCGCCCCGCAGGTCATAGCCGGCAGAGGTGATATCCTCCTGGTCCAGATCCAGCACTGTCTCATAAGTGGGAATATGCTGAGAGAGATCAGAGGCGTGTCCCTCCGCAGGAATGGAGAGCCACTGGGAGGAGCCCTCATACCAGTAATAGAGGGTGCCGTCCCTCACCAGATTGTGGCGGACGACCCCAGAGCTCAGCACCAGGCGGGTGTGGGTCCAGCCGCCGTCCGCCCAGACCTGGACGGGGATGGAGGAGCTGCCCTCGGCCCAGAAGGTCTCAATGGTCAGTTCCCGGTAATAGCTGTCCGAGCGCACCAGGGTTTTTCCAATGACATTCTGTACAGTCTCTGGGGTGATGGATACCGTCTGATAGGGGTCAGAGGCAGACTGAGAGCTGGAGGACACATCGCTCCCGACGCCGGAGCTTGCGCCGCTGGGCAGCTCCACCGAGGGGGTGTTGAGCACGAAAAGGCTCCGTCCGAAGCTGGTGAACATGGCGCCCACAATCAGAACAGTGACAGCTATGGCGATAAAAAGCCGGTTTTTCGGGTCCATGTACACACCTCACAGTCAACCCGGAGAAAAAATTACGTGCCGGAGAAGGGCTCCGGAGGCTGGGAGCGCAGGCCGAAATGCCACTCGATGGCGTCGGCAATGCGGCGGCAGGCCTGACCGTCGCCGTAGGGGTTGACGGCGTGAGCCATCTTCTCATAGGCGGCGGGGTCACAGAGCAGCTCCTCGGCCAGAGCCACAATGTCGTTGTAGGATACGCCCGCCAGCTTCACGGTGCCGGCGGCCACTGCCTCGGGGCGCTCGGTCTCCTTCCGCAGGACAAGCACCGGCTTGCCCAGGGCGGGGGCCTCTTCCTGCAGACCGCCGGAGTCGGTCATCACCATATAGCACCGAGCCATCAGGTTGTGCATCTCCTCCACGTTCAGGGGCGGGATGAGATGGACATTGGCAATGCCGTCCAGATGGCGGTGGGCACACTCCTGTACCACGGGGGACAGGTGGACGGGATAGACCAGCTCTGCCTCGGGGTGCGTACGGGCAATGTGGGCCAGGGCAGACATGATGTCCTCCATGGGCTGGCCGTAGTTTTCCCGGCGGTGGCAGGTGACCAGAATCACCTTTTGCTTCTCATAATCCAGCTGATTGAGCACATCCTCTGCAAAGGTAAATTCCTTTACGACCGTTGTCTGGAGCGCATCAATCACGGTGTTGCCCGTGAGGAAGACGCCCTTTGTGATGTTCTCACGGGCTAAGTTATCCCGGTTGGCCGTGGTGGGGCAGAAATGGAGGTCCGCAATGGCCCCTACCATCTTCCGGTTCATCTCTTCCGGGAAAGGGGAGTACTTGTCATAGGTGCGAAGGCCGGCCTCCACATGGCCTACAGGGACCTGGTGGTAGAAGGCGGCCAGAGCCCCGGCGAAGGTGGTGGAGGTGTCGCCGTGGACTAGGACCAGATCGGGCTTGGCCTCATCCAGCACGTCGTCCATACCCAGAAGGCACTTGGAGGTGATGGTGGACAGGGTCTGCCGGGGCTGCATGATGTTCAGGTCATAGTCGGGGCGGAGCTGAAAAATATTCAGAACAGAGTCCAGCATCTCACGGTGCTGGGCGGTGACGCAGCACAGGGCGTCAATCTCCGGGCGCCGGGCCAACTCCAGGGCCAGGGGAGCCATCTTGATGGCCTCCGGCCGGGTGCCGAAAATGGTCATTACCTTAATTTTGCTCATTTTTCCGACCGGTCCTCCTCGCCGAAAAAGTTATCGTTGCCCGCAATTTGAGTTTTGGAGTGGTCAAGCGGAGGGGAAGAAGACTTTTTTCCGCTGCCATTGTTGTTATTGTTGTTGTGGTTGAGGAAAATCATGCCCGCCATGCCGCCGGCCACGCACAGGGCCACCAGAAAGAGCATGGCCCGGACGGTGCCGTTGGTGGTGAGCACCACAGCGGACAAGCCCAGAATGGCGCTGATGACATACAGCACAGCCACCGCCTGCTTCTGGGAGAAGCCCATGTCGATAAGCCGGTGGTGGATGTGGCCCCGGTCGGGGGCCATGGGAGACTGCCCCTTGGACACCCGGCGCAGGATGGCGAAACAGGTGTCAAAGATGGGCAGAGCCAGCATCAGGAAGGGGACCGCGAAGGAGAAGATGGTGTAGAACTTGAACAGTCCCTGGATGGACACCGTGGCCAGCACGAAGCCCAGGAAGGTGGAGCCGGTGTCTCCCATGAAGATTTTGGCGGGGTTCAGGTTGTAGGGGAGAAAGCCGATGCAGGCGCCGGCCAGGGCAGCGGTGAGCACGGCCACGTCGGGCTCGGAGACGTTGAGGGCGATGACCAGCAGGGTCATGGAGCTGATGGTGGACACGCCGCAGGCCAGTCCGTCCAGGCCGTCAATGAGGTTGACGGCGTTGGTGATGCCCACAATCCAGAAAATGGTGATGGGGTAAGAGAGCCAGCCCAGCTCCCAGTAGGGCTCGCTGCTGAAAATGTTGATGTTGGACAGCATCATAATGCGATTGCCGCCCATCACCGCCAGCAGAGCGGCAAAAATCTGCACCGCGAACTTCAGCTTGGCCGACAGGGCGTAGATGTCATCAAAGATGCCCAAAATCACAATGACGACGGCTCCCAGCAGCATGGAGCGGAGCTGAGGCGTCAGGGGCAGAAAGACGAGCACGCTGAGCACAAAGCCAAAGAAAATGGCCAGGCCGCCCATCCGGGGGATGGGGTGGTCGTGCATTCTTCTTCCGTCTTTGGGCACATCCACCGCGCCGATGCGGAACGCCAGGGAGCGCACCACAGGGGTGGAAATCAGGGCGACGACAGCGGCGACGAACAGGGCCGCCGCCGCTGTGCCCACCACAGGTAATTGTATCGGCATATCCAATCCTCTTTACTGTTGCAGGCCGGGACGTCAGCGCGCCACAAAGCCAATCTTTTTGTATACCTTCCGGAGGGTCTTATTGGCCACATAGGAGGCCTTCTCAGCGCCCGCCTTGTAGACGGATTCCAGGTAGGCCTTGTCGCCGAGAATGCGGGTGGCCTCCTCCCGGATGGGACGCAGGGTCTCGATGACCGCATCGCCCACAGCGGGCTTGAACTTTCCGTAGCCCTGGCCGGCAAACTCCGCTTCGATTTCCTCGAAGGTCTTGCCCGTCACGGCGGCATAAATATTCATCAGGTTGGCCACGCCGGGCTTGTGCTCCGGGTCGTAGCGCACGCAGTTCTCGGTGTCACTGTCCGTGATGGCCCGCTTGAACTTGCGCTGGATGTCCTCAGGCTTCTCCATGAGGAAGACGCAGCCTTCGGGGATGGACTTGGACATCTTGGAGTCGGGGGTGGTGAGACCCATCACCCGGGCGCCGGTCTTGGGGATGTAGGGCTCGGGCATTTTGAAGACCTCACCGTAAATCCCGTTGAAGCGCTGGACAATGTTACGGGTCAGCTCCACGTGCTGCTTCTGGTCCTCGCCCACGGGGACAAAGTCGGGCTGATAGAGCAGAATGTCCGCCGCCATGAGGGCGGGGTAGGTGAAGAGACCTCCGTTGATGTTGTCCTTGTGCTTGGCGGACTTGTCCTTGAACTGGGTCATGCGGCTGAGCTCGCCGAACATGGTGTAGCAGTTGAGCACCCAGCCCAGCTCCGCGTGAGCGGGGACGTGAGACTGGATAAACAGAGTGTTCTTTTCCGGATCCAGGCCGCAGGCAATGTACTGGGCCAGCTGCTCCAGGGTGCGGCGGCGCAGATCGGCGGGAGTTTGGCGCACCGTGATGGTGTGCATATCGGCCATAAAATAGTAACAGTCAAACTCCTCGGCCCGAGCGGCCCAGTTTTTGATGGCGCCCAGGTAGTTGCCCAGGTGCAGATCACCGCTGGGCTGAATGCCGGAGAGCATTACTTTTTTCTCATCCATGGTTATCAGAAGACTCCTTTATACACAGATACCGCATAAAACGGACCTGCATGATATCGCTTGATTATACCACAGACCGGATGGTGAATCAACAATCAGCTTGGAAAAGAGGAAATTTCCCGGGGAATAGGGACTTGCGTAGACGGAATACAGTAGTGCGGAGGTGTTGCGGTATGCTGTCCCCGGTGATTTATCTGGTGATGAACGGACTGTTCTTCACCCTCCGCCTGTCTGGGGGAGGCGGGTCCTTTCCCCGGCCGCTGAAGGCGGCGGAGGAACGGGAGTATCTGGAAAAATGCGCCCAGGGCGATTTGGAAGCGCGCAACATTCTGGTGGAGCACAACCTCCGCCTGGTGGCGCACATCGTAAAGAAGTATTATGCCCAATACGGAGAGCAGGATGACCTGATTTCCATCGGGACCATCGGGCTGATCAAGGGAATTTCCACCTTCAAGGCGGATAAAAATGTGCGTCTTGCCACCTATGCAAGTCGGTGCATCGAAAACGAGGTGCTGATGTATTTCAGGTCACAGCGGAAGCTCCAGGGAGAGGTCTCCCTGGCGGACACGCTGGAGGCGGCAGGGGAGAGCGGCTCACTGTCGCTGATGGATGTCATCGCGGTGGATGACAACATGCTGGAGGAACTGGATACCCGGGACGCCTGTCAGAAGGTGCGGCAATGCGTGGAGCAGTGCCTCACCCCCCGGGAGAAAAAGATCATCGTTTTGCGCTATGGCCTGGGAAATCGTCCCCCACTGACCCAGAGGGAGATCGCCGCCCAGTGCGGTATCAGCCGCTCCTATGTATCCCGCATTGAGAAGCGGGCACTGGAGAAGCTGGAAGAGGCCATGGGAGACTGGAGACCCTGACGCGGGGGCGGCGGGCAGCACGGGGAACCGTGACTGCCCGCATTTTGCCGTTTGGGTCAGAGGGGCTGGAAAGTCCGGGATTGTTTTTCCAGAATAATCTGTGTATAATAAGGACTGCTGAACATTTTTCTGTGGCTGGCTTCCGAATGAAGGCAGGCGCAGAGTGCAGGTGAAAAGAGCTAAGAGAAACAACCTGCAATGGGTAGAAAATACGAAAAGAAGTGGAGGAAACCGTCCATGGAAAAGCTGTTGGAATTGTTGGAACAGGACTGCAGCATGAGCGTGGCCCAGTTGGCAGCCGCCGCAGGTGTCTCCCAGGCAGAGGCAGAGCAGGCCATTCGGAACTATGAGGAAGAGCGAGTGATTCTGGGCTATAAGGCAATTATTGACTGGGATCGGGTGCGCAAGGAGACGGTGACCGCACTGATTGAAGTGAACGTGGTGCCCCAGTCCATTGACGGGTTTGACCGGATTGCGGAGCGGATTTACCAGTATGATGAGGTGGAGAGCATGTACCTCATGAGCGGCTCCTTTGATTTGACGGTTATCATTTCGGGGCGGACCCTTCGGGAAGTGGCTCAGTTTGTCAGCGAGCGCCTGGCTCCCATCCAGGGCGTCACCGGCACTGCCACCCACTTCATTTTAAAGAAATATAAGGAAAAGCACCTGGTGTTCCGTCCCCAGGATCCGGAGGAAAGGGAGTACATCTTCGTATGAATTACGACCAGATCTTAAATGACAAAATTCAGGGCATCAAGCCCTCTGGCATCCGTAAGTTTTTTGACATTTTGGAGGAGATGACCGACGCCATCTCCCTGGGCATCGGGGAGCCGGACTTCGTGACCCCCTGGCACATCCGGGACGCGGGTATTTATTCCCTGGAGCGGGGCCACACCAAATATACCTCTAATGCCGGTATGCTCCAGTTGCGGCGGGAGATTTCCTCTTATCTGAACCGGCGCTTTGATCTGCACTACGACTATAACGGACAGATCCTGGTCACCGTGGGCGGCAGCGAGGCCATTGATCTGGCCATGCGGGTGCTCATCAACCCCGGGGACGAGGTGATCGTGCCCGTGCCCTCCTTTGTGTGCTACGGTCCTCTGGCGGAGATGGCTGGGGGTGTTCCCGTGTACGTAGAGCTGAAGGCGGAGAACGAGTTCCGGCTCACCCCGGAGCAGCTGAAGGCCGCCATTACGCCGAAGACCAAGATTCTGGTGCTGCCCTTCCCCTCCAACCCCACCGGAGGCATCATGGAGCGCCGGGATCTGGAGGCCATTGCCGACGTGCTGCGGGGCACGGACATCATGGTCATCTCCGATGAGATCTATGCGGAACTGACCTACGGCCAGCGTCATGTTTCCATGGCCAACCTCACCGACATGTATGAGCGCACCGTGGTGGTCAACGGCTTTTCCAAGAGCCACGCCATGACCGGCTGGCGCATGGGTTACGTCTGCGCACCCAAGCCCATCATCGGCGCCATGACCAAGCTCCATCAGTTCGGCATCATGTCCGCTCCCACCACCAGCCAGTATGCTGCGGTGGAGGCTATGCGCAACGGCGATAAGGATATCGAGCACATGCGGGAGGAGTACGACCGCCGCCGCCGCTACCTGGTGGAGAACCTGAACCGCATCGGCCTGGAGTGCTTTGAGCCCAAGGGCGCCTTTTATGTCTTCCCCTGCATCAAGTCCACCGGCCTGAGCAGCGAGGAATTCTGTGAGCGCTTCCTGAAGGAGGAGAAGGTGGCCGTCATTCCCGGCAATGCCTTCGGCCCCGGCGGCGAGGGCTTTGTCCGCGCCTGCTATGCCGCCTCCATGAAGGACATCGCTGAGGCAATCAGCCGTATGGACAACTTCCTCACCAACCTGCGGCGCAAGCAGGGCAGGGAATCCTGAGGATTGGAAAAGGAGTATTTGTGATGAATGTCGTCTGTTTGGATATGGAGGGCGTGCTGGTTCCGGAAATCTGGATCGCGTTTGCCCAGGCCAGCGGGATTCCCGAACTCAAGCGTACCACCCGGGACGAGCCCGACTACGATAAGCTTATGACCTGGCGCCTGGGCATTCTGAAGGAGCACGGTCTGGGACTCAAGGAGATTCAGACCACTATCGCCACCATTGACCCTCTGCCCGGAGCCAAGGAGTTCCTGGATAAGCTGAGAAGCGAGACTCAGGTCATCATCCTCAGCGATACCTTCGAGCAGTTTGCCAAGCCCCTCATGGAAAAGCTGGGCTGGCCCACCATTTTCTGCAACACCCTGGAGGTGGCGGAGAATGGGGAGATCACCGGCTATAAAATGCGCTGTGAGAAGTCCAAGCTCACCACGGTGAAGGCGCTGCAGTCCTGCGGCTTTGACACCATTGCCGCCGGTGACAGCTTCAACGACCTGGGCATGATACAGGCCAGTAAGGCAGGCTTCCTCTTCAAGAGCACTGAGGCTATCAAGGCGGCCCACCCGGAGCTGCCCGCCTTTGAGGAATTTGACGATCTGCTTCACGCCATCGAGGAGGCCCTGTAAAAAAGAGCCCATTTGGAGAGAATGGTCGGGAGGACCTGATATGTTTATCACGTATTGGATCCTGCTTGCATGCGTCCTGGCCTTTGCCCTCCTGCTGGGCGGCTCCCTTGGCGGGATGACCGCAATCTATATTTTGGGGCTTTTGGCCCTTGCCGCGGTTTTTGCCGCGCTGGCTACCACTGTGACGAAGCTTAGGGATCTGGAGAAAAAGATCGATCCGCTTCGGAACGAAAAGAAGGATGAACATGAAGAATAATTTTCCCTTTCAAAGCGCTGACATCCTCCTGCCTCAGAGCTGTGATCTGAGCCTGTGGAGCGTGGTGGCCTGTGATCAATATACCTCCCAACCGGAGTACTGGCAGCGGGTGGAGGAGCGGGTGGGGCGCGCTCCCTCATCTCTGCGGCTGATTTTGCCCGAAAGCTGTCTGGAGGGCCCCGATGTGGAGACGGACATCATGGAGATCAACAACACCATGACCCGTTATCTCCGGGAGGGGCGGTTTGCCGAGTACCCGGACAGCCTCATTTATGTGGAGCGCACCCTGGACAACGGCCGGGTCCGCCGCGGCCTGATGGGCATGGTGGACCTGGAGCAGTATGACTACGAGCCGGGAGCCGTTACGCCAGTCCGTGCCACCGAGGGGACGGTGCTCTCCCGCATTCCGCCCCGTGTGGCAGTGCGGAAAAACGCCCCCATTGAGCTGCCCCACGTGATGCTGCTGGCCGACGACCCCAAGGAGACGGTCATTGAGCCTTTGGCCGGGCAGACGGGGGAGATGGAGCTGCTGTATGACTTCGACCTCATGGAGCGCGGCGGCCATATCAAGGGCTGGCGCCTGGGGGAGAAGCAGATAGAGCAGGTCGCCCGGGCCATGGAGGCTCTGGCTGACCCGGAGACCTTCCACCGCCGCTATGACCTAACGGAGGACACGCCGGTGCTGCTCTTCGCCGTGGGAGACGGCAACCACTCTCTGGCAACCGCAAAGGAGTGCTATGAGCGGCAGAAGCGGGTTACCCCGCCGGAACAGTGGAACAGCCTGCCCGCCCGATACGCCCTGTGCGAGCTGGTGAACCTCCACGACCACTCCCTGGAGTTTGAACCCATCCACCGGGTGGTGTTCGGGGTGGATCCTCGCTTCCTGGTGGACGAGCTGGCGCGCTATTACCCCAATACCCTGCGGGGAGAGGGACCGGCCACAGACCAGCGCCGCCATGTGCTGCGCTATGTACATGCCGGGGAGGAGGGGGTGGTCACGGTCCTGACCCCCAGAGCTCAGCTGGCCGTGGGAACCCTCCAGACCTTCCTGGACGAATTCCTGGCGACCCATCCCCAGAGCCGGATTGACTATGTCCACGGGGACGACGTGGCCCGGAGCCTGGCCTGTGAGCGGGAGGATGCCATTGCCTTCCTGCTGCCCGCCATGGGCAAGGAGGAACTGTTCCCCACCGTCATCCACGACGGTGTGCTGCCCCGGAAAACCTTTTCCATGGGAGAGGCTCATGACAAGCGCTTTTATCTGGAGGCCCGGCGGATTCGCCGCTGAGGTTTAGAGAAAGAAGGAGGGACCGGCATGGAAGTGCAGGCGCCCGCAAAACTGAATCTGACCCTGGATGTGTTGGGGAAACGGCCGGACGGCTACCATGACCTGCGTATGGTGATGCAGACCATCACCCTGGCGGACCGGGTGGTGCTGGAGCCCACCCAAGGAGGTGAGGTGCGGGTGCAGTCCGACCTCTCCTTCCTGCCCGGCGGGGAGAAGAACCTGGCCGGGGCGGCTGCCCTGCGGTTTTACGAGGCCCTGGGCAGGGACTGCGAAGGATTGGACATCGCCCTCACCAAGCGTGTGCCGGTGTGTGCCGGTATGGCGGGGGGGAGCAGTGACGCCGCCGCCGTCCTCCGGGCGCTTAACGAGCTGGAGGGGACTCCCTTTACCCGGGAGCAGCTGTGCCGCATTGGAGAGCAGGTGGGCTCCGACGTGCCCTACTGCGTGATGGGCGGCACCGCTCTGGCCGAGGGCCGGGGAGAGGTACTTACTCCGCTGCCTGCCCTGCCTCCGTGCTGGGTGGTGGTGTGCAAGCCCGATTTTCCCATCTCCACACCGGAGCTGTTCGGCCGTATCGACAGCTGCCGGGTGCGCTGCCGCCCCGACACCGAGGGGGTGCTGGCCGCTCTGGCGGCGGGAGACCTGGGTGGTGTAGCCCGGCGGATGTATAACGTCTTTGAGGACGTGCTGTTGCCCAGACAGCAGAGTGCGGTGGGAGAAATCAAACATATCCTCATTGAGTGCGGCGCACTGGGTGCCAACATGAGCGGCACCGGCCCCACGGCCTTCGGCCTCTTTGACCGGGAGGCGGCGGCCCGGGAGGCCTTTGAACGCCTGCACATCCGCTATGCAGATACCTTTTTGGCCCAGACGGTTTAAAAAAGCCAAAGGCCGTCCATACTGTAAGTGCAATTTACTTAACAGTATGGACGGCCTTTTTTGGCCTTGGAGGTAGAACATATGGACAGAAAACTGAAGCGTTGGGAATTGGCTGTGCTGCTGGGAGTGTTGGTAACCCTTTGTACGGGGGCCTGGCTGAACCGGGAACAGACAGAGCTGGCGGGGCAGGTCATTCGCCTGCATGTCATCGCCAATTCGGACAGCCAGGAGGATCAGACGCTGAAGCTGGAGGTGCGGGACCGGATTCTGGAGCGGGCCCAGGAGCTCTATCCGGAGCATGCCACGCTGACAGAGGCACGGGCGGCACTGGAGGAGAGCCTGCCGGAGCTGTCCCAAATCGGAGAGCAGACCGTGGAGGAGGCGGGATACGACTACCCGGTCACCGCCCAGATTACCCAATGCTGGTTCCCCACCAAGGAATATGAGGACTTTGCCCTGCCCGCCGGGGACTACACCGCCCTGCGCATTGTCATCGGCGAAGGGGAGGGGCAGAACTGGTGGTGCGTGGCTTTCCCGCCTCTGTGCCTGGGAGCGGCCAGCCAGAGCGTGGAGGAGGCTACTCAGGCCGGATACTTTGATGCCGACCAGACCGCCCTGATCACCGGAGCGTCAGAGGGCTATGTGCTGAAATTTAAGGGGATGGAACTGCTGGGGGAACTGAAGCGGGCTCTGGCAGGATGAGATAACTCAACAAGAAAAAGACTGCCGCCGGAAAAGAAGCTCCGGCGGCAGCGCTGCGTGGTTGGTCAAACGTGAGTGCGGGGGGAGTACATTATGGGCACGGTTCCGAGTCCACAACGAAATTGACCCGATGTTCTTCTTCTGAGAAGGTAATGGTAAACAGATAGCTGTGTCCGTCCTCATAAACGGCCCGGAAGGATACAGCGCCGTTCCCAAGATAAGTCAAATCGGGCTCTTCCGCCGGCTGAGCACGGATGCCGCATAGGGCGAAGTAGCCGTCTGCGTCGAAAAAGGCGGTGTTGCAGGTGCCGTCGTCTGGATCCTGAAACAGCACAACACCTACACGGTCAAAAGCTTTGTCAGAGAACAAAGCGCAGTCCAGATATTCCCAAGTTTCTTCCTGCTTTTGGGAGAAAAGCGTCTCAAGCATTTTCTCCGACCAGACGACTTCTTCCTCGGGATTTGGAAGGGATAAGTCGCCGCTGCTGGATTGACTGGATTGAGAAGAAGCGGGGAGAGAGGCGGAACTCGGTTCGCTCTGACAGCCGCATACGCTCAAAAAAGAGAGCATAAGAACCGCAAGGGGGAGAATCCGTTTCACGGCAAGACCTCCTTAAATTTCGACACGCCATTTCCTTCTGGTGTATTCGCTTCTGCCTCCATGATATGACAGGTTTTCTGCATATTCAAGTTTTTTGAAAGGAAATCCGGGGACGGGAAGAATGTCTGCCCGTGGGATGGGGCGTTGCCATGCAGAGCGGCTTGTGGTATGATAAAAAGATACCAGAGTGTATGGCGGCGTCTGTACTGCTGATAAAGCGGGGGAGGCCTCCCTGTTTCAGACGGTCGTTGCCTTCAAGCGCGAAATTTGGAGGAATCTAACATGAAAGAGAGCCGCCTGTTGTCAGCGGTTACCGCATTGTTCACTGCTTTGGCGGTGCTGTCTGGGGCCATTGCGGTCCCTCTGCTGTGCCGCCCCTTTTACTACGCCCATATCGGCCCCCTTGGGCTGGAAAATCTGACCGGCCTGACCCGGGAGGAGATCCGGCAGGCCTTTGACCAGGTGATGGACTACTGCCTGGGTCTGCGGGAGGACTTTGCCGCGGGAATCCTTCCGTTTTCTGAGTCGGGTGCCAGCCACTTTGCGGATGTGCGAGTGCTGTTTCTGCTGGATCTGTGGGTGCTGGGATTGTCCCTCCTGGGCCTGATTGTACTTTTTGTGTTGTGCCGGAAAAAGCGGCTGCGCCCCAGCCTGCTCCTGGGCCATGGCCCTGGCTTCTGGGCAGCCAGCGGTCTGGGCGCAGTGTTTCTGGCGGTAGGAGCCTTCGCTGCCACCGATTTTAACCGGGCTTTCGTGGTGTTCCACCATCTGTTTTTCCCGGGAAAAGATAACTGGCTCTTTAACTGGTGGGAGGACCCGGTGATTCTCATCCTGCCGGAGACCTTTTTCCGCAACTGTGCCATTCTGATTCTGGGAATGCTGCTGCTGTGGTGCGCTATTTTAATTGTCTCCGACCTGTGGGCTGCCCGGAGACGAAAAAAGGCCCGTCAAAGCGGTTCCTCTGCGCCCACCTGCGGCGGGAACTGTGAAGGCTGTTCCGGCTGCGGCTGAGCTGGAAGAAGAACGGACATAAAAACTGCCCCGTCGATTTACAAATCGACGGGGCAGTTTGTTTCTAAAATTACCGGGTCTTGAAGGCAAAGAAGCGCTGGCCGAAGTAGTTGAGCAGGACGAACAATCCAGAGCCGAAGAGCATGGTCAGGTTGCCCTGGAGCTGCTCGCTCAGTCCCATGCCGCCCAGAGCCCAGCTCACTGCGGGCTTGGCCAGGCCATAGGCCAACAGGTAGCACACGGAGATGTTGACCACAAAGCGGAGGACCACACCGGCGCCCTTTTCCTGATTGCGGAAGGTGAAATGCTTGTTGAGGAAGAAGCTGACGATGCTGCCCACCACATAGTTGGCGGCGGAGGAGATCCAGTAGCCGGTATCGCCCCACCGATGCAGCCCCGCCAGGTTGTAAAGGCCAAACATGACGCCGTAACCCACCAGGGTGTTGATGACGCCCACCACAATGAAGCGGAAGAAGATGGGATCAAATATCTTTTTCAGCTTGTCCATCATTCTTGGGTCCCTCGCAGCGCTCGGCCACGATGTACCGGGGCCGGTCCTTTACTTCCTCATAGATTTTGGCGATGTAGTAGCCGATGATCCCCAGACAAATCATCAGAATGCTGCCGATGAGCAGCTGGAGCAGGATGACCGTGGTAAAGCCCTCCAGAGCCTGACCGGAGATCTTCTGCCACAGGGACCAGATTCCCAGCACCACCGAGCAGACAAACACCACCACGCCCAGAAGGGTGACCAGCTGCAGGGGGGCAGCGGAGAAAGAGGCAATGTTGGTGAGGGCATAGCGCACCAGGCTGCGGATGGACCACTTGGACTCACCCTCCAGCCGGGGCTGTACCTCAAACTCCACCTGGGTGGTGGAGAACCCAATCCAGGAGGAGAGTGCCCGGAAGAAGGCGTTTTTCTCCCGCATGGCCAGCAGGGTATCCACCGCCCGGCGGTCCAGCAGCTTAAAGTCGGAGGCACGGGACATGTCAATGCCGGTGGCCTTGCTGATCATGGAGTAGAAACCTTTTGCAGCAAATGTGTGCAAGGGATTTTCCTTGCCACGGCTGGTTTTCACACCCTCAATGACCTGATAGCCCTGCTGCCACAGGCGGTACATATCTACCACCTTTTCCGGCGGGTGCTGCAGGTCGCAGTCCATGACCACCACGCAGTCGCCGGCGGCCTGGGCCAGGCCCGCAAAGATGGCAGCTTCCTTGCCGAAATTTCGGGAAAAGCGAACCCCGCGCACCTGGGGGTGAAGATGGGATTGTTCCTCCACAGCCCGCCAGGTGCCATCCTTGGAACCGTCATCCACAAAGATAATTTCATGGGGGATGGCGGCCTGGGTCAAAAGTCCGGTGATGGTGTCTGCGGCCCGGGGAATGGAGCCCTCCTCATTGAAGGAGGGAAGTACCACGGACAGCAGACCCTGTTTTAACTCGTCTGCCATAGCTTATCTCCTGTTTTCGTACGCGATTTCAAAGTCCGATTTGGGGGTGTAGGTCTCCTGAACCTTGACCACCAGCTGACCGTCCAGGACCTGAATGGAGCCCTCCTGGGGATAGAGGGGCATTTGGGCAAATTCCGGGGAGGCGGCGGCTTCCGTAAGGACGGATTCCTCCGGCTCCTCCACAGGGATGTTCAGCCAATCGCTGAGGTAGTAATAGATGTGTTTGTTCAAGGGGGCCACCGTGTCGGTGGAGAGGCTATAATGGGCCACCTGACGGTAGCTGGGGATGTCCGCCCGGAGCGCATCGGTGGAGATGGCACCTACAATAACAATCTCCATCCCCGGCTCATAGCCAGGGCAGCTCTCAATGCGGGTCATCAGCCGGGTGGCGTAGCTCTCGGTGGCGCGGTGGGCCTGAGCCGAGGCGGTGTAGAGCAGATTGTTGGTGTTCAGGCAGAACAGCAGCACCCCGGCGCACCAGAGCGCGGTGCAGGAGAGGGCGGCTTTTTGAAGCCGCGCCGGTTCGGGGATGGCGTCTGCCTGGTCCGCCAGCAGAAATACCGCCAGATAGACGCACACAAAGGCGTACTTCATCAGCGGGGTGGGGATGGAGTAGGGGGAGAGGACCTGCATAAAGTTCATGCCCAGGGGGAGCAGGGCCAGCATGGCCAGGGCACCAGCCACACGCCAAAGATCCTTATGAAGCCCGCGCTTTCGGAAGCAGCTGACCAAAAAGACAAGGCCAAGAAGTCCAGCCACCAGATCCAGCACAGCCATGAAGGGGGAACAGAAGGCATCCCCGGAGCCGGGAACGAAGAAGAAGGCTACCACCTGCTTGTAGGAGCGGAAGATGAGGCTGGGCAGGCTGCCGAAGGGGTAGCCCGAGCTGGCCGCATCCATGCCCAGGTAGGACAGAAGCTCCAGGTCCTTCACCTTCAAAAAGACCATCAGAATGCTGTAATAGAGGGCCGCGCCCACCGCCAGATAGGCCACCAGGGAGAGTCCCAGACGGAAAGTACCCCGGAAGTCGGCGTCCGGGTTCAGGGTCTCCCGGAAGAGAACCAGCAGGGACAGGGAGATGGCCAGGGTCACATAGGCCTGATAAGTGCCCATAGAGAGGGCCAGCAGCACCACGCCGGCCACCCAGCCCAGCTTGCCCCGCCGGGCCAGCCACACAGATAGCACTGCCAGCAAAATGGCCAGACAGTAGGCGCTGGCGGTGAACATGTAGAGGAAGGTGTAGCCCATGCAGGGGAAGGCAGCTATCACCGCTCCGGTCAGACCGGCCAGAACCTTGCTGCGGATGGCCAGCAGGTCCACTGCAAATGCGGCGGCCAGAGCAAGAAAGAGCAGGGACAACAGGCCAATGACCGCCGGCATCTGAGTAAAGTCATTCAGCGCCGAGGCGTAGTGAAGAAACCACCGGCCGGAGACGGTCATCTGCTGGGTGTCGAAGACCCGGCTGAGGCCGTCGGAGTTGGGGATGATGTTGGTAAAGGCGTAGAGGTGGACCAGATAACCGGTCACCAGACAGCTGAAGAAGGCAGATTTGTGGGCTGGAGCCAGTCGCCGCCACAAAGTCTGACCTTGCGAATCCATAAACATAGCATTCCTCCCGAAAAATGGGCATAAAAATCCAGCACATATTATAGGCCTTTTTTCTCGGTAATGCAAGGCGAAACCGCCCTTTTTGGCAGGAGAGCACAGAACTTTCCATCATTTACGCGCTGTGGAGCCAAAGAAACCGAGCTGCCCCCTTTATTTTAAAGAGAAAGGGAAACGCCGTGGGCGTTTCCCTTAATGGATCGATTATTCCGTGTAGAAGACAAAACGTGTGGTGTGATCGTACCGATCTCCCGCCCGCAGAACCGTGGAGGGGAAGGCGGGCTGGTTGGGGGAGTCGGGGAAGAATTGGGTCTCCAGGCAGAAGGCGTGGCGGGGACCGTAAGATGCGCCGCCCTTGCCCGGACAGCCCTCCGGGAGGAAGTTGGCCGTATAAAGCTGCATCCCGGGCAGGGTGGTCTCCGCCTCCATCCCAATGCCGGTTTTGGAGGAGAATGCCCGGGCGGCAGGGCGGAGGGTGCCCACAGGGCCGTCCACCACATAGTTGTGGTCGTAGCCGTGGCCCAGCTTCAGCTGCTCAAAGTCATCCTCGATGCGGGCGCCGATGGGGGTGGGGGTATGGAAATCCATGGGAGTACCCTCCACAGGCTCCAGGGTGCCATAGGGGATGCTGGTCTCGTTGGCGGGGGTGTAGCGGGAGGCGGAGAGGGAGAGTGTCTGGTCCAACACCGGACCGGAGCCCTGTCCCGCCAGGTTAAAGTAGCTGTGGTTGGTCAGATTGCAGACGGTGTCCCCGTGGGCCAGGGCCTCGTAGTGAAGGGAGAGGGCGCGGTCCTCCAGAGCATAGGTGACCCGGAGGGAGAGAGCACCGGGGTAGCCCTCCTCGCCATCGGGGCTCTCCAGGGTGAGAACCGCCTTTTGCGGGGTGAGCTCCTCCACCGTCCACACCCGGTAGGAGTAACCCACAATGCCGCCGTGGAGGTGGTTGGGACCGTTGTTGACCGCCAGGGAGTAGGTCTTGCCGTTGAGGGAGAACTGTCCCTTGGCGATGCGGTTGGCGTACCGGCCCACCACGGCGCCCAGATAGCCGTCCCGGGTCTCGTAGTCGGACAGGTGGTCATAGCCCAGCACCACGTCTACTGGCCGACCCTCTTGGTCTGGGACGGTCAGGGTGCGCAGGGTGGCGCCAAAGGTGAGGATTTCACAGGAGATGGTACCGTTGTCCAGGGTGAGCAGCTCCACTGGCTCGCCACTGCGGGTGGTGCCAAAGGGGGTGCGGGAAGGCTGATTCATGGCGGGGGCCTCCTTACAAAAAATAGATTATAGCTAGTGTAGCAGATTTCCCTCCAAAAGGGAATCTTTCCCCTTGCCAAAGCGGGACAAATATGGTAGTTTAATTTTAGTAAAAATTATGGAGGAGAGGCGCTGTGGCAACCTTAAAGGAGTTGGCGGACCGGACGGGCTATTCCCCCGCCACCATTTCCCGCATTCTCAGCGGGGATCCCGCCCTGTCGGTGACGCCGGAGGCCCGACGGAAGGTGCTGGAGGAGGCGGGGCGGCTGAACTACACCGCGACCCGCAGCCGCCGGGGCCGGACGCCCAAGGGGGTGCTCCGGGTGGGGGTGGCGGAGATGCTTACCCCAGTCCAGCAGCTGGACGACCCCTACTATTTGTATCTGAGCAATTTCGTGCGTCAGGGCTGCATGGACAAAAAGTACACCTGCCTCACGCTGGAGAGCAGGGGAGAGGGCTTCCTTCCGCCGGAGGGGGAGAAGCTGGACGGCATTGTGGCCATCGGCCTCTTCACTCCAGCACAGATCGAGTCCCTGGCTGCCCTCACCCCCAACGTGGTGTTTGTGGACTCCTCCCCCTTTGAGCAGCGGTTTGACTCGGTGGTACTGGGGTATGAGCTGGGCATCTCTCTGGCTCTGGAGCATCTGACCCAGCTGGGCCACCGGCATATCGGCTACATCGGGCCGGTCTATAAGCTGGACGACTACCGCCGCCGGGCTCCCGAGGTGCGCCGGCAGCTGTTTTTGAAGATGATGGAGCGGCAGAATCTGATGGAGGGGGCCCGTCTGCTGGACTGCCCCATGGAGGCTCAGGCCGCCGCCCGGGCGGTAGGGGAGCTGCTGGCCTCGGGGGAGCCGTGTCCCACCGCCTTCCTGTGCGCCAACGAGGAGAGTGCTATCGGCGCTCTGCGGGCGCTGAACGAGGCGGGGCGGCGGGTGCCCCAGGAGGTATCGGTGGTGTCCTTCAACGATACCCCCCGTTCCTCCCTAGTGGACCCGCCTCTCACCTCCGTATCCACCCACGTGGAGGAGATGGCGCGCACTGCTTTGCGCATGCTGAGTGAGCGGGCCGTGCTGCCCGGTAAGGAGCCTGTCCGCACCTTGCCACTGAAGGTGGTGGTTCCTCCCTCCCTGGTGGTGCGGGGGAGCAGCGCCCCGGTGGCAGAGCGGTAAAAATCACCAGAAAAACAGAACCGTTTCTGTGCACAAAGCCAAAGTTTGTAAAAGGAAAAAATAGTGGTTGAATTTTTAGTAAAAATTAAATATACTGAACACAACAGAATGAAAATGAGGTGACTGCCCATGTATTCCTGTCAAGCGCTGCGCCGCTCCCTGTCCGCCGGGGAGCATGATCAGGTTCTTTCCCAGCTGTACGCCCTGGACGGGGCGGACAGCAGTCTGGCTGCCGCCCGGGCCCGGGCCCTGCGGGTGGTGGAGGCTTTCCAGGAGCACTTCGCCCCCAAGGAGGATACCCCTGCCGCCCTGTTCAGCGGCCCCGGCCGCACGGAGATCGGCGGCAATCACACCGACCATCAGCATGGCCGGGTGCTGTGCGGCAGCGTGGATTTGGATATGCTGGCCTGCGCCGCTCCCAACGGCCTGAACGTCATCCGGGTGGTGTCCGAGGGCTACCCCGTGTTGAAGGTGGAGCTGGACAAGCTCATCCCCCGGAAGGAGGAGCGCAACACCTCCGCCGCTCTGGTGCGGGGCGTGGCCGCCAAGATTCAGGAACTGGGCTACCCCCTGGCCGGCTTTGACGCCTATGTGACCTCCAGCGTCCTGTCCGGCTCCGGCCTGTCCTCCTCGGCGGCTTATGAGATTCTCATCGGCAATATCATCAACCACTTCTGCTGCGGCGGGGCCCTGGACCCCATCTCTCTGGCCAAAATCGGCCAGTACGCGGAGAACGTCTACTTCGGCAAGCCCAGCGGCCTCATGGACCAGATGGGCTCCTCCGTGGGCGGAGCGGTGGCCATCGACTTTGCCGACCCGGCCGCCCCGGTGGTGGAGAAGGTGGAGTACGACTTCACCCGCTCCGGCCATGTGTTGTGCATTGTGGACACCGGCTCCTGCCACGCCGACCTTACCGACGACTATACCGACATTACCCGGGAAATGGGCGCGGTGGCCGCTCACTTCGGCAAGCAGTACCTGCGCCAGGTGGAGGAGGCGGAATTCCTGGCCGCCATTCCCGCTCTGCACGACGAGTGCGGCGATCGGGCGGTGCTGCGGGCCCTCCACTTCTTTGAGGATGACCGCCGGGCGGCGGAGGAGACCAAGGCCCTGAAGGACGGGGACTTTAACCGCTTCCTGCAGCTGCTGAGGGCCTCCGGCCTGTCCTCCGCGCTCCATCTGCAGAACACCTGGTCCATCGCCGACCCCAAGCAGCAGGCCATTCCCATGGCGCTGGCTATGGGTGAGCGGCTGCTGGAGGGGACCGGAGCCATCCGGGTCCACGGCGGCGGCTTTGCCGGCACCATCCAGGCCTTTGTGCCCCAGGAGAAGCTGGCTGCCTTTAAGGAGGGCATGGAGGCCCTGCTGGGCAGCGGAAAATGTCACGTGCTGCACATCCGTCCCGTGGGCGGCTGTGTGGTCATCAAATAATGTAGGGAACAGGGTAAGAAAGGAAGGAACTTCACATGGCAATTCTGGTTTTGGGCGGAGCCGGCTACATCGGCTCCCACACCGTGTATGAACTCATTGAGGCCGGCCGGGACGTGGTAGTGGCCGATAACCTGCTCACCGGTTTCAAACAGGCCGTTCACCCCAAGGCCCGCTTCTATCAGCTGGACATCCGGGACCGGGGCGCTCTGGACACCCTCTTCCAAGCCGAGCACATCGAGGGCGTCATCCACTTCGCCGCCTCCTCCCAGGTGGGCGAGTCCATGTCTGACCCCCTGAAGTACTATGACAACAACCTCTACGGCACCATGGTGCTGCTCCAGTCCATGGTGGCCCACGGCGTGGACAAGATCGTTTTCTCCTCTACCGCCGCCACCTACGGTGAGCCCGAGCGAGTGCCCATTCTGGAGAGCGACAAGACCGTGCCCACCAACTGTTACGGCAACACCAAGCTGTCCATGGAGCAGATGATGAGCTGGGTGTCCAAGGCCCACGGCCTGAAGTATGTGGCTCTGCGCTACTTCAACGCCTGCGGTGCCCACCCCTCCGGCGCCATCGGTGAGGCCCACAACCCTGAGACCCACCTTATCCCCATCATTCTCCAGGTACCCAACGGCCAGCGGGACCATGTGGGTATCTTCGGCGACGACTACCCCACCCCCGACGGTACCTGCATCCGGGACTATATCCACGTCACCGACCTCGCTCAGGCTCACATCCTGGCCCTGGACTACCTGCTGAAGGGTGGAGACAACAACGTCTTCAACCTGGGCAACGGCGTGGGCTTCTCCGTCAAGGAAGTCATCGACGTGGCCCGGAAGGTCACCGGACACCCCATCCCCGCCGAGGTTTCTCCCCGCCGGGCCGGCGATCCCGCCCAGCTCATCGCCTCCTCCGAGAAGGCGATCAATGTCCTGGGCTGGAAGCCCCAGTATGCCGATCTGGAGACCATCGTCTCCTCCGCCTGGGCCTGGCACAAGAGCCATCCCCACGGCTTTGAAGACTGAGCCGGGAAGAAACAGACGAGGTGAATTGCTATGATTGACGCCGCTGTGTCCAAACTGGCCACCTACGCCCTGCGTACCGGGCTCATTGAGGAGAACGAGTACACCTGGGCCATCAACACCATTCTGGATACCCTGAAACTGGACAGCTATACCGACCCCGGAGAGGAGTGGGGAGAGATTCAGCTGGCTCCCGTGCTGGACGAACTGCTGGACGACGCCTATGCCCGCGGCGTGCTGACGGAGAACTCCGTGGTCTACCGGGACCTCTTTGACACCGAGCTTATGGGCCGGCTCACCCCCCGGCCCGCCCAGGTGATTGAGAAGTTCCAGGCCCTGCGGGCAGAGGCCCCCAAGAAGGCCACCGACTGGTACTATAAGTTCAGCCAGGACACCAACTACATCCGCCGGGACCGCATCGCCAAGGATATGCAGTGGAAGGCTCCCACCGAGTACGGGGAGCTGGACATCACCATCAACCTGTCCAAGCCGGAGAAGGATCCCAAGGCCATCGCTGCCGCCCGGAACCTGCCTGCCTCTGCCTATCCCCGCTGCCAGCTGTGCGCGGAGAACGAGGGTTACGCCGGCCGGGTGAACCACCCCGCCCGGCAGAACCACCGCATCGTTCCCATCACCATCAACGGTTCTCCCTGGTTCCTGCAGTACTCTCCCTATGTGTACTACAACGAGCACTGCATCTGCCTCAACAGTGAGCACACTCCCATGAAGATTGACCGGGCCTGCTTTGGGAAGCTGCTGGACTTTGTGAGCCAGTTCCCCCACTACTTTGTGGGCTCCAACGCCGACCTGCCCATCGTGGGCGGCTCCATCCTGGCCCACGACCACTTCCAGGGCGGGCGGTACACCTTCGCCATGGAGAAGGCTCCCGTGGAGACTCCCTTCACCTTCCCGGGCTACGAGGATGTGAAGGCGGGCATCGTCAAGTGGCCCATGTCCGTCATCCGACTGACCTGCGCTGACCGGGAGCGGCTGGTGGACCTGGCCGACCGGATTCTGGGCCTGTGGCGGAGCTATACCGACGAGAGTGCCACCATTCTGGCCGAGACCGACGGGGAGCCCCACAACACCATCACCCCCATTGCCCGGAGAAGGGGAGAGGACTACGAGCTGGATCTGGTGCTGCGCAACAACCTGACCACTCCGGAGCACCCCCTGGGTCTCTACCACCCCCACGCCGAGCTCCACCACATCAAGAAGGAGAACATCGGTCTCATCGAGGTCATGGGTCTGGCTGTCTTGCCTGCCCGCCTGAAGACGGAACTGGCCGCCGTGGCCGATGCCCTGGCCTCCGGCGCTGACCTGCGGGCCGATGAGCTTACCGAGAAGCACGCCGACTGGGCGGAGGGCTTCCGGAGCAAGTACCAGATTACCCGGGAAAACGCTCTGGACATCGTCCAGAAGGAGACCGGTCTGGTCTTTGCCAAAGTGCTGGAGCACGCCGGTGTCTACAAGCGGGACGAGGCGGGCCGACAGGCCTTCCTGCGTTTCCTGGCCACCGTATAATCCAAAAAACAAGCCGCATGCCCCGCCGGATTGTCCGGCGGGGCATGTTTCTATGTGGCCTGTCAAATGGAAGCCAGAGGGACGGGGTCTGGGAGAGAAGTTTTGAAAAAGTTTCGAAAAAAACGGTTGACAGTGTCCGGCCCCGGTGCTATCATGCGAACTAGGATTTTAGAACCACAGAGGAGTCTACCATGAAGAATCTGTTTGCAGCTTTCTTTTTTAACTACTTTTACTTTTTTGGCTTCAGTGCTGACAAGGTAAAAGTGCTTTTTGCTGCAAATAATGGTGCGACCACCTTTGCGTAAGTAAGGGATCGAATCGAAGGCCTGCGGTGAAAAACACTTCACCGCAGGTCTTTTTTGTGGCCTGTGGTGAGGCCGCGGGAATCCACAGGAAAGGAACGAATTGCTATGATTATCATTGTGAAGCAGGGCACAAAAGAGGAGCGTGTACAGGATTTGATTCACTGGATTGAGTCGCAGAATCTGCGGACCCATGTCTCCACCGGAGACTACTCCACGGTCATCGGTGTCATCGGTGATACCAGCAAGCTGGACGGGGACCTCATTTCCGGCCTGGACATTGTCCAGGGGGTCAAGCGGGTGTCCGAGCCCTTCAAGAGCGCCAACCGGAAGTTCCATCCCGAGGATTCCATCATCGAGGTGGGGGAGCAGAAGCTGAAGGTAGGCCACGGCAACTTCGCCCTCATCGCCGGCCCCTGCTCGGTGGAGAGTGAGGAGCAGATCATCTCCGTGGCCAAGAGCGTTAAGGCCGCCGGGGCCACCATGCTCCGGGGCGGCGCCTTCAAGCCCCGCACCTCCCCCTACGACTTCCAGGGCCTGAAGGCCGATGGCATTGAGCTGCTGCTGGAGGCCAAGCGGGAGACCGGCCTGCCCATCGTCACCGAGATCATGAACGCCAACCACCTGCCCCTCTTCGAGGATGTGGACGTCATCCAGGTGGGGGCCCGGAACATGCAGAACTTCGAACTGCTGAAGGAGCTGGGCAAGACCAAGAAGCCCATTCTTCTCAAGCGCGGCCTGGCCAACACCATCAAGGAGCTGCTGATGAGCGCCGAGTACATTATGGCTGGGGGCAACGAGAACGTCATCCTCTGTGAGCGGGGCGTCCGCACCTTCGAGACGGCCACCCGCAATACCCTGGACCTGTCCGCCGTGCCCGTCCTCCACGAGCTCACCCATCTGCCCGTGGTGGTAGACCCCAGCCACGCCACCGGCGTGGCCCGGTACGTCAAGCCCATGGCCCTGGCGGCGGCGGCCTGCGGGGCGGACGGCCTCATCATCGAGGTCCACAACGATCCGCCCCACGCCCTGTGTGACGGCGCCCAGTCCCTGCGGCCCGAGCAGTTTGAGGACGTGGCCAAGGCGGTGCGGGCCGTCCGTGCGGCCGTTCAGGAGGGTTAACCATGAAGACACTGGCGGTCAATACCTCCCGGCCCTATGAAATTCAGATTGAGCGGGGCGCCCTGGACCGGGCGGGGGAGCTGTGCGCTAAGGCACTTCCCCGGGCCAAAAAGCTGGCGGTGGTCACCGACAGCAACGTGGAGCCCCTGTACCTGGACCAGACGGTGGACAGCCTGAGCAAAGCGGGCTTCCAGGTCCAGAGCTTTTCCATCCCCGCCGGGGAGGCCTCCAAGAACGCCGGGCAGCTGGTTCGTCTGTGGGAGGAGCTGATGGCCTTCGGCATGACCCGTACCGACGCTGTGGTGGCCCTGGGCGGCGGGGTGGTGGGAGACCTGGCGGGCTTTGTGGCCGCCACCCTCCTGCGGGGCGTGGACTTTGTCCAGATTCCTACCACTCTTCTGGCTCAGGTGGACTCCTCAGTGGGGGGGAAGGTGGCCATTGACCTCCAGGCGGGCAAGAACCTGGCCGGGGCCTTCTGGCAGCCCAGCCTGGTGATCATCGACCCGGACTGTCTCAATACCCTGCCCGACCGGACCTTCTCCGATGGCATGGCCGAGGTCATCAAATACGGCTGCATCCTGGACGACGACCTGTTTGAGCTATTGGACCGGTGCGGTAGCCGGGCAGGGGTGATGGAACACATTGAGGACGTGGTCTACACCTGCTGCGACCTGAAGCGCCGGGTGGTGGTGGAGGACGAACGGGACACCGGCGCCCGTCAGCTGCTGAACTTCGGCCACACCATCGGCCATGCCTTTGAGCTGGCTGGACACTATGAGACCTGGACCCACGGCCAGGGGGTGGCCGCCGGCATGAACTGGGCGGCCCAGCTGGGTGTTGGCCTGGGCGTGACGCCCCCGGAGGCGGTAGAGCGCATTCAGGAGATTTTGAAGAAGTACGACCTGCCTCTGGACATTCCCTGTCCCTGGGACACCATGACCCGGGCGGTGAGGCTGGACAAAAAACGGACGGGTGACAGCATCCACCTGATTCTTCTGGAAAAGCTGGGCAGGGCAGTGCGCCGGAAGATGACCCGGGACGAGCTTCTGGGCCTGCTGGAGCCCATGTGCGGGAGATGAGCAGTATGAACGTCAAAATCCAACCGGGCAAACTAAAGGGGGCGGTGACGCCGCCTCCCAGCAAAAGCCAGGCCCACCGGGTCATTCTGGCCGCCGCCCTGGCAAAGGGGAAAAGCCGGCTGGAGAACGTGGCCTTTTCCCAGGATATCCTGGCTACTCTGAGCTGTGTCCGGGCCCTGGGAGCCCGGTGGGAGCAGAAAGGGGAGCGGACCCTGGAGATTACCGGCATGGGGGGCGTCTTCCGACCAGGTAAGGAGCTGCCCCGCTTTGACTGCGGGGAGTCCGGTTCTACCCTGCGTTTTCTCATCCCCATCGCCCTTGCAGTGGCCGGAGGCGGCGTGTTTACTGGCCGCGGACGGCTGATGGAGCGGCCCCAGGAACCCTACATGAACCTGTTCCGTGAGAAGGGAATTGCGTGGGAGCAGGAGGGCGACACCTTAACAGTGCGGGGACGGCTGGGGGCGGGGGAGTATGCGCTCCCGGGCAACGTGTCCAGCCAGTTTTTCACTGGACTTCTCTACGCTCTGCCCCTGGTGGAGGGGGAGTCCCGCATTGTGCCCACCACTCCGGTGGAGAGCCGGGACTACATCGCCATGACGCTGGACGCTCTGGCCGGGGCGGGTGTCACAGTGACTGAACCGCATATGAATGTAAAGTGCTTTCGCATGACGGGAAAAATGGATTATCAGGCGGGCAACCGCACCGTGGAGTCCGACTGGTCCCAGGCCGCTTTTTGGTACGCGGCCAACTTCCTGGGCAGCGAGGTCACCATTCAGGAGATGAACCCCTACTCCGCCCAGGGGGACAAGGCGGTGTCTGCTTTTTACTGGAAGCTGGCCCGACCGGGGGACGTGGAGCTGGACGTGTCCCAGTACCCCGACCTGGTGCCTCCGCTGGCAGTCATGGCGGCGGTGCGCCGGGGGACGGCACGGCTCACCAACGCGGCCCGGCTGCGGATGAAGGAGAGCGACCGCCTCGCCTCGGTGACAGCAGCCCTCACCGCCCTAGGAGCGGATATGGAAGAGGGACCGGACAGCCTGACCATCCACGGCCTGGACCACCTGGCGGGGGGCGGCGTGGTGGACAGCCACAACGACCACCGTATCGCCATGATGACCGCCGTAGCCGCCGCTGCCTGTGAGAATCCCGTCACCCTGGAGGGGGCGGAGTGTGTGGCCAAGTCCTACCCCGAGTTCTGGGACCACTATCAAAAGCTGGGAGGGAGCGTAAATGTCCTCTGAATTTGGAAAGAATATCCATGTATCCATTTTCGGCCAGTCACACGCCCCTGCCATTGGAGTGTGCGTGGACGGACTGCCCGCCGGAGAGCGGGTGGACCTGGAGGAACTGGGCCGGTTTTTGAGCCGCCGGGCCCCTGGACACAGCGACGTGTCCACCCCCCGGAAGGAGGCGGACCTGCCCAAAATCCTGTGCGGCCTGGTGGACGGGGTGACCTGCGGAGCCCCGCTGGCGGCGGTGATTGAAAACACCAACACCCGCTCTCAGGACTACGACAATCTGAAGGACGTGCCCCGGCCCGGACACGCCGACTATACCGCCCAGGTGCGGTACGGAGGTTGGCAGGACGCGGCGGGGGGCGGCCACTTCTCCGGGCGGCTTACAGCCCCCCTGTGCATTGCCGGAGGCATCGCGCTCCAGATTCTGTCCCGCCGGGGCATCCGGGTGGACGCCCACATCCAGAGCATCGCAGGGATTCAGGATAAACCCTTCTGCCCGACGGGTGAGAAAGGAGAACTCCTTGATAGTATAAAGACTGCCTCACTCCCGGTGTTGGACCCAGAGGCTGGGGAGAAGATGCACCAGAAAATTCTGGAGGCCAGAAGTCAGTGTAACTCAGTAGGGGGCGTGGTGGAGTGTATGGTCACCGGCCTGCCCGCTGGGCTGTGCGGCCCCCTCTTCGGCGGAATGGAGAGTCGCATGGCGGCGGCCATCTTCGGCATCCCGGCAGTGAAGGGCGTGGAATTTGGCGCCGGTTTTGAGGCAGCGGAGATGCTGGGCTCGGAGCACAATGACCCCTTTGTGGTGGAGGACGGGCAGATCCGCACCGCCACCAACTACGCCGGGGGTATCCTGGGGGGGATCACCACAGGAATGCCGCTGGTGTTCCGGGCGGCCTTTAAGCCTACGCCCTCCATCGCCCGGGAGCAGGACAGCGTGTCCCTCCGACGGATGGAGCCTGCCAAGCTGCAGGTAAAGGGCCGTCACGACCCCTGTGTGGTGCCTCGGGCGGTGCCGGTGGTGGAGGCCGCTGCGGCACTGGTGGTGCTGGACGTCCTGCTGGACGCGCCGGCCCGTCTGCCCGATACAGCAGACAACAAGTAATGGTTTATCGATCGATTGAATAGGAGGCTGAAGAACATGAGTGAAGAGCTGGAAGTACTGCGGGAACGCATTGACAACATTGACAAGCAGATGGTGGAGCTGTTCAAGCAGCGCATGGAAACCGCCGGTGAAATTGCGGACTACAAGCTGGCCAAAAGCCTGCCGGTCTACGCCGCCGCCCGGGAGCGTGCCCTGCTGGGCAAGGTAGGAGAGCAGGCGGGGGAGGAGCTGGCTGACTACGCCCAGTCGGTGTACCGCAGCATCCTCTCCGTCAGCCGTTCCTATCAGTACGGACGGGTGGGCGGTACTTCCCGGGTCTATGACAACATCCACAAGGCGTTGGAGACAACCCCGTCCCTGTTCCCCCAGCGGCCCACGGTGGCCTGCCAGGGCATTGAAGGGGCCTACTCCCAGATCGCCTGTGACCGCCTCTTCAAGGCGCCTACCATCATGTACTTCCAGACCTTCGACCACGTGTTCAAGGCGGTGGAGAGCGGCATGTGCCAGTACGGCATCCTGCCCATCGAAAACAGCACCGCTGGCTCCGTGAAGGCGGTGTACGACCTGATGCTGCGGCACAACTTCTACATTGTCCGCTCCGCCCGGCTGAAGGTGAGCCACAACCTGCTGGCCAAGCACGGCACCGACCTGTCTCAGGTGAAGGAGATTTTCTCCCACGAGCAGGCCATCAACCAGTGCGCCGGCTACCTGGCGGGGCTGAAGGACGTGAAGGTTACCGTGGTGGAGAATACCGCCACCGCCTCCCGCATGGTGGCCGAGTCCGACCGCACCGACGTGGCCGCCCTGTCCTCCCGGTTCTGCGCCGAGCACTACGGCCTGAACATTCTCCAGGAGAACGTCCAGGACCAGGACAACAACTACACCCGGTTCATCTGCATCTCCAAGAAGCTGGAGATCTACCCCGGGGCGGATCGCACCTCCCTCATGATCACTCTGCCCCACAAGCCGGGTACTCTTTATAATGTACTGGCCAAGTTCTACGCCCTGAACATCAACCTCCAGAAGCTGGAGAGCCGCCCCCTGCCTGAGCGGGAGTTCGAGTTCATGTTCTACTTCGACATCGACGCCTCGGTGTACGCCCCCGAGGTGGAGAAGCTGTTCCGGGACCTGGAGGCGGAGAGTGAACAGATGCGCTATCTGGGCACCTATAACGAGGTCATCTGCTGATGGAGGGCGGCTTGGAGTACGGGCTTATTGGGGAGAAGCTGGGCCACAGCTTTTCCCCGGCCATCCACCGCCGCCTGGCGGGCTATGACTACCGCCTGGTGGAGCTGCGGCCGGAGGAGCTGGGCCCCTTTCTGGAGAGCGGGGCCTTCTGGGGCCTGAATGTGACCATACCCTATAAAAAGGCGGTCATTCCCTACTGCCAGGAGCTGACTCCACAGGCCCGGCGCATCGGCAGCGTCAACACCATTGTCCGCCGGGCAGACGGCACCCTGCTGGGCCACAACACAGACTACGACGGCTTTGTCTGGATGCTCCGTTCCGCCGGGGCCCAAGTGGCGGGGAAGAAGGCCCTGATTCTGGGCACCGGCGGCGTGTCCCTTACGGTGAAAACGGTGCTGGAAGACCTGGGGGCGAGAGAGATTGTATTCATTTCCCGCTCCGGTGAGGACAATTACGAAAATCTGGACCGTCACGCCGACGCCCAGATCGTCGTCAACGCTACCCCGGTGGGGATGTATCCCAACACCGACGCATCCCCGGTGGACCTGTCCCGCTTCCCTCGGCTGGAGGGGGCCTTTGACCTCATCTACAACCCTGCCCGGACCCGGTTCCTGCTCCAGGCGGAGGAACGGGGCCTGTGCCGGGCCAATGGTCTGGGCATGCTGGTGGCCCAGGCCAAGGCGGCGGCGGAGCTCTTCCTGGGGATCCGTCTCCCCGACAGCAAGGTGGAGGAGATTACCCGGGAGATGGAGAGAGAAACCTGCAACTTGCTGCTCATCGGCATGCCCGGGTGCGGCAAGAGCACCGTGGGCCGGGCGCTGGCCGAGCGTTTGGGGCGGCAGCTGGTGGACCTGGACGAGCTCATTGAGCGGGAGACGGTGCGCTCCATTCCCGACATCTTTGCCCGGGAGGGGGAGGTGTACTTCCGCCGTCTGGAGCACGACGCCCTGTGCCGGGTGGGCCGGGAGTCGGGGCTGATCATCGCCGCCGGCGGGGGCATTGTGACCCAGCCGGACAACCTGGCTCCCATGCGGCAGAACTCCACTGTCATTTTCCTCAAGCGGGACGTGAGCCTGCTGCCGGTGGAAGGACGGCCCGTGTCCCAGGCCAATAATCTGCAGGAGCTCTACCGCCGCAGACTGCCCCTCTATGAGGCGGCCAGTGACCTGGAAGTAGAGAACCACCGGGTAGAGGACTCCGTGGAGGAAATCATCAGGAGGCTTGGCTTATGAAGCTGCTTGTCATTAACGGACCCAATCTGAATATGCTGGGCATCCGGGAGCCGGACATCTACGGCCGGCAGGATTATAAGGCTCTGATCGCCCTGATTGAGGAGACCTGTGCCCGTCTTGGGGTGGAGGTGGAGTGCTTCCAGTCCAACCACGAGGGGGCCATTGTGGACCGCATCCAGGCCGCCTATGGCCGGGAGGATGCCATCGTGATCAATCCCGCCGCCTATACCCACACCAGTGTGGCTATTCTGGACGCGCTGAAGGCAGTAGGCCTGCCGGCGGTGGAGGTCCACCTGTCCGACGTGAAGAGCCGGGAGGACTTCCGGCAGATCTCCTACGCCGGAAAGGCCTGCGAAAAGACCATCATGGGCAAGGGCTTCCAGGGCTATGTAGAGGCCATTGAATATCTGGCTGGGCGCTGCGGCGCATCCCAAAACTGATTGAAAAAGCCGCGCGGTATCCGCGCGGCTTTCCCCTTTTTAGGCAGAAAAGGAGGGGCAGGAAACGATCAGGGAGGGCGGCAGAGCGCCGCAGATTGGTTTTTCGGTGGAATCCCTTGACCTTCCCAGGGGAAACTGGCATAATATAATATCAAGTGTATGCGCTGCCCCCGGGCAGCTTCAGTTTGACACAGATGGGAGATTTTACGATGCAATACACCAGCACAAGAGATACTTCCGTCCGCTTCACTGCCTCCCAGGCCATTTCCCAGGGCCTGGCGTCAGACGGCGGCCTGCTGACCCCCTGTTACATCCCCAAGCTTCCGGGCAGCGCCCTAGAGGATCTGAAGGGTATGTCCTATCAGCAGCGGGCCATTTACATTATGAAGCAGTTTCTGGAGGAGTTTTCCGTCAAGGAGCTCACGGACTTTGCCGGCGCCGCCTATGGTCCGGCGAAGTTTGATACCCCTGCGGTGGCTCCGGTGCGGACGCTGAACGATAACACCCACTGCCTGGAGCTGTGGCACGGCCCCACCTGTGCCTTCAAGGACATGGCCCTGCAGATGCTGCCCCATCTGCTCACTGCCTCCCTCACCAAGACGGAGGAGTTCAAGACCGTGTTCATTCTGGTAGCCACCTCCGGTGACACGGGTAAGGGCGCTCTGGCCGGCTTCCAGGACGTGCCCCGGACCAAGATTCTGGTCTTCTATCCCAAGGATGGCGTGTCCCAGGTGCAGCAGCTGCAGATGATCACCCAGGAGGGAGACAATGTGGGCGTGGCCGCCGTCCAGGGCAACTTTGACGATGCCCAGACTGGCGTCAAGCGCCTCTTCTCCGACGAGAAGCTGCGCCAGACCCTGGCAGAGAAGGGCTATTTCTTCTCCTCGGCCAACTCCATCAACTGGGGCCGGGTGCTGCCTCAGATCGTGTACTATGTCTCCGCCTACTGCGACCTGCTGCGGGACGAAAAGATCACTGCCGGCCAGCCCATCAATGTCTGCGTGCCCACTGGCAATTTCGGCAACATCCTGGCCGCCTACTATGCCCGGGAGATGGGCGTGCCCATTGCCAAGCTGATCTGTGCCTCCAACAGCAACAACGTCCTCACCGACTTCATCTGTACCGGCACCTACGACCGGAACCGTACCTTCTATAATACCATGTCTCCCTCCATGGACATTCTCATCTCCTCCAACCTGGAGCGGCTTCTGCTGGCTATGACCCAGGATGTGGACGAGGTAAAGGGCTACATGGAGCAGCTGAACGCCACCGGCCGCTACCAGGTTAGCGATGTGGTGCGGGAGAAGATCCAGAAGCTGTTCTGCGGCTACTGCTGCGACGACCAGGAGACCCAGAAGGTCATCGGCCAGGTGTACGGCAAGTACCAGTACCTCATTGACCCCCACACCGCCGTGGCTGTGTCCGCCCTGGAGCAGTATCGGGCCGAGACCGGGGACAACACCCCCTGCGTGGTGGTGTCCACCGCCAGCCCCTTCAAGTTCTGCGACAGCGTGCTGGAGGCCCTGGGAGAGAAGGAAATTGCCCCTGGCCTGGACGCCCTGGATCAGCTGGCGGAAAAGACCGGCCTGCCCGCGCCCGCTCCTCTGGCCTCTCTGCGGAACAAGGCGGTCCGCTTCACCCAGGAGGTGGACAAGGAGCGCATGGAGGACGCGGTGCTGTCCATGCTGGAGTGAGCCTATGGCCCTCTATGCCATTGGAGACACCCACCTCTCCCTGAGCAGCGACAAGCCTATGGATGTCTTCGGCGGCGGCTGGACCGGCTACGTGGACAAGCTGCGCCGGGGCTTTGAGGCGGTGGAGCCGGAGGACACCGTGGTGCTGTGCGGGGACCTCTCCTGGGGCATGAGCCTGGAGGAGGCCCGGGAGGACTTCGCCTTTCTGGACAGTCTGCCGGGGCGGAAGCTGCTGATGAAGGGAAACCACGACTACTGGTGGACCACCGCCCTGAAGATGCGCCGCTTTTTCCAGGAGAATGGGTTTTCCACCCTGGAGCTGCTCCATAACAACTGCCATTTTTACGGCGACATTGCCCTGTGCGGAACCCGGGGCTGGTTCTACGAGGAGGACCGGGGCGAGCACAGCGCGAAAATCTTCAACCGGGAGCTCATCCGTCTGGAGGCATCCCTGAAGGCCGGGGGAGAGAAGGAGAAGTTCTGCTTCCTCCACTACCCGCCCCTGTATCAGGGCTACCGCTGTCAGGAGATCATTGACCTTCTGGAGCGGTACGGCGTGACGCGCTGCTATTACGGCCATCTCCACGGCGGAAGTCACCGCCTGGCGGTGTCCGGACAGCGGGGAAAGGTGGAATATCACCTGGTCGCGGCGGACTATTTGGGCTTCCAGCCGGAAAAAATTCTGCCGTGAAGAAAAATTCATGGAAATTTCTTAAAATTACTCTGGTCAAACAGAGACAAATCTGATAAAATATCGTGGCGAAAGTAAAAACAAGCGGCGACTGGCTGCCTCAGTGGCAGGCGGTCGGTGCCGACAGGAGGAAATTGACAAATGAAGGTCACCAGTGTTGAGAAGAAAGAAAAGAGCACGGTCGAGCTGACCATCGAGGTTGGAGCCGAGGAGTTCGAGGCTGCTGTTCAGCAGGCCTACCTGAAGAACCGCGGCCGCATCTCCGTTCCCGGCTTCCGTAAGGGCAAGGCTCCCCGGAAGATCATCGAGGGAATGTACGGCGCCGGCGTGTTTTATGAAGATGCCATCAATGCCGTCTATCCCGGCGCCTATGAGGAGGCCGTGAAGGAGCAGAACCTGGACGACGTGGGTTACCCCAAGATGGAGGTCGTCGAGGTGGGCAAGGATGGCTTCACCTTCAAGGCTCTGGTTTCTGTCCGTCCCGAGGTCAAGCTGGGCACCTACAAGGGCCTGACCGCTCCCAAGGAGGAGGCCAAGGTCACCGAGAAGGACATCGACAATGAGCTCAAGCCCTACATCGAGCGCGCCACCCGCCTGGTGAGCGTCAAGCGCAAGGCCAAGAAGGGCGACACCGCCGTCATTGACTTTGAGGGCTTTGACAACGGCACTCCCTTCGAGGGCGGCAAGGGCGAGAACTACGAGCTGAAGCTGGGTTCCGGCACCTTCGTCCCCGGCTTTGAGGAGCAGGTCATCGGCATGAAGGCCGGTGAGGAGAAGGACCTGGACATCACCTTCCCCGAGGACTATCACGCCGACCTGGCCGGCAAGGCCGTGGTCTTCCACGTGAAGGTCAACGAGGTCAAGGAGCCCCAGGCTCCCGAGGTGGACGACGAGTTCGCCAAGGACGTGTCCGAGTTTGAGACTCTGGAGGCCTTCCGCAAGGACCTGGGCGAGAAGCTGGCCGACCGCCGCAGCAAGCAGGCTCAGGCCGACTTCGAGAACGGCGTCATGGAGCAGCTGGTGGCCAACATGGAGTGCGAGATCCCCGACGGCATGGTGGAGGTCCAGCTGGACAAGCTGATGGACGATTACGCCATGCGGCTGCAGAGCCAGGGCATCTCCATGGATGACTACATGAAGATGATGAACATGAACGGCGAGATGGTCCGGGCCTCTGCCCGTCCCTCCGCTCTGCGTCAGGTTCAGATGGAGCTGGCCCTCACCGCCGTGGCCGACGCTGAGAACCTGGAGGTCACCCAGGAGGAGATCGACGCCGAGATCAAGCGTCTGGCCGAGCAGTACGGCCTGGCTGAGGAGCAGGTGAAGGCCGCTGTTCCCGCCGAGGATCTGAAGCGTGACCTGCGCCTGAAGAAGGCCAACGACCTGGTCCTGGCCGAGGCCAAGCCCGGCAAGGCCAAGAAGGCTGCTGCCAAGAAGACCAAGAAGAAGGAAGAGGCTGCTGAGGAGCCTCAGGCCGAGGAAACCAAAGCCGAGTAACTTCATTACGTCCCGGGGCGGCAAAAGCCGCCCCGGGCGCCTGTATCTTGACGGAGAGGGAGATACCGGAGCCGATACGGGTTTTGTGTGTGCCCGGAACCGGGACGGGAGGAATGATTTCCCACGGTTTGGGTATAATTTGGTATCACGTCTCGAAAAGGAGTATTGATCATGAGTTTAGTTCCCTATGTAGTAGAGCAGACCAACCGGGGCGAGCGCTCCTACGACATCTTCTCCCGTCTGCTGAACGACCGTATCATCATGCTGTCCGAGGAGGTCAACGACACCACTGCCTCTCTGGTGGTGGCCCAGCTTCTGTATCTGGAGGCCCAGGACCCCGACAAGGACATTCAGTTCTACATTAACAGCCCCGGCGGGTCTGTGACTGCCGGTATGGCCATCTATGACACCATGCAGTACGTCAAGTGTGACGTGTCCACCATCTGCATCGGTCTGGCCGCCTCCATGGGAGCCTTCCTGCTCTCCTCCGGAGCCAAGGGCAAGCGCTTCGCCCTGCCCAACGCGGAAATTATGATTCACCAGCCCTCCGCCGGTACCCAGGGCCAGATTACCGACATGGCCATCCATCTCAAGCGGCTGGAAGTCGTGAAGAAGCGCATGAACCGCATCCTGTCTGAGAACACGGGCAAATCCATTGAGGTGGTCACCGCCGACTGTGAGCGGGACAACTTCATGACCGCCCAGGAGGCTGTGGAGTACGGCCTCATCGACCGGGTGATCGATAAGCGCTGAGACAACAGGTCTCGGCGGATTCTATGAGGTGTATCCATGGCAAAAAATGACGATAAGAAGAACATTCGCTGTTCCTTCTGCGGCAAGCACCAGGACCAGGTTCGCCGGATGATCGCCGGCCCCGGGGCCTATATCTGCAACGAGTGCGTGCAGCTGTGCATGGGAATTCTGGATGAGGGCTATGACCCGGTGGAGGAGCCTGTGGATGACAGCATCCCCGATGTCATCCCTACCCCCAGAGAGATTCACGCCGTACTGGATCAGTATATCATCGGCCAGGAGAAGGCCAAGATGGCCCTGTCCGTGGCGGTATATAATCACTATAAGCGCATCTACTTCGGCGGCGGCGAGGACGTGGAGCTGCAGAAGAGCAACATTCTGCTCATGGGTCCCACCGGCTGCGGCAAGACCCTTTTTGCCCAGACCCTGGCCCGGGTGCTGAAGGTGCCCTTTGCCATTGCCGACGCCACCACCCTCACCGAGGCCGGCTACGTGGGTGACGATGTGGAGAACATTCTGCTGCGTCTGGTGCAGGCCGCCGACTACGATGTGGAGCTGGCCGAGCGGGGCATCATCTATATTGATGAGATGGACAAAATCGCCCGGAAGAGCGAGAATACCTCCATCACCCGTGACGTGTCCGGCGAGGGCGTGCAGCAGGCCCTGCTGAAAATCCTGGAGGGTACTGTGGCCAACGTGCCTCCCCAGGGCGGCCGCAAGCATCCCCACCAGGAGTTCATCCAGGTGGACACCAAGAACATTCTGTTCATCTGCGGCGGTGCCTTTGACGGCATTGACAAGATCATTGAGAACCGCCTGGATAAGCGGTCCATGGGCTTCGGTGCGGAGGTTCAGAGCCGCAAGGAGCGCAACGTGGGCCAGCTGATGGCAGAGATCCAGCCCCAGGATCTGCTGAAGTTCGGTATCATCCCCGAACTGGTGGGCCGTCTGCCGGTGATCACCACGCTGGAGTCCCTGGATCGGGACCAGATGGTGAAGATCCTCACCGAGCCCAAGAACGCCCTGGTGAAGCAGTACCAGAAGCTGATGGAGTATGACCAGGTGGAGCTGGACTTCACCCGGGAGGCTCTGGAGGCGGTGGCAGACCGGGCCGTGGACCGCGGCATCGGCGCCCGCGGCCTGCGCGCAGTGCTGGAGGAGGTCATGAACGGCGTCATGTACGACGTGCCCTCCGATCCCACCATTGTGAAGGTGGAAATTACCGGGGATTCCATTGTGAACCATACCCAGCCGGAGCTGACCCGGGACCCGGAGCGGAAGCAGCGGGTGCGCCTTGGAAAGGCGTCCCTCCATGCAGAGCGGGGCGGACTGCCCGGCACCAACGTGGGCTGAGATTGCCCATAGAACAGATAATTAATACGGACGCCCCGCGGTGCCCCCGGAACGGCGGGCTCTGGGGGCGTCCCTGTCATTTATCCCTGAGAGGAAGTGAATTTTTATGAGCAAAGAGAAGAGTACGGCCGCGTCCAGCACCATGCCGGTGATTGCCCTGCGGGGTCTGACGGTATTTCCCAACGTCCTTATCCACTTTGAAGTGGCCCGGGATGCCTCGGTGAAGGCGCTGGAGGAGGCCATTACGGCGGGAAGCTCCGTCTTTCTGGTGGGTCAGAAGGATATTTCCGTGGAAGTGCCGGAGCAGAAGGACTTGTATGCCGTGGGCACCATTTCCAACATCCGGCAGATTCTCCGCATGCCCGGGGACAATGTGCGGGTAATGGTGGAGGGCCAGAAGAGGGGACAGCTGGTGGAAATCCGGCAGAAGGAGCCTTATCTGGAGGCTGAGGTGCTGGAGATCGAAGAGAGCCCGGCTCCCCGGAGTACCCCCAAAGTAGAGGCCCTGATGCGCTCCACCTATGAGCTGTTTCAGCACTATACTGAGCTGGCGCCCAAGATCTCTCCCGACTTGCTGGTCCATGTGCTGGCCAGTCAAGACCCGGGCTATATCGCCGACTACATTGCCCAGAACATTGCCATGCGCAACAGCGATAAGCAGGCGGTGCTGGAGGAGCTGCGCCCGGTCCGTCGTCTGGAGAAGCTGCATCGCCTGCTGGAACGGGAGGTGGAAATTCTCTCTCTGGACATGGAAATTCAGAACAAAGCCCGGGAGCAGATTTCCGACCACCAGCGTGACTACTACCTGCGGGAGCAGATGAAGGCTATCCAGAACGAGCTGGGGGAGGGGGACTCCGACGACGAGATCGGGGAGTACCGGAAGAAGATTGCCCAGCTCACCCTGCCTGACGGAGTACGGGAGAAGCTCAACAAGGAGCTGGACCGGCTGAGCAAGCAGCCCTTCGGCTCCTCGGAGTCTACCGTACTGCGCAGCTACCTGGATGTGTGCCTGGAGCTGCCCTGGGGCAAGACCACCAAGGAGAAAATCAGCGTCGCCGCCGTGCGCAAGGCGCTGGACCACGACCACTTCGGCCTGGAGAAGGTCAAGGAGCGGATTCTGGAGTTTGTGGCGGTGAAGCAGCTGGCTCCGGAACTGAAGGGGCAAGTGCTTTGCCTTGTCGGTCCTCCTGGCGTTGGCAAGACCTCCATCGCCATGTCCATGGCCCGGTCCATGAACCGAAAGCTGGCCCGCATCTCCCTGGGCGGCGTCAGTGATGAGGCGGAAATCCGCGGCCACCGCAAGACCTATGTGGGCGCCATGCCTGGCCGTATCATCAACGCCATCAGCCAGGCGGGCAGCTGCAATCCTCTCGTTCTGCTGGACGAGATCGACAAGCTGGGCCACGACCACCGGGGCGACCCCGCCTCCGCGCTGCTGGAGGTGCTGGACGGGGAGCAGAACGCCACTTTCCGGGACAACTTCCTGGAGGTGCCCTTTGACCTGTCCCAGGTGCTCTTTGTTACCACGGCCAACACCACGGACACCATTCCCCGTCCTCTGCTGGACCGGATGGAAGTCATTGAGCTGTCCAGCTACACCGACGAGGAGAAGCTGCAGATTGCCAAGCGTCACCTGCTGCCCAAGGAGCTGAAGCGCCACGGTCTGAACCGCACCCAGCTGAAGCTGACGGACAACGCCATCCGGGAGGTCATTGCTTCCTATACCCGGGAGTCGGGGGTGCGTGTGCTGGAGCGTAAGCTGGCTGCCATCTGCCGCAAGACGGCTATGAAAGTGGTCTCAGAGGATGTAAAGTCTGTCCGCATTACAGAAAAAGACCTGGAAGAGTATCTGGGTGTGCCCCGCTATTACCCCGAGCGCCAGGCGCTGGAGGAGCGTGTGGGTGTGGTCAACGGCCTGGCCTGGACCAGCGTGGGCGGCGAGCTGCTGGAGGTGGAGGTCAACGTAGTGCCTGGCTCCGGTAAGGTAGAGCTCACCGGCAACCTGGGCGACGTGATGAAGGAGTCGGCCCAGACCGCCCTCACCTATATCCGCAGCCAGGCCGACCGGCTGGGCATCGCCCCCAACTTCTACAAGGAGAAGGACATCCACGTCCACTTCCCCGAGGGCGCCGTGCCCAAGGACGGTCCCTCTGCCGGTATCGCCATCACCACCGCCATGGTCTCCGCTCTGACGGAGACCCCCGTTCGCCGTGGCCTGGCCATGACCGGTGAGGTGACCCTGCGTGGCCGGGTGCTGCCCATCGGCGGCCTGAAGGAGAAGACCATGGCTGCCTTCCGAAACGGCATCAAGACGGTGATTATCCCCGCCGATAACAACAAGGATCTGGAGGAGATCGACCAGACCGTGCGGAAGGCCCTCCAGTTCGTGCTGGTGGAGCGGGCGGACCAGGTGCTGTCTACCGCGCTGCTGCCCCATGCCGCCGCGCCTGCGGAGCGGACGGATGCCTCCGTCCCGGTGCTTCCGCCGGTAGAGGGCCGGACTGCGGTCCGAGTGCGTCAGTGAGGTGGAGGGAATGGAAGTCAATCTGCATCAGGCGGAGTTTGTTCTCTCCGCGGCTTCTGAACGGGACTTTATTCGGGACGAGCTGCCCCAGGTGGCCTTTGCCGGCCGCTCCAATGTGGGGAAGTCCTCGTCCATCAACCGGCTGCTCAACCGGAAGAACTTTGCACGGGTGGGTGCCGCACCGGGGAAGACCATCCATATCAACTACTTTAAAATTGACCGGACCTTTTATCTGGTGGATCTGCCCGGTTATGGGTATGCCAAGGTGGCCAAAAGTGAGCGGGACCGCTGGGGCCGGCTGATGGAGCGCTACTTTGCCCATCCGGAGCTGATGACCCTGGGGGTGCTCATTGTGGATGCCCGACACAAGCCCACGGCGGACGACCGTACCATGGCCGACTGGTTCAAGGCCACCGGCCGTCCTCTGGTGGTGGCCGCCAACAAGCTGGACAAGCTGAAAAAGAGCGAAATTGAACCCAATCTCCAACAGATTCGGGAAGTCCTGGAGCTGGGGGAGGAGGTCCCGGTGATTCCCTTCTCGGCGGAGAAGGGGACCGGTCGTGAGGAGCTTTTGAGAACGATTCTCTCCGGCATCCAAGCGCCGTAATGGGACGCCCTGGTGGTACAGCGACAGCGCAGATAAGATTTTTTAGTATTTGAAAAGGAATAAGGCTTTACAGAAAAGATTTGATGTGCTATAATAGCGACGCTTCATCGGAGGGCAATTAACACGTAAGTTATGAGCCGGATAAGATGGCGGGTGGAATTCCCGTTTTCTTATCCGGCTCATTTTTTCGCCTGCCGATGGGAAAGTTGCGCTGGGCACAGGAAGTGCTCAGCTGCCGGAAGGAGAGAACCGATAGGATGAGAGAGGAACAGACACTGACGCAGGGTTCCATTTTAAAGACACTGATTACCTTTGCGTTTCCCGTGGTGCTGGCCCTGCTGCTGCAGGCGGCCTATGGGGCGGCGGATCTGATTATTGTGGGCCAGTTTGCCGGGACCGGGGAACAGTCGGGGGTGGCCTCGGGCAGTCAGTTTTTTCACTTGGTGACTATGATGATCACCGGACTAACCATGGGCGTCACGGTGTTTGTGGGAAACGCCATTGGGGCAGGACGCACGGAGCGGGCAGGCCGGGGAATCGGAACGGGAATTGTTCTGTTCACTGGCATTGCGTTGGTGTTGACAGTCCTGGTGGTGCCCGGCAGTACCATGCTGGCCCGCTTCCTCCATGCCCCGGAGGAGGCCTTTGCCCAGACCAGCGCTTACATCCGGATCTGCGGCATGGGCAAGGTGTTTATTGTGGCCTATAATGTGATCGGCGCAGTGTTCCGGGGCATAGGGGACTCCAAAACGCCCCTGTTTACGGTTTTTGTGGCCTGTGTCATCAACATTGTGGGGGACCTGGTGCTGGTGGCGGGCTTCGGCATGGGAGCGGCAGGGGCCGCACTGGCCACAGTCAGTGCCCAGGCGGTGAGCGTGGTGTGTTCCTTGTACCTCATCGGAAGGAAGAAGCTGCCCTTTTCCTTTTCCAGATCCTTCATCCGCCTGGATCCGGTATGCGTCCGGGGAATCCTGTGGGTGGGTGTTCCCATCGCCCTGCAGGAGATGCTGGTACAGTTCTCGTTCCTGTTTATCCAGATCATCGTCAACGGCATGGGGGTCACAGAGTCTGCCGCTGTGGGTGTGGCGGAAAAGGTGTGCGTCTTTTTGATGCTGGTGGCCTCTGCCTACATGCAGTCCATTTCCGCCTTTGTGGCTCAGAATAACGGTGCCGGGCTGCCCCAGCGCTCCAGAAAGGCTCTGCTTTACGGCATTGTGACCGCGCTGATGGCGGGGGCGGTGATGGGGACCCTGGCGCTCCTGGGCGGGTCCGTTCTGTCGGCTGTCTTTTCCCGGGAGCCGATGGTCATTGCGGCCTCCCACCAATACCTCAAGGCCTACGCCATTGACTGTCTGCTCACTGCAGTGCTGTTTTGCTTTATCGGCTATTTCAACGGCTGCGGCCGGACGGTGTTTGTTATGGTGCAGGGAGTGGTGGGAGCCTTCTGCGTACGGATTCCGGCGGTTTATTTGATCAGCCAAATGGAGCATATAACCTTGTTCCACATCGGGCTGGCCACGCCCCTCTCCTCTGTGGTTCAGATCTTTCTTTGTATCGGCGCGTACCATCTGTACCGACGGAGGGAACGCCCCGTGGACCTTTGCTAGGCGGTTGTGGCTGAAATTGCCGGGCATGCTCCGACCGCAGGCGGGCTGCTTGCTTTTGAGGGGGAGCGAATATATAATAAAATGAAATGCTAAGGGTTAAGTCCGGTCGGAATACCAAAAGGGCGGTTGGTTTTTTATGTCTGTTGTTTCCTTTCGGTTCTTTATATTTACAGCGATTGTGGTTGTGCTCTATTATGTGTGCCCACGGCGAGGCCGCTGGTTTATTCTGCTGACGGGGAGTACCCTATTTATCATCGCTGGGAGCAGCTTGAGCTTGTATCTGATGTTTGCCCTTCAGGTTCTTCTGGTCTATGCGGGCGCGCGGCTGCTTAGCAGATATTCGGACTGGGCAAAGCTGATCTGCGCAGCGGTAATTGGCTTGGAGATTGCCGCGCTGATTGTGATGAAGGAGAGCTCATTCTTCGTCATGAACGTCAATTTCCTGTCGAGGCTGTTTGGATGGTCACTACATTTGGAGTACCTGAGCTGGGCGGCGCCGCTGGCCATGTCCTATTACACCCTCATGCTGGTCAGCTATGTGGTGGATGTGTACCGGAAGAAGATCGCAGCGGATCGAAATCCCCTGCGTCTGCTCCTCTATGCGGGCTTTTTCCCTCAGATGATGTCCGGCCCGATCACGCGGTACAGCGAGACCGCAGCCGCCCTGTGGGAGGGGCATCGGTTTGACTATGAGACGTTCTGCTTTGGCCTGCAGCGGTTTCTCTGGGGGCTGTTTAAGAAGCTGGTCCTTTCGGAGCGCTTGGCGGTCCTCGTTGATACCATTTATAACGGCGGCCTGGAGGGAACCTGGACGCCCACGGGTGTCTACGTCTGGGTGGGAGCGATTGCCTATACGCTCCAGCTCTATACGGAGTTCAGCGGCGGAACGGACATCGTGCTGGGGACGGCTCAGCTGTTGGGCATAGAGCTGCCGGAGAACTTCCGCACCCCCTTCTTTTCCACCACTATGGCGGAGGTCTGGAGACGGTGGCACATCACCCTGTCCTTCTGGTTTCGGGACTACATCTATTTCCCACTGGGAGGAAGCCGGGTGGACGCCCGGTGGAAGCACATCCGCAACCTGCTTGTGGTGTGGCTGTGTACCGGCTTTTGGCACGGAGGAAATTATCGCTGGATTTTCTGGGGGATAGCTACCTTTGTGGTGCTTGCCGGGGGAATTCTCTTTAAGCCATTGTTTGAAAAGCTGACGATCCTCCTCCGCATCAATACACAGGCGGAGAGCTGGACGGTGCTGAGGCAGCTGAGAACCTTCTTCCTGTTTGTCATCGTATTTTCCGTCCAGCCCGCGGCAAGCCTGACCTCTGCCCTGACCATGTGGAAGAACGCTTTTGTTTTTAATCCGTGGGTGCTGATGGACGGCTCTCTGCTCCGGCTGGGACTGGATTGGCGAGAAATGGCGATTTTAATTTTTGGACTTCTGCTGCTGTTTGTCATTTCCAAGTATCAGCAGAAAGGTTCGGTGCGGGCCATGATTGCCCGGCAAAACCTGGTGTGCCGCTGGTTTTTGTGGCTGGCGCTCTTCGCTGCGGTCCTGATTTTCGGAAAGTACGGGGAAGGGTATAATCCATCAGACTTTATCTATGGAGGATTCTGATCCATGGGAAAGGCAGGAAAGTGGAAGCATTTGGTGCAGGCAATTGCCTTTTTGTGCTGCCTGCTGATTCTTTGGTCGGGCATAAATAGTGTGCTGTCGCACTCGAAGGATATTGCATTTTGGGCAAATACATATCGGGCCAGGGATTTTCTTTCTCTGGAAGACAATACCATTGACGTGTTGGCGCTGGGTTCCAGCCAGACGATTCGCAGCTTTTCCCCTATGGAGCTGTATGAGGACTATGGAATCAGCTCATATTGTGCGGGCTTTGAGCAGAACCCGGTGATGTGCTCCTATCTTTGGCTGGAGGAAGCCGTAAAAAAGCAGCAGATTAGCGTTGTTTTATTTGAAGTATATGAGTTGTTTAAAGAGCCGGGTGAGGCGTACTACAGAAAGACCATTGACAGTTTGAGCAGCCCGTCGGCGAAGAAAGAAGCCATTCAGCTTTGCGAAGACGGATATCTCCAGGATTCCAAGCTGAGTTATATGTTTCCCATTCTAAAGTATCATTCGCGGTACACGGAACTCTCGGAGTTTGATTTTATGCACGGTCATACCGATTTTTTCCGAGGGTACGTCCTGGTGGCCGGGAAGTATTTGCCGGCGTCTCCGGCCCAGCCGTTGCCGACGGATGACGAGACGATTGCACCCGTTGAGTTTGACCCGCTGGCCTTGGAATACCTAGAAAAAATCCGTGAGCTCTGTGAAGAAGAAGGCATTGAACTGGTTCTCTTTAAATCGCCCGTTGATTGCGCGGTGGAAGATTGGCCGGGAGCCTATAAGACGATCAGTGCCTGGGCCGCTCAAAACGGGATTCCTTACATTGACTTTAATCTGCCGTCGATGGTAGAAGAAATCCAACTGGATTACACCACCGATTTATATGAGTTCAACCACACCACGTTTAAGGGAGCAGAGAAAGTAAGCGCCTATTTGGGAGAATATCTGTGGGAGCATTATAACCTGCCTGACCGGAGGGGCGATCGGGAATATCAGGATCTGGATCAGTTGCTGGAAGCGTACAATCGGAAAAAGCAAAATAAGGAGCTCTGGTACGCCCAGAATTTGACGGATTATCTGTCTGAGATCCAAGCAAACCAGGACGGATACACGGTCATCCTTTCTGTAAAGGACGAGGCGACAAAGGCATTTGATGCCCAGCTTCAAAATCAGCTTTGCGAGATGGGATTCCAGAGTCAACTGACCGGGCAGGATGCTTATGGAAAAAGCTTTCTTGGAATCTGGCAGGACGGAACCGTGGTCTATGAGGCGCTGGCCGGTGAAGGAGACCACCCGGACGGGGATGCTTTGGAATTTCGAGGAACGCTTCCGGATGGGGTAAACTACTATGTGAAAAGCGCGGGTTACAGCGCCGGCAATACCAGCAGCATTGTCATCAACGGGGAGGAGAAGAGCGTAAACAGCCGCGGACTGAACATCGTCGTATATGACAGTCAATTTGGGGAAGTGGTAGATTCCGTCTGCTTTGATACGTTTCTGGATGCCGGGTTGACCTATGCGAGATAGAAAACCGGTCCTGGGAATCCCTCAGGTCGGCAAAAGACGGAGACTGATTCAGTCGGGAGGAAATCCCCGCGTTCTGCCTGGACCTGCAAGGCGGAAGGGAAATTGCGGCTTGTGTTTTACCCCCCAAACTGATATAATATTTTGACAAAATTGTTGAGGTGGGGTGAATCGTTGGATAGTCCCATTTACCACCTGACTGGTGTGGTCAAGGCCAGAGAAGAGAATATGGAGGACTTTGTGGGTCCTCTGGATTTGATTTTACACTTGCTCAGCAAGAACAAGATGGAGATCAAGGATATCCAGATTTCCCTCATCCTGGACCAGTACCTGGAGTGGATGAACAAGCGCAAGGAGCTGGATCTGGAAGTTGCCAGCGAATTTGTGACCATGGCCTCCCACCTCATATACATTAAGACCAGAATGCTGCTGTCCATCCACGACGAGGAAGTCCTCAGTGAGATGGAACAGCTCATTGCCACCTTGGAAGCTCACCAGCGAAACGAGAACTACCTGAAAATCAAAGAGATCATTCCGTCTCTGGACGATCGCTATCGCTATGGCCGGGATTATCTTACCAAGGTGCCCGAGCCCATTACCCCGGACAAGACCTACCGCTACGTCCACGACAAAGAGGACCTGCGCCGGGCCATCACCGCTGTACTCAGCCGTTCGGACAACAAGCTGCCCCCTCCCATGACTGCCTTTCAGGGCATTGTGGGCCGGGAGCCCTATCCGGTGGCGGATAAGGCGGGAGAGATCCTGCGCCGTCTGGTGCAGTTTGGAGTGACCCGATTCCGGGCATTATTTAAGGGAAACCGCAGCCGCTCTGAGGTGGTGGCCACCTTCCTGGCGGTGCTGGAGCTGTGCAAGGCCCGACGGGTGCGTCTGGCGGGGACGGAGGAGGACTGTACCGTCACCTATACCCAGACGGAGTCGGAGGAGCCTACGGAATTTACCACAGACCGCTACTGAGAGAGGGGAGACAGAGAACTTGGAAATCAAGGAATTGGAGTCTGCCCTGGAGGGCGTACTCTTTGCGGCGGGTGAGCCGGTGCCGGTGGAACGGCTGTGCCTGGGTCTGGAGGTGGACCGCCCCACTCTGGACGCGGTAGCCCAGCAGCTGATGGACAAGTACAGCTATGAGCGCCGGGGTATCCGCCTGCTGCGGCTGGAGACCAGCTACCAGCTGTGTTCGGCTCCGGAGTACGCGGACTACATCCGGAAAACCCTGGAGAGCCGCAAGCCCGCCCGCCTGTCCCAGCCCGCTTTGGAGGTGCTGGCGGTTATCGCCTACTACCAGCCGGTGACCCGGGCCTATGTGGACCAGGTGCGGGGCGTAGACAGCTCCTACACGGTAGGTCTGCTGCTGGAGCGGGAGCTCATTGAGGAGGCGGGCCGCCTGGCGGTGCCCGGCCGCCCGGTGCTGTTCCGCACCACCAAGAATTTTCTCCGTTCCTTCGGGCTTTCCAGCCTGGAGGAGCTGCCCGAGCTGCCCAACTCCTCCCAGGAGGGCAGCCAGATGACTCTGGAGCTGGAGGCCGCGGTGGCCAGGCTCCGGGAGGAGGAAAACGGCAGCCAGACGGAGGAGGCTGACGCCCGGCCCGATGCCGGGAAGGAGGAGACATGAGAGGACTTATGATCCTCATCCTGATCCTGGCCGTATTCTGGCTGCTGGGTCAGATTCAGCTGGGCGTGGGGGCGGAGTACCGGGCTGAGGGCCTGCGGGTATGGCTGCGAGCGGCGGCCTGGCAGATTCCGGTGTATCCCCTGAAGAAGAAAAGCAAGCCTGCCAAGCCCGCCCATCCGCCCAAGGAGAAAGAGCCCAAGGAGAGCGGGCCGGAACCCAGCTTTCGGGAACAGGTGGGGGGAGCGCTGGACTATGCCCAGGCGCTGCTGCCCATTTTGTTGGAGGCGGCCGGGCAATTCCGCCGCAAAATCCGGGTGGACAAGCTCCGGTTAAAGGTCACTGTGGGCGCAGATGACCCGGCGGATGCGGCCATGCGCTACGGACAGGCCAATGGAGCGTTGGGTGTCCTGTGGGGCACCCTAAACGAGACCTTCGATCTGCGGGATGGCAAAGCTGTGGCTCAGGTAGACTTTGACGCCCGGGAGATCACCATATATGCTCTGGCTTCCCTGTCCCTGAAGGTGGGGCAGATGGTGTGGCTGGGGCTGTACTTTGGATGCAGAGCCCTGAGGACATTCCTCCGGGTGCGCGGCCGGAGAAAACAGGAACAACAGCAGAGAAAGGCGGCCTGATTATGGAAAAGAACAACCCCTTGAGTGAGCTGATGCGGACCACGCTGGAGAGCGTGCGGGCCATGGCGGACGCCAATGCCGTGGTGGGCACTGCCATTGAGGCGGACGGCGTCACCCTTATTCCCATTTCCCGCCTGTCCTTCGGCGTGGCCGGAGGAGGAACCGAATTTTCCACCAAGAAGCAGCAGATGGGAGGCGACAACGCCTTTGGCGGCGGCAGCGGAGCCAGCGCCAAGCTGGAGCCGGTGGCCTTCCTGGTGATTCGGGATGGCAATGTGAAGCTGCTGCCCGTGGCGCCTCCTCCTGCCACCACGGTGGACCGGGTTATTGACACGGTGCCCGAGGTCGTGGATAAGGTGACGGATTTTATTTCCAAGCAGCAGGAGAAGAAGGAGCAGCAGGCGGCTCAGGGCGAGTTCGCTGACTGAAAGCCGCTGAATTTCCGAAACCTTCCGGGAGAGGGAAGGGGAAATGAATCGCATACTAACGTCATCTGAAGCTCAGGAAGGTGACGGAAGTTGAAGCGAGTGATTGCTGCGGCGGTGGCCGCGTTTCTGATTCTGAGTCCCGTTCCCCGTGTTCAAGCGGCGGAGATTTCCGCGGCCAGCGCCATCCTTATGGACGGAGAAACCGGGACGGTGCTGTATGAGAAAAACGCCCATGAGCCGCGGCTCATTGCCAGCATTACCAAGCTGATGACTGCTCTGGTCGTGTTGGAATCGGGCCACGATCAGAAGGAGGAGATCACCGTTCCGTCCGATTGGGCCGGAGCGGAGGGCTCCTCCATCTATCTGCGCCCCGGGGAGCAGGTGACTCTGGAGGCGCTGCTCTACGGCATGTTGCTCCAGTCGGGCAACGATGCCGCCACCTTGGCGGCCGTGGCGTGTGCCGGAAGTGTGGAGGCATTTGCGGAGAAGATGAATGCCAAGGCAGCGGAACTTGGTATGAAGGATAGTCACTTTACAAATCCTACCGGACTTAATGATGAGGGCCACTATTCCACGGCCTACGACATGGCTCTGCTGGCCCGGGCCTGTCTGGAGAACGATACCCTTGCCAAGATTGTGGCCACCAAGTCGGTGGCTCTGGGAGGACGGGTCTTTACCAACCACAATAAGCTGCTCTGGCAATATGAGGGCTGTGTGGGCATGAAAACCGGCTATACGGAAAAGGCCGGGCGTACGCTGGTGTCTGCGGCTGAGCGGGACGGGATGACCCTCATCTGTGTTACTCTAAATGCACCCAACGATTGGGCAGACCACGCCGCGCTTTTTGACCGGGGATTTGCCGGGTATGAGAGTTGCCTGCTGGCCGAGGAGGGAGAAGTCCTGTGCCGGCTGCCTGTCTCGGGTGGGCTTGCACCTTTCTGCGGGGTGTCTGCCGGGGAAGCGGCCAGGCTCTGCGTCGCTAGGGGAGAGGAGATCCAGCGGGAGCTGGTATTGGACCAGACTGCCCTTACCGCGCCGGTGGCACAGGGTACCGTATTGGGTGAGGCTGTGTACCGGGTGAACGGGGAGGAGAAGCTGCGGATTCCTCTGGTGGTCATCACAGATGTGGACTGCTGCCTGCGAACCCCCAGCGGATGGGAACGATTTTGGGATAAAATAGCCGGAATGCTGCCCGGTTAGGAATAGGAGAAGGGAGAGGGCCGAGCGTGGAAGAGCGGCTGCAAAAATTGATTTCCGCCTGTGGCCTGGCCTCCCGGCGGACGGCGGAGGAGTGGATTGCCGCTGGTCGGGTCACCGTCAACGGGGAGAAAGCCCACCTTGGGGACCGGGCGGACCTGGACCGGGATGACGTGCAGGTGGACGGCCGAAGCCTGCGGCCGGGGGGAGAGCGGACCTATCTCATGCTCCATAAGCCCCGGGGCTATGTGACCACCCTATCCGACGAGAAGGGAAGAAAGACGGTGGCTGATCTGGTGGCCGGATGCCCGGCACGGGTGTGGCCGGTGGGACGGCTGGATCTGGACTCTGAGGGACTGCTCCTGATGACGGATGACGGAGAACTGACCAACCGCCTGCTTCATCCAAGCTACCGCATTGAAAAGGAGTATCTGGTGTGGGTCACCGGCGACGTGAAGCGGGCCCTGCCGATCTTGTCTGGTCCCATGGAACTGGACGGGGAAAAGCTGGCCCCTGCGCGGGTACGGCGGGGGCGAACCACTGGCGGTGTCTCTCAGCTGTCTGTGGTCATTACCCAGGGAAAGAACCGCCAGGTGCGCCGCATGTGCGCCCAGGCGGGACTGGAAGTGTTGCGCCTTAAGCGGATTCGGGAGGGCGAGCTGATGCTGGACCGGACCCTGTCGCCAGGCCAATGGCGGGAGCTCACCAGCCAGGAGATCCTGGCGCTCTGGGGCGAAACTGGTCCGTGAAAAAAGCGCTTTCTGCAAGAGATGATGAAATTCTTGCAGAAAGCGCTTGCATTTTTTGCGGGGACAAGGTATGATATATCAGTGAGTTTCTTTGCCGCAGACAAATTTGGCTGGGAGATGATGGAAAGATGAATCGTGACATCCTCACCGTGATTCAGGAGAATATGGCCACCTTTTCCAAGGGGCAAAAGAGGATTGCCAATTATATTTTGAATTCTTATGACAAGGCTGCCTTTATGACAGCCAGCCGTCTGGGAAAGAAGGTTAACGTCAGCGAATCCACCGTTGTGCGCTTTGCCGCCGAACTTGGTTACGACGGCTACCCGGACATGCAAAAATCCCTGCAAAAGATGATTCGGAACCGGTTGACCTCGGTGCAGCGCATTGAGGTGACCAATGACCGGATCGGGGATCAGGACCTTTTGTCCATGGTGCTGCAGTCGGACATTGAGAAGATTCGGCTGACCCTGGAGGAGTTGGACCGGGAGCACTTTGAGAAGGCGGTGGACGCCATCGTCTCCGCACGAAAGGTGTACATTATGGGCGTGCGCTCCTCCACGGCGATTGCGACCTTCCTCACCTTCTACTTGAAGCTTATTTTGGACAATGTGGTGGAGGTAACTGCCAATACCACCAGCGAGGTGTTTGAGAGCCTTTTGCGGGTAGGCGAGGGCGACGTGGTGCTGGGGGTCAGCTTCCCCCGGTACTCCAGCCGCACTGTCCAGGCCATGCGCTTTGCTCAGGACCGGGGAGCCACCACGGTGGCCATCACCGACAGCGACGCCTCGCCCCTGGTGCCCTGCTCCAAGTACACCCTGAAGGCTCGCAGCGACATGGCGTCCTTTGTGGACTCTTTGGTGGCGCCGCTGTCCCTGGTGAACGCCCTGCTGGTGGCGGTGAGCCGGAAGAAGAACGACGATTTGACCCATACCTTCCAGATGCTGGAGCAGATCTGGGATGAGTACGGCGTCTACGAGAAGGTGCAGGAGTGACAGAGAGAAAAGAGCCCCTGCTGGTGGTGGGCGGCGGAGCCGCGGGCATGATGGCGGCCATCACCGCCGCCCGGCAGGGAGCGCAGGTGGAGCTGTTGGAGCGCAACCCCAAGGTGGGGCGGAAGCTCTATATTACGGGGAAGGGCCGGTGCAACGTGACCAACCACTGCACGGTGGAGGAGGCGCTGGCCAGCATTCCCCGCAACAGCCGTTTTTTATACAGTGCCATGAGCCGTACCACGCCCGAGGACGTGGAAGGCTTTTTCACCAAGCTGGGGGTCCCCCTGAAGGTGGAACGGGGAAATCGGGTCTTTCCTCAGTCGGATCATGCATCGGATATTATCGACGCTTTGTTCCATGAGCTGAGGCGGCTGAAGGTCCCTGTCCGGCAGGAGCGGGCCCTCTCTCTCTGCTGTGAAGAGGGTGTGGTGACAGGCGTACAGACCGAGACGGGGAGAGTTTTCTGTAAGGGAGTTATCCTTGCCACCGGAGGCGCTTCCTACCCCGGCACCGGTTCCACCGGAGACGGCTATGAGATGGCAGCCCAGGTGGGACACACCATTGTGGAGCCCCGCCCCTCCCTGGTTCCCCTGGAGTCGGAAGAAGAATTTTGTGGGGCAATGCAGGGACTGGCCCTGAAAAATGTGGTCTTGACGGTGCGAAACCGGAAGGGTAAAATCATATATCGGGACCAGGGAGAGCTGTTGTTCACCCATTTTGGCCTGTCTGGCCCGCTGGTGCTGTCGGCCAGCGCCCATATGCGGGACTTCCAGAAGGATCAATATACCTGCCTCATTGACCTGAAACCGGCACTGGATGAGCCCACTTTGGATGCCCGTCTGGTGCGGGAGCTGACGGAAAACGCCAACCGGAATATGGACCATGTGCTGGCGGCGCTGGCGCCCCGGCTGCTGATTCCTGTGCTGCTGGCGCGGGCGGAGATTCCGGCTGAGCGGAAGGCCCATGATCTGACCCGTGAGGAGCGGAGAAGGCTCCTGGAGCTGTTCAAGCGGTTTTCTGTGTCCATCCGCGGACCCCGGCCCATTGCAGAGGCCATCGTGACCTCAGGCGGTGTAAAGGTGAGCGAGGTGGATCCCAAGACCATGGCCTCCAAAAAGGCGGAGGGGCTCTATCTGGCGGGCGAGCTGCTGGACGTGGACGCCTACACCGGCGGATTCAACCTGCAGATTGCCTGGGCTACCGGCCGGGCGGCAGGGGAGAGCGCGGCGGCGTTCTGGAGCGGTCAGGGCCAGGAACAGGTCCCGGAATAAATGGAATTGGAGCAGCGGAAGGTATGGAATTTAAAAGTGTAGCCATTGACGGCCCGGCTGGGGCGGGAAAGAGTACTCTGGCCCGCCGTGCGGCCCAGGCCCTTGGCTTTTTGTACGTGGACACGGGGGCAATTTACCGCACCGTGGCCCTGAAAGCGCTGCGCTCCGGTGTAGATCCGGAGCAGGCGGAGCAGGTAGTTCCCCTTTTGGAAGGGCTGAACATCCGTATGACCTACGGCCAGGACGGAGAGCAGAAAATGTATCTGGACGGGGAGGATGTGACCCAGGCCATTCGGGAGCACCGAATTTCCGGAGTGGCCTCCAAGGTTTCTGCCATTCCTCAGGTCCGGGCGTTCCTTCTGGACTTTCAGCGGCAGCAGGCCAGAGAGCACAATGTGATCATGGATGGCCGGGATATCGGCACGGTGGTGCTGCCCCAGGCGGATGTAAAGGTGTTCCTTACCGCGGCAGCGGAGCTGCGGGCCAAGCGCCGGCTTCTGGAGCTGGAGCAGCGGGGCCAGCAGGGCACCTATGAGGAAATTCTGCGGGATATTGTCAAGCGGGACGAGTTGGACCGCAATCGTCCCATTTCGCCTCTGCGCCAGGCGGAGGATGCGGTGTGTCTGGACACCTCCCAGCTGGATCTGGAGCAGAGCCTCCAGGCCCTGCTTTCTATTATAAAGGAGAAGATTGAGCTGTGAGTGTGGAACAACGTGAGACCGAGGGCCAGACAGAGGAGCAGCTGGACCGGAAACGGGACCGATGGTTTCATTTCCTCTATGCGGTCATCTGGCCCTTTTTTAATTTGTTTCGGCCGGTGCGCGCCGTTGGACGGGAGAATATCCCCCAGGGCGCGGCGGTGCTGTGCCCCAATCATACCACCATTGGGGATCCTTTTTATGTGGTGTTTGCCTTTGGCCGGCACTATCCCATGCGGGCCATGGCCAAGATTCAAATTATGCAGGTGCCCGTGATTGGCTGGATTTTGGGAAAAGCCGGTGTGTTTGGCGTTGACCGGGGCCATGCGGACATGAAGGCCGTGAAAACGGCGCTGAAGTTTTTGAAGAACGGAAATAAGCTGCTCATGTTTCCTGAGGGAACCCGGGTCCATGAGGGAGAGGATGTGGCGGCCAAGACCGGGGCAGCTATGTTTGCCACCCGTACAGGGGTGCCCCTGGTGCCCATCTATATTCAGCCCAAGAAGCGCCTGTTCCGGCGCAACCTGGTGGTGATTGGTGAGCCCTATTACCCCACCTTCCAGGGCAGGAAGCCCACCGCGGAGGAGCTGGATGAAATTACCGAGGAGCTGATGCGGCGGATTCACAGCCTGGAGGTGAAGGGATGAAATTGGAGCTGGCCCAGTCGGCCGGATTTTGTTACGGCGTACGCCGGGCGGTGGAGCTGGCGGAAAGCTGTGCGGCCGGAGCGGAACGCCCCTGCGTGATGCTGGGCTCCATCATTCACAACCAGGATGTTATTGACCGTCTGGCCCAGCAGGGGCTCCAGATGGTGGAACGCCCTGAAGATGTTCCCGAGGGCTGTGGGGTCATCATCCGCTCCCACGGGGAAAGCCGGGCTGTCTATGAGGTTTTGGAGTCGCGGAATGCGCGGATTCTGGATGCCACCTGTCCCAACGTCAAGCGGATCCATGAGATCGTGGCCCAGGCGGAGGAGCAGGGACGCCAGCCTGTGGTCGTCGGAACCCCCGATCATCCTGAGGTGACCGCCATTGCCGGCTGGTGCCGGCACGCGGTGGTTTTGTCCGGGGAAGAGGACCTGGAACAGTGGCTGGCGGAGGACCCGAAACGCCGGGATCTGCCCTTGACCTTTGTGTCCCAAACCACGTCTACGCGGAAAATTTGGGAAGGGTGCCTAAAAAAAGCAAAAAAAGAGTGTACAAACGCTGAATTTTTTGATACAATATGTGGAGCGACGTCCAAACGCCAGAATGAGGCACGTCAACTGGCTCAGCGGTGCGGGATGATGGTAGTCATCGGTGACCGGAAAAGCTCCAATACGAAACGCCTGGCGGAGCTTTGCAGGGAGGTATGTCCCCACGTTCAACTCATTGAACGGGCGACGGATCTGGATCTGAGCCAAATGCCGCAGGCGGAAATGGTCGGCATCACTGCGGGTGCGTCCACACCCGCGTGGATAATAAAGGAGGTCTATGACAAAATGAGCGACGAAATCATGGAGATCGAAAAGTCCTTTGCGGAACTGCTGGAGGAGTCGATCAAAACTTTAAATACGGGGGATAAGGTTACTGGTACTGTTGTTGACATCACGCCTACCGAGATCCAGGTTGAACTGGGCATCAAGTATCCCGGTTACATTCCTCTGTCTGAGTTGAGCGATGATCCCACCGTGAAGCCCGAGGACGTGGTGAAGGTGGGCGATGAGATCGAGACCTATGTTATGCTGGTCAGCGATCGTGACTGCCTGGTCAAGCTGTCCAAGAAGCGTCTGGACATGGTGAAGGGCTGGGAAGAGATTGAGGCCGCCAAGGACGATGAGACCGTCATGGAGGGCTTTGTCACTGAGGATAACAAGGGCGGCGTCGTGGTGTCCGTGAAGGGCATCCGCGTGTTCGTGCCTGCTTCCCAGACCGGTCTGCCCCGTGAGACTCCCATGAGCGAGCTGCTGAAGAAGAAGGTTCGCCTGGTGATCACCGAGGTCAACCGTGCCCGCCGCCGCGTGGTGGGCTCCATCAGCAAGGTGACCCGTGCCGAGCGGGCCGCTGCTGCTGAGAAGGTCTGGGCTGAGATCGAGGACGGCAAGCGCTACACCGGTACCGTCAAGTCCCTGACTTCTTACGGCGCTTTTGTGGACATCGGCGGCGTGGACGGCATGGTCCACATCTCCGAGCTGTCCTGGTCCCGCATCAAGCACCCCTCTGAGGTGGTGAAAGTGGGCGATACCGTGGAGGTGTACGTCATTTCTGCCGACAAGGAGAAGAAGAAGATCTCCCTGGGCATGAAGGATCACAGCCAGGATCCCTGGTCCGTGTTCACCAGCACCTATCAGGTGGGCGATGTGGCCAACGTGCGCATTGTTAAGCTGATGACCTTCGGCGCCTTTGCCGAGGTTGTGCCCGGTGTGGATGGCCTCATTCACATCTCCCAGATCGCCGATCATCGCATCGAGAAGCCCGGCGACGTGCTGGCTGAGGGCGATAAGGTGGACGTGAAGATCACCGACGTGGATATGGAGAACAAGAAGATCTCCCTGTCCATCCGCGCCCTGCTGGAGGCTTCCGCTGAGGAGGCCCAGGAGGAGACCGAGGCTCAGGACGAGACCGAGGCCTGATGAAATGAATTTAAGCGGTCCGGTTGCATTCAGCAGCCGGACCGCTTCGTCTCATTTCAGCCCCGCGGCGGATGGGATCGGAACAGTTGGAGGTGGGAGATTCTCTGCCAGGCAAGAAAACCGTTGACTTAAGACCTGACCGAGGGTATCCTATACTTGCTTTACCCGTCCGGTGTTGACGGGTACTGTTGGGAGCAGATGATGGGACATATGGAAGTTGAGAAACTTCACGGGTATGTCCTTTGCCTGTGTTTGTGTAATTGGATGTGTTTCGGCGGGTTCTCTGAAAAGAAAACCCGGAAGATCAATGAAGAGGAGCGACATACGCTTTGAATCTACCCTTTTTTCCACGCGGCGGCAAGCGTCTGAACCCCACTCGTCTGATCGTTGTGGGGTTTGGTACCATTATTTTACTGGGTACTCTGCTGCTGCATCTGCCTCTGTCCGCCAAAGATGGACAGGCCACCCCGTGGCTTATCTGTCTCTTTACTGCCACTTCCGCCACTTGTGTGACCGGTTTGGCTCAGGTGGACACTTTTCTCCATTGGAGCGGTTTTGGCCAGGGTGTGATCCTGGTTATGCTCCAGCTGGGCGGTTTGGGCTTTGTGTCCCTGGTCACCCTGCTGTTCCTGGCCTTGAAGCGGCGCATCGGTATGACCCAGCGGGTGGTAATGGCCTCTGCGCTGAACATGACCCGGACGGCTGGCGTAGTGCGGGCCACCCGGCACGCCCTGATGGGCACCTTCCTGCTGGAAGGCACAGGGGCTCTCATTCTGGCCACCCGGTTTGTTCCCATATTCGGATGGGGCCGCGGCCTGTGGTTTTCCGTGTTCCACAGTGTGTCAGCCTTCTGTAACGGCGGATTTGATCTTATGGGCGAATACTCCGGCGAGTACTCCAGCCTGGTGGCTTACACCAAAGACCCGGTGGTGCTGGGCGTCATTATGGTGCTCATCGCTGTGGGCGGCATCGGGTTTTTTGTATGGGAAGACATCGCTGAGCATCGGAACTGGCGCGGTCTCACGCTGTATTCCAAACTGGCCCTGTCCATTACCGGCGGCCTGATTCTCTTCGGCTGGCTGTTTTTCCTGCTGGCAGAATGGAACAATCCGGCTACCTTTGGGACCATGACTCCGGGGGAGAAGGCCCTAAATGCCCTCTTTCAGTCGGTTACCCTCCGAACAGCTGGCTTTTCCACCATCAATCAGGGTGCCCTGACGGAGAGTTCGGCGGCCATGTCGGCGCTGCTGATGCTGATTGGAGGCTCCTCCGGCTCCACCGCAGGCGGTATCAAGACAGTGACGGCGGGAATTCTGCTGCTTACCCTGTGGGACAGCCTGCGGGGACGGGAGCAGGTGATCATCCGGGGCCGGACCATTCCCCAGCGCCGGGTACTGGACGCGCTGACGCTGGTCATGGCGGTGCTGCTGCTGTTCGTGGCGGGTTCCATTGCTCTGTCTATGCTGGATGGAGTGCCCATTCTGACCGCCAGTTATGAGACGGCTTCAGCCTTGGGCACTGTGGGGCTATCCATGGGCATTACCCCTGAGCTCAGTCCGGCCAGTTCTCTTATCTTAATTTTATATATGTATCTGGGACGAGTGGGAATTTTGTCCTTCTCCATTGCCTTCCTCATTCGCCCGGCTGAGAGCAAGCTGCGTTATCCCACATCGGATATGCTGATTGGATAAGCCGTTCTCAGGAAAGGAGCAGAAAAAATGAAAAGTTTTGTGGTCATTGGACTGGGACGATTTGGAATTTCCCTGGCCAGGGAACTGTGTGATCAGGGACATGAGGTGCTGGCCATTGATATGCGGGAGGAACAGGTACAGGCGGTGGCCGATGTGGTGACCCAGGCAGTGGCTGCCGACGCCCGTGACCCGGAGGCCATGCGGGCCTTGGGAGTACGGAACTATGACTGTGCTGTGGTGGCCTTTTCTGCGGAAGTAGGAGACAGTGCCCTCATCACGTTGAATATGAAAGAGCTGGGCGTACCCCGGGTGGTGAGCAAGGCCAGCAGCGCCGTGCACCGCAAGGTGCTGGAGAAGATCGGGGCCGATCAGGTGGTGTTCCCCGAGCAGGAGATGGCCATCCATCTGGCCCGCAATTTGAGCGATGTGGATGTGCTGAACTTCATTGAGCTGTCCAAGGACTTTTCGGTGGTGGAGCGCCGCTGCCCCATGCAGTGGGTAGGCGGCACACTGCGAAGTCTGAATATCCGGGCAAAATACCATTTGAATGTGGTCGCCATTCACCAGGAGAGCGGGGAGATGGTCATTTCTCCGGAGGGCGACTACGCCATTCAGCCCGGCGACTGTCTGGTGGTGCTGGGCAGCAACCAGGATATTGAGAGGATGGAGAAGCTGTGACCGAGCAGATTACCAGCCGAAAAAATCCCCGTCTGGCGGAGTTGCGCAAGTTGACCGCCCAGCGGAGCTTCCGCCGGGAGCGTGGGTTATTTGTAGGCGACGGCACCAAACTGCTGGAGGAGGCGGTGCGGTGGCAGGCCCCTCTGGATACTGTGGTGGTGACCCCAGACGTGCCGGTGCCTGTCCTCCCAGAGACAGTATCCCTTCTCCAGGTGCCGGAGGATGTGATGGAGTCCATTTCTCCCATGCGCTCCCCCCAGGGAGCACTCTTTTCCTGCCGGATTCCCGCTGCTGGGGTACCTGAGACCTTGCCGGGCAGCCGATATCTGGTCCTGGACGGACTGCAGGACCCGGGCAACGTGGGGACCATCTGGCGTACGGCGGATGCACTGGGAGCTGACGGACTTATTTTGGTCAACTCCTGTGCCGATCCCTGGAACCCCAAGACAGTGCGGGCCACTATGGGGGCCTGCTTCCGGCTGCCGGCCTATGAGATGGAGCCGGAGGAGATGGGGAACCTGCTGGAGCGGTCGGGGCTGCCTCTTTATGCCACGGCTCTGCGGGAAGATACCGTAGACATCAGAACAGCGGACCTTGGCAGGTCCGCTGTGGTGATCGGAAATGAAGGAAAGGGGGTCTCGGAGCGGGTTCTGGAGATGAGCCGGCGCACCCTGAAAATTCCCATGAATCCCAGATGTGAGTCCCTGAACGCAGCGTCGGCTGCCGCTGTGGTGCTGTGGGAGATGGGACGTTAGACCTTGCGTTCCGTCTTGGGCCGTCCGCCTAGATGCAGGCGGTGGTACAGGATCTGGAGCAGTGCCAGCGCTGCCGCCGTCATGAGGGAGAACAGGGCATAGGCCGGGACATAGCTGTCAAACCGGTCCGCCAGAATGCCGGGCAGAGGTCCCAGAACCAGAACGCCTACCATATAGACCAGGGAGTTCACCTGAACGGCCCGGGCGTAGCCCTCGTCACTGTACAGGTCGGAGGCCCAGACGGTGGGCGAGAGGGAGGAGAGGGGCAGACCCAGCCCGATGAGCGTGATGGCCAGGAAGGGGAGCCAGAGGCTCTGCAGAGGGGCCAGGCAGCACAGCAGCAGCCCGCCGATGGTGGCGCCGAAGGCGTAGCAGTTGCCCCAGCGGCTGCCCATTCGGTCATATACCTGCCCGCAGATGATCTTGCCCAAAAAGATGACAAAGCCCGCATAGGACATGAGCAGGGCCAGCAGGCCGCTGTCATAGCCCTCCTTGGTGTACAGCACCGTCAGATGGGAGAAGCCGGGTCCCCCCGGACCTCCCACCAGGAACGCGGCAATCAGCAGCAGGAGAGTATAGCGGGGCGTCATACCAGCAGGGGCCTTCTTGGGTGGAGAAACCGGAGCTTGTGTGCCTCCCAGATGGTAGGGCTCCAGACCAAGCTGGGCGGGACTGTTTCGGATCAGGGCCCAGGCCAGCAGAGCTGTGATCAGCACTACACCGCCCTCCCACAGAAACGCAGCTCGCAGCCCCTGGCTTTGGATGAGCCGGGTGATGAGGGTGGGGGCAAAAATGGTGGAGATTCCGCTGCCCGCGGAAGCCAGCCCCAGGGCCAGCCCCCGGCGATCCCGGAACCAGGAGCCGATGACCAGAGACAGGGGCACCATTCCGCCATAGCAATAGCCGATGCCCGCCAGAGCGGCGGCACAGCCGTAGACAAAGAAGCTGGATGCCAAGGCAAAGCACAGGCAGGACAGGGCCATAAGGGCGGTGCCCAGGGTCATCACCAGCCGTACGCCCAGCCTGGCGCACAGGCGGTTGACGGTAAACAGGGAGAGCAGGATCATTAGACTGCGAATGGTGGTGATCCAGGACCCCTGAGCATTGGTAAAGTCATTGACCCGGATGATTTCCGGCTGATAGATGGTAAATACGTTGACTCCAAGCCCCACGGTGGAAAACAGAACCAGCGCACCTCCCAGACAGACCAGCCAGGCGTAGTGCGGACGTTTCATACAAACGCTCCTTTCTCCTGCCTCTAACGATACGGCCTTTTGGGGGATTTGTAAAGGGAAATTTGCCCATGGAAGGGAGGCAGAGCAATGTCCGGATTAAAATACTGGCTGTGGCTGACTACCCGGCAGGGACTGGACTCAGCCGGCGTGCTCACAGTTCTGGACTACTTTGTCACGCCGGAGCGGGCTTACTATGCCGACCGGGAGGAGTATGACCAGCTGCCCCTCTCCCCAAAGGCCCGGGCGGGGCTGTGCAGCAAGGAACTGGAGGGAGCGGACCGGATCCTGGCCGACTGCCAGCGGCTGTCCCTCCGGATCATGACCTTGCGGGACGGAGATTACCCCGAACGCCTGCGCCAGATCAGTGCCCCTCCCGCCGTGCTGTACATCCGTGGGCGTACCTTTGATTTTGATGAGGAGGCCGCCATTGCCGTGGTAGGCAGCCGGAATCCCTCTCAGTATGGGGAGATGGCGGCGTCCAAGCTGGGTATGGAGCTGGCCTCCGGCGGTGCCCTGGTGCTGTCCGGCATTGCCGAAGGGCTGGACACCTGCGCTATCAAGGGTGCACTGAAGGCGGGCGGTCCGGTGGTCAGTGTGCTGGGCGGCGGCGTGGACGTCCCCTATCCGGCGGTGAACCGGTATTTATATGAGGATGTGGCGGCGGCAGGTGCTCTGATTTCCGAATACCCTCCGGGGACGGAGCCAAAGGGCTTTCACTTTCCCCGGCGCAACCGGATCTTAAGCGGCCTGGCACTGGGTGTGCTGGCGGTGGAGTGCCAGCTCCACAGCGGCACCATGAGTACCGTGCGCCATGCCATGGACCAGGACCGGGATATCTTCGCCATCCCAGGCGCCATCGACGCGCCCATGAGCGAGGGGACCAACTGGCTCATTCAGCAGGGGGCCAAGCTGGTCACCCGGGGCGAGGACATCCTGGAGGAATACCGCAGCCGGTTTCCGGGCAGGCTTGGCCGGAGGGAGCTGCTCTCAGCCCAGGCAGCCCAGCAGCGCCTGGAAGATCTGGAACGGGAGAAACCGGCAGCTCCGATGGAGAAGGCGAAACCTGTGGAAGAGAAGCAGCCGCCTCTGGAGCGGGTGCCAAAGGCTGAACAGGCAGATCGCTTTACAGATGATCAGCTGGCAATCCTCCGGGCCTTGGGAGAGGAGAGCCGTTCGGCGGAGGAGCTGGTGGAACAAACTGGAATTCCGGCCCGGCGGATTTTGTCCGCCCTCACAATGCTCCAGGTGTCCCGGGCGGTGGAAGAGGGGCCCGGAAGGCGATTTTTTGCGCTTTTACGGCTTGAGACATAAAAAACACTTGAAATTTTCTGAATTTTACGATATTGTCATAAGTCGGCACGATGAAAACAAGGGCGCCAGTGTCGGCGAGGAGGTTTCACCAAGTGGCAAACAAGACAGACCTGGTAATTGTAGAGTCTCCGTCCAAGGCGAAGACCATTGGAAAATATCTTGGTCCCGGCTATGAGGTAAAGGCATCCATGGGGCATGTGCGGGACCTGCCCAAGAGCAAAATCGGTGTAGACATCGAACAGGGCTTTGTGCCCAACTACCAGCCCATTAAGGGAAAGGAGGATGTCATTGCCGATCTGAAGAAGGCGGCCAAGAAGAGCGGAAAAGTCTATCTGGCCACCGACCCGGACCGGGAAGGCGAGGCCATCTCCTGGCACCTGAAGGAACTGCTGGATATTCCCGATGACAAGACCTATCGGGTTACCTTTAATGAGATCACCAAAAACGTCGTCAACCAATCCATCGCCGCCCCCCGGGCCATCGATCAGAACCTGGTCAATGCCCAGCAGGCCCGGCGGATTTTGGACCGCATTGTGGGCTATCAGCTCTCGCCCTTGCTGTGGCGCAAAATCCGTCGGGGACTGTCTGCGGGGCGTGTGCAGTCGGTGGCGACCCGCCTGGTGGTGGAGCGCGAGGAGGAGATCCGCGCCTTCCAGCCCCAGGAGTACTGGACTATCGAGGCCAATCTGGCCCGGATTTCCCCCAACCAGGGTTCCTTCCAGGCCCAGTTCCACGGACGGGAAAAGAAGATGGAGCTGCACTCCAAGGAGGAGGCAGAGGCCATCATTGCCCAGGTGCAGCAGGGGAGCTTTGCTGTCTCTAAGGTAAAGCGGCAGGAGAAGAGCCGCCAGCCCGCGCCTCCCTTTACCACCTCCACCCTCCAGCAGGAGGCCTCCCGGAAGCTGAATATGACCCCCGCCCGCACCATGGCCATTGCCCAGCAGCTTTATGAAGGCGTGGACATCTCCGGCGAGGGCACCGTGGGTCTTATCACCTATATGCGTACCGACTCCCTGCGTCTGTCAGAGGAGGCGCTGGCCGCTGCCAAGGGCTTTATTCAGCGGCGCTACGGTGAAGAGTATTACCCCGCCCAGACCCGCCGCTTCAAGGCCAAGGGAAATGCCCAGGACGCCCACGAGGCCATCCGGCCCTCCGACGTGAACCTGGTGCCCGACGAGATCAAAAAGGACCTCACCGGGGAGCAGTACCGGCTTTATAAGCTCATCTGGAGCCGCTTTTTGGCTTGCCAGATGGCGCCTGCCCTCTATGACAGCCTGTCTATCGAGGTGGAAAATTCCGGCTACACTTTCCGGGCCAGCCACTCCTCCCTGAAGTTCTCCGGCTTTACTGCCGTGTACGAGGAGGGCAAGGACGAGGAAGAAGAGGAGAAGAACTCTCCACTGCCCGACCTGAAGGAGGGCGAGGGGCTCAACTGTCAGGGCCTGAAGCAGGACCAGCACTTCACCCAGCCCCCTGCCCGTTACTCTGAGGCCAGCCTCATCCGGGCCCTGGAGGAGAAGGGCATCGGACGACCCTCTACCTACGCCCCCACCATTTCTACCATCCTGAACCGGGAGTACGTGGTAAAAGAGGGCAGAGCCCTCCGGCCCACCGCCCTGGGTGAGGTGGTTACCGGCCTTATGAAGGACAAGTTCCAGGATATTGTGGACCCCACCTTTACCGCCCAGATGGAGGAACAGCTGGACAAGGTGGAGGAGGGCAGCGTGGACTGGAAAAAGGTGCTGTCTGAGTTCTATCAGGACTTTGATGCGGAGCTTCACAAGGCCGAACAGGAGCTGGACGGAGAGCGCATCAAGGTACCCGACGAGGTTTCCGAGGAGATTTGCCCCCAGTGCGGACGCAATCTGGTGGTCAAGTCCGGCCGCTTCGGCCGATTCCTGGCCTGCCCCGGCTGGCCGGAGTGTGACTTCACCATGCCCCTGGTGGTGGAGATGCCGGGCAAGTGCCCCAAGTGCGGCGGCCGGCTTTTGAAGCGCACCGGAAAGAGCAAGAAGACGGGCAAGCAGTACACCTACTATTGCTGCGAGAATCTGACCAGCAAGGACGAGAGCCGGAAGTGCGACTTCATGACTTGGGACGTGCCGGTGAAGGACAACTGCCCGGTCTGCGGCCAGACGATGTTCAAGAAGGCGGGCCGCGGGGCCAAGAAGGCCTTCTGCATCAACGAGGACTGCTCCAACTTCACCCCTGAGGAGAAGCGGGGCGGCTGGCGGAAAAAGCCGGAGACCGCTGAGGGCCAGACAGAGCCGGAGGAGGCCCAGAACGCTCCGGCAGAGGCTGCAGAGGAAAAGAAGACGGCCAAAAAGACCGCCGCCAAGAAGCCGGCAGCCAAGAAAACAACGGCCAAGAAGGCTGACACGAAAAAGACTGCGGCCAAGAAAACCACGGAAAAAACAGCCGCTGCAAAGAAAACGGCTGTAAAGAAGACCACGACGAAGAAGAGTACTGCCAAGAAGACGGAAGAGGCGTAACGGGGCATCCTTTGTGCTCATGCGGGCGCCTGTGTACCATGGAAGAAATAACAGGATGTGAGAAGCGGAGCGGGAGAGGACCCCGCCTGCTTCCCACACTGGGACCTGAGGAGAGAACTATGGAACCTGTGATTGTGATTGGGGCGGGCCTTGCGGGCAGCGAGGCAGCCTGGCAGCTGGCCCGGCGGGGCATTCCCGTGGAGTTGCGGGAGATGAAGCCGGAGAAGATGACCCCCGCCCACCACAGTCCCAGCTTTGGGGAGCTGGTGTGCTCCAACTCCCTGCGCTCTGACCAGCTGGAGAACGCGGTGGGCCTGCTGAAAGAGGAGCTTCGCCGCTGCGGCTCGCTGATCATGGCCTGCGCCGACGCCCATCGGGTGGAGGCGGGTGGAGCTCTGGCTGTGGACCGGGAGGCCTTTGCCGCCGCCATTACGGAGCAGATCCGAAATCACCCCAACATCACGGTGAAGGAGGGGGAGGTCACTGAGATTCCCCGGGAGGGCCAGGTAATTATCGCCACCGGCCCCCTCACCTCCGAACCCCTGTCCCAGGCCATTGGCGGCTTGTTCCCCGACAGCAAGTACCTCAATTTCTTTGATGCCGCCGCTCCGCTGGTCACCTTTGAGAGCGTGGACATGGATAGCGCCTGGTTTGCCTCCCGGTATGACCGGGGCACCCCGGACTATGTGAACTGCCCCCTCAGCCAGGAGGAGTACGAGGCCTTCTGGCAGGCCCTGACCACCGCCCAGGAGGCGGAGGTCCACGGCTTTGAGGACTCGGGTGTGTTTGAGGGCTGCATGCCCGTGGAGGTAATGGCCCGCCGGGGTGTGGACACCCTGCGCTACGGCCCCCTCAAGCCTGTAGGCCTGAAGGACCCCAAGACGGGGAAGGAGCCCTACGCCGTGGTGCAGCTGCGCCGGGACAATGCCCAGGGGTCCATCTACAACATTGTGGGCTTCCAGACCCACCTGCGCTGGCCGGAGCAGAAGCGGGTGTTCTCCATGATTCCCGCCCTGAAGAACGCCCAGTACGTGCGTTACGGCGTCATGCACCGCAACACCTTCCTGGATTCTCCCCGTCTGCTGGACCGGTACTACCGGGTGCGGGGCCAGGAGCGGCTGATGTTTGCCGGGCAGATCACCGGCGTGGAGGGCTATGTGGAGTCCACCGCCTCCGGATGTCTGGCGGCTATGGAGTTGGCTCGGCGGCTCAGCGGCCGGGACCCCGTCAATTTCCCCAGAGAGACGGCCATTGGAGCTATGGCTCTTTACATTAGTGACGAAAGTGTGGTAAACTTTCAACCGATGAATGTGAACTTTGGCCTGATTCCCCAGCTGGGCTATCGGGTCAAGGGCAAGCGGAACAAAAACGCTGAGATTTCCAAGCGCGCTCTGGAGAAGCTGGGCGAGCTGGATTTGACCTGAGCACCGGAAATTCGGACAGGTACCGAGGGTACGGAAGGGAAGGATTGCAACGATGAAAATTATTGTAGATGCCATGGGCGGGGATAATGCTCCTCAGGCCCCTGTAATGGGCGCCATTCAGGCCAGCCAGGAGTATGGCGTGGACATCATTCTGGTGGGCCGTGGGGAGGAGATCCTGAAGGTGCTGGAGCAGAACGGCATCCAGGACCTGCCCGCCGGGGTGGAGATTGCCCACGCCAGCGAGGTAGTGGAGATGTGCGACAATCCTGCCACCGCCTTCCGGGAGAAGAAGGACTCCTCCCTGACCGTGGGCCTGAACCTGCTGAAAAGCGGGGCAGGGGACGCATTTGTGTCCGCCGGCTCCACCGGTGCTCTGCTCTCCGGCGCTACCCTGGTGGTCAAGCGCATCCGGGGCATCCGCCGGGCCGCTCTGGCCCCTGTGGTACCCACCGGCGGCGGCGGAGCCGTGCTCATTGACTGCGGCGCCAACGCTGAGTGTCCCCCGGAGTACCTGCTGCAGTTTGCCTACATGGGTTCCTACTACGCTGAGCATGTGCTGGGCCGCCCGGAGCCCAAGGTGGGCCTGCTGAACATCGGCGTGGAGCCAACCAAGGGCACCAGCCTCCAGACCACCGTTTACGGCATGCTCAAAGAGGCCGGCGAGGCCGGCCGCATCAACTTTGTGGGTAATGTGGAGGCCCGTGAGGCCGTGGAGGGTGCGGTGGACGTCATTGTCTCCGACGGCTATTCCGGCAACATCTTCCTGAAGACCATGGAGGGCACCGGCCTGTTCTTGGCCCGGGAGATCAAGAAGCTCTTCATGAAGAATCTCCTGACCAAGCTGGCCGCCGTGCTGGTGTCCGGCGGACTGAAGGAGTTCAAGAAGCTGATGAGCGCCGACGAGGTGGGCGGCACTGCCCTGGTGGGCATCTCCAAGCCGGTCATCAAGGCCCACGGCTCCTCCGACGCCTATGCCATCAAAAACGCCGTTCGTCAGGCCAAGCAGTATGTGTCCTCCGGCATCATTGAGAGCATTGCGGAGAACATCGACGTTATGCGCCTGGATGCTCCCTCTCACGCTGGCGAGGAGAACTAAGCCAGTCGGAACTGAAATCAGAACCCAAAGGGGGGAGACCTGTGGTCCCGCCCCTT
>NZ_QUGI01000004.1:108506-332292 GCF_003478995.1 Pseudoflavonifractor sp. AF19-9AC
TGCAAAAAAATGTCTGGTCTGGTGAGATATTCTGCTCGCCTGCCGGGTATAGAGGGTGAAAGGCCTTTCAAAGGAAGTGAAGCTATGCTGACAAACCGGGAGTTTTCCGCTCTGGCGGAGCGATACCTGAATCTGGTCTACCGGGTGGCCCTCAACTGCGTGGGCAGCCCGGCGGATGCAGACGATGTGACCCAGAACACTATGCTGCGGCTGCTGCGGCAGAAGGAGGGGTTTCAGAGCGAGGAGCATGCCAAACGGTGGCTCATCCGGGTGGCGGTGAATGAATCCAAACGGCTGCTCACTGCCCCCTGGCGGCGGCACACCGTGACACTGGAGGAGCTGGCCGCCGTCCTGCCCGGGGAGGACCGGGAGGGACAGGAGCTGCTGGAGGCGGTACTGAGCCTGCCGGGAAAGTACCGGCTGCCCCTGTACCTTTATTATTATGAGGGGTACCAGGTGGGCGAGATTGGCGAGCTGCTGAGCCGCCGTCCCTCCACCGTGCAGACCCAGCTGGCCCGGGGACGGGAACTTCTGAAAAAACAGTTGACGGAGGTGAACGGACGTGGATGAATATAAGGTATATGAGCGGGCATTTGCCGGGGTAGAGGCTCCGGCCCGGCTGAAAGAACAGATTATGAGGATGGGCGAAGAAAAGACAAAACCGCCTCACTTTGTGCGGCGGCTGTCCACAGTGGCGGCTGCGGCGGTGCTGCTGTTGTTCCTGCTGGGCTGCGCCGTGGTGGGCACGGTGTACGGCCAGAGCATCCAGAGCTGGTTTGCCCACTACTGGCAGGCGGTAAACCACCAGGCGATGAGCGAGGGCCAGGCCGCCATGATTGACCATCTGACCCAGGAGATAAACCTTAGCCAGACCGTGGACGGAGTGACCGTAACCGTAGATTCGGCCACGGTTGGGGACGACAACTTTTTCCTTCTCCTTCGGGTGGAAGGGGGGGACTTCTCCAAACGATGGGGATACCGCTTCGAGGATATGACCATGGAGTTTTCTCCCGACCCCACAGAGGCGGATGATGGCCTGGGCGGCTACGGATTCCAGTATCAAGGGCTGGACGGAGACGGCGCAGCGCTGATGCTGATGGATATGGGTTATGCCTCCTCCCAGGGGTTCCAGGCGGATACCAGCCCTCTGGAGGTCACCCTGACCCTCACCGATCTGGTGGAGAGCGGTGGGAGCCATGAAAAACTGCTGACCCAGGGGACCTGGAGCTTTGCCTTTACCCTGGACCGCAGCCAGATCCCCGCCCCGGTCTCTCTGCCGGACACCACCATTGAAGTGATGGACCAGAGCAGAGAGTTTATCGTTTCGGTGGCAGTGACCAACCTCCAGGTGACCAATACGGGGGTGCGGTTCCAGTACGGCCCCTCCCGGGCGGCGATGGATGAGCTCCGTGTGACGCTGATTCTGGAGGACGGAACGGAAATCCGGGACGGCGGAGGCTTCGGCACGGGAATGGAGGATGGCGATGACATGTTTGTCTCCTACCAGTGGCCTGTCCCGGTGGACTTGGAGGTGGCTGCGACGCTGCGCATCGGAGACGTGGAAATTCCCATTCCATAAGAAAAATACGGAAAAGCGGGAGGCGGCTTTTGGGCCGCCTCCCTTCGCGTTGACATTCCCTTGGGGGGAATTTATAATGGAAGCCATAGGATTCGAAGAAACACCGGATTTGGAGGCCGCTATGGATATCCACGTAAACGATGTATTAAAGATGAAAAAGCCCCACCCCTGCGGCAGCCAGGACTGGCTGGTTCTGCGGGTGGGCATGGATTTTAAGCTGCGCTGCCAGGGCTGCGGTCACGAGGTGATGCTCCCCCGGAGCAAGGCGGAAAAAAATATCCGCAAGGTGTTCCGGGAGGGACAGGAGATCCAGGTGTAAGGAAAGGACGGAAAAGGAATGCGTTACGACAGCGATTTGTTATATCGTCCCCCGGGAGAGTGGAGGAGCTATCTGCTCCAGTGTACCATCGGCTGCTCCCACAATAAGTGTACCTTCTGCGGGATGTACAAGGAGAAAAAATTCCGCATCCGCCCGGTGGAGGACATTCTGGAGGACATCGACATGGCCCTGGACTACTATGGCCCCAGGGTGGAACGGGTGTTCCTCATGGATGGGGACGCCATCATCATGAAGACGGAGGATTTGCTGAAGATTCTCCATAAGCTCTATGCCACCTTCCCCAAGCTGGAGAAGGTGACCCTCTACGCTGGGCCACGGAGCACCCTGACCAAGTCCCTGGATGAGCTGAAGGAGCTCCACCAGGCGGGCCTGTCCCGGGCCTATCTGGGCGTGGAGAGCGGCAGCCAGGCGGTGCTGGACTTCATCCACAAGGGCTGCACCACCCAGCAGATGCTCCAGGCGGGGCAGAACCTGGTGGCGGCGGGCATTGACCTGTGGGTGACTGTGATCCTGGGCATGACTGGGCAGGGGGGAGACTGGGAGGAGCACATCCTCTCCACCGCCAAGATGATCAACGAGATGCGGCCCCGGCACCTGTCTGCCATGACCTTCGCCCCTGCCAAGGGGACGCCCCTGGGGGATGACGTGCTGGCCGGGCGGTTCGAGGTCTGCACCCCCGACCAGGTGCTGGAGGAATGCCGGCTGCTCATTGAATATCTGGATGTAAACCCGCTGCACTTTACAAGCAATCACGCCTCCAACTACCTGCCCCTGAAGGGCGGGCTGCCGGAGGACCGGGAGAAATTCCTGGGCCTCATCGACCAAGCGCTGGAGGGAAAAATCCGCCTTCGCAAAACGCTCAACCGGGGGATCTGACGTGGGCGGTTCTGTGTCTTTTGGCAACTGAAAAATAGAGGAAACAAATAGGCCTGTATCCGCAGAATGATTTGCGGATACGGCCTATTTTTTTGTTTCTCTCTTGGAGGATGGCGGAAAAAATCTGGAAAGAACTGTAAAGGGAGAACCGAGGGAATTGACTTCAAATTGAGTCGAAAAAACCTCAAAAAGCGGAAAAATGGGAAAAATCTTTCGCAAATCAAACAAAATACACAAGAATCGTATAAGAGGTCTGTGCAGTTTTACCCTTGATTCTGCCGGATGAATTGGTTACAATGTGGTAACAAAAGTAACAGCCAGTTGCTTTTGGTTGTCATAATTATGACAAAAATTTCATCATAGGAGTGTAGACAATGATACGCAAGCTGTTTTCCACGCTGCTGTGTGCCTTTGCCTTACTCCTCCTGATGGGTGCCGGCACAGCTCCTCAGCAGCCGGTGACTGTCTTGGCAGAGGAGGAGAGCGCCGCCGAGATCAATGGGGCGCTTGAGACTGAAAATCAGTCCGTCTATAAGGTGAGCAGTCAGGCAATTCCCGCCGCTGCCGCCGCCAGTCCCATTGAGCTGGCGGAAAGCACGGAGAGCAGACTTCTGGTGGACGGAATCGCTGCTCCTGCAGAAGTGGAAATGACCCAGAAAGACGGGGTAACCTATGTGGCCCTGGCCAACATGGCCCTGTGTCTGGACGAGACCGCCGCGGTCAACTGGAACGCTGAGTCCCAGGTACTCACCGTTACCACCTCCAAGCTGAGCCTGACTGCCAAAGTGGGCCAGCTGTATCTGGAGGCCAACGGCCGTTATCTGTATTTGCCCGAAGGGGTGCAGATGGTCAATGGCAAGGTTGTGGTTCCCCTGTGGGCCGTTACCGAAGCCTTTGGCGCAAAGCCGGGTTGGGAGAGCTCCACCGGGATTGTAACTGTGACCCGGGGGAGCGGAGCCATTCAGTCCGGTGATTCCTACTATGACCAGAACGACCTGTTCTGGCTGGCCCGCATCATCTACGCCGAGAGCGGCAATCAGCCGCTGGAGGGACAGATGGCTGTGGGAATCGTGGTGATGAACCGGGTGGAGAGCCCCATCTATCCCAACACCGTGGAGGGCGTACTGGCTCAGAAGAACCAGTTCTCCACCTATCAGTCCGGCCGACTGGCCAACCGTACCCCCAATGCCTCCAGCGTGATCGCTGCCAAGCTGGTGCTGGACGGCGGTGTGGTGTCTGAGGTAAAGGATGCCCTTTACTTCGATTCCAGCTCCAACAGCTGGGCCTCCCGCAACAAGGAGTGTGTGGCCGTCATCGGCAACCATAAGTTCTATGCCTGATATCGGGCTAAGCCCGAACAAAGCCGCCCCTTTGGGGGCGGCTTTTTGTTGCCCTGAAATTTGGTACAGAGTCGACGATGGAAAAAGGCCGGAGCCCATTGAGGCTCCGGCCTTTTTCCAAAAGAAAATCAGAGAAGCTGGCGAAACAGTCCGTGGCGTGTGCAGTACCAGTACAGCAGCCCATGGCCGCGTCGGGGAAGACGAAGCTGAAAGTCCCACTCCGGCCAGCGCTTATGGATGGTGACCTGTTCCCCGGTGACCAGGGCGGCAAAGGAGAGGTGATGTTCCTTATCCATGGGGTGCTGTGAAGTAAGGAACCACTCATCTTCCACCGGTTCCACCGTCAGCCGGTGCGCCTCATCCGGCGTCTGCCAGGAGAGGGGAAGAAGGGTTCTCCCGCAGCAGGAGAGGACGGGAGTCCCCGTGGCAGTGATGAGGTTTCCGCACTGGGGACAGACGTAAAAGCTGAGATTTCGCATGTTACCTCCATTTGGATCCTGCTCCTCCAGCGTTCCCGCCAGCAGCTGCTCCACGGGAACGCCCAGCGCCCGGGCAAGGTCAGGCAGAAGGGATACGTCGGGGCAGCCCAAGCCGCGCTCCCATTTGGATACTGCTCGGTCTGTGACGCCCAGGATATGGGCCAGCTGGCGCTGGGTCAAAGTCTGCTCCATCCGCAGCCTTCGGATCAGGTGTCCGATTTGATTTTGATTCATGAGGATCCCTCCCAAGGGACATTATGCCAAAACAGCGGCGGGATTGCAATCAACGCACCGTTGACTGGAAAGGAAAAGAATTTGACAGGGGGGGCGAGATCGAGTAAACTGTATAGTAAAATGAGGGCAGTATTGGACTGCAGACTGCAGCGGTATGCCCAACCTCCGAACGGTTAGGGAGCAACGACGATGAAACGAAATTCCAAAGTATCAACGGCTGTCATTCGGCGTCTGCCGCGTTACTACCGGCACTTGTCTGAGCTGCAGGAGACGGGGGTGGTGCGGATTTCTTCCAGTGCCCTGGGCAAGTCCATGGGCCTGACCGCATCCCAGATCCGCCAGGATCTGTTTTGCTTCGGCGGCTTCGGCCAGCAGGGCTACGGCTATAAGGTGGATACGCTGAAAGAGGAGATTGGAGAAATTTTAGGCATCAACCGGGGGCATACCGTGGTGGTGCTGGGCACCGGCAACCTGGGCCGGGCCATTATTGAGAACTTCCGTTTTTCCAGCAATGGCTTCCATCTTCTGGCGGCCTTTGATGTCAACGAGCAGGTGGTGGGCACGCAAATTGCAGGCGTGCCGGTCTACCACGCCCGGGACCTAGAAGATTTTCTGGCCAAGAATCCGGTGAGCGTGGGCCTCTTAACCGTGCCCATTTCGGCAGCTCAAGAGATGGGGGACCGGCTGACTGCGGCCGGGGTGCCCGGAATCTGGAACTTTACCAATTACGAAATCAACTTCAATCCGGAGAAGGTTGTGGTGGAGTCCGTCCACTTTTCCGATAGCCTCCTGGCCCTAAACTACATGATCACCCAGCGGGAGCTGGATGCAAAGGACGACGGCGGAAGGGAGAACACATGAAAAAGACAATGCTCCGCCTTGCGGTGACGGCAGGCGTTCTGGTTTTGCTGGCCTGTGGGGCCTATGCGCTGAACTCCGGGGACAGCCTGATTTCCCTGAGCTATTTGAAAAACACCTTTATTCCCAGCGCGGTGGAGCAGGGGACTGCTGCCGCCAATGAGAAGCTGCAGGAGACCTATGACGAGGCCAAAAGCACGCTGGACGCCCTGCAGCAGGGGTATCTGGGCCAGAGCTCCGGCACCGGCTCCGGAAGCTACAGCGCATCCCTCCAGCCCCGGGACTGGAAGGGGGGAGACAAGCTGGAGCTGACCACCGGATCCGGCTGTTTCTTCTTTGCGGGAAGCGCCACGGTTACCCATAACGGGGCGGTCATTGATGTGACGGAGGGCAAAGAAGTCTCCTCCGGCAGCCGTCTGACCGCGGGACACCGCTATCTGGTGGGGGAGGACACCAAGGCGACGGTGTCGTTCAGCTCCGGCGCAGCCCAGATGGGGGTCCAGGGCAGCTACACCTACACTGCCGGAGGCGGCTCCTCCATTCCGTTCTATGATGTGAGCACCCAGGACTGGTTCTACACCCAGGTCTGCTATGCCTATGAGCATGGGTTCTTCTCCGGCGTGGATGCCACCCACTTCGGCCCTTACGAGCCCATGGACCGTGCCATGCTGATGACGGTGCTCTACCGCCTGGCCGGCTCGCCGGAGGATGAGCTTCTGGCAGCGGAAGCCGACTTCAGCGACGTCTCTGATTCGGCGTGGTATGCCGGCTACGTAAAGTGGGGAGCAGATCAGGGAATTACCGCCGGAACAGGCCCCAATACCTTTGGACCTGAGCTGAAGGTGACCCGGGAGCAGATCGTGGTTCTGCTGCACAGCTTTGTGCGCAACTATCTGGGACAGAGCGCGGATGCCCGGGCAGATCTGTCCGGCTATCAGGACCTGTCCAAGACCAGCGCCTGGGCCAAGGATTCCTTTGCCTGGGCTGTGGCAGAGGGAATTGTCGGCAGCACTTCCTCCAGCTCGCTGACCCTCAGCCCCCAGAACAGCGCGACCCGGGCGGAAGTGGCTGCAATGCTGCGGGTCTTTACAGAAAAATTTATCGCTTAAACCAGAACCCATTTCCTGCCTGTGCATATGATAGGGATGAGAAGGGCAAACAGCCCTCTTAAAACTTTCATAAAACAGGAGGTACTCACTATGGGGTGCTGCAATAACGGTTTTGGCGGCAGCGGCTGTCTGTGGATCATCATTCTGATCATCATTCTCTGCTGCTGCTGTGGCGGCGGCAGCAGTTGGAACAACAACGGCTGCGGCAATAACTGCGGCTGCAACAACGGCTGCTGCTGAGGCAAATACGTTTCTGCGCGGGGCGTGAAGAGATTCACGCCCCGCATATTTTTTGCGTTCCCATAGGGGAGGAGATTGCTGGGCTTGGGAAAAGAATCTTGCAATTTTGACAGGATAGGTGTATGATAAACGACGCAAGCAAGACCGACGGGTTCAAACTTTGAAAAAAAGTTTAAATCCGGCGGGTTTTGTCGTGCGCCTGTGTATCGCAGGCGTCTGGGTGCGTTCCGCCTGGGGAAGGGCCGCGCACAATGGGCCCCGCTCCCGGAAGGGGAGAGGGACATGGTGCGGGGCAGGGCAGGGAGGTACCTGCTGTTCCAGCGATAGCAGTATAGGGAGGTCGAAATCTGAATGAGTAAATTTCTCAAGCGTTCTGCTCAGGGCGCTGGGGTTCCGCACGAAAAGCGGACTTCAGACCTTGAGACGGTAGTGATGCCGCTGCCGTCAAAGATTGTGCTGTCCATGTCTCAGCACATCGGTGCACCGGCGTCGCCTGCTGTGGCGAAGGGCGACCAGGTGTACGTAGGCACGGTCGTCGGAAAGTCCGGCGGCTTTGTCTCCTCTGACATTCACTCCGGCGTGTCCGGTGTGGTGGAGGGGATCACCACCATTACTGCGCCCAACGGCGCGGTTCAGACTGCGGTGGTCATTATTCCCGATGGGGAGCAGAAGGTGGATCCCGCCATTGCTCCTCCCCAGGTCACAGACCTGAAGTCCTTCCAGGACGCGGTGCGTGCCAGCGGTCTGGTGGGTCTGGGCGGCGCCGGATTCCCCACCGCCGTCAAGCTGGCGCCCAAGAATCTGGATGAGATTGATACCCTCGTCATCAACGGCGCTGAGTGTGAGCCCTACATTACATCCGATAACCGCTGCCTGCTGGAGGATACCCACTTTATTCTCAGCGGCATCAAGGCGGTTATGAAGTACCTGAACATTGCCCACTGCATCATCGGCATCGAGGGCAACAAGCCTCAGGCCATTGCCAAGATGAAGGATGCCATCGACACATCTGACATCGAGGTCAAGACCTTGCCCTGCCGCTATCCCCAGGGCGCTGAGAAAGTTCTGATTGAAAACTGCACCGGCCGTGAGGTTCCCTTCCCCGGGCTTCCCTCCGATGTGGGCGTCATTGTGATGAACGTTACCTCCGTGGCTTTTGTGGGCAAGTATCTGGAGACCGGTATGCCTCTGGTCACCAAGCGCCTGACCGTGGACGGCGACATTGTCAAGGAGCCCAAGAATGTGGAGGTCATCATCGGCACTCCTGTTCAGGAGCTGCTGGATTTCTGCGGCGGTCTCACGGACGAGCCCGGCAAGGTGCTCTACGGCGGCCCCATGATGGGCAACTGTCTGGCTGACCTGTCTCAGCCCGTGCTGAAGAACAACAACGCGGTGCTGGCCTTCTCCAAGAAGTGGGCCCATGTTCCCAAGGTGACCAACTGCATCCACTGCGGGCGCTGCACCAACGCCTGCCCCCTGGGCCTGTCCGCCAAGGAGATTGTTCAGGCCTATAACGCTGGCAATGTGGAGCTGCTGCAGGAGCTCAACGCCGATCTGTGCATGAGCTGCGGCACCTGCTCCTTTGTCTGCCCCGCCAAGCGGCCGCTGGCCCCCTCCATCGCCCTGGCAAAGATCATGATGAAGAATGGAGGTAAGAAGTAATGGCCAACAAGCTGATCGTTACTGCCGCGCCCCATATTACCAGCCCCGACAGCACCCAGAAGATCATGCAGCGGGTGTGCCTGGCCCTGGTTCCTACCCTGATTGCTTCCGTCATTATCTTCGGTATCAATTCCCTGATCCTCACTGCCATCACGGTGGCGGCCTGCGTCTTCTTTGAGTGGGCCTACTGCAAGCTGATGGGTCGTGAGGTGGCCATCGGCGATTTCTCCGCCGTGGTTACCGGCATGCTGCTGGCCTTTAACCTGCCCTCCACGCTGCCGTACTGGATGCCCATCGTGGGCGCCTTCATCGCCATCGTGGTGGTCAAGCAGCTCTTCGGCGGTCTGGGCTACAACTTTGCTAACCCCGCCATCGTGGGCCGTATCGCTATGGCCATGGGCTTTGCCGGCCGTATGTCTGCCTACGGTTTTCCCGCGGACGCCGTCTCCTCCGCCACTCCTCTGGCCAACTCTGACGGTGTCAGCTATGTCACTCTGCTGCTGGGCACTCACGGCGGCGTGCTGGGCGAGACCTGTGCCATTACCCTGATCATCGGCGGTCTCTACCTTATCTGGACCAAGGTTATCAGCCCCACCATTCCCGTTACTTACCTGGCCACTGTGGCTGTGCTCAGCCTCATTGCTGGCAAGGATCCCATCTATCAGCTGCTCTCCGGCGGCCTGATGCTGGGCGCCTTCTTTATGGCCACGGACTACGTCACCTCTCCCACCACCCGCAAGGGTAAGATCGTCTTCGGTATCGGCCTGGGCGTCATCACCTGTGCCATCCGCTTCCTGGGCACCATGAACGAGGGCGTTTCCTTCGCCATCCTGCTGATGAACCTGGTCGTGCCTTACATCGAGGTTAACACCCGTCAGGACAAGCTGGGCATCGCCAAGGTAAAAAAGAGCAAGGAGGGTGCCGCGAAATGAGCAACTGGAACAAGATTTTTAAGCCCATTGTGGTTCTGGTCATTATCTGCATCGTGGTGACCGGCGCCCTGGCTGCCACCAACCAGGTTACCGCCCCCATCATTGAGGAGGCCACCCGCCTGGCTGAAGAGAAGTCCCGTACCGAGCTGCTGCCCGAAGCCGAGGGCTTTGAGGAGGTCACCGGTGTCAGCGTGGACAACGTCTCTGCCATCTATAAGTCCACCAACGACGTGGGCGTGGTGATCACCAGCACCGCCAAGGGCTACGGCGGCGATGTGGTGGTGATGACCGCCATCAATCCCGACGGTACCATCAAGCAGATCAAGGTCACCGAGCAGGCTGAGACCAAGGGCATCGGCAGCAAGGTTGCCGGTACTCCCTCCTACTGGGAGAACTACGTTGGCCTGGACACCAGCGACGCTCTGGTTTTGAACCAGGACGTGGATGCCGTGACCTCCGCCACCGTCTCCAGCACGGCTTTGATCAACGCGGTGAATGCTGCCATCGAAGCCTACAACGCGATTCCTTGAAAGGCAGGTGTATAAGATGAGTAATAAACCCAGTAAGCTTAAGATACTGACTAACGGTATCTTGAATGAAAACCCGGTACTGCGGCTCGTTTTGGGCACCTGTCCCACCCTGGCTGTCACCTCCATGGCCTCCAACGGCATCGGCATGGGCCTGGCCGCCACCTTCGTGCTGCTGTGCTCCAACATCGTGATTTCCGCCCTGCGGAAGGTCATTCCCGACCAGGTCCGCATTCCCTGCTACATCACCGTCATCGCCGGCTTCGTGTCCGTGGTGCAGATGCTGGTCAAGGCCTTTGTCCCCGCTCTGGACTCCGCTCTGGGCGTGTACCTGCCCCTGATTGTGGTCAACTGCATCATTCTGGGCCGCGCCGAGATGTTTGCCTCCAAGAACGGCGTCATCGACTCCGCTCTGGACGGCATCGGCATGGGCATCGGCTTTACCATCACCCTGACCATTATGGGCACCATCCGTGAGATTCTGGGCTCCGGCACCTGGATGTCCGGCCTGGACGGTTTGTTCCCCTTCCTGCCCGAGGGCTTTGCCATTCAGGTTCTGCCTGAGTCCATTGACCCCTTCACCATCATGACCAGCGCCCCCGGCGGCTTCTTTGTCTTCGGTGTGATGATGGCGGCCGCTACCTGGCTGACCACCCGCCCCAAGAAGGAGAAGGCCTCCGCTCCTGCTGAGGCTGCGGAAGGAGGGAATGCGTAATGAGCAGTGCAATGCATCTTGCCAGCATTTTCTTCACCATGATCCTGGTGGACAACTATGTTCTGGTTAAGTTCCTGGGCATCTGCCCCTTCCTGGGTGTGTCCAAGAAGCTGGACAGCGCCGTAGGCATGTCCCTGGCCGTTACCTTCGTTATGGTGCTGGCTACCGCCGCCACCTGGCCCATCCAGACCTTCCTGCTCACTCCGGTGAATGCCGCCGGTGAGCTGAAGTGGGATATGGGCTATCTGCAGACCATCGTGTTCATCCTCATCATCGCCATTCTGGTGCAGCTGCTGGAGAACATCTTGAAGAAGTTCATCCCCGCCCTTTATAAGGCTCTTGGTGTGTATCTGCCTCTGATCACCACCAACTGCACCATCCTGGGCGTGACCGTGCTGAACATTGACAACGGCTACAACTTCATTGAGAGCATCGTCTGTGCTGCCGGCGCCGGCCTGGGCTTCCTGGTGGCCATGGTGCTGTTCTCCGGCGTGCGCCGCAAGGTGGAGCAGGCCATCACCCCCGAGTGCTTCAAGGGTCTGCCCATCACTCTGGTGGCTGCCGCTGTGACCTCCCTGTCCTTCATGGGCTTCGGCGGTATCATCGAGTCCATTTTCGGCGCTTGATAGGAGGGGGAGAGTTTAGGTATGGATAGTAATACTCTGATTATCATGGCAATCGTGCTGGTCACGGTGATCGGCCTGATCGGTGCAATTATTCTGGTGGCCGCCTCCATCTTTATGTACGTTCCCGTGGATGAGCGCGTCGAGAAGATCACCGGCGTGCTGGCCGGCGCCAACTGCGGCGCCTGTGGCTGCGCGGGCTGTGCCGACTACGCCAAGACCATCGTGGAGGATGGCAACGCCATCAACAAGTGCACTCCCGGCGGCGCCAAGACGGTGGCTGCCATTGCGGAGATCATGGGTGTGCAGGCAGAAGCCACCGTGCCCATGAAGGCCGTTGTGGCCTGTTCCGGCACCTGTGAGAAGACCTCCAAACGCTATGAGTTTGAGGGCATCCAGAGCTGCCTGGCCGTCAAGGGCCTGTACGGCGGCGACGGCATGTGCAAGTACGGCTGCCTGGGCTACGGCGACTGTACCCGTGCCTGTGCCTTTGATGCCATCCACATCGTGAACGGCATCGCCAAGGTGGACCGGGAGAAGTGTGTGGGCTGCGGCGCCTGTGCGGCCGCCTGTCCCAACTCGGTTATCTCCATCGTGCCCGAGCACAAGCGCAAGCCTGTGGTTCTCTGCCAGAACAAGGACAAGGGCGGTGACACCCGGAAGGCCTGCACCGCCGGCTGTATCGGCTGCATGAAGTGCGCCAAGGCCTGTCCCAAGGAAGCCATCACCGTGGAGAACAACCTGGCCCACATCGACCAGGAGAAGTGTGTTGGCTGTCAGATCTGTGTCAAGGAGTGCCCTGTGGGCATCATCCACGTGCCTGCCAACGAGTAAACCACTTTGCTCAAAAGAGCCGTCCCACTGGGACGGCTCTTTTTTGATTGCTTACAAGGAATTGTGCAGAAGAGAGGATGCGCTCAGATACCGCCGCAGGGGAAGGGGGCGGCCTATGTTTTTTCCCGTCCAAGCATTTGACAAGCAACTTGTTTGGTCCCTGGAAGCGAAATGAATGCCTGGACAGGGAAGAAAAAGGAGCCATCCCCATCGGGATGGCTCTTTACAAAGGTGACAAGGAGTTACGCTTGACGGTCTCTCAGCCAGCTTGGCAAGGCCTTTGCTTTAATGCTGGAGACAATTCCCATAGCGGCAAAAAGGGTGACAATGGAGGAGCCGCCGTAGCTGATAAAGGGGAGGGTTAAACCCATAACCGGGAGCACATACAGGCACATGCCCACATTGAGGAAAATCTGAACCAGGAACATGCCGCCCATTCCCATGGCGACATAGGCGGAGAAGGGGGAGCTGGCGTGCCAGCTGACCCAGATGCACCGCAGTACAATGCTGCCCAAAATGAGCAAAAGGAGGATACAACCCACCATGCCAAACTCCTCGCCGCAGACGGCGAAGATGAAGTCGGTGTGCCGGGCGGGAAGGGCATCGCTGTTGAGAGCTTGGGTCTGGGTCCCGTTCATATATCCCTGCCCAAAAAGACGGCCGGATCCGATGGCCAGAATGGAGCGCAGCTGCTGGAAGCCACGGCCCTGGGGATCCAGATCATGGTCAAACACCACACGAAACCGCATGATTCGGTAGTCTGTCCACCACTTGGTTTCCGGTAGAACGAAAAGCCAGAGGATGACAACGGTCAGAGTAATGATACCGCCCACCAGCACAAACCACCGCACCTTCACGCCGGCCGACCAAGCGATAAAGGCGAACATGAACATGTAGGTGACACACATGCCCATGTCGCCGCAGACCGCGGCAATGAGGCCCAGCATAAACACCGTGTGTCCGCCAATCTGGAGGATCGATGGGATGGAACTGATGTCATGCCCCTGCTCTTGGAGCTTTGATATTTGCAGAGCCAACAGAAGAACAAAGGGCAGCTTGACAATTTCGTTGGGCTGAATGTCCACTGGAAAGCCGGGAATATCCAGCCAGTTCAGGTTGCCCATGTCATGGTCCGTGCCCAGGGGGGTGAGCAGCAGAAGGATGAAGAAGACGTTGAAAGCCAACAGGTATTTCCAGTTCTTTTCGGTAAAAAGCTGGAAATCCACAAAGGTGAGGAGAATATAGGCAATCACACCCAATATAATGGCCAGAAACTGGATGGCCATATAGCGCATAGGCCCGCTGGAACTGCCTTTCATATATTGGGTGGCGGAAAAAATAAGAACTAAGCCGAAGCCGCTGGCCAGCAGGCACAGGGACAGCAGCAGTAAATCGCCTTTCCGGAAAAACTCCCGCAGGGGAGAGAACAGCGTGGACAAAATGCCACCTCCTGGGTAAAAAGAACTGGACCATATTTTATCACTTTTTGCTGGAAAGGTAAACCTTGGGTGTGGTATAATTCTCGATGAGCGTGAAAATTTTCTGTAAACAAGGAGCAGTTTTATGGAATACAGAACCAACAGCCCGGAAGAGACGGAGGAGCTGGGCCGAAAGCTGGGTGCCTGCCTCGCGCCTGGGTCGGTGGTGGCCTTTACCGGAGATCTGGGGGCGGGGAAGACCGCCTTTACCCGTGGCCTTGCCCGGGGGTTGGACATTCCCGACCGGGTGACCAGTCCCACCTTTACCATTGTCAATGAGTATGAGGGGGGACGGCTGCCCCTGTTTCACTTTGACATGTACCGCCTGGGCTCCTCGGAGGAGCTGTTTGACATCGGCTGGGAAGATTATCTGGCCCGGGGCGGAGTATGCGCCGTGGAGTGGAGCGAAAATGTGGCGGATGCCCTGGAAGCGGATGCCATCCGGGTGGATATCCGCAGGGGAGAGACGGAGAACCAGCGGTTGATTACCCTGGAACATGCCCCGGCGCTCCCGGAAGACTGAGAAGAAGAGGACGATGGAATCATGTTGATTTTGGCACTGGAATCATCCGCCACCGCCTGTTCCGCTGCCTTGTGCAGGGACGGGGAGCTGGCGGCACAAGTATATTCCAACAGCGGCCTGACCCACAGCCGCACCCTTCTGCCCATGGTGGAGAGCATGCTGGTAAACAGTGGAACCAAGCTGGACGACGTGGACGTCATCGCGGTGGCGGCGGGCCCCGGTTCCTTTACCGGCCTGCGCATCGGTGTGGCCACAGCCAAGGGGCTGGCCTGGAAGGGGAACAAGGACTGTGCGCCCTGTTCGACCTTGGAGTCCATGGCCTGGCCACTGGCCCATCTGGAGGGGAGCCTTATTATTTGCGCCATGGATGCCCGGCGCAATCAGGTCTATAATGCCCTCTTTCTGGCTACGGGCGAGGGCCTGGAACGGCTGAGTCCCGACCGGGCCATTTCCCTGGGCGAATTGGCGGAAGAAGTCAAAAAATATAAAAATTCCAAAATAGTCGTTGGAGACGGGGCCAAACTGTGTTATAATGCCTTGATGGAACAGGGCCTCGACTTGAAGCTGGCGCCGCAGCCTCTGCGCATGCAGAGCGCCTGGGGTGTCGCCCGGACCGCACTGCGGCTGGCGGAAGAGGGCGCCCTGGTCAAGGGCGGAGAACTGGTTCCGGTCTACCACCGGCTGTCCCAGGCGGAACGGGAGCGGCTGGAGCGGGAATCCCAATCACCAATGAATCAAAAAGGGGAGCATGCGCATGTTTAACGAGAAAGTACACGTTTTGGACCACCCTCTGCTGCAGCATAAGCTGTCCATCCTGCGGGACGAGCGCACCGGCGTAAAGGAATTCCGCGAGATCGTCTCCGAGATCGCCGCTCTGGAGTGCTATGAGGCCACCCGCGACCTGCCCGTGGAAGACGTGGAGATTAAGACCCCCGTTGCGGTGGGTACCTTCAAGCAGCTGGCCGGAAAGAAGTTGGCCATTGTCCCCATCCTCCGTGCCGGCCTGGGCATGGTGGACGGCATCCTGAATCTGATTCCCTCTGCCAAGGTTGGTCACATCGGCCTCTACCGCGACCCTGAAACCCACGCCCCCGTGGAGTATTACTGCAAGATGCCCAACGACATTGCTGAGCGGGACGTCATCATTCTGGATCCCATGCTGGCCACCGGTGGCTCTGCCTCTGCGGCCATCACCTTCCTGAAGGGCTACGGCTGCAAGCACATCAAGCTGATGAACGTCATTGCCGCCCCCGAGGGCATTGCCTGCATCCAGAAGGATCATCCCGACGTGGACATCTATGTGGCTGCCGTGGATGAGAAGCTCAACGAGCACGCCTACATTGTGCCCGGCCTGGGCGACGCGGGCGACCGTATTTTTGGCACCAAGTAATCCATGGTTTTGTAAGGAAACCATCTGGCGCTCCCCGAATAAGCTCGGGGAGCGCTTTTTGCCGAAAAAACCGGGGAAAGCAGGAAAAAATCCGGGGGCGTGCTTGTGTATTTCAGCAGCCTGTGCTAAAATGACCTATTAGTGTATAAAATGTGGTAAGTATGCCCATATGCCGATAATGAGGTGTGTCAATATGAAGATAGTGGTACTGGCCGGCGGTCTGAGTCCGGAACGAAACGTCTCTCTTTCCTCTGGCGCCATGGTGTGTCAGGCGCTGCGGGATCGCGGACATCAGGTGGCTCTGGTGGATTTGTTTTTTGGACTGGAGGGAATGACCGGTGCGCCGGAGGATCTCTATGACCAGCCTGTCCCCGAATCCTTCAAGAAGGTGTCTCCCCAGGCTCCGGATTTGAAGCAGGTGCGTGCCAGCCGTAAGGACCAGAGTCCTTCCGCCATTGGCCCTGGGGTTCTGGAGCTGTGCGCCGGAGCGGATATCGTATATCTGGCCCTCCATGGCGCCTGCGGAGAGGACGGACGGATCCAGGCTGCTCTGGATCTCCTTGGCGTGCCCTATACCGGGTCGGGCTGCCTGGCCTCCGCCATTGCCATGGACAAGGACTTGACCAAGCGCCTGGTGGCCGACAAGGTGACAACTCCCCGTTGGCAGGTGGTCCGGGTCAGTGAGGAGAACCTGGAAGAACTGGTGGAGAAGACCGAGCTCCCCGTGGTGGTAAAGCCCATTGACAGCGGCTCCTCCATTGGCGTTTACATCGCCCATACCCGCCCGGAGCTTCACAAGGCGCTGGAAGGAAGCATTGCCTTGGGTGGCCGTACCGTTCTGGAGCAGTATATCCAGGGGCGGGAAATTCAGGTGGCCCTCCTGGATGGAAAGGCCCTGCCCTCCATCGAGATTATTCCCAAAGAGGGCTTTTATGATTACGAGAACAAGTATCAGCCCGGAGCCGCTCTGGAAGTCTGTCCCGCCGAGATTCCGGCGGAGTGGGAGAAGCGCCTGGGCGAGGCCGCGCTGGAGGTGTTCCGGATTGTGGGCCTCTCTGTCTATGCCCGGGCCGACTTCATTGTCACTGAGGACGGAACTCCCTACTTTTTGGAGATCAACACTCTGCCCGGCATGACTCCCACCAGCCTGGTGCCCCAGGAGGCAGCCGTGGTGGGCATTGACTATGGGACACTGTGTGAGACCATCATCCAGAAATCCCTGGAAGCTCGGAAGGAGGAACAGTAAGGGATGGAAACCATCACCCTGGGCCAACTGCTGGAGGCAGTGGACGGCAAGCTGCTGGGAACCTTTGGGGATTTGAACGCCCCCATTGTCCGGGTGGATACGGACAGCCGGACCATCCATCCCGGCGCTCTGTTCATCCCCCTCACCGGGGAGCGTTTTGACGGACACGCCTACATTAACTCAGCCCTGGAGGGCGGAGCTGTGGGCTGTCTCACTGCCCGGGAGCGGAAGAGCTACCGGGAGGATAAGTTCTATGTGAAGGTGGCCAATACCCAGCGGGCGCTGCGGGATCTGGCCGCCTGGTATAAGGCCCGGTTTGACATTCCCTTTGTGGCCGTCACCGGCAGCGTGGGCAAGACCACGGCCAAGGACATGATCGCCTCCGTGCTGGGGGTGCGGTATAAGGTTCTGAAGACCGAGGGGAACTTTAATAACAACGTGGGCCTGCCCCTGACCCTGCTTCGTCTGGAAAAGAGCCATGAGATTGCCGTTTTGGAAATGGGCATGGACCGATTCGGCGAGATTGACTACCTGGCCGGAACGGTCAAGCCGGACGTGGGTGTCATCACCAACATCGGCGACGCCCACATTGAGCGGCTGGGCAGCCGGGAAAATATCTTCAAGGCCAAGTGTGAGCTGCTGCCCCACATTAAGGATGGGGGACTGGTGGTACTCAACGGCGACGATGAGCTGCTGGCCACCCTGCGGGGCAAGACGCCGGTGCCCGCTGTCTTCTGCGGACGGGGCGAAGGCCTGGAGTATCGGGCGGAGGTCATTGGCGGCGACGGCGTGAGCTACCTGGACTGCCGGCTCATTACCCCCCACATGGACCAGACCGTCAAGATTCCGGCTCTGGGCGAGCACATGATCTATCCCGCCCTCATTGCCGCGGCCGTAGGGGAGCGGTTTGGCCTTACAGCCCAGGAGATTGCCCAGGGTATCTATCAGTTTGTTCCCACTCGGATGCGGATGAACATTGTCCGCCGGGCCGAGGGCATCACCATTCTGGATGACACCTATAACGCCAATCCCCAGTCCATGCGGGCCGCCATCAGTGTGCTGGCTGACAGCCATTGCCAGCGGAAGGTTGCCGTGCTGGGCGATATGTTTGAACTTGGTCCCTTTGCCCCGGGGCTCCACTATGAGGTGGGCGAGTGCCTGGGCAAGGAGAAGATTGACTGTCTGGTGGCCGTGGGCGAGCTGTCCGACTATATCGCCCGGGGAGCCCGAGAGTCCGGCGTGCCTGAGGTCTACCGCTGTGAAGACAAAGAGGCGGCCCGGACCATTCTTCCCAAGGTGCTGCAGCCGGACTGCACCATCCTGGTCAAGGCCTCCCGGGGTATGAAGCTGGAGGAGCTGACCGCCTGCCTGATGGAGCTCACCAAGGCGGAGTAATCCCGTCTTCCGGCCGGAACCAACGTAATAGAAAATGAGGTTGCTATGATCGATCTATCCGTCTCCAACCTGGTCAAGGAATTTGAGGTTGGCAATCGAATATTGGATGGCCTCACCTTCCAGGTGGACACCGGGGAGCGGGTGGGCCTGCTGGGGCCCAATGGCTGCGGCAAGACCACCTTGCTGCGCATCCTCACCGGTGAAGTGGACTGCGACGAGGGCGAGGTTATGGTGGCGCCGGGCAAGCGTCTGGGCCTCATCTCCCAGATCCCCGTCTATCCGGCCGGCTATACGGTGGAGGACGTACTGGACACCGCCTTTGCCCCTCTCCACGAGATGGAACGGGAGCTGAGCCGTTTGGCTGAGCAGATGGGGGCAGGGGAGAACCCGGCTCTTATGGCTCGGTACGATAAGCTCACCGCTGCCTTTCAGGCGGGGGGCGGTTACGAGACGGAGACCAACAAGAATAAGGTCTGCAACGGCCTTTCCATCTCCGCTGAGATGCGCGGGCGTCCCTTTGATAAACTCTCCGGCGGGGAGAAGACTCGGGTCAACCTGGGCCGTCTCATTCTGGAGGACACGGACATTCTGCTGCTGGACGAGCCCACCAACCACCTGGACCTGCGGGCCACCGAGTGGCTGGAGGAATATCTGGAGAGATTTAAGGGTACTGTCCTCACCGTCTCCCATGACCGCTACTTCCTGGACAAAGTGGTGGACCGGGTCATCGAGATCCAGAATGGAAAGGCAGAGTTCTACTCGGGCAACTACAGCTTCTACGCCGTGGAAAAGGAGCGGCGGTACGAGGAAAAGCTGAAGCAGTACGAGAAGGAGCAGGCCAAAATCGAGCAGCTGGAGAAAGCGGCCCAGCAGCTGCGCATCTGGGCCTACTCCGGCAATGATAAGGTATTTAAACGTGCCCAGTCTATGGAGAAGCGCATCGAGCGCATGCGGGTCACCGACCGCCCCCGGAAGGAGCGGAAAATGGAAGTCCGTTTTGGTGAGCGGGAGTTCCGTGGGGACGAGGTGCTCACCATCAAGGGGCTGGAGAAGGGCTTTGCCGGACGGACCCTGTTTTCCGACGTCAACTTGGAAGTGGCCGGGGGCGAGCGCATTGCCCTTTTGGGGGACAACGGCACCGGAAAGTCCACCCTCATTAAAATTTTGATGGGGGAGGAGCAGCCGGACCAGGGCAAGCTTCGTCTGGGACCCACAGTGAAAATCGGTTACCTGCCCCAGATCATCCACTTTGCCCACCCGGAGCGAAACTTGGTGGATACCATGATTTACGACCTGGACTGCACGGCTCAGACGGCCCGGAACCGGCTGGCCTCCTTCAAATTCCGGGGGGAGGACGTTTTTAAGCCGGTGTCGGCCCTGTCCGGCGGCGAGCAGTCCCGGCTTCGCCTGTGTATGCTCATGGATGCACAGATTAACCTTCTCATTCTGGACGAGCCTACCAACCATCTGGACATCCAGAGTCGTGAGTGGATTGAGGAGGCGGTGGAGGAGTACGAGGGGAACCTGCTCTTTGTCTCCCATGACCGTTATTTTATTGACCGCTTTGCCACCCGCATCTGGATGCTGGAGGACGGCCATATCACCGATTTCAAGGGCACCTATCAGGAATACCTCTCCGCCCGTCAGCGGCAGAAGCAGCTTGCTGCCCAGCCCGCCGCTCCTAAGGCGGAAGAGCCCAAAAAGGAGAAACCCAAGCGCCCGGGCGGCACCAAGAACCTGGAAAAAGAGGTGACCGCCGCAGAGCGTGCTGTGGCCAAGGCGGAGGAGCAGATGTACGATCTGGAGCAGCAGATCGAGCAGGCTGCTTCGGACTATCTGAAGCTGCAGGAACTCTATGAACAGCGGGAAGCCCTGGAGGAAGAAATTTTGAAACTCTACGGGACCTGGGAGACTCTCTCAGCCCAATTGGAGGAGGCGCGGGGATGAGCCGGCAGAAGATTGAGGTGCCCAGCTATAAGGGTAGACGGTATCAGCGCTGGATTCGAGCCATTCTTGTGTTGATTGCGGCAGGCGCCTTGTGCTTTGCCGCCCTGTTTGGCGCCGTCATCTACGGCGCCTATGACCACATTGCCGGTGAACCTCAGGTCATGGTGGTGCTAGGCTGTCAGGTCAAACCGGACGGCCCGTCCCAGCTGTTGCGGGACCGCCTGGAGGAAGCGGCAGACTATCTGTCCGATCACCCAGATATGACGGTGGTGGTTTCCGGCGGTCAGGGGCCTGATGAGCCCACCACCGAGGCCCGCGCCATGGCCGACTATCTCATAGAGGAGGGCGTGGAAGAGGATCGCATCCTTCTGGAGGACCAATCCCACAACACCTCTCAGAATCTTCGAAACAGCGCTCAGGTGCTGAAGGATGCGGGCTACGACCTGGATGAGACCGACGTCCTAGTGGTGTCCAATGGCTTCCACCTGACCCGTGCCCGGATGCTGGCCGAGCGTGCGGGCTTCGGAGAGATCTCGACACTGGCCGCACCCACCAGCCACCTGCCCTCCCGGCTGAAGATGTACATTCGGGAGCCTCTGGCGTTGGTGAAGTCCTTTGTGTTCGACCGCTGAATTCGTTGCAGGAGGAATTGTATGCTGGACAAGCTGGCCGCCATTGAGGCCAAATACAGCCAGATCGAGGCCCGACTGGCGGTGCCGGAGACCTATGACGATCCGGAGCTGGTGGCAAAGCTGAACAAGGAACAGACGGAGCTGCAGCCCCTGGTGGAGACCTTCCGCACCTATCAGCGTGTGAAGGAGGCCAGGGACCAGGCCCAGCAGCTGCTCAGCGACCCGGAGATGAAGGAACTGGCCCAGGAGGAGTACCACCAGGCCGGTCAGGATATGGAGCGGCTGGAGCGCGAGCTGCAGATTCTCCTGCTGCCCAAGGACCCCAACGACCGGAAAAATGTCATTCTGGAGATTCGGGCCGGGGTAGGCGGGGAGGAGGCAGCCCTCTTTGCCCACTCCCTCTATCGCATGTACTCCATGTACGCCGAGTCACGGGGCTGGAAGACGGAGGTAGACTCCGTCAGCGAAACAGAATTAGGTGGGATAAAGGAAATTTCCTTTACAATTGAAGGCGACGGTGCCTGGTCCCGCCTCAAGTATGAGAGCGGCGTTCACCGGGTGCAGCGGGTGCCAGAAACGGAATCGGGAGGCCGGATTCACACCTCCACCGCTACGGTGGCCGTCCTGCCGGAGATGGAGGCGGTGGACGTCCAATTGAATCCCGCCGACATCGAGATGCAGGTCTTTCGGTCCTCCGGCGCGGGTGGACAGCATGTAAACAAGACCTCCTCCGCCGTGCGCCTCATCCACAAGCCCACAGGCACTGTGGTGGAGTGTCAGCAGGAGCGCAGCCAGTTCCAGAACCGGGACAAGGCCATGCGCATCCTGGCTTCCCGGCTCTATGAGGCAGAGCAGGAGAAAATTTCCAGCGAATATACCCAGCAGCGCCGCAGCCAGGTGGGTACCGGCATGCGCAACGAGCGCATCCGTACCTACAATTTCCCGCAGGGCCGGGTGACCGACCACCGGATCGGCCTGACCCTCTATAAAATTGATAACGTTGTGAACGGGGACTTGGACGAAATTATTGACGCTTTGGCGGCCGCAGACCAGGCGGAGCGTCTGAAAGAGCAGTCCTGATCCGTTTTGAAAAGGAGTTTTATATCATGGATCTGTTTATTCACTATTCTTCTCTGCCCGAGGGCAAGGAGCTGGCCGACATTGTGGGCGAGCTCAACGAGGTTTTGGACGACCACGGCGCCGTATGCGGCGGGGAAGGGGACGAAACCGGTGGACGGTTGGATTTGGACCTGGAGGACGAGAAGATTAACCCCAAGTATGCTCAGATGGCGGTGAAAGCCTATCTTCAGCGGGCGGAGTTTGCCCGGGATACCTTGATTGAGATCGGCGGTATGGAGATCGGCATTTACGAGTAAAGAAGGAACCCTTTATGTATCAGTATGTGATTTTTGATTTGGACGGAACGCTGCTCAACACCATTGACGACTTAGCGGACGCGGGCAACCATGTCTGCAAGCTCCATGGCTGGCCTACCCACACTGTGGAGGAGTACAAGTACTTTGTGGGCAATGGAATTCAGAAACTGGTGGAGCGGCTGTTTCCGGAGAAGTGCCGTGATCTGGAGTACGCCAAGTCCGTCATGGACCAGGAGTTTACCCCCTATTATGACGCCCACAAGGAGGACAAGACGGCTCCCTACGCCGGAATCCCTCAGCTGCTGGAGCATTTGAAGGCGGCTGGCGTGTCCATGGCGGTCCTTTCCAACAAGGGCCACGCTCTGGCACGTCCGGTGGTGGAGCACTACTATCCCGGCGTGTTCCCATATGTCCAGGGGGCGCTGCCCGATTGCCCCACCAAGCCTGACCCAACCCTGCTTCATCGCTTGATGGCGGAGATGGGTGCCACCCGGGGAAATACCCTCTTTGTAGGGGACAGCAATGTGGACATCCGCACCGCCCGCAACGGGAATCTCACCAGCTGCGGTGTGCTGTGGGGCTTCCGCACCCGGAAAGAGCTGGAGGACGAGGGCGCCGACTTCATCGCGGAGAACCCGGAGCAGCTGGAAAAGCTGATTTTGTCATGAGCCGGATGATTTTAGAGACCGCCCGCCTGCGGCTTCGGGAAATGGAGGACGGGGACTTTCCTGCTCTTTGCCGGATGCTCCAGGACCCCGTGGTGATGTACGCCTACGAGCACGCCTTTTCAGACCAGGAGGCCTGGGATTGGCTTCACAACCAGCAGAGACGCTACAGCCGGGACGGCTTTGGACTGTGGGCGGTGGTGGAGAAGGCTACCGGAGAGATGGTGGGCCAGTGCGGCATTACCTGGCAGTCCGTGGGGGATGACCGGCAGATGCCCGAGGTGGGATATCTGCTGGAGCGTGCCGCCTGGCACAAGGGCTACGCCACAGAGGCGGCTCAGGCCTGCCGGGACTATGCCTTTGATACTCTGGGATTTCAGGAGGTCTGCTCCATCATCCGGGACAACAACCTCCCCTCCCAGGCAGTGGCACGGCGCAACGGCATGACTCCGCGGGGCACCCTGGTCAAGCACTATTACGGCATGGATATGCCCCACCTGATTTTTACCGTCCGACGGACGGAGCTAGAGAAAGAGAAGTGGAACGGCGTTGCAGACTCTGCGATTGACAAACAATGACAGTGCTCAGGCGGCGGAGATTCTCCGTGCCGGCGGTCTGGTGGGCATCCCCACCGAGACGGTCTATGGCCTGGGCGCCAACGGCCTGAACCCTGAGGCGGTTCGGGCCATTTTCAAAGCCAAGGGAAGGCCCCAAGACAACCCCCTGATTCTCCATATCCCGGAGGCCTCCTGGCTGGAGCGGTACTGTGAGAACGTCCCGCCCCAGGCCTGGGCGCTGGCCCAGCGTTTCTGGCCCGGTCCCTTGACCATGATTCTGCCCCGCAAGGCCCTGGTGCCTGACGAGGTGACGGCGGGGCTGGAGACCGTGGGCATGCGCTGTCCCAGCCACCCTCTGTGTCAGGAGATCATCCGTCTGGCCGATATCCCGGTGGCAGCTCCCTCGGGCAACACCTCGGGACGCCCCAGCCCCACCACCGCCCAGCACATGCTGGAGGATATGGACGGAAAGATTGACGCCATCGTGGACGGCGGTCCCTGTTCCGTGGGGGTCGAGTCCACCATCATTGATCTAACCGGAGACGTGCCCCGGCTGCTGCGGCCGGGCGGAATCACTCTGGAGCAGCTGCGCCAGGTACTGGGACAGGTGGAGGTGGACCCGGCGGTAACCCGGCTTATGGGAGCAGGGGAGAAGCCCAAGGCCCCGGGCATGAAATACCGCCATTACGCCCCCAAGGCGCCTGTCACTGTGGTGACCGGTGACCCCGCCAAGGCGGCTGAGTATATCGCCCAGCACGCTGACGCAGAGGACGGCATCATCTGCTTTGAGGAGTTCCTGCCACTGTTCACGGGACGTTCCGTGACGAGGCCCGTCATGGACCTGGGGCCCTCGGGGGACAAAGAGGAGCAGGCCCGACACATCTTTGACGCCCTGCGCTCCTTTGACCACACCAGTGTGCCCGCCATCTGGGCCCAGTGCCCGGATTCCGGCGGCATTGGACTGGCCATTGCCAACCGCCTCAACAAGGCGGCTGGATTCCATATTATCCAGGTGTAACCCTTGGCCCCCAAGGCCTGCAACCTAAGGTTGCACGGAAATTGCTTGACTGTTTGGCCCTTTTTCCGTACGCTTAAGGTGAGGTGAGCCATATGACATTGGGAGAAAACCTGCAGAACCTGCGGAAAGAAAAGGGGCTGTCCCAGGAAGAAGTAGCCAAGGCCCTGTTTGTGACCCGCCAGACCATCTCCAAGTGGGAAACCGGTAAGGCAGAACCAGGTGTAAGTAATTTGAAAGCCCTGGCAGAACTGTATGGGGTGACCTTGGAGCAGCTGGTCCTGTGGGAGACCCCTCAGGTTGTGAAACACGCGGATTCCACTTTGCATGATTCGCACGTAAAAGAGCGCTCCCTTTCTTATCTGTTCTGGACCGCTCTGTTGATCGCTGTCACCGTTATGGTGGGTATCTATACCATGGAGAATGATCGGAGTGTCAGCATTCCATTCTCCCTGATTGCCATGGTGATCGGAATTTGGGTTCGGTACCCCGCCATGTGGATTGTCATCCAGTGCATTTTTACGGTATCTTTGCTCTTTAGTGGGGTTATCCTGTTTCTGGGTGACCATATGGGATGGCTCCATCTGCTGGTCAATGGGGGATATATTTTGGTTATGTACACTCCCTCAATTCGGAGGCGATTTGGCATGAAAAAGAATGTGCCTATGACCGTTCTGGGAATCACCGGCCCCACCGGAGCCGGTAAAACCACTGCGCTGCGCGAGGTAGAGAAACTGGGTGGTTCGGTCATCGACTGTGATGTCGTGTACCACGAGCTTCTGGAAAGTGATTTAACCTTACAGAGGATGTTGGAGAGTGCATTTGGCCCCCTTCGGAATGAGAGCGGCGCCATCGATCGGAAAAAACTGGGGACCATTGTTTTTGGCGACCCGGAAAAGCTGAAAAAGCTCAATACCATCGCCCAGACCGCCACGGTGAAACGAACGCAGGAACGATTGGAGGAGTACCGCGCCAAGGGGAAAACTCTGGTGGCCATCGACGCCATCGGCCTGCTGGAGAGCCCGCTGAAGGATTTGTGCAGTGCCACGGTGGCCGTGATTGCTCCGCCGGAGGTGCGGGTGAAACGTATTATGGCCCGGGAGAGTATTTCTGAGGAGTACGCCTGGTCCCGGGTGAGGGCTCAGAAGCCGGACGATTATTTTACCCAGGGGTGCGATTACACCCTTTGGAATGACTGTGCTGGGCCGGAAGAATTTGCTCTTCAGGCCAAGACGCTGATTGAATCAATTTTAGGCAAGGACATACAATAAAGTCCAAAAGGAGGTTTTTTCAATGGACGAGCGAAAGGAAGAGAGCCGGGGCGAGCAGCTGCGCCGTGCCCTGGCCTATGAGAAGAAAAACGGCTATGACCGGCTGCAGCCCGGTGAGCTGGAGGCCATGGATGCCTACTGCGTCGGCTATAAGCAGTTTTTGGACGCGGGCAAAACCGAACGGGAGTGCGTGGACCGCACCATCGCTCTGGCGGAGGCCTCCGGTTTCCGGCCCTATACCCGTGGCATGGAGTTGAATGCCGGAGATAAGGTGTATCAGGTCAACCGGGGCAAGGCTATCATGCTGGCCGTGATGGGCAAAAAGAGTCTGGCGGAGGGTGTCAACATTGGCGCCGCCCACATTGATTCCCCCCGGCTGGATTTGAAGCAGAATCCCCTCTATGAGGCCGATGAGATGGCTTTTCTCAAGACCCACTATTACGGCGGCCTTCGCAAGTACCAGTGGGTGACCATCCCTCTGGAGCTCCACGGCGTGGTGGCGCTGAAGAGCGGTCAGGTGATTCGGGTGTCTGTAGGCAACGGGGAGGGGGACCCTCTCTTTACCATCGACGATCTGCTGCCCCACCTGGGCTCCGAGCAGTCCAAGAAGCCCCTGGGTGAGGCCATCCCCGGTGAGAGCCTGAACATCCTGGTGGGCAGCCGCCCGCTCAGCGACGATGAGGGTAAGGACCGGGTCAAGATCGCGGTGCTGGAGTTGCTGAATCGGAAGTACGGCATTGTGGAGGAGGACTTTATCTCTGCTGAACTCTCTGCCGTCCCCGCCTTCAACGCCTGTGATATCGGCTTTGATCGCTCCCTCATCGGCGCCTATGGCCACGACGACCGTGTGTGTGCCTATGCCGCCCTGGCCGCCCTTCTGCAGCTGGGCACGCCGGAGCGCACCGCCATCTGCATGCTGGCGGATAAGGAGGAAATTGGCTCCGAGGGCGTCACCGGCATGAAGTCTGAGTGCTTTGACACCTTTATGGCCGACCTCTGTGCGGGCCAGGGCGTGCTGCCCCGGGCCTGCTATGAGAAGTCCTTCTGCCTGTCCGCCGACGTGACGGCGGCCTATGACCCCAACTTTGCCGATGTGTACGAGAAGCGCAACAGCGCCTTTGTAAACTACGGCATGGGCCTTTGCAAGTACACCGGAGCCCGGGGCAAGTCCGGCGCCTCCGATGCCTCCGCCGAGGTGGTCGCCTACGCCCGCCGGGTGCTGGATGAGGCCAATGTGGTGTGGCAGATGGCCGAGCTGGGCAAGGTGGACGCTGGCGGCGGCGGAACGGTAGCCGCCTATATGGCGGAGCGGAACATCGATACTCTGGACGCCGGTGTGCCGGTACTCAGCATGCACGCTCCCTTTGAGACCGTGGGCAAACTGGACTGCTATATGACCTTCAAGGGTATGAAGGCTGTGTTTGAGGCAGTTTAAGGCGCTTGAAAAAAGCCTGGATGTACGTATCGCACGTACATCCAGGTTTTTTAATATATAGCAAGTGATTTTACTTGTCAGAAAGTCACCGGAGGTTTCGTTCCAGACGCCACACACGGATCGCCAGTATCAGACAGAGAATGGCACCTGCCGCCTGGAGGACTGGCCAAAGCCAGATGGGAAGGGTAGAGGCGCTGGACACAAGAATGGCTGTGGGACCATCTGCACTTCCGATTATTCCATATGTGTAAGCCATAGACGCGGAGGTGGTGAGGGCAAGAATCTGGAGGTAGAGAAAGCTCACCAAAAGAATCACCGGGTCATAGGCCAAATACACACAGATGGCGGTAAGCAGCCACCGCAGCAGCCGAAGGTAACGACGTGCGGTAATACGCTGAGATTGATCAATGGCCTGGGAAAGAACCTCACCAGCTTCCCCGATGGTGAGACTTTCTTTCTCCATACGTGCACCCTGGAGCAGCTCCACCAGGGAAACACCCAGCACCTGAGCCAGGGGCTCCAGCAGCTTGACATCGGGGAAGCCCTTTCCGGTCTCCCATTTGGACACCGCCTTGTCCGTTACGTGCAGACGTTCAGCAAGATCCTTCTGTGTCAGACCTTGTTCTTTGCGGAGCTGGGCCACAAAGGCCCCAAACTGTATGTTATCCATGATTTGACCCCTTTCCTGGGGAACATTATGCCAAAGGAAGGGAAAAAACGCAACCTACGCAAAGTAGAGTGGGGGAAAAGGAGTAAAAATGGGCCCATCCGTGCATGCTAATGGCCAGAAAAGGAGTGGTACGCATGGAAGAAACGCCCAATTCCCAAAATCCGGAGCAGGGTCAGGAGCCCAGCCTGCAGCCCATTGTGGATCTGGGATCCTCTCTCATTCAAAGTAAGCGAGGTACCATTTACGTCCTGACCATTGTGGGGCAGATCGAGGGGCATCAGCTGCTGCCTGCCAGCAGCAAAACCACAAAATATGAGCACGTCTTGCCGCTTCTGGCCACGGTGGAGGAGAGTGACCAAATTGATGGTCTGCTTGTTTTGCTCAATACGGTGGGCGGAGACATTGAGGCGGGGCTAGCCATTGCGGAGCTCATTGCCAGTATGACCAAGCCAACGGTCTCTCTGGTGCTGGGAGGCGGCCACTCGATCGGCGTACCGCTGGCTGTGTCAGCAAAGAAATCCTTCATTGCGCCTTCAGCGGCAATGACCATCCATCCGGTACGGCTCAACGGATTGGTCATTGGTGTGCCCCAGACCTTCTACTACTTTGAGCGGATTCAGGAACGAATCATTCAATTTGTAACGGCCAACAGCACTGTAAAAAGGGAAGACTTTACAAAGCTAATGCTCCAAACCGGGGAACTGGTGGCCGACGTGGGCAGCGTCATTTACGGTGAAGAGGCGGTGCAGCTGGGCCTCATTGACCGGATCGGGGGACTGGGGGATGCACTGACCTGCCTCCATGGGCAAATCCTGGCGCAAAAGGGAAACGGAGAGGGCGAGAGATAACTCCTCCTCCGTTTACATAATTGATAAGAAAAAGTCTGGTATTTCCGGGTGGGTTGTGTTAATATAGTAGCAGTGATTTTATGGCATTTTCCATGGGAGGTACATATTGTGTCGTATTTAATGTCTGCCGTTCTGGGCTTTGTCCAGGGTGTGGCTGAGTTTCTGCCCATCTCCAGCTCCGGCCATTTGACCCTGCTGCAGTATTTCTTCGGTATGTCCGAACCTGACCAGCTTTTTAATATTTTGCTCCACTTTGCCACTTTGCTGGCCGTGTGCATCTACTATTTCCAGGATGTCGTGGAGATGATCGAGGAGTTTTTCCGCGGCATTGCCGCCATCTTCTCCCGCCGTCCTGCCCAGGGCAATCCGCCGGAGGCTCGGCGGCTGGTGCTGCTGGTGATTGTGGGTACGCTGCCCCTGTTTGTGGTTATGCTCGTCAAAGACCAGGTGGAAGCGCTGGGAAGCAGCCCTGTTTTTGTCAGCTGCGCCCTGCTGGTCACCGGATGCGTGCTGTTTCTCTCTGACCGGATGGCAGGGGGGAGAAAGACGGCCCGCAACGCCACACTGAAGGACGTGCTGCTGGTGGGCGTAGCCCAGGGCTGTGCCACTATTCCTGGCCTGTCCCGGTCCGGCTGTACCATCTCCGCCGGTATGGCGGTGGGCTTTGACCGTAAGTTTGCCGTGCGCTATTCCTTCCTGATGTCTCTTCCTGCCGTTCTGGGCGCCACCATTCTGGAGGTCAAGGATGTGTTGGGCGCAGAGGGCGGGTTGCCTGAGGGAGCTCTGCCCAAGTATCTGCTGGGTATGGTAATTGCCGGCGTGGTGGGCTATTTCTCCATTCAGCTGGTGAATCTGCTGGCCTCTAAGGGTAAATTCGGAGCCTTTGCCTACTACTGCTGGGCCGCTGGCCTGATTTGCCTGGTTCTTACCCTTATGGGCTGGACCCTGGTCCCTGCGGCGGTATAATCCTTTTCTGGGAAAGGACGTAACACAATGGCATCCACACGAAAGAAACCGGGCGGCGGCAGCCGTGCCGCTTCCACGTCCAAATTAAAAGGCAGTAAAAGCAGTAAAAGTAGTGCCAGATCCAGGACCTCCGCACCTACCCCCCGGCCTTTTCGCCGGGAGGCGGGGGCGGTGGTCTGTCTCTTGCTGGCCGTTTTTGCTGCTTTCGGATATTTTAATCTGAAGGCCATCTTCATCGACTTTTTCTGCGGGATCCTGAAGGGACTGATCGGTTACGGCTATTGGCTGGTGCCCCCGGTACTGCTGCTGAGCGCTTATATTCTGGCCTTTCATCGGGGCCGTCCGGTACGCCTGCGGCTTACCTGTGCCCTGCTGCTGCCGTTGATGCTGGCGGGTCTGATTCACGGCGTTCTGGTCAAGCCTATGGCCTGGGACGGAGCGCTGATCAAGACCCTGTGGTCCACCGGTGAGACGCTGAAGTCCGGCGGTGTGCTGGGCGGCGTACTGGCGCAGGCCTGTGTCGTGCTCTTCACCAGCCTGGGCAGCACCATTATTTTCGCCATGGGCGGAATCCTGATGGGGCTGGCAGCCTTCAATCGCTCTCTCATTGATGTGGCGGACTGGATTTTCAATCGTCCCCAGTACGAGTATGAGCCGGAGCCCGAACCGGTCCGCCGCAAACGGCCGGAACCCGTCGCGGAAGCACGTGGGGCTCGGGAGGCGCGGGTATCTGCGCCTGCGGCACACCGGGCTCCCATCGATATTCCGGTGGATGAGGGACCGCTGGCAGACCAGACGCCTGTCACTGCCCCGGAAAAGAAAAAGCGCGGCTTCTTTGACCGTAAGGCCCGGGTTCCTTCGCCCGATCAGCTGCTCACCGGGCAGCCGGCCGCTCAGCCGGAACCCAAGGCAGAACCGAAGCCGGAGGTGGAAGCTATTACGGAGCCGGTTCAGCCGGAACCGGAATTTGTCACCGAACCGGTGCTGGCCCCCAAGCCAATTCCTGTGGTTCCTCCCGTCACGGTGGCGCCGCCCACACCGCCCGCGCCCGCTGCACCCGAGGCCCCGCCCAAAGCGGCAGTTTCCGAACCCGCCAAGGTTACCCGGGAGGAGGCCCAGGTGGAAGCGGCCAAGGTGGCTCAGGACATTCAGGACACCATGGACCAGGGAACATCGCCCTATCAGTATCCGCCCCTTTCCTTGTTGAAGGAAGGACCGGGGGACATTGGGGGAGAGGCTCTGGCCGAGCTCAATGCCAACCGTCAGCGGCTGACCGACACCATCCACTCCTTCGGCATCGACGCCAACATCACCCACGTGACCCGGGGTCCCTCGGTGACCCGGTACGAGCTGGAGCTGGACCAGGGTGTTCGCCTCAACAAGCTGACCAACCTGTCTGACGACATTGCTCTGGCCCTGGGCGCCACCGGTGTTCGCATCGCCCCCATTCCCGATCAGATCTCCATGGTGGGCATCGAGGTGCCCAACAAGCTGGTTTCTCCGGTGAATATTCACTCGGTCATCGGCTCCAAGGCCTTTACCGACAGCGCCTCCAAGGTGTCCTTCGCAGTGGGCAAGGACATCGGCGGCAACTGCATCGTAGGCAACATCGCAAAAATGCCCCACCTGCTCATTGCCGGTACCACTGGCTCCGGTAAGTCGGTGTGCACCAACTCCCTGATTATTTCCTTGTTGTACAAGGCCACTCCGGAGGAGGTTCGCCTCATTATGGTCGACCCCAAGATGGTGGAGCTGGGCATCTACAACGGCATTCCCCATCTGCTCATCCCCGTGGTCACCGACCCCAAAAAGGCGGCCGGTGCCCTGCAATGGGCGGTCACCGAGATGATGAAGCGCTACCGCACCTTCTCTGAGGTGGGCGTGCGGGATCTGGCTTCCTACAATGCCCTGGCCGCCAAAACCGAGGGCATGGAAAAGATGCCCCAGGTGGTGGTCATCATCGACGAGCTGGCCGATTTGATGCTGGTGGCCGCCAAGGAGGTGGAGGAATCCATCTGCCGCGTGGCTCAGATGGGCCGTGCCTCGGGCATGCACCTGATCATCGCCACCCAGCGTCCCTCCGCGGATGTCATTACCGGCCTCATGAAGGCCAACATCCCCAGCCGCATCGCCTTTGCAGTGGCCTCCAGTCTGGAATCCCGTATCATTCTGGACATCACCGGCGCGGAGAAGCTGGTGGGCCGGGGCGATATGCTTTACTTCCCTCTGGGCTCCGGAAAGCCCACCCGTGTGCAGGGCTGTCTCATCACCGACCAGGAAGTGGCCTCGGTGGTGGACTTCGTCAAGCGCAGCGGCACTGCCCAGTATGATGACGCCGTCATGCAGGAGATTGAGCAGCATGCGGCCGAGAAGGAGAAGGGCGCCAAAGGCGTGGGCGGTTCGGCCCCCGATGACGTGGACAGTGAGTTCGACGAGCTCATTGACGCCGCCGCCGAGGTGGTGGTGGAGACAGGCCAGGCCTCAGTGTCCATGCTCCAGCGCCGGCTGAAGCTGGGCTATGCCCGGGCCGCCCGGCTGGTGGACCAGCTGGAGGAGAAGGGGATTGTGGGGCCCTTTGAGGGCAGCAAGCCCCGCCAGCTACTCATCACCAAGGAGCAGTGGCAGGAGATGAAATACCGGCAGGGCACGTCCACGCCGCTCTCTCAGCCTGTCCCCCAGGAGACAGTCCAGGATCAGGCGCCGCCCTTCGATGTGGAGGATGCACTGGACCGGACGGAGGAGGATACCCTGTAACCGGTAGGTACAGCCAGACGACAAATATTTCATTTTCATTAAATTTACCCCCAGCCCCTTTACAGAACGGGGATTTGGAGTTAGACTAAACCCATATGATGCAGGATTTTCGAGGAGGTGTTTTCAATGGGAGATATGGATTTTACGCGTAAATTCAGTCTGGGTGATCAGCGGGATTTGGAGATTAAGGCGATTCTTTCCTCCGTCTATCAGGCGCTGCAGGAGAAGGGCTACAATCCCATCAACCAGATTGTGGGCTACATCCTGTCTGAAGACCCTACCTATATTACCAACCACAACAATGCCCGTGCCATGATCCGCAAGGTGGATCGGGACGAGCTGCTTCAGACCCTGGTGAAGTATTACCTGACCCATTGAGTTTATCAATCGCGGCCCGGCGCTTTGGAAGGCGCCGGGCCCTTTTCATAGGAGGAAGCCAACATGAACATTCTCATCAGCCGCTGTCTGCTAGGGGAGCCCTGCCGCTACGACGGCCAGAGCCGTCCAGTGCCTGAGATCCGGCAGCTGGAAGAGGCAGGTCACGTCCTGATCCCGGTCTGCCCCGAGGTGGCCGGTGGTCTGTCTACGCCGCGGCCTCCCGCGGAGCGGCAAGCAGACGGTCGAGTGGTCAACGAAGCCGGTGGGGACGTGACGGAAGCGTACCGGAAGGGAGTGGAGCTGGCCGTCGCCCTGGCCAAAAAGCATGGCTGTCAGGCGGCAATCCTGAAAGCCAAGTCTCCCTCCTGCGGCAGCGGTACCATCTACGACGGTACCTTTTCCCGCCGCCTGATTCCAGGCTGGGGCGTGGCAGCGGAGCAGCTTCGTGAGCTGGGGGTGACCGTCGTGGACGAGAACGGCTGGCAGGCTCTTTTAAACCGGTAGTCCTTAAAAATCCATCGAAAGTGGTCTGACGATAAAAAATTTAGGCGGTCCCGGGTCCGTATGAAACCTCCTGTCAAGGAGATACTGAAAACACAGTATCATCCAAGACAGGAGGTTTTTCCATGCAGCACAAGGTAGAACTATGCGGGGTCAATACCTCCAAGCTGAAGGTGCTGAAGAATGAGGAAACCCGGGAGCTGCTGCTGCGGGCCAAGGCGGGGAACAAGCAGGCCAGGGAGGAGCTGATTGCGGGGAATCTGCGCCTGGTGCTGTCCGTCATCCAGCGCTTTGGAAACCGGGGCGAGAACGCCGACGACCTGTTTCAGGTGGGGTGCATCGGCCTTATCAAAGCCATTGATAACTTCAATACCGATCTGGACGTGAAATTTTCCACCTACGGCGTGCCCATGATTGTGGGGGAAATTCGGCGCTACCTCCGGGACAACAGCACCATGCGGGTGTCCCGGGCCATGCGGGACACCGCCTATAAGGTGCTCCAGGCCAAGGAGTCCTATGTGGCCCAGCACCAGAAGGAGCCAACCGTGGAGGAAATCGCCACCATGCTGCAGCTGCGGAGGGAGGATGTGGTTTGCGCCTTAAACGCTATTCTGGAGCCTGTCTCCCTGTACGACCCCATTTATTCCGACGGAAGCGACACCATCTGTGTTATGGATCAGGTGAAGGACAAGAAAAATACGGACGAGATGTGGATTGAACGTATTGCCCTCAAGGAGGCGGTCTCCCACTTAAGTGAGCGGGAGCGGAAAATCCTCTCCATGCGGTTTTTTCAGGGCAAAACCCAGATGGAGGTCTCCTCAGAGATCGGCATCTCCCAGGCCCAGGTGTCCCGGCTGGAGAAAAATGCCTTGCGCCAGATTCGAAAAGAAATGTAACGCCGCCCGTCGGAAGGTTTCCCTTCCGGCGGGCGGCATTTTCCTTGGAGAACAATTATCCCAGTGCTACATCCAAAATCATCATCAGCAGGAACCCGGTCATCACCCCCAAAGTTCCGGTGTGTCCGCCCTGGGAGAGGTTGGCCTCCGGAATGAGCTCCTCCACCACCACATAGAGCATGGCGCCCGCGGCAAAGGAGAGAAGCCAGGGCATCAGCGGTTGCACGGAGCCGGCTACCAGCACGGTGAGAATACCGAACAGGGGCTCTACCAGACCGGACAGTGCCCCCATGGCAAAGGCCCGGGGCCGGCTCATCCCCTCTTGGCGGAGTGGCAGGGCGATGGCGGCCCCCTCGGGGAAATTCTGAATGCCGATGCCCACCGCCAGGGCGGCGGAGGCCGTCATGAGCGTGGGTTCTCCGCTCTGGGCGGCCAGAGCGCAGGAAATGCCCACGGCCATTCCCTCTGGGATGTTGTGCAAAGTCACGGCCAGAACCATCAGGGCTGTCCGTTTGCGGGGTGTTTCCCCCTCGCGCCAGTGGAAGGTATCCGGCGTCAAATGGGGGAGCAGGTAATCCATCAGCAGTAAAAAGGCGATGCCCAGTGCAGAACCTCCGGCGGCGGGCACCCAGCCGATCATTCCCATTTCCTGAGCTTCTTCAATGGCGGGAATAAGCAGAGACCACATGCTGGCGGCGATCATGACCCCTGCGGCAAAGCCCAGCATCACGCGGTGAAGCTGGGGGGATGCATTTTTTCGGAATAAAAAGACCATAGCGGCCCCCGAGGCGGTCATCAGGGCGGTAAATCCCGTCCCACCGGCGGCCCAGAGAATTGCCTGTGTCACGATGTACGTCCTTTCTCAAATCACGGCGGCGCCCACCTGCGGGGGAGGGCGCCTTTGCGGCTGCTTCCACACTAGGCTATGCCCGGACCGCCCGGAGGGTGCACCGCCGTTAGGAGAGAAAGGAGAGGAAAAGCCAGCTCATCCCGTAGCCCAGCAGAGCGCAGCTGGGAAAGGTGAGCAGCCACGCAAGCCCCACCCGACCGGCCACTGTCCAGTTGGGACGCTGCTGTCCCGCCGCGCCTACACCCAGGAGCGCAGCGGTTCGGGTGTGGGTGGTGGAGATGGGCAGTCCCAGGAAGGTGGCCAGCAGCAGGCAGGGAACACTGCCCAGATCGGAAGAGAGACCCTGAAGAGGGGAGAGACAGACCATGTCCCGGCCCACCGTATCGATGATGCGTCGCCCACCCATCAGCGTTCCCAGAGCAATGCCTGCCGCACACAGTCCAACCAGCCAGAGGGGAATGAGGAACGTACGTTCATCCCCGCGCCCTTCGGCCAGAGCCACCCCCAGAAGGAAAACGCCCAGAAACTTCTGACCATCCTGGGCTCCGTGGAGGAAGGAGACAGCTGCCGCTCCTGGAATCTGGGCCAGACGCACAAGCCTGACGGACAGCGAACGTCGGCTCAGTTTCTGCTGTACCCAAAAGCCTGCTCCAAATCCTACCGCCGTGGACAGCACCAGGCCCAGCAGCACCCTGCCCCAGCAGTCCCAGCGGATACAGGACAGACTTTCCTCCAGAGCCACCGCCGCACCGGAGATGCCTGCCACCAGGGCGTGGCTCTCGCTGGTGGGAATGCCGAAACACCAGGCCGCTCCCGCCCACAGCACCACCGCCCCCATGGCAGCGCACAGGGCAATGAGGGCCGCATCCCGTCCGCCCCCAAAAGAGGCGATGGAGTAGACGGTCTCCGCCACCGACACATTGACCGAGGTGACGCACAGCACCCCCAAAAAGTTGCAGGCAGCTGCCAAAGCCACCGCCATGGAAAAGGGGAGTGCGCCTGTGACCACTGCGCCGGCGATGGCGTTGGGCGCGTCCGTCCAGCCGTTAACCAGCAAAACAGAGCTGGTGAGCAGGACGGTCAGCAAAAGGGCCGGATTTTCCGCCGCATGGGCCGCAAAGTCCCAAAAAGAGATGGGCATGGAATCACCTCCATGCCCATCCTATGGTGCTAGTCCTCTGGATATGCGCCCCCGGGAGGCGGTGCGTGGCGGGGCCTCCGTTCCCGCGGGGCGGAGGCCGGTTGAATGGACCCCGCGCCGTATTTTGCCCGGATGGCATCCATGGTTCCTTCCAGCTTCTCCAGCCGCTCCCGCCGCTGCTCCTGCCCACCATCCCACAGTTCCAACTGGCTGACCGCCTCCTCTGCCGGCAGCAGGTAGATGGCGGTGACGGTGAGGGCACGGACCGGATGGTCCATATTCCAGCAGCTCTCCGCCAGCTCCATGGCGGCCCCGGCAATTTCCCGAGCAAGACAGGAGGGGGTATCCAGCCGCTTTTGTCGGCTCAGGTCCCGGAATGCCGGGTCTCGAATGGCAAGGGATACACCTTGACACTTCATGCTGTGACGGCGCAGACGGGCCGCCACCTGGTCAGCGAGCTGAATGATGCCCGCCCGAATCTCCTCTCGGCCCTTGAGGTTATGGGAGAAGGTGAGGCCGTTGCCCACCGACTTGGGAGGGGTATATTGTGCCGCCGGGGCCACCGGTGAGGTATCCAGTCCGGAGGCAAAATCGTGAAGCTGTGCGCCGTTTTTTCCCAGCAGCCGGAAGAGCTGTTCCCGGTCAAAGGCCGCCAGATCCCCGATGGTGCGGATGCCGAACTTCTCAAAGGTCTGGGCGGCGGCCCGCCCCACGTACAGAAGGTCGGTCACGGGAAGAGGCCAGACCAGCTGACGAAAGTTTTCCCGGGTAATGACCGTTGTGGCGTCAGGTTTTTTATAGTCGCTGCCCAGCTTGGCAAAGACCTTGTTGAAGGACACCCCCACCGAGATGGTCAGCCCCAGCTCGTCCCGTAGCCGGTCCCGCAGCCGGTCAGCCAATGCCTTTGGATCGCCGCCGAAGAGGTGGAGGGTGCCGGTAACATCCAGCCAGCTCTCGTCAATCCCAAAGGCCTCCACCAAATCGGTGTATTCCCGGTAAATTTCGTTGACCTTGCGGGAGTACTCCCGGTAGGTCTTATGGTGGGCGGGGAGGAGGACCAGATCGGGACATTTCTTTCTGGCCTGCCAGATGGTCTCCGCCGTCTTCACCCCGAAGGCTTTGGCCGGCTCGTTTTTGGCCAGAATGATGCCGTGCCGGCTCTCCGGATCGCCGCAGACAGCCACAGGCAGATGGCGCAGCTCCGGATGGGACAGGAGCTCCACAGAGGCATAGAAGCTATTCAAGTCACAGTGAAAAATGACCCGTTCCATCCGGTGCGCCCTCCTTTCTGTTTGGTACAACCATTATAGAACGTCATTGGCAAAAAGTCAAACTTACGTTCGATTCTTCTTCGATAAAAAAGGAACGGTCCAAGGACCGTCCCTGCTATAAGCAAAATCAGTTCTGACGCTCAGGCTGCAGCGGGCCAATGGATTCCTGCGTCTCGGAGGAAGGTGCTTTTTTATGTCCCGCCAGGAACAGGCCGGCACACAGTGCGGTAAAGGGAGCCACCGTCACAAGGCCGAAGGACCCGATGACGGTATGGATAATTTCCGCCGCCACGTATTTATAGTTCAGAATGTGATCCACCGGCGTACCCTGAGCCATGAAAACCATGAGCAGGGCGATGTAGCCTCCGGAGTAGGCGAAGAGGAGGGTGGTGGTCATGGTTCCCATGGCGGCCCGGCCCACATTCAGGCCGGAGCGCATAGCCTCCTTCCAGCCAAGGTCTGGGCGCTTCTCCACCACTTCGTAGACGGCAGAGGTGATGTCCACGCTCAGGTCCATGATGGCACCGGAGGCACCGATAAAGACAGAGGCCATAAAAATCTGGGTGAGGTTCAGGTGGGAGTAGCCGGAGTAGAGCAGACTTTCCGAGTAGGACATCACCGCTCCATGAATTTTGAAGAGGTCCGTGAAGGCAATACCCAGCACACAGGTAACCAGAATACCCAGAAAGGAGCCGGAGGAAGCCGCCCAGCACCGCCGGTCAAAGCCGTAGACCAGGGCAATGATGAGCACGGTGAGAAAGAGGGTGATGGCAAGCCCCACCCAGATGGGGTTCCAGCCCTTGAGGTAGAGGGGAACCAGCACCTTCCAAAGGCACAGCACCGTGAGGGCAAAGGAGGCGATGGCCCGTACGCCGGTACGCCCGGCAAATAGGATCAAGAACACCCCAAAGCACAAGGCCAGCAAAGCCTCCCAGCCCAGACGGAAGTGATCGGACATGGTGACGTTGGTGATGGTGTCCCCGTCGTGGCTGACCACCACCTGGGCTGTGTCGCCGGGGGAGAACAGCTTGTCCTGCTCCAGGGAACCGTTGAGCATGTTGACGCCGTCTACAATCTGCCCCTGAAAGGCTCCGCTGAGCAGCTCCAGCTTACAGCGCTGCTCGCCGGAGCGGACCAGGCCGGTGTCCACGATGGTAGAATTGTCTACCTCCAGGACCTTGGCAGTACAGCGGTCCGCCTCCTGATAGACTACAGCGTCCTCAAAGCCCGTAGGCAGCAGCCACAGCAGAAGAATCGCTGCCAGACAGACCAGGACTGGGGCGTGATAACGCAGATTCCAAGAGAAACGATTGCGCATGGATCAAAACTCCTTTAAAGCGTTGAGATAGGGGAGAGGTCAGGCCTCCTCCAATCGTTGGGCCAGTGCCTCGGCCAGCTCCTGACCCGCCAGGTCGTCCCACCAGCCCAGGTGGCACATCCGGTCTCCCATCCGGAGGTGCCTGCCCGCGGTAACGGTAATCTCCCAGAGAAGATTGTTTTCTCCGTCCCTGCCGTAAAAGTTAAGCACCCGGCCTCCGGTACCCCCCGTGGAAGTGCTGCCGGAGAGGGTCTGAAAACAGCGGTGGACGGTGACCTGGGATAAGAGCTCCTCCAGCTGAGCCCATTGGTCGGAGCCAGGGGAGAGGGTATATGTTTCCTGTGCAATTTCATAGGGCTGCAGGCGGACGCTGGAAATTTCAATCCGTACCACCTCCTCCGGCAAAGGAGGCACGTGAAGCGGCCAAAGAAAATAAACTCCGGCAAAACCAGCCAGAAGCAGCAGGAGCAGAAGAACGAGCCGCCCAGGCGTAACAGAAAAACGGGTCATGGAGCACTCCTTTCCAAGCGTTCTGTACCGCACAGCCCGCCCCTGCCGGAGAGGGCAGAGGCGGGCTATTGTGCAGGCTTAAATCTAAGTGAGGGAAAGGATTACTCCACGTCCAGCATCTCAGCCAGCTTATTGAAAATCTCGGTGTTGTCGTAGTAGCCGTTGAACACCTCAGCGTTGACGCCGTGGGCCAGGACGGCAACCGGCAGGCCGGTGTGGCTGTAAGAGGTGAAGGAGATACCGGACTTATTGTTGATGATGTGAGTCAGGGTGACGGAGAGGGGCTCGTAAGTACCGTAGAGCACATACTCCTCCTGCTCATATTCGCTGGCGGCAGTGCCGTTGATGGACTTCTCGTAGGCGGCGCGCAGCTGCTCCTGCTCATACTCGGTGAGCACCAGCTTGTCGCCCTCCTCGCCCTCCGTCTTCAGGCCGAAAAGCTCCTCCACATCCTTGAGTACATCCTCGAAAGAGGTCTTGTTCTCCTTGTAGGAGGCCACATAATCGCTGTCAAACTTGGCGTAGGAAATCTTCTGGTTCTCCAGCAGGTCCAGATAGGTGTCGTAGTCGGTGCCGGCAAAGCCGATGGTCAGACCGCCGGTCTCGTGGTCGCCGGTGACCACAATCAGGGTCTCATCGGGGTGCTCGGCCGCAAAGTCGATGGCCACCTGGACAGCGTCAGCCAGAGCCTGAGTGTCATGGATAGCAGAGGCAGCGTCGTTGGCGTGGCAGGCCCAGTCAATCTTGCCGCCCTCGCACATCATAAAGAAGCCGTTGTCGTTGTCCAGAACCTCAATGCCCTTTTCTACGTAGTCGGCCAGAGACCACATGTCGTCGGTGCGGTCCAGCTCATAGGCCATGGCGTCGCCGTCGGCCAGGTGCTCATCCACGATCATGACGGGGCCCTCGGTGACCTGCTCGGCCTCGGCCTGGGTCTTGACCACCTGGTAGCCGGCCTGCTCGGCCAGAGCGTACAGGTCCTCCTGGTCGCCCTCAGCACCGGTGGGCTTGAGCAGGGCGCCGCCGGCGAAGTACTCAAAGCCGGACTCCACCAACTCCAGGCCGATGTCATAGTAGTCATTGCGGCTGGCCTGATGCGCATAGAAGGCAGCGGGGGTGGCGTGGTTCAGGTTGACCGAGGAGATCACGCCGATCTTGTAATCCTTCTGGCTGTGCAGCTTCTCCGCAATGGTCTCGTATTCCACGCTGCCGGTCTCGTCCACGTTGATGGAACCGGAGTAGGTCTTGTGACCGGTGGAGATGGAGGTGGCGGTGGAGGCGGAGTCGGGAGCAAAGCTGTTGGAATCGTAAGTAACCGCAGAGCCGGCAACCTCAAAGTTCATGAAGTTCAGGTACTCAGGACCGTCCAGAGTAGCACCCTGATTGTCGTCGAGGCTGGGCTCAGCCTGCCAGTAGTCTTCGTCATTCAAAGCCCCAAGATAGTCGGATGTGGACTGGATCTGGGGATAGCTCATGCCATCGCCGATGAACAGGAACACATACTTGGGGGTCTTGGTTTCCTGATTGTCGGTGGACATGTTTACTGCGGAGTTGGAACCACTCTGGGCGGTGTTCTCACTGCCGGTACCGCTGCTGGAACAGCCGGCCAGCATGGATGCAGCCATGGTCAGAGCCAGGGCCACGGAAAGGAATCGCTTCATCATGTTGTTTCCTCCTGCTTACGTTTCAAAATTCATGTCGTCTGAGACGGGTTCATTTTAGGGAAGGATTGTTAAAAGCGCTACCGCCCAACGGTGAAAAAATAGTAAAACGCGGAGCAGACAGTTGTCTGCTCCGCGTTCTCAGGAGACAAGCAAAATAAAATTGAATCAGATTACACCGGCCAGCACAAGGGCAAACACCACAAAGGTGGCCAGCAGGGCGAAGGAAAAGAGGACAAAGCCCGCATTCATCTTCTTGCCCTGGCTGTTCTGGGAGGGAGGCACCACGCCGGCTTTGCGCAGGGCAGTGACCACGGGGGCATAGAGCAGCAGGGTGGCAGCCATGTTCATACCGCCCTTGGCCAGGTTAAAGGGAAGGAACAGAGTGGGTAGCAGGGCAGCCACATCAGCACGGGAAAACCCCACCATATACATAGGGGTGATAAGGTAATTCCACAGCAGCATCACAACGACCAGGCACACTACGCCGAGACTCAGTCCCAGGACAGCGCCCTTCTTGGTGTGCATCTTCTTATAGACAAAGGAGGCGGTGCAGCAGAAGGCGCAGGTGGCCAGGGCATTCATAATAAAGCCGATAATACCGGTGGTGCTGATACTGATCATCTCAATAAAGGCTACCAAAATGGAGATAATGGCCGCAGAAAGAGGACCGAAGGTAAATCCAGCAATACAGATGACTACGTCCTTAAAATCAAAATCCAGGAACATAACACTGGGCATCAGCTTGGACATCAGCATGACGATGTAGGCGATGGCAGTGAGCATGGCCATGCTCACCATAACCTTGGTATTCATGCGTGCGGTACGGGTCTGGGTACGTGCGGTAATGGGTTCAGACATAAAAAACACTCCTTACTTGTTTTGGTACACCTGAAAAGCCCATGCCTTCCAGGTGTCAAAACAATTAAGGAGGTGCGCGCACACGCAAACATTGCGTGTAAATTGTTTTACACACATCTTCTTCCATCCGGACTATAACCGTTGGTCCCGGAGTTTCACCGGGTCAGCGGACTCATAAACATGAGCCCGGTCGCGGACTGTACCGCCAGTGGGGAATTTCACCCCGCCCTGAAGACATTGGATTCAGTTGTCCTTACTTATTATACGTAAGATGATTCGGAAATGCAAGCACTTAATTTATATTTTTATTTTAAATCAATTTCAAAGCACATAACGATTAAAATGCACGAGAGAAGAGAAAAATGAAAATATTTTTCAAACAAATTTGCGCTTGACCTCCCAAAGCTGTGAATGAATTTTTAACTTTTTATTAATACTTGCGAAATAATCTTGCAATATTTAAAAGCCGTGCTATGATAGGTCGGTATCAAAAAGAATGAGAGCTATCCTAGTCTTCGCTAAAGGTGTTTTACTATGAATGTAATTCAAATGTTGGAAAGTTTTAATTTCTTGCTGGCAGTTTTGTTTACCACGATCTACATCTACCAGCTTGGTTATTTGTGTATGGGCTTGATCCGCAGGAAAGGACTTCACGTTCCGGAAGCCCACAAGTATCACCGCTATGCCGCCGTTATTTCGGCACGAAACGAAGAAGGGGTTATCGGAACACTAATCGAGTGCCTGAAACAGCAAAATTACCCCAAGGAATATTTGGATATTTACGTGGTGGCAGACAACTGTACTGACCATACGGCAGAGGTTTCCCGCCGCGCGGGCGCCATCGTATATGAGCGGTTCAATCAGCGTCAGAAGGGCAAGGGATACGCCCTGGACTATCTGTTCCGTACCTTGCGTCAGGAAGGCCGTGATATTTATGACGGCTATATGATTTTTGACGCGGATAATCTGGTGGATCCCCAGTTTACTGCTGAGATGAACAAGGTCTTCGACAGCGGCAAATATGCTGCCATTACCTGTTACCGCAACTCCAGCAACTTTGGAGCAAACTGGATTTCCGCCGGTTATGCCATCTGGTTTTTGCGGGAAGCCCGTTTCCTGAATGCCCCCCGTATGATGTTGGGTTCCAACTGTCACGTATCCGGTACCGGCTTCCTGGTCTCTGCCGACGTGATTCGTGAAAATGGAGGCTGGCCCTACCATCTGCTGACTGAGGATATTGAATTTTCGGTCAGCTGCGCTCTGAAGGGACAGCGGATTGGCTATTGCGAGAAGGCTGTCATTTATGATGAGCAGCCCACCTCCTTCCAGCAGTCCTGGAATCAGCGGATGCGCTGGTCCAAGGGCTTCTATCAGGTGAACTCCAACTACAGCGGCCGCCTGATTCGGAACTTCCTGTCCCGGCCCAGTCTGAAGAGCTGGTCCTGCTACGATATGTTTGTGACCGTAGCACCTGGAATGCTTCTGACCCTGGCTATGCTGGCCTTCAATGGTGTTCTTTGTCTGGCCTGCATGTTCGGACCGGAGTATCTGATTCCCCGTGTCATTGAGGTATCCACTCAATTTATTTTTGGCACGATCTTCAATTTCTATCTTGGCCTTCTGCTCTACGGCGTTTTGACTGTACTGTGCGAGTGGAAACAGATTCAGATTCCGGGGTATAAGAAGCTGCTGTACGTCTTCACGTTCCCCATCTTCATGTTTACTTACATTCCCATTTCCCTCAGCGCCCTGGTCCGCAAAGTGGACTGGAAGCCTATCTATCACTCGGGAAATCGCACCGTTTTGAGAAAAGTATCCTAAATCTTTGCGGGAGGTCTGAAGCAGACAGACTTCCCGCAATCTTTTTTGCTTGTTCCTTTGACATGGTTTAATAGAGGACCAAAAAAATTAACTCTTTGGACATAAAAAACTTTTCACTTTCCTCTATGCAAAAGAGGAGAATTATATTAAAATAGACAGGCAAGAATTGTAACACAAGGAGTGGTTCCCATGGAGCAGCCTAAGTATAAACGAGTTTTGTTGAAGATCAGTGGTGAGGCCCTGGCGGGTGATCAGGTCCGCGGCCTTGATTTCCATGTCATCGGTCAGGTGTGTGACGTTATCAAGCGCTGCGTCGAGTTGGGTGTCCAGGTGGGCGTCGTGGTCGGCGGCGGTAACTTCTGGCGCGGCGTAAAGGACGGCGGCGATCAGATGGAACGTGTGCGTGCCGACCATATGGGTATGCTGGCCACCGCAATTAATGCCCTGGCTGTGGCCGATGTGCTGGAGCAGAAGGGGGTCCCTGTCCGCGTGCAGACTGCCGTGGAGATGCGGGCCATGGCCGAGCCCTATATCCGTTCCCGGGCCATTCGTCATCTGGAAAAGGGACGCGTGGTCATTTTCGGCTGCGGCACGGGTAATCCGTTCTTCTCCACCGATACCGCCGCAGTGCTCCGCGCCGCTGAGATTGATGCGGATGTCATTTTGCTGGCCAAGAATATTGATGGCGTCTATTCCGCCGATCCCAAGCTGGATCCTGCTGCTATCAAGTATGATGCCATTACCTATGATGACGTGCTGGCGCAGCACCTGAAGGTGATGGATTCCACCGCCACCTCTTTGTCCATGGACAACAAGATTCCCGTTCTGCTCTTTGCGCTGAAAGATCCTGAGAACATTATCCGCGCCGTGATGGGGGAGAAGATCGGTACCATCGTAGGTGGCTGAAGGCACACCAACCCAGAAAATAAAAACGGAAAGGGAGTAAGACCATGAGTCCCGAAAATAAGGTGTATGACGAGAAGATGCTTAAGACCATTGAGGTCGTCAAAGCAAACTTTGCCTCTGTCCGGGCCGGCCGTGCCAACGCCGGTGTGCTGGACCGTATTTTAGTGGAATATTACGGCACCCCCACTCCGCTGAATCAGGTGGCCGCCATTTCCTCCCCGGACCCCCGTACGCTGGTGATTCAGCCTTGGGATGGTTCTCTGCTCAAGGCGATTGAGAAGGCGATTCAGACCTCCGACCTGGGCATCAATCCTCAGAACGATGGCCGTGTCATTCGCCTAGCATTCCCGCAGCTGACCGAGGAGCGCCGTAAGGATCTGTCCAAGCAGGTGCGCAAGTACGGCGAAGACGGCAAGGTTGCCGTGCGCAACATCCGCCGGGACGCCATGGAAGACTTCAAGAAGATGAAAAAGAACGGTGACATTACGGAAGATGACCAGAAGCAGCTGGAAAAAGAGCTGCAGGATCTCACCGACAAGCGCTGCAAGGATATTGATGAGCTGACTGCCGTCAAGGAAAAAGAACTGATGGCGGTGTAATCCATACCGCTGCGCTTATGGCCGCGGTGCCGGATGGCCGGCCGCCGCGGCCCTTTGCTGGTTTTAGAAATACGACCCGGACAGCCCTTATAACAGATTGGGGCCGGGTCGGAGCGAGGTGCCTGTCATGGCCTTTTTTCAGAAGAAATCTACTCCGGCTCAGCCTCAGGCGGATTTGCAGCATTTGCCCCGCCACATTGCCATTATTATGGACGGCAATGGACGCTGGGCCAAAAAACGTGGGCTGCCCCGTACTGCCGGCCATGCCGCGGGTGCGGAAACCTTTCGTTCCATTGCTACTTATTGCAAAGACATTGGCTTGGAGTACCTGACCGTCTACGCCTTTTCCACAGAAAACTGGAAACGCCCGGAAGAAGAGGTCTCCGCTATCATGGGGCTCCTGAAAAAGTACCTTCTGGAAGCTATTTCCAAGATGGAACGGGACCGGGTAAAGATGGCTTTTTTCGGGGATCTCTCGCCTTTGACACCGGAACTGCGTGAGCTTTGTGAGCGCACGCAGGAAATTTCCACCCATTATGACGGCTGTCAGGTCAATATTTGCCTGAACTACGGCGGGCGTGACGAGTTGCTGCACGCTGCCCAAGCCTATGCCCGAGACTGTATGGACGGGAAGGCAGACCCGAACCATTTGACCCAGGAGCAGTTCGGCGGTTATTTGTATTCCAAGGATATTCCGGATCCTGATCTCATCATCCGCCCCAGCGGAGAACTGAGGCTGTCTAACTTTTTGCTCTGGCAGTCCGCCTATGCGGAGTTCTACTTCACGGACGTGCTCTGGCCGGACTTCTCCAAAGAGGAGCTCCACCGGGCCATTGCGGCCTACCAAAGCCGCAGCCGCCGTTTCGGAGGTGTGTAACCCATATGGTGACACGAATTGTTGTGGCCGTGGTGCTGGCCCCGCTCTTTTTTATTGTTTTGTTTTTCCTTCCGCCGATTTGGCTGGCGGTGCTGATTTCTGCCATCTGTGCTGTGGCTTCCTTTGAGCTCCTGCGGGCGACAAAGGTGGCTCACCACAACGGCATGTACGCCTATACAGCCATTGCAGCGGCACTGATCCCCGGGGGATGCCTGTACTTTGGATATGGTAGCTGGTATATACGGGCGGCGGCCCTCTTCTTGATGGTAACGCTGTTTTTGCTGGCGATCAAGCTGTATGGAACGGACCGTGCCATTAAAACAGAGCAGATTATGGTCTGCCTGTTTGGTGGACTCATTATTCCCCTGTTCCTGTCTGCGCTGGTGGAGCTTAAGGATATGGAGCACGGAAAGTATCTGGTACTCCTGCCCGTTATCTGCGCATTTTTGACCGATGCCGGTGCCTATTTTGCAGGCGTTTTCCTGGGTAAGCACCGCGGCATCACCATGGTAAGTCCCAAGAAATCCCTGGAGGGCTATATCGGCGGAATCTTATCCGGCGCTGTATTTCTCTTGCTGTATGGAGTCATCCTCCAGCAGTTTGCCCATCTGGAGGTTTCTCTGCCCATTATGGCTCTTTATGGGCTTCTAGGTAGCGCTATCACAGAGTTGGGCGACCTCTCTTTTTCCTTCATCAAACGGCAGTACGGAATTAAAGATTACGGCAATTTACTCCCGGGACACGGCGGTATGCTGGATCGGTTCGACTCCATGACGTTTGCCGCACCTCTGCTGTTACTGTTGGTGGAGCTTCTTCCCGCATTTCACTAAGAAATGGACCGCGGCATGTTAGCCGCAATAGGTGATAGATATGAGCAGTTGTGTTTCTATTTTAGGTTCAACTGGATCCATCGGGCGGCAATCATTAGAGGTGATTGCCGCCTGCGGCATGCGTGTGGCCGCATTGACGGCAAACTCCAGCGTACAGAAGCTGGAGGAACAGGCCAGACAATTCCATCCGGAACTGGCCGTCATGATGGACGAAGAGGCTGCCGCTGACTTGCGGGTTCGACTGGCTGATACAGACATCCGTGTGGCTGGTGGAATGGAGGGCCTTTTGGAGGCGGCGGTCATCCCCAGCGCCGACACGGTCATTACCGCTGTGGTGGGTATGGTAGGCTTGCGTCCTACCTTGGCTGCCATTCGAGAAGGAAAGCGCATCGGCCTTGCCAACAAGGAAACCCTGGTCTGTGCCGGAACTCTAGTTCTGGAGGAGGCTAAAGACTATGGAGCGGAGATCATTCCCGTGGATTCCGAGCACTCCGCACTTTTCCAATGTTTGCAGGGCAATCGGGACCGAGGAGAGGTCAAACGACTGATTCTTACCTGCTCCGGTGGCCCCTTCTACGGGAAAAAAGCCGCAGAATTAAAGGGAATGACAAGGGAAGATGCCTTACGGCATCCCAACTGGTCCATGGGAGCAAAAATTACGGTTGACTCCGCCACGTTGATGAACAAAGGGTTGGAAGTCATTGAGGCCATGCATCTTTACCACATGCCGCCGGAAAAAATTTCCGTTGTAGTGCATCGCGAGAGTATTATCCATTCCCTGGTGGAATACTGTGATAATGCCATGATTGCCCAGTTGGGTGCACCGGATATGCGTCTGCCCATTCAGTATGCACTGACGTTCCCAAAGCGTGTACCGGGACCGGCGACCGAATTGGATTTGTGGAATTGCGGCCCTCTCACCTTTGGAAATCCGGATCTTGAAACCTTTCGTTGCTTGGATTTGGCCCTTCAGGCGGCCAGGACCGGAGGGACTGCTGGAGCCATTCTCAACGGTGCGAATGAAGCGGCCGTGGCTCAGTTCCTGGCAGGTAAAATTGGGTTCCTGGACATTGCTGAACAGGTGGCTCGGGCTATGGAGCAGGTGCCCGTTCGCTTCAATCCCGGCCTGAAGGATGTGCTGGAGGCGGACCGGGCCGCCCGTGAGGCAGTAGGTTGACGTTCCTTACACTGCCAGTATTGGAGGTACTATGCTTTATATCATCATCGGCATCTTAATCTTCGGTGTACTCATTGCCACCCATGAGTTGGGGCATTTCCTCACGGCTAAGCTGCTGGGTGTGAAGGTCAATGAGTTCTCCATCGGGATGGGTCCCGCTGTGTTCAGCAGAGAGAAAGGCGAGACGCTTTACAGCCTTCGCGTTCTTCCCATAGGCGGCTACTGTGCCATGGAAGGGGAGGAGGACAACTCCGCCGACCCCCGGTCCTTTGGTCGGGCCAGTGGCTGGCGGAAGATCCTTATTCTGTGTGCCGGTGCTGCCATGAACTTTTTGACCGGCATAATCATCCTGGCCGTTCTTCTCTTTCAATTGTCGGGCATCGCCATGCCGGTGGTGGCCGGTTTTCTGGATGGCTACGGACTGGAGAACTGCGGACTGCAGGAGGGCGACATTGTGTTGTCCATCAATGGTCAGCGTATGTTCAGTCTATATGGTCAAGACCGGATGCTGTCTGCCCTGGAGGCCGCCGGAGATAACGTCGACTTCGTGATCTCCCGAAATGGAGAACGAATCACCTTAAAGGACGTTTATATGCCCCGACAGGAGCGTGTGGCCGAGGATGGGACCGTCACCAATCTCCGTGGAATCAGCAAAAGCTTTGCTGCCTACGATGCCGGTTTCGGGGAGCGCCTTTTGTTTAGCTGGTACAGTGCCGTAGATATGGTAGAAGTGGTTTGGACCAGTCTGGGAACGCTGATTTCCGGCCAGGTGGGCATCCGTGAACTGTCCGGTCCGGTGGGCATCGTGGATACTATGACCGAAGTGGGTGAGCAGTCTGCCACAGCGATGGATGCCGCGATGAATCTGGCCTTCTTTGCTGCGCTTATTGCTGTCAACCTGGCAGTCATGAATCTGCTGCCTCTGCCCGCACTGGACGGCGGCCGGATTTTCTTCCTGCTGCTGAACGGCGTTTTGTACCTGCTGTTCCGCCGCAAAATTTCCCCTAAGTATGAGGGATATGTTCATATGGCGGGATTGGCTGCGCTGATGGGGCTGATGCTGGTAGTCACCCTCAGCGACGTGGGAAAAATATTTGGACATTAAGCCCGAAAGGGGAGTCTGACATGACAAAAGCAATTCAGGTGGGAGGCGTCACCATTGGCGGCGGAGCTCCCATTTCCATTCAGTCCATGACCAATACCCGTACTGATGACGTGGAGGCCACGCTCGCTCAAATCCGGGCCCTGGCCGCTGCCGGCTGCGATATTGTCCGGGTCGCCGTACCCGATATGGCGGCGGCCAAGGCTGTGGGAAAGATCAAAGAGAATTGTCCTCTGCCTCTGGTGGTGGACATCCACTTTGACTATAAGCTGGCCCTGGAGGCCATTGCGGCCGGCGCAGATAAAGTGCGCATCAATCCGGGCAACATCGGCGGTGCGGACAAGGTGAAGGCGGTGGCAGACGCCTGCCGCCAGCGTGGGATCCCCATCCGCATTGGGGTGAACGGAGGCTCTCTGGAAAAGGAATTGCTGGCCAAATATGGCCGGGTATGCCCCGAGGCCATGGTGGAATCCGCCTTCGGCCACATTCGTCTGCTCCAGCAGTTTGACTTTGATGACATCTGCGTCTCGTTAAAATCCTCCAGTGTGCCCATTACCATGAAGGCCTATCAGTTGATGAGCCAGCAAAGTAATTATCCTTTACATATTGGGGTGACTGAGGCCGGGACCGTTCGGATGGGCACTCTGAAATCTGCGGTGGGCATTGGCGGGCTGTTGGCTCTGGGAATTGGAGACACCATGCGGGTCTCTCTGTCCGCCGACCCGGTGCAGGAGGTGTACGCCGCCCGGGAAATCTTCAAGGCCGCCGGCATTCGTCGTGAGGGAGCCGAGCTGGTGTCCTGTCCCACCTGCGGCCGTACACGCATCAACCTGATTGCTCTGGCCAATGAGGTGGAGGAACGCCTCAAGGAAGTAGACAAGCCCATTACCGTGGCCGTCATGGGCTGCGTGGTCAATGGCCCGGGAGAGGCCAGCGCCGCAGACTGCGGCATTGCAGGCGGAGTAGGGGAGGGCCTGCTGTTCAAGAGAGGACAGATCATTAAAAAAGTCCCCCAGGACCAACTGGTGGATGAGCTCTTTGCCCTCATTGATACCCTGTAAAACCACAGATTCCGGAAATGTCTCTCCTTTGGGAGAGGCGTTTCCCAGCTTTTGAACGGTGGGGCCATGTTCTAGGGAGAATGGCCGAACCATTTCGGATATGTCCCGGATTTATTGTAACGGAGAGTTGACGAATGTCGAAGAAGATACCATTTTTACAGATGTTTTCCGCCCTGCGCCGCTGGACCGAGTTGGCCCAGGCGGTGGAGGGCTGGCTCATTGTGTCAGCCGCCATTGATAAGGCCACCCGAAGTGCCAAAATCGTGGTGGAAGGCGCAGATGGCGCAGGGAGCAACCTGATCCGCGAGGCAGAGGAGACCCTATCCAGGGCCTACGGTCTCTCCTCCGTCAAAATTGCGCCCGCCCCGGCGGCCCCTGCTCAGCCCAAGCACGAGGCACCGGCGCAGACGGCACCCGTCAACGAGCCCGCACCCTCTGAATCAACCCAAGCGGCGCCTTCTTCTGCCCCTCAGACGCCTCAAGATGCCTTTGCCCGGGCGGAGGCCATCCGCCAGGCCGCTCTGAAGCGGGCCGCGGTCAGCCCCACGGTCCACAAAGGGGAGAAGAAGTCTGCCGGTAAGGCCATTTTCGGCAAGGCCATCTCCAGGGCTCCGGTTCCCATTGGGGAATTGGAGCTGGATATGGGCATGGTAGTGGTAGAGGGCGATGTGTTTGCCATTGATAACCGGGAGCTGAAAAAGCGCGGTGCCTGGGTGGTGGCTTTTGACGTCACCGACTACACCGGCTCCATCCGGGTCAATAAGTTCTTTCCCGGAGACGAGGGGAAGCCCATGGTGGACGGCATCAAGAAGGGAATGCACCTGAAGATTCAGGGGCGCTTGAATTTGGACCGCTTCTATAACGACATGGTGCTGGAGCCCGTGGCGGTAGCGGTGGCAGAAAAGAAGGTGAAGGAGGACACCGCTCCCGAAAAACGGGTGGAGCTCCACCTACACACCACCATGTCCTCCATGGATGCCCTCACTGCCGTGGGCCCCAAGCTGGGGCCGGACAAAAATGTGGTGAAGCGGGCGGAATCCTGGGGCCACCCGGCCATCGCCATCACCGACCACGGCGTGGCTCAGTCCTTCCCGGACGCATGGCATTCGGCCAAGAAGATCAAGCTGCTCTATGGCGTGGAGGCCTACTTTGTAAACGATGTGGACGACCGGGTGGTGGTTCACGGGGAAACCAACGCTGATTTTTCCGACGAAATTGTCTGCTTTGACATTGAGACCACGGGTCTCAATAAAAAGCATGAGGTTATCATTGAAATCGGAGCCGTTATCCTGAAAAATGGTGAGATCACCGACCGCTTCAATACCTTTGCCGCCCCCGGACGGATTTTATCCCAGGAGATCATCATGCTCACCGGCATCACCGATGAGATGCTGGTGGGTGCGCCCTCCCAGAAGGAGGCCCTGCAAGCCTTTCTGGAATTTGCAGGAGACCGGCCTCTGGCCGCCCACAACGCCGAGTTTGACATGGGCTTCATTGCGGCAGGCTGCCGCAAATATGGCCTCCCATTCCATAACCCCTCGGTGGATAGCCTGATCCTGGCTCAGAACCTGCTGCCCGACCTTGGAAAATACAAGCTGGACATTGTGGCAGAGCACCTTCATTTGCCTGCCTTTAACCACCACCGGGCCAGCGACGACGCGGCTACAGTGGCCTATATGCTGCCCCCGTTCTTCAAGATGCTGGAGGAGGCAGGGCTGCACAGTCTGGGTGAGATCAACGGCTATATGCCCAGACTTCGGAAGAAAGGCAAGGCCCGCCGCCAGGCCAAGCACCTCATTGTGCTGGCCAAGAATCAGACGGGGCTCCGCAACCTCTACAAGCTCATTTCCCTGTCCCATCTGGAGCACTTCAAGCGGGTCCCCATCATGCCCAAGTCCCTCATTAACGAGAACCGTGAGGGCCTCATCATTGGCTCGGCCTGTGAGGCCGGGGAACTCTTCCAGGCGGTGGTAGCCGACAAAAACTGGGACGAGCTCAAGCGCATCGCCTCCTGGTACGACTATTTGGAGATTCAGCCCATCTGCAACAATCAGTTCATGCTGCGCAAGGGCATGGTGAAGTGCGAGGAAGAGCTGCGGGACTTCAACCGCACCATCGTGAAACTGGGCGAAGAGCTGGGCAAGCCGGTGTGCGCCACCGGCGACGTCCACTTCCTGGATCCGGAGGATGAAGTTTACCGCCACATTCTCCTGGCCAGCAAGGGCTTCGAGGACGCGGACGAGCCGCTGCCCATCTACTTCAAAACCACCGACGAAATGCTCAAGGAATTTGCCTATCTGGGAGAGGACAAGGCCAAAGAGGTCGTGGTGACCAACACCAACCTCATCGCCAACTGGTGCGACCCAATTGAGCCGCTGCCCCAGGGCCTGTTTGCTCCAAAGCTGGAGGACTCTGATGGAGAGCTGAAGCGTCTGGTATGGGGTAAGGCCCACGAGCTGTATGGCGAAAATCCCCCGCAGATTGTGGTGGACCGCATTGAGGCGGAGCTGGGCGACATCATCCGATGTAAGTACGACGTCATTTACATGTCCGCTCAGAAGCTGGTACAGAACTCTCTGGAGCACGGCTATCTGGTGGGCTCCCGTGGTTCGGTGGGTTCCTCTCTGGTGGCTTTCATGTCGGGCATTACGGAGGTAAACTCTCTGCCCGCCCACTACCGCTGTCCCAAATGTAAGCATTCTGACTTTGAATTTGGCCCCGCCAACGGCTACGGCTGCGGCGCGGACATGCCCGACGCGGTGTGTCCCGTGTGCGGCACCAAGTACGTCAAGGACGGCTTCAACATCCCCTTCGAAACCTTCCTGGGTTTCGGCGGCGATAAGGTCCCCGATATCGACCTGAACTTCTCCGGTGAGTACCAGGCCAATGCCCACCGCTACACCTTTGAACTCTTTGGTCAGACTCACGTGTTCCGTGCGGGCACCATCGGCACGGTGGCAGAGAAGACCGCCTTCGGCTATGTAAAGAAATACCTGGAGGAAAAGGGAAAGAGCGCCTCCAAGGCGGAGGAAAACCGCCTGGCCATCGGCTGCACCGGCGTCAAGCGGACCACCGGCCAGCACCCCGGCGGCATGGTGGTCATCCCCCAGGACAAGGAGATCTACGACTTCTGTCCCGTCCAGCACCCGGCGGATGACCCCAACAGCGATATCATCACTACCCATTTCGAATATCACTCCATGGAAAGTAACCTCCTGAAGCTGGACATGCTGGGACACGATGATCCCACCATGATTCGTATGCTTGAGGATCTGACCGGCGTCAATGCCCGGGAGATCCCTCTGGACGACCCGGACACCATGTCTCTGTTCAGCTCCTCCAAGGCCCTTGGCTATGAGAATGACAAGATTCTCGGCCCCACCGGCGGCACCGCCATCCCGGAGTTCGGCACTTCCTTCGTCCGGGGCATGCTGGAGGAGACCCAGCCCAAGCAGTTTGATATTCTGATCCGTCTGTCCGGCTTCTCCCACGGCACCGACGTGTGGCTGGGCAATGCCCGGGACCTGATTCTGAACCAGGGTGTCCCCGTCGGCGAGGCCATCGGCTGCCGCGACGACATCATGCTCTACCTCATCAAAATGGGTATGCCCCCCAAGCGCTCCTTCAAGATCATGGAGGCTGTGCGAAAGGGCAGGGGACTGCCCGAGGGAGCTGAGGACGAGATGAAGGCGGCAGGTGTACCTGACTGGTACATCGGCTCCTGTAAGAAGATCGCCTATCTGTTCCCCAAGGCCCACGCCGTGGCCTACGTGATGATGGCCTTCCGCATTGCCTGGTTCAAGGTTCACCGTCCCCTGGCCTTCTACGCCGCCTACTTCTCCATCCGGGCCAAGGCCTTTGACGAGGCCTATATGTGCCGTGGCATGGAGGTATGTCAGAAGAAAATGCGGGAGATCATTGCCAAGGACAAGGAGGCCTCTGCCGTGGAGCAGGACATGCTCACCACACTGGAGGTCTGCTATGAATTCTATCTCCGGGGCTTCACCTTCGACCGCATGGATCTCTATGAGTCCAAGGCGCTCCATTTCTCTGTGGATGAGGAGCATAACGCTCTGCGGCCGCCCTTTGTCTCCGTGGCGGGCCTGGGTGAAACGGCTGCCCTTTCTCTGGAGGAGGTCCGCAAGGGAAAATACTTTATATCCATTGAAGAAGTCTCCACCGCCTGTCCAAAGCTGTCCAAGACCCACATCGGGCTTTTAAAGGAGGCTGGCGCCTTTGGGGATATGCCGGAAACCAGCCAGCTGGATCTCTTTTCTCTGTTGGGATAATAGTGACGAAATTTGTGTAACTGCCGGAAACAAACCGGACCTTTGATACGTCTATCTTAAGTGAAACTGAAAATCTCTTGACGAACCACCTGTATCATGTTAAAAATGAGATTGCCGAAGGGACAAAGATACATGGAAACCGCGGTATTATCTTTTCCCACGGCAGGACATCGGCTGAACGAATGAGATCATATGGAGGTAATTCCAGAAATGCGTTCTAATTCCTATAACGGGAAACGAGTCTATCATAGCCGCGCTTCCTCGTCTTACGTTCCCTCTGAGACACTTCAGACCTTGCTGCGTGTATTATTTTTCCCGGTTTTGTTTTTGTATCTGGAGCTGGTTCTCCATATCAGCATGAAAACCAATCTGGCCTACATTCCGGTATATCTGGTTTTCAGCATTGCAGCCGGTCTGTTCTTTTCCGCTTTGACCCTGCCCTTCCGCAGGAGAGTAAATGGCATTCTGACAAAGGTTCTGACTGCGCTGTTCTCTCTGGTCTATGTGGTGGAGATCATCGCCAAAAAGATTCTTCAGTCTTACTACCCCCTCAGCACCATCGGTACGGCAGCGGGGAACCGGCTGACAGACTATTCCGAAGTTATTGTGGAACAGGTGGTAAAGAGCATCCCCCTGATTATTATCCTCTTCCTGCCCACCATTCTACTGATTGTCTTTGGAAACCGTTTTCTTGGTTTTGAACGCTTTGATATTCGGTTTGCCGGTCTTGTCCTGGCTGGTGCAGTCATTTTCCATGTGGTCGGTTTGGGAGTCATCCACCTGCCCTGGAGCGGAGATCTGACCCCCAAGCAGCTCTATCAGGTGGACACCAACATCGACGACCAGGTGGAGCAGCTGGGCCTTTGGACCATGCTGCGTCTGGACCTGAAGCATCAGATTATCAAGCCCAAGGCCAACTTGGACGATGATTTCAGCGGACTTGATGCCTTGGGCGGCGGCTCTTCCAGTTCTTCCGGCAGCTCTTCGGGAGACACTTCCACCGGCGGTAATGAGCCGGTGATCGATACCTCGCCCAACGTTATGGACGTGGATCTGGCCGCCATTGCAGAAAGCGCCAGCAACGATGACATTGCCTGGCTGGCCAACTACTTCAACAGCGTCACCCCCAGCAAGAAGAATGAATATACCGGCATGTTCGAGGGGTATAACGTCATCCAGCTGGTCATTGAGGGCTTCTCCGGCTACGCCATTGATCCCGAGCTCACCCCCACACTCTACAAGCTGGCCAACGAGGGCTTTGTGTTCAACAACTACTACACCGCCCTCCACTTCACCAGCACGTCCAACGGAGAGTGTCAGACGCTTCTGGGCCTCTATCCCAAGGACGGCATGCCCATCACCATGAAGCGCACCGGAGAACTGGGAACCAATTGCTATTTCTCTCTGGCCCAGCAGCTGGGGCGGGAAGGGTACCTGGTGAAGGGATACCACGGCAACTACGAGATGTACGGACGCCAGGCCTCCCACAGCAATCTGGGATACGACTGGAAACAGTTTGGAAGCGGCCTGATGGTGGATACAAAGGAAAATGGTGACATTGCCTGGCCTGCCCGGGACACGCAGGTCATTGAAAACAGCGTGGACGACTATATCAACAGCGATCAGCCCTTCCACGTCTACTATCTGACCATCAGCGGCCACATGCCTTACTCGGATAACCGAGTGGTGTCCACCTACCGGGATACGGTCCGCGCCTTGCCCTATAGTGAAACGACCCAGAACTATATCGCCACCGTGATGGAGGTGGACCGCGCCCTGGAGCTGCTTCTGCAGAAGCTGGAGGCGGCGGGTAAGCTGGACAAGACCCTCATTGTGGCTACCGGGGATCACATTCCTTACTTTAACGTAGATACTCTGGAGGAGTTGACCGGAAAAACCTTCGGCAGCTCCGAAGATATGGAAAACATCAAAGAGGATAACATTGACTTTGATGTTTATAAAAACACTCTGATTATGTGGTCGGCCAGCATGGAGGAACCGGTACAGGTCGACAAGGTCTGCTGCCAGGTCGATATTCTGCCTACTGTGTCCAATCTCCTTGGGCTGGAATATGATTCCAGAATGCTGGCAGGTACGGATATTCTGTCGGACAGCGAGGGGCTTGTTGTATTCAGCTCCAATTGCTGGAAGTCGGACAAGGGATTCTATAATCGGTTTACCCAAGAATTCACACCTGCCGCCGGTGTCACTATGACGGCGGAAGAGCAGGAGAGCTACGTCTCTGCCATGAAGCAGCTGGTCAACTATAAGCGCAGCTGCACGGCACGGATTGTAGAAAACGACTTTTATGATTATGTGTTCGGTTCGAATGGATAATTGAGCGAGGAGGCCGCCGGAATGGGCGGCCTCCTCGTCTTTTCCGCTGGCATTGACAGGATGCAGTTGCGTTTTTCCAAAATATCCCCTATAATGTGGCTGAGCATGAGAATTGCCCTTTGGGGCAAACTGATTCTGATTTCTTATGCCCGGTGCCATTTTTCAGGCACAAGATGCTCAACAGCGAAAGGAGTGCTTGCTATGAGCTTTGATCCCTATGAGTTTGACCGCAGCATGATGCAGGAAGGCCAGTTGGAAACCATAGGTCAGTACACCGCCAAAACCTTCCTCTGGATGGTACTGGGGCTGATGATTACCTTTGGAATTGCCGTTGCGGGTTGGATGACCAATTTCACCTACTATACGTTGATTTATTTTCCTGCCGTGCAGCTCGTTGTACTGGTGGCGACGCTGATTCTCTCCTACACCATGGCTGCCCGGATTGAGCGTATGTCGGTGGGCAGCGCCAAGGCCATTTTTGTGGCGTTTTCCATCCTGTTTGGCTTTACAATTTCCATTTACTTCTATCTCTACCGTCTGGAGAGCATTGTACTGGTCTTCCTGGCCACGGCCGTCTATTTTGCTGTTCTGGCTGCCTATGGCTATCTGACACAGCGGGACCTCAGCCGGATCGGCGGGATTTTATTCTCCGGCCTTATTTTCCTCATTGTTTTTGCAGTCATTTCCGTGTTTATTCCCGCCTTTACTGCACTGGACCGGATGGTATGTCTCCTGGGTATTGCCGTATTTCTGGGCTACACGGCCTATAATACGCAGAAAATCAAGGCCTACTATCAGTACTATGCTGGTTATCCGGATATGCTGGAAAAGGCTTCGATCTTTTCGGCACTCCAGCTGTATCTGGACTTTTTAAACCTGTTTTTGTATCTCCTGCGGTTTCTGGGAAATCGGAAAAATTAAGCGCTGCAAAAGCGCTGAAACAACAGCACACCGCTGGATGGACATGTGCCATCCAGCGGTGTGTCAGTCTTCAGAGAATATTCCGTTTCAGAGCGGGAAATGCAGTTTAACAGAAACAACTGTAAAAAATTGAATTGCATCTCTTGCCAAAAAGTCTGATTTCATGTATAATAACTCCTGCACGTGCCGGTGTGATGGAATTGGGAGACGTAGTGGACTCAAAATCCACCGCTGGCGACAGCGTACCGGTTCGAGTCCGGTCACCGGCACCACGTCGCCGCGGACGACATATCGTTCGCGGCGACTTTTTTTAAAGTCACCTCTCACTCATTTTGTCGCGGCTCCTCTCCAAATCGAACCCGCTACGTTGGGCTTCGATTTGGTTTTGGGTGTAAGCCTAGAGCCATGGCATCTATCCTGTTGCGATATTCCACGTCGGAGCAAGCGATACAAAGCTTGCTCCGACATTTTTATATTGGAATGCCATCTTTCTTTTTTACAATCAAATGATCTAAAAAAACAGGACAGTGTCTGTACGGCACTGTCCCATTTCTTTGTTTGCGTTATATTTTCTGAGGCTCACGAATCGGATTCCAGGTAAATCGGATAATCTTGTTTTTCTGTTGCGTACCCGATGATCGCAGCACTGGGAATCCGGTCCTGAAGTTCCTTCAGGAGCTCTTGTGCGGAGTTTTGGGGGAGGGCAATCAAGAGCCCGCCACTGGTCTGGGGATCATAGAAAATATCCTGCAGTGCCCTGCTCAACGTTTCCGCCGCATAGACACCAGCCTGGGCAAACTCCCGGTTACGGTAGGCACCCGCCGGAATAAAGCCCATCTCAGCCAGCTCATAGGCTTCTTTATGATAAGGGACCTTGTCTGCACAAAGGTGGATGGAACATCCGCTGCCTTGGGCCATCTCAAAGCTGTGACCAAGAAGGGAGAAGCCGGTGACATCGGTGCAGCTATGGACCGGGTATTTGACCATGATGTCCCGCGCGGTTTTGTTCAGTGTGGCCATCTGCTGATAGATTCGATCCATCACAGGTGCTTCCACCATATCTGCCTTTGCGGCGGTGGTGAGGATTCCGACGCCCAGAGGCTTGGTCAGAATCAAGACATCTCCCGGGCGGGCTGCGCTGTTGGTCAGCACCTTTTGGGGATCAATGAACCCTGAAACAGCAAGGCCGTAAATGGGCTCGGCTCCGTGAATGGTATGGCCTCCCGCAATGACTGCGCCTGCCTCGAACACCTTGGAATAACCTCCACGCAGAATTTCCTGTATGGTGGTGGTGTCCATTGTTTCTGTTACACACATAATGTTCAGGGCCAACCTGGGTTCTCCGCCCATGGCGTAGACGTCACTCAAAGCGTTTGCCGCTGCGATCTGGCCATACAGAAAAGGATCATCTACAATGGGAGGAAAAAAGTCTGTGGTTTGAATCAATGCCGTCTCCTCATTGACCACATAGACACAGGCGTCGTCGCTTTTGTCATAGCCCACCACCAGCCTTGGGTCCTTGTGGGTCTGAAAGCCCTCCAGCAGGCAGGACAAGGTTCCTGCCCCTACCTTTGCGCCGCATCCCGCGCAGGAGGCCAGCTTGGTTAATTTTACTTCTGTCTCCATAGTCGCTCCTTATCCGTTCTCCGCCCGGTACAGGCTCTGGTAACCTTGGCTGGTCACAGAAACCACCTGCTCCACCTCTTCGGGGTACTGAGGAGCAGGGCAGGGGAGAGTGCTCTCATAGCGGACACAGCTTCCGCAGCTGCTGCTCAGGTCCCGGGGAACGGGCATAATTTCGGCCGGAATTCCCTTCTCCTGGCAGAGCTTTCGAAAGCGGATTGCACCAAAGTGGGAATAAAAGGTTGCAATGTAAGTCATTTACTTGGTAATGGACAGGCGGTACTCACCATCCGCCTCCTGCACAGAGACCTGATAGCCTTGGTGCTGAGCATAACGGGTCACATTTTCCTTGGCGGTCACATTGTCCACTACCATCTGATAGGCATTTTCCTTGGAGATCATCGCTTTCCGAATCATAACAACAGGCTCCGGACAAGAGAGCCCGCGCGCATCCAGTTCTTTCATGTTGTCTTACACTCCTTTACGCTTTTTCTGTCCGTACGGTGTTGGCCACAGCAATAACAGCCACCACAACAATTCCAATGACGACGGCTACCTTGCCATTGGCGGTCGGGCCGGTGCCGCTGGAGGCCAGGCCGAAGTTGTGGGCAAAGGCCGCTCCGATGCCAAGGCCCAGAACAGTAATGGCACTATCGGTGTTGCCTTCGCCGGACAGCACCAGCTGACGCAGGGGGCAGCCGCCCAGAAGGACGCAGCCAAAACCGGCCAGCAGCATGCCCAGGAAGTTCCACAGGCCATCGGTGTGTGCCACCGGCTGTCCCTCCATGCCCAGGGTGAAGAAGGTGCCGGCACCCGTACCGGTAAGCACCAGATTACAAACCAGCGCGCTGGCCAGAATGGCAATGAAACCGGCCAGGAGCTTCCATTCACCAAACAGCACCAGGTCCCGGATGCCGCCCACCATGCACAGTCGGGTCCGCTGAGCCAGTGCGCCCACGATCAGGCCGGCGGCAAGGCTGATGAGAATGGGGGCATGGAGGGCACCGGGACCGGCTCCGGCCTCGGAGAAATAAATGAAGGCAGGCGCAGCAACCAGCAGAACCAGCAGAGCAACCTGAATGGCGGAGAAGGCGGCACCCTCCAGCGTGGGCAGCTTATAAGTCCGCTTCAGGGAATAGCCCTTGTTCAGAAAGAAGACACCCGCCAGAATGCCGCAGACGAAACCCAGCAGTCCAAACACCGCATTCAGGTCGCCGCCGGCCAGCCGGAGAATCATACGGAAGGGGCAGCCCAGGAACATCAGGCAGCCGATCATAACGAAGAAGCCCAGAACAAACCGGGTCAGGGGAGAGCTGCCGCCCCGAGGCATGAATTCCTTGCGGAAGACAGACAACAAAAAGCTGCCCAATACCAGACCGAGAATTTCAGGACGGATGTACTGTACGGCGGGAGCTGTGTGCAGCCCCAGGGCTCCGGAAATGTCCCGCAGGAAGCAGGCAATACAGAATCCCATATTGACGGGATTTCCAAAGAACACCAACAGGGATGCAATGACCCCGATGGCAATGCCGGCCAAAACAATGCCGGTCTTTTCATGGGTTTTTGGCATAGGTTTTTCCTCTCTCTTTCTTGATGCTGATCTTTTTTGAGTGAACACATACCACGCAAAAAAGTCGCCAATTTGACGCAAGTCATTATAGCATGGCAAAATTTTGCCTTCCAATAGTATTTATTGATATTCTTAACCGATTTATTTTAATTTCAAATAAATATCTTGAATGGGGTAGACGACTGTGGTATGCTAACCCAAAGGCGTGACATGTTCGGGGGATAGAACGATGGAGAAGATCTATTTTGACAACAGCAGTACAACCTTTCCAAAGCCCAAAGAGGTACCGGAGGCGATGTACCGCTATATGACCACCATTGGGAGCAACATCAACCGCGGAGGATACCAGGCGGCCTATGACGTGGAAGAGGCAGTTTATGAGACCCGCCAGCTTCTGTGCCGCTTGTTTCATGGAGAGGACTGCAAACAGGTTGTCTTTACGAAGAATGTAACGGAGAGCCTGAATGTGATTCTGAAGGGCTTTTTGAAGCCAGGCGATCATGTGCTGGTGTCCTCCATGGAGCACAATGCCGTCATGCGGCCGCTCCAGCAGTTGACCGAGCAGGGAGTCTCCTTTTCCCGGATTCCCTGTCGCTCAGACGGAACCCTGTGTCTGGACCAGGCAGAGGGCCTGCTGCGGGAGAATACCAGGGCCGTGGTTATGACCCATGCCAGCAATGTCTGTGGCACCATACTTCCCATCGAAGAGGTAGGTGTCTTCTGTCGTACCCACGGCCTCCGCTTTTTCGTGGACTGTGCCCAGTCCGCCGGTGTATGCCCCATTGACATGGCAAAGATGGGCATTGATGCCCTGGCTTTCACCGGGCACAAGGGTCTGCTGGGTCCCCAGGGGATCGGCGGATTTATCCTGAAAAAAGGTCTGGAGACAGAGCTTGATCCCCTTCTCTCCGGTGGAACGGGCAGCCTCAGCCACACGGAGTTTGTGCCCGACTTTATGCCGGATCGGTTTGAGCCCGGCACCATGAATCTCCCTGGGATTCTTGGCCTGCGGGAGGGACTTTTATGGTTGGAGCGCACCGGAATAGACAACATCCTGCGCCATGAACTGGAACTGACCAAACAGTTTTTGTCCGGTCTTCAGCCCATGGAGGAAGATGGACAAATAAGATCCGTTGGGCTTCCCGATACCATTGGGCGCACTGGAGTCGTCTCGGTCCAGACGGTGGGGCGAGAGCTGGCCCAGGTGGCCTATGAGCTGGACAGTCGATACGGCATTATGACCCGTGTGGGCCTGCACTGTGCTCCTTCCGCCCACCGCACCCTTGGTACCTTTCCCACCGGTACGATTCGCTTTTCTTTCGGATGGTGGAACACCCCTCTGGAAGTGGAACGCGCCCTTCAGGCGCTGAAGGAGCTGTTATATGGAATTTAAGCAACTGCGTTCCTTTGCAGCGGTCGTGAAGTATAAAAGCTTTACAAAGGCGGCGGAGAAAACCTATATTTCTCAGCCCACGATCAGTACTCATGTTCGCATGCTGGAGGAAGAATTTCAAACCCGTCTTATTATCCGGGACACAAAAAACATTGAAATTACACCAAGAGGGTGGGAGCTTTATGAATGTGCCACCCACATTTTGGAGCTCCAGGACAACCTTCTCCAGCGCTGGTCGGAGGAGACCAAGCACATCATTCAGTTGGGCGCCTCCACCATTCCATCCGCCTATATTCTGCCGGAAATTCTGCCCCAGTACGGGAAAAAGCACCCGGATACCTACTTTGTAGTGCATCAGAGTGACAGCAGCCAGGTGGTAAAGAACCTGCTTACCGGGCTGTTCGATGTTGGGATCGTTGGGATGGACTGCGGCAATGAAGCACTGGAGTGTATTCCCTTCTATCGGGACCGCATGGTGCTGATAACCCCGGTCACACCTCAATTTTTGAAAATGAAGGAACTTCCGGAGCCTCCCCTTCACCAGCTGTTGAAGGAGCCTGTCATTCTGCGGGAAAAGGGGAGTGGAAGCCAGAAAAGCGCGGATCTTTTCTTGGAGAAAATGCAGATTCCAGAGGAGCAGCTTAAAATTACCGCCAGAGTGAACGACCAGGAGTCCATCAAGAATTTGGTGGCAGGCGGTCTTGGCGTCTCCATCATATCGGAAAAGGCCGTACGCAATTTCGTGGAGGAAAAACGTCTTTTGATGTTTGAGCTGCCGGAGGGTACTGCACAGCGTAATCTGTATCTCGTTTTTCCGAAACCGGTGAAAGTCAGTCGGGCCGTACAGAGCTTTGTCGATTATGTGCGTTCTTACTACTCATTTGAGAAAGAGACACCGTCCAAAAGTCAGGAATAAATAAGTAAGCGGAGGCATTTGACTGTGCCTCCGCTTACCTTTCACCTGATCAAAAACACTCCCCAACCTTTGCGGGATCTTTTTCAGGCAGAGGAGGGACATTTTTTATGCCTTTGGACTACTTAGACTGTATCTTTAAATAGGGTCATAATCCATCCAAGTCATTTCTCTGCCGCCTACAGTCCAAAAACGGGGGAGTATAGGCAAAAAAGTATTTTATCTGCAAAAATCAAGAAAAACTTAAAGGAATCTTTATGCGTTTTCTTGGCCCTCTATGATACAATTACCACTCAATCAATACGGACACAATATGGACAGGGAGAGCAGAATATGAACTATATTTCCACGTCCGGAAAGGGTAGCCTGTCAACCAGTTTGCTTATTGCTGAAACTGATTTCCAATACAAATAAAGGCGGCGATGATATGGAATATATTTTGCAAACCGATAATCTTTCAAAAGTCTACGGAACAAAAACAGTTCTGAATCATGTAAATATTCATGTGCCGAAAAAGTCGATCTATGGTTTGGTGGGAAAAAACGGAGCTGGAAAGACCACGCTTATGCGGATTATCTGCGGCCTAACCCAGCAAAGTGACGGCAGTTATACATTGTTGGGAAAGTCCAATGATGCTGCAGTGCGGAATCACATGGGGATGCTGATTGAAAAACCTGGTATTCATGAGCACATGACTGCATTGGAAAATTTGCGCTATTTTTCGCTTCTGTTTGGCCTCCAGTCTCGCGATCATCGTAAAATTCTGGAAATGGTAGGACTACAAAACGCAGGGAAAAAGAAAGCGCGTCAATTTTCCCTGGGAATGAAGCAGCGATTGGGCATTGCAATCTCGTTGCTGGGAAATCCCAATTTTCTCATTCTCGATGAGCCTATCAATGGCCTTGACCCGGAAGGTGTCTATGAGATGCGTAAAATGCTGGAGACGTTAAATCGTGAACAGGGCACCACCATTATGATTGCCAGCCATATTCTAAGCGAATTACATAAACTGGCGACGGATTACGCGATTATTGATGGCGGATGCCTGATTGATGAGTTCAGCAAAGAAACACTGGAGCGTGCATGCAGCAGCGGCGTTCAGATTATGGTTGAGCCGGAATACTTGGAAAATGCAAAAACACTTATTGCCTCCCGCTATCCCGATGTCCGATGTGAAGTTCTCTCTAATCAAAGCCTGCATTTGTATGAGAAAATCAATCCGGCGGACCTTAACCAATATTTGGTGGAAAACAAGGTACGCGTGTGTGGTTTGGGCGCGAACAATGAAGATATTGAGCGATTTTTTGTAGAGAAACTTTCAGGAGGGCGAGCGGTATGAAAAATCTAATTCGTGGACATATTTATCAGCTTAAAAAAGACAATTTCTTTTTCGGATGCCTTGTTCTCAGCTGTGTTCTCCTGGTGGTAACAATTCGCCTTTCTTTTTCTTTGGCATCTGCATTAAACCCTATCATGGGGGTAGAGGGGCTGTTTGATACATTTTTGGGTAGTGATACCATCCTTTATGTCTTCATGCTTTTGACGGCGAATACCATTGCAGAAACTTATCGCTCCGGCGTAATGAAGAACATCATAGGGCGTGGTATCGCGAAGAAACAATACTATCTCTCCATCGTTTTGACAGTATCCGCCATATATATATATTGGTAATGCTGATCGGCGGAATTGTTGCGGGAGTTCTTGCGAGCAGCAGATTTGGTATGGGTACAATTACTTATCCTGGTTACTATGCTCTTGCTGTAATCGCACGCATTCTTTTCGCAATGGCGCACATCAGCTTTGCACTTACGATGACGATCTACACCAGAAATGCAATTACAGGCGTTGTTTTCGGCCTTATAATTCCAAATATCCCGAAAATTTCGGAAATGGTTTTGGGATTTTTGAGAATTCATATTGACCTCAATTATATCAAAATCTCTACACATATGCCTTCTGTTTATACGGCGTCAAATGATTTGTCGTCATTCTTGCCGTGCTTTGCTGTGCTGTGTGGCTATCTTATTTTATCTACTGCTGCTGGTTTCATGCTTTTGAAACATCAGGATATCAAGTGATTTATAATGGAACGTCGACATATCATCTAAGATGGTTCCTCAAGTTCATCTCAGTGATGACTCAAAATCTGCGCCACAAAAAAGGAGGGGGCCCCTTGTGAATAGGGGTACCCTTCCTGTAATCAACCAAGAAAAGCGTCCATTTTAATTTGTGTGGTCGACAAATAATAAAAAGCCCGCCATTTTCATTTGAAAATGGCGGGCTTTTTGGTCCGAGTGGCGGGATTTGAACCCACGGCCTCATGGACCCGAACCATGCGCGCTACCAACTGCGCTACACCCGGATATTGGCTGACAGGAATTTGAAGAATCGTTCTTTTAACTACCTTCTGCCAAAATATCAGCTATGTTATTATATTTTCTTCTCCCCACTCTGTCAAGAGGAATATTCCATTTGTCATGCGAATAGACTTGGAATAAACAAAAATGACAAGAGGAATTTGGCGAGGAGGTACCAGTCTCTATGTACAACGACACCGCCCGTACCCACCAAGTAAATACATACCCTCGCCGCAGCGGGGCGGGAGATTCAAAAAAGAGGACAACTGCACAGGATCGGCTTCGGCTTCTTCAGCTTTTCATCTGCCTGATTCTCTTTCTGGCCGTATTTCTTGGAAAAGGCATTTTTCCTGGAAAACTGCTGGAGATCCGAGATGATCTGCTGGCTATGATTACATCCAACACCGATTTTCGGGCTGCATTTTCGGTGGTGGGGGAGACTGACTCAGAAGAAAGCATTCTAAGCCGTTTGGAAGACTTCTGTGTTGCCGTATTCGGGGCAGAGGACGGTGGAGCTTCCAATTCGGTACAGTCTAAGCCGGAATTGGCCAGCTTTCTCTCCAAGGAAAGCAGCTTCCCCATCAGGACAGCCGATGAACAGGCAATCACCGACCATCTGCTGGCGCAGAACGCCTGGAAGCTGCCCATTTCATCCAATCAGTCAACCACAGAGGAGACCGTACCCCCAGAAGCAGAATCCACTGATCTTACCGAGGAACTGGAAGCAGTCCCGGCAGCCGGCACATTGATTCTAAAATCAGACTACGACGGAGACCCGCTTCCCGAGCACTACACAATGGATCAGCTTTCGCTTGGAACGCTGGAAACCATGACACCTGTTCTGGGGTATATCAATTCCGAATACGGATACCGGGATCATCCCATCAACGGAACCTATCAATTTCACGGTGGGGTGGACATCAGCGGACAGACAGGGGATCCCATTCAAGCCTTTGCGTCCGGTACGGTGGAATATGTTGGAAAAGACGACTCCTATGGCCTGTATTTGCAGCTGGACCATGGAAACGGAGTCAAGTCCTTCTATGCCCACTGCAGTGAAGTATGTGTGACCAAGGGACAGTCAGTTACCATAGGAGATACCATAGCGAAAATTGGTTCGACCGGTATGTCCACCGGCCCGCATCTTCATCTGGAATTGAAATTCAATAAGATGCATTTAAACCCCATCTATTATATTGAATACATGACCGATCAATGAAATTGGGAAAATGGGAGGCCACAGGAGGCTTTTTCCTCCTGATGGCGTGGCTGAACTATCTGGACCACCAAATGATCCTGCCGCTGGCCCTGACAGCTTGCATATTCCATGAACTGGGGCATTATTTGACCATCTGCGCACTGGGCGGCTCTGTAACGCAAATTCGTCTCACGGCGGTTGGGGCTGAAATGGCTTTGGCACATTCCCTGAACTATTGGCAGGAGGGTTTGGCCGCTCTGGCCGGGCCGGCAGCCAATCTGCTGCTGGCCCGTCTCTTTTGTGGGTGGGAGCATGGTACTTTGTTTGCCGGGCTGAATCTGGTGTTAGGCTGCTTCAATCTTCTCCCCATCGGCTGCCTGGACGGAGGACGTGCGCTTCACTGCGCGCTCTGCCTGATGGCCGGCCCGGATGTGGCCGAATGGGCAGGGGAGTGGCTCAGCCGGCTGCTTTCCACGCTGATTCTGGCCGGCGGAATCCTGCTGCTGCGGGGCGGGGGAAATGTAACCCTCCTCTGTATTGCTCTGTGGCTGCTCATTTTAGAATTTTCCCATAAGAAAGGGGAAAAATAGGGCTTGTCATGCCAATGTGAAACGGGTACAATAGAGTTTACTGTATAAGACCCGAAAACGGAGGAACGACATGAACCGCACATTGGAGCATATCCTGCCCAAAGTACAAAAGCCCGCCCGTTATACCGGCGGAGAATATAACGCTGTGGTAAAATCCAAGCAGGCGGTCAAGACCCGCTTTGCTCTTTGTTTCCCGGACACCTATGAAATTGGTATGTCCAATCTGGGCTGCCGCATTTTGTACGGTGTAATGAACGAGTGCCCGGACATCTGGTGCGAACGCTGCTATGCGCCTTGGGGCGACATGGAAGAGGAGATGCGCCGGGAGGGGCTTTTGCTCTACGGGTTGGAGAGCGGTGACCCCATCTCTGACTTTGACATCATCGGATTTTCCCTGGGGTATGAGATGGCCTACACCAATGTGCTCAACATGTTGGACCTGGCCGGCCTGCCTCTTCGCTCTGCCGACCGCAGAGATTTAACGCCATTGGTAATCGCGGGCGGTACCTGCTGCTATAATCCGGAGCCTCTGGCCCCCTTCATTGACATGTTTGTCCTGGGAGAAGGGGAGGAGGTCACTCTGGAGTACATCCGCCTTTACCAGCTGGCCAAGGAGGAGTGCTGGTCCAAGGAGGAGTTTCTCCAGGAGGCGGCGAAAATCGAGGGAATTTATGTTCCCTCTTTTTATGAGCCGGTTTATCGGGAGGACGGCACTCTGGAGGCCATGGAGATCAAGCCGGGAAGCGGCGCGCACGAAATGGTGCGCAAGCGCATCGTGGAAAACATGGACAAGTCCTATTTCCCCGTCAAGACCATCATTCCCTCCACTGAGATCGTCCATGACCGTGTGATGCTGGAGCTGTTCCGGGGCTGTATCCGGGGCTGTCGCTTCTGTCAGGCGGGCTATGTATATCGTCCCGTCCGCAATCGGAATCCGGAGCTGCTGGCTCAATACGGAAAAGCGGCCTGTGAGGACTCTGGCTATCAGGAAATGACCCTGTCTTCACTTTCTTCTACGGATTACCCCTGTCTGCTGGAGCTGTGCGATAATCTGCTGGACTACTGTGCCCCCAGAGACATTGGCGTATCTCTGCCTTCTCTGCGCGCAGACACCTTCTCTATGAACCTGATGGAGCGGCTCCAGCGGGTGCGTAAGGGTGGACTGACCTTTGCGCCGGAGGCCGGTACTCAGCGGCTGCGGGATGCCATCAACAAAAATCTCCGGGAAGAGGATTTGCTGCAGTCCTGCCGCACCGCCTTCTCCGGCGGCTGGAGCGGAGTCAAGCTCTACTTTATGCTGGGTCTGCCCACGGAAACAGATGAAGATGTCCTGGGAATTGCGGACTTGGCCCGCAAGGTCTACTTTGCCTGGCGGGAATGTACGCCCAATAAGGCCAGGGGCGTGCGCATCACCGTGTCCACCTCCTGGTTTGTCCCCAAGCCCCACACCGCCTTCCAGTGGGATGCCCAGATTCCGGTGGAGGAGTATCAGCGCCGGGTCAATCTGCTTCGGGACGCCCTGAAACGGGACAAGTCCATTACTTATAACTGGCACGATCCGGAAACCAGCTATCTGGAGGCCATTTTCTCCCGCGGTGACCGACGTCTGGCAGACGTGCTGGAGTGGGCCTGGGAGCACGGAGCTAAGATGGATTCCTGGAGCGAGTATTTTGATTATCAGCGCTGGATGGACGCGCTGAAGGCCTGTGGTCTGGATGGGGACTTTTATGCCCACCGGGTGCGCCCGAAAAACGAGGTGTTCCCCTGGTGCCGCATTGATACCATGGTGAACCCCTCGTTCCTGTGGCATGAGCGTGAGCTGTGCTACCAGTCCCAGACCACCCCGGACTGCCGGACCCGCTGTTCGGGCTGCGGCGCCAATCGTTTGCTCTGTGGAGGTGTGTGCAATGGCTGATCGACTGCTCTTTTCCAAGACCGGGCGTGCAAAGTACATCTCTCATTTGGACCTCATGCGCACCTTTCAGCGCGCATTTGCCAGAGCACAGATTCAAATCAAGCATACGGAGGGCTTTCATCCACATCCCTTTGTCTCCATCGCGCTGCCTTTGTCGGTAGGCTACTCCAGCCAGTGTGAAATTCTGGAGTTTGGCCTGATGGGGGATACTCCCAGAGAGGAAGTTCCTTCCAGACTCACTGCTGCCATGCCGGAGGGAATTATCATTCATCAGTGCTATTCCGGAGAAAGAAAGCTGAAAGAACTGGCACTGGTCAACTACATAATGAACTTTGAGTATCCCGAGGGCCGTCCCCAGGAGACAGAGCCTGCCATGCAGGAGCTTCTCCACCGGGAAAGCTTGGTGGTTCGGAAAAAATCCAACAAGGCAAAGCTGGGTTATACCGAGGTGGACTTGATTCCTCTCATCCGCAGCTGGAATCTGGAGTGTCAGAGCGACACCATGACATTGGACATTGTGGTGTCCGCCCAGAACCCCGGGTTAAATCCGGAGCTGCTCCGGGGGGCGTTTTGCCAGGACTACCCAGAATTTACGCCTGATTTTGTCACCTTCCACCGCCGCGAGGTCTTTGACGCCTCCGGCTGCCCGTTCCGTTAAAATAGAAATAGAAAAAGAGGGGAGAGGACCTGTTATGGACAAGCCCAAGGAGTATTCTCTGACCTGGGAAGTAACCGATGAAATGACTGCCAAGCGTATTGGAACTGCTGGTGCCCGTATTCTCTCCACCCCAAACATGCTGGCTTTGATGGAGGCTGCCGCTCTGGAGCTGGCGAAAGCCTATCTGGACGACGGCACGACTACCGTAGGTGTGGAAGCCCATGTCCGTCATCTGGCTTCCACGCCGGTGGGAATGAAGGTAACGGCCACGGCCACGCTCCGTTCCATCGAGCGAAGAAAAATGTGGTTTGACATTGTGGTTACCGATGAAAACGGGAAGTGCGGGGAGGGCTCTCATCTGCGCATCATGGTCCCCAACAAGGACCGAAGCAAGCAGGCGTAATGTGATTTTCAGAAAACATATTCGCCTGGACTTGCAAAGCAAATAAAATAGTGATATAATTTTTTGGCGAATTTGAAGCCAAAAAGAGAAGGGAACGATTTTATGTCCGGACATTCCAAGTGGCACAACATACAAAAGACCAAGGGCGCTGCCGATGCCAAGCGCTCTCAGATTTTCACCAAGATTGCTCGTGAGATGATCGTCGCCGTCAAGACCGGCGGCAGCGGTGACCCCGCTAATAACTCTCGTCTGGCCGCTGTGATTGCCAAGGCAAAGGCAGCCAACATGCCCAACGACAACATCAAGCGGACTATCGACAAGGCTCTGGGTGCCGGCAATACCGACAACTTTGAGAGCGTGGTGTATGAGGGCTACGGCCCCAACGGCGTTGCCGTGATCGTAGAGGCTTTGACTGATAACCGCAACCGTACCGCCCCTGAAGTTCGTCACCTGCTGGATAAGTACGGCAAGGGTCTGGGTGCTACCGGCTGCGTGTCCTGGTCCTTCGATAAGAAGGGCGTTATTGTGATGGATTCCGAGGATTTGGATGAGGATACCGTCATGATGGACGCTTTGGAGGCCGGTGCGGAAGACATGCAGGCCGATGATGATGTCTTTGAAATTTATACGGATCCTGACAGCTTTAACGAGGTTGTGTCCGCTCTGGAAGGGAAGGGTTACACCTTCCTGGAGGCCGCTGTTCAGATGGTGCCTCAGAATTACGTCAAGCTCACGGACGAGGCTGACATCAAGAACATGGAAAAGCTGATCGATATGCTGGAAGAGAACGACGACGTGCAAAACGTGTACCACAACTGGGAGCAGGACTGATCCGTCATTGATCAAAGCAGCAGGTTTGGATAAACTCCAAATCTGCTGCTTTTTCTCTGGACGCAGAAGAAATGATTCTCGCATTGCGAAACAGAGAAACGTTTATGCGCAAGAGACGTCCTTGAGATAGTTTGAACCGGCGGTTACTCGGAGTTCTTGTTGACCGGTCAAAACAAGCGTGCTATATTGGTATGGAATTTAAAGAAGTGTCCGTGAGGGGAGCATATGGTTCTCCTCTAAAATCCCATTGTATCAGGTCAACAAAATAAAAATTTTGTTGACCTGAGTGGAGGTGAAATCCGCATTCTATGCATCCTGACTACCGAACCGAGGCTCCGCCTCTCATCCGGGACTTTCTGGTCTATCATGAGACCATCCAAGGTCATTCTCGTCGTACCGTTGATGAATACTATTTAGATCTCAGAAGTTTCTTCCGTTTTATCAAATTGGACAAGCATTTGGTTCCGGAAAATCTGCCGTTCGATTCCATTTCCATTGACGACATCGATTTTCCATTGATTCAATCCATTACGCTGACGGATGTTTATGCTTTCATGAACTATCTGTCCCGTGATCGCGGTCTGAATGCCGCTTCAAGAGCTCGCAAAGTCGCAACCATCCGTTCTTTTTATAAATATCTGACCAATAAGGCGAAGCTGCTGGATCAAAACCCTGTCCAGGAATTGGATTCTCCCCGGCAAAAAAAGTCCTTGCCCAAATATCTGAATTTGGACGAAAGCGTCCATCTCCTGTCCAGCGTCGACGGGAAAAATTCCGTCCGAGACTACTGCATTTTGACGCTATTTTTAAACTGCGGGTTGCGTATCTCAGAGTTGGTGGGATTGAATAAGACAGATGTTCGAGAAAACCAGCTGCGTGTTCTGGGTAAGGGTAATAAAGAACGGGTTCTCTACTTAAATGAAGCCTGCCAGCAGGCCCTTCAGGACTGGCTGACGGAACGGGACGCCATGACTCTGGTGGACCAGAACGCTCTTTTTGTGACCCATCAGAACCGGAAACGCATCACCAGAGCGGCTGTCCATAAGCTGGTGAAAAAGCATTTATCCGCAGCAGGTCTGGACAGCACCCAGTATTCCTCTCACAAGCTGCGGCATACAGCCGCTACGCTGATGCTGCAAAACGGCGTGGATGTACGGACCCTCCAGGAGGTTTTAGGCCACGATCATCTGAATACAACGCAGATCTATACCCATGTAGACAGCGATGATTTGCGGGTTGCCGCGCAGGCCAACCCATTAGGTAGAGTAAAACAATCGAAAAAGGCATCTTCAAACGATGGTAAACCCGAATAGAAAACATGGAAAACGAGGTTTCTTATGAATATTCTCTATGGTATTCTCAGTTTTTTAGCGCCGGTGGGCATGCTTCTCATGGGGATTCTTTGGAAGGTAACGCCTCCCCCCTTTCAAAAAAGCGGGCTTTCCTATAATACGGAGCTTACCCGAAACAACCCCGAGGCGTGGGAAGCCGCACACCGCCATTGCAGCAAGCTTTGGATCCGCATCGGCATCATCAGCGGCATTGTCAGCGGAATCCTGCTAGCGCTTTTTGGGGACTCCTTGGCCATTTTCTGGCTTTGGCTTATCGTGGGACAGATGGCTCTGTTTTGCGTCTCAGTCTTTATGGTGGATTTGCTGCTCAAAACACAATATGGTGGAGAAAAATAATAAAAAGCAGGGCATTTAGATGGGTGCTCGTAAGACAGTAATTCTAAAAAATTACTATTTTACGGCATCTGTCTGACAGGGTTGGAAACAACAACGAAAAGAACGATGTCGAGTCGCATGACCGGCATCGTTCTTTTTTGCAACAAAATATTAGAATTACGGAGGTATTTACCATGAAACACCTGTTATCTTGTGAATTTAACCTTGATACTGCTTGTGTAGAGCTTTGCTTTTCAGACGGCAGCATGGTTTCTATCGACACTATCGCTGTGGAAAATGAGGTAGTGAATAATATGTATCAACAGTCGGAACTCGACTATCTGATCTATAATGACCCTGCTGCATATGCTGATTTAATCCTTAACGGCGATCCTGCTGTCTACCTCAAGACAGTTACGGAATACCAAAACCTTGATTGATTTTTGGTGACGAACAAGAGCTGCCCTGCCATTCAGCGGAGCAGCTCTTGTTTTGGCAAAAATGCGTTCATGAAAAGTTATGCTTTACTTTGGTGAATTGGGAAACTAATCTTGAAAAAGATGGTGCATTCTTGTATAATGATGTGTGTACACACACCGATTTACCGGAAAGGATGAAACCGATGGCCGATACACATATTAAATATAACGATCACTCGATCAACTCCGCATTTAAGAACCACTACATTGTTCCCGACTATCAACGAGAGTATGTTTGGAAAGACGAACAGGTAGAGCAGCTGTTGGCAGACTTACTGGATGCCTACAATACCGATAGTCAAAAGGCTTATTTCCTTGGCACTATTGTAACTTATGACTCTGGCAGCCAGTTTGAGTTGATTGACGGACAGCAGCGCCTTACCACATTTTTTATTCTGTTGTGTGCGATCAAAAAAATCTACATAGATCATGGTGAACAAACCAGTGTTATTGAAAATTTAATTTATAGCCCAACTATGAATAGTGAGGGTGATGTGATTAACTTGTATCATCTCCAGCTTCAATATGAAGATGCCGGAAATTGTTTGGAGCTGATTGAAAAAGGACAGGAACGACCGAACTATATCACACAATCGGGAGAAAGACTGTTCGACGCATTCAAGACGATCCAGGACTTTTTGCAGGAGCAATTCCCCCAAATCGCTGATTTGAAAAAATTTGTTGTGTTTCTGCTAAACAAAACAAGCTTTATTCGTATTGAAACTTATGACATTTCCGATGCACTGAAGATTTTTGAAACAATCAACCAACGAGGCAAAGGGCTTGACCCGATGGATTTGCTTAAGAATATGGTTTTCCGTCAGGTTGACAGAAGCAAATTCAAAGAACTAAATATGAACTGGAAATCTATTACCCGTTCACTGGAAAAAATTGATGAGAAGCCGCTCCGTTTTCTTCGCTATTTTATCATGGCCAATTATGATACCTCCAGCGAAAAAGATGGGATTCTCCGTGAAGATCAGATCTATACCTGGCTCAGCAATAACAACGCACAGTGCCATTATCAAGAAGCTCCATTTCAGTTTGTTCAAAAAATGGCACAAAATGTTGAGTTATATGTTAAGTGCAGGATGCCCGATGGTGCATCGGAAGGAAATGTACATTTGAAGAACATTCCTTTGCTGGCGGGTAAGTCCTATAAGCTGCACCTGATGCTTCTTCTTGCGGCTTCCAACATGAACTCAGAAGCATTTGCTAAATTTAAAAGCATTCTTGAATCTGTAGTTTATTATACAGTAATTGATAAAATAGCGACCAACATCACAGAGCGAACTTTTGCATTGTGGTGCAGAGATGTTCGCAATATTATTACGGTAGAGGACTTGGATTGTTTTGTAAAGAACACTATTATTCCCACGGTGAATGACTGGAAACTCGATAATAAATCCAACTTTCTTCGCTTGGGGTTGAACAGTATGCAGCAATATCGAATCAAGTTTATTCTCGGTAAAATCACTGCGTATGTAGATGCATTGAAATTAGGGAAAACCACGGTGGAGGATTTAACTACCTATACGGAAACAGCAGTTGAGATTGAACACATTATGCCGCAGACTTGTACAGATAAAGAGCTGTATGGCATGGATGAAGAAGAATTCTCTGTATATATTAACCGGCTTGGAAATCTTACCTTGCTTGAAAACACCATCAACAGATCAATCCAGAATGATGTTTACGCAAACAAGGCAACTTACTATAAACAGTCTAAATTCTACATCACTTCTTCCATCTCGGAGTTGGTGAATTTAGGACAGGATACTGCTATCAACAGAACGAACTCACTGCTGTCCTCTTGGTCTGATTGGAACAAACAAGCCATTGAAGAACGACAAGAAATGTTCTATCGCTTAAGCGAAATGATATGGGAGTTGCGATAACCTACCAGCAAAAAAGAAGAGCTTTAGAGGTATTCACAATGGCAGATAAGCGAAAACCATCAATCCGGCAACGCCCGATACAAGTCAAGTTTTTTGTAGACGAAAAAGAACTTGACCTGATAAAACAGAAAATGGCACAGATGGGAACAGAAAACATGAGTGCCTATCTCCGCAAAATGGCAATCGACGGATATGTTGTAAATCTGGATATGCCTGAACTCCGTGAGCTGACTTCCAAAATGAAACGAATATCCAACAGCGAAAACCAGATTGCCAAACAGCTCAACACAACGGGTAACATCTACGAAGCGGACATCGAAGAAATCAAAAAGAACCAGGAGGAAATTTACGAAGGGATTAAAAAAATCCTGCTTTCTCTTTCTCATCTGAAGTGATGTCAGCTCCGCAGGAGCGTAGTCAATTTTGAAAAAATCGTCAAAGGGTTTGGGATGCTTCCCAACAAGCTTTTGCAAAAATCAGCTTCGCTGAAATTTGCAAAACGCACGATGTGTGTACACACGTGCACTGCTTGCAAAGTTTGTTTTGACCTTTTGTAAGCAAATTGAAGATTTTCATTTTCCACCAAATCGGCAACGCTATATTTTGTAAAACATCGCAGTGTGCAGCTACACCTGCGGTACTTGCAATCCCAACAATACTTCGAATAAATCGAATTGAAGTGAATGAAAGAAAAGGAGGCTCGACAGGATGGATGAGAAACGAACAGAGGAAGAAGCTCGTGAGCTTACTCCCGAAGAAATAGATGATATGATTTTTGAGGAACAGATTGCGAGTGGAGAGCATAACGAGAAAGTTCCCGAATACTACTTCTCCAATCCCGACCCGTATGCCAAGGTCGAGCCTCGCCCCGATGATGCACCAAAGCGTGACATCAAGTTTGATGAAAACGGTAACATCGTTGTAAAAAATCCGTCTGCCTTTTGGTTGCCTGAAGTGACAATCGTGGATGAAATCGGCGGCGCAGAATACACAGTTACAGGTAGCTACGAGGGCACGGAAACTCTTGATAAAAAGCTCAAACGTATTATGGAGCAGAACGCTGCCGATGATGAATCTGATATCACGGAGGATAGCGAATGAATAGCGACACCTCTCTTGATATAAACAACCATTCCAATCCTGTACAGACAGTTGCCCAACCAAAGGAGGATAACAAAATGTTAAGGGCAACCGACAAAATCACAGCACTTTATTGCAGATTGTCCGTAGAGGACACCAAGGATGAGAAGAAAAACGGCAAAGAGGATTTGTCAAATTCTATCCAAAATCAAAAGGCCATGTTGCTTCAATACGCACGAGATCACCGCTTCCCCCACCCGACATTTTTCATTGATGACGGCTACAGCGGTGTGACCTATGATCGTCCGGGATTTCAGAAAATGCTTGATGAAATTGAAGCCGGTCATGTGGGTGCAGTCATTACGAAAGACCTATCAAGGCTTGGGCGAAACTCCGCTTTGACGGGACTGTATATCAACTATACTTTCCCTCAGAACGATGTCCGCTACATCGCCATCAACGACCACTTTGACAGCATCAACCCCAACAGCACCGACAGTGACATTGCCGGTATTAAAAACTGGTTCAACGAATTTTTCGCCAAAGATACAAGCCGAAAAATTCGTGCGGTGCAAAAAGCAAAGGGTGAGCGTGGTGAAAGATTGACCGTCCATGTGCCGTATGGCTACATGAAAAATCCCGAAAATCCAAAGGAATGGATGATTGACGAGGAAGCTGCACAGGTGGTCAAGAAGATTTTCACGCTCTGCATGAATGGGCGTGGACCGAGCCAAATTGCAGACCAGCTTGAAAAGGACAAGATACTCACACCTACCGCATACAAAAACAAGCAAGGCGTGAAAACACCGCACACCGAGCCGGAGAACCCTTACCGCTGGCACGAAAGCACCATTGTCAATATTCTTGAACGAAAAGAGTACATTGGCGCAACGGTCAATTTCAAGACCTACACCAATTCCATTTGGGATAAAAAGCAGCGGGAAAATCCCGAAGAAAATCGAGTGATTTTCTACAACACCCATCCTGCCATTATCGAGCAGGAAGTCTTTGACAAGGTGCAGGAGATTCGTCAGCAGCGACACAGGCGAACAGCAACCGGCAAGAGCAGCCCGTTTTCGGGATTGGTGTTCTGTGCTGATTGCAAGCAGAAGCTCTACTATTCCACCACCAAATACTTTGAAAAGCGACAGGACTTTTTTATCTGTTCCACTCACCGAGCCAACAAGGACAAGTGCAGCGGACACTACATTCGTGCCGTAGTTCTGGAGGATTTGGTCTGGAATCACATGAAAGAGGTTATCTCGTATGTGACCCGATATGAAGCACATTTCAGGGTGGAAATGGAGCAAAAACTCCGTCTGCAAAGCGAGGAAACCATAAGGATATATAAGAAGCGTCTGGCACAGGCAGAAAAGCGTATAGGGGAGCTTGACCGCTTGTTTATCAAGATCTACGAGGACAACGCCAAAGGCAAGCTGAACGATGACCGCTTTGCCATGATGAGCAAGACCTACGAGGATGAGCAGGCGCAGCTAAAAGTTGAAATTGTAAATCTGCAAAAAGAGATTGAAGTACAGGAACGACAGATAGAAGACCTTGAACAGTTTATTCAGCGGGCACGCAGATACACCGACCTCACAGAACTTACGCCATATGCTCTCAGAGAGCTTGTAAAGGCGGTTTATGTGGAGGCACCGGACAAGTCCAGCGGTAAACGCAAGCAGAGGGTACATATCGAATATGACCTTGTGGGCTACATTCCCGTGGATGAACTGATAAAAGCGGAACAAGCATGACCGAAATCATGCCTGTTCCAAGAAATTCACATATTACTGTTTTACGACCACCGAGCATTTGCCCTGCTTTTTTTATTACATGGATTACATAGTGATAAGCTCATATTCCCGGGAACCCAGACAAATTTTCTCGGCATGCTCCAGGCAGGAACGCCATTCGGATTCCGGGGTAGAGTTGCGGAAGTGGTCATGATGGTCATGGAAGTTGGGATCGGCCAGATTACGGGCCAACTGGCTTCCGGGCATGGGCGTGGCGGCCAGACAGGCATCCACGCAGGCCTGATCCAACGCCAGGGGATCAAAGGACGCAAACATGCCAATGTTGGGCAGAATGGGCACATCATTTTCGCCGTGGCAGTCGCAGTTGGGAGACACATCCACCACCAGAGAAATATGGAAGTTGGGACGTCCATCCAACACGGCCTTGGTGTATTCCGCCATCCGGCAATTCAAGGCTTCCTGGGCATTGTCGTTGGTAAAGTAGATGGCGTCGAAATTACAGGCGCCCAGGCAGCGGCCGCAGCCCACGCAGTTCTGCTCATCCACAGTCATCTTCTTTGCTGCGGCATCAAAGACCAGACCCTGGTTGGCGCACTCCTTCTGACACCGCATACAGCCACGGCAGGCCTCAGGGTTAATTTTAGGTTTGCCGCTGGCGTGCTGCTCCTTCTTACCGGCACGGGAACCGCAGCCCATGCCAATATTTTTAATGGTACCGCCAAATCCAGTCATCTCATGGCCCTTAAAGTGCGTCAGGGAGATAAAGACATCCGCATCCATCACAGCACGGCCGATTTTGGCGTACTCTACGTACTCTCCGCCCACCACAGGGACCTCTACGTCATCGGTTCCCTTCAGACCATCACCAATCAGGATAGGGCAGCCAACCGTCAGAGGAGTAAATCCATTCTCCCAAGCGCATTCCAGGTGCTCCAGAGCGTTTTTTCTGCTTCCGGGGTACATGGTATTGCAGTCCGTCAGGAAGGGCTTACCGCCCAGCTCCTTGACCACATCCACCACAGCGCGGGCGTAGTTGGGGCGAAGATAGCTGATATTTCCCAGCTCGCCAAAATGCATCTTGATGGCCACAAACTTACCATCCAAATCCAGCTTCTGAATGCCGGCCTTCCGAATCAGTTTTTTCAGCTTTGTGGGCAGACCATCGCCAAACGCCTGCGTATGGAAATCAGTAAAATACACCTTTGAAACTGCCATAATTGTTTCTTCCTCCCTAGTATTTATCTCGATCGTTGTAACGCAAAAAACTTATTGAAGCATGGCCAGGAATTCTTCCTCTGTGAGCACCGGAACGCCCAGCTCCTGGGCCTTGCGAAGCTTGGAGCCGGCACCCTCGCCGGCCACCACATAGGTAGTCTTTTTTGACACAGAACCAGCGGCTTTTCCGCCCCGCTTCTCAATGAGCTCTCCGGCCTCTTCCCTGGTGAAGTGCTCCAGACCGCCTGTCAGCACAAAGGTCATCCCGGCAAAGCGCCGGTCACTCCCCTGCTCCTCCGCCTGGGTATTGACACCGGCCGCCCGCAGGCGGGCCATCAGATGCTGACTCTGGGGGCTGGCCATCCAGTCCAAAATACTTTGAGCCGTGATGGTGCCGATGTCTTCCACCTCCACCAGCTGCTCCATGGTGGCGTGCTCCAGGGCATCCAGACTGCGGAACCGGGCCGCCAGAATCTTACCTGCCTTCTGCCCCACCTGGCGGATTCCGAAGGCATAAATCAGACGAGACAGATCCTGCTGCTTGGATTTGGCAATGGCGTCGATCAGATTCTGCGCGGACTTCTCTCCCATGCGATCCAGCTTGGCCACGTCCTCAGCCTTGAGAAAATAGAGGTCACCGGGTGTCTTGACTAATCCGGCATTTACCAGGTTTTCTACCACTGCAATACCAAGGCCCTCAATATCCATGGCATCCCGGCTGGCAAAATGGGCCAGTGTCCGAAGAATCTGAGCCGGGCACTCCGCACCGGTACAGCGAATGTGCGCGCCATCCTCGTCCCGGTGTACGGGCGCTCCGCACACAGGGCAGCAGCTGGGAAGCTGATAGGGCACCGTGCCCTCGGGACGCTTCTCCATCACCACGGACAGAACCTCTGGAATGATTTCGCCTGCCTTACGCACCAGAACCGTATCTCCAATCCGGATATCCTTTTCCTGGATAAAATCCTGATTGTGCAGCGTGGCATTGGTTACCGTAGTTCCTGCCAGCCGGACCGGGGTCAACACAGCCTTGGGCGTCAGCACTCCGGTGCGTCCAACCTGCACCACAATATCCACCACCTGGGAGGGCTTTACCTCCGGGGGGTACTTGTAGGCAGCGGCCCAACGGGGAAATTTCGCCGTAGAGCCCAATGCTTCCCGCTGTGACAAGGAATTTACTTTGATCACAGCCCCATCGATGTCAAACTGGTACTGATCCCGGTTTTCGCCCACCTGCGTCACATAGGTAATGGCCTGTTCCACCTGGTCACAGCTGTAATGCGGAATTACTTTAAACCCTTTCTGTTTCAAGTAGTCCAGCGTCTCAGCGTGGGTTTTAAATTGACCTGGCTCTATCCACTGGACATTGAACACCAGAATATCCAGCTTCCGGGAGGCAGCGACCTTGGGATCCAGCTGACGCAGGGACCCGGCGGCAGCGTTGCGGGGATTTGCAAACAGTGCCTCTCCCCGCTTCTCCCGTTCCTGGTTCAAGGCGTGGAAGACCTTCTTTGGCATAAACACCTCGCCCCGGACAATCAACTGGTGGGGCGCATCGGGAATCCGAAGCGGAATGGAGCGAATGGTGCGCAGATTCTCGGTCACGTCCTCCCCTACCTGTCCATCACCGCGGGTTGCGCCACGCACGAACAGGCCATCCTCATATTCCAGGGCCACAGACAGTCCGTCCACCTTCGGCTCCACGACATAATTTGGCTCCGCAACCACGCCCCTCACCCGCTGGTCGAAGGCCCGCAGCTCGTCAAAGTCAAACACGTCCTGCAGAGACTCCAAAGGTACCTTGTGCTGCACCTGCGTAAAGGCTTCCAGAGCCTTACCGCCCACTCGCTGGGTGGGTGAATCGGGTGTAATGGTTTCCGGGTGGGCCTCTTCCAGCTCTTCCAGACGACGAAGCTTGTGGTCATAGTCATAGTCGGACATGGTGGGATTGTCCAACACATAATATTCATAGCCAGCCTGCTCCAGCTCACGGCGCAGGGCTTGTATTTCCGTCAAATAATCCATTTCGCAGCTCCTCCTCTCTGTCCTGGCAGCGAAATTTGGTCAGAAAATCCGGCAGTACGGCATACAACATCAGGAATAGCCAATATCCAAGCAGTGCCCCCGCCGTATTCAGAATCACATCATCAATATCGGTGCTTCGCCCAATAAAAAACTGGATGAATTCGATTATAACCGAGCATCCAAAGCCAACCAGCACGGACTTCCACCAGTGGTGCCTGCGCCACAGGAGGGCCGTACAAAAGCCGATGGGAAGAAACATTCCAATATTACCCCACAGCATAAACATGAGCCATGGATAGCCGGTTCTCAATGCCCGGCGGATTTCCTGGAGAGGGGCCAGCACATCCGCAAGCCCCATCATCCGGAACGCCAGCTCCTCCCGAGTCAAATAGAACGCTGCCCACTGGAATCCTTCTGCCCGAACCTCAGGCATCAGGAGATACCGGAGCACATAGTCCCAGAAATCGGCCGGAAACAGAGTAAGGGCTGCCAGCCCGGCACAGAAAGCCACAAACAGCCCCAGGCCTATTTCCCGCAGCGGACCACTGGAAAGCCCCAGCTGTTTGAGCCGTTTTTTTCGTGCTGGACCCAGGCAGAAAAAAACGGCCAAGCCCACCAGCATACAGGGCAGCATTTGAACCAAGTAGCCCCCTATGCTGCCCATATACCAGCTTAATGTATCCAGAAGAATCATTGGTATCCCTTTCGTGTCTGGCTTTTTTCAGGGAAGGTACGAGTCCATCTGCAAATATGTGCTGGGTACATTCCCCACAATGACAGTTTCCGCCACACAAAGCCGGCTGTTCAGCTCTGCTTGAACCTCACCACCCGGCAGCATCACCGTCAGTGGAACAGACAGCTCCAACCAGATCCGATGGAGGGTCTGATTGACGCCGGCAGCCGTAAAATCGCTTTCGAACTCGGCAGAGATAGTACCCACCGTCATCGCTCTGGCCTTGATTGCAGGCCCCCGGGCCCAGATCAGCTCGGAGTCCAACAGGCTGCCCAGCGGAATCTGAATGGTGGAGACATCCACGCTCTCCAGCTCCTGGAGCACCTGGGTGACAATCTGGGCACGCAGAACGTTGAGCCGGGACATGTCCGTAGTGAGCGCGGTAATGGCACCATCTGCATCTCGTTCGATGGTCACCAACGCCGCATCCTCAGACGGCTGCTGTGACAGCGCCTCCTGGGCCGCATGTTCCAGTACCCCAGTCATTTGATTGACCACCTGGGTGCGGGCGGTATCTTCCAAAACCGGCCGCAGGCGGGCCTCAAGTGTCCTGATCCCCCAAAAGGCCAGCACAACTGCAACAAAGAGGGTAATCAAGGCTGCTGGGAATCGCCCTCCCCTTGGTTCTTCCCGCCGGTACACTCGACGGGAGACGCGTTTTTTCCAGGAACGACACAGTTCCCTGCGCCACGGCGCCACGGGCATACTCCCACCCCCTCAGAGGCAGGATATTCCCCTCCCGGCTTGGCCTATGCCTCTCCGCCACCCAGCAGCTCCTGAACCGCCAGCAGCACCCCCAGACGGCCCGACTCGAAGGTCAGTCCACCCTGGAGATAGACGGTATAAGGTTCCCGCATGGGCGCGTCGGCAGACAGCTCAATGGAGGCGCCCTGAATGAATGCGCCCGCCGCCATAATCACCTGGCTGTCATATCCGGGCATATCCCAGGGCTCCGGCGTCACATAGGAATCCACGGGAGCACCGAACTGAATACCCTTGCAGAAGCGCTTCAGGGCCTCCGGCTCCCGCATGTGAATCATTTGGATGATGTCGTGACGAATGTCGTGGGAATGGGGCTCCGTTTCATAGCCCAGAAGTTCCATGACGCCGGCGGCAAACACAGCGGTCTTTACCGCCTGAGCCACCGTATGGGGTGCCAGAAACAGTCCCTGATACAGCAGTCGGTTCTGGCCCAGGGTACATCCGCACTCCCCGCCGATACCGGGAGCCGTAAGCCGCATGGCCGCCCCCTCCACCAGGTCCTTTCGACCGGCGATATATCCGCCGGTAGGAGCCAGTCCGCCGCCGGGATTTTTAATGAGAGAGCCCACACACAGGTCGGCCCCCACATGAGTGGGCTCCAGCGTCTCCACAAACTCGCCGTAGCAGTTGTCCACCAGAATGGACACGTTGGGATTGGCCTGCTTGATGACCCGGCACATCTCCCCAATTTCCGCCACGGACAGGGAGCTGCGGGTGGAATAGCCCTTGGAGCGCTGAATCAGCACAGCCTTCACTTTGGGGTCCGCAACTGCCCGGGCCATACCCTCCAGGTCTGGCTTGTCGTCAAGGAGATCTACTTGACGATACTCCACGCCGTAGTCTTTCAGGGAACCCGGCCCCTTGTTCACCACACCGATGGCTCCCAGCAGGGTATCATAGGGCGCGCCCACTGCGGACACCAGCACGTCTCCCGCCTTCAGCGCTCCAAAAAGGGCGGCGGTGATGGCGTGGGTGCCGTTGACAAACTGCAGACGGACCAAGGCCGCCTCCGTTCCAAAGAGATCGGCATAAATCTCATCCAGCTTGTCCCGTCCCAGGTCGTCATAGCCATATCCGGTGGTTCCGGCAAAATAGGCCTCTGCCACCCGGTGCTTCTGGAATGCCGCCAGAACCCGGGCAGTATTCTCCTTGGCAATGGCATCAATGCGGTCAAACTGCTCTCTCAGCTGTCGCTCCGCCTGGTCTCCCAGGTCCAGGACGCGCTGGCTTAACTGTAAGGTCATATTCCTTGTCATTCCTATCTATTTCTGTTCTTTTTGGAGTTCTGATCTGCTCTCATTTACAGGGCCTTGAGCGGCCGCTGGGCAAAAGCTGCCGTCAGGCGGATACAGGCTTCACAGTCCTCCAGGCTGGCGGTCTCCACCGGCGTATGGATATAGCGGCAGGGCACCGAAATGCCGCCGGTGAGCACACCGGCCCCGGTGGTGTGGATGGCACCGGCATCGGTGCCGCCTGCCCGCAAAATGTCCCGCTGGGTGGGAATATCCCCCTCCCGGGCGTTCTGGTCCAACAGCTCCACCATGGCCGGATGGCAAATGACGGAGGAGTCCATCACCTTGATGGCCGCCCCCTTCCCCACCTGAACCGTGCCGGACTTCTCCGAGCCGGGCGTATCATCTACATCAGTGACATCTACCGCTACGGCGTAATCGGGCTGGATGGCAAAGGCGGCGGTTTTAGAGCCCCGCAGGCCCACCTCCTCCTGGACGGTAAAGACGAAGTATAAATCGTTGGGGCTATTCTGAACACGCTCCAGAGCCTCCAGCAGGATGGCACAGGAAATTCGGTTGTCCAGATAGGGCGAGGTTACCGCATCCCCCGTCTGAAAGGCAGGGGTGTCATACACGGCCGTATCCCCTACCCGGATCAGCTTTTTGGCCTCCTCTGCACTTCTGACGCCGATGTCCAGGTAGCACTCGTCCAGCTTTAGCTTTCCAAATTCCGCCTTTTCCTCTGGCACAAAGCAGCCTCGCACTCCGTTTTTGAACCGTACCGGAGTGTAGACGGCCTCTTTGGGACTGATCCCGCCCAGTCTGCCCACACGGAGGAAGCCTTCCTCCTCGATATGGGTCACAATAAAGCCAATGGAGTCCATATGGGCGGCAAACATCACCTTGGGCCCGCTGCCCGCCTTGTGAACGATGAGGTTTCCCATGGTGTCGGTGGTCACCTCATCGGCATAAGGGGCGGCCATCTCTTGAATGACCGCCCGGATTCCGCCCTCATCCCCGGAGGGACCGTGAGCGGCATTCAGCTTTTTCATCCGTTCAAACAGTTCCATAGATCAGGCTCCTAACCCTCAATGAGTTCATAGCGCTTGCATAAAATGTGGTAAATACCACCCTGAGTCTGCTGCTGAAAGAGGCGGTACTGCTCCACTTCCCCCAGTACACCCTCGATGGGCGGGCGGAAATTTAGGATATCCCCCGGCTCCTTCGGGTCATAGTCATAGTCCCCGTGGAAGAGGTATCCATCCTTCCGGTTCTGAAACACCTTCTCCAGCATCTGCATTTTGAAGTCCCTGTCCAGAATTTCATAAAATCCGCCCAGCTCAGCGCCGATGGGATTATCAAAGAAGTTGATCTCCACATCTATACTGGCCACCTGAGAAAACCGGAGAATTGCGGAAACACTCCGCTCTTCCCCGTTCTCATGGCGATAGTACTGAACGGAAAACTCCACCTGAGTGTCCTCACTCTGAGGCCGAATCGTACAGGCTGTGAGGCTGCCGTCATAGGTGTTCAGCAGCAGCTTTGATTTCATTCCCTAACCTCCTGGGCCATACGCTGCAAAAACAGCCGGGTGAGCTTCAGCATATTCTCAAAGTCCGCCACACTGCCTACGCTGGCTGGGGCATGGAGATACCGCACCGCGGCGGAAACGGCGGCCACTCGGACGCCCGCTTTGGTGCGCTGAATGGCCCGGGCGTCGTTGCCGCCAGCAATATATTCTTTGGTCTGCCAGGGAATCTGATGCTCCTCTGCCAGGTCCCGCAACAGTTCAAACAGTCCACGGTCGTAGATGGTCCCGCCGTCCATATAGGAGATCACAGGCCCCTTTCCCGGGGCACACACCTGCTGGTGGTCGGGTACGTCGGGCAGGTCGGCTGCGGTAGTGGTCTCCAGCACCAGAGCAATCTCAGGCGTCACGGAGAAAGCCGCACCGAAGGCTCCGCGGGTACCTACCTCCTCTTGGGCGGTAAAGGCAAAGGTCACGTCCACCGGCAGTTCCTCCCGCAGAAGGGAAAGCATCACGGCGCAGCCCACCCGGTCGTCAACGGCCTTCGCCTTAAAGAAGCCATCGCCAAAGAGCTCCGGCTGAGTGACAAAGGAGCCATAGGTCCCGGGCTGAACCAGCTTCAGGGCCGCCTCCTTGTCCGAAGCGCCGATGTCCACGTACAGGGACTCCGTTTTGGGGGTCTTTTTCCGTTCCTCCCGGCTGACCAGGTGAATGGCCTTCAGGCCAATGATACCGGGGACCCGGTCAGGTCCCAGAACCACAGGCTTTCCAATGGCCACCCGGCGGTCCACACCACCCACAAAGTCAAACTTCAGGAAGCCCTCCTCCGTCACCTTGGTCACGATGAGGCCCACCTCATCCATATGAGCGCACACCAGCAGCCGGTTTTTGGCGGATTTGGCTCCCTTTTTGAACACAATCAAATTGCCCAGGGGGTCGGTACGGATTTCGTCTGCCCAGGGCTCCGCCTGGCAGCGAATCCAGGCCCGTACCCGGTCCTCGTCGCCGGACACACCGTCCATGGCACACAGGGTCTTCAGACACTCAATCACAGCCGGGCACCTCCTTCCCCAGGTTCCGCACAAAGGCGGCCAGCAGACGGGCTGTATTTTCCAGATCGTCCGCGTGGACGACTTCCACCGGGGTATGCATATACCGCAGCGGGACGGACAGCACCGCTGTGGCTACTCCCTCACCGCTGACCTGCAGCGGCCATGCGTTGGTCCCGCTGTGCCCCGCCATCACCTCCACCTGGTAGTCCAGCTCCAGGTCCTTGGCAATCTGCTCCATGCGCTGAGACATCCAGCGGGTGCAGTTGGGTCCCACGCCGATGACCGGTCCACTGCCCAGAGAGAAGGTCTTATCCTTGGACACATCCGGGCTGTCCCCGTGGGTCACATCCACTGCCACGCACAGCTGGGGCACAATTCCAAAGGCAGCGGTGATGGCTCCGGTGCTGTGGGTCTCCTCCTGCACCGAGCCCACCACATAGAGGTCCACGTCCAGTTCCTCGTGGGCCAGCCGCCGAACGGTGTCCAGCAGCACGGCAAAGCAGCTCCGGTCATCCAGAGCCTTTCCGCACAGAAGCTTGTCCCCGATAGGCTGGCAGCCAGTGCGGTACACGATGGGCGTTCCAATGGGAATACGGCGCTGGGCCTCCTCCTGGGAAAGGCCCACGTCGATGGTCAGCTCCCGGATGGTCCGGGCCTTGTCCATATCCTCACTGGTCTGAATGTGAGGCGGCAGGCAGGCCACTACCCCGGGTACGGGGGGCTGGCTGAGCACCAGCACCTCCCGGTCCGGCAGCATTCGGGGATCCACGCCCCCCAGCGGGGCAAAGCGCAGAAATCCCTTTTCATGTCCTGTGACAATGAGACCGATTTCGTCCAAGTGGGCATCCAGCATCAGCCGGGGCGCGTCGGGACGTCCGCAGCGGCGCACGCCCACCACACTGCCCATACGGTCCACCTGAACTTCGTCCATATAAGGGCGCAGCAGCTCGACTGCAGCCGCGGCCACCGGACCTTCAAACCCGCTGGGGCCAGACAGGGCACAGAGCTGTTTTAATATCTCGTTATAATCCAAGATGCCGCTCCTCCCTTACAGGGCGTTGACCAGATCTTTAAATACCTTGCCGCGCTCCATGAAGTTTTTAAACTTGTCAAAGGCGGCACAGGCGGGAGAGAGCACCACCACGTCGCCCGCCACAGCAGCGGTCCGGGCAGCGTCCACTGCCTGGCTCAGGTTGTCGGTTACAAGGATGTCCGGCGTATGCTCAGCGTATTCCGGCGCCTGCTCCACACTGGCCTTGATGGCTTCGGCGGTGGCACCGGTGAGGATCAGGAACTTCACCTTTTTGGTAATCTCCACGCCAAGCTGAGTAAAGGGGACACCCTTGTCATATCCGCCCGCGATCAGGATGAGCTTCTGGTCGAAGGAATCCAGGCAGGCCATGGTACGGGTGGGGCTGGTGCCGATGGAGTCATTGTAGTACTTGACCCCGTCCAGCTCCCGCACCAGCTCAATGCGGTGCTCCACGCCGGTAAAGCGCTGGGCCACAGCCCGGACGCACTTGTCGGGCACCAGTCCGTCCACGGCAGCAATGGCGGCCATATAGTTTTCAATGTTGTGTACGCCGGGAATCTGGATCATGGACAGGGGAAGCACCTCCCGGCTGCCCATTTCATTGGTCAGCCAGATGGTGTCGTCCCGGAGGTACACGCCCTCCTCCAGAGGCTTCTTCCGGCTGAACAGCATCACCTGACCCGGCGCCTGCTTGGACAGAGAGCGGGTAATGTCGTTGTCAAAGTTGAAGACAGCCCGGTCATTCTTCCCCTGGTGGGTAAAGATGTTCAACTTGGCGGCGGTGTACTCCTCCATGGTGTGGTGGTAATCCAGATGGTTGGGAGACAGGTTGGTAAAGACCGCCACATTAGGGCTCTTCTTCATGGTCATCAGCTGGAAGGAGGACAGCTCCACTACCACCACGTCCTCAGGCTCCATGCTAGCAACATCCGGCAGCAGGGGCCGACCGATGTTGCCCCCCAGATAGACGTTGCGCCCCGCCTCCCGAAGAAACTCGCTGATGAGCGTGGTGGTGGTCGTCTTTCCGTCGCTTCCGGTCACTCCAATGATCTTGCAGGGACACAGCTGGAAAAAGAGTTCCATCTCCGAGGTAATCTCTCTCCCCTTCTCTGCGGCCTGCTGCAGCTCCGGTGTGTTGGGACTGAGACCGGGAGTACGGAAAATAATGTCAAAGCGGTACAGCTTGGATAAATAATCCGGACCAAGCTGGAACCGGGCTCCCAGGCTCTCCAGCTCAGAAACCAGCTCCTCTACCCGCTCTCTCGGGGACTTATCGCACACTGTGACCTTTACGCCGGCACGCAGCAGCATCCGGATCAGAGGCGTGTTGCTGACACCCATACCGATGACGGCAACGGACTTTCCCTTTAAGCCTTCCAAATATTCGGCAATGGTGGACATGATGTATCCTCCTTCCTAGATTCTTCATAACTTTTGTATTTTACCACATATCCCCTGAAAATTCAATCGAAAAGCCCTCGCTCTCCCTCCCCACTTTCCGATAAAATGTAATTTGCCATTTGACAGAACGCTTATTTTTCGATATGATATGGAGACAAGTAAGCTGGACAGCCGCGCGGCCGGGGCGAAAGGCCCGGCTGTGAGGAAAGTCCGGGCTCCATAGGGCAAGGATAACGGGTAACACCCGCCGGGGGCGACCCTAGGAAAAGTGCAACAGAGATATACCGCCCCAGACCGTTTTCTGGTTTGGGGTAAGGGTGGAAAGGCGAGGTAAGAGCTCACCCGATGGCTGGGAACAGTCCATCGCTGTAAACTCTATCCGGAGCAACGCCGTGGAGGGACACATAAGGCCGGCCCGGCCGTCCCGGGGAGGCGGCTTGAGCGTACCGGCAACGGTGCGTCGAGATAGATGGCTGTCTTAAACGACAGAACCCGGCTTACAGGCTTACTTGTATTTGTAAAAAAACGGTGAAGGCAGGTTGTCTTCACCGTTTTTTTACAATTCGGTCAAACTCACGTTACCAGAATTTCAGCTTTCTTTCAGCCATCCATGTTAGGATAAAACCGATCCTTAAAAGGAAAGAAGGAATTTCTCATGCATCTAGCGAAACTTGCTGCGCTTTGCACAGCATTTGCCCTGTTATTCAGTCTGTCTGCCTGTCAATCGGCGGATACCTCCATGCAGACCGACGGTAATGAAGACACAATTCTGGTCCTCTCCGATGAGGAGGTTACACTCAACGGGCAGGCTCTTTCCTCCGATGACGAGGCTCCGGTGACGGTAAGTCACGATATCGTCTATTACCAATCTGGTATGGGATCGGATTACGGGGAAGGGACTGAGGAAGAAGCCCACTCGGAAGAAGAGGCCCAGGCCCACACAGTCGTTACCATACGGCAGCCCGGAACCTATCGTGTTTCCGGTTCCCTGTCCGCCGGCCAGCTGGCTGTTGACTTGGGAGAGGACGCCAAAACGGATCCCAACGCGGTGGTCACGTTAATTCTGGACGGGGTGAACATTACCTGCACAGTCGCTCCTGCTGTCATTTTTTACAGCGTGTACGAATGTGATACCCAATGGGTCACCTGCCAGGAAGAAGGAACCGAAGATGAGTATGATGCTCCTTCCTCGGTCGATACTTCCGCCGCAGGTGCCAACGTGATCCTGGCCGACGGCAGTGACAATATCATTCAGGGCTCCCATGTAGCGCGCATTTACCAGGAGGGTACTACGAAAAAGCTTCACAAATATGACGGTGCTTTCTACTCCAAAATGTCCATGAACCTCAGCGGCGAGACCGAAGGAACCGGCAGACTGAGCATCACGGCTGACAACGAAGGACTGGACACAGAGCTTCACCTGACCATTAACAGCGGCACCATTAACATCCAGTCCCAGGACGATGGTATCAACACCAACGAGGACGGTGTTTCTGTCACGACCATCAACGGCGGCACCTTTCAGATTAACGCCGGACTTGGGTCTGAGGGGGACGGCATCGATTCCAACGGATACCTGGTCATCAATGGTGGAAATGTCTACACCATGGCCAACGAAAAAAGTCCGGACGGCGGTCTTGATGCCGACAAGGATATTCTTCTGAATGGCGGCTATGTAGTCGCTTTGGGCACACGGAACGACGCAGTCTCCCAACAGTCCGCTCAACAATACGGTGAATTTTTCTTTGCCTCTACCCTGCCCGCCGGCACTATCATCCAGCTCTCCGATGCCCAGGGCGAAGATCTGCTCCAATTTACCCTGGAAAAAGCAGCCCAGTGTCTCACCTTCTCGTCTCCGGATCTGGCCGCAGACACCGCTTATACGTTGAAGGTAGACGGCGTTGTTCAGCAATACACCGGAACTTCCTCCGGCGGCATGGGCGGCGGCCCTCGCCCCGGAGACGGCTTTGAGGGAGATCGGCCAGATGAAAGTCTGCAGCCTCCCGAGGGAGAAGCACCGGATGGTCAGCCTCCTGAGCACCCGGATGACAGCCATCGCCCCCAGCCCCCGGACAACGCTCAGGAACCCGGAGGCAACGATGGCCAAGTCGAAGCCTCTACGGAGTTTATTCTCTCTGACAGCGTACACACTTTCTCTGGTATCTCCGCCAGTGCCCAGGACAGCGGAAAAACGCTGGTAACCTTCTCCGCTGATATCTCTGTTTCGAAAACCGGCACCGTATCCGTGGAGAATATTCAGTCCAGCCAGGAGCTCGACTCCTCCCACGTACAACTATCCATTACGGATATCCCATCCGAAACTATGCCGCCTCCTGTCTTCTGTCTGACGGCGAGGAAGCTCTGGCAGATATTCTCCCCACCGATCCAGGAAGCTATCAGTTGACCATTGCCGTTACCAATGACAGCGAATACACCGGCGCCACACAATTTTTCTTTACCATTCCTCAGGAATAAGGAAATACGCCTCAAAGCAAAGCGGGAACCCACTCAGATGGGTTCCCGCTTTTATCATTCATTTGTGTTTTCTTCCTGGTGACCTGCCACAATGGGTGCCTGTCCAAAATAGCACTCGGTCTGGACTGGAAGATTCCGCCTCCGCAGACCGGCATTGACCAACCGGCGAATGGCATTATACAGCATAGCAAATACCGGAACACCCAGCACCATGCCAGCAAACCCAAACAGACCGCCAAGGAGCAAAATGGAAAACAGTACCCAGAAGGAAGCCAATCCTGTGGAGTCGCCCAAAATCTTCGGGCCCAGAATATTGCCATCAAACTGCTGCAAAATCAGAATAAAAATCACAAAATAGAGACACTGCAAGGGGTTGACCAGCAAAATCAGCAGTGCACACGGAATGGCACCAATAAACGGGCCAAAAAACGGAATCACGTTTGTGACGCCGATAATGGTCGCCAACAAGGCCGGATAAGGGAAATGAAGAATGTTGCAGAAAACCAGCGCAATGATTCCAATAATCAGGGAGTCCAGCAGTTTTCCGTTAATAAATCCGCTCAAAATCCGGTAAGCGTTCCGGACCTCCTCCACAATAAAATCGGCATGCTCAGCCTTGAATATACTGTACACAATCTTCTTGCTCTGAGCGGAAAAGATGTCCTTGCGCGCCAGCAGATAGACCGTAACAATAATGGCAATGAGAATATCCTTCAGCAGCACCAGCAGCGCAATTACAATGGCTGATACATTGGATACTACGCCGGTAACGTTGGGCAGAACCGACTCCTTAATCCATCTCATACTGGAGGTAACCGATTCCAGATTGGGCAGAATGTCCGTACGCAGCCAGGTCTCCAGCGAGTTGGCCGCGGAGGTGTAGTAAGGCATAATCGCCTCCTCCACCCCAGGATTGTCCTCCAAAAATTTCTGCAGCCCCTCCTGTGCACTCTCGATGTAGTCCGGAATGGCGTTGACCAAACCCACTACGCTCAAGTAAACCTGAGGCAGCACCATAGCCAAAAGAATGTATATCACCAGCACGGCAAAGAGCATGCTGAATATGATGGCCAATACATTCAAAAAACGCTGATTTCTCGCATCTGACAAGGTGGCGTTCGGTGTTACCGCCATCAAAAAGCGCAGAATGTGCCGGTGGATGGGCAACAGCAGGAAAGCCAACACCATGCCCATAAAAATGGGGCGCAGGATGTGGGCCACCATACTGAAAAAGCCATACACATCCTTAGCATGAAACAGCAGAAAAAAGAGCAGAATCGCCCCGGCGATTACACAGAATGCGGTTACGCCCACCGCCACATAGGGTTGATATTTGCCACGCTTCACTGCCTGCACCTGCTTTTCCTTAAACTTTCAGCTCGGTCTCCTCGGTACCCAGCACACTCTCATAGCGCTTCAGAACAGGCTCAACCTGCAGCGCCAGGAACTCCTCCACCTGCTGGGGGCAGCGGCCGATGTAGCGGCTGGGCTCCAGATGAGCCGTGAGTTCCTCCTTGGTCATACCGAAAGCAGGATCCTCTGCAATCAAATCAATGAGGTTGTTGCTCAGGCCCAGGTCTTTGACGTTCTTGCCCGCCTCGATGGAGTGTACCCGAATCCGCTCATGGAGCTCCTGACGGTTTCCTCCACGCTTGACCGCATCCATCATAATATTCTCGCTGGCCATAAAGGGCAGCTCCTCCAGCACGTGCTTCTCAATCACCTTGGGATGCACCACCAGTCCGGAGGCCACATTCATATAGATGTTCAGAATAGCATCCACGGCCAGGAAGGCCTCAGGCACCGAGATGCGCTTGTTGGCCGAGTCGTCCAGGGTGCGCTCAAACCACTGGGTGGCAGTGGTAATGGCCGGGTTACCCACGTCCACAATCACATACCGGGCCAGGGAGCAGATCCGCTCACAGCGCATGGGATTGCGCTTATAGGGCATGGCGGAAGAGCCAATCTGGTTCTTCTCAAAGGGCTCCTCAACCTCCTTCAGGTGACACAGAAGCCGCATGTCGGTGGCAAACTTGCTGGCGCTCTGGGCAATCCCCGCCAGGGTAGAAACCACATTGTAGTCCATCTTCCGGGAGTAGGTCTGTCCGCTAACCGGCACAACGCCTGTAAAGCCCATTTCCTTGGCGATCTTATCCTCCAGCAGCTTGACCTTTTCGTGGTCGCCCTCAAAGAGCTCCAGGAAGGAGGCCTGGGTGCCGGTGGTGCCCTTAGAGCCCAGCAGCTTCAGCGTAGAGAGGCGATACTCCACTTCCTCCAGGTCCATCAGCAGGTCGTTCATCCAAAGGGTAGCCCGCTTGCCCACGGTGACAAGCTGGGCGGCCTGGAAGTGGGTAAAGCCCAGAGTAGGCATAGCCTTATACTCATTTGCAAACTCAGCCAGATGGGCAATTACCTTCACCAGCTTGGTCCGGACCAGTTCCAGCCCCTCCCGCATCACAATCACATCGGTATTGTCACCTACATAGCAGCTGGTGGCACCCAGATGGATGATGGGCATCGCCTTGGGACAAAGCTCACCATAGGTGTGGACATGAGCCATTACATCGTGGCGCAGCTTTTTCTCCCACTGGGCCGCACGCTCATAGTCGATATCCGTGATATGGGCCTCCAGCTCGTCCACCTGCTCCTTGGTCACAGGAAGACCCAGTTCCATCTCCGCCCGGGCCAGGGCCACCCAAAGGCGGCGCCAGGTGGAGAATTTCTTGTCGGCGGAAAAGATATACTGCATCTCGTCGCTGGCATAGCGAGAGGACAAGGGGCTTTCATACGTATTGGTTGCCATATTGTTCTAACCTCTTCTTCCTAGTATCTGCCTGAATCTGCAGGAACTTTAATTTTATTATACCTGACCGGTTCTGCGGATACCAGTCCTTTCCTAAAGTTTTGCAAATTTTTTGGTTACGCCATGTTTTACCGTCCAAATGCAAAGCACAAACGGCAGAACAAAGGAAGCGGTGCTTTTGCAGGCACCGCTTCCCTCTTGATGTTCTGATTAAATTGTCTCGCCAGCCAGGAACTTCTCCAGACGGTTCAGGCCCTCCTTGATATTCTCCATGGAGGTGGCGTAGGACCAGCGCACGAAATAGGGCGCACCGAAGCCAGTGCCGGGCACCACAGCAACCTTGCCGTACTTCAGGAAGAGGTTTCCGAAATCGTCGGCGTCCCGAATGACGGTGCCGTGGAGCTCCTTGCCGATGAGCTTCTCAATGTTCATCATGACATAGAAGGCACCCTCAGGCTTGATGCAGCTGACCCCATCAATGGAATTCATCCGCTCCACCATATAGTTGCGGCGCTCCTCAAAGGCGCGGCGCATCTCGTCCACGGTCTCCTGAGAGGCCGCCAGAGCCACAGCAGAGGCCTTCTGGGAAATGGAACAGGCAGAGCCGGCGCAGTGGCTCAGGAAGTTGGAGATCACCTTAGCGACCTTGGGGTTGGCCGCCACATAACCGATTCGCCAGCCGGTCATGGCATAGGACTTGGAGACGCCATTGATGAGCAGGGTGCGCTCCTTGGCCTCCTCGCTCAGAGCCGCAAAGCTGACAAACTCCCGGTTGTCATAGGCCAGACGGTAGTAAATCTCATCAGAGATGACATAGATGTCCTTCTCCACGCAGACCTTGGCAATGGCCTCCAGCTCCTCACGGCTGTACATCATGCCGGTGGGGTTGGAGGGGTTGTTCAAAATGATGCACTTAGTCTTGGGGGTAATGGCAGCAGCCAGCTTTTCGGCCGTCAGCTTGAAGTGCTCCGCCTCGGAGGCATTCACCACAACAGGAGTGGCGCCCACCATCTGGATGAGCTCCAGATAGCTGACCCAGTAAGGAGCGGGCAGAATCACCTCATCCCCGGGATTGACCAGGGCACGCAGGGCCACATACACGCAGGTCTTAGCACCGTTGGACACCGCAATCTGAGCAGGCTCATACTCCAGACCGCAATCCTCCTTCAGCCGCTGGCAGATGGCCTTGCGCAGCTCAACTGTACCGGCCGCGGGAGTATAGCGGGTCTCATTGTTCTCAATGGCCTGGATACCGGCCTGCTTAATGTGCTCGGGGGTGGGAAAATCAGGCTCACCGGCACCAAAACCGATGACATCCAGCCCCTCTGCCTTCATCTGCTTAAACATGGAGTCAATGGCCAGGGTGGTGGAGGGCTCCACCGCCAGGGCGATCTTAGACAACTCCTTCATGCTGTGTCCTCCTTCTCATTCCTGCTGATAGTCAGCTTGTTTCGCGTCGTATATTATATTCGCTGATTTTGAAAAATGCAAGAGAAAATTTTTCATTTTGCAAAAATTCGTTTGATTCCTACCAAATAAACAGAAAGAGGCCCCGCTTAGCGAGGCCTCTTTATGAGAAATGCAGTTTACAGTTGGGCGCGAATCAATTCTCCCATCCGCACCGTACCGATTGCCTGCTCACCCGGAGCGGCAATATCAGCCGTACGCCAGCCGGCGTTGAGGACAGAATCCACTGCCTTCTCAATGGCAGAGGCTTCCTCCGGCAGCTGGAAAGAGTAACGGAACATCATGGCCACGGACAAGATGGTGGCGATGGGATTGGCCTTATCCTGCCCGGCGATATCGGGGGCAGAACCGTGGATGGGCTCATAGAGGCCGGGCGCTGTGTCGCCAATGGAGGCGGAAGGCAGCAGGCCGATAGAACCAGTGATCATGGAAGCCTCGTCAGAAAGAATGTCACCAAACATATTCTCGGTAACCACCACGTCAAACTGCCCCGGATCCCGTACCAGCTGCATAGCGGCATTGTCCACCAGCACGTCAGAATACTCTACGTCGGAGTACTCCTCCGCCAGGCGGTGCATGACCTTGCGCCACAGGCGGCTGGTCTCCAGCACATTGGCCTTGTCCACGCTGGCCAGCTTCTTTCCGCGCAGGCGGGCCAGTTCAAAGGCCCGGCGGCCGATGCGCTCAATCTCCATCTCGGAGTAGGCCATCCGGTCGGCGGCCTCCTCTCCCCGATCCTCCGTCTGATAGCTCTCCCGCTTGCCGAAGTAAATGCCGCCGGTGAGCTCCCTGACAATCATCAGGTCGATGCCCTTGTCCGCCGTCTCCTTTTTCAAGGGGCAGGCATCCGCCAGGGCGGGACGCAGGGCGGCAGGACGGAGATTGGCATAGAGTCCCAGATCCTTTCGGATGGACAGTAGGGCGGTTTCCGGCCGCTTCTCCGGGTCGGTGGAGTGTCCCCACTTGGGACCGCCTACCGCGCCCAGCAGAACCGCATCGCAGGCCTTGCAAGCCTCGGCGGTGCCGTCGGGATAGCTCTTACCCACCGCGTCAATGGCACAGCCGCCCATGAGTACGTCGGTATAAGTAAAGGTGTGGCCGAACTTCTCCCCCACGGCATCCATGACCTTCACGGCCTCGCCCACTACCTCAGGGCCAATTCCGTCGCCGCGGATCAGTGCAATTTTGTAATTCATTTCGCCACCCCCCGGGCCTTCAGGGAGTTGAGCAGGCCTCCGCTCTGGATGATGCCGTCAATAAACTCCGGGAAAGGCGCAGCCTGCCAGGTCTTGCCCTGGGTCGTATCGGTAATGATACCGGTGGCAAAGTCCACCTCCACCTGGTCCCCGGCCTGGATCTCCTCCGCCGCCTGGGCACACTCCACGATGGGCAGACCGATGTTGATGGAATTGCGGTAGAAAATGCGGGCAAAGGAGGGGGCAATGACGCACTTCACGCCGCAAGACTTGATGGCTAGGGGGGCATGCTCCCGGGAGGAGCCGCAGCCGAAGTTAGGGCCGGCCACAATGATGTCGCCCTCTTCCACCGTAGAGGCAAAATTCACATCAATGTCCTCCATACAGTGGGAGGCCAGGGCCGCGGGCGAGGGGTCATTCAAGTGGCGGGCAGGAATGATGACGTCAGTGTCTACATTGGCGCCGTATTTATAAACCTTCATTGGGTGTCAATCCTTTCTGAAAATCAGGAATCGGACGTTCGTAAAGAAGAAGCGAACCTCTCCCCTCTTGAACCGCCCAGAGGCGAAACGAAGTTTCGCACAAAGTTCTTGGCCAAGCTTTCTTTTAAGAAAGCTTGCGGGGGTCGGCCACACAGCCGGCAATGGCGGAGGCGGCTGCCACATCGGGAGAGGCCAAAATGACCTCGGAGGTCACGTGGCCCATGCGGCCCACAAAATTACGGTTGGTAGTGGAGACGGTGCGCTCCCCCTCGGCCATCACGCCCATGTGTCCGCCCAGGCAGGGACCGCAGGTGGGGGTAGAGACAGCAGCGCCGGCCTCGATGAAGATCTGGATGAGGCCCTCCTTCATGGCCTGGAGCACAATCTCCTGCGTGGCAGGAATGACGATGCAACGCACGTTGTCTGCCACCTTCTTCCCCTTCATCACAGCGGCAGCGGCCCGCAGGTCGCTGATGCGGCCGTTGGTGCAGGAGCCGATGACCACCTGGTTGATGGGCAGGCCAGCCACCTCGCTGACCACCTTGGTGTTCTCCGGCAGGTGGGGCATAGCCACGGTTGGCTCCAGCTTATCCAGGTCAATGATGATCTCGCTGTCGTACTCCGCGTCCTCGTCGGCGGCAAAGGCCTCGCAGGGGCGATTCACACGGCCGTTGATGTACTCCATGGTCTTCTCGTCCACGGGGAAAATGCCGTTCTTGCCACCGGCCTCAATGGCCATATTGGAGATGGTGAAGCGATCATCCATGGACAGGGAAGCAACACCCTCGCCGGCAAACTCCAGGGACTTGTAGAGGGCTCCATCCACGCCGATGGCGCCGATGAGGTGTAGAATCACGTCCTTGCCGGACACGTGGGGCTGCAGCTTGCCCTTCAGGGTCACCTTAATGGCAGAGGGCACCTTGAACCACAGGAGACCAGTGGCCATGGCCGCGGCCATGTCGGTGGAACCGATACCGGTGGAGAAGGCGCCCAGAGCGCCGTAGGTACAGGTGTGGGAGTCAGCTCCCACGATGACCTCGCCGGGGGCGCACAGTCCCTTCTCGGGCAGCAGGGCGTGCTCCACGCCCATGTGGCCCACATCAAAGAAATTGGTAATATTGTGCTTGTGGGCAAAATTCCGCGCCTGGAGACAGAGCTCAGCGGACTTGATGTCCTTGCAGGGGGTGTAGTGGTCCAGAACAATGGAAATCTTATCCTTGTCAAAGACCTGGGTGAAGCCGGCCTTCTCAAACTCCGTGATGGCCACCGGCGTAGTAATATCGTTGCCCAGCACCATATTGACCCGGGCCTCAATCAGCTGACCGGGCACCACCCGATCCAAGCCGGCCGCCTTGGCCAAAATTTTCTGTGTCATGGTCATACCCATTTCACATTCCTCCTCACTGTTTTTTCTGGATGAGCCTAGTATGACAGATCTCTTGCCAAAAGAATGTAAACTATGATACAATTCTGAAAAAGAATGAAATCTGGTGATTGGCATGGAGCTTTTCCATCTGGATATTCCCCCAAACATCTGGCGCCCCTTCGCAGAGCATCGGGCTCCCATTCACTGCTCCCCCGGCTTTTTCATTTATCTCCAGGGGACGGAGGCCACCTGCTTCTACTATTTAAAAGAGGGGCGGGTCAAAAGCTTTATGCAGTCGGAGGACGGCGGTGAACGGGTTTTAAATCTCTACATGGCGGGCAGCCTCTTTGGTGAGGCCTCCTTTTTTGACGAACTGCCCAGAGTGTCCTCCGCCGTGGCCCTTACCCCCTGTCAACTAGTTCCCATTGACAGAGAGCTTGTTACCCAGGCTTTTTCCAGGGATCCGGAACTGGCTCTGGCCATGATGAAGTACCTGGCCCGCACCGTCCGTCTGCTTTCCCGCCAGGTGGACCAGATGGCCTTTCGTCCTGCCAGGTGGCGGGTGGCGTGGTACCTCCTATCCCTGGCCTCGGAACAGCCAGACATCTCCTGCACCCAGGAGGAGATTGCCGCCTGCGTCTCCGTCAGCCGGATCACAGTGAGCCGGATTCTTAACGAATTAGCCAAGGAAGGGATTCTGGAGCTGGGCTATCGCTGCGTCCGGATTCTGGACCGCCCCGCCCTGGAAGCTTTGTGTCAGGACTGAGGGACTTATCCAATCCCTTGTCATCCCCAGTAAACCATGGTAAAATAGATGGAAAATTTGAAGAGAGCGGAGCGGTATGCCATGACAGACTACTTTCATCTAAACATTGAACGCGACAAGCTATTATCCTTGTCAAGCCTTGGGCTTGCACATCTTGGAGACAGCGTATATGAGGTCATGGTACGCTCCTGGCTGTGTCTTCACGGTGCCGCCAAAGTGAAGGACCTCCACCGGGCCACGGTGAGCTATGTAGCCGCCCCCGCCCAGGCCAAACGGACCGAGCGCATTCTGCCTATCCTCACCCAGGAGGAACAGGATGTGTTTCGTCGGGGTCGCAACACCGCCCCCCACTCGGTCCCCAAGGCAGCCAGCCGAGGGGAGTATCAGACTGCCACCGGGCTGGAGGCCCTGTTTGGCTGGCTCTATCTCCAGGGCCGGACTAATCGGCTCAATGAGCTGTTCGCCCTGATGATGGAAGAGCCAACAGAATAATCCCCCTTCTTTTTCACTATCCCAAGTCGCGAGGTGATTTCCCATGCCCTTGGACGCCCTGTGTCTGTCCGGACTGGTACACGAACTGAATACCGCCTTGATCGGCAGCAAAATTGATAAAATCTATCAGCCCGGGAGGGATGAGGTGATTCTGGCCCTTCGCACCCCCTCCGGCAATCGGAAGCTGCTGCTCTCTGCCAATCCCAACCACCCCAGGCCTCAACTGACTGAGCTTTCCCGGGAAAACCCTGATGTCCCTCCCATGTTCTGCATGCTGCTGCGCAAGCACCTTACCGGCGGCCGGATTCTGGAGATTAAGCAGCCCCCGCTGGAGCGGGTGGTAGAGTTCCGTCTGGAAACTCTGGATGAGTTGGGAGATCGGGTGGAGCGTTCCCTGGTGCTGGAGGCTATGAACCGCCACTCCAATCTGATCTTGCTGGATGGTGACGGCCGCATCACCGACTGCCTGCGCCGGGTGGACAGCGACATGTCCGCCAAACGCCAGGTATTGCCCGGCATGTTCTACCGCCTCCCCCCTGCCCAGGCAAAACGCAGCCCCCTGGGGCTGGATCGCGAGGAACTGCAGCGGTTGCTGAACGGCGCGCCGGAGGAGGCTCAGGCCGACCAGTGGCTGTTGGACACCTTCGGCGGCCTCTCCCCACTCATCTGCCGGGAGCTGGCCTTCCAGGCGGGTGGAAGTACCGATGTGCGGCTCAATGTGCTGGGCGAGGAAGGCCGCCAGAAGCTGCTGGACAGTCTGGAAGGCCTTCTTCATTCTGTGTCGGAGTATTCCTTTACACCAACTCTAATTTCAATGGATGGAAAGCCAAAGGATTTCACCTTTCGCTTTATTGGCCAATACGGCGCTGCCGCCCAGCTGACCGCTTTTCCCTCCTTCTCCGCCCTGCTGGACCAGTTCTATGAGCAGCGGGAGAGCATGGAGCGCATCCGCCAGCGGGGCCAGGATCTCATCCGTTCCGTGACCAACGCCCGGGACCGCACCGCCCGCAAGCTTGCCAATCAGGAAAAGGAGGTTGCCGCCACCCTGGACCGGGACCGCCTGCGCCAGTTTGGTGACCTCATCACCTCCAACCTATACGCGATGAAAAAGGGCATATCCTCCCTGCGCACCTCCAACTACTATGACCCTGAGGGGGCCGAAATTGATATCCCCCTGGACCCTCTCCTCACACCCCAACAGAATGCAGCTAAATACTATAAGGAGTACAACAAAGCCAAGACCGCCCAGGCCATGCTCACCATCCAGATTGAAAAAGGAAAAAAAGAGCTGGATTATTTAAACAGCGTGCTGGAGTCCATCTCTCTTGCCGAGGGCGAAAAAGATCTCCAGGAGATTCGCCAGGAGCTCACCGACACCGGCTATCTCCGCCGCCCCTCCAAAGCCAAGGGACGGGATAAGCGGGTGACCTCCAAGCCCATGGAGTTTCGCTCCTCTGCCGGACTCCGCATCTCCGTCGGAAAGAATAACACCCAAAACGACCTGCTCACCTGTAAGCTGGCCTCCAAGCAGGACATCTGGTTCCACACCCAGAAAATTCACGGTTCCCACGTCATTCTCTGGACGGAGGGAACCCAGCCCGACCTGCAGAGTCTCCACGAGGCCGCCTGTCTGGCCGCCTGGTTCTCCCAGGGCCGGGAGTCCAGTAAGGTGGCGGTGGATTACACGCCGGTGAAATTTGTGAAGAAGCCTGGGGGCGCCCGGCCCGGCATGGTGATCTACACCACCTATGAGACTGCCTACGTCACCCCCAGCGAAGAACTGGTCAAACAGCTGAAACGGCGCTAAAAGATAAACATGAGCCCGACCGTGAACGGTCGGGCTCATGTTTTTTTATTCTTCCACCGAAATGGGGTAATGCTCTGTAAAGCAGCCCTCGCAGAACCCACACTTGGCGTCGGGCGCCAGATGACGAAGGTTCGCAATGGAAAGGTATTCCAGACTGTCTGCCCCGGTCATAGCTTCAATTTCTTCCAGGGAGTGGTGACAGGCAATCAGCTTCTCCTTGTCGGGAATATCGGTGCCGAAATAGCAGGGAGAAATGAAGGGCGGCGCCGACACCCGCATATGGACCTGGGTAGCTCCCGCCTCCCTCAGCAGGTTAATAATCTGGCTGCAGGTGGTACCGCGGACAATGGAATCATCCACCATCACCACACGCTTGCCCTCCACCTCGCTGCGCAGGGCAGACAGCTTGATCCGCACAGCCTGCTCCCGGCTGCTTTGATCGGGTGTAATGAAGGTACGGCCCACATACCGGTTTTTCACAAACCCCATGCCCAGCGGGATTCCACTCTCCAGGGCATAGCCCCGAGCGGCGTCCAAGCCGGAGTCCGGAACTCCAACCACCAGGTCCGCTTCCACCGGCTTCTGTCGGGCCAGCAGGCGGCCGGCGTTCATCCGCGCCCGGTGGACCGACTGGCCGGCAATGACCGAGTCAGGACGGGCAAAGTAGATATACTCAAAGATGCACATATGGGACAGACCACGGCAGTTGTCCCGGATGGAGGTCACCTTACCCTCCCGGACCACTACGATCTCTCCCGGATCCAGCTCCCGTTCCACCTGTCCGCCTACCGCTTCAATGGCGCAGGACTCCGAGGCAAAAAGAACAGCCTCCCCTTTCCGCCCCATGCACAACGGTCGGAAGCCCCAAGGGTCCCGACAGGCGATCAGCTTCTCGGGAGACATGACGAGCAGAGAGAAAGCCCCCTTCAGTTTTGAGGCCGCCCGGCATACCGCCTCCTCCACGCTGCCGCAGTGCAGCCGCTCCTGGGCAATGGCGTAGGCAATGAGTTCTGAATCACTGCTGGTGTGGAAGATGGCTCCTTTATATTCAAACTCCCGGCGCAGCTTGTCCACCCCTACCAGGTTTCCGTTGTGGACCACAGCCAAAGTTCCCTTCACATATTTGATGGTCAGCGGCTGTGCATTTTCCCGTTCTCCTGCTCCGGTGGTAGCATAGCGTACATGGCCCACTGCCATAGTCCCGTTCAGACGCTCCAGCCGTTCCCGGTCGAACACCTCGCTGACCAGACCTACATCTTTATAACAGGACTGCTCCCGGTTGTTCATCGCCGCAATACCGCAGGCCTCCTGCCCCCGGTGTTGAAGGGCATAGAGCCCGTAATAGGTTGTCTGAGCACAGCCGCCTTTTGAATCCCAGATTCCAAATACGCCGCACTCCTCATGCAGTCCCCACTCCTCCTGCTTCCTCTGCGCCTCTGGTTCCATGTTGCCGCATCTCCTTTCTGAAAAAAGACAACGGTGCCCTGTTCAGGCACCGTTGTCTGCTTCTTCATTATAAAAGATTCGTTTTTCCTATTTCAAGAAAAAACATCTGAAAAACCACACGATATTTTTTTACAATCCCGGTTTGTCCCATACAATCTACACAATTTTACTTTCAATAATTACTGTGTTAAAAAGGACTATTCAAATTTTGGAAATTATGATATGATACTTCCATACATGTGAGAATCCTTAGGAGGTACGTTTATGAAATGCCCCTTCTGTTCCCATTTAGAAAGTAAGGTCGTGGATTCCCGCCCTGCCGATGAGGGCGCCAGCATCCGGAGACGCCGGGAATGTCTGTCCTGCCACAAACGATTCACGACCTACGAGACCATGGAGAGCCTGCCCCTGGTGGTGGTTAAGAAGGACGGAAGCCGTCAGAGCTTCGACCGAAACAAGGTTATGGCCGGTCTGATTCGCGCCTGTGAAAAGCGTCCGGTGCCCTACAACACCCTGGAGAGCATGGTCAACGAAATTGAGCAGGTACTTCAGAACAAGATGGAACGGGAGGTCCCCTCTTCGGAGATTGGTGAACTGGTCATGGAGCGTCTGAAAAAAATTGACGAGGTAGCCTACGTCCGCTTCGCCTCCGTCTACCGCCAGTTCAAGGATATCAACACCTTCATGCACGAACTGAATAAGCTGCTGGAAGATAAATAATGTTCTTCCTTGCAAGTCGGCCCGGAGGACATCCGGGCCGACTTTTTTCTGTGCCTCTTTTCCCATCTCGCGGCTGCATGGCAGCTTTGTCACGGAACCTGGCACCAGATCCCGCAGGTTCTCATAGGATGGGGAAAAAACGGAGGTATTTCTATGCCTATTATTTATCTTTCCCCATCCACTCAGGAGAACAATTACTTTGTCACTGGAGGCACCGAGGAGCAGTACATGAATCTGCTGGCTGACAAAATGATTCCCTATCTGGACGCCTCGGGCATCCGCTATGTACGCAATACCCCCAGCATGACCGCCGCTTCCTCCATCGCCGCCTCCAACGCCGGAAACTATGACCTGCACCTGGCCCTTCACTCCAATGCGGCGCCGGAATCCAAGTATGGCACCGTGCGGGGTTCCATCGTGTTCTATTACCCCAATAGTTCTAAAGGGAGGCGTGCAGCAGAAATCATTGCCGATGGTTTGAAGGACATCTACCCGGCCCCCAATCTGGTCCGCGCAGAGGGTACCACCGCCATCGGTGAGGTGCGCCGGGTCCGTGCTCCCTCCGTCTTCCTGGAACTTGCCTTCCACGACAATGTAGAGGACGCAAACTGGATCACGAATAACCTGGACGCCATTGCCCGAAATCTGGTTCTCTCTCTCACCGAGTACTTTGGCATTCCCTTTTATGAGGCTGAGCTCAACCGGACCGGCATGGTAGATGTATCCTGGGGCGTTCTGAACATCCGGGCACAGCCCAATCAAAACGCTGCCATTCTGGCCCAGGCTCCCGATGGGGCTCCTTTGACCATTCTCAACCGCTCCAATGACTGGTATTTGGTCAATTATAACGGCATCATCGGCTACGCCAGCGGCGACTTTATCACCATCAACTGAGGAGGCACCCAATGGACATTCATGTGGTAAAACCGGGTGACACCCTCTATTCCGTAGCACTCCGATACGGGGTTCCCATGTCCCAGCTCATCAACGACAACCAGCTCCCCGACCCTTCTCGTCTGGTCGTAGGGCAGACCCTGGTCGTCCAGTATCCCCTGCTCACCCACACAGTCCGTCCCGGCGACACTCTGTACTCCATTGCCGCCTCCCATGGCACCACCGTGCGTCAACTTCTGCGCAACAACCCCATTCTGGGCGGCGACAGCCTGATTATCCCTGGTCAGATTCTCACCATTTCCTTTCGACAGGAACAGGTAGGGACTCTGTCTGTCAACGGCTATGCAGAACCCTCCGTTGATCCTTCTCTGCTGCACCGCACCCTTCCATATCTGTCGGCTCTGACTCCCTTTACCTATGGATTTACGTCTCAGGGCGTGCTTACTCCGCTGGATGATGCCGCACTGATTGAATCCGCCCTTCAGGCGGAGGTGCAACCCGTCCTCCACCTGTCCACGCTTACCAGGGACGGAACCTTTTCCAACGAACTCTCTCACATCGCGCTGACCGATCGTGCGGTACAGACCCAGCTGATTGCACAGCTGCTGCGCACAGTAGAACAGAGGGGCTATACGGCTGTGGACATTGATTTTGAGTTTATCTATGGCGAGGATGCCAAGGCCTATGCCCAATTTATTGAACGCCTGCGCAGCAATCTTTCTCCCATGGGAATTCCGGTCATTGTAGCGTTGGCTCCTAAGGTCTTTGCCCAGCAGCAGGGAGATCTTTATGAGGGACACGATTACGCGGCCCTCAGCCAGGCCGCTGATTTTGTGCTTCTGATGACCTATGAGTGGGGCTACACCTACGGTCCGCCCATGGCGGTGGCGCCCATTCGGAACGTGCGCCAGGTGGTGGATTACGCTCTGACCGAAATGGAGCCGGAAAAAATCTATCTTGGAATTCCCAATTACGGCTATGACTGGACGCTCCCCTTCCAGCAAGGAAGCCGCGCTCGCTCCATCTCCAACCCGGAGGCGGTCACCATCGCCGCCGACCACTACGCAGCCATCCGCTTTGACGAAGCGGCACAGTCTCCCTGGTTCCGCTATGTGGATGACAGCGGTCAGGAACACGAGGTGTGGTTTGAGGATGCCAGAAGCATCCGTGCCAAGCTGGATCTGGCCCACACCTATGGTCTGCGGGGCGTAAGCTACTGGAACCTGATGCGGCCCTTCCCACAAAACTGGACGGTACTCAACGCCCTGTACCGTATTCGGGAAGAACTTTAAGTCCGGGGCTGGATTTTTCCTCGTACATGGTGTAAAATTCTCCTCGAAACTGCACAAAGGAGGACATCACCATGTCTGTTTCTGTTGGAATGAAGGGCCGCTGTGAGGCCACTGTGGATGAGAGCTTAACTGCCCAGGCCGCCGGCTCCGGTACTCTGCCCGTCTTTGCCACCCCCTGGATGTGCGCCCTGATGGAAAAGGCCGCCTGGACTGCCGTAGCTCCCGGCCTTGGTGAGGGTGAGAGCACCGTGGGTACCAAGCTGAGCATCTCCCATGTCTCCGCCACCCCGGTGGGCTTGAAGGTCTGGGCGGAGAGCGAGGTCACTTTGGTGGACGGCAAGCGCATTGAGTTCACCGTCAGCGCCTACGACGAGAAGGGACTGATCGGCTCTGGCACTCACGAGCGGTTTGTGGTCACGGACCAGCGCTTCCTGACCAAGGCGCAGAGCAAGAAGGAGGGCTGAACCGTGTCCATTGAACGGGTTCGCGCCTATTTCCGTGATCTTGGGCGGGAACAGGATATTCTGGAATTTCCCGTATCCAGCGCCACTGTGGAGCTGGCCGCCCAGGCAGTTGGTGTGATTCCTGCCCGAATCGCCAAGACGCTCTCCTTCCTGGTGGAGGACAAGTGCGTCCTCATTGTGGCCGCCGGAGACGCCAAAATTGACAACTCCAAATACAAGGCCCAGTTCCACACCAAGGCCAAGATGCTCACCGCAGAACAGGCTCTGGAAATGACGGGCCATGCCGTAGGCGGTGTGTGTCCCTTTGCCAACCCGGAGGGCGTCACCACCTACCTGGACATTTCCCTTCAGCGCTTTGACACGGTCTTCCCTGCCGCAGGCAGCTCCAACTCTGCCATCGAGTTGACCTGCCCGGAGCTGGCGGAATACGCTCACAGCGCCGGATGGATCGATGTATGCAAAGGCTGGCAGGATGAATAATCGATAAAAAGGAGCCGGATTCACGGGCACAGCCCCATGAATCCGGCTCCTTTTTCAAAGGCTCACCGTACGCGTGGCCACCGCCCGGCAAAAGGCCTGGTCGTGCTCCACGAAAAGCAAAGTAGGCTTTTCCCGCACAATCAGCTCCTCCAACTGCATCCGGGCATAGAGATCGATGTAGTTCAGCGGCTCATCCCACACATATAGATGGGCACGCTGGCTCAAACTGGCCGCCAACAGCAACTTCTTTTTCTGTCCGGCGCTGTAAAAGGCCATATCCACGGAAAAAAGCTCCCGCGGAAAATCCAGCTTTCTCAGCACTCCCAACAGCAGAGGGGCCTCAATTCCCTGACCCTCGACCCATTCCATGAGATTTCCCTGCAAGAATCCGGTGTTCTGGGGTACGTAGGAGATTTCCAAGCCCGACGCTCTCTGTATCACCCCTGTGTCGGGTTCAGTCTCACCCAGCAGCAGGCGCAGAAGGCTGGTTTTCCCGCATCCGTTTCCACCCGCCAGGCAGACTCGCTCTCCCGGCTCCATCGCAAAGTTTACACCCTGAAGGACAGGTTTCCCGCCCAAGGCAATGGATGCGTCCCTGGCCTGGAGCAGACATCGGCTGGAAAGGCTGGGAGCGGTGATCAGTTTCAGCGCATCATATCGCTCCACATCCCGCAGCAAACCCTGTTTTTCCTCGATGGCCTGCTTCTGCCGGTTTTCCAGGCTTTTGGACCGTTTCATCAGCTTGGCTGCCTTATGGCCCACATAGCCGCGGTCAGGACGCAGGCCCGAGTTTTTGCTGCCGTACTTGGTCCGCTCCACCCGGTCCGACCAATCTCCGGTACGGCGGACAGCCTGTTCCAGGCGGCGAATCTCCCCTCTTAGTTCCTGGTTTCGGGCCAGCTCTCCCTGATCTCTGGCCTGCTTTTCCCGCAGCCAGGAGGAGCAGTCTCCCCGCACGACCTCCGTCCCCGTCTTGTTCAAGGCCAAAATGTGGTCCACACAGCCATCCAGAAAGTCCCGGTCGTGGGACACCAGCAGGAAGCCTCGCTTCAGCCTGGAAAGGTAGCGGGCCACCATCTGTCGGCCCGGACCATCCAAGTGGTTTGTGGGCTCATCCAGCATCAGGTAATCCCTCTGCCCCAGAAACAGGGCCGCCAGAAGCGCCCGGGTCTGTTCTCCGCCGCTGAGGCTCTGGAAAGGCCGATCCAGAATCGTTTCCTCCAGCCCCAACAGTCTCAGTTCCCGCTGCAGCCGCCATAGCTCCTCGCCCTGCGACAATTCCTCCAGCACCCTTTCGGTGGGCAATGTCGGATCCAAGATCGGCTGCGGCACGCAGCGGCAGGGCTCCGGACAGGAAATTGTCCCCTTGCCCTGTAATCTGCCCTCCAGAAGGCCCAGCAAGGTGGTCTTGCCTCGTCCGTTACGCCCCACCACTCCAAGCTTCCAGTTGGTATCCAGCTGCAAATTCAGATCTTCAAATACGGGGAGCACAGCTCCCTCATAAGAAAACGTAAGATGTGTTATGGTAATAAGCGCCATATAGGAAGCCCTCCTGTCTTCATAAAAATAGCCGCAGGAGGAACATCCCTCTCGCGGCAAGACAGAAGACGGCACCACACAGGCTGCCGCAATCCAATCGAAAAACCGGAAGCGGGCGCAATTCCCCCTGCTGCCGGCACGACGAAACCGGGCCCCACTCTGCGGCCCGTTCTGTTTCTCCGTACCAAATCAGCAAGCGGTCTTGCGCATGTTTTCGCCTCCGGTTCCTCTAAGTTGTTACGACTATAACACGTCCGGTCTCTGCTGTCAAGGCAGCCACTCCCCTGCCTCCAACAAAAAACACACTCCCATGTCCGGGAGTGTGTTTTTTCATTATGCCCGAGGATGTGCCTTACGATAGACATCCTTGATTTTCTGATTCATCAAACGGGAATAGATCTGGGTGGAGGAAATGTCCGCATGGCCCAGCATCTCCTGAATGGAGCGCAGGTCCGCTCCATTCTCCAACAGGTGTGCGGCAAAGGAGTGGCGCAGGGTGTGCGGAGTAATGTCCTTCTTGATCCCTGCCTTCTCCTGGTAGTGCTTAATAAGCTTCCAGAAGCCCTGGCGGCTCATCCGCTCTCCGCTCATATTCAGAAACAGTGCCGTCTCTTCCACCGACTCCACCAGCTGAGGACGAATGTTATGGACATACTCATTCAGAGCCCGAATGGCCGCCGGATAGAGGGGGATCATCCGCTCTTTGCCCTTGCTGTAGCATTTTAAAACGCCGCCAGGCAGATTTAAGTCGTCTACATCCAGAGCAATCAGTTCACTGACCCGGATTCCGGTGGCGTACAGCAGCTCCAGCATAGCCCGGTCACGGTAGCCCTTCAGATCGGTGCACTCAGGCTGCTCCAAAAACAGCTCCACCTCTTTGCCGGTGAGCACCTGGGGCAGCTTCCGCTCCACTTTTACTGGAGTAATTCCCTTGGCCGGATTCCGGTCTGCCTTCCCCAACGTCATCAGGCAGTTGTAGAAGGATTTGATGGAGGCCACAGAGCGGGTCACCGTGGCAGGGGACTTCCCTCTTCTGGAGAGCTGATGGGTATAATCCTCCACATCCTGCGCCACTACGTCCAGCAGGGCAATGTCGCGCTCTTCCATGGCATGGGCAAACTGGTGCACATCCCGCAAATAGGAGCTCACCGTATTCTCGGACGCCTTTTTTTCTGTTTTCAGGTATTCCTCATAGGCCTCAAATAAATCAGACACAGCCAACTCTCCCGGAATCACAAATTACAGCACTGCATGTGCCGCCGCCTTCAGTAAAATCGGCACCACCACATATTCCAACGCACTGCAAATAAAAAACAACACACAACAAAGCCCATTCCGGGCCCAATAGACCATCTGACAAGCCGGAATCTCTGAGCGGCCCTCACCCAATCCACGGCGAATCAAGCTTTGCGCGTTGGACAGTCCCTGGGTGCCTGCCAGGAAAAAACCAGGTGCCCATAAAAGGGCCGGCAGTCCAAAGAGCACAAGGGCCGGCAGCAGGCCGGCACCGCCAAACACACGAAAAAAACAACCGACAGAAAAGGAAAAGAAAAAACCTTTGACTCCAAACAACACCGGAAGGCCAACCACACCGATGGCTGTCACCCCCAGCACTACCGCAGCTAGAAAATACCGCATCTGTTCCCACAGCACAGGCCAGAAACTGCGCATCACGGTTCCCTCGGCTGCAAGAGTCAAATAATCACTCAGATAATTGCCCAGCTCCAGCGCGCCCTCTCCCTGCGCCAGACCGGCAAATATTCCGCCGACGATGCCGCCGCCCAAAAAGGCCGCGCCCAAAATCATCACAGAGGCCCCATGGCCCCACAGTATCGTCCATTTTTTTCTTACCCGCTTTCCCATGGCTGTCACCTCAGTATCAACCTTATGAGAAGGGAGAAAAAAATAGACATGCACCACCGGCTTCGGCGAGTTTAAATGTCTAGTTTTAATATAGCTGTATCCGACACATTTCGCAAGTCTTTTTTGGAAATTTGTCCATATTTTTCTCGTTTCGTTATTTGTTATGTAAACCGTTTTATGTAAACTTTGTAACGTAATAAGAAAACAGCCTCGGTCAATCGAGGCTATTTTCTCCAAATATTGTGTTTCAGATTCCAGTTCTCACCAGATCTTGTCTTTGCTTACATTTCACAGTTCTCGCAGTGATTACAGTCCGTATTATTACATTCTGTATCCTTCGCTTCCCCCATGCCTGCCGCAATAGCATTGAGCGCAATGGCACATTCCAGGCGCTTGCGCTCCATTTCACAGGCCACCTCGTTGGACTTTGTTATGTCGCCGTTGACAAGCAAATTGGAGGCAGAGCAGCCGCCGCTGCAGTAGAACCGAGCCCAGCACTTCTGGCAGGCCGGACGAGTGTAAATGTTCTGCTTGGCAAATTCCCCGGAGATCTTCATATCAAAGCCATCCCGGAACACGTTCCCCATCCGGTACTCCTCCTTGCCCACAAACTGGTGGCAGGGATAGATGTCACCGTCCGGAGTAATGGCCACATATTCACAGCCGGCGCCGCAACCCCTCAGGCGCTTGATAACGCAGGGACCCTGAGTCAGGTCTACATTGAAGTGGAAGAAATTGATGTCCTTCCGGCCCATCAGCTCCTTGGCCAGCTTCTCGTACTCCTCCTCTACCCTGGGCAGATCCTCCTCCTTGATGGCAAAGGGATCGTCCAGAGGTCCACTGGCGGGCTCTACCGAGACGTGGCGGAAGCCCAGCGAGGCCATATGCATTACATCTTCAGAGAAGTCCAGATTTTCCCGGGTAAAGGTACCGCGCACATAGTAGTCCTTAGTTCCCCGTCCGGATACCAGCTTCTGGAATTTGGGGACAATGACCTCATAGCTGCCCTTGCCGTTCACAGTGGGACGCATGTGATCATTGACCTCCTGACGTCCATCCAGGGAGAGCACCACATTGGACATCTCCCGGTTGATGTACTCAATGTTCTCGTCGTTGAGCAGCACGCCGTTGGTTGTGATTGTAAAGCGGAACTGCTTGTCATATTTTTCTTCCAGAGACCGGGCGTACTCCACAGTGGCCTTTACCGTGTCCATCGCCATCAGGGGCTCCCCGCCGAAGAAGTCCACTTCAATGTTGCGCCGCTTGCCGGACTTGGCAATCACCCAGTCAATGGCCCGCTTGGCGGTCTCCACATCCATGGTCATACGGCAGCCAGTGCCGAAATCGCCGGTAGAGGCGAAGCAATAGCGGCAGCGCAGATTGCAGTCATGGGAGACATGGAGGCAGAGTGCCTTGACCACCGCCTGTCGGGGTAGCTCCATGGCCTTCTCCACGTCCACATAATCGTCATCGGTAAAGAGCAGGCCCTGCTCCTGAAGCTCCCGCAGCTCCTGCCAGGCCTCCTCCAGCTCGCTCCGGTCATACTGGGACAGTTTCTTCGCCAGCTCCTCCGGCAGCTTCTCCCCCAGCGGGCCCTCCGCCGCGGACAACAGATCATAGCTCAGCTTGTCCAGCACGTGCACTGCACCGCTGTTCACGTCGGCCGCCAGGTACTGGCCCAGCGCCGTAAAGGTATGTACCATCTTCCGTTTCCATTCCTTTCTTGTTCCTCTCACCCCCACTAGAAGGGCAAGGTATGCAGACATGAAAAAGGGCAGGCTCACGCCCACCCTCATTCACATGCCGAAGATTTGCTTACTTATTCTCGCACTTCTGGTTGGCCACAGTGCAGGAAGTCTTGCAAGCGGACTGGCAGGAAGTCTGGCACTCGCCGCAGCCGCCCTTGGCAGCGCTGGCCTTCAGAGTAGCACCGCTCAGAGTCTGAATGTGTTTCATGGGTATCTCTCCTTCTGCATCACAGGGCTTGGTCGCCCCATAAAAGTTTGATTTATTATAACACAGTTTTTCGCCCATTTCAATCATCTTCTGTGCTTTTTCTTTGGAGCCCCCCGCCCCAGCAATCCAGCCAGCCCGCCGCCGCATAAACAGGCGCACAGAACCCCCACCCCGCCATGCTCGATGCTGGCTGTGTCAAAGGCCAGAAAACCAGCCGTCAGCAGCAGCAGGAACAGGATGCCCCCTACCGCGAGGCCAACCAGCAGGGTTCTCACGCCGATGCGCCGCACCGCCACCATGCCGCCCACCAGGGCTCCAGCCACACAGGAGGCCAATACAGCGCCCTCCATCCAGCGCTCCCGCAGCACACCGGCCGACACCATCACCGCACACAGAAGCAGGGTCAAAATGGACACCAATCCTGCGGCCACACCGCCCTTGAGCAGCTCGCACATGGCATTGACCCACTGATTTTCCGACTCAGGACGCCGCTTCTCCCGCCTTTTCATGACAATACCCTCCCCGATGGTTTCTACAGAAACCTATGCGGGAAGGGTATTGGTCATGCTATCTTTTTGTGTCTTATTTCTTGCCAGCTTCCTGGCCATTCTTGCTGGAAACGGCCCACTTGGTCAGCTCAATCCGGACCCGGTCGGCACCGGTCTCAATCACAATGGTGCTGTCCTTCACGGCGCACACAGTGCCGGTAATGCCGCCAATGCTGGTAATCTCATCCCCAACAGTCAGAGAATTTCTCAGGTTCTCTGCTTCCTTCTTCCGCTTGTTCTCCGGACGAATCATGAAGAAGTAGAGCAAGCCAAACATGAGGACGAGCAGAATAATACTTTCCAAAATTGTTCCCTCCAACGTAATCTATCAGCCGTTGCACGACGTAATGTTTATTATAGCGGGTTCTCTTTGCCTTGACAAGTGTTTTTCAAAATTTCCCTATGCCTGATTCCCATTATGTCTCGTTTCCCCGGGCCGGACGGTCCAGAATCGGAGCATATTTTCTGCGAAACTCCTCAAACGTACCCTCATCCAGGGCTGCACGGATCCGCACCATCAGTTCATTGTAGAAATGAAGGTTATGCAGCACCGCCAGACGCATGGCCAGCATCTCCCCCGCCACAAACAGGTGGCGCAGATAGGCCCGGGAGAAGGAGGCACAGGCAGGGCAGGTGCAGCCCGGGTCAATGGGCCGCTGATCCAGCTTATACTTTTCATTTTTGATATTGATGGTCCCGGACCAGGTGTACAACTTGCCGTGTCGGGCATTGCGCGCCGGCATCACGCAGTCAAAAAAGTCCACGCCCCGGGCTACGCCCTCGATAATATTGCTGGGTGTACCCACCCCCATCAGATATCTGGGCTTGTCCTTGGGCATGTAGGGCTCCACCACATCAATGATGTCATACATCACCTGGGTGGGCTCCCCCACCGCCAGTCCGCCGATGGCGTATCCATCACAGTCCAGCTTGGCAATTTCCTGCATGTGCCAAATCCGCACCTCAGGATAGGTACCGCCCTGGTTGATGCCAAAGAGCATCTGCCCAGGATTGACACAGTCGGGCTGCTCCATCAGGCGGCGGTGCTCCGTCACACAGCGCTCCAGCCAGCGGACCGTGCGCTCACAGGACTGCTGCACATAGGGCAGCGGAGCCGGGTTCTCAATGCACTCGTCAAAGGCCATAGCTACATCGCTGCCCAAATTGGCCTGGATACGCATGGACTCCTCCGGTCCCATAAAAATCCGCCGTCCATCAATGTGTGAGGCGAAGGTGACGCCTTCCTCCTTGATCTTCCGCAGGCCGGACAAGGAAAAGACCTGAAACCCACCGCTGTCGGTGAGAATAGGGCCGTCCCAGTCCATAAAGCGGTGCAGCCCGCCCAGTTCCCGCACCGTCTCATCTCCGGGCCGGAGGTGCAGGTGGTAGGTGTTAGACAGTTCAATCTGACAGCCAATCTCCTTCAGGTCGTGGGCAGACACCGCCCCCTTAATGACTCCCTGGGTCCCTACATTCATAAAGACCGGAGTCTGTGCCGTTCCATGAGGGCAGGTAAAAACGCCTCTTCTTGCTTTTCCCTCTTGCTTGATCACTTCAAACACAGGCAGATTCCTCTTCTTTCTTTGTTCTTCTGTTCATTTAAAAACGTGTATTCTTAATCAAAAGCCTCCCAGCTCCCGGATCACCGCCGAGGCCAATACCAGCCCCGCCGCGGCGGGCACAAAGGATACAGAGCCCGGAGTGGAGCGTCGACCGGGCTCGCCCGGCCTCGTCCCCTCTCCCGCCGGTGCCTCTGCCGGAATCTCTCCCAGAAGGGGCATAGGTTCCTCCGTGGAGTATACCACCTTCAAATGGTTGATCCCACGGCGGCGCAGTTCCTTGCGCATCACGCGCGCCAAAGGACATCCCTGGGTTTTACTGATATCCGTCACCACAAAGGCGGTTGGATCAATCTTGTTTCCGGAGCCCATGGCACTGATCAACTTCACCTGCAAGTCCGTACACCGCTGGGCCAAGTCCAGCTTGGCCGCCACCGTGTCGATGGCATCCACCACATAATCATACTGGGTCAGATCCACGGTTCCGCCATTTTCCGGAAGATAGAACATCCGAATGGCTTGCACCTCACATTGGGGGTTAATATCCCGAACTCTCTGGGCCATCACTTCTGCTTTGGGCTGTCCCAAGGTGGAATGAAGCGCGGCAATCTGACGGTTCAGGTTGCTTTCCGATACGGTGTCATCGTCATATAGGTGTAAAGTGCCAACGCCTGCGCGTGCAAGCGCCTCAACGCAAAATCCGCCTACACCCCCCACACCGAACACCGCCACTTTGGCTCTGGCCAGTCGTTCTAGGGGCTCGTCCCCAACCAGAAGTCTGGTCCGTGAAAATTGGTCCATTCCTCGCTCCTTCTCTTACAAATAATTCCAATTCCTTATTGTAAAGTGTTTTTACTTTTCATCAAAATTCCAGGTGCAGCCGCATGCCTCTCTCTGGTATCCGTCACATAGAATTCTATATTCCTGGAAATGCTAACCGGCAAGCAAAACAGAAAGGATACTATCATGAGCTTAATTGCCTGCACAGACCCCTGTGTCTACCAAAAGGATGGCTACTGCTCCCTCTCCCGTGCCGCCTCCGCAGGCTGCCCGGGTAAGAGCGGCTGCGTCCATTTCGTACCTGCCCAGCATTCCCCCGCCTCAAAGCAGAGCAGCCAGAGCCTCCCGAATGTTGGCCACGCGGATTAACTCCAACCCCTCAGGTGCCGCCAGCTTGCCCTGGATCCGTTTGGGGATGAGACATTTGGTAAAGCCCAGGCGCTGCACTTCAGCCAGGCGCTGTCCCAGCGCGTTGACGGTACGCAGTTCCCCGGTGAGGCCCACCTCACCGATGGCGGCCAGGTCATGGGGCACCGGCTTGTCCCGAAAGCTGGAGGCCAGAGCCAGAACCGCCGCCAAGTCGGCAGCCGGCTCGTCCAGATAGAGTCCTCCGATGACATTGAGGTAGGCGTCGCAGTTCCCCACCAAGAGCCCCCCTCGCTTTTCCAGCACAGCCAGCAGCAGCATGGAGCGGCTGTAATCAAAGCCGTTGCTCACTCGTCTGGGGTTGCCCAGACTGCTGGGGACCACCAGGGCCTGAATTTCCGCCAGGACCGGTCGTACCCCCTCCATGACGCAGGTGACACAGGTACCCGGGGCGTCCTGCGGCCGCCCAGCCAAAAGGGCCTCCGAGGGGTTTGGCACCTCAGCCAGCCCCTCGTCCGCCATCTCAAACACACCAATTTCATTGGTGGCACCAAACCGGTTTTTGGCCGCCCGAAGAATCCGGTAGGCCATGTGCCGTTCTCCCTCGAAGTACAGCACACAGTCCACCATGTGCTCCAGCACCTTAGGGCCAGCAATGGAGCCCTCCTTATTCACGTGTCCAATGACGAAGACAGTCACGCCCTCCCCTTTGGCCAGCTGCATCAGGGCCATAGTGCACTCCTTCACCTGGCTGATGCTCCCCGGCGGAGAGGTACTGTCGGGATGATACAGCGTCTGGATAGAGTCCACAATCAGTACATCCGGCTGCTGCTCGTGTACCGCGTCCACCAGGTTCTCCAGGTTGGTCTCCGCCAGAAGATAAAGCCCCTGGCCGCTCACCTTCAGCCGCTCGGCACGCAACTTGATCTGTCGTTCCGACTCCTCGCCGGATACATATAAGACCTTGGCAAACCGGCACAGATTGTCACAGATCTGGAGCATCAAAGTGGATTTTCCGATGCCGGGAGCACCGCCCACCAGCACCAGGGAACCCTTGACCGCGCCGCCGCCCAACACCAGGTCCAGCTCCCCCATACCGGTGGAAAAGCGCAGTTCATCCGTCGTCTCAATTTCCTTCATGGCCTTGGGGCGATTGACCGCCACCCCAAGGGCAGAGCCCCGCCCCGCCGGAGAGGCGCTTTTCTTCACGCTCCTCTCCTGAGGCTGCTCCACAATGGTATTCCAGGCTCCGCACGCCGGGCATTTTCCCTGCCATTTGGGCAGTTCGTTGCCGCACTGCGTACAATAAAACAACGTTTTCGCCTTCATGTTTCCTTCCTCATTGGCAAAAAAGATTGCTGTTATTGTACCAGAGTCCGACGGAAAAGTAAATATCCGCCGTCACGCCTCATAGTTTAGCCATGCAGCCACCAGGACTGCGGCCAGTTTCTTCTGGTAACTGCTGTCCAGCAGCTTTGCCTCCTCCTCTGGATTGGTGAGAAAGCCACACTCCACCAGAACAGCAGGACAGGAGATATGATTCATCAAATAGACACTGTCCGGAATTTGTTTCTCCTTCCGCGTGTTGTCCGGCTGAATAGTCATTTGTATGGCGTTCTGAATGCTGGCCGCCAGCTGCCGTGAGCCCTCTTCCAGGCCATAAAAGGCTTGGGCCCCGTGGTACCGCCCGTCAGAAAAGGTATTCTGGTGGATGCTAAGCAGCACAGCCCGATCCACCGCCTCAATAGCCTTCACCCGATTTTTTAAATCGGACACCTTTTTTTCCCGCAGTGTCACCGCATCGTCATCGTGAAGGGACACATCCTCATCCCGCAGAAGGACCGGCGCAATCCCATATAGGCCAAACAGGTCATCCATCTCTTGCACAATCGCCAAATTGATCTGACTCTCCGGAACTCCGGACAGAGAGACGGCTCCTCCATCCTCTCCGCCATGCCCCGCATCCAGAACCAGCGTCTCCGCCCGACCGACGATTACCGGCTCCACCGCCGGTGTGCTCTGACTGGCGTACCATCTCAGGGTTTGGGCCATTAAAACCACCAATAACACAAACATTGCCAACAATCCAATCCCACGACGCACCTTCCACACCTCCCCCCCATTCTATGGGAGCGGACGGGCCGGCTATGCCCGGAAAAGTTTTTTCTGGATCGCGCTCCACCTTTCCAACTGGATTCTTTCTCTTTTTCTGCTCCAATTCCATTTTTACCACTTTTCCAGCCTCTCCCCTCCGGGTCCCCGCCATGCTCCGTCACATAGTATGGCGTGTGGGACGCTTCGTCCCAAATTTCCGTCAAGGAGGGAATCCCCTTTGAATCAAGAAAACGGCAACAGCTGTCCTCTGCCAAGCTGCCCGGATCACTATGGAACCATGCCGTCCTGCGCGGGACTTTCGGTTCCTTACGTTCCCTTTCAGCAGAATGCACCTAAAAAGTACGATCAGGGCGAAGCACTGAGCAATGGCACCCTGTTTCCCGGTCTGAACCTGCCCTTCCACCTGAAAGCGGAAAGCAGTTCAGTCCCGTCCACGCCTCTTTCCGAGCTCCAGGCCCTGGAATTTGTGGTTCTGGAGCTGGGCATGTATCTGGACACTCACCCCGATGATACCGAAGCCTTCACCCTGTTCAAGCAGTATGCTGCGATGGAAAAGGCCGCCAAGGCTGCCTACGAGAGCAAATTTGGCCCCTTGACCAAGCCCGCAGCCGCCACCGCTGAACGGTACAACTGGCTCCAGGAGCCCTGGCCCTGGAACTATGAGCAGAACGAGGTGAAGTAAATGTTCTTCTATGAAAAAAAGCTGCAGTTCCCGGTTAAAATCGCCACTCCCAATCCCAAACTGGCCGCCTTTATCATCAGCCAGTACGGTGGGCCGGACGGTGAGGTGGGTGCCGCCATGCGTTATCTGTCCCAGCGGTACGCTATGCCCTATGCGGAAGCAAAGGGCGTGCTCACCGATATCGGCACCGAAGAGCTGGGCCACATGGAGATGGTGGCTGCCATCGTCCATCAGCTGACCCGGAACCTGAAGGCCAACGAGATTGAAGGCTCACCCTTTGCCGCGTACTTTGTGGACCACACCACCGGCATCTACCCCACCGCTGCCTCCGGCTTCCCCTGGAGCGCCGGCTCCATGCAGTCCACCGGCGACGTCATTGCCGACCTCACCGAGGATCTGGCTGCGGAACAGAAGGCGCGCCTCACCTACGATAATATTCTCCGGCTGTCCGATGACCCGGATGTCAATAACGCCATTCGTTTCCTACGAGAGCGGGAAATTGTCCATTTCCAGCGCTTTGGCGAATGCCTGCGCCTGTGCAAGGAAAAAATGGATTCGAAGAATGTGTATTTTACCAACCCCGCCTTTGACAAAGCCAGCTCCGCCCGTCCCAAAGCCCAGGGCTGAACGGTTTCATCTGCAAAATAGGGTGCGCCTCTTCGGAGGTGCACCCTGTTTTTATTCTCCCGATTCCCCACCTATCTCTCCCGCAGGCTGTACTCCCTCCTGAAACAGCTCTGACAGGTCATCTTCCTCATTTGACGCCGAACGTTCTCCAGCGTTCTGTGGCCGCGCGCCTAAAATATGAATGAATCGGATTTCCTGATACACATAGGTACTCAAGGCACGATAGTCCGCATCCTGACTGTGGGCCGCCACCAGAATGTTGTCCAAAGACGGAGGGTTCCCCACTTCTATAATGACCGGCGTGTGTCCAAACACCTCATCATAAAACCGGAACTGAGCAAAATCTCCCGGCATCAGCATTCTAAGGTTTGCCCGGATTCCAAAGGGGCCCGGACTCTTCTCCCTCCGCGTCAGAAAGTTATAAAAGTAAGGCACCCCGGTCCAGGCCGGTGCCCGGTCGTTGGCGCTGAGATAGTACCAGCCAAAGGTGGGCTCATAGTTCATGATGCCCGTCCCGGCATACAGGCATTGGGAGGCAAAGTTGGTACAGTCTCCACCCAGCTCGTCAAAGTTATAAAACTGCGGATTTCTCCCGTAGGCCCAACGATGGGCATAACGTACCGCTGCCACCCGGTCGTAGGGAACAATCTCCGGCATTGCCATCACTCCTTTCCCCTCCCATTCTATTCTTCGGGTAAAAAAATATCCCGTCCCTGTCCGAATCGGACAGGAGCGGGATATTTACGTATGTTTTGGAAGAGATTATTTGACCAGCTGACTCATGTCGTAGAGACCGGGCTCTGTTACGCCAGCCATGAACTTGGCCGCCTCGATGGCGCCTTGGGCAAAGATCTCCCGGGACAGGGCGGTGTGCTTGATCTCCATCACCTCATCGTGTCCGGCGAAAATGATCTCATGCTCGCCCACGATGGTTCCGCCCCGGACAGCAGAAATGCCGATTTCCTTCTTATCCCGAGGCTGACGGACCTCATGTCGGGAGTAGACATACTCTGTCTCATGTCCGCAGCTGGAAGCGGCGGCATCCGCAATCATCAGCGCCGTTCCGCTGGGAGCGTCCACCTTGCGGCGGTGGTGCCGCTCTACGATTTCAATATCGTAGCTGTCCCCCAGAACGGAGGCAGCCTTCTTCACCAGCTCCAGCAGGACATTGATGCCCAGGGACATGTTGGCCGAACGGAAAACAGGCACCTCACAGGCCGCCGCGCCGATCTGGGCCACCTGCTCCGGAGTATAACCGGTGGTGGCCAGCACCAGGGCGGTCTTGGTAGCCTTGGCAAAGTCCAGAAGGCCGTCCAGAGCAGCGGGCGAAGAAAAATCAATCACCGCATCCGCCTCACCGGTAAACTGAGCCGGCGAAGTGAACACCGGAAACTCCCGATCATTGCTGCCCAGCACATCGAAGCCGGCTACCACCTCTACCTTGGGGTCGGCGGCGCACAGATCGGCCACCACCCGGCCCATATGGCCGTTGCAGCCGGAAATGATTATCTTCAGCATACGGCTCCCCCTTACTTCAGCAGGCCCATACGCTCCATGGAAGCACGCAGAGTGGCCAGATTCTTCTCGGACATCTCGCACAGGGGCAGACGCAGAGGACCGGCCTCCATGCCCATCAGATTCATAGCGGTCTTGACGGGGATGGGGTTCACTTCGCAGAAGAGGGCGTCAATGAGGTCCATATACTGAATCTGCAGCGCAGAGGCCTCCTGGAAGTTACCCTCCAGACACAGATGACTCATCTTCACCATCACCTCAGGGGCAATGTTGGACACCACGGAGATGACACCCTTGGCGCCCAGGCTCATCATAGGCACTACCTGGTCGTCGTTGCCCGACCAGATGTAAAAGTCATCGGGGCACAGATAACGGGTGTGGGCCAGAAGAGAGAAGTTGCCGCTGGCCTCCTTGACACCGTTGATCTTGGGGTTCTCAGAGAGCACCTTATAGGTCTCGGCGGTAAAGGAGACACCGGTGCGGCCGGGCACATTGTAGAGAATGATGGGCAGATCCACCCGGTCGGCAATGTACTCATAGTGCTTGATAAGGCCCTTCTGGCTGGCCTTATTATAATAAGGAGTCACATGGAGCAGCGCGTCGGCTCCGGAGTCCTGGGCATGCTGGGACAGATAAACGGCAGCAGAGGTGTCGTTGGAGCCCGCGCCGGCAATAACCTTGACCCGGTGGTCCACCCGCTTGACGCAGAATTCCACCGCCGCAATGTGTTCCCGGATGGACATGGTAGCGGACTCGCCAGTGGTGCCGCAGACACACACAGCATCCACACCCGCCGCGATCTGGGCATCAATCAATCTTCCGAAGGCATCAAAATTGATGTTTCCGTTCTGATCAAAGGGGGTAGCCAGCGCCGGACAGGCACCGGTAAAGACCGGAGTTCTCATACATTCACAACCCTTTCCTCAATGAAACTGAATTACTTGTGGTCAATGTAGCCCTCGGCGCACAGCAGCTCGGCCAGCAGAACAGCACCGCCGGCGGCACCACGCAGAGTGTTGTGGCTCAGGCCCACAAACTTATAGTCATACTGGGTATCCTCACGCAGGCGGCCCAGAGAGATGGCCATGCCGCCCTCCAGCTCCCGGTCCAGCTTGGCCTGGGGACGGTCGGGCTCCTCAAAGTAGTGCAGGAACTGCTTGGGCGCAGAAGGAAGGTTCAGCTCCTGGGCGCGGCCGCTGAAGCTGGCCCAATCGGCCTTGATCTGCTCGATAGAGGGCTTCTCACCCTTGAAGGAAACAAACACAGCGGCAGTGTGGCCGTCGGACACGGGCACGCGCAGACACTGGGCGGTGATGGCAGGGCCCTCGGCCTTGACGATCTTGCCGCCTTCCACCTTGCCCCAAACCTTCAGGGGCTCCTGCTCGCTCTTCTCTTCCTCGCCGCCAATGTAGGGGATGAGGTTATCCACCATCTCGGGCCAGCGCTCAAAGGTCTTGCCCGCGCCGGAAATGGCTTGGTAAGTGCACACCAGCACCTTGTCAATGCCGTACTTCAGCAGGGGGTGCAGGGCGGGAGCATAGGACTGGATGGAACAGTTGGACTTGACCGCGATAAAGCCCCGCTTGGTGCCCAGGCGCTGACGCTGGGAGGCAATAACCTCCAGGTGCTGAGCATTCAGCTCCGGCACCACCATAGGCACATCGTCGGTCCAGCGGTGGGCGGAGTTATTGGAGACCACAGGGCACTCGGCCTTGGCATACTGCTCCTCAAGAGCCCGGATCTCCTCCTTCTTCATATCCACCGCGCAGAAGACAAAGTCCACCAGGCCGGCAATCTTCTCCACATCAGCCTGGGCGTTCATGACTACAAGGTTCTTAGCCTCCTCAGGAATGGGAGTCTTCATGGCCCAGCGGCCGGACACAGCCTCTTCATAGGTCTTTCCCGCAGAGCGGGGGCTGGCCGCAATGACAGTCAGCTGGAACCAGGGGTGGTTCTCCATCAGGGTGACAAACCGCTGGCCCACCATGCCCGTTCCGCCGATAATTCCTACCTTATACTTTTCCATCTTAATTACCTCCGCATCAACTTTATAATATGCTATGATTTGGCTGGAAATAAGTTATTTCCGCTTCTTCGTCCTGCAAAAGAGAAAAAATAAATCAGCGGCTTTTCAAGCGGCTGATTTTGTACTATAATGTCGACTGTGATACTTCTTCGCAGACAGTCGGCAAAATATTCACAAAAGCAGACAGCGCTCCATCAGCTCGTCCTGATGACAGTCGTAAGGCTCTTAACCAGACGACCAGGGCTTCTCCCTCCGGAAAAAGAAACCCTTCGGCGGCGTTCCCTTTCGGTGTGGCTTCAGCGGGAACCGGATCCCTTACCACGCTTACTAATGTAGCCGCGCCTCTATCTTGCAGAATTTGTGTTTATCCTACCATGTTTGTAAGTGAGTGTCAATAGCACGCATCATGAGAAACGGAGAAATGGAGCCCACTATGACCAAAAGATTTATGCAACTTGCCGCCATCCTGCTTGCACTGATTTTATGCATCCCAGCCAGCTGGGCGGCCACCGTCAATAACGACGGAAAGATCATGCTCCGCATTGGACTCGCCTCCTCTTCCAGTTACAGCAAGGTAGGTGAGCTGATTGGCGCCAATTTGTGGAACAATACCGGCTACGGCGCCGGATACCGCTTTGGGTACTTTGATAAGAATCTGAACTTTGTGGAGCTGGCCCGCACCGACGCCAGCATAGAACAGGTCAGTATCATCAAAACACAGAACACCTGGTTTGACTCCAGCGGAAGCCGCAGCTCCTACTCCAATTCCGACAACGGGAGCAGCGTGGTGGTGGGCTGCTTCCACATTCAGCTGCCCGGCAGCTATTCCAGCTATCAGGAGGCCGCTGCGGTGGCCAAGGAGAAAAATGGCTTTGTGGCCTGGATCAACGGCACCTATCAGGTGCGCGTGGGTGCCTACACCACTAAAGAGGAAGCAGAAAGTGCCCTGGCATCTCTGGGCTCCGGAGAGGTCAAGGGAACCAGTTCTTACGGCGTCAACGTGGTCATCACCGGCACCAACAAGATCCTGTTCCAGTTTGACGGCGGGGCCTCCCAGTGTCTCGGTATTATGCCCGACGTGACCGGCGCCTCCGATGTGCGCACCTGGTTCTGGGACATCAAATATCGGGGCGGCTTTACTTATCAGCGCATTGACGGCGGCAACATTACCGTAGCCAACATCATTGATTTGGAAAATTATGTAAAAGGTGTTGCCCCCTATGAAATGGGCCGGACCTGGCCCCTGGAAGCACTGAAGACCCAGGCCACCTGTGCCCGTACCTATGCACTGCGCCGGCTGAACAGTCATAACAGCCTGGGGTTTGATCTGTGCAACACCGACCACTGCCAGGTTTATTACGGCGTAGGCAGCCAAAGCACAACCTGGGGTCCCTCCCCTGTCAGCGATCAGGCCGTGGAGGAGACCGCCGGCCAGGTAGTGTGGTACAAAAATTCTCTGGCTGAAACCGTCTATTCCTCCAGCTTCGGCGGCGCCAGTGAGAACGCCAAATACATCTGGGGCACCGACACAGAAAAATCCTATCCTTATCTGTGCGGCGTGGTGGACCCCTATGAAGAAAAGGCGGACAGCATCAATTCCCGTTCCAATTGGACGGTCTCCTATACCGCCGCAGAGCTGGAAGACCGGCTTCACAGCAAATACTACGGCACCGGCCACTCCATCGATCACCTGGAGCTTCTCTACTCGGAGCTGGGCAATGTCATCAAGCTCACCGTACACTGGGACAACAACCAGACCAGCGAGTTCAAGCCCTCCAACATCCGCAGCGTATTTGGCGTGAATTCCATCCGCTTCACCATCAACGGTAAGACGGTCTCCCCCGGCTCGGGCAGCACCTCGGGCACAGGCGGCAGCTATGCGGTCAACGGCTCTGGTTCCCTTTCCTCCCTGGACGGACTCTATGCCATCTCCGGAGCCGGATCCACCTCGGGTTTGGGTGATGATCTCTATGTCATCTCCGGCGGCAGCACCACCTCCGTTCTGGAGCCCGGAAATGGTTCCGGCGGCTCCAACCAGGGCGGCGGTACCGTCACAGTATCCGGGAACTCTTACGTCTTTAACGGCGGAGGCTGGGGCCACCAGGTTGGCATGAGCCAGTTTGGCGCCTATGCCATGTCCCAGTTGGGCTTCACCTACGACGAAATCTGTGAATTCTACTATCCGGGTACCACTGTGGGCCCCTATCAAAAATAAGTTAGGACGGCGTGATTCTTGAAAACCTCTGATTTTAACTTCTATCTTCCCGAGGAGCTGATTGCTCAGACTCCGCTGGAGCGCCGGGATGCTTCCCGGCTTCTCACTCTGGATAAACAGTCCGGTCAGACCGGCCACTACCACTTCTATGACCTGCCCAAATTTCTCCGTCCGGGAGACTGTCTGGTGTTGAATAACTCCCGCGTCCTCCCCGCTCGCCTCATCGGCCACCGCCCCACCGGCGGTGTCTGCGAGGTTCTGCTGCTCACTGACAAGGGCGACAACCAGTGGGAGTGCCTGGTTCGCCCCGGGCGCAAGCTTCGTCCGGGCGCCCAAGTCATCTTCGGCGACGGACAGCTGACCGCCACCATTGAGGAGGAACTGGACGACGGAAAGCGGCTGGTGCGTTTTTATTACCAGGGCATCTTTTTGGAAATCCTGGAGGCACTGGGCAAAATGCCCCTTCCTCCCTATATCAAGGCGGAGCTGCAGGACAACGAGCGGTATCAGACCGTCTATTCCAAGGTGATGGGCTCGGCTGCCGCCCCCACCGCCGGTCTCCACTTTACCCCCGAGCTTTTGGAACAGGTACAGGCCATGGGTGTAAAGGTCTGCTACGTTACTCTTCATGTGGGGCTTGGTACCTTCCGTCCGGTGAAGGCGGAGGATATTCAGGACCACGAGATGCACTCAGAATTCTGTATGATCTCCCAGGAGACCGCAGACATCATCAACGAGACCAAGGCCTCCGGTGGACGGGTCATCTGTGTGGGCACCACCTCCTGCCGCACCATCGAGAGCTTCGCCGCTGAGGACGGTACCATGACGGAACGCTCCGGCTGGACCAATATCTTCATTTACCCCGGCTATCGCTTCAAGGTACTGGACGCCCTGATTACCAATTTCCACCTCCCCCAGTCCACGCTCATCATGCTGGTGTCCGCCCTGGCTGGGCGGGAGCACGTTCTGGCCGCTTATGAAGAGGCCGTTCGGGAGCGCTACCGCTTCTTCTCCTTCGGTGACGCCATGTTTATCTCCTGAGCCATCATATGAACGATAAAATCCCGCCGCGGTACTGAAATCAGCGCCGCGGCGGGATTTTTCTCATTTTTAAGGAATTATTTTCGGGACTCCCGGTACTCCTGGGCGTGGGTCAACAGTTCAGCGGCGCTGCGGCGCAGTGCTTCACTTACCTGCGCCCCGCCAATCAGCCGGGACAGTTCCTCCTCCCGGCCTTCCTGGCTGAGCCGTTCCACTCTTGTGTAGGTGCGGCCATCCCGTTCCCCCTTCTCCACCGAGAAGTGGGCATCCGCCATGGCAGCAATCTGGGGCAGATGAGTGACGCACAGCACCTGCTTGTGCCGAGCCACATCCGCCATCTTTTCCGCCACTTTCTGAGCCGCCCGGCCAGACACACCGGTGTCAACCTCATCAAAGACCAGGCTGCCGATGCCGTCGTCCTCCGCCAGCACATTCTTCAAAGCCAGCATAATCCGGGCCAACTCGCCGCCGGAGGCCACCTTCTGAATGGGCTTGAGAGCCTCGCCTACATTGGCCGACATGAGAAACTGCACCTTATCCATGCCGGAGGCATCCATCCCGTCCTCCCCCTCGCTGGGCAAAAACTCCGTCTCAAAGCGCACCTTGGGCATGTCCAGCTGGCGCAATTCCTCCTGCACCCGCTTCTGCAGCTTTCCCGCCGCCTTCTTCCGGGCGGCCGTCAGCGCCTCGCCCTTCTCCCGAGCGTTGGCAAGCTCCTTCTCCAGTTCAGCAGTGAGCCGGACAATGGTATCGTCCGCATCCTGAATCTGCTCCAACTCCTGGCGGCTGCGCTCCAGATAGTCCAGCATCTCCGCCACCGTAGAGCCATATTTCTTCTTCAGACGATAAATCAGATCCAACCGTCCCTCAATCTGGTCCAGCTCACCGGGAGAAAAGTCCAGCTCCCGGCTCATGTCCCGCAGACACTCCGCCGCGTCATCTGCCGCACAGCAAAGGGCGGACAGCTTCTCCCCCAGTTCCGCCAGCGGATCCGTCAGTCGGGACACCCGTCCAATGGCACCCTCCGCCTGGGCGATGAGATCGCAGGCCCCCTGGCTGTCCTCGCTGCCGGTAAGGGCGTACTCCGCCTCCTGTACCGCATCCATCAGCTTGCCGGCACTGCGCAGCAGCTTACGCCGCTCATCCAGTTCCTCGTCCTCTCCCGCCTTCAAATCCGCCCGTTCCAACTCGCCAATCTGATAGGTCAGGGTGTCCACCCGGCGGGAGCGCTCTGCCTCATCCATCTCCAGAGCGGCAATCTGCTTTTTCCGAGCCTGCACAGTCTCATAGGCCTTGCGATAAATCTCCAGCAGCTTCCCCGTGCGACCGAAGCTGTCCAGATAGCTCAGGTGGCAGGCTGGGTCCAGCAGCTGCTGTCCATCATGCTGGCCGTGGATGTCCAACAGCTGCCGCCCCAGCTCCCGAAGCTGGGCTACGGTCAGCGGACGCCCGTCCAGGCGGCACACGTTTCGACCATCCCCGGAAATCTCCCGCTGAAGCAGCAGCTCCTCGCCCTGAGGAAAGCCCGCCTCCTCCAGCCAGCGAAGCTTGGGCAGTCCGGTAAACACCGCCGTCACCAGAGCAGACTTGGCCCCGGTGCGGATGAGCTCCCGGCTGGTGCGCTGGCCTAATACCGCGCTGATGGCGTCGATCACAATGGACTTGCCCGCGCCCGTTTCACCGGTGAGCACATTGAAACCGGGCTCAAAGGCGATGTCTGCCGACTCAATGATGGCAATATTCTCAATGTGGAGCAGTGAGAGCATAGCCCCCTCCCTCCTTTTTATTTCAGCAAAGTATGCACCTCGGCCTCAAAGAGCTGGGCCGAAGCATTGTCCCGCATAATGAGAATGCCCGTGTCATCCCCCGCCAGACTGCCTACCATATTGGGGATCTGCATATTGTCCAACGCGGAGCAGGCGGCCGAAGCCAAACCGGGCATCGTACGCACCACCACAATATTTTGGGCGACCTCCACCGATGTAACGCCCTCCTTAAAGATATTGCGCAGGCGCAGATCCACTCCGGTGGAATTTTTCCGATCGGACAGTGTGTAGCGGTATCCCCCCCGCCCCGACAGCTCCTTGACCAGGCGCAGCTCCTTAATGTCCCGGGAAATGGTGGCCTGGGTGGCATTATAGCCCCGAATGCGCAGCTGCTCCAGAAGCTGCTCCTGAGTTTCTACCTCTACATCCTGAATGATGTTAAGAATCTCGGACTGGCGGGCATTTTTCATGGGGCAAATCCTCCTAACTTTTGGTTGATCACCTGATAAAAGCTGCGGTTAGAAAGCATAACAAGCTCTGTGCAGTACCGTGACTGCTGAATCTCTACTCGATCTCCCCCTGTCAGCCGCACTGCCTTGCCGCCATCAACTGACAAGTATAAATGCTTGCGGCCTCCTTTTGGCAAGCGCACGGTCACTACTCGTTCATGGGAGAGCACCATAGCCCGTGCCGCAAGCTGATGAGCACATACAGGAGTAACAATGATGCACTTGGAGGTGGGTTCCACAATGGGGCCGCCCGCCGACATGGAGTAAGCAGTAGAGCCGGTAGGGGTAGCTACAATGACGCCATCGCCCATGATGGAGGCCGCCTGTACATTGTCGGCCAACACCTCCATCTCCGCCACCCGTGCCATGGAACCTTTGGAAATCACAGCATCGTTTAGTGCCAGGTCCTCGCAAATGACTTTTTCGCCTCTCAGCACCCGCACATCCAGCATCATCCGCTTTTCCGTGGTGTACTGACCCTTAGGCAGAACGGCCAGCTGCGATAACTCTCCCCGTTCCAGCTCCGCCATAAAGCCCATGCTCCCCATATTCACGCCCATAACCGGAACACCGTGGAGCGTAGCATCCCTGGCAGCATGGAGAATGGTTCCGTCGCCCCCGAAGCAGACCAGCAGATCGGCCTTGGGCAGCTCTTTCTCCAAAGAGCTCAGCGCCACCTGGCCGGGCAGCTCCAGCCGCTCTCCCTTTTTGGGGGTAAAAGGCAGACAGATCACCACTTGAGCGCCCGCCTTATTCAAAATTTTCTGTGCCTCAAGGGTAGCGCGCAGGCCGCGGTCCCGGTAGGGATTTGCACTGAGGATGATCTTCATCCCTGCTCCTCCTTCCACGCTCCGTGGGACTGCTCCACCAGCGCCTTCAAATCTCCCTCATAAGCAGGACCCGGGCCTGCAAACAGATAACCTAAATACTCAATGTTGCCCTCCGGGCCCTTGATGGGCGAAAAGGTGAGGTCCCGTACCGAAAAGCCGGCGTTCACCGCGTGGACCAGAAATTGTTCCAACACCTCCAGGTGAACCTGTGGGTCCCGGACCACGCCCTTCTTCCCCACCTTTTCCCGGCCCGCCTCGAATTGGGGCTTGACCAGGCAGACGCCGCTTCCTCCATCCTTCATCAGCGGGCGAATGGCCGGCAAAATCAGATTGAGAGAAATAAAAGATACATCTACGGAGAAAAAGTCCAAGGGATCGGGAATCTGCTCCCGAGTCAGATACCGGGCATTGGTGCGCTCCATACACACCACCTGAGGGTGAGTCCGCAGCTTCCAGTCCAGCTGGTTATAGCCCACATCCACGGCATATACCTTGGCCGCTCCATTTTGCAGCATGCAATCGGTGAAGCCCCCCGTGGAGGCCCCAATATCGGCACAGGTCGTCCCATTCAGGCAGATGGGCCAGCAGTTCATGGCCTTTTCCAGCTTCAGGCCGCCCCGGCTGACATAGCGCAAGGTTTTACCACGCACCTCGATCTGGCTTTCCGGTGTCACCGGAGCCCCCGCCTTATCCACCTTCTGACCGTCCATATAGACCTGTCCCGCCATAATAATGGCCTGGGCCTTCTGTCGGCTCTCCGCCAGGCCCAACTCCGTCATCGCCACATCCAAACGCTTCTTAGCCACGGCCCAGCACCTCCAGCGCCTTACGCGCAATTCCTTCTCCGTCCAGATTCAAATCCCGCTTGAGGAAGTTCAGCGCACCATGGGGAACAAATTCCGTCCCGCAGTTGAGCAGACAAACCCTAGCGGATATCTGTTTCTCTTCCAACGCTGCAGCCAGCCGCTGACCCACACAGCCCTCGGCCATGCAGTCCTCTGCAACCAACAGTGCCCCGGTCTTTCGGACCGATTTTGCAGCCACTCCCGGTTCAAGCGGTGTAAGGACATTCAGCTTTACAATCTCTGCCTCAACACCATGTTCGCTTAAAATTCGGGCTGCTTCCAGCACATCGTTCACTTCAATTCCATAGCTGACCAGGGTAATGTCCTTCCCATCGCGCAGCACTACAGCAGCCTGCGTTCCACTGTCCTCTTTGTAGGCTCCTTCCGTCCCTCTGGGATAACGAATGGCAACCGGACCCTCCATATGCAGTACCGCCTCTTCCAGCATCCGCTCCAACTCCACATAGCTGGAAGGTGCTAGGACTGTCATACCTGGCACGCTGTCCAGATAGGCAACATCAAATACGCCGTGATGGGTCTCACCGTCTTCTCCTACCAGTCCGGCCCGGTCCACACCCAGCACCAAATGCAGATGATCAATGGCCGCGTCATGAAGCAGCATGTCATAGGACCGCTGCAAAAAGGTGGAATAGACTGCAAAAACGGGAATTGCCCCCTCCTTGGCCATACCGGCGGCCATGGAAACGGCACATCCCTCCGCGATTCCCACGTCAAAAAAACGCTCCGGACAGGCAGCCTGAAAATGCTCCAACCCCGTACCACTCATCATGGCAGCAGTCATAGCGCAAATTCGTCTGTCGCTCTTCCCAAGGCGGGCCAGGGTACGGCCAAACACGGCGGAAAAATTCTCTCCCGAGGGCTTCTTGGCCTTCCCGGTCAGAGGATCGAAGGGAGATACACCATGAAATGCATCCGGGTTCTCCTCGGCAGGTAAATATCCCTTTCCCTTCTTCGTCTTGACATGGAGCAGCACCGGCTCGTTGACCTCCCGAGCGTAGCGGAGAATCTGGGTCAGATGATGCAAATCATGCCCATCCACCGGCCCCATATAGTTAAAGCCCATGTTCTCAAACATGCTGCAGGGAAGCAAGCTCTGTTTCAGCGCCTGCTTCATCCTATGTGTAAAGGAATAAACCTTTCGGCTAAGCCAGGTAGCATTCATAATGCGGCGGTAGTGGCGTTTAAAGGTGAGGTACTGTGGCTTGAGGCGCTGCTTAGCCAGATGATCGGCCACCGCGCCCACATTCGGCGTTATGGACATCCCGTTGTCGTTGAGAATGACAAGGAGCTGCTGACCGCAGTCCCCAGCGTTGGACAATCCCTCATAAGCTAGTCCACCCGTGAGAGCGCCGTCTCCGATGAGGGCAAGGACCTTATAATCCTCCCCCATCATCGTTCGGGCCCGGGCCATGCCCAGAGCCACAGCCACCGAGTTGGAGGCGTGCCCCGCAATAAATGCATCGTGAACGCTCTCCTTGGGCTTGGGAAATCCGGCGATTCCGCCGTATTGCCGCAGAGTATCCATCTGCTCCCGCCGTCCGGTGAGCATTTTATGGGGATAGCACTGGTGTCCCACATCAAAGACCAGACGGTCCCGACTGGTATCAAACACCCGATGGATGGCCACCGTCAGCTCGACTGCCCCAAGATTGGAAGCCAGATGTCCTCCCGTCTGGGCAACATCCTCCACCAGCTCCCGGCGCAGCTCCCCGCACAGCTGGATACATTCCCGATCACTGTATCCTGCCAGCAGCGGCCCGCTTGTATGCTCTTGCGTCTTGCTATCCAAAATTTACCGACTCCTTCTTGTAAGACCCGTACCAGTCAGCGCAGCACCAGCGCCAGGCAGCCCACCGCAATGCCCAGAAGTGCTCCCATCAGCACCTGAAAGGGCGTGTGGCCCAGGGCCTCCTTCAGTCGCCGGCCCCGAAGCCCTTCAGGCAGCTCTTTCATGCTGGAAAGCAGTTCATTCAGGGCTTTCGCCTGCTCGCCCGTGGACCAGCGCACGTTGCAGGCATCATACATCACTACCACCGCCATACCGGCAGCCAGCGCAAACAGGGGCCCGGACCAACCGTACAAAATCCCCACGGACACTGCCAACGCACAGACAAAGGCAGAGTGGGAACTGGGCATTCCTCCGCTTTTCAGCATCAGACTGAAGTCAGACTTTCCCTGAAATGCATAGTGGAGCAACACCTTTAACACCTGGGCTGCCAGCCAAGCCAGCAGCGCCAAATCCAGCATCAGGTTTCCAGTTACATAGCCGCGGTAAAATTCCATATGACGCTCCTTGTCCGACTACTTGTTTCGTACAGACATCTCCCAGGCCAGCCAAGACAAAAATCCGGCCTTTTCAAACCTTTCCAGCGCATCCACCGCTTCCCGGGTCAGCTGCTCCATCAGCTTCTCGCAGCCCGAAAGCCCCATGGCGGTGACAAAGGTGCTTTTTTCATTGACACGGTCAGAACCAACCGGCTTTCCCAGTTCCTCGTCAGAGCTGGTTACGTCCAACATATCGTCCCGCACCTGGAACGCACGTCCAAGAGCTTGGGCGTAGCATGTGACATTCCGCAGCTGCTCCTCACTTCCACCCGCGGCAATACAGCCCAGCTGGACGGCAGCAGCAATAAGTGCCCCGGTTTTCAGGCTCTGGAGCTGTTCCAGCTCGCTCCGGGTCAGGGCACGCCCCTCCCCGGCCATGTCCAGAGCCTGTCCGCCCACCATGCCCTCCGGGCCGGCGGCCCTGGCAAGGCAGCGCACACCGTCCACAACGCGCTGCGCCGGCAATTCTGCGGCAGCCAGCTGCTCAAAGGCCGCCGTCAAGAGGCCATCCCCGGCCAGAATGGCCGTGGCTTCTCCATATACCACGTGGTTCGTAGGCCGGCCCCGACGCAGCTTGTCGTCATCCATGGCCGGCAAATCATCGTGAATAAGGGAGTAGGTATGCACCATCTCCACCGCTGCCGCAAAGGGCAGCGCCTTCTCCGGATCTCCCCCGCACATGCGGCAGGTCTCCAATACCAGCACCGGACGAATGCGCTTCCCGCCCGCCATCAGAGAATATTCCATGGCTTCCTGCAAATCGGCATAGCGCTCACCGGCTCTGCACAGGTCTCCCAGATAGTGTTCGATCTGCTCCAAATCCTGAGCCATGCGCTCGGAGTAATGTTGTTCCATCTTACTCATCTCCCTGGAAGGGGCACTCTTCCGGCTCCCCGGTTTCCCCGGCGGTCAGAAGCATGACCTTCTGCTCCGCCTGATCCAGCTGGGCCGTACACTCCCGCAGCAGCTTGGCCCCTTCCTCAAAGAGGGCCATGGCCTGCTCCAGCGGAGCGTCCCCACGCTCCAACAGTGACACAATTTCTTCCAGCCGTGTCATGGACCCTTCAAAGTCCAGCTTTTTCTTCGCTGCCATTCAGCGCACGTTCCTTTCTTATGGTTGGGACCCGGTTGTCTCCATTTCCGGTTCCTTTTCTTCCATCCTGCAGTGCAGTCTTCCGTCCCGCAGACGTAGGGTGAAGCTCTCCCCGGGCTCCGCATGCTCCACCGAGGCAATCACTGTTCCGTCCTTCTTCTGGGCAATGGCGTATCCCCGTCCCAGAACCTTCAGGGGGCTCATGGCATCCAGTGCGGCTGACAGGCGGGCCAAACGTTCCTTTTGTCCGGCCACACTTTTATCCAGTCCATGGGTCAGGCGGCGGCTTTGGTAGTCCAGCAGCAGACGCTTGTCCCGGACATAGGAGCCCGGGTCAGTCATGGAGCGGCTCTTTCCCAAGCGGCTCAGCTGCTCACGCCGCAGCGTCAGCAGCCGCTGAATCCCCTGTTCCAGCCGGCGCTCCGATTGCCCCAGCAAGACGCGAAGTTCATTCTGGTCCGGAACCGCCAGTTCAGCGGCATTGGAGGGGGTGGCCGCCCGCAGGTCGGCCACAAAATCTGCAATGGTCACATCGGGCTCATGGCCCACAGCGGAAATCACCGGGATGTCCGCCTCATAAATGGCCCTGGCCACAACCTCTTCGTTGAAAGCCCACAGGTCCTCCATGGAGCCTCCGCCCCGGCCGGTGATGATGAGATCGGCGGACTTGGTCATGCAGCACCACCGTATGGCACCGGCAATCTCCTCCGCAGCCCCCTCTCCCTGCACCCGGACTGGAAGGACAGCCACCCGAGCCATGGGCCAGCGTGCTTTTAAAATCCGCAGCATATCCCGCACTGCGGCCCCCGCAGGGGAGGTCACCAGTGCAATACGCTGGGGATACCGGGGAATGGGCTTTTTCCGGCTCCGGTCAAAGAGCCCCTCCCGCAGCAGCTTTTCCTTCAGCTGCTCAAAGGCCACATGGAGATCACCAGCCCCCTCAGGGGTCAGCCGCACGCAATAGAGCTGATACTGGCCATCCCGTGGAAATACTGTCACCCGCCCGGCAGCAATGACCTGCATGCCGTTTTGAGGCCGAAAGCGAAGGGAACTGGCATCTCCCCGGAACATAACGCACCGAAGCGCTCCCTCCCCATCCTTCAGGGTAAAGTAATGGTGCCCGGAGGGATAGAGCTTATAATTGGAGATTTCGCCCCGCACCAGCAGACCGGACAGAACCCGGTCCCGGTCCATAAAGCCCTTGATATACTGACCTACCTGGCTGGGAGTGAGAATGGAGGGAGTCTCTCTCATGGACGTGTCCCCCGTTCCATGGCCCGCCAGGTCAAAAGCGCGATCCCCAGCGCATTGTCCGTGGAGTACTGCGGCTGAGCAAACCAAGCGCCGCAGGCCTGCGTCAGCACACTGCGCAGGCGGCGATTGGATGCTACGCCTCCGGAACACAGCACCGGCAGGCCCGGGAATCTCCGCCGGGCCTCTTCCGTTGCCCGAAGCACCACATCGGACACGGTGTCCAGCGTAAACTGGGCGATCCGTCCCGGAGCTTCTCCTCGCTGGGCCATGGCTTTCACCTGATTCTCCATGCCAGACAGAGAAAAGGTCATCTCCTGCAGCTTGACCCGGAAGGGCCGCACCTTCTCTTCCCCATCGTACAGTTCGTCCAGCCCTTTTCCAGCCGGAAAGGACAGCCCCAGTAAGACGCCCGTTCGGTCAATGAGCTGTCCAGCGGAAATATCGCTGGTTCCGCCCAAGATCTCACACCGCCAGGCCTCCCCTTCGGGCTCCACGTGGAGAAGCTCCGTGGTCCCGCCGGACAGATGCCAGGCCAAAAAAGGCCGCTCCAGCAATTCCAGGTGCCCGGCGGACCAGGCGGCAGCGGCCAGATGCCCCTCCTGGTGAGAAAAGGCATAAAAAGGCACCCCCAGGGCGGCCGACAGACTCTGGCCCTGAGAGGAGCCTACCAAAAAGCAGGGCATATAGGAGCCCTCCACCCGCCTGGGCGCCGTGCTGGCCCCCACTGCGGACAGTTCCTTCAAACATCCCTGTTCCGACAGCTGCTTCAGCATCTGAGGCAGCCGCTTTGTGTGCTGGAACAGAGCGTCGCTCTGTCGAAGTCCCAGCTCACCCGGGCGCACGTCCAGCAGGCGGCCCGCATTGCTGCCGCCCGCGCCGTCAAACACTGCGGCGGAGGTGGTGTAGTTGCTGGTATCCAGCCCCAACGCCGCCCCCATCACGCCTGGGTCTCCTCCCCGTCCTCAGCTGCCTTCTCCGGCTTGGGCGGGGTGTCGGAAAACTCGGCCCGCACAAAGGAACCCAGAATGCCGTTGACAAAGGAGACGACCTCTGCAGGCTCATAGCTCTTGGCAATTTCCACCGCCTCATTGATGGCCGCGGCATTGGGGATGTCCGGCATATACAGCACCTCATACATGGCGGTGCGCATGATGGCAGCGGCCATCCGGGGAATGCGGGCAAAATTCCATCCCACCGCATACCGGCCAATGTAGTCATCCAGCTCCGGTCCGTGGGAAAAGACTCCCTGAACCAGCTCTCTTATGTACCGCTCCTGCTTTTCATTGGGGAATTGGGCATAAAGAGACAGTTCTTCCGCGAGCTCATGAAAGCGCTCCGGTGTCAACTGGCTGTCCAACATCTCCTGGGCAGATTCATTTCCAAAGCTGAGCTCATAAATGTAATGCACCGCGATTTCTCTGGCGTTGCTTCTTGTCATTGCTCTGTTTCCTCCCACAGGCCATAGATGACCATAATACAATGATTTTATTATATACATGAATATGCAAAAAGAAAACCCCTAATTTGCTCTGGCGTAAAAAATTAAACCTTCTTTCACAAAGAGCAGGAAAGACCGGGAGCCCAGTCAGGCTCCCGGTCCCATTCATTGTTTAATTCCAGAAATCCGTTTTCTGCTTCAAGCCAATGGAGGCAGCGCGGAACACCGGATTGTGTCCCTCCCGCTTTTGTCTGGTGTAGTCGCCCAGACAGTCCAGAGCTGTTTTGCCCAGCCGCACGATCACCGGCAGATTGATCAGAGCCATCAAGCCCATCAGTACCTCTGCAATGTTCCAGACCAGACTCAGCTCCATCTGGGCGCCCAAAAACACCACCGCGGCCGCCGCAATACGGAATACCGTCAACGGCAGCTTGTTCAAGGAGTGTCCTGCGATGTAATTCAGGCAGCCCTCACAGTAGAAGAGATTGCCCAGCAGAGTGGTAAAGGCAAACAGCAGCATGGCCACCGTAATAAAGTAGGGACCTACCGGGCCAAATACCGTGCTCAGGGCGACCTGGACATAGGAGGCGCCATCGGACATGGAAGGATCGGGGGCCACGCCGGAACACAGGCACATCATGGCGGTGGCGGTACACACCAGGATGGTGTCAATGAACACCGAGAGCATCTGCACCAGTCCCTGCTTCACCGGGTGGGACACATCGGCAGCTGCGGCGGCGTTGGGGGCGGAGCCTACACCGGCTTCATTGGAGAAGAGGCCCCGCTTGATGCCCTGCATCACTGCGGAACCAGCAAAGCCGCCGAAAATAGCCTCAAAATCAAAGGCACCCACAAAAATGGCCTTGAACACCTGGGGCAGCAGCTCCAGATTGATGACCATAACCACCAGGGCCATGAGGATATACAAAACGCCCATCACCGGAACCAGCACGCCGGTAACCTTCACCAGCTTCTTTCCACCGCCCAGGATGCAGATGGCTACCAGGACAGCCAGAATGGCTCCGCCAATGAGAGGTACATTGACTTGCTGGTAGAAGTCATATCCCTTCATGGTAGCAATCAGATTGAAGGAGGCCAGCATGTTAAAGCCGCCGGCGTAGGTGAAAATCAAAACAACGGCAAAAATGACACCCAGCAAGCGGCTGTTCAGGGCCGCCTGGATATAGTAGGACGGACCGCCGTAGCTGCCCCCTTGCTTGTCCCGCACCTTATAGATCTGGGCCAGAGTGCTCTCCACGAAGGCGGAGGCGCCGCCGATGATGGCAATGAGCCACATCCAGAACACCGCTCCATAGCCGCCGATACAAATGGCTCCCGCCACGCCCACAATGTTGCCGGTACCCACCCGGCTTGCGGTGGATACCATCAGAGCCTCAAAGGCCGAGATGGAATTTTTTCCACCGGACTTCTCCCCCACCACTCGAATGGATTCAGGCAGCATCCGCAACTGAACCAGCCGAGTGCGCAGGGTAAAGTAAAAGCCCACTCCCAGCAGCAGAATGATCAGCACAAAACTATACATCAGATTGTTGATCTCACCGATCAGGTTCGCAAAGGCCTCGTACACCAAACATCACTTCTCTTTCCTCGTTCTCTTTTGCAAGACGGGAGAGGATGCTCTCAGCTCCCTCTCCCGCCAACGTTAAGCACCGGCAGATTAGTTTACCATACTCCGGCCAGTTTGACCAGTTTTTTCTTAAAAAGAACGAAGAAGCTACATCATACGGATGATTTCCTTTTTCAGTCGGGCGATAATACGCTTTTCCAACCGGGATATGTAAGACTGAGAAATGCCCAGCTGATCGGCAACTTCCTTCTGGGTGCACTCTCTTCGGCCATCCAGGCCGAAACGCAGGGTGATGATGGTACGCTCCCGGGCCGAAAGCCGCTCCATGGCCTTCTGCAGCAGCTGCCGGTCCACATCCGCCTCAATGGGCCGCATCACCAGATCCCCCTCGGTACCCAAAACGTCGGAGAGAAGCAGCTCGTTGCCGTCCCAATCGGTATTCAACGGCTCGTCAAAGGACAGCTCCGTTTTCTGATTGGAGGTTTTTCTGAGATGCATGAGAATTTCATTTTCAATGCAGCGGCTGGCGTAGGTAGCCAGCTTGATGCTCTTGGCGGGCTGATAGGTGCCCACCGCTTTGATCAGTCCGATGGTTCCAATGGAAATGAGATCCTCGATGTTGATTCCGGTATTTTCAAAGCGTCGGGCGATGTAGGCTACCAGACGCAGGTTGTGCTCAATGAGACGGCTGCGTGCCTCTCGGTCCCCCTGCTCCAGGCGAGAGATCAGTTCACTCTCCTCCTCCCGGCTCAGCGGAAGCGGCAGGGTATCGCTGCCGCCAATGTACATGACCTTTCCGGGCAGAAGCAATCCCAACGCCTGCAGCAGCGCCTCCACCCGTTCTCTCATTGGAACACAAATTCCCTTCACGTCGCTCATTCCTCCTGTTCATCGGTCCAATCAACGCCCCATAGCCTCCGCCATCCGACACCGGCGTGGGGGAAAGGGCTACCAGCATGGATCCCTGCCGGAAGCCGCCGCAAATCACCTCGTCCACCCGTACGGCCAGCAGCAGCCCGCGGTCCGTACCCACACTTCGATAGGGCAGCAGGCGAAACCTCCCCTGCCACTCCCCTTTCCCCAGCCGTGCCATTCCCCCCGCCGGGTCCAGAAGGTCCGCTACCCCAGGCCGGTGTCCGCTGGGGAACAGCGCCCCCAGCCGCTCCCCTTCCGCCACCATCACCGGCTGGCCGGATACCGGGTCGGTGAGGGTGTTGCCCGTGTCCACTAGGGCAGTAAGTTCCAGCTTTCGTCCCGCCAAATATAAATTGACTCCCACCAGCTCCCCGGACAGAGCAGTATGGGCAGCAAGGCGGCGAAACACCAGGCTCAGCACCCCGTAGCATACCGCGGCGGACAGCAACACAGTCTTCAAATCCAGGCTGGAGTAAAAGACCCCGTTGCCCAGGGTCAGTCCTCCCTGCCCCAGCAGACCAATGGCCACCACTCCGCCTCCCAATGCGCAGGTGAGCAGGAGAAACAACAGCCCCTGGCGCAGCAAACGGCGGCTTCCCCCGTAGGCGATGAGCAGCATGAGGAGGGCCGAGGCCAGCCGACACAGAGGTTTTGTGAGAAAGCCCAGTCCCGGCAGGAAGAGGGCCACAGCATACAGCCCGCCCAGCGCCGCACCCAGGGCAAAGCGCAGCCGCCGCAGGGGCTCCCCCGCCAGCCGGGCGGCGGACAGCAGCAGCAGGTAGTCGATGATGGCGTTGAGCAGAAACAGAGTGTCCACATAGATAACGGTCACGCTGTCGCCTCCCCTCACCCAGCCTGCCAAAGGCCGTCCCAAATCAACCGTTCCCATTATAAAAGCTTGGCCTGGAAAAAGTGGTCACAATCGGGAGGTGCAAAGGCTGTCGATTCTCCCCCTCCCGTTTCTATTGACAATTTTTTAATCTCGGATTATAATATCGTTAGACGATATTGGATAGCGATTTTACGGAAAGGAGGGCTTTTCTATGGGCGGCAAGGAGCGCGGCGCGCTGACGGAACCCATGTTTTATGTCCTGATGTCCTTCCTGCGCCGGGATATGTGCGGCATTGATATCACAGAATTTGTAGAACAAAAGACCCACGGCCGGGTGCGTCTGGGCCCCGGCACCCTCTATACCCTGCTGGGCAAGTTTTTGGACGGAGGGCTCATTGAAGAGACCGAGGTGGATGGACGCAAGCGCACCTACCGCATCACCCAGAAGGGCCGTGAGGCCTATCAGGAGGAGCTGGAGCGGCTGCGCGCCTGTGTCCGGGACGGAGAGGAGGAGCTGTTATGAGCAAAACCACGATCCGCATTTCCCCCTTTGGAGGCTTTGATATTCCAGGTCTGGAGGGCTGGCTGGCAGCTATGGCCGCAAAGGGATTTCGCTTTACGATGACTACGGGCCCGTTGTGTTTCTTTGACCGGGACGAGATCCAGACAGTGCAGGTCCACCTGGAGCCCATCCAAGGCAGCACCGACGAGAACCCGGAACTGAACGCAATCTATGAAGAAGCGGGCTGGCAGTACTGGGGCATGTTCCGGGGCAGCTTCTACGTCTACGCCTCCCCCGACCTGGAAGCCCGGGCCCACACCGACCCCGACACTCTGGACTACGCCCTGAAGAAGTTTTTCCGCCAGAAGCTGGTGGGCGGCGTGCTGCTCCTACTGGCTAATGTCCTGCTGCTGGGGTTCTACTGGCAGGGTTCGCCCTGGGAGATTGACCTGCTTTGGCTTCGGTACTATCCCGTGGAAACGCTGTCCAATGGAAAGACCATCCCCTTCCTGCTGGCCGCGCTTGGCTTTCTGCTCATAGACCTGTCCTATTTGCTGGGATTGTTCCACCTGATGCGCTACCGTCGGACAGTACACAGCGGCGGCAAGACCCGTGGGCACCGGGGCGTGGGCTGGCTGCTGGCGGCGGGATTACTGGTGCTGCTGCCGGTGCTCATCAACACCGTCCAGCTCTTTTCCGGCACAAGCTACCGTCCCTACGACCTGGAAGGCTCCGGCTTTGTCACCCTCACCGATATCGAGGGGGAAGACTTCCCCATCAGCCAAAGACAATTTTACTATATGGACTACATCTCCCACGGGGGCACTCTGCTGGATCCGGAACATTGGTATTTCCACCAGTATGGTGCTTTCGGGCAGAATCAAAGTTCCAATGACGTCCCCCACCTGGAAATCTCCATCGTCCGCTATCCTCTGGAACTACTGGCGGAAATGCGGGCCGAGGAGTGGAGCCGCCAGGAAATTAACAACTCCGGAGACTATGAGGCGCGCCCTTCCGATTACGGTCTGGACGAAATTTACTACGCACCCCGGGAAGGCTGGACTCACGTCAGTGAAATTACCGGCGAAAAACGGGTCTTTCTGCCCGGTGGAATCTTCATTCTCCGCCGTGGCAATACCGTTCTCTTTGCCGACTATTACGGCGAGCAGGACCTGACCGACCATCTGAAACACTTTGCCGCCATGCTGGAGGGCCTTTAAAAAGGAGGGCTTTGGGATGAAACGGGATAGCACATTGGTGAAAAAATTTGTTCCCTGCCCACTGTGGGATTTTGCCGGACTGCAAAACTGGCTCAATGAGCAGGCCCAGAAGGAATACGCGCTGGAGCGCTGGCCGTTACGCTTCTTCATCGGCAGAGCTTTCTTCCGGAAGGACCCAGCAGCTGCCCAAAGCCGCTACTGCCTGGACCCCATCGGCGAGCGGATTGGAGAGCTGGAGCTTCGGGAGCGGGCGGCCAACTACCGTGAATTTGGCTGGCACTATGTAGACCGTATTGGGAAGCTCTATGCCGTCTACCGCTGCGACGACCCAGAAGCACAGGACCTTTATACCGACCCGGAGAGCCTGGCCTGGGCCATGAAAAAGCAGCTTCGCTGGACTTTGGCAAGCATGATATTCTGGGTGGTGTGGTTTGTTTTCCTCTTCCGAAATGAGTGGCCTTTGTTATTCCGCTGGCCGGAGGAGTTTTTGATGAATCTGATTTTCCGGGCGGAAATTCTCATTCCGCTCTACGGAATTCTCCTGATTCTGGCGCTGCAGGCCGTTTTCAACGGCATTGGTACCTTTCTTGGAATTCGAAGAACTCGGGCTTGCCTGCGCCAAGGCGAGTGGCCCACATCCAAAACCCGACGCTACCCGGAGTTTGTGGGATTTCTGCTGTCTGCCATTACAGTAAGCGTGTTGGTTCTATTTTTGGTGTACCTCGGCACATCCGGCGTACTTCACAGCAAGACACTGTCCGGCCCAGAAGAGTGGAATTTCCCCCATGTGACGTTGGAGGAGACGCTGCCCCCCGATACGAACCTGCGAATCTACAGCAACCAGGAACTGCTTCACATTGACTCCTTTGACCATTCCCTCCTGGCCCCAGAGCAGTACGATGTGGCTCAGGGCGGAATGGTGACTCTGGAAGACGGGACACGGATGGACTCCAGGCTCTATCAGGAATCGGTCCGGGCCACCTCTCCCTCTCTGGCACAGGCTGTATATCGCGGACGGGTGACAGCACACCGCCACTCTCTGGAGGAGCGCCGCATCAACTGGGAGGAAAATGCCTCCATTTTTCACACCAATTCCCCAAATGCCTACGATTTTACCCGGGAAGAGGAGCTCGCCTACCCCGGTCTGGACGCTCTGACCCGCTTTGTCTACCAGTTCTCTGACGAGACGCACCCCAACGTGGTCTACATCGGACTGGCGGGTGACCGGGTATTTGTCCTCAACTGCGACGGAGCAGTGAACGGCGACACCGCCCTGTCCCTTCTGGTCCAGCGGCTGACGGAACAAGCATAAGAAAGGAGCCCATTCATGAAACGCGTCTATAAACTGACCCCGGTGCGGGAATACGACGTCGCCGGAGTGGAGAGCTGGCTGGAGGACATGGCCCGGCGGGGGCTGTACTTAAAGAAATTCCGCCCCCTGTTCTGTACCTTTGAGCGGGGCGATTCGGGTGAGGTGCGCTACCGCCTGGAGCCCCACCGCCGTGTTCTGGACGACGAGCTGCCCCAGTCCATGCTGGAGCTCTATGAGCAGTTTGGCTGGGACTGCGTGGACGAGGTCAACCGCTCCATGCTCATCTTCTCCACCCGGAATCCCGACGCTCCGGAGCTCCACACCGACCCGGAGCTGCAGGAAACTCAGTGGCGGAAACTCTACCAGTCGGCCCGGAACGGGTTTGTAGCAAATCTGCTGCTGGCCCTGGCTCTCCTTGCTTTCACCGGTTACCTCCTGCTGGGAGAGGGCACACCGGTCCTCAGCCTGGTGGAGGACTCCATTTTCCCTCTGGTTCTGCTGGAGCTCTGGGTTATCGCCCAGCTCATGGCCTCTATCCCCGACTTGAGCCTGCTCTCCGCTGCAGTGCGCCGGCTGAAGGAGGGCGTCCCCCTGGAGCACCGGGCGGTCTATCCCCGCCGGCGGCCCTGGGCTGTCCCCGCCTTTCTGGTCTCCCTCATTGTTCTGCTGGTTCTGATTGTGGGGAACTACATTCTCCCCTTCACCGGGGGCGGCCTACGTCCTCTGGACGAGGTGCAGGACTTCCTCCCCTTGTCCCTAGCCAGTCTGGAGGGACCAGACTATCAGCCCGACGCCTATGTGTCCGACGGCACAGACTACGCCAACTTCAGTCGGCAGGAGCACTATCTGCTGTGCTGGCGCCAATGGGAGGTAGTGGAGACCGGGAAGTGGAGCGCAGACGGCCAGTGGACCCGAATGGAAATCCAGTGGTACGACCTGGCTCTCCCCTTCCTGGCCCGGCCTCTGGCTCAGGAACAACTCCAGGCCGCCACCCAGCTGGAGGACGACATCTGGTGGATTGCGCCGGAGGACGAGGAACGCACCTGGTCCATCACCCAGTACCCCGGCCAGGGTCTTGATTATCTGGCGGTGGCCCGCGAGGAGAGCGGCCGGTTCCAGATTGCTGCCGTTGCTCTGGACGGCCGGACGGCGGTGGTCCGCTACACCGGCCAGGGCAATTTAAATGACCATCTGGAGGAGATTGCCGCCATGGTAACCGGCTGACCCATTTTAAAGCATAAAAAAGCTGCGGCCAATGGCCGCAGCTTTTTATGTTAACTTCAGTATGTTCCTGGCTTCTTCCCGGCTGTAACAGCCGTTGAGGACAGCCAGCAGGGCGTTAGCACTCATATGCTCGGGCAGCTCCAGTTCTTTTAAGAGGGCCTGCCGCCGCCCCGCGCTGTCCACCCCGCCGGTGAGCCCTGCGGCCATCAGGTCCGCCTTGGTGAGGGACGGCTCCTCCTGCTTTTTCTCAGCGTCTTCCCCCAGGAAGGTGGCCCCGGCCCGGCGCAGCACCTCCTCCAGCACCTGGGGCGGCATGCCCTCCACCCCCAGTTTGCCCTCCTTCCCTGGGCAGCGCTTGCGCCGCTCCTTGCCGTACACGTCAGGGATGTAGGCGTGCTTCACCTGGGCGGTGGGGATGGCTCCCCGGATGCGGTTGCGGATGACGAAGCCCGCCCCGTCCGAATCGGTGAGGACGATGAGCCCTCGGCGCTGGGCCGCCCGGCGCAGGAGCGCCATCTGCTCCGGATTTTTGAAAATACCGAAGCCCGCCGTCTCCAGAATCAGGGTGTCCACCACCTGGGACAGGGTATTTTTGTCGTAGCGGCCCTCCACCACAATGGCCTCTTTGATGCGCAGCATGTTCTCTCCTCTCCCCCGGTCATACGGCCGGGCCGGCCAGCTTCAGAAGCAGGGTAGTGAGCAGCTCCTGGCCGTCCTGGCCGGTGGATTTCATGGCCAGGTCGGTCTGTCCGCACAGCACCACCGCCCGGCGGCACCAGGGCAATGTAAAGCGCCGTGCGCTCTGCATCAGCTTGTCCGCCGGATAGGGCTTGAGCCCCCACATGGAGGCCATCCACTCCCTGCCCCGCCCCTTTTCCAGGGCCAGCCGGGCGGAGTACAGCTGCCGCATCTGTCGCCCCAGGGACCACATGATCTTGATGGGCGGCTCCTGCATCTGGTAGAGTTCCCCCAGGACGGACATGCCCTTGTCGAAGTTGCCCTCGCCGATGGCGTCGGTCATGCGGAAGACCACCGCATCCAGCTGAGGGGTAGCCACTGCCTCGATATCCGCCCGCGTGATGTGGGGCTGCTTGGCGTAGGCCCCGATCTTCTCAATTTCACCAATCAGATTGTTCATCAAATCTCCACACAGAAAAATCAGCTCCAGGGCCAGCCGGGAGTCAATGTCCTTGCCCAAGGCCCGGAAGCGTCTGCGCACCCAGTCCACCAGGTCGCCCTGGTCCTGGCGCACAAAGTTGACCACCGCCCCGTACTGCTTCAGCGCACCCGCCAGCTTGGTCCGGGCATCCCCCTTGTAGTCGATGAGGTCATAGAGGAAGACCACGCACACATACTCGGGCAGCTGGCTGAAGATGCGGATATATTCTTCCCTGTCCTTCTCCCCCGCCTTGAAGAGGTCATAGTCGGTGACCATAACCAAGGTGCGGTCCGCCATCATGGGCAGGCAGTCTACTGCCTCCTCCAGAGCGTGGGGGGACATGTCCTTGGCTCCAATCTCATGGAGGTTGAACTCTCCCATTCCCCCGGACAGGAGAAGCTCCCGCAGCTTGCCCAAGTAATAGTCCCGGAGGTAAGTCTCCTCCCCGTGGAGCACGTAAAGCCGACCGGGCTTTCCACCGGCCAGGTCCTTTTTCAATGTCTGGTAGCCAGAAATGTCCGGCTTGGTCTTTGGGGGCATAGCCCTCTCCTCCTTTTGGGATCCGTTGTTACGCCGCGTCTTGGGGCACGTTAGCCCGGATTGTGACGGTCCCCTGTAAATCGGTGCGGTAGATCTCCGCCCCTATGGCGGCCAGCCGCTCCAGAGTTTCCTGGGCGGGGTGGCCGTAGCGGTTGTTCTCTCCCGCGGAAATGACGGCAATCTCCGGCCGGATGGCATCCAGAAGCACCTGGGTAGTGGAGGTCCCGGAGCCGTGGTGGCCTGCCACCAACAGTTCCACCTCCGGGAGATTTCCGTGCTCCAGCAAAAGGGGCTCCACCTCGCCGCTCATATCGCCGGTAATCAGTGTGTCGAAGCTGCCAGCCGTGGCCAGCATGGTGAGGCCCAGCTCGTTGGTGTCGGTTCCCTCCCCCAGAGGCGGGAACAGGGTGATGGAGGCGCCGTCCTCCAAGTGATAGGTTGTGTCCTCCCGCACGAAGTGCACCGGGATGTTCTCCTCCTGAGCCAGGGCCAGAATCTCCCGGCGAAGGGGATCCTCCGGTTCTACATCAGGAAGGGCGATGGCGGCCACCTCCACACGCCGGAGCAGCTGGGGTATGCCGTTGGCGTGGTCGGAGTGGTAGTGGGAGATCACCAGCAAATCAAGCTTTGTTTCACCCAGAGCCTGAAGATAGTCTGCCGCCACATCTCCCGCGTCATCCGCTCCGTCTCCGCCGCAGTCCATCAGGGCCAGAAAGCTGCCGGACCGGACAAGGACACTCTGTCCTTGTCCTACATCCAGCGCCACCACCGTCATATCTCCGGCGTAAAAACCGGCGGAGGTGAGCAGCAGGGATAGGCAAAAGGTAGTGACGCAGGCGCAGCCAGGAAGAATCACTCGCTTTGGCCCCTTCATCAGCCATCTAATGCCCAGTAGCAAATAGACAAAAACAAGCCAGGCCCGGTAATAGAAGCTGTCTAGCGGCAAGCTGGCCATGGTGAAGCGCCCCAGGGCGTCAATCACCCAGCACACATACCGGCCAAGCCAGGTAAAGGGGACGGCCACGATCACTCCCACACCGGGCAGCATCCAGCCCAGCAGTCCTCCAGCCACGCCGCCCAGCAAAAGCAAACTCACCGCCCACAGGGTGAGCAAGTTGGAGATGGGCGCAATGACGGAGAACATGCCGAAATGCACTGCCACCAGCGGCACGGTCAGCAGCATGGCACCCAGAGTTGCGGAGAGCGTGGTGATACAGAACCGGGGTGCCCAGGTACACACCCGGACCCAGCGCCGACGATCATAGCGGTCCAGATGGACCAGGGCCAGCAGCCGTTCCTGAATGGACTGGGAGACCAGCTGAATGCCCGCCACAGAAGCAAAGGACAGCTGAAGACCGATATGAGCGGCGGAAAAGGGATTCCACAGCAGGAGCAGCATCAGGGCAAAGCCCAATGACGTGGGTGGGTCGTTCTCTCGTCCGAACAGCGGGGCAGCCTGGAGCAGCAGAATCATCACCGCTGCCCGGACCACAGAGGGCGTATTGCCCACCACGCCGCAGAACACAATGACCCACACGCCGGTGAGGACCGCGGTGCTCCGCTTCCCCTTCCCCAACAGAACCGACACAATTTCCGCCAGCACCGACAGGTGCATACCGGAAACCACCACCATGTGGGACAGACCGGTGCGCTGAAGTGAGGTGGTAAACTGGTCGCTGAGCCCTTCCCGGTTCCCGGTCACCAGCGCCTGCATCAGAGGCGCCACATCGTCAGGAAAGCTGCGTGCGATGCCCTCCTTCAGCCAGTTGGCCAGCAGCGCCGGCCAGAAAAACAGCGACGGAATTTCAGGCCGGTCTACTTCCAACGCCCCGTAGGTCTCGCCCAGAAGAAAGATGCCCTTGGCAGTATAATAGGTGATCTCCTTTCCGGACAGAGAATGATCCGCTAGAGTGCAGTGAGTAATGACAGAAATCCGGTCTCCCGGCCGAAGCCCAGCCCCCTGTTCATCCACATAGAGCAAGGTGAGCGGTTGCCGGAGACCTCCCAGGTCGCTGCGGACCACCACGGAATAGCCGTAGTCCGTCTGCTGGGGATACTCCTCCACCACCGCCTCCAGGCGTACCGTGCGGCTGTCCAGGGCTCGGGCCGACTCCATCACCAGATGATGGAAGGCCGCAGTCCACAGAAGTCCCACCGACACCCCTGACAGCACCAATGCGCTCATGAGTCGGGCTCGCCTCCGCTTCGGCCCTATCCCCCACCAGAGGACAGGAGCAAGAAGGGCCAGCCCCACCCCCAGCGGGACCAGCAGCGATATAGGCAGAAGGCCATTGGCCGCAAATACGGCAGCGGAACAGGAAAAGCTGAAGATGGCTAACTTTCGCACACCGCCGCCCCCTGTTCCTCATTTACTCCAGAGACAGTTTACCTTGTTTGCCCTTAAATTGCAAGAGCGGTCCAAATCCTACCGTCTTCGACTGACCCAGGCGCACTTCCCTTCCCTTTTTCCCGAATATAGACGAGAGGGCGGGAAACTTGCGATCGATTTTTCTTTTCTCCCGGAATTCCTCACTATATAATGTGGCTATGGAAATTTCTTTCGAGGGAGGAACACAAGATAATGGAGCTCATGATTGCCACCCGGAGTTGTGTGGATCCGGAGGGGCACCCCCGCAGCTTTCACTATTTTCTGACTGTGGATCAGGTCGAGACCCCCGGTTTCTGCTGTGAAAACTATGGGGTCCGTATTGAAGAGGAAGGCGGTGACAGCACCCGCATTCCGGCCATCACCACCAGCGCACTCCGCATTGACGAGTTGCTGACCCTTCTCACGGACCATCTGGTCGGACCGGCTGGACTGGCCGATATGGTGGCCGACTGGCTGTAACTGCTCCCGTCCATCCAATCAGTTTTATTTTACTTACATAAAAGAGGCGTCCCTCCGCTTGGGAGGGGCGCCTCTTTCTATTTTTATGGTACGTTATTTTTTATTGCGGTTGTCAATTTTCTGCATGATAGCCACCAGAAGAGCGATGACACCCAGCACCACAAAGATGCCCAGCATCCCCTGCCCCATCATTTCCAGAGCCTGCTCGATATTTTGCATATTCATCGTCTCTACTCCTTTCTCAGCCGCCAATCATATGGGTCGCGCAGTACTGCAGCACAACGCCGCCCGCCACCACAGAGGCAATCTGGCCGGATACGTTGGCTGCCACAGCGTGCATCAGCAGGTGGTTCTGGGGATCAGCCTCCTGGCCCAGCTTCTCAATAACACGGGAAGACATGGGGAAGGCAGAGATACCGGCGGCACCCACCATGGGGTTAATCTTGTTCTTGGGAGTAAACAGGTTCAACACTTTAACAAACAGCACACCCACCACGGAGTCCAGCACAAAGGCCACCAGACCCAGGCCCATAATGAGCAGCGTCTCAGGCTTGACGAACTGGTCCGCCTTCATGGAGAAGGAAATGGTGATGCCCAGCAGCAGGGTAATGAGGTTTGCAAGCTCGTTCTGAGCGGTCTGGGACAGGGTGGACAGCACGCCGCACTCCCGGATCAGGTTGCCGAACATCAGGAAGCCCACCAGAGCCACGGAAGAGGGAGCTACCAAACCGGCAATCACCGACACGATAATGGGGAACATAATGCGCAGACGGCGGGAGACGCCCTGGGCCCGGTAGGGCATGCGCATGGCACGATCCTTCTTGGTGGTCACCAACTTGATGGCAAAGGGCTGAATGATGGGCACCAGCGCCATATAGGAGTAGGCGGCCACAGCAATAGCGCCCATATAGTTGGACTTGAGCACCTGAGAGACCAGCAGCGAGGTGGGGCCGTCGGCCGCACCGATGATGCCGATGGAGGCGGCGTCCTTCATATCAAAGCCTGCTGCGGCGGCAATCAGGATAGTGAGGAAGATGCCAGCCTGGGCAGCTGCGCCGCACAAAAACAGCTTGGGATTGGCCAGCAGGGGGCCAAAGTCGATCATGGCGCCGATGCCGATGAAGAGCAGAATAGGCATAGCCTCACTGGCCTCAATACCCACCTCAAAAAGCCATTGGATGATGCCGTGGGTCTCCCCCACGCCTTGGGTAATCTGATTGATGACGCCGGAGGTGGGGAGGTTGACCAGGATGGCGCCAAAGCCCATGGGCATCAGCAGAGCCGGTTCAAAACCCTTTTCAATAGCCAGCCAGATGAGCAGGCCTCCCACTGCATACATAACCAGCTGCTGCCAGGTAATGGACAGCAAGCCCTCCCATAAAAATTCCATCGTCTGCATCTCCTTTTTCATTTTGCTTCCAGCTGTTTGATGTTTGTAAACAAAGTGTGCCCGCCTTACTATGAAAAAAGACCTGCGTTCCCCTTCAGGAACGCAGGTCTCGTCATTTCAGGCACAGCCAGGAGGTACCCCTCCATGATTGTTGGCGCATGCCGCGTGGAATTACCCACGCTGACTACTCCCCTTTGTTGTGAAAGGAATCATATCACGCGGGTTTCCCTTTGTCAAGGAAAAATCTGACACGTTTTTCTGTTATGCGGACAGGGCACCTGCCTGGGCTTCGATGGCCTCTTCCTCGCTCTGCATAGCCTTCAGCGTCCGCTCCAGCAGCGTATCCAGATCCCAGCCCAGCAATTCAGCGCCCGAGGCGATGACATCCCGGGAGCAGCCGGCAGCAAACTTCTTATCCTTGAATTTCTTCTTTAAGGATTTCAGCTCCATATCGGACACGCTCTTGGAGGGGCGCATCAGGGCAGCCGCACCGATGATGCCGGTAAGCTCGTCCGTGGCGTAGAGCACCTTTTCCATTTCGTGCTCCGGCTTGATGTCCACGCACAGTCCCCAGCCGTGGCTGGCCGTGGCCCGGATGATCCGCTCATCCACCCCCGCCTGCCGCATCAGCTCCTGAGACTTTTGGCAATGCTCCTCCGGCCAGCCCTCAAAATCCAGATCGTGAAGCAGACCTACAATGGACCAATAGTCCGCCTCGTCCCCATAACCCAGTTCCCGGGCAAACCATCCCATCACGCGCTCCACAGTAATAGCGTGGCGCAGATGGAAGGGCTCCTTGTTATAGGTGGTCAACAGCTGCCAGGCTTCTTCCCTTGTCATATCCTGATACACCTTACTTTCTACGGTTTATCCGTATGCCAATACCACGCCGCCGTCGTTGGCGTAGACCGTGGTAATACCCCCCGCCTCCAGCAGGAGAATGTGGGCAAACTTACACTTCTGCTCCGCCATGGCCTTGACCAAAAAGGCCCGTTCCAGACAGTTACAGTGGCAAATGGCCAATGTCCGTCCCTCGTGATTGGGGTCCGCCGCCATCCGGTCCACCAGCTTGGTCAGGGCCTGCTTCATGGACATGGCCTGTCCCAGCTTGCAGATCTCCCCTTCCGGCGTAGCAGACATCATCAGCTTGATGCGCAGTGCTCCGGTTACCACCGCCTGCAGTTTGGTAAGGCGGCCATTTTTCCGCAGGTTCTCCAGGGACTCCAGTACAAACAGGGTCTGCATCTGATAGATAAACTGTTCCACTTCCCGCACCACGTGCTTGAAGGGCATGCCGCTTTCCGCCAGCTCCCGGATTTTCAGGGCCACCAGCACCTCGCCCGAGGCCGCGGAGCAGGAGTTGAACACATGGACATTCACCTGGGGACGGTCCTCCTCCAGCATGAGCTTGGCCTGCTCCGCACTGTTGTGCGAGCCGCTGAGCAATGCGGACAGGGTGACCACATACACGTCGTCCGGATCCCCCTCACAGTAGGCATCCAGATACACCTGAGGCGAAGGGCAGGCGGTGGAAGGTGCCTGCTCGCTCTGCTTCATGGACCAGAGCAGATCGGCCTGGTCAAAATTCTCATCATCCACAAAGGTACTTCCGTTGGACTGGATGGTCAGAGGCGCCTTGACAAAACAGGGGTCCTTCAGCATTTGAGGGGTGAGATCGCAGCAGCTGTCCACAACAATTTTGAAGCTCATGTTGTTCATCTCCAAATGTGATTTTAAAAATCAGATCATGTTAAATCAGTCTAACATAATTGTGGCTGAGATGCAAGCCTTTTACCGGCTCTTTTCCCCTTCTGCCAGCTCCTGTTCCAGCTCCGCCAGCAGCTTTCGGTCCTCCTTGGAGGAGAGGTCCAGCTTTTCATAGAGATCGGGGCGGCGCTGACGGGTGCGGAGGATGGACTGCTTGCGCCGCCACTGGTCCACCTTGGCATGGTTGCCCGAAAGGAGGATGGAAGGCACCGCCCGGTCGTGCCACACCTCCGGGCGGGAATACTGCGGAGCCTCCAGCATGCCGTTCCAGTGGCTCTCATTCTCATAGCAGGAGGGATCAGACAACACCCCGGGCACCAGCCGACAAACCGCATCGGCCACCGCCATGGCAGGAATCTCTCCCCCGGTCATAACAAAGTCGCCCAGTGAAATTTCTTCGTCCACGCACTCCTCAATAAAGCGCTCGTCAATGCCCTCGTAATGGCCACATACCAGAATCAAACGCTCATAGTCCGCCTTCAGACGCCGGGCATCCGTCTGGCAGAAGGTTTTGCCAGCGGGCGACATGTAAATGGTGTGAATCCGCTCCCCCGCCTCATCACAGATGTGCTTCCAGCAGCGATAAAGGGGATCAGCCTGCATCACCGCGCCCCGGCCTCCCCCATAGGGGTAATCATCCACCTGCTTCTGCTTGTTTACCGTATAATCCCGGATCTGATGGCACTCGATTCGGATATAGCCCCGTTCCTGTCCGCGCCCCAGCACAGACTCGCACAGCATATCCCCCACCACGTCCGGGAATAATGTCATAATATCAATGCGATACATGTGTTCTTCGCTCCCATGCACCAGGGTTTCATCCCTGTCTTTTCTTCAGCAGACATCATTATACGAAATTTTCCCGTTCTTTTCAATGTACTTTTTGTATTCCACGTCTAATTTTCAGAAAAACGCGGGTTTCCACTACCTTTTTTTCTCCGTTTGTGCTATGATAACCTCGCTTGAACTTCACTTCTTTATCAAAGAGAGGCGTTTATAATATGTACTGTATTCGAAATGTAACCGAGGACCTTCTGTGGATCGGTGCCAATGACCGTCAGCACCCCACCTTTGAGGCCACCTACCCGGTACCCCGGGGCATGTCCTTCAACTCCTACCTCCTGCTGGATGAAAAGACGGTGCTTTTTGACACGGTGGACCGTTCGGTCCAGGCCCAGTTCTTTGAAAATCTGGAAAAGGGCCTAAATGGCCGGAAGCTGGACTACGTGTTTGTCCACCACATGGAGCCCGACCACGCCGCCACCCTGGGCGATCTGATGATCCGCTACCCCGAGGCCACCATCGTCTGCAACGGCAAGGTGATCAACCTCATCCGCCAGTTCCACTGCACGGATCCCAAGGGCGCCATTCTGGTCAATGAGGGCGACACTCTGGACACCGGCCGTCACCACTTCACCTTTGTCAGCGCCCCCATGGTCCACTGGCCCGAGGTGATGGTGAGCTACGACTCCACCGATAAGATTCTGTTTTCTGCCGACGCCTTCGGCACATTCGGCGCCCTCAACGGCATCCTGTTCGCCGATGAGGTGGACTTTGACCGGGACTGGCTGGACGACGCCCGACGCTACTACACCAACATTGTGGGCAAGTACGGCGCTCAGGTAACCGCCCTGTTGGGCAAGGCTTCCAAGCTGGACATTCAGACCATCTGCCCCCTCCACGGCCCCGTGTGGCGCAAGGATCTGGGCTACATTCTGGACAAGTACGCCAAGTGGGCCGCCTATGAGCCTGAGGTTCAGGGCGTGGTTATCCCCTTCGCTTCGGTGTACGGCGGTACGGAGAATGCAGCCAACATTCTGGCCTGCCGTCTGGCGGAGCAGGGCATTCCCGTGAAAATGTACGACGTGTCGGTGACCGATGTGTCCTATGTCCTGTCCGAGTGCTTCAAGTATAGCCACATCGTCTTTGCCTCCACCACCTACAACAACGGCATCTTTGTCACCATGGAGAACCTCCTCCATGACCTGGCCCATCACGCCCTGAAGAACCGCACCGTGGCGCTCATCCAGAACGGCTCTTGGGCCCCCACCAGCGGCAAGCTCATGGCCCAGATTCTGGAGGGCATGAAGGATATGAAGCTGCTGGAGGCTCCCTTCACCCTGAAGTCCACCCTGGCTCCCGGCCAGGAGTCCGACCTGGATGCCTTGGCCCAGGCTCTGGCTGCCTCCGTCCGTGGCGAGGAACCCTCTGTCTCTGCCGAGCAGGAGGACAAGCCCCACGGCTTCGTGTGCAAGATCTGCGGCTTCATCTATGAGGGTGACGCGCTGCCCGCCGACTTTGTCTGCCCCATCTGCCGCCGTCCCGCCAGCGACTTTGCGCCCCTGACCTAAAGCAGCGCCATGTGCTATCTGTGTCGGCTCTGCGGTTTTCTCTATGATGAGGATGTCCGGGGTCCTATGCCGCCGGACTACGTCTGCCCCATATGCGGGGCAAGTGCGGACCAATTTGAAGAAGATTCTTAAAAAAATCAGCCTGCCGCACATGTGCGGCAGGCTGATTTTTATGGAAATCGATTTGGGTGAGGTGAATGGATTCAGCCCCGGGAGAGGGATTCCGGAGCCACGTTTCGGGTGTGCCGAATTTCCTCCCAAACCGTAGTTTTTTTCACAAAGCTCTCCAAGGTAATGGGCAGCCAGGAGAGCAGAAACAGCCAGTAGAAGGCCACGCTCTTCAGCATCCGGCGGTCCCACTTCCCTTCCACCGTCAGCACCAGGCAGGCGGCAAGGGTAGAGCCCAAGGCAGTGAGGGCCAGATTCAATCCCACCGCCAGCAGGAATGTTCCGGGCACTTGGGAAAACTTATAGCAGTCCAGGCAGGCGGAGAGCGAAATCAGAATCAGATTGAACAGCGCAGCTGCCTGGTAGGCGGGGATAATCAGAGTGGCCGCCAAATCCACCGCCGGCATGCCTCCCCGGTTTCCCACAGACTGGAGGGTCCGTCCCATATAGAGCTTGGCCACCTGCACCGTTCCGCTGGTCCAGCGGCGGCGCTGCTTGACCGACAGGGCATAGTCCAGAGGCTGCTCATCATAGGTAATGGCCTTAGGCACCCAACGGACCTTCTCCCCCGCCAGGATGCACTGGGCGGTGATCTCCAAATCTTCGCTGATCGTCTGGGTGTGCCAGCCTCCCAGCCGCTCCAGAGTCTGAGCAGAGATCATAAAGCCGGTCCCATTGACCAGAGCGGACAGACCGAGGCCGGTTTTTCCGCCGTTGTGGAAACGATCCATCATCCAATAATAGATGGAATAGCTGCCGGAAATCACGGTGTCAAAGGGGTTCTTGCTGTCCCGGTAGCCCTGAGCCACTCTGGCTCCAGCCATGTAGGCGTTGTTCATCTCACTTAAAAATCGATGGTCCACCAGGTTGTCCGCATCAAAGACACAGTAGGCGTCGTACTGCCGGCCATGGAGACGCTGATACGCAAAGCGAAGCACCTCGCCCTTGCTCCGTACCGGCACCGTGCACTCCAGCACCTTCGCCCCAAAATTCCGGGCTGCCAGGGCCGTGTTATCCGTACAGTTATTGGGAATCACCCAGACGTCATAGAGTTCCGAGGGATAGTCCTGCGCCAGCAGGCTGTTAATCAGCGGACCGATCACCAGCTCCTCGTTCCGGGCTGCAATCAAAATAGCGAATCGGGTGCGGGCAGGGTGCCAGCCGTAATCCATGGGCTGTTTCCAGGACATCAGTCCGGTGAGCAGGTAATAGCCGCCCCAAAGGGTGATAACGAGCCAGATCAAACTGGATACTACCATCAGCACGGGAAGAATATGTTCCATTGTCCCTACCTCCTTTTTCCGTTGTACCTATCCTAACAGAGGATTGTTAAGGACAGAGGAGGAGAAAAATTAAGATTTCATAAAGACTTCCTTAATACACCTCTTTTTCCGCATTTTCCCTTCCTATATGATGTATTTGACAACGCCTCACTTCTCTCCCCGCCCATGCTTTCTATGGATTTCTTCCTTTTACTGATGATCCCCCTGGGTACCGTTTTTCAAACAAAAGGCGGCCCGGTCCCGAATTTTATTCGGGTCCGGACCGCTTTTCATTTGGACATAGGACATGCCGGCAGTGGCATAGGCTCTCCCATAGAACAAAATTACGCTCCATGGGAGGGATTATATATGGAGACAAGAATTGCGGAGCTGCGGTATAAAGAGGTCATCAGCGTGGCGGACGGCAGCCGCTTTGGCTACGTGGGCGATATGGAAGTAGATCTGGAAAGTGGCCAGGTACGTGCGCTGGTGGTCCCCGGCCGCCGTCGCTTCTTCGGACTGCTGGGCCGGGAGGAGGACCGGTATATTCCCTGGTCCTGTGTCCGCCGCTTTGGAGAAGACATTATCCTGGTGGAAGATCCGCCCCGGCGCCGCACACCCAGACGCCATAATGGGTAACTCTTTTACAGCTCCTTCGCGGTGTCCGTGGCAAAAAACCACAGCACCTTTCGCTTCACCGGGCGCGTTAAAATGCGCTCCAGCGCCTGGCTATACGCCTCAATCTGGACCCGGTGCCGCTCTGCCGCGGTATCTTCGCCCCCGGGCCGGATACGGTCACTCTTGAAGTCTACCACCGTAACCCCCGTCCCGTCGTCAAACCAGGCGTCTATGACGCCCTGGAGTAAAATCTCCTCCTCCCCCGCGTCCGGAAAATAGGTCTTGGCCGGAACCAGAAGGGAAAATTTAAATTCACGTCCCACCTCCTGGGCAGAGAGCAGCTCCTGCCCCAGCTTGCTTGCAAAGAAGGCAGCCAGCCGCTCCGGTTGGACAGCCTCCCGCTGCAGGGCGGTGAGATACCCCTCCTCCATCAACTGGTCCAGCTGCTGCCGGATACTGTCCACGCTGTGGTCTCCCTCCAGGGAGACGTACTGCATGGCCAGGTGGAGGGCTGTCCCTCTCTGGGCGGGCGTCAGCCCTTTGGACTGGGCCATAAAGTCGGGGCGGTAGGGCTCCCAGCTTTTCTGGGCAGGTTCGGCGGAAGGCGGGGCGTCCTCCGCCGCCTCCTGGTCCACCGTCCGTCCCTTGATCTGAGTAGCGGTCAGCTTGGACGGGACGGGCACCGCTCCGGCATAGGGGTAGTGCCAGGTCAGACGCTCATAGAGGTCCTGTACCTCCTCCCCCTTCTCCGGCAAATCAGCCAGACGGCCCTGGGGCCGGGCGGGCTCGGACAGGGGTGCTCCCTGAATCCACCGGATGTCCCAGGCAGGGCCTAAGTCAGGTGCTGCTCCCTGTTCCGGCAACCCGGCTAGTTCCCGCAGGGGGGCGGCCTCCGGCCGAGACATGGCGTGGAGCAGGATCCAGGCCCCCACGCTCTGTTGGTTTTCCAGGGCCATGGGAGACACTGGTGCGGACACGTCCTCCCCCAGCCGCTCCAGGCTCCGGATTCCCTCGGGCAGGGCCAGAGTCAAAATAAGCTTCTCCTTGGCCCGGGTCATAGCCACATAGAGAAGGCGCAGTTCCTCGGACATCATCTCGCGCTCCAGCTGCCGGGCCACCGCCCGGCGGGCCAGGGTGGGATACTCCACCATCCGTTCCCGATCCAGCCCCTTGGGGCCCACTCCCAAAGTGGGATGGAACAGCACCGGACGCATCAAATCGTCCCGATTGAGCCGCCGGGTGAGGCCGCACACCAGCACCACCGGTTTCTCCAAACCCTTGGAGCGGTGGATGGACAAAATGGACACGCCCTCCTCCTGGCCATTCCCTCCACTGGATGCAATCCGGGCCCCTGTCTCCTGCAGTCGCTGAAGGCGAAGCAGGAACTGGAACAGAGAACGGCAGCCCGCCTCCTCCAGCTGTCCGGCCAGGGCGTAGAAGGACAGCAGGTTGTCCTGCCGCTCCCGGCCCCGGTCCATGGCACCGAACAGCCCCAACAGATTCGTTGTCTCATAGATATGCCAGATGAGCTGCCGGCAGGTCTTGTCCCCCGCCCCAAAGCGCAGCCGCTCCAGCTCCGCCAAAAACTCAGCGCAGGCCCGGTCGCCCTCCCGGGCGGCCTTCACTACAGCGGAATAGAAGTCTCCCTTGGCCTGAGCCCGCAGCAGAGCCAACTGGTCCCCGGTAAAGCCATACACCGGAGAGCGCAGGGCGGAAATGAGGGGTACATCCTGGTGGGGATTGTCCACGATCTGCAGAATGGACAGAGCTACGCTCACCTCAGTGGTGGCAAGAAAGTCCTCTCCGCCGTCCGCAGTCCAGGGAACCCCCTCCTCACTGAGGGCCCGCAGGTAGTGGCGCAGGACAGAGCCGGGGCTCCGGAGCAGAATCATGATGTCCGAGGGGCGAATCGGGCGGAGCCCATCCCCCTGTGTGATGAGCAGCGGCTTTTCCAGCAGCTCCCGGATGCGCTGGGCGGCAAAGCGTGCCTCCATCAGGTCCTTGCTCTCCCGTTCACCCTCCTGCTCCCCCAAAAAGGACAGGTCCAGTCCGTCTACCTCCAGGGCGTAGTCCTCCCCCTCTGGGAAGGAGGCCCCGGGGACCAGGGCCTGGTCGTCGGTGTAGTCCAGCTCGCCGAATTCCGTGGACATAATGTTCCGGAACAGGTCGTTGCACCCCAGAAGCACCTGGGGCCGGGAGCGGAAATTCCGGGAGAGCACCCGCTTTCGGGGCTCCCCCTCCCCGGCTGCGTCCCCGATGGAAAAGCGGCGGTACTTGTCCAGAAAGATGGTGGGGTCAGCCAGACGGAAGCGGTAAATGGACTGCTTCACGTCGCCCACCTCAAAGAGCTTGCGGCCGCTCTGGGAGATGGCGGAGAAAATGGCGTTCTGCACCTGGTTGGTGTCCTGGTACTCGTCCACCAGCACCTCGTCAAACCGGACCGACCAACTCTCCGCCAGCGGAGTGGGACGCCCCTCCCCGTCCAGCAGAAGCTTGACCGCAAAGTGCTCCAAGTCGGAAAAGTCCATCACGCTCCGGCGGCGCTTCTCCCTTCCATAGGCCTTCTGAAAGTCCATCACCAGGTCCATCAGTGCCTGCACAGCGGGACGAGACAGGCGCAGTTCCTCCAGCAGGGCGGCGCTGTCCCCCTCCAGCTGAGCGGCCACTTTCTCCATCTGCTTTTTGCTCCGGGTACGGATAGCCTTCACCCGCTGGGCGGCCTGGGCCGCCCGGAGTTCCTCCATGGGGCTCAGCTCCTGGGTACGCTTTTTCTTCCGGCCCACGGCAGGAAAGGGTATGGGCAGGCAGGCCTGGGCCTGGTCCCAGCTTTGGGCAGCCAGCAGACCGTCCAGTCCTTCCAAGGTGGCGGAGATGGAAGGGGCGTAGTTCATCTCCAGCAGCTCATCTGCCCCGGTGAGGGCCAGGGCCTGCTCCATCCGGTCCCGGCACCACCGCCCCTGGCGGCGGGCCTCCTCCAACAGCAGAGCGCCCCAGGGGGTCTGGGCAGCATCCATCACTCCATCCAACTCCCAGGCCTGCCGCTGCTCCTGAAGCCACTGCTCCGGGTCCGGGTGGCTCTGCACCCGCTGGGCGATGTCCAGCACAATCTGCACCAGTCGGCTGTCATCCCGGCCCGCCCCCAGGGTGTCCGCCAGCTGGGCGAAGGGACTGTTTTCCTCCAGCCCCTCATACCTCCGGTCCAGCAGTTCCTCCAGAGTGCGCACCATGAGCACCTGCCCCTCCCCCTCGTCGCACAGCCTGGTGTCCGGGTCCAGGTCCAGCAGGTGGCCGCTCTCCCGCAGAAGGGCGGCACAGAAGGCGTGGATGGTGGAGATCTGCGCCTTATAGACCAGGGTAGTCTGCCGGCGCAGATGGCGGTCCCCCGGCCGCTCCGCCAGCCGGGCGGCAAGCTCCTGAGCAATTCGGGTGCGCAGCTCTGCCGCCGCCGCTTTGGTATAAGTAATCACCAGGAAGCGGTCAATGTCCTCGCCGTCCCTGGTCACCCGGTCCAGCAACCGCTCCACCAGCACCCGGGTCTTGCCCGAACCGGCCGCGGCGGATACCAATAATTCTCCGCCCCGGTCATCCACGATGCTTCGCTGCTCCTCCGTCAGCGGGAATGCCATAAAACCGCCTCCTCTCCCACAAAGTTTGCCTCAGAGAATCAGAATAAAGGTACCCAGTGTAATGAGCGCCCCGCCCACCACCTTGGTCAGAGTAACCTTCTCCCCCAGCACCACAAAGGCCAGCACAATGGACAGCACCACACTGAACTTATCAATGGGAATGACCTTGCTGGCTTCCCCGATCTGGAGGGCGTGGAAGTAGCACAGCCAGGACAGGCCCGTGGCCAAGCCGGACAGGATGAGGAACACCCAGCCCCGTGTAGTAATACTCCCGATTTCCGTCTGTTTCCCGGAAGCCAGCACGATGGCCCAGGCCATGACCAGCACCACCGTAGTACGGATGGCGGTGGCCAGATTGGAATTGATGTTCGCCATCCCAAGCTTGGCCAGAATTCCTGTCAGTGCGGCAAATACCGCCGACAAAAGCGCGTATACAGCCCACATCATAGGTTCTCTCTCCTCTTTTCTTTACTCTTTCAGCAGACTGAGAAACTTCTCAATCCGAATGCCCTTGTTCTTTTCAATCTCGTCCTGCTCCAGAAAAATAAGCCGCTCCAGAATGTCCATGGCCTGCTGTACCGCCTCCTGCATGGGCGTTCCCGCCAACAGCTTGCCCACCAGCACAGCGGAAAAGAGGTCTCCAGTCCCAGGAAAATGGACCTTTATGAAGCGGTAGGGCAGAGTGAAGTAAGTCCTGGAAGCATGGTCGAAGCCCCAGACCACATGACGGCCGGTCTCCTGCTCCACGCCGCTGGTTATCACCACCGAGCGGGGCCCGAAGGCCAGCAGGCCGTCCACCAGTTCCCTGGCCTCCTTCTGATTTAGTCCCTCCTTGCCCACATGAAGGCCAGTGAGGAACTGGGCCTCCGTGACGTTCGGAACAATCACGTCAGCTACACCGATGAGGCGGCGCATGTTCTCCACCGTCTCCTCCGTCACGCCGTTGTAGAGCTTGCCGTCGTCCCCCATAATGGGGTCGGTCATCACCAGCAGGCCCTCCTTCTTCTGCCCGGCAATAAAGTCCCGGATGATGCCCACCTGGGCCGCCGAGGCCAGAAAGCCGGTGGTGATGCAGTCAAACTGAAAGCCCAGCTCCTTCCACGCCGCGATGGCTTTCACCATGTAATCGGTAGTGTCCAGGATGGTGAAGGTTCCGTAGTCCAGGGTGTTGGACACGAGAGCGGTGGGCAGGTTGTAGACACTGTGGCCCAGATTGGACAAAACCGGCAGCATAGCCGCCAGGGCCACCTTTCCGTAACCGCACATGTCGTTGATGATCAAAATGTTCTTGCTTTTCTCCATAAAGGGTATTCTCCTTCTTTTCCTGTGGGGTATGGGTTTTTATTCCTCCTGCTCCCGGTCAATCTGTTCCCAGAACTCCCCGGCGTCCACGGCGGGCAGCCACCGGCGGCAGTCGCCACCCCGACCCTCTTCGAAGTGGCAGGCGGCAGCATAGTCGCAGTAGCGGCAGGCGTTCTTCTCCGGCCCCCGCCAGAAGGGGTCGGCGGCGATGTTGCCCCGGGCCAGCTCACCGCAGATGTCCTCCAGTACCTTCTGAATGTGCCGGCCCAGCTTCCCCAGGTGCTCCGCGCTGGCCAGAGCCTCGCCGGTGATGGCGCCGGTGCTCCGTGACACCTTCAGGGGCAGGAAGCGGTAGCCCTCCTCCCCCGGCACCTCCATGGCGTCCAGCACCTTCTGGTCATCCAGCACCAGGCCGCTGCGCCGCAGCTCCTTGTCCATCAGCTTCTGCCAGGCCTCCTGGCTCATGGTCCGGCTGCCACGAACCACCGCGTCCCGGGCGGGCAGGTACAGTACGCCTGCCCCCTCCACGGGAAGGCCGTAGATAGACTCTCCCTTTTCCTCCAAGGTGAAAAGGTATAACAGCATCTGCAGGCCTAGGCCGTTCCAAACCTCTGTCAAGTCAAATGACTTGCGACCTGTTTTATAGTCTACCACCCGCAGATAAATCCGACCGTCGTGGACCCAGCCGTCCACCCGGTCCACAAAACCGGACACGCTGAGGGTAACCCCCTCCGAGGTAAACTCCACCGGCGGCAGCGCTCCATCCCGGCCAAAGCCCAGCTCAAAGGAGATGGGCTTGAACTGGGAGGACAGCAGCTCCTCCGCCACGTTGTCCACCACTGCCTGGACCGAGCGCAGAAGGCGGCGGAACAAATACTGAAAGCGCTCGTTCTGTCCCTCTAGGCCCCCCAGCTCCTCCGCCACATACTGCTCCACCGCAGCCCGAGTGAGCTGGCGCAGGCGGCTCCGCTTTTCCTCCGTCAGGCCGCGCTCCATCCCCGGAATTTCCGTCTGGCGGAACAGCTCATCCTGTAGGACATGCTCCAGCACATAGTGGACAAAGGTGCCATATTCAGGCGCTGTAAAGCCGGCAGGCTTGCGTGGCTCGGCCCGCAGGCCATAGCGCATAAAATAGGAGAAATGGCAGGATTTGTACTTGTCCATCCGGGAGGCAGACATGGGCACCTTTCGGCCGTACAGCCGCTCCACCGCCCGCTGGGACAGACTGCCCCGTTCCAAGGCAACTGCCCGATGGAGCCGCTCCACCTGCTCCCGGTACTCCGGCAGCTTCTCCAGTGCCCGACAGGCAGCTTCGCTCCGACCCGCCTGCTCCAGAGCGGGCAGCGGGGCCTCCAAGCGGAAGAAACCATGCAAGTCCTCCTCCTGCAGGACAGACAGGCTGGGAAAGAGGCGCTGAATACGCTGGACCAGGAAGCTGGGCCGCCGCTCCTCACCGCCCGGACCCTGGATTGGCCAGGACACCACCAACTTGCGGCTTGGTTGGGCACAGGTGAGATAGACGGTGGTCATCTCCCGGTACAGCAGCTCCTGCTGGGACTGGTTGAGCTCCAGCCCGTAGCCGGAGAGCAGGGACCGGTCCTCGTCCGACAGCAACCCCGGTGCCGTGGACACCTGGGGGATGCTCCCGTCGTCCGCCCCCAGAAGAAACAACACCTTCACCCGGTGGCCGGTCTGGCGGGTGGTCTCCCCCGCCGTCACCCGGTCCAGGGAGACGGGAATGGTACCCACATCGTACTGGGAGAGGACCAACCGGAAGAGCTGGGCAAATTCCTCCAGCTCCATGGGGGTATCTCCCAAAAGAGCAGCGCACTGCTCCAGCCCGCCGCAGAGGATCTCCCACAGCTGGCGGTACTCGTCGGCCAGGGCGGGCTGCCCCGTCCGGCGCAGACGTTCTACCCGCTCTTTCAGCTGCTCCGGCAGGCCAATTTCCTCCAAAAAGTCGTAAAGGGTTTCTGCTTGTCCCATTCCGGTTTTCTTGGGATTTTTCCGCAGCTTCTCCAAGGGCGCGACCACCTGCCGGCGGATGCCGTCCAACTGCTCCACCAGCGCCCGGTCCCCCTCCTCCCAAGGAATACCGTAGCCCCGGGGATGCCAGGACCATACCTTGCTCTGGGTCCAGCGGCTGCCCCGGATGTCCCACTTGAGCACGTAGTTCTCCAGCAGGTCCCGGCCCTCCTCCTTCAAATCGGTGAGCCCGGTTTTCAGATAGCGGAACACGTCCTCGTAGGCATAGCCCCCCGCCACTGTCTCCAGAGCCGCCGTCACCAGAGCCAGCACCGGCTTGTCCAGGATATCACTCATGGCGGAGGAAAACACCGGCACATTGTATCGGGGAAAGACGGACTCCACCAGGTCCCGGTAGGCCCCGTAATTCCGGGCCACCACACCGATGTCCCGAAAGCGGAGCCCCTCCTCCCGCACCAGTCGGAGAATCCGGGCAGCGGTCCACTCTACCTCGGAGCGCAGGCTCCCGGCCTGGAAGAGCTCCACTGCCTCCCCTGCCTCCAAGGGCTCCTCCGGCTCGTGACCAAACCGGCACACTTCCAAGTCCTTAAGTGCTGATTCCTTTTCAGTGCAATCATTTACAAGGTGTTCTACTTCACAGGAAATTCGTTCCTTCTTTGCCAGCCGCAGCAGGGCCGCGGCGGTCTTTCGGGCGGGAGAAAAGATCCCCTCGCCCCCCTCCTCCTCCTCCAGGTGGTCACAGGTGAGGGTGATGGTTATGTGTTCCGCCTGGGTCATCAGCTGCCGAAGCACCTCGCCCTGCTGCGGGGTGAAGTCCGTGAAGCCATCCAGCCACAGGTCCTTGCCCTTGGCCCAGGCGCACTTGGACAGCTTGTCCGCCACCCTGGTCAGCCGGTCCCTGGGGTCCAGGGCTACCTGGGCAGACAGGGCGTCGTAGGTGCCGCAAATGAGCCCCAGGTCCCGCAACTTCTCCCCCTCCGGGCCTCCGGCATCCTGGCCGGCAGTAATGAGGAGGGTGGGCGGCACACAGCAGCTTTTCAGCTCGTCCACGGTGGCCAGCAGGGACTGGAGAAAGGCAGGCCGTCGGGAAGGCCGTCCATAAACCGTCAGCTGCCCGGACAGAGACTTGACCGCGTTATACATCAGCAGCAGCCGTCCGCCGCCGTCCAACTCCTGTTCCCCCAGTCCACCGGCAGCCTGAAACACCCGGTTAGCCAGCCGGCTGAAGGAGAGCACCTCGGCATACCGGGACACCCCGTCGCCCCCCATGCGGCACAGGGCACGCTCGGCCTCGTGGGACTGCTGCTCGGGCACAATGAGCACCTGTGGCCGCTCTGCCCCGGCCTCACACAGACGGCGCAGTACCGCCGTGGTCTTTCCGGTACCTGCCCGGCCCAGAATCAGCTTCAGCATGACAATCCCTCCCCCTTCTTTTATCACGTGGGGCCATTTTACCATATTTCCTGTCTGAAAAAAAGCCCCGCACTTTCTCAGGGGCCGTGGATGATTTTCAGATAATCTTCTGGTAAGATAGGTTCAGAGAGAGGAGGATACACGTGAAGACGCAGATTTTGCTTGCGGAGGATGACCGGGCCCTGTCGGCGCTGATTCTGGACTTTTTTCACGCCGCCGGGTTGGAGGTTCACCCGGTCTATGATGGAGCGGAGGCCCTGGCCGCCGCGGCAGAACACTCCTTTGATTTGATCATTCTGGACGTGATGATGCCCCACTATGACGGTCTGGAGGTTTGCCGGAGAATCCGGCGGGAGAGCTCAGTACCTGTTCTCTTTCTCACCGCCCTGGGGCAGGAAGAAAATGCCCTGGAGGGCTACCGGGCAGGGGCAGATGACTACCTTACCAAGCCCTTCTCCTTCCCCGTTCTGGTGGCCAAGGCCCAGGCCATTCTCCGGCGCAGCCGGGGCGAATGTCTGGGCGAGCACCAGCTGGGCTACGGCAGCATTGTGCTGGACACCGCTTTGCGAGACGCCTTTGTGGATGGACAGCCCGTCCACTTACGGCCCAAGGAGCTGAATATTCTGGAGCTTCTCCTCCGGGAACAGGGGCGGACGGTGAGCCGGGACCGTCTTATCCAGAACGTGTGGGGCGTGGACTTTGAGGGAGATGAGCGGATGGTGGACCGCCACGTGGCCGCTCTCCGGCAGAAGCTGGGCACCGCCGCCCAGCATATCAGGGCTGTGTACGGCGTGGGCTACCGTCTGGGCTGAAAGGAGGAAAAGCCGATGCGTAAACAGGTTCGTTTTGTTCACTCGCTGTCCTTTAAGCTGGTCCTGACCACCGTCGGTATGCTTTTGGTTCTATGGCTGACCGTGGGAAGTGTGTTGGTTCTGTCCACGGCCCAGGAGATTATAGACAACGGGCCGTCGCTGGCCGACAGTCGGCTCAATCTCTATCGTTCAGACTCCTATCTCCAGACTTTCGATCCCCAAACCCTGGACGATTCCTGGGTTCTGGAAGCTCAGAAGGCATCCTCCGGTTCCTCTCTGTTTCTTTTCTATGACATGTACGATGCTCCCCGTTACCTCCAGTACGCCTTTACCTGGACGGAGGATGCTTCCGGAACACCGGAGCTGCTGCCCGTGCGTATGCTCTCCGCGGTTCTCTACGTAAACCCCAGCCAGGCGGAACCAGATGTGTTGTTTCTTGACCTGCAGGGACTGTCCGCTGCCGAGCTCTCACAGCTCAGCGGAATATTCACAGGCGGTCCGGATTCTCCCGCTTTCTCCGCCGTGGGCACGCGAAGTGGCCCGTTTTTCTATGTGGATACGTTGACCGTGAACGGACACACGTACTCCACTGGCCGAACCGGAGGAGCGGACACCTTGTCTTTGAGCAGCACCCAGGAAGAGCAGAACGCTCCCGTCCCCTGCCGTATGCTGCCCAACGGTGTCCACACGCAAGAGGAATGGGAGTTGATGCTAGGTGCCACGGACTGGATGTTGGATAGAGCGCCCCAATTCTCTTCCGTCTGGCAGAACTACCGCTCCTGCTATTTCTCAGCTCTAACTCGCATCCAGCATCAAAGTGAGACAGGTGCTGACGTTTGGCTGGGCGTAGTGTTAGCCTCCACTCCCCTGAAAACAGCCCTCCAGGAGCAGGCCCCCGTGCTGATTCGCTTGTTAGTGCTCATTCCCATTCTGGGTATCCTGTTCTTCGGGCTCATCCGGCGTATGGTAGTCCTGCCCCTGCGAAAAACTCAAACTGCATTTCAAACGGTAGCAGCCCTTGACTTTTCTGAGGTCCAGGGGGATGTGAAGCGCCAGGATGAAATCGGTGAGCTAAATCGCAGTCTCCAAACCATGTCCGGAGAGCTCCAGCGGCGCTGGGACGACGAGCGGGCACTGGAACGCAGGCGGCAGGAGTTTGTGGCTGCCGCCTCTCACGAGCTGAAAACCCCTCTTGCCCTGATGCGTGGCTACACCGAGGGCTTGGAGCAGGACATCGGTGACCGGGAGCAATATCTGGCCGGGATGGAACGGGAAATTGACCGGATGAATGCACTTGTACTGGATATGCTGGAGGAAACCCGGCTGGAGCGGATCGAGCAGCTCCAGCAGTTGGAGACGGTAAATCTGTCCTGCCTGGTAAAGGACCTGCTGGACGAGATGGCGCCCCTCTTTCAGGGTCTTAACCTCTCCACACAGCTGGAAGAGAACGTGACCTGCCCAGGGAACCAGCCTCTTCTGGAGAGAGGTATCGGTAATCTGCTGTCCAACGCGGCCCGGTACTGCACCCCCGGCGGGCAGGTGCGGATAACCTTGACGTCGGGTCCGGTACTGACCGTGGAAAATGACGCCGACCCCATCCCTGAGGAGGAACTGCCCCGGCTGTTTGAACTGTTCTACCGGGGGGACAAGGCCCGGGACCGCTCCGGCAGCGGTATGGGGTTGGCCATCGCACAGCGCATTTTCTCCCTGCACCACCTCAGCTGCACGGCAGAAAACATTCCGGGCGGCGTACAGTTCCGGCTACAGAAAGAGGTATCTCCCAGTGTTTCACCTTCCCCGGAAACCTGAACGAAAAGAGCGGGTTTGCTATACAGCGAACCCGCTCTTTTTGTTTCTTTGTACGTTCACGTACAAAGAGGGCCGCGCCAGACGGCGCGGCCCTCCAATGAATGCCATTAGGTGGGGTTGACGGTGTAGTTGGGAGCTTCCTTGGTGATATAGATGTCGTGGGGGTGAGACTCCCGCAGACCGGCAGCGGTAATCTGCATAAACTGAGCCTTGGACTGCAGCTCCTCGATGGTGGCACAGCCGGTGTAGCCCATGCCGGCCCGCAGGCCGCCCATCAGCTGATAGATGGTCTCGCCGGCCAGTCCCTTGTAAGGCACACGGCCCTCGACGCCTTCGGGAACCAGCTTCTTGTTGGACTCCTGGAAGTAGCGGTCCTTGGAGCCCTTGTTCATAGCAGCCAGGGAACCCATGCCGCGGTAGACCTTGAACTGACGGCCCTGGAACACCTCGGTATCGCCAGGAGACTCCTCACAGCCGGCCAGCAGGGAGCCCAGCATGACCACGCTGGCACCGGCGGCAATGGCCTTGGCAATATCGCCGGAGAACTTCACGCCGCCGTCGGCGATGATGGGAATGTCGTACTGAGCAGCCACGCAGGCGGCATCATACACGGCGGTAATCTGGGGCACGCCGATACCGGCCACCACACGGGTCGTACAAATAGAACCGGGGCCAATACCGATTTTCACGCAGTCGGCGCCGGCCTCAATGAGGGCGCGGGTGCCTTCAGCGGTGGCCACGTTACCGGCAATCAGCTGAACGTCGGGATAGAGAGCCTTGACCCGCTTAACAGCCTCCAGCACGTGGTGCTCATGGCCGTGGGCGCTGTCCAGCACCAGCACGTCGGCACCGGCCTCGGTGAGGGCGGCCACACGGTCCAGCACGTCGGAGGTAGCACCGATAGCGGCGCCCACCAGCAGACGGCCCTTCTCATCACGGGCAGAGTTGGGATAGACCTCAGCCTTCTCAATGTCCTTGATGGTGATAAGGCCCTTCAGGTGGAAGTCCTTGTCCACCAGAGGCAGCTTCTCGATCTTGTGCTTGCGCAGGATCTCCTTGGCCTCCTCCAGGGTGATGCCCTCGGGAGCAGTGACCAGGTTCTCCTTGGTCATCACGTTGTCGATGAGCTGGCTCATATCGGTCTCGAACTTCATATCACGGTTGGTGATGATGCCGATAAGCTTGCCGTTGTCACAGATGGGCACGCCGGAGATGCGGTACTTGGCCATCAGCTCGTCCGCCTCGGCCAGAGTATGGCCGGGAGCCAGCCAGAAGGGATTGGTGATAACGCCGTTCTCACTGCGCTTGACCATATCCACCTGCTCAGCCTGCTGGCTGATGGACATATTCTTATGGATGACGCCGATGCCGCCCTCACGGGCGATGGCGATGGCCATGCGGTACTCGGTCACCGTGTCCATGGCGGCACTAATCAGGGGGATATTCAGATGAACCTTACGGGTCAGACGGGTACGCAGATCCACATCGGCGGGGCGAACATTGCTCGCCGCGGGAATCAGCAGCACGTCGTCGAAGGTAAGGCCTTGCTTGGTAAACTTCTGGGTGACATCCTGATTGACCATACACTACAACTCCTTTTTCCTTGTCTCTTCCGTGTTCAGGGCTTCTCTATCTGGCAGATATGTCGATATTAGGTCTATTTTACCCCCCGCAAAAAAGCTTGTCAAGGAAGGGTTTCGCCAAAAAACAGCTCCGCCTCGAAGCGGGATTTGCCCTCTCTGTCCAAGCCGCAGACATAGTGGCCGCCCTCCTGCTCCCCGGTCTGGATGCTCAGAACATCCCCGGGACGGCACTCGGCCAGGTAGCCAATCTGCATGGTGGAAAGAAAATGGCCCTGTTCCAGCCGATCCATATCCAACGCATCACAGGCAAAGTCGGCATAGCGGGTGTTATTCACATGTCCGTTGATATCGGTGTCGCTGTACCGCATGGGCCGCCGTTCCACTTCCCGCAGTTCCGCGGGGCCCCGGAGCTTGTTCAGCGTCATTTTCTTGCACAACTCGCCACCGTCTGTATTGTTCAATTCCTTGATGGAAGACAGCCGTATCATCTTATGTCCCTCCATACTGGCCAGCACCCAGCCGGACACGGACTCGCCCACCAGCTCGTCCCCCACGTAAATATCATAGTCCCGGTACATGAGCGCGCCCTTTCCGCCCCGGTGCCAGGTACGGATGGTGATTTCATCCTCCCAGCCCAGAGGCCGCTTCAAATGAAACCAGGACCGGGCCAGCATCCAGAAGGCCCCGTACCGCTCCACCAGCATCTCCCGGCTGAAGCCCCCGTCCTCCGCCGCTAGGGCGGCGGCCACCTGGAGGTGGTTCAGCAAGGCGGACGCTTTGCAAATACCCCGCCCATCGGCGTCCATACCGGACAGACGGATGGTGTGTTCATAGTATAAACTCATGGCTCAGCGCTTCCCTCGAATCACCAGATTTGTCTTGCAGCAGATATCGTCAATGTCATCGGCCGTGGCGGCAGGAATCCGCATCTCCGCCCCGCACTTCTTACAGATGAGATCCACCGAGCTGAAGTTCACCCGGAAGGTCCACTCCTTACTGCCGCAGGCACAGGAAATCCCGCCCCGCTGGGCGATGTCCTTGATCTCTGAGAGTACCTCCTGCATCACTAGTTCGTCCAGGAAAGCTCCCTGCTGGGCGGACTCTGTCTCCAGCTTGTCCACCGCCTGCTCCAATCGGGCAGTAGCGGCGTACACCGGGCCCTCCTCCCCCACGTAGCAACAGTCCAGACCGGAGGCCGCACAGGAGAAGGCCAGGGCCGTCTGATAGAGGAACGCCTTGGAGGAGCAGCTCACCCGGTGCTCATGCCCGCAGAACAGGCAGGGCACCTCCAGCTCCACCCGGTCCCCCAGCATCTCCGCCCGCAGTTCCGACTTGCCGCAGGGGCACTTGATGTGCACCGGCGAGGCAGCAATGGAAAACACGCTGCGCTCCACAATCACCGACTGCCGGCAGTGGGGACAGATATAGGAAATAAATCGCTTTGTATCTTGTACCATGGAATTGTCTCCTTTGTTAACCCGCGTTGGGCCCGTCCACGGGCTCGTCCAGTACCCAGGGAAGGTACATGGTGCATATGAGGTCAAAGTTGGGCGTTGGAAGATTTTCGGCCTCGCTGCACGGGTCACCCTCATGGCCCAGAGCGATATCCCCCCAGGGAAACTTCACTGCAGGACCCCAGTTCGGGCCGCAGTCCTCCCCGGCTGGCTTGTCCAGAATTTCTCCCGGCAGGCGCCAGCAAAGCTCATAGAGAAGCCCCTTCTCCCGCCAGCTCTCATCGTGGTAGAGCTCACACACATAAGTGGCTTTCTCCGGCGGAATGGACAGGCTGTCCAGAATAGACAGCAGTTTCTCAGGCAGCTTCCGCTCCCGGGCCAGGGCCAGGAAATTCCGGCAGTGGCCGCAGGTGCAGCCCCACTCATCCGCCTGGGCATACCAGCTCCGGACGGTTTGCTCATCCACCTCGGCCTCGTATCCGAACCAGGAAAAACGGGTCATTTCCGGTTCTCCTTCTTCTGATTGCGCCGCTCCTCATCCGCCTCATAGGCCTTGATGATCTTCTGGACCAGAGCGTGGCGGACCACGTCGGCCTCATTGAGACGAATGATGGCGATGTCCTCCACACCCTTCAGAACCCGCATAGCCTCCCTCAGGCCGGACACCTTGTCGGCGGGCAGGTCAATCTGGGTGATGTCGCCGGTGATAACAATTTTGGATCCGAAGCCAAGGCGGGTGAGGAACATCTTCATCTGCTCCCGGGAAGTATTCTGGGCCTCGTCCAGGATGATAAAGGAGTCGTCCAGCGTTCGGCCGCGCATATAGGCCAGAGGGGCCACCTCAATGTTGCCCCGCTCCAGATATTTATTATAGGTCTCCGCCCCCAGCATGTCAAAGAGGGCGTCGTACAGGGGCCGCAGGTAGGGGTCCACCTTGGACTGGAGGTCGCCGGGCAGGAAGCCCAGCCGCTCCCCTGCCTCCACTGCGGGCCGGGTGAGGATGATGCGGTTCACTTCCTTGGCCCGGAAAGCGGCCACTGCCGCCGCCACCGCCAGATAGGTCTTTCCGGTGCCCGCCGGGCCGATGCCCAGGGTGACCACGTTGTCCCGGATGGCCTCCACATACCGCTTCTGGCCGATGGTCTTGGCCTTGATGGGCTTGCCCTTGGCAGTGACGCACAGCACATCCCCCGCCAGCTGGTGGATTTCGCCTTCCTTGCCGTCCCGCACCAACTGGATGATATAACGCACGTTCTGCTCGTTAATAACCTCGCCCTTGGAGGACAGGGTCATCAGGCTCTCAATGGCCCGGACGGCGTACATTACCTGCTCCGGGTCCTCCCCTGCCACCTTGAGCATGGAGTCACGGCTGACTACCGTGACTCCCATTTCATGCTCAATAAGGCGGATATTCTCGTCGAAGGAGCCAAACACATTGATGGTCTCCTCCAACCGCTCCAAACTGATGGTCTGTTCTGTCATTGGTATCTTGTCTCCTGCCTTTCGCGGGGCGGTTTACGTCCCGGAATCTCCTTGCTGAGGCATGGGGGTCTGGCTGGGCACCTCCCGGCCAATCTCCTCCAAGCATTCGCTTTCCAGCGTCACCTTAAAAAGTGTACCGTCCACCCAGGCGCGGGTGCTGGTTGCACGCACTTCCCCGTCTTCCCCGATCAGTCCCTCCAGCTGCCGGAGCAGCTGATCTTCCAGCAAACTTTGAGCCGCCTGGAGATCAATGGAGATCGACTTTACTTCGTACTCCCGAAACATCTCCTGCCGCAAACTGATGGGGAGGGCTTCGCCGGTGGGCAGCCGCCCTTGGCGCACTGTGATTATTTTATCATAGAAGGGCCAGGAAATGCTACTGTTTCCGAAAATTTCAACTTGATTTCCCAGAAGGTTTACAGACCACACCGATTTTTCTTCCCCCGTGTAAGTCTTGACCTGGGCAGTGAGCGGAATGGCAGCGGTAAGGTTGCGCCAGGTCCGGGCCCAAACCCTGCCCCGGGCGTGAGTCTCATAGTAGCGGGTAGGAAGGTCACTGTACTGGGGAGGCTCCAAAGTGACCAAACCGGCAATGAGGGTTTCCCCTGCCGCCACGGTATCCCCTTCCTTGACCACCGCGTCCCCCTGCTCCGCTTCCACGTGGGTGACAATGCCATCTGCCTCTGCCACAATATCATAGTAGCCTGTCTCATCCACCCGCTCCGGCTCCGGCACCGCCTCCCGCACAAGGACCTCCAACCGGGTCCCATGGAGATTGATGCCCATCCAGGACAGGCCGTCCAACCCCAGCAGAGCCTCCTGGGCAATTTGCTGCCGGTCCAAAGCGGGACCGTACACCCCGGGGCGTACGCCCAGCTGCCGCAGTTGGCTGAGGATGACCGCCGTTGGCACCTGCTCATTTCCGGAGACCTCAATGACCAGGATGAACCGCGAGAAAAAGGCCACCGCACACAGAGTCAAAGCCAGTCCCACCAGAAAGGCGTACCGGGTGCGAAAGCGGGCCAGGAAATCGGGCAGGCCGTGGCTTTTCTCCACTTCCACGGTACAGCTCACCTTTTCCGCCAGCTCTTTCAGTTCCTTCAGCGCTCCCCGCCGGGTGGTCAGGCGGACGCTGTGCTCGTCCAGCCACTCCACCGCCCAGAAATCCAGCCGGTGCTGGGCGCACAGGTTAATGAGCCGCTCTGGAAAGGGCCCGGTCACCGTCAGGCACACCATTCCCAGGAGATAATTCATCAGCCGCTTCATGTTGCCCCTCCTATGTCAGCTGGATGTGCTCAATCTTTCCGGTAATTAACAGCTCCAGCCCCGTCATGGCCCGCAGTTCAAGCCCCTGGCCGCTGATTTTCACCAGAAAGGACCCGGCACTGATGTGGATTTCCTCCGAGCCGTAGGCCAGGATTCCTTTGTGGTTTTCCATGCGCAGCTCCCCGTCCCCCGTCAGCTCCAGGCGGGGCACACCCGCCAGGGCATCGGCAGGCAGGTCAAACAGCTCCGCCGTCTTTTCCAGGAATCCGGCCCGGCGCGGCTTTTTGTCCATGAAAAATCACCTCTCCCTCATTTGTATGTAAGGAAGAGGTGAAACTTGAATGTTGTTTTATGGATTCTCATCCAGCCGGTGTTCCTGACTGCTGTAGAGAAGCTCAGCACCGCGAAAGACGGGTCCATGGTAGGTGTAATAGTCGTACATGGGATCCAGAAAGGAGTTGTCCACTTCCAGCAGAGTCTGGCCTTTGTAGGTGATCATACGCTCTTGGCCGGCATAGGTGAAGCAGGCTGCCCAAGGGGCGAGAACCAGAAAATAATAGAGGAATATCGCCGCTCCGGCCAGTACGGTGATTCGGACGGCAGCCCGGGCACCCAGAGAGCGCCTCTCCATGGGGCAGGTCACTACCCTCGCCGCTGCTCCAATCACCACGGCCACAAGGCATAGAATACCGGCGGCGGCCATCAGCCCGCCCGGCAGGTTGCGCCAGGCCAGGTCAAAGGGCTTCAGCAGCAAATTTCCTCCTGCCAGCAGTCCAACGGGCACAGCCGACACCAGTCCCAAGCAAAGCAATCGTTTGTCCCGGGGCGCAATGAGGGCTGCATCCATCCAGGCCAGCAGAATCACGCTACCAGCCGCACAGAGGGCGCATGTGACATCGACGCTCACGTGTTCTCCTCCGACACAGTTACCGTTCCGTCCTCCCACAAGGTAAGGTACAGCCGCGTTCCATCAAAATGGATCCGGGCCTGTCCCAGCTCCTGCTCATCCAGGTCCAGAAGGACTATGGTACAGTCCTCCTCCCCCTCGTCCAGCTTCAGGCCGTAGCTCTCTCCCCGCTCCAGCAGGGCCAAACCTCCGGCATCTGCCACCACCCGGCTGGCATTTTCCTCCTCCAGCGCGATAGAGGCAATGGGCGTTGGATTTTGGCTGACCACTACCAGATCCGCATCTCCATTCCAATCTCTGATCACCAGATAACGCACCACCGCACAGCCCGACAAGCATACCGCTATGCAGGACACTGTGAACAGCAGACACAGCGCTCTTCCCCAGCTTTTCACTTCAGCCTTCATCTCAGTTTTCCTCCGTCAGCCTTGGTTTCTCGCCCTTTCCCAAGGTCATCGCCAGCACCATCAGGTTGAGCAGTACCGTGGACAAGAGCAGAAACCCGGATACCTTGGACACCGCTCCGGCAGTGTCCATCAAAGCCGACCAGTCCTCAATATCCACCAGATGCTGCTGATACCTCAGCTGCATCCAAAGTGCCAAACCACAGAGACTGAGACTAATCACAGCGGTCATTCCCTGTTTTCCCCGGTTTGGAACCCGACTCTTCCGCAGGCCCAGACAGGGTACAATCCACCCCGCCAGGCCGCACACCAGACTACCCAGATTCAGCCATCCGTATCCCATCGCTCAGTCCTCCCATTCGTAGATTTTTTCACCCTTTATCAGGAAATTTACATATCGATAGCCTGTCTCGCGAAAGATTCCCGTAACCTCCACCACGGCTTTCTGGTCTGTCCACTCGTTTCCCTCCACCACACGGTCCGACCATGTGCCAAAAAACACACTGGCTCCCACCGTGAGAACCGTTGCCAGCACGACACATAAGGAGCAGGCTGAAACGGCACCTCTCATCCAGGGGACAGCATCCTGCCGCGACTCCACCTCCCTGTTGACCCAATAAACCATCATCAGGAAGGTAGCTCCAACTGCCAACAACAAAACTCCCTGTACCCAGCGCCGCCAGCTCAGTCCCAGCTGTGTCAGGACCAGTCCCCCGCCAAAGCTCACCGCCAGCAAGAATGCCAGCAAGAGTAAGGAAATCATCAGCTTCCCTCTTCCCCGCCCCGGTCTCATCACCAGAAATACGCTTAACATGATGAGGGCTATGCCGGACGCACTCCCCAGCAGAATGATGCCGATCAAAACGAGAACAACCGGCACAGAAACCACCTCCTTTAGTCCGCAATCAGCTTTGCTTCGGTCACATATCCATCCTCCAAATAGACAAACGGATATTCGGGGAACATGGCCCATGGACGCCCACCGGCCTGGTAGACCAGCAGAGGCCGGACAGTACTCCCCTCTGTCGTCAGCCGCTCCTCCATCTGCTCCCCATCAGTGTCGCTGCCCAGAAGGGCTTCCACCTCCGCCCGGGACATACCCACCAAGCCGTTATACTGCTCCAGCAGGCTGTTCACCAGCTTGCCCCTCTGGTCTCCGTCCGTCTTTGCCCAGCGCTCTGGGGTAAAATGCCCGTCCCAGGTTTTCCAGAGAAAGAACCCCAGAACCAGGGCCAGAACCACAACTATCTTTTTATGTCGTTTGAGAACAGACATGGTTGCTCCTCCATCAGCAGTCATTTTCCAGCACATAGAGCCGTCCCGAGTCTCGGTCCAGCAGGGCAAAGGTACAGTTTTGCAGCACGGAGTTAAACTCGCACTTCTCTCCGTACTGCTCCTCATAGCGGTCCCGGTAAAACCATCGGCCGTTCTCCGTATCCGGCAGAAGCGGAAGTACTCCGCATCGTTCCTCCCAGAGCTGACGGATGGGCTCCATGATAGTCTCATCCACCGGGAGAGCATTCCAGTTATCCTTCACCTGGTCCCACAGGGCATCCTGCCCCGCCTTGTCTGGAACCGTCACCACGGCAAGCAGCGTTCCATCCCCATGAAAGCCGCCGTGACTGTCCAGACTGGCAATCTCCACCCCGTCGGGGAGAGAAATTCTCAGTTCTTTCTCCAGATATCGTTCCATATCGTTCCCGGCAGTAAAGTACCAGGCGGCCAGACATAAGGCTCCCGCCGCCAGGATCAACGCGCCCCATAGGCATATCTTTTTCATGACTCCTCCTCGTCCGGCACAAACTCCAAAATGTCTCCGGGCTGGCAATCCAGCGCCGCGCAGATGGCCTCCAGAGTGGAGAAGCGGATGGCCCTGGCCTTGTTGTTCTTCAAAATGGACAGATTTGCCATGGTGATATCCACCTTCTGCGCCAGCTCGCTGAGGGACATTTTCCGCTTGGCCATCATCACATCCAGGTTTACCACAATCTTCATATCCGCGCCCCCTTAAATGGTCAGGTCCTGGTCCTCCTGCAGCTCCGCCGCCTGGCGGAACAGGGCGGACATGACCAGAAACAGCAGGCCTGCCATAAAGAAGCCCGGGACAAAGAGCGCGGTGTAGGTAAACAGCGGGGCTAACGTTCCATCATGCCAGAACCACCACAGAAGCCGCACCAGCGCCGCGCCGGAAATGATCCAGCAGCAGATGGCCGCCCGCTTCAGCGCCCGGGCGTTGGCCATTTGGAAGGGGCTGCCCTGGAGAATCGTGTCCAGCACCTTTTTGGCCTGCCACAGGATGAGCGCGCTGCAAGTGCCGCACAGCCAGTAGGCCAGTGTCACCACGCACACCAGACTATCCCGCCAGAAGCACGTCAGGACCTCGAGCAGATAGGCCCAGATGCTCTTCTGCACCCACAATCCCTCCAGACCTGCCATGGAACGAACAGCAGCCAACAGCCGCTCCGAGCCTCCAATCACCAGTTGAGTAACCAGTCCGGGCACCAGAGGCATCACCAACAGATTGCATACGAACGTGATAATCACCAGCCAACGTAAGATGCGGGCCAGATGCTGAACAGCAGTTTTTTCCATGGAAGGTTCCCCCTTTCTGTGGCGCCATTCTAGCATCGCTATTTTTGTTTGTCAATATATTTTTATCGTTTTTCGATAAACTTAAGAATTGAGAAAACCGCCCGGATTTCCAGGCGGCTGTCAAGTGATTTCCCTGTTCGTTTCAGGAATCAGAGCGGCTCCATACCGGCGCAAAGCCTTCCGCCGCTCCCTCCAATCGGGCATGAGGGCGTCCATGCTGGCATAGAAGCCGGGACCGTGGTCGTGGTGGAGGAAGTGGACCAGCTCATGGAGGGCCACATAGTCCCGCAGTTCCTCTGGGCACCGGGCCAGAGCGGTGTTCAGGGTAACATATCCCTGCCTCCAATGGCAGTTGCCCCACTGGCTGCGCATGGCCCGCAGCTTCAGTTCCGGCATAGCCACCCCCAGTCCCTCCACCAGAGGATAGACCCGTTCCAGGGCCTGCTGAAGCAGCATCCGGCAGGTTCCCCGGTCGGGCAGAGGCGGCAGAGGAACTGCTTGGTCCCGCATGCGGGCCTGTCCTTCCAGAATCCAAGCACTTTTCTCCTGCACCAGGCGATCGGCCTCGGCCAAAGGGCAGCGCATGGGGATGGACAGCACCACTGTGCCGTCCCGACGGATACGGAGGTTTAAGTTTTTTACCCGCTTGCGCTCCAGCACATAGGAGACAGGCCCATGTGAAGTGTTGACCAGGCGCAGCTGCTCCATGTACGCTCCTCCTTATCCTCGCTTTAACGTGACTGCCACGACCTCTGGGCGGTTCCAAACCCGCTGGGGAAACAGGCTGCCCCCGATGCCCCGGCTGACCACCATTTGGGTCTCCCCCAGTTGATAAATGCCCGCTGTGTACTTGGGCAGAAAGCCCTGTCCCGGGGCAAACAGCCCACCCACCAGAGGCAGGCGAATCTGTCCCCCGTGGGCATGGCCGCAGAAGGCCAGATCCACACCGGACGCGGCATAGTTCTCAATATATTGGGGCTCATGGGCCAGCAGGACGGTAACGGCGTCCTCCGGCCAGGAGGCGCTCAGCCGTTCCAAGGTGCCGTCCCCCAAATTGTCGTCGCACAGGCCGGTCAGTACCATGGTGCCGCCGCCGGGCAAGGACAGCTCCTCCGTGCGGTTATCCAGCAGGACAACTCCCGCCGCCTCCAGCCCATTTTCGATCTGTTCACGGGTCTCCCAGGGCAGAGATGTCTCATGGTTTCCCGTCACATAATAGGTGGGCGCCAGAGCGGCCGCTCCCCGGGCCAGCTCCAGGGCGGGCACCAGCTCCGGGCGTCTCCCATCCACCAGGTCCCCGGTCAGGAGAATCACATATGGCTTTGCCTGGGAAATGGTGTTCAGCAGGAGCTCCTGCCCCTCCCCCATGGGCTTGCTGTGCAGGTCGGACACCTGCACCAGGGTCATCCCATCCAGCTCCTCCGGCAGCCCGGACAGCTCTACGGTATAGCGGGTGAGCATCAGCCCGTCATTCTGCCAACGGCAGACGGGGACAGCCAGCAGGCACAACGCGGCCGCCCCGCCCAAAAGATATTTGCTTCTCCGTCTCATAGGCCGTCCTCCGGATTCGTTTTGTTCCCCCGCATTGTACCAAAGTCCCGAAAAAAAGGCAAGGCGCGGTTCCCCGCGCCCTGCCCTCCGTGCTATCGAAAGTTCTCCCGATGTTGCCATTCCTCAACGATCCTGCCAGATCTCGGTGCGCCAGAGCTCCTCCACCTGCTCCTTGCCCGTCCGGTACCACTCCGGCTCTTCCAGCTTTTCTGCCTGAGTAAGGTCGGTCCGACTGTGCGGGACGCCGCCCCCGCCGCCGGAGCCGTCAGGCAGCGTCACCCCCTCAAACCAGCCGTAGTCCTCTGGGGTTCCGCCCACAATCCAGTAGTGTAGGTTGCCCTCTTCGTCCAGGGCAGTGTGGACATAGGGAGTCTCGTCATCCACCCGGTCGGTTACGTCCAGGCGCTGTCCATCGGCCACAAACCAAAGCCGCCCCTCCTCCAGAGCAATCACAGTGGGGTTTCCCTCCTCGTCATAGCCGTCCGACATAGTGACTGTACCGTATCCCCCTCCCACGCCCGTCTGTCCGATGATCACCTGCCCGCCGGACATAAGCTGGATAATCTGCTCTCCCCAGGTAAAACCCACCAGTGCCAGGCACGCGGCCAGGGCCGCGGCCAGCACAATCACTTTTCTTGCTGTATGGCGTTTCTTCTTTACAGTCCCTAAGACTGTTTTTTTTATTTCGTCCCGGTTCACAAATGCTTCCTCCTTCGGTGCAAACATTTCGTCCTGATAGGCGTCCATGAGCCTGGAAATCTCAAGCTTCTTCAAACTCATATCCAACCTCCTGCAAAAACTCCTTCAGCCGCTCCCGCCCCCGGCGAAGCCGGGTCTTAGCGGTGGACAGGTTCAGTCCCATCTCCTCCGCCGCCCGGGCCACGGTCTGTCCATAGTAGTAGTGGCGCACAAACAGTTCCTGGTCGCTCTCCTCCAGACTGTCCAGCGCCTTGCGGAGCACCTGCTCCAGTTCCCGCTGCTCCAAAGTAATCTGGGGGCTGTCCGGAGACAGGAGCAGGACGTCCTCCTCCAATGGGAGGGTCTCCCGCCTGGCCCGCAGGCGATTAAAGGCCCGGTTTCGGACCACCGCCCCCAGCCAGCCCTTCAGGTTGCCAGGCTGGAGCGTCTTGCGGCGGTTCCATGCCTCCAGGAAGGTCTCCGTCACCAGCTCCTCCCACTCCTCCGGGCACCCCGGCAGAACGCGGGCCGCCACGGCGCAGACGTAGGAGGTGTACTGATCCATCAGTTCCTCCAGCCCTGCCGGGTCACCCCGGCGCAGACGTTTTAACAGTTCTTCCTCCCGGATGGGAATCCCCTCCTCTCTCAAAGCGCGCTTCACCCATCTTAACACGCAAACGCCCCATTTGGTTTCACATCTCCGGAATTTTTTGCGGACAGGCAAATTTTCATTTTTAGGCTCATAAGGTTCCTTACGGAGGTGAGGACATTGAGCCGGTTATTGAGCAGACAGCAGTATCGGGACCTTTTGTTGGGTCTGGGCCTGCTGCTGGCCGCCGGAGCCCTGGTACTGTGGCCTAGCGAGGCCATGGAGGCCGCCCGGACCGGCCTTGCCCTGTGCGGAAATGTAATCATTCCCTCCCTGTTTCCCTTTTTTGTCCTCTCCACCCTGGTGGTGGAACTGGGCATGTCCCGGTACCTGGGGCGGCTCCTCCAGCCGGTGATGGCTCCCCTGTTCCGGGTGAACGGCGCCTGTGCCACCGCCCTGGCCCTTGGGGTGGTGGGGGGCTATCCTGTGGGAGCCCGCACCGCCATCAGTCTCTATCAAAGCGGCCAGTGCTCCAAAACAGAGGCGGAGCGGCTGCTGGCCTTCTGCAACAACTGCGGCCCCGCCTTCATTCTGGGGGTTGTGGGAACGGGAATCTTCGGCAGCGGCCAGGCGGGACTGCTCCTCTATCTGGGACACATTGCCGCCTCGCTGCTGGTGGGTCTGCTGTTCCGGTTCTACAAGCCCAGTCAAAGGCCGGGACGGGGCCGGGAAGCATCCGTTCAATTCCAGACCGCCCGCTTTCCCGTAGCTTTTACCCGTGCAGTCACCGGAGCCCTTCAATCCACTCTGAATATCTGCGCCTTTATCCTGCTTTTCACGGTGGTTATCCGTATTTTGACGGTGTCCGGCTGGCTGACCGGGGCGGCCGCCTGCCTTTCCACTTTGTTTCACCCGCTGGGCCTGTCCCAAACGTGGGCCGAGCACCTGCTGGCCGGTTTTCTGGAGATGTCCACCGGGGTGTCCACCCTCACCAGCGGTGCCCTCACCGGACGCATCTCCATGGCCGCCTTTATGCTGGGCTGGGCAGGCATCTCGGTCCATTGCCAGGTGCTGGCCTTTCTGGGAGACAGCGGTCTGTCCCTGCGCACTTATCTGGTGGGCAAGGCTCTCCATGGTGGGTTGTCCGCCGTCCTCATCTCTCTGCTGCTGCGCCTGTTCCCCATGGACTGCCCCGCCTCCGTCTATCTGGCTCAGCAGACCGAGGCCATCGCCCACCTGGATTTTCACACCGCCCTCACCATCTCCGCCGTAGCCGCCTGGGCCGTTTGGCTGGCCTTCCTTGCTCTGGCCGTTTACGTGGTGAAAAAAAGCAGTGGAAAAAAAAGCAGCCATCCGGTATAATAGGTTTACTATGCAAGGATGGGAGTGCCCGCTTATGAATCTGTTCCAGAAAAAAATTGATCCCCGCTGCGCCTACTGTGCCAGGGGCCACCACCTCAGCGAGGAGCAGATCCTCTGTCCCAAAAAGGGCGTGATGGAAGCGGGCTCTCACTGCCGCGCTTTCAAGTATGATCCCCTCAAGCGGGTCCCTCCCCGCCCCGCAGCTCTGGCTGGCAGCAACCTGAAGGACGAGGATTTTCAGCTGTAACTATATCTACATAAAAAACAGAGGCCAATGGCCTCCGTTTTTTAATCGTCAAATTCCTTCCAATGGGTCTGAAACAGGCGGTAGTAGGCCTGTACGTGCTCCAACTCGGTCCAGGGACACACCGCCACCGGCCTGGCATCCAGATCATAGATCTGCGCTCCCTTCAGGGACAACAGGAAGGGCGAATGGGTGGAGATGACAAACTGGCAGCCATAGAAGCGGACGGAATCCTCCAGGAACCCCATCAGATCCTCCTGGAGCTTGGGCGACAGGCTGTTCTCCGGCTCATCCAGCAGGTAGAGCCCGCCCTCTTTGATTTCCCGGGTAAAGTACAAAAAGGCGCTCTCTCCGTTGGATTGGCTTGGAATATCTTTCATTAGCTGCCTGTTTACATACCGGGAACCCGTTCCCCGCTTGGCCTCCACCACCTGCCGCAGCCGGTCCACGTCCTCCAGGGAATGGAGCTGAAAGTCGGCGTATCGGGCGTCCGTGTATTCCTTCAGCAGTTCCCGCCGCCTGGTGTCAATGCCCTCGTTCATGCACCGCAGGTCCAGCAGGTAGTCAAATACGTCGTCGCTGGTGATGACCCGGCTCCGGGCGCGCACCTGGGCCGTCATGGAAGGCAGCACCTCCGCCCTGCAAAGCTCCACATAGTCAGAAAAGAAGGAGCTGCGGTTAAAGACCGCCCCCCGCTGCAGCTCCAGCTTCTCCCCCAGCAGGTTCAGCAGGGTAGTCTTGCCGCTGCCGTTTCCTCCGCACAGGATGGTGATGGGTTCCAGTTCCAGCTCCAACCTCGGTTTCTTTCCCCGCCCTAGGAAAAGCCCAAAGGGATAGCGGCTTGCGTAGCAGGTGCGCTTTGTCTCCCCGTTATTCGCCAGAAAGCTCAATTCCTGCCCCTCGCTGGGCAACGAGAAGCTGTGGACGTAAACCATAAGCCCGCCTCCTTTGGGCTCAGTATAGCATAGTCTCAGCCCAAAAAACAGGACTATTGTGCCCATAGCAACGAAAACAGCGGCCTCGGGAGTTCCCGAAGCCGCCGTTTTTTGTTTCACAAAAGCGTCTTAGCCCTTGCTCTTGATGTACTCGTCAATGGACTTGGCCGCGTGCTTACCGGCGCCCATGGCCAGAATGACCGTAGCAGCTCCGGTAGCGGCGTCGCCGCCGGCAAAGATGGCCGGGCAGGAGGTGCAGCCCTTCTCGTCGGCCGCTACGCAGCCCTTCCGGTTCTTCTCCAGACCGGGAGTGCCCTCGTAGCTCATGGGATTGGGCTGGGTGCCCAGAGCCATGATCACCGCATCCACATCCATCTTGAACTCGCTGCCCTGGATGACCACAGGACGGCGGCGGCCGGAGGCATCCGGCTCACCCAGTTCCATCTTCACGCAGGTGATGGACTGAACGTGGTTGGTCTCATCTCCCTCGATGGAGACGGGGTTGGTCAGAAGGTCAAAGATAATGCCCTCTTCCTTGGCGTGGTGGACCTCCTCCGCACGGGCGGGGAGCTCCGCCTCGGAACGGCGGTAGACAATGTGGACCTCAGCACCCAGGCGCTTGGCGCAGCGGGCCGCATCCATGGCCACGTTGCCGCCGCCCACCACGGCCACCTTCTTGTTGTGGAGGATGGGGGTCGCGGCGTCCTCCTTGTAGGCCTTCATAAGGTTAATGCGGGTGAGGTACTCGTTGGCGGAGTAGACACCCACCAGAGACTCGCCGGGAATCTTCATAAACATGGGCAGGCCGGCACCGGAACCAATGAATACAGCCTCATAGCCCATGTCGAAGAGCTCCGTGATGGTAAGAACCTTACCGATGACCATGTTCAGCTCGATGTCCACGCCCATCTTCTCCAGATTGGCCACTTCACGCTTCACAATGGCCTTGGGCAGACGGAACTCGGGAATGCCGTAGCTCAGCACGCCGCCGGGGGTGTGAAAGGCCTCAAAGACGGAGACAGAATAACCCATGCGGGCCAGCTCACCGGCGCAGGTCAGACCGGCAGGGCCGGAACCGATCACTGCCACCTTGTGGCCGTTCTTGGGAGCGGTGGCCACATTGGCCACACCGCGCTCAGCGGCCCAGTCGGCCACGAAGCGCTCAATGCGGCCGATGGACACGGGCTCACCCTTGATGCCGCGGACACACTTGCCCTCGCACTGGGTCTCCTGGGGACAGACACGGCCGGAAATGGCAGGCAGAGCGTTGGCATTGGACAGCAGCTCATAGGCAGCGGCGATATCGCCCTCGGCCACCTTACCCACAAAGTCAGGGATGGGGATACCCACGGGGCAGCCGCTGACACAGGGCTTGTTCTTGCAGCCCAGGCAGCGCTTGGCCTCGTTCATGGCCTCCTCCAGAGTGTAGCCCAGGGCCACCTCCTTGAAGTTGGTGCTGCGGACCTGAGGATCCTGCTCCGCCATGGGAGTCTTGTTCATCTGCATGTTAGCCATTCATGGCACCTCCTCCCAGGCGGCAGAGATGCTTCTCCTTCGCCTTTGCTTCAAAGTCCTTATAAGTGGCGTTACGGGCAATCACTTCGTCAAAGTCCACCTTGTGGCCGTCAAAGTCAGGGCCATCCACGCAGGCGAACTTTACCTCGCCGTCCACAGTCAGGCGGCAGCAGCCGCACATACCGGTACCGTCGATCATAATGGGGTTCATGCTGACGGTGGTGGGGATGTTGTACTTCTCCGTCAGCTTGCAGGCAAACTTCATCATCAGCAGAGGGCCGATGGCGAAGACATGGTCAAACTTCACACCGCTGTTAATGAGCTCCTCCAGCTTACCGGTGACAAAGCCATGATAGCCGTAGGTGCCGTCATCGGTGCAGATGTGCAAATCGGTACAGGCGTGGGACATTTCCTCCTCCAGGATCACGATGTCCTTGGTCTTAAAGCCGCCGATGAGGTCTACCTGGTTGCCAGCCTCATGCAGGGCACGGGCCACCGGCAGCGCGATGGCACAGCCCAGGCCGCCGCCCAGAACGGCTACCCGGCCATAGCCCTCCACCTCTGTGGGAACGCCCAGGGGGCCCACAAAGTCATGGAGACAATCGCCCTCTCCCAGCTGGTCCAGAGCCAGCGTGGTGCCGCCAATCTTCTGATAAATCACGGTAACCAGCCCGTTGTCCGCGCTGGAAATGGTCAGAGGAATCCGCTCTCCCTCTTCGTCCACACGCAGAATGATGAACTGTCCCGCCTTGGCCTTGGCAGCCACCAGCGGCGCATACACCGAGATCTGCCCAATCTCAGGCGTCAGCGTCTTTTTCTTCGCGATTTCATACTTCTTCACGAAATGCTCCTCCTCACGAATTGTTCTGCCGGATTGCTCCGGCTGCCCTTCCCAATCCATTCCAAAAAACACGGCAAGCCGCGTTGATCACAACATAAACATTTTTCTTACCGGCCAAACCAGTGCCGACGGCCGTAACCACCATAGCGCCGATTTTTGCGCCATCGGATCACAGTGCGCACCAGCAGCACCACACCGGCAATCACCAGTGCCAGCACCAGCCAGGCCACCAGGGAAATCCAGTTGGGATGCTTCACCAGCTCTATGGGATTCCAGCTGTGGCTGACCTCCTTGCGCCCATCGGGGAAGGCATACTGCTGGGGAATTCCCTCTTCTCCAAAAGACTTCAAATAGGCCGCCAGAGCGTACCACCCTTTGATTTCTCCACCGGAAGCGTTCCGTAGGATTCGCTGGCTGAAATCGGTGATTTCCTGCCCATTTTCGTCCTTGGGGACGATGGACAAAAGTCCGAAAGACTGCTCCTTCACCGTGGAAAGCATCTGGGCACAGTACATGCCGGAGACAACACGGTAAAGCTTGTCGTTCTCCAGCTGAGCCAGCCCCTGAACACCAAATTCATTGGCAAAGAGCGGTTCCTGCAGCTCTGCCTCGGTCACCCGGTTAAACAGCATCCGGTGGGTATTGAAGGAATACTTCGCCCCAGACAGATACAGCTGGGCCTCCGGCATAAGAGGTGTTACAGAGGCATCCACCTCCATAACCGCCCGCAGTTCCTTGCCGGTAAGATAGCAGGACACCAGAGGGTACCCGGAGGTACCGGTCTCTCCCTCGCCCATGGATAGCACGTCAAAGGCCTGGGAGACGGTGATGTCACCGGCGTAGAGGGGGGCGCGCAGAATCCCCGATGCGGTCACTGCCACGGTCTCCACATTCGGGCTGTCCGCCTCCAGATTCTCCACCGCCCAGAGATAGGCATCTGCCACCAGATTACCCAGATTGTTTTCCGCCTGGGTTCCCTGCTCCGGCTGTTTCAAATCAAAGCTGCTGGTCGTCAGCACCTGATCATAGGTCAGGCTGTAAGCGGACAGGTAGGATCCGCTGACAAGGCTTTTCCACTCCTCCGTCAGCGCGGCAATCGCCGGATCCTCCGGAATGCTCTCATCAATGGGAGTCAGGTGGTAATCCACCAAGGTCTTCTCCCCTGTCTCGTCCCAAGAGAGGGTAATGGAACCCAGATTCTCACAGTAGGGACCTGCAGAGACAATATAGGTATCGCCCACTACAATGGGCTCCTCCAACGTTGTATGGGTATGGCCGGAGACAATCAGGTCAATTCCCTCCACCGCCTCGGCCAACTGTTCATCCTCAGAAGCCTTCTTCTTTTCATCGGTTCCGCTGTGGGAAAGGCAGATAATAAACTCCGCCCCCTGCTCCCGCAGAGCATCCACACACCGCTGAGCCGCCGTCTGCGGATCCTCCAGCGTAAACCCGGAGGTTGGGGCCATGGAGTCTGACTCCTCCCCCATCAGTCCGAAAATGCCAAAGGTAATGCCGCCCCGTTCCAGCAGCAGGTATTCCTGCACTCCATAGGCAGCCATGGACCGCTGGATATCCAACTGATCGGGATTTGCCCCGGAAGGTCTGAAATTAGCCATAAGAAGCGCCGGAACCGGATCCCCGCTTGTGGACGCGGCGCTGAGCATTTTTGCAAACCCCACGCCCGTCTGATCAAACTCATGGTTTCCGGCTGTGGTGGCGTCATAGCCCATGGCACCCATGGTCCGCAATTCAGCCGCCTGAGTGGTATATAACGTCTGCACCAGGGAGCCCACGGAGAAATCCCCGCCGTCCACTGTTACAGCATTCGGATACGCCTGACGCTCCTGCTCCAGTACGGTCATCAGACGGGCATAGCCACCGGATTCTCCTCCGTCCTCAGTCTTCTGAGGAAAAAAATGGGAGTGAAGATCATGCGTAAACAAAACAGTCGCCTGTTTTCCGGTCCCCTCTGCTGCCACAGTCAGACTAAATACCAGCAAAAGCACCAGAATCAGCGACAAGGTAATTCCAGTGAAGCGGCGCAGATACTTCAACGAGATACCTCCCTAAATTTCTGTGTCCTATTCTGCCATAAATGGTCCAAATATGAATACTCATATCTTAACCTGTTTTTGGCGTATCTTTGCATTTTTATGTTTTCGCCTGTTTTTTCTTTCGTTTCGCATCTTATTTGATATATTTTTAACAATTCTTTAGGCGTGAATTCCATTTTCGCAGGCAAAAGGGGGCTGTCTTACAGCCCCCTTCGCCTGAATCAGTACACTGTTACAGGCACTGCAGATATTTTCCATAGAGCGTCATGCCCAACTCCGTTCCAATGGCATGCACCTGATCATCGGAGATCCATCCCTCATACAGCCCCAGTTCCTCCAGGCAGCCTACGTAGCGGCCTGTGGTATCCTGAATGTGCTTGATGGTCTGCCCGGCCTCCAAAAGACTGTCAGCCGTTCCGGCATCCAGCCAGGTGAAATTCTTCTCCAGAGGAATGACCCGAAGCTCACCCCGGCGAAGATATTCCAGATTCACATCGGTAATCTCCAGCTCACCGCGAGCCGAGGGCTTCAAATTCCGGGCAATCTCCATCACCTGATGGTCGTAAAAATAGAGGCCGGGAATAATATAATTGGACTTGGGATAGCGGGGCTTCTCCTCAATGGAGATGGCCCGGCCCGCCTTGTCAAATTCCACGACACCGAAGGGTCGGGGATCCTCCACCCAATAGCCGAACACGGTGGCACCCCACTCGTTGGCAGCAGCCCGCTTCAGGGTCGCGCCCAAAGTGGGCGCATAGAAAATGTTGTCGCCCAGCACCAGACACACCCGGTCATTGCCCACAAACTCCTGTCCAATGAGCAGAGCGTCCGCAATGCCCCGGGCAACGGGCTGTTCGGCGTAATCAATACGCACTCCGTACTGGCTGCCATCTCCCAGCAGAGAACGGAATGTCTCTGTCTCCTTTGGGGGAACAATGACCAGAATCTCGGAAATACCGGCCTGCATCAAAATGGCAATAGGATAATAAATGAGCGGCTTGTCATACACCGGGAGCAGAGGCTTGCACACCGGCTTCGTCATGGGGTACAGGCGGGGTCCCTTACCCGCCGCTAGAACGATACCCTTCATGTTTTCCTCCTGTAAAGTCAATGGGCCTGTTAGGAGCGGCGTGTCGTCTGGCTGACCCGTCGTGGGATACGTTCCATACGAGACGCAGTTGGAATGGTTCCAACGCCCCCTATTGTACCATGACCCCAGGCAGTTTACAAGCCTTTCCCTCCGGTTTTAAGGGAACTTTAAAACCCCCGGCGGATCACAATCGTCATCCGCCGGGGGCTTTTTCTGTTAAAAACTAGGTTTTTCTCAGCCCAGAACCACCAGCAGATCGTCGGTGTTCACCGTGCTGCCGACCACAGCAGAGATGGACTTGACGGTGCCGTCCACAGGGGCGGAAACCTCAATTTCCATCTTCATGGCCTCCAGAACCACCAGCACATCGCCGGCCTTCACGCTCTGGCCCACCTGGCACTCCACCTTAAAGATGTTGCCGGGCATGGGGCTCTTCACTGCAGTCTCGCCAGCGGCGGGTGCAGCAGCAGGAGCAGGAGCGGGGGCAGCGGCCGGTGCCGCAGCAGGGGCGGGTGCGGGGGCAGCAGCCACAGGAGCGGCAGCGGGCGCGGGAGCAGCCACAGGAGCGGCTGCCACGGGGGCAGCGGCCACAGGAGCAGCAGGACCGTCAGCCCGCTCCACGGAAACCTGGAAGGGCTTGCCGTCAATGGTAACGGTAAACACGCCGGAGCAGTCCTCGCGATTTCCCATCACCAGGTGAGGCGGCTGATAGGAAGCGGCGAAGGGCTCGATGGGACGGGCGGTATAGCCATTGGACATGGGGGCAGGCACGCGGGCGTAGTACACGTGACCCTGCCAGGCGGGCAGAGGCGCGGTCTCAGCCTTGGCAGGAGCGGGAGCAGGAGCAGCAGCCTTCTTGGGCTCCTCCTTCTTGGGGAAGCCGGCCTCGCGGTCCTTGAAGAACGCCATAGCAACCTGGGGGAAAGCGATGTAGCTCAGGACATCCTCATCGCTCTTGGCGGTGGCGCCCAGCTCCTTCTTGGTCTTCTCAAACTCGGGCTCCAGAGAGTCGGCAAAGCGGCCCTCCACCAGAGGGGTATCGCCCAGGATCTTCTTCTGGATGGCGGGATCGATGGGGGCGGGGGTACGGCCGTACTCGCCGCGGCAATAAGCCTTGATCTCCTTGCCTACCACCTTGTAGCGCTCGCCGGCCAGAACGTTCTGCACGGCCTGGGAGCCCACCATCTGGCTGGTGGGGGTGACCAGAGGAGGATAACCCAGATCCTTGCGGACCTTGGGGGTCTCGGCCAGAGCCTCGTCCAGCTTATCCATGGCGTTCATCATCTTCAGCTGAGAGATCAGATTGGAGAGCATGCCGCCGGGAATCTGGTAGTTGAGGCACTGAGTATCCGTGGCCATGGAGATGGGATCCAGAGTACCGCTCTTGAGGAAGTCAGCCCGGACCCCCTTGAAGAAGTCGGCCATCTCGATGAGGGCCTTGTCGTTCAGGTCCACCTGATAGCCCAGCTGACGCAGCGCATAGGCCAGGGTCTCGGTGGCAGGCTGGGAGGTACCGCCGGAGAAGGGAGAGATGGCGGTATCGATGACGTCGGCACCGGCCTCCACCGCCTTCAGGTCGGTCATGAAGGCCAGACCGGTGGTGCAGTGGGTGTGGACCACCAGGGGCAGCTCAGGCACGGCGTCCTTGATGGCGGCACACAGATCATAGGACTCCTTGGGGCCCATGATGCCGGCCATATCCTTAATGCAGATGGAGGAAACGCCCATGCTCTTCAGGTCCTTGACCATCTTCACATAATTCTCCAGCGTGTGGACGGGGCTGGTGGTGTAGGAGATGGTACCGGAGGCGTGAGCTCCCTGCTTGACGGTCTCGTCAATGGCGACCTCCAGATTACGCACATCGTTGAGGGCGTCAAAAATACGGATGATGTCAATGCCGTTTTTCACGGAGTACTCCACGAATTTACGCACCACATCATCGGGATAGTGCTTGTAGCCCAGAATGTTCTGGCCGCGCAGCAGCATCTGCAGCTTGGTGTTGGGCATCTTGGCGCGGATCTTCCGCAGCCGCTCCCAGGGATCCTCCTGGAGGTAGCGCAGACACACGTCGAAGGTGGCGCCGCCCCAAACCTCAGCGGAATAGAAGCCGGCCTTGTCCATGGTCTCCAGAATGGGCTCAAACTTGCTGTACGGCAGCCGGGTAGCAATGAGCGACTGGTTTGCGTCGCGCAGCACCGTCTCCGTGAAGTTCACTTTTCTCATGGTAATCAACCTCCGTAGCGCTCAATGGAGCAATTTTTATCAAAAACAAACTGCATTCCCTTTCAGAATGCGCTGGCGGCAACAGAATATTTGCCTACCGCCCCAAAGTCACTTATGGATATTTTAGTATATCTTTTCCTCCAGTGCAAGCCCTTTCTCTAAAATCCACTTGCTTTTTCCATCTCCGCCCAGATATAAGAAAAGCGCCGCGGCAGAACCTTTCTTCCTGCCGCGGCGCTTAATTCTCTTCGTCCTTTTTCAACGTACTAATCCCTTCCCCATTATCTCTGGCTGCAAGTCTCGTCCTCGCGAGCCTTGGTCTCTTCGTAGTTGAAAATCAGATCATCAATATCCACATCCGCGCGGACACGGGCCCAGATATTGTTGACTTCCTTCTTCAGCATCGTCATAGCAAAACGCTCCTTTCAAATTCAAAATTGGGTATAAAAATACCATCGTTCGACCTGCAAACGATGGAGGAAATGATTGTGTTCAGAATCCGCGGTTCTTATGCAAAAGCCACTCGTTCACGCACAGTCTGCTCCATTCGCCTGCAGCCCATCCAGCCGCCCTGAGTAACATAACGTTTCATCAACATCCTGTGCCACCTCTTTCCTCTCGTGCAGTCTGCAAAGGATCTTAGCGACCCGTTTGCTTTGTTTATTGTAAACCAGAACGTGTGTTTTGTCAAGCATTATTTTAAAAATTTGCAGGACGCTCTTCTTTCACATGCAGATTTACAGCCTCCCAGCTTTTTGATCCGCACCGTCCGAGCCATCACTTACCTCCGGCTGTCCATCGCGGTGAAAGGACCACACCAGATATGGTTTCCCCTCCACCCTGCACACCCGGGCCAGGCAAAAAAGCGCGTTTAACTCCACCGGCCGATTTTGAGCAAAGGGAGCTGCCAACTGAAACCCCTCCCCTGTTTTCCGGCACAACATGGGATGTCGCAGCAGCTGCCGCAGCAGGGTATCTTTCACCATCTGCCCGGGCTTGGCCTCACAGTACCACGCCCCACGCTTCGGAAAGGAGAAGGTCAGCACCGCCTCCGCCCCCTCCACCGGCCAGCATCCCTCCCGCTCCAACTGCCCTATGGACAGCCTCCGCCGGAGACGCAGTTCTCCATTCTCAGGGGCCAGGGTGCCCGCCAGCATTCGCTGGCCCTGTTTTCCAAACAGCCAGACCTTGTAAAGGCCCTGTCCGTCCTCCGCCCTGCGGGCCTCCAGGCGGACATAACTCCCCTCCCGCTCCAGGCGCAATGTGCCGCCCCCTGTCATTGCCAGCCTGCGTTCCATACGTTCCCCCACCTCCCACTGTCTTAATCTATGCGTCGGCCCGGAAATTTCACACTTGACAAATGTAACGAGTTTCGCTACAATCAATTCAATTAAACGCAATGAAGGGAATAAAGACAGTGATTGCCCCCTCAGAGAGCCGGTGGTTGGTGCGAACCGGTGTGCGGCGCCGCTGTGTATGACTGGTCCCCGAGCGGTCCTTCCGAAGCTGGATCAGTAGGATGGAACGACTGGCCCCGTTACCGGCCGCGGCCTTGTTGGAGGCTTAGAGGGCCGTTCGGGCGACCGGCGGCTGAACCAGGGTGGTACCGCGTGAATGGTTTTTATCACGCCCCTGACTTTAAAAAAGTCAGGGGCGTTTTCTTATCCCCTGGCGGAAAAACGCCCCGCGCCAACCCAGCGGGAGCCCCATTTTCAGGAGGACATGTTTATGAAGCCCGGATTTGAAAAGTACATTCCCTTCCAGCCCCAGCCCATCGAAAACCGCACCTGGCCCGACAAGGTGATCACCAAGGCCCCTGTCTGGTGCTCTGTGGATCTTCGGGACGGCAATCAGGCCCTGGTGGACCCCATGAACCTCCAGGAAAAGCTGGAGTACTTCCATACCCTCATCGACATCGGCGTAAAGGAAATTGAGATCGGTTTCCCCTCCGCCAGCGAAACGGAGTATGAGATCTGCCGCGAGCTCATTGAGGGCGGCCACATTCCTGACGACGTGACCATCCAGGTGCTGGTCCAGGCCCGGGAGCACCTCATCAAAAAGACTTTCGAGGCCATTCAGGGCGCCAAGAACGTCATTCTCCACTTCTATAACTCCACCTCCACCCTCCAGCGCAAGGTGGTCTTCCACATGGATATGGACGGCATCACCAAAATTGCCACCGACGCCGCCGACCTCATTTACGAGATGAGCCAGCCCATGATCCAGCAGGGCATGAACCTGCGTTTTGAGTACTCCCCCGAGTCCTTCATGGGCACCGAGATGGATTACGCCGTGGATATCTGCCAGGCGGTGCTGGAGCACCTCCACGCCACTCCGGAGAATAAGGTCATCCTTAATCTGCCCACCACCGTGGAGAACTGCATGCCCAACCAGTTTGCCGACATGCTGGAGTACTTCATCCGCAAGCTGCCCTCCCGGGACAGCGCCATCATCTCCCTCCACCCCCACAACGACCGCGGCTGCGGCGTAGCTACCGCCGAGATGGGCCTGCTGGCGGGTGCTGAGCGCGTGGAGGCCACCCTCTTCGGCAACGGTGAGCGCACCGGCAACGTGGATATCGTCACGCTGGCCATGAATATGTGGACCCAGGGCGTGGACCCGGAGCTGGACTTCTCCAACATCAATAAAATCAAGGAGATGTACGAGCGGTGCACCAAGATGCCTGTGGGGGACCGGCAGCCCTACGTGGGCAAGCTGGTCTTCACCGCCTTCTCCGGCAGCCACCAGGACGCCATCAACAAGGGTTCTCAGTACATGAAGGAATCCCAGTCCCAGTACTGGGAGATTCCCTACCTGCCCATCGACCCCGCCGACGTGGGCCGGGAGTACGAGCCCATCATCCGCATCAACTCCCAGTCGGGCAAGGGCGGCGCCGCCTACATTATGGAGCACAACTTCGGCTTCGACCTGCCCAAGGCCATGCACCCCGAGTTCGGCCACATCGTTCAGGTGGAGACCGACCGGGTGGGCAAGGAGGTCTCCCCCGAGCGCATCAACGAGCTGTTCCATCAGGAGTATATCGAGGCCAAGGAGCCTTACAAGCTGCTTAAACACGCCTTCCAGGAGACCATCGACGCCGAGGGTCACTCCCATGTGGCCTTCCAGGGCACCATTCAGCACACCGACACCATTTTCGATGTCGCCGGTGAGGGCAACGGCCCCATCGACGCCTTCTTCAACGCCATCAAGGGCGAAAAGATGGCCCGCTTCTCCTTCCTGGACTACGCCTCCCACGCCATCACCGATGGCTCCGACTCCCAGGGCGTGGCCTACATTCTGCTGCAGGATCAGCGGGACGGCAAGAAGTACTGGGGCGTGGGCCTGTCCCACAACATCAACCTGGCTCCTCTCCGCGCTATCCTCTCCGCCATCAACCGTGCCAAGCGGCCCCACTGAGTTTTTCCTATTTCCCGTCGGATCTGCGCCCGCCTTTCCTTTGAGAATGGCGGGCGCATTTTTCTTCTCTTCGGATTGTTTTTTATAAATTGTGGCTAGTTTCCCGTTGCCTTATATATTTTATCGATTATTCTTTCTTTAATCTTTCCGCGTTCCCTTTTATATTCCTTTTATCTTTTCAGAATTGACTTTTCCCCGCTTTAGATTATACTTACATATATATTGTTTTATTTTCCACTTCCACGAAGGAGGTTATTTTATGTCAAAAGCCGCCAACGGTACATCCAAGGCCGCTGTAAAGGCCCCGGCTCGCATGTCCAAAAAGGACCCTTTGACCCGGGAGCAGCTCAATGACATCGACGCCTGGTGGCGCGCGGCCAATTACCTGTCCGCCTGCCAGCTTTATTTGCTGGATAATCCACTGCTTCGGGAGCCTCTGCGCCCCGAACATCTGAAACAGAATATTGTGGGTCACTGGGGCACCTGTCCCGGCCAGAACTTCATTTACACCCATCTAAACCGGGCCATTATCAAATATGACCTGGACATGATCTACATCTGCGGTCCCGGCCACGGAGGAAACGCCGTGGTGGCCCATACTTATTTGGAGGGCTCTTACAGCGAGATTTACCCCAACATCAGCCAGGATGCTGAGGGAATGAAAAAGCTCTTCCGTCAGTACTCCTTCCCCGGCGGCATCCCCTGCCACACCGCCCCTCAGACCCCCGGCTCCATCAATGAGGGTGGTGAGCTGGGCTACTCCCTGGCCCACGCCTTCGGCGCGGTCATGGACAACCCCGGCCTGATCGCCGCCTGTGTCGTGGGCGACGGCGAGGCGGAAACCGGTCCCTCCGCTGCGGCCTGGCACTCCAACAAGTTCTTAAACCCCATTACGGACGGCGCAGTGCTTCCTATTCTCCATCTCAATGGCTTTAAGGTGTCCAATCCCACCATCTTCTCCCGCATCAGCCACGAGGAACTGGAGATGTTCTTTAAGGGCTGCGGCTGGGAGCCCCGCTTCGTGGAGGGCGAGGTACCCAAGGTCATGCACCAGAAAATGGCTGCCGCTCTGGATTGGGCGGTACGGGAAATTCAGCGTGTTCAGGAGTACGCCCGCACCAGCGGCGACGCTGCGCGGCCCCGCTGGCCCATGATCATCCTCCGCTCCCCCAAGGGCTGGACCGGCCCCAAAGAAGTAGACGGCAAGCAGGTGGAGGGCAGCTGGCGCTCCCACACCGCCCCCATCCCCGTCCACGACGGCAAGCCGGGCCGGATTCAGGAACTGGAGGCCTGGCTGCGCAGCTATAAGCCCGAGGAACTTTTTGACGAAAACGGTACGCTGATCCCCCGTCTGCACGATTTGGCTCCGGTGGGCGAGCGGCGCATGGGAGCCAACCCCCACGCCAATGGCGGCTTGCTGCTGCGGGATCTGCGCGTCCCTGATTTTCGCAACTATATGCTGGACGTTCCCCAGCCCGGTGCCGTGGAGGCGGCAGACATGGAGGTGCTGGGCGGCTATGTACGGGACCTGATGAAGCGGAATCTGGACGCCCGGAACTTCCGCATCTTCGGCCCGGATGAGACAGCCTCCAATCGCCTCTCTCCGGTATTTGAGGCCACCGGCCGGCGCTGGACCGATCCCATTGACCCCGACTCTGACGAGGCTCTGTCCGCCGACGGCCGGGTGATGGACGCCGCCCTCTCCGAGCACCTGTGTCAAGGCTGGCTGGAGGGCTATCTGCTCACGGGACGCCACGGCTTCTTCAACAGCTATGAGGCCTTCATCCGCATTGTGGACTCCATGGTGGCCCAGCACGCCAAGTGGCTGAAGGTATGCGGGCAGCTCCCCTGGCGGCAGTCCATCGCTTCCCTCAACTATGTCCTGGCCTCCAACGTGTGGCAGCAGGACCACAACGGCTTCACCCACCAGGACCCAGGCTTTTTGGACCACGTGGCCAACAAGAAGGCGGACGTAGTGCGTCTCTACCTCCCCCCCGATGCCAACTGCCTGCTGTGCTGCTTCGACCACTGCATCCAGAGCCGGGACCAGATCAACGTCATGATCGCCTCCAAACTTCCCCGCCCCCAGTGGCTCAGCATGGATGAGGCCATCAAGCACTGCACCCACGGCATCGGCATCTGGCAGTGGGCCTCCAACGATCAGGGCTATGAGCCGGACGCGGTGCTGGCCTGCTGCGGTGACACCCCCACTCTGGAGACCCTGGCCGCCGTCACCATTCTGCGCCACTACCTGCCCGACCTGAAAATCCGGGTAGTCAACGTGGTGGACCTGATGAAGCTGCAGCCTCACACCGAGCATCCCCACGGCCTTACCGATGAGGACTACGACGCGATCTTCACCACCGACGCCCCCATCATCTTTGCCTTCCACGGCTATCCCACCCTGGTTCACGAGCTTACCTACCGCCGGCACAACAAGAAGCTCCACGTCCGGGGCTACAAGGAGGAGGGCACCATCACCACCCCCTTCGACATGCGGGTACGCAACGACATCGACCGCTTCCACCTGGTGATGGACACGGTCAAGCGCCTGCCCCAGCTGGGCAACAGCGCCGCCTACCTCATTCAGGAGATGAAGGACAAGCTGGTGGAACACCGTCAGTACATCAACACCTACGGTCAGGACATGCCCGAGGTGCGCCAGTGGCAGTGGAACGGCGGAAAAGGCAATTATTGAGGTCACCCTTGACCCGGGAATGCATCCCATGGTATAATCTGGTCAATCGTCCGGCATGAAGCCGGCACCCTGACTCCAGCGCCCGTTCCCTTTTGGAACCTATATTTTGTAACGGTCATACCGCGCAGGTATGCTCTGCCCAGAAGGGCGGAACAGCCTGCGCGGTATTTTTCCGTCCAAGGAGAGATGCTTTCCATGCGCAATCAAAATCAGTCCATCCGGAACATGGTCCTGGCCGCTCTGATGCTGGCCCTGGCTTACATCCTGCCCAATTTCACCGGCAACATCCCTCAGATTGGAGCTATGCTGCTGCCCATGCACCTGCCCACCATTCTGTGCGGCTTTTTGTGCGGCGGGCCCTGGGGTGCCGCAGTGGGCTTCATTGCCCCGCTCATGCGCTCCCTCATTCTCACCAAGCCTTCTCTGTTCCCCACGGCCATCGCCATGGCTTTTGAGCTGGCCACCTATGGTCTGGTCTCCGGCGTGCTCTACCGCCGCCTGCCCAAGTCTCTGGTTGGCATCTACACCGCCCTCATCGGCGCCATGCTGTGCGGCCGGGTGGTTTGGGGCATTGTGACCGCCCTTCTGCTGATGGGTGGGGAGGGCTTCACCTTTGCCGCCTTCATCGCCGGCGCTTTCACCAACGCCATTCCCGGTATCATCCTCCAGCTGGCGGCCATCCCCGTGGTGGTCCTGGCCCTGCAGAAGGCCAAGCTGATCGCCCAGCTCGCCTGAGTCATGGAGGATATGGTGAAGCTCCTGAAGGAGCACTTTGACAACCACCCGGATATGGAAATCCGGGACGCCGTAAAATTCCTGTACCAGAGCCACATGGGGGTGGGCCACCTCATCAGCGATGAGGCCACCGCCCTCACCCGCCTGGAAACGGAGTGGGCCCAGGTGAAGGCGGATTCCTCCGCCTCTCTGACCGAGTCTCTGGGCGGCGGGATGTGCCGTCTCCAGCTCAGCGCCTGTAAAGGAAAAGGACTAGCCATCCACACCGTCTTTTGTTTGTTCCTTCTCACCGCACAGCAGGCCGCTCCGGACCGTTCAGGCCTTGAGCGCGACCTGGAGTTGGTGTATGATCTTCCCTTTCCCAGGGCCGCCGTGGACGCAGAGCTGGCACAATTCAAAGCGCAGGGCTGCCCCGCTGTGAGCCACAGTGCCCGATACTGGGCCGCCTATGCCCCGGCCTACCGGGTGATCTCCCAGAAGCTGGCGTGCCTCCTCCAGCTGCTGTGTGCCATTGACCAGGAAATGTCCTGTAATCCATTTGTCCGCGTGGCCATCGACGGTCCCTGCGCCTCGGGCAAATCCACCCTTGGAGAGGAACTGTCCCAAATCTATTCCTGTCCCCTCATTCACATGGATGACTTCTTCCTCCGTCCGGAGCAGCGGACAGAGGAGCGTCTAGCTCAGCCCGGGGGCAACGTGGACTATGAGCGCTTCCTTCAGGAGGTCCTCCTCCCCCTCACCCGGCAGGAGACGGCCTGCTACCGCCCCTGGCGCTGCCGCATGGGGGGCTTTGATGCTCCTGTCACTGTTCCCCCCTGCCCTCTAGTGGTGGTGGAGGGAAGCTATTCCCTCCGTCCCGATCTTCGGGACCACTACCAGCTTCGGGTGTGGGTAGAGGCGCCCTTGGAAGTACGATTGGAGCGGCTGGCCCAGCGGGGCGGGTCTGGCTGCCTGGAGCGGTTCCGCTCCATGTGGATTCCCCTGGAAAATCGGTATTTCGATGCCTGTCGGGTGAAGGAGTGCTGTCAGCTGTTCATTTCCGGCTCCAAATCACAGTAAAAAATCCCGTTGGGACAAATGTCCCAACGGGATTTTTCTTAGTTTTGTTCCAGGAAGTGCTCCACCTGGCGGGTGATCTGAGCCAGGTGCTCCCGGATGGGGATTTGCTGGGGACACAGCGTCTCGCAGCGTCCGCAGCCCACACAGCGGTCCGGCCGCTCCTCCGGGTCCAGGTTCTTCCAGGCCCGTTTGGTCAGCCGCTGATTCTGATAGACCGCCATGTTGTTCCACACCTGGAAACTCCCGGGAATGTCCACACCCGAGGGGCAGGGCAGGCAGTAGCGGCAGCCGGTGCAGCCGTTGTTCAGCCGGGCCCGCAGCCGCCGGGCGGTCTCCTCCACCAGCTTCTCCTCTTCCCCGCTCAGCGGATGCACAGGCGAAAAGGTATCCAGATTGTCCTCCAGCTGCTCCATGGTGGTCATGCCGCTTAGGATGACCGCCACACCAGGCTGGCTGGCCACCCAGCGCATGGCCCAGCGAGAGGGCGTAGCCTCGGGATCGGCCTCCTGCAGAGGCTTGGCCACCTCCTCAGGCAGCTGGGCCAGGGAACCACCCTTCACCGGCTCCATCACCACCACAGGGATGGACAGGCTCCGGGCCAGCTCCAGGCCCCGCAGGCCCGCTTGGTGCTCTGTATCCATATAGTTGAGCTGAATCTGGCAGAAGTCCCAGGATCGGTAACGGAGGATCTCCTCAAACACCGGATAACTGTCATGAAAGGAAAATCCCAGCCGGTGCAGCTTCCCCGCCGCCTGATATTCCTCCAGCAGGGAGAGGATGTCCAGTTTCACCATCTTCTCCCACATGTTCCGGTTCAGGTTGTGGAGCAGGTAAAAGTCCACATAGGGGGTCTGGAGCCGCTCCAGCTGCTGGTCCAGAATTTCTCGGGCCTGTTCCCGGCTTTCCACCAACCAACAGGGCAGTTTGGTAGCCAGGAAGTAGCTTCCCCGGGGATAGGCGGACAGAGCCCGCCCTAAAAAGAGCTCACTTTGTCCCTCATGGTAGGGCCATGCGGTGTCAAAATAGGTGATTCCGCCCCGAATTGCCCGATCAATCAGGCACTTGGCCTTCTCCTCGTCAATATTGCCCGTCCCCGGAACGACCGGAAACCGCATCCCTCCATAGCCCAGCCGGGAGGGCGAAGCCCCCTGAAACACCGAACAGCAATCCACCTTTTACACCTCCCCCAGTTCCTGCATCATCTGCTCCACCGCCTGCGCCACATAATTAGGCAAAGGCTGTTCCTTTACGCCGCTTACCACCACGCCGCAGCTGTTCATGGGGATCAAAAATTTCCGTGCCCGGCAGCCGCCCACCGCCTCTGCCATGGCTGGGGTCACCTCTCCCAGGATGGAGTGGGCCACCACAATGCCCACCGGGCCCAGCACCGCGTCCGCGTCCATAACACCCCGGACCACCGGGTTTTCCCCTGTGGCACCGAAGTCCGCCCCAGCCTTGAGCATGGTCGCGGTGGCGATGCTGTTGGTACCCAGCGCATAAATCTGTGCCTGAGGCAGACGGCGCTTGACCTCCTCCACCAGCAGCTTTCCAAGACGGCCTCCCTGGCCGTCCACAATGACGATTTTCATGGTTCTCTCCCTTTCCTAACCTATATCCGCAGGCACTCAGTTTACCACAATTTCATCCAGTCTGGAAGAAAAGTCCCATACAGGGCCAGAGAAGAAAACCACCCTACGGACCCCTGCATAGAATGGCCCGGGGGTGGTTTTATGTCCTTTTGTAAAAAATCCGGCGCAGACAGCTATCAGCTGCTCATGCTGGCAGTGGCCACAGCGATTTGGATTGCTCAGGACACGGACAGCGACACACTGAGTCAACTAGCCGCATTCTTTACGGTTTTGGGGGATATTCTGGCTCTCTTCGCCCTCCAGCCGGAACTGGCGGAGCGTGCCGTCGATCTGCTGGAAACGCCCCCGTCAGGCGGAGCCTCGGTCAGCCGTTGAAATAATCCCGAATCTCCTCCATACGGTCCACCGCTTCCTGATAGCCCTCCGCCCACAGAAGGCGCAGCTTTTCTGTGTTCCGCTCCGTTCGGGCCACGCCCAGGGTGGATTTTGGGGCGATCACAAGGAGCTTCCCCTGCTTTTCCAGCTCAAACAGCTGCCGGCGGTTCTCATTATAGCGCTCTGCCCGGCTCTCCATGGCCCGCACAAATTCCGGATACTCCTTGTACCGGCGGCGAACCAGAGCCATCACCTTGTCCGGCTTGCGCACATAGTCCCGGGGTCTGGTCAATACCACCAGCACCCGATCGCACCCCTGATCCAGGGCGTGCTGCCAGGGAATGGAGTCAGCTACGCCGCCGTCCAGACAGGGCTTTCCATCAATTTCATAGATGGGGAACATCAGAGGCATGGCGCAGGAGGCCTGCAGGATCAGGGATTCCTTGTCCCGCCGGGGCACCTCCACATACTCCGCGCCGCCGGTATTCAGGTTGGTCAGCACCGCCTCCACCTGACCCGGGTAGGCTTCAAAGGTATCATAATCAAAGGGAACCAGCTCATTGGGAATGGTATCGTAGGCAAATTTCAGGCCAAAATAGCTCTGGTTCTCCTTATCCGCCAGATTGTTCATGCCCATGTACCGGCGGTCATTGGCAAAGCGGGTCACTACCTCCAGATTTCGCCTGGGTTGACGGGAAACATAGCTGACGCCGTAGGCAATGCCCGCCGACACGCCCACCACATAGTCGGCCATTACATTCCCCTCCAGCAGGCCGTCACACACACCGCTGGAAAAAATTGCGCGGAGAGCTCCACCCTCCAATACAAGTCCTGTTTTCATGGCAAATCCTCGTATTTCAAAAATGGGTTTATGAAATTATTATATCCTTCTTTTCCTCTCTTTGCAAATAAATTGACATCCCGCCCGGTTCAGGCTATGATAAACCTATCCTTTTGATAGGAGTGATTTTATATTATGTCGACCATTTTTTCCAGTGTGGAGCAGCTGATCGGCAACACGCCGCTCTTCCAGGTTGAAACCAATTCCGCAACTGGAGCCCGTCTGCTGGCCAAATTGGAATACCTCAATCCCGCCGGCAGCACCAAGGACCGGGCCGCACTCTCCATGATTCTGGATGCGGAGGAACAGGGGCTGATCAAGCCTGGGGCCACTCTCATTGAACCCACCTCGGGCAATACCGGAATTGGACTGGCCTGTGTAGCCGCCGCCCGTGGCTACCAGGTGATTCTCACCATGCCCGACACCATGAGCGCCGAGCGCCGGGCCATGCTGGCCGCCTACGGAGCCAAGCTGGTACTGACCCCGGGCGCTCTGGGCATGCAGGGCGCGGTGGACAAGGCGGAGGAGCTCCATGCCTCCATCCCCGGCAGTCTCATCCCCGGTCAATTTGTCAATCCTGCTAACCCCAAGGCCCACTACCGCACCACCGGCCCCGAGATCTGGCGGGACACCGACGGAAAGGTGGACATCCTTGTCGCCGGTGTAGGTACCGGCGGCACCATCACCGGCACCGGTCGGTATCTGAAGGAGCAGAACCCTCAGCTTCAGGTCATCGCCGTAGAGCCTGCCTCTTCCCCTCTGCTCTCCGCCGGAAAGGCGGGCCCTCACCAGATTCAGGGCATTGGGGCCAACTTTGTGCCGGAGGCTCTGGACCGCTCGGTACTGGACGAGGTTCTGCCCGTCCGTGACCAGGACGCCTTTGATGCCGGCCGGGAGATGGCCCGCTCCTTCGGTCTGCTGGTGGGCATCTCCTCCGGCGCCGCCCTGTACGCCGCCCGCCAGGTGGCGGCCCGGCCGGAAAACACCGGAAAGACCGTGGTGGCCATCCTGCCCGACTCCGGAGACCGGTACCTGTCCTCCCCCATGTTTCAGGAGCCCTGAACCTTCCATTTTTTAGCGCCGCATATTTTCCCTGACCAGGCCGCACACTAGGAATACACTGACCAACCAAGGAGGTATTCCCATGAAACGACCTGTCATACGCCGTGGGGCGCTGGCATCCCTGCTGGTGCTCAGTCTGGCTTTCTCCCTCACCGTCCCCGCCTCCGCCTTTTTCTGGAACCGGAAGGATGAGAATCCCTCCGTGGCCGACTTTTCCAAGAATGGGCTGGTAGGCACCGTCATCTCCTTTACTCAGGAGGACTTTGTGCTGAAAAACGGGGACGGCGCGGGCATCAGCGCCATCTCCATCGACACCTTGCCGGATCCAGGGGCCGGTACCTTACTGATGGGCGGCCAGCCCATTGAGGCCGGTTCCCTGGTGGAACAGAGTGCTCTGGGTGGACTGCGCTTTCAGTGCTCCCCCAATCCCTCGCTGACCACCGCTACCTTTACCTTTACTCCTATTCTCTCCTCCTCCGCCACCTGTGAGGCTGCCACAGTCACCCTCTATCTGCTCACCGAGGAGAACCAGGCCCCCATTGCCCGGAACATGGACCTGTCCACCTACAAAAACGTGGCCATCACCGGGTACTTTGACGCCTTGGATTCCGAGGGCGACCTGCTCACCTTCCAGCTCACCTCCACCCCTGCCCGGGGCGCGGTGACCCTGGCAGAGGACGGCTCCAGCCGCTTTGTCTACACCCCCTATGAGAACAAAACGGGCAGCGACTCCTTCACCTATGTGGCCATTGACCCCGCCGGTAATACCTCTCCAGAGGCCAAGGTATCCGTGCGCATTGAAAAGCCTTCCACCTCTGTGACCTACTCCGACCTGGAGGGTAACAGCGCCCACAAGGCGGCCATCCGCCTGGCGGAAGAGGGCGTGTGTGTGGGTGAATATGTCAACGGTCAATATTTCTTCCATCCCGACCAGCCGGTAAGCCGGGCTCAGTTCCTATCTATGGCCATGGCGGTGTCCGGTCTGGAGCCTTTGGAGGACGTGACTCTCACCGGCTTCTCTGACGACGAGGCCATTCCCACCTGGGCCAAGGGCTCCGTCTCCGCTGCACTGAAGGCAGGCGTCATTCAGGGCAGCCGGAATGAGGAGGGCGCGCCGGTATTTGGCGCCGACAGCCTCATCACCCTGGGTGAAGCCACGGTGATGCTCAATAACCTTCTGGGTGTAAGCGACGTCCCCGTGGAGGTTTTCTCCCCTGAAGGCTCGGACCACTGGGCCTCCCAGGCGGCCGCCAACCTGGCCGCCTCCGGCATTATCCGAGTGGAGGACTCCGGTGCCGCTACCCTGTCCGCCCAGATGACCCGTGCGGAGGCAGCAGAGCTGCTGGATGGTGCGCTGGAGATGCTGGATGCCCGGGAGGACGGCAGCTGGCTTCCCTGGTAATGAGGAACAAAGGCAAAAAATTCCCCGAAACGCTGTTGCGTTTCGGGGAATGATCTTTTTTGTAGAACTGCGGCTCAGTCCTCGTCCGCCGCGGCGTCGTACATGGGGCGGGAGCCAGTCCCGGCAGAGGGCGCGGCAGACACACCGGCCGCGGCACGGAACCGTGCCCGGGACTTTTTGATCTCGTCATAGGCCTCGGCCACAGCCTCCTCGGTGCGGCGCAGGGCGTCCTCACAATACTCGTTGGCGGAACGCTTCAAATCGCGGCTGCGCTCTTCCGCCTGCTGCATCATCTCGTTGGCGCGCTGACGGGCCTGGAGGGTAATGGTATCCTCCGCCACCAGCTGGCGTGCCCGGTCCTCCGCGGCCTTGCGGATGGCATCCGCTTCCCGCTTGGCGGAGGCTACCAGCTCCGCCCGGTTGGCCATCATCTTTCTGGCCTCAGACAGCTCAATGGGGAACTGGCTGCGCACATCGTCAATGAGATCCAGCGCCCGGTCCCGCTCAATCACACATTTATCGCTGGACAGAGGGGCGTTCTTCGCCTCGTCAATCATTTCAAAAAGCATGTCCAGTAACTCTTCCACACCGCTTGCCATGCGTTATCCTTCCTTTCCCTGCATTTCCCCCATGCGCCGGTTGACATCGTCCACGATCTCCCGGGGAACAAATTCCGCCAGGTCGGCCCCGTACCGGGCCATCTCCTTGACAATGGTGGAGCTGAGGTAGGTATATTTCTCGCTGGAGGCCAGGAACATCGTCTCCAGCTTGGGGTTCAGCTTCTTATTGATGACTGCCATCTGAACTTCCTGTTCAAAATCGGACACAGCACGCAGTCCCTTGACCACCACGTGGGCCCGACGCTCCTTGGCGTAGTCTGCCAGCAGCTCGTTGGAGTAGTCCACCTCCACATTGGGGAACCGTTCCGTGGACCGCCGCAGCAGTTCCACCCGTTCCTCTGGGGTGAACATTCCCTGCTTTTTGGAGTTTATCATGACGCAGACAATCAATTTGTCAAAACAGGCCGCCGCCCGTTTGATAATATTCAGGTGGCCAAGGGTCACCGGATCAAAACTGCCCGGATAGATGGCAGTACTCATTCTCGCTCACTCCCCGCCCGGTGGAATACCGTCAGCTTGATCTTTCCGTACCGGTACTCCCGTCCCTGCACATAGGGAGCCGCCAGAGTAGGCAAAACCTTCTCGACGGCACTTTCGCATACCATTATACCATGTTCCGACAGAATGTCAAACTTGGCAATGGCCTCCATACTATCTTCCAAAAGTTGGGTTTGGTAGGGAGGATCCAGGAAAATCAGGTCAAATTTCTCCCGGCAGGAGGAGAGGAACGACAGCGCGTCCCCCTGCACCACCCGGGCGTGCTCATTGAGCCCGCACAGGCGCAGATTGTCCCGGATGACCGCCGCCGCGTCCCGCCGGGCATCCACAAAGGTACAGTGGACCGCGCCCCGGGACAGGGCCTCAATACCCAGCTGGCCGGTTCCTCCGAAGAGGTCCAGGGCCCGCCGGCCCTCAATTTCAAACTGAATGATATTGAACAGAGACTCCTTCACCTTGTCCGTGGTGGGACGGGTGTCCATGCCCGGCAGCTCCTTGAGCTTTCTGCCCCGGGAGGATCCTGAAATAACGCGCATATCCTTCGTTCCTTTCTTCCCGGGGCCGGATTATTCCCGCTCCGGAGTCTGGTGAAAATACTGAAATACTGCCTGGGCGGTGTTTCGTGGAACTGCCTTCTCCAGTTCCTCCAGAGAGGCCTCCTTCACCGCTTTCACGCTCTTGAAGTATTTGAGCAGCTGCTGCCGCCGCTTCTCCCCCACCCCGGGGATCTTGTCCAGCACGGAGCCCTTCACATGCCCCGCCTGGAGCTGGCGGTGATACTCAATGGCAAAGCGGTGGGTCTCCTCCTGAATCTGTCCGATGAGGGAAAAGACTGCCGGCACCGCCTGAATGCCGATCTCCCGGCCGTCAGGATGGACCAGTGCCCGAGTGCGGTGGCGGTCGTCCTTCACCATGCCGAAGGCGGGGATGTCCAGATTCAGGGTCTCCAGCACCCGTTGGGCCACCCGCACGTGCTCCAGTCCGCCGTCAATGAGCAGGAGATCGGGCTTATCGACAAATTTCTCGTCCCCGTCCAGGTAGCGGCGGAAGCGCCGGGTGAGCACCTGCTCCATGGAGGCGTAGTCGTCGGGTCCGTTCATGTCCCTGAGCTTGAAGCGGCGGTAGTCCCGCTTCAGGGGCCGTCCGTTTTCATAGACCACCATGGAGGCCACAATGTCGCTGGCCCCGGTGTTGGAGATGTCGTAGGACTCCATCCGTTTGGGCGGTCCCTCCAGGGCCAACATCCGGCCCAGCAGCTCCAGCAGCTTGTTCTGCCGCTCCTCCCGGGTGGTGGCCCGTTCCACCTCTTCCCTGGCATTCTGGTTGGCCAGGCGGATGAGGTCCATCTTGGCCCCCCGTTGAGGCGTGACCAGTTCCACCCGACGGCCCACCTGCTCGGACAGCATCCGGGTCAGGGGCACCTGGTCGGGCAGCTCACAGGGCAGCAAAATCTGCTTGGGCAGCCGGGCCCGACCCACATAGTATTCCCGCACCAGGGAGGAAAGGACGGTTCCCTCCTCCTCTTCCATGGGGGTCTCAATGAGATCAAAGTCCTTGGCCGCCAGGTCGCCTTCCACATAGTGGAGGACCACAAAGCAGCTCTTGGCCGTGCCCCGGAAAAATCCGGTGACGTCCGTGTCCGCCAAAGAGCCCGCCACCACCTTCTGCCGGGCTCCTAACAGCTCAATGGCCCGCAGCCGGTCCCGCAGCTCCGCTGCCCGCTCAAAGCGCAGCTCCTCCGCCGCCTGCTCCATCTCCGCCGTCAGGTCGGCCTTGACCTCCTGAAAGCGCCCTTCCAGCAGAGAGAGGGCCTGGGCAATGGCCTGGTCGTGGCGCTCTTTTAAATCGTAGCTGCGGCAATAGCCGTCGCATTTTCCCATATGGAAGTTGAGACAGGGGCGCTCCTTACCGACGTCCCGGGGGAACTTCCGGTTGCAGGAGGGCAGGCGCAGGGCCGAGCGCAGGGCATCGATGATGCCCTGGGTGCTGTGGCGGCTGGCATAGGGCCCGAAGTACCGGGCTCCGTCCTCTGCCGGCCGGGTCGCCAGGGAGAATTTGGGATAGGGATCCCGCACCGTCACCCGCACATAGGGGTACCCCTTGTCATCCTTGAGCAGGATGTTGTAGTGGGGCTGGTGACGCTTAATGAGGGAGCACTCCAGCACCAGGGCCTCAAATTCGCTGTCAGCAATGATGACGTCAAAGTGGTCAATCTGGCTGACCATAGCCCTGGTCTTCTCCGTGTGAGCCGCGGAGTCCTGGAAGTACTGACTCACCCGGTTTTTCAGGGCCTTGGCCTTTCCCACGTAGATCACCGTGTTCTTGGCGTCCTGCATGATATAGACTCCCGGCTTCAGCGGCAGGGAATGTGCTTTTTCCTTCAGCTCCTCAAAGGTCATGTCCGCCTCCCTGTCCGGAATCATCCGGACATATCAAAAAAGGCACCGCTGAGCGGTGCCTTTTCGCTGCGTGCAGGTTTACTCGGAAAAATCAGAGGAAATCATCTTATACAATGCCTCGACCGCTTCCTTCTCATCCGGGCCATCCGCGATCAGCTTGATCGGAGTGCCCTTCACGATACCCAGGGACAGTACTCCAAGCAGGCTCTTGGCATTCACCTTACGCTCCTCCTTCTCAACCCAGATGGAGCTCTTGAACTCGTTGGCCTTCTGGATAAAGAACGTAGCGGGTCTTGCATGCAGACCAACCTGATTATTCACGACTGCTTCCTGACTATACATAAATTGTACCTCCGCCTCGTCGTATTGTGTGACATTAGCATAACAGATTTATCCCGTTCACGTCAATGACATTTTTCACAAATATTACAGCGTATCTAAACAAAAATAAAAGGCATTTTTCCTGCTTTTATTGCGTTTTACACAAAAAAGTAAAGTTTTTTCCCTGGTTCATAGGAAAAAGCCCCCATATTTATACCAGGAAAAGGAAAGCAGCCATCAAAAAAGCCGCTTCCCAAGGAAAAAATCCCCACTTTTCCTGTATCATTTGTTACATATTTTCCGGTCCTGACACCTAAGGATTCCCTTCACTTCAGCTCCGCCACGGTCACGCCGTCCTCACCTTCGCCGTAGCGGCCAGGCCGGAAAGACTTGATATAGCGGCTGCGCTTCAGGTAGGTACGCACGGCGCTGCGCACCGCGCCGGTCCCCTTTCCGTGAATGATGGTCACCGTCTCCAGTTTCCCCATCATGGCAGTGTCCAGGAAACGCTCCAGCACAGCAATGGCCTCGTCGGTCATCATGCCCCGGAGGTCGATCTGAGAAGGCACCGCCGCTGTCCGCAGGGTGTGCTCCGCCCGGGTAACAATGCGCCGGGCCTCCTTCTGGGCCTGGGTCTCCCCCTCCACCACGCGAACCTCCTCCTGCTTGGCGGAGATCTTCAGAATGCCGGCCTGGAGCTGGAGAGAACCATCCTTGTTCACCGACAGCACCGTGGCTCTGGTTCCCATTTTCACCAGCTCCACCGTATCTCCGGCCACGGCGGGACGGGTGGGCGGCGGAGCCTCGGGCTCCGGGGCGGGGCCGCCGATATTCCGCTCCGCCTCGTTGAGCAGGCGGCGGGCCTCCGCCCGACCGTCGTTCACCTGCTGCCAATCCAGCTTATCCTGCTGCTTTTTCAGCTCCTTCAGCTCCGAGAGGGCCAGATCGCTGGCCGCCCGGGCCTCGTCGATGATCGCCCGGGCCTCCGCCTGGGCTTTTTCCACCACCTTGGCCCGTTCCTCCTCCAGCTTTGCCCGATACTCCCGAACCTTGGAGGCCGACTGCTCCATCTCCAGCTTCAGCCGCTTGGCCTCAGCCCGCTCTTTCTCCATCTCCTGGCGCTGCTGATCCAGGCGGGTAAGCACATCCTCAAAGCGGACGTTTTCCGCATCCAGACGCTCCGCCGCCTTATCAATAATATATTCCGACAGCCCCAGCCGGCGTGATATGGCAAAGGCATTGGACTTGCCCGGAATGCCCAGAATCAGCCGGTAGGTGGGGGCCAGAGTATCCACATTGAACTCACAGGAGGCATTTTCCACCCCCGGCGTGGTCATGGCATACACCTTCAGTTCGGCATAGTGGGTGGTGGCCGCCACGGCGGAACCCATGCTCCGGGCATACTCGATGATGGCGGCGGCCAGCGCGGCGCCCTCCACTGGGTCGGTGCCTGCCCCCAGCTCATCAAAGAGGATAAGGGAATCGCCGTCCGCCTCGTCCAGGATGCCCACGATGTTGGTCATGTGGGAGGAGAAGGTGGAGAGGGACTGGGCGATAGACTGCTCGTCGCCGATGTCGGCCAGCACCCGGTGAAAGACCCGGACCGTGGAGTCATCCTTGGCCGGGATATGGAGACCACACTGGGCCATGAGGGTAATGAGGCCGATGGTTTTCAGCGTCACCGTCTTACCGCCGGTGTTGGGGCCGGTGATGACCAGGGTATCAAAGCGCTCTCCCAGCTCCAGATCGTTGGCCACTGCCTTCTTCCGGTCCAGCAGCGGGTGGCGAGCCCCCCGCAGGTGCAAATACTTGTCAGACAGAGCAGGTTCTGAACAGTCCAGCTTCGCCGACAGCTGAGCCCGGGCAAAGATGGTATCCAGCCAGATGAGCAGCTGGTAGTCCTCCAGAATGTCCTCCTTGCGGGCGGCACACTCGGCAGACAGCTGGGCCAGGATGCGTTCAATCTCTTTCTTCTCCTTGGCGGCCAGCTCCCGCAGCTCGTTGTTGGCCTTCACTACCCCCATGGGCTCGATGAAGAAGGTAGAACCCGAGGAGGACACGTCGTGGACCAGACCGGGAATGGCATTTTTGTGCTCCGATTTTACCGGCACCACGTACCGGTCCGAGCGGATGGTGATGATGGCCTCCTGCAGGTACTTGGCCTGATTGGAGGAGATCAGCTTCTGAAGGATGTCCCGCACCTTGGCCTCAGAGGCGCGCATGTGCCGCCGGATGGAGGCCAGCTCCGGGCTGGCGGAGTCGGCAATCTCATCCTCCCCCAAAATGGAGTTGGAGATGGAATCCTCCAGGAAACGGTTGGGCGTGAGTGCCCGGAACAGGTGGGAGATGGGGGTTTTCTCCTCTCCCCCGCCGTACTCTCCCACGCTGCGGGTGCAGCGCAGCACCGCCGCAATGTCCAGCAGCTCACGGGTGCTGAGACTGCCCCCCATGTCCGCCCGCTGGAGGGAGGCCGCCACCGGCTTCACTCCGGAAAAGCCCGGCGTACCCCGCAAAACCAGCATTTTCACCGCGGCGCTGGTCTCCTGCTGAGCCCGCTCCACGTCGTCCCGGTCCGTCATGGGCCGAAGGGAGCGGCACTTCTCCTTCCCCTCTTCGGTCGCTGCGCAGTCGGCCAGAAGCTCCAGCACCCGGGGCAGTTCCAGGGTCTGGATGGATTTTTCAAACAGCTCACTCATAATACAATTACTCCTGCATTGGATTGTGTCCAAATCGCTTTTTCCTATTCTCTCATAAAGCCGCTCTCTGCGCAAGAGTGGAAAAGGCGGCCCCTCACGGACCGCCTTCTCATGGGCTCTTACAAATGCTGAGGCAGTGGCTCGTCGTCCGCTACCTTGCCCAGAGGCCGATAGACCGTAACATACATGGTCACAAAACAGGCCAGGCCGCCCACCAGCTGAGACACCGCCTCCGCTACAAACACGCCAGTGGTCCCCATCCAGATGGGCAGGATCACAGTCAGCGGCGCGTTAATGATGGCCTTGCGCAGCAGAGAGAAGAACACTGCCTGTTTGGAGCGGCCCAGGCTTACAAACACACCCTGGCCCGCCATCTGCAGAGACATGAAGACAAACAGGCCAAAGTAAATCCGCAGAGCAGGAATGCCCTTTTCTATGACCTCAGCCTCATTGTTGAACACCTGGATCAGCAGCCCGGGCACCAGCATGGCCAGCGCCCAGAACACAGTGGCGTAGACCACCGTTACACCCACACTGAAGCGGATGGACTCCCGCACCCGGCTGTACTTGCCCGCGCCGTAGTTAAAACCAGCCACGGGCTGGGAGCCGTTGGTCAGTCCCTGAACAGGCATGCTGAACACCTCACGAAGGGAGTTAATGATGGTCATGATGCCCACATACAAATCGCCGCCGTAGCTCTGGAGGGTGGCGTTGCACACCACCTGCACCAGACTGTTGGTCATGTTCATGAAGAAGCCGGACAGGCCCAGGCTGATAATCCGCAGGACCCGGCGCCGCTGAAGACGAAGACAGCTCCGCCGCAGCCGCAGAATGGCCCGGCGGCTGGTGAGAAACTGCAGCACCCATACTGCCGACACCCCCTGTGCGATCACCGTGGCCAGTGCCGCCCCCCGGACGCCCATGCCCAGAAGGAAAATAAAGATTGGGTCCAGCACGATATTCAGCACTGCCCCGATGACCACCGTCAGCATCCCCATTCGTCCAAAGCCCTGGGAGTTGATAAACGGATTCATTCCCAGGCTGATCATGACAAAGAGGGTACCGCATAAGTAAATGGTCATATATTGGTCGGCATAGATAAAGGTATCCGGACTGGCGCCAAAGAGATACAGAATTGGCTCCTGCAGCAGCATGAAAAAGGCAGTGGCAAGCACGCCCAGCAGGACCAATAACGTGAAGGAATTTCCCATTACACGTTCTGCTTCTTCATTGTCCCCGTGCCCTCGGCAGATGGAGCACAGAGGTGCACCGCCGGTGCCGCAGAGATTGGCCAGCCCCATGATGATGGACACGATGGGAATGGTGATGCCGATGCCCGTCAGCGCCAGGTGGCCTGTGCCGGGCAATCGGCCCAAATAGATGCGATCCACCACGCTGTACAGCACGTTCACTAGCTGTGCGGCTGTCATGGGGATCGCAAGTGTCATAATGTTTTTGGAAATGCTTCCTTTGGAAAAATCATTTTTGACCCCGGGCACGTCCCTTACGCCTTCCTTCGTCTTTCCCCCGCTGTCGGCACCTCCGTAAACCAGGTAACCGCCAGGTATCAGAATATCGCTTTCTTTTTTAGTTTAACACACTCTTTACAAAAGGGAAAGGCCTCTTTTGGGGGGCAATCTTTCAGGAAAAGGCATCCTTCCAATGGAAAATCTGAGGCGGGCAGTCCATCCGCCCCTCCGGAGCATAGATCTCAATCACATCAAAGCGCATGGGACAGTCCTGGGGATTCTGGGCAAGGTAGGCCAGGGCCGACTGTTTCAGCTTCTGCTGCTTCCGTCCGTCCACCTGCTCCGCTGCCCGGCCATAGCGCTCACTGCGGCGCAGCTTGACCTCCACAAAGCACAGCGTTTTTCCATCCCGTGCCACCAGATCAAGCTCTCCATAGCGGCAGCGCCAGTTGCAGGCCAGAATGCGGTACCTCTGTTTGCGCAGGTACTCCGCCGCCTGCTCCTCTCCCCACCGGCCCAGCAGCCGGCTCTGCTCCCCGCTCATAGGTTTTTCAAAAAGGTCCGGCGGTGGATGGGGCTGGGACCGTAGGTACGAAGCCGCTCATAGTGCAGCTTGGTGCCATAGCCCTTATGCTGCTCGAAGGCATATTCAGGGTATTGTCGGGCCATTTCCAGCATGTAGTGGTCCCGGCTCACCTTGGCCAGGATGGAAGCTGCGGCGATAGAGGCCGACAAGCTGTCTCCCTTTACAATGCATACATGGTCTGTGGTGATGGCCCCCTGCTTCCCGTGGTCCCGGTTCCCGTCGATGAGGGCAAAGGCCGGGGACTGGGCCAGGCCATCAATGGCCAGCTGCATGGCCTTCATCCGGGCGCTGAGAATGTCGGTGCGGTCAATCTCCTCCGCCGACACGCTGGCCACCGACCAGCACACCGCCCGCTGCTGAATGATGGGAAACAGGGCCTCCCGCTTCTTCTCCGTCAGCTTCTTGGAGTCGTTGAGGCCAGGGATGTCCTCTTCCAGAGGAAGAATCACCGCGGCCGCATACACCGGGCCGGCCAGTGGACCGGCCCCTGCCTCGTCACAGCCGCATACCGGCAGACAGCCTCGGGCAGCGGCCTCCCGCTCATAGGTCCAGAGATCCATCCCGTTCCCTCCTCTCAAGCTTCCTCAGGAATTTCCAGGGTAAACCGGCCCAGCTTGCTTCCGCGGTACTCATCCAGCAGAGTACGGGCCATGCGCTCGGTGTCAAACTCACCGCCGGAAATGCGCATTCCCCGCTTCTGGGCGCAGGCCTCCAAAAGCCGGTAGCCGTAAGCCACGTCGTTCTCTTCCTCCTGCCGCTGGGGCAGCTGGGTAAGCTTATATCCATCCAGCAGCGCCTGGGGATAGCGCTGGGCCAGCAGCGCCATCAGGTGGCAGCCTAGAGTCTCCACATCCATGATGTCATCCTTTACCGCGCCGGTAAAGGCCAGGTGCATGCCTATCTGCTCGTCCTCAAACTTGGGCCACAGGATCCCCGGCGTGTCCAACAGATCCAGGGTGTTATCCACATTGACCCACTGTTTGCCCCGGGTGACGCCGGGACGGTCCCCCGCCTTGGCAGACTTCTTCCGGGCCACCTTGTTGATAAAGGTGGATTTGCCCACGTTGGGCACGCCCACTACCATGGCTCGCACAGGGCGGCCCACCTGGCCCTTCTCCCGCCAGCGGGCAATCTGCTCCTTCAGGGACTGCTGAATGAGGGCGGAGAACTGGTTGACCCCCCGCCCGGTTTTGGCGTCGGTCTCCAGCACCGAGTGGCCCTGGGCGCGGAACCGCTCTGCCCACTTTCGGTTCAGCTCCGGGTCCGCCTGGTCCGCCCGGTTGAGCACAATGAGCCGGGGCTTCCCGGCACAGATGGAGTCAATGTCCGGGTTCCGGCTGGAGACGGGGATGCGGGCGTCCATGATCTCCACCACAATGTCTACATTTTTTAAATCGGCCTCAATCTGCCGCCGGGTCTTGGTCATATGACCCGGATACCACTGAATGTTCATACTGCGGCCTCCTTTTTTGTGCCTACGAAAAAAGGAGCGGCAAACACCGCTCCTTTTTCTCCGGATTACAGGGCCTCTTTGACCTTGGCCGCCTTACCCACGCGGTTGCGCAGATAATACAGCTTGGCGCGGCGGACCTTACCGTGACGCACGACCTCGATCTTCTCGATGGAGGGAGCGTGAACGGGGAACACCTTCTCCACGCCGATGCCGTAGGAGATACGGCGGACGGTGAAGGTCTCCTCGATGCCGCCGTGCTTCTTGGCAATGACGGTGCCCTCGAAGACCTGGATACGCTCGCGGTTACCTTCCTTTACCTTCAGGTGAACACGGATGGTGTCGCCCACCTCAACAACGGGGGGCTCAGCCTTCTTGTACTTCTCGGTAAAAGCCTGCATTAAATCCATTTTGTTTTCCTCCTGTTATATAGGCGTTCATGCCGGCTTGTCTGTTTTCTCCTATGGAAAACACCGCAGAGGACCGCCCGTTTTCAGACTAAGGAATTATATCACACTTCCTCTTCCATTGCAAGAGATTTCTACCTTTTTTACCCACCATTTTCCGCTGAAAGCTGCTCCGGGGTGCGGAAATAGCCCACCTGGTCCTCCTCCCAGATCCGGCCCATCCACTGGCCGTCCATGGTATAGACCTCATAGGACATCGCTCCGGTCTCCTCCAGGTAAATCGGCTCCAGACTCTCTCCATCGTAGTAATAGAGGGCATCGAAACCATCCACCCGGTTGCTCTCCCGGTTCCAGGCTTTATAGATGGGGTCAGTGGGCAGCGGCGTGATGGCTGGCAGCGGGATCTCCTGCTCCCGACTGGTCAAAAGCCCGGCCAGGGCCCAGTTGCTCTCCGTACAGCCCTGGACATGTTCATGCCACTTGAAATTCACATTCTCCAGCCGGGAGGGCTCCATACCCAAAAGGCCCACCGACACCCCCTGGACACTGGCCTCAGTGGGGTAGTCCTGCGGCAGCCGTTCCAAAATGGCATCCGCCGCCTTCTGGTCGTTGAGGCAGGTCTGCCGGTAATCTCCAATCTCCGAAGCACCGGCCACACACAGCACCAGGGCAGCTGCTCCCACACAGACGGCGCCCACGGTCCTGCCCCTGGGTACCCGCTGGCGCAGCAGCAAAAACACCGTGTCGCACACCAGGGCAATGCCCAGGAAGGAGGTCACCGCTCCCCGGAAGGAGAACCAGGGGTTGGCCAGAATAAGGAAGGGCGTCAGGGGCGCAATGGCCAGCAGCACGCCGGTCAGCAGGGCGAGGGGGACATTCCGCACCGCTTCCTCTCCATCTCCCCTCTCCGCTCTGGACAGCCAGCCGAACAAAACACACACAGCCGCCGTCACCAGACACCAGAGCAGAAGCTCCCCAGAGAACACCAGCCGAATTCCCCGCACAAAGCCCTTCACAAGGGTGTAGAAAAATCCACCGGTAAACACAGTCTGAATCTGCCCTAGAATGTCCGGCAGGAAGGTGTCCCAATAGTAGTCCGAGTTGGGCAGCACCAGCTCGGTCCGGCTGCCATACAGCCCGCCCACCGCCAAAAGCGTGGTGAGCTTCAGATAGAGCCCGGCCGCCGGCAGGCTCCACAGGGCCAGCAGAGCCCGGCCCCTGCGCTTTTTCAGCTCTAAAAGCCCCATCCCCAGCACCAGCGTCATGGCCAGCACCGCGGACTGCTCATAAAACCCAAAGGGGAGAAACATAGCTGCCAGAAACAGCAGCGCCCGGTACCATCCGCCCTTGTCCAGCCACCAGGCAAAGCTCCAACCGGCCAGGCAGGCAAAGAACAGGCCCACCACAATCCGGGTGGAGGCGGACATCCAGTAGGTTCCCTCCACCCCTAAGGGCAGCAGGGTCATCACCAGCAGGAACAGGGGGCTGACGGCAAAATACCGGGCAATGAGCCGCTTCATCAGCACTGCCGTCACCGCGTATATCGCCGAAACCAGGGCCACGCCCACAATCATGTAGTCAAAGAGGGGCGACCACACAAAGTAATCCGCAATGCCAGCCAGCGGCCGGGAGGCCAACAGCCCCACCAGCTTCACCAGGGCCAGGAAATCATGCTCCATGGCGTAGTTGTGGTACTGAATGTAGTCATCCAGCTGGTACCAGTACTCCACGCCGAAGGAACAGGCCCGCAGCACCAGCAGCAGGAACAGCACGCCACCCAGGGCCCAGTCCAGCCGCAGTCCCTTTTTTCCCTCAGACACCCTCATACACCTCGCCATGGACGGCGGATACGGACACTTCCAGCTCCGGGAAGGCCTGGGCCAGGAATTGCGCCAGAGGCGGCACCACCACCTGCTCCGTGGGGAAATGTCCGGCATCCATCAGGGTCAGCCTCAGGGCCCGGGCCTCCAGATACTGGTCGTACTTCACGTCGGCGGTGATAAAGGTGTCACATCCCTTCTCCAGGGCATCCAAAAGCATAGAACCGCAGGAGCCGCCCCCCACCGCCACCTTGTGTACCGGCTTTCCGCCGTCGGCAAAGCGCACCGAGGCAGCCCCCAGCCGCTCCTTCACATAGGCGGCATACTCCTTGGCGGTCAGACCGCTCTCATGGGCCAGACCCACCCGGCCGATGCCGTAGGGCCGTCCCTGGCTGTCCACGCCGTCCTGATGGAGCTGCTCCACAGCGCTCAGCCCCAGCGTCCGGGCCAGGCACTCATTCACGCCCCCCTGGGCCGCGTCCAGATTGGTGTGGGCACAGATGGCTCCAATCCGGTGCTCTGCCAGCAGCAGCAGCTTCTCCCCCACCGGGTCTCCGTCCGTCATGGATTTCACCGGGTGGAAGATCACCGGATGGTGGGACACAATGAGCTGGCAGCCCCGTCCGGCAGCCTCCAGAATCACCTCTTTTGTGATGTCCAGGGCGGTCAGAATCCGGCTGACCGGCTGATTTTGCCGTCCCACCAGCAGTCCGGCGTTGTCAAAGTCCATCTGAGTCTCAAAGGGCGCCCACGCATTCAGACGCTCGTAGACCTGCTGTATGGTCACTGCCATTGTTCCCACTCCTTTTTCATGCTCACAAGCTCCTCATAGAGCTCCTTCAGTTCCTGCTTCCGCCCCGCGGCAGCCTCCCGGCTGGAGCGCTCCAGGCCCTCCCGCGCCCGCTGCACCTTTCCCATCCAAAGGTCCAGCCATGCGCCCCGCAGCGGATGGGGCGTATTCATCCCCGCCACAATTTGGCCCGGAGTAAGCGGGGACATCTCTCCTGCCCGGACACTCCAGGCGGTGTAAAGGGTTTCCCCCTCGCGGGCTAAATCCTCCCGCTCAATGGCGTATCCATTTGCGGCCAGCCACCGGCGCAGGTCATCCATGGAGGACATGGGCTGAAGAATCAGCCGTGTGTTCTGCTCCCGGGTCCAGGGGGCTGCCTCTAGGATGGCGGCAATGGTCTCGCCGCCCATGCCCGCAATGACCACGGTATCCACCTCCTGGGGACCAATGCCGCTCAGGCCATCGCAGAGCCGGAGTTCAATTTCTCCCTCCAGCCCCTGCTCCAGCACCGTCTGTCTGGCCCGGTCCAGAGGACCGCTCCGCAGGTCCGCCGCAATGGCGTCTGAAATCCGTCCCGCCTCCACCAGCGCTGCGGGCAGATAGGCGTGGTCGGTTCCAATATCCGCCAATTTTGCCTCCTCGGGAACCATGGCAGCCACCATGGCCAATCTTGGGGTCAGATGAATTCTTGGGCACATAGCTCCTCCGTTTTCACCGCAAGGCAGATGGCCTGGGCAAAATCCCGGGCCGCCTGCTCTTTTTCCTCGTCCAGAAAGGGGACCTTCCGACCCAAATCCCGGCGGCACAGCATCCCCATGTACTCCATTTTTCCGTGGGTGCACCAGCGCTTGAGCCCCTGCTCCCACAGGTCTGCTCCCTCCTGGGGGCGATAGCCGCAGGTGACCACCGTGGCCACCCGTCTGCCCTCCAGCAGAGAGGCTCCCTTTTCCCGTCCATAATACTTGTTCCCGGCGTAAATCGCCCGGTCCATCAGTGCTTTCATGGCGGGCGTGCAGTACCAGGAATAGATAGGGGTGGCCAGAACCATCACGTCACAGTCCTTCATGGCCTCAAACACCTTGGAAAGATCGTCCTCCTGCACGCACCCCAGCCGGTCCGGCACCTCCTGACAGGCCATACAGCCCCGGCAGGGTGAAAGGCTCAGCTCATTCAGGCGGAAACAATGGGTCTCGACTCCCATCCGGGTACACTCCTCCAAAAAGGGCCTCAGCAGCGCGGCGGTGTTGCCCTCCGGCCGGGGACTGCCCATCAAAACAGTAAATTTCACCGGGCTCAGCCTCCTTTTCACAAAAAAACAGGGGGCGGAATCTTCCGCCCCCGTGTCTTTTTTACTCTCCAGCGGCGATCATGGCGTTGACCTTCGCCAGCAGGTCCTCAACCTCCACGCCGTGGACCATGCAGGCCTCCTCCACGGTCTCACCCCGGGAAGCGGGGCAGCCCAGGCAGTGCATGCCGATCCCCATGAACAGGGGGGCGGTCTGAGGGGCAATGGTCAGAATATCACCGATGATGGTGTCTTTGGTAATGGTCATAGCAGGATTCCTCCATTTTCTTCGGATAGGGATAGTATATCCGATTCAACGCGCTTTTTCAATGGCAAAAGCCAAAAAATCCTCTGATTTCCCTATGACTCAAGGCGAGGACTTGCTCTCTTCGCCCAGGGCCAATCGAGCAAGTCCCTCTACCGCCCCACTCATCTGCTTGGAGGCGGGGCCTACCAACAGGGCTGCGGCCACGGTACCCTCCCGTACCCCCTCCAGATGCCCCAAAAAGCCCAGGGACAGCAAGCAGGACACCACCACCAGCGTCACATCAAAGCCCACCTTTGTATTGGCAAACCGGGTGGAGAAGGCTTTGCACACCGCCAGCACCATGCCTTCGCCGGCCAGAGTAACCACATTGGCAGTCACCTCAAACCTCACTCCGATGCCCACCAGGAGAATACCCACAATACAAAGGGCCCAACTCATGGGATAGTTGGACACGGACACCCCCTGCAGCACCCACAGCGCTCCGTCTGTGAGCACACCGAACACCAGGGCCACCGGCAGCTGCATGAGCTGAATGAGATCGTACTGGCGGCGCAAAAGCAGGATTTGCAGGACAATGAGGACACAGTGGAGTGCGATGGTGGCCGTCCCCACTGTAAGAGGAGTAATCCGGCTCAGGGCATAGGGGACGCTGGAGATGGGCGAGGTGCCAAGCCCTGCCTTGATGGAACAGCCCACCCCGAAAGCCATAATGGTCAGGCCCACAAACAAAAATACATACCGCTTCAAAAGTGCGGCTCCTTTTGGTGTTATCATGGCTTCTCCTCCAACTTCTCCCCCTTCTCCCCAGAGACCGAGCAGTACACCTTTTCCAGCAGGACGGGGAGCAGCGTCCGCTCCTCTTCCGACAGTCCAGCGGCCGCCAGAGCATCCGCCCGGCGGGACACTTCCGCCATCCGCTCCCCCATTTTCCTGCCCTTGGGCGTCAGAGACACGTAGAGGGAGCGTCGGTTGCCCTCCCGCTGCGTCCGGGCGATCAGTCCGTCCCGTTCCATGCGGGTGAGAATGCTGCCCACTGTGGCCTGTTCAATTTCACAGTAATCCGCAATGGTCTTCTGATTGCTCTCTCCCCACTCCATGAGATATTCCAGTACCTTGGGCTGTCCGGGTGACAGCCCAAGCTCCGCCGCCTCGTTGAGGATCCAGCGGTTTAAATTGACATGGGCTTTCATAAGCAGATAGTGCAGTGTCTCCATGGCTATTCCTTTCTATGCTAAGCATACTTATTATATCCTTTCTTATTATAGTCTGAGGCACCGGATTGTCAAGGTCTCTCCCCCAGCGTTCGGATGACCAGCATAAAAAAACACCTTTGCTTTCGCAAAGGTGTTTTTTACCATATCAAACGTTACTCGTCACGTACGCCGGATCCGGAACACAGGAACGATGGTGAAGCTTAGTAAAGCTTCGCGCCGGCAGGAATCCGATCGTCCAGCATCAGCAGATTAAGTCCCTCACGGCCGTCGTTCTCGTAGACGGCGGAGATCAGCATGCCGCAGGAGTCAATGCCCATCATTTTCCGGGGAGGCAGATTGGTGATGGCCACGGCGGTCTTTCCAACCAGCTCCTCAGGCTCATAGTACTCATGGATGCCGCTCAGGATGACACGGTCCTCACCGCTGCCGTCGTCCAGAACAAACTTCAAAAGCTTCTTGCTCTTGGGCACGGCCTGGCATTCCTTGATCTTCACCACGCGGAAATCCGACTTGCTGAAGGTCTCAAAGTCCACCATGTCCGCAAACAGGGTCTCGATCTTCACCTTGGAGAGGTCGATCTTCTCCACAGGAGCCTGGACGGAAGCAGGAGCAGCCTTCTCCTCTTTCTTCACGCCCTCAGGCTTCATGGTGGGGAACACCCCGCCGGTCTCTTCATCCGGTTTCATCACGGCCTGACGTGTTGAAAACACACCATTTTTACGAGGTTTTGCTAACTTTTTGGGTTCCATAGGATGTCCTCCTGTGCCGTCTGGTTCGGGGCAAAAGTTGTAAAAAAATTGTAGAAAGTTGTATTGGCACAAAATCGGCTCAATATCGACTTCAAATTGGCACAGCGAATGGTTGCATTGTTTGAAAAGAGGCCATTGTAAAATTGCCCCATTTGCAGGAAAGCCTGTATGAGTCCTGCACAAGATTGCCTTGCAGATTCATACAGAAACAAGTATAGCATAAGCCTCAAAGATGTTCAAGTCAACGATTTTTTCGTTGGCGAACTCAATTTCATACCTTATATATAAAAAGGAGAAAGCCATGCCAACCTATCAATTACAAATTAAACAGATTGTGGACTACCCACGCTGCCGGATCTACCGGCAGTTCGTCCGCTTTCCGATGGAGGGCCGGATCATTCGCGTAAGTGGAGGCTTCGGCCTTTTTTGCGGCACTTTTGATTGTTACGCATTACAAGTTAGATCCCTTTTCGGGCTGCTGCCGGGAAGGTTTACTACACCGCGCGCATGAACAGTACTTGCTGCGCTTTGGGCTTGCTCTTCTGTACGGAAACTAGCAGGTCGCCACTTTTGAACCTACACTCCCTCCCTTGATGGTGAATTGAACAAGGAGGTCTTACCATGAAAAAATTTGTTGAAAAAGATGTCACAGAGAATCCTCTGTACCATGATACCTGGAAACTGCTGAAAAAATACCGCGATGTGGTTTGGAGCTTGGAGATTTCCGTCCAGCATGTGCGGGCCAAGTTCGAGATTGAATACGGCACCTCCATCGAAGAATTTCTGGATTCCGTTTATCTTGCCGGCGCTGACCTGAACGGGAGCAACATTGAGCACCATGCCAAGTGCATTGAGCGCAGCCACAAGATGCTAAAGCTCGTGGATTCAGCAGTCGAATTGCTCCGTACCCGGCACAAGAACGGCGAGGCATATTACTGGCTGCTGTACTACTCCTTCCTCTCCCCTCAGCAGCTGAAGAATGTGGAGGAAATCATCGAAAACCTGCGTCCGCACATCCGGGACATCTCCTTCCGCACCTACTACCGCAAGCGGCGGGAGGCCATTGACGCCCTTAGTTCAGTGCTGTGGGGCTACACCTCTAAGGACAGTCTGGATGTGCTGGAACACTTCTTCCCGGGCACAAAGCCTGCCGGGAATCGCGCAGACAACCGCTAACTTAGAGCTAATTTGATTCGCGTCCCCAAAATATATTTAGCAGCGCCTGTGGAGTGACAATTCGCTGCTCCACAGGCTTGTTTTTTCTCATTGACCTTTTGGGGTTATACATTATATATTTTTCCATAACAAGTTGTTTTTTAGTTCTCCCGTCTAAGATTTTATCTTTTGTTTGCGTTGTTTTTTCACAAAAAGCGGATTATAATAGATAAAACCTTGGTATTGGGATGTTGCTTATGCTGATTCAATTTAGTGTAGAGAATTTTCTATCTATCAAAGAAAAAGTTGTACTATCCCTGCTGGCCAGCAAGGATAATGCGCATCCAAATCATCTTATCGCGGATGAAACCAAACGCTATTTGAAGTCTGCTGTCATTTATGGGGCCAATGCTTCAGGGAAGTCCAATGTTCTGAACGCATTCTGCTTTATGGCAAACTATGTACTGACTTCACATAACCAGCAGATCCATAAGGCCATTGATCGTTCACCCTTCAAGTTTGATCAGGAAACACCCACGCGCCCCAGCAGCTTTGAGGTCATCTTTACTACCAAAGGCATTCGATATGCGTATGGCTTTTCTGTAACAGATAGGGCTGTTACAGAAGAATACCTATATTACTATCCGAACGGCATAAAGGCGCTTATTTTTGAGCGAAAAAACACCAAAGATTTTCGTTTTACGGTGGATATAGATGAGCAAAACACGCTCAAGGAGCGCACCTCTGCGAACAAGCTCTACCTGTCGGTTGCATCAAACTGGAGTTATACCAAAGTGATCCCGGTTTTGGAGTGGGTTGCTTCCTGCCAAATCATCACGAAGAATTCCGTGGCGGATGCTTACAGGCTTGAGGCAGAACAGCTGAAAGATGCTGATTACCGACGTGCGATCGCCTCTATGCTGCGTGCTGCAGGTTTTGGGATACAGGCTCTGCAAATGCGCGATTCAGGTCCTGCTCTCTCTCAACACAGTGACATCTTTACAAATATCGAGGCCATTCACACGGTACGAGACACTAACGGGAATACATTTGCCTACGCGTTAAATATGGCAGAGGAATCCGACGGCACCAACAGTTATTTCAAACTGATCGGCGTTGTGAAAAAGACTTTAGACCATGGAACGCTTCTTGTGGCTGATGAGATGGACGCACACCTGCATCCTCTTTTGGCTAGGCATCTGGTTTCCCTATTTGACAGCACAGAATTTAATCCCAAAGGTGCTCAGTTGATTTTCACATCTCACTGCATCAATCTTCTTGATCTGGATTTGTTGAGAAAAGATCAAATTTGGTTCACTGAAAAAGATGAACGGACGGTTGCCACCGATTTGTTCTCCCTTTACGATTTTTCCGTTCGCAAAGATACGAAAGTAGAGAAGGGATATTTAATCGGTCGTTTTGGTGCGATTCCCTTTATCAAGGGAGGGCTATAAAATAGCACGCGGACAGCAACGCAAAAATCGAAAACCTGCGATACAGAGGCCCCATGAGATCAGAAAATCTCATGGGGCCTTTTCAGCTGGCTTCAAGATTTCCACCTAAATCCATGCCATGGATGAGTATTCTCAGCCATGGTCGCTGTACTCTCTTCTCCATCTGTGATATGTTTGACTTGTTAGAGAATGAACTTTTTATTCAATCAGATTTTTCTTTCCTTGCTGCAGAATTTTCAGAAGTTTTTCCTATTTACTGGTTGAAGTAATCATTCCAGTCTTACTACAATCAGGAGGTACTTTATGGCAAAAGTCAGAAAAGATAAACGTGGACGCAACCTTCACAAAGGAGAATACCAGCGCCCGGACGGGCGCTATGCCTACGCGTACAGATACAATGGAAAACGGGTGTTTATCTATGATACGGATCTCGCCAGCCTAAGGAAGAAAGAACAGCAGATCCAGGCTGATTTGATAGACGGAATCCGGACATATGAGAGTTCCCGGCTCACATTAAACGATCTCTTCCAGGTATATATGGAAACAAAGACCAATTTGAAAGAATCTACGGAATCCAACTACCGCTATCTCTGGGAGCACTATATTCAACACGAACCTATAACAGAAAAAGCGCTCTCCAAAATCCATAAAAGCGATGTCAAATTGCTGTACGCTAAATTGCTGCAGGAGGGGTTTGCTTCCAATTCCTTGGAAAGCATCAACAATCTGATCCATCCGGTTTTAGAGCTTGCTGTGGATGACGATTTGATCCGCAAAAATCCAAGCAACGGTGTCTACCGCGAGATGAAAACAAACGCTCCTGTGCAGCGTATCGTTCTCACTTCGGAACAGGCAAAGCACTTTCTCCAATACATAGAATCCTCGCCACAGTACTGCAGCTGGTTACCGCTTTTTGTAACCCTGTTAGGCACCGGGATGCGGGCATCCGAATGTACCGGTCTGGTGTGGGATAATATCGATTTTGAAAATAACTGTATCCATGTGGATCATGCCCTGATCTACCGCTCCATTCACGGGAATGCGAAGTGGTATATATCCACGCTTAAAACCAGAAACTCGGTACGTACGATTCCTATGATTTTCGCTGTTGCCCAGCAACTGCCCCTTCTTTATGAGAAGCATATCGGCAAGCATGCAAAGCCGGGCCCCACATTGGATGGATACCATGACTTCGTGTTTCTCAATCGGTTTGGTCAGTTGATTAATGCTCACGGGATCGACCGCGCTATTGAGCGCATTCGCACAAGTTATAATGACGTGGAATCCACGCGGGCAAAAGAATGCAACCGCAAACCAGATCTGCTTCCGCATTCTACCGCCCACTGCTTACGCCATACTTTTTGCACAAGGCTATGTGAGTGCGAAAAGGACCTTGCTGTAATCCAGCATTTGATGGGACATTCTGATATTGAGACAACATTGACCGTCTATGACCATGTTTCTCCGAACCGGTTAAGAAAAGCAATAAATTCGTTAGATCAGGCACAGAAACTTGGCCTCCTATAACGTGTGTTTACAGGTGCTGGAACAAAATGAACTCCTTAATATAAAGGGCCTCCAGAAAGCACTTCAAAATCGCATTAGCAAAGGGAGACAGTTTTATGAGCACCAACGAAAAAGGGATGCCCCAAAGCAGAACGTACACTGTGAATGACATCGCAGTCATTCTCAGTATCGGCCGCGGCTCGGCCTATAAACTCGCCAATTTCGGATTGTTGAAGCCGATCCGTATCGGCAACATGATAAGGTAGAATAAGTTTCGCAAATTGAAAAGTGGATAAAAAGAGACATGG
>NZ_QUGI01000005.1:0-70965 GCF_003478995.1 Pseudoflavonifractor sp. AF19-9AC
GCCGGCATCTCCACCAAGGTGGCCGCCGGCCTTCTGGCCGGGGTCATTGCGGTGGGCGGAGCCACAGCCGGGATCACCACTCTGATGAACCGGGAGGAGGCCGCTCCGCCCCCTGTGGTGGAGGTGGTGGACCCCCAGCCGGACCTCCAGCCCCTTCCGGAGGTGGTGGAACCGGAACCCGAGCCGGAGCCCGAGCCTGAGCAGGAGCCGGAACCCGAACCGACCACAGAGCCGGAGCCGGAACCGGAGCCTGAACCCGAGCCCGAACCGGAACCAGAACCGGAGGCGACACCCTTCGCGGTGGCCCGGGGGCTGAGCATCGGCTCTCCCGCCACCTACTCCAATCTGCCCGCCCTCACGTTGAGCAATGACCCGGAGGTGACGGCCCTGCCCTCCACCTGCACCGTCGCCGCGCCTTCCGTTTCCACCAGCGGGCCGGACGGGGAGGGCTATGTGACCCACACCATCCGCTACAATGTGACCACCAAGTGCCACATGGCCACCACCAAGGCCGAGCCCTCCACCGCCCCCTATGTAATCTGGTTTGAGGGCTACAGCCTCTGTGACTACTACACCGGCACTACCTACTTTACGCCCCATCTGGACGGGGCCGAAGGACCGGCCAGCGACAGCGCCTCCGTCACCGGGGAGCATGACGGGAAGAGCTTTACCATCACCGGCAAGGCCAGCTCCCAGAAGCTGGCCGACGCCGGCAGCAACTGGGTGGAGAGCGAGAACCCGGACTACACCTATGAAATTCACTCTGACCTGGTGTATCAGATCACCCTGACCGTCCGCGCCCCGGCGGACTACGACGGGCTGATGCTGGGCCTCAATGTGGTGGACCAGCCCACCGCAACGGATGCAAAGCTGAATCTCTCCACCGCCAATCTGTCCCACTATCGGTTTGTCCGCATTGGCTGACCGGAAGCTGTGTGAAATGAGAAAGGAAGATGTGTGATGAAACAGATCAAGAAGTGTTTGGCCCTGCTGCTGACCGCGGCTCTCTGCGGGGGGCTGCTGTGCGTCTCTGCGGGAGCGGAGGCATCGGGCGACGCCGGGGGCTCCGTCATTCCGGAGGACCAGAGCCAGGGCGCGGTGCGGCAGGAGGGGGATATGGTCCATGTGGCCCTCTCCTACGGCACAGAGATTACCCTTACCTCCGCCGAGTTCGGGGGAACCGTGTCCTTCCCCGACCCCTGGTCCGGGGAGACGGTGACGCTGAAGACTATCATCGCCAAGCCGGGCTGTATCGCCTATGCCACCTCGGCCGACGGCCAGGTCCATACCGCAGAGGATGAGGGATACGCGGATATGGGCGGACCCGGCGATTACGAAAACTATGGGCGGCTGCTCTGCCATCACTACGGCGTGCAGGCCGACGGAACCCTGGCCATTGAGGGAATGAACGACTATGACCTGCTGGGCAACACCTATGCCCGCTTCGGCCTGGACGGCAATCTGTGGGGTTACAGCGTCTTTATTACCTTCTTCTACGCCGACGACGGGTGCTACTGGATCACCACCCGGGAGGCTCTGGACCTCTTTACCAGCCTCACCGGCATTGAGGAGACGGGCGCGCCGGAGAAACCCACCTTTACCGACGTGTCTCCCGACGCCTGGTACTACACCTTCGTGGAGACGGCGGCAAAGAAGGGCCTGTTCGCCGGGGCCGGAGACGGCACCTTCGCCCCCGAGGCCAATATGACCTACGCGGAGTTTCTCACCGTCCTCAGCCAGTTCTCCGGGGAGACCCTCACCCCCGTCACCGGCGGGGCCTGGTACGACACCTATGTGCAGTGGGCCCAGCCCCTCATCCCTGAGGGTATGAAGGAGCACTTTAATCCCACCGCTCCCATCACCCGTCAGGACATGGCCGCCCTCTTTGGAAACTTCCTGGAGCGGTATGACCACCCCGGGCAGCCGGTGAACGACCAGGTCCCCAGCTTTGTGGACTCCGGTGACGTGGCAGACTACGCTGCCGAGGGTGTCACCGCGGTCTACCAGATGGGCCTTATGTTCGGTGCGGATGGCAACCGATTCCTGCCCCTGGCTACCGCCACCCGGGCCCAGGTGGCCGTCACCATGGTGCAGATGGCACGGGTCATGGGGAAATGAGAGTTGAGAGCGAAGAGTTGAGAGCGAAGAGTTGAGCGTGAAGATAGACGGGAGGAAAGAGCATGAGAAGAACATGGTCCAGGGGGCTCAGCCTTCTCTTGTCCGCCACTCTGGTCCTGGGGCTGGGCTGCGGCACAGCGGGAGCCTATGGGGACATGCCCGGCGGGGCGGGCAGCACGTCCAGCAGCCATGAGCCGCTGGACCAGAGCCAGGGGGCCCTTACCCAGGAGTCGGGCATGGTGATCATCACCCAGCCCGACGGCACCGTCATTACCTATACCTCCGCCCACTTTGGGGGAAGGGTTTCCTTCCCGGAGCCGGGGCCCTACCCCATTGAGGAGCAGGCCGACCTGAAAACCATTATCGTGGAGCCCGGCTGCATCGCCTATGCCATCACCCCCGATGGCAAGGTGTACGACGGGGATGAGGAATTTGCGGAACTGGGGGTGCTGGAGTTTTGCCTGTTCGGAGTAAAGAGTGACGGCACCATTCAGCGGATTGGTTACAGCGGTGCCACGGCCATGGGCAACGTCTACGCCGGGTTTGGTGTGGATGTGGGCTACTTCCAGGAGTACAGCCTGGTGATGTGCACCTTCTACGGCGATGACAGCCGCTACTGGATGGTCACCCAGGAGGCTCTGGACCTCTTCACCAGCCTTACCGGCATTGAGGAGACGGGCGCGCCGGAGCAGCCTACCTTCAGCGATGTGTCTCCCGACGCCTGGTATTATAGCTTTGTGGAGATGGCGGCGGAGAAGGGTCTCTTTGCCGGCACCGGGGACGGTACCTTTGCCCCCGAGGCCAGCATGACCTACGCAGAGTTTCTCACCGTGCTCAGCCAGTTTTCCGGGGAGAGCCTCACCCCCGTCACCGGCGGGGCATGGTACGACACCTATGTGCAGTGGGCCCAGCCCCTCATCCCTGAGGGCATGAAGGAGCACTTTAACCCCACCGCCCCCATCACCCGCCAGGACATGGCCGCCCTCTTTGGAAACTTCCTGGAGCGGTATGACCATCCCGGGCAGCCGGTGAACAACCAGGTCCCCAGCTTTGTGGACACCGGTGACGTAGCGGACTACGCTGCCGACGGCGTCACGGCCGTCTACCAGATGGGCCTTATGTCCGGTGCGGACGGCAACCGCTTCCTGCCCCTGGCCACCGCCACCCGGGCGCAGGTGGCCGTCACCATGGTGCAGATGGCAAGAGTCATGGGGAAATGAGAGTTGAAAGCGAAGTGTTGAAAGTGAAGATAGACGGGAGGGAGAGAACGTGAGAAAGACATGGTCCAGGGGGCTCAGCCTCCTTTTATCTGCCGCCCTGGTCCTGGGGCTGGGCTGCGGCACGGCGGAGGCGGAGACCTTCGGAAATGGGGCAGGCGGCCGGGTCATTGACGAAAAAGAAAGCCAGGGCACCGTCGCCCAGGCCAACGGCCAGGTTACCTTTACCACGGCGGACTACGGGGTGGTGGTCACCCTCACCTCCGCCAGCCTGGGGGGTGACGTCCCCTTTACCGACCCCCACGACGGGGAGACCCAGATGCTGCACACCATCCTGGTGGAGCTGGGGTGTATCGGCTACTCCACCACCCCGGACGGCCGGGTGTTCACTGATGACAAGCAGGTCATGGAGACCGAGGAGTACTCCGCCCTGGGGATGCTGCGGTGCCACTATTATAACGTTCAGCAGGACGGCACCATCCAGGTCGAGGGCATAAACGACAACGACCTGCTGGGCAATTCCAGCGCCCGGTTCGGGCTGGGGACGGACGAGCGGTATGACTATGAATACAGCGTCCCCATGACTCTGTTTTACGCCGATGACGGGTGCTACTGGATCACCACCCAGGAGGCCCTGGACCTCTACTGCCAGATTACCGGTGTGGAGGTTCAGTCCGGCCCCACCTTCACTGACGTGTCCCCCGACGCCTGGTACTACACCTTTGTGGAGACGGCGGCGGAGAAGGGACTGTTCGCCGGGACCGGAGACGGTACCTTTGCCCCCGAGGCCAGCATGACCTACGCGGAGTTCCTCACCGTCCTCAGCCAGTTCTCCGGGGAGACTCTTACCCCCGTCACCGGTGGGGCCTGGTACGACACCTACGTGCAGTGGGCCCGGCCCCTCATCCCTGCGGGCATGCAGGAGCACTTTAACCCCACCGCCCCCATCACCCGTCAGGACATGGCCGCCCTCTTCGGAAACTTCCTGGAGCGGTATGACCATCCCGGGCAGCCAGTGAACAGCCAGGTGCCCAGCTTTGTGGACTCCGGTGACGTGGCAGATTACGCCGCCGACGGCGTTACCGCCGTCTACCAGATGGGACTTATGTCCGGTGCGGACGGCAACCGATTCCTGCCCCTGGCCACCGCCACCCGGGCCCAGGTGGCCGTTACCATGGTGCAGATGGCCCGGGTCATGGGGCGCTGAAGCGGCCCGGACCCATCCAAGTTCAGATGACATGAAGGAGCGATGCAGGCAATCCGCCTGCATCGCTCCTTTTTATGCCCGGACAAGGGGATTTCCCGGGGAACGCGCCTGTATTAGTTTACATAAAATGAAAAGCGTGGGCAGTTTCGGGCCAGTGGAAAAATTTTTAAAAAATCCAAAAAAATTTTGAACCCCATAAAACCGAATGAAACCCAGCCGGCACTATATGACAGAACGAGGCGCCCGGAGGCGTAAATCAAGCAGAGAGGAGGAAGTCCGCGGAGTGGAAAAACATCCGCCGCGGGCAAAGGGGTATGACAAGAGGAGAGTTTCGGGAGGAATTGCGTCGGGCCAACGATCAGGCACGAGTGGATCAAGAGCGGAAAGAGTGGTGGGAGCGGGAGCGGCAGAACAGGACCTTCTGGGACCTGAAGTCCCTGAGCGGTGTCGCCCTGATTCTCGCCCTTGTGGGCACGGTGCTGTATGTGGGATTGGTGCTGCTGGTGGGAGGATTGGTGCTGCTGTCGTGGCCCTATACCATTCGTGAGATGATCCAGGCCTATCAGGGCGGCTTCTCCATGGAGGGCCCCGCCCTCACCGTCCTTCTGGTCATCCTGGCAGGGATGCTGCTCCGGGACATCAAGGAGACCCGGGCCACCTCCCATGCCCCCTGGAAGCGCTATATGCTGCTCTCCACCCTGGTGACCGCTCTCATCGGCCAGTGCATGTCCCTGAGCTGGGGAATGGCCACGATGGAGACCATGCTGAGCTACGCCGCCAACGGCTTTGCCCTGAGTCTGCTGCCCGCCCTCATCCTCTACTACGTGGAGTTCAAAACCCAGGGCTATCGGCGCTTTGCCGCCATGCTGGCCGCTGAGGTCCGCTGCCGGGTCAAGGGGGAAGGCACCACCTTCCTGGTCATGGGCATTCTGGTGCTCATCCTGGCCCTGCTCATGCTGCTGGCTCGGGTGATCGGTCAGCCCGGCGCCACCTGGGAACTGGTTCTGATGCCTCTGGGCGTGGGCCTGCTCAGCCTGTACATCGCCAAGGCGGGCGACTGACCTTCAGCCCATGGACAGAGCCATCACAGCGCCGGTTTCCCGCGCTCCCCCCGAGTTCTCCCGCCAAAACGGATATGGAGCCGGCATTTGGGGCCGAAACAGACAAAAACGGCCCGGACAGAGCCGGACCGTGGGAAAAAACCCTTGCACTTCCAAATATTATGCAGTACAATGTGACCAAGGCGAATAAAAAGGGCAGGACATGAGGGACGGCCATCCCTCATGTCCCTATGCAGGAGACGAGACCTCCCACACAGCAGGATTACTGCGCCACTCCCATTATAATGGTACTTTCTCCGTTTTACAAGGGGAAATGTGCAATGGGCTTTGTGTGCTGAATTAGGGCTGTGCAGGGATTACTATACCTGCACAGCCCTTTTGTTCGCCCCAACTGGAATTTGCCTGGGGGATGGAATACCCATGCCCGGGCACCGTTGGGGGGCTGCACAGAGACTGTTTGGTGGATTGTACCATTTTTTTACAATGAGGATGCTCCAGAGAATTTTTTGGCATTTTGTGCCGTGCTTCTCGGAATCCTCCCCGGCTGACTGATCCGGCCGGCCCCGTCTCAGGACGGAATCTGTTATCCCCGTTGGGTCGAACTACATGATATCAAGAAAGGCAAGGTCATTCCTGTATGGAAGTATCGTTCATCACCTCCTACCTCACGTTTTACTTGAAGGGGCATGTGAAGTGCGACAATAATTTTGTGAACATCTCTTGCCCCAACACCATTCTGAAGCTCATTCCCCTGGGCTCTCTGAATAAGACGTTCCCCGTGGAGCAGGTCTCCTCGGTCAACTCCAACTTCAAAGTCACGCTGGGCTCGCTGCTGTGGGGCGTACTCATCACCATTATGGGATTGGGCTCTCTGAGCTCCAGCCTCCTGCTTGCCCTGATTTTTACCGCGGTGGGCGTGCTGATGGTGCTGGGTTCGCTGCAGACGGCCGTGTACATCACCGTGGCCGGCAACGACTACCTGATCCCCATTATTTTCCTGGAAAAGGATAAGGCCGAGCAGATCTGCTCCGGCATCCAGGCCATGATCGCCAACCGCTACAGCGACACCAACGTCCGTGTCCACACCGAAAAGTCCACCGACCGACTGGTGGATGCCATCAACAGCATGTCCCGCAAGTGACGGGATCTGTACAAAGCCCGCGCTGCTGGTCACTCTTCCGCAGCGCAGGCTTTTTCTTTTTCCTCCCGCCGCTTCGGGGAACCAAAAATCCTCAAAAACTTCTGAGCGAGTAAAACCGATTGCTTCTGTTTTGGCACTAAGAATCAGAATACAAAATGGAAGGAGCATTCCTATGAAACGATGGATCAAACGAATTTCTGCCCTGGCTCTGTCCGCCGTCCTGCTGGCGGGAGCGGCCACGATTCCCGCCGGAGCGGCGGCAGTGGGTGGCTTCCGGGACGTGAGCGAGACGGCCTACTACGCCGACGCGGTGGAGTGGGCGGTGGAGCATGGCGTCACCGCCGGCACCTCGGACACCACTTTCTCCCCCGGGGACACCGTCACCCGGGGCCAGGCGGTGACCTTCCTGTGGGCCGCCGCCGGCTGGCCCGAGCCCAAGTCCAGCACCTCCCCCTTTGAGGATGTGACCAGCCCCGCCCTCTTTTACTACAAGCCCGTGCTCTGGGCGGTGGAAAACGGCATCACCGCCGGAGTGAGCGCCACCCAGTTCGGCCCCGACCTCCCCCTGGCCTATGACCAGATTTTCCTCTTCCTCTGCCGGGCGGCCCGGGAGGACCCCGGCCCCGGCAACTGGTCGGAGGCCGCCGTCCGGTGGGCCCAGTCCGCCGGGCTGACCCAGGAGCTGACCTTCTCCGCCGGGGCCTCCTGCCCCCGGTCCGACGTGGTCTACTGCCTGTGGAAGCAACTGGGAGACGGGGAGGAGACCACCCAGAAGCCCACAGGCCCGGAGAAGCCGGTCCTGGACAACCGGGAGGGGGCCACCCTGGCCATCACCACCGGCTTTTTGGACCGGAAGTCCGCCATTGACATCAGCGCCTTTGGCCTGGAGGCCTCCCAGGCGGAGCAGCTGGCCCTGGAGATTGCCGACCTGAACGGGGCCAACCCCTACGGCATCACCAGTCTGAACGCCTATGAGCAGGACGGACAGATTGCCAAGACCCTGGCGGTGTACTATTCCAGCACCACCGTCTCTGATACCACAGTGGCCTCCAGCGACTGGCGTTACGTCTCCGACGCGGCCCTGGCGGAAGCTGACCGGGTGGTGGGGAAGCTCATCACCGCCGGAATGAGCGACTATGACGTGGTCAAGACCCTCCACGACTATCTGGTCACCCACTGTGACTACGACTACCGGGTGGACATCGGCAACATGCCCTTTGTCTCCTACCAGGCCGAGGGGGCCCTGCTGAAGGGGACCGCCGTGTGCGGCGGCTACGCCAAGGCCTACGAGATCCTGCTGGAGGCCGCCCACATCCCCTGCGAGACCATCACCGGCTACGCCGGGGGCTACCACGCCTGGAACCTGGTGCAGGTGGACGGAGCGTGGTACCACGTGGACACCACCTGGGACGACCCCACCACCCGGGGAGGCGACTATGTCCGTTACGACTACTTCCTGAAAAGCGACAAGGTGATGGTCAGCCGCAGCCACCGGAACTGGGAGGAGCTCCACACCTGCACCAGCACCAAGTATGATGAGGACCTGATGGACTCCACGGACCAGGACATGGCCGAGGAGCGGCAGAAGCAGGTGGACGCCATTCTGGCCGCCTGTGCCCCCGCCCTGGCTGGGGTCCCCACCTGGACCCAGGCGGAGCTCCAGGCCTTCACCGATGAGCAGCTCAGTGACAGGCTGTACTTCACCATCGACCTCTCCAAGACCGGCTTTGATTCCAACACCCTGTCCAAGTACCGCCAGGAGGTAATGGACGCAATCATCGCCCAACATCCGGAGTTTGCCTATGGCTCCTTCAGCGCCCAGAAGATGCAGTTCGAGTTCCGCCGCGCTGACGTGGCCGCGGAGCAGCAGCGCCGCCGGGATGAGGCCAAGGCGGAGCAGGAGCAGCAGCAGACCCAGGACGAGGCCACCGCCCGGGCGGAGATCGTGCCCATCCTGGAGAAGGCCATCGCCGACATGGACTGCTACACCAAGACGGTGACCCTCACCGGCTACACCGACGGGGCGGTCAAGGCCGCCGTCAAGGTCATGTCGGAGAGCGGATATTCCTTTGGCGGATATACCTATCGGGATGACTATACCATCAGCGTCAAGTCCGGCGGGGCGGTGAGCCTCACCAACAAAAAGTGGGCCGCGGCGGAGAAACAGCGGTATCTGGACCAGATCGACGCGGCCATTGACGCCGGGGAACTGGAGATCCTGCTCCAGCCCACCCACTACGCCGACCGGCCCGACCAGCCCTGGTACTACGCCTCCCAGGCGGCCACCGCGGCCAAGGGGAATGGCCACACCACCCCCGGCGGCTTGGCGGCGGGCACGGACTACGAAATCCTCAAGACCTCCATCCGCTCGGGCACCAACGAGTTCCTCGTCCAAATTCGCTATCTGAACCAGCCCCAGCTGGACCCGGAGACAGCGGTGAAGGACTACATCGCCCGCATTCAGGAGGCTATCCGGGCGGGGGAGACGGAGCTTTTGTTCCAGTACGAGGATGACGTCCAGATGGGCTATCTCCGGGAGGCCTGTAAGACGGTGGGGGACAGCACCCGCGGGTCCGCCTACTCCTTCGACGGCTACACCGCCGGGGAGGACTACTGGGTCAGTTACCAAACCGGCACCGCTGAGACCAGAATCTTCCGGGTCACCATCGGCTATCCCACGGGGGAATAAGAGCTTGAAAATGGCTGCCGCCCCCTCGAGCTCCCCCCGCCCATTCCGGAACGAAACGCCTCGCTCAGGAACTTTTTGACCGTCAGCGCACACCGGGCAGAAATTTTTCTGCCCGGTGTGCTTTTTTCTGCCCCCTTCAAGCGGTAAGGTAAAGTTATACATACAGCTCACCGCCCGGAAGCAGCAGAAGGACCGGGCCCGGACGGCGGCCCGGTGTGCGGGAAAAATTTTTGAATTTGATAAAACCAAGCCCTGGGTATCTGGTTCTACATACTTGTAGACGATCATTTGGGCAGGGAGGAAGAGCCGTGCTTTGGCCAGCTTTGCCGGCGCGCCCCAAGCTGGGCGGGTTTGCTGACCCGGCATTGGAGGGGCGCGCCGCTTCAAAACCATAAGACCAAATGAAACCGCTATGGTCCGGCCTGCCCCCGGCAGGCAAGGGGACAGCAAACAAAAAGGGGGAGGATAAAAACTCCGCCATCCAGGATGGCGGGAGATCTGGATGGAATTTGCATGGAACCACTCAATCGGAAAGGAGACTATGTGATGAAAAACCGACTGATATCGCTGCTGCTGACCGGGGCGCTTGCCCTGTCCCTGGTGACGATTCCCACCGCAGCGGCGGGGAGCGCACCTGTGGAATCGGACAACCGGAACGATCAGGACTATTCCGTCTGGTCCACGCCGGTAAATTCCTATTTGATGGAAAACCGGGCCGGCGGCCTGACCCGGGTGGAGTACACCGGCGGCCAGATCGTGGTGGAGGACTATTCCTCCGACTTTGTGTTCCAGTCCGGCCGGACCATCCCCATGGAGCTGTCCATTTGGGGCGGCTTTTTTGCCGGGGCGGACTACAACTTCTTTGTGTTTGGCCAGAAAAACCCCACGGAGAGCGACCGCACCGAGGTCATCCGGGTGGTAAAGTATTCCAAGGACTGGCAGCGCCTGGGCCAGGCCAGCCTGTACGGGGCCAACACCACCGTGCCCTTTGACGCGGGCTCCCTGCGCATGGACGAGTACGGCGGGTATCTGTACATCCGCACCTGCCATGAAATGTACACCAGCAGCGACGGACTGAACCACCAGGCCAACCTGACCATGGCGGTGCGCCAGAGCGACATGACCGTCACCGACTCCTACTATAAGGTGATGAACACCGACTACGGCTATGTGAGCCACTCCTTCAACCAGTTTATCCTGGTGGACGAGGAGGGCCGGATCGTCACCCTGGACCACGGGGACGCCTATCCCCGGGCCATGACCTTCATGCGCTACTACGCCGACGCGGGCACGGGGAAATTCTCCGGCTCGGGCTATGGAGCCTGGTGCAGCGTGGGTCTGCAGCGTTCCTTTGCCGGTGCGGTGGGCGCCAACACCACCGGCGCCTCCGTGGGCGGCCTGGCGGAGACCAGCAGCTGCTACATGATGGCCTACAACTATGACGGCGAGGCGGGCACCGGGCCCCGAAACGTCTACCTCCAGGCCATGGACATTGCCACCGGCAAGGGCCGGGACTATCAGATCACCCAGAGCGGCGGCAGCACCACCCCTGTGCTGGCTCCCACCGGCCTGAATGGCGGCTATCTGCTGTGGAACGGAAAGGACAACTACACCGTCAACGACACCCTCTACTACCTCTCCTACGGGGCCGACGGCGTGCCCGGTCAGACCCGGACCGCCCAGGCGCCCCTGTCCGACTGCCAGCCCATTCCCTACCGCAGCGGCGTGGTGTGGTACGTCACCGACGACTCTGCCCCGGTGTTCTATACCCTGGACAGCAGCGGCGTGACCGCCCACAAGAGCGAGGCCGGCCAGCAGCCGGAGCCCGAGCCCGAACCCGAACCGGACCCCGGCCAGGGGGAGGGGACCCTTCCCGCGGGCGGCGGCAACCATACCCTCTCCAGCCAGATGGCGATTCTGGCCGACGGCACCCTGGCGGTCTGGGGCTCGGCCAAGGCGGACGACTGGGATGAGAAGCTGGAGACGGTGGGCTCCGGCTATGTGGCGGTGAGCCAGCTGGGCACGGACTTTTTTGCCCTGAAGGCCGATGGCACCCTGTGCGGCTGGGGCAGGACCAAGCTGCCCACCATCACCACCAAGGAGCCCACCCAGCTCCTGACCGGGGTCAAACAGCTGAGCGGCTTTATGGCCCTGAAGAACGACGGGACGGTCTGGTGTGTCCAGGGTCTGGACCCCGTCTATGTCACCGGCGACGCCAAGCAGGTCAGCTACGATGGCGTAACCGGCATCATACTGAAAAACGACGGTACAGTCTATGCCTGGGAGGGGGGCAGCGCCCCCGCGCTGGAGCGGGCCCCGCTGGAGAAGGTCCGCTTTGTCTCCGGCTATATGGCGATCCTGGAAAACGGGGAGCTGTGGTACTGGGGACGCAGCAACGACTTCGGCATCAGCGGAACGGGCTCCCAGGTCCTGAACGGGCCGGTCAAGGTGATGGACAACGTGGCCAATGTCTGGGGAGAAAACGTGGGCCGGGCCGTGGTGCCCTCCGTGTTTGCCCTGACCGAGGACGGCAGCCTGTACAGCTGGGGCGTCAACACCTACAATCAGCTGGGCTACCAGGGGGGCAACCGGGAATATGAGCTCAGCTCCTCCATCTTTGGGGAGAACGCAGGCACCATGCCCTACCAGGATATCCCCAAGCGGGTCAATATCTCCGACGTGGCCGATGTGAGCAACGTAAACGCCACGACCATGATTTTGAAAACCGACGGCACCATCTGGGCGGTGGGCAACAACGCCAACTCCGACGCCCTGCTCCCGCCGGAAATTGAGCGGGTGGACACCCTCACCCAGGTGCTGGAGGGCGGTCTGCTCCCCGGCGATTCCACGGAGCAGACCGACAAGCCCTCCTTCTCCGACGTGTCCGCCTCCCACTGGGCCAGCGAGGCCATCGGCTACGCCGTGGAGCGGGGCTACTTCTCCGGAACCGGAGCGGGAACCTTCTCCCCGGACGGCACCATGACCCGGGCCATGCTCTGGACGGTGCTGGCCCGCATGGACGGCTACACCGGAACGGCCAAGCCCGGTGATCCCTGGTATCAGAATGGCCGGGACTGGGCCATGGCCAACGGCATCAGCGACGGCACCAACCCGGACGGCAGCATCACCCGGGAACAGTTTGCCGCCATGCTCTATAACTTTGCCGCCCACACCGGAGCTTCCACGAAGAAGGATGACACGGTACTCAGCCAGTTCAGCGACCGGGGGTCCATCTCCGCCTACGCCGTGAATGCCATGGCCTGGGCGGTGACCAACGGCATTATGTCCGGCACCAGCGCCACCACCATCTCGCCCACCGGACTTGCCACCCGGGCCCAGGCGGCTGTCATGCTCATGCGGCTGGACCAGCTGCGCCAGGGATAACGCTCCCTGCACGGGTGAATCCAATCATTTCACGCTGCGCGGCAGCATTCCCCCCGCCCTTTTGGCCAAAAAGGGCGGGGGTTCTCTGTGTATAGGGAACATGGAAAGGCGGCCTGGGCGAAACCACCCATCCGGACAGAAAATTGCAGTTGACTTTGCAGAAAGATTCCCTCAGACTGGGGATAGAACAGGCGATTTCCAGGGCGTTGACACAGAAAATACAAATGGGAGTTCTATACTGTGGGCAAAGGGGGGAGAAGGATGGCACATAAAATTTTGATAGTGGAGGACGAGCCCAAGCTGCGGGAGGTGCTGTGCGACTATCTGAGCAGTCGGGGAGAGCGCCCTGTGGAGGCACAGGACGGGATGCAGGCGCTGGAGCGGCTGGAAGAAGAGAACTTTGACGCGGTGCTTCTGGACATTATGATGCCCAGACTGGACGGGCTGTCCGTATGCCGGGCGGTACGGCGGGACAACGATGTTCCCATCATCCTGTTGACGGCGCTGTCTGATGAGGAGGACAAGCTGCTGGGCTATGAGCTGGGGGCGGACGACTATGTGACCAAGCCCTTCACCATGTCGGTGCTTTACGCCAAGCTCATCGCCCTCATCAAACGCAACGAGCGCAATGTCCTCTCCGGCGACCGGATGGAGGCGGGGGGCATTACCCTGGACCTGGCCCGGCAGCGGGTGTTTGCCGGCAAGCGGGAGGTGGCGCTGACTCCCAAGGAATTTGCCCTTCTCCGCTGCCTGATGCAGAACAAGGGCCTGGTGCTGAGCCGGGAGCAGCTGCTCATCCGATGCTGGGGCTGCGACTACGAGGGAGAGAGCCGGGCGGTGGACACCCACATCAAGCGCCTGCGGGAGAAACTGGGGGAGCATGCCGCCTGCATCAAGACGGTCATTAAGGCGGGGTATCGATTGGAGGGGTGACGGTGAAGAAAATCGGCAGAGGATTCTGGCTTGCTGCCGGTGCGCTGATACTCTGGGCCATATGGGATGGTTGGCGCTATGCCGGCGCTGACCGGAGCCTGAGCTCCTATTACGAGGGGGCCGGCCTTTTGCAGCAGCTGGTGCATCACCCGTTGGTTTGGGCCTTGGGAAAGGTGCTGCTTGGCGGCCTGCTCCTGTTCGCTGGGTGGAAACAGGGAAAGAGCGGGAAGGGGGTGGCTGCACGGACTGCCATCACCGGACTTGTGAGCCTGGCGGTGCTGGGAACCTGGGGGGTGTCCATGTACTGTGTGACGGCGGTGGCGGCGGAATATGCCGCTGCGCGGTATCTGGCCGCCTATGAGGACTATGCATCCACTCTGGCGGAACGCAATGCTGCGCCCTGGCTGGGAAAGGGCCACGACCTCACCTACAAAAATTATGACATCGCACGGATTTGGGCAGCGGTGGAGGAGGGAGGCCATGCCAATTCCTTCCAGACATACCGCGCTGCCGGGGAGGAAACGGGAGGCTTCTTGAAGCTTCCGGACCGGGACCGGGCCTGGTCAGCTGCCGCCGTCTACGACGGGGAGGGCAATCTGCTGGCCTGCAGCTGGGAGGATTTCTTTACCTTTGAGTACCTCACGGAGGAGCAGTGGAACCGCCGGGAGGAGCGCTCCCGGAACAACGCCCGGGCCCTGTTTGACCGGGCCAAGCTGACGCAGGCGGGGCGGGAGATAGTGCAGGACGGGAGCCTGTCCCTTGACGCCCGGGCGCTGCGGCTGACCGGCAGCTTTGACGGGGTGGAATTGATCCCCCGGACCGTTGAAGCCATTGACTGGGAGATGTTTGATGAGGCTCTGCGGGCCAGAGGATCCGGCTCGTACACAGTCTCGGGCCTGGTGCAGGATTCCGGCCTGCCCTGGATTTCCCTCTATGAGGACCCGGAGGCTGTCGCCTCGGAGGGGGAGGTCATCACGCTTTACTCCGATTGGTTCGACGTGTGCTATGAACAGCCATCCCCCGGTTTTTTCTATCAGGGAAATGGGTATGACGGCCTGGACACCTTGGTTTCAGAGCTGGGGCCCCGGCTGGCGGGTGGGTGGAAGCGCATGGCCCGCTATGAGGGACTGGACCTCATTTTACCAAGTGTCAATTACTGCATGGAGGTGGATGGAGAACTCCGTTATAGCCCCTACTACCATGGCCGGGAGGACAGTGGAACGGTCTGGGTTTATACCGTCAGTGCCGTGTACTGCTCCCCCTGGCGCACGGCGGGGGAAGAGCTGTGGCAGGTGTATCTTCTGACCTTCCTGCTGGCCGTCGGGCTGATTCTGCTGGTGCGGGCCAGAGTGCAGCGCTGCCTGATTAAGCCGGTCCGACAGGTGGGGGAGGCCATGGGAAGCGGAGACAGCCGGAGCTGGAAGAACGTAGAAGACGTGTGGATGTGGCGGGAGGGCCGGGTTCTGCGGGAGGAATTGCGGAACTGGAGCGACCGGATGGGTATGCAAAGTAATGAGATTACCCGGCTGAACACCGCCCTGGAGTATGCCAGAGAGGCGGAGGAGAACCGGCGGCAGATGACGTCCAGCATTGCCCATGAGCTGAAGACGCCCCTGGCCGTCATCCACAGCTATGCAGAGGGGCTGAAGGAGCATGCCGCCGAGGAGAAGCGGGACAAGTACATTGACGTCATCCTGTCTGAGACGGAGCGCATAGACGGCATGGTGCTGGAGATGCTGGACCTCAGCCGCCTGGAGGCGGGCAGAGTGAAGCTGTCCCGGGATGATGTCTCCATCCTTGCCTTGACCAAGTCCATTTTTGAACGGCTGGAGGCCCAGGCACGGGCAAAAGACCTCCGCATTTCCTTTGACGTTCCGGAAGAGGTTACGGTTGTGGCGGATGAGAGCCGGATTGCCCAGGTAATTGAGAACTTTGCCGCAAATGCCGTTCAATACACCCCGGAGGGCGGCCGCATTACGGTCAGAATCAAAAACAGCAAAGGAAAAACCTCGTTTGCCATTGAGAATGAGAGCCCTCCGCTACCAGAGGAAGCACTTCATAAGGTGTGGGATACCTTCTACCGGGCGGACGAGTCCCGGTCCGGCCGGGGGACCGGGCTTGGGCTGGCCATAGCTAAGCATATCATAGAGCTGCATGGCGGCCAGTGCTCGGTGCGAAATACCGTGTCAGGCGTGGAGTTCCGCTTTACCATCTGATGCATGGAGCACGGCACCACATAACCAAACTGCAAGGGGAAAGCAGGCCTCGGGATCTGATTCCGAAGGCCTGCTTCATTTTTGCGGCGCGGGGGTGAAATCGCAAAAGTCCCGCTGTGGAACTTAACTTGAATCTCTCGGGGGAAAACGGTATAATAGCCAGTGATTTAGCGTGAAAAATCGGAAGAATAAAGCCGGCTGGCCGCTCTGCAAAGCAGGGCGCGGGCCCGGTAGGAAGAAGAGGACGAGAAGCGGCATGGATGAGTTTGTGTGGGAAGATCGTACGCTGCGCCAGCAGGTGCTGAACAGATTTGGAAACAGCACGGGGATGTGCTACCAGCTCTACCACTTTGGGGAGAAGACCTTTTATTTTTCCGACAACATCGATGCACTTCTGGGGGAGAATGTCCACAAGTCCTACTCTCTGGAGCAGTGGTACCAGGCCATTTATGAGGATGACCGGCAGCGGCTGCGGCGGTATGTGAAGGATGTCTTTGAAAAGTCGTGGGAGCGGTACAGCTTCAACTACCGCCTTCGGAACCGCTGGGGGCAGCTGGTGTGGGTGAGCAGCAGCGGAACCTGCACCTTTGACCGTTCGGGCAATCCCAAGTACTATCTGGGCTCCATGGTGGAGATCAACGGTCGGGAGGGGGACGGCAGGGGCGGCCGGCAGGCGGAGCTGATGCAGACCCTTCGGGATGTTCACAGTCGGGGACAGGAGGGCTATCTGCTGATGGTGGATGTGAACCACCTCAGCCAGATCAACCTGAAATACGGCCGGGAGTTTGGAGACGGAGTGCTCCAGGCCCTGGCGGACGCCATGGAGGAGGGAGACGGCCGCTTCTCCCGCCCCTTCCGCAGCAGTGGAAGCTGCTTTTGCACCCTGGCCGCCGGGGTGGACCGAGAGGGCGTTGAGGCCTACTTCCATCGCCTTCAGCAGTGCATGCAGGGACAGTGCAGCCTGTCGGGGGGCTGCGTATCCCTGCAGGAGTATCAGGTCCCGGACAGCGAGCTTCTCATCCACTATGCAGAGAACGCCCTGGATACGGCCAAGCTGACGGCGGAGAAGCCCCTGGCCTTCTTCAACCCCCAGGATTACGAGCGGAAATTAAGCGCCATTGAGCTGCAGATGGACCTGGAGGCGGCGGTCAAGAATCAGCTTGCCGGCTTTTCCGTCCGTTATCAGCCCCAGGTCCGGTCCGAGACCTTCCAGCTGACCGGAGCCGAGGCCCTGCTCCAGTTTGTCTCCCCGCGGCGGGGGGCGGTGCCTCCGGCGGAGTTTGTGCCCATCCTGGAGCGCACCGGCCTGATTGTGCCGGTGGGGCAGTGGGTGCTGGAAACCGCGCTGGAGCAGTGCCGGACGTGGCGGCGGAAGATTCCCGGGTTCCGGGTGAGTGTCAACATGTCCTATGTGCAGCTGCGCCGCCCGGAGATTCAGGACGAGGTGCTGTCGGCCCTGCGGGAGAAGGACGTGCCGGGGGATGCCCTGACCATTGAGGTGACCGAGGGCAGCGAGCTGCGGGAGTACACCTACCTCAACACCATTTTCAGCGCCTGGAAACAGGCGGGGGTGGAGATCTCGGTGGACGACTTCGGCACCGGCTATTCCAGCCTGGGCTGGCTGAAGGAATTGGCCATTGATGAGATCAAAATTGACCGCTGTTTCGTCCGGGACATCCAGCACAGCGCCTACAACCTGCGCCTGCTGTCCAACATCATTGAGCTGGCCCGGGGCGGAAGCCTCCGGGTGTGCTGCGAAGGGGTGGAGACCAGGGAGGAGCTGGCGGTGCTGGAGTCCCTCCAGCCCAGCCTGTACCAGGGCTTCTTCTTTTCCCGTCCCGTCCCACCGGAGGCGTTTGACCCGGAGGGGCTGCAGCAGGACCTGCTGGCACGGTGCCGCCAGGTGGGGGAGAGTCCGTGTCCCATCGGCGAAAAGAAGAGTGCGCCCCTGGTGCTGGAGCGGACCATTCTGGAAAAAACGGAGGACGCCATTTCCCTGTGCGACGTCCGGACCTACGAGCTCTGTTACCTCAACCCGGCGGCCCAGCGGATGTTCGGCATTCGGAATTACCGGGGAAAGACCTGCTATCAGGCCCTGCGGGGAAAAGACACCCCCTGTGACTTCTGTCCCAACGGAACCCTGCGCCACGACTCCTTCTACGTCTGGGAGGACAGCATTGAGTACTGCGGCCGTCATTTCCTGCTGAAGGACAAGCTGCTGGACGTGGGGGACAGAACCCTCCGCCTCCAGGTGGCCATGGACATCACCAAGAAGGAATACGTCAGCCGACACACCCGGGAGCGGCTGGAATTTGCCGATCACATTGTGGGCTATGTGGATCTGCTCAGCCGGCAGAAACACTGGCACCAGGCGGTGGAAGCGGTGCTGGCGGCCATGGGAGAATTTTATAAGGCCGACCGGGCCTATCTGTTTGAGACCGCCCCGGAGGGGCGCGGGTGCTGGAACAACACCTTTGAGTGGTGCGCGCCGGGGGTGATCCCCCAGAAGGACAATTTGCAGCAGGTGCCGCCGGAGGCAGTGGCGCGGTGGCTGGAAGTGTTCCGGAACAAGGGCTCGGTGATCCTGTACAATCTGGAACCCCTGCGGAAAAAGTACCCTCTGGAGTGGGAAATCCTGGACAGTCAGGGCATTCAGCGCGTGCTCTCTGTCCCGCTGATGCTGGGCGGACAGGTGGCGGGCTTCATTGGAGTGGACAACCCCCGCTACGCCATCCAGGACGACACCCAGGCCCGGGTGCTGGCCAGCTTTATGACGGCCCGCTTCCGGCGTGAGCGAAAGGAGTGGCAGGAGTAATCCTGCCCCATTGCCCGGAGAAGCAGGGACTGCTGAACGCAAATACCGCCATCTCAAAGCGCGCGCCTTGGGATGGCGGTTTGTTTGCCCGGGGCACAATTTTGAAAAAACAGATGCCCGGCTGCAACAAAACCGGGGAGCCGGCTGTATAGTAAGTGTCACAGAAAGCAAAACGCCTGCATACAAGGAAAGAAGGATGATGACAATGTTGAAGAAAAAGACATTAACGGCGATGTTTTCCCTGGCACTGGCCGGCACCATGGTACTCCCCGCCCTCGCAGCGGAGGCGATTTCCGCCCGGCAGGGGGAGGCAGATCTCAAACCCCTGATTGCAGAGGCCCCCGCTCTGAATCTGCCCCTGGCCGCCGACGAGCATCTGCTCACCCGGGCGGAGCTGGTTTCGGTCCTCCACGAGCAGGAGGGAAAGCCCAGCGTCAACTTTGCCATGCGCTACACCGATGTGGACCAGGAGGCGGAATACGCCGAGGCGGTCCGCTGGGCCACCAGCCAGGGTATTGCCTGCGGCTACGGCGACGGGACCTTCGGGCCGGACGACATGGTCACCCGGGAGCAGATGGCAGTGATTCTCTATCGGTACGCCCAGAGCAAGGACCAGGGCTTCACCGGCGCCTGGGCCGTCCCCCTTCCCTACGCCGATGCGGGTGAGGTCAGCTCCTTTGCCTATGAGGCGGTGTGCTGGGTCACCATGAAGGACGTCATGGGAGAGACCGGAGACAATCAGTTTGCCCCCGACAGCGGCGTGACCCACAGCGAGGCCAACCCCATGCTCCAGCAGTATTTCAGCGCGGTGGAGCAGACGGAAATTGCCAATCCCTTCCTGGAGTGCAAGACCATGGAGGAGGCCGCCCAGGTGGCCGGCTTTTCCATGGAGCTTCCCCAGGGAGCGGAGCCTGTGGCCATCCGGGCCGTGGAAGATGATATGATTGAGGTGCTCTGCCAGCTGGAGGCCGGGCCCGTCACCCTGCGTAAGGCCGTGGGCGATCAGGACATCAGCGGGGACTACAACCACTACGCCCAGATCGATGTTCAGGAGTGGAACGGCCGCACGGTGACCCTGAAGGGAAATGACGGCATGTTTATGACCGCCACCTGGCTGGACGGCGGCTACACCTATGCCGTCCGGGCCGAAGACGGTCTGGACCGGGATGGGATGTACGCCATCCTGTCCCAGATGCAGTAATCCAGCGGGGCCGCCCGGAGGAAACCGGCGCGGCCCCGCCATATAAAGGAGAACCGATGGCGTGTTGGTGAACGGGATGTATGATATGCCCGCGGAATGGAGCGGGCCGGTCCGCTGGCGGCGGGCACTGCTGCGCCTGTGGATAAAGGCCGCGGCGGTACTGGAGGCGGCCATGGCCGGGGAGCCCCGGAAGGCTGCCGCAGCCCTGGAACAGGAGGCGCGGAACCGGAAGGCCGAAGTGCTGCTGGATACCTATGGAAACCAGATCCTGCGCCTGGCCTACTCCTATCTCCACAACCTGGACGATGCGGAGGAGGTTTTGCAGGATACACTGATCCAATATTGGAACAAGGGGCCTGCCTTTGAAAACAAGGCCCATGAAAAGGCCTGGCTTTTGCGGGTGGCGGCCAATCTGAGCAAAAATCGCATCGCCTACAACAAGGTGCGCAGCACGGACGAGCTGAAGGAGACCCTGGCGGCGGAGCAGAGGGAGGACCTCTCCTTTGTATGGGAGGCGGTGAAGGAGCTGCCGGTGAAATACCGGGAGGTCATCCACCTCTTTTACTATGAGGGCCTCTCCACCGCCCAGATCGCCGCCGTTTTGCAGCAGAAGGAGTCCACCGTCCGCTCCCACCTGATGCGGGGGCGGGGCAAGCTGAAGACCATTTTGAAGGAGGGGTATGACGTTGAGGGAGGCATATAAGGAGATTATGGACCACATTGCCGTGACGGATGAGATGCGCGAACGGATTCTCCACAACCTTCGGGGGGGGACGAGCTCCCCGTCGGTGAGCAGGCCCCGCCGCCCCTTCGTGCCCATGCTGGCTGCTGCCGCCTGCCTGGCGCTGCTGCTGGCCGGCACCGCTGCCCTGCCCAGGCTCTCTCAGCTGGTGCAGGGGGACAACTCCTCCGGGGTACAGACCGGCATTCTGGACCGCCGGGAGGCTGCCTCCCTCCAGGAGCTTTCCCAGTTGGTGGGCTTTCCGGTGGAGGAGGTGGAGGAGGTGCCCTTCTCCGTCACGGAAATCCGGTACACCGCCTACGGCGGAACCATGGCGGAAGTTCAGTATAAGGGAGAGGAGCAGAGCCTCACCTTCCGGAAAACCGCGGAGGGCGGGGACCCCTCGGGGGACTATACCGCCTATCCCGACACACTGGTGCTGGAGCTCCCCTGGGGCACCGTCACCCTGAAGGGGGAGGAGGGGGCGTACCGCCTGGCCCTCTGGCAGGAGGCGTCCTATGGCTGCTCCCTCCAGTCCACCGCAGCCTACCCGGCGGAGGAGTGGACCGCCCTTCTGGAGTCCATTGGCTGAACCCTTTGAAAAGATATCCGACCCCGGCGCGCGCAAAACCAGCGCGTGCCGGGGCCGTTTCGTGTCTGTGGAGTGTGGGCGGCTCAGTCTGACGAGCGGCTCAATTGATCAAAGCAGTCCATCAGGGCACGGGCCGAGTCGGTGAGAAATTTCTGCTTGTGCCATACGATGTAGTTGTCCCGGACAAAGGGCTCGTCATCCACCTCCCGGGCGGCCACCATACCGGAGCGGATGGCGTCGGCCACCAGCCGCTCCGGCAGGAAGGAGATCCCCAGCCCCAGGTGCACCGCCCGGATGATGGCCTGGGTGCTGATGCTCTCCATGGCGGGGGTCAGGGGCAAGTCGTGGGAGGCAAACACGTGCTCCAAAAAGGCGCGGCCCATGCTGCCACGATCCCGGAGCAGGAAGGAGTCTCCGGTGAGCTCCTTCAGCTCCAGGTGCTCCTGCCGGACTCTGGGGTCGTCGGGAGGCAGAATCAGCACCAGCCGGTCGGGCCCGATGGCCTGACGGTCCAGCTGGTCATGGAGAATGCCCCCTTCGATGATGGCAAAGTCCAGCTCATTGTCCAGAAGGGCCTGCTGCAGCACGGTGCCGTTGGAGATGGTGGAGCGGACCTGCAGCTCAGGGTGGGTCTTCTGAAACTGCACCAGGGCCTGGGGCAGCAGGCTGTTTCCGATGGCCACCGTGGCCCCGACACGGAGAAGCCCCAGCTTGTCCCAGTCCCGCAGCCCCTTCTCCATCTGGTCGAAGGAGTCCACAATGTGTACCGCATAGGAATAAAACACGTTGCCCATCTCGGTGACGTAGAGCCTGCGGTTCATGCGCTCGAACAGGCGGATGCCGTAATAGGACTCGATTTCCTGAATGGCGCGGGTGACGGCGGGCTGGGTCATGCACAGCTGCCGGGCGGCCTGGGTCATGTGCTGAGTCTGGTAGACGGTGAGAAAAATCTTCATGTGGCGAAGGGTCATGGGGCCGTCCTCCTATCCATGCTATTTTTGCTATTGATTAAATAAAAAGATAGCATTTTACTTATTGATCTTCTACGGATATAATAGCAGGGAAAGGAGCGGAAGGCTATGGCAAAGGAGAAAAAACCGGGTGTTTTGCTGAAATTATTTTTCAGTATGCTGTATATCAGTGCCTTCACCTTTGGAGGCGGCTTTGTGATTATCACCTTTATGAAGCGGAAGTTCGTGGATGAGCTGGGTTGGATTGACGAGCAGGAGATGCTGGATCTCACTGCCATGGCCCAGTCCTCTCCCGGGGCCATCGCAGTCAACGCCGCCATCCTGGTGGGCTGGCGGGTGGGAGGCTTCGCCGGAATGTTGGTGGCGGTGGCGGGTACTGTGCTGCCCCCCATCACCATTTTGTCGGTGATCTCCCTCTTTTACGCCGCCTTTGCCGCCAACCCCTATGTGGCCCTGGTGCTGAAGGGCATGCAGGCGGGAGTGGCCGCGGTGATTCTGGATGTGGTGTGGGGGCTGGGGGCCGGCGTGGTAAAGACCAAATCTCCCATCCACCTGTTGGTAATGGCCGCCGCCTTTGTGGCCACCTTTGTCTATGGCGTCAACGTAATCTATATCATTCTGGCCGCCGCCCTGCTGGGCGTGGTGCTGGCCCTGCTCCAGCGGAAGAAGGGAGGGGAAGTCCAATGATCTACGCACAGCTTTTCTGGAGCTTCCTCCAGATCGGCCTCTTTTCCGTCGGGGGCGGCTATGCCGCCATGCCCCTCATCCAAGCTCAGACCGTTCAGATCCACGGCTGGCTGACCATGAGCGAGTTCACCGACCTGGTTACCATCGCCGAAATGACCCCCGGCCCCATCGCCATCAACTCGGCCACCTTTGTAGGTATCCGCATCGCCGGGCTGCCTGGGGCGCTGATCGCCACCCTGGGGTGTATTTTCCCCTCCCTGTTCCTGGTGTCCCTGCTGGCCTTTGTCTACTACCGGTACAAGAATCTCTCTCTGCTCCAAAGTGTCCTGGCCAGCCTGCGTCCGGCGGTGGTGGCCCTCATCGCCGGAGCGGGACTGTCCATCCTCCTCCAGGTGGCCTTCGGCGGCGGAGAGATGGCCCTGGCCAACGCCAACTGGGTGGGAATCCTGCTTTTTGCCGCCGCCTTTGGAGTGCTGCGCCTGCTGAAGTGGAATCCTATCCTGGTGATGGCCCTGTGCGGCGTGGGCAACCTGCTGGTGGGGCTGCTGCTGTAAAAAGAAGCGCCAGGCGACCTGCCCGGACCAAATCGACATAGCCGAACCGAATGAAAGCCCCGTTCCCGTTGGGAACGGGGCTTCTCTGCGTGAAAAAACGGAATTTATACGGTGGAGCGAAGGAAACCAGGCTTTGCAGAAAAATGACCAGCATGTGGGCCTTGCGCGGAAACGTGGGCTGTCCATAATTGCGTGACGCCCTCAGTTCCTGGGGAGCAGAAGGGGACCGCAGGACAGTATCCCTGCACCGTAACGAAAAAGAAGGGACCGGATGCTGTCAAGTATTGGGTTCCTTCTTTGGCTCTGTCTGGAAAAACTTGGGGGCAGCCCGGTTTCCTGCGACGGGAAAAATTAAAAGACTGCCAGAATTCCTGCAAAAAATACAGCCGGACTTGCATTTGTGTGTTATACTTTTATTGGTACTAAGCTACACCGCTGTGTTTCGGCCGCATGCCCTGATGGCGGCCGGACCCTGTGATGATAAATAAGGGAAAGGAAGATTGAATATGGCACGGGAGAAAACAGTGTCTAAGAAGCCCGCAGGAGCGGAGACAGCGCCAGTGGAGGAGAAGACCCCCGCCGCCGTGAATGTCCTGTCGGAGAAAGCGGCTGTACCTGCCGCCGTGGAGAAGAAGGCTGCGCCCGCAGAGGAAAAGACGGCGGGCACGGAGAAGAAAACAACTGCGGCCCGGAAAAAGACCGCTGCTGCCTCCAAGAAGACTGCAGCCGGAAAGAAGACCACCGCAAAGAGAACCACCGCTGGAACAAAAGCGGCTCCCGCGACGGAGGAGAAGGTCGCCGCCCCCGTGGAGCTCAAGGCCGAGCCTGTGAAGGAAACTGCTGCCCCTGTGGAGAAGAAGGTTGAGCCTGTGAAGGAAGCTGCTGCCCCCGTGGAGAAGAAGGCAGAGCCTGTAAAGGAAGCCGCCATCCCCGTGGAGGTCAAGGCCGAGCCTGCAAAGGAAGCCGTCGCCCCTGTGGAGGTCAAGGCGGAGCCCGCCAAGGAAGCTGTCGCTGCCCCTGCGGAAGGCAAGAATGAGACGGGGAAGAAAAAGACTGCGTCCGCAGAGAAGACCGCCTCTGGTGCGAAGAAGGCCGGGACTTCCGGCAAGAAGCGTGCTTCGGCCAAGAAGGCGGAGCCCGAGGAGAAGAAGGACGAGCCTGTCGTCACCGTGGAGGAGACCGCCCCTGTGGAGGAGTCCGCTCCCGTGAATGAGGTGTCCAACCTGCCCCGCCGGAGCATTGCCTTCATCGGCTCGGAGTGCCACCCCTTTGTGAAGACGGGCGGCCTGGGTGACGTGATGTACGCCCTGCCCCGGGAGCTGGCCCGGCTCAACTGTGACGTGCGTGTGATTCTGCCCCGCTACGCCTGCATCCCCAAGGAGTACCAGGACAAGATGGTCTACCGGGGCGAGTTCTACATGGACCTGGGCAAGACCGGCCGCAACTACTATGTGGGCATCATGGAGTACATCTGGGACGGCGTGGTGTACGACTTCATTGACAACCAGGAGTTCTTCACCTCCGGTAATCCCTACACCAACCTGGTGGATGACATCCCCAAGTACTGCTTCTTCAGCAAGGCAGCTCTGGCGGCCCTGAACTACATGAACTGGATTCCCGACATTGTCCACTGCCACGACTGGCAGGCGGCTTTGGTGCCCGTCTATCTGCGCACCCTGTTCCGGGATACCCCGGTGGGCCGCGCCAAGTCCATCCTCACCATTCACAACCTGCGCTTCCAGGGCGTCTACAACATCCCCACCATCCAGTACTGGTCCGGCCTGCCCCGGGAGGTTTTCGGCATGGGCGCTCTGCAGCAGAACTGGGTGGACGCCAACATGCTCAAGGGCGGCCTGGCCTATGCCGACCGCATCACCACCGTCAGCGGCACCTACGCCGGAGAAATTCAGACCAGCGAGTACGGCGAGGGCCTGGAGGACCACCTGCGTTACCACAGCGGCAAGCTCCGCGGCATTGTGAACGGCATTGACTACGGCATGTGGAACCCGGAGACCGACCCCGCTCTGGCGGAGAACTACGGCCTGGGCAACGTGCTGGACCACAAGATGGCCAATAAGCTGGCGCTGCAGAAGGAGCTTGGCTTGGAGGAGAATACGGACAAGTTCGTCATCGGCCTTGTTTCCCGGCTCACCGACCAGAAGGGTCTGGACCTGGTCAACGCCATTGTCCCCCAGATTCTGGACGGCAACACCCAGATGGTGGTGCTGGGCACCGGCGACAAGCGGTATGAGGACGCCTTCCGGTTCTATGAGGACGCCTACAAGGGCACTTTCAGCGCCTGCATCCAGTATGACGAGGCCCGGGCCCACCGCATCTACGCCGGCGCCGATGCCCTGCTGGTGCCCTCCCGCTTTGAGCCCTGCGGCCTGACCCAGCTCAACGCCATGCACTACGGCACCCTGCCCATCGTCCGGGAGACCGGCGGCCTGAAGGACACCGTGGAGCCCTACAACGAGTTCACCGGTGACGGCAACGGCTTTACCTTCGACCGCTACGACGCGGGCCTGCTGCTGGGTGCCATCAACCGGGCCAAGACCCTCTACTTTGATAACCGCTACCACTGGGATGAGGTGGTCCAGCGGGATATGGATAAGGACGTGTCCTGGGAGCTGTCCGCAAGACAGTACAAGGACCTCTACCTGGAGCTCACCCAGTGGTAAGCGGCCGGCCGCTTGACCGGGCAGATGCCAGACAATCATAAGAAACAGAAAACGCCTGTGCAGCCTTGGGGCTGCACAGGCGTTTCTTTGCACCAAAAAAGCAGGCCAGGCAGAATCTGTTTCTGCCTGGCCTGCTTTATAGGAAAGGAGGGAAAATCAAACAGACAATGCCCGCCCATAAAAGGCGGAAGGGGACTCGCTCAGAGAGCGATGTCTTTTACGGCGGCATCCAGGGCGCTGCGGAGGAACCGGTTGTTGTCGGCCAGAATCTGCTTCCAGTCTCCTTCCGGCGCATACCAGAACTCGCCTACAAATTGCCGGACGCCCAGCTCCAGACAACAGCGGGCTACCGTGGGAAAATCCACGTGGCCCTCGCCGAAGGGAACCTCCCGGAACACGCCGGGACGGGTTTCTTTTAAATGGGCGGCGGCAAAATGTCCGCGGCCCAGAGCAATATCCTGGCAGACGTCGTACTGGTACAGCACAGCCGCGTTGGTGAGGTTCCCCATATCGGGATAAATCTGAAGGTATGGGGAGCGGATTTCATCCACCCAGAACATGGCCTTCTGGACGGTGTTCATAAACTGGGTTTCCATGGTTTCAAATCCCAGCATAACTCCGCGGCGGGCCGCATATGCCACCGCTGTGCGGAGCCCCTGGGCAAAGAACTGCCTGGTCTGGGGTGTGGAGGGCTCATAATAGACGTCATACCCCGCCAGCTGAATCAGCCGGATTCCAAGGGCGGAGGCCAGATCCACAGCCTTTTCCAAAATTTCCTGGCTCTTTTGCCGGATTTCCGGATCCGGATGCCCCATAGGAAAGCTGCGGTGTCCGGACAGGCAGATGGAACGGATGGGCACCCCGGTTTGCTGCTGGTCCAGCCAGAGACGATGCAACTCCTCTGGAGTCCAATCCAGACGGCTCAGCTTTTCCGGGCTTTCATCGATGGACAGCTCCAGATAATCAAAACCTGCTTGCTTGGCTGCCTCCAGCTTTTCGCGAAGGGAAAGGGTATTGGGCATGCTTTTCTCATAAAGCCCCAGGGAATAACATGGCATAAGCGGACCCTCCATGATAAAAATATGGTTCCGGTTCGGATGAGACAGGCTGTGGTGAGCGCGGGGCATATCGGCACCGTGTCAGGACAGACAGCACGGCCGCGCTATGCTGCAGATTTTCGGGGATTATCGCTGGCCGTAATAAGCGTGGGCTCCATGCTTGCGCAAATAGTGCTTGTCCAAAAGCTCCTGCTGCATGTGGGGCGGACGCTGGAAGTGGGGGAAGGACAGCGTATGCCATGCAATCCTGGCGCAGGTTTCCAGAACTGCTGCGTTATGGACGGCGTCAGAAGGGGAGGTTCCCCAGGCAAAGGGGCCATGCCCATAGACCAGAACGGCGGGCATCTGGTTGGGATCCAGGTCGGAGAAACGCTCCACAATGACTTTTCCGGTCTCCCATTCGTAGGAACCCTGAATTTCTTCGGGCCTCATGGGGCGGGTACAGGGGATTTCCCCATAGAAGTAGTCCGCATGGGTTGTGCCGAGGGCGGGGATCCCCACGCCAATTTGGGAAAACGTGGTGGCCCATTCGCTGTGGGTATGTACGATACCACCGATCTGAGGGAAATTGCGGTATAACTCAAGGTGTGTGTCGGTATCTGAGGACGGATTTAAATGTCCCTCCACTCGTTTGCCCGTCTCCAGGGAAACCACCACCATATCCTGCGCCGTAAGTTGTTCATATTCCACGCCGGAAGGCTTGATCACCATTAACCCCTGTTCACGGTCAATTCCGGAGACGTTGCCCCAGGTAAAGGTAACCAGACCAAGGGCGGGCAGCTGAAGATTTGCTTCCAGCACCTGCTGTTTCAGTTCTTCCAACATAGATGTTCACTCCTTTAATTTTTCCTGCAGATGGTCCCGCACATAGGGAATAAGCAGAACCAGCTCAGAAAGTGGATAAACTGGGGGATATACGGAAGCGGGTGATCGTTTTAGTTCATAACAAAAGCGAGGCAGACGGGATATGATCCTGATGGCTGCCTCGCTTTTTATTAAGAAATAAAAGGTCGAGGAACCGGGGCAAGGACCTGCCGGCTCAGTGGATGATATAATATGCGACCTCGTCAATTTCACGGTTGGCAGAGAGGAGAATATCCTTCCCGTCGACCCGGTCATAGAGAACATTTGCAGCGCCGACGTCATGGTCGATCACCGTATAGGCGTAATCTCCGGGCTCCGGGCCCTTGTGGTACAGGGCCAGAAGATCCCGCTCACCTTTGCGGGCGCCCAGAACCGCACAGTCCAGCCCGTTCAGCTGCGCACAGCAAATGGCGTGCCCAAACTGGAAGGGACGATCCAGCGCGTAGACTTGCTGATAGCCATTGGGAGAATCGTGATAGACCGAAACAAAATCGCCGTGAAAGGGCTCCAACGTTACAAGCTCAGGCAGCCCGTCGTGGTCCAGGTCAACCAGGAGAGCGTCACTGATGGGCTTGTCCAGAAGCTGCCGAATGGTCCATTGCCCCTGAGGAGACTCGGGGGGGATAAACAAATAGACGCCGCTGTCGGCGGTGACCAGACCGGCTTCGGTATTCTCCAGCTTGACACGGCAATAGCCGTGATTTTGGGTAAGGTTGTCTTTGAGGACCGTCAGAGCAAGAGGGGACTGAACAGACTGAGGGAAGTCGGGAGAAAGCGCAGCGGCGTAGACCTTGCCCGGGTGCGTCCAGTCATCTTTGTAATCTCTCCCTGAACAGAGGGTGCATGCCAAAAGGTATTGCACGCCGTTACGAGTCAGAAGATCAAACCGGTGCACATGAGGCAGTTCAGCCAGAGTTGTTACCTTCCAGGGACCAGGGTGTTCAGGCGGCTCTACCAATACAATGCTGGCCTGCTTGGAGTCATTGGGAGAATACATGCGGTGGGTTGCCAGGAATTTTCCGTCGGTTCCGGGAATCCACACCATAGACATGGTGCCGCCGGGTTCTGACCAAATTTCCTCCTCCACATTGCCGTGGGTATCCACCAGCAGACACGAATAATTTTTTTCCGAGGCCACCAAATAGTGCAGTTTGTCACGATAGCGAAGGGGAGCCAGACAGTAGCATTTTGTCAAATGGGTGACAAGTTTTTTCTCAATGTTCATAACGATCACTCCTGTCCAAATAACGCGTTAATTATATGTCCGAAACATGAAAATGTCAAGTCGTAAAAACTGAAAAAACACAAAATATGAAAGAGTAATGATAGTTTATTGACAATTAAAACTAACATATGCTATAATCCAAGAAAACGGGCATAAAAATGGGCGGAATGAGGCGTATTACATGAAAAAATATGATTTTATGAGTTTCGGTGAGCCCAATATTCGGTTTACCCCCCCGGATCATGACCGGTTAGGGCAGGGAGATACCTTACAGCTTGGAATTGCGGCTGCGGAGCTGAATTGTTGCGTTAATATTTCAAATATGAGCGTGGAACGACTGATTCCCCGACTCCGCACCGCTTACATCACAAAGCTGGTGGACAACTGGACCGGGCAATACATTGTAAACCGTGCCCAGATGTATGGCGTGGACATGAGCAATGTAGTGGTCGAACCCTTTGACAACATTGGCCGCACGCGCAATGGCTTGGCATTTGTGGAAGTAGGGATTGGTCCCAGACCCAGTTATCAAATTTACGATCGGGGCCATACAGCGGTAAGCAAGATTGCTCCGGGCGAAATTGACTGGAAAAGGGTGCTGGACACCCGGTGGTTCCATACCACCGGCATTGTGGCCGCGTTGGGGGAACATACCGGTGACGAGGTGGTAGCAGCGCTTAAGGCGGCCAAGGAAAATGGAGCATACACCAGTTATGATTTGAACTATCGCAGCACGCTTTGGGACATAGAGGAGGCGAGGAAAGTCGCCGAGGCGGCGATGCCCTATGTGGATGTGCTGTTTGGAATTGAAGCAGGCGCGGTATTGGGAATTCACAATGAGGAAGGGGAAGACAACTACTTCAGTGAGGACCCGGAGGATTATCGCAAACTTGCTCAAAAGATTATGCAGAAATACCCCAATTTGATGGCAATGGGGGCGTCACTGCGTCAGGTAAAGACGGCCTGCATCAATGATTGGCAGACCTGTATGCTGACAAGAAACGGGTTTTTCCTCTCCCCCAAGTATGAGAACGTGGAGATCCAGGATCGGATTGGAAGCGGAGACAGCTTTGCGGCCGCCATTATATGGGGATTCCTGGAAGGGCATGAGGAGCAGGAAATCATCGACTTTGCAGGCGCATACTCTGCCCTGAGCCATACGGTACGGAACGACTGGAATCTGGTCAGTCGGGAAGAGGCATATGCCCTGGCACGGGGAGGAAGTGCTCGGGTGAAACGGTAATCCGATTTTGTGGTGATAGGCGATTTAATGCATAAAATAAGAACCCCCGGCAGGAAGCCACAAACTTCCTGCCGGGGGCTTTGTTATGGGAATAAAGGGGGAGGGAGGCATGCGTTCAGTCGGGCTGATCGGCAAAAATGACCTGAACGCCGCAATCCTGAATTTTGCGGATTTCCTCCTCGTCTGCTGTGGAGAGGGTAACCAGAATATCAATGTCCTGAATGGGACAGGTAATAAAGCTGTGCGAACGGCCGATTTTGCTGGGATCTGCGGCTACAATGTGCTTTCCTTCGCAGTTGTGGAGCATGATATTGTTGATTTCACGCTCCTGATGCAACGTTGTAGTAATTCCGTTGGCAGCAGAAATACCGCTGACACCCAGAATGCAAGAGGTGGCAATCACACGGGAGAGGGAGTCCTTGGCAATACTGCCCACCATGGACTGGGTGCGGACAAAGTGTTCTCCGCCGGTAATGGTCATTTCCACGTCAGCGGGACGCTCTACCAGCGCGATGGCAGCGTTGTTGGTAAAAACATGGAGATGTTTGTTGGCCACATAACGCAGAAGGTATAGCACAGTGGTTCCCGAATTCATGAACACAATTTCGTCATTTTCCAGTAAGGTAGCCACTTTTTTGCAAATCAGGTCCTTTTCTTCGGCGTGCAGTGCCTGCCGGGTAAGAATTCGCTGCGAAAACAGCCCGGGGGAAGAGAGATTCAATTCGGGTTCTGAATTCGGAAGCTCCTCAGGCTCCTGGGACATGCGCACGCCGCCGAAGACGCGTTTAAGCTGGGCAGTATGCTCCAGGGCGTTCAGATCACGTCGGATGGTCACTTCGCTGACGTTAAAATGACGGCTTAAATCTCGGATGTATAACAGCTTTCCGGACTGGAGCTGTTCTAAAATTTGTTGCTGCCGTGCTTGCACGTTTTGCAGAGAATTTTTCATGACATCAACAGCTTTCCTTTTATTTCTAGATACTTGGCTACACCTGACACATTGTGCCTAGCCCCGTATTCGCACTTAAAAGACTATAAGTTAATCATAAACAAGAACAAAAGATTTGTCAAACAAATTATTCCAGCACTGGGAAAAAACTTGGCAATACGGCCTGAAGCCTTGAAAATCAGGCGATGCAGGGAAACTAAACCTATGGCGAGATGAAACATAAAATAGACGTAAAACGATAGAAAAAGATTCGTATTGCACAGATAATTGAAAGATGCGACTTGACACACACGTAAATTGAGTATATAATACAAAACAACACAGAATAAAGTAGAAAAAATAAGAAAAATATATAAATATATGAATGATATAAGAAAAAAGACGGTTTTCTGTGGGAGGAGGAACATTTACGAATGGCAAAAGTAGATGAAATTACCAGAGAGTCCTGGATTCTGGATACGTTCCCGGAATGGGGGACATGGCTCAATGAAGAGATTGAGGCCGCAGTCGTTCCCGAAAACACCTTTTCTATGTGGTGGTTAGGCTGTACCGGAATTTGGCTTAAAACGCCGGGTGATACCAATCTGTGCATTGATTTCTGGTGCGGTGCGGGAAAGAAAACGCAGGCCAATCCCTATATGAAAGCGAATCATCAAATGGCCAAGATGTGCGGCTGCAAAAAGCTTCAGCCCAACCTTCGGACGGCGCCTTTCGTACTGGATCCCTTTGCAATCCGAAAGGTGGATGCGATTTTAGCCACCCACAATCACAACGATCATATCGATGTCAATGTGGCGGCCGCTGTTTTGCAGAACTGCGATGACAGTGTTCTCTTTATTGGGCCGCAGAAGTGTGTGGACAAGTGGGTTGGCTGGGGCGTACCGGCAGAGCGGTGCCGGGTCGTGGCTCCGGGCGATACCTTGACGGTTGGAGACACGGAGATTGTGGTGTTGGATTCCTTTGACCGCACGGCTCTGATTACCGCTGACGATGGGGAGACATTTAAGGGAAAGCTGCCGGAGGATCTGGGCATCAAGGCGGTGAATTATCTCTTCAAGACACCGGGTGGAAGCCTGTATCACAGCGGGGACTCCCACTACTCCAATTACTATGCCAAGCATGGCAACGAGCATCAGATTGATGTGGCGTTGGGATCTTACGGTGAGAACCCCAGAGGAATTACCGATAAAATGACCGCTTCCGACATTCTGCGTATGGCGGAAGCCCTCCGGGCCAAAGTCATTATTCCCTTCCATCATGATATTTGGTCCAATTTCCAGGCCAATCCGGAAGAAATTATGGTTCTTTACAATATGAAGAAGGAGCGTTTGGAATACCAGTTTACCCCGTTTATTTGGCAGGTCGGTGGTAAGTTCTCTTATCCGCAGGACAAAGACAAACTGTATTATCATTACCCCAGAGGGTTTGATGATTGCTTTGCTACGGATACAGACCTTCCCTTTACGGCGTTCCTGTAAAAAGGAGGGGTAGGACGAGGAAGTACCGCAGCGATCCAAAGGAATATAAAAAAGATGAGGAGGAGAGTCCATGAAAACCAATTTGAAGCGGCTGATTGCCTTGTTTCTGACTGCGGCAGCCTTAAGTTCTCTGGCAGCCTGCGGTTCACCCAGCTCCAGCGGATCTCAGGGAAGTTCCGGCAGTACGAGTTCCGGTGACGGTACTCTGGCAGAAGAGCAGAAGATCGTTTATAACTGCGTGGAGTCCAGCTCCTATGACCCCATTCGGGATGAGCAGACCGGAGAGACGGTTGCTCAGATGTTTGAGGGCGTGTATTGCTGGGATCAGGGCGAACTGGTTCTTGGCCAGGGCAAGAGCGTGGAAGTATCGGAAGATGGCCTTACCTATACCATCACGCTGAGAGACGACATCTATTGGAGCGATGGTGAGCCCGTCACCTCGGACGACTTCATTTATTCCTGGATGCGGGAGCTGGATCCCAACACCGCGGCCAAGTACGTGAACAATCTGTACTGCATTGAGAACGCCCAGGCCTATAACAGCGGTGAGTGCGACGCTTCTGAAGTTGGAATTAAAAAGGTAGACGACAAGGTGTTTACCGTTACCCTTTCCGCTCCCTCTGTCTGCTTTGAGGAGCTGCTTGCGTTTAAGTGCTACCTGCCGGTGCGTCAGGACATCGTGGAGACTTATGGCGAGTCCTGGTCTCTGAGTCCTGAGACCTGCATTGGCAATGGTCCCTTTAAGATGGTTTCCTATACTCCGGCTGAGAAGATGGTTCTCCAGAAGAACGAGCATTACTACGGAGCCGACGATATCATCATTGAGGAGCTGGAGATCCGCTTTATCACCGAGTCTTCCGTGGAGCAGATTGCCTATGAGACCGGCGATATTCAGATCGCGGTCAAGCCTACCGCCGAAACCTGCCAGAAGTATTCGGATGAGGCCACTTATCTGACCAAGCTTTCTACCATGTGGCTGGTGGTGGATTGCCAGGATGATGTGCTTCAGGATCCCCGTGTGCGTCAGGCACTGTCCATGGCCATTGATCGCCAGGCCCTGTGCGATATGCTGGGCGGCGGAGAGACGCCTGCCTACAGCATCGTACCCAAGACCGAGATGGATTACAGTGCCGACGAGTACTTTGTAGACGTGTACGACCCCTATTTCTCCGAGAGCGTCGAGGAGGCCCAGGCCCTTCTGGCCGAGGCAGGCTACCCCGACGGCGCGGGCTTCCCGGAGATCAGCTACGGCACCAGCAGCGGCACGGAATATGAGAATGTGGCCCAGGCAATCTGCGCCATGTGGAAACAGAATCTGGGCATTACCTGTAACATCCAGGTTGAGGATTCCTCTGCATTTATTTCCCACCGCAAGGAGCAGGGTTACTTCGATGTGGCTCGCTACACCATGGCCGGTTCCTATTCCGATCCCATCGTTCCCCTGGCCCTGTACGGCAGCACCGACAGCGCCAATGACTCCCACTATGCAAACCCCGAGTACGACGCTCTGCTGGAACAGGCCCGGGCCGAGGGTGACATGGACAAGAAGTTTGATCTGTATCACCAGCTGGATCAGATGCTGACTGAGGATGCTGCGGTGATTCCTCTGTACTACCCCAGCTTGAAGTATTTGATTAAGCCGACGGTTCAGGATGTGGGAATCAACAGCACCGGCATGCTGGAATTTAAGTCTGCTTACGTCTTAGCGGGCTGAAAAAACGGATTAGTCCCCTGTTCATAAACTAACAAGACAGATTCGCTGTATATGGCAGCCCACTGTATACAGCGAATTTTTATATCTTGAAAATTTCTGCGCTCCTGTATCGTCCGCCGGAGGCCCTTTTAACACTTGGACAAAGGAAATATGGGGATCCGGTTAGCATTTGCATTTCATAACATCAAACAGCGAGGTTTCTGGAGGCTTTTACTGTGCCCTCTTTTTTCACATTTCGTTAGGAATCCACCATGGCCTGCCAAAAGATAGTATTCGGTTTTCAGGCAAGGCATAGTCTCTTTAGGAGACGGCTTGAGAAAGGGGGACAGAACGAGCAGGCACCATAGTGCGCCCATTGAATGAAATGAGAAGATGAGGAGGAAAGAAAGTCCATGAAAACCAATTTGAAGCGACTGATTGCCGTATTCCTGGCCGCGGCAGCCTTAAGTTCTCTGGCAGCATGCGGTTCACCTGCCTCCAGTGGATCTCAGGGGAGCGCCGGGAGTGCCAGCTCTGGCGAGGGCACCTTGGCAGAGGTGCAGAAGATTGTGTACAACTGCGTGGAGTCCAGTTCCTATGACCCCATTCGGGATGATCAGTCAGGAGAAATCGTTGCCCACATGTTTGAGGGTGTGTACTGCTGGGATCAGGGCGAATTGGTTCTTGGCCAGGGCAAGAGCGTGGAAGTATCGGAAGATGGCCTTACCTATACCATCACGCTGAGAGACGACATCTATTGGAGCGATGGTGAGCCCGTCACCTCGGACGACTTCATTTATTCCTGGATGCGGGAGCTGGATCCCAACACCGCCGCCAAATATGTACACAACCTGTACAGCATCAAGAATGCCCAGGCGTACAACAGCGGTGAGTGCGATGCGTCCGAGGTTGGCATTGAAAAGGTGGATGACAAGGTATTTACCGTAACCCTTTCCGCTCCTTCCATCAGCTTTGAGGAACTGCTTGCGGGTAATTCCTATCTGCCGGTGCGTCAGGACATCGTGGAGACCTATGGCGAGTCCTGGTCTCTGAAGCCTGAGACCTGTATCGGAAATGGTCCCTTTAAGATGGTTTCCTATACTCCGGCTGAGAAGATGGTTCTGCAGAAGAACGAGAATTATTACGGCGTGAACGATATCATTATTGAGGAGCTGGAGATCCGCTTTATTACCGAGTCTTCCGTGGAGCAAATTGCCTATGAGACCGGTGATATTCAGATCGCGGTCAAGCCCACGGCCGAAACCTGCCAGAAGTACACGGATGAGGCTACTTATTTGCCCAAACTTGCTACCATGTGGCTGGTGGTGGACTGTCAGGGCGATGTGCTTCAGGATCCTCGTGTGCGTCAGGCACTGTCCATGGCCATTGATCGTCAGGCTCTGTGCGATATGCTGGGCGGCGGCGAAACGCCTGCGTACAGCATCGTCCCCAAGACGGAGAAGGATTACAGTGCCGACGAGTACTTTGTGGATGTGCACGGTCCCTATTTCTCGGAAAATGTTGAGGAAGCGCAGGCCCTTCTGGCCGAGGCGGGCTATCCTGGCGGCGCGGGCTTCCCGGAGATCAGCTACGGAACCAGCAGCGGAACGGAGTATGAGAATGTAGCCCAGGCAATCTGCGCCATGTGGAAGCAGAATTTGGGCATCACCTGCAGCATCCAGGTTGAGGATTCCTCCGCCTTTGTCGCCCACCGCAAGGAGCAGGGCTATTTTGATGTGGCTCGCTACACCATATCCAGCACTTGCTCCGATCCCATTATTCCCTTGGCTCTGTACGGCAGCACCGACAGCAACAATGACTCTCATTATGCCAACGCTGAGTACGATGCATTGCTGGATCAGGCCCGGGCAGAAGGCGATGTAGGCAAGCGGTTTGATCTGTATCACCAGCTGGATCAGACGCTGATTGAGGATGCCGCAGTGATTCCTCTGTATTATCCCAGTTTGAAGTACCTGATTAAGCCGACAGTTCAGGATGTGGGAATCAGCAGCACCGGCATGCTGGAGTTTAAGTCCGCTTACGTCTTGGCGGGCTAACAAAAAACAGGGCGGTTCCCTGTTCATAAGCTAAAAAAACAGATTCGCTGTATACGGCAGCCTACTGTATGCAGCGAATTTTTATTTCTAGAGAATCAAGGAGGAAACGACCAGATGGTCAAATACGTACTCAAGCGTATTTTGATGGGTGTTTTGACCATTTTTATCCTGGCGTCCGTGGCGTTTTTGATGATCCGTATCGTCCCCGGCGGTCCTTTTGACGCCGATGTGGCGGAGATGTCGGAAGAGGCATATCGGAACCTGGAAATGAAATATGGCCTGGATAAACCCCTTTACGTTCAATACGCGGTATTCATGACAAACTTGCTGCACGGAGACCTGGGAGAGTCGCTTCAGTACACCGGTACGCCGGTGGCCGATTTGATCGGCCGGGGAATCGGCGCCACCGCCCGTTTGGCCACCTGCGCTTTGATTTTTTCCGTGGCGGTGGGGCTGGCTTTGGGAATCAGTGCATCCCTGAGACCGGACAGCGGGCTGGACCGATTTTGTACCGCGCTGTCCACCATCGGTGTTTCACTGCCCAACTACGTAGTCGCCATTGCGCTCATGTATGTGTTTGCGCAAAAGCTTCAATGGGTACCGGTTACCGGATTGGACAGCTATAAAAGCTATTTCCTTCCGGTCATAGCGCTTTCACTTAATCCCATTGCCCATCTGACAAAGCTGTCCAAAACCAGCATGATTGATGCGTTGAATCAGGATTATGTGGTGCTGGCCCGGGCCAAAGGAATGCGGACTGGCAGAGTGGTGTGTCTCCATGCGCTGAAAAATGCGCTGCTGCCGGTGATTACTTACATTGGTCCCCTGATTTCTTCCCTGATGATTGGCAGCTTTGTGGTGGAAAACATGTTTACCATCCCCGGAATCGGCAAAATGCTGGCTACCAGCATTACCATGCGGGACTATACCACATTGACGGGAATGGTCATCTTTTACGGAACCACAGTAATCGTGATTGGAATCATTGTGGATCTGATATATGTGCTGATCGATCCGCGGGTCAAATACGAATAGGAGGGACGGTAACTTGCGAAGCAATGTGAAGACAATCCAAGTGCGAAATTCCGAACTGGAACAACAGCCGGTTATCATCTCGCCGGACCTGCTGGAGCATTTGGATGACACCGAAAAAGATCGGGAATTTATTGCCATGGAGTCCCGTACATTTTTGCAGGACGCCTGGAGAAAGTTCAAGAAAAACAAATTGGCCATGTTTGGTGCCGGATTCCTGGCTGTATTTGTGTTGATCATTATTTTTGGCCCTATGGTGTCCCCTTGGACCTATGACGGAATTGACCTGTCAAATATGAACAAGGGGCCGTCTATGGAGCACCTGTTCGGTACGGATGCCCTGGGCCGTGATGTGTTTGTTCGGGTCCTTTACGGCGGCCGGATCAGCCTGACGGTGGGCTTTGTGTCGGCACTTCTGAATTTGATCATCGGCACTCTGTACGGCGGTACAGCGGCCTACATAGGCGGGCGGGCCGACCAGATCATGATGCGGTTTGTGGACATTGTCTATTCCATCCCTACCATGCTTTATGTGCTGCTGATCACCATGGTCTTTGGCAGCAGCCTGGGTACGGTGATTGCCGCCATAGCAATCAGCAGCTGGGCCAGCATGGCGCGAATCGTTCGCTCCCAGGTACTGACCCTGAAGGAGCAGGAGTTTACCCTGGCAGCACAGGCCCTGGGCGCAAGCGGAAAGCGGATCCTGGTAAAATATCTGCTGCTCAACTCGGTTGGTCCCATTATTGTTACCGCCACGCTGAATGTGCCCACTGCTGTGTTTTCGGAAGCCTTCCTGAGCTTTGTGGGTTGCGGCGTTGCCATTCCCATGGCCAGCTGGGGCACGCTCTCCAGTGATGCTCTGTCCAATGTCTCCACCTATCCCTATCAGCTGTTCTTCCCGGTGGCGGCAATTTGCCTGAGCATGTTTGCCCTGAATTTTATTGGTGACGGACTGAGCAGTGCGTTCGATCCCCGGCGGAACAAGTAGGAGGTCACTATGTATGTGTTAGAAGTTGAACATCTCCGGTCGTTCTTCAACACCGAAAACGGAGTGGTCCGTCCTGTGCGGGACGTCTCCTTCAAGGTAGAACAGGGAGAAGTGCTGGGGATCGTAGGAGAATCCGGCTCTGGAAAGAGCGTCACCATGTTTTCTGTCATGGGTCTGTTGGCGAAAAATGGCTATGTTGGCCAGGGCCGGGTAACATTTGACGGCGAGACGTTGCTGGATCTGCATCCGGAAACGGACGAAGTGGATTTGCAGACGCTGCGCAATGTAAAAGCAAACTACGAAAAGCACTTGCAGGATATTCGGGGCAAGGACATTGGAATGATTTTTCAGGACCCCATGACCTATCTGAACCCGCTTCTGACGGTGGGGTTCCAGATGTCAGAAGGACTGAAGCGGTATTTTCACCTGTCCAATGCGGAGTGCCGGGCGCGCAACATCGAGATGCTGGAGCTGGTAGGCATTACCAACGCGGAAAAGCGGCTGTCCCAGTATCCCTTCGAACTTTCGGGCGGCATGCGGCAGCGGATTATGATCGCCATGGCGCTGAACAGCAAGCCCAAGCTGCTGATTGCCGATGAGCCCACCACGGCACTGGACGTCACCATTCAGGCTCAGATTTTGGAGCTGATGCAGTCGCTGCAGAAAAAGATCGGGATGTCCATCATTTTGATTACCCACGACCTGGGCGTGGTAGCCTCCATGTGTACCCACATTATCATTATGTACGGCGGGCAGATCATGGAAGAAGGCTCGGACATGGATATTTTTTACCGGGCCCGGCATCCGTACACCGAGGGCCTGCTGAACTCTGTGGCGACCTGTGACAATGAGCTGGGCGGCAAGCGCAAACTGGAGCCCATCCCCGGCAGTCCGCCGGACCTGCGTAAGCCGCCCCAGGGCTGTGCATTTGTGGACCGCTGTAAGTATGCCATGAAGATCTGCAAGGCCCACGAGCCGCCGGTTGTGACTCTGTCTGATACACACAGCTGCAAGTGCTGGCGCTGCCATCCTGAAGTTATGGCGATGGAGCAGGAGGGATGATATGGCAGACAATATTCTGGAAATTCAGGATTTAAAGAAGTACTTTCCCGTAAAAAGCCGAAAGATTTTCAGCAGAGAACGACAGGTGGTCCATGCGGTGGACGGAGTCTCCTTTGGCATACGCCGGGGCGAGGTGCTGGGACTGGTTGGAGAATCCGGCTGCGGCAAGACCACGCTGGGCCGCACAGCGGTCCGCCTTTACAAACCCACCGGAGGAAAAATTTTCTTTGATGGGCAGGATATTACCAACGCCAGCAACCGGGAGCTCATTCCGGTGAAAAAGAAGATGCAGATCATCTTCCAGGACCCTTACGCGTCGTTGAATCCTCGTCTGACCATTGGAGATATCATCAGCGAACCCATGCGCATCCACCATATTGGGACAAAGGCGGAGCAGGAGGAGCGTGTACAGGAGCTGCTGAACGTGGTCGGGCTCAAGCCGGATCACATTCGCCGCTATCCCAATGAGTTTTCCGGCGGACAGCGTCAGCGCGTGGGAATTGCCAGAGCGCTGGCCGTCAATCCCTCCTTCATCATGTGCGATGAGCCCATCTCTGCGTTGGACGTGTCCATTCAGGCACAGATTATCAACATGCTGGAGGAATTGCGGGACAAATTAAATCTTACCTATTTGTTTGTCGCCCATGACCTGTCCATGGTGCGCCATATCAGCGACCGAATCTGCGTGATGTATTTGGGCAACATGGTGGAATGCGGACCCAGCGAAGAGGTTTACACCCACCCCATGCACCCCTATACCAAGGCGCTTCTTTCGGCGGTTCCCATTCCGGACCCCATCCGCACCAGAGAGCAGAAACGCACCCTTTTGGAAGGGGAAATCCCCAGCCCCATCAACCCGCCCAAAGGCTGCCCCTTCTGCACCCGGTGTACCTGCAAGGAAAAAATCTGCATGGAGGTAAAGCCGCCGGTCAAAGAGGTGGACGGACGCCAGATTGCCTGTCACCTGTTCCCCTGAAGCTGGCCCAATGCCATCCGCCGGGCCGACGCCTGCGCTGCTGGTCCTTCCCCCGGCGGCTGGAATTGGCATCCGACCGAGCCCTGGCGAAGAAGAAAGCAAACCGAATTTCTGAGTAAAGTCTGTACTGCCAAGAAGCAGTACAGACTTTTTTGCAGAAAAACGGAAAAAGAATTTTTGGGGCCGGCTGGCTGAGGAGCATTATGACGTGGGAAAGAAAGGGCAAAGTGCTGGATGGAGGAAGCGGAGTAAAAGAGACTGTGAGAGTCGGGCAAAGGCTCCAGAATATGGGGAGGACATGGTTCGATAATTCAATATTCTTACCATAATTTTATGCGATTTTTAAGTATGCCTTTCCCTCTAGCACAGTAGTGTGCTATAATCTCCAAAAAAGCTGGGCCAGAACCGAATGGGGAAGGAGGGGCTGGAATTGAAAGTCGTAATTTTGGGAAGCAGCGCCGCGGCGCTCTCCGCCGCAGAGGAATTCCGGCGGCATGACGAGCAAAGCGATGTGACGCTGATCAGTCCCGAGGAGGGGCTGCCCTATTCCAAGGTGCTGCTGCCCTATGTGCTGCGGGGCAAGATCCCCTACCAGGGGCTGACCATACGGGAGAGCGACTATTTTACCCGTCTGAACCTGCGCTATGTGCAGGGGGAGGCGGCCAGGCTGGAAGAGGCGGAGCACCGGCTCATCCTGAAGGACGGCACCGTCTGCTCCTATGATAAGCTGCTCATCGCCACCGGAGCCCGGGCGTCTACGCCCAATATCCCCGGTATTCAGGACAGCCGGGTGTGCTACATGCGCACCAAGGAGGACCTGGACCACATGATGCCCCTGCTGCACCCGGGGGCCCGGGTGGCGGTCATCGGGTCTGGCTTTGTGGCGCTGCAGGCGGCCTGGGCCGCCCGGTTCCGGGGTCTTCCCGTCACCGTGCTGGGCCACCGGATTATGCCCTCGGCCATGGACGAGGCGGGGGCGGAGGTGGTGGCCCAGGCTATCCGGGACAGCGGCGTGGAGCTGCTGGCCCCTGTCCATACAAAGAGCATTGAGCCGGGCCCCGATGGCGGCCTGCGTATCTGTTTGGAGGAAGGCCTGTGGGTGGACGCCGACGTCATTCTGGTGGGCGCGGGCGTGAAGCCCAACACGGAATTTCTGGCCGGCAGCGGGATTTTGGTGGAAAAGGGCATCCCCGTCAACGGGAAAATGCAGACCAGCCACCCGGACGTGTACGCCGCCGGAGATGTGGCCGCGGGCCCCACGGTATTTGGGGAGGAGCATGTGCTCCACTCCCTGTGGCCCACTGCCGTGGAGATGGGCCGGGTGGCCGGAGGCCAGATGGCCGGGGTGGACCTGCCCTACGACGGCAGCCTCAATATGAACGTCACCCAGATGTTCCACGTCACGGTGGCCTCTGTGGGCAAGTTCCGGCAGCAGGATGTGGACGAATGTGTGGTCCTGCCGGAGGAGCTGGGCTATGGACGGCTGTGCGTCTTTGGCAAGGACGGGGTCCTGTGCGGCGCCACTCTCATCGGAGGCAGCGAGGGCGTGTCCTTCCTGGGCAAGCTGCGGCCCCTGATTGCCCGGCACCAGCCCATGACGCGACACCCCCAGGAACTGGGGGATTATGTAAATAAACAAGTGTTTGCAAGAAATTGGGAGGAGGGACAACCGGGATGAAAATGGTAACCGTGACGCCGGAAAAATGTGTGGGCTGCCACGACTGTGAGATGGCCTGCGCCTTTGCCCAGAGCGGGGACAGCTGTGACCGCCGGTGGTCCAATATCCACGTCAGCGTCTCCACACCGGACCGCTTTGTGATGCCGGTGACCTGCTTCCACTGTGCCCGGGCCTGGTGCATGGAGGTCTGTCCGGCCAGAGCCATCTCCCGGAACGAGGAGACGGGCGCGGTGGTCATCGATCCCCTGCGGTGCGCCGGGTGCAAGATGTGCATTCTGGCCTGCCCCTACGGGAACATCCGCTTTGATGCCCAGAAGCTGGTCAGCCGGAAGTGTGACCTGTGCGGCGGCGACCCGGAGTGCGTCAAGCACTGCATCAGCGGCGCCCTCAACTACGAGGAGATCGACAAGCTGGCGGAGCGGAAGCAGAACATGTTCGGCTACAAGCTGGTGCGCATGGGGAACGGGGGTGAGGAAACCAGCCATGAGTGAAACACGGATTGTAAAGACCCTGTGCAGAATGTGCGACGACCGCTGCGGCATTGACGTCCACCTGGACGGGGACAAGATCACCAGGATCGAGGGCAACCGAGACCACGTGTGGAACCGGGGGCGGCTTTGCATCAAGGGCAGCCATGGCCTGGAGATGTTCACCTCGCCCCAGCGGCTGAAGCACCCTCTCAAGCGCACGGAGCAGGGCTTCGTGGAGATCCCCCTGGAGCAGGCCCTGGATGAAATTGCGGAAAAAATCAAGGGCATCCAGGCCAAGTACGGCGCCCGGGCTGTGGGCGTCTGGAAGGGGGAGGCCGTGGGCTTTGCCCAGCAGGAGGAGCTGGCCCGGCGGTGGATCCACGCCATCGGCTCGCCCAACTACTTCTCCAACGACTCGGCCTGCTTTGCCAGCCGCTGGATGGGAGGCGGCCTGGTGCTGGGCCCCCAGGGGTTCCAGGCCGATGTGGACAACGCCAAGTGTCTCATCTACTGGGGCCAGAACCCGCCCAACTCCCACCCCAACGTGACCCAGCAGATCAACCGGGCCCGGGAGCGGGGAGCGCGGCTCATCGTCATTGATGTGCGCTTTACCCAGATTGCCCGCCAGGCGGACCTCTTTGTCCAGGTCCGGCCCGGCACCGATGGGGCCCTGGCCCTGGGCATCATCCGGGAGCTCATCCAAAATGACTGGCTGGACCATGACTTTATTGAGCGCTACACCCTGGGCTTTGAGCGCCTGAAGGAATATGCCCAGCAGTTTACCTACGACTACGTGGCCAAAGAGACGGGCTGCGACGCCGCGGCCCTCATTCCCCAGATTGCCCGGGAAATCCGGGACAGCATGCCCCGCACGGGCATTGTGGTGGGCAACGGCTTTGAGCACCACGAAAACGGCGTCAACAGCATCCGGGCGGTGACCTGCATCGACGGGCTCATCGGCTCGGTGGACCAGAAGGGCGGCAAGTACCTGCCGGTGGGGCTGGACATCCGGTATTTGCCCCTGTACGACCAGAAGCCCTTGAAGGAGCTGGAGCCCCTGGGGGCGGACAAGTTTCCTGTGCTCTATGACTTCCGCCATGAGTGCCACACCATGACCCTCATGGACACCATCCTCAGCGGAGAACCCTACCCCATCAAAGCCATCGTGATGACCGCTGCCAACCCGGCCATTACAAACCCCAACAGCGACAAGGTGAGAAAGGCCCTCAGCTCCCTGGAGCTCTTTGTGGTCCGGGACCTGTTTCTCTCCGAGACGGCCCAGCTGGCCGACTATGTCCTGCCCGCCGCCTCCTACCTGGAGCGCAGCGAGCTGGTGACCCACGGGCTTTTCCACACTGTCACCCTCACAAACCGGGTGCTGCCCCCTCCGCCGGAGGTGCAGGACGAGTACCAGTTCTTCCACGACCTGGCCCACCGGCTGGGGGCTGGGGAGTACTTCCCCTGGGAGAACGAGGACGCACTCAACGCCTGGCTGCTGGAGGACACGGGCCTCACCCTGGAGGAGCTGAAAAAGGCTCCCTCGGGCTATCAATACGCCCGGCCCCGCTACCAGAAGTACCGGGAGCGGGAGGCGGACGGGGAGCCCCCCTTCAAGACCCCCAGCGGGAAGGTGGAGTTTGTCTCCGACTATCTGGCGGGGTACGGCTATCCCGATCTGCCGGTGTATATCCCGCCCAAAACCAACCAGCCTGATCCCGACTACCCCTTCGCCCTGGTCACCGGGGCGCGGAAGCTGCCCTTCTGTCACGCACGGGGCCATAACCTCCCCGCCCTCTCCCAGGCGCTGAGAAGCCCGGAAATTGAGATCCACGAGGCGGACGCCCAGAAGCTGGGCGTGAAGGAGGGAGACCAGGTGCGGGTAACCTCCCGCATCGGCAGCATTGTCATTCCTGTCCATGTGGCGGTGGCCGACGAGATCATGCCCGGGGTGGTGCAGATCACCCATGGCTGGAAGGAAGCCAACGTGAACCGCCTCACCCTGGACGACACCTTTGATTTTCTCAGCGGGTTCCCGGTGATGAAGTCGGTGCCCGTCCGGGTGGAAAAGGAGGGGTGAGAGGAGCCCATGACCAATAAGGTGGGGGCTGCGGCTCTGGCCGGGGCGGCGCTGGTCTGGCTGTTGAATCTGGCCGGGCTGACCCTTCTGGCGGAGCAGATCCCTGCGGGGCTTTTGGCCTCGGCCTCCATGCTGATTTCCGGTGTGCTGGGGCTGGCGGTCAGACGGGCAGGCTCCGGCGCCGGAATCCGGTGGCGGCGGGAGCACTGGCCGGTGGCGGCGGTGAGCAGCGGGCTATATGCGGGGTACATGGTTCTGGCCGCCTGCTGGGCCTCCCTGGCGGGGCTGGGGGAGCTGACCGTGGCCTTTTCCCTCCAGTGCCTGACGCTGCTCATTGGTCTCTCCCTGGTGAAGGAGCAGTACATCCGTCCCCGAACCGTTCTGTCTGTGGCGGTGACCGCCATTGGGGCGGTGTGTGCCATGGGAATGGGGGGACGGGAATTGCGCCTTGTCTGGTATCTGGTCCCCTTGGGACTGCTGATTACCTGGACTTTGTGGCTTATCCTGACTCTGGACCTGGCGGAGGAGTATCCTGCGCAGTTCGTTGTGGGCTGGCAGAATGTGTGGGGGGGACTGATGGCCCTGCCGGTGGCCGTCTTTGACCCCAAAGGAATTGCTTGTCCGGGCGGCGGGGCGCTGCTGCTGTTTCTGGGGGGCGCGGTCCTCTGGAGCATCGGCTTGCCGCTGCTGCTGGGGCGGCTGAAGGGCCGGAATACCATTTCCGGCAGTCTTGTGTTCGGCGCCCTGCCTGTGTGCGGCCTGCTGGGGTGGAAGCTGCTGGGGGAGCAGCTTGCCCCGGGGCTTCCTGTGCTTGGGCTGGGCCTGTTATGTGTGGGAGAGGTCCTGGCGTGTGCAGACATGCTGGGAACCCGACAAGAAAAGGAGTGAATGTTATGGAAAAGAAGAAACCGACGCTGAAACTGGCATTGATCGGAACCCTGGGCGTACTGGTGATCCTCCTGTCCTGCGTGCTGCTCTTTAAGGTGGACGTCATTATCGCCCTGACCATCGGCATCATTTACGCCGGCATTGTGGGCCGCTTCAACGGGGTCACCCTCAATGATTTGGTGGAGGGCATGCAGGAGGGCGTGGCCAAGGCCCTCATCGGTCTGCTGTTCTTCCCCCTGGTGGGCGCTGTCATCGGCAGCTGGCTCATCGGCGGCACCATCCCCGCCCTGGTGTACTACGGGCTGGACATTCTGAACCCCCGCTTCTTCCTCATTTCGTCCTTCATCATCTGCAGCGCCCTGTCCCTGCTCATCGGTACCTCCTGGGGCACCGTGGGCACCGCGGGCCTGGCCATCGCCGGTGTGGCCATCAGCAGTGATCTGAGCATCCCCTTCGGCATCGTGGCCGGCAGCATCATCGCCGGCGCCTGGTTCGGCGACAAGATGTCCCCCATCTCCGACTCCACCGTGCTCTCCGCCACCGCTGTGGAGACCGATGTCTATAACCACATCCGGGGCATGGCTTACACCACCATCCCCTCGTTCATCATTTCCACCATCATCTTCGGCATCATCAACTTCTTCTATGCCGGTGACGCCACCCTGAACTATGACGTGATTGCGCCCATCAAGGAGACCCTGGCCGAGCACTTCAACCTCAGCCCCCTGGTGTTTATTCCCCCCATCGTGCTGATCATTCTGTGCGTCCTGCGCACCCACGCCTTTATCTCCCTGCTGGGCGCCATCGCCGCCGGCTCCTTCTGCAGCATGGCGGTTCAGGGCAACACCGTGATGGACACCATGGCCGCCGTGATGAACGGCCTGCAGGTGGAGACCCCCATCGCCGAGGTCAACACCCTGCTGAACCGGGGCGGCATGAACAGCATGATGAGCTCCATGTTCCTGTGCATGGTGGCCGTTTGTATGGGCGGCGTGCTCACCAAGACCCAGTTCCTCCACGTCATCATTGAGAACCTGGCCAAGTACATGCGCTCCACCTTCTCCCTGGTGTTCACCACCATGGTCTCCTGCCTGCTGAGCAACATGATGTTCGCCGACAACTACCTCACCATGATCCTCAACGGCAACCTGTACCGGGACATGTACGACGAGCGGGGCCTGGACCGGAGCATGCTCTCCCGTACCATTGAGGAAATGGCCACCATGTCCGTGCCCATGATTCCCTGGACGGCGGCTGCCGCCTTCCTCACAGGCACCCTGGGCATCAGCGTGGCGGAATACGCCCCCTACTGCGTGCTGAACTTTGTAAGCCCGGTGGTGGGCCTCATCAGTGCCGCCACAGGCATTGGCGTGCTTTATGTGAAGGGTGCCAAGAAGGCCAAAGCGTAATTCCCGTTTTGCGTTTCGCCCCGGACGGACGCCGGCTCCCCTCCCGGTGCCCGTCCGGAGCGGCAGACGTGTCATATCCCCATGTACCATCCTCCGTCCCGGGTCCGGGACGGGGGATGGCACTTTCTGTTTTTGCGTCATAAGAGAAGGAGAAGCTTGCTATGGGGCAGCCGTCGCTAAAATTATCCCTGGTGGGAACGCTGGGGGCACTGGTGATTTTGTTTCTGGGCCTGTTTGTGCTGCATCTGGAGATCACCCTGCTGCTGTTTCTGGATATGATCTATGTGGCCATGATTGCCCGGATCCACGGCATCAAGGTGGCGGAGCTGGTGGACGGCATGTCCTCCGGCTGCGCCCAGGCCCTCACCGGCCTTTTGTTCTTTCCCCTCATCGGCGCCCTCATCGGCTCCTGGATCCACTGCGGTACCATCCCCGTGCTGCTCTACCACGGCCTCAACATCCTGAATCCCCGGTATTTTCTGGTCACCGCCTTCCTGCTGTGCAGTCTGGTGTCCCTCATCATCGGCACCTCCTGGGGCACGGTGGGCACCCTGGGCATTGTCATTGTGGGTGTGGCGGAGGGAGGCAGCATTGACCTGCCCGCCGGCCTCATTGTGGGCAGCATTGTGTCCGGCGCCTGGTTCGGGGACAAGATGTCCCCCATCTCCGACTCCACCCTGCTCACCACCACGGTGACGGAGGTGGACGTCTACCGGCATGTTCAGGTCATGGCCTACACCACCCTGCCCTCCTATCTGCTGACGGTGGTGGTGTTCGGCGTGCTGAACCGGGTGCTGGCCAGCGGGGCGGAGATGGACGGGGCCATCCTCCTGCGGATGCAGACCGCCCTGGCTGGGCAGTACAATCTCAGCTTCCTTGCCATTCTCCCGCCCATTCTGCTGATGGCCCTGTGCCTTCTGCGGGTCCACGTCTTCGTGGCCCTGCTGTCGGGCATCGGAGCGGGGGTGGTGTGCAGCGTGCTCACCCAGCACAGCACCATCTCCGCCGCCATGACCGCCCTCATGTCCGGCGGACAGGGGGAGACGGGGGTGGATGCCCTGGACACCCTGCTCAGCCAGGGAGGCATCGACGCCATGATCAACGGCTTTTACCTGTGCCTGCTGGCGGTGTGTCTGGGCGGCGCGCTGCAGCGGGCGGGCTTTTTCTCCAGCATCATCCGCCACTGCCGGCATTACCTGAAGTCGGACTTTTCTCTGCTCCTGGCCACCATGGTCACCAGCGTGCTGGGCAACTGCGTCTTTGCCGACAACTACCTGAGCATGGTGCTCAACGGAAATGTCTACCGCCCCCTGTACCAGGAGCACCGCCTGTCCCTGGCCATGCTCTCCCGCACCATTGAGGAGGGCTCCACCCTCTCCGCCCCTCTCATCCCCTGGACGGCGGCGGGGGTGTTCATCTCCGAGACTCTGGGCGTGCCGGTGAGTGCTTACGCCCCCTTTGTGGTGCTGAACCTGCTCACGCCGGTGGTCTCCCTGACCATGTCCCGCTTTGGGGTGGGGGTAGTCACCCAGTACGCCCAGGAGCACCCCAGGCCCAGGTGGTACCGGCGCTACAAGATCAAAAACAACCTGCGCAGCAAGCTGCTCCTGGTTTTTCTGACCATCGGCGTGGTGCCCACGGTGGTGCTGAGCCTGCTGTTTTACTCCATCCAGGGGCGGGAGGCCGCCCGCCAGGCCCAGGCTCAGCTGGACCGGGGTGCCCAGCGGACGGTGGCTCTGGTGCAAAGCGGACTGGAAGCCGCCGGGGAGGGGAGTGAAAGCCGGGAGGAGGCTCTGGCCGCCCTCCGGCGTCTGCCCTATGTGGAGACGGCGGAGACGGAGGCGGGGGAGGAACGCTTCCCCCTGGAAACCCAATGGGGCACCGTGTTTCTCACCCTGGACCGGGCCTATCTCCAGCAGATGCTCTATGGGGAGGAGGAGCGGGGGGCGGTATATGTGGTCTGTACGGACCAGGGGGGAACGGACGCTCTGCAGGAAGAATTGGGCCAGTCCGGCGATACCCTGTCCGCCCGGGCGGAACTGACCCCCCAGTGTACCCTGGTGCTGACGGAGGACGCCCGATTCCTCCGGGAGAACCAGGGAGTGAGCGGGACGGTGGTGGTGCGCCTTGCCATGGTGCTGGCCATCCTGGCGGTGTGCAGCGCCTGCCTCATCTCCTACAACATGTCCCGGGGCATCCGGGCCCTGGCGGACAACATGCGGAAAATTCAGTCCGGCGACTTTGAGACGGCCTCTGACCTGGATGTGGGAGATGACGAGATCGGCATGCTCAACCGCACCTTCTCCCAGATGAAGCTGGAGCTGGACAAGCTGGTAAACCGCACCCTCCGCCTGAAGCTCAGCGAGCGGGACGCCAAGCTGAAGGCCCTCCAGTCCCAGATCAGCCCCCACTTTTTGTACAACGCCCTGGACTCCATCAACTGGGACCTGGTGGAGAAGGGGGAGTATGAGATCAGCGAGATTCTGCTCTCCCTCTCGGACATGCTCCATTACAGCCTGGACCAGTTCAGCGGACAGGTCTTCCTGGCCATGGAGTTTGAGCAGGCGGAAAATTACCTGAAAATTCAAAAGCACCGCTTTGGCGACCGGTTTGACTATGAAATTTCCTGCCCGGAGGATGTGGAACGGGAGATGGCCCCCAAAATGCTCCTGCAGCCTCTGGTGGAAAACGCCGTCTCCCACGGTCTGGAGGACCGGGAGCACGGCCTGGTGCGGGTGACCGCCTGCCGCCGGGAGGGAACGGTGCAGATCACGGTGGAAGACAACGGCTGCGGCATGGACGAGGAGCTGCTGGCCCAGCTGCGGGATCGGCTGGCCAGGAAGGAGTACGCCGGGGAGCAGGGGGAGCACATCGGACTGGTGAATGTGAGCCACCGCCTGCGGTACATGTACGGGGACCGGGCCCGCCTGCTGCTGGAGAGCCAGGTCAACGCCTACACCCGGGTGACGGTGGAACTTCCCCTGGAGACGGAGCGGATGGAGGAGGAAACGGATGAACATTCTGATTGTGGAAGATGAACCCAAGGCCCGGGCGGGTCTGGCCGCCCTTGTGGGGCGGCTCAGGCCGCCGGCCCTGGTGCAGACGGCGGTGAACGGCGCGGCGGCCCTGGAACTGTGCCGGGAGACGGACTTTGACCTTATCTTCACCGACATCAAAATGCCCGGCATGAGTGGGCTGGAGATGCTGGACAAGCTGGATTCCAGCTGCCGCCAGATCGTCATCGTCAGCGGCTACGCCGATTTTTCCTATGCCCAGCACGCCATCCAGCGGGGGGTGGCCGACTACCTGCTCAAGCCGGTGAGCCCCGCCAAAATCCGTCAGGCGCTGGAGCGGGCGGAGCAGAACCTCCGGGGAGTGAAGCGGAGCTGCCTGGTGCGCTACCTGCAGGAGTATCCCTTCCTGGAGGAGGAACACCGGCGCTGGCTGCGGCAGCGGCTGAACCTGGAGGGGGACGTGTTTGTGCTCTGGGGCAGAGGGCCTGCCTCCGGGGAGGACAGGGAGGCCTGGGAGAAGGAGGGAAGCGCCCTGGGGGAGGACGTCTACGCTTTCTCCTATGGAGAAAACGCCCTGCTGCTTTTGTGGGGCGCGGATGTGGAGGAAGAGGCGGTGAAGGCCTGGGGCAAGGCCCGCGGCCTTGGAGGGCAGCGGGTCACGCCGGAGCAGCTGCCCCAGGTGTACCAAAAGCAGATGCAGACGGAGACGCTGCCGCCCCGGGAGGACAGCGAGAGCGGCCGGGCGGTGCGGCTGGTGAAGCAGTTTGTCCGGGAGAACTATGTCTCGGAAATCAGCCTGAAATCCCTCTCGGAGATCACCTATCTCCACCCCAACTACCTCTCCAAAATCTTCAAGCAGGAGACGGGGGAGAACATCAGCGACTACATTCTCCGCTTCCGCATTGAGAAGGCCAAGGAGCTGCTGCGGGACCCCAGCCTGAAAATTTACGAGGTGGCGGAGAAGGCCGGCTTCCACGCCTCCAAGTACTTCGCCTCGGTGTTCAAGGCCGAGGTGGGGGTGACCCCCTCGGAGTTTCGGGAGGGGCTGTGACGGCGGAGAAAAGACCGGCAGAACGGGACCGGGAAATAAAGACGCGCGGGACGGATGCGATGCCGTCCCGCGCGTTTTCTTGAAAATTATGCTTTTGTCAGTTGGCCTCGTACAGCTCCAGAATGGCGCCGTCCTTCCACACGAAGGCCAGGCGATCCTTTTCCCCGGCGGGCATGGGGCCGCAGATGACGCTGTCCGCGTCGGCGATGTACTTCTCCAGATTGTCCACCTTATAGGCCACATGGGGGTTGCGGTGGATCTCCTCGGGGAAGGGAGTGCCCTCCTCAAACTTCAGATACTCGATCTTGTAGTCGTAATCATCCACGTTGCTGACCCAGAACTTGGCCCCTTCGTTGTAGGTCATGTTGGGCTTGCGGTTGGTGATGGGGATTCCGATGTGCATATACTCCGCAGACATGGGCATTTCCTCCTTGTTTGTGGTGGGGAAGTGGGGCGTCCGCCCGGTACTTCCAGAGAATGAGTTACTCCTTGCTGTAAGCGGGGGTGTGGCAGGGGGTGTTCCACAGGTGGATGAACTCATCGTCCCACTTGGCGATGTTCATCTGGAAGCCGCCGGCCTCCTGCACGGTGAGGATCTCGCCCACCATGCTGGCCACGACCTCCACGCCCTTGGCCTTCAGGAACTCCACGGTGTCCTTGAAGAGCACCAGCATCTCCATCATGGTGGTGGCGCCGCAGCCGTTGATCATCACAAAGGCCCGGTCCCCTTCCTTCAGGGCCAGCTTGGCGCACAGGGCCTCGGCCACGGTGGCAACGGTGTCCTTGGAGGACATCATGGGCACCCGGACGCCGCCGCCCTCGCCGTGCTGGCCGGCGCCGATCTCCATCATGTCGGTCTCGCCCAGGTCGCCGAAGGACATGCCGTTCTGGGGGTGGGTGGCGTCGGTGGACTTGACGGTGATGGAGGCCATGTTGTCCGCGTAGCGCTGGGCGATCTCGGCCACCTCATCCAGGCTCTTGCCCTCCCGGGCGGCCGCGGCGGCGATGTGGTAGAGGGCCACGGCCCCGGCCAGACCGCGCTTGTTGTCCTCGCCGTTGGGGTCGTACTGGACTTCCTCGCCGGTGACCACCTGGCGGAAGTTGAGCCCGGCCTTCTGGGCCAGCTTCATGGCCTGCTTGCCGGCCAGCTGGTCGCCGGCATAGTTCAGGGTGAGCAGCAGCACGCCGTGGCCCTTGTCTGCCAGCTTCATGGCGTCAAAGACCAGCTTGGCGTTGGGGGCGGCGAAGATGTCGCCCACGGCCTGGACGTCCAGCATGCCCTTGCCCACAAAGCCGGCCTGGGCGGGCTCGTGGCCGGAGCCGCCGTAGGTCACGATGGTCACCCGGTCGGCATCGGCCAGGTCCTTGCTGATGACCAGGTGGCCGTCCACGTCCAGAATGTCGGGGTAGGCCAGACCCAGACCCACCAGCTCCTCATCGGTAATGGTCTCAGGGGCGTTGATAAACTTCTTCATTTTCATGAGATGTACCTCCCGGTTTTAAGTTCAGAATGAATGACGTTACACTTGGGCCAGACCCTGGAAGAAAAAGGCCATGGAGGCGGCCCCGGCGTCGGGGGTGCCGATGGTCTGATCCTTGTAGCTCTTGGCGCGGCCGAATTTGGCCACATACTGTTTGCTGGCCTCCATGCCCGCCTGGGCGGCCTGGGCGGCGGCGGCAAACAGCTCTGCCTCGCTGTCCCCCTGGTAGGCGGCAATGGCTTCGCTGGCAGGGATGAGGGCGTCCATCATGGTTTTGTCCCCCACCTTGGCTCCGGACATATCGTTGAGCGCCTCCAGGGCCTGGGCAAACATGGCCTTCAGCCCGGCCACATCCACCTCGTCCCCGGCGGGGGCGGCCTCCTGCAGCCCGTCCAGCCAGGTGTTCCACAGGGGAACGGCGCTGCCGCCGTTGAGCACCATCACGGACATAGCGGCGTCATCCAGCATGGCCTGGATGCCATCCTGGGACTCCTCCACCGCCTGAGCAATGGCTCCGGCAATTTTGGTCATGGTGAGTCCGTGGTCTGCGTCGCCGAATTTGGAGTCAATTTCGGTGAGCACCGGCTCGGCCTCGATCACCTGTGCGCAGGCGCGGTTCAGGCGCGCGGCAAGCTCTGCTTTCTTCATTGCGGCACTCCTTCTTTCTGCTTTGATGGGATTCCGGCAAGCGGGAAGGTTTGCCGCTGCCGGGAAGTTACGTTTGTTCAATTATTTTATCTTACCGACCCGAGGAAGTCAACGAACGGGGATATATTCTATAAAGCGCCTAAAATAAATATAAAAAACTGTGCAAAACAGCAAAGAACCCCGCGTTCCGAAGGGGCGGTTTCGGAATGCGGGGTTACATATGTAACGAGATTAGAGGGGGAGGTCCCGGACCAGCTGGCTGCGGGCCACCAGGTGGGTAAAGATGCCGGAGTTCAGCGCCCCCCGCAGGGCCCGGGCGCTGGTGTTGGCGGAGCAGACGCCGATGACGTTGGGGCAGCGCTTCAGGGTGTCCAGGGGGATCTGGATGGCAAAGTCCTGGTCCGACTGGATGACCTCCCCCTCCTCGTTGAAGTAGTAGATGAGCAGGCGGCCGCAGGTGTGGGCCTGCTGGAGCAGATCGCCGTACCGCACCAGGGAGGCAAAGTCAGGGCTGGAGGGGTAATTGCCGATGTTCACCAGGGCGGTGTCCATCCGCTCCCACTGGGTCTGGATCTGGCGGTAAATCTCCGTGGAGCACAGCAGCTGCTTTTCCTCCAGTCCCTCGGGGAGGGCGGGGAGGTAGATGAAGTGGGGGGTGGCCCCCAGCTGCTGGGCGATGAGGCGGACGTTCTCGTTGGACTGGTAGTTCCGGGCGGGGATGCTGGCGTTGCCCACCAGGGGGCAGATGTGGGTGACGGTGCTGTCCAGCTGAGGGTGCTTTTCCAGCCAGGTCACCAGCTGGCCGATGAGGTAGCCCCAGCCGATGCCCAGGTGCCGGGCCCGCAGCTGCCCCAGCAGCTGCACGGCTCCCTGGGAGAGCAGCTGGTTGGTGGTGTCGTCGTCTCCGCCGTCCTCCACCAGCACGCCGTCCCGGATGGAGCTGGACCGGCGAAGCCGCTCCAGCAGGGCGGGGGCGTCGTCCTCCGGCGGCCCCACGCGGATCTGGACCACCCCCAGCTCCCGGGCCTCCCGGAGCATCCGGCTCACCAGAGGGCGGGATACCCCCAGCTCCCGGGCGATGTCGCTCTGCTTCCAGTCCTCCAGATAGTAGCGCTGGGCCACATGGGCCAGCTTCTGTAATTTTTCCCGGCTGTAGTTCATGGCAGCCTCCTGTAAGGTTACATTTGTAACTCCATCATAGTATATTGTCGGCACAAAAGCAACGGCTGGAGGAGAAATTCCGTTCCACCTGGAAACCATACAGAAAAGAAGGGCTGGGCAGCGGGACAACTGGGGTGTGGGGAGCATAGGGAACTGGGACAGGACGCCTTGCTTTGTCAGGTAGTTTGGCAGAAAACAGGTTGGCTGCCGGCAGATGAGGACCTTCCTGCGCAGAGAGAAGGGGAATCCCATTGACAAGATTTTCTGGGGACGATACAATTGAATTGATGCCAACAGGGGCCCAGAAGGCGCTGTTGAGGCGGAAGGATCGGGCCTCTGCCCGAGGAAAGGCAACACTATGAGAGAAGATCTGAAGATTCGACTGGAACAGTTTAAGGAGCGCTACTCCGCGGACGCGGCGGTACAGGGCCGCATTGGAAAGCCGCCGGTGGAATTCATTGGCCGGGAAATTTTTGAGCTGGCCGTGGCGGCGCTGCTGCAGGGAGAGAACCTTCTGCTGTGCGGCGGAAAGGCCACCGGAAAAAATATTTTGTCGGACAACCTGGCCTGGTTGTTTGCCCGACCCATCTACAATGTGTCCTTCCACGTGAATACGGACAGCAGCACCCTCATCGGCACCGACACCTTTGTGGATGGGGAGGTGCGCCTGCGCCATGGACCCATTTCCCAGGCGGCTCTGTACGGCGGCTTCTGCATTCTGGACGAGATCAACATGGCCAAGAATGACGCAGTGGCCGTGCTGCACTCGGTGCTGGACTACCGCCGGCTTATTGATGTGCCGGGCTATGAGTGTATCCCCATGCATCCGGCCACCCGCTTCATTGCCACCATGAACTACGGCTACGCGGGCACCCGGGAGCTCAACGAGGCCCTGGTCTCCCGCTTTACGGTCATCCGCATGCCCACCCTGGAGGAGGGACAGATGCACCAGCTGCTGCGGGCGGATGTGCCCGGAGCCTCGGAGGAGAACATTGACCGGTGCATCGGGCTGTTCCTAGACCTCAATGAGAAGGCCATCAACGGCGAGGTGTCCACCCACCCGGTGGACATGCGCGGCATGATTGCCGCCCTGCGCATGATGACCGACGGCATGAACCCCAAGGACGCCATCACCATCAACATTACCAACAAGTGCTTTGACGAGTATGAGTATCAGCTGGTTCAGGATGTTGTCATGACGCGCTTCGGCTGAGACGGGAGAACACAGTGAGTATTGACAGAGAGGAAAGCTTGTTTCTGACGGTTTCCGAAAACCATACGAAACGGAACTATCCGGAATATATCCTCCGCATGAGCCAACCTTATGAAGAGGTGGGCGGAATGATTGCGGCCTACGAGGGGGTAATTCTGGGGGGCGCGGACAAGCTGTTCGGGCTGGACGAGCTGAATTTGTGGCTCCGGAGGCACCGCTATGCGGCCTACGACATGCATGTGCTGCTCCCCATTGCCCACCTGTGTCTGGAGTATGCGGTGCGCCGCCGGCTGACGTCCGACCGTCCGGGCATCCCGGCCATGGCGGAGCAGGTGGCCCGGGAGCTGCTGCAGGAAGACCCTCTGAGCCTGCGCTACTCCTCCCGGGGCTGGCTGAACATCTACTGGCTGACGGAGCAGTTCCCCCAGGCCGCCAACGCGGAGAGCCGCCGCATCCTGCGTAATTTCACCGGCTTTGAGTCGGTGCTGGAGCTGTTTGTACAGCTGGCGGAGGGGTGTGAGCACTGTCCGGACGCCCGGTCCCTGGTGGACCAGGCGGTGCTGCTCTATAAGAAGGTCTTCACCCGCTACTTTGCCCCCGACCACAGCCGGGACGAGCTGTCCCAGTTTGAGGTCTCCGACGACGACCTGTGGGAAGGGAAGTATGAGGCCCCCGAGGAGGAGGCCGCCCCGCCGGAGGAGGAAGACCAGGAGCTCACCTATGAGCGGGCCAAGCAGCTGACCACCGACCCCATTGAGCTGTCCGAGGAGGCCCTGGCGGCGGTCCCGGAGTATCTGGAGAAAAACTTCGGCCCCAGCTTCCAGACGGAAAAGGCCCTGCAGGAGATTGAGAACGCGGTGTGCGTGGGCATCCACGAGGGGCGCAGGCTGCTCTTTACTGACGGCCTGCCGGAGAGCGCCTACGAGGAGACCACTGACCGGGCCGGGTCCCTGCGCGCCTCCCGGGAGGCCAACCAGCGCATGCTGGAGGAGCACCGGGATTCGGCCATGCAGAGCATCCGCAGCATCGAGCAGGCCTTCCGCAACGCGCTGAACCTGAAAAGCGAGCCGGAAATCTATTCCTCCCACCGGGGCGTGCTGGTGAACAGCACCCTCTGGAAGGTGGGGCGCATTGAGGAGCCCCGGCTGTTCCACAAAATTTTCCGCCAGGACAACTCCACCGTGGTAGTGGAGCTGCTCATCGACGCCAGCGGCTCCCAGAAGAGCCGCCAGTCCATGGTGGCCCTGCAGAGCTATCTCTTCAGCTCCGCCCTCAGCCGCATCCAGATCCCCCACCGGGTGATGAGCTACTGCACCTACGGGGACCACACCGTGCTGCGGCGCTTCCGGGACTACGACGATAAGCCGGAGGCGGATGAGAAGATTCTGGAGTACCGGGCCACCTCCAACAACCGGGACGGACTGGCCCTGGCCGCCGCAGGCGTGGACCTGCTGAAGCGGCGGGAGGACCATAAGATCGTCATTGTTTTCAGCGACGGCCTGCCCAACGACATGGTCAGCGGCCGGGTGCGGAAAAATAAGCCCGAGCGCTATATCGGCGACGCGGCCATCCGGGACACCTGCTTCCAGGTGCGGAGGCTGCGCCGGGAAGGGGTGCACATCATCGGCATCTTCCTGGGGGAGGACGGCGAGCTGGACAACGAGCGGATGATCTACGGCTCCTCCTTCCTGCGCATCCGCCGGGCGGAGGATTTCGGCGGCACCGCGGGCAAGCGGCTGAGCGAAACGCTGCTGCTGCTGTGAGCCTTTGGCCAAAACATGAATGGAAAAAAGAGAACCACCGGAAACCCGGCGGTTCTCTTTTTTATGGGGTGCTGGGAGCGGCCAGCCGCGCCTGGCGGAGAAGAATGTCGCTGGCTTCCTCTTCGGGGATGGGGGCGTAGAAGCGGAAGCCCTGAATCACGTCGCAGTGGATGTCCTGCAGGGCCTGGGCCTGCTCGGCGGTCTCCACGCCCTCGGCCAGAATGGTGAGGTCCAGCTCATGGGCCACCTGAATCATGGCGCGCAGGATGGAGTTTCCCGTCTGGTTCAGGACGTTGTCCACAAGCTCCTTGTCCAGCTTGATGCCGTCTACCGGATACTGCTGCAGGTCGGTGAAGGAGGTGAAGCCCTGGCCGAAGTCGTCCAGCGCGATGCGGACGCCATAGTCCTTGAGGGCCAGCATGTTGGCCCGGATGGCGTCGGCCTTTTGCCCCAGAACGCTCTCCGTCAGCTCAAAAATCAATAGCTCTCTGGGGAAGTGGAAGGCGTCCAGAATGGCCCGGCACTGCTCCACAAAGTCGGGGGAGGCAAAGGTGTCCCGGGAAAAGTTGCAGGAGAGGAAAAAGTTCTTTATCCCCCGGTCAAAGAGCATCTGCAGAAGCTCGCAGGAGCCGCGCAGACTGTGGTAATCCAGACGGTCAATAAGGCCCTCCCGCTCCAGAAGGGGGACGAAGACGCTGGGGGTCAGCAGCCCGCGCTCCGGGTGGAGCCAGCGGGAGAGAGCCTCGCCGCCCATGATCCGGTGGGTGCGGGCGTCCACGTAGAATTGGACGTAGAGTAAAAACTCCTGGCGGGCCAGGGCGCCCTCCACCGAGGCGCGCAGGGCCTGCTCCGTCTGAATGGTCTGGAGCACGCCGGGGGAGAAGAGGATATAGTCCTTCTGCTCCCGGCGGGCGGTGCGGGCCTGCTGCTGGGCGTGGAAGAGCATTTCCTCCCAATCCCAGTCCCCCAGCTTCAGGGGGTAGATCCCGGCGGCCGCGTGGACCTGAAAGGCCCGGCCGTGTACCTGGGGATAGGCGCGAAGCTGGCGGAGTATCTCCTCCACCAGGGGGAGCACCTGCTGGGGATCGCCGGACATTTTCAGCAGGACAAAGCTGTCCTCCGACACCCGGGCCAGCACGTCGGTGTGGGCGGCGTGTTGGGAGAGCAGCAGGGCGCAGTAGCGGAGAAGCTCCGAGCAGGTGTCGTTTCCCGCCTGCTGGCGCAGCTGCTCCGTGTCCAGGCTGAAGCAGATGAGGTGATAGAGCACCCGGTTTTTCTCCTGGACCACCTGGGGGGCGTAGCGCTCCAGATAGTCCAGATTGCCCAGACCGGTCAGCTCGTCCCGCTCCCGCTGCTGTTGGGCGTCCCGCAGCCGGCGGCGGTTTCGCAGCACCACGGTGAGCAGGGCGGCAGCCAGCAGAAGGACGGCCAGGCCCAGTCCGCCCACCGCCAGCCACAGGCCGGTGGCGGGCTGGGGCTGGGCAGCGGTCTCCACCAGCATGCCGGTGACGGTCTGCTGGGGCAGAGCGGAGAAATAGTCCTCCAGGGCGGCGCACAGCTCCTCGCTGGCCGTCTGGGTGGGGGAGAGGCAGAGGGTCACCGATTCCCCCTGACGGAGGAAGGAGAACAGGGGGATGGCCGTGCTGCCCGCTGGAAGCTCCTCCTGGGTGTAGCCGGAGAGCAGATCCACCTGACGGTTTTTGGCCATGTGCTCCCGCCGGTCCTCCGGGCCGGGGGAATAGTAGACCAGCTCATAGGCGCTTTGGGCGGAAAAGTCCGCCAGCAGCTGGGGAATGACCCCCTGATAGGTCTGGGAGTCTGCGTCATAGTACTCCAGCGGATAGGCGTCGGGGTTGCCGGCAATGTAGATGAGAATCTTGTCTTCCACGCTGCGGCCCTCAGCTTATACCACCAGCTCCGGCCGGCGGCAGAACATGGACATGTTGTTGTCGGGGGCCTCTGTCCGGGCGTGTTCCAGCTCCTGGGACATGCCCTCGGCGGCCTCGTCCATCTCCCGGAGCATGGAGCGGAATTGCTCCCGCAGCTGCTCCAGGCGGGCGTCATAGCGCTGCATGGCCTGCTCCCGCAGCTCCAGGGCCTCCTCCAGCTGCTTCTGGGCGGCCTGCTGACGCTCCTCGGACTGCGCCTTCATCAGCTCGGCGTACCGCTGGGCCTCCATCAGTGTGGAGGAGATGAGGTGCTGCTCCCGCTCCTGGGCCTCATACTTCCGGCGCAGGTCGGCAAGCTCCTCCTCCAGCTGGTGGACCCGCTGCTTCTCCTGCTCCAGAAGAAGGTGGCTCTCCTGGTCCTTTTCCAGCAGCTTGGCGGAGTATTCTGCCTCCAGAGCGGTGATGTACTGCATGACGCTGAACTTTTGATAGCCCCAAAAGCCGGTTTTCAAATCCTCTGTTTTCATAACAACACCTCAAATCATTGAAAGTTTATTTTCTGCCGCTGAATGGTGCCCCATTGCTGCTTCTTTTTCCGGTAGCCCAGAAGCGCCGTGCCCCGCACCCAGGCAAGAATGAACCGGAGAAAGGAGACTTCCAGGGCGCACAGGCCCACGGCCTTCAAAATGTCGGTCACGCTCAGCTTCAGATCAATGGTGTGGATGCGGGCAAAAAAGGCGGTCAGGGACAAAATGGCGGAATAAAGTACGTAAATGAGGAAGAACAGGATCATAAAGGGGACGTTGATGAGGTCCAGGGCAAAGGCGGCAATCACGGTAAACACACCGAAGATCTCGATGTAGGGGGAGAGCAGCTCATAAATCAGGAAATACAGGTAGGAGATAAAGCCCACCAGGCCATATTTGGGGTTGGCCAGAATCCGGCGGTGCCGGGTGAGGGAGTCGAAGAGGCCGATGTGCCAGCGGCGGCGCTGCTTGCACAGGTCGGACAGGCTGTCGGGGGCCTGGGTCCAGCAGATGGCGTCGGTGGCGTAGCGGATGCGGTAGGGAATGTTGTGCTCCCGGCAGAAGACGTGGAGCTTGACCACCAGCTCCATGTCCTCCCCCATGGTGGTGGTGTCATAGCCTCCCGCGTCAATGACCAGGCTCTTTTTGAACAGGCCGAAGGCCCCGGAGATGATGATGCTGCCGTTAAAGCGGTCAAAGAGGATGCGGGCGGCCAGGAAGGAGCGGTCATACTCCAGCACCTGCATGCAGGGCAGGATGCGGGAGGGCATGTGGTAGGAGACCACCCGGCCTCCCTGAATTTCCGCGCCGTTGCAGGGGCGGACGGCGCCGCCCACGGCCACTACGGTTCCGTCCTCCAGAACGGGGCGGACAATTTTCTCCAGGGAGTCGTACTGCAGCACAGAGTCGGCATCCATGCAGACAAAGTAGGGGTAGCGGGAGGCGTTGATGCCCATGTTGAGGGCGTCGGCCTTGCCGCCATTTTTCTTACAAATCAGGGTGAGGGGCACCTTCAGGTTGGGGGCCTCGAAGACGGCCTTTTCCGGCTGGCAGGACACCATCCGGTGGATGGGCCGGGCAATCTGCTCCATGCCGAAGGCCTCCACCAGGGCGGCGGCGGTCCGGTCGGTGGAGCCGTCGTCCACCACGATGATCTCGTAGAGCTTGTACTCCAGACTGAGCAGGGAACGGACAGTGGAGACGATGGTGATCTCCTCGTTGTAGGCGGGCACCACAATGGACACGGGGACGTAGTACTCCTGCAGCAGCTCATTTTTCAGGTGGTTGCGGCGCTTGAGCTGATAGAGGGTGGAGGAGCCCACTGCCACGGCCAGGAAGAGGAAGCTGGCGTAGCCCAGCATGTACAAGACGAAGAAGGCGCCAACAATATCAAAGAACAGCTGGACGGCGTCCATGTTCACGGGGCAACACCTGCCTTCTGAATCCGGTGGGACTCCCGCTGATAGGTCATGATTTCCCGGGCGTAGCGGTCGTCGCCGTTGACAATGTCCATGAGGTCTGCATAGTCCACCTGCTGTGCCTCCAGACTGGCCGCCGCGGCGCAGCGGATGTACCAGTTGCCGCTGTGCAGGGCCTGCTTCAGGGCCTCTACCGTCTGCTCTCCCGGGTAGCGGGCCAGGGAGGAGGCGCTGACGGTGGCGTATTCCCACCGGGAGGGGTCCTGGTCGGCGGCAAAGGCCAGCAGCGGCTCCAGCGCCGGGGCGTAGTGGTACCGGCCGAAATAGCGGATGGCGGACAGGCGGACCTCCTTGTCCTGCCCGGGGTCCTCCATAAGGGCGAACATCTCTTTGGGATAGCTGCCGCTGCGGAAGCGGATGTAGTTGAGCAGCGCCAGCTGGGTGTGGGGGGAGAAGGTATCCAGCGCGTCCCAGATCATGGAAATGAGGGCGTCGTGATCGCCGGTATAGGTCAGCAGGGTCTCGGTGAGGATCTTCTCGTGAAGAAACACCGCCCCCCGGTCCTGGAGGTGCAGGGCCTCCATCACATGCTGGGCGTTGCCGAAGGAACACAGGGCCTGGAGGGCGTTGACCCGGCAGTACAGATTTTCCCGGGCCATATAGGACAGCAGCACGTCCTGCAGGGACTGGACGGGCATGTGCTGCTGGAGCATGTACCGGGAGAGGAAGTAGGAAAAATAGGCGGTCTGGGTGGTCTCCCGCTTCCGGTAGATCAGAGCCAGGTAGAGAATACAGGGCTGGAGCTGGATGAGGTAGGCCTGAAGGCTGGGGTCGTCACCCCGCTGGAGGACCAGAGGGCGAAGGGTGCGGTCAAAGGCGGTGAGGTTGTTCACCCGGCGCAGCTTCCGCCGCAGGGCGCTCAGATGGCGGCTGTCCACCGGCAGGCCCTGATCCAGACGGCCAAGCTGTTCCTCTACCGCTGCCGTCAGCCGCCGGGTCCGCCGTGTCAGCCGGGACTCACCACTCCGCAGGAGAACGGCGTAGGCCACATTGAAGGCAAGCATGCTGATGCAGACGGCTCCATAGAAGTAGAGCATAAATTCAATGCGCATGACGTTTCTCCTTTCTCAGTTTGGTCAGTCCAGGGACGCCCAGTAATCCTGCAGGATGTAGTAAGACTCCTTTAAACGCTCGTGGTAGGTGACATCCTTTCCCCAGCCTTTCAGGGGGAAGGAAGAAAGCACGGCCCGTGTTTGATCACCGGCAAGGACTGCGCCCACATACATATCGTCGATGTGAAGATTTTCAATGCCGTAGTGCTCGTAGTAATCGTCATGGATCATCATTTCCGAAGGGTTGGAGAAGTTGAGCAGCTGCCAGGGGATGCGGATCTCCACTCCGTCACCGGTAAAGCAGAAATCAGCCAGAGAGTCAAAATCCGGGGCGTCCGGATTGGCGTTGCCGTGGCGCAGTTTGCCCGTCTCGTAGGATTCGCCTGCCGTCTCATTTGAGTTTAGATTAGGGACGATGTCGTACAGTCTCATGGCCAGATCGATGTTCACGAAACGGGGGCTATCTCGTTCAGGCTGGCTAATATAAGGGTCTGTGGTGTCATAGAACTCCCAGTAGTTGGCTTTAAGTACCTCATACCGCTCTTGCACGACAACACGGCTGTTGTCCGTGCCGTCAATGGCGATGACGAAGTCGCAGGGGCGGTCAAAGGAGATATCGTAGTTTTCGCAGTAGGTGCTCCCTGATTTCGGGGTGGTGTCCAGAGGGATGTAGAGAGTGCTCTGCTGGGGGTCAAAGCCCTGGACGTAAAAGTAAAGGAATTTTTCGTCATACTGCATGGACAATTCCAGGCCGTTCTCCTGCCAAACCGGGTTGTCTTCCGTCCACTCGGAGGGATCCCCATCCACATAGCATACGCTCTGTTCCGTGCCGGGATCAAAGGTGAGCAGACCGTAAAACTGCTCGTTGGTCTGATAGTCACTCCAGTAGGGGGTCTTGAGCAAATCCACAGCGTGGAGGGTGTTCCAGGTGCGCTTGAACCACTCGTCTTGCCAGGAGAACAGGCAGCTGCCCGCACTGCCGGCGTTTATGATATCCTGGTAGCACTCGATGAGATATTGGCCCTGCTGCTGTTCCGTGAGGAATCCCTGGCTGCGGCCGGTATTCACATCTACCTGGGCCCTGCCTCGGCCGGTGGTTACTCCGTATTCTGAAATCACAACGGGAATGTTATGGAAGTTGTTGATGGCCTTGAGATAGGCGTAGTAGGTGTTGAATCTGCCCTGGCTATCGTAATAATCCGCGGAGGTCAAATAGTCGTGGACGCTGGGGGCACCCAGCGCAGAGAGACGCTGAGTGATCGTTGCTACCTGGTTCTTGCCGAAGAGCACATTCAGCTGGTCTTCGGTAAATTGCTGAGCCTCCTGCTCCGTCTGCAGGAAGTCAGGGAAGTAGGGATAGATGTGGTAGGAGGTGAAATAGCCGGAGATAAATTGCTGGGTGGGCTGGATGTGCTCTACGTTGACGGCTGCTGTTTTAAAGCGATAGGTGGATGTCACCAAGGAGTAGCAGAAGGGATCGGTGGTGGGCCAGTTGGAGAAAGCCACCAGCCGCTGCTGCTTGTAGCGGGTGCTCTCATAGCCGATGATTGCATCCCCGAGCTGTGCCAGAGCGGCCTCAAAGGGGGTGGCGTCTTCGGTGGTGGCCATATACTGGCCTTGGTAGCTGGTTTTGTCGGAGTGGACCTGGTTGGTGTAGGTGACCTGGCTGGCCTCCCACTCTACGCCCAGAATATAGCCCAGGACCCACCGGGATACGTCGCGGTGATAAAAACCGGAACCGTCGCCGTCCCGCCCCAGCAGAAACTTTTCCCCGTGGATGATATCCACAATGGTCTTGCCATCCTCGATCATCTCAGGCAGCAGGCCCTCGTCATAAATACTTTTATGGGAATTGTGGGAGTAGTCATCCACCCACAGGCCGTGGAGCAGCCACAGAGGCTCTTTCCCCGCCTCCTCCCGCTGGATGTTGTATTCATAGAAGGCATTGTAGAAATCGGCGTGGAGGATGGTGTAGACGCGGATGGTATTGGCGCCCAGCTCCTGGATCATGGAGAACCAGCGCAGATAGGTCTCCTTGTCGATGGCAAAGTCGGTGGCCCATTCCCCGGGGATGCCTGCGCCTAGGTCCACACCCCGGATCTCAAAGGGCTGGTATGTGCCGTCCCGCTCCATATAGATGGTATCGGAGTCGGTTTTCATAAACGTGGTGACCGGTCTGTCGGAACGCAGATCAACATAGAAGCCCAGACCGTAGTAGAGATACCAGGCCGACGCCGCCAGCAGAAGCAGCACACTGACGCCGATGATATATTTTTTCAAACTGCGGCCTCCTTTTGAGACTCAATGGTTATAGGTCTTGTTGCGGGAGGGGTGGCAGTACTGCTGGATGGTGTGCAGATTTTCGTCCAACCAGATTCCACGTTCGTACAGCCACTCTTTGAGCTGGGTCACCGCCTCCTCATGGCTGTGGAGGTTCCGGGAGGCAGGGGAGAGAGGCTCCCACTGGGTCATGGCCTCATTCCACCGCTGATTGTTGCGCTCTACCGCCGGGCCCAGATAGGCCAGGGTGTCGTCGATGTAGTCCAGAAGATAGGTCTCGCTGAGCACCGTCTGCCGCAGCTCGTCATAGCGGTCCAATATCCGCTGTACAAAGTCTTCCGACTTGCACAGCATGAGAAACCAGGTGTGGCTGACCATGTCGATACGGTCGGGCGACAGCGGGTCGGACCAATAGTTGTCGCAGGCGTTGTTGAAGTCCCAGACGGCCAGCTTGTATTTCCCGCTCATATCCTTGTAGATGTAAGTGGAATATCGCCCGGCGTCCACATTGAGGGAAAACTCGTTGATCAGAAAATAGTTTACAAAGTTGTCCACATCAATATAGTTCCAATACCCGTAATCGTCAGTGTCGTAGTCATAGGAGTATAGGGCCTTTTCAAAGGCGGCAAATTCCACTTCGATCTCTTTCCGAAGCTCCTCCGTCAGATCAGAACGTTTGGGGTACTTGATCAAAATGTCGGTGGACAGGGTGAGCATCCGCTCCAGATAAGAATAGATGTCCCGCTCGCCGCCCAGATCCTCCTCAACGGTTCGGTCTCCCTGGAGCAGGTAGCCGGTAGCCTTCAGATTTTTGGCTGTGGTGCTCAGATCCAGCCGGCAGTCCTCTCCGTCGGTAATGGTTTCCACCATCAGGTACAGCCCCCGGTAATCCCCGTTGATGATCAGCTCACAATAGCGCACATTGGGGGCCCATTCCATAGCCTCTCCGGCGATGTTGTACCACATATAGTTACGAACCAGGGATTTATCCAGATAGGGGCCGTAGAGCACCCACTCGCTGTGGGAGGCCATACCCATGACCGGGGCAGGAGCGGCCTGACCATGTTCATCCACAAAGTCCAGCTGATAGGGGCTTTTTTCAAACAGCCGGGAGGAATGGCCCCGGACCCGAATCTCCGATGTGGTAGACAGCGTGGGCGTGTCCGAGGGATGGTTGTTTCGATCCTGATTATCCACGATGGTGAAGGATACATTAATTACGTCACGTCCGTCAGGAGCCAGGGTGCTGATATCCTCGCCAAAGGCGTCAGTCTCTCCGGTGATCTTTCCCGGGATCTCCTGCCCGCCGGTGTCGATGATGACCAGGGGGAGATGAGTGCACAGCTCGCTGCCGTCGCAGTCGCACCCGGCGTCCGGCTGCCGGGCCGTCAGGTGCTGGTGAACCCGGCGGGTGGGGCTGTCTGGCCCAAAGGCGGAGGCCAGGAAGACCACCAGAATCATGGCCGTCATGGCCAGAAGGCCCAGTATTCGGTGTTTCATGACCGTCCTCCTTTCCCAGGGGGGGAATCAGCTGCTGATCTCGTCGTTCTGAACCACCAGGTTGCAGTACTCAATGCCGCCGATCTCATAGATGGCGTCGGTGATGGTCTTCCGGGGGCCGGCACTTCGTTTGACCTTTTCTGTCCGGGCCATGGTGTGCCGGCTCAGCTCATAGATAAATTCCACGGAGGTCTCTGTGGTGTTCTTCACCCGCAGGTTGGCCTTACGGGCGTAGTACTGGAAAATCAGGGCCTCGATCCGCTCCTCGTTGACCCGGGCCGCCCGGATGATGAGCAGCAGCCGGTCGTCATTTTTGATCCGGCCGAAGAGCAGCAGAACCAGGAAGGTGAAGGCACTGCCGATGCCCGCCACGGGAAAGTCGCCGGCACCGCAGCAGATGCCCGCCACAATGGCCCAGAAGATGTAAATGGTGTCCCGGGAGTCCTTGATGGCGGTGCGGAAGCGGACGATGGACAGGGCGCCCACCATGCCCAGGGAGAGGGCGATGTTGTTTCCAATGACGATCATCACCGCCGTGGTGATGGTGGTGAGGGCCATCAGGGAGACGTTGAATTTTTTGCTGTATATGCTGCCCTCGTGGGACAGGGCATAGGAAATGTAGATGAAAAAGGCGATGACGGTGCCCACCAGCATGCGAAGGATGATCGTCTTCAGGTCCAGCTGGCCGGTGCTGTCCAGCAGCTGCAGCAGTAATTCTCTCATAAAGGTTCCTCTCTTCGTTCGAATTTAAAGGCTGAATTTCAGACCCGCGCTTCGGGCCAGGCAGTATTTACTCACCGACAGCTCGGAGCGGTTGGCTCCGTTGACCAGGTCCTTGATGTAGCTGAGGAGAAATCCGTTGTACTTGACCTCCAACACCAGGTTAAAGGGGTCCAGAACCGGGTACAGGTTCAGATTGGGGGAGAACAGGTCGCAGCAGGCCTCGTTGGCTCGGATGTCCCGGTCAAAGGTGATGCGGATTTTGTTTTCCCGGGCAATATAGGCCAGCCGCCGGTACTCCACAATGGTTTTGGGGCGGTAGCACCACATGGTCATCAGGCCGTAGCACTCCGCCGCGAAGAGGTCGGGGTAGCTCAAAAGGCTGTCGTAGCAGCCTCTGACCAGTGCCTCTGCGTCCGCACGGGCAATGCGCAGAGAGCGCTTTTTCTGATAAATGCCCTCTTTCTGCTTCATTTCCAGCATGGCAAAGTCGGCGGCGGGGTCGTAAATCCGCAGACGGAGTTTCCGCCGCAGCTCGATGCCGTCCACCTTCTCCTGGTAGTCCCGCTCGTCCAGAGAGTCAAAGTACAGCGAGCGGATGGCGTATCCCTGGGCGCCGCTGTGGGCGTCCCGGAGCATGACTTGGTCCAGGCGGGCGGACAGCTGGGCCATGTCCAGCAGGTTCATAAAATACTTTTTTTCCTGTCGATAGACCTCGTTCAAAGGGCACCTCCCCTGTAACAAAAAAAGCTGCAAAAATCTTCCGCTTCTTGGAAAGGTTTTTGCAGCTTGACGATCCTAGCAGTATCTGCCGTAGACTCATAGCTTTGCGTCGCCGCCTTTCGGCGGCTTTGCCGTATGTTCGGTTGTGTTCGGAGAAAATCAGGCCAGCTGAGCCAAGAGGTCAGTGATCTGGGTGTAGGCCGCCTCCAAAGCGGGCATTTTTTCCGCCGCGGCCGCCAGATTTCCGCCCCGCAGGTCCTCCACCAGGGGGTGAAGGGGCTGACAGAGCCCCTTCAGGGACAGGTTTCCCGCCACGCCCTTTAGAGTGTGGGCGGCGGCGAAGGCTCCGGCGGCGTCGCCCGCCGCCATGGCCTGACGCAGGTGGGAGAAGTTCTCGTCGGCGGGGAAACGCAGGAGAAATTTCAGCATCAGGGACTCGTTGCCCATAAAGCGCTCCAGAGCCTCGTCCACGTCCACACCGGCCTGGGCCAGACTGCGTTTTGTTGCTTCATCCATGGTCCTGACCTCCTTGGGCGGTGTTGTAAAACTGGCGCAGCCGGGGCTCCACCTGTCGGAAACACTCCAGCAGCTTGGGGTTGAAGGTGCCGCACTGGCCCTCCAGAATCATGTCCCGAGCGGTCTCGGCAGCCAGGGCGTCCTTGTAGCAGCGCTTGCTCACCAGGGCGTCGTAGACGTCGGCCAGGGAGACCACCTGGGTCCAGATGGGGATGGCGTCGCCCACCAGGTGGTGGGGATAGCCGCCGCCGTCCCAGCGCTCATGGTGGTGCAGAGCAATGTCGTAGGCGTACTGATAGGCGGCATGCTCTCGCATCTGGGGAATCCGGGCCAGCAGCTCCGCGCCCCGCAGGGTGTGGGTTTTCATAAGCTCAAATTCCTCAGCGGTCAGCCGGCCCGGCTTGTTGAGAATGGCGTCGGGAATGGAGATTTTGCCCACATCGTGGGTGATGGCGCCGATGCCGATGAGCTTGATCTGGGCCTCAGTCAGCCCCTCGCCCAGGGGGGTGTCCCGGAGCAGAAGGCAGGTGATGTCATGGATGCGGCGTACGTGCTCGCCGGATTCGTCGCTTCGGAACTCGATGGCGGTGGAGAGAGCCTCCACCATGCCCATGCCCATCTCCGCCAGCTGCTGGGCCTGGAGCAGCAGCTCCTCCCGCTGCCGCTCCACCTCGGCGCCCAGCCGGCGCCGGGCCTGGAACAGTTCCACCACGGAGTTGACCCGCCGGCGCACCATATAGGGCACCACAGGCTTGAAAATCACGTCCATCACGCCCAGCTCGTAGGCCTCCCGCATGGTGGAGCTGGCCTCATCGGCGGTGATGAGAAAGACGGGGATGCTCTGAGTCAGCCCCGCCTGGTTCAGGCGCCGGAGCACCTGGATACCGTTGACATGGGGCATCACCACGTCCAGCAGAATGGCACTGAGCCGGTCGGAATGTTCCTCAATCCGGTCCAGTCCCTCCTGGCCGTCCTCCGCCTCCAGAATTTCATACTCCGGGCCGAAGATATTGGACAAAATGGCACGATTGATGGCCTCGTCGTCCACAATCAAAATGGTTTTTGCGGCAGAGTGGTTCAACTGCCCATCCCTCCCTGTACAGGTTCCGCCCCATCCGCCGGCGATGTGCCGGCTTCTCCCGTGAGGACGGCCGAAACCGTGGGCTATTCTTTGGAAGACATGGTCACGGGGGCGCTTTGGTACAGCTTCGGAGAGACCTCGTCAATTTCACGGCTGAGGTAAAATGCGCGCTTTTCCTTGTACATTTTCAGGTCCATGTCCTGGAAGAATTCGTATACATTCTCGTGATCGAACTCCGCGGTGCCGATGGAGAGGGAGATTGGGATATGTGTAGTACCCGAGGCGTTGTAGGCCTGCAGACGGCGCAGAATACCGTCCTGTATGTCTTGGACCTGCTGGGGACTGGAGTCCTCCGCCAGAATGACAAACTCGTCCCCGCCATACCGGACCACCACTGCCTCCCCCTGGACGGAGCGGAGCAGGATTTTGCCCACGGTGCGCAGCACCAGATCGCCCTCTGTGTGACCAAAGGAGTCGTTGATGTGCTTAAAATTGTTGATGTCCAGCATGATACCCATCACGCGGCGACCCAGTTTTGCATGCCGGACCATGTGGTCCAGATAGTGCAGAAGGTAGCTGCGGTTATAGAGCTTGGTCAGGGGATCCAGATAGGCCTCTTCATTCTGGAGATTGATGTAGAGAAAGGTGAGGCCCACCGCAGTGGAGGCCCAAATGAGGGAGATCCCGTAATAAAACAGCTGGATCAGACTGCCCAGATAAATGGGGAACAGGAACAGAATAACCGGCATAAAGAGGTATTTGTCCGCCTGTTTGCGAAAACGGTGGGTCAATACGGTGCCATAGATCATGTAGCCATATACAATAAACCAGGGAAGGATAAAAAGCGGAGTGCGGTGGTAGAGGTTTGCCTCATCCACGGTGAAAAACACGCTGAAAAACAGGTTGGCCACTGACATCAGAACCATCAGTACGGCCGGAATTGCTACCAGAGGGTAGATGGTCTGAAGACGCCGATGGTCGCTGAACAGCTTGTAGTCCACATAGCAAACCCACAAAAATGCCATGACAGCCGCAGAGAGCAAGATCATGGTGTTGCACAGGATCGAAACCAGCCGAGCGCCGGGATACAGTCTCCCGTCTACAAAAAAAGCAAGTGTTTCCAGACAGCAGGCCACAGCGCAAAGCTGGCACATCCAGTAAAAGAATTTCCCGTCATGGGAAATCATTCTCATCCGTCGGCGCTTGCCGATCAGGATGAGAAGCATAAGGCTGGCACCCAGGCCGTTTGCGACCAGGACAGCGGGAATATTGATCTGAGAAACGCTGCAATTCATGATGCCAAACATGGTACTCCCTCCTCAACCTCGTGTTGGGGCAAGATTTCGTTCAGCGTTTTAAAAAGGTGCAGGTTAGAAAGAGGTAATCGCCCGTTCCAAATGTGCGATTGTTTCTATTGTAAACGGAATCAAAATATTTGTAAAGGTCAAAATATGCGCGCCGTGCCGCCGAAAAGGACTGTGCCAGTAAGGGGAAACGGGAGAAAATGCCCCGGGGTGTGGAGCTGGAGCTCCA
>NZ_QUGI01000005.1:70975-274298 GCF_003478995.1 Pseudoflavonifractor sp. AF19-9AC
CGGGGCGTGTTGTTTTGACCGAAAATTAAGGGAAACGAGCGAAAAAGCCCGGAAAACTCAGCCGCCCATGAGGGAGTTCAGCAGGTCGTCAGCGGCGTCGCCCACCACGTCCTGGGCCACATTGATGGCGTAGTGATACTCGCAGTAGCCGTCCTTATAGACTTCCTTGTCACACTCCTTGCAGTGGGAGGAGCCGCAGGCGGTGAGGCTGGCCACAGCAGCCAGGGAAACGATCAGAACCATCAGTTTTTTCATGAAAGACATCTCCTTATTCTCTCTTTTTTGTTTTTGGGAATATTTAATTGGAATATTTAATTTGCCATCTGCTTCCACAGACAGTAAATCACGTCGCTGCGGGGGCAGCTGCGGCCGGCCTGGAAGGCCAGTCCGTCGGTGAGGCCGGCGTTCCGGGCCCAGTTCACGGCGGCGGAGGACCAGTCGCTGCCCACCAGGGAGTCCCCGGCGGCCCGGCACAGGAAGGTGAAAATCTGGTTGTAGGCCAGGGGAAGGTCAGGGCCGAAGGAGTCGGCGCTCACGCCGCTGGTAATGCCCTGCTGGGCAGCCCACAGCACGGGGAGGTAGTAGTACTGGCCGGGATCGGACACGTCCTTGAAGGGGGAGACGGTGGAGGTGGGCTGGGGGGAGCCGGCGGCCCGCCACAGGAAGGTGACGGCCTGGGCTCGGGTGACGGTGGCGGAGGGGGAGAAGGTGGTGGCGGAGGTGCCGGCGGTGATGCCATGGTTCATGGCCCAGACCACCGCGTCGGCGTAGTAGTCGTTGGACATCACGTCGGTGAGATTGGCCACGGGCTCGCTGAAGTGGACGTTGGCGCCGGTGAGATACTGGTTGTAGGAGCCCACCTTCAGCTTCATCCACTGCTGGAGGGTGCCGCCGTACCACACGTCCTCCAGGGCGTAGCAGAACTGGAAGGCGCCCAGGCCGATTTCGGTGACGCTGGCGGGGATGGTGACGGTTTTCAGGTTGCGGCTGCTTTCAAAAGCGCCGCCGTGAATGGTGGTGACTCCTCTGGGAATGGAGACCTCCTCCAGGCTGCCGCAGTTGCTCAGGGTGCGGGTGGGGATGGCAGTGAGGAAGCCGGGCAGGTGTACGTCGGTGAGCTTATAGCAGTAATTGAAGGTGCCGGCACCGATCTCAGTGATGCTGTCGGGCAGGTAGGCGCTGACCAGATCTTCGCAGCCGTGGAACACCATGTCCCCCAGCTGGGTAACGCCGTCGGGCAGGGTGACAGAGGTCAGACCGGAGTTGCAGAAGGCCATGTCGTCAATGAATTTCACCGTGCCGGGAATGGTGAGGTCGGTGAGGGATTCACAGTAGGAGAACATCTCCCTGGGGATGGTGGTCACGCCCCGGCCGATGACCACGCTGGTCAGAGCGTCGCAGCTGGTAAAAGCCTGCTTGCCCACCGAGGTGACGCTGTCGGGGATGACCACGCTGGTGAGAAATTCACAGTCGTAAAAAGCCTGATCGCCGATGGAGGTGACGGTGTTGGGGATGGTGACCTGCTCCAGCTTGGCCCGGGTCAAGCCGCTGCGGAAGGCCCCCTTGCCGATGGCAGTGACGGGGACGCCGTAAATTTCCGAGGGGATGTCCACCCGGGAGGCGGACAGGTCGCAGCCGGTGATGGTGCCGGTGTTGGCGTTGAAGTAGATCTTGCCGCCCTCCACTTCATAGCTGATGCTGGCGGCCTGGGCGGTCACTGCCATGCCCAGACACAGGGCCAGGGTCAGGACCAGGGACAAAAGCCGACGTGTTTTTTTCATAGATACCGCTCCTTTTCAACACAAACTTGCTTTCGGATGGATGGGGCGGAAGCCCTTTTCCGTTCCTTCTGGTATAGAGTGCCGGTTCGCCCGCCGCCGGTTTTATAAAACTTGAAAAATTTTTAAATTATTTTTCAGCCGCCCGCCGGCAGCCTCCCCGCCCTCCGGCTTACATCGTAGAGTGCCGGGAGGGAACCAAACGGTTTTAAAAACCATAACATTTTTTAACAATGAAATGCAGGACGCCCAGGGGGCGGAAAAAGGTGCTGCATTTTTACCAATTGTAGATCGAAACAGGGGAAAAAGCACCCGGAAGACAAAAATTTTTGCCCTGCTTCAAAACCCCCAAAAAGCGGAGGGTTGGGAAATACCTCCAAACCTAAAAAGTCAAAACTTTTATGGGATAAATCTTTGAAAATCGCATATTTTGTGAACAAACTTTGGTGTTTTTGTAAATATTAGCACTCGTCGATTGACAGTGCTAATTTCTGGTGCTATAACAGAGGTGTTCCAAGAGAGAGGAGCAAAAAGAGCTCCTCCCGCAGGGCAAAAGATAAGTGCTATGAATGGAGGAATGACTTATGTTGCCCAGCATGTTTGGTGAGAATTTGTTCGATGAATTTTTCGATGATAATTTTGGGATGCTCCCCATGTGGAATGGCCGCAATCCCTTGTATGGCAAGCACGCCAAGAACCTGATGAAGACCGATGTGCGGGAGACCGAGGACACCTACGAGGTGGACATTGACCTGCCCGGCTTCAAGAAGGACGAGATTAGCGTGGACCTGGAGGACGGCTACCTGACCATCCGTGCCGCCAAGGGCCTAGATAAGGACGAGAAGGACAAGAAAGGCAAGTACATCCGCCAGGAGCGTTACGCCGGCGCCTGCAGCCGGAGCTTCTACGTGGGCGATGTGGAGGCCGAGGATGTGACCGCCAAGTACGGGGACGGTATCCTGAAGCTGTCCATGCCCAAGCAGGCCAAGAAGGAACTGCCCAAGAGTTCCACCATTGCCATCGGATAACCAAAATACAACAAAAGGGGCGTCTCCGCTGCGGCGGAGACGCCCCTTTTGTTCCAAAGCCCCTGTTTTTATGAAAAACTGACCTGATCAGACGAAGTGTTTCCTTTTGCCCGGAAATGGCAGGAAAAAGTGGAGCCTGCCCCTTGCATCCTGCCCCGGTGCTCTCTATAATAGCAGCGTAACGACAACCAAAAGGCTTCCGTTCGACGGACCAAAGGGCCCAGCCGGACCGCAGGCAAAGAATCAGAGGAAAATGCGGGTTTAAAAGCGATGAAGCAGCAAGTAACAGCCTCCCGAGAGGACATCTTCCAAACCTATTCCGTCCCCAAGGCGCTGCGGGTGATGATTGTCCCGGCAGTGACCAGTCAGCTCATTGTGCTGATTTACAACATGGCGGACACCTTTTTTGTGGGGCAGACGGGCAACCCCTACATGGTGGCCAGCACCTCCCTCATTCTGCCGGTGTTCAATATCACCCTCTGCCTGGCCGGCCTTGCGGGCATCGGCGGCGGCGCGCTCATTGCCCGGCTGCTGGGCCAGAAGCAGGTGGAGGAGGCCCGACGGGCCGCCACCTTCTCCCTGTATCTGGGGGCGGCCATTGCGGCGCTGTTTTCTCTGGGTATGGCCCTCTTTATGGAGCCCATCCTGGCCCTTTTGGGGGCGGGAGACAACACCTACGCCTACGCCCGGCAGTACGCCCTGTGCGTCATTGTCACCGGAGGTATCCCCACGGTGCTCTCCAACGTGCTGTCCAACCTGCTGCGCAGCATCGGCCGGTCCAAGGAGGCCGGGGCGGGCATCATTCTGGGCGGACTTCTGAACATCGCCCTGGACCCTCTCTTTATGTTTGTGCTGATGCCTGACGGCCAGGAGGTGCTGGGCGCCGGCGTGGCCACCTGCCTGTCAAACTGTGTCGCCTGCCTGTTTTTCCTGGTGGTAGTAATCCGCATGGGAAAGGACTCCATCATCACCTTTAGCCCCCGGGTGGGGCTGGCCCGGCGGAGCAGCATTGCCGCCGTGTTTGCGGTGGGTCTGCCCTCAGCCATTACCACCTTCCTCTTTGACCTGGACTATGTCATCATCGACAAGCTGATGGTGTCCTACGGGGACCTGGCTCTGGCCGCCATCGGAATTGTGCTGAAGGTGGAGCGCTTCCCCCTGAATGTGGGCATCGGTATCTGCCAGGGCATGATGCCCCTGGTGGCCTACAACTACGCGGCGGGGAACAAGCAGCGGATGGAGGACACCATCCGCCTCTCCCGGGGGCTGGGCCTTGTCATTGCGGCGGTCAGCGTGGTCCTTTACGAGCTGTTTGCGGTGCAGTTTTCCCACCTCTTTATCTCCGACACCCAAACGGTGGAGATGGCCTCCCAGTTTCTGCGGATTCGGGTGCTGGCCACGCCCCTGATGTTTCTGAGCTTCTTTACCGTCTACCTGTTCCAGGCCTTCGGAAAGGGACACATCTCCCTGTTCCTGGGGGTGACCCGGTGGGTGGTATTCAACATCCCCATGCTCTTCCTGCTCAACTCCATTTTTGGGATGTACGGTATTGTGTGGTCCCAGGCCACCGCGGATATACTGACGGTGGCGCTGTCCTTCTTTATGTACTTTAAATGTAAGCCGAGGCTTTAACGCAATTTGCCCCGGCCGCCTTTTCACAGGCGGCCGGGGGGGTTTTTGAAAACGGGGGTCACAGTGTGGCCAGCAGGTCCTCCACCCGGGTGCAGCGGCGGGGAAAGCGGCGGCGCAGGTCCTCCACCGCGTTTTCCATGATGTAGGGCGTGCCCACCACCTCCAGCATAGGCAGGTCGTTGTAGTTGTCCCCGATGGCCATGACCTCCTCCGGGGCAATGCCCATGGCGGCGCACAGGGCCCGGATGCCCGTCCCCTTGTCCGCCAGGGTGAAGTCCAGCCACGTTTCGCCCGCCACCGCCGCCTGAAAGTGGGCGCGCCACTTGGGGGCCAGCAGGGGCTCCACCTCGGCGGCCGTCCGGCGGCAGTAGGCGGACACCTTCACCATGTCCTCGGGGATGTCCTCCGGCCGGTCGGCCAGGGCCACCCGGTTGCCCACGAAGTACCGGACGTGATCCACTACGTCGGGCTTTTTGGGACAGAGATAGCTGGTGTTTACGCCGGAGACCAGTACCTCGCACTGGTCCAGGGCCAGGATGTCCCTGCACAGCGCCTCGGCCAGAGTGCGGTCCATGGCCGTCTTGGCCAGCAGGGGGCCGGGATTGCCGGGGCCGAAGACCACGGCGCCGTTTTCGCATACGTAGTAGAGCCGGTCTGCCACCGGCCGAAACAGCCGCCGCAGGCTGCTGTACTGCCGCCCGCTGGCGGGACAAAAGGGAATGCCCTTGGCCGCCAGGCGGTCAATCTCCTCAAACACCCGGGGAGAGATCTGAGTCTCATCCCCGTGGAGCAGGGTGCCGTCAATGTCACATGCAATGAGTCGAATCATAATTGATTTGCTTCCTCCAGTGGGGGACACTGTTCCAGCAGCTGGGACAGCGTCTCCAGATTCCAGTCGCCCAGGCCGGCCTGAGCCGCCGGGCCCATGGCGGCGGCGGGCATCCCCGCTGCATGAATGGCCTGCACGCCGGCCACGGCGTCGTCCACCCCCATGCAGTCCCCCGGGTCCAACCCCAGGGACTCTGCCGCCTTGAAAAATACCTCCGGGTGGGGCTTGGAGTGGGTGACGGTGTTTCCGTCCGCTCCCCCGTCCAGCAGCTTCCCCAGTCCGGTTTTTTCCAGAATGAGGGGGGCGTTCTTGCTGGCGGAGGCCAGTCCAAGACGATAGCCCCGCTGCCGCAGGGTGGTGAGCACCCGGACCGTCTCCTCCGACAGGTCCGCCGGAGTGAGACGCGCCAGCATGGAGCGGTAGGTGTTGTTTTTTTCCTCCGCCAGGCAGAGCTTTTCCTCCGGGGTGTAGGAGCGGGGGCTGCCCTCCAGCACGATGTCCAGACTGTCCATGCGGGACACTCCCCGGCACCGGTCCCCCTGGGCCTGGTCAAAGGGGATGCCCAACCGGTCGGCCAGAGCCTTCCAGGCCTGAAAGTGGAATTGCTCCGTGGACAGGAGCACCCCGTCCAGGTCAAACAAAATGCCCTTGATCACAGACGAAGCCTCCTTCAACGACAGGTGTCCTGGAATTCCGACGGGCTCATCCCCACCACCTTTTTAAAGGTGGCGGAGAAGTAGGTGATGTCCCGGTAGCCCACCTGCTCGGCGATCTCATAGACCTTCAGCCGGCAGTCCCGCAGCAGCTCCATGGCCTTGTGGATGCGGTAGCGGGTGAGGTAATTCAAAATGGTGTAGTCTGTCTCCTTGCGGAACAGGTGGCTCAGATGGCTCTCGCTGAGCCCCAGGTGCTGGGCGATGGTCCCCACGGAGATGTTCTGCTCCCCGTAGTGCTCGCCGATGTAGTCCATGGCCTGGAGGACGTACTTGCTCTTGTCCCCCTTCTTAAGGCCGGGCAGGGCGGGCTCCTGGGGCCGCTGGCCGGCCTCCATCCGGCGGCGCAGATTGGTCACCGCCTGCTCCAGCTCCCCATCGTGGAAGGGCTTGAGGAGAAAGTCCACCGCCCCCAGACGCAGGGCGCTCTGGGCGTAGGAGAAGCTGTCGTAGGCGGTGAGGATGATGACGTAGGCCTGATTGCCCCGCTCCCGCAGCTTTTCCAGCATCTGGATGCCGTCCATCCGGGGCATTTTCAGATCGGTGATGATGAGGGAGGGGTGGTAGCGCTCCACAGCCTCCAGGGCCTCCTCGCCGTCGGCGGACTCGCCCACCACCACGCAGTCCAGGGCGGCCCAGTCCACCGCCAAGACTATGCCCTTGCGGATCATCTCCTCGTCTTCTACCACCAGTACCTTCAGCATGGTTCCTCCTCCTTTCGCAGGGGTAGGGTGGCGGTCACCTCCGTGCCCGGTCCATCCTCCCGCCGGTCCAGATAGAGCCCGTAGTCCGGGCCGTAGTGCTTTTTCAAAATGGTGTCCACGTTGTAAAGGCCCAGATGGCTTCGTCCGGCAGGCTCGCTGCTGCGCACATAGGGCCCCACCAGCTCCGGGGGCAGGCCCCGGCCGTTGTCTGTGACGGAGATACGCAGGGTATTGCCCTCCACCGCCCGCACCTGAACCCGAACCACGCCGTCCTCCACGCCGTCCAGACCGTGGAGGACGGCGTTTTCCACAATGGGCTGGAGAATCATTTTGGGCACCAGGCAGTCCTCCAGATCCGGGGGCAGGTCCACCTCAAACCGGCACCGGGCGGATAAGCGGATGGACTGAATCTCCATGTAGCGGCGGAGAATTTCCACTTCCCGGCTCAGGGGGACGAACTCATCGGGGGAGATGCAGAAGCGGAGAATGTCCGCAAGGTCGGTGGACATGAGGGCCACCTGGGGCACCTGATTGATTTTGCTGATCCACTTCATGGTGTCCAGGGTGTTGCACAGGAAGTGGGGGTTGAGCTGAGCCTGGAGCATGCGGATCTGGGCCTCATTGAGCTCCCGCTGGTTTTCCACTAGCTGCTCCTGGTTTCGCTTGAGGGCGGCCACCATGCCGTTGAAGCGCTGGGCCAGCTGGCCCAGCTCATCGTTCTGGCCGGGGGGCACGTATACGTTCAGGTTGTTCTGAACCACCTGGCCGATAGCGCCGTGCAGCCGCTGAATGGGGCGGAACATCTGCCGACTCAGGCGCAGGCTCATGAGAATGGAGAGGGCCACGCACACCAGGGCGCTGCCGCCGGTGACGGTGGTCAGCAGCCGCCGGGTACCGGGGTTCAGGGACTGGGGGTACTGAAGCACCACATAGAGGCCCATCTCCTCCTGAAGGGCCACCCGGTAGGCGTAGGGGGTCCCCGACTGCCCCAGCGGCTCGCCCTTCAGAAGCTGCTCCCGCAGCAGGGGAGCCAGATCGTCGGTCAGGGAGGTCTGGGTGGCATAGACGGTGCGCCAGTAGGAGTTGAGTAAAAGCAGGTCATTTTGGGCCCCGTAGCTCCCCTCCAGAAGGCGGCTGAAGTCGCCACGGGTCATGGTGATGACCAGATAGCCCGCCGTCCCGTCTTCACCGTCGGGGATTCGGGCGGCCCCCTGAAAGAGCACGGCGCTGTTGCCCTCGCCGCCGTCCACCTGGGCAAAGACCAGGCTTTTGGCCTGCCGGGCGGCGTGGAGTACGCCCCAATGGGTGGGGAGCTGGGCGCCGAAGGGGGCGCTGCCGGTGGAGTAGAGACAGGTGCCGTCCCCGTTGAAGAGGTCAAAACGGGCGGCGGAGCGGCTGCCCTCGGTGGCGCTGTACAGCTCACTGTAAACCATGCCGCTCTCTCCCTGGCCTCCGGCCAGGGCTGGGGCCACATAGGGGCTGGCCTGGAGGGCCAGGGCAGTCTGGCGGAAGCCGGCGTACAGACTGTCCAGGGTCTCCACCACCCGGCTCAGCTGCCCACGGCTCTCCTGGTCCGTCTGGCTGTCCAGACGGAGGCGGAAGACCTGCAGCAGCATGGCCGAACACAGCAGCACCGGCACCAGGGAGGCCACCAGAAAGCCCACAAACAGCCGGGTGCGGAAGGAGTGGGTCACCTTCTTCACGGCTCCTCACCCCCTCCGAAGTAAAAGGCCCAGGACATGAGGATCTTATTGTGGTTTTCACTGGCCCAGGGGATGTCGTAGTCCACCAGAGGGATATTCTCCATCAACGGGAGGGTGGAGGCAAGATCCTGGATCTTGCGGATGGGGCGGCGGGAGAAGGAGGTCTCCATCTGCCGCTGTACGTCCAGGCCGGAGATGAAGTCCAGAAACAGCTGGGCATTTTCCTCGTGGGCCGCTCCCTTCACCAGAGCACAGCCGTCGGGGACGCAGCTGGTGCCGTCGCTGGGGTAGACGATGCCCAGCTCCGCGCCCTCGGCCCCCCGCTTCAGGGCGGTCTCCTCCAGGGTGATGCCCACCAGGTCCGTGCCGTCGGCCACCGAGTCCAGCACGGCCCCGGAGCTGTCCAGCTGCCGCCCGTCCAGGCTGACGGCAAAGCGGCGCAGCGTCTCATCCCTGTCCCCGCCCACGGCTTTCAGCAGGGTCACAAGGCCGGTGTAGGAGGAGCCGGAGACACTGGGGTCACAGAAGGCGATGCGCCCCTGAAAGGCGGGGGAGAAGAGGTCGCTCCAGGCAGTGAGCTGCCCGGGAGAGACCAGCTTGGTGTTATAAATGAGCACCACCGGCAGGGCGGAAAAGGGGGTCCACAGGCCGATGGGGGAGCGCAGCTCCGGGTCCAGCAGCTCCCAGTCCCGGCAGAAGTAGGGGGTGAAGCAGGAGGCGTAGGCCTCCAGACTGTCCACGCCGCCGCCGAACATCACGTCGGCCTGGGGGTGCTCCTGTTCCTGGACCAGGCGGTCCAGCAGCTCGTTGGTGCCGCCCACCACCAGCTCCACCCAGATGCCCGTGCGGGCCTCAAATTCCTTGATGATGGGGCGGTACACCTCCTCCTTGTGGGAGGTGTAGACCACCAGCCGGTGTTCCTCGTCGGGGGCAAAGGAGGCGGCAGACCGGTCCTCCGGGCGGGAGCTGCAGCCCGTCAGGGCCAGAAGGGCGGCCAGCATCAGGCACACAAGGGCCCGTGCCCGGTGTCGGTTCATGGTCATCCCTCCTTAAACTTCCTCTGTGGGGTTGTGGATTTTTTCCCATTATAGCACAAGATTTCCCCGCCGTTCATCCATATTTCACCAACATTGCAGTCTGACTCAAAAAACCGCAGATTTGTCCCCTGTTCAGGAGAGGGCCGGGCGAATACAATAAAAATGACCAGAGCGATTGGATTTGCCAATGCTCGTTTTAGTGAATTGTGATAAAGGAGGATATGAAACGATGAAACGATTGCTCTCTCTGCTTCTGGCCGCATCCCTGTCTCTGGCGCTGGTTGCCTGCGGCAACAACGCCGCTCCCTCCGGCAGCGGCAGCACTCCCTCCGGCTCCGGTTCCGGCGGCGGTGAGCCCGCCAACCTGACCGAGACCCAGAAGATCATCCAGGAGGCCCAGGGCATGACCCTGGAGGAGCTGGCCAAGAAGGCCATCGAGGAGTCCAACGGCAAGATGTTCTACGGCGTGGGCAACTCCAGCCGCGGCAAGAGCGCCCTGCCCCTGTTCATTGAGTACCTGCAGACCATCGATCCCAACTACACCCTGGAGTTCGAGTGGCAGCAGCCCAAGAACAACAAGATCTTTGATCAGCTCACCGCCGACTCCCTGAAGGAGACCGGCACCTTCGCCATGACCCTCATCCAGGACGGCAACCAGATCGAGTCCAAGATGGTCCAGACCGGCATCCTGGACACCTTCATCCCCAAGGACTGGGCCGACGCCAACGGCACCACCGCCGAGGAGTATGAGGGCTACCTGCCGCTCCAGACCCTGAACAAGATCTTCATGTACAACAACACCGGCTCCAAGACCTATGACAACTGCTGGGACTTCGTGGCCGAGGGCGAGCACGGCCTGTTTATGGACATCGACTCCGAGATCGTGGGCAAGAACTTCCTGTACATGCTCACCCGGGACGACTACTCCGCCATGCTGAAGGAGGCCTTTGAGGCCCTCTCCGCCGAGGAGCAGGCCTACTTCCAGCCCACCATCGACGCCATGGCCTCCGAGGCCGAGAGCCTGGGCCTGGGTGAAAACGGCAAGTACGCCCTGGCTTGGATCAAGCTGTGGGTGGGCAGCTACAATGCCCAGACCGACGACGGCCCCATCTGCAACACCCTGGTTGACAAGTCTGCCACCGATCAGTTCGGCCTCATCGTTTACTCCAAGCTGCGCTCCGTAGAGGAGTCCGCCTCCGTCTCCAAGAATAACATCACCGTGGCCGCTTACAACGACGGCTACACCGGCATGGGCGGCTTCGGCTACTGCCACTACCTGTTCGTCACCGACAACAGCCCCCTGCCCTGGACCGCCTGCGCCTTCATCGCCTACATGACCTGCACCGCCGACGGCTTCTCCGCCTGGGGCAAGGACATCGGCGGTTACTCCTCCAACCCCAACGTGGCGGCTGAGAACGAGGAGATCTATCACCACCAGACCGGCGGCATGGCCGAGGACGGCACCACCGTGGAGTTTGCCGCGCTCAACGACCACGGCTACGACTGGTGGGTGAAGGATGGCAAGCTGGTGCTGGAGGATCCCGAGTACTGCGCCTCCGTCTCCTTCACCGTGGGCAGCTGGATCGAGATGCTGGATAAGTACAGCGCCGGCTGATTCGCTCCAACCCAAAGCCGCTTTGACCTTGGGACGCTGCTGAACGTTCATGAACCCTGAATGCTGAACAGGGCGCCCTTGGAGCACCATTCCCGTCTCCAAGGGCGCCCCTCTATTCCTGACGAGAGGAGTACCGCTATGAACCAATCAACCGCCCTGCGCCCCAGCCGGTCCGGGATCGCGTGGAACAAGGTGAAGACCTTTCTCTCCAAGCCCCACAATGTGATTCTGCTGCTCATGGGCATCGTGGTCACCATCACCACCATCGCCCCGGTGGTAGCCATTGTGGAGGACACCTTTAAAATCCACCCCGGCACAATTGACGCCCATCTCACCGGCCAGGTCAGCGGCTATACCTTGGTCAACTACATTGACCTCTTTACCAGCAACCTGGCCAAAACAAACCTGTGGACCCCTCTGCTGAATACCGTCTACCTGGCCGTGGGCACCTGCGTGGTCTCCATCCTCTTCGGCGGCATATTCGCCTTCCTGGTCACCCGCACCAACCTGGCCTGGCGGAAGTACCTCAGCTCCATCTTCATTTTCCCCTACATCATGCCCCAGTGGACTCTGGCCGTGGTGTGGCAGAACCTCTTTAACTCCAACGCCGTCACCGGCACCTCCAACGGCCTGCTCTCCGCCACCCTGGGCATTAACATGCCCATCTGGTGGTGCAAGGGCCTGTTCCCCAGCCTGGTGGTGCTGGGCCTCCACTACGCCCCCTTCGCCTACATCCTCATCGGCGGCATCTTCCGCAACATGGATGCCAACCTGGAGGAGGCGGCCACCATTCTGGATACTCCCAAGTGGAAGACCATGTTCAAGATCACCCTTCCCATGGTCAAGCCCGCCATCCTGTCCACCATCCTGCTGGTCTTCGGCAGCTCCATGGGCTCTTACCCGGTGCCCCACTACCTGGGTCTCACCACCCTGTCCACCAAGTACGTGTCCATGAACTCCAAGTACACCGGCGAGGCCAGCATCCTGGCCATCATTATGATGGTATTCGGCGTGGCCATCATGTTCCTCAACCAGATGTCCCTCCACAGCCGGAAGAACTACACCACCGTCACCGGCAAGTCCGGCCAGATCTCCAAAATCAACCTGGGCCGGGTGGGGAAATACGTCATCGCCCTGGTGCTGGTCATCGTCACCTTCTTTACCAGCATTTTCCCCATCGTCTCCTTTGCCTTTGAGACCTTCCTGCCCAACCCCGGCGACTACTCCTTCCTGTACACCGGGGACACGGATAACCTCACCACCAAGTGGTGGACCACCGACGAAAACATCACCGAAAACGGCATGTACGGCCAGAAGGGCATCCTCCACAACGAGACCATCTGGAACGCCTTCAGGGGCACCATCCTGGTCAGCGTGGCCTGCGCCCTGCTGGCGGGCACCATCGGCACCCTCATCGGCTACGCGGTCTCCAAAAACCGGCGAAGTCGCGGGGCAAACTACGTAAACTCCATGGCCTTCCTCCCGTACCTCATGCCCTCCATTGCCGTGGGCGCCGCCTTCTTCGTGCTGTTCTCCAACGAACACGTCAATCTGTTCAACACCTACACGCTGCTGATTATTGCGGGCACCATCAAGTACATCCCCTTTGCCAGCCGCAGCTCCCTCAACTCCATGCTCCAGCTCTCCGGTGAGATCGAGGAGGCGGCCATCATCCAGGACATCCCCTGGATCAAGCGGATGACCCGCATTATCATCCCCATCCAGAAATCGTCCATCATCAGCGGCTACATGCTGCCCTTCATGACCTGCCTGCGTGAGCTGTCGCTGTTCATGCTGCTGTGTACCCAGGGCTTCATCCTGTCCACCACCCTGGACTACTTTGACGAGATGGGTCTGTACGCCTTCTCCAGCGGCATCAACCTGATTCTGATCATCACCATTCTGGTGTGCAACACCGTGGTCAACAAGGTCACCGGGGCCAGCCTGGATAAGGGAATAGGAGGTTAAAACCATGCCTGAAATCAGATTAGAACATGTGACCAAGCGCTGGGGCAAATTCTACGCCGTGGACGACCTGGACCTGGTCATTGAAGACAACGCCTTTGTCACCCTGCTGGGCCCCTCCGGCTGCGGCAAGACCACCACTCTGCGCATGATCGCCGGCCTGGAGACCCCCACCTCCGGACGGATTACCATCGGGGACCAGGTGGTCTTCGACAGTGAGCTGGGCATCAACGTCCCCGCCAACAAGCGCAAGGTGGGCTTCCTCTTCCAGAACTACGCCCTGTGGCCCAACATGACCGTCTATGAGAACATCTCCTTCGGTCTGAAGAACATCAAGGAGCCCCTGCCCAAGATTGACTTTGAGGCCAAGAACGCCGCCCGCCTGGCGGAGATCCTCAAGCAGCCGGGCGAAGTGGTAAAGGTGCTGGAGGAGTGCCGGGACAAAAACGGCAAGCTGGACGAGAAAAAGGCCCAGCTGAAGCTCATTGACGCCTTTACCATCTCCATCTACACCGCCAAACAGCTCTTCTCCTACCATCTGGAGAAGAAGCCCGACCTGTCGGGCACCATTTCCTCCCTCCAGGCCAAGGCGGCCGCTGCCCGGAAGGCGGCCGCCTCCGCCGGAGGGGAGCTGGACGAGGAGTTCCGGCTGGTAAAGGGCGGCCAGGTGGTCACCGAGACCCGGAAGCTCACCCGCGAGGAAATCGACCTCACCGTCCGCCGGGTGTCCCGCATCGTAAAGATCGGCATGTTCATGGACCGCTACCCCGCCGAGCTCTCCGGCGGCCAGCAGCAGCGCGTGGCCATTGCCCGCACCCTGGCCCCCGAGCCCTCCGTGCTGTTCATGGATGAGCCCCTGTCCAACCTGGACGCCAAGCTGCGCCTGGAGATGCGCTACGAGCTGCAGCGCCTCCACGTGGAGACCGGTTCCACCTTTGTCTACGTCACCCACGACCAGATGGAGGCCATGACCCTGGCCACCCAGATCTGCCTCATTGAAAACGGCGTCCTGCAGCAGTACGACGCCCCCCTCACCGTCTACAACCGGCCCAACAACCTCTTTGTGGCCGACTTCGTGGGCAACCCCTCCATCAACTTTGTGGAGGCCAAGGGCGCTCAGAAGGCGGACGGCGCTCTGGAGCTCACGATCTTCCAGGGCCGGAAGGCCATCTTCCGTCCCGCCGCCCCCCTGGACCTGAACGCCTGGTTCCAGAGCCGGGACAAGGCGGCAGAGGAGAAGGCGGCCAAGGTGAAGGCCAAGGCCGCGGAGAAGGGCTATGTGGAGAAGGGCAACAAGGACGAGGTCTTCCGCTACCACATCGCCAAGGTGGTGGAGGATGACTTCTCCCTCCAGGAGGAGCCCGTCATCACCAACGAGGACTTTGTGCTGGGCATCCGCCCCGAGGCCGTGGACATTGTGGACAGCGGCAACCTGGAGGGCGAAATCTACGGCGCCATGCCCACCGGTATGGAGTCCACCATCAAGGCGCGTGTGGACGACTTCCTCCTCACCGGCGTGGTCTTCGGCAGCACCCTCTTCACCATCGGCTCCAAAATCCATGTGGACATCTCCGGAGAGAACGTCATGCTCTTTGACCGGAAGAGCGGCCAGCGCATCGCGGTGGGATCTCTGGAAGTATAAAAAGGAAATCATGACGAGAAGAAATCCGGGGCGGGCCATAAGGCCCGCCCCGGATTTTGTGCTGGGACGGGAGACGTACGGAAAAGGGGGATAAAAGGGCGTGTCCGGCCCCCTGTATGCACAGAGGACCGGACACAGAAAAGAAGGGAGATTGGCCGCAGGTCGGGAGAAGGGGCGGCCGGGAAGGACGGCGGTCTGCCCGGGAGAAGGATGGACAGACGGCCGGAAGAGTTGGAAAAAGCGGAACAATCAGCCGCCGAAGCCGGTGGCCACAGCCAGAATGATGAGCAGGGCCTGGGTCACGAACAGGCACAGGAACACAGGCACCACAAACTTCCACCACTTGGTGACCTTGACGCCGGCCAGACCGGCCATAATGGCGGCGAAGCCGGTGGGCCAGACGATGTTGGACAGGCCGTCGCCGAACTGGAAGGCCAGAACGGCCACGTCCCGGTGCAGGCCCAGCAGGTCGGCCAGGGGAGCCATGATGGGCATGGAGGTGGCTGCCTGTCCGGAGCCGGAGGGGATGAGGAAGTTCAGGAAGGTCTGGAGCACCAGCATGGCCACGGCGGAGAGCCAGGCGGGGAGCAGGGACAGGGGCAGGGACATGTAGTACACGATGGTGTCGATGATGTTGCCGGCCTGGAGCACCATGAGGATGCCGCGGGCCAGACCGATCATCATACAGGCCATGGCCACGTTGGTAAAGCCGGCCTCATACTTGCGGGCGATTTCATTTACGCTCCAGCCCATGACAATGGCGCTGAGAATACCCATGATCATAAAGACAGCGGCCAGCTCGGTGAAGTACCAGCCGTACTGCTGACAGCCAATGACCACCACGATGATGCCGCACAGCAAAATGAGCAGCACCAGAATCTCCCGGATGCCGAAGCGGGCGTTCTGCACGTCCTCCTCGCTCATCTGAGCGGCCAGGTTGTCGCCGTAGACCAGGCTCTTGGTGGGATCGGCCTGGACCTTCAGGGCGTAGCGGATGATGAGGACGGAGGCCACCGCGATCATGCACAGGTGGCAGAACAGACGGAAGAGGACGCCGGAGGCGGGGGCCACACCGGCGATGCCCTGGGCCACGCCCACGGTGAAGGGGTTCATCATGGCGCCGGAATAGCCCATGCCGGCGCCCACAGCCACGATGGCCAGACCCACAATGGCGTCAAAGCCCATGGCCACAGCGATTCCGGTGAAGACAGGGATGAAGGGGAACCACTCCTCGAAAAGGCCGATGGTGGAGGAGGCGATGCCCACGATGGTCAGGAACACGGGGATAATGACCACACGGGCCTTGCCCTTAAAGAGCCGCAGCAGGGCGGCCACCAGGCCGTTGAAGGCGCCGCTGGAGATGATCATGCCAATGGAGGCGTAGGCGATGAAGACGAAGAAGATGACGCCCCCGGCATCACAGAAGCCGGTGTGGATGAGCTGGAACATCTGGAACAGGCCAACGGGGGTGGATTCCACGGCATGGAAGGTGCCGGCCACCACCACGTCATCCACACGGTCAAACTGGCCGGCGGGGAGAATCCAGGTCAAAATGGTACATACGACAATGATGGCAAAGAGCAGGGCATAAATGTGTGGGACGGTGCGCTTGCTTTTTTTCGTTAGGGTATTGTCCGGTTTCACGGGAACTCCTCCTTAATTTCATTTCTCCAAATTACAACCCGGCAGCCGCGCGGACCGCCATCCGGCGGCGTCTGTGGGATTATTCGCGGAGCTTTGCCTCACGGGCGGCCTGGTGCGAGTCACGGACCGAGGTACGGAAGGCCTCGTCTGTCAGCGTGCGCAGTGCCAGGGCGGCCAGAATGGTGCCGCCGTCCTCAATGGCCTGATGGGCCCGGGGCTGAATGGTTTCCTCCCGGAATTGGGGGGTGTGCAGGGCGTGGAAGGTGTCGCAGATGGACAGCTCGGGCTGGATGGTGGGGCAGCGGTAGCTCACATTGCCCACGTCCGAGGAGCCGTTGGGGGGCAGCACCGGCCCGCGGGGCAGGTTCAGCGCGTCATAGAGCTCCAGAACCGCCTGCTCCAGCACGGGCACCCGGACCATGTCGTGGAAGTCCTCAAAGCCCTTGGTGAACTCCACCTCACAGTCCAGGGCGATGCAGGAGCCCTGGGCGCACTTGCGGACCACCTCGTCCATCTGCTCCAGCTTGGCCTGGGAGTCGGTGCGGATCTCCAGACGGACGGTGGCCTCTCCGGGGAGAATGTTGGGGTACTGGCCTCCGTCGGTGATGACGCCGTTGATGTGGATGTCGGGGGTGAAGCACTCCCGGCGGGCGTCGATGAGGTCCAGGAACTTCCGGGCGGCGGCCAGGGCGCTGTGGCCCTTCCAGGGGCCGGCCACCGCGTGGGCGGCAGCGCCGGTGAACTTGGCAATGTAGCAGCGCAGGCTGAGCACGTCCATGTCCGCGTTGCTCACGCCTCCGCTCCAGCTGTGGAACATGATGGCGGCGGCCAGGCCGTCAAAGGCCCCCTGGGCGGCCATGCCCACCTTGGCGCCGTCCTCCTCCTCGGCGGGAGTGCCGAAGACGACCACCTTGCCGGAGAAGTGGTCCTTCAAATCCGCCAGAGCCAGAGCGGCCAGCAGGGACATAGAGCCGTGGACGTTGTGCCCGCAGGCGTGGCCCAGGCCGGGCAGAGCGTCGTACTCCGTTAAAATGCCTACGCTGGGGCCCTCGCCGTTGTCCAGCACCGCCCGGAACCCGGTGGGGTAACCCAGGTAGGGGTACTCCACCTCATAGCCCGCCTGGCGCAGAAGCTCCACCATCTTCTGGCTGGAGCGGAATTCCTGGTCGGGCAGCTCCGGGTGGGCATACAGGTCGTCGCTGAGTTCCACGGCCAAGGGGTGGTGGGCCCGGACTGCCTGCTGAATGTAGGGGGGTAAAATTGCCATGTCGCTTCCCTCTCTCCAAGCTGAAAATTATTTAAGGAATAGAAAAAGTACTGTACTTTTACTATTGGATATATTACCGGGAAAGAACGAAGAAAGTCAAGGAGAAGTTGGCCATAATACCAACAAAAATCGAGAGCGAATTTTGTGCTAATTAAATAAAGAAGTAACAAATGGGAGAAAGAATGGGGCGATGCGCCCTTTTTTACCAAAGAAAAAGAGCGAAAAAATTTCGGGATCGCCACTTGAATGGGGCAATCCCGAAAAAATATTCAGAGAGAAAAGAAGAGCAGGCGGTGGAACCGCGGAACAAAGAAGGTCAAAATTCCAGGGAAATTCGGTACAGGTTCTGGGGACGGCCCTTGTTGCCCACCCGGCGCTGACCGGCAATCTGGGCATAGCCTCCGGTGACCAGGGCCTTGAGCACCCGGTTGGCCACACGCAGGGAGAAGCCCTGGTGCCGGATCAGCTCCTCCGAGGTGAGCTGGTCGGTCCGCTCCGCCTGCATGGCGGAAATGACCCGGTAAATGGTTTCCGCCGACAGGTGGCAGCGGTTGGCGGCCTCCTCCACCTGGGAGGCAGACACCCCGGACTCCGGCAGGCTGGAGCGGGGAGTCAGAGGCAGGGAACGGATGGCCTCGCTCTCATCGATGTAGACGCAGGTGTCCTGCTCCAGATGGGCGCGGTAGTCCTGGGCCTGCATGGCGTGGCTCCGGGCGCTGGCCAGGTCGGGGCCGCTGCCCAGGCTGACCAGACCCTGAAAGCCCACCTGCTGGTCCAGCCAGGGGCCCAGATCGCAGAGGGTAAACTGCTGCGTAATGGTCTCCAGCTGTTCCAGGGTGAGGTAGAGCTCCACGTCGCTTAAATCGTCCTTCAGCACCGGGTCAATCTGGCGCTGGCGGCAGTACTCCAGCAGGGCCTGCTTGAGGGACAGCAGCTCCAGCCCCTGGTTGGCGGCCAGCTGCCGGGCCCGCAGGTCATAGCGGGGGCTGATGCGGATGACGGCGGACTGGTTTCGGCGCAGGGTCTCCGTCCGGATCTGCTTGACACACTGCTCCAGAGCCTGAATCATGGAGTTGCGGCTGGGGTAGGAGTAGTAGCACTCCACATCCTCGCCGGCCAGGCCCTGGACCACGCTGTTGTAGTAGGTGATGACCACATCCAGCTTGCCCGCACGGCACCGGCGCTGGTAGTCGGCCACCAGCATCCGCTCCTGCTCATCCAGCTCCGCCACCGTCATGCCCAGAAAGTGGCGGTTGTGCTCCTCCACCAGCTCGGGCAGCCGGTCCTCCTCCAGCACCTGGACCAGGGGCACGTCATCTCCCACAAAGTCGATGCCGATGCGGGCGGGGTCGTAGCTTCCCCGCTGGAACAGCAGCCCCAAAAGAATGCGGTAGGTGTTGATGAGGTAGTGCCCGATGCGGTCCTTCACGGCGTAAGGGGGTGTGTCCACCTCCCAAAGGGCGGCCAGAGGGATGACGCCGCTGACCAGAAAGGCGTCGTAGTGGCCCTTCTGGGCCAGAAAGACCTGCTGCAGCTCCGGCAGGGTCTCATAGCAGAAATAGGTGATCCGGTGGCCCTGCCACGTGTCACCCAGCATATTTTTGCAGTAGTTGAGAAAGTGCTCCTGGAGCAAAAAGGCAATTTCCTTGTCCATAAAACTACGGGCCCGCAGGCCCACTCCTTCGTCCGTGATCCTCTTTATTTTAAGCGAAGGCTGAGGGGGTTTCAACCCTCTTTTGGAGGAATGGGCGGCGAAAGCAGGGAGAAAATTTCGAAAAAATTTATATTTGCATACCGGGTTGTTTACAAGTATCATTTACACTGAACAGGAAGGTGATGGGCATGAGACGGCGCATTTTTCTCTTTTATACCCTCTCCCTGGTGCTGTCGCTGGTGGTGCTGCTTGGAGTGAGCAGTCTGGTGGTCCAGGGGGTATCCCGGTTTTATCAGGAGCGGGCGGTGCCTGCGGCGGACGAGCGCTCGGCCCAGGCCCAGGAGATTCTGGGGCAATGGTCGGAGTCAGACCGGGACTGGCGGACGCTGGACCGGGAGCTGGACCGGCAGGGCTATCAGCTGCTGGTGGAGTTCAATGGGCGCCCCCTCTACTCCTCCCTGGATCAGTTCCAGGAGGAGGTTTACCGCCGCCTCTCCGGTCGGGCAGCCTGGCCGGAGGAGGGTACCCTGGTCCTCCAGGACCAGGGAATGGTGATGGTGGGCCGGCGGTGCGGGGCGTGACTCTCATTGCCATGCCTCAGCCCGTGATGCCCGAGGTACTGGGGCGGCCCCGACCCCAGACAGAGGCGGTGGTGCTCTCCCTGTTCCTCAGCGGACTTGTGGTCATCGGCATGATCGTATTGCTGAGCCTGCTGCTGGCCCGCACCCAGATCCGGCGGATCATGCGCCCGGTGAATGCCCTGACCCAGGCGGCCCGGCGGGTGGAGGCGGGGGACCTGTCCACCCCGGTGGGCTACGGGGGACAGGACGAGTTTTCTGCCGTCTGTGCCGCCTTTGACCATATGCAGGAGCACCTGCGCCAGGAGCGGGAGAAGAGCGCCAGCTATGAGAAGGCCCGCACCGACCTGGTGGCCGGCATCTCCCACGACCTGCGTACCCCCCTTACCTCGGTGAAGGGCTACATCAAGGGAATGCGGGACGGGGTGGCCAATACCCCGGAGAAGCGGGAGCAGTATCTGGATGTGGCCTACCGCAAGGCCTGCGACATGGAGCGGCTGCTCCAGCGGCTCTTCTACTTTTCCCGTATGGAGACGGGCAATCTGCCCCTGAACCTGGTCTCCACCGACCTGGGGGAGTTTGTGGCCCGGTTTGCCCGGGAGACCCAGGAGGAGCTGGCGGAGACCGGGGGCAAGGTGGTGCTGCGGGGAGCCCCCGCCGCCCACCCGGTGCGCATGGACCGGGAGCAGATGTACCGGGTGCTCACCAATCTGAAGGAAAACGCCCTGCGCTACGCCGGGGCAGAAGAGCTGGTGCTCACCCTGACGGTGTGGCGGCAGGGGGACCGGGAGTGCCTGCGCTTCGCGGACAACGGCCGGGGCGTGTCCCCGGAGCAGCTGCCCCACCTCTTTGAGCAGTTCTGGCGGGGGGATAGCGCCCGGAGCAGCAAGGGCGGCGAGGGCAGCGGCCTGGGGCTCTATATTGTGCAGTACATTGTGCAGGCCCACGGGGGCACTGTTCAGGCGAAAAACGACGGGGGCCTGGTCATCGAGCTTGCCCTGCCCTGTGAGGAGGAAGAAGAACATGAGTAAGCTGCTGATCGTGGAGGACGACAAGGAGATCGCCATGCTGGAGCGGGACTACCTGGAGCTCTCCGGCTTTGAAACCAAGGTGGTGGACGATGGAAACCAGGCGGCCCAGCTGGCCCTCACCGGGGAATATGACCTCATTCTGCTGGACCTCATGCTGCCGGGGTGCGACGGCCTGGACGTGTGCCGCCGTATCCGGGACCGGGTGGACGTGCCCATTTTGATGGTCACCGCCCGGTCGGAGTCGGTGGACAAGATCCGGGGACTGGGCCTGGGGGCGGACGACTATGTGGCCAAGCCCTTCGACCCGGCGGAGCTGGTGGCCCGGGTAAAGGCCCACCTCAGCCGCTACAAGCGGCTCACCGGCGGCCGGGGGGAGGACGACGGGGCCATTACCGTGGGGGACGTGCGCATCCTGCCCCAGAGCTGGCAGGTGTTCAAGGGGGACCGGGAGGTAAAGATGCCCAACCGGGAGTTTGCCCTTTTGAAGTACCTGGCGGAGAACCCCAACATGGTCTTTTCCAAGGAACAGCTCTTTGAGGCCATCTGGGGCTATGACTATCTGGGGGACAGCGCCACCGTCACCGTCCACGTGGGGCGCATCCGGGACAAGATCGAGGACGACCCGGCCAACCCCAAGATTATTGAGACGGTGTGGGGCCGGGGCTACCGGCTCAACGGATGAATCGGCAAAAAGACCAAAGACGCGGGGAAGTGCCCCGCGTCTTTTTTTATTATGGGCAAAATTGGGACAGGCGCTGGAAAATGTTTCGAGTCTGTTTCGAAACCGTTTCGAAATGGGCCCCGGATCGTTCAGAATTGACTGCTACAATGACCGGGAAACCAAGCAGCATAAGGTCCGTGGGAAAGGAAGCGTGTGGATATGAAGCTGGACATCCGGAAGAAGACAGCCCCCGGGGAGGAAAAACGCCCTCTGCCGGGACTTTTTACGAAAAAACCGGGGAACAGGGGGCGGAAATGGCGGAGGCTCATTGCGGCTGTGGTAGTGGTGGCCGTGCTGGCCGGCGGAGGCATGTACCTGCTGGGCGGCGGCCAGACGGCGGCGGCCCTGGATGCCTCCTACACCACGGCCCAGGTCACCCGCATGGACATCACCTCCTCCATCACCGGCAGCGGCACCCTGGAGGCGGCCAACTCCTACTCGGTGACCACCCTGGTGGAGGGCACCATCCTCACCGACAGCTTTGAGGAGGGGGACCAGGTGGAGGAGGGTACCGTGCTCTACACCATCGACTCCTCGGACAGTGACGCTTCCCTGGAGCAGGCGGAGATCTCCCTCCAGCAGGCCCAGCGCAATTACAACAATCAGCTGGAGAACCTGGAGAAGCTGAACCTCACCGCCCCCGCCGCCGGGACGGTCTATTCCCTGGATGTGGAGGTGGGGGATGAGGTATCCGCCGGACAGCAGGTGGCCTCCATCCGGGATTCCGGCACCATGAGCCTGACGGTGAACTTCCCCTCGGACGACGCGGCCTCCTTCTACGTAGGCCAGAGCGCCACGGTGACCCTGGACTCCACCTTCGAGACTCTCAGCGGCACCATTTCCAAAATCAGCGGCGTGGACACGGTGCTCACCGGCAACATCATGGTCCGCTCGGTGACCATTGACGTCTCCAATCCCGGAGCTCTGTCCACCGCCCAGAGCGCCAGTGCTTCCGTGGGCTCGGTAACCAGCACGGGCAGCGGCACCTTCGCCTACAAGGCGGAGGAGGCGGTGACGGCGAAGACCTCCGGCACCGTGACCGCCCTGCGGGTGTCCGAGGGGGATCGGGTGTCCAAAAACCAGGTGCTGGTGGTGCTGGAGAGCGACGATCTGGAGGATTCCGTCCAGAACGCCTCCGAGTCCCTGCGCAACGCGGAGCTCTCCCTGGAAAACCAGTATGACCGCCTGGAGGACTACACCATCACCTCCCCCATCTCCGGCACGGTGGTGGATAAGTACTATAAAGCTGGAGAGACCTCCGAGGCCAACCAGGTGATGTGCAGCATCTACGACCTGTCCTACCTCACCATGACCCTCATCGTGGATGAGCTGGACATCTCCAGCATCGCCGTGGGCCAGACGGTCACCGTCACCGCCGACGCGGTGGAGGACCGGACCTATGAGGGAGTGGTCACCAAGGTGAGCGTGGCGGGCACCTCCTCCGGAAGCGCCACCACCTACCCCGTGACCATCCGCATTGACGAGACCGAGGGCCTCCTCCCCGGCATGAGCGTGGATGCGGTCATCCAGCTGGACAGCGCCACCGACGTGCTGGCCATTCCCTCGGCGGCCCTCCAGCGGGGCAACACCGTGCTGGTCACCGCCGACTCCCCCAGCGCGGTGGACGGTACCCTGGTGGAGTCGGACAGCGAAGAGGGGACCGACTACTACTCCGTGGAGGTCACCATCGGCGTCAGCGGGGATAATTACATCGAAATTACCTCCGGCCTGCAGGAGGGGGACACGGTGGCCTACATCGCCGCCAGCTCCTCGGAAAACGGCATGGCCATGGGGATGATGGGCGAGATGCCCGGCGGCATGATGGGCGGCCAGATGCCCTCGGGAGGCATGCCCTCCGGCGGAATGCCCTCGGGCGGCGGCCCGGGAGGGCGGTGAGGAGGCGGCCATGAACCCACTCATTGAATTTCAGCAGGTGTGCAAGTACTACCAGATGGGGGAAACCACGGTGGTGGCCGCCGACCACATCTCCTTCCAGATCTATAAGGGGGAGCTTGTGGCCATTGTGGGCTCCTCCGGGTCGGGCAAATCCACCTGCATGAACATCATCGGCTGTCTGGACGTCCCCACCCAGGGTACTTATCTTCTGAAAGGGCAGGACGTGGGCCAGATGAACAAAAATCAGCTGGCGGAGGTGCGAAACCAGCTGCTGGGCTTTATTTTTCAGCAGTATAACCTCTTGCCCAAGCTGAATCTGGTGGAAAACGTGGAGATTCCCCTAATGTACGCCGGGGTGTCCAAGCGGGAGCGCCGGGAGCGGGCCCGGGCCGCCCTGGAGGAGGTGGGGCTGGGGGAAAAGTGGCGCCACAAGCCCATGGAGCTCTCCGGCGGCCAGCAGCAGCGGGTGTCCATCGCCCGGGCCTTGGTGGGCCACCCAGCGGTCATTCTGGCCGACGAGCCCACCGGCGCCCTGGACTCCCGCACCGGCCGGGAGGTGCTGGGGATGCTCCAGGACCTCCACCGCCAGGGCCACACCGTGGTGCTCATCACCCACGACAACTCCATCGCCGTCCAGGCCCAGCGGATCATCCGCCTGGAGGACGGCCAGGTGGTCTATGACGGCCCCTCCAACGCGCCGGAGGCGGTGGTCACACCCAGGGCCGCGGGAGGAGGGAGCCTATGAAGCTGACGGAATCCCTAGCGCTGGCCCTGAAAAACATTGTCTCCAGCAAGGTGCGTACCCTGCTCACCATGCTGGGCATCATCATCGGCGTGGCGGCGGCCATTGTCATTGTGGGCCTGGGCAACGGCCTGGAGCAGTACGTCACCGACAGCTTCTCCGACCTGGGCACCAACACCCTGACGGTGACGGTGATGTCCCGGGGCTCCACCCGGTCCCTGGACGCCGAGGACATGTATGAGCTGGTGGAGGAGAACAGCCAGTATCTGGACCTGTGCTCCCCCACGGTGCCCATGATGGGCTATGTGAAGATTGGCTCCGAGACGGTGGACAGCACCACCTCCCAGGGGGTGAGCGAGGACTACTTTGCCATCGCCGGACTGGAGGTGGCCTCGGGCCGGGGCCTTCAGTACAGCGACATGGCCACCCGGTCCAAGGTGTGCGTCATCGGCGCCTATCTGAACCAGGCCTACTTCGGCGGAAACGCCGTGGGTGAGACCCTTCGGGTGGGGGGACAGAGCCTCACCGTGGTGGGGGTGCTGGCCCAGCAGGGGGACACCCCGGAGGAGGGGGGCAGCGACGACTGCCTGTACCTCCCCTACACCACCGCCGAGCGCATCTCCGGCGAGGCCAGCTCCTACACCATCACCATGCAAAGTGAGGACTACATCGACCAGAGCGTGGCCGCCCTGGAGGCCGCCCTCTATGAGGTCTTTCAAAGCGACAGCTACTACACCGTCACCAGCATGGCGGAGATGCTGGAGACCATGACCAGCATGATCAACATCCTGGTGGGGGTTCTGGCGGGCATCGCCGCCATCTCCCTGGTGGTGGGCGGCATCGGCATTATGAACATCATGCTGGTGTCCGTCACCGAGCGCACCCGGGAGATCGGCATCCGCAAGTCCCTGGGGGCCAAGGAGCGGTATATCATGCAGCAGTTCGTCATTGAGGCTGCCGCCACCAGCGCCCTGGGCGGGATTATCGGCATTCTGTTTGGGGACGGACTGTCGGCGGTGGCCACCACAGTCATCGCCCGGATTTCTGAGGAGAGCATCACCGTGGCCCCCACCCTGGGGGCGGTGGCCCTGGCCTTCGGCATCTCCGTGGGCATCGGAATCCTCTTCGGGTATCTGCCCGCCAAGAAGGCCGCCCGCCTCAATCCCATCGATGCCCTGCACTACGATTAACCCACCGGCGCCCCGGCGGCATTCGGCTGCCGGGACCGCCGGACGAAAACCAATGGAAAGGGAGTTTCGGCAATGAAAAAGCGATCCATCGCGGCTCTGGCAATTCTGGTGTGCCTGCTGCTGTCTCTGGGGACAATCCCCGCGGGGGCGGTGAGCGAGAGCACAGCCCTGGAGACCGTCCGGGCCCTGGGCATTCTCTCCGGGGATGAAAACGGAAACCTGAACCTGACCTCCTCCGTCACCCGGGCGGAGTTTGTCACCATGATGACGGCGGCCTCCGCCTACAAGGACACGGTGGGCTCGGGCGCCGGCGTGTCCCTCTTCAAGGACGTGAAGAGCAGCCACTGGGCCAGCCAGTACATCCGACTGGCAGTGGAGCAGGGGTGGATGGTGGGTTTTGTGGACGGCACCTTCCGCCCGGACAATCCCATCTCCCTGGAGGAGGCGTGCACCGCCCTCCTGAAACTGCTGGGCTACCAGTCCTCCGACCTGGTGGGCTCCTACCCCTCCGCCCAGCTGACCAAGGGGGCGTCGGTGGGGCTGCTGGACGACCTGGATGTGGCCCAGGGCCAGACCCTCACCCGGCAGGACTGCGTCATGCTCTTTTATAACCTGATGCTCTCTGAGACCAGTACCGGAGCGGTCTACGCCACCACCCTGGGCTACACCGTTACAAACGGGGAGCTCGACTACAGCACCCTGGTCTCCGCCGACACCAAGGGCCCCTATGTGGCGGAAACAGGCACCCTTACCCTGCCTTTCTCTACGGATGGGGCTGCGATCTACCGGGACGGCCGGGCGGCGAGCCTGTCCGACGTCCAGCCCTATGACGTCTACTACTATAACGCCAGCCTGAACACCGTCTGGGTGTACAGCGATCGGGTCAGCGGCACCCTCACCGCCCTCTCGCCCAGCTCCGCCGCCCCCACCTCGGTCACCGTAGCGGGAGGCACCTATGAGCTGGGCACCGCCACCGCCGTCTACAAGTGCTCCAGCCAGGGCAGCTTTGCCCCCGGCGACCTGGTCACCCTGCTGCTGGGCATGAACGGCGAGGTGGTGGATGTGCTGGATGCCAATGAGACGGAGACCACCTACTACGGCCTGGTCCTCTCCAGCCAGAAGACGGGGTCCACCTCCGCCACCAGCAGCTCCGCCTCCCTCCAGGTGGTGACCCAGGTGGCCTGCACCGACGGCACCGCCCGCACCTTCTACACCAGCGGCACCTCCGCCTACTCCACCGGCCGTCTGGTGAGCGTCACCCTGGACAACACGGGGACCTCCATCAAGTCCCTCTCCTCCAAGAGCCTGTCCGGCACCGTCAGCCGGGACGGAACCTCCTTTGCCGGCTATGACTTTGCTGACAATGTGGAAATTCTGGATACCGACGACACGGGGGGCTATGTCCGCATCTACCCCAGCCGCCTGGCGGGGGAGCGGCTGTCGGAGGATGACGTGGCCTACTACACCCTGGATGAAAACGGGGACATTGACCGGCTTATTCTGGACGAGGCCACAGGGGACACCCTGAACTACGTCTATATCACCGACGAGGAGACCATTTCCCAGGACTTCTCCATTTCCGGCACCTACACCTATTATCAAAATGGGGAAAGCCGCACCTTCACCGGTAACAAGATTTACAGCGTCTCCGTGGGCGGAGCCGCCCTCTGGGAGGAGGACGGAGAGGTGACCAGCATGCGCCAGCTCACCTCCGTGCGGCTGACCGGTCTGAGCGACCTCTACGCCATGGCGGACAACCAGACCTACCGCCTGGCCGAGGACGTCCAGGTGATCCTCCGGGGCACGGGCAGCGACGGCTACTACGCCACCACTCTGTCGGAGATTGACGCGGAACACTATACCCTCCAGGGCTGGTACGACAACCTGGGCTGCTCCGCCGGCGGACGCATCCGCATCATTGTGGCCACCCCCAAGAGCTGAGATGGCTTGACCTTTCCCGGTGGGAATGGTATGCTTGCCTCAGAAACCGGATTTGCCCGGCGCTCCCGTCCGTCTGGAGCGAGGGACAAGAAAATTGCGGCAGAAACGCCCTGAAACCATCGGTTTCAGGGCGTTTTTTCTTGGAAAGGAGGGGGACTGTGAGCGAGACAGTACCCATGCAGGTGATTGCCCGCCTGCACAGCGATTTTACCCAGAAATTCGGCATTCCCCGGCAGAGCGGGCTGGTGGACGAGCTGGAGGCCACGGTGGTCTTTGAGCCGGAGTTCCGCAACCCCGACGCCCTCCGGGGCATTGAGGGCTTTTCCCACCTGTGGCTCATCTGGGAGTTTTCCCAGGCCCGGCGGCCGGAGTGGTCCCCCACGGTGCGCCCGCCACGGCTAGGGGGCAACGTGCGCATGGGGGTGTTTGCCACCCGGTCCCCCTTCCGGCCCAACCCCATCGGCCTGAGCTGTGTGCGCCTGGCGGGGGTGGAGCTCCACAGCGAGCTGGGCCCCATCCTGAAGGTGCGGGGGGCGGACCTGCTGGACGGCACCCCCATCTTTGACATCAAGCCCTACGTGCCCTACGCCGACAGCAAGCCCCAGGCCCTGGGCGGCTTTGCCAGCACCCCCAAGGAGGCCACCCTGACGGTGGACATTCCCCCGGAACTGCTGGAGCGCATCCCGCCGAAGAAGCGGGCGGCCCTCACCGGCGTACTGGCTCAGGATCCCCGTCCGGCCTACCAGGAGGATGGGGAGCGCATCTACGGCATGGGCTTTGGCGGAGTGGACATCAAATTCCGGGTGGAGGGCAGCCGGCTGACCGTAGTGTCGGTGGAACCTTCATAGAAATTTAACTTGGCAGAGCGGAAAAGTGTGCTATAATTAAGAACAATCAGACCCGGCAGCGTGCTGGCCGGGACAGGAGGGATTTGCATGAAGCTTATTTTCGCGGTCATTCGGGACAAGGACGCCAACGAGGCCATCAGTGCCCTGAACAAGGCCCACATCGGCGTCACCAAGCTGTCCAGTACCGGCGGTTTCCTTCGGGACGGCAACACCACGCTGATGATCGGCACCGAGGACGACCAGGTGGAGGCTGTCATGGACATCCTGCATGAGAACTGTGCCAAGCGCACCCAGATGGAGGTGTTGGGCCCGGGCTACACCACCGGCGGCGTGCCCGGCTGGAGCATCGGCTGCGCCCCCATTAAGGTAGAGGTGGGCGGTGCCACGGTGTTTGTGCTGGATGTGGACCAGTTCCGAAAGCTGTAAGCGACGCCCCGGCCGAAACCAGCGGCCGGGGCGTTTTTTGTAAAAAAAACGGACCTTCCGCCTGGTGGAAGGCGAAAAAAAGGGCAGAAGGCCTTGACCTTCCCCCAAGTGGAAGGTATATGATAGGGGCACAACAAGGGGCCGGAGGGCTCCATAGAGAGGAGGTGGTGCCCATGCGCATCAACGAGGTGGAGGCCCAGGTGGGCATCACCAAAAAGAACATCCGCTTTTACGAGGAGCAGGGGCTGCTCCATCCCCGCCGGAGCACGGAGAACGGCTACCGGGATTACGGGGAGGGGGAGCTGGTGGCCCTGAGGCAGATTAAGCTGCTGCGCAAGCTGGGCGTCCCTCTGGAGGAAATCCGGAAGATGCAGGCCGGGACCATCACCTTGGGGGACTGCATGCGCCGCCACCTGGTGACCCTGGAGCGGGAGCAGCGCAGCCTGGAGCAGTCCATGGAGCTGTGCCGCCGGCTGAAGGACCGGGAGGGCACTCTGGAGAGCCTGGATGCCCGGGGACTGCTGGAGGAGATGGAGGCCATGGAACAGACCGGGGCAACCTTCCTCAACCACCAGATGGGGGACACCCGGCGAATCCGGTATGTGGCCCCGGCGGTGGTGACGGTGCTCACCGTGCTGCTCATGGGCGGACTCATCGCCCTCATGCTGTGGGCCTTTGCCATTGACGCGGAGGAAGCGCCGCCCCTGCCACTCATTGTGGTGCTGGTAGCCCTGCCCGGGGTGGTCATCCTGGGGGTGCTGGCCGCCCTCTGGCAGCGGGTGAAGGAAATTCAGAAAGGAGAGGCGGACGATGCGAAAAACTACTAAAAATCACGGCCTGATGGGCGCTGTCATCACGGTGATCGTCATGGTGCTGCTGATGGTGCTCTCCGCCGGTGCCATGCTGGGGGACTACTTCGGCAGCGGGGGCGGCGGATTTGAGGCCGGCGTGGTGATCCTGTGTGCCCTGCTGTGCCTGGCGGTGGCGGTGGGCGTCATTGCCGCCCTCATCCAGCGATGGCACGAGGTGCAGAAGGGGGAGGAAGATGAAGCCCGGAAGTATTGAGCAAAAGAAGGCGGCCCGGAAGCGGGACGCGGTGCGGGGCATCATCCTGTTCGCTCTGCTGCAGGGGTGCTGTGCGGTGGGATTCTGGGCCCTGGGTACCATTCCCGGGCTGCCCGGCTGGTGTAAAGGATTGTTTTGGGTGCTGGCGGCGGGCTCTCTGGCATTGCTGATTCCCGCTGTACTGGTGCTGCGAGCAAGATTTCAGGAGATTGAAGGAGGAGAATTAGATGCTGCTGGTAAATATTGAGTACATTCCCGGCAAGGAGATTGAGGCCCTGGGTATGGTCAAGGGGACTGTGGTCCAGTCCAAGAACTTTGGAAAGGACTTCATGGCTGGGATGAAGACCCTGGTGGGCGGCGAGATTACGAGCTACACCGAGATGCTCAACGAGGCCCGCCAGATTGCCGTCAAGCGCATGGTGGATGAGGCGGAGGCCATGGGGGCCGACGCGGTCATCAACGTGCGCTATGGCTCGTCCTCGGTGATGCAGGGGGCGGCAGAGGTCATCGCCTACGGCACCGCGGTGAAGTACCGCTGAACCATAAAAATGGAGAAGGGGGACGGCAGCGCCGTCCCCCTTGCTGCATAAAAAGGCCCCCGCGCGGAAAGCGCGGAGGCCTTTTTTGTGTTTTTGAGATGGGCTGTCAGCCGTTGGTGGTTTCCACAAAGCGCATGAGAATGGTGGCAACCTGAACGCGGGTGGCCTGACCCTGGGGCAGCAGCTCGCCCTTGTCGCTGCCGGAAATCAGACCGTTCTCCACGGCCCAGGTCATGGCGTCTGCGGCCCAGGCGCTGACGGAGCCAGCGTCGGAGTAACGGCTGAGGCTGATGGAGGTCTCGGGCCGGCCGGCGTAGCTCCACAGCATAACGGCCAGCTGCTCACGGGTGAGAACACCCTCCATGTTGGTGCCGTCAGACACGCCATTCTCCATGGCCCACTGCTGGCCGGCGGAGTACCAGTGGTCGCCAGCGGCGGCGGTGGTGTCCGCGCCGTCATAGGCGGCCAGCACGGTGACGATCATGGCCCGGGTCATGGGCAGATCGGGGGAGAAGGTGGTGGCGCTGGTGCCGGAGAAGAGGCCGCGGCTGGTGGCGAAGTCCACAAAGGCGGAGCCCCAGTAGGCATCGGGCACGTCGGCGAAGTCCTTGGCGTTGTCCATGACCTTCACGGTGTCGCCGTCGCTAAGGGTGACGACTACGCCCTCCTCGGTGGTGATGGAGGTCTTGGCGATCTCCTTGGTGCCGTTCTCATGGACCAGAATGGCCACGGTGCCGGGGGTGACGTCATCCACGGGGATCAGCACGCGGGCGGAGCGGCCGGCGGGCAGGTCCACGGTGACGGTGGGAGCATCGTCCTCGTCGGTGGTCACGGGAACCTCGGGCATGGGCAGGGCCACGGGCTCGCCCTCTTCCTGGGCGTTGTCCACGACGGTGGTGGGCAGCTTGACCTCGGCCTCGACCTGGCCGTCCTTGGAGACGGTGGTGGTGGAGGAGGAGCCGTCCTTGTTGGTGATAGCAGTCTCGGTGGAGCCGTCGGTCTTCTCCACGGTCTCGGTCTTGTTGCCGGCCTTGTCAGTGGTAGTGGTGGTGACGGTGCCGTCCTTCTTGGTCTCTACGACCTCCTTGGATCCGTCAGGGTTCTTGGTGGTCTCGGTGACAGTGCCGTCCGGCTTGGTCACGGTAGTAGTGGTGGAGCCGTCAGGATTGGTGACAGTCTCGGTCTTGTCACCGGAGCTGCTGGAGCCGCCGCCGGAGGGGGCGCTGTAATAGACCGTCCATGTGCCATCGTTATTGTTGGTCACATAGTAGTTGGAGGCAGTGAAACCGGTAGGATCAGACAGATAGATACCACTGGTCAGACCGCTCTTCGGCAGGACGGTATAAGTATAGGTGCTGGTACCGTCTCGCTTGACAATGGAACCGGTAGAAGTATAAGCGCTGGGATCACTGGAGAAGGTGCCGCCGGTGATAGTAAGAGAGGCATTAGTCGGAGGGTCAATGACCTGATATCCCTCGGAGGTTTTCTGGTACCCGTACAGCTTGATAGAATCATTGCCATCGTGTGCGGTGAAGGTACCACCATTTATGGTCACGTTGATATCGCCATAGGCAGTTCTGCTGACCAAGGACAGAGCGGAACCATCCAGAACATTGCCGTCGCTTTCGTTCGGGTTCTTGTAGGGCGCATTGCGAACAGTTTCATCGGTGGAAGTAACGGTGCCGCCATTGATGATGACGGTACCACCAGCAGCCTGAATTCCCACCAGGCCAGAGACAGAAACACCAGCATTAACAGTCAGAGTGCCCTGCTGGGGATGATAGATACCTGTGCTGTCCGTCGAGTCAATGGCCTGTACGGAACCGCTGTTCAAAGTAATGGATGTTCCGTCATAGCTACCGTTTCCGGAAATGCCGTAATATTTTCCGGAAATAGTGCCACTTTCCATAACAAGGGTTGTCGGTGCACTCACGTTTTTGGAGCCCCAAATTACAACGCCAGCAAACTGCTCGCCACTGATATTGGAATTGCCTTTAATGATTGCACCGCCTTGATTGCCATCAGCCATGGTGCCAATCTGAAGGCCATAATTTCCGTTTCCGTCCAGTGTGACGCCGTCAATTGTAACTACGGCGCTTGTTCCGTTAATAAGAACAGGGAGCACGGAACTCGTAATAGTACCATTCTTCACAGTGGCAGCAGAAGTGAAGGCCACAGCAGTTTTGCTGTTGCTGCCAGTAAGCGTTGTTTCGTTGAGATCCAGAACAATATTCTTAGCAATGGTAACTGTGTCGGTCAGAGTGATATTCTTGAGCAGAGTAACAGTAGCGCCGGGAGCGGCTTGCTCAATGGCGTCGGCCAGAGAGGCATATTTGACATTGCCAATCTGAGCAACAGCGGGCGTAGTATCTACGGGGAGGCACAGTACAGCTCCGTCCTTGGTGCTTAACACATAGTCGGAATTGGGGATAATGGTAATGGGACGGGTATCTGCATTTGTAAAGTCCTCCGCTCCGGTATATACTACACTGACCCCGTTTAGAGTTGCGTCGCTGAAATCAAAACTGGAAGCGGCGGTGGCATCCTCAATATTTTCCCCAAAGCCGACATTTAAGGAATTGGGAAGGGATTCCCAACCATTGTCCTCGAATGTCAGAGTTCCGGTCGCAGTTACACTGGACGCGTTGACAGTCAGGCCGGTTTTCAGGTTGTCCTTGGAGGTGACATTTTCGATTTGGCAATTCTTAGCTTTATAGAACTGCAGGCCGTGGCCGGTGCTGCCGCTGATGGTCACGTTTTTGATGATGACATTGTCACCGGACACGTTCACTGCATGGTTACTATTACTAGAAGCTTCTGCCGCACGATATGCTTCAATCTTAACGTTTTGAAGAACGACATTATCGGCAGAAACGTCAATGAGGTGACTGCTGCGGGAGCTGCTGTCGCTCTCCTTGATGGCATACTGGTTGTGGCCGTCAATGGTGACAGGTTTGCTGATGCTCAAAGTATTGGATAGTGTCACATCACGAAGAAGGTCAATGACAGCGTTATCGGAAGCCTGGGAAATAGCTTCAGCCAGAGTGGCATATTGGGTCTGGCCAATCTGAGCTTCAGTTTGCAAGGCATTGTTGTGGATAACTTCACCTTCTACGGTCAGAGAACTTCCTGCTGAAAGGGAAAGAGTCTGACCAGTCGGGATAGTTAGAGAACTTCCGGTGGGAATTGTCAACGCGACCTGCTCCGGCACTGTAGTAACCGAGGCGGGAAGGGTAGCATTGCCGATCACCGTTCCCTGTGTGTTAACAATGGATACGCTGTCGGTCCATGATGCAGTGCTGGGGGCACCAAAACCATTGGCATAAAGCCAAGAGCGCTGGATGGTCGTGCCTTCATTGCCCGTGACAGTAAAATAACTTTCTGGACAAGTCAGTTCCATGACTGTGTCAGAAATAGTAGCTGTTCCATAGCTGTGGATTGCCGCATTAGTAGAATCAATCTCATAACTGCCGCCACTAATGGTAAGGTCGCCCTCTGTCCAGATACCATTTACCGCGTTTCCCCAGTTGGTGTCATCTGCGTGAATGAGCAAAGAAGCGCCCTCTTCTGCCTGAATGGTCAGATTTCCGTTTGTATAAATGCCGGTACTAGTGCTGTTAATGGTGTTGGATCCCTTCAAAACAATTTTTACCGCAGTACTGGCTGAAGGAGAGTCAAACTTGATTTCCACAGAACCAGTCGCGGTAATGTTATCTAGAGTCATGGTGGCTTGATCCGCATCCCAGGAGACAGTGCCGCTTCCTACATCTATGGTTTGATCTGTGGTGCCAGGATCCGTCAGGCGGGTTCCGTTGACGTTGACAAATTTATACTCAGAGACTGCCCACACCGTCATGGGCAGCAGGCTGAGCACCATGGCCATGGCCATGACCAAGGACAAAAGTTTGCGTTTTCGCATTTTCCAAATCACTCCTTATGTAATGTTGGGGTCACACACAAAATAGAGGGAACGCGATAATACCATTATAGTGAATTTATTCAGTATAGTCAATAAATCCACTATGATAGCCTAAACAAAGGTGAAAAATTTGATTAGCTACGGTCCTTTTTATCGGACACTTCTGGAAAAGAAAATAACCGAGTACAATCTCATCTTCAAGCAGGGGGTGGATGCTCATACCATCCACCGCATGAAGCACGGGAAAGCCATCACCACCACTACGCTGAACACGCTGTGCGAGATTCTGGACTGCCGGGTGGAGGACATCCTGGAATATGTCCCCGATGAGGAGTAGGCAAAGAAAACTGCCCTCCTCTTTTGCTCTGCAGCTGGGCCAACCAAACTATACCGCAGAAACTGAAATTTTGCAAGAATTCTTTCACTTAAAACAAACTTAAAACAACTAAAAATTTTGTGGGCATCTGCAGGTGGTTTCAGTGCCTGCGGGGCGGATAAAACAGCGGGGAAGCGATACACTAAACCCATGGTGCCGGAATGTGGGTCCGGCCGGGAAAGGAGCAAGCAGATGAAAGTAAATCCCAGAAAGGCGGCCATCATCGGCTGCGGGTTTGTAGGGGCGTCCATCGCCTTCCGGTTTTTGCAGCAGGGGCTGTTTTCCCAGCTAGTGCTGGTGGACGTGAACCGGGAGAAGGCGGAGGGGGAGGCCATGGATCTGAGCGACGGCCTGCCCTACGCCGAGGCTATGGAGATCACCGCCGGCGGCTACGATGACATTGCCGACTGCGCCCTTATCGTCATCACCGCCGGAGCCAACCAGAAGCCGGGTGAGACCCGCCTGGACCTCATCGGCAAGAACATTGCCATCCTCAAGGGGGTTATCGGGGAGATCACCGCCCGGGACTTCGGGGGCATTCTGCTGGTGGTGTCCAACCCCGTGGACGTGCTTACCTATGCCGCCTGGAAGCTGTCGGGCTATCCCAAAAACCGGGTCATTGGCTCGGGCACGGTGCTGGACACCGCCCGCCTCAAGCAGATTTTAGGCGAGAAGCTGGGGGTGGACAGCCGCAACGTCCACGCCTTCATTGTGGGTGAACACGGCGACAGTGAGCTGGCCGTGTGGAGCGGAGCCAACGTGTCCGGCGTGGACCTGGACCAGTTCTGCCACCTGCGGGGCGACCCCCTGGACCATGAGGAGATGGAGCGGATCTACCAGGGCGTGCGGGACAGCGCCTATGAGATCATCCGCCGGAAGGGTGCCACCTATTACGGCATCGCCATGGCGGTGGGCCGCATTGCCCAGTGCATCCTCCGGGATGAGAAGGCAGTGCTGCCCATTTCGGCGGTGCTGGAGGGCCAGTACGGCCTGGAGGGGCTGTGCCTGAGCGTGCCCTCCATCGTGGGCAAGGGCGGTCTGGAGGAAGTGCTGGAAATTCCCCTGTCTGCCCAGGAGCGGGAGGCCCTGGCCAGCTCTGCCAGGCAGATGCAGGAGGCCATTGCCTCGGTGGGCCTTTAAAAACGGAATAACCGCCCCCCTTTCCTCATACCTTGGAGGGAAGGGGGGCGGCTTTTTATGGCGGGCAGAGGGACAAGGCGTTTGGCGGGCGGTCCGGGGGGAAGTGTGGGGACGGTGGTCTGGGCACTGACCCTGGCGGCGGTGCTGTTTTTCCTGCCGGTGGTGACGGTGGGAGGAAACGGGCTGTACCAGAGCGGGGAAGAGGAGCCGGAGGCCACTCTGCCTATCGATCGGGTGGCGGTGACCACCGGGGCCAGGGACAAGGGCAAGGTGGTGCGCCTTCAGCTGGAGGATGGCACGGTGCAGGAGATGACCATGGCCGACTACCTGTGGGGGGTGGTGGCGGCGGAGATGCCCGCCTCCTTTGAGGAGGAGGCGCTGAAGGCCCAGGCCTGCGCCGCCCGGACCTACACCGCCGTGCTCCAGAGCAACTCCGCGGGAAAGCACCCGGATGCGGATATCTGCGCCGACAGCACCTGCTGCCAGGCCTATGTGGAGCGCAGCCAGGCGGAGGCCCGGTGGGGGCTCAACGCCCAGAGCTACGGGGAGAAGATTGACCAGGCAGTAGCCGAGACCGACGGCCTGGGCATCCTCTACGGCGGGCAGCCCATCCAGGCCCTGTTTTTCTCCTCCGCGCCGGGGAAAACGGTGGACGCGGTGGAGGTTTGGGGCAACAGCGTGGACTACTTAAAGAGCGTGGAGAGCCCCGAGGGGGACGAGGTGCCCAACTACCACAGCCAGGTGCTCCTCACCGCCGACCAGGTGAAGGAGAGCACTCTGACGGCCTATCCGGGGGCAGACCTGTCCGGCGATCCATCGGGGTGGTTTGGAAACGTGGTATATGGAGAGAGCGGCACCGTGTCCTCCCTGGTGCTGGGGGGGGTTACCCTCACCGGCAGCCAGGTGCGCAGCCTGTTTGCCCTGCGTTCCGCGGCCTTTACCGTAAGCTGGGATGGGAGCAACTTCACCTTTGACGTGACCGGCTACGGCCACGGGGTGGGGATGAGCCAGTACGGGGCCAACGCCATGGCCAAGGAGGGCAAGACCTTTGAGGAAATTCTCACCTGGTACTATACCGGTACCGAGGTGGCCCTCCTTTGGGAGTAACGGCTCCGCCGACGGAGAAAAAGTTTTCCCGGCGCTGGGTCAATGTGGTACAATGGGGCCACCAAAGAGATTCGGGAGTGAGACAGCATGCGGGAAGAAGAAAAGATTTTTGCGGGGAAGCTGTTTGATGCCAGAACCCAGGAGCTGCGGGACAAAAAGCACAAGGCCCATGAGCTGTGCAGACAGTTCAACACCATGGATGAGTACGATCCCCAGCGGCTGCCCCTGGTGCGGGAGTTCATCGGCGCCATTGGCCAGAAGTATTATTTCCAGGGGCCCATCCAGTTTAATTATGGCTGCCACACCTTTATCGGGGAGAACTTTTTTGCCAACTTCAACCTGCTGGTCATGGATGACGGAAGGATCTGGATTGGGGACAACGTGATGGTGGGGCCCAACGTCAGTCTGCTGTGCACCAATCACCCCCTGCTGCCGGACGAGCGGATTCGCCTGCGCTATCCGGACGGGCACGTGTCCATGTCGGAGTTTGCCGGGGAGATCCACATCGAGGACGACGTCTGGCTGGCGGCCAATGTGTCGGTGCTGGACGGGGTGACCATCGGGAAGGGTGCGGTGATCGGCGCGGGCAGCGTGGTGACCCGGGACATCCCGGCGGGCTGGCTGGCGGCGGGGGTTCCCGCCAAGCCCATTCGGAAGATTGGGCCGGAGGACTCCAAGCTGGATCTGCTGGTGGAGTAACCGGGGATAGAAAAAATGAGAAACAGGCGGTCAGCCCTGGACTGACCGCCTGTTTTTTTCCTTTTATTTTCCCACGCAGAATTTGGAGAAGATGCGGGCGATGATGTCCTCCCGCACGTTCTGGCCGGTGAGCTCGCCCAGAGCGGCCAGGGCCTCCTCCACGTCGGTGAGCAGGGCGTCGGGGGTGACTCCCGCCTCCAGGGCCTTCCGGGCCCGGGCCACCGCCTGACGGGCCCGGCGGGCGGCCTCCTCCTGGCGCTGGTTGGTGAGCAGCTGGCCGTAGGGCACGTCCTCCGGCTTGGGGAACTGGGCGGCCACCGCCGCCTCCAGCTCAGAGAGCCCCTGTCCGGTCTTGGAGCTGAGGGTCACCACCGGGGGCATGGGATTGAGGCTTAGGAAGGGGATCGGGGCGGAGGGCAGGTCGCTCTTGGTGTTCACCAGGATGGTGGGAGCCAGCTTCAGGGCCGCCTGGAGCAGGTCTCCGTCCTCCTCCGTGACCTGGGCCGAGCCGTCCCACAGCACCAGGATGAGCTCCGCCTCCTCCATGGCGCTGCGGCTGCGCTCCACGCCCAGCCGCTCGATGGGGTCGTCGCTCTCCCGCAGACCGGCGGTGTCGATGAGGCGCACCGGCACGCCCCCCAGCTCCACATTTACCTCCAGGGTGTCCCGGGTGGTGCCGGGGATGTCGGTGACAATGGCCCGGTCGTAGCCCGCCAGGGCGTTGAGGAGGGAGGACTTGCCCGCGTTGGGCCGTCCCACCAGGGCGCAGGAGATGCCACGGGTGACCTGGCGGCCCCGGCGGCAGGTGGACAGCAGGTGGTCCAGCGCCCCCTCCTGCTCCTCCAGGGTGTGGGAGAGCTCCTCCAGGCGGAAGGGGTCAATGTCCTCGTCAGGGTAGTCCAGCACTGCGTGGAAATGGGCCATCACGTCCACCAGGGCGGAATAGATATCCCCAATCCGCCGGGACAGGGTGCCGGACAGCTGGCCCGCCGCATGGCGGGCGCCCTCCCGGCCCCGGGCTTCCAGCAGGTCGCCCACCGCCTCCGCCTGGGCCAGGTCCAGCTGGCCGTTCAGGAAGGCCCGGCGGGTAAACTCACCCGGTCCGGCCTGGCGGGCCCCCAGGGCAAAGAGGGCCTCCAGCCCCAGGGACAGCACCATGGGGGAGCCGTGGCACTGAAATTCCGCCGTGTCCTCTCCGGTGTAGCTCTGGGGCCCCCGGCTGAAGGTGCACAGGCACCGGTCAATGGGCTCGCCCCCTGCATCCAGCAGGTCGCCGTAGACCAGCGTGCGGGGCGCGTGGTCCGTCAAAGCCTTGGGCCCCAAGGGACAGAAGGTTTTTGCGGCAATCTCCAGTGACCGTGGGCCGGACAGGCGGAGAATGCCGATGGCCCCGGGACCGGGGGGCGTGGAGATGGCGGCAATGGTGTCGGGCTGGGTGGACATGGTGGCAGAACCTCCTTGGTGGAGTGAAATGGGCGGGCGGAGCGAATCTCCTGCAAAATCCGCCCCGCCGCATTTTTGTACGATATTCACCCTTGACAAAGATTATGGAAACCTTAAAAACAGAATATGCAGGGAAATAGTTAACATAACACAATGTGGAAAAGGGTGTGGATAATGTGGACAACCCTTGGAAACAGTGGAAAGAGGGGTGGAGCATAACGGACTTGGTCATATCCACCGCTCTGCATAGGGGGTTACCAAAAATGAATGGGGTCCCGGAGGGAACCGGGAAGAGGAGTGCAGGGTATCCTGCAAAACCGGGTGCCGGTGTGTTCGTTACAGCCGGGCGCAGATGGCGCGGGCGGTCTGAACACCCGAAGCACCGGCCTGGGCCAGGCCGCGGGTGACGCCGGCGCCGTCGCCGGCGGCGAAGAAGCCGGGCAGGGCGGTCTCCAGCTCCGGGGTGAGCTGGAGGCGGGCAGAGTAGAACTTCACCTCCGCGCCGTAGAGCAGAGTGTCGTAGTTGGCGGTGCCCGGGGCGATCTTGTCCAGCTGGTAGATCATCTCGATGATGTTGTCCAGCTGGCGCTTGGGCAGGGCCAGAGACAGGTCGCCGGGGATGGCGGCGGTGAGGGTGGGCCGGACGAAGGACTTGCTCATCCGGTGCTCGTTGGAGCGGCGGCCGCCCACCAGGTCGCCGAAGCGCTGGACCAGCACGCCGCCGGCCAGCATGTTGCTGAGGGAGGCCACGTGCTTGCCGTAGCGGTAGGGCTCGTTGAAGGGCTTGGTGAAGCGGTTGGAGACCAGCAGGGCGAAGTTGGTGTTCTCGCTGCGCAGGGCGGGATCGGCGTAGGAGTGGCCGTTTACCGTGTTGATGCCCTCCACGTTCTCCGCCACCACGTGGCCATAGGGGTTCATGCAGAAGGTGCGCACCTGGTCGCCGTACTGCTTGGTGCGGTAGACCAGCTTGGACTCATACACCACGTCGGTGATGTGCTCAAAGACGGTGGCGGGCAGCTCCACCCGCACGCCGATGTCCACCTGGTTGTTGAGAAGCTCCAGACCCAGCTCCTTGCACTGGTTGGAGAACCACTCGGCGCCGGAGCGGCCGGGGGCGGCGATGAGCCACTTGCAGGACACCTCGCCCCCCTTGGCCAGAGTCAGACGGTAGCCGCCGTCGGCCTGGGCGATGTGGGTGACCTCGGTATTGAAGCGGAACTCCAGCTTGTCCTGCAGCCCCTCGTAGATGTTGGTGAGGATGCGCAGGTTGTTCTCGGTGCCCAGGTGCTTGCACCGGGCCTGCAGCAGGTGCAGGTCGTAGGCCAAAGCCCGGCGCTCCAGAGCCTTGGCCTCGGGGGTGGTGGTGGAGAAGCACTGGGTGGTGGCTCCGTGGGCCACGTTGATGGAGTCCACATAGTCAATGAGCTCCATGACATGGCCGGGCTCCATGAAATCGGTGAGCCAGCCGCCGAACTCGGTGGTAAAGTTGAACTTGCCGTCGGAGAAGGCACCGGCGCCGCCGAAGCCGCACATGGTGTGGCAGACGGGGCAGTGGATGCACTCCCGCACCTTGCCCGCCACAATGGGGCAGCTGCGGTGATAGATGTCGGCCCCCTGGTCCAGGGCCAGGACCTTCAGGTCGGGGCGCAGGTGGGTCAGCTCGTAGGCGGCGAAGATGCCGGCCTCGCCGCAGCCCAGAATGGCAACGTCATAAGTGGGATTCATGGGAGAGCTCCTCTCATCATCAGTAATCATTCGGGAAAAGGGCACAGTGCCCATACCAATACAGAATATAGTATAACATAAGTTTTGGAAAAAGGAAGGGTAAACAGGGGAAATTAAAGGGAAAATACACCAAATAAAATCAGATCCAGCAGACGGTTCCGCCAAAGATCGGGCTGGCTCTCCCCGGGAGGGGCCTCCGTGCAACAGCGGCGCAGCATGGGCCAGAAGCTCTCCTCCACTGCTTCCAGGTAGACCAGCACCTGTTCCCGGTCCAGACCGGGGCGCAGGGGGGCTTCCTTCAGGTTTGCTTCAAAGAAACGGCGGTTGGCCTGGAGCAGGGGGGCGCGCAGCCGCTGAATGTCCTGAGCCAGGTGGGCGGGGGTGTGGAGCAGGGCAGACTCAAAAATGCCCTTTTCCAGGGGATTTTTGGAGAAGTAGGCCTCCCGGGCGGAAAAGTAGTACTGGATGGACAGACGAGCGCCGGGGCAGGAGCAATGGTCGATGAGCTGCAGGGAGAGCTGGGCCAGGGACTGAAAGACCTGCTCCACACAGGCCAGAAACAGGGGGTCCTTGCCGGTATAATAGTGGTAAAGCATCCCCTTGGAGATGTGGTATTGGCTGCAGATTTGATCCACCGTAACGGCGGCATACTCCCGGGAACCAAATTCCTGAAAAGCCGCCTGGAGAATTTCGCTCCGGCTGCGGGCGGCGCGGTCCTGCTGCTTCATGAGAACGCCTCCTTCTGTTTTCCCAGCTCTCCGGCCCACTCAAAGCCCTTTTTGGCCAGGAGGACAGCCAGGATTTCGTTGATGACCGCCGCTGCGGCGATGGTGCCCTGAATCACCTCAGCGCCCTGGGGATCCGGCCCGCTGAGGACGGAGACGGCAATACCGGTAAAGAGCAGGGACACCCCGGAGTGGGGCAGCAGGGTGAGCCCCAGGTACCGGCGTACCGTCCGAGGAGAGCCGGTGGCCGCGGCCCCCACATAGGCGCCGCTGTACTTTCCCAGTGCCCGGGCCACAATGTAGAGGGCGGTGTATAGGCCCGCACCCAGAATCAGATGGTAGTCCAGCGGGGCGCCCAGATTGAGGATGACCACAATCATGGCAAGGCCGATGGCGGGGGTCATCCGCTTCATAATGGCCTCCAGGGCGGGCTGGGAAATCCGGTTGGCGAACACGGCGGACAGGCCCATGCCCAGCAGCATAAAGTTGAGCACCGAGGTACCCAGCAGGTGGTTGGCGGCCATTCCCACGCAGGAGGTCACCAGAATGGAGATCCAGACTACCGCTACGGAGGCGCCCGGACGGCGCAGACACCGGAGAATACCGCCGGTCACATAGCCCAGGGCGCCGCCCAGGGGGATGGGCAGGAACACCAGCACCAGAATGAGCCACACCGGCACCGCCAGGGCGGAGACATGGGCGGAAACTGCGGCCACCACGCAGAAGAAAATCAGGGCGCCCACCAGGTCGTCCAGCGCGGCCATGGGGATGAGGGTGCTGGTGACCGGCCCCGCAGTCTTCATCTGACTGACGATGGACAGGGAGGGGGCGGGGGCAGTGGCCAGGGAGATGCCTCCCAGCAGGAAGGCCAGGTAAATGGGTTCTCCCTGCATCCAAAAGACCAGGGCAAAGACGGCGCTGACCACCAGGAAGGTCCCCAGGGACTCAGTGATCGTGGTGACAAAGATCTGCCGGCCTGCCCGCTTGAGCTTGTTCCACAGCAGCTCTGTGCCGATCATCAGGCCCAGCGTACACTCCAGAATGTGTTCCAGCGTGGTGTACCACAGGGAGTCCATCAGCGGCTGGCTGAATACATTGAGCAGATGGGGGCCCAGCACCATGCCGGCCACCAGCCACCCCAGAATGGGGGGCAGCCGGACGGCACCGGCCAACTTGCCGAAGCACCAGGCCACCGCCATGGACAGCAGAAGCTGGATGGGTTGAAGTACCATAGCAATGCGATCCTTTCAAAAGTAGACGATATCGTCTACTTTTGAATCATAGCACGAAACTGGGGCCAAGACAAGGGGAAAAGGGCAAAAAAACAGCCGCCTCAGGCGGCGGCTTGTGCAAACGCAGCGGTGGGAGCGGGGAGAGTGAGCCACCCCAGCTCCGACAGGGTCTGAAGCGTCTGGAGAGGCAGGTCCTCCGGGACACCGCGGCTCAGGCGGAGACAGAAGTAGACCCCGGCCCGGGCGGGGTAGGTCTCGGCCACGGGGGAGGCGAACACCATGATCCGGTCTCCGTCGGACAACCCGGAAAAGAGGTCGGAGCTGGTGCGGTCCGTGAGTACGATGGGAGTACCGGAGTCATCAATGAGGATGGGGGTATTCTGGTCCCCCATGAGAAACCGTCCGGTGAGGGGACGGCCCACCCGCGCAGCAGCGCCCACCGCCAGAACAGCCGCAAGGACACAGGCGGCCGCCGCCAGACAGATGCTCCGTTTTTTCACATCAATCGCCTCCAGGTGCAGGATCCATTGCAAAGAGACAGACGTATCCCGGAGGAAAAGGTTCCCACAGGCAGAAAAAATCCTCCCTCGGTGGGAGGGAGGAGAGAAAACCTTCAGCTTTTTTCCTGGAACGTGGCGCCGCAGCCCCGGCAGGTGACGGTAATGCGGCCTTTGCCCCGGGGCACCCGCAGCTGCTGGCCGCAGTTGGGGCATTTAAAGTAGCGGTGTTCTTTGTCCCGGCGAATGGTGCGCTGCAGACGGAACCAGCGCACGGCAGGGGTGGTCAGCTGCAGAAACTTGGCGTTTTCCGCCCGGCGGCGGGGGATGTTCCGGGAGAGCAGACGAAACAGGCAGATAAAAATCAAGACCAGGCTGACCCAGTACAAGGGCTCAAACCGGGTCAAAGCAAATGCAAAATAGGTGAGGACATAGAGCACCAGGAAAAACAGGTTGAGAGGATCGGTGCCGTACCGGCCATACATAAAGCGCTGGATGGCGTTGCGGATCATAGGAGCGCCCCCTTAGAAAGAGAAAGGATGGCAGGCGTGTTCGCCTGCCAAATACGATAGTACAATGATAGCGCGTCCCAGGTGGAACGTCAAGGAGCCATTCGTAAACAAAGTGTAAATTCGACGGCCTGTGCAGGGCTCAAATGGGGAAATGAGGGGAAAAGAGTGTAACTTTTTCGGGAAACGGCTTGTGTCGGAGGAGAAAAGAGGCTATACTGAGCAGTAGCTTTTGCACTTGAGAGGAGGCAGGCGCCATGAAGCGCATTGACAAGGAAAACTACTATCTGGATATTGCCGAGACGGTTCTGGAGCGGTCCACCTGCCTGCGCCGGTGCTACGGGGCCATCATCGTGAAGAACGATGAGATTGTCTCCACCGGCTATAACGGCGCGCCCAGAGGGCGGAAAAACTGTCTGGATCTGGGTTACTGCACCCGGGAGGCCATGAACATCCCGGCCGGTGAGCGGTATGAGCTGTGCCGGTCGGTCCACGCCGAGATGAACGCCATCATCTCCGCTGCCCGGCGGGACACCCTGGGGGCCACCCTGTATCTGGCGGGCCGGCTGGCGAAAAACGGGGAGCTGCTCCACGACGCCACATCCTGCTCCATGTGCCGGCGGCTCATCATCAACGCGGGCATTGACCGGGTGGTGGTCCGCAACACCGAGACGGATTACTCCGTGGTCCATGTGGAGGACTGGATCCGGGAGGATGACTCCCTGCCCAAAACGAAATAAATGGCAAGGGACCGGGACGGGGGAGCGCCGTCCCGGTCTTTTTGACGGCCCGGTTCCGGAAAAATGTATCATTTCACCGAAGAAACCGGCATTCGGGCCCGAAAAACGGAGAAAAAAGCCCCGGGAGAGGGGCAGAAGGGCGGAAAAAGCAAGGCAAATGCTGGAAAATGTTTTTTGGGAAATGTGAATAAATCTTGACAGAAAAGCATGGGGCCTTTACAATAATGTACAGGACAAATGTGAAAAACCTGGGGGATGTTTTTCAGTTGTCGCAAGGTCGCCGGAGGAGAAAATCCGGAGGTGCCTTGCGGCTCATTTTATGTACAAGTCCCATGAGGGGCGGCCCACGCCCCAGGCATGGGCGCTGCGGCGGTCCGCCGCAGCCTTTCAATGAATTTTGGAGGTGTAAAAAACCAAATGCTACCCTATGTCATCGCAGCGATCATTGGCATCGTGGTCGGTGTGGCGGTGGGTATCCCGCTGGGCATCCAGCGGCGCAAGCAGTCTGCCGAGCAGCAGATCGGCTCCGCCGAGGAGGAGGCCAAGCGCATCGTCAATGAGGCCTACAAGAGCGCCGAGAGCAAGAAGCGTGAGGCGCTGGTGGAGGCCAAGGAGGAGATCCTGAAGGCCCGCAACGAGTACGAAAAGGAAGAAAAAGAGCGCCGGAGCGATCTTCAGAAGCAGGAGCGCCGTCTCCAGCAGAAGGAAGAGAACCTGGACCGCAAGACTGAGAATATTGAGAAGAAGGAAGAGCAGCTGGCCAACCGCCTGAACAAGCTGGAGGCCACCCAGGCCGAGGCCGAGCAGGTGAAGAAAAGCCAGCTGGAAATGCTGGAGCGCATCTCCGGCTTCACCGCCGAGGAGGCCAAGAGCTACCTCCTGCAGCAGCTGGAGGAGGACGTTACCCACGAGTCGGCCATGAAGATCAAGGAGATCGAGGCCCGCTTCAAGGACGAGGCCGACACCAAGGCCCGGGAGATCATCTCTCTGGCCATCCAGCGCTGCGCCGCCGACCACGTGGCGGAAGCCACTGTCAGCGTAGTGCCCCTGCCCAACGACGAAATGAAGGGCCGCATCATCGGCCGCGAGGGCCGGAACATCCGGACCCTGGAGACCATGACCGGCGTGGATCTCATCATCGACGACACGCCCGAGGCCATCACCGTCTCCTGCTTTGACCCCGTCCGCCGGGAGATCGCCCGGCTGGCCCTGGAGAAGCTCATCCTGGACGGCCGCATCCACCCCGCCCGCATCGAGGAGATGGTGGAGAAGGCCAAGCGGGAAGTGGACGCCGTCATCAAGTCCGAGGGCGAGCGCGCCATCTTCGAGACCAACGTCCACGGCCTGCACCCCGAGCTGGTGAAGCTGCTGGGCCGCATGCGTTACCGCACCAGCTACGGACAGAACGTGCTCAACCACTCCATCGAGGTGTCCCATGTGGCTGGCCTGCTGGCCGCCGAGATTGGCGCCAATGTGGCTGAGGCCAAGCGTGCCGGTCTGCTGCACGACCTGGGCAAGGCCATTGACCACGAGGTGGAGGGCTCCCACGTCCAGATCGGCGTGGAGCTGGCCCGGAAGTACCGGGAGAGCGAGGGCGTTATTCACGCCATCCAGGCCCACCACAACGACGTGGAGCCCAAGACCATTGTGGCCTGCCTGGTGCAGGCGGCCGACGCCATTTCCGCCGCCCGGCCCGGTGCCCGGCGGGAGAACCTGGAGAATTACATCAAGCGGCTGGAGATGCTGGAGGAGATCACCTCCTCCTTCGAGGGCGTGGAGAAGTCCTTCGCCATCCAGGCCGGCCGCGAGGTGCGTATCATGGTCAAGCCTGAGGTCATCAGTGAGGATCAGATGGTTCTGCTGGCCCGGGACATTGCCAAGAAGATTGAGGATGAGCTGGAGTACCCCGGCCAGATCAAGGTGCATCTGCTGCGGGAGACCAAGGCTATCGAATACGCCAAGTAATTTTCTGGGCAAATATGATGAAACGAAATCGGGACGCCCCCCAGCGTCCCGATTTTTTTGTGTTTTTTCGTAAGGGCGATGTCCCATCGGCCTGTTGGATGGGAGAATAAATGATTTACAGGGGATTTCGCCTGCGGGCGGGGATGGAGTGGTTTCGCCTTTTGGCGAGTTCCTTTTGCAGCGGTGCAAAAGGAACCAAAAGACCGCCGGGGGCGGCTCACGGGCATTTACAATGCCCTATCCCGCCTCCCCCGGACCCCCTGATATGTTTACGGGGGAGCCATCAAGAACGCAGAAAATATCTTACCGGCGCGGGAAAAGCCCAGGATTGGTGTCTAAGTGCCAACCGCTGCCGCTAAGAGGCGGTTGGATTACCTCCTGCTCCTACAAGATACAACGCGCCTAACGTTTTGCTCTCGCGGGAGGGCTCAGGCGGGCCGCCCCGTCACCGGGACGTGCGCGGGATTGGCGAAACGTGCTGCAAGACGCACTTCGTTCCGGTGCCGTACCCGACTGCGGGTTTCGTCGCCTGCTTCGCAGGTTTTTCGCTGGACCTTTCAGGGCATCGCCAGCCCCCGGGGGGTACATCCGATAGGGGGCCGACTCCCCCTGTCAGGGGGAGATGTCGAGCGAAGCGAGACAGAGGGGGAAGGGACCCGCAGCGGGAACCCAATGGAAGCCCAGCGTAGCGGGTTCCATTGGGAGAGGACGAGCGACGGAATGAATGAGCCTTGTCCTTTAGGGCGAGGCGAAGGATATGCAGTCCGCGAGGACGAGATTGGTCGTTTTAAGGAGAGGGGATTTCAAAGGGGAGAGGCCGATTCCCCCTATCAGGGGGAAATGTCCCAAATGGACAAAGGGGGTAGGGTACTCGAAATCCCTCTCCCCTTTGACGGTTCTTTGGTGACTTTCTGTCCGGACAGAAAGTCACTCGCCCCGGAGGGCGAAATACTCATTTACTTCCTGGGATAAGGCTCCCGCACGTCGGTGAGCCCTAGTATATAATCCACGCTGGTATGGAAAAAGGATGCCAGGGTACGGAGCGAAGAAATAGGAATGTTCAGCCGGCCCAGTTCATAGTCGGAGTAGGTGGTCTGATGGACATTAAGCAGCTGCGCCATGTCCTGTTGAGAGAGGTCTTGGTCCTCTCGGAGAGCCCGTAAATGGTCCAACATGGAATCACCTCAGGGCTATTATGGAATAAGGGATATTCCCTTATTGATTTTTAAGGGAATATCCCTTAAAATAAAGTGAGGTGACTCGCTTATGAAAAAAGACACCGAAACAAAACGGGTGCAGGTTACCCTTCCACTGGAACTGTACCAGGCCCTGCAACAACAGGCACAGGAAGAGCTGCGCTCCATTCCTGCCCAGATCCGTCAGATCCTGAAAGTAAATTTGCTCTCCCAAGAACAGCATGGAACCAGACTCCGCAAATAAAAAGTCCCGGACTGCCATCAGTCCGGGACTTCCTATTTTCGTTATTCCTCGTCCAGCTTGAGAACAGCCATAAATGCCTCGGTGGGCAACTGTACGGTGCCCAGAGTACGCATTTTCTTCTTGCCTTCCTTCTGCTTTTCCAGCAACTTCTTCTTCCGGGTAATATCGCCGCCGTAGCACTTGGCCAGCACGTCCTTGCGCATGGCCTTCACCGTCTCGCGGGCAATAATCTTGCCGCCGATGGCCGCCTGAACGGGCACCTCGAAGAGCTGGCGGGGGATATTCTCCTTCAGCTTCTCGCAGATTTTCCGGGCCCGGGCGTAGGCCTTGTCCTTGTGGACAATGAAGCTAAGAGCGTCTACCTGGTCGCCGTTGAGCAGCAGGTCCACCTTTACCAGATTGCTGGGCTGGTAGCCCTCCAGCTCGTAGTCCAGAGAGGCGTAGCCCTTGGTGCGGGCCTTCAGAGCATCGAAGAAGTCGTAGATGATCTCGCCGATGGGCATGGAGTAGTGGAGCTCCACCAGGTTGGTGTCCAGGTACTGCATGTCTTTAAAGATGCCCCGGCGCTCCTGGCACATGGGCATGATGTTGCCCACGTAGTCGGGGGGCGAGATGATGGACACCTTGGCGAAGGGCTCCCGGGCCTCAGAGATGGCGCCGGGATCGGGATAATTGTGGGGGTTATCCACCCGAACTACAGTCCCATCTGTTTTGGTTACCTCATAAATTACCGAGGGTAATGTGGTTACCAGGTCCAGATCGAACTCACGCTCCAGCCGCTCCTGGATGATCTCCATGTGGAGCATGCCCAGGAAGCCGCAGCGGAAGCCGAAGCCCAGGGCCACGGAGGACTCGGGCTCGAAGGAGAGGGAAGCGTCATTGAGCTGCAGCTTCTCCAGAGCGTCCCGCAGGTCGGGGTACTTGGAGCCGTCCTCGGTGTAGATGCCGCAGTAGACCATGGCCTGGGCGGGGCGGTAGCCGGGGAGGGCCTCGGCGGCGGGCGTCTCCACGCCCGTAATGGTGTCGCCCACCCGGGTGTCCTTCACATTTTTGATGGAGGCGGTGAACCAGCCCACCTCGCCGGCCTCCAAAGCGTCGCAGGAGTCCATGCCCAGGGGGCGCAGATAGCCGCAGTCCAGCACCTGATAGGTGGCGCCCGAGGCCATCATCTTCACCTGCATGCCCTTTTTCAGGGTGCCCTCCATCACCCGGAAGTAGACGATGACGCCCACATAGGGGTCATACTGGCTGTCGAAGATCAGGGCCTTCAGGGGGGCGTTGGGGTCGCCGGTGGGGGCGGGGATGTTCTGGACGATGTCCTCCAGCACGGCGGGGATGTTGATGCCCTGCTTGGCGGAAATCTCCGGGGCGTCCTGGGCGGGCAGAGCCAGAATGTTTTCAATCTCATCCTTTACCCGCTGGGGATCGGCGGCGGGCAGGTCGATTTTGTTGACCACAGGCAGGATCTCCAGGTCGTGCTCCATGGCCAGATAGGTGTTGGCCAGGGTCTGAGCCTCAATGCCCTGGGAGGCGTCCACAATGAGCACCGCACCTTCGCAGGCGGCCAGAGAGCGGGAGACCTCGTAGTTGAAGTCCACGTGGCCCGGGGTATCGATGAGGTTCAGGGCGTAGGTGCTGCCGTCCTGGGCCTTGTAGTCCAGACGGACGGCACGGGCCTTGATGGTAATGCCACGCTCCTTCTCCAGGTCCATGTTGTCCAGCAGCTGAGACTCCATCTGTCTCTGCTCCACCGCCCCGCACAGCTCAATAAGCCGGTCGGACAGCGTAGATTTGCCATGATCAATGTGGGCGATAATGGAAAAGTTACGGATTTTAGATTGGTCAGTCATAGGCAAAAAACCTCCATAGGGAATAACCCCGGCAAACGCCCGGGAAGAGGCGCTTCGGGGAGAAAAACCAGTCTTTACTTGCTCTTTCGGGTGGCGGTGATGCCGTTGACCCGCTCGCCGGTGTTGTGGACGATCTGGAGCAGGGACTGGTAGAGACCGGGGTAGTTCTGGGCCAGATCATCATTGGTCATCCCGGGCAGATTGCCCTTGGCCTTTGTGTGAGCGGCCAGGGCGTCCATCAGCTCCGCCTCTGAGCAGCGCATGTCCGCCTCGGGCAGGCCGGCCTCAAAGTGGGTGCGGGAGACGGAGAAGAAGGCGGGGTTGTTGTCGGGATTGGCTTGGTACAGGCGGCGGTACATCTTATAGACGGCGGTGGACAGGTAGTCCGAGGCGGCCTTGATGGCCTCCCGGCTGCCCGTCTTGGCCAGCAGATCGAAGAGCAGACCGATGGAATTGACCAGCAGCTTTTTGCTCAGCATGGCCAGCACGCTCCCCTTCAGGGAGTTGTCCTTCTCCTGGCTCAAATCGTACAGCTCCTCGGGGGCGATGGTGGTGCCGTCCCGGCTGAGAGTGCGGCCCAGGAGAAAGTCGGCGGATACACCGTAGTAGTCGCAGGCCTTTACCACGAAGGAGAGGCCGGGCTCCCGGATGCCGTTTTCGTAGTGGCTGAGCAGAGCCTGGGAGATGCCCAGCTCCGCGGCGGCGGCGCGCTGGCTCACCTTTTTCTCCCGGCGGAGCAGGGACAGGGTGCGGGAAAATTCTGAATTCACAATCGTCACCTCAAACAAAACAATACACAACGTAAAGTATAACTGAAACCAATACCAATCGTAAAGAGGAAAGGGAAAAAATCCTCGCCTCTTTTTCCAGAAAAATTTGTGGGAAGAGCTGGGGAAATCAGGATGTGTACTCTTGAAATTTCCAGGGGAAAATGCTACCATAGTCACCGAGAACAGCCCGCGGAAACGCGCTGATTTTGTATCTGGAGGAACGCTGTATGTTTAAGAAGCTGATTGAAATTCTGAAAGCTCATCCCCGCAAGATTGTCTTTACCGAGGGCACTGACCCCCGCATCCTGGAGGCTTCCGCCCGTCTGCTGTCCGGAACCTTCCTGACCCCCGTCCTGGTGGGCAACGAGCAGGAGATTCTGGCTGCTGCTGAGGAGGCCGGCTTCAACATTCGCGGCGCTATCATCATTGATCCCGAGACCTATGAGGAAATGGACGAAATGGTAGCCCGCATGGTGGAGCTGCGCAAGGGCAAGATGACCGAGGAGGACTGCCGCGCCGCGCTGAAGAAGAGCAACTACTTCGGTACCATGCTGGTGGCCATGGGCAAGGCCGACGCCCTGCTGGGCGGCGCCACCTACTCCACCGCCGACACCGTCCGTCCCGCCCTGCAGCTGGTGAAGACCAAGCCCGGCAACTCCATCGTCTCCTCCTGCTTCATTCTGGTCCGTCCTTCCGCCACCGGCGACAACGACGTGCTGGCCATGGCCGACTGCGCCATCAACATCAAGCCCAACGAGGACGAACTGGTGGAGATCGCCTCCGAGACCGTCTCCTGCGCCAAGATCTTCGGCATCGATCCCAAGGTGGCCTTCCTGAGCTACTCCACCTTCGGTTCCGGCAAGGGCGAGGACGTGGACAAGATGCGCAACGCCGCCGAGAAGGCCAAGCTGGCTATGCCCAATGTGCCCATCGAGGGCGAGCTGCAGTTTGACGCCGCCGTGTCTCCCCGTGTGGCCCAGACCAAGTGCAAGGGCTCCAAGGTGGCCGGTTACGCCAACACCTTCATCTTCCCCGACATCAACGCCGGCAACATCGGCTACAAGATTGCCCAGCGTCTGGGTTCCTTCGAGGCCTACGGCCCCATCCTGCTGGGCCTGAACGCCCCCATCAACGACCTCTCCCGCGGCTGCAACGCCCAGGAGGTCTACTCCATGGCCATTATCACCGCTGCCCTGGCCTAAATTACACGAACAGGAAAAGGGAGCGCCCTTTGTGGGCGCTCCCTTTTTGCGCTGTGTGCAAAACCCACAAAGGGAACTGCACCTGGGAGTTGGTTTTCTCACCCAAACCAGAAAGCCCCAGGGGGCAAACCCCTTGAAAAAGTGGGGGGCGGCGATTACAATAAGTGGGAAACGAGAAGAAAGGGAAGGAAAATGGGTATGGCTCAGACAGAAAACACCCAAAAGACCCTGAACGATCTGAAGCCGGGCCAGAGCGGCACCATCCTGACGGTGGGCAACCAGTCGGGAGCGGTGAAACGCCGGCTGGTGGATATGGGCCTGACGCCGGGGACAGAGGTCAAGGTGACCAAGATTGCCCCCCTGGGCGACCCCCTGGAGGTGAGCCTGCGGGGCTATGAGCTGTCTCTGCGCCGTGCGGACGCCCTGCAGATTGAGATGGGACCTGTCCAGCTGGCCCGGAGCAACCAGGCCCGAAAGGCGGTTACCCACCCCGCCGACCCGGAGGTGCTGCGCCGGCAGATTCAGGACCACGAGCATGAGCTGAACGTGCACAGCACAGGCTATGACGCCGAGGCCCACGACCGCCGGCCCATGCGGATCGCCCTGGCGGGCAACCCCAACTGCGGCAAGACCACCCTCTTCAACGCCCTAACCGGCTCCAACCAGTATGTGGGCAACTGGCCGGGGGTCACCGTGGAGAAGAAGGAGGGCACAGCCCACTTGGGGGACAAGAGCTTCACAGTGGTGGACCTGCCGGGCATCTACTCCCTGTCCCCCTACTCCATGGAGGAGATTGTCACCCGGGACTTCGTCATCGAGGAGGAGCCCGACTGCGTCATTGACATTGTGGACGCCACCAACCTGGAGCGAAACCTCTATCTGACGGTGCAGCTGCTGGAGCTGGAGCGGCCCATGGTGGTGGCCCTGAACTTCATGGACGAGGTGGCCAAGCGGGGGGACCAAATCGACGTGCAGCGGCTGGCCAAGGGGCTGGGGATTCCCGTGGTGCCCATCACGGCCAAGACGGGGGAGGGGCTGGAGGAGCTTCTCCACACCGCCCACCGCCAGATGCACCTGGGCTGCACCGTGGAGCCCGACGACCTCTATGACAGCTACACCCACGACATCCACCACCGCATGGGCGCCCTCATCCACGACTACGCCTACGCCGCCCACCTCCCCGCCCACTGGGCCTCCATCAAGCTGCTGGAGGGGGACGACATTGTGGCCAAGGCCCTGAAGCTGCCCCCGGAAGTGGAGGAGAAGCTGGAGGGCATTATTACCGAGTACGAGAGCTCCAGCGACCTGGGCGACCGGGAGACCCTCATCGCCGACAGCCGCTACCAGTATATTGAGCGGGTGGTCTCCGCCTCCGTCACCCGGGGCAAGGGGGCGGATGAGCCCACCCTCACGGAGAAAATTGACCGGGTGGTGACCCACCGCCTGCTGGCCATCCCCCTGTTTCTGTGCACCATGCTGGTGATGTTCGCCATCACCTTCGGCCCCTTCGGCGCCTGGCTGTCCGACCTGGTGGGCGCAGCCATTGAGACCTTCGGTGGCTGGCTGGGGGACGCCCTCACGGAAGCGGGAGCCTCGGCGGTGCTGGTGTCCCTGCTGCGGGACGGCATCATCGGCGGCGTGGGAGGAGTTCTCACCTTCCTGCCCCAGATCGCCCTGCTGTTCTTCTTCCTCAGCTTTCTGGAGGACTCGGGCTACATGTCCCGGGCCGCCTTCATCATGGACCGGTTGCTGCGGCGGTTCGGCCTCTCCGGCAAGGCCTTCATCCCCATGCTCATGGGCTTTGGCTGCACGGTGCCCGCCATCATGGGCGCCCGCACCATGGAAAATGAGAAGGACCGGCGCATGACCATTCTGCTGGTCCCCTTCATGTCCTGCTCGGCCAAGCTGCCGGTGTACGGCCTTCTGGCCTCCGCCTTCTTCGGAGCCTGGGCGGGGTTGGTGGTCTTCGGATTGTACGTCATCGGCATGGCGGTGGGCATTCTGTCCGGTCTTTTCTTCAAACACACCCTCTTTGCCGGGGAACCCGCCCCCTTCGTGCTGGAGCTGCCCCCCTACCGCCTGCCCTCTCTGGGGAACATCATGACCCACGTGTGGCAGAAGGTGAAGGGCTTCCTCATCAAGGCCGGCACCTTGATTCTGCTCATGTCCGTGCTGCTGTGGCTTCTGCAGACCTTCGACTTCTCCCTCCATATGGTGGAGGACGCCTCCCAGAGCATGCTGGGCGCCCTGGGCTCGGCCATTGCCCCCATCTTTGCCCCCTGCGGCTTCGGCTACTGGCAGGCGGCGGTGGCCCTGCTCACCGGTCTCATCGCCAAGGAGATGGTGGTCTCCTCTCTGTCCATGTTCTACGGCTTCTCCATCACCGCCGCCGGCGGTGTGGTGGCCGCCGCCATGACCGGATTTACCCCCCTGTCCGCCTTTGCCATGCTGGTGTTCATCCTGCTGTATGTGCCCTGCGTGGCCGCCGTGTCCACTCTGTTCAAGGAGATGGGCAGCCCCAAGTGGGCCTTCTTCTCCATCGCCTGGCAGCTGGGCTGCGCCTATGTGATGTCCCTCTTGGTCTACCAGGTGGGCAGCCTGCTGCTGTAAACTCATTTCTATGCGAGGTACGATATTGTGATCAAACTCATTTCTCTGGACCTGGACGGCACCCTGCTGGGGCCGGACGGAGACCTGACCCCCGGCGCGGCCGGGGCCATCGCCCGGGCCCGAGAGGCTGGGCTGCGGGTGGTGCTGAACACCGGCCGCCCCATGACGGAGGCCGGGCACTTTGCCCGGGAGGCGGGCTGTGACAACCTGGTCTCCTGCCTGGGCGGCGCCCTGCTGGGGGACGCCCAAACAGGAGCGGAGCTGCGCCGCTGGGACATCCCCGAGCCCTGGGGCTCCCGCGCCCTGGAAATCTGCCTGGGCCGGGGGCTGGAGATCACCATTTTCTCCGGCTACCAGGTGGTGCTGGACCCCTTCTCCAAGGAGTCTTTGCTGCGCACCTATCCCTACCCTCAGTTCCACACCGAGGCCATTGTGGCGGAGGATCCCCTGACCTATATGAAGGAGCGGAACATGCCCGTGACCAAGATCCACGGGGACTTTGGCCCCTGTCCCCGGGCGGAGCTGGAGCAGCTGGAGCAGCTGGAGCTCACCACCTCCACGCCCACCGACTTTGAGATCATCCCCAGGGGGGTCAACAAGGGGAGCACCCTGGCCCTCATCGCCCTGATGTACGGCATCCCTCTGGAGCAGTGTGCCGCCGTGGGGGACAGCGAGAACGACCTGCCCATGCTGGAAGCGGCAGGGTTGTCCATCGCCATGGGCAACGCCCCGGAGCATGTGCGGGCGGCCGCTCAGCGTGTGGTAGACACCAACGCCCAGGGGGGCGTGGTCCAAGCCATTCTGGGCTGTCTGGAGCGCTGAACTGGAGCAGAACGGCTGATATTCCGGCCGGAACCATTGGTTCCGGCCGGAATTTTTTCTTTTTTTTCTTGACCTTCCTCCTGGTGGAGGGTGTAGGGTGGGGCGCAGACGGAGGAAAATGGAAGATTTTTTTAATAAAACTTTTAAGTTTTCTTAGGTGGAATCTAAGTTTTCCTTCGTACAATGGGAACACGCAAAACGCGTATGGGCCGCCCCGTCGGGGCGGCCCGCGATGGGCGTGAGGCCCGAACAAGTCTCAGAAGGAGAACAATATATGGAAGCGACACAGGTGGAAACCCAGGAGAGGCAGCCAGAGACCAAGGAGAAGAAAAAACTGTCCCTGAAGCTGCCCAAAAAGGGAAAGAAGTGGAAACGGATTGTGGCCCTGCTGGCGGTTGCGGCCCTGGCGGCGTGGTGGTTCGTGCTTCGGCCCATGGGGTCGTCAGGCGAGAACGTGGGCACCGGGTTGTATCGGACCGAGAGCGCCCAGGTGCGGGACCTGACGGTTTCCGTAAACGGTTCGGGCACTGTGACCCCCATTGAGTCCTATAATGTGCGGGCTCTGGTCACCGGAGAAATTCTGGAGGCCCCCTTCGAGGTGGGGGACCGGATTGAGAAGGGGGACCTTCTCTACCGGCTGGATGCCGGGGAGGCGGAGACCGCCCTCCAGCAGGCCCAGCTGGCTCTGCGCCAGGCCCAGCTGAGCTACGACGAGCTCTCCTCCGGCATGACTCCCTCTGCGGGGACTGCCGGAGTGGTCCAGTCCGTGCAGGTGCAGAAGGGGCAGGTAATTTCTGCCGGCACTCCCATCGCGGAGATTGCCGACACCTCCACCATGACCCTCACCTTGCCCTTCCAGTCCGCTGACGCTCAGCGGCTGTCCCGGGGCCAGAGTGCCCAGGTGACCATCGCCGGGACGGGGGAGATCCTCAACGGCACTGTGGAGTCGGTGGCCTCTGCCGACCTGGTGGGGGCGGGAGGCGCCCTGGTGCGCCAGGTCACCCTGCGGGTCCACAATCCCGGCGCCCTCACGGAGACAACTTCCGCTACCGCCGTGGTGGGGAATGTGGCCTGTGCGGGCAGCGGCACCTTTGCTGCCAACGCCAAGCAGACCGTGACGGCCCGGTCCGGCGGCGAGGTGACCCAGATCCACGTCACTGCCGGTACCAGGGTGTCCGCCGGCACTGCTCTGGTGACTCTGGGCGGGGAGACAGCCCAAAATGCCCTGGAAAACGCCTCCATCGCGGTGGAAAACGCCCGCCTCTCCCTCCAGCGGGCCCAGGACGCTCTGGACAACTACACCGTCACCTCCCCCATCTCGGGCACCGTCATCGAGAAGAACTTCAAGCAGGGGGATAAGCTGGACAGCAGCAGCACCGGCGCCCTGGCGGTGCTGTATGACCTCAGTCGGCTGAAGCTGTCCATGAACGTCAGCGAGTTGAACATCGGTCAGGTAAAGGCGGGACAGCAGGTGGAGATCACCGCCGAGGCCCTGCCCGGTGAGACCTTCCTGGGCACGGTGGATCAGGTAAGCATCAACGGCACCACCACCAACGGCTTTACCACTTATCCCGTGACCATCCTGCTGGAGGAGTACGGCTCCCTGAATCCCGGCATGAACGTGTCGGCCAAAATCATTGTGGAGCGGGCCGAGGGTGCCCTCAGCGTCCCCGTGGAGGCAGTGAACAGCGACGGCACCGTGCTGGTACCCGGCGAGGGTGCGCTGAACCCGGACGGCACCGTGGCCGACCTCTCCAAGGCGGAGCGCCGGGCGGTGACTCTGGGCCGGGGCGATCAGGCGTACATCGAGATTACCTCCGGGCTGAAGGAGGGGGACGTGGTGCTGGTTCCCGTCCAGGTCGTTGATGACCTGGCCGGCGGAGCGTCCTCCGCCGTGGTGGTGACGGGAGGCTGATCGGCGGTGGAACACCTCATTGAGCTGCGGGACATCTACAAGATTTACCCCATGGGGGATGAGATTGTCCATGCCCTGGACGGGGTGAGCCTGTCCATTGACCGGGGGGAGTTTGTGGCCATTGTAGGCTCCTCCGGTTCCGGTAAGTCCACCGCCATGAACATCATCGGCTGTCTGGACGTGCCCACCAGCGGAAGCTACCACCTGGGGGGCGTGGACGTGTCCACCATGGACGACGACCAGCAGGCGGAGATCCGCAACAAGATGCTGGGCTTTATCTTCCAGCAGTATAACCTCATTCCCAAGCTGGACATTCTGGAAAATGTGGAGCTGCCCCTGCTGTACGCCGGGGTGGCTGCGGAGGAGCGCCGCCGCCGGGCCATCCAGGCCTTGGAGCGGGTAGGGCTGGCGGAGAAGCGAAAGCACCTGCCCAGCCAGCTCTCCGGCGGCCAGCAGCAGCGGGTATCCATCGCCCGGGCCCTGGCGGGTGACCCCTCGGTCATCCTGGCCGACGAGCCCACCGGCGCTCTGGACTCCCGCACCGGCCGGGAGGTGCTGGGCTTTCTCAAAAAGCTCAACCGGGAGGGGGACACGGTAGTCCTCATCACCCATGATAACTCCATCGCCGTGCAGGCCGACCGGATTATCCGCCTCCAGGACGGGAAAATCATCTATGACGGGGACGCCCGCGACCCCCGGGCGGTGGTCCGGCCGGGCGAAGAGCTCCCGGAGGCCGGAGAGGAGGGGAAGACATGAATTTTACCCAATCCTTCCGCCTGGCCCTGAAGGCCCTGACCACCAGCAAAATGCGCTCCCTTCTGACCATGTTGGGCATTATCATCGGCGTGGCGGCGGTCATCGTCATCCTGGCCCTGGGCAACGGGGTGCAGGGGATGATCAACCAGCAGGTGGATAAGCTGGGCATCAATATGATTCAGACCACCGTGTGGGGGCGGGGAGACGGCACCACCATGAACCTGGATCCCCAGGCCATGTACGACCTGGTGGAGGAGCACCCCGACGTGCTCTCCGGTGTGTCCCCCTACGTCTCCCTCACCGCCACCCTGCGCCGGGGGGACACCAAGTACGACAAGACCAAGCTCTACGGCGTCAGCGAGGTCATGTATAACAGCGCCAAGGGCACCACCTTGGACGGCGGGTCCCTGGCCCAGGGGCGCTTTCTCTCCTATCTGGATGTGACCCGGCGGCAGAACGTGTGCGTCATCGGAGCCTATCTGGCCCAGGAGGCCTTCGGAGGCGACGCTCTGGGCAGGAAGCTGTCCATCAACGGCGCCACCTACACCGTCATCGGGGTGCTGAAGCAGCAGGGCCAGACCCTGGAAAAGGGAGGGACGGATGACCGGATTTACCTCCCCTATGAGAACGCCATGGAGATCATGGGCTCCCGGATGGTGACCTTTTATATCTTTACCAGCACCTCCGGCGACACCGCTGCCGATGCAAAGGTGGTGATCGACGGGATGCTGGAGAAATTCTTCCAGAGCACGGATGCCTACTACACCACCACCATGGCCGAGCAGGCCAACCTCATCAACGCCATGATGGGGGCCGCCATGGCTGTGCTGGTGGCCATTGCCGCCGTCTCTCTGCTGGTGGGCGGCATCGGCATCATGAACATTATGCTGGTCTCGGTGACCGAACGCACCCGGGAAATCGGCATCCGCAAATCCTTGGGTGCCAAGCGGCGGGACATCCGGCGTCAGTTTGTCATTGAGGCGGGGACCACCTCCGCCATCGGCGGACTGCTGGGCATCGGCCTTGGGTGCCTGCTGGCCACGGGGGTAGGGTCTCTGATCGGCGCGTCCCTGTCCGCCCAGATGGGCGGGGCCTCCTTCCACGCCACTCCCACCCTGGGGGCGGTGGCCATCAGCTTCGGCGTGTCTGTGGGCATCGGCATCCTCTTTGGATACCTGCCCGCCAACAAGGCCGCCAAGCTCAACCCCATTGACGCGCTGCGCTACGACTGACGGCCCGCAGGCGCCTGCCCGAGAGAGCAGCGTGCGGGTTTTCCGCGGCGGGACAGAGCCCGCCCTACAACAAGGGGACACAGTAGTCCCCGCAGGAGGAATATTGTTATGAGACATCGACTTTCTGCCGCCCTGCTGGCGCTGTGCCTGACCGCCGGGCTGGTGCTGCCCGCCGCCGCGGCCGGGACGGTCCCCTCCCAGTCGGAGGCCGCCCAGGTGGTCCAGACTCTGGGCATTATGTCCGGGGATGACCGGGGCAATCTGAACCTGGAGAGCCCGGTGACCCGGGCGGAATTTATCACCATGGCGGTGAAGGCCCTGCCGGGGGGCGGGGAAATCGGCCAGGCGGCCACCTCTCCCTACCCCGACGTGCCCCGGAGCCACTGGGCCTCCGGCTATGTGGAGATGGGAGTAAAGGCTGGGCTGGTCTCCGGCTTCAGCGACGGCACCTTCCGCCCCAACCACCGCATCACCCTGGCGGAGGGGGCCACCATTGTGCTGCAGCTGCTGGGCTACGGCCCCTCCGACCTCACCGGGGCCTACCCCACGGGGCAGCTGGCCATGTACCGAAGCCTGGGGCTGGACAAGGGTGTGACGGCCACCCAGGCCGGGACGGAGCTGAAACGGCTGGACGCCATGTACCTCTTCTATAACCTGATGACCACCAAAAATAAGGAGGGCCAGGTGTACCTCACCACCCTGGGCTACTCCCTGAATGAGGCGGGGGAGATCGACCTGGTGGCCCTGGTGGGGGCCTCCATGGAGGGGCCGGTGGTGGCTCAGGGGGACTGGAAGTCCAGCTTGCCCATTGCCCTGTCCTCCGCCAAGGTGTATCGGGACGGAGTGGCGGTGAACGCCAGCGCCATCCAGGAGTACGACGTGCTCTACTATAACCGCTCCATGGCCACCCTGTGGGCCTATTCCGACAAGGTGACGGGTACCATCCAGGCCCTGGAGCCCTCCGGGGCCAGCCCCACCTCGGTGACGGTGGCCGGGCGCACCTGCACCATTGAGACGGCCTCCGCCGCCTACGCCCTCTCCAACCTGGGCCAGTACTGCCTGGGCGACACCGTTACCCTGCTGCTGGGCCGCACCGGCGGCGTGGCCGCTGTGGTGAAGGGTGTGGCCGCCCAGAACAGCGAAAAGGTGGGCGTGGTAACCGCGGTGGAGAACGCCTCCTACCCCGACGGCAAGGGCGGCAGCTACACCGCCCAGACCGTCACCCTGCTGGCCACCCACGGCCAGAGCTACCGCTATCCTTACAAAGCCACGGGCATGAAGGCCGGGGACCTGGTGCGGGTCACCGTCTCCGATGAAGCGGGCGGCGTCACCCTGCGGCGGCTGACCTCCGTCTCCCTCTCCGGCAAGGTGAACGCCGCCGGGACCAAGGTGGGCAGCTACTCTCTGGCGGACAATGCGGAGATTCTGGACGTGAGCGGCGGCTACGGCCTGCGGGTGTATCCCCAGCGTTTGGCAGGGGTGAGCCTGTCCGAATCTGCGGTGAAGTATTACTCCCTCAACAGCGCCGGTGAGATTGAACGGCTCATCCTCAGCGACGTCACCGGTGACATGCACCACTACGGCATCCTGGAGGAGATTCGGGAGACCCCGGTGAGCGAGTTTTCCACCTACTACTCCTATGTGCTGAACGTGGCGGGCAGTCAGGTGGTGATGCCCGACAGCACCACCCGCTATCCGGTGGAGGAGGGCCCCGTGTGCATCAAGGGCAGCCCCACCGCGCCTGAGCGGCTGGCCCGGCTCACCTCTGCGGGAACGGGCACGGTGGTCAGCGGCAAATTCGAGGTGAAGAACACCCGCTATGCCATCTCGGAGCAGCTGGTGGTCTATGAGTATCGGAACGGCAGCTACTACCTCTCCACCCTGGCCCGGGTGCAGGAGGAGGGTTATACCCTCACCGGCTGGTACGACAAGGCGGAGAGCGCCGGCGGCCGGCTGCGGGTGATTGTGGCCCGGTAATCGTTCAGAACGTCAAAAAGGGAGCGCCCATTGAGGGCGCTCCCTTTTTTCATATGGATGTAAGAGGACGATCAGGCGGTGAGCACAAAGCCCTCCTCCGTCTCCTGAAGGTCCACGCCAAGAGCGGAGCACAGGTCGGAGACCGATAAGTAAAGATGGTTCTCCAGGGTCAGCACCGGGTCCGTCAGACGGAGGGTCACTCCGTCCACCCGGCAGCGCTGCCCGGAGACACACTCCAGCTGGCGTTCCCCGTTGGTGAGGGAGAGCAGGTCGCTCTCCTCCGTCCGGGTCCAGCCCAGGGCCAGGGCGGTCTCCTCCACGGGGAGATACCAGTCACCCTCCAGACAGAGGGGGGAACTGCTCAGCGTGAGGGCCTGTCCCTCCCAGAGGATAGCGGGGGCCTCCCCCCAGCCGGAGGGCTGAGCGGCAAAGTACTCCTCCAGAGTCAGCCCCTCCTCCATGCACACCGCGGCAATTTCGGTGCCCACATAGCGGTAGTGCCAGGGCTCAAAGCGGTAGCCGGTGATGGCGTCCTTCCCCTCGGGGTAGCGGAGGATGAAGCCGTACTGGGCGCAGTGCTCCTGGAGCCAGGCGTAGGCGGGGGTGCGCTCAAAGTGGTCCAGCATGCTGGCACTGTTGATGTCCAGGGCCAGACCGGTCTGGTGCTCGGAGTAGCCGGGACGGGCGGAAAAGGTGTCGGTAAAGCTCTGGCTGTACTGACTGAGGTTGCGATTATAGATGGTTTTCTGGGTGGAATAGGAGCGGTAGGCCGACTTGCTGCGCAGGGAGATGCCGTCCTCCTTGGCGGCCTTCACCATGGCGGAGAAGGCTTCCGCGGCCTCCGGGGCCAGGGAGCCGGAGCCCAGACCGGTGAGGGGCACCAGCTTGGGCACATAGCTGGAGGGCAGGGCGTGGTATTTATTCACCAGCATCTGGGTATCGCTGCTGCCCGAAGCAAGGGAGAGCTCCTCTGTGTCCTGGTAGAAGGGGCGGTCCAGCCCCATGTTTACCTGCCGGACCACCTCCTGGGCGCTGAGGTCAGGGTGGTCCTGAAGGTAGGCGGAATACCAGTCCAGCAGCTCCTCGCGGCTGTTGGGCTGGGCCAGCACCTGGGCCCAGGCGGGGGAGAGGGCGCTCTCCTTGACTACCTGGGACAGATCAGAGCCAAAGCGGTTCCACAGCCGGGCCGCCGCGGCCTGGTCAAGACCCAGCTGGTCCAGCTGGGCGGCCTGGGCCTCGTAGAGCAGAGCCTGCTCCCGCAGGGACTGCCAGCGGGAGGGGACGGAGACGGCGGGCACCGCCTGGGCGATCTGGGTGGAGGAGACCGCCCCCACGGAGAGGGGAATCAGCACAATCAGACCGGCGGTGAGCACAGCGGCCAGCCGGCGCACAGGAACAGACGGGGACATGATGATAAAACCTCCTGCGGGTGGAAATCTCGAAAGGAACGGCCGTCAGCCGGGAAACAGGGAGAGAAAATAGGACAGCAGGGGCGCGCCGTCCACTCGGTCCGGGCGGCGGTACAGGGCCAGGCGCTCGGGGTGGAACTGGACCCCCAGAATGGGACGGCTTTGATGCTCCAGGGCCTCGGCAAAGCCGCCCTCCGCCCAGGCAATGGCCCGCAGGCCCTCCCCCAGCCGGCCCACCGCCTGGTGGTGCCAGCTGTTCACCGGGAACACCGGGCCGTAAAGGGAAGCGAGAACGCTGTCCTCTGCCGCCCGGATGGGATGGACCTGGTCCTCCTTCTCCCGGGGAACGTGGAAGGGGCGCACGCTGGGGGGCAGATCCTGGATGATGTCGCCCCCCAGGGCCACATTGATGACCTGCATGCCCCGGCAGATGCCCAGAATGGGCTTGCCCGCCTGATAGAAGGCGTCAAAGAGACGAAGCTCCGCCCGGTCCCGCACCCGGTCCGGGGGATTGGAGCCCCGGTCCTCCTGACCAAAGAGGGTGCTCTCCAAATCGCCTCCGCCGCACAGCACCAGGCCGTCGCAGGTAAGGTCAGGCTCCGGGGCGTAGCCGGCGAAGGAACAGGCCCCCAGCTGACTGAGGGCCTGAACATAGTGATCCGTGCCTCCGGCCTCGCCGGAGAGTTGAAGACGAAGGGGTCGGTTCATAAATGAGGGGCTCCTTCTCCCCAAACGGGGCTCATACCTCCTGCATGGCGGCGTCCTGAGCCGTGCGGGCATGAACCAAAGCAATGATCAGGTCCACCGCGCCTTCAATGCCGGTGGTGCTGGAGTTGAGAGTCAGGTCATACCGGCGCATGTCGCCCCAGGTGTGGCCGGTGTAGTAGTTATAGTAGTTGGAGCGGCCCCGGTCCATAAGGGTGACCCGGCGCTCCATGTCGTCGGCGGGAATGTGGTACTCCTCCACGCACCGCTCCACCCGGGAGGGCAGATCGGCGTAGACAAAGACCTTCAGGCACTCCGGGCGGTTGCCCAGCACATAGTCGCTGCACCGGCCCACGATGACGCAGGGGCCCTCGTCGGCCAGCTCACGGATGACCTCCGCCTGGGCAAAAAAGGCCTGGTGGCTGACGGGCACGCCCTGGTGGGCAAAGGCGGGAGTGCCGATGCCAATGGGGGCGATGGACAGGTGGAAGCGGCTGCGGGCCCGTTCCTCCGCCCGGGCAATGAAGTCCGGGGACAGGCCGCTCTTTTCCGAGGTCTTCTGGATAATGGTACGGTCATAGCAGGGGATCCCCAGGCGGGCAGCCAGGCGCTTGCCAATTAAGCGGCCGCCGCTGCCGAACTCACGGCTGATGGAAATCACATAGTTGCTCATGGTATCCCTCCCGCGCTCAGTGGGATTCTCCCAGGCCTGCTCTGGTGAGCAGAACCAAGGGCGGATCCTTTTCTATATTATAGCGGAAACCGAAGAAAATGACAACGAAAATCTGCGCTCCGCCGTGCCCGGAGCAAAATCCCCCAAATACCGGAAAAGAGCGGGGAAGAATAGACAAAAATGGAATGGAATATTCTGCAGGTTCAACAAAAATACGAAAGCTTGAAAAAAGGCTCTTGCACTTTTTGGGAAAATCAGTATGATGACAAACGAATTGGAAACGTTACCGGAAGGGGGATGACCCCTCCGGGGCAGGGAGGAATGGGCACATGACCATCAAGGACATCGCCCGGCTTTCCGGGTGCGGCGTGGCCACCGTCTCCCGGGTGCTCAACGGGCACCGGGATGTGAGCGAGGAGACCCGCCGCCGGGTGCTGGCGGTGGTGGAGGAGCAGGGCTTCGAGCCCAATGCCAACGCCAAAAATCTCAAGCAGCAGGCGGGCAAGAGCGTGGCCGTGCTGGTGAAGGGCAGCCAGAACCTGCTCTTTGCCGATCTGGTGGAGCAGGTGCAGATCCGGCTGGGGGAGCGGGGCCAGGAAACCGCACTCTACTACCTGGACGAGGACCGGGACGAGGTGGCCTACGCCCGGCAGCTGTGCCGGGAGCGGAAGCCCCAGGGGCTGCTGTTTTTAGGGGGCGATCTGGAGTGCTTCCGCCGGGGCTTCGGGGACATTCATACCCCGGCGGTGCTGCTCACCAACGGGGCGGGGGAGCTGGACTTTCCCAATCTCTCCTCCTTGACCACCGACGACCGGGCGGCCGCCCACCAGGTGATTGCCTACCTGGCCGGGCGGGGCCACCGCCGCATCGGCGTGCTGGGGGGCAACGACTCCCACGCCCAGATCAGCCACCTGCGTCTGGTGGGCTGCCAGGACGCCTTTGCCCGCCTGGACTTGCCCTTTGACTTCCAGAGCCAGTACCAGCCCTGCCGCTACTCCCTGGCCGAGGCCTACGAGGCGGCCGGGCAGCTGCTGGACCGGGAGCCCGGCCTCACCGCCATCTTTGCCCTGGGTGACGTCATTGCGCTGGGCTGCATCCGGGCCCTGATGGACCGGGGACGGCGGGTGCCGGAGGACATCTCGGTGGTGGGCTACGACGGGGTGGCCCTGTCCCGGTACAGCATCCCCCGGCTGACCACGGTGCGGCAGGATACCGCCGCCCTGGCGGAGCAGGGGGTGGAGCTGCTGCTGGGACACATCCAGGGCGAGCAGACCCAGCCCGTCCACCGGACGGTCCCCTTCCTCCTGGTGGAGGGGGAGAGCGTGGCCCGGCTGGACGGGAAATCATGAGAGGAAGTGCGGTTTTATGAGACGAGCGGGAATTTTAATGGCCATCTCCTCCTTGCCCTCCCCCTACGGGATTGGCACCCTGGGAGCCGAGGCCCGGGCCTTTGCGGACTTTTTGCAGGCGGGGGGACAGAGCTGCTGGCAGATTCTGCCCATCGGTCCCACCAGCTACGGGGACTCCCCCTACCAGTCCTTCTCCTCCTATGCGGGCAACCCCTACTTTATTGACCTGGATGAGCTGGCAGGGGAGGGCCTGTTGGAGCCGGAGGAGTACCGGACTCTCAATTGGGGGGACGACCCGGAGCGGGTGGACTACCCCCGGCTTTACAAGCTGCGCTTCCCGGTGCTGCGGCTGGCCTGCGAGCGGCTGTGGAAACAAAAAGAGGCGGAGGTGGAGGAATTCTGCCGGGAAAACCGGGCCTGGCTGGAGGACTACGCCCTTTTCATGGCCCTGAAAGACAAGCATAAGGGCAAGAGCTGGCAGGAGTGGCCCCGGGGGGAGCGCCTTCGCCAGAAGGCGGCCCTGGAGAAGGCCCGCCGCACCCTGGAGGAGGAAATCCGCTTCTGGAAGGGGGTGCAGTACCTCTTTTTCCGTCAGTGGCGGGCGCTGAAGCGGTACGCCAATGACCGGGGGATCTCCATTCTGGGGGACCTGCCCATCTACGTCTCCGGGGACAGCGCCGACGTGTGGGCAAACCCGGAGCAGTTCCAGCTGGACGAAGAGGGGCGGCCCACCGAGGTGGCCGGCTGTCCCCCCGACGGCTTCTCCGAGGACGGCCAGCTGTGGGGCAACCCCCTCTTCAACTGGGAGCGGATGAAGGAGGAGGGCTACCGGTGGTGGCTTGCCCGCATCGCCTTCCAGTTCACCATCTACGACAGCCTGCGTATCGACCACTTCCGGGGCTTTGACTCCTACTACGCCATCCCCTACGGGGACAAGACCGCCCGCAACGGCCACTGGCGGCCCGGACCGGGCATCGAGTTCTTCCAGACAGTGAAGAAAACGCTGGGTAGGAAGGACATCATCGCCGAGGACCTGGGCTTCCTCACCCCCTCGGTGCGCCGGATGCTGCGTCAGTCGGGTTACCCCGGTATGAAAGTGCTGGAGTTCGCCTTCGACAGCCGGGACACGGGCAGCGACTACCTGCCCCACTGCTACACCCCCCACTGCGTGGTCTACACCGGCACCCACGACAACGACACCATCCAGGGCTGGATGGCCTCCGCCCCCCGGAAGGACGTGGCCTTCGCCAAGGAGTACCTGCGCCTCAGCCGCCGGGAGGGCTACCACTGGGGCATGATGCGCGCGGCCTGGGCCTCCGCCGCCGACCTGGCGGTGATGCAGATGCAGGACCTGCTGGGCCTGGGCAGCGAGGCAAGGATGAACATCCCCTCCACCCTGGGGGGTAACTGGATGTGGCGGGCGCTGCCCGGCAGCGGCTCTCCCTCTCTGGCCCGGCGGCTCCGCCGGGAGATGAAGGTCTACCAGCGGCTGCCCCGGCCGAAAAAAGGGAAGTAAACCGGACTGTCCGTCGCCGCCGCCGCTCCTAATCGGCATGGTTATTTTTCACAAAAACGCCTCCTTTTTGCCGCTGAGTGGGAAGTTTTGGGTTAAACTTTGGTAAAATTGTGCAGAATTTCACCAAAAAATATTTGACGCGAGGGCGCGGGACTGCTATACTGACGCCAGAATCCGAATTGGAAACGTTTCCGATATCCTTGCGGAGAGGAGTTTTTTCCATGCAACTGAACGAGCGACTGTTTCAACTGACCCAGGAGCGGTATGGCCTGTCCCCCGACCAGTGCGGGGATCAGGAGCTGTACGAGGCCCTGCTGCTGCTCACCCGGGACATGGCCCTGGCGCGTCCGGCGCCGGAGGGCGGGCGGAAGCTCTATTATTTTTCGGCGGAGTTCCTGGTGGGCAAGCTGCTGAGCAACAACCTGCTGGCCCTGGGCATTTACGACCAGGTGAAGGCCATGCTGGCCGACCTGGGCCGGGACATCAGCACGATTGAGTCCCTGGAGCCCGAGCCCTCCCTGGGCAACGGCGGGCTGGGCCGTCTGGCCGCCTGCTTCCTGGACTCCATCGCCGCCCTGGGGCTCAACGGCGACGGAGTGGGCCTCAACTACCACTACGGCCTGTTCCGCCAGCAGTTCAAGAACCACAAGCAGACCGAGCACCCCGACCCCTGGCTGGAGAAGGACAGCTGGCTTGTTCCCACCGGCCGGACCTTCACTGTGCCCTTCGGAAAGGGAGAGGTCAAGGCGGTGTGCTACGATCTGCCGGTGCCCGGCGCGGGCAGCGGCATCGCCAACCGGCTCCACCTCTTTGACGTGGAGGAGCCCGCCGCCCAGCCCTGGGTGGGCATCGATTTCGACAAGGGGGATATCGCCCACAACCTCACCTCCTTCCTCTATCCCGACGACAGCGACGAGGCGGGGCGGCTCCTCCGGGTGTACCAGCAGTACTTCATGGTGTCTGCCGGCGCCCAGCTCATCCTCCAGGAGCTGGAGGAGCGGGGCTATGCCTTGGATACCCTCTCTGACCACGTGGTCATCCAAATCAACGACACCCACCCCTCCATGGTCATTCCTGAGCTCATCCGCCTGCTCACCGACCGGGGCATGTCCGTGAACCAGGCCATCAGCCAGGTGAGCCGCACCTGTGCCTACACCAACCACACCATTCTGGCCGAGGCCCTGGAGAAGTGGCCCATCGCCTACCTGGAGACGGTGGCGCCCCAGCTGGTGCCCATCATCCGGGAGCTGGACCGCCGGGTGAAGGAGGCCTACCCCGACCCCAAGGTGGCCATCATCGATGAGCAGGACCGGGTGCACATGGCCCACATGGACATCCACTACGGCTTTTCCGTCAACGGAGTGGCCGCTCTGCACACCGAGATCCTGAAAAATTCCGAGCTCAAGGCCTTCTATGACCTCTATCCCGGGAAGTTCAACAACAAAACAAACGGCGTCACCTTCCGCCGCTGGCTGGAGGGCTGCAATCCCGAGCTCACCGCCCTCATTGACAAGTGCATCGGCAAGGACTGGCGGCAGGATACCCGGAAGCTGGAGGGCCTCATGGCCTTCACCGAGGACGAGAAAGTGCTGGAGGAGCTGCTGGCCATCAAGCAGACGAAGAAGGACCAGCTGTGCCGGGCCATCTGGCACCGCCAGGGCATTGAGCTGGACCCCAAGTCGGTGTTCGACATCCAGATCAAGCGCCTGCACGAGTATAAGCGCCAGCAGATGAACGCCCTTTACCTCATTTATAAGTACCTGGAAATCAAGGCGGGCCACCTGCCTGAGCGGCCGGTGACGGTGATCTTCGGCGCCAAGGCGGCCCCCGCCTACGTCATGGCAAAGCACATCATCCACCTCATCCTGTGCCTGCGGCAGCTCATTGAGCAGGACCCCCAGGTGCGGCCCTGGCTGCGGGTGGCCATGGTGGAGAACTACAACGTCACTTGGGCCGAGACCCTCATTCCCGCCTGCGACATCTCTGAGCAGATCTCCCTGGCCTCCAAGGAGGCCAGCGGCACCGGCAACATGAAGCTCATGGCCAACGGCGCCGTCACCCTGGGCACCATGGACGGAGCCAACGTGGAGATTGCCCAGCTGGTGGGAGAGGAGAATATCTACACCTTCGGAACCTCCAGCGAGCAGGTGATGGACCTGTATGCCCAGGGCAGCTACCGCTCCCTGGACTGCTACCACCGCCCCCAGGTGGAGCGGCTGGTGGACTTCCTGGTGTCCCCGGAGCTGCTGGCGGTGGGTGACCCCGCCAGTCTGGCCACACTGTGGAAGGATATGAAGAACAAGGACTGGTTCATGGCCCTTCTGGACGTGGAGGACTACATCGCCGCCAAGGAGCGGTGCATCCACGACTACGGCGATCGCACGGCCTGGGCCAAAAAGATGCTGGTGAACATTGCCAAGTCGGGGTATTTCTCCTCCGACCGCACCATCGCCCAGTATAATCAGGATATCTGGCACCTGAAGTAATATAAAATGATAGAAAAAACGCCCGGACCTCTTTCTTAGAGGACCGGGCGTTTTCTTATGGGAATGACCGAAGGCAGGACAACTATTTGGAGTGGTAATTCTTGGCCGCGGCAAGGGGATGGGCCTTATTGGGGCGATTCTCCGGGCCTTGCCCGAAGAATCCTTGATAAAACCCCTCCGGCCCCTCCCTTCGGGAGAACCGCCGGAGATGGGGAAAAGCCGCCCCGCGTCGGGGACAGTTACTTTTGATGGAAGGTCTTGGCCGCGGCGATAAATTCCCGGAACAGGGGGTGGGCCTTGTTGGGGCGGCTTTTCAGCTCCGGGTGGAACTGGACGCCCACAAACCAGGGGTGGTCGGCAAGTTCCACCATCTCCACCAGCCGTCCGTCGGGGCTGAGGCCGGAGAGCACCAGACCGGCCTGGGTGAGAGTCTGACGGTAATCGTTGTTGAACTCATAGCGGTGGCGGTGGCGCTCGCTGATCTCCTCCTGGCCGTAGGCCCGGTAGGCGAAGGTGTCCTCCCCGGTGATATGGCAGGGGTAGGCCCCCAGACGCATGGTGCCGCCCTTGGCGGTGACCCCCCGCTGGTCGGGCATCAGGTCGATGACCGGGTGGGTGGTGGACTGGCTGAGCTCGCTGGAGTGGGCGTCCGCCATGCCGCACACGTGGCGGGCAAACTCAATGACCGCCATCTGCATGCCCAGGCAGATGCCCAGGAAGGGGATCTTCTGCTCCCGGGCATAGCGCACGGCGGAAATCTTGCCCTCGATGCCCCGGTCGCCGAAGCCGCCGGGCACCAGAATGCCGTCCACACCCGCCAGCAGCTGTGCGGCATTTTCGTCGGTGACCTCCTCGGAATTCATCCAGCGGACCTTCACCTTCACCTCATTTTCAATGCCGCCGTGAGTGAGGGCCTCGGCCACGGACAGGTAGGCGTCGTGGAGGGCCACGTACTTGCCCACCAGGGCGATCTCTACCTGGCCCTTGGGGTGCTTGGCCCGGTGGACCATGGTGGCCCACTCGGTGAGGTCGGGCATGTGGCAGATGAGGCCCAGGCGGCGGACCACCACGTCGGCCAGTCCCTCCCGCTCCAGCATCAGGGGCACCTCGTAGAGAAGGTCGGCGGTGAGGTTGGGAATGGCGTTTTCCACCGGGATGTTGCAGAACAGGGAGATTTTTTCCAAAATGTCCTTGGGCACCGGGTAGTCGCTGCGGCAGATGATGACGTCGGGCTGAATGCCCAGGCTCAAAAGCTCCTTGGCGGAGTGCTGGGTAGGTTTGCTCTTCAGCTCGCCGGTGCCGGGAATGGCCACAATGAGGGAGACGTGGACGAACATCACGTTCTGGCGGCCCCGCTCGGCGGCCACCTGGCGGATGGATTCCAGGAAGGGCTGGGACTCGATGTCGCCCACCGTGCCGCCGATCTCCACGATGGCTACGTCGGTGTCCGGGGTGTCCAGGGAGTAGATGCAGCGCTTGATCTCATCGGTGATGTGGGGGATAATCTGGACGGTGCCCCCCAGGTAGTCGCCCCGGCGCTCCCGGTTGAGGACGTTCCAGTACACCTTGCCCGAGGAGACGGAGGAATGAATGGTGAGATTTTCGTCAATAAACCGCTCGTAGTGGCCCAGATCCAGGTCGGTTTCCGCCCCGTCATCGGTGACGAACACCTCGCCGTGCTGGTAGGGGCTCATGGTGCCCGGGTCCACGTTGAGGTAGGGGTCCAGCTTCTGGACCTTCACCCGCAGGCCACGCTGCTTCAGCAGGCGCCCCAGAGAGGCCGCTGTAATGCCCTTGCCCAGGCCGGATACCACACCGCCGGTGACAAAAATGTACTTTACTGCCATAATTTGATCCCTCCGTTGTAACTGTGGTGGTTGGGTATTAGTATGGGTACAAGCCCTGAAAAAAACACCGGGCTATTGTACGCGGAACATAGGGGAGTCGTCAAGGAAAAAGTGAACAAAAATAAAAAATCCCGGTCTGCCCTGTGACAGGGGGCAGGGAGCAGGCGTTATACAGACAGAAAGGGGGAGAGGCCATGGACGCAGCGGAGCTGTTCCGCCGTTACGGAAACCGGGTGTACCGGCTGGCCTGGAGCTACACCGGATGCCGGCAGGATGCGGAGGATGTGACCCAGACGGTATTCCTGAAGCTGCTGGAGGGGCGGGCCAGGCTGGAAGAGGGGAAGGAACGGGCCTGGCTGTTTCAGGTCACGGTCAACGAATGCCGCAGCCTGTGGAGAACGCTGTCCCGGCACCGGTGTGAACCCTTGGAGGAAGCGGCGGAGCTGGCCGCGCCGGAGGAGCAATCCATGCTCAGTGCGGTCATGGACATGCCGGCCAGGGACCGGGCCGTGCTGTACCTGTTTTATTACGAGGGCTATTCCACCCGGGAGGTGGGGGAGCTGCTGGGGATTCGCCAGACGGCTGTGACCACCCGCCTGCAGCGGGCCAGAGAGAAGCTGAAAAAACAACTGGAACAGGAGGGGACGTCCCATGAGACAGGAGTATAATCGAGCCATGGACAAGGTTTGCCTGTCCGACGAGGCATGGGAACGCATGGAGCGGATGCTGGAGGGGCGGCAGACCCAAAAACGCGGCCCCGGCCTGCGGAAAAGGTGGCCGGTGGTGCTGGCCGCGGCGGCGGCCGCACTCTTAATGGGCGGAACCGCCCTGGCGATGGCCTATCAGACTGGGGTGCTGGACCTGTTTTTCCAGGGGGACACCAGTGAGCTGGAGCCCTATGTACAGACAGAGCTGGAGCATGCGGAGGATGGAAACTATCGGCTGACCGTGGACAGCAGCCTGTTTGACGGAGAGGTGCTTTATGTGACTGCCACGGTGGAGGGGCTGAACGACCAGGCGACGGAACAGCTGATGAGCGGGCAGGTCATTCTGGATTATCTGCAGAGCAAATGGGGGGCGGAGCACGGAAAAGAGTGGATGGAGCGGGGAGGCTGGGAGCCGGATCTGTTCCAGGTCCGGCTGGAGCGGGGAAACCATGTCTCCACTCTGGCGGCGGACAGCTTGCCCAACCCCTCTGAGCGCAGCCGCTCCTGGATTTTGCGCGTGACGCTGACGGGACTGGACCATCCTCAGACAGAGCCTGTGACGCTGCGGGTCAACTTTATGGCGGAGGGAAGCTATGTCTCCATCCCCGTTGACCAGATGCCCCAGGTCATTCAGATCCCCGTCCAGCAGGAGCTTCTGGAGGACCCGTCCAGCGGGGAACTGCTCTATGTGGACCATCTGGAGCTGAGCCCCATCCGCTTTACCTACGAGGGACGCTATCCAGACGCCCTGCAATATAAGCTGCCGGTCACCTTCCGGATGAAGGACGGCCGGGTGCTGACCTGTGAGGAACTGGGGCTGGAGCTGGCCGTCTGTGACGTGCCCGGCCCGGCGGATGTGCGGGGCCGGGAGCTGGCGGAAATTGTCTATACCACCAGCTCCACCATAGATCTGACCCAAGTGGAATCCGTCATCCTGAGCGGGACGGAGTTCCCTCTGGAGTGAGCCTGAGCCGGGGAAAACGCCCGTCGGTGGACAGGTTAAAAAACGAGACAGGCGCCCCTGGGAGATCCTTCTCCCGGGGGCGCCTCTTTGCGCACAGATTATGGAATTGGAATGACAGGGGTGTAGTCGGGGGAGGGGTGAAGCTCCACCCGGGCGTCCCACTGTTCCTGAGAAATCTCCGGCCAGGTCTCATAGGAGCCAACCGGGAGGAAAATGAGGGTGATGTCATCGGACAGGCCGTGGACCTGGCAGAAGTAGTGGGATTTTTCCACGTCCCAGGGGTTCCGGGCCCACCATACGCTGAACTGGAAGCGGTCGGTGGGCAGCACCAGCGTGTCGGCGCCGGTCTCCCGGGCCTGGGCGATGAGCTCCTCCTGCAGCTGGGTGCACCCGTTGATGGTGGGACAGGGGAGCCCCCACCGCAGCATCAGCCCCACCAGCATCACCGTGGGCACCGCCCAGCCCCAGCGGCAAAAGAGAACGGGCTGGGCCAGATCCACCGCGATGATAATCAGCAGGATCATGGGGAAGAAGAAATGGCGGTAAACCAGGGAGGAGGTGAAGGCCAGGGGGAGCAGGGACAGGGGCGCTGCAAAATAGAGCAGCAGCCAGCGCAGCTTGACTGACCAGTCCGTCCGGTTCACCAGCAGCGCCAGCAGGGGCAGGGACCAGGAAATGCAGCTGGCGATCCAGCCCGGACGGGAGATGATGACCTGTGTTTTCAGGATGACCAGGTTATGGATCACCGGGAACAGAGCCAGCACACAGGCGGGACGGCAGGGGCTGTTCCAAAAGCCCAGGAAGACGATGACGGCCAGGGGCCAGGCCAGATAGGGACCCAGGTCAAAGGCCCGGGGCAGCAGCTCGCCCAGGTACTGGCGCAGGATGCTGTACACCACAGCGACCAGCCCATCCTCCAGGGAGAAGGACAGCCTGCGGTAGCTGTTCACCGCGTTGCCCGTGGACATCAGGTCGGTCATGATGGCGTTGGAGAACATGAGGTAGGCGGCGATGAGGGATCCGGCCAGCATGACCAGGGAGAGGGTGCGGAAAAAGGGGTCCCGGAAGGACAGCAGGAGCATCAGCAGACAGGCCCCCACAAAGAGGAGGGTCAGATTTTCCAGGAACAGCCCCAGGACGACCGTGTAGGCGAAGAGAAATACGCTCCACACGGCCAGATGGGTCCGGGTCTGATCGGCCCGGCGCAGCAGCAGAAGAAGGGCCAGAAAGCCCACTGTGGGCACCACAAAATTACCGAAGGCGGACACCCAGAAGAAGGTCTCCCGCCAAATCATGGAGGGGACCAGCAGCATGCCCGCGTTGCAGGTGATGAACAGGACCAAAATCCGCTCCTCCCGGCCCCGGGCCAGCAGACGCGCCATCAGGTAGGGCACGATGAACAGTCCCAGGCCGATGGACAGGGTCTTCAGCAGGACGGAGCGGGTCAGCACCACCGCCACCAGATTGCCCACGTACCGGCCGTTGAGCATACCGCTCAGCCACCATTCAATGCCCATGTCCATGCTCCACTGCCAGTCATCCAAAGGACTGTAAAACACGGTATGGCCAACATAGAGGTCGAAAATCAGCACGCACGCCAGGAAGACACGGCGCAGGACGGTTCGTTTTGCGGTCACAGCAGTGAACGCTCCTTTCACGCCCTCTGAAGCGGGGCGGTGTTACGGCAGAGAGGGCACAAAGTCCTTGGACGGGGTCAGCTCTGTGCGGTTCTCCCAGGCCTCGTCGGAAATCTCAGGCCAGGATTCATAGGTGCCGGGGGGGAGGAAAATCAGGGTGATGTCATCGGGAATGTGGTAAAAGCGGCGGAACCAGTCGGCGCTCTCCACATCCCAGGGGTTGCGGAACCACCACACCACCTGGCTGTAGCGGTCGGTGGGCAGCACCAGGGGGGAGGTATGGTTTTCGATGCTCTGGGCGATGAGCTCGCTGCGCAGATTGTTGCAGGACAGGACCTCGCCATAGCGTCCGCCCCACATGGCCATCAGGGCCACCGTGCCCGCGGCCACCAGCAGGGTGATCTCCCGCCGGGCCAGCAGAGGACCGGCGGCGCGGGCCGCGGCCACCAGCAGCATCACCAGGGGGAAGAGGAAGATGCGTCCGCCCCGGGTGTTGATGGCCGCCATGGGGGCCAGGGACAGGGGAGCGGCCAGATAGAGGGCCAGGGAAAACAGCTTTTCCGGCCAGGAGGTCCGCTCCAGCAGCAGGGCCACTCCGGGGAGGAACCAGCAAAGACTGCTGGCCAGCCAGAGAGGAATGGGGGCCTCTCCCGCCGCGCACCACCAGCCGCACACCAGGGGAACCACCCCCAGCAGGGCCAGAGGCCGCAGGGAGGAGCGCCACAGGGCGCAGGCGGTGATGATGGCACAGGGCCAGGTCAGGTACATGCTGTGGGACAGGGCCAGGGGAAGCAGGGCGGCCAGATACTCCCGCACCACGGTCAGACCGGCAGCCCACAGTCCGTCCTCCAGGGAGAAGGTAAACTTGCGCAGCTCGTTGAGGGCGGAGCCGGTGGACAGCATGTCCATGAAGATTTGGTTGAGGAACATGGGGACCACGGCTGCCGCGGCGCCCACCAGGCTGGCCAGCGCCAGAAGGCGGCCCCGGCGGAGCAGCAGCGCCCGCAGGACCAGCAGCAGGGCAAGCCCCAGATTGAGAAGGGTCTGGTTTTCCAAAAACAGGCCGCTGGACAGGGCCATCAGAAACAGACCGGCGGCCCAGAGCCCCTTGTGGGCCTGAGCGGTCTCGGCCCGGAGGATGAGCAGCACCCAGCACAGGAAAAACAGAATGGAAACAACATAATTTCCAAAGCCGCATACCCAGCCGAAGACGTCCTTCCAGATAATGGGAGGCATCAGCAGCAGCCCGCCGCAGCAAAAGAAGTAGGCAGGCAGCAGGGGGAAGCCTTTGCCCCATCTGGCTACCAGGGCCATGAGCAGGGGGAGGGAAAACATCCCAAGGCCCATGAGGAGGGTCTTCACCAGGAAAGAGCGGCACAGAATGACAGCAAAGAAGTTGCCCACATACCGCCCGTTGAGCAGTCCTCCCAGCCACCACCGAAGCCCCTCCTCCATGCCCCACTGCATGTCATCCAGGGGGCTGTACGGGGTGGCGTAGGCCAGGAAGAGAAAAAACACCAGCGCTCCGCCCAGAGCCAGCGGCACGGCGGGGGAGCGGCGCATATGGTTCATCGGTGATAGAGTTTGTTGCTCTGGTACTGGGGCTCACAGGTGAGCTGCAGGCCCAGCTTGCGGTAGGTGACCTCGTCGGCGGGGGAGAGGATGACCGAGCAGTGGGCCTGGCAGCCCTTCAGCTGGGCCAGCACCTTCAGAGCCTCAGCGGCCTTGGGCTCCAGATTGGCGGAGGAGGCCAGGGCAATGAGCACCTCGTCGGAGTGGAGGCGGGGGTTGTTGGAGCCTAAGTACTGGACCTTGACGGTCTGGATGGGCTCGATGGCGCTCTGGGCAATGAGGTGGACCCCATGTCCGCCGGCGCCGGAGAGCTTTTTCAGGGCGTTCAGGAGGGCGGCGGCGGAGCAGCCCATGAGCTCGGAGGTCTTGCCGGTGACGATGGAGCCGTCCGAGAGCTCGATGGCCATAGCGGGCTCGCCCGTCTCCTCGGCCAGACGGTTGGCCTCGGCCACCACGGGACGGATCTCAGGCGTCACCCCGGCCTGCTGCATGAGAAGCTCCAGCTTGTACACCGTGCAGTCGCTGCCCTTGCCCTGGCGGCGCTCACACAGGGCGTCGTAGTACCGGCGGACGATCTCCTGGCGGGCGGCGGCCTTGCAGGCCTCGTCGTCGGTGATGCAGTTGCCCGCCATGTTCACGCCCATGTCGGTGGGGGACTTGTAGGGGCAGGCGCCGGTGATCTGCTCAAACATGGCGGCCAGCACGGGGAAGACCTCCACGTCCCGGTTGTAGTTGACGGTGGTCTCGCCGTAGGCCTGGAGATGGAAGGGGTCGATCATGTTCACGTCGTCCAGGTCGGCAGTGGCCGCTTCATAGGCCAGGTTCACCGGGTGCTTCAAAGGCAGGTTCCAGATGGGGAAGGTCTCAAACTTGGCGTAGCCGGCCACGATGCCCCGCTTGTGCTCATGGTAGAGCTGGGAGAGGCAGGTGGCCATCTTGCCGCTGCCCGGGCCGGGAGCGGTGACCACCACCAGGGGATGGGAGGTCTCGATGTAGTCGTTCTTGCCGTAGCCCTCGTCGGAGACGATCTTGGCGATGTTGTGGGGGTAGCCCTCGATGGGGTAGTGGCGGTAGACCTTCACTCCCAGGGCCTCCAGTCGCTGCTGGAAGGCGTCGGCGGCGGGCTGACCGGTGTAACGGGTGACCACCACGCTGCCCACGTAGAGACCGCGGCCCCGGAAAATGTCGATGAGGCGCAGCACGTCGCTGTCATAGGTGATGCCCAAATCGCCCCGGACCTTGTTCTTCTCGATGTCGCCGGCGTTGATGGCAATGATGATCTCCGCCTTATCCCGCAGCTGCTCCAGCATACGGAGCTTGCTGTCCGGCTCGAAGCCGGGCAGCACCCGGGAGGCATGGTAGTCGTCAAAGAGCTTGCCTCCAAACTCCAGGTACAGCTTGCCGCCGAACTGGGCGATGCGTTCCCGGATGTGCTGGGACTGCATGTGCAGATATTTCTCATTGTCAAAGCCAATTTGAGACATAACAAAACCTCCCGAAACAAGATAGAAGGCAGCGCTGCGGAGGGAAACGCGGGGCGCTGCCAAAAAAATCACCAAAATATTTTACTCTCCCCCGCCCTCTACGTCAAGAGCGGAGGGAGAGAATCTTTCCAATCAATCCAGCTCAGCCAGCTCAAACACGGCGGCAGGCAGCACGTCGGCCAGGGCGGTGAGCAGGGGAGAGAGACCGCCATCCCGCTGGACAGCGGGGGTGCTGACGGTGGCACGGGGGTTCAGCGGTCCGGCGGGGAGGGAGATGAGGGTGACGGGAGCGCCCTCGCCCCACTCCACCAGCATGGTGCCCCGGTGGAGGGCCACAACCCTCCGCACCACGGACAGGCCCAGCCCGGCTCCCGCGCCGGCGGCGGGGATGTTCTGGTCGGAGTCCTGCTGGAGCAGGGAGGCCAGCTGCCGCCGGGAAGGGGCGCCTGCGCTGTCGGACAGGGTGAGCAGCACCCGTCCGCCCTGGGCCTTCAGGTGGAGGTGAATCTGTCCCCGGCCCACGGCCCGGGCAGAGTTGGCCACCAGCTCCAGCACCATGTACCGCAGCAGGTCCCCGTCGCCGGGAATGAGCAGGGAGGCGTCGGTGCAGGTGTAGTCCAGCTCAATGCCGCCCTGGAGAAGCAGCGGAGCGGCCTCCGCCACCGTCTGGCGGCACAGACCGGCAACGTCCAGCGTGCCGGTGGGAAGGGCGGCGTCCTCCTGGTGGAGATACTCCAGATTCCGCAGCAGGCGGAGCATCCGGTAAAAGGTCTTGCGGAAGGGGGCGCTGGTGGCCTCCGCGTCGGTCTCCACCAGCAGCTCGCCCATAAACTGGCGGAACTGGCGCATGGCGCCGTCCAGCTGCACGTCAGTGACGGCGGTCTGGGGTGCGGGGCGGAAAATCAGCAGCTGGCCCTGCTCCAGAGGCGTATTGGTATAAGAATAGGTGCTGGTACCGGCCGAGAAAAGGCCGCCTCCCGACAGGGCGGACTGAGGCAGGCAGTCGGGAGCCAGGTGTCCGGCCTGCAGCTGGGGCAGATAGTGCAGTGCCATGGGGCTGAAGGCGGACACAACCCCTTCGTGAATGAGAACGGCGGCCTCAGACAGGCGGTCCAGCAGCGAAAAAATTGCTTCAGACATACAGTTCCTTCCTTCCGGACACTGGTCCGGCGTGGCGTGGTGTAAATGGGTTTCGTTCTGTCACTTAATATGTACAAAACAGAGGGGAAGTTATCTGGAAAACAGTATAGCAAAGTTTGCTGTCGCCAACAAGCGAAAAAAGGGAGAAAGAACCGGAAGAGATAGAAAAATGTCAGGGGAAAGAAGAGCGCTGACCAGGAGATCGGCGGAATAAAAGCGCCCTTAGGCGGGAAAAATGGACGGGCAGAAGGGATAAGCCCGGGCTTCCTTTGCGGTATGGCTAATTTTGCACGAAAAAATTGATGAATTCTGGAAAAAAAGCTACTTGGAAAATCGGTAAAAACGGGGTATAATACAGACTGAACCCAATCAAGAGACGCAAATACTTGATTATTGTGAAAAGGAGAAATTCAACATGAGCATCAAAGTTGGCATCAATGGCTTTGGCCGTATCGGCCGTATGGTGTTCCGCGCCAGCCTGAATCATCCTGAGATCGAGATTGTCGGCATCAACGATCTGTGCCCCGCCGACTACCTGGCTTACATGCTGAAGTATGATACCATGCACGGCAAGTGCGAGGCCGAGGTCAGCTACACCGAGAACGCCATCGTGGTCAACGGCAAGGAGATCCCTGTCTCCGCCGAGCGTAACCCCGCCGACCTGCCCTGGGGCAAGCTGGGTGCTGAGTACGTTGTGGAGTCCACCGGTCTGTTCCTGACCAAGGAGAAGGCTCAGGGCCACCTGGACGCCGGCGCCAAGAAGGTTGTTATGTCCGCTCCCTCCAAGGACGACACCCCCATGTTCGTCTGCGGCGTGAACCTGGATAAGTACACCTCCGACATGAACTTCGTGTCCAACGCCTCCTGCACCACCAACTGCCTGGCCCCCATCGCCAAGGTTCTGAACGACAAGTGGGGCATCAAGGACGGCCTGATGACCACCGTGCACTCTGTTACCGCTACCCAGAAGAGCGTTGACGGTCCTTCTCTGAAGGATTGGCGCGGCGGCCGTGCTGCTACCGGCAACATCATCCCCTCCTCCACCGGCGCCGCCAAGGCCGTGGGCAAGGTTATCCCCTCCCTGAACGGCAAGCTGACCGGTATGTCCATGCGTGTTCCCACCCTGGACGTGTCCGTCGTTGACCTGACCGTTAACCTGGAGAAGCCCGCCAAGTACGAGGAGATCTGCGCCGCCATGAAGGAGGCCTCCGAGGGCGAGCTGAAGGGCATCCTGGGTTACACCGACGAGGCCGTCGTGTCCTCCGACTTCCTGGGCGACACCCGCACCTCCATCTTCGACGCCGACGCCGGCATCGCTCTGACCGACACCTTCGTGAAGGTCGTGTCCTGGTACGACAACGAGATCGGCTACTCCAACAAGGTTCTGGAGCTGATCAAGCACATGTACTCCGTCGACCACAAGTAATTTGATTCCAAAAAGCTGTTTTACAACTTTTTAAATCAATAAAAGACAAAGACACTCCTTTTCCGACGCTTCGTTGGGAAAGGAGTGTTTTTTATGGAAAAAGAAGTGTGCCGCAAAGGGATTCCCTCTGCGGCACATTTCTTTTATAGAACTTGTTCTTAGATGTGAAACATGCTGTGGCTGAGACAAGATCGGGGAAGGGGTGCAGCGGGCAGATGGGCTCAGCCTGCCGCCAATCTAGACCCCCAAAAGACGAGCGGGATTCCGGATGGTCATAAGATCCAGTTCGGCGGGCGTAATGCCTTCCGCTTCCATCAGACTGCGGAACAGGGCCAGGCCTTCGCCGGAGGACTGCCGTCCCAACTGTCCCAAGTCGGTGGTCATAATGGTGTGCTCCGCCCCCACACCCCGGATGTATCCTGCCACCTGATCCGGGGTCTGCCCATCAATTGGCATGAGGGCATAGCTCTGTTCCGCATATACCCCATCCAGAGCGGTGAGCGCGCGGATATCATCCAAGGACAGCCGGGTGGTTTCATAAGAGGGGTGGGTCAGGATGATTTTTGTGACGCCAAGGCTGTGGGCCAGGGGAACCAGGTGGAAGACCTCGTCCCGGGAGATGTGTCCTGTGGCCAAGATCAGATCCTGGTCTGCAATGATGCGCAGGAGTTCCTTTAATGGCTCCTGAACATCCCGGGCTGTAATGGAAATAGGGGGGACCTGATCCACCGGGGTGCCGGTAATGATGCCTCCGGTCCATTCAGGGGGGATGTCATACTGTTCTCCGTCTGCTTTCCGCACCGCCAGGTGCGCAGCGGCATGGACTGTGGGCATCCAAACGATCTTAAGCATCCCCATGCGCAGAGAGCCGCGCAGGGCAAAGGGGTTCAGTCCCCCCACGTAGTGATTGAGCACCAGCGCGCCATATACATTGTCAAATCCCTGCTCCCGGGCCATTTGTGCAAAGGGCGCGGTGGAGAAGTAATGGCTTTTCAGCACCGCGCCGGACATCCCGTCCCGGCGCAGCTCTTCCCCGGCCCGGAGCGCATCACACCGGCGGGGAATCACCTCTGGCCCCACGTGAAAATGGAGATCGTATCCGCCGTTCATCGCGCCGCCGCCTTTCGGTCGCTCTGGCGGTTCACTTCCTCCAGATAGCCGTGGAATTTCTGGACGGTTGCCGCAGAGGGCTTGGGCGTTGCCCGACTGACCAGGAAGAAGACCAGCAGATTGCATACCAGCCCCCAGAAGCCGCTGGACAGACCCAGGGGTGTTTTGATGGCGGGGACGTATTGGGTCAGGATGACCACAATGACGCCCACGATCAATCCGCTCAGCGCGCCCAGCCTGGAGGCGCCCTTCCAGTACAGGGCACCGATAAGGGAAGGCAGAATCTGCAGGCAGCCGCCCAGGGCAATGGTGACGATGGTGGTGATCAGGGCGCTGGAGTACTGACTGAGAATCAGGGCAGCGGCACTGATGATTACGATAAAGGTCTTGCCGGAGAACAGTGCCTGCTTATCCGAGGCGTCCGGCTTGAATCCCTTGTAGAGATCGACGGTAAAAATGGAGGAAGCGCTGTGCAGCTGGGAGTCCGTGGAGGACATAGTGGCCGCCAAAGCGCCGGCCATGACCAGACCCACCAAAATGGGAGAGGCGTACTGGGTCAGCATCATGGGAACCACCTGATCGGCGCTCTCCAGGTTCGGCATATAGACCACGCCGGAGAAGGCGATGATCATGATGGGCACGTAGAAGAAGATCAGATAAATGGGAGTGGTAACCGACAGCCACTTCAGGGTTTTGGGATTCTTTACCGCAAAGAAGCGCTGGAAGGAAGGGGGATAAATGGAGATGCCGAACAGAGAGATGAAGGAAGTCATATAGGTGGGCCAGTATTCCGCGGGGATCAGTACCTTTTCCGGGTACTGGGTCGCCATGGTCTGCATCAGATTGCTCCAGTTCATGCTGCCGCTGGTGCGCACCAAAATGACGCCGCCGGCAATCCAGATCATGACGATCATCAAAATGCCCTGAACGGTGTCCGTCCAGGCGACGGCCTTAAAGCCGCCCAGCAGAATGTAGCTGATGATAACAGCGTACAAAATGACGCAGCCCAGAAGATAGGAAACCCGCCCCTCGGTAATGGTCTGGAAGATGATTCCGCCGGCCGCAATCTGGGACTGGAGATAGGGAATCAGGAAAACCAGGCTGACCACAGCCACCAGATAGCGAAGAGCCTTGCTCTCGTAGTAGTCGCCCACCAGTTCGCCCTGGGTCATGTAGTTATACTTCTGTCCCAGATACCATGTGGGACGGCCGATGATGTAAATCATCAGGGGACTGACCACACAGGAGGTAAAGGTGGCAAAGAATTTGATGCCGGAGGAGTACATCTGACCTGCGGCGCCAATAAAGGCAAAGCTGCTGTGGAAGGTCGCTACATAAGTAAAAAAGGCCACAAAGGCACCCAGGGAGCGGTTGCCCACAAAGTAGTCCTGCAGGGTGCTTTCCCCTTTTGTCCGGGTGAATACGCCTACCGCGATGACCAGGGCGCAATAAAGCGCCACAATAATCAGAATAATCTGCCAGTTGTCCATATCCATATCCATATCCATATCCCCTCTCAATCCCGCATAGCCTTCCAGGCCAGCAGTACGCCGGCCAGAATCAGCAGCGTATAGGCCACCCAAAAGTAACATACGCTAAAAGGCAAACCTAAAATATACGGTTCCAGTTTGTTAGATGCCCAGGCGCCAATGGGGTAGTTGACCAGGGCAAAGGCCAGTACCCAAATAAGGACGTAAATGGCGCGGCCCTTTCGATTTTGTTTCATAATTCTCCTCCTTGCATTTACACACTATCGATTTAGCACACTAGATAAATAGTGAACTAAATTATAAGGCGCGTGAAGAGAAAATGCAAGGAAAATTGCAGCTGAAATAAAAGTTTTTGCAACCTTACATGAAAAGGCGGAATTGCTTGTGCCGCCATTGTACATAGAGCACGAAAAATGTCTGGAAATCTGGAAATGGACCGATGGTGCAGAGCAGAAATGGGCGGAAGAGTTTACCCAATCATGGGGGAGCGGATGCCCATCCGGCACATGAAGCCGAAGGGTTTATGTGATACGGTTCCCAAATGCAGCTGCCTTTGCAGCAGGGGCGGAGGGCCTGTATTGTGGAAAAAATGCGGCGGGAGACTTGCGCAGACGGATGGAGCAGGGTACTATTACTTTATACGACAAACAGAGACCGGCCTTTGGCCGCACCAACGATGCTTGGGAGGAGAAGCCTATGAAAAAAATACCTGTGGTGATGGACGTGGACACCGGGACGGATGACGCTATCGCTATCATCTGCGCCCTGATGAGCCGGAACCAGCTGGACATCAAAGCCATCACTGCCGTAGCTGGAAATGTTCCCCTGTCCGCCACCGCCTCCAACACCCTGAACATTGTGGACCTGTTGGGGCACACGGATATCCCCGTGGCCAAGGGGGCGGACCGGCCCCTGAAGCGGGAGCTGCAGTGCTCCGTCTCCCACGGGGCCACCGGCTTCGGCGACGTGGTGATTCCCGCCTCGGCCCGGCCCTTCTGTGAGAAGGACGCCGCCCAGATGCTCCACGACATCGCCGTGGATTGCGCCGGGGAGCTCATTTACATCGGCACCGCTCCCCAGACTAACCTGGCCACGGCTCTCCAGCGCTACCCCGATCTGGTGGGGCTCATTAAAAAGGTGTACCTCATGGGCGGGTGCCTGGTGGGGGGCAACACCACCCAGGCCTCAGAGTTCAACGCCTATGCCGACCCGGAGGCCATGCAGATTGTCTTCCGCTCCGGTCTGGACGTGACCATGGTGGGTCTGGACGTCACCCTGAAGACGGCAGTGCCCATGTGGGTCAAGGAGGCAGTGGAGCGGGTGGAGACCCCCGAGGCCCAGCTGGCTTCCCAGGTCATCGACTTCTGCCTGCGGCGGAACAAGGAGTGGGGCTATGACGAGGCCAACCTCCATGACGTGGTGGCCTTCTGCGCGCTGGTGAACCCCTCGGTGCTTACCTTTAAGAAGTACTACATGGATGTGGAGACGGAGGGCACCATCACCCGGGGCATGACGGTGGCGGACTTCCGGGATGTGTGCCCGGACAAGGAAAAGAACGTGTGGTGCGCTGAAGACATTGACCTGGGGCGATTCTGGCGGTGGTTTGTGGACCTGTTCCAGACCTACGAAAAGAAATAAAGAGACCAAAAAAGCGGCCCTGTCTGGCAAAGACAGGGCCGCTTCCCTTTGTGGAAAACCCTCTGGAGTGAGGTAGCTGTTTGGAGAATGGGCGGGGGAGCTCGAGGGGGCAGCCGCCCGCCTCGAATGAAATCAAATTCCCCGCATTCCTTGTGCAACAAGGGATGCGGCGAGCTAAGCGAGGACTTTTTCGCCCCATCCCGGGCGAAAAAGTAACGGAATTCTGGCTGTTAAACAGCCAGAACGGCCCTGTCCGGGAAGGACAGGGCCGCTTGCTGCTTTCAGCGGGCCAGATGGGGGCGGAGGACCTCCAGAACCTGGTCGGCCTCCTGGGTGGTGTTATAGCCGTGGATACCCATACGGATGAGGCCGCAGCGCAGGGAACAGGCAATGTCCCGGCCCCGCAGGTACTGGTAGGTCTGCTGGGGGTCGGGGGTGGAGAAGGAGACGATGGTGGAGCGGGTGTCATCCCGGAGGACGCAGGGGGCCAGGTCGGCGCCCAGCTCCTTCAGCCCGTCAATGAGGTAGCCGCTCACCTGCCAGGCCTCCCGGCGGATGGCCTCAAAGCCTACCTGGTCCATCAGCTGCAGGGAGGCGTGGAGGCCTGCGATGCCCGGGGCATTGGGCAGACCCAGCTCAAACCGGGCGGCGCCCTCCCGCCAGTCCAGGCAGTAGTCCACCGAGTCCACGTCAATTTTTACGCTGTCCGCCCCGGCAAAGGGGGGCTCCAGCTCCCGGGCCAGATCCTCACGGACGTAGAGGAAACCGGTAGAGAAGGGGCCCAGCAGCCACTTGGAGGCCAGACCCGCCAGGAAGTCGATGTGGAAGCGCTTCACATCCATGGGCATGACGCCCAGGGACTGGGCACAGTCCACAATGAGGTAGGCCCCGTGGGCCTGACACCAGCTGCCGATGGCCTCCAGGTCAGTGGCAAAGCCGTCGGAAAATTCCACGCTGCTCACCGTCACCGCCCGGGTGCGGGCGTCGGCGTACTGCTCCAGCCGGTCCACCGTCAGTCCGCCCCCGTCGTTGGGGATGATCCGGGCCTCCACTCCCTTGGCCTTCTGCAGCCGCAGCCAGGGGTAGACGTTGGAGGCAAACTCCCGGTCGCACAATATGACGTTGTCCCCCGCCTGGAGAGGGAGGGAATTGGCGGCGGAGTTGATGCCGTAGGCCACATTTTCCGTGAAGGCGATCTCCTCCGGGCGGCTGCCGATGAGACGGGCCAGGAGCGCCTGGCAGGCGGGGAAGACCCGGGCGGCGTACTGATAGTACTTCATGGGCATGGCCTGCCGCAGCTCCATGCAGGCGGTCATGGCCGCGGTGACCTCCGGGGCCACCGGGCCCATGGAGGCGTTGTCAAAAAAGATTCCGTTCTGGGTGGTCTGGGAAAAGTGGCTGCGGAATGTGTCCAGTGCCATAGAAAAAACCTTCTTTCTGCCCCGTGGGCGAGGGAAATAAAAAACGGCCCGTCCCATGCCGGGGCACGGAACGGGCCGAAGGGGGAACGAAACTTATTTGCCGGCCAGGCTGGGAGTGGCGCCGAAGATCTTTCCGGCAACGGCCAGCACACGGGGGGCCACAATGTAGATGCAGATGATGCTCACCGGAGCAACCAGAGCATTCTGGAACAGGCGGGTGGGCAGCAGCACCAGATAGGCCTTGTTCATCAGCGTGGTCAGCCAGTAGGTCTGGAGCAGCACGCTGCACAGCAGAGACTCGGTGATGACGCACAGAGAGACGCGGGGGATGGTGATGGGCTTACGGTAGAGGAACAGGCCGTAGATGAGACCGCTGAGGAAGGCGGTGGTGGCCATGGGAGGATAGTAGCCGTAGGGGCCCAAGGCAGCGATGAGGAAGTCGCCCATCACAGCGGCGGCGGCACCCCACAGGGGACCGTAGAGCATGCTGGTAATGGACAGGGGCAGGAAGATGAAGCCGATGGTGACCAGGGGGAGCTTGATGGAAAAGAACATGCCGGCCACGACCTGGGCTGCCAGCAGCATGCCCATCATGGCGATTTTTTTGGTAGTGACGCTCATAAATGTACCCTCCGAACAAAAATTTAAGTGGCTGCGGGGATGAAGTGGGGAACGGGGGCGCTACCAAAAGACAGGCATAAAAAAACCTCCCTTTTATGTAAGCGCGGCTACATAAAAAGAGGCGTCAAGCGGCAAATTCTCGTTATGTAGCAATGGGATGCGAGCCTTGTATCGCTAGCTCAAAGCTATTCGTCCCACCGTCAACTCCCCGTTCGGCGGGCACTGGATACCAATGGGTATGATACGCACAAGGTCCTACTCTGCTAGGGATTTCGGAGCTCTGCCCCGAAACCGGCTACATTATATCATAACCTTTAAAAATTACAAGAGGGGCGGAGAAAAAACGCAGGAATTAAATCGGAAGGGGGACTGCGCCTGCGGAAATAAGGGTAAGGCGGGGGTTTTTCTGCACAAAAAAAGGCGGCCTCTCCGAGACCGTCTTTTTTGATGGAAAGCGGGGGTTGAGAGGGGGCTCAGCCGTCCAGACGGCTGGCCACTTCCTCCAGATAGTTGCGCTCCACCTGCTCCAGCTTGCCGGCGTCGAAGGCGGCAGCCAGGCTGGGGTCGATGGGCAGACGGGCCAGCACCGGGGTCTCCAGCTGGGCGGCCACCTCGTCCAGATGGCTCTCGCCGAAGATGGAGTGGCGGCTGCCGCAGTCGGGGCACTGGAAGTAGCTGTAATTCTCCACCAGGCCCAGCACGGGGATGTTCATCATCCGGGCCATGTTCACCGCCTTGGTGACGATCATGGACACCAGGTCCTGGGGAGAGGTGACCACGATGACGCCGTCCACAGGCAGGGACTGGAACACAGTGAGGGGCACGTCGCCCGTTCCCGGAGGCATGTCCACGAACATGTAGTCCACGTCGCCCCACACCACGTCCTGCCAGAACTGGGTGACTACGCCGGCGATGACGGGGCCGCGCCAGATGACGGGGTCGGTCTCATTGGCGGTGAGCAGGTTCAGGGACATGAGCTTGATGCCGCCGGCGGTGACGGCGGGGTCAATGCCCTCGTCGGTGCCGGTGGCCTTCTCATGGATGCCGAAGGCGGTGGGGATGGAGGGACCGGTGATGTCGGCGTCCAAGATGGCCACCTTGCGGCCCTTGCGGGCCATGGCCACCGCCAGAGAGGCGGTGACGGTGCTCTTGCCTACGCCGCCCTTGCCGCTGACCACGGCAATGACGCGGGTGATGGAGGACTTGGCATTGGCCGGGACACGCATGTCCCGGGAGGAACAGTCAGCACTGCAGCTGGAACAGTTGTGGGTGCAGCTTTCAGACATGAAAAGGCATCTCCTTTATTCATTCCCGGAACATCCGGGAGCTTCTTACCAAAGTATGAGTGTAATGGTTTTTCTTCCCCTCGTCAAGGGATTTTCCGCCGAAACCAAGGCGGCTCAGCGCACCAGCGTGTTTTCGGTGGGGATGTCCTCACGCCCCTCCTGGGTGGAGAAGTAGTAGGAGAAGATCTCCGCCGCCATAGCGCCCAGCTCAGAGCCGCTGCCGCCGTGCTCCACGGCGATGGCCATGGCGATTTCCGGGTCGTCATAGGGGGCAAAGCAGACGAAGACGGCGTTGGACTCGGTCTGGGCGCTGACCTGGGCGGAGCCCGTCTTGGCGCCCACCTGGACCGGAAGGTCCTGGAAGTACTTGGCCACTGAGCCCTCGGTGGTCAGGGCCAGCATGCCCGCCTTCACCGCGTTCAGGTTTTCGTCCTGAATCTCAATGGTCTCCACGGCCTCCGGCTCGTAGGTGTAGAGGATCTGAGAGAAGTCGCTGGACTTGACCTCCTTGAGCAGGTGGGTGGAGTAGCGGGTGCCGCCGTTGACCAGAGTGGCAATATAGTTGGCCAGCTGGATGGGGGTGACCTGGGTGTTGTCCTGTCCGATGGCCACGTTGAGGATGTTGCCCTCGTACCACTTTTGGCCGAGGGCCTCAGACCGCTCGGGGCTGCCCACGCCGCCCACCTTTTCCGGCAGCTCAATGCCCGTCTCCTGGCCCAGGCCAAAGCGGGTGGCGTAGTCCACCAGGGTGTCGATGCCCAGCCGGCGGCCCACGTCGTAGAAGAAGTAGTTGCAGGAGACCTCGATAGCCTCGGAGACATCAATGAGGCCGTGCTTCTGGCCGTACTGGCGGTAGTACCAGCACTTGGGCTGGGGGCTGGACCAGTAGGTGTAGATACCCTCGTCCCGGATCTTGGTGTCCGGGGTGATGATGCCGGTCTCCAGAGCAGCGATGGCGGTGATCATTTTAAAGGTGGAGCCGGGAGGATAGAGACCGTTGAGGGCCCGGTTCACCAGGGGATTGAGGGGGTTGGAGGAGTTTTCCTTCCAGTCCTGGGAGAAGGTGGCCAGGGAGTAGGTGGGGTAGGAGGCGGAGGCCAGCACGTCGCCGCTGTCCACATCCAGCACCACGCAGGCGGCACCCTCCACTTCCTTACTTTCCAGATTGGGCAGGGACTCAGCCAGGGTGTCCTCCACCTTCTTCTGCAGGTCGATGTCGATGGTGAGCACCACGTTGTCTCCGGGCTCCGGCTCGCTCTGCCAGGCCTGGGAGACCACCTTGCCGCTGGTGTTGCGCTCCACAATGCGCTCCCCGGAGGTGCCCCGCAGGTAGGACTCGAAGGCCAGCTCCACGCCCTCCTTGCCCACGGTGTCGTCCATCTGGTAGTCGGCCTTGCCGTCGCCATCCTCGTCCAGGTTCTTGTAGTGATCCCACTCCTCCTGGTAGATGGGGCCCACCCGGCCCAGAATGTGGGCGGCGTAGTCGGTGTGGTACTGGCGGACGGTGGCCGCTTCAATGACCACGCCGTTGAGGCTCTTCTCCTTCACCTGGGAGATAAAGTCGATGTCCACGTCTTCGGCAAAGATATAGGGGTTCCAGGTGATTTCCTGGGTGCGCAGGGTGATTCCGTACACCACCCCGGCCAGAGCCCGGGCCTCCAGGGGGTCCAGGTCGCCGATGTTCAGGGTGGGCACCGTCTCGCCGGCTTCCTCGGCTTTCTTCCGGTCCACGGCGCCCTCTCCTTTGATGGAGAAGCTCTCACACATTTTTCCCAGCAGCTCTTCCGCCGAGAGATAGGTGGGAGGCGTGTCATCCTTGACCGTGGCCGGAGTGGTCTCCGGGGTGGGGTCGCTGCCGGTGAGGAAGGCCTTGATTTTATCCCACAGCCCCGGCTCCTTGGGGGCGGCGGGCTCCTCCTGGGTCTCCTCGGTCTCCTCCGCCTCCACGGTGGGGTCGGAGATCCACTTCATCTTCACCGCCAGCTTGCCCAGCTGGGTGAGCGAGCGGACCGTGTTCCCATCCTCATCGGTGGAGGTGGTGTAGTAGGGATTCTCCGTGGTGAAGGTAAAGGGCTGGGTCTGGGAGATGGGCAGGGTATCCGTCCACTCTACCCCTTCCTCCCGGCAGATGGCCAGCAGGGCGGAGAGGGTGTCGTTGCGGCACTGCTCCGGGGTGCGGCCGTCCTCCGGGTCGGGGCTCTTCTTCAGAAGGTCGGGGTCCAGGGTGACCTGATAGACCACCTCATTGGAGACCAACACCCGGCCGTTCCGGTCCAGAATCTGGCCCCGGGCGGCCTCCACAGTCTCGGTTTCGGCGATTTTATATTGGGACTGGCGGTAGTAGTCCTCGCCGTTGTTGATCTGCAGATCATAGAGGGCGGAGCCCATTCCGGTGAGAAGTAGGGCCAGGAGTACCACCACCGCGCACAGACGGCGGGAAAATTGCTTGGGATCCATAAACGGAGCACCTCCTTACGAGGGGAAATGGGTCAGGCCAGCTTGGTCCCGCCCACGCGGCGGAAAATGGCCCGGAAGAGAACGTAGATGATGGGAGTCCAGAGCATGGTCAGCAGCCATTCGGGGACAGCCACCTGCAAAAGGGCGGGCAAATGTGCCAGGTCGGCCAGCAGAAGGCGGAAAATCTGCTGGAGATCCAGTAGGGCCACCACCCCCGCGGCACACAGCATGCACCCGGCCAGGGACTGGCTCAGCACATACTGGCACAGGGCGCCGGAGGCCATGCCCAGAAGGGACAAAAGGAACACCCGGCTGCCGTAGCCGCCCGGGTAGGCCAGCGCCCACAGAAGGCCCACCCCCATGCCGAAGCCGGCCCCGGCGTGGGCGCCCTCCAGAACGGCCACTGCCACCACCGCCACCGGCAGCAGAATGGGAGTGGTGCCGAAGAGGGGGAAGCGGGGGAGAATATAGGCGTCCAGCAGCCAGATGGGCACAAGGCCCAGGGTGTAGATCAGCCATTTGTGCATCAGGTCCCGTCGGGTCAAGGGAGGACCTCCTCTCGGAAAACTGGGGTGGAGCGGTTATTCCACAATGTCAAAATCCTTGATGACGAACACTTCAATGAGGGAGCTGAGATCCACGTCGGGGGTAATAACGGCGTAGCGGGTCATGCCGGAGGGGTCGGTAAACACGCCCTCCACCCGGCCCACCACCAGGCCGGAGGGATACACGTCTCCCTTGCCGGAGGTGAGCACCTCGTCCCCGGAGACCAGCTGGGCCCCCTCGGGCAGGTAGTTGAGCTTCAGCTTGCCCTGGCTCATAAGGGAGAAGTCTCCCTCCAGCACGCCGGCGGAGTAGGTGCGGGTGACGATGCCGCCCATCTCAATGTCGGTGTTGATGACGGTGGAGACGGTGCACCAGTTGGTGCCCACCTCGGACACCACGCCCACCAGCACCCCGGTCTCCGTGATGACGCAGTTGCCCGCGGCCACGCCGGCGGCGGAGCCCTTGCTCAGGGTGAGGGTGGACTCCCAGTTGGAGTTGGAGCGGGCGGTGACTCTGGCGTTTTCAAAGACAAAGTCCTGACGCTGCTGCTGCAGCTTCAGAAGCTCCCGCAGCTGCTCGTTTTCCCGGCTGTCCTCCTCGCCCTGGCGGATCTGTTCCTCCAGCTGGGACACCTGCACGCGGAGATCCTCCAGCTCCTGCTGCATCTCCCCGTAGCGGAAGACGTAGTCGGATACGCCGCCCGCCCAGTCCAGCACCGCGGAGATGCCGCCCCGGATGGGGGAGGTCACCGCCTGCACCACGTTGGAGAGGGGATTGGCACTGCCGCCCAACAGCACGGAGCTCAGGGTGATGACCAGAGACAGCAGCAGGGCGATGGCCAAAAGCCATATTCCGTTTTGACGCAGAAAGTTTTTCACCTGGCTTACTCCTCCCTGGGGGCACCGGCCAGAAGGTCCACCCCAAATTCCACCAGCATCCGGCCCAGCCGGCACACCGGCAGGCCAACCACGTTGCAGTAGTCCCCTTCAATGCCCTCCACCAGCAGGGCCCCAAGGCCCTGGATGCCGTAGGCCCCGGCCTTGTCCATGGGCTCGCCGGAGCGGACGTAGGCGTCAATTTCCGCCGGGGACAGGGGGCGGAAACGAACCTGACTGGCCTCGTGCTGGGTGAGGATCTGATCACCCCGGCGGACGGTGACTCCGGTGTACACCGTGTTTTCCCGACCGGAGAGGCGGGAGAGCATCTCTTTGGCGTGGGCCTCGTCCCGGGGCTTGCCCAAGATCTGGCCGTCAATGGACACCACCGTGTCGGCGGCGATGATCAGGTCCCCGGGGTCCGACCGCCCGGCCACCTCCTCCGCCTTCTGACGGGAGAGGGCTTCCACCAGCTGGGCGGGGGTAAGGCCGGGGTCGGCAATCTCCTCCCCTAAGGCGGGGCGGATGGTAAATTGAGTCAGGCCCATCTGGTATAGCAGCTCCCGCCGCCGGGGCGACTGGGAGGCGAGAATGATGGCCATGGAAACACCTCTTTGTGTGAAATGTGGGACTCAGCCCTCCAGATGCACCTGGTCCGGGCCGTCCTCCAGACTGCCGCACACCCGCAGGCTGTGTTCCCACTGGTAGTCGGCGTCGTGGAACCAGAATTCAAAGGAGCCGTCGGCCCAGACCTGGATGGATTCCGGTTCCAGCCGTCCGGCCAGCTCCTCCGGAGAGAGATCCAGCATTTCGTCCTCCAGTCCTTCATACTGGATGGGAAGCTGCTCGGCGGCGTAAGCCCGTACCCGCTTGTCCCAGTCCGCCTGGGCGGACATGAGGGACCGGCCGGTCTCCTGGGCCTTCTTCATCTCCTCCTCGCTCCCCCGGTCGTACACCAGCTGGATGGACTGGCCCTGCCAGTCCACATCGGCCTGGAACCAGTTCACCGTGCGGTTGAGCACAAAAGTGCCCAGGTCGGCCACATACAGGCTGACCTCCTGGGTCTGCTCGTCCAGAATGGCCTTCAACTCCGGGTCCATCACCGGACTGGGCAGGCCCACAAGCAAAAAGCGGTTGTCCCCCATACCCTGGCGTACCCGGGCCTGGATGATGGAGTCCGGCGGGGCCAGACGGCGCAGATAGGTGAGCAGCTTGTCGTCCGCCAGGGCCACCAGACCGGTGTCCTCACGGTGGATGGGGCCGCCGTCCTCCCGCCAGGCGGTGAGGGGCAGGGTGACGGTGCGGTACTCCTCCCCCACGTCCTCCTCGCCGCCGCCGAAGCCGTTGGCCCCGGTGACGGCCAGAATGTCGAATTCCTCCTGCCAGAACTGGGCGCCCAGCGCGGCGGCCTTGGGGTGGCGGGAGAGGGCGGCCTCCCGGACCTCCTCCTGGGGCTCCTGCTTCTTTCCAAACAGTTTGAACATGGTTTGGTTCCTCCTTGAATGGGGTGGGCTTACTGGCCGGTGGAGCCGAAACCTCCCGCGCCCCGCTCGGTCTCGTCCAGCTCGTCCACCAGACGGACCTGGGCCTGAACCACGGGAGTGATCATCAGCTGGGCGATGCGGTCGCCGGGGCTCACGGTGTAGTCCTCCTTGCCGGAGTTCTGAAGGCCCACCATCACCTCGCCCCGGTAGTCGCTGTCAATGACGCCCACGCAGTTGGCGGGGGCCACGCCGTGCTTGATGCCCAGGCCGCTGCGGGCAAAGACCAGAGCCACATAGTCCGCGGAGGGCAGGGCGATGGCAAGACCGGTGGGGATGACGGCCCGTCCCCCGGCGGGGATGGTCACCGCCTCATCCACACAGGCGTGGAGGTCCATGGCGGCGGAGCCGGGGGTGGCGTAGAAGGGAGCGGGAATCTCCCGGCCGATTTTAGGGGAGAGGGCTTTGATTTTCAGTTCCATAGTTTGGTTCCTCGCAGTGTTTATAAAATCAGGAGGGAGAGGCCGGTTGGGCCGGCTCTCCGGACTCCTTTGCGGCGGCACGCATGGCCCGCCAGGTTTCAAACAGGTTTTCGTGCTCCACTGAGCGGGGCTCAAAGCGGAGGCACTTGAACACCAGGTCCATGATGATGCCATTGCCCAGAATGGTGATGACGGTGCCCAGTCCCGGGGGAACTCCCAGCAGAATGCTGGCCACCAGAACAGCCACCAGCAGCGCGATATTGATAAGGCCGATGGACACCCGGGGGATGCGTTTGCCCAGGGCCACCAGCATGGCGTCCCGGGGCCCGCAGGACAGCCCCTGCTTCATGTAGAAGTAGGCCCCCACAAACATGATGACCAGACCCACCAGCATCAGCACCAGCTGCACCGGCAGAGAATCGGACACCGGTACCCACCCGGTCCAGGTGAAGAAGTCGATGGACCAGCCCACCACCAGGGCATCCAGAATGGTGCCCAGGCCGATGGGCTCCCGCAGCAGCAGGTCCAAAGCGATGACCAGCAGGGAGATGAGGATGGAGGCGTTGCCGAAGGTCCAGCCGATGTGGTCGGCCACGCCCTGACTGAGGGCGTTCCAGGGGGACAGGCCGATGTTGGCCTGAATCTGCAGATAAGTGCCAAAGCCGTAGACGGCAAGGCCGAAGGCGGCCAGAAGGGAGCGCTTACCCCGGTCCCGGAGCAGCCGGACCAGGGGAGGGGTGCAGTGCATGGAAAACGACCTCCCGATTTCAGTTAAAATGTTCCATACAGGGGACTTTATTCCACATCCCGGTAGTAGAGACCCCGGGTGTACTCATTGGGCTGGTAGGAGCCCCGTCCCAGGTAGCGGTCCAGCACCTGGACACACTCCGAGGCGTTCTCGGTGGTGAAGTGAAGCCGTCCGGCCCACAGACCGGCCCGCTGCCAGTCGTTCCACTTATCGGCCAGGAAGAGCTTTTTGCTGTTCAAAATCTCATTGCGGCAGCCCCAGGCCTTCACCACGGGGAAGCGCTCCCCCTTCCGGTCCACCAGCAGGTTCACGTTCCCGCAGGTGTGCTGGCCGGAGCGGTTATAGACGATGCAGTTTTCCGTAATCATCAGGGGCAGCCGCCCGTATGCGATGAACTCCAGGGGAATGGCCTTGGACAGGTCACGAATCTGGGCCAGCTTCAGCTCGAAGGAGGCGGTGGCGGACACAAAGCCCATGCGCTTTAATTCCTTCAGGCTCTGGCTGTTGTACACTCCGATGCCAAAGTCGGACCGCACCCGGAAGCCCAGGCCCATGGCCCGCCGGGCCACGCCCAGGGTGCCGGCCAGGGCCTCCTCCACCCCCAGCTTCCGAAGGGCCACCAGGGCGTCCTCCAGCGCCTGGGTCTCCCCGTCGGAGCAGATCCGGGGCAGCAGGGCAGCCACGGGGACCCCCGCCTTGCGGCAGCGCTCCAGAGCCTGGGGATTCTCCGCCGTCTCCTGGGCGGGGAGATAGATGAGCGCCGGCTTGCGGGAGAGAAGCTCACCGCTGAGCTGGCTGAGACTGCTGAGGGAGACGGTGATCTGGGGGGGCTCCTTCTGGTTTTCGTACCGCACGCCGGGGCGGAAGGGCTCTGTCCGGCGCTGGGGCAGGGCCACCCGCTGGGCGGACAGATCGTCCAGCACCTGTCGCCGCAGGGCATTGAGGGCAGACAGGGGGAGGGACAGGCCGTCGGACACCCGGGCCAGGGCCTTCTCGCACACATAGGGGGTGCCTCCGGTGCGCTCAAGCTGACCCTCCACCTTTTCCCGGGTCAGAGGGACGTTCCGGGCCTCCTCGGGCACCGGGCCCTCCGCCTGGGCCACGTGACCCTCCTTGTCCTGGGCAGCCACCTGGGCGGGCTGACCCGGCTCAATGAGGGCGTAGAAACGCACCGGCTCCTTCCGGTGCTCCCCGTTTTCGTAGGTGGCCCGGGCCTGGGCAAAGAGCTCCCGGGGCTCCTTCTCCTCCTGGCGTATCCCGAACATGTCCGGGCCCTTTTTCCCCAGGAAGTAGCCGTCGGTGAAGCCCTGGCGGGAGAAGGCCTGTTCCAGGGCGCGGAGCTCCTCCGCCGTGGGCTCCCGGCCCTCCCGGATGGCCCGGGAGTAGACCCCGGTGACGATGGCCACATACTCCGGCCGCTTCATCCGGCCCTCCAGCTTGATGCACTTGACCCCCATCTCCTCCACCTCCTTGAGGTGGCCGGCCAGGGACATGTCCTTGAGGGAGAGAGGGTAGCTGTCGGCCTTGTTGCCCCAGCCGTACTTCAGCCGGCAGGGCTGGGCGCACAGACCCCGGTTGCCGCTCCGCCCGCCGATGACGGAGGAGAAGAAGCACTGGCCGGAGTAGCACATGCACAGGGCGCCGTGGCCGAAAATCTCAATTTCCACCGGGGAGTTCCGGCAGATGTAGGCGATCTGGTCCCGGCTGAGCTCCCGGGAGAGCACCACCCGGGTCATGCCCAGATCGGCGCACAGCTTCACCCCGTCCAGGGAGTGGACGCTCATCTGGGTGGAGGCGTGGATGGGCAGGTCGGGGGCCGTCTGGCGCACCATGCGGGCCACGCCCAGGTCCTGCACCAGCACCGCGTCCACGCCGATGGCGCTGGCGTGGGCGGCCACCTGGGCCGCGCCGGGCAGCTCTCGGTCGGTGAGCAGGGTGTTGAGGGTGAGGTAGACCTTGCACCCTCTCAGATGGCAGTAAGAAACCGCCGCCGCAGCTTCCTCATCCGTGAAGTTCTTCGCGTTGCGGCGGGCGTTAAAATCTCCGTATCCAAGATAGACCGCATCGGCGCCGTTCTGCACCGCGGCGGTGACCGACTCCATGGAGCCGGCGGGGGCGAGAAGCTCCAGCATGGGTGTGACCTCCTGGCGTGAATGAAAGCGGGGCGGCAGCCGCCCCGTCTCTCTTTTACTTCCGGTTCTGCAGCTTGAAGATCTCCCGCTTACACTCGGACACCTCCGCCTTCAGGCGGCTGGCCTCCTCCAGGCTCTCCTTCAGCTGGCGGCGCAGGTTCTCCGAGGCCTCCTGCTCCTTGAAGTACTGGTCGGCAATGTTCATGGCCGTCAGCACGGCGGCGTCGGCCTGGGACAGGCGGCTGCCGGACAGCTCCCGAAGCTGGCTGTCCACGTGGGCGGCGCATCTATGTACGTAGGCCTCATCCTCCACGGCTACCATGGTGTACTCCTGGCCGGCGATGGTGACCACCACTTTGTTCTTCATGAGAACTCCTCCCCTTATCTCTGTCAGTCGTGGGTGGGCGCAAAAACCCAACTTACTCATCATTATACCACAGGGGGGCACATTTGAAAAATAAATAATCCATGAATTTTTTGCTTTTTCCAACTGGTTTCCCGGCAAAAGGGGGAGGGGAGAGGGCAGGGGGAATTTCCTGTTTACGGGGGGCGAAATTTGCGGTAAAATATGCGGAGAAGCGCGGAGGCGAGCGGAGCAGCGTGGATGGACCGGAGCGAGGGCGAGCGGAGGGCCGCAGGGCGGCCCAGAGACCAGCCCGAGTCGGAGGGAAGCCACGCGTCGCGCAGCCGCCGCAGCGTGACAACGGAGAAGCGCGGAGGATAGCCGTGCAGGGGAGATAACGACAGAGCGGATGCCGGCAAACCAAGAAGACGCGTGCGCCTTCTGTTTGGCGGCGGAGTCGGCGGCGTTATCGACCCGGCCGCGCGGCCAATCCGCAGCGTGACAACAAAGAAGTGCGAAGAACAGACCCACAGAAATTGCTTGAGAAAGGAGGCGGGGCCCATGCCCCAGACCATGCTGCCGGGCAGTCTTCTGGCCATGACGGGCCAGACGGCGGACCGGCTGATTCAACTGGACAGCGGCGACGCGGCCCTGCTGTACCTTTACCTGCTGCGCAGGGGGGACCTGCGGGGGCTCAGCTGGCCGGAGGCGCGGCTGCGCCCCGCCCTGGAGAGCCTTCGGAAGGTGGGCCTGGCCCCGGCGGAGGAGGCCCTGCCCGATCCGGAGCCTCAGGAGACGCCCCCGCCGGAGTACTCCACCGCCGACATTACCGACGCCCTGGAGGACGGGCAGAGCCCCTTCTCCGCCCTGTGCGACGCGGTGGAGCACCGCCTGGGCAAGCGGCTGTCGGCCAGCGATTTAAAGAGCCTCTATACCCTCTATGACCACCTGGCCCTGCCCGCTGAGGTGATTTTGATGCTGGTGGGCTGGTGTACCGAGGAGATGGAGCGGAAATACGGCGCCGGGCGCAAGCCACGCCTGTCCCAGATCAGCCGGGAGGGCTTTGCCTGGGCCCGCCGGGGCATCGACACCATGGAGCGGGCGGAGGCCCACATCCAGCGCCTCACCCGGCTTCGCAGCCGGGAGGGGGAGGTCCTGCGCCTTCTGGACATCCCCCTGCGTCCTCTGGTGGAGCGGGAGCGCACCTACATCGCGGCCTGGGACGAGATGGGCTTTGACGACGAGACCATCCGCCTGGCCTACGAGAAGACGGTACTGAAGAAACAGTCCATGGACTGGAGCTACATGAACGGCATCCTCCGCCGCTGGCACGAGAAGGGGCTGCACACCGCCGCCGCCGTCCGGGCGGGGGACCGGGACCCCAGGCCGGTGCAGGCGGGGGGGCAGCAGCGTCCCGCTCCCGCCCCTGCGGGGGAGGAGCGCCGGGCCCGGGAGGATATGGACCGCATGCGCCGCATGCTGGAGCGGATGAAGCAGGAGGAGGGAACATAAGCCCATGGCATACGACGCAAACGTGCTGCGCCGGGCGGTGGAGCAGCTGGAGGAGCGGCGCCGGGCCCGCGGGGACCGGCTGGAGCGCCTGCGGGCGGAGGTCTACGCCAAGGAGCCCAGGCTGGAGCGGCTGGACAAGCAGCTCCAGGGCACCATGTCCCAGCTGGTGGCCGCCGCCCTGCGCCAGGGGGAGGACCCGGCCAAGGCGGTGCGGGACATCAAGGAGCGCAACCTGGACCTGCAGCGGGAGCGGGCGGTGCTGCTGGGGGCCATGGGGCTTCCCGAGGACGCCCTGGACGATAAGCCGGAGTGTCCCCTGTGCCGGGACACGGGCTGGCAGGGGGCCAAGATGTGCCAGTGCCTCCAGAAGCTGTGCGCCCAGGAGCAGATCCGGGAGCTGTCCAAGCTGCTGGACCTGGGGGAGCAGTCCTTTGACTCCTTCCGTATGGACTATTATAGCCAGACTCCATGGCCCGGACGGGGCGCCTCCCCCCGGGAGAACATGGAGCTGGTGTATGAGGTGTGCCTGAACTACGCCCAGAAATTCGGCCGCTTCTACTTCAAAAACCTGTTTCTGTCCGGGGCGCCCGGGCTGGGCAAGACCTTCCTGTCCGCCTGCATCGCCCGCACCGTGTCGGAGAATGGCTTCTCCGTGGTGTACGACACGGCGGGCAACATCTTCGCCCAGTTTGAAGCAAGAAAGTTCCAGCGGGACAGCGACGACGGCCGGGAGGCTAAGGACGAGACCCGCCGGTACCTCAACTGCGACCTGCTCATCCTGGACGACTTGGGCAGCGAGCTCACCACCCAGTTCACCCAGTCCGCCCTCTATGAGCTGGTGAACACCCGCCTGGTGGCGGGGCGGAACACGGTCATCTCCTCCAACCTCACCCTGGAGGAGGCCGCCCGGCGTTACTCGCCCCAGATTTCCTCCCGCCTGGAGGGGGAGTACCATGTGCTCCACTTCTTCGGGGACGACATCCGGCTCTTGAAGAAAAACCGCCTGTGAGGGCGGAAACCCCTTGAAAAATCCCGGGGAGAGCCTTTTCGGCCCCGGGGAATCTGTGCTACAATGAGAAAAAAGCCCGGGGGTCCTGCCCGCCGGGAACACTATATCCGACCGCGGAGGAACCATCTATGCCCTATGCCATTCTCGCCCTGGTTCTGGTGGGCGTTGACCAGCTGGTGAAGTACCTGGTGCTCACCTATATTCCCCTGGGGGCCCATGTGCCCTTCATCCCCTACCTGGTGGAGCTGACCTACGTGAAGAACACGGGGGCCGCCTTCTCCCTGTTCAATCAGCATACCTGGCTTTTGACCCTCGTTTCCCTGGTGATGTCCCTGGTGCTGGCCGCCGCCCTGTGGAAGGGCTTCTTCCGCCACCCCCTGGGGCGGGTGACCCTCACCCTGCTGCTGGCGGGGGCGGTGGGTAACCTCATCGACCGGGCCTTCCGGGGCTTTGTGGTGGACATGTTCAACGTTCTGTTCATGAACTTCGCCGTCTTCAACGTGGCGGATATCTGCGTGGTGGTGGGCGGCATCGCCGCCGCCCTCTATTACCTGTTCCTGGCGGGAAAGCTGGAGCCCGGATGGAAGGACGGAGGGGACCATGGAAACAAAGACGCTGACCGCTGACCAGGCGGGGGAGCGGCTGGACGCCTTCCTGGCCAGGAGCCTCCCCGATCTCACCCGGTCTGCCGCCCAGCGCCTTCTGGAGGAGGGGGCGGTAACCCTGGGGGGGAAGCCCGCTAAAAAGAACACCAAAACCGCCCCGGGGGATGTGGTGGAGGTCACCCTCCCCGAGCCCCAGCCGGTGGAGGTGGTCCCCCAGAACATCCCCCTGGACATCGTCTATGAGGACGCCGACGTCATTGTGGTGAACAAGCCTGTGGGGCTGGTGGTTCACCCCGCTCCCGGCCATCCGGACGGAACGCTGGTCAACGCTCTGTTATATCACTGCGGAACATCACTCTCCGGAATCAACGGGGAGCTGCGCCCCGGCATCGTCCACCGCATCGACCGGGACACCTCGGGGCTCATCATTGCGGCAAAAAATGACCGCGCCCATCTGGCCCTGTCCGCCCAGCTTCAGGACCACACCCTGGCCCGGGTCTACGAGGCGGTGGTGGTGGGCAATCTGCGGGAGGACAGCGGCACGGTGAACGTCCCCATTGGCCGCCACCCGGTGGACCGGAAGAAGATGGCCATTGAGCCCCGGAACGGCCGAGCGGCGGTGACCCACTGGCGGGTGCTGGCCCGTTACCCGGGCTATACCCACGTGGAGTGCCGGCTGGAGACGGGGCGCACCCACCAGATAAGGGTGCACATGGCCTCCATCGGCCATCCCCTCCTGGGGGATACGGTGTACGGCAGCAAAAAGCCCTGGCCGGGGCTGGCGGGGCAGTGCCTCCACGCCCGGAAGCTGCGCTTTCTCCACCCCTCCACCGGGGAGCCGGTGGAGGTGGAGTGTCCGCTGCCTGACTGGTTTGAGAAGGTCTTGAAGCAGCTGGACCGGTAATGAAAAAAGAAGAGGCCCGGCACGGGGAGCGCTCCCTGTGCCGGGCTTTTTTATGACCACCGCCGGAGAGAGGCGGAGTGCTGTTTATCGGGCGGGATAGCGGACGGTGGCGGCCCGGAGCTGGCGGGTCACCGTGTCGCACAGGTCGAAGTAGAAGCGGAGGTAGGCAGTTTTAGCCTCCCGCTCTTTCTGCTGCTGGGCCAGATACTGCCGCCAGTGGGCACACTGTTTGTGGCATCCGGTTTGAAAATTGGGACATTGACCCTGACAGGGAAGCATAGGCGGTTCCTCCTTCTAGGTCGGGAGCGGCGCGGGGGCCGGCCCCGTGAGCTACATTCAGCATAGCACATGGAAGGAGAAAATGCCGTCTCATTGAGGTAAAATGGAGATAAAATCTGCGTACAGCCTTGGGGCAAATATGATTTGCTTGCCCGAGGGGCGGGGGGATGGTACCATGGGAGCAGAAAAGGAGGGGGGCATTATGAATCCCATTGCCGTCAACATCAAACATCTGCGCCGGGAGAAGGGGCTCAGCCAGGAGCAGTTTGCCCAGGCGCTTCACGTCACCCGACAGACCGTGTCCGCCTGGGAGCGGGGCGTGTCCCAGCCGGGGCTGGACACCCTGGGGGAGATGGCCCGGGTGCTGGAGGTGGAGCCGGAGCGGCTTCTCTACGGCGGGGCGGGGAAGAAGGGACCCGTCTACCGCAGTGTGTCCTTATGGCCGGTGCTGGGCATCATCCCTCTCTTTTACGTCATGGTGTTCTGGATTTTGCCCCTGCTGCTGAGCCTGGTGGTAGGGACCTTCACCGATACGGCCTTTCTGCTGGGCGGACAGCTCTTTCTGGCCATTGTGGTGGTGTTTTGCTACTGCTCCCTGAAGGACGAGATCCGCAACCGGGAGTACTACCAGAAGGAGGACGAGGAATCCGAAGGGGAGGAATAAAAAAGCCCTCCTGCAAGGAGTTCCGCCGCCCGCAGGCGGCGGAATAAATTTTAAGTATGTCATTTCCGGCGACATGTGCGTCGGAAATGACACCTCTCACGCAAGATGGGCCGACTTTTCCGTACGGAATCGAGGCCTATCTTGCGTGCAATCTTTCTCAAAAAAGTGGCTGTGCCACTTTTTTGACCATCAGCGGATGACAATATTTTCAGAGATCTCGCACAGGGCCTGGGCGGCCTCCATGTCGAAGCGATGGCTGCGGGCCAGGTCGGACAGGGAGATCATGCCCACCAGCTTACCCCGGTCCACCACGGGCAGCCGCCGCACCTGCTGCTGGGCCATGAGGCGGGTGGCCTCCCGGCAGTCGTCCTGGGGAGTGACGGTGGCGCAGCCCCGGGTCATAATGTCCCGCACAGGGGTCTGGGCGGGGTCCTCCTCCGCCGCCACGCACCGCAGCACAATGTCCCGGTCGGTGACCATCCCCCGAAGCCGCCCGTCGCTGGCGCACACAGGCAGGGCGCCCACGTTGTGCCGGCTGATGAGCCGGGCGGCCAGGGCGCAGGAGGAGCCCGGCTCGATGGAGACCACGCTGGGGTTCATCAGGTCCTTGATTTGCATGTAAAAAACCGCCTTTCCGGTAAAATCTGGTTTTTTCAGTTTGCCCGGAAGGGCGGCGGTTTATTCCGGTGGGGGCTAGTTCAGCAGCAGGTCCAGATCCTCCACCGTCAGTCCGGGCTGGAGGGCCAGGCTGATGCCATAGCCAATGATGTGGGAGAGGTCGGATACCTGGCTGTCGATGTCCTTGGGAGTGACCAGCAGGGAACCGCCATCCCCCAGGGGCGGCAGGTCCTCCGCCCCCGTGAGGTCAGCGGCCAGCGTGGCTCCGTCCACCACCGTGGGCACCCCCACAGCGATGACCGGCACCCCCAGGCTCTCACGGTTGAGCCCTACCCGGTGGTTGCCCACCCCGGAGCCGGGGGTGATGCCCGTGTCGGCCAACTGCACCGTGCGGCACAGCCGGTCCAGGGAGCGGGAGGCCAGGGCGTCCACGGCGATGACGCAGGCGGGGCGGATGTCCTCGCACACCGCCTTTGCCACCTCGCCGCTCTCCATCCCCGTGTTGCCCAGCACCTCCGCCGCCAGAGAGGCCACCGGCCGGAAGGAGCCGAAGTGCTCGGGCATCTGCCGCACCAGGTGCCGGGTGACCAGGGTGCGCTCGTGGACCTTGGGGCCGATGGCGTCGGGGGTGATGGCCCGGTTTCCCAGCCCCACCACCAGCACCAGGCCGTCGGGGGCCACTCCCTCCAGAAGGCGCTCCAGCTCTCCGGCCACCGCCCGGGCCGCCCGGCCGAAGATGTCCTCCTCCCGCCGGGCCACCCCGTCCAGGGTGAGGGTCACGTAATTTCCCCGGGGCTTGCCCAGGGCCTGCTCTCCCTCCTGGTCCAGGATGCGCACCGTGGTCACCGGGATTCCCTCCCGGTTTCCCTCCTCCGCCGTCACCCCGGGCAGGCGGGCGGCCTGTCCCGCCCCCTCCTGCCACAGCTCCCTGGCCTCCACCGCCAGGTCTGTCCGCCTGATTTTCATGATGGTTCCCCCTTCCGGCCAGCCATATCTTGTGGCCAAAGCCCATGGTTTCCCCTATTTTTAGCCCGCAGGAAAAAACTATCCCAATCCCTGAGATTTTTTCAAAAAAACAGTTGATTTTTTTTGAAGAGGATGGTACAATACGTATCTGCACAGGCGTATTGTGCCTGAATTAATCGATGAATCATCGGAGGAGGTGTTTGGTTTGCCCAATATCAAGTCTGCCAAGAAGCGTGTGCTGGTGTCCGAGACCAAGGCCGCGCAGAACAAGGCCGCGAAGTCCGCGCTGAAGACCGAGCTGAAGAAGTTTGACGCCGCGGTGGCGGAAGGCAACCGCAGCGAGGCCGATATCGCTTACAAGGTGGCCGTCAAGGCGGTGGACAAGGCTGCTGCCAAGGGTCTGCTGCATAAGAACAATGCCGCGAACAAGAAGAGCAGCATGACCATCAAGCTGAACAAGCTGGCCTGAGCTGAGAAGGATTGAAAGCCGTCTGTGTAACAGACGGCTTTTTCCATACCCTCGACAAAATCCGACCCCATTCCCCAGGAAACGACCGCACCGGAAGGAGGCGCGACCATGCTCAAACGGATGTTAGACCTGCCCCCCGTCTCCTTCGTGTGGGAGGTGTGGGATACCTATAACCGGGTGGGCGTGCCCCGGTCCGCCGCCGCCCTGTCCTATTTCCTCATCCTCACCCTGTTTCCCCTTCTGATGTGCGTGAACTTTTTCATCGGCCTCTTTCACCTGAATCTGGAGCAGGTGGTGCAGGCCCTGGACCAGGTGCTGCCTGCGGGGGTGCTGTCAGTCATCTCCGATTATCTGAGCTATGTGGGGGGCATTCAGTCCCCGGCCCTGCTGGCGGCCAGCCTCTTTACCATTCTGGTCTCCGCCTCGGCGGGACTGCGCACCCTGTTTCTCACCATGGATGAGCTGTACAGCGTGCGCCGGGACAACGGAGTTCGGCGCATTGTGCTCAGTGTGGTGCTCTCGCTGCTCTTCCTGCTCACCGTCTACCTGTCTGTGGTGGTCATCTTCACGGGCGACTGGTTTTTCGGCTTCCTTCGGGCCAATATGCCCCCGCGGCTCATTGAACTGATGCCCCTGGAGGTGCTGGAGGTGCTGGGGGACTTGTGGCAGTGGATGCGGTATCTGCTGCTCTTCTGCTTTGTGCTGCTGCTGGTGCTGGCTATCTACCGGGTGGGCACCCCCAGAAAGGCCCTGGGCCGGGGTGCCGTGCGGCTGTCCGCCCTCTTTACCGCCCTGGCCATGGTGGCCTGCTCGGTGCTCTTCTCCTGGTTTATTGATATGTCCTCCCGGTACGCCCTGGTGTACGGGTCGCTGGCCTCCCTGATCATTCTGCTGGTGTGGCTCTATTTCTGCGGCAACATCCTGCTGCTGGGGGCCGTGACCGGGCGGGTGTTCAGCCGCCGCGTGGAGGAGCGGGAAAACCCATGATTTTTTTGCGGGATCGCCCCTGGGCGGTCCCGCTTCGTCTTTCCAAACGGGTGGAAACATGGTAAACTGAAGGAACAGAACCGGTAACGGATTCCGCCTGCCTTTTGGCGGGCTTTGTGCGAGGTGGCACTATGAACGACAAGCTGATTCGACAGATCAACGGGGACATTGCCCAGGCCCTCAGCCAGCGGCACCCCGCTTTTCTCTCCGGCCGCCGATCCCCCCGATCCCTGCTGAAGGAACCGGTGTGGGTGGAGGGGCTGTCTGCCCTGTTCCCCATCCGGGAGCGGCTGACCTGCGCCCAGGTGCTGGAGGTATGCCGACCCCTGCTGGGCCGGGTGTGCCTGGGGGAGCCGGAGGGGGGCTGGCTGGACTACTGCGGGCAGTACATCAAGAACATGATGTTCCCGGGGAGCGGCTTTGACCCCGGCCAGCCTGCCTTTGGGGACGGAGCCATTTTATATCTCACCGTGCTCCAGATCCTGCTGGACCAGGAGCGAGCTGCCCTGCCCTTTGATCCGCTGATGGACATTCAGTTCCTCCCGGAGGAGGAGTATGTCCTCTGCGACCACGCCTGGGAGTACCGCCGGCTGTTGAAGTGCTGGCGGGAGGAGTTTGTCTATGAGCTCATGCGCCTGGGCCTGGAGCTGTCCCCCTACAAGACCCTGTGTCACATCGCGGGCGTCCACTATGTGGCCATGACCGCCGCCCGGGGCCTGGCGGAGGCGGGGGAGGAGGTAGACCTGGCCCTCATCTCCGGGGCTGCCGCCGCCCACGACGTGGGCAAGTTCGGCTGCCGGCCGGGGGAGCGGGTGCCTTACCTCCACTATTACTACACCGACCAGTGGCTCACCGCCCGGAAGATGGAGGGTATCAGCCACATCGCCTCCAACCACTCCGTGTGGGATCTGGAGCTGGAGTCCCTGTCGGTGGAGTCTCTGCTGCTCATCTACGCCGACTTCCGGTCCAAGCAGGCCCGGGACGAGGCGGGCAATGAGATTACCGTCCTCTACCCCCTGGACGAGTCCTTCCAGGTGATTTTGTCCAAGCTGGACGACGTGGACGGCAAGAAGCGCCGCCGCTACGAGCTGGTGTACGGCAAGCTCCACGACTTCGAGGACTACATGCGCCGGCTGGGCGTGGACGTGGAGCTCACCGGTCAGCTTCAGCCCCCCGCTCCGGTGAAGGACCCGGCCCTTATGAACCCGGAGGAGACGCTGGAGAGCCTCATCCTCCTCTCCGTGGAGCACAACCTCCGACTGATGCACCTGCTGTCCAACGAGCAGAAGTTCGGCAACATTATTGAGGCCGCCCGCTCGGTGAAGAGCTGGCAGCAGCTGCGGGCCTACCTCAACGTCTTCGGCGAGTACTTCACCTATCTGTCCGTGCGCCAGAAGACCCAGGCTCTCTCCTTCCTCTACGAGCTGCTGGTCCACCGCGAGGGCGACATCCGCCGTCAGGCGGGCAGCCTCATCGGCCAGATCATCGCCCGCTTCCACATGGTCTACCGCAAGGAGGTTCCCGCCGACGCCCAGAACGACCCGGCGGAGGAGGTGCCCTTCACCCTCTGGGGACAGTATCTGGACCGGATCATCTTCCCCGACCACAAGACCACCCCCCAGCAGCGCTCCCACATCGCCTACACCCTGAAGCTGGTGGTGGGCTCCATGCTGGAGCACGCCCGGCCGGGGGACATTCCCCGCTTCCTGGGGATTTTCCTCAGCTACTTTGACCACCCGGAGGCCACCACGCCCGACACCGCCTTCACCCTGCTGGACGCGGTGCGCTATCTCCCGCCCCAGTACTACGGGGAGGAGACCAGAAGCAAGCTCATTGAGTTTGCCGCCTGCTTTGTGCAGTGCGGGGAGCTGCGGTTGTGTACCGCCGCCCTGGAGTTTTTGCTGGAGGCCGCCCGGGCTCTGCCCGCCGACCACCCCCAGATGGCCCGCATCGCGGAGATCGCCCGGGGGATAGAGACCGAGCAGCTGACCACCATCTTCCTCAAGTGCCGGGTGCTTCGCCAGGCCGGGGAGGACGTGAGCGCCATTGAGCAGACCCTCTACCAGATGGACATCACCAGCGAGGTGTTCCTGGACAACCTGAAGATCGCCACCCCCTGGATCGTGAAGGTGGCGGGTGTGGAGCTGCTGCGGGACCAGGTGGAGCACGGGCTGAAGACCCACATCCTCCACATTGCCACCCATTTCTCCAACCTGGTCAAGGTGTCCGAGCGGGTGGTGGTGCGGCAGACCGCCGGCGCCGCCCTGGTGCGCACTCTGGAGCTTCTCCGCCGGGACCAGCGCAACGAGGTGGTGGTGGAGCTGGGCAAGGGCCTGGAGATGGGCCAGTACGAGATTTCCAAGTACATTCCCCAGTACCTGGGCCAGGCGGCCCTATACCTCCACCCCAGCGAGCTGGACGAGCAGGTACTGTGGCTCAAGGGGCTGCTGGGCTCCTCCAGCGACTCGGCGGTGGCCGGAGCGCTGAACACTGCCGGGGTGCTGCTCCAGTACTACCCCACCTACCGGGGGCGCTTCTCCGAGTCGGAGGAGCACTTTGAGGCCCGCCGCCAGGACCTGCTGGGCCTGCTGCTCCAGGGGCTGGCCCACTACCGGGAGGCGGTGCGCCAGGAGGCTCTGCTGGTCATCGGCAAGCTGCTCTTCGAGGCCCCGGTGCTGAACATGGAGGAGAAGGGGCGGCTCTTCGCCCTCTGCTACCGCAAGCTCCTCTTCCTGGTTCAGGAATCCCCGGGCAAGGACAGCCTCACCTTCTTCTACCGGGCGGCCGCTCTGGCCCACATCAACCGCTTCATAGCCCTGCGGCGGCTGGACCACGGCCCCTTCACCTTCCCCACGCCGGAGAAAATTGCCTTCTTCCCCGGCACCTTCGACCCCTTCACCCTGTCCCACAAGGGTATTGTCCACGCCATCCGGGATCTGGGCTTCGAGGTCTATCTGGCGGTGGACGAGTTCTCCTGGTCCAAGAAGGCCCAGCCCCACCTCATCCGGCGGCAGATCGTCAACCTGTCGGTGGCGGGGGACTTCCATGTCCACCTGTTCCCCGACGACGTCCCGGTGAACATCGCAAACCCCGCGGATTTGAAGCGGCTGCGCGCCCTCTTCCCGGAGCAGGAGGTCTATATCGTGGCGGGCAGCGACGTGGTGGCCAACGCCTCCTCCTACAAGGCCCTGCCCCAGCCCTACTCCATCCACCACATGAACCACGTGATCTTCCGTCGGGCGGGGGATACCGCTCTGCCCCGGAAGCTGCCCATTGACGGCAAGGTCATCAAGCTCCAGCTCCCGCCCCACCTGGAGGACATCAGCTCCACCCGCATCCGGGAGAACGTGGATTTGAACCGGGATATCTCCACCCTGGTGGACCCGGTGATTCAGGACTTTATCTATCAGAACGGCCTCTACCTCCGGGACAGCCAGGACAAGGCCCTGCTGTACGCCGGGGAGCTGTCCTTCCGGTGGGAGGAGCAGCCTGACGAGCTGCTGGTGGCCCACCTCACCGCCGGCCAGAGCGACTGCGAAACCGTCCGGGCGGCCATCGCCCGCCAGGGAGACCAGATTCTGGTGCTCAGCCGTGTGGCCCAGGAGGAGCAGCAGCTGGGCTATGTGAGCTACCGCCTGCTGTCCACCTCCCAACTTTTCGAGGCCCTGGGGGACCACCAGCTGGCAAACCGCATCCGCCTGCGCTCGGCGGGCAACGTGCTGCTCATCACCGGATTGTCCGCCGACACCTCCGACCGGCATAAGGACTACGCCCAGCTGCTGCTCAGCGAGCTGCTGGCCCGGGCCCTGGAGCAGGAGTGCGTCTATGCCGTCTTCATGCCCCATGACCGCCGCCTCACCCCCCAGCAGGAGGACGTGCTCTCCCGCCAGGGCTTTGTGGCCAAGGAGGGCTCCGCTCCCATCCGAGAGGTGGATATGCACACCCCCACCGTCCTCATTCAGAACCTGGAGACCACCATTCAGGAGCCTCTGTGCCGCAATAACCGGGTGCTCTCCGCCATTGACCGGGGCCACCGGCGGCTGCAGATGGCCATGACCGGGCTGTACCCCGGCTGTTTGGTGCTCACCCTGTCCGCCGACGTCATTCACCACCGGCTGCTGCAGAAGATCACTGCCTACAACTGCGTGCCCTCCGTGCCCACCAACCCCCGCATCCTGGGCGAGAACATGTGCGTTCCCTTCGGCAAGCTGCTGCGCGGTAAGATCGTCCCCAATACCGTCACCAAGACCATCCACACCGACAAGGTGTACTCGCCTGACCTGAAGGAGAATACCATCGAGGCGTTCCCCTACTATAGCCCCATTCCCAGCCAGATCCGCACCATCAAGTCCTTCAACCGTCCGGTCATCCTGGTGGACGATCTGATGCACCCCGGCTTCCGTATGCGCACCCTGGACCCCATCCTCCGCCAGGAGGATGTGACCATCCGCATGGTGCTGGTGGGTGTTTTGTCCGGCTACGGCAAGGACCTGATGCAGTCCTGGAACCGGCCGGTGGACAGCATCTATTTCCTGCCCCGGCTGCGGCAGTGGTTTGTGGAGTCCACCCTGTACCCCTTCATCGGCGGCAACACGGTCCGGCGGCCTACCTCGCCGGTGCCCGGCCTGCTGCCCGGCATCAACCACATCCTGCCCTACGCCGCCCCACAGTATCAGGAGGAGTGCGGACGGGAGGCGGTGTTCCAGCTCTCCCGAACCTGTCTGGAGTGCTCCCACGATGTCATCTCTACCCTGGAGCAGGAGTACCGGGTGCTCTATGGCCGGAACCTGACCCTCTCCCGCCTGTCGGAGGCAGTCATTCTGCCCCTGTGTCCCGATAAGGGCACCTGCCTGCACTACGACCCCAACCTGTCCGCCTCCGTCTATCTGGAGAACGATCTGGAGCAGCTGCTGAGACAAAATTTGTGATTTTTTAAGGAATTTAAATACGGGATGTGATATTCTGATGTATTATTACGATTATAAGGGAGCAAACCTGGTTTCCCTGACCCCCCAGGAGGGGCTGGGCGCCCCGGTGGAGCCCATTTCCTCCAGCCGTCTCTTCGCTCTGGTGGGGGGAGACCCAATGCTGGGCCGCGGCTCCTTCAAGGTGACCCACCCGGGCCAGCTGGCCAATCCCAACGGCCTGGAGGTACTGGACGCCTCTCGTTTGCCCGACACCCAGGTGGACGAGGCGGTGTCCGCCGCCATCCGTGAGGGCCGCCTCACCGCCGTCAATCAGAACCGGACGGGGTGGGAGGAACTGCTCACCGCCGCCCCCAAAACTGGGAAGAAGCGGGTCAACATCCTGGCCATCGGAGACGTGGGCTCCACGCTGCTCACCGGATTGAAGCTGCTGGGTGGGGACGTCATCTCCTCCATCGGCATCTGTGACCTCTCCGACCAAATCACCGCCCGGTGGGAGTTTGAGATGGGCCAGATCAACCTGCCCTGGAACTACGACGCTTTCCCCGAGGTGGAGGTGGTCAAGCCGGAGCAGCTCTTTGACTGCGACCTCTTCGTCTTTGTGGCCTCCAAGGGCATTCCTCCCGTGGGCTCCGACGTGAAGGACGTGCGGATGTACCAGTTTGAGAATAACGCCAAGATTGTGGCCCACTACGCCAAAATGGCCCGGGCGGCCCGGTTCCAGGGCCTGTGGTGCGCCGTGTCCGACCCGGTGGACCCCCTGGCCAAGACCGCTTACCTGGAGAGCAACAAGGACGAGAACGAGAACTTTGACGGCAAGGGCTTGCGGCCCGAGCAGGTGCAGGGCTTCGGCCTGGGGGTGATGAACGCCCGGGCGGCCTACTTTGCCAAGCGGGACCCCCGTCTTTCCTCCTTCCTCACCGAGGGGCGCTCCTTCGGCCCCCACGGCACCGGCCTCTTTATTGCCAACTCCCTGGAGCACTACGACGAGGCGCTGTCCCAGGAGCTCACCCACCTCACCGTCACCGCCAATCTGAAGATGCGGGAGATCGGCTTCAAGCCCTATGTGGCCCCCGCCCTGTCCTCGGGCGCCCTGTCCCTGCTGCTCACCCTGCGGGGGGAGTGGCACTGCGGATCGGTGTTCCTGGACGGCATCTATATGGGCTGCAAGAACCGCTATACCCCCGCCGGGGTGGAGACCGAGCTGCTGCCCCACATCCCTGAGCCTCTCTTCGGACACATCCGGGAGGCGGCGGACCACCTGAAGGCCGTTCTGTAAGGGAGAGCGGGGGAGAAGAGCATGGAATTTCAGATCATTGACCGCTCCAGCTGGGCACGGGAGTCCTATTTCCAGCACTACCATCAGGAGGTGTCCTGCTCCTACAGCCTGACGGCCACGCTGGATGTCACGCGGCTGCGGGAGGGTGGGGTAAAGCTCTATCCGGCGCTGCTCTATCTGCTGACCGCCCAGGTCAACGAGCAGCCCCAGTTCCGCACCGCCTTCAACCGAGACGGTATTTTGGGCATTTACGACGAGATGTGCCCCAGCTATACGGTGTTTCATTCCCAGGAGGAGCGCTTTTCCAATCTGTGGACCCCCTGGGACCCGGATTATAAGACCTTTTTGGCCTCTTACCTGGCAGACCAGGCGCAGTTTGGAACCGCACCCGGATTTTCCCCCAAGCCGGGGCAGCCGGACAATGTGTTCACGGTCTCCATGGTGCCCTGGATCACCTTCGAGGGCTTTCACCTGAACCTGCCCAAGGGAAACGACTATCTCATCCCCATCTTTACCGCCGGAAAGCTGCGGCAGGAGGGGGAACGGCAGCTGTTGCCCCTGGCCATACAGGTGCACCACGCCGTGTGTGACGGCTACCATGTGGGCCGCTTTTTGGAAGGGCTCCAGGAGAAAACGGACGCCTTTCCTCTTTAAGGCGGAGAAAGAAGGAAGTTAAATTGTCTCTTGTGATCATCGCGCCCCCCGCAGACCGGTCCGGCGACGGGGAGAGGCTGGAGGGGATTCTGGCCCGGGCTCTGGCGGGGCGGGAGACAGTGACCCTGCGCCGGGCGGAGGAGCTCTCGGGCCTGGCGGGGAAAAAGCTTTTATTTGCCCTCCCTCTGGGAGAGTTTGGGATTAACCTGGCGTATGTCCGGATGCTGGAGCGGCTGCGGCGGGAGCCGGGGCTGCTGGAGGGCTGTGTGGCCGGACTGATCGTGGACGGCTCCTCCGCCCTCTACACCAAGTCCGCCGCCGCCGAGCTGACCCTGGCGGCCAACCTGGCCGGCTGTGCCTTCCTGGGCCGTCCCCTGGTGGAGGGAACGGGAGAGCTTTTAAACCTGCGCATCCAGGCCAAAAATCTGGGCTGCGGGCTGGAGGAGGCCTATGCCGCCGCCGCCCGGGAGCTGGCCCAGCGGTTGGAGGAGGAGACCTTCACCCAAAGGGAGCGGCCCAATTTGCTGGTGCTCCACGCCTCCAGCCACCACACCTCCAACACCATGGCCCTGTGGAGCCGGGTGCGGGAGCGGCTGGGGGAGGAGGCCTTCTCCTATACGGAGATCGGCCTGCGCAACGGCACCCTGTCCGACTGCTCCGGCTGCCCCTATACCATGTGCCTCCACTTCGGCGAGCGGGGGGGCTGCTTCTACGGCGGCGTCATGCAGGAGGAGGTCTACCCAGCGGTGCGGAAGGCCGATGCCCTGGTGATGCTCTGCCCCAACTACAACGATGCCCTCTCCGCGAACCTCACCGCCTTCATTAACCGCCTCACCGCCCTCTTCCGCCAGACCCGCTTTTATGACAAGGCCCTCTTCGCTCTGGTGGTGTCGGGCTACTCCGGCGGGGACATCCTGGCCCGGCAGCTCATCGCTGCCATGAATATGAACAAGTCCTTCTACCTCCCCGGCCGCTTCGCCCTCATGGAGACGGCCAACAACCCCGGCGAGGCCCTGGCCCTGTCGGGGATTGAGGAGCGGCTGGACCGCTTCGGGGAACATATCCGGCGTGTTCTCGTGGATAAAAGGGCTTGAACCGTACAAAAAAGGACCCCAGCTGCCGCTTAGGCAGCTGGGGCCCTTTTTGCTGAGCTGGGGTCAGCGGTCGGGCAGATACTCGCTGGGGTCCACCAGGATCCCGTTCAAACTCACTTCCAGATGCAGGTGGGCGGGCATGCCGCTCTCGGCGATGGCGGTGTCACCCACGGTACCGATGATGGTGCCGGTCTCCACCGTGTCACCCGACTCCACCGTGGGCTGGCCGGCCAGGTTGCAGTAGACGGCGCTCAGGCCGTTGCCGTGGTCAATGACCACTGTGGTGCCCATGAGCCCGTCGTCGTACACCTCGGAGACGGTGCCCGGGCACAGGGCCACCACCTCAACCCCAAGGGTCGAGGCGATGTCCACACCGCCGTGGGTGCGCCAGTCCCCCAGGGTGGGGTCCAGGGACAGGGTCTCCGCGCTGAAATTGCGGAGAATCTCACCCTTCACCGGCCAGGTGTACACCACGGGGCCGGAGGGCTCCTGGTCAGCCTCCTCAGGCTCTGCCTGGGACGGCTCGGCCGGGTCGCTCTCCGCCTTCTGCTCCAGGTCGGTGACCTCCTCGGTGCCGGATGCACTCTTGTCCGGGTCCTGGGTGAAGGGGCCCACAGGGTCAGGCCCGTTGGCCTCGGAGTCCGGGAGGATGACCGTGGGGTTGCCGGTGACCGGCTCTGTGACCTCCGGCCCTCCGCCCAGGCCGCGGAACAAATAGTAGCCTGAAACTCCTATGGTGGCGACGCACAGGAACAGGACGATGTAGAACCCTTTTCCCAGCACAAAGTCGCCGAATTTTTCCAGTATAGTTCGCTTTTTCAAGGGAAAACCACCTCCGTAGCCCTAGTTTGGACAAGGGGGAGGAAGGTTATACATGGGCAGAAAAAATTTTCCGCCCCTGGGGGAGGATGGACGGTTTTCTTCCTTTGTGCTATACTTTTGAAACACCATGGAGAGATGAGGAGAGACGATGGATTACCAGAAGACGACCCTGCCCAACGGAGCGCGGCTGCTGACCCGGGCGGTGCCCGGCGCCCGATCCGCCGCCCTGGGCTTTTTTGTGGGGGCGGGCTCCCGCCACGAGGGGCCGGAGGAGAACGGCGCCGCCCACTTTATTGAGCACATGCTCTTCAAGGGAACGGACGCCCGCTCCGCCGCCCGGCTGGCCCGGGACATGGACGCCCTGGGGGGCCAGTTCAACGCCTACACCACCAAGGAGCACACCTGCTTCTATGCCCGGGTGCTGGACAGGCATCTGGACCAGGGCATGGACATTTTAAGCGACATGCTCTTCCGCTCCCGCTTTGACCAGGGGGACGTGGAGCTGGAGCGGGGCGTGATTCTGGAAGAGATCGGTATGTACGAGGACACCCCCGAGGATCTGGCTGCCGAGCGGCTGTCGGCGGCGGTGTACAAGGGGAGCCCCCTGGCCCGTCCCATTCTGGGCACCCAGGCCACCCTGGCGGGGATGACGGGGGAGAGCCTTCAGCAGTGGCAGCGGGAGCACTACCGCTCCGGGGCGCTGGTGGTCTCCCTGGCGGGCAGCTTTACCCAGGAGCAGACAGACCGGCTGGCGGAGCTCCTTTCCGGCCTGGAGCCCGGCCCCCTGGCCCAGCAGGCCCCGGCCGCCTACCGTCCCGCCGTTACCTCCCGGAAAAAGGCCATTGAGCAAAACCATCTGCTGCTGGCCTTTCCCGCCCTCACCTATCTGGATCCCCGGCGGGAGCAGCTGATGCTGCTCAACTCCCTGCTGGGCGGCGGCTGTTCTTCCCGGCTCTTCCAGCAGGTGCGGGAGGAGCGGGGCCTCTGCTACACCGTCTACTCCTATGTGGCTGACCACGCGGACACCGGCCTTCTGGGCATCTACACCGCCCTGGGCAAGGAGCAGGAGGAGCTGGCCCTGGACACCCTGCGGGGTGTGGTCAGCGATCTCCGGGACCACGGCCCTACCCAGGAGGAACTGGACCGGGTGCGGGAGCAGGCCAAGGCGGGGCTCCTTATGGGGGCCGAGTCCGTTCAGACCCGCATGAGCTCCATGGGGGCCTCGGAGCTTCTCTACGGCCGGGTGCGTAGCCAGGAGGAGATTCTGGCCGCCTACGATGCCGTCACCCGGGAGCAGCTCCGGCAGCTGGCCGACGAGATCTTCCAGTGGGACCGGGCCTCCCTGTCCGCCGTGGGCCGGGTGCGCCCGGCGGCGGAGTACGGACGGTGGCTGGGCCGCTGACCGGCCCTCACCCCGCCAGCGCCGCCCACTGCATCAGGGCGATCAGCCAGACGTTCACCAGGTACAGCAAGAACACTTCCCCCAGATCCCGCCATTCCAGTTCCTGTTCCATGTCCATCCCCCCGTTTCATCTGGCCCTAGTGTACGGATGGGACAAGGTGGAATATACCGGGGAAAATCGGGACAGACTAGAGGCAAATACTGGACAAGCAGGTTCCGGAAAGGAAGGGACATACCATGGTGAAGGGGATTACCCGGCAGGTGATTTTAGTCAAGTCTCCCGACCCCAAGCTCTTTGAGGAGGCTATTTTTATTGTGAAGGAGGAGGCCCTGGCCCGGGAGGGGGTCAGCGCCGACCAGGTGCTGAAGGAGGCCCGCCAGGCGGCGGACGGCTACCTGAAGCGGGGCCGGGCCTGGAGCCGGCGGCTCAACCGGCTGCCCGGGGCGGTCTGGGGCGCCGTGGGGGCCGCGGCGGCCTCGGCGGGCTGGATGACCTGGCTGTTCCTCTTATGAGCAAGCCGAAAGGCGGGACTAGGTCCCGCCTTTTTTCTGTTTTTAAGAGAAGCTTAATAAAATCCTCAGGGAACCTTTAAAGCATTTTTGCAAACTGTATGATATTCTCTAATACAGTTCAAGGCCCGCACCGGGAGGGCGGGCCGGGTGTGAGAAAGGAAACAGCTATGGAGGAAATGTTAAAGGTTACCGACCTCGTCCGGGTGTACGGCCGGGGGAGTGCGTCCACCCGTGCGCTGGACGGAGTGTCCCTGTCCCTGGAGGCGGGGGAGTTTGTGGGAGTCATGGGGCCCTCGGGCTCCGGCAAGACCACCCTGCTCAACTGCGTGTCCACCATCGACCGGCCCACCTCGGGCTCCATCGTCATTGACGGGCGGGAGCTCACCGCACTGCGGGGAAAGGAGCTCTCCCGCTTCCGCCGGGAGCGGCTGGGCTTTATTTTTCAGGACTGCAACCTGCTGGACACCCTCACCGCCTTTGAAAATATCGCCCTGGCCCTGGCCATTGTGAAGGCCCCCGCGGGGGAGATTCCCGGCCGGGTGGAGGAGATGGCCCGGCTGCTGGGCATTGAGGACTGCTTGAACAAGTACCCCTACCAGATGTCCGGCGGCCAGCAGCAGCGGTGCGCCGCCGCCCGGGCCATGGTGACCCATCCCGCCCTGGTGCTGGCCGATGAGCCCACGGGAGCCCTGGACTCCAAGTCCGCCCGGCTGCTGCTGGAGCGGCTGGAGGTGCTCAACCGGGAGCGGGGCGCCACTATCCTCATGGTCACCCACGACGCCTTCACCGCCAGCTGCTGCGGGCGGGTGGTGTTCCTCCGGGACGGCAAGCTGTTTTTGGAGCTGCGGCGGGAGGGCCGGGACCGGAAGGCCTTCTTCCAGCAGATTATTCGGGTGGTGTCCCAACTGGGAGGAGAGATGGACGATGTTCTCTAAGCTGGCGCTGCGCAACGTGGGCCGGTCCTTTCGGGACTACGGCGTGTATCTGCTCACCCTCACCTTCGGGGTGTGCCTCTTCTATGCCTTCAACTCCCTGGAGGGCCAGGGGGCTATGGTTTATCTGGCCCAGAACCAAACCCCTGCGGCGGAGGCCATCCAGGTGCTCATCGACGTCTTTTCCGTCTTTGTGGCGGTGGTGTTGGCCTGCCTCATTGTGTACGCCAACGGGTTTCTCCTGCGGCGGCGGAAGCGGGAGCTGGGCACCTACCTGCTGCTGGGCCTGAGCCAGGGACAGGTGTCCCGGCTGCTGGTGCTGGAGACGGGGACCATTGGCCTTATCTCCCTGGCCGCCGGACTGGCCCTGGGAGTGGCCGCCTCCTGGGGATTGTCCGCCCTCACCCTGTCCATGTTCCAGATGGACCTGTCCGGCATGCTGGCCCTGCACTTCTCCCTGAAGGCGGCGGGCAAGACGGTGGTGTGTTTCGGGCTTATCTTCCTGCTGGTGATGGTCCTCAGCGGCCTGCAGGTGTCCCGGGCCAGGCTCCTTGACCTCATGCAGGGGAACCGGAAAAACGAGGTCCTCCGTCAGCGGCCCCTGAGCTGGTCGGTGGCCCAGTTTGCCGTGGGGGTGCTGTGCCTGCTGGCGGCCTACGCCCTGCTCCTCACCTTCGGTATGGCCATGGCCGTGGCCATTCTGCCCATCTGCATCCCTATGCTGGCCCTGGGCACCCTGGGGACTCTGCTCATTTTCCGCTCTCTGTCCGGCTTTGTGCTGCGTCTGGTCCAGGGACAGCCCAGGCTCTATTACAGAAACCTGAACCTCTTTACCCTGCGCCAGTGGATCAGCAAGGTGCACACCACCTATCTGTCCAATACCATCATCTGCATCCTCCTGCTGCTGGCCATGGGCATCACGGCCAGCTCCCTGGGCCTCAATCAGACTATGGAGGCCGCCACCCGCCAGCAGGCCCCATATGACATCAGTGTCCAGAACCAGTCGGCGGACAGCAAGGGGGAGATCGACTTTATGGCCTTGCTGGAGGAGGCGGGCTTTGACCCGGAGGAGAAGCTCTCTGGCCAGTGGTCGGTCACCTACTACTACAACGACCCGGCCCTCTCGGGGACCAACGAGGTCAGCGCCGTCATGGCCCTGTCCGACTACAACGCCCTCATGGCCTCCCAGGGCAGGGAGCCCATTACCCTGGAGCCCGGCGAGGCCCGGGTGCTGGAAACCTGGGGGGAGGACCTGGCCACCGGCGGCCTGGGGCTCACGGTGGCGGTGACGGAGGATGAGACCGCCCGGCAGCTGGAGGTGCGCCGCCAGGTGTGGTCGGCCAACTATGCCGGTGACCCGGAGGAGACGGAGGAGGCCCTGCTTCCCCTCCTGCGTGCCCTGGATCTGGACTACACCATCATTATGAACAGCAAGCTGCTCATTTATCAGGACCTGATGGGCAGTAAGCTGCTGGCCCTGTTTTTGGGACTCTACCTGGGCTTTACCTTCCTGCTGGCCGCGGCGGCAGTGCTGGCCCTCCAGCAGCTGAGCCAGGCCGCGGACAACACCGGGCGGTATGCCATGCTGCGCCGTCTGGGGGCGGAGGAGAAGCTGGTGGCCCGGTCTGCCACCCAGCAGGTGGCCCTGGCCTTCCTGCTGCCTCTGGCCCTGGCCCTCATTCACACCGTGGTGGGGATGAAGGCGGCCAATGACCTCATCGCCGTGGCGGGCCGGGTGGACAGCGTGGGCAGCAGCCTCATGACTGCCCTGGTGCTGCTGGCGGTGTACGGAGGCTACTTCCTGGCCACCGCCCTGGCCTGCCGCCGGATGAGCCGAAACGGATGACCTTTCCCTTTGCCGGAGCAGTCAGGAGGACAGAGTGCTGAAAAGCACCCTGTCCTCCTGCTTTGTGTCTTTTTCTCAATTCTTCACGCCATACCGTCTTCTCGTTGTTTTTTCTGCACAAGAAGAGTATAATTGAGGTAACCCGTCCGGAGAAATTTGAAAAAGGAGTAATACCGCAATGAGAAAACTGCTTGCACGCGTCCTCGCCGCTGCCATGGTGGTTGGTCTGCTGTCTGTACCCGCCTTTGCCTATGATGTGCCGGACAACACCCTGCTGGAGGCCAGCAACCCCAGCTCCGGCTCTACTACCGTCACCGACAATGCGGGGAAAAGCTACACCGTGTATCGCTATCCCGCCGTCACCGTGTTCACATCCCGAAGCGCCATGACCAACTTCGAGCGCGTCCGTAACCTGTCCACCGGGGAGTACCAGTACGGCATCAATCAGCAGTTCACCCTGCCCGAGACCGGGGCCTATGAGCTGATCGCCTTTGACGAGGGCATCTGGTCGACAGAGGCCTATGTCACTGCCGAGGGTTCCGGCTCCGTCGATCCTGAGCCGGAGGCCACTTGGTATAAGACGCCTGACAACCGCTGGATCTATTCTGATGCGGCCAGCACCGGCTCTGTCACGGTCACCGACTATGAGGGAACCAGCCAGACGGTATATCAATACCCGGTGGGTACCGCCTTCTCCATCCAGAGCGGCCAGATGACCGGCGGGGCTCACACCATTTTCCTGACGGGCCTGTATGATCTCGCAACCGGCACATCCCTGTCCCTCCATAACTGGACCCTGCCCGCCAGCGGCTGCTATAAGCTGGAGGCATACGACAGCTGGGGCGGTCCTACCACCTATGCCTATGTCACCGCCGGCGACGGCTCCAGCCAACCCGAGCCGGAGCCGGAGCGGATCTTCTCCGACGTGGCCCCCGATGCCTGGTACGCGGGCTTTGTGCAGACGGTGTATGAGAAGGGCCTCTTTGCCGGCGCCGGGGACGGCACCTTCGCCCCTGAGGCCAACATGGACTACGCGCAGTTCCTCACCGTTCTGAGCCAGTTCTCCGGCGAGACCATCACCGCCGTGCCCGGCGGCGCCTGGTACGACGGGTATGTGAACTGGGCCAAGGAGAAGAACCTCATCCCTGCTGAGATGCTGAAAAACTTCAACCCCACCGCTCCAATCACCCGTCAGGACATGGCGGCCCTGTTCGCCTCCTTCCTGGAAACCTACAACGTGCGCTATGACAAGGTGATGGAGGGAGACAGCGCCTACACCGACGCCGCCTCCATTGCCGACTATGCCGCTGAGGGCGTGAACGTCTGCTACCAGGCGGGCATCATGAGCGGCGGCAGCGACGGCTCCTTTGCCCCCAACGCTACCGCCACTCGGGCCCAGGTGGCCGTCACCATGGTGCAGATGGCCCGGATCATGGGCCGGTAAGTCTGCATTCAGACTTGACGGAACAGAACTGTAAAACAATAAAGCAGAGAGCCGGACGGGATTTCCGTCCGGCTCTCTGTTTTGAGGGTAAAATGATTGACTTCCTGATTTTGGATGCTATACTGATTTAAGGAAATCTAAAGGAAACAAAAGGGCTGGGAATGCCTTGCCGGTTCTGCCCTGCGTGTTGGTACAGAGAGGGATCCAGGGAAAAGGCCGGAGCAGATTGATGCCCCTTTGCGATTTGTCTGTCCCGTGGAGCAAAGCGGGGATCTGGGAGAGGAGTAGAAAAGCAGACACGGGGTACAAACAAGAAGAGGAAGGAAGTCGAGATATCATGAAAAAACTGTTTACCCGCGTGCTGGCCGCCGCCATGCTGGTCAGCCTGTTCAGCGCCAATGCTCTGGCCGCCGATGGTTATGGCCCTCTGACTGCTGTGGATGAGGCCGGAAACACCTATACCTTTACTTCTGCCAAGAAGGAGACGCGTCCTCTGGTCATCGAGGGCGTGGACTATGCTGACGATGGAACGGTAGTGGAGGACAACGCCAGCTTCATCGTCATGGAGCCGGGCAGCAGCGTCACGGCGTCCGGGATGGACTATCTCTTTTGGGAGCATTATAAGATCGATCCCAGCTCCGGCAACTATTACAATATGTTCGACGGCATCGTGGGCGGCACCCAGGGCAACTGCACCTACACCACCGATGACCTGTTCGGCTACAGTGACCACTGGAACGCCGAAGTGGTTATGGTGAGCTTTGTAGAGGACTGGGGCAACGAGGATAATAACTTCCAGAAGCTTACTCACTACGTGGTGCTGGGGGACAAGGCGGAGCAGCCGGAGCAGATCTTCTCCGATGTCTCCCCTGATGCATGGTACGCCGGCTTTGTGCAGACGGTCTATGAGAAGGGCCTCTTTGCCGGCGCCGGGGACGGCACCTTCGCCCCCGAGGCCAGCATGGACTACGCCCAGTTCCTCACCGTTCTGAGCCAGTTCTCCGGCGAGACCATCACCGCCGTGCCCGGCGGCGCCTGGTACGACGGGTACGTGAACTGGGCCAAGGAGAAGAACCTCATCCCTACTGAGATGCTGAAAAACTTCAACCCCACCGCTCCCATCACCCGTCAGGATATGGCGGCTCTGTTCGCCTCCTTCCTGGAGACCTACAACGTGCGCTATGACAAGGTGATGGAGGGAGACAGCGCCTACACCGACGCCGCCTCCATTGCCGGTTATGCCGCTGAGGGCGTGAACGTCTGTTACCAGGCGGGCATCATGAGCGGTGGCAGCGACGGCTCCTTCGCCCCCCAGGCTACCGCCACCCGGGCCCAGGTGGCCGTCACCATGGTGCAGATGGCCCGGATCATGGGTCGGTAAGGCTGCATCTTGGCCTGTCGGAACAGGACTGTAAAGCCGTAAAACAGAGCGCCGGACGGAACTTCCGTCCGGCGCTTTTTGTCCCAAACGGGGACTTTGGAACAGAATACAACAGGTCCCCGGGAAATATCCCCTTAAAATTGTGAAAAAAACCTCTAGGCAGGGCAGAATCCGGTGACTATAATAGTCCGGTATGCAATGAGATGGAAAACAGCCTTCCGGAGAGGAGAGAGGACTATGACCCGGGATTTGACCAAGGGCAGCCCCATGGGGCTGATCGTTCAGTTTGCGGTGCCCACCCTGCTGGGCCTGCTGTTCCAGCAGTTTTATAACCTGGTGGACACCATGATCGTGGGCAAGCTGCTGGGGGCTCAGGCCCTGGCGGCGGTGGGCTCCACCGGCTCCATCAACTTTTTTGTCATTGGCTTCTGTATGGGCGTGTGCAGCGGCTTTGCCATCCCTGTGGCCCAGCGGATGGGGGCGGGAGAGCCCTCCAAAATGCGGCGCTATGTGGCCAACGCCGCCTACCTCTCTGCCATGTTCGCCCTGGTGCTGACGGTGGCCACGGGACTGGGCTGCCGGGCCATCCTCACCCTGATGCGCACCCCGGAGGACATCTTTGCCGGGGCCTACGCCTACATCTTCGTCATCTTCATGGGCATTCCCGCCACCTTCCTCTATAACCTGCTGGCGGGTATCCTCCGCTCTCTGGGGGATAGCCGCACGCCGGTGTACTTCCTGGCCCTGTCCTCCTTTTTGAATATCTTCCTGGACTTCGCCCTCATCCTGTGGTTTGGCGCCGGGGTGGCCGGAGCCGCCCTTGCCACGGTGGTGTCCCAGGGCATTTCGGGTCTCGCCTGTCTGGCCTACATGGTCAAAAAGTACCCCATTCTCCGCATGAGCCGGGAGGAGCGGCGGCTGGACGGCCACTCCTGCAAGGTGCTGTGCGCCATGGGCATCCCCATGGGCCTGCAGTACTCCATCACCGCCATCGGCTCCATCATCCTGCAGTCTGCCGTCAACGTGCTGGGCAGCACCTATGTGGCGGCGGTGGCGGCGGGAGCCAAGCTCTATCAGCTGCTGGCCTGCCCCTTTGACGCCATGGGAGCCACCATGGCCACCTACTGCGGCCAGAACGTGGGGGCCTGCCGTCTGGATCGGCTGGGCCAGGGTATCCGGGCCTGCTCCCTGTTGGGACTGGGCTATTCTGTGATTGCCCTGGGGGCCATGACAATGTTTGCCGCCCCCTGCGCCATGCTGTTCCTCAACCCGAGCGAGCCCCAGCTGGCCCTGCTGGTGGACCTCACCGCCCGCTATGTGGTGACGGCCACCGCCTTCTTCTTCCCTCTGGCCCTGGTGAACATCGTCCGCTTCTCCATCCAGGGGATGGGGTACAGCGCCTTTGCCATTCTGGCCGGCGTGCTGGAGATGCTGGCCCGCACCGGCGTGGGCATGGGCCTGGTGCCTGTGTTCGGGTACAGCGCGGTGTGCTTTGCCTCCCCCGCTGCCTGGATTGCCGCGGACCTGTTCCTGGTTCCCGCCAGCATGGCCTGCATCCGCCGCCTGCGCCGGATTTACCCCAGCCAGCCGGAGCAGGCTGAGGTCGGCGCTCCCAGCCCCAAGCCCCTGCGGGCGGGCGCGGGACAATAAGGAAAGAAACAAGCGTGCGCTCCCTTTCCAGAGGGGGCGCACGCTTATTTTGCAGCAGATATAAAAACGGCCCGTTCATTTGGAACGGGCCGTTTGTGAACCAAATTAGTCGGTCACGTAGGGCAGCAGAGCGATCTGACGGGCGCGCTTGATGGCCTCGGTCAGCTGACGCTGATGCATGGCGCAGGTGCCGGTGGTACGGCGGGGCAGAATCTTGGCCCGCTCGGAGGTGAACCGGCGCAGCTTGGCGGCGTCCTTGTAATCAATCTGCTCGACCTTGTCCACGCAGAAGGCGCAGACCTTGCGGCGCTTGCGGCCGCGGGGAGCCTTGTTATCACGATCCATAGCCATGGAAAAAACCTCCTTCTTTACGACCAGAAACGGTCAAAGTCAAAACGGCAGCTCGCCGTCGTCATCGGAAAGCTCGGCAAACTGGTCGCCGTCCGCAGGAGCGGCGCCGTAGCCGGAGGGGGCGGAGGGAGGGACCTGGGAGAAGCTGCCGGGGTAGCCCCGGTCGGAGTAGCCGCGGTCATAGCCGCCGCCCTCGCCGTCCCGCTTGGAATCGCCAAAGTAGACGTTGTCGGCCACGACCTCAGCGCTGGTGCGCTTGTTGCCGTCCTTGTCGGTCCAGTCCCGCATCTGCAGCCGGCCCTCCACCACAGCCATGCGGCCCTTGGTGAAGTAGCGGCTGACAAACTCGGCGGTCTGGCGCCAGGCCACCACGTCGATCCAGTCGGTTGCCTTCTCGCCGGTGCTCCGGTCCTTGAAATCCCGATCCACCGCCAGGCGGAAGGAAGCCACCGGCGTCCCGGTCTGGGTGCGCCGAAGCTCGGGATCCCGGGCCAACCGGCCCATAATGATAATTCGATTGAGCATTTCAGCCCGCCTCCCTTACTGGTCCTTGCAGACGATCAGGGAACGCATCACGCCGTCGGTGATCCGGAAGATACGGTCCAGCTCGGCGGGGATAGCGGCGGCGGCGGTGAAGGTCATCAGGACGTAGTAGCCCTCCATCAGATCATCGATGGGATAGGCCAGACGGCGCTTGCCCCATTCGTCGATCTCGGTGACGGTACCATTGGCCTCCACGACGCCCTTGAACTTAGCCACCAGGGCGGCAATCTGCTCCTCGCTCAGAGCGGGATTGAGGATGTAAACCGCCTCGTAGTTCGCAGTAATCTTTGCCATATTTTGCACCTCCTTATGGACATATGGCCCCCACTTGAGGGGGCAAGGATGTGCCTGCCCACAATGACAGGCTTAATTATTATACCGGAATCGGGAGAAATGTCAAGGAAAAATTCCGAAATTTTTGAAAAAAAGGGCTCTGGCCGGGGAAATTTCCGGTCAGAGCCCGAATGCTGTCGGAAAGGAAGCCCTTACTGAGGCAGGATCAGGTCTCCCTCCTTAATCCAGCCGATCTTCCGGAAGAAGAGGCCGAAGGCCCAGCAGAGGATAGCGGGCAGCACGAAGGAGATGAGGATGAGGCCCAGCCAGTCGAAAGCGGTGGGGGCAATGGCCAGGGCGCCGTTGGCGATGGCCTTCTCACTGGGGGCGATCCAGCCTGTCCACACGCCCAGCTGGCCGCACAGGCCGCAGGTGCCCATGCCGGAGTTGATGGGGGCGCCGTTCATCTCCAGGCCGAACACACAGGTGGCCAGAGGGCCGGTGACGGAGGAGGTGAGAATGGCGGGCAGCCAGATTTTGGGGTTCTTCACGATATTGGGCATCTGGAGCATGGAGGTGCCCAGACCCTGGCTCACCAAGCCGCCCCAGCCGTTTTCCCGGAAGGACAGCACGGCAAAGCCCACCATGTTGGCGCAGCAGCCGGCCACCGCCGCGCCTCCCGCCAGGCCGGTGAGGCCCAGCACCGAGCAGATGGCCGCCGAGGAGATGGGCAGGGTGAGGGCGATGCCCACCAGCACAGACACCAGAATGCCCATCCAGAAGGGCTGGAGAAGGGTAGTCTGCATGATGAGCTGTCCGAAGGCGTCGGCCGCGGCGCCAATGGGGGGAGCAATGACCCAGGCGGCGCCTACACCAATTAAAATGGTGACAATGGGGGTGACCAGGATGTCGATCTTGGTCTCCTTACTCACCGCCTTGCCGAATTCGGCGGCAATGATGGCCACAAACAGCACCGCCAGAGGGCCGCCCGCCCCACCCAGGGCGTTGGAGGCAAAGCCCACGGTGACCAGGGAAAAGAGGACCATGGGGGGCGCCTGGAGGGCGTAGCCGATGGCCACCGCCATGGCCGGGCCGCTCATGGCCGAGGCCAGGCCGCCCACAGTGTAGGTGATCTGCTTGTCCCCGCTGCCCAGGGTAGCCACCACCTGGGTGAGGAAGTCAATGTGGAACTGGGTGCCGATGGTGTTGATGATGGTGCCGATGAGCAGGGAGCAGAAGAGGCCCTGAGCCATGGCCCCCAGGGCGTCAATGCCGTAGCGCTTGGCGGAGAAGACGATGTTCTTCCGCCGCAGAAATTCCTTCATAAAACGAAAACCTCTCTCCAAACAACAAAACAAAAAATGTGGTTTACAGGTGTCAAGACACATGTAAACCACATTGTACTGGAAATGGAAAATTTGTCAAGTCCCGGAGTCAAATTTTCAGTCGTCATCCTTGTAGGGGTCCAGCAGCACATGGACCAGGCCGCACAGGATGCCGCCCACAGCAAACAGCCACCAGGCGGTGCGCCACAGGTCCAGAGCCAGCCCCAGCCCCACATAGATGGCGGTGGCGGTGATCATAATGGCGGAGCAGATGGTGCCGATGAGCTTGTTCCGCTCCCGTACCTGGGGGGTGGGGTTGTTGTCCCGGTTGTACTTCCACACCTGGTATTTCTCCTGGTCCATCCCGCCGTAGAGGAGGGCGGAGACCGACAGAGCCAGCAGGATGAAAAAGATGCCGCCGGCAGTCAGCTCATAGGGCTCCCGTTCGGGGAACACCGTAAAGAAGAGGAGCAGAAAGATGACTCCAACCAGAATCCCACCGATGCCCCCGCACATGAGCCAGATGAACCGCCGGTGGGCGGCGTCCCTGGCCTCCTGGGTGTAGCAGTCGGGGACGGAGGGATGCTTTTTGCGGAAATCCTCCTCCAGCAGGCCGCTGGCCACCAGCACCACCACACAGACGGCGATGACCGCCAGCAGCAGGGCCACGGAGAGGGTCTCCGCCAGCCCGGCGGCCATGGTGAGCAGCATGAGGGCCACCCCCAGCAGGATTCCGCCCACCCCCAGAGACACCCGCAGGCCGTGGGCCGTGAAAAAGGCGTCATAGCCGTGGGTGTCCGCCTGGAGACTGGCCCGGGCGTCTCCCCGCAGCAGCAGGTCCAGGCTCACCTCATAGAGCTCACACAGCCGCAGCAGGGTGTCCATCTCCGGGAAAGCGGCGCCGCTCTCCCACTTGCTCACGCTCTGGCGGGAGACGTTCAGCTCCTCGGCCAGCTGCTCCTGGGTGAGCCCCCGGCGGGCACGGAGAAATTGCAGATTGTCGGAAAAGGCCATAGCCAGCACCTCCAAAGGGGGATTCAGGATGGCCCCATCTTACCCCGGCAGGACCGGCTGCGCCACCGATTCCCGGTTGCGTTTGAAGAACGGACCGTAAACTTTGGGTTGCACGGGGCAAATTTGGAGAAAAAGAGGGGGAAATGCCCCTCAGGGGTTCTTCTTCCGCTCCCGCCACAGCAGCAGGGTGAGCACCGCGCCGGCGATCATGACCAGGATGCCCAGGACCATAATCACCGTGGGAATGGTGAGAAAGACGGAGGCGGTGCGGGAGAAGGGGTCATCGGCAAAGAGGGCCTCCACGAGCCCCGAGTTTGTTCCGGACAGCCCCATAGACTGGGAGACGGGGGACATCATGGCGGAGAAGGCGTACCGGGCAATGCCGCCTACCAGGGTCATGCCAGCCCCCTGGAGGAACAGGTAGACACCCGCCAGCCAGCCCCAGCGGCGCACCATCCGGCCCAAAAAGGGGATGGCCTGATATTTGGGGTCGGGGGCGCGGGAGGGAGAGGACGAGGGGGCGGAGGATGGGCGAGAGGATTGGGGAGCCTCAGGGGAGAGCAGCTGATCGGTGGTAATCTGGAAGGCGCGGGCCAGCAAAACCACTTTGCTCAGCTCGGGGGTGGACTCCCCGGTCTCCCACTTGCTCACCGCCTGGCGGGAGACCCCCACCCGGGCGGCCAGTTCCTCCTGGGAGAGACCGGCGGACTTGCGGTAATAGAGAATCTTTTCACTCAGCGTCATAATGATTGCCTCCATTTCATTCCGGTCGGAGTACATCGATCCGTCCGGGATTTCGGATAGGGCGGGCGCCGGTGGAAAACAGGGTTCCATAGGCTTGCCCCTCTGGTTCCACCATACCAAAGGAGCGGTTGCGAAACCACCAGGCGGGGCTGGAATCTTCGCAACCAGTGGTTGCGAAGGGTATTTTTCCCTAATCTTCCAGCAAAAAGCCCAGTTTGGACAGGGATTGGCACACCCGGTCATAGGCCGCCTGGTCAGGGCAGGAGAGGGTGTGGAGGTGAATCCCCTCCGTGAGCTGGGAGAGGGGGAGGGCCTCCGCCTGCCGGCAGCGGGCGATGAACTGGCCCACATCGTAGCGGGAGACAAGCTGCAGCGGGCCGGTGAGCTGGCCGTAGATGGGGTGCTCCACAATGACGTCCAGTACGGTGCAGCCCTGGTCCACCATGGCGTTGAGCTCATCCTCCATGCCCGCTCCGTCGTGGCGTACCGCCACCCGTCGTACCAGACCGGAGGGGGAGCGCTGGACCAGATAGCCCCGGGGGGTGGCGGCAATGTCCATGCCGCCCGCCCGCAGAAGGGCGATGTCACCCACAATGATCTGTCGGCTGACAGAACATTTCCGGGCCAGCGCGGCGGCGCTGACCGGTCCCTTGGCGCTGCTGAGAAACCGGGCAATTTCCGCCCGGCGCTGGGTGCCGTCCATGGACGGTTCCTCCTTTCAAAAGACAGGAAATCCCTGCCTGCTTACGATGCCCCAAGTGTAGCATAAACATTTCTGTCGGGCAAGGTTGACTTTAGCGCTTCTATCCAATACAATAAAAGGTAGAAAATGACCAGAGGGCGGGGACAAAAAACCTGACCTTTTGGAGAATGTGTTGAGAAGAGAGATGAGAGTATCTATGAAGCACCTCAGAAATATGTGCCTGGTTGGGCTGGTGACCGCCGTGGCGCTGCTGTCCGCCTGCGGCGTGAGCCGGGCGGACGCCTCTACCTATGTGCAGGGAGAGCTGGACGCAGTCTACCGCGGCGTCTGCAACGACGACTACCTGAAATTAGTGGAAGACATGACCAAAGCGGACGCCGAGGAGAAGTACAAGTCCAATGTGACTGCCGAGGCGGAATATCTGCTTTACTATTTCCTGGGGGTAGAGTACCCCGACGATGCGGTCACCGCCAAGGCGGAGAGCCTGGTGAAGGAGATCTACTCCCACGCGCAGTACACCGTGGGGGAGGCGGACAAGCTGCAAAGCGGCGACTTTGTGGTGGAGGTCACCCTGTCGCCCATCGAGATCATGCCCCTGCTGTCCGAGGAGAGCTACTCGGAAAACTGGCAGGCGGCCTGTGCGGAGAAGGGAATTACCACCCAGGAGGAGCTCACCAATGTGAGCGAGGAGGAATACGCCGCCATTGACGCCGTCTATGCCATGGCCATGCTGGAGGAAGTGGAGGCGCTGCTGCCTCAGCTGAGCTACGGGGCGGACCAGGAGATCATGCTCCAGCTGGAGCTGGGGGATGACAACTACTACTCCCTGGTGGAGGAGGACTGGCAGTACCTGGACGGAGTCATGATCGACTATTACGGCGATTACGCGGAATAAAAACGGCCAAAGGGCCCGCAAGCCTGACAGAAGCAGGCGGCGGGCCCTTCTTTTTCGGGGATTTTGCGGGGAAAACTTGACTTTCCCCCGGGGGTTTTCTAAAATAAGGAGTACGAGTTTTCCAATCCCATTTTGAAATAAAGGACTGAGACGATATGGCACAGAACCCCAACAAGAAGCAGGTGGAGCAGATCACCGATATGGAGGTGGACTTCGCCCAGTGGTACACCGACGTGTGCAAGAAGGCGGAGCTCATCGACTACTCCTCCATCAAGGGGATGTTTATTTACCGCCCCTACGGCTACGCCATCTGGGAGAACATCCAGGCGGAGCTGGACAAGCGGTTCAAGGAGACCGGACACGAGAATGTGTATCTGCCCATGCTGATTCCTGAGTCCCTCCTGCAGAAGGAGAAGGACCACGTAGAGGGTTTCGCCCCCGAGTGCGCCTGGGTCACCCACGGCGGCAGCGAGAAGCTGGAGGAGCGCTACTGCATCCGTCCCACCAGCGAGACCCTGTTCTGCGAGCATTATAAGAACATCATCCACTCCCACCGGGACCTGCCCAAGCTGTATAACCAGTGGTGCTCCGTGCTCCGCTGGGAGAAGACCAGCCGTCCCTTCCTCCGCCACCGTGAGTTCCTGTGGCAGGAGGGCCACACCATGCACGCCACCGAGGAAGAGGCCCGGGAAGAGACCATGCGCATGCTGAACATCTACGCCGACTTTATGGAGAACGTGCTGGCCATGCCTGTGGTCCGGGGCCGCAAGACCGACAAGGAGAAGTTCAACGGAGCCGAGGAGACCTACACTGTGGAGTGCATGATGCACGACCGCAAGGCCCTTCAGGCGGGCACCAGCCACTACTTCGGCGACGGCTTTGCCCGGGCCTTTGACATCACCTTCACCGGCAAGGACAACCAGCTCCACCACCCCCACCAGACCTCCTGGGGCGTGTCCACCCGTATGATCGGCGGCATCATCATGACCCACGGCGACAACAACGGTCTGGTGCTGCCTCCCCGCATCGCCCCCATCCAGGCCATGGTCATCCCCGTGGCCCAGCACAAGGAGGGCGTGCTGGACGCCGCTGCCGACCTGCTGAATCGCCTGAAGGCCGCCGGTATCCGGGCCCAGATGGACGACTCCGACCAGTCCATGGGCTGGAAGGCCGCCCAGTATGAGATGAAGGGCGTGCCCCTGCGCGTGGAGATCGGCCCCAAGGATATGGAGAAGGGCCAGTGCTGCATCTGCCGCCGGGATTCCGGAGAGAAGGTCTTTGTTCCCCTTACCGAGCTGGAGAGCACCGTCAAGGAGCTGCTGGACGCCGTCCACGAGGGGCTCTATCAGCGGGCCAAGAAGAACCTGGAGGACCACACCAAGGTGTGCATGACCATGGACGAGGTCAAGGAGTTCATGGAGACCGAGGGCGGCTTCGCCAAGACCATGTGGTGCGGCGAGCTGGAGTGCGAGATGAAGATGAAGGAAGTGGCCGGGGTCTCCTCCCGGTGCATGCCCTTCGCCCAGGAGAAGGTGTCCGACGTGTGCGTATGCTGCGGCAAGCCCGCCAAGCACAGCATTCTGTGGGGCGTGGCCTACTAATTGGCAAGAAAAACAAGAAGCTGCCCGGTCCTTTGGGACCGGGCAGCTTTTTGCATTGTGTAGAAGGTCAGTCCGGATAGAGATTTCGCAGGTAGGCCTCCGCGCCGTAGCGGAGACAGCGCTGCAGCCGCCGCTCCCCCCGCTTGATGGTGCGGGAGACGGTGGACTTGTCCACCCCCAGCTTTTCCCCGATCTCCCGCATGTTGAGTCCCTGAGCGTAGTACATCAGCAGGGCCTGGCGCTGGTGGGGGGTGACGTCCTCCTGAAGGCAGCGGATGAGATTTCGCTTTAAGCGGCTTATTTCCTTGCTGTTGTCGGCGGACATCTGCAGGGAGTACATAGCCATGTCCGCGGCATACACCTTACCCCGCCTATATCGTGTATTTGGCATTGCGCCGATACCCCCTGTCGTAGTAGCGCTCGGTCAGAACCGCCAGCTCCCGGGCCTCCCGGAGCATGGTGGACAGCATGTGGATGCGCTCCTCCAGCTGGCAGCGCTGATCCGCGTTGCGGGTGTGCTCCAGCCGGTACTGCAGCTGGCAGATGCGCAGGTCCAGCGCATGGGCGTGGGAGCGGTACTCGGCGGATAGTTCCAGCAGTGTCATGATAATCCCTCTCTCTCGTGGTAATTCAGACGGGCGCGGCAGGCGGCGCAGATGCGCCGGCCCCGCCAGGAGCTGCCCGGATCCGTGGGGTATTGCTCCGCCCCGCACAGGGGACAAAACCAGAGGGGAGCCTCCAGCTGGCTGTCCCGCAGGGGTGGGCGGAGCCTGGGTTGGGATAGATGCGTGATGGATGCCTCCTTCCTGTTTGGATGGTCCGGGGAACGATGGCCCCGCCAGGCAGCCCGGACAACCTGGCGGGGCAAGAAAAATTTAAAAAAACGATTGACAAGCGGGGAACCCTCTGCTATAATATCCCTTGCTGTTGGGCAGAACGCGCCAATTACGGCTGATAAGCTGGTGTAGCTCAGTCGGTAGAGCAGCTGATTTGTAATCAGCAGGTCGGGGGTTCGAATCCGTCCACCAGCTCCACAATTTCATATGGAGGAGTTCCCGAGTGGCCAAAGGGGGCAGACTGTAAATCTGTTGCGTTTCGCTTCGGTGGTTCGAATCCACCCTCCTCCACCAGAAAAACGGTGACCCCGTCAGGGGTTGCCGTTTTTCTTATCTGAGGGCGGATGAGACGGCGGCTCTTGGCAACGTGCCGGTGGCACGTTGCAACCGCCGGGCTTTTCCGCAGAAAAGCGAATCCACCCTCCTCCACCAGCTCGTCGCAAGCGTCATATCGCTTGCGACGAGTTTTTTTATTAAAAAACTCATCGCTCGCTCATTTTGCTGCTCCTCGCTTCCAAATCACAACCGCTGCGCTGGGTTGTGATTTGGTGTGCCGCCCTCCGGGCGGCGGGAACGCCTCGCAAACGTCATATCGTTTGCGGCGACTTTTTTTAAAAGTCACCGCGCACTCATTCTGTTGCGGCTCCTTTCCAAACCGGACCCGCTGCGCTGGGCTCCGGTTTGGTGGCCACCCTTCGGGCGGGGAAGTATTCTGCAAGCGTCATATCGCTTGCGACGAGTTTTTTTATTAAAAAACTCATCGCTCGCTCATTTTGCTGCTCCTCGCTTCCAAATCACAACCGCTGCGCTGGGTTGTGATTTGGTGTGCCGCCCTCCGGGCGGCGGGAACGCCTCGCAAACGTCATATCGTTTGCGGCGACTTTTTTAAAAGTAACCGCGCACTCATTCTGTTGCGGCTCCTTTCCAAACCGGACCCGCTGCGCTGGGTTCCGGTTTGGTGGCCGCCCTTCGGGCGGGGAAGTATTCTGCAAGCGTCATATCGCTTGCGACGAGGTTTTTTTATTAAAAAACTCATCGCTCGCTCATTTTGTTGCTCCTCGCGTCCAAATCACAACCGCTGCGCTGGGTTGTGATTTGGTGTGCCGCCCTCCGGGCGGCGGAATGAGGCAAATCCAATTGCCGATATAGAACGGATGTTCTATATGAACATAGAATACTCCTTTTGAAGTCTTCTGTCAACCATGGGAGAGGAAGCTTTTTCCGGAGAGGGACCGGGAAAAGGGACTTTCCGGGAAAAGAAAAATCCCCGCGGACTTTCGTCCGCGGGGATCATTTGCGCTGGAAAGTTTGGGGCTTAGAAATACTTCTTGATGCCCTCAGAGGCCAAGGTCACGTCATCACTGATGGTGATGGTGAACTTGATGTTGTGCTTCTCACCGAAGTTGTTCAGCCAATCCAGGAAGTTCTCGGTGTCGTTGTCGCACTCGCGGCCAACGATCTTGGTCAGGCTGTCGATGAAGATGTGGGTAATGTCATAGTTGCCGGCATACAGGCCGCTGACAAAGCCCTTAAGGGCGGTATAATCGGCAATATCATACTGGCTGGACTCCACCAGACGGATCTGATAGTGGATATCAAAAGTGAGCTTGTTGCCCTTTTCGATACAGACCACATTGCCGTGCTCGGTCTGGACGGCGTTGTTGATCATTTCGATCATCTGCTTGGTCTTACCGGAGCCCTTTTTGCCCATGATAACGCGAATCATGTGAATCACTCCTTAACTTGAGGTAGGGAAGCGGGTCCCTTGCTTGTATTACACTTTACCATATCGGCAAGGGATTTTCAACTGAAACATTGTGAATTTTTTGCGCCCTTACAGCCGCGCCTCCAGCTCCGCCTGCTTCTCCTCATAGCCGGGCTTGCCCAGCAGAGCGAACATATTGCTCTTGTAGGCCTCCACGCCGGGCTGGTTGAAGGGGTTGACGCCCAGCAGATAGCCGGACAGGCCGCAGACATACTCAAAGAAGTAAATGAGATAGCCCACGGTGGTCTCGCTGATGGGGGGCATCTGGATAAGAACGTTGGGCACGCCGCCATCCACGTGGGCCAGAATCACGCCGCGCATGGCCTTCTCGGCCACAAAGGCCAGAGGCTTGCCGGACAGGAAGTTGAGGCCGTCGATGTTCTCGGGGTCGTCGGGGATGAGGAACTCACCCTTGGGCTGGAAGTTGACCACGGTCTCGCACATGATGCGCTCGCCCTCCTGGATATACTGACCCATGGAGTGCAGGTCGGCGGTGTACTCCAGGCTGGCGGGGAGCAGGCCCTTATGCTCCTTGCCCTCGCTCTCGCCGTAGAGCTGCTTCCACCACTCGGCGAAGAAGCGGAAGGCGGGCTCATAGCCGGCCAGCATCTCTACCTTCTTGCCGGCGCAGTAGAGGCCGTGACGGGTGGCGGCATACTGCCAGGCGGGGTTGTCCAGGCCGCCCACAGACAGCTCCTCCATGGCCTGACGGGCGCCGCCCATGAGAGCGGTAATGTCGATGCCGGCGCAGGCAATGGGCAGCAGGCCCACGGCGGTGAGAACGGAGTAGCGGCCGCCGATGGCGTCGGGCACCACAAACTCTTCGTAGCCCTCGGCGTCGGACAGGCCCTTCAGAGCACCGCGCGCCTTGTCGGTGGTGGAGTAGATGCGCTCACGGGCGCCCTCCTTGCCGTACTTCTTCTCCAGCAGGCCCTTGAACACCCGGAAGCCCACGGCGGACTCGGTGGTGGTGCCAGACTTGGAGATGACGTTGACGGAGAAGTCCCGGTCGCCGATGAGGGAGATGATCTCCAGCAGGGCGTCGGTGGACAGACCGTTGCCGGTGAAGAAGATGTCGGGGGTATCCTTCTTCTTCAGGTTGTAGTAGGGGGAGCGCAGCAGATCGATGACGGCGCGGGCGCCCAGGTAGGAGCCGCCGATGCCGATGACCACCAGCACCTGAGACTGCTTGCGGATCTTCTCCGCAGCGGCCTGAATGCGGGCAAACTCCTCCTTGTCATAGTCCCGGGGGAGATAGACCCAGCCGGTGAAGTCACCGCCGGGGCCGTCGTGGTTGGCCAGCATGGAGGCGGCCTTCTCCAGAGCGGGCTGGCGGCTGGTCAGATAGTCCTGGGGCAGGAACGAGGCTGCCTGAGAGACGTCCAGGGATAACATATACACATTCCTCCTGTATCATTTGGTGGAATAAAACTTGCGCTGAGTGTATTATAACACAGATACCGTGTCATTTCATTTGAGATTTTCACAAAATACCGGAAAAAGAGGAGGAGAATTTTCCGAAAAGAAGCAGAAAAAAGTTGTGAGAATAGGGTTGACAAAATCAGAAAGACTTGGTACAATAATCTACGCTGTTTGGACGATTAGCTCAGCTGGTAGAGCATCCGCTTGACGTGCGGGAGGTCACAGGTTCAAGTCCTGTATCGTCCACCATCAAAACCGCTATTTTCGAGAGAAAATAGCGGTTTTTTCTAACTTTTTCGCCCACTTTCCTCTCCCCTACATTTCCTCCGGTCATCTTTGACCACACAACAGCCACAGACAGACAAAAAGCCGCCCTCCAGAAGTGCTTTTTTCGGAGGGCGGCGTTCTCTTTTTCAGCCCGCTTTCTTCTTGGCCCGAAGGGGTTCCAGCTCTCTTTTCATCTCCTGAATCAGCTCTGTCAGCTTTTGCTCACACTCCTCCTCGGTTGAGGCATAAACATTTCGTGCGATGCGTTTTCCATTGACCTTGGGGGAGTACCGGCCTTCCCAGAGATGGTCATTGATCTGGGTCATGCACCCCGTTCCCGGCTTGCGGTACTTTCCCTTCACCGCCTGAAAGTCCGTTGCCTTCGGTCTCTTCTGATGCTCCGGCTTGAGAGGCGGCTCTACACCGGCGATTCCCCGATCAATGCGGTCGGCGGCTCTCTGCCGCATTTCATCGGTCACATGGGCGTAGACATTCAGGGTCGTGGCGCTGGACACATGGCCGATGATGGCGGACAGGGTCTTGATGTCCATCCCATGCTCCAGGGCGTTGGTGGCAAAGGTATGGCGCAAATCGTGGAACCGCAGATGCTTACATCCCGCCCGTTTCAGCACAACGGCCAGCTTTTTCCGCACCGCCGCCGGGTCCAGGGGAGAATCCGCTTTCTTCGGCGACGGAAACATCCAGCGGGAGGAGCAGCTTTTACGGTAACGCGCCAGAACATTCAGGATAGGCCCCGGCAGGATCACACTCCGGCTGGAGGTTCTGGTTTTGGGCGTTGAGACTACCAGCTCTCCTTTGATTCGCTGCACCTGCCGCTCTATCCGCAGCACCCCCGTTCGGAAGTCCAGGTCATCCCACTGCAGGGCCAGGATCTCGCCCCGCCGCAGGCCGGTAGACAGCTCCAGCAGCAGCAGCTCATAGCACCCGTCCTCTTTGGCCTGAATGAGCAGGCACTGGATTTCTTCTCCGGTCAATACAGCCATTTCCCTGGGACGGGTGGCTGGCGCTTTGCAGTTTGCGGCGGGGTTTTTCAGAATCAGCCCCTCTGCCACCGCCTTGTCCAGGGCCATGCGGCAGGTCACATGGCAGCTTTTCACCATGCGGTCGGACAGCCCCGGGCCGTACTGCTCCACCCGCCGGAGCCGCCCGCCCTGTTTCAGTCGGTGATAAAACTGCTGGAGATCGCTTTGGGTCAGTTGGGAAAGGGGGATGTGCCCCAGCTCCGGAATGATGTGCTGATAGATGCGGTTTTCGTAGTCCGCCTGGGTCTTGGGTTTAATAGCTGGCTTACAGTCCGTCTGATACCAGTGATCCAGCCAGGCACCGAAGGTCATGTCCCCCTTGGGCCGCTTCGGCTCTGTACCCTTGAGGCTCTCCTTCAGGGCCTTCAGCTTGGCCGCGCACTCCCCCTTGGTCTTAGCCAGCACATTTTTCGTCTTTGGATGGCCCTTTTCATCATAGCCCACCACATACCGCCCCTCCCAGCGGCCGTCCTTTCTCAGGTGGAGACTGCCGTCTCCCCGCTTTCGCTGCTTTGCCACAGTTCCACCTCCTCTCCCAACGGCTCTGTCATGAAGCCCCCTACGATTTCAGCGGCATTACGGTGCATATCCCCAGTCACATGGGTATACGTGTCCAGGGTGAAGCTGGCCTTCGTGTGGCCCAGGATACCGGACAGGGTCTTGGCATCCACCCCGCTGGCCAGGGCGTGTGTAGCGAAGGTGTGGCGCAGGTCGTGGAAGCGAAGATCAGGTAGCCCGGCCTCCTCCAATAAACCTTTCAGACGCCGGTAGGCACTTCCTGGACTGACCGGATGCTCTGGACAGAAAGGATTCGAGAAGATCCACTCCGTCAGGGCGGACTTTTTTCGCTCCCGCAGAAGCTGGGCTGTGCTGGAGGGAAGCAAAATCGTTCGGGTTCCCGCATAGGTTTTGGTCGTCCCTTCCTCCACCCCACCGCCCTTCCGGGCGTGGATGGTACGGCATACATTTAATGTTCCGGCCTCTTCATCAAAGTCGGACCACTTGAGGCCGCACAGCTCGCCTCTCCGCAGTCCGGTGGTCAGTTCCGTGAGGAAGAAGTCCCGCCAGATCCAATCTTGTTGGGCCGCCGCTTTGAAGGTATCCAGCTGATCATGGTTGAGAATTTTCTTTGCTTGACTCACAGCCTTGGGCGGCGTAACCGCATCAGCCGGATTAGAGGGAAGCAGTCCATTCTCAGCTGCAGTTCTCAGCGCATGGTGGATGATGTTGTGGATGCTGCGGACGGTGGTCGGGCTCAGCCCGGCCGCATGGCTTCTGCTTTTGATTCGTCCTTGCTCCAGAAGTTTTTGATAGAGGGAATGCAAATCCACCGCAGTGACTTTCCTCAGCGGTTTTGCTCCCAAATGCGGCTTGACATGGTTATTCAAGTCTCTTTGATATCCTTCCAGAGTGCTCTCCCGAATGGTTCCTTTGATATATTCCTCCAACCACTTGTCCAACCACTGGGACAGGGTCATGCTGCTCTCCTCGGTCAGATCCACACCCTGATAGGCGTTGATGTTCTGCCGGAGCTTGGCAGTCAGCTCCTTCTGGGTGTCGGCGTAGATGTAGCGAAATATGGAGTCGCCGTTTGCCTTGTGACCGACGACGATACGGCCCTCCCAGCGGCCATCCTCCCGCTTGCGCACCATGCCGTCTCCGGATGGTCTGCGCTTTCCCATAGTTTCATTCCTCCTCTCTCATCTGGCGGCAGACGCGCTCTGTCTCCTCCTCGTCGAAGGAGTACAGGCCGTCCGCCTCCAGTTCCTTGCTCAGTCCCCAGGCCAGTTTGAACCCGGCGATGAAACTGGCCTGGGAGGTTTCTTCTTTCAGTAGATTCTGCGTGTCAACCAGGTGCATGAGTTTGCGCCGCTGCAGCTTGCCCAGGCAGTCCCGCACCTCCTGGCGGGTGTTCTCGATGTCTTCTTCCAATTCACTGAAATCCGGCTCCCGGTAGAACCGCTGGTGCAGGGCTCTCATGTAGTCGTTCATGTGCACCGCCTCCTTTGCAACAACACACAATACCGAACTACCGAGAGAATAGCCAGGGCTTTTGACCACAATTATCAGATTGTTATCATTTCGGAGATATTTTCTTTCTTTGTTATACACTGTACTAAAATTGCCCACTGTATTCGGTTTGCAACAGCCAAGTTCTTATGCTACAATGCATATATCAATAAACTTCTGCAGGAGGAGGTTTTTAAATGCCCCATTCAATTGACCAGTCCATCCGATCCGCCGAGTTGTCCTTGCAGATGGAAGGACTTTCAGTATCAGATTCCTGCAAAGAACTTTGCCGCAGACTCCTTTCCGGTGAAATTACGCTGGAGCAATACTTGTTCTGTGTCAAGTAGTTTTTTATTTTTACAATTTGCGCATATGAATAACAAGGAGGTCGTTCGTGTGAGCAACTATGAGTTTTCTCTTCGACAGGAAGTTCTGCTTGAAAAGGGAGCAGATATTCTCGGAACACTATTTCATTTTGCCCGAAGCAACCACATTTCTCTTTCTGACCCAAAAGATCCTGTTAATGTTGTATATGGATTGGTATGGGACGCTAAAAGCAATATTCTGGGGGCATCTACGAAAGAAGAATTAGACCAAATTGAAATACAATTTGACTTTGCTCGCCGCTTTTATGCCGGAATTGGTAGCTGAGTATGATGCAGACAGAAAAGGAATTCCTATCCGATTATGCTCCCATTGATGTAGAAGCGGTAGTAGGCAGTGAGTTAAATCATGCAGCTAAGTATAAGTCCCATCCGAAACCTATAGCGGTACTTTTAGCAGGACAGCCTGGTGCAGGGAAAACAGTTCTTTCTGCAATGCTGAATAAACTTCTGCACGATGACGTCTATTTTATTAATGGAGATGAATACCGCCGCTTTCACCCAAATTACAGGAAGTTATTCGACACATATGGTTCAGACTCCGTTCAGATGACCAGTAAATTTTCCGGAGAAGTTACGGAACGATTGATTCAGCAAATTGCAGATCGGAAGGTCAATTTGATTATTGAAGGGACCGGGCGTACAACCGAGATTCCACATAAAACAGCCAAAGCACTTACAGAGAAAGGATATCGCGTCGAACTTGCCGTGATTGCCACCCGCCCAGAACAATCTTTATGTAGTACATTGCTGCGTTTCTATGAGATGAATGAAGGCGGGACAATTCCTCGGGCAACCGCAGCCGAGGCACACGACTACATTGTTAACGTGTTGCCTGGGAATCTTGATACGCTTTATAACGATTCCATGATCTCTAAAATCACCATTTGGGATAGAACACCCGAAAAGGTGTACGATAGTGAAATGGATTATGAGTCTCCGTCTGAAGCACTACGAGAGTATTGGTTCCGGCCATGGTCAGACGAAGAGTACCGGCATATAACACAAATCGTAGACCTCCTACGAGGTAAGGAAGCCCAGTATCATTTAGGACAGAGTGCTGCTATCGATGAATTGGAGCGGAGAGTTCAAAACATATCATCGGATCTCGAGCACTCATTTGATAATTTGTCTCTATAATATAATATTGATTCCAGATCCTCCGTGTCCGGAGGATCTGTTTTTATGTTACATAGACATTTGGGGGCCTGTATTCTCGTGGTCATCCGGCTTGTGGCCCATCGCAATCTTCTTCTCCTGGATCTTCCGCCTGAGTTTTCGATCCACCTGCTGCCCCGTCGGGACGGCAGGTGGCACGGAGTTGTCCTGGAAGATCCGGCCCATATGGTGGAGCAGATTTGTGACGGCAAGAAGCACAGTGGGCCTAAGGCTGTCATTGAAGTGGTCCAAAAGAAACTGAGCGTACTCGTTTCCCTGGAAGGCAGACTCTGAGAGCCAGCTGTACGCCTGCTCCCGGTCCTGTGCCACTTCTTCCCCCATCAGATACAGCTTACCCAGTGTGTACTGCGCGTACTGGTTGCCCTGTTCGGCACCTTGGGTCAGATACTCCAGCGCCTTAGCCACATCCTTTTGCACCTGCTCTCCCTGGAGATAGAGCTTGCCAAGCTGGTATGCCGCATACGAATTACCCTGCACCGCCGCTTTCTCATACCAGGACACCGCTTCGTCGATTCTCTTCTGCCTTTGCAGCAGCTTGCCCAGCGCGTACTGGGAGAAGTCATGACCAGCTTCCGCGCCACATTGAAACCACAGCTCCGCTTTTTTGTCATCCGGCAGGACGCCACGCCCATCCCGCCAACACTTGCCCAGCTGATGCGCGGCAATGGTGAAGCCTGCGTCCCAGAGCTGTTCCAGCACTTGCACCTGTTCCGCTTTTTCCTCCTCTGTGTTTTCATAGACCGACAGAATTTCTTTCGCGTTCTGATAGGTCTCCGCCATCTCCCACCGGGATGACCAGGCGTGGAACACAGCATCCTGGTCTTCGTCCACTTCATCCTTCATCTGCGCATCCTCAAAGGTGAATACACCCAGTTGGAGATTGTCTGCTTCCCGTATGACCAAGTTCTTGATGGCTTTGAACTCCGGTTGCTGAGACAGCGATTTATGCTCTCTTGGCGTGTCCTTGTAGTACCGCTCCAGTTCATCCCGCAGCCGGTTCCAGTGGTCATAGCATTCCGCCACTTGCGGGAGCTTGCCCAGCTCATCCACGATGGCGTCCACCTGGGCCTTCACCGGCTTTTTCAGATAGCCGTACACCTTTTTGCCTTTCACTTCCGACAGCGTTCCTGCCAGCGTTTCCATCTGTTCGGCAATGACCGGACTGTCACATAGTCCGGACTTCATTTCCCGGACGAGCTGACCCATGGCTTCCATAGCTGTATCCCGCACCTCTTGATAGGACAGATCCTTTTCCTGATAGAGTGACATCAGCTCGTCCTGAAAAATATCATTGGACAGTTGAGAGCGTATCTGCTCAATGCCACGCTCGGTCAGGTAACCATGCTTTGGATTATCGGACCATGCCATCATGTGAATATGCGGATGGTGCTTCTCATCGTGGAAGGCGGCGCACCACCGAAAGCTGCTGGGCGGAATTTTCATCGCCGTTGCCAGTTCTATCTGGTGAGCCAGCAGCAATCTGCGCCAGCTATCACCGTTCTCATACCCCAGCCGTGCAGCATCTTCTCGCTTCAGAGAATAGACGAAGGTCCACACCGGACCAGCGTGTGCATTGATCTCTTCCATAGTTTGCTCCAGATCCGCAGCACCGTCCGCAGCGAACAGACCATGAGAGCGGGGACGCTCGGCCATGTATTCCAAGTAGCCACTTGCCGCAGGTTCAATCATTTCTACACCATCCCGAGTGGCAATGTACTCGGCGTAGTGTCCACCGCCGTTGCCGGGCCTGATGTAGCCGGACTTTTGAATGAGGCCGTTCATTCCGTAATCTCCTTTTGGAAGCGGAACGCATCCTCGAAATCAATTTCCCCGTTGGTCTCTTTCACATTTTTCACACAGCGGACCCGGAGTTTTTGTAACTGATCCAGATCTACATTGCTCTGGTAGGCAACCAGGTTTGCCATGATATCCTGGTCCACCGACAACTTGAACAGTAGGTGGCCCATGCGTTTTCCGAAGGCTCCTAACTTTCCCTCCAGCACATCAGAGAGAACTCGGGGCAGGTAGGCATCTGCATGCTGCGTATCCAGGTATCCGGAGTAGAACCGGACCGCCTTCTCTATGTACTCACTCTGGCTTTTACAGTTGTCCTGTTTGTAGTGAGTCTCCACTTCTCTCTTAGCCTCCGGCGTGATCCAGAGGGCAAACTTTTCTTTTCCGATTACCATACTTTGAAACCTCCTTTTTTCGTAGGAACGCCCCCGTCCCCCTCTGAAACTGCCCGCACTGCGGGCAGTTGTGGTTCTGCCGAGGGGCACATGACCCCGGCAGTTTCTCCTGCTCTTCCACAAAATGCCCTGCGCTCTTCTCCAGGCCCGGCGGCGGGCAGGGACTCTGCCCAGCCTTGAAATGTGGCACACAGCGCCTTACAGCGGGCTACATGGGGTATTCTTGCTCTGTTGCTGCATGAGCGTCCGTTCTTCCAATTGAAGCATCTGCTGCTGGTAACAATGGTCCATGGCCGCTTGGATTGGCAGGATGGTGTACAGGTTGTTGCCATTTCGTTTCATCCCCTGTCTGTCGACGTAGGTCGTGTTCTCCACCATGATGAATTTTCTGTCCACCAACTTTGTGATATGTTTCATCACAGTAGCCACCGTAAGATGCACAGCTTCCGAGATGGTACGGTAACTTGGATGGCATTGATGCGTGCGGCGGTCTTCGCAGTAGAGCAGATAGGCGTAGACTGTGATCGCACCGTGACCGGTATTCAGAAAGAACAGTTCATTGGGCAGAGAGAAAAAATACTTACTGGCATTCTTGAACATGGGAACTCCGTTTTCATTGATCAGTCCGCGATGGTTCAGTTGATCGAGCTGCTCCATGGCCATATCCACACTCATGTGCAGTTGGACTGCGATCTCATCCGCACCTGGTACCGCAAAATTTTTGCGGTGCGTATGGAGATAGCAGAGATAGGCAAGGATAGCAAAGCCCTGTGGCTTCAGTTCCCAGTTCCAAACATCATTTGGCATTTGGAAGCGGCATTGTTTGGAATCACGCAGACGGAAAAGTGTATTCATTTGCAATTCCCTCCCTCCGTGTGTTCAGTCACCCATTGGATGAACTGTTCCTTGGGCACCACCATGCGGCTCCCGATGCGCAGCACTGGGAATCCTGGTTCATGCATTAACTCATACGCACTGGACGGTGATACGCCCAGCACCTGCGTCACCATTTCCGAATTGAGAAACAGCGGCAGATCATCATAGCTTTTATAGACCGATTTTTTCATGTATCATTACCTCCGATTGACTTATTTGATTCTATCTGATACGATGGTAACAAAGCTCAAACAAGAGTTCAATGGTTTCAGGGCAGGTTGGGTAAATCCCAAAAGTCTATCGGCTACAAACAGGAGGCCACATGAAAAACGAGCCACTTGATACAGAGGATATTTTTACGGATGCAGTAGATGCTTTTACGGCACTCTTCTACAGCGACCGCATTTTTATTGGTGAACGTGAATATCCAATTGGGCAGTGTATGGTAGACATTTTGAACTTGGAGGAGTCGGAATTGCTTCGGCTCGATCAAAGTCTGCTGGATGTTTATCACGCTATACAATCTGTGTGGCAGGAAGACACACAGGAATCCGTGGAGCGAGCACAGAAAAAACTACAGGAAGTTTGGCTTCTAGTGTCCGCACTTCCGGTCTATCGGGATCTGAATATTGACTGGTCACAGCCACTTTTCCAAAACGCTGACCTGCTGGAAACATTTTGGGGTGGGATTCGTTATCTGCCCAGTGAAGCTAGAGCAGAAGTAGAAATGCGTTTGCGTGGCATAGTAGGTATAACGGAAATCTTGCGCGTGTTTCGAAAACAGATTTCTCTGATGCTGGACAGTTACTTTGAACCCTTGGAGCGGAGAAATTCCGAGGCCTACGCAGTAGGCGTTTTTCAGTTTTATAGCGACATGATGACAGCCAAGGTTATAAACCATGATGAGGAGCCTTTCGACCACTGCTTCCCGCTCAAAGTAGCTTTTGTACCCATGATGTCTCCCACGGGTGAGGACAAAATTATTTTGGTTGAACAGACGGAGTTCCCTGGTTTGATCAGCTTTTTAGAAGTGGAGTTCTATCGAGGGCTGGCTGTGGGGAATGTGCCGCGCCGCTGCCACAACTGCGGAAAATATTTTCTCCTGACCGCAGGCTACAACACCTGCTACTGCAACAACATTGCTCCAGGTGAGACAGAGCGCACCTGCCGGAAGGTAGGCGCGCACCGGAAGGAGGCCCAGGGTAAGGCGAACCGCACTCCGGCCCAGGTGGAATACGACCGCACCTATAACCGTTTGAAGCAGAGGAAGAACCGTAGAAAGATTAGTGTGGATGAGTGGAACTCTTCTGTAGCTAGAGCACAGGACTTGCTAAGGCGCTCTGAATGCGGTGAGTTAAGTGACATGGAATTAAAAAAACAGCTAGAAAGTCTGTAACAAAATATAGGCCGGCAGGAACTATCCTGCCGGCCACATTAATTGTGCACGAAACGTATTTCTTTATTATACACTGTATCAAAATTGTTTTGCTCTCGCTACCTATCAAATTATGATATGAACTGTCTCAAAAATCCAATAGTGTAAAATAATTATGCCCAGAGGTTCTAGGCGAACGGTTTCTCTGGAAAACGGTCTATAAAATCACTATGTTGTGTAAGTATCCAGCCGCTTGCTTATCGCAGCGCGTGCGTTTGAATCGCCGCTTCCGCCACAGCTTTGGCAACACGGTCTGTAACTCGATTATCAAATGCGGATGGAATGATATATTCTGCACGCAATTCATTGTCAGCTACAATAGCGATCATGGCGGCTCTGGAGCAAAAGCCCGCTGACTTCCCGGCGTTTCTGCCGCTCATGGAGTAGTCCGGCTTTCAAGTGAAGCATGGAAGGGGTGGCGCGATCTCGTTCCTAGCCCCTGGCAGGATAAGTACACCCGTCTGTGAGCATCCACCCTGGACCCCGGTTTCGATCCCGATGACATCCAGGCGGCAAAGGCGGCTATGAGTGAGCTTTTGGGCGGGGCAAAGCTCCCCAAAATGGACACGCTGAAAAAGCAGCGCCGGGAGCTCTCCGAAAAGAAAAAGGCCCTCTATGCGGAATACCGCAAGGCCCAGGCGGATATGCGGCAGGCCGTGGCAGTCAAGGCGAATATCGATCACCTGCTCAGCCACGCGGACGAGCAAAAAAATAAGGCCCAGGAGCGTTAGCTCCGGGCCGCCGACAACAGGCGCTTGCGCCGGGACTTCTGGACAAAGTGTCCAGAAGTTCAGCGGGTTTGGGGAACTCCCCAACAAGCATTTTCACGGGCCTGCGGCCTGTGAAAATTTCGGAGTGTGGCCACACCCGAATTGCTTGCCAAAACTGCGCAAAACATCGGTGTACAAGGGGTACAAACAAGATAAAATAGAAATGAGGGGCGATAGAGCGGGAATGTCAGATTTTCCACTCTATCTGAACACGGTCGCTGGTGGCCTTGATTGTAGAGATCAAACCATCGGCGGCTTTTCTTTTGTCGTCAAAATCTATGCTGTCCCAGTTATCGAGATAATAGGATAACTTCTTTATCTGCTGGGGAGATATGGTTTCAACGCTCAATTCGGCGATTGCTTTTGAAATGGTCTGGCGTCGGGTGTCCAGTTCTTCAATTTTTTTGTTGGCGTAGGCAAGCAAGGTCGCATTGGCTCCGGTCAGCGTATCCAGCAGCTTTTCAATTTCTGCCTCCACCTGTGCCAGCTCCACTTGATAGGCGGTCAGTTTCGGATTGACTTTTTCCTCTCTGCCGTGGAGTATCTGAAAGTCTTTGAACTTTTCCTGCATGGCCGAGAAAATGAATTGCTCAAATTCTTCTTTGCGGATTTTCCCGCAGCCCGGACAGCCTTTGTTTTCCGTCCGTTTGGTACAGCGGAAATATCCGGTGCTGTTTGGTACATGGGTGGCTTTCAGAGCATACCCACAATGCCCGCATTTGATTTTTCCGGCCAGCCAAGTGTTCTTCGGTTTCCGTCCCTGCTGGAAGGTGGTATTTTCCATAAGTTTTTTCCGGCATTTCAGCCATGTGTCAGAGGAAATGAGTGCTTCATGGGGAGCGATAACAAGTATCTGGTCTTTTAAGCACCTGTCCTTGTCCTCTTTCACATCCCGCCCCTGATAGAGATAGCAGCCGTTTGTTCCGGCAAAGTCAGAAGCGTCATTGACAATCGCTGCACCCTGACTCTTGAAAAATTCGTACAGCTCCAAATCGGCCTGTGCGTAAACGGGGTTTCTTAAAAGCTGGGAAAGAAATGTACGGAACATGGATTTTCCATAAATTTTTATGTCATGTTCCTCGAAGTATCGGGTAATATCTCCGAAGGAGGTTTCCGGTTCAGCGTACATTTCAAACATCAGCCGAACATGGTCGGCGGCTACGGGGTCGGCAACCATTTTCTTTGTGCGGATACCCTCTACCACAGTAGGCTCTAACTGATAACCGTATGGCGCCTGCCCGCTCATGTGAAAGCCTTTCAAGCAACGGGAATAGTAGGCGTCCGTGACGCGTTTCTGGATTGTCTCACGTTCAAGCTGGGCGAATACAATGCAGATATTCAGCATGGCCCGGCCCATCGGGGTCGAAGTATCAAACTTTTCCGTGGATGATACAAACTCCACATCGTACTCTTGAAACAGCTCCATCATCGTTGCAAAGTCCAGAATAGAGCGGCTTATACGGTCCAGCTTGTACACGATGACCCGCCGGACCTTTCCTTTGCGGATCTCGCCCAGCAGCTTTTGAAACTCCGGTCTGTCCGTATTCTTACCGGAATAGCCTTTGTCCTTAAATACCCGGCAGCTCCCGCCTTTCAATTCATACTTGCAAAAGTCGATCTGACTTTCAATGCTGATACTGTCCTTGCGGTCTACTGACTGTCTTGCGTAAATACAATCTTCTCTGATAAATTCCATATTGGGCTCCTTTCCTTGCTGGAATGGAGCTACCAACCTTACAACTATATTATACCATCAGCAGCCCCGGACAACAATGTTGCGAATGATTAGGGAAACCTGTCCCCATATTTGCTGAACACCTCAAAAAGGCAGCGCTCAATTTCTTTTTTGCGCTGTTCTTTCTCCTTCGGTGGAAGCACCGGCGTGAGGCTTTCCAGCACAATGATCTTCCCTTGAAATGCGACAGACTTTGTTTCTCGTTCATAAGTGACAGCTTGCGTCATTGAAAACCTCCTTTGCGAAAGTGCGTGTATATGCCAGCCTTTCCCGCTTGTCCTGTGGGGAAATGTCAAAAGACGGCACCCAGCAGGTGCCGCCCTTTGAGCTTTCTCCACTTCGGGTCAATGTGGCCCGAGGTCAGCAAGGACTGGAAAGGTACTTTTCTTTGGCGTCCTCCACGCTGTTGAGGTCAAATATTTCATAAAGTTGCCCCACAACTCGCCGTATATCCTTCTTTGAAAATCCGCAGTTCTCCATTGCCATAATGACATAACCACGGCAGGCGTCATTGCTCCATTCGTCCGGTTCCAAGCCGGGGATCATTCCAAACGCATTTCCCATAAAGTGCTCCTCTTTTGAAAAGATGGGGAGCCACGCCGGATCGGTTGGCCTATCATCAGACAGCATTGCCGGGGGCTCCCCATAGGTTTTCATTTCATTTCAGACACACCGGACGGACATAGGCTTCATGCCCCATAGTATTTCAACTCTCCCCATTCTGATGGCAAGGCGTTCTCATTGCCTGCGACGGCTCACGGCTTGCAAGACCGCTTCAACGCTCGGACTGTGACTAAACGCAAGTATCCGGGTTCTGCGCCTGTTCCGGTGGAGCCAGCCTTGCCCCACCTATGGCATGGACCTGTTCGCTCGCTCAGTTTTACAAAGACTGTATTCTCTGAAATCTGAGGTCATGGCGGGTCTGTCACACAGCGCGTTCCCCTTCGTATCCGGGTGTCTTTTTATTCAATTTTCAATCTGCATGAGGCTTGTCTGAACCTCGGGCCATTGTGACCCGAAGTGTTTTACCTCTCATAAGCCATTTCATTTTCCGGCCTAAATCGGTACGCCTTACAAAGAATTTTTCAAAATTTTTTCTAAGCGACGCAGACCTCGCTCGATTGCGACACGAACTACTTTTTCATGGACGCCCTCTGCCCGGGCAATGTCCTGTTTGGTCATGCCGAGAATGAAATGGGCGTAAATCCGTTTTGCCTGTTTGTCTGGCAGACTGATAATCGCTGCGTGAAGTTCCTGCATGGTCACTTTCCGCTCATACAGTTCATGGGGAGATAAAGCGACAAAGACAGCCTCATGCTCCAGCCCGTCATCCCGATCAAGGGAATAGTAGGCTTTGTGGCGGTATGTACGCAGCCGATAAGCAGCCTCTTTACGATCAAACTCTTTGAACATTTCTGCAACTTCTTCCGATACTTCCATGAAGCAATCCGATGTATAGAATGGGTAATAGTCCCGCAAATTGATAATAGCCATATTGACCTCCGTTTCGGTTGTTGGTTGACGAGTGACCGAAACGAAGGCGGCGGGGAGCGGCACCGGGGAATGACTTCGGGCCAACAAGACCCGAAGCAGCCCCATAAGAACACAAAAGCGCCCGGGCGGCATGAAGCCACACGGACGCATGAAATGACATGATAGTTAAAGTTCCAACAAATTTCACATACATAGCCGGAATAACCCGGAGGGGGAGCTATGCTTTTTTTAACTGATGTAGGTCATGGGTACTGTGAAAAAAGACAAAAATAGACACGGCGGCAATCCTCCTATATGCCGCCGTGGATTTGCACGGTGTTAGGTCGTCGTTGGTTTAGGATAAATGAAAAGAAACGGCGGCTCTGATTTTTCTCAAAGCCGCCGCTTCATAGGCGCATGGAAATGTGTCTGCTGGACGACGGCTTTTTTTCTTTTGCCGTCGCCCGGCAGTTTAATAACTATTTAATATCAATTTATAATTGGCATCACTATAAGAACTTTCCTTTTCATCGAGCATTTTAGTTCAAATCCTTAGTTTCCACATTGTAAATCGAGAGAAACGCAAAGATTAAGGAAAGTACCATAAGTACAACAGGAAGAATGGCATTATCCGCCAAAGAAAAATCGCCCACATTAGCCTGTGTCAAAAAAATCAGCAGAAAAGATGATACGATGGTAGCTTTTGAGGACTTCATAGCCATACCAATAAACAAGGCGATAAAACTCATGGTTACAATGACAACGGACTTTAAGAGTAACTGAATATAGAACCCCATACTTGCCATGTTGTAGTCCAGTGGGAATGAGGAAACCATGAATTGTGAACCAAGTAAAATGCAGCCGTAAATCAATAGTTTTGTCAGCACCAGAGCCACGAAATTGAAAATCCATACAGCTAACATTTGAGAAACGAGAATTTTCTGTCGCTTAATTGGATACGAAAACATTAAGTTCATGGTTTTGTTTTTATAGGCGCTCACAATGTATGTGGACAACATGACACTGGTAAACACCAGAAAAGCCATGCTTGTAAACAGCTCGATAGAGGAAGAAATCGCACTGTTACCCGGCGCCGCATCAGGAACACCCGTATCAGGATCATTGGCAATTCCCAAATAGCAAAGGGCAAATATGAACAGGCAGATCAGAGCCGACATGATAACCACATTGCGAATGTACTTGCCTACATTATTCTTTTTCCATTCCAGCCTAATGAGTTTAAGCATGATATTTCACCTCCCCGGTCAGCTTCAAGAAGTAGTCCTCCAGCGTTTCAGATTTCTTTCCAATGCTCACAACTTCAACATCATTCAGAGCCAGTATTTTCGTCAACTGCTGGGTAGACGCTGCATGGTCATATATGCGAATTTTACCGCTGTCAAGAATTTTAAAATTTTGCAGACCCAACTTTTCAGTCAAGACATAGGCAGCCCGCTTTTCATCCGTGACAGAAAGCTCCACATAATTGAGGTTCATTTCCTCAATATCTTGCATACGAATTTCTTTCATCATTTTTCCGTGATGGATAATAGCAACGGTATCCGCAATACTCTCCACTTCAGATAAAATGTGACTTGAAATCATAACGGTAATACCGTACTCCGAACAAAGTGTTTTTAATAAATCACGGATTTGTTTCATTCCTGCTGGATCAAGGCCGTTTGTGGGTTCGTCGAGAATAAGCAGTTCCGGCTTGCACATAATGGCTCTTGCAATTCCGAGGCGTTCTTTCATGCCGAGGGAATAGTTCTTGACCGGCTGATCGGCTGCTGATGTCAAGTCCAGCATTTGCAACGCACTTTCAACACTGTCAACATTGTAATAGCCCATATACTCACAATGAAGCTGTAAGTTCTCACGCCCGGTCATGTGGTCATAAAAGGTGGGAAACTCGATGATACTTCCCATTCTTTTTAAGACTTCATAGGATTTTGGAGTCAATACCTCTCCAAACACCTCAATAGTCCCACTGGTAGGTTTCCAAAGGTTAGTAATCATCTTCATCACTGTGGTTTTACCAGCTCCGTTAGGACCAAGAAAACCATAAATTTCCCCTTTGGGAATATGAATATTAACATCAGCGACAAGTGCCTTACTACCGATCTTTTTAGAAAGACCACTTGTTTGTAAAATAAATGGCATTGTCTTGCCCTCCTTTCTACTGACATTATAGAAAGTTCGATTTTCAAAACTCTTGAATAATTCTTACAAATTTCTTTCTTGAAAAAATGACCTATGGTTTAATAGGCCATTTTCTTGAGCGTAATAGTGAAAACTGTTTTCTGGTGCGGTTGACTTTCTAAAGTAATATCGCCACCGAGTTGCAAGGCAAGATTTTTCGCAATCGTCAGTCCAAGACCATTTCCCTGCATAGCACTATTTCTGGAATCTTCCATCATAAACAGCCGATCAAAAACCGAATCGGCAAATTCTTTTTCAATTCCACGGCCCCTGTCCACAATGTCTATATAGATATGTGCCTGATCTGCCCGCAAAAACATACCTAAATATTTTCCATCGCCGCCATAGCGAATTGCATTGGAAATCAAATTGAACATAATTCTTTGCAACGCATCTTTATTGGCATTTGCATACAATACATGATCGGGTATGTTAATTTCCACTTCAAAATTTTTTTGTGAAAGGAGTTCATAGAAATCCAAAATATTTTCCCGGCAGGCTTCGTTCACATTCAAACGCTCCAATGGCATATCTGTATCGCCAGCCTCTAATTTAGCAAGCGTAAAGAATTGTGTAATCAATCCCATTACCCGCTGGGCAGTGCTTTCTACCTTTTGCAACATTTCATTGCTTTGGGTTCCGTTCAAACGCATAATCTCCAAATAGCCAAGAATCACTGTCATGGGAGTTTTAATGTCGTGGGAAATGTTAGATAACATCTTTTTGGATGCCATTTCAGCCCGCCGATACTCAACTTTTACTTTTTGCCGATCTTCCAACATTCGATTGATTTGTGTTGCAAGCTCTATCAGTGCCTTATTATCGGTAAAGACTGTCACTTTTTCGTCGCTGTCGGTGTCAAGAAGTTCTTTCAATTTGCTGCTGATCTCATGTATTTTTGCTTTTGTTCCGTTATGGAATACAAACTGCTGGTACACAATGATACAGATTAAAATCATAATACAGAGGGTTAGTAAAAAGATAATTGTCGCATTGCTCATTTCTGTTCTCCCAGCTTATAGCCAATTCCCCATACAGTTATAACAACTTGTGGCTTTCGTGGATCATCCTCAATTTTCGTTCGTAAACGGCTGATGTGAACATTGACGGCATTTTCATCCCCCATATAGGCATCATTCCAAATTAAAGAATAGATTTGAGCCTTTGTGTAGACCCTTTGTGGGTTTTCCAGAAGCAGCCGTAAAATATCAAATTCTTTTGCGGTCAGTTCGATAATCTCGCCTGATTTTGTGACGGTGTGATTTTCCAAGTTCATAACCAATGGGCCCCACACAAGTTTCGTTTGCTCTGGCTGTACGGCAGCATATTCGGTATTTCTCCGTATGTTTGCTTTAATACGCGCCATAACCTCTGTTATGGAAAACGGTTTTGTAATATAATCATCCGCACCGAGGCCCAAACCTAAAGTTTTGTCGGAATCCGAATCCTTTGCAGAAATGATGATAATTGGCACCGTACTTTTTTGACGAATATACTTCATTACATTCATACCTGTAATTTTGGGAATCATCAAATCCAACAAGACGATACTATAAGAACCAATGTCGAAAGCCTCACATGCCTTTTGACCATCGGTAGCGCAGACAACTTCAAAATTTTCTGCTATAAGATAGCTACATAACATTTCACTTATTTCTATATCATCTTCAATTAAGAGAATCTTCATTATTCTTTTTTCCTTCCTTTCTGCGCCTATCAGTCGGCTTCTCCGCAGTTTTAGGGAGCAGCCAAACACCGGCCATTTTCACAGCACCGGGGATACGCCCACCAGCACAATAATAATTTACCCTACGAGGTGTCACGCCCCACTTCTCGGCGGCCTCTTTCAATGTCATATAGTCCATTTCGCACCTCCACAGAGTACATTATAGTTCTTTATCTCGAACAATACAAGTTGGAGGCTGCATATTGATGAAACGAAATACTACCTTGTGTAAAATCTCATTACATTCTCATAACCCGACCCGAAATGTACAATGATATAGGGTGATATGAAAATGGACCAAGAAGAAAGAAGGTTTGACTTTCACGGCCTCGGGGCGGCTCTCAAACGAGCCAGAGAAGAAAAGGGATGGACACAAGCCTATGTTGCGGAATTAGTAGACCGTGACTCCCGTACCATTATGAATATTGAGAACAAAGGTCAGTATCCCAGTTTCGACCTTTTTGTTAAACTCATTACCATGTTTGACGTTTCAGTTGACCAGTTTATTCATGCGGACGGAGGGGCAAGGTCAAGCTCTTGCAGAAAGCACATTGATGTACTCCTAAATTCTATGAATGAAAAAGAGCTTGTTGTAATAGAAGCCACAGCCGAGGGCATTAAGAAAGCCAGAGAAACGGAGGTTCCAGAATAAGGGCCTCTGTTTTTTTGCGCCATTTTAGGGGCTGTCGCTAAGTGGCAAGCAATGCCTCTGTGGCCACAAGTGGCACAAAGGCGGCTTGTTGGGGCTCGCCCCAAACCCGTATCTTCGGGCCAACATGGCCCGAAGTGTCAGCGTCGCTTTGCTCCTTGTTTTCATAACCTTAACGCTCCTTTTCCTGCTTTCTTCCCGGTTCGGTGTAGCCCATCAGAGTGTCAATGTTCGCTTTGATCGTGACGATCTCCTGCATATCCCGTCGTGCCTTTTGATATTCTCCATAGAGCTGTTTTTTCTTTGCTGTGAGCTTACGGCCTTCTTCCTTCAGCACATCCATTTTGGGGAGCTTCGCCCCGCCCAGCAGAGAGCGCATTTCCGCTTGTGCAGCCCGGTACAGTTCAAGGTCGGCCTCATGCTCCGCAAGGAATTTCCGGCTGTACTTCGTCGCCTTATACTGCTCAAAGACTGGACGGGTTTTGGCATACTGAACCGTTGCGGCCTTTAGCCCGGCATTGGTTTTCATGGCCTGTTCTGTCTGCTTGATCTGCTCGGAAATGGCATGGAAACGGTCTGCCGCCTCGGTGGCCTTCTGCGCCAACTGCTCATAATCGGTCAGGCCATTGTCCTGTATATAGGCAAGAGCGGCGGCCATCTGCTTAATGTTAAATACCTTCGCCCAGCGTTCATATCCCGGCCCTTTACCGGCAGCCAGCTTCGCTTGAATATCCACCGCCAGACTGATTTTCCGCTCCGAGCGCCCGGAGCGTTTTTCTTTACCCTCAATGGCGGCCAGAACATCTTGCAAGTCGTAGCCGTCCCCCAGCGTGGAGGCACGCAGACGGGTGAAGCGTTCCTGTCCCTGTCCGGTCAGCCGGAAGCTGATACCGCCGCCCCGAACCGTCTTGACCTCATACCCGGCCCGTTTCATCAGGGCAAGAAATTCATCCAGATCGGCGGGGCGTTCCGCCAGTACAGTATCAATGGTAAGGCGCAGCCTGTCCTGATAGGAAAGCGGCCCTTTTCGTTCTTTCTGCCATTCTCCATAATTCCGATACTTACCCTTGCTCCGGGGCTTCGGGTTCTCCACAATGGACAGCCCGTTTTCAAGACACAGCCTGTCAGAGAGCCGACGGAGGGCAAAGCTGGAGCCCCAAAAGTTTCGGAATTTCCGGGTGCAGTCAAGGGTGGTGGAGTTGTAATAAATGTGACAATGGATGTGCTGCTTATCGGTGTGCGTGGTAACGATAAAAGCGTGCCGCCCCTTTGTCCAGCGCATAGCCAGCTCATAGCCGATACGGTTCGCCTCCTTCGGGGTGATCTCGCCCGGATAGAAGGATTGTCGTATCTGATAGCACAGCACATTATTTTCTTTCTTCTGTTCCCGGCCCGTCATAGCGGCATAGCTGGCCTTTGCCAAAAGGAACTCGTCCGCCACGGTGGCCGGATCACATTCATAAGCGGAGATATACTTTCCGCTTTCTGTTTTCTCCGGGTCCTTGCCATAGTCCAGACAATCCCGGATAGCCTCAGCAATCGTTTCGCCTTCGCCCGCATGGCGCTGTAACAAAGTTGTGGTAGCCAAAAATCATTCCTCCTTTCCATGAGAAAGGGGCGGCCCATTCAGACCGCCCCGACTTCGGGCCAGTATGGCCCGAGGCTGCTTAACTTGCCAGAAACCGGTACAGAGCGGATTTGCCTCCGTCCAGCGCCCAAAGAAGGGAGCCCGCCGCCGCTTGCAGTCCATACGGCGAAAGAAGGAAGGCAAGAAACAGAAATACAATCCCGCCTATGGGCGTCGGCGTGAAAAAGAGAGCGACACCCAGCACCGTCAGGATCACAGAGGCAATCGTCAGCAGGACGGCACAAATATCAAATAGGAACACCAGCAGAGCCGCCAGAAGGGACAACGCTAAAGCAAAGGGAGCAACCAATATTTTCAGCAGTATCTTCATCTTCAAAACCTCCTTTATCTATCCTTCCTACCTCTATTTTATCATGCTTGCCCGGGGACATAAATGTTGCGAAAGATTAGTAAATCCTGTCCCAAACTTTTGGGTCATACTGGCCCGAAGTGGTAAAAAAAGAGCAGGGCGGCAAGCCCCGCAACGGAAGCCTGCCGCCCTCGTCTTACTTTGCCACCAGCTCGGAAAGCTCCCGCAGCACCTTTGACACCTCGCCCCACAGCTTTTCATAGTCCCGCTTCAATCCGTCGATTTCCTCCGGGTACACGCCATAGGTGTGTGCGTGTACGGCGACCTGATTGAGATTGTTGGAACAGCGCCGTTGCAGAGAGATCAGCTCTTTTACGGGCGTAAGGTCGATGTGCAGGATATACCCGTTCAGAGCCATTTTCCGTACATAAGCCCCGGCGTTGGAAATGCCCGCCTCGGCCATCCGCTCATGGATGGCCGCCAGCTCGTCCGGTGTTACCATGACGTGCAGATGGACATTCCGCTTGCGGTTCTCCATCAGCGTTCCAGCTCCCGGCCTTTCCGGCGTTCTTTGGGCTCCTTTACCTTATCCAGCGGTTTTGCGTCCAACTCCGGGGGCGTGGGCGGGATGGGCGTGTTGTTGGGTACGCCGTCGATCATGTTGCAGTTCTGCTCTGTGGAGAGCTCGGCGGTTTTCAAATAGTTGTCTTTTTCGTGCATGGCGATCCTCCTTTATCGTTCCTCATGGTTTTTATGGTTTCGCTTCTGGCCGGGTTCCTTCGGGGGTTCCTGCCCTCTGGTTTCATCTTTGAGCCGGGCAGTAATGGATGGGCGCACCCGGTCAGGATTGCCCGGTGCTGGTTTCAGCTCATAATCCTCCATCTGCTTTTCGGTCAGCGGCTTTGCGTAGGTCAGTTCGCCCCATGCCATCAGCCTGCCGTCTGCCACAGGACGCCGCCTGTCATCATCGTAGTTGACGATGGAAAGAGGCTGGTTATCCGGCGGCTTCGGGTAAGTTCCTATGTCCACGGGCCGCTGGGTGGAATAATAGCGGTAAACGCCCTCCGGTCCCAGCTCGGTATGCTTGACCGCCGCATGGTAAAACTGCTGATAGTCGTCCACCCGGCGGTCAAAGTCCCTCTGCGCCCACGCCTGACTGGTTCCATAGCGGCCCCAGTAGTAATCCCGATGGCCGTTTTCCCCCTCGGTAAACTGCCAGGTCACAAAGGGGCTCGGCGCTCCCGGATTATGCCCCAGCGCAAAGCCGTGTCCGGTTTCAAAGGTGGCAGCTTTCAAAATCACATATCCTTGTACTGTCTCCAAGAGATTCCTCCTTTCTGTGCCTCGGGCCAACATGACCCGAAGTGCTGGATGTTACGAAATAAGAGGGCAGACCGGGGAGGAATGTAATAAGATATTCCCACCCCAGAAACACCCTCAAAAAAGCCCGGAATGTCAAGCCTTTGGAGGCGGCAAATCGTAACAGCCGCCCGGCCTTTTCTCCCGCATTTTCCTCATGCGTTCCCGGCTTTTCCGACGGTTTCCTTCGGCCTTGCAGACCTCGGAGCAGTAGGCTTGACGCCCCTCGGGCCAAAATGCCTTTCTGCAGACCGCACAGGCCCGCAGTTCCGGGGAGATTCCTTCCGTTGTCAGCGCCGCTTGAAGCTCCGGGTCAAGGGGCAGGACAGCCTCACGGAAGTAACGGCAGTACGCCCCTGTCCAGCACTTGTGCAGCATATAACAGGCACAGTCCAGAGGAAGGCACAGGCCGCTTTCCCTGTCATAGTTGGCACACATCCCCGTGACCAGAGAACGGATTTTCTTCTTCTCGTCACGGGTCAGCTCCCGGGCGTCCATTTAAGACTTCGGGCCACGATGGCCCGAAGGGCGGGGCTCCACGATCAGCGCCCGGAACTTCTTCCGGCACTGTTTTTTCTTTCCTTTGCACTCCTTGTAGTAACGGCATCCCTTACAAGGGTTGTCATTGTCCCAGCCGGGGTGCGGTACTTCCTTCATCATTCGTTCAAAAGGGCTGCTTGTAAAATTCATTCTCATTCCTCCGTATCTTCCTCCCACGGCGGGGTATCTTCGTCCTCGGGTTCCTCTGCGATCTCCTCCAGCTCCCCGTCCTCATATTCGCAGTAATCATCTTCCAAATCCGGGGCCTCATGCTTCGGCTTGTAAATCTTGAAATAGTAACCAATTCCACCGCCGGCCAGCACCACCGCACCAATCAGGAGCAGAGAGAGAAGGGGGCTGTCCTTTTTCTCCGGCTCGGGTTCCGGTACTTCCTCCACCGGTTCAGTGGGCTTTGGCTCTGGCTCCGGGGTCACTTCTTTGGGCGGTTCCTTACCCTGTTCGGCAAGAGGCAGAAGGTCGTCTGTGGTAACGGTATTGAGGAAATAGACGTTCTCGCTGGTTTTCTGTTTGTCGATCACCAGATAAAACACGCTCTCGTCTGCGGTGGTGATGGTGTAGAACTCCTTTCCATCCTCGTCGGTGGCGTTGTCCACCACGGTTCCCGTCCCGTCCGGGGTAAAGGGGTTCTGGGTTTCCGGCTCTGCTTCGGTTTCTGCCGGGGAGGGAGCTGTCTCCGGCTGCGGCTCGCTGCTCTGTGCATAAGCCGGGACTGTAAAGATCAGGCAACACAAAAGGCTGGCAGCCATCGCCGTCAGCCTGCGGTATTTAATTTTCTTCATGGGCTGTGTCCTCCTTTTCGGGTGCCTCCGGCTTCGGGTCAGTATGGCCCGAAGCGGTAAGGCTGTTTTTGGGGTCATTCAGAAAAGCCATAAGCTGGGCGGGCGTCAATTTGAGGGAGCGCACCGCCTGCACGATCTGGCTGTTTTCTTCCTCCTGTTTCTGCTTTTCCAGCTCCCGGATTTTGGCCTGCCACTCGGCAGCCTTCTCCCGGGCTTTTTCCAGTTCCTTATCGAGCTTGTCGATCTTGTTCATGCAAGGACTCCTTTCCTCTGGCTCACAAACGCCCGAAGGCATAGAAATGTGTCTGCCAGTAGCTTGAATTGATGTTTGCGTATTGGATGGGCGAACCACAATGAAGCATCATCCCGTCGCCCACATAAATCCCCACATGGGACACAGGGCCGGGGCTGTCATAGGTTCCCGTGAAAAAGATAATATCGCCGGGCTTTGCCTCGGAGGGGGAAATGATAGCACACTGGTTGTAAATGCCCTGCGCCGTGGTACGGGGCAGGTTGTGGACGCCGCTGGCCGTGTACACCCAGCAGACAAAGCCCGAACAGTCAAAGGAGGTGGACGGGCTGGAGCCGCCCCACACATAGGGCCAGCCGATGTACTTTGCGGCTTCTTCCATGAGCGCCGCAAAAGCCGGGTCATCCAGTGCCTCGCCGGGTATCTCATAGCTGGGGCCGGTATCTTCGCCGCCGTTGTAAATCCCCTCCCACAGATAGGGCTTGTTGCCTTTGAGCTGCTGCATAACGGTGTATATCTGCCTCTGCTGTTCGTCAAGCCTCGGCAGGATCACGGCGGGCAGCGTCTTGTTTGTGAGGGTCACATTTAAGATGTAATACTCATAGGGGACTTCCTCGGTGGTGGTTTCCCCGGTCTCCGGGTCGGTGCTGGTTTCGGTGCGGTAGCGTATCTCGACTTCCTCCGTCAAGGTCAGCTCATACTGTGCCTTGAAGATCTCCCGCAGTTCGTCCTGCACCTGTTCCCGGAAATACACATGGTACTTTGCAGAGAGATAGGACGCCAGCTCATAGGGGTTATGGCCGATCTCGTCCACGGAATAGCGGTACTCGTCATAGCCGGGATGGGTGCTTTCGATGTTCGTTACCGTCTGCGCCAGCTCGTTTTCCAGCGCTGTGTAGTCCTCGTCCGCCCCCAGCAGGTCCGTATCCTCCGAGGCGTAGGAGGTGCCGGATAACGCATTGGCAAGGCCGCTGCCAAGCGTGGGGAAAATGGAACTTACCGCCGACACAAGAAAACAGAGCAGCAACAGCAGGAGCAGGACCAGCACCGCCACGGAATGACGGGTCACAAACTGCGCCGCCCGACGGGTCGCAGTTCCCGAAGCGGCAGCGGTTTTCTTTGCGGTCTTTGCGCCCTGTTTTGCAGCCGCCTTTGCTTCTTTGGAATACCGGCGTTTCAGTTTCCATTTCTGCTGCACACGGGAAAGCGGATTGCTGGCAAGCTCCGGGTGCTCGGAGGCCATCTTCTGAAAATCCATATTGGCCCGGGCTTTTATGTCCTTCCGTTCCCATTTTGCCACCTTCCGGGCCGGGTGCTCCCGCCAGCGGCGTTTGGCATACCGGGTCAGTTTCCGGGCTCCGGCCTCGGCCACAAGTTCCGACTTATGGGCTCCTTCCACACCCACATTTTCATGCTCAACTTCGTGGATCTTGTTGTGGACATAGAACCATGCTTCTGTACGGGCTCCCCGGACAGCTTTCTTCGCAAGCCCCGGCGGCTTCTGCGCCGCCCGTTTCGCCTCGACCTTATCCAGCTTCTCCCGGGCCTTTCCCAGCTTTTCCCCGGCGCGCTCCGCTTTGGCCTGCGCCTTCTGGTACTTGTCCTTTTTACTCCCGGCCTTCTCGGCGGAGCCCTCCGGCTCCTGTGCCCTGCCGGTATCCTGCGGCCTGCTCGCTTCATCCTCCTGCCTCATGCGGTCAGAGGGACGGCTTTTGCGGCTGTCCTCTTGAAACTTGCCGCTTTTGGACTTCGGGCCATCATGGCCCGAAGGACTGTCCTGCCCGGCATCCTCGTCCTCAAACCGCAGACGTCGGGACGGTGCGGGGGAAGGTCCTTCCCGTTCTGCCGGTCCGGGGCGATTGTCCCCGGTATCCTCCGTCGGCCCCGGCCTTTGAAAATTCCGTTTGTCCGGTTTCTTTCCGATAATGTATCCCTCCTTTCCAAACCTCGGGCCATCATGGCCCGAAGTGTGTTACGCCCGGTTCATTTCCTGTTTTTTGTCCTCCGGGCGGGTGGTCATAATGGCGTACAGCTCGGTATTCTGCGGGAAGCGGTCAACAAACGGGATGGTGGTATTCCCGAAGAACAGCAGCCCTTCGCCGGAATTGGTATGGGTCACATAGGAAAGCTGGTGGGGGCTGATCCCAAGCTGTTTGGCTAAAATCTGCCGGTCCCCCTGTGCCTGCGAGAGCAGCACAAGGAAGTCCGAGTTTTCAAAGATGTTCTCGATCTCCGGGCTTGCCAGAAAATCCTTTACATTCTGCGTTAAAGCACTCGGAACGCACCCTTTTTTTCGCAGCATTTTCCAGATCGCCACACAATAGCTTGCCGTCAGACGGTCACGGAGCAGCACATGAAATTCGTCAAAGTAACACCATGTGGCGATACCGCGGAGGAAATTCATGGACACCTGCGAGTTTACCAAGTCCTGCATAATGAGCATGGCAATCGTCCGAAGCCCGGCCCCCAGCTTTTTTAAGTCAAGGCATACCAGACGGCGGTTTAAGTCCACATTGGTTTCATGGTTGAACACGTTAAGGGAGCCCGACACATAAATTTCAAGGGCCGTCGCCAGCCGCACCGCCTCGCCCTCCGGCTGGGAACAGAGCAGGTCATACAGGGTTTGGAGGGTCGGCATTTTGCTTGTTTCCGGGTCCTGCAAGTGTTCCCGGTACATCTGGCGCACACAGCGGTCAATGACGGTACGCTCCACCGGCTGCAAGCCGTCCTTGCCGCCGACGATCAGCTCCATCAGCGACAGGATAAAGTCGGCTTTCAGTGCCATCGGGTTTTCCTCGTCAAAGCTCAAATCAATGTCCATCGGATTGATGTGGTGGGGGCTGTCCGGTGCGATCTCGATGACCTGTCCGCCCAGCCGCCTGATAAGGGGCGAGTATTCGCCCATCGGGTCCACCACGATAATGCGGTCTTTTGTGGCAAGGAACACGTTCACAAGCTCCCGCTTTGCGGCGAAGGATTTACCGGAGCCCGGCACACCGAGGAACAGGCCGTTGGGGTTTTTGAGCTTTTTCCGGTTTGCCATGATGACGTTATGGGAAAGGGCGTTGAGCCCGTAATAGACGGCTTCGCCATCCATGCGGAGCTCCTGCGTCATAAAGGGAACGAAAATGGCCGTGGAGCTGGTGGTCATGCCGCGCTTGATCTCAATGCCGTTATGGCCCAGCGGAAGGCTGGAAAGAAAACCGTCCTCCTGCTGGAAGTCCAGCCGCTTCAAGGTGCAGTTGTATTTCTGGACGATACCGGACACCGTGAACAGGTCGTTGTCCAGCTCCCGGCGGGTCGGGGCCATGTTTACCACAAGGAAGGTCAGAAGGAACATTCTTTCATTCCGGCTCTGTAAATCTTCCAAGAGGGTCTTTGCGTCGTTGCTGTACGTTACAAGGTCAGGCGGGAGTATGTCCATGTCGTACCCTGACCGGGCTGCCTTTTTTTGTTCCTCCACTTTCATCTTGTCAATGTCGGAGACTTTGGCCTTGATGGATTTTACGGCGGCGGCCTGATCGACGGTCTGGATATGGAGGGTAATGGTCATTTCCGCATCCATTTCCAAAAGCTCCGCCAGCAGCTTGTCCGAGAGCTCCGAGGCCAAAATCTGCAAGTAAGAGGCAGCGCCCCAGGTCGTCCCCACCCGGAACAGTCGGCTGAAACGGAAATCGAAGCTGTCCGGGGCGATAAAGTCTTTGGTGGAAAGCCCGGTTTTGGGGATCATATCCCATGAAAACCGGAAGGGGGAGCCGCTGCCGGGGTGGAGTTGCCCGTGAAGAAGCTCCAGCCGTTCCAGCCCCGAAAGGGAACGGCACTTGACGCCCAGCTTTTTGAAGTTCCCGCAAATGTCCGCCTCTACACGTTCCAGCCTTGCCCTGGCGGTGGGAAGGTCGTCCACGTTCACGCCGAAGGTCAGGAGCTTTGTGCGGACAATGCCGTTGTTGCTTTTGGCGATCTGGTTTTCCAGCATTTCCACATACTCACACCGGACGCTGTTGTAATCATCGTCCTGCATGGGGATGTTCACGCTGTACCGGCTGCCCGGGCGGCTCCGGTGGTTGAGGAAGGAAAGCTGGAACGGAAGGCTGCTGTCAAAGTAGTTGAGGCAGGCGCTCCACCCGTCAAAGATGGCTGCCTGATCTTCGGACTGTGCGAGCTGGTAGTTGATGTCCTCGTATTCAATGGTTTTGGTGTAATAGCGGTCCGCTACCCGGCACACCCCGTCCCGGTACATTTCCCGGTAAGGGAGGGTCTGCTGGGCGGTGGTGGGAATGTTCTTTCCTTTCGTGAACAGGCCGGTAAGGCCCTGCTTTTCAGGCTTTCTGCCTGCGGGCTTTCCGGCCCTTCTGCTGTTTCGCAATCGGCTGCGCCTCCTTTCTGGCGCTAAGCAGCGCATAGAAGTTTTCGGTTTTGTAAGGCCGCACACGGGGATAGAGGAACCGGGTGCGGATGATGTTTTTCAGCACTTTTTCCAGCGGCAGACCGTCTCGTTCATACATAGCCAGAAAGAAGAACGGGAGCATGAGGCCGATCATCAGGAACATGGCGGCACTGTTCCCGATACTGCCACGGGAAAACAGGTAAGCCGGGAGGCCCACCGCCGCTGCGCTGGAAAAACAAACAAGCTGGCGCTTCGTTAGGTTGAAGGCCAGCTTTGTCTTGATTTTGGAAAGGTCTTTTGGTACTGGCACATAGGCCATTTTGGTACACCTCCTTTATTGCTTCGGGCCAGCATGGCCCGAGGTTATCTTGCGGCCTCTTTGGCCGGGGCTGTGCTGCGGGCAGCTTCGGCGGCCTCTCGTCCGCTCTGCCTTGCCCGCCAGTATTCGGGGTGATACTGCCGGATGGACTGATTGAGTTTTTCTTCAAACTGTCCTTTGTCCTTAATGCGGTCAGGGATTTTCCACAGCTTTTTGTCCAGCAGCTCCCGGAGCACTACGCTTTCCTGTGCGTCCTCCTCATAGCAAATATAGCCCTTGTCCTTGAAGCCGCATTTTTTGGCCGCTGGGGAGAGAACGGCGGCTACCTCGTTTGCCACCATCGTTCCGCCGTGGCTGGCGGTAGATACCAAAAACACCCCCGGACAGAGGGTTTCACAATTCTGCACCTCGCCCCACGGGGAGCTTTTCGGCGCATGGAACATTCCGCCCGTCCGGCTCCGGTCTGCCTGCATGAGCGCCGCATTTTCCAATATGGCGCGAAGTTCCGGGGAAAAATAGGCATATTCCCGCAGGACCCGGGCGGCGTCCCCACCACAGGCGTTCATCAACAGGGTATAGGCATCGCTGTCCGCTTTGGTACAGCGGCCCAGCAGTTTTCCGTCGTAATAGCAGGCCGCGTCATAGCCCGTCCGTTTGCGTGGCATGGTTTCCGTCTCCTTTCTGCTTCGGGCCAGCATGGCCCGAGGTCAACGCTCTGCGCTGCGGCTGGGCTTTTCCTTCGGAGGCCGTTCTGCCTTTGCCTGTTCGGCAGCCGCTTTTCCGGCTTTGAGCTGGTCGCTGATGGACGCACGCCCCACAGAGCCGCGCTCCGCCATCTGTTCCAGCTTTGCCTCATAGGCTTGCAGAACAGCGGTGTTGAGCTGTTCCCGGAACTCCTTTGTGACAGGGTAGGCCATATCCCGGTAGCCGCCTTTGCCGTCTGGCTGGCTGGGCATCCCAAGAAAGAGCCCCTTGCTGCCCTGTACGATTTTCAGATTTTCCACCACAAAGCAGTCATTGAATTTCACGCTGGCAAAGCCCATGAGGTTTTTCACAGGTTCGATGACCCGCACGCTTACATCCAGTTTCATAGGGGCGGCTGGTGTTCCGCCCGCAGTTTTTTCCTGCATGGATTTCTCCTTTCCGCTTCGGGTCAGCATGGCCCGAAGTCTCTTAATGGCAGCCGAAGATGGATTTTGCAAGACTGCCTGTTTTGAATAAGGTAAAACACAGCAGCACCGTATATCCCACACAGCCCCAGATCGCCCCGATGGGGTCGCCGTCGGTGGCGATACTCTGGATCAGCACCGCATAGATGGCGACACAGACTAAGATCAACAGACCTTGAAAGCCCACCGCAAAGAGGGAGCGGAAATAGTTCTGCCCCATGTGTCCGGTTTCCCTGTTGGGGACTGTGGCAAACGGGATAGGCGCTAAACTTGTGAGTAAATAAATTTCAATCATACGGCCATATACGATGACGAAGATCACGATGTTTAAGGCAATCATGGTAAGCTGGATCAGGAAGGATTGTAGCCAGAGTCCGAACAGAGGACCTAACTCCATCGCCTCAAGCTCTGTCCGCAAACTGTCCAGCACATCCGGCGTGATCTCTGTCCCGTTCTGGATAATGCCCGCTGACTGCTGTATCACATGCTGGCTCACATCAAAGACCGCCAGCACGATATTGAAGGTGTTCGTCAGGATCATCACAGCCACAAAGGTTTTGAACACCCACTTAAAAAACATCCATGTGTCAACTTCATGGAGGTTGTTGCGTTCTATGAGCATCTGTATCAGCTCATAAGTCATTACAAAAGTGAGGATGACCCCGGCGATTGGCAGGATGGCAGTTTCAGAGATCTGTCGTATCATGGAAAAGACCCCGGCGTTCCAGTCCGCCGGGGTCGTGCCTACCTGTGTGGCGATCTCGCCAACGCTCTGATTGACGTTATCGAAAAGGCCATCCAGATTTCCCATGATACCATCGACGAGCAGACCTTTCAGCCATTCAACGATTGCGTCGATGATAAAGTCCATACATCAGCTCCTTTTCTGGAAAAGGGACAACGGGTGACACTTAGCTGAACAGGCCGGACAGCAGAGGGATAAGCTGAAGACCGATCAGAACGACACCGCCGCCAGCCATGAGCTGCTTAATGCCCTGTGATTTTGCCGCAGGGTTGTCCGACCCGTAACCTTCCAGAAGGTTGATGACGCCCCATACCGCCAGACCGGCACCAAGAGCCATAACCAGAATTTTGAGAATGTCGATTGCCTGATTGAAAAATTCCATATACGTTCCTCCATTTTGTTTGTTTGATGGTTTTGGGTACAAAAAAAGCCGCCCACATCGGCGGCGCTTCGGGTCATCATGGCCCGAAGTTACACGAACTCGTCGCTGTCCAGATCATCGAAATTCAACAGGTCAGCTTCTTCGTCCGTGTCGGAGCCGTCCACTTCGTACACCGTGTATTCGTCCTCCGGCTTTAGTCTCAATGGCCGGTGGCGGAACAGGCTTTCCAAGCGGAAGGCGTTTTTCTTTTTATCAAATTCGGCTGTGTACTTGTAATTCGGGTGCTTTTTCAAGTCATACTTCGGGGACAGGAAGGGCGGGAGCCCCCGAAGCTGCAAGATACATTTATCCCCGGGCATGGTGGTGATCTCGCTGGTGGTCATCAGCTCCCGGCCAAGCCGCTGCATATTCTGGCTGTAACTTTCAGACTGTCCACGGCTTCGGCCCTCGGTCTGCATAGAGATGGTGGCCTTGCCCAGCCAGTTTTCCGAAATATCCTTTAGGGTGGAAGCCTCCCGGCCTCCGAGGAACACGATACTGTCCATGTTGCCCATGATGGTTTCGGAATGGTCTTTGTACAATGCCTTGCACTGGCTCATAGCCTGATAAAAAAGCGTCAGGCTGATCTCACGGGAGCGGATGACGGCCACGATCTTTTCCAGCCCCGGCACCTGTCCGGTATTGGCTGCCTCGTCCCACAGCACCCGCACATGGTAGGGCAGACGCCCGCCATAGGTGTTGTCAGCCCGTTCACACAGAAGGTTGAACATCTGCGAAAAAGCGAGGGCAACCAAAAAATTGTAGGTGGTGTCCGTGTCGCTGATAAGAAAGAACAGCGCCGATTTTTCATCCCCCAGCTTATCCAGTTCCAGCTCGTCATAAGACATGATCTCCCGAAGTTGGGGAATATCAAAGGGAGCCAGCCTTGCACCGCAGGAAATCAAGATGCTTTTGGCTGTCTTGCCGCTGGCGAGCTTGTATTTCTTATACTGCCTCACGGCGAAGTGCTGGGGGCTGCGGCGTTCCAGCCCGTCAAACATATAGTCCACCGCATTTTTGAAGGTTTCGTCATCCTCCCGGACTTCCATGCTGTTTATCATTTCCACCAGCGTATTCATGTTGCGTTCTTCCTCCGGCCCCTCAAAGACGATGTAGGACACAAGGGCGCAGTACAAGAGGGTTTCTGCTTTTGTCCAGAACTCGTCGCCCTCCTTGCCGTCGCCTTTGGTGTTGGCAATCAGGGCGGTAACAAATTTCAAAACATCGCTTTCTGTCTTGATATAGGCCAGCGGATTGTAGTGCATGGATTTTGAAAAGTCGATACTGTTGAACACCCGCACCCTGTATTTCTCCCGTTGCAGAAACCGCCCGCACTGGTCGAGGGTGCCGCCCTTCGGGTCTACCACCACATACGAGGAATGGGCTTGAAGGAGCTGCGGGGTCAACCAGAACCTTGTCTTTCCCGAGCCGGACGAGCCGATGACACAGGCGTTTAGGTTCCGGGCATTGGCAGGTATCTTCGGACGGGTGTTCATGGTAAGGAACTCCGTCCCGGTCAGAATGACATTGTTCTGAAATTTAGGGTCTACAAACGGCTTTATATCCTCCTTTGTTCCAAAGCGGGCGGTGCCGTATTCCGCATCCCGCCGGAATTTTTTCGCCTGCCTGATCTTTGACTGTATCAGCAGATACACCCCAGCCGCACCGGCAAGGCCCACCAGCAGGTCAATACCGCCAAGCCCCGGCCAGTAGGTTTCAAAGGCTTTGGGGAAGGTATCGAGCATCCCCATGAGCTTTGTCCCGAAGTCTGTGCCGGGGGCGATCCGGTAGGCCGTCCCGATTTTGGAGAAAAACCAGAACACAAAGAGGTACGGCAGGTTTGGGAGCACATATTTTCTGATCTTGTCACTCAACGTCCGTCCTTCACCGCCTCTCTGGTCCGCTGCTTTTCCTTTGCCTGCGTCCTGATCTGCTCCGTGAATTTCCGAAGCTGGCCGATGATGGAAGCCTTGTCCTGCTCTTTGTTCAGCACCTTTGCGCTGTACTTCTGGAAGGCCGCCGTGATGGCGTCCGCCTGATTGGCTTTGAAAAACAGCAGGTAATGGCCGGGGCTCACTTTATGGAAAGCATAGTCCACATGGAACTCCTTCGCGATCCGGTCAAAATCCTTTGGGGCTCCCACATAGGGCATGGCACTTTTGCCGCCATAGTGGTTCATCAGCTTTTTCACGCTCTGGCGTCCCTGCGGGGTCAGTGCCTTCCGGTGGTGCTTTTGCACCGCCCGCGCCACCTTTCCAAGTGCGGCAGCCAGCACCTTTCCCGTGAGCTTTGTTGTCCTGATCGAAAGGGCAACCGTTTTTTGATTTACTTCTTCCTGCATAAAACCTCCTTTCCGTCGGGGTCCCCGTTATCCGGGAGGCCCCCGTACAGTTTCGGGGAACAGAAAACCTCGGGCCAATGTGGCCCGAGGCTTACCGCTCGGCATCCCTGCCGGACGGAGCTTTCTTTTCCGGCTCCGTCTGGACTTTTTCGCCCTGTTCCCGCATGGTCTGCAAGATAGAGGGCTTCTTTTGAAGCTGGGAGGGCTTTTCGCCGGACAGCGGCTTGATACATTCCAAACGGTCAGCCGCCCGGATGGCGTTGTCCGTGAGCTGCCTCTGCCATGCACCTACGCTGGGAGCCCAGCGAAAGCCGCTGCTTTTCAGCTCGGCCCGGGTGTCCGCGTCAGGCTTTCCGTCAAAGAACACCTGCAAGCGGTTGTCCTCCCGGTTCATTTCCACACGGCCCCCATCGAACTCCCAGCCGGAAAATTCCTGCTGTGCCTGTTTGGAAAGCTGTTCGATACGGGCCTTTACCCGGCGGATCTCCGCATTGTTGTTGGTAAGCTGGTAGCTTTCAAAGGGCCTCGGGTCGCTCCGCCAGCTTGACGCCATGCTTGCTTTCAGCTTTTCGATCTGGTCCGGCGACAGCAGCGCACAGCCGTCCAGTTTGCCATGCTTGCGGTAATAGGCGTTGACCTCCTTCATAATGAGCTGGGAGCGTTCCAGCCCGTCCAGCTTCTTCTGGAGCTTTTCAATCGCTGCCGGGTCATCGGCACTGATCCCGCCCATGCCGGTGCTGCGTATCTTATCCAGTAGCCCTTGAATATACCGCCATTCCTCCATGTTGCTGTCTCGGGCCCGGTTCTGTTTTTCCTTTTTTCCTACCGGGAAGTTGGCAGGTCCGGCGATCATCACAGAGGGAACCCTCGCGTCAATGGCAAAGCCCTGGTTCATGTTTTCGGCCAGCTTGCGGGCGTAGGTGTCCAGCAGATGGTCGATCTTCTCATGGTACATGGGGTCCACCCTGGATTTTTGCTGTTCGGCTATGGCGGCGGCCTTATCCACCATTGCCCGGTATTCCGCCGTTGCGCTCCCTTCCTTGTAGTCGGAAAAGCTGTTCATTTCCTTTGCCCGGCGGGCGGCTCCTTCATTGATAGGGTAATAGTTGATGGTATGCACCTCCTTCATGCTTCGGGCCATGCTGGCCCGAAGTCTTACCGTTCTTCATGGGAAGGTCCCGCCTTGTCCTTTTTCGGAGCGGGCGGGGTCTCTTGAAACCGTTTGAGTGCGGCGAGAATGGAGTGGACAGGCTCGGCCTTTTCGGGATAGGCAAATATCCGGTGTTCCGGCGGGATGTCCTGCGGCCCGTGATAATACTCCTTGAAGCCCTCCGGGACTGCCGACACATACCCACCGGGAGCGAATACGCCGCCCTCGTTGATACGCACATCCCGCCCGTATGCTTCATAATCGAAGTAGTTCTGAATGTGCTCCGGTATGTCGATGGTCCCAAACTCGTCGGCGTAAAGACGGCCCAGCCCTTCATCATCGGAAATATCCGGGTAAAAGCGGTAAAGGTCAAGGTTCTGCGTCAGGTTTATCAAATCCTTCACGCTCCTTGTGTGGTTTCCCAAGACAAGAGCGGCTTCAAAGGTTTCCAGTCCGCCCTTATCCCGTACTTCCAGCAAGGCGTGGCCCAGCTCGTTCAGCTCGTCGATGTTCTCACATTCGTAGAGATGATCGTAGAGCCCCAGCACATCACTGTCAAAGCTGGTAAAGAACACTTCGCTGTACCGTTTCCCGTCTATCCCGATTTTGGCAAGGGCGGCCTGCAACTCCTGTGTCGTCATGGGGAAATGTACCGTTGTCCCTACCTCGATCCCCATTAAGGGGTACAGGGCTGTATTGGTTATATAGGCTTCAAACATGGGCTTATTCCTCCTTTCCGGCCCGGTCAGCCAGCACCTCATAGATCCCGGCCATAATGTAATCGGCACAAGGGAGGGCGATCGCATTTCCCAGCGCCTTGTAGCGTTGCAGAGGCCGGATCTCCATGCCGTCCGCCCCGTACTTTGTCCAGCCCTCCGGCAGCCCCATCAGCCGTTCACTTTCTGTTTCCGTCAGAAAACGGATACAGCCGCCCTCCGGGTCGCCCTCATACCAGAAGGCAAAGGGCGTTACATCACTGGCTAAAAGAGTGGGAAAAGGGTCAGTTGGTAATCCGAAGCTGTTTCGGAAGGCCGTTTCTTCCTGCCTTTTTGCCGCTCCCCGCATACGGAAGCACTGAAAGGGGTGGATGACTGGTATCTGCCGCCCTGTTTCAAAAGAAGCTGTTCGATCTCCTTCGGCGGCGGCCCGCCCGCCCTCTCCGCAAGGCGGAGGAAGTGGGAGCACTGGACGGGGCTTAAATAGTATGTCTGCGGCACGTCTGCCTCCAAAATCCGCCACGACGAAAATCCGCTGCCTTCGTGCCAGCCTTCGGGTGCCTGCCCAATACTGGGCGTCCATGAGCCGCCAGCACACATCAGGCGTTCCCCCTCGCACCATTCCGGCGTTTCCCCATCTTCCCGAAGGAGGCATTGGAACTTCGGTGTCCGAGAAGGCGGATAGGACGGCTCTAAAGTCCATCCGGTCATTTGTAGAAAACGCTCCCATGACGTTTTCCCAAACAGCGATAGCTGGATATAGGTTATCAGTAGCATCCCTCATTTCCTGTATGATACGAAACGCCTGATAGAACAGGCTTGATTTTGCCCCGGCAAGGCCGGAGCGGTTGCCGATCAGAGAAAGGTTCTGACAGGGGGAACCGAAGGTAATTATATGGACAGGTGGGATTTTCCCGCCGTCCACCTTCGTAATATCCCCCAAATGCACCATGTCGGGAAAGTGCCTTTTGGTTATGGAGATGGGCGCTTTTTCAATCTCGCTGGCCCATACCGGACGGATACCGCACCGGGAAGCAGCCAGAGGGAACACGCCGATCCCGTCGAAAAGGCTTCCCAGCTTAATGTCCGGCATGGCCCGGGGTACCATGTCCCTTCACGGCAAGCACCCCTTCCAGTGTGGTCGCCGCAATGCCCAGCCGCCCGGCAACCGCAATATCGTTTTTTACATCCTCGTCCACAACGCTGCCACAGACGATCAGGGTATGGGAGCGCCGCAGCATATCCCGGCGCATATCAATCCCGGCCTTATGTTCCTCGGGAACGCTGTCATTCAAAAACAGCGGCAGGTACAAGAGCGGGCAGATCGGGGAAAAGCCCGCCTCATAAGCAAGGCGGCAGTAGTGGGCCGCCAGCTCCATATCAACATCCGGCTCGCCGCTCCATGCGGCGGTCAGGTATGCTAAAGGTCGTTTCATTGGTTGAGCCTCCATTTCTGTTTTGGTTTAGGGAAAAGCAAGAGTTCGCCCAACCCCTCCGCCCCTTCCCCCGGGAAGGGGAACGGCTCTGGAGAATTTATATCCCCGTCGCTTGACCGGGAAAAAGCATAACCGGGAGAAATCCGTCAAGGGTGCCTCTGGCACCGCCTGCGGCGGCGCTGCCCTTGACTGATTTTCCCGGCTATGCTACGGAATAACTGGCGACGGGGAATAATTTATATCTCCAGAGCTTCGGGGCGCGGGGCAGAGCCCCGCAATCCTCGGGCCATGCTGACCCGAAGTTTGGGCTTACTTTTCCTGTTCGGTTTTCTTCTCCGGCTTTTCATGTTCCTTCTGCTGACCCTTCCAGTCGTCCAGCAGCTTGATGATCTGGTCCTTCATTTCCCTCGGCGTAGTTTCCTTGCCGAAATACTTGCTCAGTTCCGCACCTGTCAAAATCACTTTGTCTACCTCCTTTTTGTCCTCCATCATAATGCCGTCGATCACATCCCCGTTGAGCAGCTTCTTTTCGTCCAGCTCACGCATACGCTTTGCCTGCGCCTGTGAAGGCGAGGACTGCTGGCTGTCAATGGCGACGGCGATATAGTTCTGGTTCTTCTTGCCGATATAGGAAAGCTCCACCGCCGTAGTAAAGCCCAGCTTTTTTTCATCCATCAGCTTCATCAGGTCGGGAACCAGCTCATTGAGCCGGATATACCGCTGCACCTGCTTGACCGCCATCTTATTGCGCTCGGCTACAATTTCGTTGGAGCGTTTTCCTGCGTCCTTCGGGTCAATCTGGCCCGAAGTGCGGGAGCCCTGGTGCTTGATGGCCTCAAGCTGCATTTTCAAGGCTTTGGCCCGCTCACTGGGGAGGATTTCTTCACGCTGGTTGAGATTGTCCTCGACCATCTGCGTGATGGCTTCATCGTCCGTCAGATTGCGAACAATACAGGGCATATCCGCATATCCGGCAAGCTCGCTGGCCTTCTGGCGGCGGTGGCCGGACACGATCTCATAGCCGCCATCCTCACGGGGACGGACGATAGCAGGCTGGGTAACGCCCTTGTCCTTGACGCTGGACACCATAGCCCGCATTTCTTCATCGTCTCGGACTTCAAAGGGATGGTTCTTGAAGGCGTGGAGCTCGTTCAGCTTGATATAGACGATCTGCTCCTTGCCCCGGCGTGGTGCATCCTTCGGCTTCTCGGGTCCCTTCGGAGCGGAAGCGGCCTGTACCGTTGGAGCTGCTTTTTTCTCCGGTTCCTTTTTGACCGCCTTTTCCGGTTTCTGTGCGGGGGCTTTGGGCTTCGGGGCTGCGGCCTTGTCCTTATCTGCTTTCGGGGGACGGCCCCGGCGCTTTGGCTGTTCCGGCTCTTTGGGTTTTTCCTCCGCTTTCTTCGGAGCCTCCGGCTGCTTTTCCGGTTTTTCCGTTTTTGCCGGGTCAGGCTTTTCCACGCCGGGAGCTGCCGCCCGTTCCTCGGCTTTCTTTTCCTTCATAATTTCAGTGAAGTTATAGACGGAAACCTGCGGGTTCTTTACCTCCGGTTCCGTCTTTTTTTCCGGCTCCGGGGAAACGGAAACCTTCTCCGGCTCTTTTGGGGGAGTAGGCGGTGTTTCTTTGCCCGGTCCGGTATCCGTTACCGGCTGTTCCGGCGTTTTTGTGGTTTTATCATCTGCCATAAGCATTTACCTCCTGTTTTTTGGCATGAAAAAAGGGGCTCAACTTTTCAGTCAAGCCCCCGTGGGAAGTTCCTCCTTTCTCCGCCATGATACAAAAATACCGCCCGTAGTCTCATTTGGGCGGTACTTTGTGTAAGATTGGCAGTCCATTATTAAGTTTTTTATTATGTTCCCTTTGTACACCGTTGCAAGCTTAGGTTGATACCCATCCAGAACCTGCCACACTCCCTATCGCATATAATCTCGCTATTCAATGCTCTTAAGGATTAAATAGAATATTATGAAAAATTAGTGTTTCGTTGCTTGCATTATAATAGGAATGGCGGGAATCAGCTTTAAATCTGATGCTTTCTCCACATCCCAGGTAAAATATATCTTCTCCGATTTTTAATTGTAATTTACCGTAAAAAACTGTAACAAACTCAATCGTTCCCCGCATATGTGTATCTGAATCCCACCCATATCCAGGTTGGACTTCAATGTAGTAGACACTAAATCTTTGATTTTCATCCCCTGGAAAGACTACATAGTTCTTCAGTTTTGTACTTTCTTCAATAATCGGATCAATATCCGAGAGGCGAACCACTTCATATGGAGCACGCGGTTGTGAAACCAAGGAATTAAACGGCACCATCATACCATTTGCAACTTTCCAGAGCGTCGAGAGAGATGGATTTCCATTGCCCCGCTCAATCTGTGCTAGCATGGATTTACTAACTCCGCTCAGCTTCGATAATTCTTCTAAACTTAAATCTTTTTCTTGTCTAATTCGCTTAATATTTCTTGAAACAATCAAATTAATAGTATCCAACTTAAAATCCCTCTTGACAATATATTGGTACAAGTTATATTATTATATTGCAATGTGACGTGTCATATTACTACACTATCAACAACATACAGAATATTTATCATCATATCTCATCCATTGATTTTTTTCAACCTCTTTGGGAATATCATGCTTTTTTAGGTGAGAAATAGTGGAGGAAAAATTATGACTGTCAGTGAAATTATTACCGCCGTTGACAATTTCGCTTGGGGGCCTATTTTAATCATCTTTTCATTGGGTTGTGGAATGTTATTTTCTATTGCATTAAAATTTCCGCAAATTAGACTTTTTAAACAAATGTTAGATTGTTCGTTTAAGAACAAAAAAGCTGCGTCAGGGCTAACCCCATTTCAAGCTCTGTCTATCGCGATTGGGGGACGCGTAGGAACTGGTAATATTACTGGAACAGCCAGCGCAATTATGTTCGGTGGGCCCGGAGCTGTATTTTGGATGTGTGTGATGGCTGTTATTTGTTCGGCCTCTGCATATATTGAATCTGCACTAGCTCAAATATGGAAACGAAGAGTTAACGGAGAATATGCTGGGGTCCCTCTTTCTATATGGATAAAGGTCTCAAATGCAGGCCAATTGCAGCATTTTACGGCATCGTTAGTATAGTTTTTCTCATTATCTTTGCAGGCGTACAGACCAATGCCTTCAGTTCTGTTGCTAGTACTAGTTTTAATATTTCCCCTGTTGCAATTGCAGTATGTTACACTTTACTTCTTGTTATAGTTATTTTCGGCGGCGCTAAGGTAATTGCTAGTGTTGCGGATAAAGTAGTCCCTTTTATGTCCGTTGCTTATGTAGCGGTAGCTTTAATCCTAATTCTCATTAACATTAAAAATGTACCGAGTATGTTCATCCTTATTTTCAGTTCCGCTTTCAGCACAAATGCAGTTTTTGGCGGACTAGTAGGTTCTGCTATTTCGTGGGGCGTGCGACGGGGTGTTTTTTCTAACGAAGCTGGTTTAGGCACAGGAGCATGGGTCGCCGGTTGTGCAGATGTTTCACATCCTGCCAAAGCCGGACTTTCTCAAGCTTTTTCTGTGTTTATCTCTCTGTGCATCTGCTTAGCTACATCATTAATGATTCTCGTCACCAATAGTTATAATGTTGTTCAAGCAGACGGAGTTCAAATTGTGGCTTATATCAATGGTAACTATGATATATTTGCAACTGAAGCCATTAATACAGTAGTAAATGGGTTTGGCTCTATTTTTATCACTATTGCTATGTTCCTATTCACTTTCACAACTATCATGGCTTATTCCATGTACCTTAGCCGTATCTATTATTACTTTTTCAGCGATCACATTGATAATCCTTCTGTAAAGTTAATAAATATTGCTATTAATGTAGCTACTATCATGTTAGGGTTTGTTGGTCCCTTGGTCAGTTCCACCACAATTTGGAATCTTGCTTCGGCTCTTTGTGGACTGCTATCTCTGGTAAACCTTGCATGCCTTGCTCTGTTATATAAACCAGGAGTATCTACTTTGCGCGATTATGAAGCTCAATTGAAACACGGACTTGACCCGGTGTTTATACCTGAGCGGTGTGGCATCGAAAATGCGGAATTATGGCATAGAATTATTGCGGAAGACTACGCGGATGAACTAAAAGCGTACAAGCAGGTATTTCCTGATAAGTGATCTACACATATCGTAATATAAATCTTTCATTAGGCAGAATAGAGAAAGGAGAATATATCATGGGAAAAATGAACTTGGATGTCCTCTATAACAGAAAAGGAACTGATTGTGTAAAATGGGACCATAAAGACTTTGTCGATAGTAGAGTATCAGATGACGCTTTACCTTTATGGCTCTCAGACATGGAGTTCAAAGTTGCTGATGAAATCACAGACGCTTTGATAAAGCGGATTGAACACGGATTTCTTGGACATTCCATGCCTGGTGACAATTATTTTCAAGCTGTGCAAGGTTGGTATAAACGGCGTTTTAATTGGACAATAAAAAAAGATTCTATTTTTTACTCTCCTGGTGTTCTTCCCGCTCTTGGCTTCGTATTAAGAGGCTTTACGAAGGAAGGCGACGGTATTATCATTCAGGAACCCGTCTTTTATCCTTTTGCTGAATTGATTAATGGAACAAACAGGAAAGTCGTAAACAATCAATTAATTAACGATAACGAAAATTATAGTATCGATTTTTCTGACCTAGAGCGCAAAGTGAAGGATCCTAACAATACAATGATGATTCTGTGTTCCCCGCATAATCCCGTTGGAAGAGTTTGGACCAAAGAAGAACTAACCAAGATTATCAATTTGTGTCGTGAAAACGATGTTTTGATTTTTTCTGATGAATTGCATTGTGATGCAACACGCTCCGGTGTAACTCATACGCCTACTATGACAATAACGGATTATAACAAAATTATCACAGCAGTTGCATTAGGAAAAACTTTCAATGTTGGTGGCGTTCCCATTTCACAAATTATTATTGATGATGAAGAATTAAGAAAGATATGGTACAGAGAAACTAGGCTTAAGCACTATATTAGTTTTGCCCCGCCTCTGGATATGGTTTTAACGGAAACAGCGTATAACAAGTGTGAATACTGGGTGGATGAAGTAATGGAGTATGTTGAAGATAATTTTGATTTTTTAGTTAAGTATCTTCAAGAACATCTCCCAAAAACGAAATACAAAAAGCCTGAAGGAACATTCTTGGCATGGATAAATTTTGGCGCCTATGTTGACTATGAAGAGCTATTTGAATTGCTAATTACAAAATATAATGTTTTGATTGAAAACGGTCGTACATTTGGTGAATCCGGGGCTGGATATTTTAGAATGACAGTTGCTTGTCCAAGAAGCTTTCTTAAAGAGGGGCTAGATCGAATTGTGGCGGCGATTAATGAGTTAACCAGTAAGTAACATGGAATACCTTTCATTTAAGTAAGGTATATATAATTCTTCCTATAAAGCGTTTACCATGATGTATAATTAATATTTTTTCTCTGATGACGGAGTGCAGATAGTTAATCACTGTCTACACTCCGTTTTTTAACATATGCTAAATAGGAAATGCACTTTATTTAAGGAGCATATTCTCCTGTTTTATTAAAAGCCAGCGTACTTATATACGCTGCCGCTCTCCTCCAGCCCTCCATTTTATTTCCAATCAACCCATCAACCGAAACAAAATGGAGGACAAGCTATGACAACGATCAATCTGAAAGATTTTTAGGCATTATTAAAAACACGTGTCGCCGCCGGGGTGTTCTGTCGTTCCGTCAAGTTGGGTCGGCACTAACAACAAGTCTGGAACTCAGTTCAGTCTATCTTTGTTAACAGCATGCTAAAATTATTTCATCTTAAACCTCAAAATAAATCTCAGAGGCCATACAGATCTTTGAGCTAACGCAGTTTATACTTTCCTTTGGTTGTCTTTGGTGGAGCGGATGGTTAAAACCTTCTTTTTGAATTTTTCTGACCACACAATCAGCCACAGACAGTGGCGGAACAGCCGGAATGCCCATCTTTCAAAAGTTGAAGAAATAAATCTGTTCGTAGCAAAGAGGCTATAAACAAGCAAAAAATATTACAAAAAATCAAAAAGTAGCGTTGACGTGCGGGAGGTCACAGGTTCAAGTCCTGTATCGTCCACCATGTAAAACCCTTGAAACCAAACGGTTTCAAGGGTTTTTTCTTTGCCTCGACCGCTTTTACCCTTATTTTACCCTTATTGAGGCTTGCTCCGAACCAGGTTAGGCAGACACGCTTTGAATGAACTTCTCCATGCGGTCCGCGCTGGCCTGTTTCATCTGGGCTGTCACATGGCCGTAGACGTCCAAGGTAGTGGTGCAGCTTGCAAGGTTCTTTTTTCGGAAAACCCCAATTGCCAAAGAGATCTTCTGATGGTTCAAATCCGTATTTTTTCGAGTAAATTCTCAGCGTCTGTTTGTCAATTTTCGGGAGATGACAGATCTCTTCGATGGTGTAAAGTCCTTCATCCCTTTGTAGTCAATGTATTTTGTTTGCAATACCTCGCCTTGTAGTATTTTAGGAACATGGAGCATGGCCTAAAACGCCTGATCGCAATTCACCGTTCCTTATACTGCGGTTAAAGATTTCATTTCAAGTCAATTTATATGATACTGTTTAGTTTTTCTATTAAAATATAACACGTTTTCGCAATCATAGGGTTTGAAGGACATAACTCATACACTTATGCCAAATAAAGGATGGCTCATCTTATAAGCATTACATGGTTTGGTTGAATATATTCAACAATTGCTTGCAATCAACCTCGACTTGCAACTCGCGGCAGAGCAGAAATCCTAAATAATTTGCAGTATTGTCTTATTTTGAAGACAATAAAAATGCACTAAAATGTAGCGTAGAGGCAAGAAAACTTTAGTCTATTCTGCTGACTCGGAGGGAGAATGCATATGATGAAAAAGTTTTTATCTATTGCTGTGCTATTCGCACTTTTATGTGGATTACTGCCAGCCACAGCTTGGGCCAGCTACCCTGTGCCAGATTATGGACCAGGGGACGCGCTGGAGAAATTTGAAAGAGGTACTCCTATGTCTGTGGCCCACCGAGCGGCGTGGCGCATGGGGCCGGAGAACTCGCTCATTGCCATTGAGGCTGGTATTGATATGGGAATCGATGTGGTGGAGCTGGACGTAAAGTTAACCAGCGACAAGGAGGTCGTGTTGTCCCATGACAAAACCATTGATCGCTGCGTCATGGGCAGCGGAACTGTTTCCAGCTTCACCTGGGAGCAACTGAAAGAAATGCCTGTTAAACCCGGACAGGGGGGCAGCAGTGCGTATACTCTGAGCCAAAGCGACGCAGAGCTTTTAAACGCCCTGCCTTCCTATGCCCAGCATTCCGGTCAGGCCGTGGAAGGTGGGACAATCCCTCTGGCGCGGCTGGATGACGCCATTGACCTGATCGATAAGCGGTGCATGATTAACCTGGATCACTGCTTCAGTCAGGATTTGTTTGTGGCGTGCTATCAGGAGTTCCGGGAGAAGGATTTTCTGGACTATGTGTTCTTTAAAAACTCGGTTAGTGCTGACACTATGAACCAGTGGTATGCTGCTGCGGCGGAGAGCTGGAACAGCGCTCACCCGGAGGATACCATCACCGCGGAAAAGGTTCAGCAGAGTATTAAGTACGTTTATATCATTGGAGATGCCAGTTATGATGCTCCACAGTCCCATCTGGAGAACGGGGATAACCTTGTAATGGTGGAGATCGTGATCCAAGACGACAGCGAGGACCGCCAGGTCCAGAATGTGGTGGAGCCATGGTGCAAAGAAAATGGTGTGGCCATGTTCGTCAACACCATGTGGAGCGGTCTGTGCAGCACGAAGCCGGACACAGAGACAACCTGGGCAGAGATGCTGGATCGGGGTTATGCGGCTATCCAGACCGATCGGCCCAGCGAGCTGTCCTGCTACTTACACGAGATCAACTCTGCCCGTCGGGCAGAGGATGTGGTGCAGGCAGAGCACTTCCATAATTTCCCCTACGACAGCTACGGATTTTCTGTCCCGGTGGCCTGCGACGATTCTCTCAACAAAACAGTACAGGGAATGCACAGCGGGGACTGGATGAGCTATGAAAACATTCAGTTTGACGGCAGCGAGGATCTGATTAACCTGAAGGCGGCCGGTCTGGCGGAGGACGTGTCCGTGCACTTTTACGTGGACGCCCTGGATGCCGACCACCTGATCGCCACAGCGGAGATGGACAAAACCGGGGGAGTCTATCAAACCATTACCGCCTCCATGACCAGGGAGGTACCTGCCGGGGCCCACACCCTGTATGTTGAGGCCTCTGGTATGCCCGGAAACAGTTTGGTTTCCCTGGACTGCTTCCAGTTTGTATCCCTGGAAGATATGACAGGCGATGCAGTAATTCAGCCGGTTCAGGTGGTCACCGAGCCAGGGGTTCTGCCTCAGCTTCCTGCTACTGTTGACGTCCGCTTTGATAGTGGTGTGTTCGGTCTGCCAGTGGATTGGGAAAACATTTCCACCGACAGCTACCAGGCAGAGGGCGAATTTACCGTGCTGGGCTATGTGGATGCGCTGGAGCGCTACATTGAGGCCACCGTTACCGTGCGCACTCTGGTGGGCGAAATCCCTCAGGAGGGGCTGGCCCTTTGGCTGGACGCTGCAAAGGGCGTTACCACCGATGAGAGCGGCAACGTCACCCAGTGGGCGTCCCAGGCTGGTGAAATCACAGCAACCTTGAAGACAGGTAATCCCTCGCTGAGACCGGTAGGACAGGGAAAGGGCATCTATTTTGACGGATCAACCGCCTTTGACCTATCCATGGATGGGGAAAATACCTTCTGGAATAACAAGGAAGAATTCACTGTGCTGCTCTATACTTCTGCAGAACTGGATACTCGGGGAGCCGAGAGCGGAACATATAGCCAGTACAACAGCGTTTTGTATTTTGGTGAGACTGCCGATTGGGGCAGCGCATATTTTACCCCCAGCCAGAACGAGGTGATTTTCCGTTTTGGCAGCGGAACCAGTCAGGACTACGGCACCACCTATGAGCGGGACCAGAATATTGGTTCTATTTTCACCGGCACTGCTATCCGCAAGGATGGTCTGAATAATTCCATTTTTGTGGATGAGGAGCTGATATACGACGGAAGAGCTGCTTCTTCGGAGACAAAGAATATCTCCTCCTCCGGCTGGATCGGGCTTGGAAAAAACAACAACTATTTTAAGGGCACCGTGTGTGAGGTCCTGATCTACGACAGGGCTCTGAGCGATCAGGAGATTGCCGCGGCTCAGCGGAGCCTGGCAGAGAAGTACGCCCAGGAGATCACGGAGGTAGAGCCTGTTTCGGTTACCTGTACCGAAGGAGTGGCGCCTGTCCTGCCTGATATGGTACATGTTACCTTTGACAGCGGCCTGGAGATGGACCTTCAGGTAGCTTGGGACACGCCCGACCCCCGCTCTTACCTGCAGGCGGGGTCCTTCCAAGTAACAGGCAAGCTGGGGAACGGATACCAAGTGACGGCCCAAGTCACGGTCACCGCTTCCGACTCCTCCAGTTTCGAGGACCTGCAGGACCAGCTCCTGCTCCGCTTCTCTGCCCAAAGCGGTATCACAAAAGACGAAGACAACAAGGTCTCCCAGTGGGACGGCACTGTCAGCGGGCAAACCGCCGTTTCTGCCGCCCAGAGCAATTCTGCTGCCCAGCCCACGGCCATTGTGGATGGGGAGGGCCAGATCACAGGGGTCCATTTTGACGGAAACGATATTCTGCCCTTCTCCTTGGAACGAGACACTTTCAATGGGAAGAAGGAACTCACCGCTGTAATATACAGCAAGCCGGAGCAAGCAGCGCCTTCCGGAATTAAAAATAACCACAACAATTCGGTGCTGTACTTTGAGGAGTATGGCGCAGGCTGGAGCGGAATGTATGTGGGCACGTTCACTAACGGTGCCACAGGTCGGTTCGGCACAGGCTCAGCCAATTACCGTGGCATTCTCTATGATGATGGCGCATACTCCGGCTACACCACCACCGTTCTGCAAAAGAAGGGGGCCCAGACGGACCTTTTGTATCTCAACGGAGAGTTGATCTCCCAGGGGATCCAGACTGATTCCGGCTCCGCCGGGGAGACGACCCAATACATCAACGGGGCAGCAGGACAGCTGGGATGCGGCAAGAAAAATACTTACTGGTCCGGCACCGTTCGGGAGATCATGGTCTTCGACGGCGCCCTGACAGCAGAAGAGCTTTCTGTGGTCAGCGACTATCTGGAATCCACCTATGAACAGGCGGAAGTACCGGAGGACGGCCTTCTCTTTTGGATGGATGCCTCCTCTGGCGTGACAGCAGACAGTGAGGGAAACGTCCAAAGTTGGGCGTCCAAAACCGGTAGCCTGACTGCCCAGGTCAAAACCAGCGGCAGCGGAATCACCAGCTTTCCGGCGTACCAGGCAGAGGGGATCAACGGAAAAGGGACCATCCAGTTTGACGGCGGCAGTGCCCTCTCGCTGGAACTGGCTGAAAATGCGCTGAACGGCCTTACCGGGGCCACCATCATTGCCTATGCCGATCCCCAGATCCCGCTGGGTTCCGGAGATGGCCATGACGCAGCGTGGTGGGCCCAGCGCAACACACTCTTCTCCGTAGATGAGTCCGGCAGCTGGGGCAGCGTATACTTAGGAGTCTATACTGACGCAGTCTCCGGCCGGCTGGGGACCGGTACAGACAATGACGCAGGCGTCTGTTCCCGCCGAACGGAACCAATTACCGGATATACCACCACAGTCCTCCGCTGGGACGGCAATTCCAAAACCTATCAGGTGGAGGCGGACGGCACGCCCCTGGCCGGCGGAGCATCCAAGGCCAGCCAGACGGGCAACAATAAGAACATTGTATATCTGGGCGCCGGAAAAGGCGGAACTATGTGGACGGGCTCTGTCAGTGAGATCCTGTTCTACAACCGTGTCCTCAGCGATGAGGAGGTGGCAGGCGTCTACCGGTATCTGGAAGACAAATATGTCCCCGCGGGTCCCCTTCCTGTGGCGGTGACCGGGGTATATCTGAAGGAAGCGAACACTCAGCTCAATCTGTATGTGGGCGATGAGAGTCAGCTGACCGCTTGCACCATTCCGGCTAACGCAGATGAGACGGGGCTCAGCTGGCAAAGCAGCAACCCCGGAGTGGTGTCCGTTGACCAAAACGGAACCGTGACGGCGCATCAAGTGGGGTCTGCGGTAATCACAGTTACTACCACGGAAGGTGGATACTCCAAGAGCTGTTCGGTCCGCGTCAATTCCACCGCCGGGCAGGACCTGTTTGCGGACATTCAGAACATGATTCGGTGGGCAGAGACCCAGAACGGCGACTCTTTGGAACATTGGGACGAAATGGAAGCTGCCATAGAGGCGGCTCGGGCCCTGACCGAGAGCAGTTCCCAGCAGGACCTCCAGACAGCCTATGACGCGCTGCGCCAGGCAAAAATGAATCTGACATTGAAGCAGCTGACCGTTTCTTTTGACACGAGGTGCAGCATTGAAGTAGAACCGGCCACTGTCCCCTACGGGCAGACCATCACTCAGGTGGATATCCACCGCCCCGGTTATACTCTGGAGGGCTGGTATCTCAATGACGTGCTCTTTGACTTTACCACACCGATCACTCAGGACATCACTCTGACGGCAAAATGGACGTCCACTTCTACCAGCGGCGGAGGTGGCAGCACAAGCTACGCCATCACCCTGCCCTCTAAAATGGAAAACGGCAGTCTGTCCGTCACCCCCACCCGGGCCACCAAGGGCCGCACTGTGACCATTACCGTGAGACCTGACGAAGGATATGAGCTGGACAAGCTGATCGCCACCGACAAGAACGGCAGCAGTATAAAGTTGACATCGAAAGGAAACAACCAGTACTCCTTTGTTATGCCTGGCAGCAAGGTTACTATTGAGGTGAGCTTTGTAAAAATCAAGGAAAGTTCTGTCCTGGATCGTTTCACTGATATAACTTCCGACGCTTGGTATGCCAGTGCTGTCGAGTTTGTGGTTGAGAAGGGACTCATGGCGGGTACCTCGGGCAATACCTTTGAGCCGGATGCTGTCATGAACCGTGCTATGATTTGGACCGTTTTGGCTGCCTATAATGGCGCAAACACGAGCGGTGGAAATCCTTGGTATGCGCCCAGCCAACAGTGGGCGGTTCTCAACGGTATTTCCGATGGTACTTCCCCTAACGCTCCCATCACCCGTGAGCAGTTGGCGGTTATGCTGTGGCGTGCTGCGGGCAGTCCCAGCACAAGCAAGAGCTTGAGTAACTATGCCGACGCAGACAATATCAGTAACTGGGCAATGGAAGCACTGGCCTGGGCCGTGGACAATGGCATTATTTTTGGCACTGGGGATAACAGCCTGGCACCTAAAGCCTCGGCTACCCGCGCTCAAGCATCTGTGATGCTTATGCATTTTGTAAATTGCATGGAGGGCTGACGCAGTTGAGCTGAGTATTTGCTTGCAATACGGGATGGCTATGCCTTATGGGACTGCTGCAATCCGACGGGGCGCAAAATACAATTACTTACATTTGAAGTTGATTAGGGCGATTACTGATCAAGACTCAATCCAAATCATATTTGAAACCATTCATTAGGGTACATTCTACAGCAAGACATTCAGGCTCGCTATTCCGAGCAGAATATTCTCCGGAGGTAATTTCTCCGGAGAATATTCTTTTTTAGCCCACTTTTTCTGAACTCGAAGGGGCTCCAGCCCGTCAAAGCAGACCTTTTCATTCCCACGGAAGCCGATCTGTGCCGAAGAGAGGCGGAATCGTTCGGGGTTCTGGGAGGGCGGTTTCTTCCTCAGCGCAGATGTTCTTCTTAGTATGAAGCGTGCGGCATGTATTCTGCGTCCCGGCAGTTGCATGGAACTTGGACCATTTCCAGCATCACTTATGGGGCAGCATGGAAGTCCTGAAATTCTTGATACGGATCACTCCATGTTCAGTAAAGACATGGAAATAAAGAATACAAGAAGATAATGTTATTCTCGTTTCCTCTTTATTATGGGGCTGGAAACCATTCAACAAAATTGATAATGTCGAACAGTTTCGCTTATTAGTGGTAGGCGAGATTATAGAGTGTACACAGATTAATCTCTGTGTACTTTGGCAGCTTAATCTTGACAAAAAAAGTTTTCCTATGTATCATGGATAAAAATGATTTGCTTGAAGCAAATTGGGAAGGCTGAAGTCTTCTGTTTCCTGGGCGTATCAATAATTTGCTGAACTGTATGCTAAGAGGCATATGACTTCTCAGAAGAGAAGCCGTATGCCTTTTTATTTTCGGCAAAACAAAGAGAGAAAAGGCAACTCTACAGAAAAAACGGGAGTTTCCATGAAATCTGGACTTTGAGATTCAAGTGAAATGGAGGAGACGAGAATGTATAAAACAGCAAAAAAATGCGTGGCCATTTTCTTGGCGCTTTGTATGGTGAGCTCTGTTCTTGCAGGATGCGGCATGTCTGACGCAAACGCATCGTCCAGCCAGAATGATGCTTCAGAACAGGGGGGGACGGCTGCGACAAAAGTTGTGACTGATATGCGCGGTAAAGATGTGACGATCCCCGCGGATCCCCAGAGAGTAGCCATTTTTGACAAGGGATTCCTTGTGCAGTCTATGAGGGCTCTTGGCGTGCTGGATAAGATCTGTGCCACGGGAGGTCTGATTACAGAGGTCGGTGATCCGGAGCAGCGGGACAGCATGTATCTGTTTCCTGAAATCATGGAACTTCCCATTCTGGGCTATCCCACAGATGCTGTGGACTTTGAAACCCTGGCTGTGGCAGCCCCGGATCTGGTGATTCTCCGAAACAGTGAGTATATTAAGGACAGCGAGATCACGGCGGATGCCATCAATAAAATTGAGAATGATTTGGGACTGCCCCTGGTGGTGATCAACGGGCCGGGCTGCTACGAGGAAGCCAAGTTGGAGTATCAGTATGAAGGTATTTCCCTTCTGGGAGAAGTATTTGGCAAGCAGGAGCGCGCGGCGGAAGTGATCGCTTACATGAAGGATCAGGTCGCCATGGTGCAGGAGAGAACGGCGGATATTGCGGATGCCGATAAGCCTTCTGTTATGTATATTGGTCTTCGTAACGATGATGGCGTTGGCGTAGTGTGGGGAGAGAATTTTGGCGATGCCAAATTCAGCACAGAGTATGCCAATATTAAAAATGTGTATGGAGAATCTGCCCGAACTACCATGTCTGCAGAGCAGATTATTACGCTGAATCCGGATGTGATCATCCTGTGCACCAATTCTGTGCGCCCCGACCCGGATATTTTGACGACGGATCCGACCTATGAAAGCCTGAAAAACGTAAGCGCGGTAAAGAATGACCGGGTTACGTCCATAGGCCTGCTGACATGGTGGGGAGATTTTCGCCTGGAGTTCCCCACGATTCTGTTAATCGCGGCAAAGTCTGCATATCCGGAACGTTTTGAGGACATCAACGTAGCGGAGTGGCTGAATGAATATCATAAGACCCTGTATGGGCTGGATGATGCGCAGGCCCAGAAAATCAAAGAAATCCAGCAGCTTGACTGGATGGATTCCCAGGGATTTTAAGAAAGTAGGTTTTATGAGAAATCAGTACGATAACATAGAGAAAGCGGCAGCCTATGACCGTTCCGTGCGAATTTGGGAAGACGGAAAGGAACGGGTGGCAGGTATGGCGCTGTCTTCTGAGATGAAGGTGCTTGACATTGGGTGTGGGCCGGGGATTCTGGCCCTGCCCATGGCAAAGCGGGTGCAGGAGGTAACGGTCGTTGAGCCTTCGGCGGCTATGCGTGATTTGCTAAGAAAGCACATGAAGGAAGAGGGCGTGAATAACATCCGGATTCTTCCCTCTCTTTGGGAAGAGGTACCGGAGGAGGAACTGGAAGAATATGACCTGGTTATTGCATCCTACTCCTTGAATATGCCGGATTTCCTGGAGGCGGCATTGAAGATGGACCGCCATTCCAGAGGGGAGGTCTGGCTGTACTGGTTTGCCGGAGAGACCTCTTGGGAGCGGGATAAGCGGATTCTCAGCGCGCGGCTGGGAGATCCCACGCCGGTAAGCGGTCACCGCAAAATCGATGTGTTTTACAACATCCTCTACAATGCGGGGATTTACTGTGATATTAACATGCTGCACGGAACTTCCTTTGACCGGGAATACGAAACGTTTGAAGAGGCTGTTGAAGATCACAGAAAGCGTCATGGACTTGCCGAGGACGCTCTGCCTGTCCTGACGGCTTATCTGATGGAGCGGCTGGAATCCCGGGATGGAACATGGTATTACCGCGATTTGACCCATTATGTTCGGATGAGCTGGCGTGCGGGACAGCGTTTACAGGAGAGGAACGGATGAAGCGGAAGTACATTCTGTTGGGCGTAGTATCGGTGATTTTTCTATGTACCATAATCCTGGCCATTCAGTTCGGCAGCTACCCCGTACGTACAGGAGAGCTCTTTGCTGTGATTGATGCCCATATCAACGGGCTGGTGTATCCGGACGGCAACGCAGATACCATCGTGTGGGGAATCCGGCTGCCTCGCGTGCTGACGGCAGCTATGATTGGCATTGCCCTAAGCGTTTCCGGCGCTTTGTTTCAGGGGATTTTCCGCAATCCCCTGGTAGAGCCGTATATACTGGGTGTCTCCTCCGGGTCAGCCTTTGGTGCGGCGCTGTGTATCGTGTATTTCCCCATGGCCTCCAAAAGTCTGGCAGCATTCCTGTTTGCGGTTGTTTCCATGTTTCTGGCTTACGCTTTGGCATACACAAAGGAAAGCGTGCCGGTGGTGCGCTTGATCTTGTCTGGCATGATTGTGTCGGCTGTCTTTACGGCACTGCTGAATTTTCTGAAGGTGGCGGCCTCAGATTCGAAGCTCAGAGAGATCACATTCTGGACCATGGGCGGATTTTATACCTCTGAATGGACAGGCGCGGTACGGATGACCGTGATCGCAGGGATCGGACTGTTTATTGCCTGTGTGTCAGGCTGGAAACTGAACGTGTTGGCCATGGGAGATCAGGAAGCCAAGACGATGGGACTCAATGTGGGGCGGATGAAATTTCTGCTGATTCTTGTGGCCACGTTCCTGACGGCATCCTCCGTGGCAGAGGCAGGGATTATCTCCTGGGTGGGGCTGATGGTACCCCATGCGGCACGTATGCTGATTGGGCCGGATCACCGCTATATGATCCCGTTTTCTGCGTTGCTGGGTGGTACATTTTTAGTGATCTGCGACACGTTGGCCCGGACTTTGATTATGGGAGAATTGCCTGTCAGCATCATTACGTCAATTTTGGGGGCACCCTATTTGATTTTCCTGCTGCGGCATAACAGAAAGGTATATTTCGAATGAATATGGAATTTCAAATCAAGCAGGTGACGTTCTGTTATGATAAGGAGCCGATTTTAAAAGGGGTTACCGGAGGGTTCCGGGGCGCGGGACTGTACGGGATTTTTGGACCCAACGGTTCGGGGAAAACCACGCTTTTAAAGTGCTGCGCGGGAATCCTTTCCCCCCTGGAGGGAAGGATCGAATTTGCGGGAAACTCCCTGCACCGGATGAGTTACCGGGAGAGGGGGCGTCTCGTTTCCTATGTGCCCCAGGAGCACAGCTTGTCCTTCCCCTTTACGGTGGAAGAGATGGTGCTGATGGGCCGGACGCCTCATCTAGGAGGCCTGAACAGGCCCCGCCGGAACGATGAGGAGATTGCACGCGGCGCAATGGCTGAGATCGGCATTGCGGAGCTGGCGGAAAAACCGTACACGCAGCTTTCCGGGGGGCAAAGACAACTGGTATTGCTGGCCCGGGCTATGGCCCAGGATACGCCTGTGATCATTCTGGATGAGCCTACGTCGGCCCTGGATTTTCGGAACCAGTTATTGGTGTATGAGACCCTTCGTAAACTGGCGGAAAAAGGAAAAATGATTATTGCGTGTACCCATGATCCCAATCATGTGAAATGGTTTTGCGATGAGGTCTTGGTGCTGAAAGCGGGGACGGTTGTGCGTCAGGGAGCTGTGAATGTTACGTTGACGGAAAGCTGTCTGTGGGAACTTTACGGAGGGATTTGCAGGCTGCAGGACGGAATGATCGTGCCGCAATTAGAGCGCGAACCGGGATGAGCTGTGGAAGAGGCTGGTTTTGCCCTTTGAAATCTTGGATGACAATTACCAGCTGCTTATGTATAATGTTGGTAATATGCCAGGAAGAAAGATTTTCTCGGGGAAGGGAATTTTTATATGACGCTCGGTGAATTTTTCCAAATGTATCCCAAAGTAGCCCTTGCGTTTTCCGGCGGAGTCGACTCGGCATATTTGCTCTATGCGGCGGTCAGCTGTGGCGCTCAGGTTCGGGCTTATTATGTCAAGTCCGCCTTTCAGCCGCAGTTTGAACTGGAAGATGCGCAGAGACTTGCAAAGGAATTGAATGCGGATATGCGGGTTTTGCAGGTAGATGTACTCGCCAATCAGCACGTGGCCTCAAATCCCGCGGATCGATGTTATTACTGCAAAAGAGGAATTTTCACGGCAATTTTAAACGCGGCAGCGGAGGACGGTTTTTCGGTGCTGATAGATGGAACCAATGCTTCTGACGATGCGGGAGATCGCCCTGGTATGCGTGCCTTGCGGGAAATGTCTGTCCGTTCGCCTCTTCGGGAATGTGGTTTAACAAAGGCTGAGGTGCGACGGCTCTCCAAGGAAGCGGGGCTTTTCACCTGGGACAAGCCGGCCTATGCCTGCCTTGCCACACGGGTTCCCGCCGGTGTGGAAATTACGGAAGAGATGCTGCAAAAAACGGAAGCGGCGGAGGACTTTCTGTTTTCCCAGGGATTTTCCGATTTTCGGGTGAGAATGATGGGAAATGCTGCACGGCTGCAATTACCGGAAGCCCAGCTGCCGCTTCTGCTGGAAAAGAGGCAGACCGTCGTTTCGGAATTGAAAAAGAGCTACGGCGCGGTGCTGTTGGATCTGGAGGTGCGGGGATGAATAATGAGATAAAGCGTATATTGGAATCCGTACGAAGCGGGGAACTGTCCGTGGACGATGCGCTGCTGAAGATCAAAGCGGAGCCCTTTGAGGACATTGGTTTTGCGAAGGTAGATCTGCACCGCAAGATCCGTCAGGGAGCGGCGGAGGTCATCTATGGCGCAGGCAAAACGCCGGAGCAGATCAGCGGAATTCTGGATGTGTTGAAGAAAAACGGGCAGGATACCATCCTCATTACCCGTATGTCTCCCGAGGCTGCCGCTGCTGTGGGACAGAAACATGAATTGGACTATCATGCAGATGCCAGGGTGGGTATTCTCGGTCAGATGCCGGCGCCTACCGGGATTGGGCGGATCGTGATCACAACCGGCGGAACCAGTGATATTCCGGTGGCGGAGGAAGCGGCGCTGACTGCACAGATTTTGGGCAATGAGGTGGTGCGGCTGTACGATGTGGGTGTTGCGGGGCTTCACCGCACTCTGGCGCACCTGGATGATATTATGAGCGCCAGTGTCATCGTGGCCATAGCCGGTATGGAAGGAGCGCTCGCCAGCGTGATCGGCGGTCTTGCAGACTGTCCGGTGATTGCCGTGCCAACCAGTGTTGGGTACGGTGCCTCATTCAACGGCCTGTCTGCGCTGCTGTCTATGCTGAATTCCTGCGCCAGTGGTGTTTCTGTTGTGAATATCGATAATGGCTTCGGAGCGGGCTATTTGGCCAGCATGATTAACCACATGGATGTAAAGAAGGAGAGCTGACACATTGAAGACGCTGTATTTGGATTGCGGCATGGGAGCTGCCGGTGATATGCTGGCGGCAGCTCTGCTGGAGCTGATTCCGGATCGCGATGGCTTTATTGGCCGGATGAATTCATTCGGCCTGCCCGGTGTAACGGTTACGCAGGAGGTGTCCGTCAAGTGCGGGATCACCGGCACTCATTTTTCCGTGAAGGTTTCTGGGGAAGAAGAGGGAAGCCACGATTATCATAACTGTGGCAATCATGATCCCGAACATGGTCATGGATACCATCCGCACAGAGGTATGGATGAGATTGCTCATATCGTGTGTGAGTGTCTTCCCGTTCCCCAGAAGGTCAAGAAAGACGTCATGGCTGTTTATAAATTAATTGCGGAAGCGGAGAGCCATGCGCACGGTGTGCCGGTCAGTGATATCCATTTTCATGAAGTCGGGACCATGGATGCCATCGCGGACATTACAGTGGTTTGCCTGCTGATGAATGAGATTGCCCCCGATGAAGTGGTCGTTTCCCCGGTCCATGTAGGAAGTGGTAAGGTGCGGTGTGCCCATGGCGTGCTGCCGGTGCCGGCTCCTGCAACCGCCTATATCCTAAAAGATGTCCCCATTTACGGGGGACAGATTCAGGGTGAACTGTGTACGCCTACAGGGGCTGCTTTGCTGAAATATTTTGCCACGAAATTTGGAGCTATGCCGGTGATGAGAACCCAGGCCATTGGCTACGGCATGGGAAAGAAGGACTTTGAGACGGCCAACTGTGTTCGCGCCATGCTGGGCGAGGGGGAAGGGAAAACAGATGCCGTTCTTGAGCTGTCCTGCAACGTGGACGACATGACAGCAGAGCAGATTGGCTTTGCTATGGAGCGGTTGTTTGACGGTGGTGCGCTGGATGTCTATACGATTCCCATCGGCATGAAAAAATCCCGCCCAGGCACCTTAATTCGGGTCATGTGCCGTGAACGGGATAAAGAAAGACTGGTCCCCTTGATTTTTAAGTACACAACGACCATTGGCGTGCGGGAAACAAAAATGCAGCGTTATATTCTGGATCGTGATGTGACAACGCTGGAAACGCCCTATGGAACCATTCGCCGCAAAGACTCCTCTGGGTATGGGGTGCGGCGTTCCAAATACGAATACGAAGATCTTGCACGCATTGCCAGAGAACATGGTATCCGCATGGAGGATGTTGTTGCTGGGATAGAGGATCAATCGTCATAATCTGTGAGGTTTATTCGCACTGTAAACATCCTGTTCATGGCCCCGTCTGTTACTTTTTTACTTCTATCATGAAAAGAAAAGCTTGGGAACAGGCGGTTCAAGTTGCCCAGTCAGATACAAGAGGCTATTGCCCGGCGAGGGAAATATTTTTTCCTTATGTTTACCAGGAAAGAAAACTTTTGCCGCCAAAGAAATACCGCAAAGTGATAATTGGATTTCTTGAAATACCACTGGTGCGAACCTGTTTTACATGAGAAAACGTAGGGGCAACTTCAAGAACTGTATTGTCAACCGGATTAAGCCCTGGAGCCATTTTGGTTCCAGGGCTTTTTTGTGCTTTTCTGTCTTTGCGGTTTCTCGTGAGTGGGAGACACTTTGGTTACCGCAACGCAATCAAAGTATGAAAAATTTGTTTTTCGCAAGAAGCGGAACAATGAATAGTAAAAAAGAACGGGTATCGCTCCGGCGAATCCCACGTTCTTTTATGGGAAGTTATATGGATGAATTAGCATCGCTGCAGTGTGTGGAGCGGGAGGCTGTTATGGAGCGGCGGTGGGCAGTGTCATATTCTGATAACGCTTCTGCATGGTCCCATCGTCGTACCAGGTGTCCAGCATAAGCTCCAGATGACTGCTCGGTGCCTCCCCCTGGCTGCGCTCATCCATACGCAAAAACGCGGCGGCAGAAAGAGCGATATCAAACGTAAGCAGTACAGCCAGTCCAGCCGCAGCTGCTTGTCCGCTCCTGACGGAGATTTTGTCCATCTGCCGCAGCAGATAGGGGGCCAGGAGGTAGATCCACACCACACCGGCCAGCCCCCAAAAGGCTGCATACAAAAGGTTGGTGCGGCCGTCCAGGTGAAAGGCCATGTGGGAATAGTTCCAGAAGCGCCGGTGATAGGTCAGCTCGAGAAACAGACTGGCCAGATACTCAAAGCTGCCGCCCAGAATGGCACCGGCGGAAAAAACGGCCCACGGGCCGTACCGCCGCAGGGGGAAAAGAGTCACCGTCATCAGCAACGCGCCCAGGCCCCAGACGACGCTTACGGCGCCGTAGAGCAGGCTGCTGCGGCTCATCAGAACGCCGGTACCCAGCCAGACAATCCACATTTCAAACAGGCACCCGATAAAGGAGCTGCCCAGAAAGAGAAAAAACCACTTGTGCCAGCTGAGACGGGGGACCTGGAAGGGCGGGGCGGCAGCGGCTGCGGAGAGGAGGACGACGGCTGCAAGGGCGGTCAGAATCATAAACGTAATCATATGGTTACCTGCTTTCTGGTCTTGGTGCAATCGTCAAGACACGGAGCTGTTATCATCATGGGACCATGTGGACAAGAATTCTTCGGTTGTCCAGGCAACCAAGAGAGAGTTTCGCTGCAAAAAAGCCAGGGCGCTGGGGGCGTCCTGGTTTTTTGTAAGGTGACAGTGAATTTAGGTTAAGGAGTTTCAGGATTGGAGGAGGATTTGCGGGCCATCAGGGCTGTGACCAGATCGCTGACACCGTCTGCCACAAGGGTGGCGCCAAAGATCATGATGACCAGGCGGGCGGCGGGGAAGGGGTTTACCACCAACAGAATGCCCAGGACTGTGGGAATCAGGGAGGAGAGGATCAGGGGGATGAGAATGGGGGGCTTGGTGTGGAACGCGGTGAGAACCAGGGGGAGCTTTCCCACTCCATCCACCAGAAGGAGGGCGCCCAGCACCAGGGGGAGGAAGGAGAGAATTGCCTGGGGCCAGGAGAGGGCAAAGATGGAAAACGCCAGGGGAAGGACGGCCAGGAAGAGATCCCCTCCGGAGCCCTGTCCGGTTTTGCGCCCCTGGATATACCGCCAGAGGTGGCTGATGGCGTAAGCCGCCGCGCCGGCGGCCAGGGCCCATACGAAGACGGAACCGCTAATGCTGGGGAAGAGGAGCAGGGGGAGCCCCAGGAGCATATAGAGCAGCGCGATCCAGACAGAGGCTGTCCGGGACCAGAAGAATTGCAGTGTCATAGTAGTTTCCTCCTTGAATTCAATATAAAGTGGGGGCGAAATGGGAGGGGGGACGGGACAGCCAGTTGGCTTGGGATTTCCCATGAACCTATCATAGTTCATTGGGAGAAAATAGTAGGTTGTCCACACAACGGGATGAGAGTTTTTCTTCAAAGAAGAGATTCCCAGATCTCCGACTGGTTGGTCTGGTGATAGCTGTGGGAATTGGCTGCTTCGCAGATGTCATAATAGGCCCAGTGGGAGGACGGTACGTCCAGAAAAGTCAGCAGCCCGGAATGGTGGGAGATGAAGTCCTGGTCGGCCTGGCGGCCCAGCATGCGGTTTACAATGACCGCTGCCTGACCTCTGGTAAGCAGGGCGTTGGGACCAAAGGTTCCGTCGGGATAACCGGCAATCCAGCCATACTCCGCGGCGTTCATGGCAGCCTCATAAAACCAGTGTTCGGGGGATACATCGGAGAAGGAGTGGGTGGAGCTGGGGGCAGGGGCTGCAAACCCCATGGCTATGGCCACAAATTCCGCCCGGGTAATGGGCTGGTCCGGAAGGTATTGGTTCCCACCCACACCAGAGACCTTTCCAAGAGAGGCAAGAGTGTTGACGGCAGTGGCGTACCAGGCGTCGCCGGGCACGTCAGAAAAGTGAACCGTGATGGGGACATCCGGGTTTTTCAGGAGCGAATAGAAGATCTGTGCCGCCTGTGCCCGGGTCAAGGAGTCGTCCGGGCCAAAGAGATTCCCGGGATAACCGGAAACATAGGCGTTGTGGCTCTGGGTGTCCAGGTAGTCGGATACACCGGTTTCTTCCGGGGAAAAGGAGGTGTCCAGGGGGACAAATTCAGCGGATATGGTGTGATGTCTGGACACGGGTGTAAATTGGTAGTCAAGGGGAGCCCCCACGGACTTGCCGTCCACCAGGACGGCGCTCAGACGGTAGCCTTCGTCGGCCTGCATGGTAAACCGCGGCGTCGCCCCCTGATTGACCCATATGGTTCCGCTGGGGGTGATGCTGCCGCCTTGTGAGGCCTGTGCGGAGATGCGGAAGGTAGAGACGGAGCCTGTACCGCCGCCGCTTCCGCCGGAGCCGGTGCCGCTGTTTTCCGAAAACGTCCGGACCACGGTTCCCGTATAGTTTCCCTGGAAACGAATGGTGACGTGGACGGTCCCGTTCTGTTCTTTCAGCTGGGTGACATAATCGATGCCCTTTTGCAGCACCCAGTCTCCGTGTTTGATTACCAGGCTTTCCACCTCTGCCCGGCTGGAAATCTGGGGGATGGGCAGCTGTGTGCCGTCATAGGGTGCAACATGGATCTGTACGGGGATATGCTGCACCACCTGATAGTCAATGAAATCCTCCGGCAAATAAAAGGCGAGGTGGGTCTGTTCCCCGGCATTTCCCACCCGAAGGCTCCCGTTTTCCCAGAAAAATCGGGACTCCAGAGCTACGTCGGCCAGATAGTCTCCGTAGGTAGCGGATTTCATGGCTGGGGCCAGATAGTCCGGAACGGCAGGATTGATTCGGAAGGAGGCTATGGCTTCCAGACCCGGATACTGGGGCGTTTCTTCCACCAGAGCCCGGACGTACCATGTGCCTGCGCGGGCAGGCTGCTGGGGCTGAAACGGTCCCTGGGGAGAAGAACTATAGCTGAATGCCGCGGTTCCAAAGGCCGGCTGTGCCACAGGCTGGGCGGCCGGCTGTCCATAGGTCCAGTCTGCCAGGCTCAGAGGTACGATCCAGCTGTTTTCCCCTGTGACGGACACAGAGGCATCCAGAACGGCGATCCCATCCGTATAGCGGTACGTGACCAGCTGGTTGGGTCCATCCAGATGAACGCGGTCTTCCTCCAGAGTACCGCCGCTCAGTTCACTGACCTGTTGGACCTCCATCCAGGGCACGAGCTCTTTGAGGCGGAAGCCGTTTTCGCCCTCGGGCAGCGGGTACGAAGCGGGACGCTGCCCGGCCAGATTACAGTATGTTACGCTGTCTTCCGGCAGCTGGATCGCCAACAGGCAGTTGCTCCCGGCGTAAAGGGTCTCCAGCTTGGTGTTGCTGCTAAGGTCCAGGGCGGTAAGCTGATTGTCGGTACAGTTCAGATAGGTGAGATTGGGCTGATGGGACAAATCTAAGGTCTCGATACGAGTATGGTTCCACAGCAAGGTGTCCAGCGCCTCGTTGTGAGACAGGTCCGCCTGTGAGAGGTCTCCACCCAGAACATGGAGGGTGTGGAGATTGGGATTCCCACTCAAATCCAGCTCCGAAAGGGGGCTGCCGCCCCAGACCAGATACATGAGGTTGGGAACATCGTGCAGATCCAGCTGGGAGAGATTGGAGTGAAAGCAGGAAAACTGTTCCAGTGCGGGCGCACCGCTCAGCGTCAGGACTTCCAGCCTGGGATTTTCATTGCAGGTCAGGGAGGTCAGCGCGGGCAGACTGGGCAGCTCCAGACGAACCAGATCGTTCTCGCTGCAATTGAGCTTTTCCAGCCCGTCGAACCACTCCAGACCGCTCAGGTCCTGAATGCCCCGCTTCCGAAGGTCCATGCTGGTGACCGCTTCCCGCTCGTCCGGGGAAAGCGCCCCGTCGCCATCTGTGTCCAACCCTTTTACATAGAGCAAAAAGGCCGGATCGGGAAAAGATGTGGAATCAATTGGAACAGAGACGGACGCTGCGCTGCCGGTCATGACCATTCCCGCGGTAATGCTCAGCACCATAAGCAGGGCAAGCCCCTTTTTCCTTAGCTTCATAATAAGTTCCTCCTGAATCATTCAGCCGTTTATTGAGCCATCCGATGGATGAGCTGACTTCATTATGGGGCTTCGGAGGAGAAAAAGCGGTTGTCCAGCTAACACAGTGGCGTTCCGGGAGCGCAAAGGCAGCCGTCGGCGGGAACGATTGACAAGGGGAACAATTTTCGCTATGGTTATTTCAGAGAAACAGCTATGGGAAAGGGGAGGACCGGACATGATGCATCAGGAGGAACTGCTTTCTGTGTTAAAACGCGGGCTGCTGTTTCGCAATATGGAAGATGGGGAGATCCTGGAGGCGCTGGAGGCCATAGAATCCCACCGCAGAACCTATCCCAAGCGAGCCCTGGTGATGCGGGATGGAGATCTGATGTCCCAGGTGGGCGTGATCTTATCCGGAAATCTCCACCTGTTTCATATTGACGCCAACGGAAACAGCAATTTGATGGAGGAACTGGGCGCGGGAGAGTCCATTGGCCTTTTGAACGCCATCGGAGGATACCGCCTGCATATTTCGGCGGAAACCACACAGGAAACCGAAATTTTGTTTCTCAATGTCAGCCAGCTGCTGCGAAACAATGTGCTGACCGCTCCGGTTCAAATCCGGTTCTTGCAGAACCTCACCCTTGCGGTGGCCCAGCAGGCTCACCGCCTGACCCGGAAGCTGGAGGATAGCATCCGCCGCTCCACCCGGGAGCGCTTGCAGGACTATCTGTCTGATCAGTACCACAAGGCGGGCAGCCGGACCTTCTCCATCCCCCTGAACCGGCAGGATCTGGCGGATTTCCTCTTTGTGGACCGCAGTGCCATGTCCAATGAGCTGTGTAAGATGCGGGATGAAGGGCTGTTGAAATTTGACAAGAGCAAGTTCGAGCTTCTGATCGAGATGCCCATTACCCAGGAGGAACCGGATCCCAACCAATAAATCACCCTATCACGAAAAAACAGGTGCCCCGGAGACATGGATCGTCTCCGGGGCACCTGTTTCTGTTTCCGTTGGCTAAACAACCGCAGAATTCTTCCCGGTTTGCTATGATGACAACAGACCTCAGGCAAACAAAGAACTGTCTGGGAGAACATCGTTCCCCCATGCGGCAGCGCATGGGAGGCGGAACGGTCATACATACAAATGGGAGGAATATAAAATGAAGCAGAACCATAATTTGCCCCACACCATACTGGATGCGGAGTATCAGATCATAGACGGAGAGGAGAAGCTGGAGGAAGGCGTACAGAAAGGAGGGGTGATCACTGCACTCGTTTTGGGAGCTCTGGGCTTGACGGCGCTGTTTTTCCCTGTGGCAGTGGGAACAGGCTTCGCGTTTTTCATTACCGTAGGGGTGTTTCTTTCCGGACTTTCCCAGGTCATGCTTTTTGTCCGGGAAGACAAGGAGAAGCGCAGCGGCTGGATGCTGGCAAATGGGATCCTGCTGGTGGCTGCGGCGGGGCTCGCTCTTCTGGGGGCGCTGATGGGCGAGCTTGGGGTTCTGCAGATGATTGCCTCCGTCTCGTTCCTTATGGGTGTCCTGACCATGTCCGTGGGACTGAGCCAGATCACGTCGGCGCTGGGAGAAAACCGCAAGGCACCGGGACGGGGCTGGGTGCTGCTGAGCGGAGGCCTGAACCTTCTTCTGAGCATTCTGATGTGCGTCAATCCAATTGTCAGCTGGTTCGCACTGACCACAGTGTGGGGAATCTATCTGGTGACGGCGGCCATCGCCCTGTCCTTTATGCTGTGGTCGACGCGGCGCAGACCCCACGTCTCTTCTGCGATATAGGAGGTTTTTATGAAAAAACTTGGTTTTATATTCTTTCCCCTGCTGGCCCTGGGGGCGGGTATGCTTTCCGGCTACCTGGCGGCGCCCGGCCTGGCGTCAGTCTATCCCTTGCTGGAAAAATCAGCCCTGACGCCACCCGGGGAGGTGTTCCCGGTGGTCTGGACGGTGCTGTATCTCCTGATGGGCATCGGGCTTGCCATGGTGGTAAAGCGGGGCGGAAAGGGGACCGGAAGGGCGGCACTTCTTTGGTGTGCGCAGCTGGCCGTGAATGTTTCCTGGAGCCTGCTGTTCTTTGGGGCCGGAGCATATTTGGAGGCGCTGATCTGCCTGGGAATTCTGTGGATGCTGATTCTGCTGATGATTCTGGCCTTTCACTCCGTCAGCCGCTGGGCGGCCTGGATCCAGATTCCCTATTTCCTGTGGGTGAGCTTTGCAGGCTATCTGAACCTGGTGGTTTGGCAGCTGAACCCGTAGGGCAGATTGTTCCCCTAATCAGGAAGGAAGAAGTTGCAGAACAAAAGCATGGTTTGCGTTGTGGATGCAACGGCATTTAGAGCGCTGATATGGTATGATAAAGATACACCACGGCACAGAAAGGCGGGTTCTCTATGAATTCCAAAATCAATCCCCCCAAGACCCAAAAAGAAAAGAGTGAGCTGTTCAATCAAAAGCTTACCGATGCCATGATGGCCGCCCTGAAAGCAATTCACAGCGCAGCCTCTCCCGATTCCATGGATGCAGAGGACCTGGCCCGGCAGAGAAAGGGGCAGGAGGTTCTGGGACGGCTCATGTCTCCGCCTATCGGCTTTAGCTGGGAGCCGTTTTCCCTGGGTGAGATGCCCGCAGCCTGGGTCCGCCCCGAACGGGGACACAGCCGCAGCAAAGTGATTCTCTACTGCCACGGCGGAGGATACACCAGCGGAAACCTGGGCTATGCCCGCGTCCTGGCCGCCAAGATGGCCAGCGCAACTGGGTACGAAGTGTTGGCGTTTCAGTATTGCCTGGCCCCTGAGTTCCCCTATCCCGCGGCGCTGGAGGATGCCCTGGAGGCCTGGGAGTATCTCATGCACCAGGGATGGGGCGCCAAAGACGTCATTGTGGCGGGAGACTCGGCGGGAGGAAATCTGGCTCTGGAGCTGACACTGGCCCTGAAGGAAGACGGACGGTTCCTGCCCGGACGGCTGGTGCTCTTCTCTCCCTGGACCGATATGACGGCCAGCGGAGCGTCCTACACCCAGCGTGAGGCGCTGGACCCTATGCTGACCAATCGCTATATCCACTCGGTGCGCAGCGCGTATGCCCCCGATGCGGATTACAGTCAGCCCCGATTTTCTCCGCTGTTCGCCGACCTCTCCGGACTGCCGCCCACTCTGATTCAGGTGGGGGAGCGGGAGATCCTGTACTCCGACTCCCAGCAGCTGCAGGAGGCTATGATCTCCGCAGGGGTTCCCTGCGTACTGCAGAGTTGGCCGGATATGTGGCATGTGTTCCAGATGTTTCCCTTAAAAAGCGCGGGCGAGGCCATGGCTTCCATGGAGGAATTTTTGAGACAGTTGGGATGAAAAAAAGCAGGGTCTGCCGTATGGCAGACCCTGCTTTTTGATTTGGCTCAGAAGTGGAACCGGCGGCGTACCTGGCGGCGCAGATTGGGGCGGGTGCGGATCACGGCCAGCGGGAGCATAAGGGTGATGCCCACTGCCGCGGCAATGAGGGACCACATGGGCTGGTATGCCCCCAGAAAACGGTCTATGACAAATTCCAGCCAGAGCAGGAAGAGAACTGTGCCTCCTAAAATCAGCAGCGCCCGGCTGAGGAACGAGCGCTTTTTGGCGGCCAGCCAGATGGCCAGCAGAATAAGGGAAAAACCGGCCCAGACAGGCAGAGCGATCCCATAAAGCCATGTGCTCCCGTGGGATAGCGCTCCGATCAGCACCAGCAGTCCGCCCACAGCCAGCAAGTCAAGCAGGAGCAGAACCGCCGAGGGAGCCCGTCGCAGCAGGAGCGGGGGGACCAGCCATACCCACAGCACGGCGCAGGCGCCTGCCACAAACAGGGACCAGGGCACGCCGCGCCACAAGAAGAGATTCAGCAGTCCGCAGCAGATTCCGGTACACACGGCCATGGCGCTGAGCAGGATGGCAAGCTCCCGGTGGTCCACCGGCTCCACCTCCTGGCGCTCCAGGGGGAAGTTGGGCGTGGCCTGAAGGTCCGGCGGACAGACGGGATTGATGACCGGGGTCTGGCATAGGGGGCATTGAACGGCGTCCCGGTCCAGCTCTACTCCGCAGTTGACGCAGTATGACACGGTGTACACTCCTTTCGGTTGGAGGTGATTTTGACATGCAGGCCTTCACGGACCAGCGTGCGGAAAAACTCCCGTTCCACATCGCTCTCCCGGACCGTACCGGCGAAGGTGATCTCCATAACGTCACCAAAGCTGATGGCGGCGCAGTTGACCCGGGGGGTGTAGGACTGCCCCAGCACCACCTCCATATGATGAATGAGGGATTCCATCTCTTCCGGCACCCGAAAGATGCCGGGATTTGTAAAGGTGGTGGAATATGGGCGGCTTCCCGCAATGCGGTAGCCCAGGTCCATGGCAAAATTTTTCAGCGGAGCCGGTACCAGCTGAAGGGGCAGGATGTGCTGGAGAGAGACATTTTTGGTAATCACCGCCTGCATCTCCTGCCGGGTGATGTGCAGGCGCATATGGTGGTGTACCTGAGCGATGATTTCGTCCAGCGTGTAATCGCCCAGCTCCGGATTGATGCTGGGCCGGACGGTGAGAATAAAGTTTCGAAGGGTCGTGGAGGGGAAATAGGGCCGCAGGTTAATGGGCACAGCCAGAGAAACCGGCAGCTCCCGCCGGTGTCCCTCCCGCCGCTGACGGATCAGAATAGACTGCAGCAGTATGGCGGCCAGATACTCGGTAATGGAGGCCCCGTGGCTTTTGGCCGCGGCGTGGAGCGCCCGCACAGACACAAAGCCCATGGTCACGTTCAGTGTATAAAAGGGTTCCGGCGTCCCGTTGCAGGCATAGGCCTTGGGTTCCCGCATGCTGAGGTGGACCCGGGAGTGGGCGTATCGGGCATAGGCATCTTCCCATTCCTCCGCCTGGGGAGGCTGCGTGATGTCCAGAATCCCGTGAGTGTTGGGAATGGTATGCCCCATCTCTCTCAGGTACACAGCCAGCAGCGTTTTGAACAGAACCAGGGCCCCGCCGCCGTCTGCCAGCGCGTGGAATACCTCCATGGAAATTCGCTTTTCGTAATAGAAAAAGCGGATCAGCTTGTCGTGGTTCTGAAAACGCACCGGTTGACAGGGGTTGCGGATGTCCCGCTGCAGGGTGGGGCCCGGTCCGTTGTCCCGCTCAAAATAATACCAGAAAAATCCCCGGCGTATTTTGACCTGAAACCCCGGAAAGCGGGGCATAGTTTTGGCAATGGCCCGCTGAAGCACTTGTGGATCCACAGGGTCCGTCATCACGGCGGAAAACCGGTACAAAGCGGAATAGTTTCCTCGCTGGATGGCGGAATACATCATGGCCGCATTGTCCAGGTGATACCATGGCTGGGAAGAAGCTAAGGGTTTCACGCTGTTTTCCCTCCTGCCGATAAAGAGTCCGGACTATATATGGTATCATTATAGCATAGATGGGCCAAAAGGGACAGAGTTAGGGAGTTTATGCGCGGAGCGTGGGCACCTCCGGAAGAAAGAAACCAGAGGAGGTGGTCTCTCCAAACGACGTACAGAATCATCTGATTTAAAGTAGACAGAGAAGAGTAATTTAAAAGTACAAAATGGGTGGACAGATACTCTGGAGCCAAGCAATCTAACGACGTCCAGATATAAAAAACAGGCCGTGCGCAATTGCGCACGGCCTGTTTTGAGTGATACGAGGATACAACTAAGACGCGGAAATCAATACTCGTAGTTGATAATGGCATCGATCTGCTCCATGCCGCCGAAGGAATCTGCAAACTCTTCCCACACGACCTTGGAGGCCTCGCGGAAGGGCTCGGTGTCGGGATAAGTAATGGTAACGCCAGCTTCCTCCAGTTGGGCCAGGCTGTCCGCCTCGCTCTGCTCGTACAGGGCCCACTCCTCGTCGATCATGGCGTCAACCTCTTCCTGGAAAATGGCCTGCTGCTCTTCGGTCATCTTCTCCCAGACCTGCATATCCAGCAGGATGGGGCACAGCAGCTCGATCCAGCCGCAGATGGCCCAGTTGGGAGCCACTTCGTAGAAGGCCTTGCTCAGGTAGTTGACGTTGGAAGCCTCAGCGCCGTCCAGAACGCCGGACTCCAGAGAGGTGTACAGCTCGTTATAGGCCATGGGGGTGGCGCTGGCACCGAAAGCGTTAAAGGCGGCTACGTTGGCGGCACCCTCCTGAGTGCGGATCTTCAGACCCTTCAGGTCATCGATGCTGTTAACTACCTTGTCAGTGGTCATAATGTGGCGAGTACCTACGTTCAGGAAGCCCAGGAACTTGAAGCCGGCCTCAGCGCAGGCGTCAGCATACAGCTCGTCGCCCATACCGTCGCAGACGGCCTTACAGTGTGCCTTGCTGTCAAACAGCATAGGCATCTCAAAGATGTTGGCCTCTTCCACAAAGTTGGTGAACACGGCGTTGGCGGGGTCCACCATCTCCACGGTGTGCAGCTGCAGGCCTTCCACCACGTCACGCTCGCCGCCCAGCTGGTTGTCGGGGTAGACGGTCACTTCAATGGAGCCGCCGGTGGCTTCTTTGATGCGCTCAGCAAAGTTGTTGGCGGCGATGACAGCGGGCTCGTTGGCCGCGTGGCTCATGGAGAACTTGATGGTGATTTTGTCGCTGGAGCCAGAACCGGAGCTGCTGGAAGAATTGGAACAGGCAGTCATTCCAAGAACCATTGCCAAGGCCAGAAACAGTGCGGTAAGCTTTTTCATTAAAATTCTCCCCTTTGTTATAATAATTGAAACTGCCGATGCAAGAGATTACAATAGAGCTGGGACAAAAATCAGCCAGCCGCCATTCTGGGAATCCAGAGATACAGCTCCGGGAAATAGGTGGTGATCAGCAAGGCGATTACCATTGCCAATATGACCGGGAAACAGAATGGCAAGACTTCGCGTATACTCTTTCCGGTAAGGCCACAGGAGACGAACAGGGTAGCGCCATAGGGGGGAGTCACATAACCCACAGCCAGGTTCACACAGACGATGGTGCCGAACACCAGGGGGTCAATGTCAAAGCTGGTGGCCACGGGGAAGAGAATGGGCATCAATACGATGATAGCGGTGAAGCTCTCCATGAACATGCCGACGATGAACAGAGCCACATTCAGGAAAATGAGGAAGGCGAACTGGGAGTGAATGTTGGCGTGCATGAACTCGGTGAGCAGATTGGGGACGTTCTTGGCGGTAATGAACCAGGAGAAGATGTAAGCACCGGCCGTAATGATGATGATCATGGCGGCGGTCTCAGCGGACTTGAGAAGCAGCTGGGGCAGGTCCTTCAGGGTAATGCCCTTGTAAACGAACAGGGCAACGATGAGGCCGTACAGAACGGCAACTGAAGCACCCTCGGTGGCAGTGAACGCGCCGCCCACGATACCGAAGATGATGATAAAGGGCAGCAGCAGACCGGGCAGAGCCTTCCAGGTGCACTTAAGGGCGTGGCTCAGGACGAATTTGTCCCGGCTGCCGTAAGCAGTGCCAGCCTCAGCGGGGTGTCTGGCCACGTGGATGAAGGAGTAAATCATCAGGGAAATACCGACCAGAATGCCGGGGATGATGCCGCACAGGAACAGCTGTCCCACGGACTGACCGGTGGAATAACCAATCAGCACCATCAGGATACTGGGCGGGATAATGGGGCCGATGGCGCCGGCACCGGCCTGAAGAACGGTGGCAAAGCGCATATCGTAGCCCTTCTCACGCATGCTGGGCATCAGAATGGAGCCAACGGCGGCGGTGTCAGCAGTGGAGGAGCCGGAAATACCGGCGAACACCATGCTGGTTACCACACAGATCATAGCCAGGCTGCCGGGCACCCAGCCCAGCCAGGCCGAAGCGCACTCAACGATCTTCTTGGACAGACCGCCCTGGTCCATCAGATTGCCGGCCAGCATGAACAGGGGAATGGCCAGGATGGGCCAGCTGTCCAGACCAGTAAACATACGCTGAGGAATCAACTCAAGCGGGAATGCGCCGTCCAAAATGATACCGATGGTAGTGCCCATTCCCAGACCGACTACGATGGGTGCACCGATCACGAACAATGCCAGAATGGAAATTGCCATAATTGCCAGCATAGATTACGCCTCCTTTACCGCTTTGCTGTCTACTCCCTTGGAGCCGGCCTTGGGCCAGCCGTGGAGCAGATGTTCCACAAACAGGCGGAACTCTTCCAGGAAAATCAGCGCGCCGCCCACGGGAAGTGCGGCATACACATAGGACATGTGAAGCCGGAGGGCGGGAGACAGCTGTCTGGCCGCATTGGCGGTCAAGGTGACACCGTAGTAAGCCACGATGGCAAAGAAGACAAGAACCGTGATGTGAACGATGATTTCGGTCACATATCGAACCTTTGGGGGCAGCGAAGCGGTCACGATATCGATGGCCAGGTGTCCCTTTTTACGGGTCAGAATGACGCTGCCCATCATGACCAGCCAAACCTGCAGATAACGAGCCAGCTCTTCCGACCAAGTGATAGAGTGGTTGAACATATACCGTGCGAACACTTGAACAATAACCAGAATTGACAAAGCAGCAATCAGCAGAATTGCCGCGACATCTACAATTTTGCGTTCGACGTTGAAGAATGTATTAATAATCTTCATTGTTTCCTCCTTTTCTCTCATCTCTCATTTGCATTACAGCAAAGGATAGAGGGGGATCAGGAGCTACCGGTCAGGGAAAGTTGTGAAATGGAAAGAAAGAGGTGTGTACGGGCAGGATGTAGTTCATACATCTGCCCGTACAGCCCGAAAGAGCCCAAAACCAGTGGTTCCTGAAGTCAGCTCCGCCCTCTATGGGGAGGAGCTGGCCCCGTTGAATTTCAACTGTTATTCACAGCACCAGTCAATGATGAGGCCTGCGGCAATCTTGATGCCGGCGATGTAGTCCTCTAGGTCGACCCACTCGATCTGATCGCGGGTACCCAGGCCGCCGCAGTTGGGGCCGATGCCCACGGTGGGAGTGTGACCGTAGTTGTTGGGGAGGCGGACCTCGCTGGAGCCGTGATACTGGTAGATAAAGTCATCAAACTGCTTGACGTCGGTGATGACGCGCTCCACCAGCTTGACCACCTCGGTCTCGGGGGGAACGTAGGCGGGGTTGCCCTTCATGACGCCCTTCTCGATGAGGGGAGGATGTTTGGACAGCCAGGGATCGTCCTTGAAGTAGTCCAGCAGGAAGACCTTCAGCTCGTCAAAGACGGACTGGACGGTCTCGTCATAGCCGAAGTTCACACGGCCGGTGAT
>NZ_QUGI01000006.1:0-141002 GCF_003478995.1 Pseudoflavonifractor sp. AF19-9AC
GCTGCTGCCCCGGTTGGGTGCGGTTCCTCAAGGGCCAGTATCCCCAGCTCACCGGCCGGCTGTCCACCGCCAAGAGTCCCCAGCAGATGTTCGGCAGTGTGGCCAAGAGCTGGCTGGCCCGGAAGCTGGGGGTGGAGCCGGAGAAGATCTTCTGCGTGTCCATCATGCCCTGCGTGGCCAAGAAGGCGGAGAGCGAGCTGCCCACCATGTCCACCGAGCACGGTCCCGACGTGGACCTGGTACTCACCACCCGGGAGTTTGTGCGCATGCTGCGCGCCGACAAGATTATCCCCGCTCTCCTCCCGGAGGAACCCCTGGACGACCCCATGGGCGTGTCCACCGGCGCCGGCGTCATCTTCGGCACCACCGGAGGCGTGATGGAGGCCGCCCTGCGTTCGGCCTCCTTCCTGCTCACCGGGCAGAACCCCGACCCGGAGTCCTTCTCCCAGCTGGGGGAGGGGCCTGGCCTGCGGGAGGCCACCTACGACCTGGCGGGCACGCCGGTGCGCTGCGCCGTAGTCAGCGGCCTGGGCAACACGCGAAAGCTGCTGGAGCGCATTCTGGCGGGCAAGGCCCACTATGACTTTGTGGAGGTCATGGCCTGCCCCGGCGGCTGCGTGGGCGGCGGCGGCCAGCCCATTGACAAGGAGGACCGGGAGCTGGGCGGCGTCCGGAGCGACCGGCTCCACCAGCTGGACCGCCAGGCCCCCCTGCGCTTCTCCCACGAGAACCCCCAGGTCCAGGCCCTGTACCGGGAGTTTTTGGGCAAGCCCCTCAGCGAGGTCTCCGAGCACCTGCTCCACACCGACCACACCGCTTGGGCCATGCCCAACCAGCGGAAAACCGGATAATTCCCTTTTCAAAAATTCAGCAAGCTAAACCAATATGGTTTTGCTTTAATTTGCTTGATGTTATATTCCACAACAGTAACCATGCTGTACTATCCACTGTGCCTTAGCTGCTGTCATTGAGTCACCAAATTGTCGGGCGCATGAGAAGGGCATGAAACTATACCATACCCTGTTGGTTACCAGGTCATTTTCGTGTGCCCTTCGTTATCAGACAACTTGAGACAAGGGCGTCGACGCAGTCGGCAACTTTGTTTTGCCTCATACCGCAAGGCTCTGAAGCACTATGTACCCCTGCCTTGGATAAAAGGGAGTCACGCAAATCAGAACAGCCAATCTGCAAAAACTCTATGACACTTTAAAGCAGAGCGGTAGAGTCCATCCCCGTCCGGTCAAAGCCGTGGGCTATCCACTATCACCGTCCACGGCATCCACATCGTGCTCTACCATACGCTGAAATCTGCCGTAGACCAACGGCTACTACCGTATAATCCTGCTGGCCATGTGGAGTTTCCTAGGGGCAGAAATCTACTCCCCATGTTTTATCTGGAATTGGTCAGCAGCCTGTGGAAAGGCGAACTGGTGGCCTTGCAGTGGGACAATGTGGACATCCAGAGCAGAACAATCTCGGTCAGCAAAGAGTACGTCCGGAACCCGGATGGTTCCCTGGAACTCACCCGGACCAAGACGGAAAACTCCGTACGCCTGGTGTCCATCCCTCAAACAGCGGCGGAGCTGCTGATCCAGGAGCACAGCAAGCACCCAGACAGTCCCTACCCGTTCCCCTACCCGATCACCGGGGAACTATACCACCCGGATTCAGTGGTAAACCTCCATAAGAAGATCCTGAAGGACGCAGGCCTGCCTCATATCAGGTTTCATGATTTACGCCACACCTTTGCTACCACGGCCCTGCAAAATGGCGTCGATATGAAAACTGTGTCTTCTATGCTGGGCCACTATGTTGCCGGGTTTACCCTCCGCACCTATATCCACGCCACCCGGCAAAAGCAGGACGAAGCAACCCAAACGACGGGCAGCTTCATGGCACAGGTGATATAAGGCAGAGAAAAAAGCCGGACTGGAAGCGCAAACTTCCCGTCCGGCACTCTTTAGCCCTTTCCCCGTGTGGGTCAGCGTGTGGGTCAAACGCGCAATACGGGAGGCTCCTTTAGCCCCCACTGTTCGCCCTTGTGAGCCGCTGTGTGGCGGTTTTGAGGGTTGGCTAGGGTAACGGCCCAACAAAAGCATGTCAAGGCAGATTTGGGCCGGTAACGGGAGATAAATGGGTCCTCATCGAAGCCCAGCGCAAGCGGATTTAGTGGGTAGAGTCAGAGCGGTGAATGAGCGTTTTTTGCCTCTTTGGGCGGAAACGAGGGGGATACCGCTTGCGAAGAAAAGGCGCAGGGCCGATGTGAAAAAAAGCGGGAGAAACCACACCTCACCTCCCCGCAGTGCGGATAGAAACCGACAGTTGTGGGGAGACGATTTTACCCACCCTTGGGTGGGGCAAGCAGAGCGTTTGGCTTGCCGCGAGCGGCTGCCAAACGCCTTTTTGCGGGCAGAAGCCCGCACCCACTTTCCGCTGACCGCAGCTGCGCCTCTCCTCCGCACCGCAAGACCTGCGCCGCAGGAAACAAAATAAGGGTTTTGCCCAAGCACCGTAATTGATAACTTTCTCTTAACTCTGCCCGTTTGCCCTGGCTATCCACAAAAATGTTTGGTATGTTATCGTTCCCGGACAGGGAGCGGCAGCATACCAAATTTTTATGTGGAGGTGAGAACGCATGGCAACACGAACCAGAAACCAGGTAATCGCCTTCCGGGTAACCCCAGCCGAGAGGAAGCAGGTCAGCGCAAAGATCAAGCGCTCCGGGCTGAGCCAACAGGAGTATCTGCTGGATGCAGCCCTGCATCATCCCATCTATGTGATGGAGGAGCTCAAGCCGCTCCTCTCGGAGCTGCGTGCCTGGGGCAAAAACCTAAACCAGCTGACTGCCCTGGCCCATCAGGGGCGAGTTCAGACTGTCTATCTGCAGGAGCTTACCGCGGCCCTGGGAAAGACCTATGAGGCGGTCAGCACACTGACGGAGAAAGGTCCGGTGATTCACCACGGCGACCTGTAGCTTCATCAAGGAACGTAAGCAGACGGCTGGGAGCATGGGACGGGTGATCCAGTATGTATCCCAGACAAAGAAAACCATGGACGAAAAGGGCCACCGCTACCTGACGGGGGTCAACTGCGTGGCAGATGTGGCTATGCAGAGTTTCATGGCCACCAAACACCTCTACGGAAAAGACACAGGCACCTTCTTCTACCAGTACACCCAGTCCTTCTCCCCAGAAGAATATCTTACTCCCGCCCAGGCCCATGAGATCGGTCTGGAATTGGCGGAGCGATTCTTCCCCGGCTGTGAGGTCCTGGTGGCAACTCATGTGGACCGGGAGCACCTTCACTCCCATCTGGTAGTCAATTCCGTCCATCCGGATACCGGGAAGAAGCTCCATTTCACTCCCAGAACGCTGGAGCAGATGCGAAAGGTCAGCGACCAGATCTGCATGGAACACAGCCTGTCAACCTTGAAGCCATACCGGCAGGAGCACCGGACCTCTGGTCTGAGCGCAGGGGAGTACCGGGCCGCTATGCGTGGAGAGAGCTGGAAGTTTCAGCTCATCACCACGGTGGAGGCCGCCATGCGGCAAGCTGGCAGCCGGGAAGAATTCATACAGGAGATGAAGCGACGGGGCTACCAGGTGCGCTGGGAGGAACGTCGAAAGCACATCACCTACATCACACCTACCGGAATGAAGTGCAGAGACGATAAGCTGCACGAGCTAAAGTTCAGAAAGGAGAATATGGAGCATGAGTTTGGAATACGAAACCAGGCAGCAAAACAGCGCCTTAGCCACACTCAAACAGCGGGCGGCGCCACCTACTCTCACGGACCAGAAGCCCAATGTGTTGTACACCATGCCAGTACAGACCGTGGAGCGGCTGGAGGAGGTCCTGCAGCAGACCTTGGCACTACAGAAAACGATTCAGGCATCTATGGCAGCTCTGGCCACAAAAGAGAGCCTGGAGCCGCTGGCTACGGCGGAACAGCTTCATCAGTGGCTGGAGCAGACACAGGCTCTCAATCAGAAAACCCATCAGGCGATGGGAGAGATTCTCTCGGAAATGAGGGAGGAACGCAAACGGGATGGGAGGCAGAGAGACGAGTTTACCAGGGAGCTCTCCGAGATCCGGACAACCTTTCAGAAGGATACCCAGGAGGCGATTGCCTCGCTCCGCAGATGGATCCCCTTCATTGTTATGAGTTCAGCGGCGGCGGCAGTACCGGTGTGCATCCTGATGTGGCAGACGCTGACATAACGGATGAGGTACTTCGGCTGCTCTCCAGGCTGGAAGGAAGTAACGATGACTATGTTCTGGATGCTACCACCAGACATAGCCGAGGAGATCGAAAAGCACTGGCGAAAGAACAAAGGAAAAAGATTGCCCTGGGGCATAAGAAAGATGACCACGATCAGGGACAGCAGATGATGTGACGCTGGGGCTCTGCACACTCAAGTGCGGAGCCCTAAGCGTATTAAAAACTACATCGCAAATCAAAGAATAGGGGCAGAGAAAATAGTACACCGTTAACAAAGATATCCGTAGAACCTTCTGCTAGGTAATTGTTACTGTTCTGATAACTCTGCCCATTCCCTATGACTATCCATCGGAAAAGCTGGTATTGTGTGTTGCTGCAAAGGAGGCGAGGCACAATGAATGACTACATGACTGCTCTCCACCAGCGGTTCTTCCAGGAGCCGGACTTCACAGAGCTGGAGGAAGAAATTGAACAGACCCGCCAGGAGGTACGGGACTGTCTGGACAAGCTGCAGCGGCGTAAATTGATGCAGCTTGTGGATGCCCAAAACCTTCTGCGGGAGAAAACCTCTCTGGCCAGTTTTATGGCAGGCTTTAAGCTGGCCTGGGGCATTGCGAAAGAGCTGGAGGCAGACGGTCTGTACTCTTTCCAGTACGAACAAGAACAGCGAGCCTGTAAGGCAGCAGAACAGGAGGTGACACCTCATGTCAAAGAAACGGGCTAACGGAGAGGGCAGCATCAGAAAACGGAAGGACGGACGCTGGGAGGGTCGGTACACCGCCGGGTATGATGCCAAGACCGGCAAGCGGATCATCAAGAATGTGCTGGGCAAGACCCAGGCAGAGGTCAAGGAAAAGCTAAAAAAGGCTCTGGAGGAGTGCCAGGGGCTGGATGTGAGCCGCACCGAAGAATACACTGTGGCCACATGGCTGCGCACCTGGTATGAGCTCTATGCCAAACCAAATGTTCGCACCGCCACGGCAAACCGGTATGAACTCATCATCGAGCGCTACACCATTCCCCGGATCGGAGCCATCAAACTCAAGAAGCTGACCACCCGGCACCTGCAGAAGCTCTACAAGGAGTTATTGGAGCACGGCAGAATACATGTCGGAAAGGGAGAAGCAAGGGGACTGAGTACCACCACCGTCCGCAGCGTCCATCTCATGCTCCACACCGCCCTGGAACGGGCGGTGAAGGAACGGCTCATCCCCAGGAATCCCACCGAGGACTGTATCGCCCCCAAGCCCCGAAAGATCGAGATGCAGATTCTTCCCTCTGAAGACATGCATGCCTATCTGGAGGCAGCCAAGGCCCGAGACCTGCTCCCCATGTTTTACCTGGAATTGGTCAGCGGCCTGCGAAAAGGCGAACTGGTGGCCCTGCGTTGGGACGATGTGGACATCCAGAACAAAACCATCTCGGTCAGCAAACAGTATGTCCGCAACCCGGACGGCTCCCTGGAGCTCACCCGGCCCAAGACGGAGAACTCCGTCCGCCTGGTGTCCATCCCGCAGACAGCGGTGGACTTGCTGATCCAGGAACATAACAAACATCCGGACAACCCTTACCTGTTCCCCTCCCCGATCACTGGAGAACTATACCACCCGGATTCGGTGGTCAACCTCCATAAGAAGATCCTAAAGGACGCAGGACTGCCCCACATCCGCTTTCACGATCTGCGGCACACCTTCGCCACCACAGCCCTCCAGAACGGCGTGGATGTAAAGACGGTGTCCTCCATGCTGGGCCACTATGATGCCGGGTTCACCCTCCGCACTTACACCCACGCCACCCGGCAGAAACAGGACGAAGCAGCAGCCACAATGGGCAGCTTCATGGCACAGATCATGTAAGGCAGAGAAAAAGCGCACCGGACAGGAAAACCTATCCGGTGCGCTTACATACTCCCATGCGAGCCCAGCGCAAGCGGGTCGCATGGGAAAAGGAGGCACAGTGGAATGAGCGAGCTTTGCCCGCAAGGGCAAAGCGAGGGATATGGAGCTTGCGCCGACGTGGGTCACGGTGTGGGTCAACCAACTGACCCATAGTCTGACCCACACTGAAAAATCAAAAATTGCAACAAAAAAGCCTCGAAAACCGAAGTTTTCAAGGCTTTTTGGAGCTGCTAGGCAGATTCGAACTGCCGACCTCATCCTTACCAAGGATGCGCTCTACCGACTGAGCTATAGCAGCATGCTTGTCCCCAAAAGGGGAACTATGTTGAACAGGCCAAACCTGGAATTTCCAAGGCGTCCCGGGAATTCCCGGGGGCTATTCAAACAGCCATCCGGCTGGAGTTATTAAATGGCGACTCGGAAGGGACTTGAACCCTCGACCTCCGGCGTGACAGGCCGGCGTTCTAACCAACTGAACTACCGAGCCATTTAAGATTTATCAAAACAGATTGTTCTGTTATTTATATGGCAGGGGCAGAAGGAATCGAACCCTCGGCACGCGGTTTTGGAGACCGCTGCTCTACCTGCTGAGCTATACCCCTATGTGGTGGGCCTTCACGGGCTCGAACCGTGGACCGACCGGTTATGAGCCGGCTGCTCTAACCAACTGAGCTAAAGGCCCATAGCCGTTCACACGATATTTCGGAAAGAGCGGCTTGCCGTCATTGTTGGCGGCAAGCCGCTTTCTGGCTCCCCAAGTTGGACTCGAACCAACGACCCTGCGGTTAACAGCCGCATGCTCTACCGACTGAGCTATTGAGGAATGTGAAAGGGTCCGGTCCGGTTGGACCGGACCCTTGTGTTGGCGTTACCTATTTTCCCGGTCCGTCTCCAGACAAGTATCTTCGGCAGAAGCGAGCTTAACTTCCGTGTTCGGAATGGGAACGGGTGGACCCTCGCTCTAATCAACACCAACTGAACTTTCTCTTTGAAAAGAAAGTAACCAACGAAAACCAGAGCTTTTCGCTCGTTACCGTCTTTTCAACAGTAAGTATTATATCCGTTTTTACTCAATTGTCAAGTCCAATTTTTAAAAATTGGTGACCCGTACGGGAATCGAACCCATGTTTGCGGCGTGAGAGGCCGCCGTCTTAACCGCTTGACCAACGGGCCAGATGGTGCGCCTTCAGGGATTCGAACCCGGGACCCACTGATTAAGAGTCAGTTGCTCTACCAACTGAGCTAAAGGCGCGTACTTTCTTTTGAAAAAGAAAGTACGCAAAGAAAACTTCATGTCTTTCTTTTTCGCAAGAATATGGAAAGCGCGCTGCCTGCGCCCTGAAAACCGAACAGTGAAACAACTTTCCATCGCTTACAAGCGCCTGCATTCCTTTTCGACCTTTTAGGTCAAGCCCTCGGCTTATTAGTATCGGTCAGCTACATGCCTCGCAGCACTTCCACCTCCGACCTATCAACGACATAGTCTACGTCGAGCCTTACTCCTTAAAGGATGAGAGATCTAATCTTAGGGGGAGTTTCACGCTTAGATGCTTTCAGCGTTTATCTCGTCCAGACGTAGCTACCCAGCTGTGCCGTTGGCACGACAACTGGTGCACCAGAGGTCTGTCCATCCCGGTCCTCTCGTACTAAGGACAGCTCCCTTCAAATCTCTTACGCCCGCAACAGATAGGGACCGAACTGTCTCACGACGTTCTGAACCCAGCTCGCGTGCCACTTTAATCGGCGAACAGCCGAACCCTTGGGACCGAATTCAGCCCCAGGATGTGACGAGCCGACATCGAGGTGCCAAACCTCCCCGTCGCTGTGGACGCTTGGGGGAGATCAGCCTGTTATCCCCAGGGTAGCTTTTATCCGTTGAGCGACGGCACTTCCACTTGCATACCGCCGGATCACTAACTCCAACTTTCGTTACTGCTCCACCCGTCGGTGTCGCAGTTAGGCTCGTTTATGCGTTTACACTCACTGCACGATTTCCGTCCGTGCTGAACGAACCTTTGAGCGCCTCCGTTACCTTTTAGGAGGCGACCGCCCCAGTCAAACTGCCCACCTAACAGTGTCCCCCGACCGGATTCACGGCCGCAGGTTAGAAAACCAGCAAATGAAGGGTGGTATCCCAAGGGTGACTCCATCAAGGCTGACGCCCTGACTTCCAAGTCTCCCACCTATCCTGTACATCATTTACCAATCCTCAGTATTAAGCTACAGTAAAGCTCCATGGGGTCTTTCCGTCTAGTTGCGGGTAACTGGCATCTTCACCAGTACTACAATTTCGCCGGGTGGGCTGTTGAGACAGCGCCCAAATCGTTACGCCATTCGTGCGGGTCAGAACTTACCTGACAAGGAATTTCGCTACCTTAGGACCGTTATAGTTACGGCCGCCGTTTACTGGGGCTTCAATTCAGACCTTCGCTTGCGCTAAGCCCTCCTCTTAACCTTCCAGCACCGGGCAGGCGTCAGCCCATATACGTCATCTTTCGATTTAGCATAGACCTGTGTTTTTGGTAAACAGTCGCTTGGGCCTATTCTCTGCGGCTCCTTTCGGAGCTCCCCTTATCCCGAAGTTACGGGGTAATTTTGCCGAGTTCCTTAACAACCCTTCTCCCGTTGGCCTTAGGATTCTCTCCTCATCTACCTGTGTCGGTTTGCGGTACGGGCACCTTAGCATACACTAGAACTTTTCTCGCCTCGTTATTCTCCGGCTTCCCTACTTAATTTCGGTCCCTTACGCCCGGGTCAACCAACGCCCGGGTCCGGATAGCTCCAAGTGTCCTTCTAGCTTAAGTTTCGGTGGCTACGGAATTTCAACCGTATGTGCATCGACTACGCCTCTCGGCCTCGCCTTAGCTCCCGGCTTACCTTGGGCGGACGAACCTTCCCCAAGAAACCTTAGATTTTCGGCCATTATGATTCCCACATAATTCTCGCTACTCATTCCGGCATTCTCACTCGAATACAGTCCACCAGTGCTTCCGCTCTGACTTCACCCCGCATTCGACGCTCCCCTACCACGCATTGCTGCATCCTAAGCTTCGGTTATACGCTTAGCCCCGTTACATTTTCCGCGCAGAATCACTCGACCAGTGAGCTATTACGCACTCTTTTAATGAGTGGCTGCTTCTAAGCCAACATCCTGGTTGTTTTCGCAATTCCACATCGTTTTCCACTTAGCGTATATTAGGGACCTTAGCTGTAGGTCTGGGCTGTTTCCCTTTTGACCACGAGACTTATCTCACGTAGTCTGACTGCTAGTCATCAATTAGCCGGCATTCTGAGTTTGATAGGGTTCAGTAACTTTATCAGCCCCTAGCCCATTCAGTGCTTTACCTCCGGTAATCTAAACTAACGCTAGCCCTAAAGCTATTTCGGGGAGAACCAGCTATCTCCAAGTTCGATTAGAATTTCTCCGCTATCCACAGGTCATCCGCCACCATTGCAACGGGGGTCGGTTCGGTCCTCCATGGAGTTTTACCTCCACTTCAACCTGCCCATGGATAGGTCACCTGGTTTCGGGTCTATTGCACGCAACTCAGTCGCCCTATTCAGACTCGCTCTCGCTTCGCCTCCGGTACTGAATACCTTAAGCTTGCTACGTACAATAACTCGCCGGACCGTTCTACAAAAAGTACCTCATCACTCATTAACGAGCTTTGAGTGCTTGTAAGCACAAGGTTTCAGGTTCTATTTCACTCCCCTCCCGGGGTCCTTTTCACCTTTCCCTCACGGTACTGCTCCTCTATCGGTCATCAAGTAGTATTTAGGGTTGGAGGGTGGTCCCCCCAGTTTCCCACAGGGTTTCACGTGTCCTGCGGTACTCTGGAACTCGACTAACAGAAATCAGCTTTCGACTACGGGACTCTCACCCGCTCTGGTTGGCCTTCCCATGCCATTCGTCTAGCCTATCCTGCCGTTGCGCCGGTCCACAACCCCGAAGGATAAATCCTTCGGTTTGCCCTCTTCCGCGTTCGCTCGCCACTACTTGCGGAATCTCTGTTGATTTCTCTTCCTCGCCCTACTTAGATGTTTCAGTTCAGGCGGTTCCCCGCGTACGCCTATTTGATTCAACGCACGCTGACAGAGTATTGCTCTGCCGGGTTTCCCCATTCGGAAATCTGCGGGTCAAAGCTTATGTGCAGCTCACCGCAGCTTATCGCAGCTTGTCACGTCCTTCATCGGCTCTTGATGCCAAGGCATTCCCCTTGCGCTCTTATCAGCTTGACCTCGTCGGCGTGGATTTCGTATCATTCGCTTCCCCGCAAGCGGGAAAGCTCACTCACTTCATCACGCCTCCTCTCCAAATCGAAACCGCTTCGCTGGGTTTCAATTTGGTTTGGCTGGTTCTCAAGAATTATGCAGGCCTCAGATTTGGTTCATTGTAGTTTGTGTTACCCTTATTTAAAAGTCCACAAAAAACTTTGTTACCTCTCTGTTGCTTGCTCGCAATTTCTTGCTTGCTTCACTGTTCAGTTTTCAAGGTGCAGACTTCCAACCTTTTTCAAGGTCAGATTGAAATGCTCAGGCGTTTGCCTAAACACTTCAATCTAATCTTGTTGGTGGAGGTTACCGGACTCGAACCGGTGACCCCTTGCTTGCAAAGCAAGTGTTCTACCAGCTGAACTAAACCCCCGGCTGTTTTGGGTGGTGGGCCCAAGTGGACTCGAACCACCGACCTCACGATTATCAGTCGTGCGCTCTAGCCAGCTGAGCTATGGGCCCGTGTCGTCAAAGCAAGCTTCGCATCCCTCGCTTCCGCCTTCCGGCAAAAGCTCGCTCACTTCGCTGCTTCTCCTCTCCCATTCAAACCCGCTTCGCTGGGCTTCGAATGGGTTCCCGCTTCCTCAGCAGCGTACACCCTCTAAATTAAACAACGTGACATCCAGCCAACCACCAGAGGTCTGACCTTAGGACATTACAGCAAACATTTAAGTTTACTGAGGTCTCCTTAGAAAGGAGGTGATCCAGCCGCTCGTTCTCGAACGGCTACCTTGTTACGACTTCACCCCAATTATCGAACCCACCTTCGGCCGCGCCCCCCTTGCGGTTAGGCTACGGACTTCGGGTGTTCCCGACTCTCATGGTGTGACGGGCGGTGTGTACAAGGCCCGGGAACGTATTCACCGCGGCATGCTGATCCGCGATTACTAGCGATTCCAACTTCATGCAGGCGGGTTGCAGCCTGCAATCCGAACTGGGATGGCTTTTAGGGATTTGCTCCACCTCGCGGTCTTGCTTCCCTCTGTTGACCACCATTGTAGTACGTGTGTGGCCCAGGACATAAGGGGCATGATGATTTGACGTCGTCCCCACCTTCCTCCGTTTTGTCAACGGCAGTCTCGCTAGAGTGCTCTTGCGTAGCAACTAACAATAAGGGTTGCGCTCGTTGCGGGACTTAACCCAACATCTCACGACACGAGCTGACGACAACCATGCACCACCTGTCTCTACTTTCCCCGAAGGGCACCTAATGCATCTCTGCTTCGTTAGTAGGATGTCAAGCCCTGGTAAGGTTCTTCGCGTTGCTTCGAATTAAACCACATACTCCACCGCTTGTGCGGGCCCCCGTCAATTCCTTTGAGTTTCAACCTTGCGATCGTACTCCCCAGGTGGGATACTTATTGTGTTAACTGCGGCACGGAGGGGGTCAGTCCCCCCACACCTAGTATCCATCGTTTACAGCGTGGACTACCAGGGTATCTAATCCTGTTTGCTCCCCACGCTTTCGCGCCTCAGCGTCAGTTACTGTCCAGCAATCCGCCTTCGCCACTGGTGTTCCTCCGTATATCTACGCATTTCACCGCTACACACGGAATTCCGATTGCCTCTCCAGCACTCAAGAACTACAGTTTCAAATGCAGGCCACAGGTTGAGCCCGTGGTTTTCACATCTGACTTGCAATCCCGCCTACACGCCCTTTACACCCAGTAAATCCGGATAACGCTTGCCACCTACGTATTACCGCGGCTGCTGGCACGTAGTTAGCCGTGGCTTATTCCTTAGGTACCGTCACTTGCTTCGTCCCTAAGAAAAGAAGTTTACAACCCGAGGGCCTTCTTCCTTCACGCGGCGTTGCTGGGTCAGGCTTGCGCCCATTGCCCAATATTCCCCACTGCTGCCTCCCGTAGGAGTCTGGGCCGTGTCTCAGTCCCAATGTGGCCGGCCAACCTCTCAGTCCGGCTACTGATCGTCGCCTTGGTGGGCCGTTACCCCGCCAACTAGCTAATCAGACGCGAGGCCATCTCAGAGCGATAAATCTTTGGCAGTCAGAGCCATGCGACCCAACTGCATTATGCGGTATTAGCACAATTTTCACTGTGTTATTCCCCACTCCAAGGCAGGTTCCTCACGCGTTACTCACCCGTCCGCCACTAAGTAACCAAATCCATTGGACGAATCCTCTGTCATTGGCACTCCGTTCGACTTGCATGTGTTAAGCACGCCGCCAGCGTTCATCCTGAGCCAGGATCAAACTCTCAATAAAATGGTATCTAAAGAACCGAAGTTCCTTAAATCAATTTTATTGAAGCTTAATTCAAGCTTCAAAGAAAGAAATCAATTGACGTTGTTCCTACAAGCTTCGTTCAAAGCTTTTAAAACAACCATCACCTTCTGGTGCTTTTCGTGTTTGTCACGTTGTTTAATTTACAAGGTGCACACCGCTCATCGCGGCGGGTTTTCATTATAGCACTCGGTTTTTCCTTTGTCAAGAGCTTTTTTCAAGTTTTTTCAAACTTTTTTGAGCTCTTTCATTCGCCGGTCGTCCGGGGCTATCGCTTGCCGCTCTCACAAGCAGCTCGTTTATTTTATCACAGCTCATTTCGCTTGTCAAGAACTTTTTTCAAGTTTTTTCAAACTTTTTTGAAGCTCTTCATTCGAAACTTTGCCGGGTTGCGCGCCGCTCTCGCGAGCAGCTCAACTAGGTTACCACACTCGATTCCGTTTGTCAAGCACTTTTTTCGAGCTTTTTCAAGCTCGTTTGTGCTGACCGGTCTCGGTGAGTGCCCCTCGTTGGAGCGCTTGCCTATACTACCAGAACATTCCTCCTTTGTCAACACCTTTTTTCAAATTTTTCATTTTTTCTTCGTCCACTCTTGGCGGACATTCATTCGCCAAAAACCAGCTTGCGGAAAGACACCTTTTGTGCTACTCTCTATTACATATTATATAATAAGTAGGAGTGGCTGCCATGCCGATTAAAATCCCCGATTCTCTGCCCGCCCGTGCTACCTTGGAGGGCGAGAACATCTTTGTTATGACGGAATACCGGGCGATCCACCAGGATATGCGTCCGCTGAATCTGCTGATTCTGAATCTGATGCCCACCAAGATCGTGACGGAGACCCAGTTGCTGCGCAAGCTGTCCAACACGCCTCTCCAGATTCAGGTGGAGCTGCTGCACACCTCCAGCCACGTCTCCCAGAACACCGACGCCGATCATCTCTCTTCCTTCTATACCACCTTTGACCAGATCCGGGACCGGAAGTATGACGGCATGATCATCACCGGCGCTCCGGTGGAGAATCTGGATTTCACCGACGTGGACTACTGGGGTGAGCTGTGCGAAATCATGGAATGGACCAAAACCCACGTCCATTCCACTCTGCATATCTGCTGGGGTGCCCAGGCAGGTCTCTATTACCACTACGGCATTCCCAAGTACTCCCTGCCCAAAAAGCTGTTCGGCGTCTTCCCCCACACCATTATCAAGAAGCAGTCCCCCCTGTTCCGGGGCTTCGATGACGAGTTCTATGTGCCCCATTCCCGCTACACCGAGAACCGGCTGGAGGACGTTCTGGCCCGGCCGGAGCTGGAGTTGCTGGCGGTCTCCAAGGAAGCCGGCGTCTTTGCGGTAAAGAGCGAGGACAACCGCCGCTTCTTTATTACCGGCCATCCCGAGTACGACCCGGACACGCTGGCCAACGAGTACTTCCGGGATGTGAAGAAGGGGCTGCGCATTGACGTGCCTGCCCACTACTTCCCCAACGACGACCCCTATCAGGCCCCCATCGTCCGCTGGCGCTCCGCCGCCCAGCTCTTCTACACCAACTGGCTCAATTACTACGTCTATCAGACCACGCCCTACGACATCACCCAGATCTGAGTCGACACCACGGAGGTTACTATGAACGTTACCTTTCAGGATGTGAAAAACTCCCCGGAGATCCGTACCTATATTACCCAGGCGGACGCCTCTCTGCTGGCCCTGGGGTTTACCGAGCACTCCTTTGCCCACGTGGGCAAGTGCGCGGACGTGGCCGCCCGAATCCTCACCGCACTGGGCTACGCACCCAGAGAGGTGGAGCTGGCCCGCATTGCCGCCTACATGCACGACATCGGCAACGTAGTCAACCGCCATGACCATGCCATCAGCGGGGCCACCATGGCGTTCCGGATTCTGGACAACATGGGCATGGAGCCCTCCGACGTGGCCGCCGTCATTACCGCCATCGGCCACCACGACGACTCCACCGCCTTCCCCGTCAACGCCATTGCCGCCGCCCTGATTCTGGCGGATAAGACAGACGTGCGCCGCAGCCGGGTACGCAACGCCGACATCACCAACTTTGACATCCACGACCGGGTCAACTACGCCGTGGAGCGCTCCGAGGTGCTGCTGGACCTGACCGCCAAGACGGTCACCCTCGCTCTGTCCATCAACACCCAGGTGTGCGCTGTGATGGACTACTTTGAAATCTTTCTCCAGCGCATGGTGCTCTGCCGGAAGGCGGCGGAGTTTTTCCACCTGAGCTTCCACCTGGAGATTAACGGCCAGATCTTGCTTTAAATTCCATACGTTTTCCCGCCGGGCAGTCCAAAAGGCTGCCCGGCTTTTTTGTCGCAATCTGTAACCACACTGTAACTTGATTCATATCTACTTCAAGTGTAGTATATAATTAACAACTACAATTGTAGAGGATAAGGAGCATCCCACTATGAAGCGACTTCCGGATACCGAACTTGAGGTCATGAAGGCCCTGTGGGCCTCAGGGCCGGACACCCCCCGGGCTCAGCTGGAACAGAGCCTGGAGCCCTTTCACTGGGCACCCAACACCATCAACACCTACCTGACCCGTCTGGCGGAGAAGGGCTTTGTGTCCGTGCGCCGGGAGGGACGGGGCAATCTCTATTCTCCCCTGGTGAAGCTGGAGGACTATCAGTCCTTTGAGAGCCGCAGCGTGCTCTCCCGGCTGTACGGCAGCTCCCCCAAGAATTTCGTGGCCGCTCTGGCCCGGGAAGGGCTGGCCCGCCGGGATCTGGAGGAGTTGAAGCAGCTGGTAGACGAGCTGAGCGGAGGGGAGAACGATGCCTGATTTTCTGCCTGCGCTGGGCGCGCTGACGCTGGGAGGCAGCGTTGTGGTTTTGGTTCTCTCCCTGGTGTCCCGCTCCACCCGTTCCAGGTATGGGGCCCGGTGGCGCTGCTGGGCCTGGCTTCTGCTGTGCCTGCGTCTGGCCATCCCCCTGCCCCTGCTGCCCCAGGGGGCGCAGGAGGCCAAAGCTCCCATTCAGCTGACCGTCCCCTCCGACCCCATTATTTTCCAGGGCCGCCCCGCCCGTCCCAATCCAGGCGTCAGCTCATCCTCCTCCGGCGACCTCTCCGTCCCAGCAGGCTCCAATCAGACGGAGCAGAGTCCCTCCACCTCCGTCTCATCTCCGGGTCAGGACCAGACAACGTCCTCCGATACCTCCGCTCAGCCCCCCGCCGCCTCCGGGTTTTCCCTCTCTCTGTCCCAGGTGGTGACGGCGGTGTGGCTGGCAGGGGCCGCGGCAACGCTCATTTGGGCCTTCGTCTCCCATCTGCGCTTTTTGCTTTATCTGCGGCGGTGGGCCAGCCCGGTGACCAACCCCGCCACCGTCCAGCTGTTCAACGAGCTGGGCAACCAGCTGCACCTGGACCGCCGTCCCCGGCTCATGACTTGTCAGGGGCTGCGGGTACCCATGCTGGCCGGCCTCATCCGCCCCGTGCTGCTGCTGCCCGAGTATGTCCCCTCGGACTCCGCCCTGCGGTACTCCATGCTCCATGAGCTGACCCACTTCCGCCGTAAGGACATCGGACTGAAAACCCTGGCCCTGCTGGCCAATGCCTTGCACTGGTTTAATCCCCTCATGTGGTACATGACCCGGCTGGTGGAACGGGACACGGAGCTGGCCTGCGACGAGGCCGCCCTGCGGACCCTCCCCGCCCAGGAGCATCGGGCCTACGGTCAGACCATTCTGGACGCGGTGGCCCAGCTGAAGGGCACCTGCTCCACTCCATCCTGATTTTTCACATTCCGCAGCCGTTATAGAAAAAGGAGGCCGCTATGAACTCCCCTTCTCCCACTCCGCCCCGCTCTCCCCTGAGCACCCGCCTGTCCGGCTCAGCCAGGGAGACCGAACTGCGCATCCGCAGCATCTTCCAGTGGAAAAAGAAGCGCCCGCCGCTTCTGCTCATGGCCCTGATGGGGGCGCTCATTCTTCTGTGCGGGTCCCTGGTGTCCTGCCAGGTGAAGGCCGCCGCCCCGCCCGCCGGGCCGGAATTTACCCTCACCCAGCGGGGCACGGAAACCGTCCCCTTTGACCATCTGCTGGGGTACAGCGGCACGGTCTCCCACACCGTCTTTGACGAGGGCCCGGATCAGTATGTCTATGAAATGACTCTGCCCGATGGAACCGCGTTCACGCTGGCGGAGCACAGCGGCGACGTATTCCACCTGGATCTGGACGGCGACGGCGAGCTGGAGCTTGTCTGCAGCAATCCCTACGGCTCTCTCACCGTCTTCCGGCGCTGGTCCGACGGCTCCATCCGCTCTCAGGAGCTCTCCCAGGCGGCGGCGAATCTGCTGGGACTGGAGGGGAAGGGCTTACAGTTGGTCACCCTCACTTTCCACCCGGAGGACCAAACCGTGACCGTTCAGCCCACCTCCGGCCAGGAGGCGGCCGCTTTCCCTCTGTTTCAGCTTCTGGAAGCGGCCCACACCGGCGACATCGTTCTCCCGGCCGACCAGCAGCCCCCGGAAGAGAGCGCAAGCATCGTGTTCTGCGACCGGGTCAATCTGGACGGCCAGGGCGGCGAGGATGACAGCGTGGTGGTCACCTCCCGCCGCGTGGACAATTCCTATGGCGGCCGGACTGACCTGGAGGTCACCCTGGGCAGCGGGGAAACTCTGAGCTGGAGCCTGGACCTGGGCGCCTACTGGCCCATCCTCTCCACCGCTTTCCTCACCTCCACGGATCACCAGTGCCTGGTGCTGGAGCTGGATGACCGCACCTCCAACTACAGAGGAGCCATTTACTTCGTCCTGGAGGTGGTAGACGGCCAGCTGAAGGAGCGGTTCTCGCTGGATTGGGAAAACCAGGAGGACATTACCTCTATATATGGCGCCTATGTGCGGTCCGGCTCGGATGGCCTGCAGGAGCTGCGTCTGCCCCATTTGGAGGACAAGTGGCACGCTCCGGTGTGGAACACCCTGTCCTGGTCTCAGGAGAAGCAGCAGTTCCAGCTGAGCTCTGACGGCTACTTCACCGACACACTGGAGATTACCGTGGAAGAAACCCGCACCCTTACCCTGGCGCTCCGTGGGCGGCGATTTGTGGATCACAACAGCCTCTACGAGTCCAGCTATCTCCACTATGACCAGATCGAGGTGTGGGACAGGGGGCGGCTCCTCCAGACCATTCTCCCGGAGTTTCCCCTCCCAACCTCCAATGTCTTTGATGCGGACACCCTGGCCCGGACCACCATTCCATCGGAATGTTATCCACCCTCCGGATTTTCCGCAGAGTCCTACAAGGAGGTCTATGTCCAGGACATCAACTTTGACGGTGCGGAGGATCTTGGCCTGCCCTGCGACATCACCAATCGGGATATGCACGCCTGGTACCTGTGGAATCCCATCACCGAGCAGTTTGAGTATTCCTTCGCTCTGGCGGGAGCGATCACCGTGGACGAAGAAAACCAGCAGCTGATTGAGCGCCCCTTGGACCCTGAAACCCCCGAGGGCTCCCCCGCCGCCTACTCCTACAATGCCCGCGGGCAGCTGGTGTGGTCGGGCGCCCCGGAACAGGAATGACAATCAAAGCCTCGAATTTTAAAAAGGAGACTGTTATGACCCGGAATCCCCCTTCCCCGCCCCGCTCCCCCTTTGCCACCCGCCTGTCCGGGCACACCAGCGAGACGGAGCTTCGCATCCGCAGCATCTTTCAGTGGAAAAAGAAACGCCCGCCGGTGTGGAGCATGGTTCTGGCGGGACTGCTGATTCTCTCCTGCGGCTCTCTGGTGTCCTGCCAGGTCCGCCGGGAGGTCCCGTCCGACACTTCCGTCTCTGCTCCTGCGTCCGACCCCGCGCTCGCCACCCACCAGGAGACGGAGCGCAGCGTCCGCACCGACGTCCGCACCCTTCGAACTGCCTCGGGCCGGGAACTCACCGTAGCGCTGGAGGAGCAAAAAATGGAGGGAGAATACCTGGAAAACTGGTATCAGGTAACCAGCATCCAGGTCTATGACGGAGAGTCTCTCATTCAGGCCATCGATCCCGCCTCCCTGGAGTGGCCCCAGCCCGCCTCCCCGGACGACGGCCTGTACGTCATGCGGGAGCACGACTATATGGAGCCCCAGGTGCTGGACCTGAACGCCGACGGCTCAGAAGACCTGGGCGTCATGGCGGAGCTTCTGCCCCCCAAGTCCCCCAGCTTTGCCTGGTTCCTCTGGGACGAGGACCAGGAGCAGCTGGTTCTCTCCGCCTGGCTCACCGACTTTCTCATCACCGCCCGGCGCGGCACATACAGCCTCTCCCCCGACCTGGAATTCTACTGCAATTTCTACACCTACAACGCCGACGGGACCTGGGAAACGGCACAGGAGAGGCAACCCTACCGCCCTCTCATTCCCGACGATTCCCGCCCCTTTGTCTGGGCCGAGCTTTACCAGGTGACCGGGGGCAAGGAAATTTTCTTCGGCCAGGTGCTCCAGCCCACGGACTGACCTTCTTCGTCTCTCCCCTCCCTTTTCTCTTTATTTGCCAAAGGAGGCTCTTATGAAACGCCTTTCTCAAACACTGCCCCGCTCCCCCTTTGCCACCCACCTGTCTGGCTCGGCCAAGGAGACAGAGCTGCGCATCCGAAACATTTTCCAGTGGAAAAAGAAGCGCCCGCCCCTGTGGCTCATGGTCCTGGTGGGAGCCGTCATCCTGCTGTGCGGCTCTCTGGTCTCCTGCCAGAGCCAGATGCAAACCGTGTCCCTGTCCATGGACACGCAGTACTACGACGCCAAGGAAAATTACATTGAAATCCCCGTCCTCACCGGGTCCGGCGAAGGGGTAACCGCCATCAACGAGGCCTTGGCCCAGCTGAAGGCGGATTACCAGCCTATTCTGAGCGGTTCCCTCCAGACCGCCCAGGAGACCCACTGTCTCCTCTACCCCTCGGAAACAGAACGCTATCTCAGCCTAGTGCTCTTCCGGGAGGAATACCGCACCGACCTGGTCTCCGGACACGTCACCTCTCTGGTTTACGACAAGAAAACCGGGCAGCAGGTGACCCTGGCCCAGGCGCTGGAGCTGGCCGGTCAGACGGAGGACGGACTCTGTCAGGCTCTGGCCCAGCAGTTTGACCCCATTGTGCAAAAGGACAATCCTGACGCCGACGTGTGCATCCAGAACCAGGCGCTGGAGGGCTTCCGCATGGGGTCGGACGGCCAGCCCGTCTTCTACCTCACCGCCCGGACCGACGACCGGGACGACAGGGTCCAGGACACGGTCAGCGGATGCGAGGACCTCTACATCTGGCAGGGCGGGAGCTTCACCCGCTACGACCAGTACAACGTCACCGAGCCGCAGCCCCTGGTACCGGCGGAGGAGTGTCTCGATCTGGATCCTCCCCTGTGGCGTCAGTGGTACTTTGCAGGCGATCAGCCGGAGGGTGGGTTCTCTTCCGTCTCCGGTCTCAGTGAGGCGGAGCGCACGCTTCTTCAGGCGCTGTATGATGCTTTAAATGGCAATATCGCCGCCGACACCATGGACGAAGCCACTCCTACCCTGCTCCAGTCTGCCAGTCTGGACGGCTACACCTTGGCCGCCGCCTCCTTCCGGGATGACTATTCCGTCTATCTGGTCATTGGCTCCTATGAAGAGGCCTCCGGCAAGCTCACCGACCCCACCCTTGTGGCTTCCACCCGGGGCGGAGCCCCTCACACCCGTCTCTTCCTCCAAGACGGGACGCCCAGCCTTCTCTATACTCTGAACGGCATGTCCCAGGGCCTTCTTTACGGAGACTCGGGCGTGGTCCAGCTCCGTGACGGAAAGCTCTTCTGGATTTGGCCTGTGGAGGGCAATATCATGCAGCTGGGCACCCAGGCTCAAACCGACTATTTCCCCTACTGGGCCGACCACCTGGCCCTCCTGTCCCCCGGCGGGGTGGATGTGTTCGTCCAGACCAACAACGATGCGGTCAACGGGGACGGCCCCCAGTGGGTTCTCGACCACAACGAGCAGTTCTACGCTGTCCCGGAGGACCAGTTGACCACAGGCATCTACTACCAGGTCCGGACGTGGCTGGAGGAGTTTACTCGAAATCAATATAACCCCTGGAACAGTCAGAACGCATCCGCCGTGTGGCAGATTGTCTCCCTCACCCCGGAGGACGGCGTGTACCGGGAGCGAAACTTCGAAGGCCAGGTCTACTACAACCTGGTGGCCCAGGCAGACAACGGTCAGGATTTGTACCTCAACGCCTCTATCCTCTATGACCACGGCAACGGCAGGGTCGTAGACGTCAGCCGCTGTGTCATGGGCACCGGCGCGGAGCTGGGAACGGCGGACTTCTCCGGTCTGACGGCCGATAACGCCTCCCGGGACATTCTGATCCGCACCTATCTGGAGACATGCATAGACGTACCCAAGTGGTACTATCTGGAGGATCTGCCTGACAACAGCGTGGAGGGGGCCATGAGTGTGGACACGGTGACCCCCATCAACTCCGGGGAAACAGACGGACAGCGCTGGACGGTCTTTGAGCTGGATTTCGGCATCTACTATTTTGACGGCGCCCCCCTCCGCCTGAGCTGGCACGGCGGCATCAACCACGCATACATCAGCCTGGCACAGGATGAGAACGGAAGCTACACCCGGGTGCTGGGCTTTGGGAATGACATCGCCGACCAGCCGGACGCCCAGCCGGCCAGTTCCCTGCTGAACGAACAGGTCTGCCTCTACCGGGAGGGCTTTGATCTCCCGGTAGGACCGGGTATCTCTCTCGACTTCTCCTGTCTGGACACCATGCACATCGAGGAGGAAACGCTGGCGGACTACGAGCCCATCTACAATTCCGGCGATTACTGGTTCCGCAGCAGCGGCCAGGTAGGGGACGAGACCTTTACCGCCCTGAGCTACCACGACAGCACCACCGGTCAGAACACCATCAACACCCTGGACACCACTATGACGGACCTCACCACGCCCCAGGGCGTCCAGGTTGGGGACAGCCGGGCAGAGGTGCTGGAGGCCTACCCCACCGCTGTGGCCGGGAACTACTGGGGCCGGTACCCGGATGCAGACATGCTCTACTACATTCCCGGCCTGGACCCGGAACAATCCGATGGCTTCTATGATGAACTGGGCCCCGCTATTCTGTTCTTCTTCAAGGGGGACACTCTGTCCCAAATCACCCTGACCAACATGTTTAATTAAAACCTTTCTGCCCCTGATAGGAAAGGAGAGCCCTATGAACCGCACCTCCCCCACGCCGCCCCGCTCCCCCTTTGCCACCCACCTGTCCGGCTCGGCCAGGGAGACGGAGCTGCGCATCCGAAATATCTTCCAATGGAAAAAGAAGCGCCCGCCCCTGTGGCTCATGGCCCTGGTGGGGGCGGTGATCCTGCTGTGCGGCTCCCTGGTCTCCTGCCAGAGCCAGGCCAAACAGGCCTCCCCGGTAGAGCTTCAGCTTCAGTACTACGACCAGCTGGGCAACTATGTGGAGGTGCCCGCCCTGGCAGTACCTGAAACGGAGGACGCCCGCGCCCTCAACGAGGAGCTGTCCGCCCTGGCGACGGAATACCGCACTGCCATCGACCAGATCTCCTATGGCCAGCAGGGGGATTGGTTCCGCTGTCTGTGCTACCCCACCCAGACAGACCGGTACCTCAGCCTGGTGCTCTACCGGTACGACCAGGGGACAGCCGCAGGACTCGCCGGTTTCTCCCCCACTCTGTCCACCTGGGTGTATGACCGAAAGGAAGGACGGCTGGTCACGGAGGACGAGGCCTGGAGCCTGGCGGGTACCAGTCTGGAGGCGCTGCGCGCCCAGCTGGCGGAGGAAACCACGGCCGCTCCCACCGATAATCAGGTCCTGGAGGAGGTCAGTCTGGCCGGTTTCCGGATTGGCGAAGAGAACCAGGTCACCGTTTACCTCTCCTCCGTCCACACCTCCGGGGAGGACGTGGAGTTTGACCGGCTCTACCAGTGGCAGGGCGGGACCCTGGAGCGCTGCCCGTCTCCCAGTATCACCCCCCAGGTTGAAGAATATCTGGTCCCGGCGGAGGAGACCATGGAACTCTCCCCCGCCCTGTGGTGCCGATGGAACGCCGACGGCGGAGAGCCGGAGGGCGGCTGGGACCCGGTCCCCATGAGCGAGTCGGTACAAAACCATCAGCTGGCCCGACGGACCATCGAGTCCTATGAATATCTCTACGGCACAAGTGAGTATCGGCTGTTCTCCCATGCCCAGGGCTCCCGCACCCTGATGCTGGTGGAAAGCACAGGCGCCCCCCACGCTGCCGGTCTGGACAATCTGGTCCTGGGCGTGTGGGATGAGGATGCCCAGGATTTCACGGGAGAAAGCTATCTCATCGGCGGCGACAACGGCCTCTGGTCCACTTGGGAGGAGGGCGAGGTCCTGTGGCTGCTGTGCTCCAACTCCACCACCTACCAGGGGGATGAGACCTGCAGCGGTCTCGGCCTGTTCCGCTTCGCGGACAGCACGCTGGAGCGGGTGCTGGAGCTGCCCCAGGCCGCCCTGGACAGCAGCATTCTCCCCGACACGGAGGAGGCCCGGTACCTTCTGCACCCCCAGGGAGACTCGGAGACGGGTTCTCTCTCTTATACCTTCTGGTCCGGCCGTCTGGCCATTCCCGGAGAGGGCGGCTTTGACCTCTACGAGAAGAATCCTTCCTACAATCCTTATCACCCCACCTCCACACCCACATCCCAGTGGCTGTACCGGGGTTTTGTCCCCCTCTCCGACCAAAAAGCCGCGGTCTTGTCCGGAGGCGATCCCCAAGCGCGGAGCTACTACGCCTCCCTTCTGGAGAATGTGCTGATCGGCCAGCCTCTCCCGGACGCTCTGTACGACTTTTCCGCCGACCGTCCCGTCTCCCCCTCCCGGTATATTGAGAACCGGTTTGGGGTCTATGATGTGGACGGGGATGGCCGGGAGGAGCTGTTGCTGTCCCTCTACACCACCATCGTCGCCGGGCAGGGCACCTATGTGCTGGACTACCAGGCGGACACGGACACCCTCCTGCTCCAGAGCCCGGACCGCTTCGGACTGGAGCCCATCTTTTACGAAAACGGCACGGTGCTCTCCCCCTGGAGTCACAACCAGGGCTGGGGCGGACGGTTCTGGCCCTATACGGTGTACCAGTATGAGCCCGGGAGTGACAGCTACTCCTACGCAGGCTCGGCAGACGCCTGGGACCGGAAGATTTCCGACCAAAATCCCGACTTTCCTGCTTTTCCGGAAGAGCTGGACGTGAGCAACAGCGGCTTTCTCTACTATCTGGACGGGGATGACACTCCGGTGGACGAGTCGGTCTATCTCCAGTGGCTGGAGGGACACACAGGGGGCACCAGTCCCCTGCCGGTACAGTGGTTTGCTCTTACCGAGCAGAACATTGCCCGGCTGTCCGGCCGGTAAATTCGGCCCGCCCCGTCCTTTTGTCTGCCGCTTCGCTAAAACATTAGCACACTTTTCTCTTGCACCCCGGCCGAAAAACAGTTATACTGTGTTTCAAGAGAGCGGGACCGGTTCATCCGGTCAGATCCTGCCAGAAGGATGCTGGCAACCATTTTACATTATTTAGGAGGAACACAGTATGAAAGTCGCATTATTCGGCGCCGGCACCATGGGCCGCGGTATTGCTCAGGTTTTTGCCGCCAAGGGTCACACCGTCCTGATGTACGCCAGCAGCCCCGCATCCGCCCAGCGCCATAAGGATACCCTGGGCAAGTCCCTGCAGAAGCGGGTGGAGAAGGGCAAGATGGCTCAGGAGGCCGTGGACGCCCTGATGGCCAACGTCCTCATTCCCCAGACCCACGAGGAGGCCGCCGACGTCGATCTGGTCATCGAGTGCGTCAAGGAGGAAATGGCCACCAAGAAGGAGCTGCTCCATGAGCTGGACGGCTTCTGCAAGGAGGGCACCATCTTCGCCTCCAACACCTCCTCCCTCTCCATCACCGAGATGGGCAACGGCCTGAAGCACCCCGTCATCGGCATGCACTTCTTCAATCCCGTCCCCTCCATGAAGCTCATCGAGATCATCCGCGGTGCCAACACCACCCAGGAGACCTTCGACTTCATCTATAACCTCTCCAAGGAGATCGGCAAGGATCCCGTTGAGGTGGCCGAGGCCCCCGGCTTTGTGGTCAACAAGATCCTTATCCCCATGATCAACGAGGCCATCGGCCTGGTGGAGACCGGCGTGGCCAGCGTGGAGGACATCGACAAGGCCATGATGCTGGGTGCCAATCACCCCATGGGCCCCCTGGCTCTGGGCGACTTCGTGGGCCTGGACGTGTGCCTGGCCATTATGGACACCCTGTACACTGAGACCGGCGATCCCAAGTACCGTCCCGCCCTTCTGCTGAAGAAGATGGTCCGCGGCGGTCTGCTGGGCCGCAAGTCCGGCAAGGGCTTCTACGACTACTCCAAGTAATTGGCTTCCTTCGGCTCCCCGATCCGCTGGATCGGGGAGCCGTTTTCGTTCTGCGCTTAACCCTCATTTTACGAAAAGTTCATTACTTTTTATGGTATTTGATGGCTCTTTCTGTTTTTGCTAAAACATTTCTGCAAAAACTGTGCATTTTACCAGACATATCCCCCTTGCACTCCCAGGGGAAAACCGTTATAATTTTAACAGTAAAATTCCCTTGCCGCGCGTACATACTTTATCGCAACAGCGGGAAAAGCCCGTGTTGCGGTTTTTTCGGGCTTTCTTTGTTAAAATAATAACGATTTCCCGGCCGCGCGGTCCCTTTCCCCCATATCGTCTGCTCCCTCGTCCGGCGCCGTCCGTCCCGGTCAGACGGACCCGCTCCGACCAAGAGCGTCTACGATGATGTCAGTTAAGTATTAAAAACTAGGAGGACTGAAAAATGGATTTTCACCTGTCTAAGGAACAAGAGATGGTCCGCAAGATGTACCGCGAGTTCGCCGAGAACGAGGTCAAGCCTCTGGCCGAGGAGATCGACGAGGAAGAGCGCTTCCCCATGGAGACCGTGGAGAAGATGGGCAAGCTGGGCATGATGGGCATCTACTTCCCCAAGCAGTACGGCGGCGCCGGCGGCGATGTTCTGTCCTACGCCATGTGCGTGGAGGAGCTGGCCAAGGTTTGCGGCACCACCGCCGTTATCGTCTCCGCTCACACCTCTCTGTGCTGCGCCCCCATTTTCGAGCACGGCACCGAGGAGCAGAAGATGAAGTACCTGCCTGACCTTCTGTCCGGTAAGAAGGTCGGCGCTTTCGGCCTGACCGAGCCCAACGCCGGTACCGACGCCTCCGGCCAGCAGACCACTGCCGTTCTGGAGGGTGACCACTACGTCCTCAACGGCTCCAAGTGCTTCATCACCAACGGCACTGTGGCCGAGACCTTCGTGGTCTTCGCTATGACCGATCCCAAGGCCGGCAACCACGGCATCTCCGCCTTCATCGTGGAGAAGAGCTTCCCCGGCTTCTCCGTGGGCAAGCACGAGAAGAAGATGGGTATCCGCGGTTCCTCCACCTGCGATCTGATCTTCGAGGACTGCATCGTCCCCAAGGAGAACCTGCTGGGCAAGGAAGGCCAGGGCTTCAAGATCGCCATGCAGACTCTGGACGGCGGCCGTATCGGCATCGCTGCTCAGGCTCTGGGTCTGGGCGAGGGCGCTGTGAATGAGGCTGTCAAGTACACTCAGGAGCGTATCCAGTTCAAGAAGCGTCTGAGCCAGTTCCAGAACACCCAGTTCCAGCTGGCCGACATGCACACCCGTATGCAGGCCGCTCAGTACCTGGTGTACGCCGCCGCTGTGAAGAAGCAGAACCACGAGCCCTACGGCATGGACTCTGCCATGGCCAAGCTGTTCGCCGCTGAGGCCGCTAACGACGTGACCCGCAAGGCCGTGCAGCTGTTCGGCGGCTACGGCTACACCCGTGAGTACCCCGTGGAGCGCATGATGCGCGACGCCAAGATCACCGAGATCTACGAGGGTACTTCCGAGGTTCAGCGCATGGTTATCTCCCGCGCGCTGGGTGTGAAATAAGTTAGGAGGCAGATGGAAATGAAAATCATTGTTTGTGTGAAGCAGGTCCCCGATACCTCTGGTAAGGTGGCCGTGAACCCCGACGGCACCCTGAACCGTGCCTCCATGGCTACCATCACCAACCCCGATGACCTGAACGCTGTTGAGGCCGCCCTGACTCTGAAGGAGCAGACCGGCGCCGAGGTCGTTGTGGTCTCCATGGGCCCCCCGCCCGCCGAGGGAATGCTGCGTGAGGTTATGGCCCGCGGCGTGGATCGCGCCGTTCTGGTGTCCGGCCGTGAGTTCGGCGGCTCCGATACCTACGCCACCTCTCAGATCCTGGCCGCTGCCATCAACAAGATCGGCGTGGAGAAGGAAGACATCGTGATGTGCGGCCGTCAGGCCATCGACGGCGACACCGCTCAGGTTGGTCCCCAGATCGCCGAGAAGCTGGGTCTGCCCCAGGTCTCCTACGCCGCCGACATCAAGAAGGACGGCGACACCCTGACCATCAAGCGGATGCTGGAGGACGGCTACATGACCATCAAGGTCAAGACCCCCTGCCTGGTCACCTGCATCAAGGAGCTGAACGAGCCCCGTTACATGAGCGTGAATGGCATCTTTGAATGCTACTCCAAGCCCTACGAGGTCTTCGATTACAACACTCTGAAGGACGATCCCCTCATCGATCCCTCCACCATCGGTCTGAAGGGCTCCCCCACCAACATCTTTAAGTCCTTTACTCCCCCCCAGAAGGGCGTGGGCATGATGCTGGAGGGCGCTGACAAGGCCACCTGCGAGAAGCTGGCCGGCATCCTTGCCGCCAAGCACCTGATCTGATAGAAGGGAGAATTGAAGAATATGTCTACTTACAACAGTGCTGCTATCGAGGAATTCAACGGCGGCGTTTGGGTATTTTGTGAGCAGCGCCAGGGCAAGATGATGCCCACCTCCTTCGAGCTGATCTCCGAGGGCCGCAAGCTGGCCGACGAGCTGGGCTCCAAGCTGTACGGCATTCTGCTGGGCCACAACATCGAGGGCATTGCCAAGGAACTGGGCGGCTACGGTGCTGACGGCGTGTACGTCTGCGACCACCCCCTGCTGGAGAACTACACCACCGACGGCTACACCAAGGTCATCTGCGACGTGATCCATGAGTACAAGCCCGAGGTGATGCTCATCGGCGCCACCAACATCGGCCGTGACCTGGGCCCCCGCTGCGCCGCCCGTCTGCACACCGGTCTGTGCGCCGACTGCACCCACTTGGACATCGACGTGCCCAAGTACAAGGAGTTCCTGCGTTCCGCTTCCACTCTGGCTCCTGCCATGATCGACAGCATCCCCGAGGATGACCGGAACCTGAAGATGACCCGTCCCGCCTTCGGCGGCCACCTGATGGCCACCATCATCTGCCCCCGCTTCCGTCCCGCCATGGCCACCGTCCGTCCCGGCGTGATGAAGAAGAACGCCTTCGACCAGGCCAAGGCTGACGCCTGCGAGATCATCAAGCCCAACTTCTCCCTCACCGAGGCCGACATGGAGACCCAGGTGACCGAGGTGGTCAAGGCCGCCAAGAAGCTGGTGGACCTCATCGGCGCCGACGTGGTCGTCTCCGTGGGCCGTGGTATCTCCAAGGACGTGGAAGGCGGCATCAAGCTGGCTGAGGAGCTGGCTGAGGTTCTGGGCGGCGTTGTGGGCGCCTCCCGTGCCGTGGTGGACTCCGGCTGGATGTCTGCTGACCACCAGGTTGGCCAGACCGGCAAGACCGTTCACCCCAAGATCTACGTGGCTCTGGGCATCTCCGGTGCTATCCAGCACAAGGCCGGCATGCAGGATTCCGAGTGCATCATCGCCGTGAACAAGAACGAGAACGCCCCCATCTTCGAGATCGCCGACTACGGCATCTGCGGCGACCTGTTCAAGGTTGCTCCCATGCTCATCGAGGCCATCAAGGCTGCCAAGGCTGCCAAGTAAGATTTCCTTTGCATATCAAAAAGCGCTCTGCCCAAAAAGAAGAGCGCTTTTTTGTTTCCTCACCTCCCCTCCTCCGGCGGCATACAGTGAAATAGAAACACATCGCCCCAAGGGCGACCGGCGGTCCCCCTTCGGCGGCGAGCGGAGGTGATATCATCAAACAGGAACTGAGCTTTTGGGTGGTGGGCGGCGACATGCGCCAGGCAAAACTGGCCCAGCTGCTGGCTGAGGATGGCCACACCGTCCACCTCTATGCCCTCCATGCAGCCCCGCCTGACGACCACCCAGGCCTTATCCATACAGACCGTCTGGACCACATCGAAAAAGCCGACTGCGTCATTCTGCCTCTGCCGGTGAGCCGGGAGCCTGGCATGCTCAATGCACCCTTCTCCCCTGAATCCCAGCCCCTGGAGCCCATTCTGGACCGACTCTCCCCCTCTCAATTTCTCTGCGGCGGACGGCTGGACCCGGAGCTAACGGCTATAGCCCAGGCCCGGGGGCTGACGGTCCGGGACTACTTCGCCCGGGAGGAGTTGGCGGTAGCCAACGCCGTCCCCACGGCGGAGGGTGCCCTTCAGCTGGCCATGGAGCATCTGCCCATCACCATCCATGGCGCGCGGGTGCTGGTCATCGGCTTTGGCCGGGTGGGGCGGCTTACCGCCCAGCGCTTCTCTGCCCTGGGCGCTAGAGTCAGCGTAGCCGCCCGGAAGTACGAGCAGCTGGCCTGGGCCCAGGCCATGGGCTTTGGCACTGAGCACCTTGAGCAGCTGGCCGGCTGGCTGTGCAGCTACAACCTGGTCATCAACACGGTTCCCGCCCAGGTACTGGGCCAAAAGGAGCTGGAGGATCTGCGCCGGGACTGCCTGGTGCTGGATCTGGCCTCCAAACCGGGCGGCGTGGATCTGGCGGCGGCAGGAGAACTGGGCTTGACCGTCATCTGGGCCCTCTCCCTGCCCGGCAAGGTGGCCCCGGTGACCGCCGGAGCGGCCATTAAGACCACAATCTATAATATGCTCCATGAATTGGGCCGCTGACGGCCCGGAAAGGAAGGTTCTCTTGGACAACATCACTGTGGGATTCGCCGTGTGCGGCTCCTTCTGCACCCACGCCAAGGCTATGACTGCCCTGGAGCAGGTACGGGCCCGCTGGCAGAATGTCATTCCCATCGTCTCCGAGTGCACCGCGGAAACGGACACCCGCTTTGGAAAGGCCCACGACCTGATGCGGGAAATGGAGCGCATCTGCGACCACCGGGTCATTGCCTCGGTGAAGGCAGCCGAGCCCATTGGCCCTCAGCATCTGCTGGACCTGCTCATCATCTGCCCCTGCACCGGAAACACCCTGGGCAAGCTGGCCTCGGGCGTGACCGACTCCAGCGTCACCATGGCCGCCAAGGCCCACCTGCGCAACGGCCGCCCTCTGCTTATTGCCCCCTCCACCAACGACGGGCTCTCCGGCTCCGCAGCCAGCATTGGCGCTCTTCTGAACCGGAAGTACATCTATTTCGTCCCCTTCGGGCAGGACGATCCCGCCAAAAAGCCCACCTCCCTGGTGGCGGACTTCTCCCAGGTGGCCGACGCCGCCCAGGCCGCTCTGGAGGGCCAACAGCTCCAGCCTCTGCTTCTGAGAACGTAAAAAAATGCCTGTGCCGACGGCACAGGCATTTTTTATGGAATGGTTTACTTGCCGCAGAAGTCCTTGGCCACTTCCACAATGTGGTCGGCGCACAGACCAAACTGCTTGAGCAGCGCGGCGGCAGGGCCGGAGTGACCGAACTCGTCGTTGACGCCGATGCGGCGCACGGGGGTGGGGCACTTCTCGGAGAGCACACCGCACACGGCCTCGCCCAGGCCGCCCAGAATGTTGTGCTCCTCGCAGGTGATGATCTTGCCGCACTCCTGAGCGGCCTTCAGCACCAGCTCCTCGTCCAGGGGCTTGATGGTGGCCATGTTAATAATCCGGGCCTGGATGCCCAGCTCAGCCAGGGCCTTGCCGGCCTCAATGGCCTCGGCCACCAGCAGACCGTTGGCAATGATGGCCACATCGGTACCATCCCGCAGCACCTCGCCCTTGCCAATCTGGAAGGAGTAGCCCTCCTCCTCATGGAAGACGGGAACGGCGGAGCGGCCAAAGCGCATATACACAGGGCCCACATGCTCGTAGGCGGCCTTTACCATGGCCCGGGCCTCCACATCATCGGCGGGGGACATGACCACCATGCCGGGGATGGAGCGCATCAGAGCGAAGTCCTCACAGCACTGGTGGGAGGCGCCGTCCTCACCCACGGAGATGCCGCCGTGAGTGGCGCCGATCTTCACGTTCAGGTGGGGGTAGCCGATGGAGTTGCGGATCTGCTCAAAGGCCCGCCCGGCGGCGAACATGGCAAAGGTGGAGGCAAAGGGCACCAGACCCATGGTGGAGGCACCGGCGGCCACCGCCATCATGTTGCCCTCAGCAATGCCGCAGTCGAAGTGACGGCCGGGGAAGGCCTTCTTAAAGGTTGAGGTCTTGGTGGCGCCAGCCAGGTCGGCGTCAAAGACGATCAGGTTGTCATGCTGCTGTCCCAGCTCCACCAGGGCATTTCCGTAGCTGTCCCGGGTGGCAATTTTCTTCACGTCGGCCATCTTACTTCCCCTCCACTTCTGCCAGCTGAGCCGAGAGCTCCTTCATGGCAATTTCAAATTCCTCGTCGTTGGGGGCCTTGCCGTGCCAGCCGGCGTTGTTCTCCATGTAGGAGACGCCCTTGCCCTTGGTGGTCTTCATCACGATGGCAAAGGGAGCACCCTTGGTGGCTCTGGCCTGGGCAAAGGCGGCCTCAATCTGGTCAAAGTCGTGGCCGTCAATCTCGGTCACCTCAAAGCCAAAGGCGCGCAGCTTTTCGGGGATGGGATAGGGGCTCATGACGTCGGCCACGTTGCCGTCGATCTGCAGGCCGTTGTTGTCGATGATGACGCACAGGTTGTCCAGCTTGTAGTGGTGAGCCAGCATAAAGGCCTCCCACACCTGGCCCTCCTGAATCTCGCCATCGCCCAGCAGGGTGTAGACCCGGCAATTCTTGCCCTGATACTTGGCCGCCAGCGCCATGCCGGCGGCGGCGGAAACGCCCTGACCCAGGGAGCCGGTGGACATGTCCACGCCGGGGGTCTCGTTCATGTTGGGGTGGCCCTGCAGGTGGCTGCCGATGTGACGCAGGGTGAGCAGGTCCTCCTCAGGGAAGAAGCCCCGCAGCGCCAGGGCGGCATACAGGCCGGGGGCGGTGTGACCCTTGGAGAGGACAAAGCGGTCCCGTTCCTCCCACTTGGGGTTCTTGGGATCCACATTCATCTCTTTGAAATAGAGGTAGGTAAACAGATCGGCAGCGGACAGGCTTCCGCCGGGATGTCCGGCCTTGGCGCTGTGGACGCCCCGAATGGCACCCATACGCACCTTACAGGCCATGGCCATCAACTGCTTTTTCTCTTGCTCTGTCATGGCATTTCCTTCTTCCTTAAAAAGTCCGGACCTTCCTTCCGTCCCGTCCGGCCGTCGAGTTTGATCGGTTCTATTATAGCGGACAGGTCCCCGGAACGCAAGGGCACAAATTTGCCTCTTGGACAAGAAAACGGCTTCGGTGCTTTCGCCCCGAAGCCGTAAGGGTAACCTTATTTTTTCTTCTTATGCTTATCAAAGAAGGTCTTGATGGGACGCTCCCCCGTGGTCTCGCCCATGGCCTCGCCAAAGGCCCGCAGAGCGTCCCGCTGCTCGGTGGTCAGGTTGGTGGGCACCTGCACCCGGACGGTGACGTACTGGTCGCCGCGCCCGCGGCCCCGCAGTTCGGGAATTCCCTTCCCCCGCAGGCGGAAGGTAGTGCCCGGCTGAGTGCCCGCGGGCAGGGTCCACTTCACCTTGCCGTCGATGGTGGGGATCTCCAGCTCAGCGCCCATGGTGGCCTGGTAGAAGGAGACCGGATGCTCGTAGAGCACCGTGGTGCCCTCCCGCTGGAAGTGGGGATGGGGCTTGATGCGCACGCCCACAATGAGGTCGCCGGCGGGGCCGCCGTTCTTGCCGGCGTTGCCCTGGCCCCGGAGGGAGACGGCCTGGCCGTCGTCAATACCGGCGGGGATGGTGACCGAGATGCGCTTTTTCTTACGCACATTGCCCGAGCCGCCGCAGGTCTTGCAGGGGCTGTGGATAATCTTGCCGGTGCCGTGGCAGCGGGAGCAGGGTGCGCTGGAGGTAAAGGCAAATCCGCCCGCGCCCCGCTGAATGCGGATGACGCCGGTGCCCCGGCAGTCGGGACAGGTCTCCGCCGTGGTGCCCGGCTGGCAGCCGGAGCCCTGGCAGGCATCGCAGGGCTCGGTGCGGCTAAGGTCAATTTCCTTCTCGCAGCCAAAGGCCGCCTCTTCAAAGGTAAGGGTCAGGTTGGCCCGCAGGCTCTCGCCCTTCTGGGGGGCGTTGGCCCGCTGGCTGCTTCCGCCGCCAAAGCCGCCGAAGCCCCCTCCGAAGAAGGAACCGAAAATGTCGCCCAGGTCAATGTCGCCCATATCAAAGCCGCCGTAGCCGCCGCCGGCTCCGAAGTTGGGATCCACGCCCGCGTGGCCGAACTGGTCGTACTTGGCCCGCTTCTCCTTGTCGGAGAGGACCTCATAGGCCTCGTTGACCTCCTTGAACTTGGCCTCGGCGGTCTTGTCGTCGGGGTTCATATCCGGATGGTACTTTTTGGCCAGCTTTCGGTAGGCCTTTTTCAATTCGTCGTCTGAGGCGCCCTTGCTGACGCCCAGCACCTCGTAATAATCTCGTTTCTGTTCTGGCATATCCTTGCTCACCTCGATGTTGGAAACGCAGAAACGCAGAATGCAGAGTGTGAAACGGGGAGACCGCGCCGGAGGGGACGTGGTTTTGGCTCCGCCCGCCCCCGGCACATCTCAGAATGTCAATTCTGCATTCTGCATTCTTAATTCTGCATTACTTCTTGTCGTCGTCCACGACTTCGTAGTCGGCATCCACCACATCGGGGCCGTCGTTGCCGCCCTGCTGGCCGCCGCCGAAGTTGCCGCCCATGTCGGGGCCGGGGCCGGCCTGGCCGCCCTGCTGCTGATAGAGCTTCTCGCTGACGGCGTAGAAGGCCTTGGTCAGCTCCTCGGTGGCGTTCTTGATGGCCTGGGTGTCGTTGCCCTTCAGGGTCTCCTTCAGCTTGCCCAGAGCGGACTCCACATTGGCCTTGTCAGCGGCGGGAATCTTGTCGCCCATCTCCTCCAGGGTCTTCTCGGTCTGATAGACCATCTGGTCGCCCTGGTTGCGGACGTCAACCTCTTCCTTGCGCTTGGCGTCCTCGGCGGCGAACTGCTCGGCCTCCTTGACGGCCTTGTCGATGTCCTCCTTGGACATGTTGGTGGAGGAGGTGATGGTGATGTGCTGCTCCTTGCCGGTGCCCAGGTCCTTGGCGGAGACGTTCACGATGCCGTTGGCGTCGATGTCGAAGGTAACCTCGATCTGAGGCACACCGCGGCGGGCGGGAGCGATGCCGTCCAGGTGGAACTTACCCAGAGTCTTGTTGTACTGAGCCATCTCACGCTCGCCCTGGAGCACGTGGACCTCAACGGAGGTCTGGTTGTCGGCGGCGGTGGTGAAGGTCTGGCTCTTCTTCACGGGGATGGTGGTGTTGCGGTCGATGAGCTTGGTCATCACGCCGCCCATGGTCTCAATGCCCAGGGACAAGGGGGTGACGTCCAGCAGCAGCAGGTCCTTCACGTCGCCGGTGAACACGCCGCCCTGCAGGGCCGCGCCCAGAGCCACGCACTCGTCGGGGTTGATGCCCTTGAAGCCTTCCTTACCGGTGAGCTTCTTGACCATCTCCTGAACAGCGGGGATCCGGCTGGAGCCGCCCACCATCAGGACCTTGGAGATGTCGCTGCCGGTGAGGCCGGCGTCGCCCATGGCCTGACGGACGGGGCCGGCAGTGGCCTCCACCAGGTGAGCGGTGAGCTGGTCGAACTTGGCACGGGTCAGGGTCAGATCCAGGTGCTTGGGGCCGGTGGCATCAGCGGTGATATAGGGCAGGTTGATGTTGGTGGAGGTGACGCCGGACAGCTCGATCTTGGCCTTCTCGGCAGCCTCCTTCAGGCGCTGCATAGCCACCTTGTCGCCGGTGAGGTCCACGCCCTCGGTCTTCTTGAACTCGGCAGCCATCCAGTCCATGACGCACTTGTCGAAGTCGTCGCCGCCCAAGCGGTTGTTGCCGGCGGTAGCCAGAACTTCGATGACGCCGTCGTCGATATCCAGGATGGACACGTCGAAGGTGCCGCCGCCCAGGTCATACACCATGACCTTCTGAGCGGTCTCCTTATCCACACCGTAGGCCAGAGCGGCGGCGGTGGGCTCGTTGATGATACGCTTGACCTCCAGGCCGGCGATCTTGCCGGCGTCCTTGGTGGCCTGACGCTGAGCGTCAGTGAAGTAAGCGGGAACGGTGATCACGGCCTCGGTGACAGGCTGGCCCAGGTAGGCCTCGGCGTCCGCCTTCAGCTTCTGAAGGATCATGGCGCTGATCTCCTGGGGGGTGTACTTCTTGCCGTCGATGGACACCTTGTAGTCAGAGCCCATCTCACGCTTAATGGAAATCACGGTGCGGTCGGGGTTGGTGATGGCCTGGCGCTTAGCCACCTGGCCCACCATACGCTCGCCGTCCTTGGAGAACGCCACCACAGAGGGGGTAGTACGGTTGCCTTCCGCGTTGGGAATGACAACGGCGTCGCCGCCTTCCATGACGGCCACACAGCTATTGGTTGTACCTAAGTCGATACCGATAATCTTGGACATAATGTTTTCCTCCTAAATATATGAAAGATTGTTATTTACAAAATGAATTGGGAAATCAGATTGTTGCGCCTCGGGTGGTCACGCTGCGGTGCCTTCGCGCTTCGGGTGGTCACGCTGCGGCGGCTGCGCGACGCGCGGCTTCCCTTCGTCTCGGGCTGGTCTTCAGACCGCTATGCGGTCCTCCGCTCGCCCTCGCTCCGGTCCATCCGCGCTGCTCCGCACGCCTCCGCGCTTCGCTTTAATTAGCCACCTTGACCATGGCGAACCGGATGACCTTTTCGCCGCACTGGAAGCCGGCCTGGAAGACCTCGGCTACGGTGTTTTCACCCAGGGCCTCATCCTCCACATGCATCACGGCGTTGTGCTTCTGGGGGTCAAAGGACTCGCCCAGGGCGGGGATCTCGGTGATGCCCAGCTTGGAGAGAACCTCCTTGAGCTGGTTCATGGTCATCTCCACGCCCTTCTTGTAGGCCTCGTCGGCGGTCTCCTGCTTCAGGGCCCGCTCCAGATTGTCGTACACCGGCAGGAAGGCCGCGGCGGTCTCCGCCTTGGCGTCGGTCCAGATGGATTCCTTTTCCTTGGCGGTGCGCTTGCGGTAGTTGTCGTACTCGGCCGCCAGACGGAGGTATTTGTCCTCCTGCTGGGCCAGCTGGTCCTTGAGGGTATCCGACTCCTCCTGGGGGGCCGGCTCGGCCTGGGGCTGTGTCTGCTCCTCAGCCTGGGGCGCGGTCTCCTCGGTCAGGATCTCCTCCTGGGGCTCCTGCTTTTTGCTTTCCTTCTTGCTCACGTCTGCGCGCTCCTTTTTTCTTTATTCCTTGTCCTCACTGTCCTCGCCGGAGGGAAGCTCGCCCTTCCCGAACATCCGGGTCAGGCTGTCGGCGAAGTAGGACAGACGGGCGGTCACCTTGGCGTAGTCCATCCGGGTGGGTCCGACCACACCGATGACGCCCCGCATATTATCTCCAATGTCATAGCTTGCCATGACCACGCTGGTGTCTTTCAAGGCATCGCTGACATTTTCCGGTCCAATCAGAATGTTCATGTTCTTTCCGCTCATGGCCACCGGCAGCCGGGAGGCCTCCTGATCCTCAGCCAGGTAGGTCATCAGGGGTTTGGCCTTATCCAGGCTGTGGTACTCCGGGTGCTCCAGCAGATGGGTGATGCCCGAGGTGTGAATCTTTTTCTGGCTCTGGTCGGCCAGGACCTCCACCGCGAAGTCCACCACCAGGGAAATCAGTTCAAAGGCAGCGGGGGCGGTACGGGCCTCCATCTTGTCCAGGGTCTGCTCCATCTCCTCCTGGGTAAGACCCACGAAGGAGCTGTTGAGCACTGCAGACAGCAGCTGCAGCTGGGTGTCAGACAGGGTGTCGGGCATACGGATGAGCTTGTTTTTTACCACGGAGTTGTCCGTCATCACCACGGCGATGAAGGCGTTTTCCTCCACCATGAGGAGGTCAAACCGCTTGACGGTAATCCGGGTCTTGGCCTCGGCCATGGTGAACACCGGGTAGTCGCTGATCTGGGAGAGCACCTTGCCGGCCCGGTCAATGACCCGGTCCAGCTCCTCCATCTTCAGGTTCAGCGCCTGATTGATGCGCTCGGTCTCCTGAAGGGTGAGCTGGTGCTGGTCCATGAGCTCGTTGACATACAGCCGGTAACCCGCCGGGGAGGGAATCCGTCCCGCGGAGGTGTGGGGCTGTTCCAGAAGGCCCAGGTCAGTGAGGTCCGCCATCTCATTTCGGATGGTGGCGGAGGACACATCCAGTCCTGCCCGCTCGGCCACGGCCTTGGAGCCCACTGGCTCGGCGGTGGCGATATAGGTCTCCACAATGGCGCGTAAAATTCGCTTTTTCCGGTCACTGAGCTCCATGCTTCCACCGCCGTCCTTTCGTTTCTCGGTTTTAGCACTCACTTTCCCTGAGTGCTAAAGATAATGTACCACCCGGGGCAAAAATTGTCAATAGGCACTTTATGAATTTATTTTAAACAAAATGGCCGGGCCTTTCTTTGCAGAAAAGCCCAGCCATTGCTAAAAATTGCATGGTGAAATCCAGTCGCGAAAAAGGTCCACTCTCCTTATCTTTTCCGCCCCCGGCGGCAGGCCGCCCAGTACTCCAGCCGACTGTGCAGCTCCCGGAACCATGTGGTCAGCGGATTGCACCGGAAGCCCACCACCACCGGCTTCCACTCCCCGCAGCCCTCGCACAGGTCCTCTTCCAGCACCACCTGTTCCGGGGTATAGTGGGTCCCGTTCATCTCGTTCCAGCAGTCCAGGCAAAATTCCGCCATGGAAATCACCTCCTCTGTATGATAGGTTGATACAATGTAATACAATACAACACTTGAATCTCTCATCCGGTCCCCATACAATATAGGCAGGGTGGTGTGCCATAGGAATCGAAAAGAAAGCATATGGCTTTCGCCTCAACGAAGAGTTAGCCGAACAAATCCGCAGCTATGCTCAGATGGAAAACCGCAGCTTTTCTAATATGATAGAGGCAATCCTGCTGCAATACGTGTCGAACCGTGTCGATGAGGACAAAAAATAACAGCTCGTTTTTCAAACGAGCTGTTATTTTTTCGTATTCCATTATCCCACCACGGTGAGGTCCCGGACCCAGCGACCGGAGCGCAGCCGCCAGACACCTATGGCAAATTTTCCGATCTGCTCCACGCCGAAGGCCAAATACACCCAGAACACAGAGGTATGGAGCAGCACACCGCATACCACGGCATAGGGGATAGCTACCAGCCACAGATTTCCCACATCAATAAAGGTGGCCGCCCGCACATCTCCGCCGCCCCGCAGCACGCCCACAATGTTGACCGTGTTGAAGTTGCGCAGGGGCATGACGCAGGCCATCACCGTGATCATCATGGTGGCAACCGAGCTGGCACCGGGCGAGAGCTTGAACAGGGGGAAGACCCACTGGGGCGCCACAAACCGCACAAAGCACAGAAGAAGACCGCACAGAGTAGCGCCGCACAGCACCGCCAGGGTGTCCATGGTCATGCCCACGTGCTTCAGTTCCTTGGTGCGCCCCGCACCGATCTCCCGGCCGATGATGACGGCCGCCGTGGCCGCCAGACCAAAGGAAAACACGGTACACATTTTTTCCACGTTGCCCGCCACGGTATAGGCAGCCAGGATCTCCGTGCTGCCCTCCATATGGCCCATGATGGTTGGAAACACCGACGTCCCCAACCCCCACATGGTCTCGTTCAGCACCACCAGCCCGCCGTAGCGAAGGAATCGGCGTACCATGGAGCTGCCGGGGCGGAGCAGCAGACCGGGCCGCACCCGGAAAAACTTGGTTCGCGCCATATGTGTAACCACAATGATCACTTCCAGACACCGAGCGATCAGTGTAGCCAGGGCTGCACCCCGCACGCCCAGAGCCGGAGCACCCAGGTTACCGAAGATAAACACCCAGTTCAGGCAGGTATTTACCGTCATGGAGGCCGCCAGAATGTACATGCCCAGAGCGGGTTGCTCCATGCTGCGGTAGGCCGCCACATACATCATAGTGAAGGCGTTGCACACATAGGATATACCGGCGATGCTGCCGTACTGGGCAGCCATGGCCACCACGTCCGGCTGGTTGCCGAACAGGCTGAGAAACTGCACGGGGCAAATCAAAAGCACCGCTGCAAAGGCAGAGGACACCAGCAGCACCACCCACAGCGCCACACCCAGTACCCGGTTGATGGCCTCCATATTCTGCTTGCCCCAGTACTGGCTGATCAGCACAGAGGCTCCGCTCTGGACACCGAAAATAAACAGCTGCACCACAAAAAGCGGGATATTGGCCAGGGTCACCGCCGCCATGGGCGCCTCGCCCAGCATACCCACCATAAAAGTATCCGCCATGCTCAGGGTGCTGGTAATCAGATTCTGCAATACAATCGGGGCGGCCAGCGCCACCACCTGGCGGTAAAAGCCAGGCTCCCGCCTCATGTAAGAAAACACACGTCCACTCCTTTTTCTCGTTCCGTTCTGCGCCCCTCCCGGGGCCTTGGGCCGCCGTCCTTCCCTCGTCGGCCCTCCACTCCTTCCAACAAACGCCCCGTTAGGACAGGGCGGTAAACAGCTGCCGGCCCGCCTGCTCCAGGCCCTGGGCCAGGGCGTCCACATCCTCCCGGGTGGTGTCATAGGAGAAGCTCACCCGCAGCACCCCGTCCCGCTCCTTCTTGGGCAGGTTCAGGGCGGCAAAGACATGGCTGGGCTTGCCCTTGTGGCAGGCCGAGCCGGAGGAGACATAGATGCCCAGGTCACTCAAAAAGCGCACCACCACCTCGCTCTTGTAGCCAGGCAGGGTGATGGGCAGAATGTGGGGCGCGCTCCCCTCCGTCAGCACCCGCAGTCCAGGCACGCTGACGGTGAGCCGCTCCACGGCGTAGGCTTTCAGATCGGCCATGTGCCGGAGATCTGCCTCCAGCGTCTCCCGGCCCGCCTTTACCGCGGCGGCCAGGGCGGCAATCTGACTGGTGGGTTCGGTGCCCGAGCGCAGGCCGCTCTCCTGCCCTCCGCCCCGAATCATGGGCTGGATGTTCAGCCCCTTGCGCACGTACATGGCTCCAATGCCCTTGGGGGCATGAATCTTGTGGCCGCTGATGCTGAGGAAGTCCACGCCCAGCTCCTTGGGGGTAAAGGGTACCTTCAAAAAGCCCTGGACTGCGTCACAGTGGAGCAGGGCCGGACAGCCCGCCGCCCGGATGGCCCGGGCCGCCTCTGCCACGGGCAGAATGGTGCCCAGCTCGTTGTTCACCAGCATCATGGACACCAGCACTGTGTCCTCCCGCAGGGCGGCAGCCACCGCCTCCGGAGAAATGGTTCCGTCCCGGCCGGGCTGGAGGTAGGTCACCTCGTACCCCTGCCGCTCCAGCGCCCGGCAGGGCTCCAGCACAGCGGAGTGCTCAATGGCGGTGGTGACAATGTGCTTGCCCTTCCGTTTGTTCAGCTCCACCGCCGCCTGGATGGCCCAGTTGTCGCTCTCCGTGCCGCAGGAGGTGAAGAAGACCTCCTCGGGCAGGCAGCCAAAGCCCAGAGCCACCTCCGCCCGCCACTCCTTCAGCCGCTCTGCCGCCCGGGTGCCCAAGTCGTACCGGGCCGAGGGGTTGCCCCAGCCCTCCGTCATGGCCTCCAGGGCTGCCTGAGCCGCCTCCTGCCGCACGGGGGTAGTGGCTGCGTTGTCCAAATAGTGCGCCATAGTTTCTCTCCTTCCCCAAAAGCGGGGTTTTTTACTCATACCATCGGTATTCTATGCTCCCAATGGTCCAAAGTCAAGGACATTTCCCAGTCCAACTTTCCTCCGCAGGCCTTGCCAAAAAAACCACCGGTGTATATAATAAAAAGGTGTTATTTTGTGCGTTTGTGTGGAAGGAGCGAGGGAGATGTCCTCTCTGAAGCGTTGGCTCCCCGGGGCTGCTCTTCTGCTTTTTTTCCTCTGCTGCCTCTTTATCGCCTGGAACGTCCCCTACACCCATGACGACTGGGACTGGGGACTGGAAAAGAGCTGGGAGCTGTGGCGCTCCGGTGCCATGAACAGCCGCTACATGGGCACGCTTTTTGTTCTGACCATGACCCGCTCCTCCCTGTTCAAGGCTCTGGTAATGGGCAGCACTTTGTTTCTGCTCCCCGTTCTCAGCGGCCGGCTGGCCGCGGGAGAACAGCGGGACCACCGCTTTTTTCTGGTGCTGCTGGCCGGAGCCGCCCTGTTTGCCACCCCCATGATTTCCTGGCGGCAGGTCTTCGGCTGGGTGTCCGCCTTCTCTAATTTTGTGCTGGGCGGATTGTTCCTGCTGCTGGTGCTGCTGCTGTGGAAGCGGGCGTTCTCCCCGCGCCCCGGTCGATCTCTGCTGCTGTCCCTGGCTCTCTTCCCCGTCTGCCTGGCCGCACAGCTCTTTGCGGAGAACATCACTGCCGTTCTGTTGGCAGCCTCCTTTGTGGTGGCGGGCTACGCCCTGGTTACCCGGCGCGCCCGATTGCCGGCCCTGGTCTCCTTGGCCGCCTGCTGTCTGGGGGCCTGGCTCATGTTTCACAACGCCCTGTACACCGATCTGGTGTCCAGCGGCGAGGCGCTCAACGGCATCCGCCGTTTGTCCTTCTCCCCGGACGATTCCCCTTTGGTCATTGTCCAGACCGTTCTCTCCCGTTACTTCACCTCCTCCCAGGTTCTCCCCGGGGTGCTGGAGGGGTTCCCCGCTGTCACGGCACTGCTGGGAGCCGGATGTGTGTGGCGGCTGGCCAACCGGAGGGGCGCCGCATGGAAGGCCGCAGCGGTTGCCGCAGGGCTGTGGACAGGCGCTTACAGCCTGTTCTGCACCTGGATGATGTACCACCTGATCTGGGACCCGCTGTGGGTCCATCCCTGGCCTCTTCTGCGCTCCGCCGCTCCGGTGTTCCACCTGCTGCTGGCCGTGGTGGTCATTGCTGGGGAGCGGCCGGGCTCCCGCGCTCCCCGGCAGCTTCTGATTCTGGCCGCCGCGGGAATGCAGCTCCCCTTTGGGATTTTGCTGGAGGGCGGCCCCCGGTGCGCCTTTCCCTCTGTCCTGTGCCTGCTGCTGTGCGGTCTGTCCCTGCTGGAGGACTTCCCCTGGCCCCGCTGGTCCCGTCTGCTGACTGTGCTGGCTTTGGGGGCAGCGGTGGGATTCCATGTGTGGGCCTACGCCCTCATCGGGCAGAACGAGGCGGTGCGCCAGGAGCAGATGCGCCTGGCCCGCCGCGGGGAAATCACTCAGGCGGTGTTTCCCACCGAGCCTCTGTCTTATTATTACTTCTGGGGGCGAAACCCCGGCGCCCCGGAACGTGTTGCGAGCTTCCGGCAGTTTTATGATCTGCCGGAGGATGTGGAACTGGTCTTTCTCCCCATGGGCTCCGACCACCTCTGGCCGGACATTCCAGAGGACGTGTGGGAGCAGGCCCTTCGTTTTTAAGTTTGGAAAGGAAGTATGCGCTGTGGCAAATTCGTCCGGCATCTGTTATGTGGTGGGGGCCATGTCCCTGACCCCCGCCCTGCGTCCCTACCCCGCCCCCGGCGACTATGTCATCGCCGCGGACCGGGGCTATGACTCCCTGATGGCCTATGGCGTCACCCCCGACCTGGTGGTGGGGGACTTTGACTCCCTGGGCTACACCCCCTCCCACCCCAACCTCATCCAGCTGCCGGTGGAGAAGGACGACACCGACGTAGCCTTCGCCCTGCGCAAGGGGCTGGATTTGGGCTACCGCCGCTTCATTCTGCTGGGCGGCGTGGGCGGACGGCTGGAGCACACCCTGGGCAACCTCCAGATTCTGGACTGGCTGACCACTCAGGGGGCTCAGGGCTTCCTGGCGGGGGAAAAGACGGTGGCCACCGCCCTGCGAAACGGCACTCTCACCTTCCCCGCTGCCATGAGCGGCTACCTGTCCGTCTTCTGCAACAGCGGCACCGCCAAAGGCGTCTCCCTCAAGGGGCTGAAGTTCCCCCTGGAGGATTACACCCTGCTGGGCAGCGTCCCCATCGGGGTGAGCAACCAATTTCTGGGCCAGGAGGCCACCGTGTCGGTGGAGGACGGCTCTCTCCTGCTGCTGTGGGAGGAAAAGGGCGACTTCTATTCCCTGCTGCCCCGTCTGTGGGTATAACTGATCTGTGTCACAAAGGAGATTGGAGATATGAATAACATGAAAGCCCTGGTGCTGGCCGCGGGCAAGGGCACCCGCCTGCAGACGGAGGGCATCGACCTGCCCAAGGTGATGCGCCTGGCCGACGGCAAGCCCCTGCTGCACTATGTAGTGGAGAGTCTGTCCTTCCTGCCCCCCGAGGATATCATCCTGGTGGTGGGCTGGAAGAAGGAGGCGGTGCTCTCCGCCTTCCCCCAGTACCCCCACGCCGTCCAGGAGCAATTAAACGGCACCGGCGGCGCCGTGCAGTACGCCGCCCCCCTGCTGGAGGGCTATGAGGGCCACCTCATCGTCTGCTGCGGGGACACTCCCCTCATGAGCCGGGCCACCTTCCAGGCCCTGGCCAAGACCCACCTGGAGGAGGGCAATTCCTGCACCATGCTCTCTGCCCGCCTCCCCGAGGGCGGCAGCTACGGCCGGGTGCTGCGGGAGGCCGACGGCTCCTTCCAGCGCATTGTGGAGGCCCGGGACTGCACCCCCGAGCAGGCCGCAGTCACCGAGGTCAACACCGGCACCTATATCTTCCACGTCCCCGCCCTGCTGTCCGTGCTCAATGAGCTCAACCAGGACAACGCCCAGGGCGAGCTGTACCTCACCGACGTGCCTGCTCTGCTGAAGGCCCGGGGCCTGCGGGTAGGCCTGTGCGACACCTGCTCCCCCGACGAGATGCTGGGCGTCAACACCGTGGAGCAGCTGCAGCAGGTAGAGGACCTGCTGCGCCGGGAGGCCAGCCATGGCTGAGGCGGTCAACGACAAGGACCTCCGCCTGGCCGTACTCATTGACGCGGACAACGCCTCCCGCACCGCCATGAAGGACGTGATGGCGGAGGTGGCCGTCTACGGCACCCCCACCATCAAGCGGATCTACGGGGACTGGACCTCCCCCAACATGGCCTCCTGGAAGTCCATCCTGCTGGAGTGCGCCATCACCCCCATCCAACAGTACGGCTACACCACGGGAAAAAATTCCACCGACTCGGCCATGATCATCGACGCCATGGATATCCTCTACTCGGGCAACTGCGACGGCTTTGTGCTGGTGAGCAGCGACTCCGACTTCACCCGCCTGGCGGTTCGCCTGCGGGAGGCGGGGATGAAGGTGTACGGGATGGGGGAGAAAAAGACTCCCAAGCCCTTCATTGTGGCCTGCGACAAGTTTGTGTATATCGAAGTCATCCGGGCCGCCGCCAAGCAGGCCGCCGAGGCGGCCAAAAAGCAGGAGGCTCCCGCCGTCCGGCCCGCCCGGAAAGAAAACCGGAAGGCGCAGAGCAGCGCTCCCGCTCCGGCGGAAATTGTGGAGCTCATTGCGGAATCGGTGGAGGACCTGTGCGAGGAGGACGGGCTGGCCCACATGGGCAAGCTGGGCAACCTGCTGCTGAAAAAGCAGCCCGACTTCGACCCCCGGAACTACGGCTTCTCCAAGCTGTCCAAGCTCATCCGGGCCCTGGACCGCTTTGAACTGGTCCCCCTGGGGGATGAAAACATCGAGTTTTACGTCCGGGACACCTGCCCCGAGGACAAGTAACCAAATACCGGCGACCTCCCACCAGGGAGGCCGCCGGTATTTTTCTTACCAGTAGTGGTACTGCTTCCGGCGGGTGACCAAAAAGCCCAGGGACACCAGGACCCCCAGCCCTTCGGCAAAGACCACCGCCCACCAGATGCCGTCCAGATCCCAGACAAGGGGCAGCAGCACCACCATGCCGCCCCGGAACACCAGAGAGCGGGCAAAGGAGATGAGAGCGGACACCACGCCGTTGCAGAGGGCGGTAAAGAAGGCGGAGGCGTAAATGTTGATCCCGCAGAAGAAATAACTCAGGGCAAACAGGCGGAAGCCGTGGACCGTCATCTCCAGAAGCTCCGGGTTGTAGCCCACAAAGGCGGAGGCCAGGGGGCGGCTCAGAGTCTCGGAGGCCAGCACCATAAGGACCGAGGTGACGGCAATCACCCGGGCGCTGGTACGGAACACATTCTGGAGCTCCGTGCGGTTGTCCGCCCCGTAGTGGTAGCTGACAATGGGGGCGCTGCCGATGGAGAAGCCCAGAAAGGCAGCCACAAAGACGAAGTCCACGTACATCATCACAGAGTAGGCGGCCACACCGGTCTCACCAATGAGGCGCATGAGCTGAATGTTATAGAGAATGCCCACCACCGAGGCGGAGATATTGCTCATGAGCTCCGAGGAGCCGTTCCCGCAGGCCTGAAGCAGCTGCCGCCCGTAAAACCGGGTGGCAGTGAGCCGCAATCCGGAGCGCTCTCCCGTGAGGAAGTAGAGAAGCGGAATGAGCCCGCCCACGCAGTAGCCCGCCACCGTGGCCCAGGCCGCTCCGGCGATGCCCATGTCCAGCACCGCAATAAACACATAGTCCAGCCCCATGTTGGTCAGCCCCGCAGCCACCGAAAAGCCCAGGCCCATTCCTGGCCGCTCCGCCACCACGAAAAAGCTCTGGAAGGTGGTCTGGAGCATAAAAATAACGCTGCCCGCCAGCATCACCCGCCCGTAGGCCACGCAGTCCGCCATCAGCAGGTCGCTGGCTCCCGCCAGCCTGGCAATGGGGCCCGCCAGCAGGGCACAGGCCACGGACAGCACACCGCCCAGGGCGATGACGCTGTACACAATCAGGGAGAAGTACCGCTGGGCCAGCTCCCGGTTCCCCTCTCCCATGGTCCGGGCCACAATGGCGCTGCCCCCGGTGCCCAGCATAAACCCGAAGGCGCCGATGATCATGGTCACTGGGAACATAATGTTCACGGCGGACAGGGCCATGTCTCCCACCAGGTTGGAGACAAACAGGCCGTCCACCACACTGTAAATGGAGGCCACCACCATCATGACAATGGACGGCAGGGTAAACCGCAGCAGCCGTCTCCAAGTGAAGTGGTCCGATAACTTGATTCGCATAAAAACCTCTCAGAACATCACATACTTGTTTCCTCACCGCTGAGAAGGCGCTCCGCCTCCTCCCGCAGCAGGTCCAGATTCCGCCGCCCCAGGCGCAGAATGGCCTCCCGCTCTTCCACGGTCAGACGCTGAAAAGCCCGCTCCTCCATGGCAAACACCGGGTCAACCGTCCGCCGCATCAGCTCCTCGCCCGAAGGCGTCAGACGGATTTCCTTGCTCTTCCGGTTATTGGGAGCGCTCTCCAGCCGGAGATAGCCCCCCTCCTCCAGGTTCTTCAGGGCGGAATTCACCGTCTGCTTGCTGAGATACAGCTCGTTGCACAGCTGCTTCTGGCTCACCGGCTCTTCCGCCTCCCGCAAGGTATATAAAATCCAAAAGGCACTGTCCGACAAACCGCAGTGCCGGGCCAACCGGTGATAAACCTCATTGCTCTCCTTGTACTGACCGTTATAAATCCGGATAAACTCCTCAAAGCTCATGTCCGCCATGGTTTCGCCTCCAAATAGTCCGATTTCGGACTTTATGTCGCTCCAATAGTATAGTCCGGTTTCGGACCTTTGTCAAGTCCCCGGCAATCTGCGCAATTCCCCCTTGCTTTTTCCCCTGAAACATGGTATATTTATTTACCATTCATCCGACCTATTCGGAAGAAGGGAGGTGCCTTATGGCAGAATCGGTCAAGGTGGTGGCCAAAAACAGCAAGGCCTATCACGACTACTTTATCGAAGAAAAATACGAGGCCGGCATCGAGCTTGCGGGCACCGAGGTCAAATCCATCCGGATGGGCAATGTGAATCTGAAGGATTCCTTCTGTATCATCAAGGACGGACAGCTTGCCGTTCACGGCATGCACATCAGCCCCTATGAGAAGGGCAACATTTTCAACAAGGACCCCCGCCGTCCCCGCCGGCTGCTGATGCACAAGCGGGAGATCATGCGCCTGTTCGGGCGCCTGAAGCAGGACGGTCTGGCTCTCATCCCCCTGTCCATCTACTTCAAGGGGCCGCGGGTCAAACTGGAGCTGGGGTTGGCCCGGGGCAAAAAGCTCTACGACAAGCGGGAATCCGCCGCCCGGCGGGACGCCAAGCGCGAAATTGACCGGACGATGAAAACCCGGAACCGATAAAATCTCACATCAGAAAGGACGATTGACATGGCTCAGAACCCCATTGTCACCATCGAGATGGAGGACGGCGGCATCATCAAGGCCGAGCTCTACCCCGATGTGGCTCCCAACAGCGTAAATAACTTCATCAGCCTCATTCAGAAGGGCTTCTATGACGGCCTCATCTTCCACCGGGTCATCCCCGGCTTCATGATTCAGGGCGGCTGCCCCGACGGCACCGGCATGGGCGGCCCCGGCTACTCCATCAAGGGTGAGTTCACCCAGAACGGCTTTGCCAACAACCTGGCCCACGACCGGGGCGTGCTGTCCATGGCCCGTGCCATGCACCCCAACTCCGCCGGCAGCCAGTTCTTCATCATGGTGGAGAAGGCTCCCCACCTGGACGGCCAGTACGCCGCTTTCGGCAAGGTCATCGAGGGTATGGAGGTGGCCGACGCCATCGTGTCCACCAAGACCGACTGGAACGACCGGCCCCGCCAGGATCAGCGCATGAAGAAGGTCACCGTGGACACCTTCGGCGTGGAGTATCCCGAGCCTGAGAAGGCCTAAATTTTAATTGGAATCTTCTCCTCCCTCTGCGGGGGAGGAGAAGTTCCCACCTTATTCTCCCGTAACGGCGGCGCAGCCGCCAGCCAAACCGGAGCCCAGCGCCAGCGGGTCCGGTTTGGAGAGGAGGAGCAGCGGAGTGAATGAGCTTTCGGCCTTGGCCGGAAGCGAACGATACGAAGCTTGCTCCGACGACGCGGGGGCGTACCGGTTTCGACGGGGACGTTGAAGTGGGAATAGCGGGCGGTGGCGCCTGGCCACCTTAAAACGGGCATTCTTTATAAATTAAAGAACAACAACGAATACGCTTACGCTGCCTAATTAAAGGCGGCCGTCCGACCCGGAAGGACCACGAGCCGGGATCGGGCGTCGATTAGTGGTGCACGTGCGTACGCTAAGCTTTGCGCGTACCATGAACCATGAAGCTTACCCAACCCCTGGGCGTGACGGCTTGCCTGGGGCGCGGGGAACAGGGAGAGCAAGACTCCCGCAATAACCGTCTGCGCCCGGAGAAGTTCCCATGGATGCGTTTTCGGACGGGGGTTCAACTCCCCCCGCCTCCACCAAATAAGAACCGCAATTTTGATACAAGGCGTATCAGAGTTGCGGTTCTTTCTTTTTGCCTGAAAGCCCTAATTTCAAAGGGTTTCAGGTCATTATCAGTCCTTGCCGCCGCCAGACAAAGCGATACCATGTTGCCAACCCGGTCCGCAAAGACGCTGGGTAGCAGCAGGCTATCGTTTATTTTATGGGTATCGTTTAATTTGTGGGCTATCGTTTACTTTTAGACCCCAATCCTATGGCGGATGTCGTTGAGCCACTCTCCCTTGTATTTGAAGAACCTGGGTCCGGCTATGGAATACTGCTTGCCGGTCAGGAGCTTTGCCAGAGCGGTTAAAGACATGGTTTCTCCGTTGTATTCCACGCTCCTATCCCCAACAACAGTGGCGGTGATGTTGGGATTCTCTCCGAATTCAATTTTTGCTCCCAGGGGGATTTGACAGGCGCTAAAAGAAAAGTTTGTGGCGCGTTCTGTGCTTTCGGAATCGATCTCCTGCGCCTCACGTTCAGCAACCTGCTCCTCCTCGGAGGGCACCATTCGTTTTAATTTATCCACACACCCGTGAATCTCAGCGATGGCTTCCAGGATTGAATAGGCGTCCTCTGGCGACATGGCGTAGAATTCGCGTACCCTCTGTTTGCCGTTAAAACTCTCAACGGCGCGTAAATTAGGATTCAGCTTATCTATAATCGAGTGGATTTTCAGATCTGATAGCCTGGAGGAAACCTCGTATGTAGCATAGACCCGAAAGGCATACGGAATGCACTCACTTCGATTCAGCTGCTTCAGTCGCTTATCAATGTCATCTGCATAACCGATTTTTACATAATCCGGGAATGACGGATTTGTCAGGATATAGATTACTCCGTTTTTATTATCCATGTTGGTTGCCTCCCAATTACCCAGCAACAAATAACTCCGGCATATTATAGCGTACACTTAATGCCTCTGTTCGAGCATTAGTGTTTGAGCACTTAAGCAAAGCAGTGCTCAAATGCCATTTTCCATCTAAACCTTCAATGATAAACGTATCTTTGTTATTGCGAATATAAGTAGATACTTCACGGGAGAAACCATTTCTCTGTAGAAGGATAGTTATCGGATTCGTCGTTCCATATTCTACAAATTCATACCAGTTGTTATCAAACTCATTCAGCTGATGTACAGTCTTATACTCATTTGAAAAGCGGAGAAAGTAGTTCGAAATACTGAACAGAACGATGTTATCTATAACTTCCAGGGTGTCGGCAAACACGATATTGCGGTGCCGGAGGCCGTCGTTGTAGTATTCTTTTTGCCCTCGGTTTACCCAGAAGTTATCACGATGCTGCCGCCGGTATTCCAGAGCCTTTTTCATGATATTACTGAGACCGGTTCCTTCCATCCATTGAATCAGGACAACCGCATACCAGCGCAGGAGAGTGGGCTTTCCAAGCGTAGATGCCTCATACTTTCCCCACTTGAAGATCCTACTCAGCTTCTCAAGGAAAGCCAAAACATCATCATAGTCGAACCTACCATCAACACGGTCAGGATATTTCAGTCCCATTGCGATGGCAGCGCGTAGATTTTTTGTCTGGTCTACCGAGGTGTTGATATCATCATCTGGTTCTGTGAACGGATCAATAAAGGCTTCTCGTATTTTCGCTTCGTCCTTGGGTGTCAGCAGATTAGAAAACTCGCGCCTTACAAGGCTATCGTTATCCTGCATAATATCCCGCAAAAGGATAAGAGCGAATTTACGCATCATTACATAGGCTTCCTCTGACTGTGCATCATTACGTTTTACAAGCTCAATGTTGCCTTGCAGCAGCGCCTCGATGACGTATTTCTTTTCAGCGTTCGTAAGGTTTTTCGGGCCCGCCTCGATAGAAAGCGTCTGCTTTGGGACCTCTTTTTTCAGGAGATCCACATAGTCTTCTTGCTTCAACTTTTCGCCCTGTGAAACAAAGAAAACATTTCCGTAAAGGTTGAAACGGATGCGGCCTACACGTCCTATCAGATTTCGGAAATCAACCGGAGTCATCACTTTTCGGAAAATTTTGTTATCAGTAATGAACAGATTATCCGCCGGGAGATTTACCCCCTCAAGCAAAGTGCTGGTACAGAACATAGTTGTAATTTTACCACGACGGAACATGTCCTCAATACGCATTCTAATGGCGGCCGGCAGGTATCCAATGTGATAAGCAATGCCCTTTTTTATAATCTGGGCTAAATAGTAATCACCGTGTACTTCATTCGTTATGTCTCTCGCCAGCGCATTTAGATCATTGTCCTGAATGTCAGAAAGCTGATCAGCGAAGGCAAGTGCGTGCTCAATCGCCTTACTTCGACCGTTGCAGTAAACGATGGTCTGCTGCTTTCGCTCAATAGGAAGATCACGGTTTATTCTTTCAAACATCAGAAGGAATGAAACCAGAGAAGCGTTTCTATCTTTAATTTCTGCAAGATAATCCAACTCGCCGGTATGGTCGTTATATACGCTGACGGTGAAGTTGTTTAAGTCAATGCTAAACTTTATTTGCGCCACTGGTGAAAAAGTGGAACGAAGATGGCTATCGTTAGTGTCATTTTCAACGTCTGTCAGCAACTTCAAATACACTTCTGGATTTGGAATGTTGGGTGATGCAAAAATAAAATGCGGCCTCTTTTTCCTTTTAAGAAGCATATCTACAGTTTTATAGTAGAATGGCCCACGGCTATTTTTCCCGGATAGCTTGTGAGCTTCGTCGATGAATAGATAGTCTATCTGCAAATCTGGCTTGCTGATAAGTAGATACAGCAAACGTTCCGGAGTCAGCACAAGAATGAAGTTGTGGAGACCTTCCAATGCAATATCCCCGGCGGCGGTGACAACCTTATAATTGTGCTCTGACAGGAGGCTTTTAAGATCTTCATCAATGATTTGCTTGTAGATTTCATTGATCAGTGCCTTTGTTGGAACAATCAGAGCAAAATTCATTTGCACCCCATGCTGTATCTGATCTTTGATGTACATTCGCATGAGGAATGACTTACCCATAGATGTTGGGCCCGAATAGCTGAAGTAATTATTCGAAAGATGATCGTAGGCATTTTTCTGTGCGCCAAAGAACCGAAGCTCTGGTGCAGCAGGGATTGTCAAATAATCATTCTGGTATTCAGCGAAAAAACGTTCTAATACGGTCGTTCCGTTAAAGTCACTCTCGATAATCTTTCTTGCCTGATAATTTCCAGTGTTCGCAAACACTGATCCAGCATAGAATTTAACATCGGGATTGTCCGGGTAGAGAGCGTGTAGCAGGATAATTATCTCCTGTGCCCACATTTTGTGCTTGTCGCGATTTACTGCATGTGTCGACTTAGACAGCAAATCGGCAAATCGCAAGGCGGACATTACATCAATTTCCCTCATCTGCCGCTTGTCAGAGAGATTGAATTTGGTGATGGCATAGTTATAGAGAATGTTATCATAAAGTTCATTCAGGAAGGGATTATTGTCAATATCCGAGAAAATGGCATCGCCAAGGTTCTGCAGTGTTTGACTGTTCATGGTCTGCCACCCCCATTCATCACACGATCCATAATTTGTGTTTTTTCCGTATCCGCATCGTTGAGCGGCAGAATGTAGAAATAAAACGAGTGATTGCCGAGACCCAAAAAATTAATTTTACCAGCAATGTATGCCGCATGATTATGAATATCTGTGTTCATTTTCTGAGTCAGCGCACGCCGAAAGTCTACCACACTGTAATTGGCTGGATTGAGGCCCAGATTATATGCAAGGAAAACACCATAAGCTGTATCATACGGAACAACCTGGCCCTTACTCGGTATAAGCAGATCTTTGATTTTCTGAATAGTATCTTTATCAAAGGATTTGCTAAAAACCGTGTTTTCTGCGAGGATACGCTCCTGCGTACTTTGCTTATCGATTTCCACAATGGCATTGAAAGCTGAGTCAACCGCTTTTTTCATGTCGCCCACAATACTGGAGGTGCCGAACACCATGTGGTAATAGGGAATGCCAAAGATCTGCTCCAGCGAGAGAAGATGGATTCCATCACATTTACTGTCATATTGTTTAGCTCCAGTTTGAAGTTCAACCTTGCTCATGATTTTGGGAGCTCCAAGAACTTGCTCTAAAAATACATACAGTAGGATTTCACCGAGATCGTTGCCGGTACCTTTCTGTCCCGGAGCTCCGTTACGTTTCATGATATCGATGGCATCCATGCCAACGCTATACACATCCTCCTTAACATGATAGTCCTCAATTTGAGCACGAGAAAACACATACTGGCCGATATTCTTCCGGAGAAAAACTTCCAGCTTATCAGAGGAGAATGCATTGTTATTGACGTTGAGGTGAAAAAGGCGCAGTTGTTCCGGGTTTTTAAGACCGAGTGTCTCTGCATGAAGCACTTCGGTAAAAACCTCATCAAACTTTCCCCCACTTATAGTTTTATCAAAAGAATCAATCATTGCATTCTCCACCTTGTTACAGTCTATTTACCATCCTTTTTCTCGCCGTATAAAGCAGGACCTTCCACAACCATTAGGTTTCCTGCGTCTGGACATCGTAAGTGCCTGACTTATCACTCGGCTCCGGCATCACATACTCTTTGCCTTCCGGGTTATATGTAAGGTTAAACACCAAATCGGAAAGCCATTTCTTAAAGGATGGATTATCTTGGAACTGCTTAAACAGCTCCATATTGTCAGCCATGATAGAGAAAATGACCTGCTGCAGGGCGCGTTCACTTTCTGTACGTGCTTCTTGTTCATCAGAATTCTTCATGGCGTTCTGATACTTCTTGTCCTTGGAGACCATCTCCGGAATAGCCAGAATCTGACGCTGCACATTATCCGTATCATTCCAGTTGATGTTTCCAAACATGTCGTTGAAATCCATGATGATCTTAGAAAGCAAATCCATCTCCGGCTCAACAATATGACCGACTTTTCCTGCAGGTACTGGCGCAATTTCTGCATCTGCATCCTCCAGTTTAATGGCGATAGCCTCCTGTGCCTCATTACGATAGCTGTTCAGATCAATAGTCTGAAGGATACCTTCTGAAAAGTCATCATCACGCGGCGAGGGCAGTTTTGGAATCAGCAAGTTTAAGAAGATTGATAGCTTCTCCCAGTCAACATTTCCGTAAGGTAGGATTGATCCGAGGAATCCATATGTACGTACAAAGGACTTAGCGGCGCTCTTAAACTTAATCTGGTCATCCAGCTCCAGTTGCTTGTAAACAGCTGCACAGGCATCCAGAATCGGATCGAGCCGATCACGCTCCGCACCGCTCAGGAATAGATCAACCAGCTTTTCAATATCGCTGTTATCGTAAACCTGATAGCTTTCCATCAGCGTGATCAGATCATAGAGCTTATTCGGGTCCGTTTCTCCAGAAAGAATGGTCGTTCTGTAGAACTTCGAAAACGCCTTCTCAATCACAGATGTTTTGTTGGCGAAATCCAGCACATATACCTCATCCTTGCCCGGATAAGCTCTATTCAGGCGGGAAAGAGTCTGCACCGCTGCGATATCATAGAGCGGCTTGTCTACGTACATAGTTTGCAGAAGAGGCTCATCGAAGCCGGTCTGGAACATATCCGCAACAATCAAAATCCGATATGGATCTTTCTTGAACTCCTTTGGAATTTTTGCATCTGGGAATCCATTCATAGCAGCTGATGTCAGCGCCGGTTCCTGCCCATTATACTTGTGCTCACCAGAAAAAGCGACGATGGTCTTATATGGGCTATGTCTGTCTGCGAGACACTTATTGATAGCATAGTAGTATTCAATACATCTCGGAATGCTAGCCGTGACCACCATAGCGCGAGCTTTACCACCGATCTTTTTCTTGGCAATTACCTGCTCATGGAAATGCTCCACCATCATGGCGGCTTTCTTTGCGATGACATCCGGATTGCCCTCGACAAAGGCGCGCAGCTTCTTCTGTGCGCGCTTCTTGTCGAACATCGGATCATCCTCAACCGTTTTCATGATTTTGTACCAGCTGTCAATGGTCGTATAATTCCGCAGAACATCCAGAATAAAACCTTCCTGAATGGCCTGTTTCATCGTGTAGACATGGAACGGGCGATGCTTGATTTCTCCGTCCTCCTCATAGGGAACACCGAACATCTCCTCGGTCTTATTCTTCGGTGTGGCTGTGAAGGCAAAGTAGCTGGCAGAAGAGACGAGCTTACGTCCCTCCATCATGGCATTGATTTTGTCTTCATTATCCGCTTCGTCGTCTGTAGCAAGGCCGGAAAGTGCCAGATTCATATTTGCGGAGTTACGTCCGCTCTGGCCGGAGTGCGCCTCGTCGATAATGATAGCGAACTTGTTATTCTTATGTTCCTGCCCAATCTCAGAAATGATGTACGGGAACTTTTCAATCGTAGATATAATGATGCGCTTGCCATCCTGTATAGCCTTGCGCAGATCGCCAGAATGCTCTGCCCATACCACGGTGTTCTTAACCTGCATGAATTGCTTGATCGTATTACGGATCTGCTTATCTAGAATACGGCGGTCGGTAACCACAAGAACAGAGTCAATCATCGGATGACCATCTTTCTCAAGACCGATCAGCTGATGTGCAAGCCATGCTATCGAATTTGACTTTCCGCTTCCGGCGCTGTGCTGGATCAAATAACGCTTGCCGACACCATTTTCCTGCACATCAGCCAGCAATTTTTCTACGCAGTCGAGTTGATGATAACGCGGCCAGATCTGCTTGACGGATTTCTTTTTGGTATCCTCATCTACCTCTTCGACAACCTGTGCGTAGTTTTCTATAATCCGGGACAGCTTTCTCTTGGTAAGGACGTCCTTCCAGAGATAGTCCGTCATAAGGCCGTCCGGATTCGGCGGATTGCCTGCGCCGTCGTTATAGCCCTTATTGAAAGGCAGGAACCAGCTGTCTTTTCCGGCCAGTTTCGTGCAGAACTGAATTGTAGCGTCGTCCACAGCAAAATGAACCATGCAACGCTTGAAAGAGAACAGGAGATCATGGAAGTCCCGGTCTTCCTTATACTGGCGCACAGCATTTTCTGTGTTCTGCTTTGTGAGCTGGTTCTTCAGCTCCATCGTGATGACCGGAAGTCCGTTGATAAATAGACAAACATCCAGAGCCAACTTCCCGGCATCCTGCGAATAGCGTAGCTGCCTCGTCACGCTGAAGATATTCTTCTCATACATGATTCTGGCTTGCTGGTTATTCTCGGTCGGCGTCAGATAGAACATGATGAGGTCTGCCGGGTAGACCTTCACACCATTGCGAAGCACATCAATGATGCCACGCTTGGCGATTTCTCCAGACAACCGGTTCAGAAACTGGCGCTTCTTAGTGTCCGAGGTAAACACGCCCAGCTTATCCATTTCCTTCGGCTGCGTGTCCTGTAGGAACCGGAACAGACGTGTTTCGTCGACTGCGTATTCTTTATTATAGTCGGCGTTTGTTCCTTCCTCATACCCGTTCTGTTCAACCAGCCATTTCACAATTAAGGATTCAAGGCCGTTTTCCTTTGTGTTGGTAAAAGCCATTGTCAATCCTCCCGTTCGTCAATTTCTTCCACATCGACATCCTCGTCCGATTCAGTGTCAGCCTCATCTGCGACATATTCGTAATTGGGTATCTCGATGCCACGCACATCGATTTTACCTGTAACGGCATCCCCTATGAGACGAGTCCGCAGTTCTTGCAAATCTTTGATTTTTCGGTTTGTTTTCTCGATCAAAATGTCAATTTTCATACATATGCTATCAAGATAGGCAACTATAGACTCCTGCTCATTAAGGGGTGGTACTAAAATAAAGGCATCTTTCAGCATTCTTTGAGTGATACTGTAAACCTTAACTCCGTTAACTTTCTTACGGATTTGATATCGCCAAGTTGGAGATTTAAACAAGTATGCAAGGTACTTGTTATTACTTGTCCCGTTAGGATGAGCGATGATAGAGTGGTATCCCGCAAATATAGTGTCATCCCAATCAACATAGACACAGTTTCCACAACCAGCAACATCTTCAGAAGTGTCAGCAAATATAAAATCTCCCTTTTCGACAAGCGAAGAAGGATTTGACAACAGATAAGATTTGTTTACAAATCTTATCAAATCCGAGTTTAACCCAACGCCGGAGTTCTTTTTTGAATGTACCTGCCCATAGCTGATGACGGCAATTCCACTTTTTTCAAGGTTTGCTTTTGTTATGGGCAGACCTTTTCTGAAGCTAAATGATTTCCTAATACGCTGTATTTTCCAATGCTTCGGGTAATCAATATCCCAACGGATATCATTATTGTGAACGACATCAGAAGAGGCAATGCCTCTTGTGGTTGCTTTGTCAATGATGTTACTTTTCAGTTCGTTAAGCAGAGCGATTTCTTTTCGGTGGGTAGTAATCAGTCTGTTTATTTCAGACACTTTCCAATCTAAGTATCGAACGATATGATCCTGTTCTTCTCTCGGTGGTACAGGAAACCGAATAGTCAGAAATACATCAGGGTAGAGTCTTAACCTCGATGGTCTGATTCCCGTTGAAAGAGAATGATATACATCAATCAGCCTTCGTTCCCGCAGAAGCATATCAAGGAAACGGGGATTATAAACCTCTCCGTTCTGGCGATACACATTATAAGCTGGACTGACCACTCCGGCATAATTTGAAACACCGATTGCTCCTTGCCAAGTCCACATCGTATTTGCAGCAATATCTCCTATCTGGCACAGCTTATATCCGACCAGAGACTCTGCCTGAAACATGGTAACATTCTTTTGGCTTCGCGGCGTTATTCCTGTGATATGAGAAACAGATAGCAGTTCTTCTGTGCCTTCCTCTGATCGCTCATCAATCACCCGAAATAATTGTTTGCCTCTATAAAGCGGCCATCGGGAAGGATAGCTACGCTTGTCGGAGGGATTAAAGAGATTAGTACTCATTCAATAGCCCTCCCATAATTTCTGATAAAATCCCATCAGACGATTTCTCCAACGCTTCCAGCCCTGCCAAAATGGATTTCATATCGCGTACAGGTGTGGGTTTGTAGAAATATTTGGAAAAGCTAATCTCATAACCGACAGTTGTTTTCTTAGTGTCTATCCACGCATCTGGAGCATATGTCAAAACCTCATGTTCCATGAAGGCATCTATTCCGCCCTCATATAAAAAGGGAACAATCTCCGTATCTCGTAATTCTGTATCTGCCTCACCATGTATTGGTTTTGCAGTCGGGTCTTTCTCTGTAATAAATGGTCGGATTTTCTTAAGCTGGGTCGCTTTCAGCTTCGTTTCCTTAGCAAAGGCAGTCCAGTCATCAGTAGGCGTTCCTACTGAAACAGAAGCAAGAGCTTTTCTAATAGCAGCTAATTCATCTGCTTTTTTGAAAATATCTGCAGGAATTTCTCTGTCGAGGTATACACGCAACCGAAGGGGACGCTCCACTGTAATAGACCAGTAGGCAAATTCCTCATTATTGAATATCATGCTAACTTCACTTTCTTCCATTTCCATAAAGATGCGCACAATTTCTTTACGGAGTTCCGGTGTGAACTCGCAATTTTTTTTGCCCATATTTTTGCGCAGCGGAGACTTCATAGCCGTAGCATCAATCAGCTGGATTTTTCCTTTGCGTCGTTCTTCCTTTTTGTTTGAAAGAATCCAGATAAATGTCCCTATGCCCGTGTTATAAAACATGTTTTCTGGTAAGGCAATAATTGCTTCTACAAGATCATTCTCAATCAGATATCTGCGAGCATTACTTTCTCCACTTCCGGCGTCTCCGGTGAAAATGGAGGAGCCGTTATGTACTTCAGCTATACGGCTGCCAAGTTCGGTGTCTTTTTTCATCTTTGATACATTGTTCAGTAGGAACAGGAGCTGGCCATCACTGGTACGCGGGATCATCGGCATGATTTCGCCACCTTCCAGATAGGTGTTGAAGCGTGTGTCGAGAATTTCCTTCTTGCCGCCCATCTTCTCAGCATCGGTCTTCCAACTCTTGCCGTAGGGCGGATTTGAAAGCATAAAGTCAAACTGGCGGGATGCGTGCTGGTCGTCGGAAAGTGTGGAGCCGTACATGATATGCTCGGCCTCTTCACCATCGCCCTTCAGCAGCATATCCGCTTTGCAGATCGCGTAGGTTTCCGGATTGATTTCCTGCCCAAACAGATGGATAGCGACTTCCTTGCCGCGTCTCTTGGCAAGCGTCAAAAGTCTATCCTGAGCGACGGTGAGCATTCCACCGGTACCGCAGGCTCCGTCATAACAGGAATAGGAAGCGTCTTTGATTTTATCGGCAATCGGTACGAACACAAGGTCAGCCATGAGCTCGACAACATCACGAGGAGTCCAGTGCTCTCCGGCTTCCTCGTTATTTTCTTCATTAAACTTCCGAATCAGCTCCTCAAAAATGGTACCCATGCCGTGGTTATCAAGACCAGGGTGTTTAAGGATCGTCTTCGCATCGTCCTTGTAAATAGGATTCGGACTCAAGTTAATGTCAGAGGATGTAAACTTTTCAATGACTGCACCGAGAATATCTGCATCCACCATCGTATCAATCTGATTTCGAAATTTGAACTTATCTAGAATGACCTGCACATTAGGAGAAAAACCATCAAGGTACGCAATGAAGTCAGCTTTGAGTGTCTGCGCTTTGGCGCGACTGGTCAAATCCTTCAGCAGGAAGGGAGATGCATTGCAGAAAGCCTGTCCCGCTGCATTGCACAGCGCAGGCCACTGGTTATCGATCTTTGCAGCGTCGAGCTGCTTTTTCATAGCTAATACTGGGGATTTTGTTTCTTCCAGCATAGCATCCAAACGGCGGATGACCGTCATCGGGAGAATGACATCACGATATTTGCCACGCACATATACATCACGTAGACAGTCATCTGCAATTCCCCATATAAAGCTTACTATTTGATTATGCACTTGATTATCCATGCTTGATTTCCTTTCTCGGTATAGAGCGCCTAAGCTAGCCTATATCTGAATTTGTATCTCAATTTTCTTTGCAGTTATCATCAGCTGCGCCGCCAGATCGAATCCAGTCGTCCACCTCGGATAGCTTGAATTTCCACAGCTTACCCACTTTATAGGCTGGCATATTTCTCTTAGCGATCCACTGCAAAATGGTTTCTCTGCCGACGCCAAGGTATGCTTGGACTTCTTTCAATGTTGACCATTTTTCAATGTTCTCGTTACCCAATTTAGTTACCTCCAGATCTCCTAAATGTCTTGTTCTCGACTATAATCATTACATTAAATGGGCTCGAATAGTTCGGGTAGCACTCCTTATTGTCTTTATCTACCATAACCCATTTGCTCTCGAAAGAGTTCTCATCGCCACGAGCATCAAATTCTATCGACAAAATAACCCTTCTATTTGGAGCTGTATCAGGGATATCAATTGATTGCTGCATGGCGTAGGGAGTAATGGAATCCTCGTTTATACAAATAAGTTTTCGGCCCGTCCATGTGACCTTCCCGGCGTTAAGCAGTTCCCAAGTGTGGGTGAAGTGCTCATAAAAATCAACCACATGTCGTCGATCGGAAGGTGGCGTTTCAACCCAGAAGGCATCCCCATCATAGAGCGGTTTATGAAATGACGGCTCGTCCATTTCCGGCTCTGACAAATACCGCTGATAGTTCGTTGCAATGATATCGGCATTGGAGTCCGGCTCGTGTATGATTATCTGGAACTGGTCTGCGAGGGCTTTTGCCAAAGCCGAAGTATTTATATCTGTGTCCGTTGGGATCGTGAAGTAGTTCATCACGGTTCTGGCGGACGCTTTTTTTATATGCTCCGACAAATACTTCGCAAGACCGGTCGTATTTATCGGATTTGGGAAAGAGTCCCTATGCTTCTTTGATAAGGGTTTGCCACCGTTGAACAGCTTAACACCATAATTAGATGCGCTGTATGCGCTTTTCTTTGCAAAAGTGTAACTGCTTCCTGCGGCCCTAAATACCTCTGCGACGAAGGAATCTTGATTTGCTACTCCATCGGTGGAGCTATATATTCCTTTGCAAAAATGAGCGAAATCTATGCAAATCACCCCTTTCAGAAAAGTCCTATTAAAAGTCCTGAAAGTCCTTTTTTCACGGTCCTTGCGCCTATAGGAAGTCCTTTTTCATATCGGTATCCTATTAGTAGATGACGGAGATGAGAAAGACAGAGCGTCGAACCATGGACCTTGATATTTAATTCTATCATGTTCAAGCCTAAAAATCAACGAATTTAGGCTATAAATGGTATAAATCGACTAAAACTCACTTTTGATAATTCGTCGTTTCACAGTTACTGCCTCTCAGCGTGTTCACTGGCCATGAACATTCCGGAGTTGGGAGGTCGGTACCATTAACAGCCTACTATCCGGATTAGGAAGCTGAACCTGACAAGGAGGGACAAGCAGTGACAAAGCGTGAACGTGATAACTGGATTGTGAACATTGAAAATACCGCTGCTGTAATCGAGTCTCAGTTAGGCGCAGCAGTAGTTGAAGCTGTTTTCAGACGCTACGGCGCACACGGCACTGGGGATCTCCGCTCTAGTGACCTGCCTGATATTTTCAGCGAACTGTACGCCATTGAAGCGGATCTCAATTAGTTTCCGGGAGGTGATGATCCTTTAATTTCTGGTCAAAACATGAAAATTCTTCTTTGCACACTTTGTGAAATCAAAGTGCTGCACAAGAACATTAAAAATAATCTCACAGCCTGAGATGCGCATTAGGGCGGCGGGATGCATAGAGAGTTCACCATGGTTATAACCCATGCTGAAACTCTGATGCACCCACCGCTACCAGTTGCGCTCATTCTAGGCAATAGGAGTCGGTGTGCATCAGCGCACCGACTCTTTTTTGTGTCTCTCCGCCCGGCTCGTCTTCGAGCGGAAAGGACACAAAATGAAGATTACCTACAAATTTGTCACTGGAGAGGTCGCGGAGGTTGAGGTTTCTGAGGAAATCTGTGCCGTGATTGTCGACCTGGATCGCCAAGAGTACAACAACGATCACAAGGAGACCCGCCGGCATTACTCGCTGGAAGGCAAGGTCTATGAAGGCATGGACTATGCCGTGGAAGACCCTGGTTTGGAAGCCCTCTTTGCCGGCCCCACCGATGAAGAACGACTCCGCGCCGCCATCCAGAAACTCGACCTCGGCCAGCAGGCTATGATCCGCGCCATCTACTTTGAAGGAGTCAGCGTCAACGACTACGCCGCCTGGATGGGCGTAACGCAGTCCGCCATCTCTCACCGTTTGCAGACGGTGAAGAAAAAACTAAAAAAACTTCTAGGCTGACCCTCATATCCGCCCGTTCTCCTGGCCGTATCTCGGAAGGGCAAGAAATCCTCCTTCCAGAAAGGACTGAACGCCATGAGACACAGACTTAAAATCAGCGTGTCCAAGGAGCCGCAGACCGGTGGGGTAGTCAGATGCCGCAGCGTGACACTGCGGGAGAAGATGCTCACCCGCCTCCTGGGCCGCAAAGAGCGCGTGATGATCCTCATCCCCGGCAATACCGTGGAATCCCTGGACATCACCGAACTGCCGGAGGGAGGTGCAACGGTTGAGTAAGATCAAGCTCCTCCTGGATGTGGTGGAGGATATGCGCTCCCTTGCCGACAGTCTCCAGGCATTGGCGGATGCCATGACCCAGGGAGACGCGCCGGAAGCCGAGCCGGTACAGAAGACCGCTCCGTCCCCTCCCACAGAACCGGCGGTCACGCTGGAGCAGGTTCGGGCGGTGCTGGCTGAAAAGAGCCATGATGGGAAAACCGATGCGGTCCGAGAGCTGCTGCAGAAGTACGGCGCGCCGAAGCTGTCAGCAGTAGATCCCAAACACTACCCGGCTCTGCTGAAGGATGCGGAGGTGCTCTGATGCCGCCTTCCAAACACGCCGTTCTCTCTGCCAGCGGCGCCCATCGCTGGCTCCACTGCAACCCCTCGGCGCGGTTGGAGCTGGAGTTCGCCGACCGTGAGACAGAAGCCGCAGCTGAAGGCACCGCCGCCCATGCTCTCGCCGAGCACAAGCTCAAAAAGGCGCTGAAGCTGCGTTCCCGGAAACCCGTCAGCCCGTATGACTGCGATGAAATGGACGCCTATACCGATGGGTATGTGGAATTCGTGCTGGAGCAGCTGGAGGAAGCAAAGGCGCTCTGCGCCGACCCTCTCGTCCTCATCGAACAGCGGCTGGACTTCTCCTGTTATGTGCCAGACGGTTTTGGCACCGGTGACTGCCTGATTGTGGCGGACAAGCTCCTGCACATCATCGATTTCAAGTACGGGCAGGGGGTTCTGGTGGACGCGGAGGAAAATCCCCAGATGATGCTGTACGCCCTGGGCGCGCTCCGGCAGTTCGACCATCTCTATGACATTACCCAGGTTGCCATGAGCATTTACCAGCCCCGCCGGGAGAATGTGTCCACCTGGACGATCACCGTGGAGCAGCTCATGGATTGGGCGGAACACACCCTCAAGCCCAAGGCGGAAATGGCCTACCAGGGTGAAGGAGACTATGTTCCCGGCCCCTGGTGTACCTTCTGCAAGGCGGCGGTGAAGTGCCGCGCCAGAGCGGAAGCCAAGCTCCAGCTCGCCAAGTACGAGTTCGCCATGCCGCCGCTACTCACCGATGCGGAAATCGAGGACATACTCTCCCGACTGCCCGGCCTGACCAAGTGGGCCGGCGAGATCGAAGCCTATGCTCAGGACGCCGCCATTCACCACGGCAAGGTGTGGCACGGTTTCAAGCTGGTGGAGAGCCGAACCAACCGCAAGTACACAGACAAGGAAGCCGTGATCCGCGCCGCTAACGCCGTCGGATACCACGACATCTTCAAAAAATCTCTCATCCCCATTACCGAGATGGAGAAGCTCATGGGCAAAAAGACTTTTGCCGAGGTGCTCGGTGGTCTGGTCGAGAAGCCCAAGGGCAGGCCGACCCTGGTCCCGGTATCCGACCGGCGTCCGGCCATCACCACGATGGATGCCGCCCAAGAATTTACTGAAATTACGGAGGTATAACGATATGTCTGTCAATCACAAGAACCCGACCAAGGTGGTCACCGGTGTTGTCCGCCTGTCCTACGCCAATGTCTGGGAGCCGGCTTCCATCAACGGAAGCAACCCCAAGTACAGCGTTTCCCTCATCATCCCTAAGAGCGACACCAAGACCATCGATGCCATCAACGCCGCCGTGGACGCCGCCATCAAGGACGGAGCCGCCAAGTTCGGCGGCAAGATCCCCAACAAGGCCGCGCTGAAGCTCCCCCTGCGGGACGGTGATCTGGAGCGGGGCGATGAAGCCTACAAGGGCGCCTACTTTGTCAACGCCAACAGCACCACCGCACCTCAGATCGTGGACCGCGCTGTGCAGCCCATCCTGGACCGCGCCGAAGTCTATTCCGGCTGCTACGCCCGTGTGTCCATCAACTTCTACGCCTTCAACTCCAACGGGAACCGCGGCATCGCCTGCGGCCTGGGCAACATCCAGAAGGTGCGGGACGGTGAACCTCTGGGCGGTCGTTCCTCTGCCGCTGATGACTTCTCCACCGATTTCGATGACGATTTCCTTTCCTAACGAGCATCCGGCGAGGGTGGCGGAGGGCGACCTCTGCCGCCCTTATGCCACAGGAAAGGAGGTCCTATGAAAACGCTATCCATCGATATTGAAACCTTTTCCCCGGAGCCGCTGGCCAAGTGCGGCGTGTACCGCTACTGCCAGGCCCCGGAGTTTGAAGTGCTGCTGTTCGGCTATTCCGTGGACAGCGGCCCCGTCCGGGTGGTGGATCTCACCGCCGGCGAAGGCATCCCCGCCGATGTGCTGGCTGCGCTGACCGACCCAGCGGTATTCAAGTGGGCCTTCAACGCACAGTTCGAGCGGGTGTGTCTCTCCCGGTACCTGGGGTACCCTGTCGGACAATACCTGGACCCCGACTCCTGGTACTGCACCATGGTGTGGTCAGCCACCCTGGGCCTGCCCCTCTCCCTGGAGGGAGCCGGCGCCGTGCTGGGACTGGAGAAGCAGAAGCTCAAGGAGGGCAAAGACCTGGTGCGCTATTTCTGCACGCCGGCGAAGGCCAGGGACGGTTCCACATTCCGCCACCTTCCCGCAGACGCGCCGGAGAAGTGGGCCGCGTTCAAAGCCTATAACCTCCGGGATGTGGAGACGGAGATGTCCATTCAGCAGAAGTTGTCACGATTCCCGGTCTCCCCGGAAGAGTGGGATAACTACCATCTCGACCAGCGCATCAACGACCGGGGTATCCTGCTGGACCGCACCCTGGTGGTCCAGGCCATCCGTTGTGACGAGCGGTTCAAACGCACCCATTTAGAACAGGCCCGCTCGGTCACCGGGCTGGAGAACCCCAACAGCCCCGCCCAGCTCAAAGCGTGGCTGGCGGAAAAGGGCGTGGAAGCCGAGTCCCTCTCCAAAGCATCCGTACTGGAACTTCTGTCCCATGCGGAGGGCGAGGTGGAGCTGGCCCTGTCCCTGCGGCAGGAGCTGGCCAAGAGCAGCGTCAAGAAATACACCGCCATGGAGTCAGTGGTCTGCCCGGATGACCGCGCTCGCGGCCTGATCCAGTTTTATGGTGCCAATCGGACCGGCAGATTTGCCGGGCGGCTCATTCAGGTGCAGAACCTCCCGCAGAACCATCTGCCCGATCTGAAACAGGCCCGGATGCTGGTGCGGGACGGGCGCTTTGACGCCGTGGAGCTGCTCTACGACTCCGTCCCGCTGGTGCTCTCCGAGCTGATCCGCACCGCCTTTATTCCGAAACCGGGATGCCGCTTCTTTGTGGCGGACTTTTCGGCCATCGAAGTGCGGGTCATCGCCTGGATTGCCGGGGAGCAATGGCGGCAGGAGGTGTTCGCCCAGGGCGGGGATATCTACTGCGCTTCCGCCAGCCAGATGTTCCACGTCCCCGTGGTCAAGCACGGCGTCAACGGTCACCTCCGGCAGAAGGGCAAAATCGCGGAGCTGGCCTTGGGCTATGGCGGGTCAGTGGGGGCGCTGAAGGCCATGGGCGCGCTGAATTACGGCCTGACCGAGGAGGAGCTGAAACCCCTGGTAGACGCCTGGCGGCAGTCCAATCCCCGCATCGTGAAGTTCTGGTGGGACGTGGACCGCGCCGCTACCACCTGCGTCCGGGACAGAGTACCAGCCGAGACACACGGCATCCGCTTCTTCTATCAAAGCGGCATGATGTTCATCGTGCTCCCTTCCGGCAGAAGGCTGGTGTATGTGAAGCCCAAGATGGGCGTCAACCGCTATGGTAGCGAGTCCGTCACCTACGAAGGTGTCGGAGAACAGAAAAAGTGGCTGCGGCTGGAGAGCTACGGCCCCAAATTTGTGGAGAACATCGTCCAAGCCACCGCCCGCGACATCCTGGTGGAAGCCATGCGCCGGTTGGAAGCGGCGAGGTACCAAATCGTGATGCACGTCCATGACGAAGCGGTGATCGAAGCGCCGGCGGATTCCTCCCTGGAGGACATCTGCGCCATCATGGGCCAGACCCCAGCCTGGGCGGGAGGACTGCTGCTCCGCGCGGACGGTTATGTCTGCGATTTCTATCAGAAAGACTGAGGTGACCCTTATGGGAATCAACAAATACAACTGTGAGGGCTACTATGACCCCACACCCTACGAAGCCTTAACCCGGATCGAGAACGAGGCGCGCAAGCTCCACTCGTTCCGTCCGGTGGTTTACATCTGCTCTCCGCTCTCCGGGGATGTGGAGGGCAACCAGGAAAAGGCGGCGCGCTACTGCCGCTTCGCGGTGGACACCGGGTATATCCCCATCGCGCCCCATCTGTACTTTCCCCGGTTTATGAACGATGCCAACCCCAGAGAGCGGGATCTGGCTCTGTTCATGGACATCGTTCTGCTCACCAAATGCGCCGAGCTTTGGGTGTTCGGGGACACCATCTCCAAGGGTATGAGCATAGAAATTGAGAAGGCCAAGCGCAAAGGCCAGACCATCCGCTACTTTACCGAGAACTGCCAGGAGGTGTCCGTATGAAAATCGCTGTAGGCAACAGCCGCATGGATAAGAAGTGGAAGAACCGGGATATTTCCTGGGAGGACCTGTGCCAAAGGGTCAGATCCACCATCCGTACCACGGAAACCGTGGAGGAATACCGCAAGCTGAAGAAGGGCGCCCAGGACAACATCAAGGATGTGGGCGGCTTTGTGGGCGGTCAGCTCCGGGAAGGCCGGCGCAAGAACGGCATGGTGCTCTGCCGCTCCATGCTCACCCTGGACATGGACTATGGCGAGCCGGGGATCTGGGACGAAATTGACCTGCTCCACGACTTTCAGTGCTGCGTCTACTCCACCCATAAACACACGCCGGACCATCCCCGGCTGCGGATGATCATCCCCCTGGCCCGTGACATCACCGAAGAAGAGTACCCGGCGGTGGCCCGGATGGTGGCCAAGGAGATCGGCATAGACCTGTTTGACGATACCACTTATGAAGCCTGCCGCCTGATGTACTGGCCATCCACCTCCGCCAACGGCGAGTTCTTCTACAAGACCAAGGATGGCCCTCTGCTGGACCCGGACGCTTATCTCGCCAAGTACGCCGATTGGCATGACGCTTCCACCTGGCCGGTTTCCTCCCGGCAGTCCGAAGCGGTGCGCCGGAGCATCACCCAGCAGGCCGATCCCCTGGAAAAGCCCGGCATCGTGGGCGCTTTCTGCCGCGCCTATACCATTGAGGAAGCAATCGAAACCTTCCTTTCCGATGTCTACGAACCGTCCTCCATGAACGGACGGTACGACTATATCCCCGCCGACTCCGCCGCCGGCGTGGTGGTTTACGATGGGAAATTCGCATACAGCCACCACGCCACCGACCCGGTCTGCGGCAAGCTGTTAAACGCCTTCGACCTGGTGCGGCTCCACAAATTCCGGGAGCTGGACGAGAATGTGGGTTTGGATACCCCGCCGGGCAAGCTGCCCTCCTTCAAAGCCATGAGCGACCTGGCTCTGGGAGACGATAAGGTCAAGACGGTCTTCGCCGAAGAGCGCATCGCCCAGGCCAGCGCCGAGTTTTCCGATGAGGACTGGCAAAACGGCCTGGAGCTGGACAAGTCCGGCCATGTGAAGAACACCCTGCACAACCTGACCATCATTTTGGAGAACGACCCCAACCTCAAGGGCGTGGTGTTTAACCAGCTCCTGGACGGGATGGAGATCAAGGGCGAGGTGCCCTGGAAGCATCCCTCCAAGTTCTGGCGAGACGCCGATGACGCCCAGCTCATCAGCTATGTGGACACCCATTACGGCACCTTCTCCGCCCGGAACTACGATATCGCCGTGACCAAGGTAGCGGATGACCGGGCCTATCACCCCATCCGAGAGTTCATCGAGAGCCTGCCGGAGTGGGACAAGGTCCCCCGCGTGGATACGCTGCTGGTGGATTACCTGGGTGCCGCCGACACCGCATACGTTCGGGCGGTGACCCGGAAGACCCTCTGCGCCGCCATCAGCCGGGTACTGCGTCCGGGCTGCAAGTTCGACTCCATGCTGGTGCTCAACGGCCCCCAAGGTGTGGGTAAGAGCACCCTCATCGCCAAGCTGGCCGGAGAGTGGTTTTCGGACAGCCTGAACCTGGGCGACACCAAGGACAAGACCGCCGCCGAGAAGCTCCAGGGGTACTGGATCTTGGAGATCGGCGAGCTGGCCGGTCTGAAGAAGGCCGAGGTGGAGACCCTGCGCTCCTTCCTCTCCCGGCAGAACGACATCTACCGGGCGGCGTTCGGCAAACGGGCCACGCCCCATCTGCGCCAGTGCGTGTTCTTCGGCACCACCAACGCCGAGTCCGGCTATCTGCGGGACACCACCGGCAACCGCCGCTTCTGGCCGGTCAAGACCCCCGGCAGCGGGAAAAAGCACTCCTGGAACCTGACCCACGAGGAGATCCTCCAGATCTGGGCGGAAGCTCTGGTGTATGTCCGCCAGGGCGAGAAGCTCTATCTCTCTCCTGAAATGGATGCCCTTGCGAAGGACGAACAGCGGGAAGCCATGGAGTCTGATGAGCGCGAGGGCCTGGTGCGGGAGTATCTGGACACCCTGCTGCCGGAACGCTGGGCGGAGATGGATCTCTTTGAACGCCGCAATTTCCTCACCGGCTCCGACTTTGGCGGTCTGCAGGAGAAGGGTACGGTCAAGCGTACCAGTGTGTCCAACATGGAGATTTGGTGCGAGTGCTTCGGCAAGGAACGGGCGAATCTGCGCCGCGCCGACAGCAACGAGCTGACGGGCATTCTGGCGCGGCTGGGCTGGAAACGGGCGGAGAGCAAAGTGCGCATTCCACTCTACGGTCCACAGTATGTCTTTGTTCCGAAGGAGTGTTCCAAGTGAAAAAGCAGACAGGCACACAAATTGGGAACAGGTTCCCAGGGGCACCTCTGCGCTTTGGAACCCACACCGGAACACCCCATGGGAACGGCGGAAGCCCCATAAGCAGTAAGGAAAACCGGCTTCCTTGTTCCTGTGTTCCTAACATTTCTTATATATCGAAAGATGTAAGAAATAGAGGTTATCAGCACGCAAAACACGCATATACGCGCGTAAAGGGATTTTTGCGTTCCAAGAACACAGGAGGCCGGTATGCGGGAGAAAACCATTGAAGCCAAACTGGTGAAGGCCGTCCGAATCATGGGCGGTCTCGCGCCCAAGTTTGTAAGCCCTGGGTTTGATGGAGTGCCAGACCGCCTGGTGCTCCTCCCCAAGGGGAAAATCGCTTTCGTTGAACTGAAAGCGCCGGGCAAGGCGCTCCGGCCACTGCAAATGAGACGGAAAAAGCAGCTGGAGACTCTGGGCTTTCCGGTGTACCGCATCGACAGCGAAGAACAGATTGGAGGGATCTTGGATGAAATACAGTCCTCATAAATACCAGACCTACGCCACGGACTTCATCCTGGAGCATCCCGTTTCGGCGATCTTCTTGGACATGGGCCTTGGCAAAAGCGTCATTACCCTGACCGCCATCTTCGACCTCTGCCTGGACAGCTTCCTGGCTCGCAAGGTGCTGGTCATCGCCCCGCTTCGCGTGGCAGCGGACACCTGGCCCGGTGAAATCGAAAAATGGGACCACCTGCATGGCCTGAGCTACTCGGTAGCGGTCGGCAGTGAAGCCCAGCGCAAGGCGGCGCTCCTGCAGAGGGCCAGCGTGTATATCATCAACCGGGAGAACGTCCAGTGGCTGGTGGAGAACAGCGGCCTGCCCTTCGACTATGACATGGTGGTCATCGATGAGCTGTCCTCCTTCAAAAGCTATCAGGCCAAACGGTTCCGAGCACTGTTGAAGGTGCGGCCCGGCGTCAAGCGCATTGTGGGGCTGACCGGCACACCTTCCTCCAATGGTCTGATGGATCTGTGGGCAGAATTCCGTGTTCTGGACATGGGCAAACGTTTGGGCCGATTTATTACCCGGTACCGAAACGCCTATTTCCAGCCGGACAAGCGCAACGCCCAGGTGGTGTTCTCCTATAAGCCCCTGTCCGGCGCCGAGGACACCATCTATGAGAAGATCTCCGACATCACCATCTCCATGCGGGCCGGCGACTATCTGGATATGCCGGAATGCGTGTTCAATGAGGTCAAGGTCGACCTATCTGAAAAGGAACGGCAAGCCTACGACACCATGAGGGCGGAGCTGGTACTCTCCCTGAACGGCGAAGAGGTGGACGCCGGGAATGCGGCGGCTCTGGCAAACAAGCTCTCCCAGATGGCAAACGGTGCGGTCTACGGGGATGACAAGCGGGTACTCCGGCTGCACGACCGCAAGCTGGACGCCCTGGAGGACCTTATCGAAGCCGCTAACGGCAAGCCCGTCCTGGTGGCCTACTGGTTCAAGCACGACCTGGAGCGCATCCGGGAACGGTTTACCGTTCGGGAGATCAAGACCAGCCGGGACATCGCGGATTGGAACCAGGGCAAGATCCCGGTGGCGGTCATCCACCCGGCGTCCGCCGGCCATGGGCTGAACCTGCAGTCCGGCGGCTCCACTCTCGTCTGGTTCGGGCTGACCTGGTCGCTGGAATTGTACCAGCAGACCAATGCCCGGCTCTGGCGGCAGGGGCAGAAAGACACAACTGTGGTCATCCACCACATTATCACGAAAAACACCATTGATGAGCGGATCATGTCCGCCCTTCAAAAGAAGGAACGGGCGCAGTCGGCTCTGATTGACGCAGTCAAAGCAGATCTGGAGGTGCGAAAATGACAGCAAAAGAATACTTATCCCAAGCCCGGCTGCTGGACGCCAGGATCAACGCCAAAATCCAGCAGGTCGCGGCGCTCAACGACTTGGCCACCCACGCCACCGCCACTCTGACGGGGATGCCCCGGAACCCCAACCACTCCGAGTCCCGTATGGCGGAGGCGGTGGTGAAAATCGTTGACCTGCAGGATGAAATCAACCACGACATCGATGAGTTGGTGGATCTGAAGCGGGAGATTACCCGCCGGGTGAAATCCATCCCCAACACGGAATACCAGCTCCTCTTGGAGAAACGGTACCTGTGCTTCATGCCCTGGGAGAAAATTGCCGTGGATATGGGCTACTCCATCCAGCACATCTACCGCCTGCACGACTGGGCGCTGCGGGAATTTCCCATCCCCCAGGAAACATGAGAGTTCGGTGTATTGAATGAGAGTAGCTCCGTAGTGTATCATTAAAATTGCCAAGATAACAAGGACAGCCTCATGGGATCCATCCCGTGGGGCTTTTCTTATGCCCGAGGGGAGGTGGAACGGTGCCGAAAAAACCCAAGCGCCCCTGCTCTTACCCCGGATGCCCCAGGCTGACGGATGGCCGTTTCTGTGAGGAGCACGCCAAAGAGGAAGCCAAACGCTACGAGAAGTACGACCGCAACCCGGCTGTACGCCGCAGGTATGGCCGCGCCTGGAAGCGCATCCGCGACAGGTACATCCAGGAGCACCCGCTGTGTGAGCGGTGCCAGCAGGAAGGCAGGCTGACTCCTGCTGAAGAGGTTCACCACAAGATACCTCTCTCCGAAGGCGGCACACACGCCAGAGACAACCTCATCGCCCTGTGCAAGTCCTGCCACGCCAGAGTCCATGCCCAGCGTGGGGACCGCTGGCACAGGCACTGACCCGGTAGGGGGATGAAAATCTCTACAGCCTGTGAGCCGTGCAACGGGCCGGGGGTCTCGCGCACAAAATCGCGTTTTCAAAGGGGGTATATACCTCCGGATCGAGAAAGGAGGAAATCTGTGGCCAAAGACGGTACCAACCGCGGCGGCGCCCGTGCTGGTGCCGGCGCAAAGAGAAAGCCCCTCGCCGACAAAATTGCCGAGGGCAATCCAGGCAGAAGGAAGCTGACTGTCATCGACTTTCAGGATACAGCCGATTTAGAAGGTCAGCCCATGCCGAAACCGTCAGCCATGCTGTCCGCCACCCAGAAGGATGGCAAGACACTGGTCGCCGCCGAGGTCTATGAAAAGACCTGGATCTGGCTGGCGGAGCGGGGCTGCGCCGCTCTCGTTTCCCCGCAGCTTTTAGAACGATACGCCATGAGCGTGGCCCGCTGGATACAGTGTGAGGAGGCCATCACCGAATACGGTTTCCTCGCCAAGCACCCCACCACGGGGAACGCGATTCAAAGTCCCTATGTTGCGATGAGCCAGAACTTCATGTCCCAGACCAACCGCCTGTGGATGGAGATCTACCAAATCGTCAAAGAGAACTGTTCCAGCGAGTACGGCGGGGCTACGCCCCAGGACGATGTGATGGAGCGGCTGCTGTCCGCTCGGAAAGGAAACTGATATGACAAAATACAAAACAGCTGAGAGCGTGCGGTGCGGTCACCCGGATAAGCTGTGCGACCTGATCGCCGACAGCATTCTGGACGAGTGCCTGCGGCACGACCGCTATTCCCGCTGCGCCTGTGAGGTCATGGCCACCAAGGGGAAAATCTTTGTCTGTGGGGAGATCACCTGCGCAGCAAAGATCAACATCCGCTCGGTGGTCCGGGAAGTCCTCCGCAAGGTGGGCTACAATCCCATGAAATTCATCGTGTTCGTCTATGTCCACCGGCAGAGTGCCGATATCGCCGGCGGCGTGGATTCCGCTCTGGAGGTGCGGAATAGCGGCAGCGAGGATGTGTTCGCTTCCACCGGCGCCGGCGACCAGGGCACCGTGTACGGTTACGCCACCAGGGAGACCTGGACCCGTCTGCCCGTCCCGGTGGTCTTTGCGAATGAAATCTGCAAAGGGCTGGATGATGCCATGCACGATGGAACCATCCGTGGCATCGGCCCCGATGGCAAGGCCCAGGTGACCGTGGCCTATGAGGACGGAAAACCCGTAGGCGTCAAGAACATCGTGGTGTCCGTCCAACACGATGAAGGCAAAAATCTGGAGGAGCTTCGCCGAGAGATCATCTCCGAGGTGCTGTATCCCATTCTGGACCGCTTCGACTTCCCCAAGGATGTGGAGATTCTCATCAACCCCTCCGGCAGGTTTGTGGAGGGCGGTCCCGCCGCCGATACCGGGCTGACCGGCAGGAAGCTGATGGTGGACACCTATGGTGGCCTTGCCGCTCATGGTGGCGGCGCCTTCTCCGGGAAAGACCCCACCAAAGTGGACCGCTCCGCCGCATACATGGCCAGAGCCATTGCCCGGAATGTGGTGGGCGCGTGGCTTGCGGAGGAATGCCAGGTTTCCATTTCCTACGCGATCGGCAAAGCGGAACCTACCGCTGTGGAGATTGACACCTTTGGCACCGCCAAGGTGGACGAGGATGTCATCCGGCTGGCGGTACTGGACGTGTTCGACCTGCGGCCCGCCGCCATCATATCACTGCTGCATCTCCGCGCTCCCATCTACGCCGACACCGCCGCCTACGGCCACTTCAATGGGTACAAGTACAGCTGGGAAAATCTCGACAAGACCGAGGAGCTGCGGAAGGCGGTGGAAAAGTATGCTGATTGAGCGCAAGCGCACCGCCGACCTGATTCCCGCCGACTACAATCCCCGCAAAGATCTGAAGCCTGGTGACCCGGAGTACGACAAGCTGAAACGCTCCATGGAGCAGTTCGGCTATGTGGAGCCGGTAATCTGGAACAAGACCACCGGACGGGTGGTGGGCGGTCACCAGCGGCTGAAGGTGCTCATGGACATGGGCGTCACCGAGGTGGAGTGCGTGGTGGTGGAGCTGAATGACGAGCGGGAAAAAGCCCTCAACATCGCCCTCAACAAAATCTCCGGCGATTGGGACAAGGACAAGCTGATGCTTCTCATCTCTGACCTGCAGGGCGCCGACTTTGATGTGTCCCTCACCGGCTTTGACCCCGCCGAGATCGATGACCTCTTCAAAGACAGCCTGAAAGATGGGGGCAAGGATGATGAGTTCGATGTGGACGCCGAGCTGGAGAACCCCGTCATCACCAAGGCCGGGGATGTCTGGACGCTGGGGCGGCACCGGCTGGTCTGCGGAGACAGCACGAAAGCGGAAACCTTCTCTCTACTGATGGACGGTCTGAAGGCCAATCTGGTCATCACCGATCCACCCTATAACGTCAACTACGAGGGCAGCGCCGGGAAGATCAAAAACGACAATATGGAGAACGCCGCCTTTTACGATTTCCTGCTGGCGGCGTTTCAGAATACAGAGGAAGCCATGGCGGATGATGCCTCCATCTATGTATTCCACGCAGACACCGAGGGGCTGAACTTCCGAAAGGCATTCTCGGACGCCGGCTTCTACCTTTCCGGGACGTGTATCTGGAAGAAGCAGTCCCTGGTACTGGGCCGCTCACCCTATCAGTGGCAGCACGAGCCGATCCTTTTCGGCTGGAAGAAGAAAGGCAGACACCAGTGGTATACCGGGCGGAAAGAGTCCACCATCTGGGAGTTCGACAAGCCCAAGAAGAATAAGGATCACCCCACCATGAAGCCTATCCCGCTTCTGGCCTATCCTATTCTGAACTCCTCCATGAGCAACGCCATCGTGCTGGACCCCTTCGGCGGTTCCGGCAGCACCCTCATTGCCTGTGAACAGACCGACCGAGTCTGCCGCACCATCGAACTGGACGAAAAGTTCTGCGATGTCATCGTGAAGCGGTACATCGAGCAGGTGGGCGAAGCGGTCGGTGTGTCCGTGATGCGAGATGGTCTGACCTACCGGTATGATGAGATTATTGGAAACGACAAAAACGAGGAAACGGCATAACCGCTTCCTCGTCCTCTCAATTCTTTCTGGTTGGCTTTACATTAACCGCCGGATTGATGGTGCCGTCAATCTTTCCATGCTCTTGCTCAAAAGCCTTGATGTTTTCTCAGATGAGCACCAGAATATGGCTGTTGACCGAGCGTCCCTCATAGTCTGCCACAAAGCCCAGTTTCTCCAGCATTTCTTCCTCTATGCGAATGGACACGCTTTTGATTGCCATAAAATCACCTCGTTGAATATATTTTGTGTTTATTTTATGGCTACCATGTGGTAAAATGTTTTGATTAGATATACCGTATATCTACAATAATTTTGCAATGTGTCCGAGGTGTTGAAATGTGAGAGTGGCAATCGTAGGATCCAGAGGGCTAAGCGTGACCAATTTGGAGAAATATCTCCCGAATGGCGTGACGGAGATCGTGTCCGGGGGTGCAAAAGGGATCGATACCTGTGCCAGAGAGTATGCCGTCTCCAACGGCATCAAGCTGACAGAGTTTCTGCCGGAGTATGAGAAGTATGGGAGATCTGCCCCATTGAAGCGCAACATCACAATTATTGAAAATGCCGATCTTGTATTGGCGTTTTGGGACGGGACATCACGGGGAACGAAGTTTGTGATTGACAACTGCAAGAGCCGTGGTATTCCTGTGAAGATCTTTGTCCCGACCAACCACAACTGACAACACAAGTTCTCTCGATTTGTGTACAAGGTAGAATGTGGCGATTTAGCTCTTTTCCACTTGCTATTACCTTCCTTTCGAGGGAATATGTACTCACCCAAAAAAGGAAGGTGGTATGACATATGCCAAACAAGGAAATGCGGGCGGCGGTGGAGGAATTCATTCTGCAGCGAATCAACGATTGGGGCTCAGATGAATCCCAGGGCCTGCAAACGGCCATTGAGCAATGGAAACTTAGCACCGAAAACTTGAAGCGGTCTTTATCCGACCAGCAGGAAATTCTCTATAGAGAATGTGAGAACGCCTATGCGCTGGTGGACGGAGAAACCATGCAGTGTTACTACCGTGCCGGTTTTGCCGACGCGGTATTGTTTTTGATGGGCTGGAGGGATGGAACATGGAACTGAATTACAACTGCACCGGTGAAAGCCGCAAGCGGCTGGTGACCGCCATCAGCGAGATTACCGGCGTCCCTGCTAAATACCTGGGCGCGCCCAGCTTCGCCTACCAGGTGGACTACTTCACCATCGACCGCAACGGCGGCGTCACCTTTGACAACCGTGCCGACAGTGAGGAGATCGAGAACCTCATCGAAACGCTGGACAGCCAGGGCTTCACCGCCGAACCGCAAGAGGTCGAGGCATCCGAAAATGAGGAATCGTCTCCCACCGAGGTGGACGGGCTTTGTATCTCCATGCCCGCCAACCTGTTCTCCGAAACGGCGCTGCAAAACCTCAAGGACATCACGGCTGCGAAGGGCAGCCTGATCCGCAAAGCCCTGGGGGTGGAGGAACTGCCCATCGAAGTCGGCGAGACGAAGGTCTCCTTCCCCTGGTTTGCCGGAACGCCCACGCCGGAGGAGGTCAAGGCCTACGACCACTTCATCTGCGCCCTGTGCGAGATGGCCCGGAACCAAAAGCGTATCACTGCCAAGGAACGGGACACCGGGAACGACAAGTACGCCTTCCGCTGCTTCCTCCTCCGGTTGGGCTTCATCGGGCCGGAGTTCAAACAGGAGCGCAAAATCCTCCTGCGGAACCTGACCGGCAGTTCCGCATTCAAGTTGGTTCCCCAAAAGGAGGTGGCGGACGATGCGGCTTCCGAGTAAGGAAACGCTGACGCTTCTCCGTATGCGCTACCCTGCGGGAACGCGTGTGGAGCTTATCCGCATGGACGATCCCCAGGCCCCTCCGGTTGGGACGAAGGGCACGGTGCTGGGCGTGGACGATGTGGGAAGCATTCTGGTAGCCTGGGATAACGGCAGCGGTCTGAACGTAGCCTTTGGCGAAGACGTCTGCCGCAAGGTTAAGGGATAAGGCACTGTAAGATGCACAGTTTTCAGACCACAAGATCGTGTAGTTTATGGCTCAGATAATCCTGGATATAGTGTGCCTTCAGAGGTAATATGACACTACCGAAAGGGAAAACAACACCAACCAGGAGGCAGAACCATGAACGAGAAAACGAGAACCCAGATCGAGGAAATGAAGAAGCAGACCATTGGGGTCGAGGTCGAGATGAACAACATTGAGCGTAGCCGGGCGGCAAAGGTCGCCGCCGAGTTCTTCGGCACCGGACGCTACGAGAACACCGCCCACCGCAACGGGTACAGCACCTGGTCGGCCTGGGACGCAGACGGGCGCGAGTGGAAGTTCCAGAAGGACGTTTCCATTTCCGGTCCGGACAGCGAAAAATGCGAGCTGGTTACCCCAATTCTGACCTACGCCGACATGGAAACCCTGCAGGAGCTGATTCGGCAGCTTCGCAGGGCGGGCGCCAAGAGCGACTCCACCCGGGGTTGCGGAGTTCACATCCACATCGGCGCCAAGGGCCACACCCCGCAGACCCTGCGCAACCTGGCCAACATCATGGCAAGCCACGAGAGCCTTCTGGCCGGAGCCCTCAATCTCGACCATTACCGCATGAGCCGGTACTGCCGCACGGTTGACCCCCGCTTCCTGGAACAGCTCAACCGCAGGAAGCCCACCACCATGGCCGACCTTGCCGACATTTGGTATGGGAGCCAGGGTGCCAACTACGGCAGAAGCCAGCATTACAATGACAGCCGCTACCATATGCTCAACCTCCACGCCACCTTCACCAAGGGCACGGTCGAGTTCCGGCTTTTCCAATTCGATGCCCCCGGCAACGGAAAACGCAACGGCCTTCACGCTGGCCAGTTGAAGAGCTACATCCAGCTTTGCCTGGCGCTCAGCCAGATGGCCAAGACGGTGCGCACCGCCAGCCCCAAGCCCCAGCAGAACGAGAACCCCAAATACGCCATGCGCACCTGGCTCCTCCGCCTGGGTTTCATCGGCGATGAGTTTGAAACCGCACGAGACATCCTGACCCGCCGCCTTTCCGGTGACGCAGCCTTCCGCAACGGCAGAGCCGCCGCTTGAAGGACGCCGCCCAGAGGCCCCCGAACCCGCTGACGCGGGCTTTCGGTGGTAGAAGGGGTACGCACCCCGGAAAGGAAGGATCACGGAATGAAAAGATACTACATTGCCTACGGGAGCAACCTCAATGTCCAGCAGATGCGCTGGCGCTGCCCTGGGGCGCGGATCATTGGCACCGCGGAACTGCAGGACTACCGGCTCCTGTTCAAGGGCAGCAAGACCGGCTCCTATCTCACGGTCGAGCCGGAGAAGGGATGCACGGTCCCCGTTGCGGTCTGGGAGGTCACCGAGCAGGATGAACTGGCGCTGGACCGCTACGAAGGGTACCCCAGCTTCTACTACAAAACCGAGATGACGCTGGATGTCAAAGGTATCCGCACCGGCAAGCTCCGGCGCAGGAGGGCTTTCGTGTACATCATGCGGGAGGAACGGCCCTACGGCGTTCCCGCCAACAGCTACTTGAGCATCTGCGGCCAGGGCTACCGATTCTTCGGATTCCCCGTTGACAAGCTCCTGGAAGCCTGTCGGTACAGCAGAGAAAGGATGAAGCACCATGAAGGAAGATAACGTTACCCGCCTGGCAATCTGCCCACGCTGCGGCCAGCCCTACTACGAACCTCCGGCGCTTTCCCGGCTGGACAACGAGACCCTCATCTGCCCGGACTGCGGCACACGGGAGGCGCTGGACAGCATTGGCGTTTCGCCTGAGGAGCAGGACTCCATTATCCAGACCATCCACCGCTGTCTGAGGTCGGAATGAAGATGTAAAACACACAATATCTGACCGCCATGTTTGTGTAGTATATTCCTCAGAATTGACTTGCTATTATTCGCTTTTAGAGCGAATATGTACACACCGAAAGGGAAAACACCGCTGAATTGGAGGACACGAACATGAAGAAAACCACCGCCCAGAAGGCCGCGACCTACCGCCTGCCCGAAGCCACCACCCCGGAAAACCTGGAAATGAAGCTGATGAACAACCTGGGTACCATCCTTACCTTTGGAGACCGCATCCTCGCCGCCGGGTACTTCTACGATCCCAACGGGCGCAGCTACTACGGCGCTGTGTACCGGTTCACCACCGAGGATCACACCTGCGAAGGCGACATCAAGCTGGTCAGCGTTTCGGATGAGACCTTCATCGACAACGGGCACGCCATGGCCTGGGCGATGAGCAAAGCGAACTAAAGCAACCACAACATAACACCCTACAGGGATAGAGCCGGAAGGCTCTGTTCCTCGTTACAGCCGCGCAGGGCTGTTTTTTTATGCTCATTTTACGGAGGTGACGGACATCAGAAAGCTCAAGAAATACACCCCAACGCCCTTCATGGCCAAGGGGTCACACTACGACAAAGCCCTGGCGGACTATGCCGTCAGCTTCATCCAATGTCTCTGCCACACCAAAGGCACCTGGGCGGGAAAGCCCTTCGAGCTGATCGACTGGCAAGAGCGCATCATCCGCGACCTGTTTGGCGTGGTCAAAGAGAACGGCTACCGCCAGTTCAACACCGCCTACATCGAGATCCCCAAGAAAATGGGCAAGTCGGAGCTGGCCGCTGCAGTGGCGCTTCTTCTCACCTGCGGGGACGGTGAGGAACGCGCCGAGGTATATGGCTGCGCTGCCGACCGCCAGCAGGCATCCATTGTTTTTGAGGTAGCGGCGGATATGGTGAAGATGTGTCCGGCGCTCTCCAAGCGGGTCAAGATCCTCGCGTCCCAGAAGCGCATCGTTTACCATCCCACCAACAGCTTCTACCAGGTGCTCTCGGCTGAGGCCTACTCCAAGCATGGCTTCAACATCCACGGCGTGGTTTTTGATGAGCTGCACACCCAGCCAAACCGAAAGCTCTTTGACGTCATGACAAAGGGTTCCGGGGATGCCCGGATGCAGCCCCTCTACTTCCTGATCACCACGGCAGGGACGGATACCCGCTCAATCTGCTACGAGACACACCAAAAGGCCAAGGACATCCTGGAAGGCCGGAAAATCGACCCCACCTTCTACCCGGTTATCTACGGAGCCGATGAGGGGGATGACTGGACAGACCCCAAGGTGTGGAAGAAGGCCAATCCCTCTCTCGGCATCACGGTGGGCATCGATAAGGTCAAAACGGCCTGCGAGTCCGCCAAGCAGAACCCCGCCGAGGAAAACAGCTTCCGCCAGCTCCGGCTGAACCAGTGGGTCAAACAGGCGGTGCGCTGGATGCCCATGGAGAAATGGGACCGCTGCGCCTTTGCTGCCTCGGAGGACGCTCTGGAAGGCCGGGTCTGCTATGGCGGTCTGGATCTGTCCAGCACTACGGATATCACCGCCTTTGTGCTGGTCTTCCCGCCGCTGGACGAGGAGGACAAATACACTGTGCTGCCTTACTTCTGGATACCGGAGGACAACATCGACCTGCGCGTCCGCCGCGACCATGTGCCTTACGATGTCTGGGAGCGGCAGGGGTACCTCCAGACCACGGAGGGAAATGTAGTCCACTACGGCTACATCGAAAAGTTCATCGAGCGGTTGGGAGAGCGGTTCAACATCCGGGAGATTGCCTTTGACCGCTGGGGCGCCGTGCAGATGGTGCAGAATCTGGAGGGCATGGGTTTCACGGTGGTTCCCTTCGGACAGGGCTTCAAGGATATGTCCCCGCCCACCAAGGAGCTGATGAAACTGGTGCTGGAGGAACGCATCGCCCATGGGGGCCATCCCGTCCTCCGCTGGATGATGGACAACATCTACATCCGCACCGACCCGGCGGGGAACATCAAGCCGGACAAGGAAAAATCCACAGAAAAAATCGATGGCGCCGTTGCCACCGTTATGGCCCTTGATCGGGCCATCCGATGCGGCAACGACACCAGCGAGTCGGTCTATGACAGCAGAGGGCTGCTGTTCATTTGATATGGTTTTATTTTTTTAACTTCAAGCCATCTTTAAATGCTTCTCCTACACGGTCAGTTACTTTATAATAGCCATGTGTATAGGGGTCAAATGCGATAGCGTTCACCAGTGAAATATCCAGCTTACCATCCCGAAGGACGCTTTCATCGGCTGTGACTTTTACTACCTTGCCAATCACGCCGCATCCATACTCGTTGCTCTGATACTCGATGAATTTGCATTCCAGACAAAGAGGGAACTCATTGATTACAGGGGCATCTACCGTCTCCGCTTTTGTTGCGGTGAGACCCGCCTGACCCAATTTATCCGAAACACGGTTACCGGAAACAACGCCAAAGTAGTCAGCCTCCACAACGTGGGCGGCATCGGCAATGCTGACGGTAAATCCGCCACGCGTTTTGATATTCTTTACGGTTTTGTGACTCTCAGTCAGGTTTAGCGCGACAGTATCGCGCTCCTGCATTGTTCCCCAGGCGGCATTCATCACATTTACAGTTCCATCCTCGTTATAGGTGGCTACCATCAGAACAGGCATGGGGAAAATGCCTTCAGTAATTTTCAATTCTTTTCTCATGCTGCTTGCCTCGCTTTTTTAAAGATTGACACCTACGGTGCTTTCCCTTATAATTATAGCCAGTAGCAAACAAAATTCAAGTACTGGCATTTGAGAAAGGTACTATCCTAAAAGGAAGTGTGACAATGATTCGTAACTACATCGAGAATGCGAATTTTGAGGATACTGGCTTCAGCTACACCATGTCGCTGATTTCCGGCAAGCACAAAATGGTGATTCTCTATTGTTTGATGGAGTTTGAAATCGTGCGGTTCAATGAACTGAAACGCTATCTGGGAAATGTATCCGATAAGACTTTAAGCACAAACCTGAAAGAGTTAGAATCAGCTCATCTCGTAGAGCGAAAAGAATATCCGCAAATTCCGCCAAAAGTAGAGTACTCTCTCAGTGAGCGGGGCAAGTCACTTATGAAAATTTTAGACCAGCTCTGCACATGGGGAGAGGAAAACAGGGTGTAATCTTTTCTCAATTTAAAAGTATTCTAAGCATCTATCGAAAGGTAGGTGCTTTTCTTATGCCCATTTTTAAGGATGGTGATGTGTATGGGCATCTTTTCCGGCTTGTTCAAATCCCGCGACAAGCCCCAGAACCGGACATCCGGCAGTGGGTACAGCTTCTTCTTCGGCGGCTCCACCGCCGGCAAGAACGTCAACGAGCGTTCCGCCATGCAGATGACCGCTGTGTACTCCTGCGTCCGCATCCTGGCGGAAGCGGTGGCGGGTCTGCCGCTGCACCTCTACCGCTACAAGGAGGATGGCGGCAAGGAAAAGGCGCTGGACCATCCGCTCTATAATCTTCTCCACGATGAGCCGAACCCGGAGATGAGTTCCTTCGTATTCCGGGAGACGCTCATGACCCATCTGCTCCTGTGGGGCAACGCCTACGCCCAGATTATCCGCAACGGCAAGGGCGAGGTCATCGCCCTCTATCCGCTGATGCCAAACCGCATGGTGGTGGACAGGGACACCAAGGGCCGGCTCTACTACCAATACACCACCAGCACCGAGGACGCTCCCACCATGAAGGGCGTCACCGTCAACCTGCCGCCTTCGGATGTGCTGCACATCCCCGGTCTGGGTTTTGACGGGCTGGTGGGCTACAGCCCCATTGCCATGGCCAAGAACGCCATCGGCATGGCGATTGCCTGTGAGGAGTACGGGGCCAAGTTCTTCGCCAACGGCGCGGCTCCCGGCGGTGTGCTGGAACATCCCGGCACCATCAAAGACCCCCAGCGGGTGCGGGAGAGCTGGCAGTCCACCTTCGGCGGCAGCGGCAACAGCAACAAGATCGCCGTGCTGGAGGAGGGCATGAAGTACACGCCCATTGGCATCTCGCCGGAGCAGGCGCAGTTTTTGGAGACGCGAAAATTCCAAGTCAATGAGATCGCTCGAATTTTCCGAGTGCCGCCCCACATGGTGGGCGACCTGGAAAAGTCGAGCTTTTCTAATATCGAGCAGCAGTCTCTGGAGTTCGTGAAATACACGCTGGACCCCTGGGTGATCCGCTGGGAGCAGACCATTCACCGGTCGCTCCTCCTGCCGGACGAGAAATCGCAGTATTTTGTAAAGTTCAATCTAGAGGGCCTGCTTCGCGGCGACTATCAGAGCCGCATGAACGGGTACGCCATTGGTCGGCAGAACGGCTGGATGTCCGCCAACGACATCCGGGAACTGGAGAACCTCGACCGCATTCCCGCTGAAGAGGGCGGCGACCTGTACCTGATCAACGGCAATATGCTCCCGCTCAAGGACGCGGGGGCTTTTGCAGATACCGAATCCAACGATGACGGAAAGGAGGAAAATGCCGATGAAGAAGTTTTGGAAGTGGAAGAATCAAGCCCAGACGGAGACGGCTCCGGCGGAACGGACGCTGTATCTGAACGGCACCATCGCCGAGGAAAGCTGGTTTGACGATGACGTCACGCCCCAGCTTTTCAAAGAGGAGCTGATGGCCGGGGACGGGAACATCACCGTCTGGATCAATTCTCCCGGCGGCGACTGTGTGGCGGCGGCTCAAATCTACAATATGCTGATGGACTACCCCCACGATGTGACCGTGAAGATCGATGGCATCGCGGCGTCCGCCGCATCCGTCATCGCCATGGCGGGCACCAGGGTCCTCATGTCCCCGGTGTCTATGCTCATGATCCACAACCCCATGACTGTTGCCATGGGCGACACCGGCGAGATGCAGAAGGCCATCGAGATGCTCTCCAGCGTCAAGGACTCCATCATCAACGCCTACGAGATCAAGACCGGCCTGTCCCGCGCCAAGCTGTCCCACCTCATGGACGCCGAGACCTGGATGGACGCCGGAAAGGCGGTGGAGCTGGGCTTCGCCGATGAGGTGATGAAGCGCCCCGCCGAAACCGAGGATATGGAACCCCCGGCGGTTACCATGCTGTATTCCAAGGCGGCGGTGGTCAATTCCCTCATGGACAAGATCGCCGAGAAATGCAAAACCAACCGACTCGCCCCCAAGGCGGAACCCAAGGGCCGCTCCGTAGACGATCTCTACGAGCGGCTCAATCTTTTGAAACATTAAAGGAGGAAAACTACCATGACTATTTTGGAACTGCGTGAGAAGCGCGCCAAGGCCTGGGACGCTGCCAAGGCTTTCCTGGACTCCCACCGCACCGACAGTGGCGTCCTGTCTGCCGAGGATGATGCCACCTACTCCCGTATGGAGCAGGAGATCACCGACCTGGGCAAGGAAATCGCCAGGATGGAACGCCGTGAGGCATTGGACGCTGAACTGAACCGCCCTGTAAACAAGCCCCTGACTGGCAAGCCGATGTCCGGCAATGATACTGCCAAGGCGGGCCGCGCCACCGATGAATACCGCCAGAACTTCTGGAATGCAATGCGGGCCAAGGTACCTATGCCCGGTGTGCTGAATGCCCTGCAGGTCGGTACCGACTCCGAGGGCGGATATCTGGTGCCGGACGAGTTTGAGCGCACCCTGGTGCAGGCACTGGAGGAGGAGAACATCTTCCGCCAGCTTGCCAAGGTAATCCAGACCTCCAGCGGCGATCGGAAGATCCCTGTGGTGGCCACCAAGGGCACTGCCAGCTGGATCGATGAGGAAGGTGCCTTCGTAGAGAGCGATGATGCCTTCAGCCAGGTGTCCATCGGTGCCTACAAGCTGGGAACCCTCATCAAGGTCTCCGAGGAACTGATGAATGACAGCATCTTTGACCTGGAGAGCTACATCTCCGCCGAGTTTGCCCGCCGCATCGGGGCCAAGGAGGAGGAAGCCTTCTTCACCGGTGACGGCAGCGGTAAGCCTCTGGGCATTCTGGCTGCCTCCGGCGGTGCAGAGACTGGTGTCACAGCTGCCTCCGCTACCGCCATCACCGCTGACGAACTGATGGATCTGTTCTACAGTCTGAAGGCCCCCTATCGCAAGAATGCGGTGTGGGTGCTGAACGACTCCACCATCAAGGCCATCCGCAAGCTGAAGGACAACAGCGGTCAGTACCTGTGGCAGCCCTCTCTGGTGGCAGGCACTCCCGACACCATTCTGGGCAGACCGGTCAAGACCTCTGCCTTCATGCCCGCCATCGGTGCCAGCCAGAAGACCATCGCCTTTGGTGATTTCCAGTACTACTGGATCGCAGACCGGCAGGGTCGCTCCTTCCGTCGACTCAATGAGCTGTATGCCGCCAACGGTCAGGTCGGCTTCCTTGGCACCCAGCGGGTGGACGGTAAGCTGATTCTGCCGGAGGCCATCAAGATTCTGAGCCAGAAGGAGGCGTAACACACAGCGGCATCGGAGATTCTCCCTCCGATGCCGCTCCACCAAGGGAGGTGCCATTATGACCGTAACCCTGGAGGAGGTGAAAACCTACCTTCGCATTGACTATGAGGATGAGGATGTCCTGCTCCAGACCCTTATTCAAGCTGCCACGGAGTTGTGTGCCGATGTGGTCCGCATTCCGGCGGCGGAGCTGATGGAGCAGGTCAACCCCAACCTTCACACAGCAGTGCTTTACACCGTTGCTTACCTCTACGAGCATCGGGAGGAGGCAGACCATCGGACCCTAACCCTGACCCTTCGCAGTCTGCTCTTTGGTGTACGAAGGGAGGGCTTTTGATGGAGATCGCACTGCTGAATGTTCGAATCACCATTCAGAAGAATGCAGTGGTCACAGACGGGATCGGCAACCATATGAACCGATGGACGGACTACTACACCTGCCACGCCACCGTCAGCGGTGAGGGCGGGAAGGAAGCTCTGTCTGCCGGACAGACGCTTGCCGAGGAGACAGCGGATTTCACCATCCGTTACTGCGGCAAAGCAAAGGAAATCACCTCCACAGGCTACCGAGTCCTGATGGGCGGTGAACACTACGACATTGTGGCTGTGGACCACCAGAATTATAAGCGCAGGAGCCTCAAGCTCCGCTGCCGGAAAGGAGGCCATTGACCGTGGCAAATGTGGAACTGGATGAACTGGCCTCGGCTGTTATGGCGGAACTGGAGGAGTATGCCCAGTACACTGCCGAGGCATTGAAGGAATCCGTTAAGGAGGCCGGTACTGCAGTCCGGGATCATCTGCGCAGCAACTCCCCCAGAGACAGCGGTGACTACGCCAAGAGCTGGACGGTAAAGGTGACCGAAATGCCCCACGGCAGTAAGGTGCTGGTTCATTCCCGGAACCGCTATCAGCTGACCCACCTGTTGGAGTACGGTCACGCCAAACGAGGTGGCGGTCGTGTGGCGGCACAGCCCCATATCGCCGCTGCCCAGACTGTGGGAGAAGAAGTGCTGAATCAGGAACTGCAGCGGAGGCTCTCGAATGGATGATCTGAAATCTACCTTAGAGGCTACCGGATTTCCTGTGGCCTACCACCATTTTGCAGAGGGAGAGGCGGTTAATCCGCCTTTTCTCTGTTATTACGCACGAAGCTCCCACAACTTCTTTGCAGATGATGCAGTTCACCATCCTATCATCGCCTATCTGGTGGAACTTTACACAGAGCAGAAAGACCCCCATACAGAGGCGATGGTGGAGAATGCTCTTGCTGCCTACGGGTGGGAAAAGAGCGAAACCTATCTTGAGTCTGAAAGACTCTATGAAATTCTGTATGAAATCGAGGTGTGATCCATGGCAGATAACAAAGTCAAATTCGGACTGAAAAATGTCCACTACGCGCCCATTACCTCTACGGAGGGTGGAACAGCAGTCTTTGGGACGCCGGTCCCCATCCCCGGTGCGGTCAATCTCTCCCTGGATGCAGCGGGAGATACCAGCAGCTTTTATGCCGATAACATGGCATATTTTGTCACCGCCGCCAACGATGGGTACAGCGGCACTCTGGAGATGGCCCTCATCCCCGACAGTTTCCGCAAGGATGTTCTGGGTGAAGTGGAGGATGCCACCGATAAGGTTTTGGTGGAAAACTCCGCTGCCGAGGGAAAAAACTTTGCTTTCCTTTTTGAGTTTTCCGGTGACCAAAAGGCTACCCGTCATGTGCTGTACAACTGCACCGCTACCCGTCCTTCCATGTCCAGTGCTACAACCACCAACACGAAGGAGCCTACCACCGACACACTGAGTCTTACGGCCTCGCCTTTAGCAAACGGAAATGTGAAGGCAAAAACCACAGCGGAAACCACACCTGCTGCCTATGACAACTGGTTCAAAACCGTCTGGCAGCCTGCAGAATTGGAGGGATAAGCAATGGTCAGAACTATTACCGTTGATGGCAAGGAGGTCACCTTCCGTGCCAGCGCCGCCATTCCCCGGATGTATCGGATGAAGTTCCGCCGGGACATCATGCAGGATATGCGGGAAATCGATCAGGCCACCAGAGGTCGCTCCATCCCGCCCCGGCTTTTGGAGGCTTTTGAGAATATGGCCTTTCTCATGGCGAAACACGCAGATCCCAAGGGGGTTCCAGACACAGTGGAGGCATGGCTGGACGGCTTTGAAACCTTCTCCATCTATGAGATTTTTCCAATCATTGCCGAGTTGTGGGCGGTCAATATGGAGACGGTGGCGGATTCTAAAAAAAAATTCGCAGCAGCGAACGGGAAATGACAACCGCATTGTTCTTGCTGCGGGTGGCGCAGCTTGGCATCCCCATCCGGGATTTGGAGTTGCTGTCCATTGGCATGGTTTCGGATATGTTTACCGAGGCCTGCAATGACCAGTGTTCCTATCATGAAATCGCCACCCAGGAGGACTTCGATGCGTTTTAAGGAGGTGCGCTTTTGGCCAGCAAAATCAAAGGCATTGTCGTAGAAATTGGCGGCGACACTACCAAATTGGACAAGGCGCTGCAGACGATAAACAAGGACCTGCGCAGCACCCAGTCGGATTTAAGCGAGATCGACCGCCTGCTCAAGCTGGACCCCAAAAATGTCACGCTTCTGGCACAGAAGCAGAAAAGCCTGACGGATGCGGTGACCGCCACCCAAAAGAAGCTGGATACCCTTCGGGCTGCCGCTGATCAGGCTGAGGAGGCTCTGAGAAAGGGCGCCATGACCGGAGAGCAGTATGATGCCTTGGAACGGGAGATCATCCGGGTGGAGCACAGCCTGAAAAGCCTGGAGGAACAGGCGGCGGATACCAAACGGAAAATGGAGAGCATGGGGATGAGCGCGGCAGAGATCTCCGAAAAAACCGGTTCTCTGGCGGATAAGACACGAGGACTGTCGGTGGGGATCGCTGCCGTTGGCGCTGCCGCCCTGGCGACCATTCCCGCCACTGAGGAATTTCGCGACTCCATGTCCATGCTGGAGAGCAATGTGGTTGCGGCAGGGGCAAGCATGGATTTTGCCCAGGAGGCATTCAAACGCTTTCATGCGGTGTCCGGGGAGATCGACAGCAGCGTGGAGGCGCTGTCCAACCTGCTGCAGACCGGATTCAATGAAAATCAGATGGCACTGGCGGTGGATGCACTGTCCGGCGCCGTGGTTCGGTTTCCCGACACGCTGAAGATCGAGAGTCTCGCAGACAGCCTGCAGGAAACCATTTCCACCGGCACAGCCACCGGTCAGTTTGCAGAACTGTTGGACCGTCTGGGCATCGGTGCGGATAACCTTACCGCCGCCATGGAGGGGGTCAGCGGCGAGGCGGCCCGCCAGAATGTGGCGCTGTCCTTTCTGGCCTCCACAGGCCTTGCCCAGAGCTATGAGGCGTGGCGGCAGGAAAATCAGGTGATGGTGGAAAGCCGCAATGCTCAGATTGAACTGCAGGAGCAGATGGCGCAGCTGGCAGAGTCCATTATCCCGTTGGCAACCCGAGTGACGGAGTTGGCAACACAGTTTCTCAACTGGTTCAACTCCCTGTCCACCGGAGGCAAGACCGCTGTTGTTGTATTGGCGGCGATTGTTGCGTCCATCAGTCCGGCGCTGACCGCCATCTCCAGCCTCTCCAATATCATCGCCCATGCCGGTACCATCTTCACGGTAGCCAATGCGAAGATCCTGATCATCGTCGCTGCAATTGCCGCCCTGGTATTTGTGGTCAGTCAGTTGGCAGGAGCCTGGCAGAATATGAATGGGTTGGAAAAGGTGGTGGCGGTTCTGGGCATCCTGGCGGCTGCAGCATTTACTGCCGCTGTAGCGGTAGGCGCCTTCCAAAGCGCCGCCACACTGGGTATTGCCGCCATTGCCATTGCCGCCGGTGTGGCTGCGGTTATGGTTGCGGTGAACAGCGCACAAAGTCGTGCCAATCAGCTGCAGCAGCAGATGAACAGTATCCCCAAGCTGGCAGACGGCGCGGTCATTGCCCCCAACAAACCGTTTCTTGCCATGCTGGGTGACCAGACCGGTGGCACCAACATCGAAACGCCCCTCTCTACCATGAAACAGGCATTTTCTGAAACCCTGGGCGAACACGGCGCATCTTCCGGCGGAACACTGTACGCCACCATGCAGGTGGACGGTGTTACCTTTGCCCGACTGGTGGCTCCGTATATGGATCGGGAGAATCTTCGCCGGGGCGTTTCCCTTGTGGAGGGTTGAATATGCAAATTGTAATGGACAATATTACCTACCGCCTGCGGGTGAAAATGGGTTCCCTGGAGGAGTCCTTCCGCATTGAGGACGGTCCCAATGCGGACACACTGCTTACCGGTGAGGAAAGCCGGGATATTATCGGCACCTACTACGAACACAAGCTGAGCATAGAACCGGATCCCCGGTACTACCAGGATTATCTGGACTTCTACCGGGCTATTTCCGCTCCGGTAGACAGTCACACCATCACACTGCCACATGAGAATGGCACCATCACCTATGCCGCCATGGTTAACTCCGGGCGGCACAGCATAAAAGACCGCATTGGTACCACTAGCCGCTTTACCGGCCTGACGGTGACCTTCAAGGCAAAGGCGCCGCAACGCGCGCCTGAGTGAGGAGAGACTATGGGAAGAAACAAAATCATATACCGCGGCAAAACCTTCACGAAGCTGCGCTCCGGCAACTGCTATCTGGTGACCTCACTGCCCTATTCCGAGCTAGAGGCCAATACGCTGAGTGTGACGGTGGAAAGCGATGATCGTACACTGACAGAGTTCAACCGAGGAGATCCTCTGGTATATCACTATCGCAATCGCCAGGTGGGGACCTTCTATGTCCAGGACATTCAGCGCATTGCAACCAATCAGTATGAGTTTCACGCCACCTCCGCCATTGGTATTCTCAGTGAGGGCAAGCACTACGGCGGCATCTACACTGGTCAGACGGCCCAGGAGGTGATTGCAGATCTCTGCGGCAGTGTTCCCCACACAGTCAAAAAAGGGCTGCAAGGGGTCAAGCTATATGGCTGGCTCCCCATTGCCACTTCCCGGGAAAACTTGGCCCAGGTGCTTTTTGCCATGGGTGCCACCGTGACGACAGATCTGGATGGAGTGCTGCACATCGAGGGAATCTGGGATGGATTCAGCGGCGTCACAGGCGCCAATCGGCTTTGCATCGGCTCCAAGGTGGCGTATGGGACCAAGGTGACCCAGGTGAGCATTACAGAGCATCAGTATATCGCCATTGGAGAAGCCAAGAACCTATTTGAAGGTACCACAGAGTATGGCGATATGATCACCTTTGACGAGCCCATGTTTGACCTTGTGGCATCGGGGTTCACCATTTTGGAGAGCAATGCAAACTACGCCAGAGTATCGGCGGGCAGCGGCACTCTGGCAGGAAAGCCTTACACCCACAATACCCGCACGGTAATCCGTTCTGTGACCTCTTCTGACCGCCCCAATGTCAAGGCGGTGGAGGAGGCCACATTAGTCTCCCTGGCCAATTCAACCGCTGTGGCAGATCGCATGGCTGACTACTATCAGTGTATCCAGACTGTTGAAGCACCGACCATTTACACTGGTGAACGGCCCGGGGATCGCAGATATATCTTCCACCCCTATGACTGTAAAACGGTGGATGCCTGTGTCAAAAGCGTTGACATTAACATCTCCAATACCTTGAAGGCCCGGGAGAAAAGCCTGGTGGGCTTTGTCCCCTCTCAGTCTGGCGAGGTGGAGTATTTCGACTATCGGGAGATTATCGACCGGGATAGCACATGGACTGTACCGGAGGGGATCACAGTAATTCGTGTGGTCCTCATCGGCGGCGGTCAGGGTGGATACTCTGGAAATCCCGGTGAAACCGCACCTAAACAAACCGTGATAACGGACACCTCGGAAGTGACCAATGCCCGAACGAACTATATTGGGACCAATCCCACAGAGCCTGGGGAAGGTGGTGCCCCAGGTGCTGCGGGCCATGGCGGCAATGTGTGGCAAACGACACTGGATGTGCAGCCAGGGCAGGTATTCTCCATCACCATCGGCAAAGGCGGCTCCGGCGGCGCAGCAGGGATGGAGACGCTAGAAGGCACCAATGGAACGGATACTGTATTTGGAGAACTATCTTCTGCCGAGGGCGGCGTCCTCCCTGGGGGATTTCTGGAGGAGTTTGAAGGCCAGCTCTATGCCTGCCAGGGAGGCCAGGGCATCTCCGGTGGTCGTGGTGCCGGGCGGGCCAGAAATGAGGAAGGATATTGGGCCGACATTCCCGGCGCAACCATCACCGTCAACGGAGTGACCTATGTTTGCGGCAATCAGGGTGAAAGCCTGGAGGACAGCGGAGGCAGTTACAGTGCAGACTACGGTTACCGGGAATCCACCTCTCAGGGTGGTTATGGAGGCGGCCCCGCCTACGGAGCCAACGGCAATCATGGTCAGTCCGGATACGCCAGAGTCTACTCCACCAGTGTATCCAGCAAAGGCGGCTCCGGTGGTGCGGGAGCAGACGCCTTGCCGCCGCCCAAGGAAACCGTGTATGGAAAGGGGGGCATGGGCGGCAACGGCGGCGGTGGCGGCGGCAGTTCCGGCAGCGGTGTGTCCTCCTGCCGTGTGCAGAAGAAGTGGGATTCTTCCAGCGGCAGCTATGTGGTCACAGTTAAAACTGCCAGTATCTATGCCACTGCGGCTACACCTGCCAGCGGTGGAAAAGGCAGCAGCGGCGGTGAGGGTGCCGATGGCTGTGTGATTATCTACTATCGAAAGCCAAAGCCGGTACAGGCTGGGGCGGTCATGGATCGCGAAGGACAGTTTGTTCTGGACCGCCTTGGCAGATTACGCATTGTCTGAGGAGGATCTCAATGACACAGGAAGAGTTTAATGCCATGCTGATAGCAGCAAAACCCACATTGAAAACCTTGCTTCAGGAACTGTTGGCGGAGGGATTGGAAGGTGGCTATTATACCAGCAAGTATTCCGGCGAAGAGATGGATGCCTTGCTGGATAAAATTTCTGCACTTCCCGGTGCATGATACGAGGAGGAGTTAAAATGAAAGAATTCTGGAATACCATTCAGCTAGTGATTGCCGCAATTGGCGGATGGCTGGGCTGGTTCCTGGGCGGCTGTGACGGTCTGCTCTATGCCCTGATTGCCTTTGCGGTGGTGGATTATCTCACCGGCATCATGTGTGCTATCGTGGACAAGAAGCTGTCCAGTGCAGTGGGGTTCAAGGGTATCTTCAAGAAGGTGCTGATCTTCGTGCTGGTGGGTATCGCCAATATCCTGGATGTGCAGGTTATTGGCAACGGCAGCGTTTTGCGAACTGCAGTTATTTTCTTCTACATCTCTAATGAGGGCATCTCCCTTCTGGAAAACGCCAGCCATTTAGGATTGCCCATCCCTGCTCCCATCAGGAATGTCCTGCAGCAGCTCCATGACAGAGCGGAGGAAGGAGCGGTGAAATGAACCTGCACCAATGTTTTCTGACCGATAATCTCTGCTATCAGGCGGGAGAAAAAATGAAACCAAAGGGCATCATGGTCCACTCCACCGGTGCCAACAACCCCTCCCTCAAGCGGTATGTAGGCCCAGATGATGGCTTTCTTGGCGAAAATGTCTACGGCAACCACTGGAATACCGCCACACCGGGTGGGAGAAAGGCCTGCGTTCACGCGTTTATCGGCAAACTGGAGGACGGCACCATTGCCACCTACCAGACGTTGCCCTGGGATTATCGAGGGTGGCATGCCGGTGGCAGCGCCAACAATACCCACATTGGCTTTGAGATCTGTGAAGATGATCTGACCGACAAGGTGTATTTTCAGAAGGTCTATCGGGAGGCTGTGGAACTGTGCGCCTACCTCTGCAAGCAGTATGATCTGACCGAGCAGGACATCATCTGCCATAGTGAGGGCTACAAGAAGGGCATTGCCTCCAACCACGGTGATGTGATGCACTGGTTCCCCAAGCACAGCAAGAGCATGGATGCTTTCCGCGCGGAGGTGAAGGCGGAACTGGACCGTTTGGAGAAGTCCCTTGCGGACAACACCGCGGCCAGCTGGTCTGCCGATGCAGTAAACTGGGCGGTGTCCAGCGGTCTCATGGCTGGAGATGCCAACGGAAATCTGATGCTCCGCAGCCCACTGACCCGAGAGCAGTTCTGCGTGATGCTCAAACGGTATCACGATCAATTTCATACGGCATGACTAACTGCCCACCGGAGAGAAACTCTCTGGTGGGCAATATTTTTTTGCGTATTTCCCTCATAATCGTCCCTTCCTTTGGCTGTAAAGTGAGAAATGTTTTATGACCAAAGGAAGGGGCTTGTTATGACAGAAGCCGAAAAGCTCAAAATCCATAAACTGAGGCAGGAGGGGCTGGGGTATAAGAAAATCGCCGCCGCCCTGGCCCTGCCGGTCAACAGCGTGAAAACCTACCTCCGCCGCCATCCCGCTGGAGAGAATGCCGCTGCCGTTCCAGATGTCTGCGAGAGGTGCGGGAAGCCCATCGTCCAGGTACCCCACCGAAAACGAAAACGGTTCTGCTCGGACTCGTGCCGCATCTCTTGGTGGAACGCACACCCAGACAAGGGCGGGAAGCGGACACTCCACACCTTTACCTGCACTTACTGCGGACGCTCGTTTCAAAGCGGTGCGAAAGGCCGGCGTTACTGCTCCCGCATCTGCTACACCGCAGCTCGGAAAAAGGTGGTGAGCGCCGATGGATGAGCTGTACCAGCGTTTGACCGCTTACCAGACCGCCATGAGCCTTGCCAGGAATATGCTCCGGCAGGACATCATCAGCGAGGATGACTACCGCGAAATTGATACAATTATCGCCAAAAAGTATGGGGTATCTTCGTGTAGCATATTCCGCTATGAAGGGCTGAAATTACTGGATAACAGGCCCCGTTAGAGGTAATATGCACTAGACAAGGAGGTGCCGGAATGGCAAGAACCATTCAACAAATTTCATTCCCCGCACCCATGCGGCCCAGCTTAAAGCGGGTCGCGGCCTATGCCAGAGTTTCCTCCGGGAAGGATGCCATGCTGCATTCTTTGTCCGCACAGGTGAGCTACTACAGTGCGCTGATCCAGAAGCACACTGGCTGGCTTTACTGCGGGGTCTACGCCGATGAAGCGTTCACCGGCACCAAGGACAGCCGGGACGGGTTTCAAAGTCTGCTGGCTGAGTGCCGTGCCGGAAACATCGACATGGTCATCACCAAGTCCATCTCTCGCTTTGCGAGGAACACGGTGACCCTGCTGGAAACCGTCCGCGAGCTGAAAGCCCTGGGGGTTGACGTTTATTTTGAGGAACAGAACATCCACACTATGAGCGCAGACGGAGAACTGATGATGACCATCCTGGCTTCCTACGCACAGGAAGAGAGCCGCTCCGCCAGCGAGAATCAGAAGTGGCGGATTCGCCGAGGGTTCGAGCGCGGCGAGTTGGTCAACCTGCGTTTCCTGTTCGGCTACAAAATCGAGAAAGGCCGCGTGACCGTTGACCCAGAAAAGGCGGCGGTGGTGCGGGAGGTGTTCCGCAGAGCTTTGGAGGGCGAATCCCTTACCAGTCTGGCCATTGACCTAAACCGGCGAGGGTTCACCGGTGTTCTGGGCGGGAAATGGAACTCCATGCGAATCCGGGAGATGCTGTCCAATGAAAAGTACTTGGGCAATGCACTCCTGCAAAAGCAGTACCGGAACAACCATCTGGAGAAAAAGGAGATTCCAAACCGGGGTGAGCTGCCCCAATACTATGCGGAGGGAACCCATGAAGCCATCATTGACCAGGCCGCCTTTGATGCCGCCCAGGAGCTTCTTGCCGGAATTACGGAAAACAGCCCGATCAAGCGGCCTCGCCGGCGGTCAGCCTTTACCAGTATGATTACCTGCACGGTGTGCGGTCGCAACTACAAGCGATGCACTGGCGGGAAGCGACATTTCTGGAACTGCCCAACTGCGGTGCAGACAGATCTGCCTTCCTGCGGCACATCCCAGATCCCGGAGAAGCTGCTCTACGACCTTGCCGCCCAGGTGCTCGGTCTTGCTCAGTTCGATGAGGGAGTTTTCCTGGAAAGGGTCAAAGGCATCGATGCCCTCCCGGACAAGACCCTGGTGTTCCATTTCAAAGACGGCTCCACGGCAGAGCGGCATTGGGAACACATATCCAGGGCCAAGAGCTGGACGCCGGAGATGAAGGAAATCGCCCGGCAGCGGGCGCTGGCGCAAAGGAGAGGTGAAAAATGGCAAGAGCCGTAACGGTCATCCCGCCCACCATTCAGCCCATCACACACCTGGCGCGTAACGCTGTGGTGCGCCGGCGGGTAGCGGCCTATGCCCGCGTCTCCACCTCCAGCGAGGAACAGCTCACCAGCTACGAAGCCCAGGTGGACTACTACACCCGCTTCATACAGTCCAAGCCGGAATGGGAGTTCGTAAGGGTCTACACCGATGAAGGCATTTCAGCGGTGAACACCAAAAAGCGCGAGGGTTTCAACCAGATGGTGCGGGATGCGCTCGATGGGAAAATCGACCTCATCGTGACGAAATCCGTCAGCCGGTTTGCCCGGAACACTGTAGACAGCCTGGTGACCGTCCGCAAGCTGAAGGAGAAGGGCGTGGAGGTCTATTTTGAAAAGGAAAATATCTACACCCTGGACAGCAAGGGCGAACTGCTGATCACCATCATGTCCTCTCTGGCGCAGGAGGAGAGCCGCTCCATTTCAGAGAACGTCACCTGGGGCCAGAGAAAGCGTTTCGCCGATGGAAAGGTCAGCCTGCCGTATAGCCACTTCCTGGGCTATCGGAAGGGCGACAACGGTTTGCCGGAGATCGTGCCGGAGGAAGCAGAAACCGTCCGCTGGATTTACAGTCTGTTCCTCAGCGGAAAGACCACCGGTTCAATCGCAGGACTTCTCACCAGGGAGGGGATACCAACCCCCGCCGGCAAGAAAAAGTGGGCGGCAAGCACTGTGGAGAGCATTCTCAAAAACGAGAAGTACAAGGGCGAAGCCCTCCTACAAAAGGCGTTCACGGTGGATTTCCTCACCAAAAAACAGAAGAAAAACGAAGGCGAGGTGCCGCAGTACTATGTGGAGAACAGCCACCCGGCCATCATTGACCCCGCCGAGTGGAAGCTGGTGCAGCGGGAGCTGGAGCGCAGGAAAGCCATCGGGCGCAGCTACAGCGGCAACAGCATCTTTTCCTCCCGGCTGGTCTGCGGAGACTGCGGCGGTTACTTTGGCTCCAAGGTCTGGCATTCTACCGACAAATACCGGCGCACCATCTGGCGGTGCAACAGCAAGTTCACCGGCGAGGAAAAGTGTCAGACCCCGCACCTGACCGAGGAGGAGATCAAGGCCCGGTTCCTGGATGCCTTCAATACGCTGGTTTCGGACAAAGAGCGGCTGCTGGACGAGTGCCGCACCATGCAAGCGGCGCTTACCGACACCGGCTCCCTGGACAGTGAGATTTCGGCGCTTCTTTCCGAAATGGAGGTGGTGGCCGAGCTAACCAAGCGGTGCATCGAAGAGAATTCCACCACGGCACAGGACCAGACCACTTACCTGGAACGGTACAACGGCCTGGCAGAACGGTACGAAACCGCCAAGGCCAAGCTGGAGAAGCTCCAGGCGGCAAAGGCCCAGCGGGAAGCCAAGGCCGAGGACATCGGCGGCTTTATGTTCGAACTGGCGGAGTACGGAGAGTCCCTCACGGAGTTTGATGACCGGCTTTGGCTCACGGTCATCGACATTGTCACCGTCCACCGGGATGGGCGGCTTACATTCAAATTCCAGACGGGGCATGAGATGCTTGAATAAGAATCAATTTTATTAAAAAAGGGGGCGGAAGGTTTCCGTCCCCTTTACTATTATGGAATGTATTTCATCCCCCACTGTGAAATAGCATAAAACACTGGCAATAAGTCCTGCCCTTTCTCTGTGAGGGAATACTCCACCCGCAGCGGCATCTCATTATATTGAATGCGCTGCACCAGTTCATCCTTTTCCAATTCTTTGAGCGCATTGGTTAGCGCCGTATTGGTGATGGGCTTGAGCAGCTTTTTGAGTTCGCCAAACCGCATGGGAGACTTGATGCACAGCTCATAGAGGATCTGGAGCTTCCACTTACCCTGCAGCATCTGCACCACCGGCATAACAGGGCAATTGCCACTCTCCGTAAGAATGACGTCGCTTACCTTTTCTTTGAATTCCTCGTAAGTCATTGTTGATTCCCCACTTTAGACAGGTATTGTTTTTGATACCAGGTACAAACAATTTGCGTACTTGATTTATTATGACAATCAAGTATAATAATTGTACCAGTAGAAGCTGGATATGTCAATCTCCAAATCACTCTGAAAGGATGAAACACGATGAGAGAACTGAACATTATGGAGGCCACTGTCTATTCTTCCCCCAATCCGCTGACTTTGATCTGTTCTTTGAATGAAGATGGCACCACCAACCTGGCCCCCATCTGCTTTGTCTCCTATCTCTCTTTCAACCCGCCGATGGTGGGATTCGCCGCCGGAAAGCAGTCCCACACCGGCAAGCGTGTGCGGGAGACTGGAAAAGTCATCGTCACGGTCCCCGGTGAAAGTCTGGCTGGCGCAGTGATGGCCTGCGGCACCTCCACCGGCGCCAAGTTAAACAAGGTGGCCGAAAATCACATCGAAATGAAGTCGGTAGACGGCAGCGACATTCAGATTCCAGCGGACACCCGGCTGGCTATGGCGGCGACCCTGCAGCAGTCCGTGGAGGTGGGCGACCACATCCTGCACATCTGCCAGGTGGACAAGTTCCTGGGCGATGAGGACAAGAAAGGTCTGTATGCTTGGAACGGCTTTGGAAAGGTCGCATCTGCGGCAGAAGGTTGAATCTTAAAGCAGGAAGGAGGCGTCAGCGGTGGCCATCTGCATCAAGGACTGTATTCAGAATATGAATCTGGTGATCGGCTGTCCCATTGGCTGCAGCTACTGCTACGCCAGAAACAATGTCCGCCGGTTCCACATGATCGACGACTTTGAAAAGCCGGAGTTCTTCCCAGGTAAGCTGCGGCTGATGGAGAAGAAGCGTCCTCAAAATTTCCTGCTCACCGGCATGAGCGATTTTGCCCACTGGCAGACAGAGTGGCGAGATCAGGTATTTTCCAAAATGGCTGAAAATCCACAGCACCAGTATCTGTTCTTGACCAAGCGGCCGGAGGACATCGTCTTTTCCACCCCATTAGACAATGCCTGGTTCGGCGTGACTGTGACTTCCAGCAGGGAGAAAGGCCGCATCCAGACTTTACGGGAGCACATCCGCGGCGGGCATTACCATGTGACCTTTGAACCCATGTTTGACAACATCGGTACAGTAGACCTCACTGGCATCGAATGGATCGTCATTGGTACTGAGACTGGACGCAGGAAGGGCAAGGCCGTCTCCAAACCGGAGTGGGTGTGGAATTTGACTCATCAGGCTCACGCACTTGGTACTCCTGTGTTCATGAAGGAAGATCTGCTTCCTATCATTGGCGAGGAAAGCATGACACAAGAGCTGCCTCCGGCCTTCTGCCGGGTATTGGAGGAACAGAAAGCATGGCGGAAATAGTGGAAAGCGGTGTCCTGATCCGGGATGTGGAAACGAAAAACATCATGACCTATTATGTGTTTGGAATCAGTTGTAGTTCCCTGACGTTTCTTGTTGTGGTATAATACAACGGAACAGTTGCCGTTGTACTGAGTAGTTGTAGTTCCCTGACGTTTCTTGTTGTGGTATAATGGGCCGTCAGAAATTACAATAAAGTATAGCCACTTGGACAACAAACAAGAAGTAAAACGAGAACGGCCCCTAAGATGGTTACAGGTGCCAGAGCAATGATATGAGTGCAGTATACTCATGCCATATGGAGGAGCAATGGAGAGAAGGAAAACGCAGGCTATGGCGTCGCATAGCGCCATATTTTTATTGCTGAGTATTTTTACATTTGTGTTTCTTGGTTCGGAATATCTATATGTCAATATGGTCTCCCGCATTGTCGAGGAAAGCCAGACGGTCATTGCACAAAATTATGCGCTGGGCGTCAATGCCCTTGGATTTCTTATATACCCGCTGATAAACCGCTCTGTCCGCGAGAGGAACAAGACGATCCTTATATTTTCCCTATCGTTCCTCTCCATTATCTGCATATTTTTGATCCAACAGCACATCTCGTTTTCCGTCACGCTTGCGGCAGGCGTGGTTCTGTTTCTGTTGCTGGGCGTTTTTGGCGGCTCCGTTCATTATCTGGCTGCCTGCACGATCCGGACCGAACGCATAGCCGGCCTGGTGGGAATCTCCTACGCGGCCGGCATCCTGCTACAGTACGCAAACAACAATTTGGTAAATATAGAGATCGCGGAGGCCGCGGTACTCTCTGTTTCCCTTGCGGTACTGAGTGTTTTGATCATGCGCACACGCCGCATCCACAAAGAAGCACTCGCATCGGATGAAACGGCGCCGCTCCGAACCGCGCTCCGCCCCGATGAAATGTCCAGAAAGAAAATACCGGCGGGACTGCTCCTGGTACTTCTGGTGGCCCTGATGGCCTGCGTATTCAGCACATTGGATAACGCGATCACCCTGGGCCATGCGGCGGGCACGATGGACATCGGGCAATGGCCCCGTATGCTGCTGGCCCTGAGCGGCCTGGCTGCCGGTTTCCTCTTTGATATCCGGAAAAGAAAATATATGACGCTGATGATGTACTGCGTGATGGTGCTCTCGGTGCTGTGTGTGATTGTTCTCCGGTGGGGCGGGCCATTCCTGACCGGAGTAGCGGTCGCCTATGTGGCCTCCGGATTTTTTGTCGTGTTTTTTACCACCAGTTTTTTGGAGCTCGCTGCCTGTATGCGCCTGCCGGACCTCTGGGCCGGCATGGGACGGGCGGTGAATAATCTCGTGGCGGCGCTGGTTACCAACGGCTCGGTGACGCTGCTCCTTGCCGGCAGGAGTATTACGCTGATCGTCCTCATGCTGGTGCTGTTTGTCGCGGCCAGCATCCTGATGTTTGCCTACACGGTCAAGGCTCATGCCGTATTGGCGCCGCCCCCGGCTCCGGCGGCGGGCTACACGCCGAAGGAAAAGTTCTCTTCCTTTGCCAGCCTCTATTCATTGACTGACCGGGAGCGGGATGTGCTGCAGTATTTACTGGTCTCGGACGGCAGCGTGCAGGATATCGCGCAGCAGATGGCCCTTTCCCGTCCTGTGCTGTATCGCCATATCAGAAGCCTGAATGAAAAGACCGGAACCCAGAGCCGGATCGGCCTGCTGCAGTTCTATTATGAGTGGATGCCGGAGAACAAGGGCGTTACCCCTGAAAAAAGCCCGGATTTCAAGGCGTGAGACAAATGTACCCCCCCTGTCATTCGAAAAAAACGATGTAAAATAAAAAAAGAGACAAATGTAACCTTATATTTTAAGGCCATCTATGCTACGCTTTCCACAGATACTGGCGCAGCATCCCGGCCTACGACAAACCGCGTCAGGATCTCCTGGCGCGGTTTTTTGCGTCCACCCCGTCCGCAGCGGTGTGGGACGCTCAGGCCAGGCAGTCGCTGTATAAGGAGGAAATGAAATTTGAGAAAAACAGGATCTATTTTAGTGGCCCTGCTGCTCCTGTTTGGCCTGACTGCCTGCGGCGGTCCGGGAAACGAACCGGAGAGCGAAAGCGTGCCGAAGGGAGATGGTCAGATAACATCGGAGCCTGCCCCATCTTCCCGGGAACCCGCGGTGTCGATCACGGAAACGGCGGCCAGGACTGTGGATTTGGAACTGTATGAAACCCCAGATTTCAGCATCCAGATTCCCAAGGGCTGGACGGTCACCAGCGGCGGTACAGGGATGTATCACTCCATCCGGATTCAGGACCCCGCTGAGCCCCTCAATCAGATGTTCGTTCTCTTGAAGGCGGATATCCTGCTCCACAGTCAGGAGGGAAAGGACGCCTGGACCTATTATTCCGGCGTGACCGGTATGCCTGATATGCAGATATTTGCCCAGGCTCCCGTGCTGTCCAGCCCATCTACAGAGAATTTTTATCAGATCTTCCCGCAGTACGCCGACTTTGCCGCCCAATATGGCCCCGGCTATGCCGGCTATACCTTCCCCCAGTTTGAGGCCTTCACTGTGACCGAGCGTTTCCCGTCCACCGGCAGCCTGAGCGCCTACGCGCTGGGCGATGAGCTGCTGCGGGCCACCTTCACCGAAGACGGCAGAGAGGGAGAGGGGATGTTTGCCGCGTCGGTCGTGGATTTTGGCAGTGTTCCCATCGCGGCCGGCCCGCCGGTAGGCTACCAGCTCCCCCAGGCGGACGGCGGGTATTATATGGCGTATAACATCATGGCGGTCACAGCGGCCAAGGACACCTTCGTTGAGTGGGAGGGCATTTTGACCGAGAGCCTCGGCACACTGGAGTACTCGGAAAACTTTGTAAACGCCACCATCCAGGCGGGGCAGGAAGTGGTACAGCAGGCCATGGACTTCAGCCGAAATGCAAACGAGGTGCTGAACGGGATCATGTCTTCCTGGAAGGCGCGAGACACCAGCGTGGACATCCAGAGCCAGAAGCAGAGCGACGCCACATTGGGATATGAGCGCGTTTACGACACGGAAACAGGTGATATCTACCGGGCGGAGAACGGCTGGAGCGACAGCTATTCTGGGGAGCGCTATCAGCCGGTGACGGAAGACGAGATGTACGTACAGCCCATCAGCGGCTATATTGAGTGAAAACTGCCCTGCTTACAACGACAGGTAGCTGCATTTTTTTAACGAACAGGAGGAGCGTGAATGAATTATAGCATCTCGAAGATCATCCCATATGTCCGTCGGTATGTGCTCCTTGGAATTTATGACGTGCTGGACGGCGAAAGAGTGCCTTATCAAAAGAAAGAGGACACGGTCGTGGCCAAAGCGGAGGTATACGGCAATCTCAGCACCTTTTCTATCTCTGCCGAGGAGCAAGAGATGGGGACCGAGCTGAAGGTCACCATGCTGCAGTCCTGCGTGGGATTGTCTGAGCAGGGAAAAGAGCGGGCCATGACCGCTGTGATGGATCGAATCGTACAATATCTGGAAAACGAGCTTTTGATGAATAATCGCGCTGCTATAATAATGCCGCAGGAGGATAAATATGGATAAGAAACGTGCAGGAGTAATAAAGCTTTTGATCTTGGCAGTGGTACTAGTCGCTGCGATAATTACCGGTTTTTTAACTGGGGCAATACAACCAGATGCGCTTGCTTCCAGTTGGGCGTTTAGTGCCGATGTGTTGCTGCGCCTTGTTATCATGATGGCAGGGGTACTGTTCGTGGAATACCTGGTAGAGCTTATCTTGGGATATTGCAAGCCAGAGGCACATCGTGCCCGGTCGGTGATTACAATTATCCGCAGCCTGTTGAAATACGCAGCTGCCATCGTTATACTCTGTTGGGGCCTGACGATCATTGGAGTAAATATTACGGTGGTATTGGCCAGCGTAGGGGTACTGACGTTGATCGTTGGGTTCAGTGCAGAGAGTCTTATTGCTGATCTTGTAACTGGCCTATTTATGCTCTTTGAAAATCAATACAACGTGGGAGACATTGTGGAGATAGGGGGATTTCGTGGGACAGTGACCGATATTGGCATTCGCACGACATCAATTACCGATGCCAGCGAGAACATCAAAGTCATCAATAACGCGGATATGCGCAACATTTTAAATCGATCTGATCGCGTCTCAAAGTCTATTTGCGATATACCTATTCCCTACGAGACCGACTTGGAAGACTTGGAGGCAGCTCTTCCAGGGCTGCTTGATGAGATCTACAAAGCACATAGTGATGCAATGAAAGCGGGGCCTGTCTACTTGGGTGTGCAAAGTCTGGCCGACAGCGCTGTTATACTGCGTTTTTGTGTGGATGTGAGAGAGAAAGATATCTACTCAGCAATCCGAATCCTCAATCGAGAGCTGTTGCTAGGCTTCCGTCGGCTGGGAGTGGAGTGCCCCTTCCCGCAGTTGGATGTTCACAGCAGATAGGCTATGAAAAGGAAAGATGTGCGGCATGAGCCGCCTTTAGAGCATAAGCTTCCGTCAGAGGATACTTTACCTGAACAATTTCCTCTGCCAGAGGAGTATATGATCCCGCCGGAACCTTCTCCTGGACCAGAACGCGCACCGTTACCTCCTGAGTTTCACAGCAGCGGAAAAAACAATTCGTTTAGGATGAAGCGCAAGAACATATGGCGTATGGCAACTATGTTGTTCTCGCTGATATTGTTGGCCGTTGCGGTGTATGAGGCCGGATTGCCAGAAGCTGGAGATATGACCTCTTCTATCCCACCCGACGATGCAACGCAAGTACAGCCTAATGATAATTCTATGCAGGTTCCGCCATCAGCAGAGGAACTGCCCCCAGACCCACCCGACGATGCAACGCAAGTACAGCCTAATGATAATTCTATGCAGGTTCCGCCATCAGCAGAGGAACTGCCCCCAGACCCACCCGACGATGCAACGCAAGTACAGCCTAATGATAATTCTATGCAGGTTCCGCCATCAGCAGAGGAACTGCCCCCAGAGCCTAAAGAGGAAAGCTCCATTTACACCGCTACCATAGGCAGCTCTTACGGCCTGATCGATGTGACCCTGGCGGATCCTGAGACCATTTCATCGGCCAAGATCACCATGTTCGATCAGATTTCAGGAGAAACATACTATGAAGATCAATTTGGCGCCGGTATTCCCCAGGAGGATATCAAGGCCGGGCATTACAGCACCACATATTATAATTATGTACCGGATTTTGAAGCCTATTGGGCGGCCAACGGCGAGGGCGCTTTCCCCGACTTTGCGTTCACCCTGACTATCGAGCGGACAGACGGAGAAACCGAGGAATACGCATCCGAGCATATGGGAGACGGCCCGAACTCCATATCCGTGCGGTACGAAAAGGATGCCGGCGCGGTGAAGGTCCGGCTGTATAACTTGCGGGGCGAGGATTTCATCCCGGTGGTGTGCGGCGCGCCGGAAGACGCGGTGGGCGAAACGGTCAGCGTGACGGTGTTCGTGGACGGCCAGCCCATCCCACAGGAAAACTACACGGTTGCGGATGAAACAGAGGAGAGCCAGGTGTCCCATATGGATACTCCGGATGAGATAGAGACTGTCACAGATTATATCCGAGTGATCACCGCCACACTGCCGCAGCCCATTTCCGCCGATGCCAAGGCGACTGTCGCGCTGGATATGGAGTTGAACGGGCACCGGTTTACCTACAAAAATCCGATTATAGATCCGCTGGTCTGACACTGAAATTGACAGAAAGGAAGGAGTGGAGAAAATGGTAAAAAAATGGGGCAGGAAGCTGCTAAGGTATATGGGAACTTTGTCTTGACGAAAGCCCCGAAAAGAGAGAAAGTGCGCGGCTCGGAGAACACCGGCCTCAGGAATCGGTGAACCCCCTTGGCGCAAAGTGAACCCCCTGACGCCCAAAGGGGGTTCATTTGTATCACAATTAGGGTCATTTGCCAAATGGACATTACACGAACACCTATTATTTCAAAGGCGGTTTTGCCGTATTGGTGTGGCTGTGATGTCGGCAAGAAAGAGCGGTCAAGGTCTTATGCCTTGGCCGCTCTTTTGCTATAGTGTATTATTCTCGCTTTGTTCTCTTTGCCATTTGACAAAAAACGCCTGTCCCTGTTCACTGTTATAAAAATAATGAAGATCACTGAGTTTATGGTGGATCCCCGCAGTCTGGGATCCAAGGTCAGCGACACTTCATGTGCAAATCGCTATTTTTATCTTTTTCTCTTTACATTTTTTGTGCTATATGCTACACTCTATATGGCAAAATGTTTACACCATCCAAGAAACTCTCTTGCCTAATTCCGATCGTAAAGTTACTGTTACCGGTCCAAATGGTGTGTCTGAACGCATTCACCGCGAAAATATGATCTATTTTACTTGGACTCCATATTCTGGTGAATCCCAAACATGGTCTGTTGACACCTCTGCTCAACCCGATACCGTCACCAATAACAACGGAATCGAACCCTATGCTTCGAGTTCCATTGAAGGTCTCGAATGGGGATTCTCGTGTAAATACGATGATAGCGATGAATCTACCTTCGGTATCTATTGGCTACTTTATTCCGAAGATGGTGGGCACGTTGCTTATGATTCCAACAACTCTACATACCGCGGATATGCCGAAACTTTCTGGCAGAATATTATTTCCATGAATGCTTGCATCCGAGACGCTAAAATAGCGATGGCTGAATACAGCGCTAAGGAAATCGCCATGGTTGTTAGTGCCTTAGCTGGGGCAGATGCTGCATACGAAGTTATCACTAACGCCTTAGATGCCGTCACATCTGACTATGCCTCTGCACAATATTGGCAGACCGCACGCGAATATGCCAATTTAGCTAACTACTATTTTAACCGTTTCCAAAGCGCAACTGGTAGTATCAACAGGTCCGTTTAATTACTAACCACTTTAAGAAGGAAAGCTTATGAAAAATCGTCTTTTTTTCCTCCTGCTCGCTCTCCTGCTCTGCATCGGACTTACTGGGTGCTCCCCGACCTCAGACAGCCAGTCAAATGAGTGGGAGCCCGGTACCTCGAAATATGTCGAGGGTAACGAGACCTATTATTTTGTCAGACAGCTGTTGGACGACGGAAGCCGCTACACTCTCTCCACCGGCCCCTCCGGGACCTCTATTATCATTCTCGACCCAAATTCCGGAACCGGCAAGGGCTTCTATGTCCCCCACGAGTATATCACCGACGGCGATGGAGAAATCGATATTCGGGAATTTGATGTCCCCCCTGATACAGAGGAACCCTCCGAGCTCATAAAGCAGGCGTCACCTGATGGTTAAAATAGCAGCCCGCCCCGATGGGGCGGGCTGCTCAGTCTGTTGAAAAGCCCTGCTTATACATCAACCATGAGCCGGGTTTGTACCACATAGGGGCCAAAAGAGGAGCATAACGAAAAAGCCCAGCTTTCGCTGGACTTTTTCGACAGACTGAGGAAGGCACGCCCCGGGCGTATCTTCCTTTTTGTTTTACCTTTGATACCCCCATCAGTTTTACTCCGCTTCTTCGCGGAGGGCGCTGATGATTCTGGGCAGCAGCTGGATCTTCCGGCTGACCACCCCCGGCAGGACGGCCAGGCCATCGCGGACCTCTACCTGGAAGGCTCGGGATACCAGTGCCTCAGCTCCCTTTCCGGCCATCAGCAGTTCCGTGCTGGACCCGCGCACATCGGTGAACATATAGAAGATGAAATCCAGCCCCTGCTTCTCCAGAGCTACCGGCAGATAGGGGGCAATCAGTGCTTCGCTGGCCTTCCGGTTGCGCTCCACCATAAAGCTGCCCTGGCCCACGCCGAACCGGACCGCTCCGCTGTCAAAGATTTTATAGTCGGTATTGAACAGTTCTTCCGCGGTCTTGCCGCTCACATCCCCGCCGTGTTCAAACATGGCGTCGGCGTAGGTCTCCAGCTCCACACCTGCCAGTTCCGCCAGCTTTCGGGCTGTGCGCTCGTCCACCGGAGTGCAGGTGGGACTGCGGAACATCAGGGTATCGGACAAAATGGCCGAGAGCATCAGGCCCGCGGTGGTCCGGTCAATCTCCACGCCGTTTTCCTCATACATCTGGTAGATGATGGTGGACGTACAGCCCACGGGCACGTTGCGGAAGTAGACCGGTCCGTCGGTCTCCATGGAGCCGATGCGGTGGTGGTCGATGATCTCCAGGATCTCCGCCTGCTCAATGCCCTCCACCGCCTGGTTCTTCTCGTTGTGGTCCACCAGGATCAGCTGCTTTTTATGTAAGCCCATCATATTCCGGCGGGACACCACGCCCACATACCGGCCATCATCGTCCAGCACCGGGAAGTAGCGGTAGCGCACCGAGGTCATGACCTTGGTGGCCGCTTCCACAGAGCTGTTCAAATTGAAGGTCAGCAGCCCGTCCTCGGTCATGTAGTGGCGGATGGGCGCCGCCTGGCTGATCATCTGTCCGGCCACATAGGTGCTCTTGGGGGTGCCGATCATGATGCAGCCCTGCTCCTCAGCCAGCATACGGATGGTCCGGGAGACCTTGCTGTCGGCGCACACCACCACGCAGCCTGCCCCCATCTCAATGGCGGCCAGCTGGCTCTCGCTGCGGTTGGCGACAATGACGATATCGCCCGGGGAGATGGACTTCTCGATCTGCTCAGCACTGCCCGAGCCGATGATAATCCGGCCCTTGACCCGTTTGCCCTCGATGTTGCCCACCAGGACCTCCCCTTCCAGGATGTCCAGAATATTCTGATAGCTGGTTTCGGCCTTTTCCAGAATGTACGTGTCCAGACCGTCCATGTTGGCGGTGGCCACATCCTTAACGGTAATGACGCCTTTGAGCCGCTGCTCCTGATCCACGATACACAGGGTGTCGATCTGCTGGTCACGCATGATCATCCAGGCGCGGCGCAGGCTGGTCTCGCCATCCACGCCCTCCATGATTCGGATGTCCACGTCCCGGATCTGGGGGCTCACATCCGTATAGAGCTGGGGGGCGGGAACCTGGAAGTAATCCAGAACAAATTCGGTCTCCCGGTTCAAAAGCCCCGCCCGACAGGGCTTGCAGGGGCGTTCCGGGTTCAGGATGTTTTTCAGGCGGCTGTAAGCAATGGCGGAACAGATAGAATCCGTGTCCGGATTGCGGTGTCCGATCACCTTAATGGCGCGGGGATTTTCTTGACTATTCATAGGCTGCCTCATCTCTCCCCCAATAGTTCGGAGGTGCTGTTTTCTGTATTATACCATGTCCGGGCCGTTCCGTCTGGAAAAAAATACTCGTTTTTTTGTGTTATCTTGCCTTTTATAAAAAACCTCCCGTCCGGGCTCCTGAACTGCCGGGATGGGCCGCCCGGCGTCTTCTTTCATTTTTCCCTTCTGCCGCAGGCGGTCTCCTGTTTCCTGCCTTGTGGATTCTCCTGTTTTTTGCTATACTCTTGCCAAAGAAAGGGGGAAAAATCATGGCAGAACACCAGTATTCAAGTTACGGCTGTTTTCTGATCGTACCGCTCAAGTACGACGCTGACACTCTGAACCATACGGCACTGGAACAGATCGGCCATTCCGTTCCTATGAGCACCATGGATCTGAACGAAAATGTGAAGGCCATGCTGGAGCCCTCCGGTCCGGCGGCCGTGGGTTCCGGTTACGTCATCCCCGCCGCGGCCCTGACCGCACCGCTGACTGCTCCAACGGGAGAGGCCTCCGGTTCCTCTTTCCTCGTTTCCCTCCACGACAAGTCCTATTCCTTTTCCCTCTGGGATTCCTGGCTGTATGTCTTCCACACCAGGGTGGCCTTTCTGTGTCTGAGCCTCTCCTTCTCCCGCATGGACACCCTCAAGGCCATCTGCAACCCGGGCTGGGCCCACAATCCCGCCGTATTTTCCTGGGTGGACTCCGCCGGGACGCCCCACGTCTTTTCTCTGGAGCAGTGGCTCTCGGACCTTCTGAACCCCCTGGGACTCCACAAATTCTTTGACGGCGATTCCTCTTACCTTCTGGACAGCTATGCCTATAATTTTACCGTGGTCCCCAACTGGTTTGACGATCTGGAGCCCATCCGGCGCATCACCTTCAACCTCCACAAAATGATGCCGCCCGATGCGCCCATGGAGGACCAGGCGGAAGAGGATATCCGCTACGTCTACGCGGCCAAAAACCAGGACCACAACGCCTATCGCTGGGGCTGCTGCGTGACGTCTCAGACCATCTCCTATGTGGTGGCGGACGAAACGCTGGACTTGGAGGCACAGCGCGAGGCCCAGGCGGCGGACGGCCTGCCGGTGGTGCTGCTGGCGCTTTATGAAAAATACACCTGCCTGCGGTTCACTCAGCTGATTACCGGGATGAAAAAGAACGCCCTCAAGGAGCTAAAGGCGCTGAAGGAGCTGATGCTGAACTTCCAGGCCTTCGGCACCGTCACGCCGGCAAACCTCTCCCGGTGGCACAATGTGAAACAGATCTACGCCAGTTTGCTGGAGGTCAATGACATTCCCACCGCCGTACAGGACATCAGCGCCAAGTTGAACATTCTCGCCTCCCACCAGGAGGCGCTGGAGCACGCCAAAAGTGAAACGGTCATCAATCTCATTACCCTCTTCGGCATTGTCTCCATTCTGGCGTCCGTCCTCTCCATTGTGCAGATCCTCTCCGACGGCAATACCGTGATCTGGATCTCCACCATTCTCACCACCGTGATGCTGGCTCTGGTCACGGCGCTGGCCATTCTGCGCCGCTAGGATTTACCTTCATCTTGCATTTGGGCAAGAACGCTCCCACTGGGACAGCACAATTTCTCTTTCCATTTATAATTATCTAAAACGGGCCGCCCCAGCAGGTGCGGCCCGTTTCCCCGCAGTCTGCCTCTCGCCCGCCAAAAGGTCTGGGTCAATCCCCTATAAATTCAGAAAAATCTACAATTACGAACAAGCCGGGCGGCATGCTATGATTTTATCATTCTGCGCTTAAATGTTATAATCTGGAAAGGAAATGGATGTTATGCCTCACAACAAACGGGAAAGTTTAATTTATACGGTCATCATGTGTGCGTTTATGGTGCTTTGGATGAGCATTTACAATGTATCCCTCCAGTATGGCGGGTTCAGTCTGGAGGCAGTTATTGCAGGCTGGATTGGTTTTCCCATTGCTTATGTCTTTGCCATGTGATGTGATTGGTTTGTGGTGTCCAAGCTGGCAAAGGGCATTGCATTTCGCTATCTGGTCAAACCGGAAGACGGCACTCTGAAGAAAATTCTCTGCATTTCCGGCGGCATGGTGGTGGGCATGGTGATCATCATGTCTCTCTATGGCGCCTGCGAGGGGGCCTTCCACACCGGAAACTGGAGTGCCGTTCCTGTAAACTGGCTGCTGAATATCCCCCGCAATTTTATCATGGCCCTGCCGGTCCAGTTTTTCATTGCCGGACCGCTGGTGCGCCGCCTGTTCCGCGCTGCCTTCCCCGTGGGGAAGGTGCTTGCATAACGCCTTCACAAACAGAGGACCGACTTGCTAGCAAGCCGGTCCTCTGTTCTTGTTTCACTTTGTCGGGCACACCTTGGCCTCCAGCCAGGCCAACAGGTCCTCCATGACTTCCTTGCGATTTGTCTCGTTGAGCATCTCGTGCCGCCCTCCGGGGTAGAGCTTTACGGTGACGTCCCGGCATCCGGCCTCCCGGAACAACTTCTCCACCTTCCGCACGCCTTTGCCCATAGAGCCCACCGGATCCCGGTCCCCAGAGAAGAAATAAACCGGGATATTGGGGTCCATCCGGGCCAGATTGGCCGGGTTTCCAATGAACTGAACGCCCCCCAGCATATCCCGGAACATGGACACAGTGGGATGGAAGGTACAAAGGGGATCCCGGAGGTTGGCCTCCACCATGTCCCGGTCCCGGCTCAGCCAACTGGTGGTGTCCGTCTCTTTTTGGAAGGGCCGGCCATAACCGCCCAGGGACAGGCCATAGACCAGCTCGCTGACATACTCCGGTCCACGCAGCGCGGAAAGCAGGCTGGCCAGGGTCTTTCCGCCCGCCACCAGCAGTCCCTTCTCCTGCCCTGTCCCCGAGAGGATCACCCCGTCCAGGGTACCGGGGTACCGAATGAGATAGGTCCGGGTGAGGAAGGACCCCATGGAGTGGCCCAGCATCACATAGGGCACCCCCGGATACCGCTCCCCCTCCAGCTCCCGCAGGCGGCGGATGTCCCTCACCAGCAGCTCCCAGCCCCCTTTAGGGGCAAAATAGCCGTACTTGCCGTCCTCCACAGTCTGCCCGTGGCCCAGATGGTCCTCGCCGCACACCGCAAAGCCCTGTTCCTGAAGGAACCGGGCCACATGGTCGTACCGCCCGATGTGCTCGGCCACCCCGTGGACAATCTGCACCACCGCCCGGGGCTGCCCCTGGGGTACCCAGCGCCGGGCATGTATGGTATGGATTCCATCGGCGGATGGATAGGTAAAGCTCTCGTCCTGCGCCATGGTTCCGGTCACTCCTTTGTGGTTCTTTGGGTTCAGTTTACCCCACGGGTCCGGCCCCCGTCAAGGCCGGGAGTTTCCATCTGCTCCAGGGCGCCACGGATGATGCCCAGATGGATCTGTCCGGTCTGGGACAGGCGGCCAAAGAGCTGCTGCACATAGTCGTCCTCCGCCTGCGCCGCCGCCCGGAGGCACTGCCCGCTCCAATCCCGCTCCCACCAGTAGAGCTCCCGCAGGCCCCGGGCCAGCCCCATGGCTGTCCCCGGTGCCTTGCCCGCCCAGGCACAGCGCTCCCCGGTGGTCAGAAAGTAGGCGGTTCCCAGCTGCCGGGCAGCCCGGCGGTAATCCGCCGTCAGCGCCGTCAGGGCCGCCCCCCGCCCTCCCCAGCGCCGGGCCAGGGCCTGGGAGAGACTCAGTCCCCGGATTAGCCCCTCCAGTCCCTCCTTCAACAGTGTGCCGTCGTCGGCTCCCGACCTTTTAACAGGTTCCGGAATCTCCTGCATGTTCTGAACCGCAGGCTCCGGCATAGCCGCAGGCGCGGGCGCTTCCGACCCCGGCTCCACCGCAATGGGACTATGCTCCTCATCCGCCATAACTCGGCTCCACACCCGGCGGAACACCTCCGGGTCCACATCCCCGCTCAGCGGGGCAGGCTGTGTCTGCTGCATATCCTGTCCTCCTTAAACAACGAATTGGGTTCTTCTCCCGCCATTCTATGCCAATCGCTGAAAAATGGCCCAACAGCTTGTTTTTGTGAAAATTTTGTGCTAGAATGGCCCCACTTTGTCCAAAGGAGAGACCATTATGTCGCCGGAATCCCACAGCGATTTTATTGTGCGCACCGTCAATACCCCCCATCAGTTCTCCTATGAAAACGGCGTTCTGGTTACCGACGTCACGCCGGGCCGGGCCGTGGGGGAGCTGACCGTAGGCCCCAACAGCATCAACCCCCACGGGAATGTCCATGGCGGCGCTCTGACCACCCTGGCCGACACGGTGGCCGGCTGCTGCGCCTGCTCCGAAGGGGGAAGCTGCGTCACCGCCGGCTGTACCCTGGAGTACCTGCGCCCGGCCAACGGCTCCAAAATTTTCTGCGAAGCCACGCCCAAGAAGCTGGGGCGCTCCCTCTCCGTGGTCCAGGTCATCATGACCAACGACAAAAATAAGGTAGTAGCCACCGGAACCTTCACCTTTTTTATGCTCCCGGAGGAAAATGCCGGGAAATAAGGGGGATTTCCCCGAATTGGGCTTGACAAGTATGCAGGAGCGTGATACGATACCTGCACTTCCAAAATTAAATTGTTCGGATAGAGGCGCGGCATACATGCGTACCGCGGGACACCCGGCCCTGGCAGGCCGTCCCGTGGGAGAGGGTCTGCCGCCGAAGGTTTCCGTTTTGCCAGTGAACGGGGGCCTGGGCCGTGGGGAGAATATCCCCCGGACTGTCACAATGCAGTGGAGCGCTATCCAGAGAGGCCCCCGGGACACGTGGGGCCCTCCGGCTTTGCCATGGGCGCTTGACGCACCATGGCTTTTTTGTTTGCGCAAAAAGGGGCTTGTGTGGGCCCCAAAGATTTAAGTGGAGGGAAAACAAATGAACGCGAGAAGATCCTGGCCGGCACGCTTCATCCTGGTCCTGATGCTGCTGTTGGCTCTGGCTACCACCGCCTTTGCCGAGGACCCCACCGAGGCCACCGGCACCAAGATGATTGAGTGCTCCGACTGCGGCACTCTGGGCATTGTCCTCAGCGATGAGGGCGAGGCCGTCACCTGTGAAACCTGCGCCGGAACCGGCTATGTGGAATCTCCCAGCCAGTTCTACAACACCGCTCTGGCTCTGCTGCCCCCGGTCATCGCCATCGCCCTGGCCCTGATTACCAAGGAGGTTTACTCCTCCCTGTTCATCGGAATTCTGGCGGGCGGCCTGCTCTATTCCAACTTCTCCTTTGAGGGAACGCTGACCCACGTGTTCAGTGACGGCATTGTGGCCTCCCTGTCCGACTCCTACAATGTGGGCATTCTGATCTTCCTGGTCATCCTGGGCACCATGGTGTGCCTCATGAACAAGGCCGGCGCCTCCGCCGCCTTCGGCCGCTGGGCCAAGACCAACATCAAGTCCCGGGCGGGGGCTCAGCTGGCCTCCATCGTGCTGGGCTGCCTTATCTTCATCGACGACTACTTCAACTGCCTCACCGTGGGCAGCGTGATGCGGCCCATCACCGACAAGCACCAGGTCTCCCGGGCCAAGCTGGCCTACATCATCGACGCCACCGCCGCCCCGGTGTGCATCATCGCCCCCGTCTCCTCCTGGGCCGCCGCCGTGGCCAGCTTTGCCGAGGAGGGCCAGGGCCTGAACCTCTTCATCCGCGCCATCCCCTACAACTTCTACGCCCTGCTCACCATCATCATGATGCTGGGCCTGGTGTTCCTGAAGGTGGACTTCGGCCCCATGGCCAAGTTTGAGAAAAACGCCATTGAGAAGGGCGACCTGTTCTCCGGCTCCAACCCCTACGCCATGATGGACGAGGAGATCGTGGAGGACAAGGGCCGGGTGATCGACCTGGTGCTGCCCATCGTGGTTCTGGTTGTCTGCTGCGTCACCGGTATGATCTACTCCGGCGACTTCTTCTCCGGCGCCAGCTTCGTGGAGGCCTTCTCCAACTCCGATGCCTCCGTGGGCCTGATGCTGGGCTCCGCCTTCGGCCTGCTCTTTGCTCTGATCTACTACTTCGTGCGCAAGTCCATGACCTTCAAGGAGATGATGGGCTGCATCCCCGAGGGCTTCAAGGCCATGGTTCCCGCCATCCTCATCCTTACCTTTGCCTGGACTCTGAAGGGCATGACCGACTCCCTGGGTGCCAAGTACTTTGTCCGTGACTTCGTGCGCAGCGCCGAGCATCTGCAGATGTTCCTGCCCGTCATCGTATTTGTCATCGGCTGCCTGCTGGCCTTCGCCACCGGCACCAGCTGGGGCACCTTCGGCATCCTCATCCCCATTGTCCAGAACGTGTTCTCCATGGACAGCCCCCTGGCCATCATCTGCATCTCCGCCTGTATGGCCGGCGCCGTCTGCGGCGACCACTGCTCCCCCATCTCCGACACCACCATCATGGCCTCTGCCGGCGCTCAGTGTGACCACGTGAACCACGTGTCCACTCAGCTGCCCTACGCCATCTCCTGTGCTGTAATTTCCGGCATCAGCTATCTGCTGGCCGGTCTGCTGGCCATCAATGGCCTGCCGGGCATCATCGCCCTGCCTGTGGGCATCGTGCTGATGCTGGGCTTCCTGGTGGTCATGAAGAACCGTCAGCGCGCTTAAGTCTTTTCGTGTTTTCTGCGGCGGCTTTCCAAATGGGAAGCCGCCGCTTTTTCTATTGACTTCCCCGCCCAAACGGCCCCATAATGAGAGAGAAAACAACGGAGAAACGAGGAATACCATCCATGGAATTTTACGGAACCCTGGGCGGCAGCTGCCAGAGTTGCGATGTTCTGGACCAGCTGTTTCAGGCCGGCATGACCGGCGCCCGGCTCAATTTGTCCCACACCACCCTCGCCGCCTGCGCCCCGCTGCTGAAAGAGGTCTACCAGCCCGCGGCCCGGGCCGCCGGGGTAATCCCCCACCTCATTATTGACCTCCAGGGCCCGGAGCTGCGGGTGGGCACCCTGCCCGCCCCCATCCCCTTGGAGGAGGGCTCCCAGGCCATCCTGGGCGAGGGGGGCATTCCGGTCCCCACCGCCGTGGTAAAGGCCGCCCAGGTTGGCCACTCCATCTCCCTGGATGACAGCGCCCTGCTGCTGGAGGTGGAGGCGGCGGAGCCCGCCCGCCTTCTCTGCCGGGTGCGTCAGGGGGGACTGCTGAAAAGCCGGAAGAGCCTGGCCATTCTGGGGGTGGAGGTGGACTCCCCCGCCCTCACCCAGGCGGACCTGGATAACCTGGACGTAGCCGCCTCCTTCGGCGTCACCCACATTCTCCAGCCCTTTGTCCGTGGAAAAGAGGACGTACTGGCCCTGCGCCGGGCGCTGGAGGAACGGGGGCTTGACCGGGTCCAGATCATGGCCAAGATTGAAAACCGCCGTGGGCTGGAGCATCTGGATGAGATTGCTGCCGCCGCCGACCAGATCTGCATCGCCCGGGGAGATCTGGGCAACGCCATCCCCCTCTGGGAGCTGCCCGGCATTCAGAAGGACATCGCCCGGCGCTGCCGGGGGGCAAAGGTTCCCTTCTGCCTGGTGACCCAGCTGCTGTGGTCCATGGAGGAACGGCCGGTGCCCACCCGTGCGGAGGTGAGCGACATCTATAACGGCGTGCTGGACGGAGCCGCCTCCCTCATGCTCACCGGAGAGACCGCCGCGGGCAAATACCCCGTCCAGGCCATGGAATATCTGGTGAAAACCGCCCGGAGCGCCCTGCAGGATTTGGAGCGGGCAAGGGAGGAAGCATGAAGGACATTTTATTTGTGGATGCCTGTATGCGGGGGCCGGAGACCTCCCGCACCTGGCTTCTGAGCCAGAGCTTTCTCTCCGCCTGCCAGGCCCGGTGGCCCGGGGTGAACATCCGGCGGCGGGACCTCTCCGCCTGCTCCCTGCCGCCCCTCACCGCCGCCCTGGCGGAGGAGCGGGACCGGCGCTTTCTCAACCAACCTCAGGACCCCATGTTTGACCCCGCCCGGGAGATGCAGGGGGCCGATCTGGTGGTTATCGCTGCGCCCTACTGGGATTTATCCTTCCCCGCGGCCTTAAAAATCTACCTGGAATGGGCCAGCGTGCTGGGCATCACCTTCCACTACACCCGGGAGGGCGTGCAGGAGGGGCTGTGCCGGGCGGATCAGCTGGTCTACATCACCACCGCCGGCGGCCCTCTGGAGGGACAGAACTTCGGCTTTGACTACGTCCGGGGCCTTGGTCAGATGTTCGGCATCTCCCGCGCCCACTGCCTGTCCGCCCAGGGACTGGACATTCAGGGGAACGACCCGGAGGCTCTGCTGGCCCAGGCCCGGGAGGAGGCCCTGCAGCTGGCCAGCCGACTTTGAGCCGGACTCTGTTTTTTCTTGTTCCCCAAGGGGAAGACTGTTATACTAAAAGCGAGAACACCCGCCCCCTGGGGCGAACTACGGGAGGACACCCACATGAAGAAGCTGATGGTCCTGGACGGCAACTCCATTGTCAACCGGGCCTTTTACGGGGTGAGCCAGAATCTCACCACCCGCTCCGGACAGCCCACCAACGCCGTTCTGGGCTTTCTCAACATCCTCAACAAACTGCTGGAGGAGGAGTACCCCGACGCTCTGTGCGTCACCTTCGACCGGAAGGCTCCCACCTTCCGCCACCTGGCCTATGAGGGCTACAAGGCCCAGCGGAAGGGCATGCCCGAGGAGCTGGCCAGCCAGCTGCCCATTCTGAAGGACGTGCTCTCCGCCATGAACATCCCCATGTACGAGCTGGACGGCTGGGAGGCGGACGACCTCATCGGCACCATCTCCAAGAAGGACACCGCCGCCGGCTGGGCCACGGTGATCGTCACCGGAGACAAGGACTCCCTCCAGCTGGTCACCGACACCGCCACCGTCAAGCTGGTGTCCACCCGCATGGGCCGCACCACCACCCGGGACATGACCCCCGACGCCTTCCGGGAGGAGTACGGCTTTGACCCCATCCACATCATAGACCTGAAGGCCCTCATGGGGGACGCCAGCGACAACATCCCCGGGGTGAAGGGGGTTGGGGAAAAGACCGCCATGGCCCTCATTCAGCGCTACCAGACGGTGGACGCCCTGTATGAGGCCATGCCCACCCCTGAGATGGCCCCCGGCGTCCCCGCCAAGCCCGGCGTCATCAAGAAGCTCCAGGAGGGGGAGGAGCAGGCCCGCATGTCCTACGACCTGGCCACCATCCGCTGCGACGCCCCCATCCAGTTCAACCCCCAGGATAACCTGCGCCGGGAGGTGGACAATGCCCGCCTCTACCAGCTCTTCCTGGAGCTGGAGTTCTCCAAGCTCATTGACAAGTACCACCTTACCGCCCCCCAGGGGGAGGGCGCGCCCCGGCAGGAGGCCATGGTGGAGGGCACCTGCACCAGCGAGGTTGTGGAGAGCGCCCAGCGCCTCCAGGAGTTGCTGGAGCTGTGGCGGGGCCAGGACTGCGTCGCCGTCCTCCCTCTGCCCTCCCTGGATGTGGTGTGCGTGGAGTGCGCCCCGGCGGAGAACCAGGGCCACGCCGCCCTCCTGCGGTCCGACCGGCTGGAGGGGTACAACGAGGCCCTGAAGGCCCTGTTTGGTCCGGACATCCGTAAGGTGGTCCACGGCTCCAAGGAGCTGTGCCGGGCCCTGCTGGCCGAGGGGATTGCCCCGGAGGGCATTGTCTTTGACACCGAGGTGGCCGCCTACCTGCTGGCTCCCACCGACGGAAGCTACGATTTAGAGAAGCTGGGCCTCACCTACTACAACCAGGAGTTCCCCAAGGCTGCCGCCTATCTCAGCGACGGGGCCTTCGGGCCTCTGGCCGACCCCACCGCCCCCATGGCCGCTCTTCTGTCCCACACCGCCCTCATCCGCTGCCTGCGGGACACTCTGGCGGAGCGCCTTGGCGAGCTGGGCATGGACAAGCTTTACACAGAAATAGAGCTTCCCCTGTGCCGGGTGCTGGCCGAGATGGAGCTGGAGGGCTTCCGCATTGACCGGGGTGCCCTGGCCTCTTTTGGTGAGATGCTCTCCGGCCGCATTGACCGGGCGCAGGGTTCCATCTACCTGCTGGCCGGGGAGGAGTTCAACATCAATTCCACCCAGCAGCTGGGGCACATCCTCTTTGACAACCTGGGCCTGCCCCCGGTGAAGAAGACCAAGACGGGCTACTCCACCAACGCCGAGGTGCTGGAGAAGCTGCGGGGCAAGCACCCTATCATTGAGGAGATTCTGGAGTATCGCCAGCTCACCAAGCTGAAATCCACCTATGCCGACGGTCTGGACAAGGTGATTGACCCCGACGGGCGCATTCACACCTCCTTCCAGAACACCGTCACCGCCACCGGCCGTCTCTCCTCCACCGAGCCCAACCTCCAGAACATCCCCGTGCGCACCGAGCTGGGTGCCGAGCTGCGGAAGATGTTTGTGGCCGGGCCTGGGATGGTACTGGTGGACGCCGACTACTCCCAGATTGAGCTGCGGCTGCTGGCCTGCATGGCCGGGGACCAGGCCATGATTGACGGCTTCAACTCCGGGGCGGACATCCACACCATCACCGCCTCCCAGGTCTTTGGTGTGCCCCAGGAGGAGGTCACTCCCCTCATGCGCCGCAGCGCCAAGGCGGTAAACTTCGGCATCGTCTACGGCATTTCTCCCTTCTCCCTCTCCCAGGACATCGGGGTCACCGTCCAGCAGGCCAAGGAGTATATGGACAAGTACTTTGCCCACTACGCCGGGGTAAGGACCTATATGGACGGCGTGGTGGAGCAGGCCAAGAAGGACGGCTACGTGTCCACCCTCTTTGGACGCCGCCGCTGGGTGCCGGAGCTGAAGTCCTCCAACTTCAATACCCGCTCCTTCGGTGAGCGGGTGGCCCTCAACGCCCCCATTCAGGGTACCGCCGCCGACATCATCAAGCTGGCCATGATTCGGGTGCGGGACCGGCTTCTGCGGGACAGCCTGAAGGGCCGACTGGTCCTCCAGGTCCACGACGAGCTCATCGTGGAGTGCCCGGAGGAGGAGGCCGAGGCCGTGTGCGCCCTGGTGAAGGAGGAGATGGAGGCGGTGGTCTCCCTTCCCGTCTCCCTGCTGGCTGACACCGGCTCGGGCAAGACCTGGGCGGAGGCTCACTAACTTTTCTTGAAAGAAAAGTTAGCAAAAGAACTTTCTGCGAAACTACGTTTCGCCTCTTCCCCCGCCTGGGGGTTGGTCATGTGAAAAAGCACTTCCCCACCCCGTTCTCATTCCACGGTATAAAAACCATGTTTGGAAGGAAAACAGAAAAAGTTTGGAAATGGAGGTAAGATTATGAAACTGCTGACCTGGTTGTTTGACCGCGCCGACCGCTACGCCGCCCAGTCCACTTGGCGGGACTTCGCCCTGGTGAAGGCCTGCCTCTTCTCCATGGGCGTACTCATGGGCCTCCTCGTCCCCTTCCGGAAGAAAAAATGGGCTGCTCTGGGGGCGGGGCTGGTGTTCCTGCCCACCTATGCACTTCTGCTGCGCCGCTTCCTCCCCTTTCTGCTGGAGCGGGATGAGTGGGAGGAGGAAGAGCCGGAGGAGGGCTCCTTCTGCGGTGAAATTCCCAATGAGCCCACGGTTCAGGAGTAAACACAAATAGATTTTTTGCGGGCCCCGGTATTGACCGGGGCCCGCTTTTTGCCGCCTGTCCCGCCAAAATGACCGATTGTCCCCTGTCTCTTGCTCGCCCCGCTCCTCTGTGGTAGTCTCAAGGTGGATTATACTGTCTTGGAAAGGAGCGGCTGCCATGAAACTCTCGTCCTTTCTCACATTTTCCGCCTTCGGTGTAAGCACCATCCTCCTGCGCCGCAAGGACCCCATTCTGGGTACTATCATCCTCACCGACCGCTGCAACCTCCACTGCAAGCACTGCTCGGTGAACAACATTGTGGCCCGGGATTACCCCTATGAGGACATCCGCCATGAGATGGAGGAGCTCCACGCCATGGGGGTGCGGATTCTCTTCTTCTGCGGCGGGGAGACCTTCCTGTGGCGGGACGGAGCGAAAACCCTCCGGGACCTGGTGGTGGAGGCCAAGGGGATGGGCTTTCTCATCGTCAATGTGGTGACCAACGGAACCTTCCCCATCGACCTGCCGGAGGCCGACCTCATTCTCCTCTCCCTGGACGGGGACCGTGAAGCCCACAACACCATCCGGGGCGACACCTACGACACCATTTTGGAAAACATCCGCGCCGCCACCTCGGACAACATCTGCCTCTACATGGCCATCAACCAGCTGAACAAGCACACGGTCTCCCACGTGTGCCGGGTGGCCAGGGAGGAGTCTAACCTGCGGGCGGTGTCCTTCAACTTCCACACCCCCTACCCGGACACCCGGGCCCTGGCCCTGAGCCGGACGGAGAAGGCCGCCATCTGCCGGGAGCTGCGGGAGCTCATGAAGGAGGGGTACCCCATTTTCAACCTGCGCTCCGCCTTCCCCTACCTCATTGACAATTCCTTCCCCACCCCCTGCCACCAGTGTGTGGTGATGGAGCGGGGGAAGCTATCGGTGTGCGGGCGGTGCGTGGAAGTGCCCGGTCTGTGTCAGGAGTGCGGCTACTTCTTCGCCGCCGAATACGCCCTGGTCTTTCAGGGGAATCTGCCCGTCATTGTGGACATGCTGTCCACCTATCTCAAATACATCTGAGAGGAGGAGTTCCATGTCCCTTCCCATTACCGCCGCCCGCGTGTGGCTCACCCGTGGGACCGCACCCTTCCGCTTCACCCCCGACTACGACCACCCCCTCTCCCTGGAGGGGGCCGACCCTCTTGGGCTCTACGTCCACATTCCCTTCTGCCACACCCTGTGCTCCTTCTGTCCCTACTGCAAGGTGCCCTATGAGGAGGAGCTGGCCCGGGCCTATGTGGAGGGCCTTTTGCAGGAAATCCACCTGGTAGGCAGAACCTGGACGGGGCGGCGGCAGGCTACCAGCCTCTACTTTGGGGGCGGCTCCCCCGCCCTGCTCTCCCACCGCCTTGGGAAGATTGTCCGGGCCCTGGAGGAGCATTTTATCATCACCGACGGCATCGGGGTGGAGCTCCACCCCCGGGACGTCACCGTGGACACCCTGTCCCGGCTGAAGGAGGCAGGGGTAAGCCGGGTTTGCGTGGGGCTCCAGTCCTTCCAGCCCCTGCCTCTCCAGAGCCTGGGCCGGGAGCGCCCCGACCCCGGGGTACTGGGGCAGGCTCTGGCCGCCGTCCCCTTTGACACGGTGTCCGCCGACTTCATCTTTGCCCTGCCCGGCCAGACCTTTGACCACCTGCGCCGGGACATTTTGCTGGCCGAGGAGATGGGGGCCAACCACCTGGCCTTCTACCCCTTCATCGACTTCTCCTTCACCCCCGGGCCAAACCAGGGGCTGTCCGGCCGGGAGAAGTGGGCTCTCCTGAAGGAGCTTACCGCCTTTCTCCGGGAGAGAGGCTACACCCGGGACTCCATCTGGACCTTCGCCCGGACACCGGGGAAGGGCTACTCCTCCATGACCCGCACCAACTACCTGGGCTTCGGCTGCTCCGCCGCCTCCCTGCTGAAGGGGCAATTTAAAGTGAATACCTTCTCCATTCCCGCCTATCTGGAGCGGATTTCTCAGCAAAAGCTGCCCACCGCTCTCACTTGCCGCTTTACACAGCGGCAGCGGATGGTGTATGATTTGTTCTGGCGGGCCTATACCACCCGCATTTCCCCTGGGGAATTTGAGGCCTGCTTCGGCCGCTCCCTGGACGGGGCCTACGGCCTGGAGCTGCGGGCGGCCCGTCTGCTGGGCTGGATGAGGCGGGAAGGAGAGGACTGGGTGCTCACCGACCGGGGCGCCTTCCGCTTCCACCTCTTCGAGGGGCACTACACCCTGGCCTACATCGACCGCATGTGGTCCCTTATGGGCCGGGAGGCCTTTCCCCAGGGCATGGATCTTTAGGAGTGTTTTTATGTATTACCAAGTTGTCCCCATGGACCGCAGCCACATCCCCCAGATTGTGCAGCTGGAGCAGACCTGCTTCTCCGTGCCCTGGACGGAGAACATGCTCACCGATGCCCTCTTTGACCCCCAGGCCAGCTTCATCGTGGCCGAGGACGACGAGGGGAACGTGGTGGGCTACGCCGGCTTCCATGTGGTACTGGACGAGGGCTACATTGACAACGTGGCCGTGGAGCCGGACGCCCGCCGCCACGGGGTGGGCTCTGCCCTGCTGGAGGTGTTCTGCCGCTTTGGGGCAGCCAATCTGGCCTTTCTCACCCTGGAGGTGCGGGCCTCCAACGAGGCGGCTATCGGCCTTTACGAAAAGCACGGCTTCCACCGGGCCGGCCTGCGGCCGGGGTACTACCAGAAGCCCAAAGAGGACGCGGTCATTATGACAAGGGAGTTTGCACATGCGTCTGAATGAGTTAAACCGGGAGGAGCTCTCCGCCCTCTACCGCTCCCAGATGACCCGGGACTTCCCGCCCCAGGAGCTCAAGCCCCTCAAGTCCATGCTGGAGCTGATGGAGGAGGGGCGTTACCAGGCCCTGGGCCTCTTTGACGAAGGCGAGCTTCTGGGCTACGCCCTGGTGTGGCGGGAGCCCGGGGTGCCCTTTGCCCTGCTGGACTACCTGGGCACCCTGCCCGGCGTGCGCAACCGGGGGCTGGGCGGGCAGATGCTGGATCTGCTGGCCGACTACTACCGGGAGGAGCGGGGCATCTTTGGGGAGGCGGAGTCCGACGAGGGGGGCGACCCCACCGACCGGGAACTGCGCCATCGGCGTCTGGGCTTTTACCTGCGCAACGGCTTCCGCTACGGAGGATACGACTGCGCCCTCTTCGGCGTCCACTACCAGACCCTCATCCGTGGAAAGGAAGACGTAAGCCCGGAGGAGCTGCTGGAGGTCCACCGCCGCTTCTATCAAAGCCGGTTCCCCGCCCACATTTATGAGCGATTTGTCCAGCTGCCCCTGGCCCCTGGGGAGACCCCCAACCCGCCGGGGAACTGGATGGAGGAGTGATACCATGAACATTTTAGCCATCGAGTCCTCCTGTGACGAGACCGCCGCCGCCGTGGTAAAGGACGGGCGGACGGTGCTGTCCAACTGTGTGGCCTCTCAGATTGAAATGCACACCATCTACGGCGGCGTGGTGCCTGAGATTGCCTCCCGCAAGCATGTGGAGGCCATCACCGGTCTGGCCGACCAGGCCATTGCCCAGGCTGGGCTCAGCCAGGATGACCTGGACGCCGTGGCCGTCACCTACGCCCCCGGTCTCATCGGGGCGGTGCTGGTGGGGGTGAACTTCGCCAAGGGGGCTGCCATGGCCCTGGACCTGCCTCTCATCCCCGTCCACCACGTGCGGGGGCACATTGCCGCCAACTACCTCACCCACCCCGACCTGGAGCCCCCCTTCGTCTGTCTGTGCGTCTCCGGCGGCACCACTGCCATTGTGGATGTGCGCTCCTACACCGAGATGGAGGTGCTGGGCAGCACCCGGGATGACGCGGCGGGAGAGTGCTTTGACAAGGTGGCCCGGGTGCTGGGCATCGGCTACCCCGGCGGCGCCCCCATGGACCGGCTGTCCGACGGCGGGGACGACGGGAAGTATGAGCTGCCCCGGGCCCACGTGGCCGGCCATGAGCTGGACATGTCCTTCTCCGGATTGAAGACCGCCAGCCTGAACCTTATCCACAACACCCAACAGAAGGGGGAGGAGCTGGATCTCCCTGCCTTTGCCGCTAGCTTCGGCCGGGCGGTAAGCGAATCTCTGGTCCCCCGGATTATGGCTGCCGCCCGCATGCGGGGCTACGGCAAGGTGGCTGTGGCGGGGGGCGTAGCCGCCAACCGGCGCATCCGCGCTGATTTGCAGGAGGCCTGCCGCCGGAGCGGAGACAAGCTTTTCCTTCCGGAGCTCAAGTACTGCGGCGACAATGCCGCCATGATTGGCTGCCAGGGCTTTTACGAATATCAGGCCGGACATCTGGCCGGCCGAGATCTCAACGCCTACGCCACCCGGGACATCTCTCTGGGGTAAGGCGGCGTTGTCGCCGGGGCCCCACACGGTGGGGCGGCCGCCAGGCCGTAAAATGTCCCGCAGAGCGGGACATTTGCGCAGGGCGAATTCATTTCGCCCGAGCATTGAAATTCTCTCGGGGCCCCGCGGAGCCTAGCTCCGTGGGGGGGCAACGGCGCCATGATCGGCTGCCAGGGCTTTTACGAGTACCAGGCCGGACATCTGGCCGGCCGTGACCTTAATGCTTATGCGACCCGGGATATCTCTCTGGGGTAAGGCCCCGGTATCCCACCGAAGCCCAGCGTCAGTGGGTTCGGTGGGAAGAGGAGGAGCAGCGGAGCGAATGACCATCCGAGGGACGTGGATGGGAATGATACGCAGCCTGCGACGACGAAATGCTTACGCCACCCGGGATATCTCCCTGGGATAATCCACATGGAGCACCCACCGCCGGACGGTTCCAACTCCGTTCGGCGGTGTTTTTCTTTTTTCAAAACATGCTCATTTTTAGCATTCTGACCACTTCCCCAACCCCATTTTTGCGTTATGTAACCTGATTTTTTCTTATATTTAACGTTTACTTAATTTACCAGCCTCCCAACTGGCAAAAAGATTTCAACATCCCCACCCTTTTTCCACAACCTTGTGGAAAAGCGTGTGGAAATTGTGCATAACTGATTCTCTCTGTTTTTTTCGACATTGTGTTATGTTAAGTATCGGTTCAAATATTCCCTCCGTTCACCCCCTCCGAAGGGCCGCTTTTCGGAAAATTTCAGTGGATTTTTCCCCTTCTCCCCTTGACACACCCCTGTTCCGGTGCTAGAATAGCCAAGTACAAGAAAGCAGGAACGGTCCCCCGTCCTCACCCCAGGCCAGAGCCAACGGGTTAACATGGAAAACTTCCGCCGGAATTCCGGCGTTGTTTTGCTATGAGAAACGGGAGCCGCTTCGGCTGCCGTATTTTTTATGTCTGGAGGTGCTTTCCCATCGCTAACACAGGTCATCAAACCAACGAAGAAATCCGGGACAAGGAGGTCCGCCTGATCTCGGAAACCGGCGAACAGCTGGGCATCATGTCCTCCCAGGAAGCTCTGCGCCTGGCCGAGGAGCGCAATCTGGATCTGGTTAAAATCTCCCCCAACGCCGTGCCCCCCGTGTGCAAGCTCATGGACTACGGCAAGTACCGGTTCGAGCAGACCAAGCGCGAGAAGGAAGCCCGTAAAAATCAGCGCGTGGTGGAGATCAAGGAAGTCCGGATGTCCCCCAGCATTGACGTCAACGACTTCAATGTAAAGCTGAAAAACGCCCAGAAGTTCTTGTCCGAAGGCAACCGCTGCAAGGTCACCGTCCGCTTCCGCGGCCGTGAAATGGCCCACACCAACATTGGCCAGGACCTGCTGATGAAGTTTGCTGAGGAGTGCGGCGAGGTCGCCGTGATGGATAAGAGCCCCAAGCTGGAGGGACGGCATATGTCCATCTTCCTGTCCCCCAAACCCGCTAAGGATGCGAAAAAGTAAGTAAAGGAGTTACCTGTTATGCCGAAGATCAAGATTAAGACTCACAGCGGCGCCAAGAAGCGTTTTTCCCTCACCAAGACCGGCAAGGTCAAGCGCGCCATGACCAAGAAGCGTCACCTGCTCAACGGCCACGGCAAGACCACCAAGCTGAAGCGGGCTCTGCGCGGCACCACCTACGCCGACAAGACCAATGAGGCCGCCATCAAGCGCATGATCCTGTACAAGTAAGACGAGGGAGGTAACGAACAATGGCAAGAGTCAAGGGCGCAATGATGTCCCGTAAGAGAAGAAACAAGATCCTCAAGCTGGCCAAGGGCTACTGGGGTTCCAAGTCCAAGCACTACAAGATGGCCAACCAGGCCGTCATGAAGTCCGGCGTTTACGCCTACACCGGCCGCAAGCTGAAGAAGCGTGACTTTCGTCAGCTGTGGATCACCCGTATCAATGCCGCTTGCAAGCTCAACGGCATGAACTACTCCACCTTCATGAACGGTCTGAAGAAGTCCGGCATCGTCATCAACCGCAAGATGCTGGCCGAGCTGGCTGTCAACGACAAGGCCGCCTTCACCCAGCTCACCGAGACTGCCAAGAAGGCCCTGGCCTAATTGGGCATATCTGAATGAAAAAAGGACGCCGCAGCGCTGCTGCGGCGTCCTTTTTTTGCCTTTGGAATTGTAATTTCCCCCTGTTTCCTGTATCATGGGGAGGAAAGGAAGTGTAGCCTTTGCGCATTATGGCCATCGACTACGGCGACGCCCACACCGGCGTGGCCCTGTCCGACCCCACCGGCTTTCTCACCGGAACCACCACCACCATCCACAGCCGCAAGGCAGAGGTAGTGCTGGAGGAGCTTCAGAAGCTGGTGCAGGAATATCAGGTGACCGAGCTGGTCATGGGCTTTCCCCGGAACATGGACGGCACCGAGGGCCCCCGGGCCCAGCTCTACCGGGAATTTGCCCAGCGGGTGGAGGAGGCCACCGGCCTCAAGCCCGTTTTGTGGGACGAGCGGCGCACCACCGTGGACGCCCACCGCATCCTCTTTGAGGCGGGAAAGAACGCGAAGAAACGGAAGAAGACCGTGGACGCTGTGGCGGCCTCTCTCATTCTGGAGGGCTATCTGGACCGCCGCCGTCTCCAGGGCTGAAAGGAGACCGTGACATGCTGGGATTGAATGTGACCTACATCATGAAGCCGGGCATGCGGGAGGAATTCCTCCGCCGCCTGGAGGAGGGCGGGTTGCGCCAAGAAGTCCTGGCCGAGGAAGGCTGTTTAGGTTATGACTACTACCGCTCAGCGGAGGACGAGGACGTCCTGCTGCTGGTGGAGCGGTGGACGGATCTGCAGGCCCAGCAGGCCCACCTGCAGCAGCCCCACATGGCTCTGATCCGCTCCGCAAAAGATGCCTGCGTGGCGGAAACCCGGCTGGAATCATACGAACTGTAATTCATTTTTCAATACTGGAAGGAATTTTAGGGAGGATACATACAAATGGAAATCAAAACCGTATGGGCCGTCTACTTCAGCGGCACCGGAACCACCCAGAAAGTGGCCACCACCCTGGCAAAGTCCGTGGCCCAGTCCCTGAGTGCAGGATACGAGGAGTACTGCTTCAACCTGCCCGCCGCCCGGGAGAAGGAGCTCACCTTCACCCCCGAGGATCTGGTGGTGCTGGGCGTGCCCGTCTACGCCGGACGGGTGCCCAACCTGCTGCTGCCCTACGTGCGGGACAGCATTCACGGCGGCGGCGCTCTGGTCGTTCCTGTGGTGCTCTACGGCAACCGGAACTTTGACGACGGCCTGATGGAGCTGCGGAACGTGGCCCGGGACAATGGCTTCCACCCCATTGCTGCCGGTGCCTTCGTGGGCGAGCACTCCTTCTCCACCGTTCTGGGCGCCGGCCGCCCCGACGCCGACGACATGGCCCTGGTTCAGGAGCTGGCAGGCAAGACCGCCGACAAGGTAAAGACCTTGACTGAGGCTCCCGCTCAGGCGGTTGAAGTGGAAGGCTGCGACCCCATCCGCCCCTACTACACCCCCCGGGACCGCCATGGCGAGCCCATCAAGGATTTCCTCAAGGCCAAGCCGGTCACCGACCCCGACAAGTGCGTCAAGTGCGGCCTGTGTGCCCGGCTGTGCCCCATGGGCTCCATCGACCCCAATGACGTGTCCAACGTGGCGGGCAAGTGCATCAAGTGCTGCGCCTGCGTGAAGAAGTGCCCCAAGGGCGCCAAGTACTTCGACCACGAGGGCTACCTGTACCACCAGCACGAGCTGGAGGACCAGTACGCCGGACGCCGGGCGGAGAGCAAGATCTTCCTGTGAGCGCCATGGAACAGCAGTCTTTTCCGAAACTTCGCCAGGACCTGTGCCAGGTGTGTGCCCTTCTCTACCAGCGGGGCTATGTGGCCAGCAACGACGGCAACGTCTCTGTCCGGGCGGGTGAGGGGCAAATCCTCGTCACCCCCTCCGGGGTGAGCAAGGGCCGTCTCACCCCGGACATGCTGGTGCTGTGTGATTTGGAGGGCCGGGTGCTGGAGGGAAACCGCCACCCCTCCTCCGAGACGCCCATGCACCTGCTTCTCTACCGGGAGCGGCCCGATGTGGGTGCGGTGGTCCACGCCCACCCGGCTGCCGCCACTGCCTTCGCCGCCTGCCGCCGCCCTCTGGACGTGCCCTACCTCACCGAGGTGGTCAGCGGCCTGGGGCCCATTCCGGTGGCTCCCTACGCCCTGCCCTCCACTCCGGAGGTACCGGAGAGCATCCGTCCCTTTGTCCGGGACCACAAAGGGGTATTACTGGCCAACCACGGCGCCCTCACCTGGGGCAGCGACCTGTGGTCCGCCTTCGACCGCATGGAGCAGCTGGAGCACACGGCAAAAATCTACTGCAACATTGCCCTGCTGGGGGACGGTGTCCCCCTGAACGAGCAGCAGGTGGCGGCCATCCAAGCGCTGGAGGGACGCTACCGCGCTCTGGCTGGGAAGCGGGACAAGGAGGAAGCAAATGGCTGAATTTCTGGACAACGTCCGCCTGTCCCCCGACGGGACAAGCGTCATCCTCCTGGACCAGTCCCTGCTGCCAAACCGTATGGAGGAGCGGCAGGTAAGCTCTTTGGAGGACATGGTGGAAGCCATCCAGGCTCTCCGCGTCCGGGGCGCCCCGGCCATCGGCATTTTTGCCGGGTACTGCCTGTATGTGCTGGCCGGACAGCTGGAGCGGCAGGGGCTGACCGGTGGGGACTTCTTCCAGGAGCTGGATCGGCATGGAAAAATCCTGGCCGCCGCCCGCCCCACGGCAGTGAACCTGGCCTGGGCGGTGGATCGGCTGAGCCACCGGGCCGCCTCCATGGCGGGCGCTTCCGTTTCGGAGATCGTCCGTACCCTGGGCGAGGAGGCCCGCGCCATCCACCGGGAGGATATGGAGATGTGCGAAAACATCTCCCGGTACGGCCTCTCCCTTCTCAAAGAGGGAGACGGAGTACTCACCCACTGCAACGCCGGCCCCCTGGCCACCTCCCGCTACGGCACGGGGCAGGGCCCCTTCCACCTGGCCGCCCAGTTGGGCATGAAGCTGAAGGTCTATGCCGACGAGACCCGCCCCCTCCTGCAAGGGGCCCGGCTCACCGCCTGGGAACTGCAGCGAGCAGGAGTGGACGTCACCCTGATCTGCGACAACATGGCCTCCATGGTGATGAAAAACGGCTGGATTCAAGCCTGCATGGTGGGCTGCGACCGGGTGGCCGCCAACGGGGACGTGGCCAACAAAATCGGCACCAGTGGTGTGGCCATTCTGGCCAAACACTATGGCATCCCCTTCTATGTGCTGGGGCCCACCTCTACCATTGACCTGAACTGTCCCGACGGGGATCACATCCCCATTGAGGAACGGGACGGAGAGGAGATCCGCTCCCTTTGGTACCGGGAACCCATGGCCCCGGAAGGCGTGAAGTGTTATAACCCTGCCTTCGATGTCGCACCCAACGAACTCATTACCGCCATCATCACCGAAAAGGGCATCTGCCGCCCGCCCTATACCCAGTCTTTGGCGGCGCTGTTTGCCCCAGAATACAAATAAGAAAGTCGCACAGCCGGCAGAACAATGCTTCACCGGCTGTGCGACTTTAGTCTTCCATATCCAAATACAGCTCTTCCGCTTCTTGCTGTCCCTGGATTAACAGCTCTCTGGCCGTTCCAAAGTCTTGTCTTTCCAACGCCTCAATACTTTTGGTCAACGTTTGAAACAAATGGACATATAATTTCTGGTAATCCGGCATAATCTCACCTTCCAAGCCTCATAATATCTTAATTCAAGATAAAATGCAATATCTTTTTTTCAGATATTGTATGTTGGCTTCGGTGATGATTATGCGATACGAGCGTCTGAAATTCGAACGCATCCGGGACCTGCGCGTTGACCACAGCTACACGCAGCAACAAGTGGCCGATTATCTGGGCGTCAAGCAAAACACCTACTCCCAATACGAGATCGGTGTTCTGAACTACCCCTTGGATGTGGTGATCAAGCTGGCGGACCTGTATGAGGTCAGCGTGGACTACCTGCTGGGCCGCACGTCGGTACAAAAGCCCTATCCCCGCGGATAACAAAACGCGCCGGAAAGCGTTACTTTCCGGCGCGTTTTTCTCTTGTTTACCGCTCCATTTTCCAGAACTGAGCACTGTAGGGCGGCAGCTGGCTGCCCCCGCCGAAGTCGTGCTTCTCCCCGGTGATGAGGTCCCAGGCCAGACCGCAGCCGGCATCAAAGTGGGCCGTATAGGGCTCCCCGTCGGCGTTGATGGCCACCAGCACCCGCTCCTCGGCGCACTTGCGCTCGAAAATAATCTGCCGGTTGGTGAGCATCACGTTCCGGTAGTCCCCGTAGCACAGGGCGGGGCTCTCCTTCTTGGCGGCGGCCAGCTTGGAAATCCAGTCGGTAAGGCTGTTCCACTCCGGCTCCTCCAGGGCAGGGCGGAGGGCACCGTCCCCGTCCTTCTTCTCCCCGCGGATGCCCCACTCGCTGCCATAGTACACCGCGGGCACCCCGGGCATACCGAACATGAGGGCGTAGGCGGGCTCCAGGTGACTGGGGTTAGTGAGCTGGGAGGCGATGCGGGTGACGTCGTGGTTGTCCAGGAAGGACAGCAGGTGGGCGCCCTTATAGAGGGTCCACTGCTCGGGCCCGAACTGCCGGGCCAGGGAGTGGCCAATCTCAAACATGTTCATGGAGTTGAAGGAGGACCACAGGCCCTTGTAGCACTCATAGTTGGTGACGCTGTGGCAGAGCTCCGGCCCCATCCAGCGGTTATAGTCCCCGTGGAGGGTCTCACCCATGAGGACAAAGTCGGGCTTCAGGCTCTGGGTGAAGGAGCGCAGCTGCTTTAAGTACTCCGGCGGCAGGCAGTAGGCCACGTCCAGCCGAAGTCCGTCGATGTCAAAGCGCTCCACCCAGGAGCGGATGGCCTCAAACTGGTGCTCCACCACCGCCGGGTTCCACAGGTTCAGCTTGACCAGCTCGTTGTGGCCCTCCCAGCCCTCGTACCAGAAGCCGTCGTTGTAGTTGGTGTTGCCGCCGAAGTCCACATGGAACCAGTCCTTGTAGGGGCTGTCCCACTTTTTCTCTTGCACGTCCCGGAAGGCCCAGAAGCCCCGGCCCACATGGTTGAACACCCCGTCCAGCATCACCCGGATGCCAGCGTCGTGGAAGGCCTTGCACACCTGCTCCAGATCGCTGCTCTCCCCCAGCCGGGGGTCCACCCGCAGGTAGTCCCGGGTGTCATACCCGTGCTTGTCGCTGTCAAAGAGGGGGTTCAACAGCACCGTGTCCGCCCCCATCTTCTTGATGTGCTCCACCCAGGGGAGCAGCTTTAAAATCCGGGGCTGCACCACGCCGTCGTTATATTCCGGCGCGCCGCACAGGCCCAGGGGATAAATCTGATAGATTACCGCTTGATCAAACCACATAAGCAGGCTCCTTTCCGTTCCCTCCCACTGGAAGGAACTGTCTCTATCATACCCCATCCGCAGGCCGGGAGCAAGTGCAATCTGCCTCTACCCCCTGGGGCGGCCCAGCAGCTCCCCCACCCCCACCGCCAGCAGAAAGCCACCAAAGAGCCTGCGCAGCAGCGCCACCTCCAGGGATGTGGCCAGCCAGGCCCCCAGTCCCGCGCACAGAAGGCCCGCCCCGATGGCGGGCAGCAGGGCGCTCCGGCGGATGTAGCCGTTTTTCACGTGGGCGGGCAGGGCCAGCAAAGCGGCGGGGAGAAAGTAAAGGAGGTTGATGCCCTGGGCCTGGTGCTGGTCCACCCCGGCAAAGGCGGTGAGATAGACCAGCAGCAATGTGCCGCCCCCCACACCGAAGCCGGACAGCACCCCGGTGGCCGCCCCCACCAGCAGGGGCAGAATCCACTCCGTCATGGTTGTTCCTCCCCCCTCGCCGTCACAGGAAGCACCGCACCCCTCCGTAGATGAGCAGCAGCCCGAATGCCCGCTTGAGCCACCCCATGTTCATCCCCTTGAACCATCTTCCGCCCACGAAGCCGCCCACCGCTCCGCCGATGAGATAGGGCACGGCCTCCATCCAGTCCAGATTCCCCCGCAGCAGGTAGATGGTGACAGACAGCCCGCACAGGGGCAGCACCACCGCCACCGAGGTGGCGAAGGCCTCCCGCTGGCTCAGGCGGCAGTACCCGGTGAGCATGGGCACCAGCACGGACCCGCCTCCGCCCCCGAACAGTCCGTTGGTCACCCCGGCCAGCCCTCCGGCCAGGGCATAGCGCAGTTTGGAGCACGATTCCAAAAAAATCCTCCCCTTTCCCGCCTAGTGTGGCAGGAAGGGGGAGGATTTATGCAGCAAAGCCGTCTCAGGCGGCCGGGTCCTGGGTCAGCCTCCGGCCCTTGGTGAGGTAGCGCGCCCAGTACAGCACCAGCATCACAGTCCAGGACACCGCCTCGGCCCAGGCGATGATGCGCCAGCCTGCCCATGGGGCCAGAGCGTAGGAGAGGACAATACGCAGTCCCAGCGTGCCGATGCCCGCCAGACTGGAGTACAGCACATCCCCCAGGCCCTCCAGGAAGCCCCGCAGGGACATGGCCAAGCCGTAGATGAGGTAGAATCCGGCGATGTTGGCAAAGAATTCCGCGCCCTGGGCCGCGGCCTGCTCGGTCACGCCGAACAGTGCAATGACCGGGCCGCCCACCAGCAGCACCATCCCAGTGAGCACCAGAGAGGTCACCGCCATGATGAGATTGCCCACCCGCAGGGTCTCTCTGGCCCGGTCAGGCCGGCCAGCCCCCATATTCTGGGCCGCTACGGTAGAGATTCCGGAGCTGAGGTTCACGATAGGCAGCAAGAGCACCGTGTCCACCCGGTAGGCGGTGGTAATGGCGGCCACGGTCTGGGTACCGAAGCCATTCATGAAATCCTGGAGTACCACGCCGCCCAGGGAATTGATGCTGGACTGGATGGCGGAGGGCACGCCCAGCGCCAGTCCCTCCCGCAGCTTTCCCAAGTCCACACAGCCCCGCCCAAGGCGGAAGCGGAGCAGAGGGGTGCGATACACGGCATAGAGGATGACAAAGACCATCATCATTCCCTGTGCGGCCACGGTGGCCACTGCCGCTCCGGCCACACCCATTTCAAATCCGGCCACCAGCAGCAGGTCCAGCCCCACGTTTACCACCGAGGCCACCAGCACAGCCAGCAGCGGAGCCCGGCTGTCTCCCATACCCCGCAGAACGGCGGCGTACACGTTATAGACGGCCACAAAGGGCAGGCCCAACAGCACGATACCCAGATATTGGCAGGCCTGGTCCAGCTCCGGGGTGTTGATGGCGGCCAGCACCGGACGCACCGCCGCGCTGCCCCCCAGCCCGATGACCACAAAGGCCGCCCCCAGCACCACCACGAAGGAGGAGAGCACCCCACGGATTTCCTCCCGCCGCCCCTGGCCCCACAGCCGGGCGGACACCAGGGCCGGGCCCAGGGTAATCCCGGTGATCACCATGACAAACAGATTGGACAGGGCAGTGGTGGCCCCGATGGCGGCCAGGGCCCGCTCCCCCTCCACGTTGCCCACAATAAAGGCGTCCGCCCAGGCGTAGAGCTGCTGCAGCATCCCGCTGAGCACCAGGGGAATGCTGAACCGGACCAGAATCCCCGCCAGATTTCCCTGGGTCATATCCCTGGACATGCCGTCACCTCCACAGATAAAAAAAGACCCGAACAGCACTCCTCTTTTCCCGGCTGAAGTGCGTTCGGGTGTTCATATCGTTGCAAAAAAATTGTAGCATCTTCTCTCTCCGGTGTCAACACCTCCCTTGGGCACGTCTTCCCTCCAAACTGCCGGATTTCCGTCCAAAAGACCGGATGCAACCAATATTTGCCCCAAAAGTTGGTGGCATGCAAGGGGTAGTTTCCGCTATAATGGACCCAAACACACCGGAAAGGACGAACATGAGCCATGACGTTGGGACAGCGAATCCGAGAACGGCGGGAGACCCTGGGTCTCTCTCAGGAGCAGATAGCGGAGAAGATGGGGGTGAGCCGGCAGGCCGTGGGCAAGTGGGAGTCGGACGACGCCCGGCCCAGCACGGACAACCTCCTTCGTCTGGCCGCCCTGCTGGAGATGGAGGTGCAGGAGCTGGCCGCCGGAGAGCCCGCCCCGCCCCCCAGGAAGGCCTTTCCCTGGCGGTGGACCGCTCTGGGCTTTGCCGGGCTCTCCCTGGTGCTGGCCCTAGCCCTCCTTCTCTCCCTGGGTGGTCCGGGGGCAGGGGAACCCGGCCCGGAGGGGACGGATGGCTCCGGCCAATCCGGTCCGGTGTCCCAGGAAACTCCGGAGGCCATTTCCCTCAGCCGGGAGCGGCTCTATGACTTCACCCCTGTTCTAACAGAAAACACTCCGGCCGGGGAGGCGCTGCCCGAAGGCTGGGAGGATCAGGTGCTGTGCGAACTCCCCCTTGGGGAGGGCACGCTGCGGGCGGTGGCCGTCCCCTCCGCCGGGCAGGGGGAGGACCCCAGCCAGTACGACCTGTGGGCGGTGGCCCGGGCGCGGCCGGATGACCCCTGGATTGCCCTGTGCCGCTTCGGGGAGAACTGTGAGCGGCCGGGGGAGCTCCAGTCCGCCCTTTTCCTGTCCACTTTGGGCTACGACCGGGGCTGGCGGCTCGCCCTGCCCGCCTCCGCCTGGAACGGGGAGGACCACGCCGCCTTTTCCTATTATTTTGCCCCGGACGGGGCCGGCTGGCCCGCCATGGTCTTCACCGCCGACAGCGGCTGTACCGAGCGGGACCTGGACGGCGACGGGGAGCGGGAGCTCGTCTCCCTGTGCACCTACGACTGGGGCCAGATTCTTGAAATTTACGACCGGGCAGGGGACGGTTTCTACCGCTATTCCCTCCAAATGGACGGCGCCTCTCAGGGGCTGGGGCTGGATGAGACGGGCTTTTACCAGCTGGCCGACCCGGAGGGCCCCCGCTTTTCCAAGCTGGTGGACAGCGCCCTGGTCCGGTCCGATCTGGCGGGGACCGGGGGCGACCCCACCTGGGACACCCTCACCCCCGACGTGATGGACGTGACCGTCTCCTTTGTCTACGACCAGTTCTCCCACGGCCGGGACCCGGACGCCGTTCCGGGGCTGGACAGTCTGGGCCGGGCCATGCCCACCGACCGGCAGTACGCCCGGATGGCCCTCCAGTGCCTCTACGACCTCACCGGCTGGAAGCCGGACAGCGTCTGGTGTCTGGCCACCGAGTTTGATGTGCTCTTCTCCCTCTATGAGGACGGCTTTTCCAACCGCTCCTACCTCTCCTTCGGCAAGTGCTTTGACGGGGAGCAGATCCCCGCCCTGTCCCTCACCTGGGCCGAGCAGGAGGACTGGTCCCCCCTCTCCGCCGCCCGGGCGGCGGAGCACCTGGGCACCCAGGGGCTCACGGGCACGGAGCTGGCCCAGGCCTGGTATGACCGCCTTCCCTTCCTCTCCGGCGGTCCTATCGCGGACCGGGGCTTCGGCCCCTACGGCGACCCCGCCCTCTTTCTGGACGACGGCCGGACCTACCGGGTGCAGACAGACGACGCTCTCCACGTCCTCACCTACCTCCAGGGGCCCTACCCCAAAGATTTCCAGGGATAACCGAACACGCGGAGGGGCTCCCCCCATGGGGGAGCCCCTCCTTATTTGAATGGTTTCAGTCGGCCAGCTTATCCAGCAGGGCGGCCAGCTCCTCCAGCTTCTCGCCGGGGTCGCCGCTGTCAATAGCCTCCCGGACACAGCAGTCCATGTGAGCCCGGAGCACCATGCGATTGGCCTTTTTCAGGATGGACTGGGTGGCCATGAGCTGGTTGGACACGTCCATACAGTACCGGTCCTCCTCCACCATCTTCAAAATGCCGTCCAGCTGGCCCCGGGCGGTCTTCAAAAGACGGGTGACCTGGGCGTGATCGGCCTTCACTGGATGGACACCACCTCATAGCCGGCCTGAGTGACCGCGTCTTTCAGCTCCTGATCGGAGACAGGGGCGGCCAGGGTGACGGTGGCGCACTTGCCCTCCAGGTCGGCCTTGGCCGAGGTCACACCGCCCAGGGCGCTGAGGGCCTTCTCCACATGGGCCACACAGTGGGCGCACATCATACCTTCAATGTTCAGCTTCTTGGTCATGGTTTCCGTTCCTCCTTGTTTGTCTTCCTGAATTTCTTGATCTTGCTGGACGGGACAGGCACAGGGGCAGGCCGTCTCCGCCGGGCTATTGGCACCGGCCGCAGGGCCGGGGACCTTCGGGGCAAATTTACTCTTGAAAAAGCGCAGGCGCAGGGCGTTGGTCACCACACACACCGAGCTTAAGCTCATGGCGGCGGCGGCAAACATGGGGTTCAGCATGAAGTCCGTCCAGCCAAGGGCGTAGAACACGCCGGCGGCCAGAGGAATGCCCAGAGAGTTGTAGAAAAAGGCCCAGAACAAATTTTCCTTGATGTTGCGGATGGTGGCCCGGCTGAGCTCCACCGCCCCGGCGGCGTCCAGCAGGTCGGACTTCATGAGCACGATGTCCGCACTCTCCATGGCCACGTCGGTGCCTGCCCCGATGGCCAGGCCCACGTCCGCCCGGGCCAGGGCGGGGGCGTCGTTGATGCCGTCGCCCACCATGGCCACCTTCTTCCCCTGCTCCTGGAGCTGCCGCACCATGCGCTCCTTGTCTTGGGGCAGCACCTCGGCCATCACCTGGGTCACGCCTAGCTCCTGACCGATGGCCTGGGCGGTGCGCTGGTTGTCCCCGGTGAGCATGACCACCTCCAGGCCCAGCTGCCGGAAAGCGGACACCGCCGCCGCGCTGGTGGGCTTGGGGGTGTCGGCCACGGCGATGAGGCCCAGCACCCGGTGCTCATCGGCGAAGTACAGCGGGGTCTTGCCCTGGGCGGCCAGTTCCTCGGCCCGCTCCCGGAAAGCGCCCAGGTCCACCCCAGCCTCCTCCATCATGGCCAGGTTGCCCCCCAGGAAGGTGCGCCCGCCAATGGCGGCCCGGACGCCCCGGCCGTGGACGGCCGCAAAGTCTGCTACCTTGGAGGTGGTAAGGCTGCGGTCTTTGGCCTGCGCCACAATGGCGGCGGCCAGGGGGTGCTCCGAGGGGGCCTCCAGGCAGGCGGCCAGGATGAGCAGGCCCTCCTCGTTCATGTCCTCTCCGGGAAGGATGTCGGTGACCACCGGCTCCCCCCGGGTGAGGGTGCCCGTCTTGTCCAGCACCACGGTGTCGATGCTGTGGAGGGTCTCCAGAGCCTCAGCGGATTTGATGAGGATGCCGTGCTCGGCCCCCTTGCCCGTGCCCACCATGATGGCCACCGGAGTGGCCAGGCCCAGGGCACAGGGGCAGGAGATGACCAGCACCGCCACCCCGGCAGTGAGGGCCTGGGTGACGCTGTGGCCGGTGAACAGCCAGGCGGCAGCCGCCACCAGGGCGATGGTCATGACCACCGGCACAAAGACACCGGCCACCTTGTCCGCCAGCTTGGCGATGGGGGCCTTGGAGGAGGCTGCCTCCTCCACCAGGCGGATCATCTGGGCCAGGGTGGTGTCCTCTCCCACCCGGCTGGCCTCAAAGACAAAGGAGCCCGACTTGTTCAGGGAGGCAGCGGCCACCTTGTCCCCCGGCCCCTTGTCCACGGGGATGGACTCGCCGGTGAGGGCGGACTCGTCCACGGCGGAGCTGCCCTCCACCACCACCCCGTCCACGGGGATGGACTGGCCGGGCCGGACCACAATCCGGTCCCCCACCCGGACCTCCTCCACGGGAACCTCCGTCTCCACGCCGTCCCGGAGCACCGAAGCCGTCTTGGGGGCCAGGTCCATGAGCCGGGTAATGGCCTGGGAGGTCTTGCCCTTGGACCGGGTCTCCAAAAATTTACCTAGGGTGATGAGGGTAAGAATCATGCCCGCCGACTCGAAGTACAGGTCCATGTGGTAGTTTGCCACCCGCTCCAGGTCTCCATGCCCCAGACCGTAGCCCATCTGGTAAATGGCAAACACGCCGTAGATGACGGCGGCGGAGGAGCCCACGGCAATGAGGGAGTCCATGTTGGGAGCACGATGCCAGAACGTTTTAAACCCCACCCGATAATACTTATCGTTGATATACATGATGGGCAGAGTAAGCAGCAGCTGGGTCAGGCCAAAGGCCACGGCGTTCTCCAGTCCGGTGAGGAAGCCGGGCAGCGGGGCACCCAGCATGTGGCCCATGGAAATGTAGAAGAGGGGAATAAGAAAGACAAAGGACCAGATGAGCCGGTGCTTCATGGAGGCCAGCTCCGCCTCCATGCCGTCTTCCCGAGCCGCCGCCTTCTCCTGGCCCTTAGCGCTGGGCAGGGCGGCCCCGTAGCCCGCCTCGGTCACCGCCCGGATGATGTCCTGGGGGGTGAGGGCGCTCTCATCGTACTGGGCGGTCATGCTGTTGGTCATGAGGCTCACATCGGCGCTCTGAATGCCCGGCAGCTTGCGCACCGCCTTCTCCACATGGGCGGAGCAGGCCGAGCAGGTCATGCCGGTAATGGCAAATTTCTGTTTGGTCACAGGAGAATCCCTCCTAACAAAGCAATCCATTTGACACCCCCCGGGGGTGGGGTATCTAGCATCAGTTTAGCGCCCGCTGATCATTCTGTCAAGGAGAGTTTTTTGACTCCCATTCCATTTATTTGGTTTCAGCGCCAAACCACGCTTTGCCTGGATGACAACAATGAAACACGCGCCCGCAATCTGCGGACGCGTGTTCCTGTTTCTTACTTGGAGACAAACCGGCGGGCATAGCCGCACTTCCGGCAGAGCTCCTCCGCCGCCCGGCCCTGGGAGAACCCCTCATAGATGGCCTTTGCCCGGGGGCTTTCCAGAATCTCCTCCAGGCTCTGGTCATAGAGATTGCCCAGGGGGATGTCCCCCTCGTGGTCCAGACAGCAGGGGACCACCGTGCCGTCCCACAGCACCCCCACCTGGTCCCGCAGGCCCCGGCAGAAGGCCCGGCCGGCATTGAGCTCATCCGCCTCCAGATCGGGCCACTCAAAGCGCTCTCCCCATTCCAGATACACCCCGGGCGCCAGGGTCACCCCCTGCCATCCCTCCTTCCAGGGGCGGGGGAAATACCGCTCCATGTGCTCCAGAATGGTTCCATTCTGGGCGTTAGCTCCCTGGGTCTCCGCCCCATCCAGATTCCACAGGCGCAGGGCGCAGCGCTTGCCCGCCCCCGCCGCCTGCCGGGCAAAGGAAAAGCAGCCGTCCAGATAGGCCGCCATGTCTCCGCCGCCTTCGTTTCCCTCGAAGGAGTGAAGGGAGATGCTCACCCGCTGGACTGCCGGGCTGCGGCACAAAAGCTCCCCCCGCTTGGGCAGCAGGGTGCCGTTGGTAGTAATCATGAGGCGGAAGCCAAGCTCCTCTCCCACCGCCAGTATCTGCTCCAGCTGGGGATGGAGCAGGGGCTCCCCCATCAGATGAAGGTAGAGATACTCCGTGTGGGGCCGCAGCCGCCCGGCCAGCCTGCGAAAATCCTCCGGCGTCAGAAAGCCCTGGGGCCGCCGGGTGCCGGGACAAAAAGTGCAGCTTCGGTTACAGACATTAGTGATCTCCAGATAGGCCTTTTTCAGCTCCCGCATACATTCCCGCTCCCTTCCTGCTGAAGCTATCCTACCATTCTCCGCTCCGTCCGTAAACCCTCCGGGCAAAATATCTCTGCCAATTCTCTGTCGCCGCAGCACCATTCTCACGGTGGCTGCATACGATAAGGAAGAGCGCAAGCTTAAATGAAACATGAGTAAGGAGCAAATCAATTATGGGAATGCCTGTCATCACCCCCAGCACCACCACCCGTACCCAGGCCGTCACCGACATCATTGAGTCTGTCGCCCTGCAGGAGACCGCCCTCTCCCACATCCTCAACGCGGAAGGGGAGAAAATCCAGAAAATGGTGGCTCTGCCTGATGTCACCCCCGAGGTGCTGCTGGCCACCAATAAGTCGGTGGAGTCCATGGTCAACGCCGTGTCCCGGCTGGAGATGATTCTCCAGTCCAAGCTCTCCACCTTCGGCGGCTGCCTGTGCGAGGGCGGCTCCGACGCTGCCGCTCAGTAAACAAGGAAAACCAGGCGGGACCTCCCAGGGAGGGCCCGCCTTTTTGGTACCATCCCGGCTCCGGGTGCATAGAATGCTCTGTACCCAGGACTATTTTTGTATTCCCCGCAGGAGGAGGAACCCATGGCGACAAATTTTGGTTTAGCCAATCAATATAATGTGTTTGTGTTCGGCGACATGAACATGAGCAACACTGACGCCGAAGGCCGGGTGGCGGTAGGAGGCAGCGCCACCCTGAGCAATTATGGCGTGGGTGCCGGCATCAGCCCCCTGCCCCCCGCCAACACAGACCCTTCCTTTGTCATAAACGGCAGCGTCAACGTCTCCGCCGGCTCCAACGCCAGCGGCAACACGGTCATCAGTCCCACCAGCACGGTGATCTCCTACACCATGGGCAATCCCAACGGCGCGCTGATCACCGGAAGCCCCATCGACTTTCCCGAGGCCGAACGGTACCTGAAGTGTGCATCCACATTCTGGGGTGCCCTGACCCCTAACGGCACGGGCACTGTCACCTTCGGTCAGCTGAACCTGACCGGAACCGACCAGAATCTGAATATCTTTCGTTTTGACAGCGCAAACGTCTACGGTTCCGGAAGCTCCCTGAACCAGCTGAACGGAATCAACATCATCGCCCCCGTTGACTCCACCATCCTCATCAACGTGGATGGCGCCAACATCCAGTACGGCAGCTACCAGATCTTCCGCAACGGCATCACTGCAACCCGGGAAAACGCCAGAAAGATCTTGTGGAACTTTCCGTCGGCCCTCACCTGGTCCAACAGCACCACCGCCATCTACGGCTCCGTGCTGGCCCCCTTTGCCGCGGCAAACACCACCTTCAGCCAGATCAACGGCAACATCATCTTCGATTCCTACACCGGCAATTCCGAGAGCCACAACGAGCTGTTCATCGGCGAGCTGCCCGAGCCCACTGTCTGCCTGCTGACCACAACCACCACCAGCAGCTCCACAACCACCAGTACTACGACTACTACCAGCACCACGACCAGTACCACGACCAGTACCAGCACGACCACAAGCTCTACCACAACCAGTACCAGCAGCACAACCACAAGTACCACAAGCACTACAACGAGCAGCACAACAAGCAGTACGACCAGCACCACCACATCCACTACGTCTACCACAACCACCACAACAGCCGTACCCCAGCCCCGGTACCAGGCCATTTCTGACCTCTTTGAGTCCGTGGCCCTCCAGCAGGCGGCCCTGTCCCACATTCTGAACGCGGAGGGGGAAAAGCTGCAGAAAATTCTGTCCTTCCAGGACATTTCTCACCAAACCATCCTTCAGACCAATCAGTCGGTGGAATCCATGGTCAACTCCATCTCCCAGCTGGAGCTGATTTTAAAGCAGAAGCTGGACCTGTTCGGTTCGTGCATCTGTGACGATGCGGGACAATAACCGCACCCGGGGGGGCAGGGGATCGGTGCTCCCACCCCCCAAACACAA
>NZ_QUGI01000006.1:141012-237097 GCF_003478995.1 Pseudoflavonifractor sp. AF19-9AC
GGGGAGCATCATATGAAGGTTGCCATTCTCACCATGTTTTCCGGCCTGTCCACCACCTATTCCCTGGTAAACGTGGTGGCGGACCAGCTGGAAATGCTGCTGCAGGCCGGTGTGGACGTCAAAGTGCTGGTGAGTGAATCCTGCCCGGACGAGGAGCGGTTCGGGGTCTTCCTGGACCCCCGAATCGTCTGGGAAAAGGTCACCAACACCCGCGACGGAGTCCCCATCCAGTGGCACGATTACTCCGGCGCCGCCGGAACCGTACACGAGACCTTTTTCCAGGAGGCCAACCTCATCGCCCAGGATTTTGTGCGGCTGCTGGAGGATGTGGACGTGTGTATCCTCCACGACATTCTCTACCAGGGCTGGCATCTGGTGCACAACATTGCCATTCGGAAGGCCCAGGCCCAGCTGCCCCATGTGCGTTTTCTGGCCTTCACCCATTCCCTGCCAGCAAACCGCCCCAGAACCATGGAGTATCCCTTCTCCGCCCGCTTCACGGGCATGCCCCGGACAACCTTCGTCTACCCCACCTACTCCGGGCTTTCCGCTCTGGCCAGACAGTACGATGTGCCGGAGGGCAACTGCGCGGTGGTGTACAACACCCTCCCCCTGCTGCAGTCCATGAGCCCGGATGTGCAGCGGGTGGCGGCACAGATGGATTTGATGAGTGCGGATATTCTGGCCGTCTATCCCGCCCGGCTGACCACAGGAAAGCGGTTTGAAAAGGTGGCGGCCCTGGCCGGCGCCATCAAAAGCAAGTCCGAGCTGACCACCAAGGTGGTGTTCTGCGACTTCCCCAGCGCCGACATCCCCAGTCAGACCTACAAGGCCATGATCCGCATGGAGGGAAAGCGCTTCGGGCTGGAGGACGGAGACATGCTCTTCACCTCCGACCTGGGATACCCGGACGGGTTCCCCCGTGCGGGCGTCTTTGAGCTGTTTCAGCTCTCCAACCTGTTCCTCTGCCCTTCCTATTCCGAGTCCTTCGGTCTCACCGTGCTGGAGGCCGGCAGCCGTGGAAACTTTCTGGTGCTGAATGAGGCCGTCCCGGCCCTGAAGGAGCTTGGGAACTCCCTGGGCGCCTATTTTATGCGTTGGGATGCCCGCAATTTCGGCTATGACACCCAGGAAAACTATGTGCCTTCGGAGCGGGACTACTACCTGGAGCACGGGGGCATCATCGTCAATCTGATGCGGGAGGACCGGAGCCTGAACGCCAAATCCATCATCCGCCGCAAATATAATCCCCAGTGGATCTGCAAAAACCAGCTGATGCCTCTGCTGGAGCGCTGACGGTGCCCCGACCGCTCTTTTCTTTTTGGAATATTTCTAAAATTATCCATCGCAAAAGCTCGGATTTTGTTGACTTTGCTCTATGGCGCGTCTACAATAAAAGTGTTCCCAGCTCGTTATGATGTGGGAACCAGTTGAGTTGTGTGCATTGGAGGAGATAGAATGAAAACCTGTTCGAATTGCGGTCAAAGTCTGCCGGATGACGCCATTTTCTGCGGTCACTGCGGAAAACGACTCTCTCCCCAGCCTGAGCCGGCGGAGCAGCCGCTCCAGCCGGAACAACAACCGGAACAGAACACCCCGCCCATCCAGCCGGAAGGTGAGCCCGAGCCCAGCGCCAAGCCTCTGGACTCCGAAGAGCAGCAGCCCCAATCCGAGGAACAGCAGCCCCAGCCGGAGGAACAGCCGCCCGTTCAGGAAGCCCAGCCGCCCCGGCAGGATCCCCAGCCCCCTCAGCCGGACAGCTTCTGCCCCAACTGCGGGGAGCGCATTCAGGGGGACGCTGTATTCTGTCCCAACTGCGGAGCCCATCTGGATTCGCCCGACCCGGCCAAGCCCGGTCCTGCCAAGCCCAAGAAGCCTATTCTGGGCATTGCTCTGGGTGCCGCCGCCGTTGTGGTTCTGTGCGTGATCGGAGCGGTGGCTCTGCCCGGCCTTTTCTCCTCTCCCGAGAAGGAATTTGTTCAGATTCAGCAGGAGCTGTTTGTGGACCGGGTCATGGACCAGCTGGAAGAGACCCTGGATGTCTACGGCACCGGCCAGTTCTCCACCGATCTGACCCTCTCTGCCAGCGTGGACACGCCGGAAATCAACCGCTATCTGGAGGACTCCTCCATCGGTCTGAAGCTGGATCTCAACCGGGACACCCTGCTGGCGGAGGGCCAGCTTGTCCTGATGGGCAGCCCGGTGCTCAACGCGGTGGGCACCTATGACAAGGGTCAGGTGGGCTTCTCCCTGCCCGAGGTGGATGACAACTACTACGTCATGGACCTCTCCTCCATGATCTATGACTTCACCGGCCAGGAGGTGGATCTCAGCCAGCTGGCCCTGCCCGAGATCTCCGGCAAAGAATGGCGCTCTCTGCTCCAGTCCTATCTGGACACGGTGTACACTGTGGTGACCAAGGACAATGTGGAGGTTGAGAAGAACAAGAGCGTCCTTCTGGAAGAGCTGGACCGCCGCTTTGACGGCACCGTCTACACCTTCTCCCCCAGCGGCGAGGATGTGGAGGCCATGTTCCTGAAAATCGCCGACAACCTGCAGAAGGACGAGACCCTGCGCTCCATGATTTTGGACGTGGTGTCCCCTGAGGCTCTGGAAGCGGCCTTTGGTGAGGAGGTATTCGGCGGCTACGACCTGGAGGAGCAGCTGGACGAGGCCATTCTCTCCCTGGCGGACACCCTGGAGGAGCAGGCCTCCGACATCGGCCGCGCCGTGGAGGACAGCGACTTCACCTGGACTCTGGTGACGGAAAAGAAGGAAGTACGTATGATCCGCCTGGAGGCGGACGGCCAGGCCGTAGTCTATGAGCGGGACGGCTCCGAGTCCGGCGGTCTCGACGAGGTGCTCTATGTGGAGTCCTACGGCGAAAGCCAGGTGCTGCTGGAGCATGAGTACACCAAGAAGGGCTCCGTCTCCCAGGGCAGCCTTGTGATTACCATTCCCTACGAGAGCACCGTGATCATGGACTATGAGCTGGACGAGGAAAAGCGCTCGGCCCTGGGAACCTATTACGGCACCTATGAGCTGTCTATGCCCGACGAGGGGGTCAACTTCTCCCTGGAGGTGCGTGAGGGCGACGAGGGCGGTGTGGACCACATTCTCTCCCTCTACAACATTCAGGACCTCTCCTACTATGCTCCCTTCGACCGTCTGGAGCTCACCATCAACGCCACGGACAAGAGTACCGCCCAGAAGCCCAGCGGGAAGACGGTGGACATCACCGATTACAGCACCCGTGAGCTGGAGGAGCTGTTCACCGAGATCGGCTCGGTGCTGCAGCAGGACCTCATCGACAATCTGGAGCCCTTGATGTATGATCTCTACTACTATTTCTGAGCCCCTCTGCCACCTCACTGAGGTGGAAAAGAGCTACGGCTCCCATTCTGCTCCCGTTTTGGGCCCCCTCTCCCTGGACATCCACGCCGGACAGGTTCTGGGGATCCGGGGCCCCAACGGGGCTGGAAAGAGCACGCTTCTGAATCTGCTGGCCGGCGTGCTGACCCCCGACCGGGGTACGGTCACCTACGCCCCCGGCGTACGGGACCACATCGGCTACGTGCCTCAGGAGCTGTCGCTCTACAACGTCCTCACAGGACTTGATAATCTGCGCTTTTGGGGGCTGGCCTGCGGCCTGCCCTCAAAGGCTATTTCCACCCGGAGCCGGTGGCTGCTGGAGCAGATGGAGCTGACGGAAAAGGCAAAAAAGCCGGTGTCCACCTATTCCGGCGGCATGAAGCGCCGGCTCCATCTGGCCAGCGCCCTCATGGTCACGCCCCGGCTTCTGCTGCTGGACGAGCCCACCGTAGGGGCGGACAGCCGCTCCACCCGCCTCATTCTGGACACCCTGACCCATCTGCGCACGCTGGGCTGCGGCGTCGTGCTCATCAGCCACCAGGCCGGAGAGCTGGAGCAGGTGTGCCAGTCCATTCTGACCCTGCGTGACGGGCGGATTTCGGAGGGAGGCCAAGTGCCGTGAGAGGACTGAGGGCCGCACTCTACAAGGATTTCAAACTGTTTTTCCGCGGGACCGGAGCGTTGGCACTGGTCCTGCCTTTTCTGCTGCTCCTGGCCCTCCGCTTAGGGATGGCCGACCTCTCCCGCCAGGCCTATGTCCAACCCTTCCCCATTGCCGTACAGGACCTGGACGGCACCATCATGTCCCGCTCCCTCATCTCCCAAATCCGGGAAATTGAGCTTTTTTCCCAGGTGGAAGTCCTGGAGGAGGGCGAATCCCCGGAGCAGGCTCTGGCCGGTGGAGCCGCGGCGGTGGTCACCGTCCCCAAGGATTTCTTCTACGATCTGTACAGCATGAAAGACTGCCCGGTGGATGTGGTGCTCAACGCCGATATGCCCCTGGAATCCACCCTGTTTGAAACCATTTTTACCTCGGTCATGGACATCATCCGGGCCGACCAGTCCGCCGGAATCGGCCTATACCGCTTCTGCTATGGGGAACTGACTCCCCAGCTTCAAAGCCAGCTGTATCGGGAGACGTCAGAGCACCTGCTGGTGGACGCGCTGAGCCGGCAGACGGTGTTTGACACCCACACCCAGCTTGCCGACGTCCAAGGGGCCATGGAACGGCGTCTCCTGGCCTGCGTTTTGTCCATGCTGGCCCTCTTTTTCCCCCTGCTGGCCGTCAAAACCCTCCCGGAAGAGCTGGCCCTGGGGGTGCTCCCCCGCTTTCAGGGCATCGGCGGCAGGCGGGTCGGGTTCGTCTTGTCCAAGCTGACGGTCTCCCTTCTGCTCACCTTGCCCACCCTGATTCTCATTCTCCTGGCCTTCCCCTCGGAGCATCCGGCGGCGGTCCTGGTCCTGTCCCTCGTCCTGCTGGCGGGCTCCTTCGGCGTGCTGCTGGGGCTGGCCGCCTGGGCGGGAAATGCCGCTTCGGTCCAGCGGTGGGGCAATCTCATTATTTTGCTCTCCCTGGTGCTGGGGGGAACCCTGTGGCCCCGCCACCTGCTCCCCGGTCCTCTGCCCAGCCTGGGCAAGCTGACCCTGCCCTACTACGCGGTTCTGGGGCTGGAGGCCATCCAGCGGGGACTGTCCGGGCGGGAGCTTCTCGCCCTGCTCTGGCCCGTCTTTGCCCTGGGCGCGGCCGGTGCGGCTTTGGCCATTCCTGGCTTCCGGCGTCTTCAGGGCCGGAGCGGCGGAACTGAGGTGCCGGCTTCTCCGGCTTCCCGGTCCCTTCCGGTTTCGGATGCCCTCTCTCCCTCGCCCGCCCGTCTGGCCGGACTGTCCCTCTTCAAGCTCCGGGTCATGGGGGGCGGCAGAGCCGGGCTGGCCGCCCTGCTGGCGGCGGCCCTTCTGTGCGGCGGGGCCGCTCTCTCCGTGAGCCGTGGAAGCGCCTCCTCCCTCCGTCTGGCCCTGGTGGATGAGGACCAAAGCAACCTGTCCCAGGCCCTTGGCGAGGCACTGGATACCCGGGACGGCCTTACCCTCACCCGCTGTCAGACCCCGGCTCAGGGCCAGCGAATGGTGCTGCTGGGCGAGGTAGAAGGCCTGTTGGTGATCGGCGAGGGCTACCAGGAGGCTCTGGAGTCCTCCGACACGCTGCCCCTCTCCTACCAGCAGGCCGCAGCCTCCCTCTCCGCCCAGGGAGCCCGGGAGGTGATTGCCGGCCAGGTGGCCGTCCAGCGCAGCCGCCTGCGTGCCCTGTCTCAGGCCCAGGACCGTCTGGAACGCGCTCTGTCCCAGGACGAGCAGCAGGCCCTGCTGGCACAGATCGCACAGGCTGAGGCGGAGATGCCTCCCCCGTTTCACACCAGCTCCTCCCGGGGGGCAGCGCCCAGCTCTCCCTTCTATCCAAGTCCCCTGGGCGTCTCCTGCCTGGCCGTACTCCTGACCCTGCTCACCGCAGCCGCCTGGAGCGGCGGAAGCGACAGCCGCCGGGTGGAGGCCCGGATGGCCAGCGTGGCCCGGGGCCGGCTGCTGTCCTACGGCAGCGACTGTCTGGCGCTCACCGGACTGGGGGTCCTCACCGCTCTGGCCATTTTGTACCCGAGCGGCAGCTCTGCCTGGGGTGTTGTCAGCGCCGTGGGCTATGCCTTTACCGCTGCCGCGCTGGCTCTGGCTGTAACCCGGTTCACGGCCCAGGAGGGCAGAGTGGACGCTCTGGCCCCCTTCCTGGCCCTGATCCTCTGCCTTTTGGGCGGATGTTTCCTGGACCTGTCCCAGTTTTCTTCTTCCTTCGCCCTGCTGTCCTCTCTTACGCCCCCCGGTCTTGCCCGGATGGCGGAATCCGGCAGCCTTTTGGCCCTTGCGGCCCTGCTGGGAGAGGGCCTGCTCTTCCTGTTCCTGGGCAAGCCCAGCGCTGGAACAGGCTCCAGACCCATTCCCTAAAAAGCAAAATGAAGGACACGACATACGGTTCCTTTTTCCGCAAAGCTGTCCTATTCGTCAAATCCAACGATAAATAGGGAAATACCTTGACGAACCGAAGATATTTTAATAAAATGGTGAGGTTGTGTGTTATGTTCCTGTCGCAGAAGTGAGTATGGAGCGTCCTCCGCACAGCAAATCGACAGAAGGGAACGAATATCGTGGAAGAGAAAAAATTCCAACCTTATGTTCCGGCAGACAAGGTCATGCCTGAGTTCACGGTGGTCTCCATCGTCCTGGGCGCTATTCTGGCCATTGTCTTCGGCGGAGCAAACGCGTACCTTGGCCTGCGTGTGGGTATGACGGTGTCTGCCTCTATCCCCGCCGCGGTCATCTCCATGGGAGTGATCCGCAAGATCCTGCGCCGTGACTCCATTCTGGAGAACAACATGGTCCAGACCATCGGTTCTGCCGGTGAGTCCGTGGCCGCCGGTGCCATCTTCACTCTGCCCGCCCTGTTCATGTGGGCAAAGGATGGTCTTTGCGACGTACCCTCCCTGGTGGAGATCGGTCTCATCGCTCTGTGCGGCGGTGTGCTGGGCGTTCTGATGATGATCCCCCTGCGCAGCGCTCTGATCGTCAAGGAGCACGGCGTGCTGGCCTACCCCGAGGGACAGGCCTGTGCCGAGGTGCTCATTGCCGGTGAAGAGGGCGGCGCCAAGGCCTCCACCGTGTTCTCCGGTCTGGGCATTGCTGCCGTCTACAAGTTCATTGCCGACGGTCTGAAGCTGTTCCCCAGCGAGATCACCTACGACATCTCCGCCTACAAGGGCTCCGGCGTTGGCATTGACGTGCTGCCCGCTCTGGCCGGTGTGGGCTATATCTGCGGCGTGAAGGTGTCCTCCTATCTGTTCGCCGGCGGCGTGCTGGGCTGGTTCGTCATCATGCCTCTGATGGCCCTGTTCGGCGGCGACCTGGTTCTGTTCCCTGCGGACAAGACCATCAACGAGCTGATCGCTGCCCCCGGCGGCGTGTCCAACCTGTGGAGCAACTTTCTGCGCTACATCGGCGCCGGCGCCGTGGCCTGCGGCGGTGTGCTCAGCCTCATCAAGTCCCTGCCCCTCATCGTGCGCACCTTCAAGGACGCCATGGGTGACTACGGCAAGGGCCGAAGCAACAGCACCCTGCGCACCGAGCAGGACATCTCCGTGAAGATCGTTCTGCTGGGCATCCTGGTGGTGGCCGTTGTGATGTGGCTGCTGCCTGTCATCCCCCTGAACCTGTTCACCGCCCTCATTGTCATCGTCTTCGGCTTCTTCTTTGCCACCGTGTCCTCCCGGATGGTGGGTCTCATTGGTTCCTCCAATAACCCCGTCTCCGGCATGGCCATCGCCACCCTGCTCATCTCCACCCTGCTGCTGAAGGCCACCGGCAACGACGGCATCAACGGCATGATCGCCGCCATCGTCATCGGCGGCATCATCTGCGTCATTGCTGCCATCGCCGGCGATACCTCTCAGGACCTGAAGACCGGCTTCCTGGTGGGCGCCACCCCCAAGAAGCAGCAGATTGGCGAGCTGATTGGCGTGGCGGTGTCCGCCGTGGCCATCGGCGCCATCTTGTACCTGCTGAGCAACGCGTGGGGCGGCTACGGCACCGAGGACCTGCCCGCTCCCCAGGCAGTCCTGATGAAGATGATCGTCGAGGGTGTTATGGGCGGCAACCTGCCCTGGAACCTGGTGTTCGTGGGCGTGTTCATTGCCCTGGTGGTGGAGGTGCTGGGCATCCCGGTACTGCCCTTCGCCATCGGCCTCTATCTGCCCATCTACCTGTCCGTGCCCATGGTGCTGGGCGGCCTGCTGCGCTGGTACCTGGAGAAGCGCAAGTACGCCTCTGAGAAGGCCAAGGACAACGTGGTTCAGTCCGGTGTTCTGTACTCCTCCGGCCTTATCGCCGGCGAGGGTATCGTGGGCATCCTGCTGGCTGTGCTGGCCGTCATCCCCATGGGTCTGAACGCCGAGGGCAAGACCCTCTACCTCAGCGACAAGGTTAACATCAGCGAGCTGTTCTCCATCGGCAACATCGGCGGCCTGGTGTGCTTTGCCCTGATTCTGCTCTCCATTTACTTCTTCGCCACCAAGGACAGCAAGAAGAAATAAAACATTGTCTTTTTTCAAGCCGGGCTGTATACTTGTGTATGCGGCCCGGCTTGGGCTATTTATCCATGAGGAGAAACCGATATGGCCAGTAAAAAGAACAACAACTATTTGGATTTCATCCCCATCATAAATCCCCAAAACGACTGGAGCGAGGACGAGGAGGGCGTTGTCACCATCCACATGGTCCACCGCGGCTTCTACGCCGCCATCGCGCAGAAGTTCTTCCACACGCCCCGGGTCAGCCACATCAAGCTGGACGAGTACGGCAGCTTCCTCTGGAAGGAACTGGATGGCCGGCGCACCGTGGGCCAGCTGGCCCAGCGGATGAAGGAGCAATTCGGCGACAAGGCCGAACCGCTCTATGACCGGCTGGTACACTATATGCAGATTCTGCACAACAACAAGTTTATCTTGTTTCAGGGAAAGGATCGGGTGAAGCCTTGAATACGCCGCAGATCATTCTGGGTATTTTGGCCTTCGCTCTGGTCACCGCTGTGCTCTATACCTGGGGCCTGCACAAAAGCATGACCCAGCAGGAGGACCTGGAGCGCATTTTGCTGAGCAAAAGCGCCCGGAAGGTGGTAAACTATCTGAAAAAGCACGAAAGCATCTCCCTGGAGGAGATGGGCCGGCTGTGCAAGGACGTAAAGGCGGGGCAATTCTGGTCCAGAAAAAAGGCCGCCGTGCAAAATCCCCGGCTTTTTGCCCCGAAGTTGGCCCAGTATATGACGGAGCAGCTGCTGGTCAAGGAGCTGCCCGGCAACCGGTTTTGTCTGAGATAAGCAGGTATCGAAAGGAGCAAAGCAACCATGCAGGTTTTGGAACATCTGGAACCCAAGAAGGTATTTTCGTTTTTTGAGGCCATGTGCGCCATTCCCCATGGCTCCCGGAACACGAAGGCGATCAGTGATTGGTGCGTGGCCTTCGCCAAGGAGCGGGGACTGGAGTACCATCAGGATGCCAACAACAACGTGATCATCGTCAAGCCCGCCGCTCCCGGCTATGAGGAGGCCCAGCCCATCATTCTCCAGGGCCATCTGGACATGGTGTGTGAAAAGGCTGCGGGCTGCACCAAGGATATGGAGCGCGAGGGCCTGGATCTGGCCATTGACGGGGACTATGTCTACGCCAAGGGCACTACTCTGGGCGGCGATGACGGCATCGCCGTGGCCATGGCCCTGGCCGTCCTGGACGACAACACTCTGCCCGCCCCCCGGATCGAGGCCGTATTTACCTCCGATGAGGAAATTGGCCTCTTGGGCGCCTCCGCCATGGACGTCGCCCCTCTGAAGGGAAGAAAGATGATCAACCTGGACTCCGAGGCAGAGGGAATCTTTACCGTCAGCTGCGCCGGCGGCAACACCACCACCTGCATTCTTCCCATCACCCGTGCCGCCTTCGGGGGCACCGCCCTTCTGATTACTGTGGGCGGCCTCACTGGCGGACACTCCGGCGCGGAGATCCACAAGGGCCGCGCCAACTCCAACCAGCTCATGGGCCGGGTACTCCGCGCCCTGGCGAAGAAGGCCCCCATGTGCATCCAGCGCGTGGACGGCGGTCTGAAGGACAACGCCATCCCCGTGGAAACCCGGGCAGTCGTGATTGTGTCTGACTCCCAGGCCGCCCAGCAGGTGGCCCAGGATATGGAGCATATCCTGCAAAACGAGTACCACACCACCGATCCCGCCCTGTTTGTCAAGGCGGAAGCTGCGGATGCATCTGGACTTCCTCTGGATCCGTCCTCCACAGCAAAGGTGATCTGCATGCTCCAGTGCCTGCCCAACGGGATCGAGGCCATGAGCGCCGAGATTCACGGTCTGGTCCAGACCTCCCTCAACATGGGAATTCTGGTCACCGGGGAGGATTCCGTACAGGCCTCTTACAGCGTACGCAGCTCGGTGGACTCCCAGAAGCAGATGCTCAAAGAGCGTCTCAGCTGCCTGATGGAGCAGTTGGGCGGCCGGGTAGAGTTTACCGGAGAATATACCGGCTGGCAGTATCAGGAGGAGTCTCCCCTGCGGGAGCTGATGGTGGAGGTTTTCCGCGATCAGTACGGCAAGGACCCGAAGATTGAGGCCATCCACGCCGGACTGGAGTGCGGCATCTTTGCCGGAAAGATGCCTGGGCTGGACTGCGTCTCCCTGGGTCCCGATCTGCTGGAGATCCATACCCCCAGAGAGAAAATGAGCATCTCCTCCGTTCAGCGGGTGTGGAACTTCCTGCTGGAGGTTCTGAAGCGCTCCAAGTAAGCTTTAATCATAAAGGCAAAAAGGAGGACACGACGTTGTCGTGTCCTCCTTTTTCGTTTCAAGAACTATTTTGACCCCGCTGCTGTTTGCGCAGGGTACATCATTGCTTCGCCGGGATGAAAAAAGCTATTCGGCCAGCCTCGCTTGAATCTCAGGGATGGATAGTCCCTGTGCCTTCAGCTCCCCAATGCGTTCCAGGCGCCCCATGGTTTCTACACGGCGGTAGCGGCGGGTCAGGTTGCTCTCCGGCTGGCAAAAGGGAAGCATCCCTTCCTCAGTATAGAATTTCAGCGTGCTGTACCGCAGGCCGGTCAGGCGGGCCAACTCGCCAATGGTCACCCACTGATCTTGGAGGATTGCCTCCATACTGCGTCGTCTGGACATAGAGCCAACCCTCAGAGATACACCGGGACCAGGGCCATACCCTGAATCGGGAGCCTGACAGTCCGGGTGGTAGGCCAGGCGCGGTAGAAGCTTCCATCAATCTCCAGTAGGGTCTCGCTCCCATTGGGTACCTCCCGTACCCGGTGGCCCCGTGCCTTCAGATATTCCACCACGGCCGTCCGGCGCTCCTTCACCGTAGTGCCCAGTACCACCTGGTCAATAAAAATGGACGCCCTCCGCTCTAAAAACGGGAAAAACAGTGCTACACCTTCCAGATAGGGGTTCCGGAACATCGCCCGCTTGGCCCGCATCGCCTTCAGTCCCAGGGCAACCAGAGCATCATGGAATTCCTCCTCCACCAGACAGCGCCAAACCGGATTTTCGGTCGCCAGAGCGGTTACCCGGCTTTGCACCTCGTCCTGCTCCCGGGTGCTGAACAGCTCATTGAGCACACAGCTCTCCCGCAGCAGCCAGAACAGCGCCCCACATTCCACAGTGGGCTCTCCCAGCTCCAGCAGCTCCGCCCGGAACTCCTCCACCGCTTTCCGCCAGGCCCCTTCTTCCCCGCGCCACATCAGCAGCTCCACACCAGAGGTGGCGTAGAGCATATCGCTGCCCATTAGCGCAGGCGCCTCTTCCATCACTCCCATCGCCTTCAGAGCAGAAAAATTCTCCTTTTCCAACGTCCTGGCCGCACGGCCTCTCAGCTTCCGGGCCGCCTGTCCGGCCGCCCGGACTTTGGCGGCGAACTCCTCCGGCGACTCCAGGGCCAAATCCAATGCCGGGGACAAAATTTCCGCGGCAGCCAAAGCCCGATCCACAGCTTGGCGGGCCAGACTGTTCCGGCTGGACTCCAGCCCATTCATGGCAATCAGCGCATAGACATGGTTCAGCTCCACGTTCAATCCCTCCTCTGCCGCTGGGCAATCAATGCGTTTCCTTTACTTATTACTTACTACTTACGATTTAGAAATAACATACGCCCCATTTCCTGTCAAGCGTTTTCGCTGAGCATTTGAATCAAACGGCGGGTTCTACCAGCAGCCTCACAAAAACATGATATAATTATTTTGATATTGATGTAGTTTTTACTGCTAAAATCGTAGTATATAAGTGAAGCCAGAAAGGAGGCGGTGAGATGATAGACGATGAAAAAATCATAGAAATGTTTTTTGTACGGTCAGAGCAAGGCATCCGAGAGTTGGACGTCAAATACGGAAAAATCTGTCACAATCTCTCGTACAACATTGTGAACAGCAGGCAGGACGCAGAGGAATGTGTCAATGATGCTTACTTGGGTGTGTGGAATACCATTCCCCCAACGAGACCCAATCCACTGCTCTCTTACATTGCGAAGATTGTTCGGAATCTTTCACTTAAAAGCTATTGGAGGAAGGAAGCGGACAAACGAAGCGGGCTATATACAATCGCCTTACAGGAAATTGAAGACTGTATTGCAGATCTGAGAACCGTGGAAGATGAAATTGAAGCCAGAGAGTTGGCCCGTATCATCGAGACGTTTTTGGACACGCTGACCGCCGCAAATCGCGTTATTTTCATGCGCCGCTATTGGTTTGCTGACAGCTACAAAGACATAGCTGAGTTTGTAGGTCTTTCGGAGAAAAACGTCTCCGTCCGGCTGACCCGTATCCGCGAGAAAATGAAACAATATTTGGTGGGAAAAGGGGTGTTAATGTGAACATGAAGACGTTTTCCGATGCCATGACTGAACTTGATACAAAATATATTGAGGAAGCTCTTAACTATAAGAAGAAAGCCAGAAAGTCCAGTCGGATGAAATGGAGTGCTATGGTAGCCTGCCTTTGCATTTTAGTCATAGGTGCTTCCTATCTCTTTGCGCGCTTCTACCACGAACAAGGGCAAAATGCTCACGGAGCAGATATTGAACCCGTAATTGAAATCACTTTAGAAGAAGCCGTGAATCATGAAACTTTTGGCAAGTTGTTCCCTACATGGATTTTTGAAGATTATACTCTTGAAGGTTCTGCTGGTATATTTGGCGATACGGTATTACGTGCGAGGTTTTATAGCGAAAGTCATGTTGATGAGTTACTGATACAAATTACAAGTAGAGAATGGTTTTATGGACAGCATCCAGACTTAGAGCTGAATACTATAATTTATCGAGAAACAACACGGGGAACCGAAAATGAAATCTATATTGATGGTGGGGATTATGTTGTCCTATACTCCTGCATTGTAAGTATGAAAAACAATAGCGACTTTTTAAAGATGGTAAATTCGGCAGCTTATTTCCAAGAAAACGATGCAAATTTGGTGTGGTTTGGAGACAGACTGCTAAAGTCTGGTAATTTATCTGAAACAACCCTTCAATGGCTAGACTGGTATAATAGTCTGTCGGAAGAAGAACAGTTATCGGTAAGCGCAATCCCCACAGATTTACTAGAAGAAAGCGGTATTTCCGATGCCGAGGATGCAGAAGCAATAACTGAGTAAGCAATATTCAATGGAGATTTACCCAGGAGTGGCTTTGCCGACCCCGAGCATTTTAATCTAATGGGTGAAGCCGCCTTCCAGGCGACGAAACCCAAAAAGAAAGACACTCCTAAGCGTGTCTTTCTTTTTGAAACGGGTGAACAGTTTTGAGAATAAGTCTTTAGGTCTGCACCCAAACCCAAATCGCAACCCAGCCCATAACACGGCCCTTCTGGGCCGCGCCGCAAGTGCGGCGTAAATTCGGAGCGCAGCGGAGAATTGCGCAGGGGCGGCTTTGCCGACCCCGAGCATTTCAATCGAAAGGGTGGAGCTGCCCTCCGGGCGGCGAAACCCAAAAAGAAAGACACGCCCAAGCGTGTCTTTCTTTTTGGAACATCGCAACACTATAGATGCCACAGCCTTCGCCCGTTCGCAAGCGTCCAGTATATTATTTTACTCTCTGGGAGACAGTTCTCCGCTATGAGCCTCCAGAGCTTCGATGCGGTGATCCTGCGTCAAGATTTCCATCTGACTGATGGCGATGGCGTTGAGCTTTGCCAGCCGCTCGGCCTGAGACATTCCTTCGCTGATGAACACCGCATTCAGGTTCTCCAGATTGGAAAGGCAGACCAGTTGAGAGACATTGGCGTAGTCACGGATATTCCCTTTCAGTTCGGGATGGCTGTCCCGCCACTGCTTTGCGGTCATACCGAACAGGGCCATGTTCAACACATCGGCTTCACTGGCATACACCATGGAAACCTGCTTTGCGGAAAGCTCCGGCGGGATCAGGTTCTCCTTGATGGCATCTGTATGGATGCGGTAATTGATCTTGACCAGGTTTCGCTTGATGTCCCAGCCAAGCTGTTTCATTTCCTCGGTCTTGAGCCGCTCAAACTCCTTGACCAGATACAATTTGAATTCGACAGAGATCCAAGAGGCAAACTCAAAGGCAATCTCCTTGTGGGCGTAAGTACCGCCATAGCGACCAGCCTTAGAGATGATGCCGATAGCCCCGGTCGATTCCACCCATTTCTGAGGGGTCATCACAAAGCTGTTCAAGCCGGCCTGACTCCTAAACGCATCGAATTCGACACGGTTAAAAGACGGGTTGTATAGAGATTCCCAAACACCCAGGAACTCAATCGTGTTCCGATTCCGCAGCCAGTTTTGGATAATGTAGCGAGGATTGTCGCTATCCTTCAGCTTGGCGATGTCAGTCAAGCTGATAAAGTCATCTCGCTCGGGATTCCATTGTACACTAATTTCCGCTCCCTTAACAACCAGTTTGTCCACTCGTCTGCACCTCCTTGCTGATTATTTTTTGGAGCAACCCCCGGCAGCTTTCCTCCACATCCCGCCAGGTCGTGTCGAAATCGTCGGTGTACCACGGATCGGCCACCTCTCCGGGACGGTTGGTAAAGTCCATCAGCAGGTGCATCTTGTCGGCAAAATCGCCGCCGCAGATCCGGTACATGCTCCGCAGATTGGCTCGATCCATGCCAATCAGAAGGTCGTACTTCTCGTAATCGCTGTTCAGAAGCTGCCGGGCTCGTTTGCCGGAACAGTCGATGCCATGCTCGGACAGCTTGCGGCGGGCTGGTGGATACACCGGATTGCCAATCTCCTCGGTGCTGGTAGCTGCCGACTCGATTTGAATGCTTTGCTCCAGACTGGCTTTCTTCACCAGATCCTTCATGATAAACTCGGCCATCGGGCTTCTGCAAATATTGCCGTGGCAGAGAAAAAGTATCCTGATCATGCTCTGTACACTCCAACTCATTACTATCGCACTCAGTATAGCACGGAACCTCAGATTCGTCGAGTTGGATTTCCAGATGGGCGGCAGAATCGATTTTTCTCTGGAGTTCTGCCTTTGACCAGCCGAAACGACCAGCGGCACGAAGATACCAGCGCCGCTCCTCCGGCTCCATGTCTGCTTCCAGAATGACTACATTCTGCGTCCAACTGATCTCCATGGCCAGCTTCAGCAACTCGGGGGTGTCCTCATACATCCGATAGAACTCCCGCATCCGGCGAAGGTTGCGCGGGGAGAAGCCGGAAACATCGGGGAAACGGCTGTGCAGGTGTTCGGCTGCGGCCACAGCCGCGCCTTTCTCCGGCCTGGAGCAGACGATGCGGCCCAGTTCGCAGCAGAGTTTCATCTGGGGCAGCTCAGCGTTCAGCGCGGCGTCCAGGGCTGCAAACATGGCGGAATAATCGATATTTTTGCGGATGTTCATGGCTTCTCCTTTCCGGCAGAACCTGCCTTATTTTGAAACAGGCCAAAGAGAAGCACAGGAGGTCCCTCCTGCGTTTCTCTTTGGCCTGTTACACCACTTGTACCATCTGCTCCCAGAGCAGGACGAAGCGGTCGTCGATGATTTTGTTGTCGTGGTAATGTCCGAACAGCCAGTAGTGGAACTTGGCTCGTTCTTTGACTTCCTCCAGGAAGCCGGTCAGGTGGTCGTGAACATATCCACCGTTTCCCAGTATGTTCACGATGCTGTTTGGGGCGCAGTGTGTGATCACATAGTCCATCTCATAGTGAATACGCTCCAGACTGCGCTGGGCTTCCTCATATTCCGTCTTGCTGGGAAGCTCCTGCTTCCACCAGGATCGGTGGTTGACCCGGAAGCGGGCGCCCATTCTGCGAAGAGCCCAGTATTGTTCTTCAAAATCAGGCGCTTTGGGATTCAGAACGCCATTCTCGATGTCGTGGCTCCTGGCACCGCCCATGGTGAAGAAGGAGTATCCTTGCAGGTCAAAGACCTGCCCGCGCATCAGATGGATTACATGAGGCCGGATTCGCTGGATCGTTCCACCGTTCCATTCCTCTGTCGGGTATTTGCTCAACAGGTCGAAGTTTTCATGGTTGCCGCTGATGAACAGCGTGGTAAAGGGCAGATCCTCCAGCCAGTCCAGATTCCGCTCCTCCTTCTTGCCCCCATCCCATACGCCACCAAAATCTCCGCAGATGATCATGTAGTCTTCCTTGGTCATTCCGGCCTGCTCGGGGAAGTGTTCGGGTGCGAACCGCTGGAAGTTGCCATGGGTATCGCCGGTTGCATAGATCATTTCGGTTCACCTTCTTTTGCTTATTATATCATATCCTGCTCCACCTGGATGCCGCCGCGGAGGAAGACCGTGATTTTCTCCGCTGAGTTGACCTTGACCGTATCCACCAGCTGTCGGATGAGAGCTTCATCCCATTCGCTGATGTGGGTGGACGCCTGAGCCATCGCGGCAGCGGCATCTTCAATGCGCCGCACGGCCTGTGCGTTGCTCTGACGCTGTTCTTCGATCAGGGCTCGCTTTTCTTTCAGTGCGGCAGCTTCATTCATAATGGCCCTCAGCTGGGCGGTGCAGGCGGAGGCGTCCTCCGCTCGGGCAGATTCTGCCACCAGCTCACGGGTCTGGTCGTTCAGCTCGCCCAGCCGCCTTTCAATATCGGCAAGACTCATGCTCTCGCCGGGAACCGGAGCCAGCTCCATTTCCATGGCGGAGGTGATTTGCCGGATCAGCGTACTCTTTTGACTCATGACGGAGTTGATTGCGGCGAGGATTGCCTTCTGGAGCGGCTCCTCGTCCAGTGTTGGTGAGTTGTGGCAGTACTTGGTGCCGTAGTCCAGCCGGCTGACACAGCGCCACACGATGCGCTTCCTGCCTTGCTTGGACCAGGTGCAGCGGCGGTACAGGGTGCCGCATTCGCCGCAGACAAGGCGCTCCGACAAGGCGTATTTGCTGGCATAGGATGTCATCCCCGTGGGGGCATTCTTTTTGGAAGGGCTTTTCCCGGCACTGCGCCGCGCCATCTCTGCCTGTACCGCATCGAAGGTTTTGCGCTCCACGATGCCCTCATGATGGTTCTGCACCAGATACATGGGGAGCTGCCCCGTGTTGCGGATGACCTTGCGGCTGATGCAGTCGCTGATGTAGGTCTTCTGGAGGAGGACATCTCCGCAATACTTCTCATTGGTCAGGATGCTTCGGATCGCCGTGGTCGTCCATTGGGAGCCGCCGGTCACATTGGGGATCTGCTCCGCTTCCAGCCTGTCTTTGATCATCCGAAGGCTGGCTCCGCTCAAATACTGGTCATAGATCGAACGAACCACATCTGCTTGCTCCTGGATGATTTTCGGCTTGCCGTCCTCGCCTTTTTCATGGGCGTACAGCCGGTTATACTGTATGATTGTCTTTCCCTCGCGCATGGCCTGCCGCTTGCCCCAGCGGACATTGGCGCTGATGCTCTCGCTTTCTGCCTGAGCGAAGGCTCCAAGCATGGTGATGAGGATCTCGCTGTCGGCTTCCAGCGTGTTGATGTTCTCCTTTTCGAAGATGACCGCAATGCCCAATTCCCGCAGGGCCCGGATGTAATTCAGGCAGTCCACCGTATTTCTGGCGAAGCGGGAGATGGATTTGGTCAGGACGATGTCGATCTTCTTCTGCTTGCACAGCCGGATCATCTTCAGGAATTCGGGCCGCTTCCGAGCCGATGTCCCTGTGATGCCCTCGTCTGCGAAGATCCCGGCCATGGTCCACTCCCGGTTGGTCATGATCTTGTCGGTGTAGTAGTTCTGCTGCGCCTCATAGCTGGTGAGCTGCTCCTCGTCATCAGTGGATACCCGGCAGTAGGCAGCCACGCGAAGCTGGCGCTGGACCGCCTGCCGGCTTGCGACCTCCGGCTTTGCGGGTATGGTGATGACTTTGGGCGGGCTTTCTCTCATGCTGTTTCACTCCTTCCCAATTACTTGACGGTTTTTCAGCTTGATATTCAGACTTCCATCGTTATGACAATGGATGGCGGACACGGAACTTTGAAGCAGTTCTGCTTCCAACGCAGTCATGAGCTGACGCCCGGAAAACACTCTGCGCAGACGAACCGTTTCGTATTCGCGGGAGTCGACGGCGCTGTACTGAGCCGCAGCGATGGACAGGATCAACGCCTTTGCGGCATCCTCGTCGATTGGCTGACATTCCATCACCCTGTCCAGCTCACGCTGCAGATTCAGCTCAGTGGATCAATCAGGCGGCGCTGTTGCCGGAAGCCGGAGCTGTTCCGGCGATACGATCAGGCTGTTGAGCAGATCCAGCACCTGCCGCTCCATGTGCGCTGTTGATGGCCGCCCGCTGAAGCGGCGGAGGAGCTTCTGCGTATCCGTTTTGGGAGCTGCCGTCTGTTTTGCGCTTCGCTTTTCCAATGCTTTCTCCAGGGCTTCTCGATCAATGACCGGCGGATAGCCGCGCTCTCCCGTATAGCGGCTGTCTTCCAGAATTCGGGCAACCATGTTTTTGTTCCATAGCTTTCCCTCGTCATAGGGAATTGCCTGTTCTCGAAGCTCCTCTACCAAGGTGTTGTAGGTAGCACCAGCAAGGTATTGTTGGAAGATGTACTCTACCAGCTTTGATTCCTGCGGATGGAGGGCAATTTCTCCCATAACCACCCTGTAGCCAAACGGCTGCTTCCGATTGCCCATCAGCGCACCGTCCTTTCTATGGTTTCGGTCAGCTCCAGCCCGTTTTTCAGGCGGAAGCGGATTCGCTCATTGCTTTCCACGATGATTGTTTCAACGAGCTCACCGAACAGCTCTGCGTCAAAGCTGTCAAGGAAGTCCGGGCCATCATTCAAGATTTCCATCAGCTCTCTTGTTTGGGAGATGGTGTTGTCGCCATCGACGGCCAGAAGACGCTCCTTTTTCAGCTTTACAGCGCGGAGCTGCTCGGTCAACTCATTGCTCTGGGCTATAAAAATGTCAGGATCAATGAGGCCCTGTTGTTTCAGTGTGGCCAACATTTGATTCTGACTGGTAAGATTGGATATTTGTTTGTTAAGTTCAATGACATCCAGGCTCCAGAGCATCCGGCGGTTGCGGATGGCTTGGAGCGAGGTGGTCATTCCCATGAGGATGGGTTCGCCATGGTGCTTGAGCTTATAGTATAGGCGGATGAAAGCATTTGTTATTTCATCTTCTGCAATTGGTGTAATGCCGCATTTGAGGCCATGTCTCTTTTTATCGTGTCCTATACATACCCAGTATGTGATGCCGCGCACAACCTTGCGACGAAATAGTGACTGGCAGTCGCCACATACTATTTTTTTCCGAAACGCATACGGACTGTTTTTCGTTAATGTAATCTTCTGAGCACGAGATTTCATCAAAGCATTTGCTTTCTCAAAATCTTCTTTTGGCACGATTCCTTCGTGTGTTCCGTATGCGTAGTAAGAAACCTTCTGTCCTCGGTTCAGCCGGCATTTATATGGAAGCGTATCTGTTGAGAAGTATTTTTGCCACACAGAATCGCCAATGTACTTTTCATTCGAGATAATATATCGAATAGCAGTTGAATCCCAAGCGACTTCACCAGATTTACACGGGATGCCTTCTTCTCGCAGGTCAGATGCTATCCGCTCTGTACTTTTGCCGGAAAGATACTCTTTGAATATCCGTTGTACGATAACAGCTTGTTCCTCCACAATGCGTATGGAATGATCCTGTAGAGTATATCCGTATGGCAAGTTTGCGGGTATATATGTTCCGGCCTGCATTCGTCTTTGAATGCCCCACCTCATATTGCCAGAGATGGATTCGCTCTCGGCCTGGGCGAAGGATGCGAAGAGCGCAGTCATCATTTCGCCGGACATCGTCGCAGTGTCAATGTTCTCTTTCTCGAAGTAGACGCCGACACCGAGCGATTTCAGCTCTCTGATGGTTTCCAGGCATTCCTTGGTATTGCGGGCAAAGCGGGAGATGGATTTCACCAGAACCCTGTCGATCAGCCCTCTGCGGCAATCTGCCAAGAGTCGCTGGAAGTCCTCACGCTTTTCAGCCGATGTCCCAGTAATACCCTCATCTGCGTATATGTCAACCATTCTCCAGTTTTCCTTGCTGGAGATCAGGTCACTGTAGTGACGGTTCTGGGCGGCGAAGGAGTTGAGCTGGTCATCAGAGGTGGAGCTGACACGGGCGTATGCCGCAACCCGCAATTTGGCGTTTTGGGGCTTTTCGGTTGCCTCGATGGTGATGACCCGGTATTGCTTTTCTCGAAGTGCCATGCTGCCGTCGGTCATCAGCTTTTCCGCCATGTCAGTTCACCTCCTTTTTTGCAACACAAACAATACCAAAACACCTTTGAAATAGCTATTGAAAAGAATGCGATTTCAGAAAGAAAGGATAATGTCCGCACCGGTCTGTGCGGCAATTCTGGCCAAAATTTTGCGGGCCTCTCTTTCTGTGGTTTTCTTCTGCTCTATCAGCGTGCGGAGCAGTTGGGCAATGCCACACAAATCGATATTTGTCATCTCGGTTCCTCGCTTTCGTGGATTTGTTTTGATAACAGAAATATGGGACCCAATCAGGGAGTTTGAGGAGAAAAGGAAGAGGAGTGTAGAGGAGGAAAGATGAAGAACTCAGAGGAACGGGGGTTGAGGAGAAGAAGAGGATGTACTGTGATCATATCCCATATTTCTGCTATCAAAAGAAAAACAGAGGGCCGCTCCCAAAGGTCAGGTGAGCGAGTGTAGGCTCCGAGTCTGGAACGGCCCTTTGTTTCTTGATGCTACTTAGTCGCCTGTATTCGACACTACTTCCCCAGGCAGGGCGGCAACTTGAACTGTGCTGGCGCACATCATGGGACTCTCACCCCTCCGAGGATCTCTCCGAGCCGCGTAAGCAGAAGTATCATTGTAGGCTGACGAGGTCATGGCGGGGACAGCTTGCCAAGGCTGCCTTGTCCTGAGTGGGTGTCGCTCTGCACCTTATTTGGCCGTCCTTTGATGCGGATCTGCTCCGCACAGGTGGTCTTCGCGCACTCGGTCTGACGCTCTCCCGATCAGCTAAGGTATTCAAGTTGCCGGATATGACCGCCTGGGGCAGTGTTTTTCAAGGTTCGCTGAGATGTTTTGATCTCACGAAGATTGTAACTCTGCGCGTATTCTTCCAACAGAAACAGAATGGAAAGTTTACCAACCCAAAATGGAAAGTTTTTAGAGGGATGCCTCCAATTCGGACAGCAGAGAGATGGCCATCCGCAGTCCGCGCTTCTGTTCCTCTGCAAAATCTCCTTTTCCCACCAGGAGATAATCCAGAGAAACATCAAAGAATGCTGCAAACTCTACGGCCAGCTCGACTGGGCCAGTCTGCTTTCCAGTTTCGATTTTTGCGATGTATGGAGTGCTGACATTCATCTTCTCTGCCAACTGCTCCTGTGTGAGCCCACGCTTTTTTTGCAAGCTCCTGATCCTTGAACCATAGTCCTCTCTATTAAAGTACATGGTGATTTACTCCGTCTTCTGAAATTTGGATGCGAACCAAATTTCGGAGCGGTGGGTCGCGGCAATGGAGCGACCGGACATACCGGACGCTGAGCAGAGGCCGCCATTTTTCGACAAACAAAAAATGCACCCACCGTGCGGTGAGTGCATACGAAGAGAAATATTTGCCGAGCTTTAGCGGTATATAGTGAGTAAGGACAAATGGTGTCGAATAAAAAAGGACCGCAACCCCTTGGAGGATTGCGGTATGTAATGTTGTTCTTTTTTCCCTGACCCCCGGCGGGTGTTCATTGCTCCCTATACGATTTCCTGCCATATTCTCCCCTTGCGGGGATAACAGACAAAAAGTGCGTTTCCCCTCACCGTTTCGATGGGGGTATTATAATAGGGAATTTTTAGGGGTTTCTTAGAAATCGCTTAGGTTTTAGGCAGTTTTGCTGAAATTTGAAGATTATCCGCTTTTTGTATTATTATATATTCATATTGGCTAAAAAGCACAAGCCAAAACTATGCATTATATATGTGCAATTAATCTGACAAGACTTTCTACATGTTATTTTTCTATTCTACCAAGGGTACACTAAACTTGTCAACATATTTCTTGTGGTTGGAGGGTTGGCAAGTGGAATATGGAACGATTCGCATTAAGCTGGACGAGCTGTTGAAGGCATCCGGTCTTAGCAAGAACATGTTAAGCCATCGAGCCGAAATGCAGCGGACGCAGATCAACAATTATTGTAAAAACCAGATTACTCGTTTAGATATAGATGTTCTCGCAAGGCTTTGTACGGTGTTGAATTGTGAAATTGGAGATTTGCTTGAGTTTGTACCTCCAAATGATACGGAAAAATAAGGCTCGTAGGTCGGAGCATACTGCTCCTTCCTACGAGCTTTTTACTCTTTTCGTCAATATTCTGGCGAGGAAAGCCCAAATTGATTCGTTAAGAGTGCCCTTCGTTTCACCTTGTTCATCGGTGCCAGCCGGCTCATGCTCCGTAAGCTGACGCCCAGGGTGGAGAGATTGTGCAGCGTGGCAGAGGTGGCGGGCGGCAGAACACCGGCCACACCAAGGGCAATCAGGGCGCCGTTGAAGCCGATAACGAAGCGGTAGTTGGAGTGGATGCGCGCCATCAGCGCCATGGCGATCCGGCGCAGTTCCACCAGCTCCCACAGGCTGTCGGCGGCAATGGTGATGTCCGCGATCTCCCGGGCGATGGCGGCGCCGTCGCTGATGGCAATGCCCGCATCCGCCTCGGACAAGGCCGGTGAGTCGTTGATGCCGTCGCCCACCATCAGGACAGTATGCCCCTCCCGGCGGAGCCGTGCCACATACTCCGCCTTGTCCGCCGGAAGGACTCCGGCACGGAAGTCATCCACTCCCACCTGGGCGGCGATGGCTGCGGCGGTACGGTAGCTGTCGCCGGTGAGCATGACAGTACTGGCGATCCCCAGGGCGCGGAGGGCGGACAGGACTTCCTTCGCCTCCTCACGCAGCGGGTCGGAGATGCAGATCACAGCGGCAAGCTGTCTCCCCACCGCCAGATACAGGTGGGAATACTCCGGCGGCAGGGCGTCAAAGCGTTCCTGCTCGCCCTCCGGAATGATGCAGCCCTCATCCTCAAAGACAAAGTGGGCGCTGCCGATGAGGACCCGCTCCTCATCGACGGTGCTGGCGATGCCGTGGGCCACCAGATACTCCACCTTGGAGTGGTACTCCTCGTGACGCAGGCCCCGGCGTTTGGCCTCCTCCACCACGGCGTTGGCCATGGAATGGGGGAAGTGTTCTTCCAGACAGGCGGCCAGCCGCAGCATTTCGGCTTCCTCTTTGCCGCCGAAGGGCACCACCTGAGCTACCCGAGGGCAGGCGTGGGTCAGGGTGCCGGTCTTGTCAAAGACAATGGTGTCGGCGGCAGCTACCGCCTCCAGGAACTTGCCGCCCTTAACGGTGATGTGGGACTTGCCAGCCTCCCGCATGGCGGAGAGGACAGCCAAGGGCATAGCCAGTTTCAGGGCGCAGGAGAAGTCCACCATCAGCACCGACAGGGCTCGCGCCACATTCCGGGTGAGGGCAAAGCTGATGAGGCTCCCGGCGAAGGTATAGGGCACCAGCTTGTCTGCCAGATTGGCAGCCTTGCTCTCGGCCTCCGACTTCATCTGCTCCGACTGCTCGATCATGTGAACGATTTGGTCATAGCGGCTCTGACCGGAGGCCTGGCGTACCTCCAGCACACACTCGCCCTCCTCCACCACGGTGCCGGCATAGACCGCGCCGCCGGGGCGCTTGGGTACCGGGATGGACTCTCCGGTGAGGGACGCCTGGTTGACAGTGACTTCCCCCTCCAGCACCAGACCATCCACGGGGATGATGCCGCCGGCGCGGACGACTACGGCATCCCCCGGCTGGATCTGGGACACAGGAACCAGCACTTCGCCCTGGACCGTGCGCAGCCAGACCCGGTCCACATTCAGCGACATGCACCGGGCCAGATCCGCCACAGATTTCTTCCTTGTCCACTCCTCCAGCAGTTCACCTACCTCCAGCAGGAACATGACCATTCCGGCGGTTCCAAAGTCCCTTCTGCAGGCGGAAATGGAAATAGACAGGGCATCCAGCAGCTCCACCTTGATGCGGCGGCGCAGCAGGCAATGCAGTCCTCTCCGCACAAAGGGGATCATGTGCCAGAGAATGCGGGCAATCCGCAATGGAGACGGGAGAAACAGGGTGCAGGCGGCCTTGCACACCACCTTTGCCACCAGCTTCTCCTCAAATTCCCGGTTCAGCGCCCGGCTGCTGTGGGCGGGCAGCGCGGTGGTCCGCTCCGCCTCCTGCCAGGAAAAATGCCGAATTTCGTTCAGCACGGCTTGGCGAGTCCCATCGTAGTACAGGATGACGCAGCAGGTTCGCTCATGGACGGTGACCTGCCGGCACCATGATTTTCCCTGAATCCATGCCTCCAGCAGATCCGCCTGAGCGAGTGTCATTTGTTTTTGCCGCAGCCGGAACCGGATGCGCCCCCGGCTTTCGTGCAATATGGTTGCGTTCATAGGTTCCTCCTTCACGAAAAGAGGGAGCCGCTGGCGGCTCCCTCTGGGTCAATCGGCTTCTTCGCTCTCCAGATTGGCAGCGGCGGCTTCCTCCGCTTCCTTCGCAGCCCGGTCCTCATTCAGCTCCTTGGCGGAGGCCAGAATGTCCGCGGCGTTTTCCTGCACCGTGGTCACAGTCCCCATGACCGAATCCTTCATCCGCAGGCCGGCGGCCGTGACATGGACATAGGCTTTCTTGGCGTCCTTGCTGGACAGCAGCTTGATGCCAAAAGAACCAAACAACGCACCACCCGCAAAGCAGGCAAGTTTCGTATAAACGCTCATTGTGATCCTTCCTTTCCCTTATTTCCGTTTGTAGCCGGTGACCATGACCATGATCATGCAGATCACAGCGCCCCACGCCCAAAAACGATGCTGTTTCATCGCTGTCACTCCTTTGAATGCTTTGGAATGTCTGAATATTGTAACAGAAAAGGCGGGTGTTTGTCGCTGTCAAAACGGACGCGGAGTTGCGGTTTCCGACATTTTTCTATACTGGCCGGGGGTCATGCCATACTCCCGCTTGAACGCTGCGTTGAACTGGCTCATACCCTCATACCCCACAGCCTGCGCAATTTGCTGAATGGGCATCCGGGTGGTGCGGATCAGCGCCTGTGCCCGTCGGAGGCGCTGTTGAACCAAAAAGCTGTGAATCGGCATGCCATAGGCGCGGCGGAACCCTTCTTTCAAGAAGGTCGGGGAAAGCGAAAACTGTTTGCAGAGGAACGCAATGGTAAGCTTATCAGACAGATGCGTCTGGATGTATGCCTTGACTTCCAACAGACTGTGGGATACTGGGCAGCCTGAGCCGGAGAAAGGTTCGTCCGATTCAGATACCTCGGTGCAGAGCAGATACAGCAGTTCCACCGACTTGAAAACACAGTAGCGTTCCTGCTCCTGCTCGGACAGATAGCGAACCGTTTCAAAAAATGACTGCGTCCAAGGTGTGCCGCACAGGGCCATGCAGCCGTTCCTCGCCGTCATCTTCTCCTTGACGATCCTGGTGTCCAACCTCATCCCCAGGGTGGAGCAGACCGTCACAAGGCTTTCTTTTGCGGCTTTGGCGTCTACGGCGATCAAAACGCCGCCCAGATTTCCGCTATACTGACACGAGCGGAGAGCGGAGCTGTCGGAGAGGAGGAAGATGGCCGGAGCCTCCACCGTGTAGGAAGTACCCTGCAACGCTCGGACAGTAAGGCGGCCGGTCAGGCAGAACAGCACTTCAAACTGGAGCGGTGCGCCGCACACTGGGATAGGTCGCAGAGGTTCCTGCTCCGGCAAGGAAAAGCGGCAGATCTCCACCCCCGGCATACCGTGGCCCCAACGGCCTGTGCCGGAGTCCTGGCTCAATAAATATTCTTTCAGCATGATTTCTCACGACCTGTTTCTCTGGGTTCGGAATTGGTTTTACCTATGCTGACCGGGGAACCAGAGAGAAGGCAGGAGACAAGCGCCTCCTGCCTTCTGCGGTGCTTTTGTCAGGCCAGCGATGCGCCCAGCTCGCGGCAGGCTGCCAGAGCGTCATCGTCCGGAGCCTCGTTGCAGATCACGCTCTCACAGGCCAGATTGGCGCCGTCGTCGTTGCAGCGGGACTCCCAGCTGCGCATCCATTCGCCGTCCCCCCAGCCGTAGGAGCCGAACAGAGCAATATTCTTCCCGCTCAGCCTGCCCTCACAGGCGGTGAACATAGGCTCGAACTCGCTCTCCTCCAGCTGCTCCGACCCCATGGAGGGGCAGCCGAAAGCGATGGCGGAATACTCGCCGACCTGCTCCGGTGAGAACTCTGCGGCGGTGATCACAGATACCTCGGCGCCCTTGCCTTTGGCGCCTTCGGCTACCGCCATGGCCATGGCCTCGGTGTTTCCCGTGCCGCTCCAATACACAACTGCAACTTTACTCATAAGACTTTAGCGACCTTTCTTTCTGGATTTGTTATGGTAGAAACATCAACCAGCCACGGTGAGCTGCTCGATGGATTTCCCTTGCTGCCACTGCCGGGAGTAGATTTTGCTGCACATCTCGTATTTTTCAAAGATGCTTCTGGCGGCCTGTTCGTCGCCGTAGACCTTCCAACAGCCCACGCACTTGTGATTGCACGCCCGATTGCAGATAAAGCCCAGCACATCCTCCGGTGGATAGCTCAAAAACAGGCCGATTTCATGGGGGAATTCCCCCTCGCTCCGGAGCCGGTGGATCAGGTGAACCACACAGCCATTGGGGTTTTCCGGCACATAGCCGTATTTCAGAAGCAAGGCTCTGGCGCGGTGATCGGTCAGATCGCTCTCCAGCGCATTGGGCCGGTAGGCGTAAATCAAAGCGCGGCCTTTGCAAACCCGGAGCGGCAGAACGCGGATGCCCTTGGGCACCAGTTTCTTGTTCAGCCGGCATAAGTCTCTCGTCAGATCTTTCCGGCTGGGGCAGGCGCAGGAAAAGAGGTTTCCCGTCTTGATCCCGGCCAGGGTGGGAGAACAGTGGCGAATCAGCAGATCCTCTGACATAGGCGTTTCCCTCACAAAATCATGTCCAGATGCGGACAGTGCGGTGAAATGTGGAATACTGACAATTTAAGGCGGTTAGCAGCAGCTAACCGATGCATCGAAAATATGGCCACCGCTTTTTGGTTAGCGATGGCTAACTAATGCAATTATATATAGGACTCGTTCGCTTGTCAAGAGGACGGATGGATTTTGCAAACAGAAAAAATGGCGCTTGTCGGACGCCTGTGTTATAATAAGCAAAACGCCCGTTTTTTGGAGGTTCCTATGGCGATTCACGAGTCTGGCCAGATGTATCTGGAAACCATCTATATTCTTTCGCAGAACAGCACCTTTGTTCGAGCTATCGATGTGGGAGAGCAGTTGGGCTTTACCAAGCCCAGTGTCAGCAGAGCCATGTCCATTCTGAAAAAGGACGGATATGTGAATGTGGATGCTGACGGAGCAATTACCCTGACGGAGACCGGGCTTGCCATTGCTAAGACGATGTACACCCGCCACACGGTGTTGAGCCAGATGCTGATGGAATTGGGCGTGGACGAGGAGACTGCGACCGAAGATGCCTGCCGGATCGAGCATGTGATCAGCGAAAAATCCTTTGCGGCTGTGCAGGCGCACTTGGAGCAGGTAACGAAAATGCGGGAAGATGCGCACGGGCAATGAGGCTATGCAAATTTGGCGGACTTTGCTATCGAGCGGCAACGCGAAAAGTGAATACCTGCCATTTGGCACGGAATATCAAATGCGGTGGAGCATGGATATGGCCTCCACCGCATTTTATGTGATCTGCGCTTTTAAATCAGGAGCGACCTGCTGTGTAAGTTCACCGCCAAGCGTACCTGCTCCATAGCTCCAAACGCTTACGGCAAGCTCATCCTTATGTGTCTGCTGGCTTTTCAAAACCTTTCGGGCGGCTTTTTTGATATTATGGCACACGCCAAGAATAGCGATGCAAAACAGCAGAGCCGCTAATCCATATCCAAACGACTGCATTGCCGTGTTCATATTCACGCCTCTTTTCTGACCGCTGCCGCCAATGAACTCAACCGAACAATCCTCTTTTTTTGTACGGCTCCTTTTGGATTGTGCCGACCTCATACCCCGTGCTGCGAATGGCGTTCATAACAGCCTCTGTGTCCAGCTCTGTTTCAGAGAGGATCACGGTCTGGTTTTTGCTCCGGGAAGAACTCACCTTTTTGACCGGGCAGGCTTTGCGCACAGCGTCATTGACATGGGCCTCGCACATCCCGCACATCATTCCATTGACTTCCACTGTGTACTTCCACATGTTCTCTCACTCCTTCTTGACTTTTGGATCATCGAGCTGCGCGGACCGGACGGTGGTCTGCCGTGCCGCAGTCCGTTCATCGGGGATCTTCCTGGCCATCAGACAGCACAGCGGCGCCAACGAACTTCCGAGAAGTGGATGGCGAACGATGGAATAGCCGCGCTCGGACAGGTATGCCATCAGCTCCCCGGCAGTCCAGACATGATACACCCGAAAGCCTGAAAGCCCCATGAACCAGAGCCGGAGTCTGGCGCTTCGGCTTTTGCCCCAGACAAAGGTGGGGGCGAACAGCCATCCCCCCGGCTTCAGAACCCGCCAGGCTTCCGCCAGAGCTTTTTCCGGGTGAGGCATGACATGGAGGGCGTTGGAGATCACGACCGCATCGAAGCTCTCCGGGCCGTAGGGCAGCTTGGTAGCGTCCTGGACGGAGAAATGGAGCCGGGACGAATGCACCTGCTTTTTGGCCTGACGGATCATTTCAGCTGAAAAGTCGGTTGCCTCCCAGCTCCGGACACATGGAGACAGCGGCACGGACAGCTGGCCTGTTCCGCAGGCCAACTCCAGCACATCCATGTCCCGTTTCAGAAAAGGACGCATTGCTTTGCAGATCTGCTGATAGGTCGCCTGAGAGCGGCGCATGAAGCCGGCGTAATGCCGTGAAAACCGCTCCCAAAACTGCTTGTTGTCATCCATACAGTATGGTCACCTCAATGATGGTTAGTTCCTGCTAACCACATCATACTCTTTGTCGCATGAAATTGCAAGATGCCACTATATTGGATTTGTATGCCCCCGGGATCAATCAAGGGAAGAAGCTGGAACGAAGAATGACCGGGACACGCATCCCGGTCATTCTTTTCTTTCGCGCCTCTGCCTTTACCGGCACCAACTGGTGGGATTGGAGCGGGCGATGATGAAGCGGCGATAAATGCCCTCCTCCTCCATAAGTGTGTCGTGGGCGCCGGCCTGAACGATGCGCCCCTGGTCGATAACCAGGATCTCATCGGCGTGACGAATGGTATTGAGCCGGTGGGCAATGACCAGCAGGGTCTTGCCCCGGCACAGTTGGGTGATGGCCTCCTGGATGTAGCTCTCGTTATCGGCATCCACGCTGGCAGTGGCCTCATCCAGAATGACGATGGGCGCGTCCTTCAGAATGCAGCGGGCGATGGAGATCCGCTGCCGCTCTCCGCCGGACAGGCTGGCCCCGCCTTCCCCGATGACCGTGTCAAAGCCGTCGGGCAGTTCCATGATGAAGTCATAGCATCGGGCTTTTCTGGCCGCCTCATAGACCTCCTCCCGTGTGGCGTCTGTCCGTCCCATGGCGATGTTGTTATAGACGGTATCCTGGAATAAGTAGACCCGCTGGAACACCATAGAGATCTGATCCATCAGATCAGAAAGAGGAATATCGCGGATGTCTCTGCCCCGCACCAGGATCTGTCCCTGTTTGACATCCCAAAACCGGGAGAGCAGGTTGGCTACCGTACTTTTACCGCCGCCAGAGGGCCCCACCAGGGCCAGCATCCGGTTTTTCTCCAGTGTGAAAGAGACATCATGCAGTACCTCTTTCTCCCCGTAGGCGAAGGTGACATTTCGGAACTCCACCTCCGGGGCACCGCCGGCTTTGGGTAAGGTCTCCCGGCCCCGGTCAGGTAGTTCTGGCTGGGCCAGTACCGCCTCGATCCGGTCCATGCAGGCGTTCATCACCGTCAGGCGGGTGGCTTGGCTATAGAGTGCCTTAATGGGGCCGAAGAGGTCAAAGACGAAGAGCAAGACACCCAGCAGGAAGGTGATGGAGAGCTGCCCACGGCCATAGAGCCAGAGTGACAGGGGGATTATCAGCACCGAGCCCAGACCGCACACCAGATAGAGGGCCCGCATCCAGGGAGCCTGGCTCTCCTCGAGCTCGATGCTGACCTTGCGGCTCCGGGCGAAATTTTCGGTGAGTTGCTCGGAACGCTCTCCCAGCAGGTTGAAGGTCTTGGCAATACCAATGCCCTCCACATAGTCCAGCACTGCCCGTGTGAGAGCCTCGCTCTGCTCCTGTCGGACATCAGAGTGAGCCAGGGTGCTCCCCAGGGAAGCGCGGCCCAGCTGCCAAATGATCCCTACCACCACCAAGGCGGCCAGTCCCAGCCAGGGATTCAGGAAGGCCAGCCACAGCACAAGAATGGCTTGGGCAAAGGTATAGCTCATCATGTTGGCAATGTCGTGCATACAGTTCTCCTCAATGAACACCATGTCGGTGGACAGAACGGAACTGATTTTGCCGATGTTGCCCTCTGTGAAATAGCCCATGGGCAGGCGGCGCAGATGCCGTCCCAGCTCCATGCGCAGATCGGCGAATACCATATAGCCCGCCGCGGCCTGGAGCCGGTCGGCGATGTTCTGGCACAGGCACTCCAGCAGAACGCAGCCCACCGTGCCCACCGCCAGCCACAGGCACAGCCGTGCCGTCATGGTTCCCTGGAGAAAAGCGCTCAGGGCCAAGAAGGACAGACCGATGGGGGCCTTGGACAGCATGGCCTTCAGGAACGCAAAGACAAAGGCCAGCTTGATCCGCCCCTGATAGGGGCCGGATACGGACAGGATTCGTTTCATCAGCGCGATCATGCCTCGTCGCCTCCTTTCTCCGCAGAGACACGCCAGGCAGCGGCTCCCTCGGCAGCCCGCCACAGTTTTTCATAGGCGGGGCAAGTCTTTCGCAATGTATCGTGGCGGCCAATCCCTGCCACATTGCCCTGATCCAGCACCACGATCTGATCGGCACCTGCAATGGACTGAAGCCGGTGGGCGATGACGATGACCGTCTTGCCCCGGATCACCTCGGCAATGGCGGCGTTCATTTTCTCCTCATTCTCCGGGTCCAAAAAAGCGGTGGCCTCATCCAGCACCACGATGGGAGCGTCCTTCAAAATCGCCCGGGCCAGGGCGATCCGCTGCCGCTCCCCGCCGGAAAGCCCTTTGCCGCCATCGCCGGCCATGGTATAGATTCCTTTTTCCAGCCGTTTCAGAAACGCTCCGCATTGAGCCCGTTCCGCCGCCGCCAGCACCTCCTCGTCGGTGGCGCCGGGTCTTCCCAGCCGGATGTTCTCCAACAGGCTGGTGTTGAACAGGAACTGCTCCTGCGCGACGAAGGAGATCTGCTCATTCAGAGAGGCGAGGGACGTCTCTCGCAGGTCTTGCCCCCCCAGCGTGATGCGTCCGTCCGTCACATCGTAAAAGTGGACCAGCAGCTTGGCAAGGGTCGACTTCCCGCTGCCGGATTCTCCCACCAAAGCAGTGAGGCTCCCCTGTGGGACAGAGAAGGAGATGCCGTGGAGGACTTCGTCCTTTTCGCGGCCCAGGCCGCCTTCTCTTCCGCCTTCGGCGGAATTCACCTTGTAAGAAAACCGCACATTCTCAAAGCGGATCTGCAAATCGTTTCCGTTGAAATCCGTTTTTCCTTCTTTCAGGGGCGGAATATTGAACAGAGATTCCATTTGGTCGATCTTGTAGCTCAGCTGGGGCAGCACCGACATAAAGTTCATGGCTCGGATCAGAGGCGGTCCCACGGAAAAAGACATGCACAATACCAGCGCGTAATCCGGCAAGGTGGAGGCGCCGGTGAGTACCAGATAGCCGCCGGCTGGCAGCAGCACCAGCGCCACGCAGGGCAAAATGCTGGTGTAGAGGGCCATCCACAGCCAGCAGGCCCGGAACCAATCCAGAGTAAAATCACGGTAGTTTTTTACATCGGTCTCAAAGCGGTGATATGACTCTCCGTCCCGGTTGAAGACTTTCACGACTTCCATGCCGTTGATGTACTCCACGATGGTGTTGTTCATTTTCTGCCCGGCGGCGTAGTAGTCTCCCATCTTGCTCATGCCGGAGCGGTACATCATGCCCATGGCCAGCACGCCCAGCGGAAGGGAGCAGAGGGAGAGCAGACCCAGCTTCCAGTCCGTGAGGAACATGGCCGCAAATACCACCACCGGCACCGCCAGATTGGACAGCCCTTCCGGCAGGGCGTGGGCCAGCAGAAGTTCCATGCTCTCAATGTCGTCAATGAACATCTTCTTCCAGACTCCAACGCCCTTCTCCTGGATCGCGCCCAGGGGCTGCTTTTCCAGCTTGCTCTGGAGATGGAGCCGGAGGTTTTCCAAAGTATGATAGGCGGAGCGATGAGACAGAGCCAGCCCCTCCACATAGAGAAGGCCGTAGAGGACCATGCACAGAGCCATGGCCCCGGCGTTGAACAGGGTTTCCTCCAATGTGAGACTGCCCCCAGTCAGCAGGGGTCTCAGCAGGCGGTAGAGGAAGAAATAGGGCAGCACGCTCATGGCCACGCCGGCCACCAGTACCAGAATGGAGGCATAAGTCGTCTTCCGGTGGCGTCCAGTGTAGCGCAGGACTTTTTGAAACACAGTATCACTCCTTTTTAGTTAGTTATTGCTAACTTATTAGCGAGAAAAAAGCCTCCGCAGAGGCGTTTTTCATCCCTTGGGGAATCCCAGGGCAGCGTACCAGTCAAAGAGACGGCAGACCAAAGTGCAGTGGCGCTGGATCTCCGGCCAGGCGAAGGCGTGGATAAAGGGCTCGTAAATGGTGGTCCAGAAGGCGGACAGGACTACATGGAGCTCCTCCTGCGTCATATCCACAGTACACAAGCCCCGGCGTCTGGCCTCGGCGTAGTAGGTCCAGGTGCCTTCCGTCATTTTCTCCACCCAGTCGTGCTGGAAGTTGGCGTAAGCGGTGCCCTCCGCTCCGGTGAGCAGCAGCACAAAGCCATCCCGCCGCTCATTGAGAAAGCGGAACCACCACAGCATGTATTCCTCATCCATATACCACGCCCGGATCAGGTCTTCGTCGGAGAGGGCGGATGCCGGCACCGCCGTCCGCTCCTCATAAACAGCATCCAAATCCGCCACCGTATCCGCCACCACAGCGCGAAACAGCTCCTCTTTTCCGGCGTAACGCTTATAAAGGGCGCCGGTTGTCACCCCAGCCCGCTGGCAGATGGATTTCAGGGAAGCCTGCTCAAAGCCCAGCGTCCGAAACTCCTCTCTGGCACTGTCCATGATCCGAGGGTCGATGGAAGTATCCGGTCTTGCCATAACACCCCTCCCGACAAATGATAATTTGATTACCGATAATCTGATTATCAATATAGCATCCCTTTCTATCCCTGTCAAGGAGAAATCCTCTCTTGACAAACTCGCTTTTTGGTTGTATATTCAAAACATCGTTATGAAACACTGTTTTGAATTGCGAGGTGATACCATGGCAAAGCAGATCGAAGGGGTCTATGAAAATGTACTCCGCTGTGCCCGTCAGGAATTTTTGGAAAAAGGCTTTGCTCTGGCCTCCCTGCGGGACATCGCCAAAGCGGCGGGAACCAGCACCGGCTCCATTTATACCCGCTTTACCGACAAGGCGGGATTGTTCCGGGCCCTGGTGGAGCCTGCTGCCGGAGAACTGAAGCGCCGTTTTTTGGAGATTCAGGAGTCTTTTCACCGGTTTGACGGCCAAACCCAGCAGGAGGAGATGGGGCGTTACACTGCCCATGCCCAGGAGGGACTGTTTGATTACATCTATGAGCACCTGTCGGAGTTTGAACTGCTGCTCCGCCGGGCCGCCGGGACGGAATATGCCCACTATATTGACGAGTTGGTGGAGATCGAAGTCAGTTACACCTACAAATACATGGAGGTCATCGGCTGTGAGAGCGTTCGCTCCGGTCAGGTCACCGAGGACTTGATCCATATCGTTACCACCGCCTACTTCAACGGAATGTTTGAGCCGGTGCGGCACCGCATGGATAAGGCCCGGGCGCTCCACTATATCCGCCAGCTCAACCGCTATCACATGGCAGGATTTGAGACGATCTTTCATCCTGAAAACTTCCGGTAGTGCAAAAGGCCGCTTTCCCGGCGGCCTTTTCATAGAACCAAAGGTTAGCAATAACTAACTAAAGGAGGCTTATTTATGCAGAAAACGCAAAGCCCGCTGCTACGGCTGTGGCAGCTGGGCAGGGAACATCACGGCGGCCTGATTGCCGCCATCTTCTGCGCGGTGGCGGGTGTCCTACTGGGGCTGCTGCCGTATCTCTCAGCAGGGCATATCCTGGTAGCGCTTTTGACCGGGCAGCGGGACTGGAACTTCTATCTTCTGTGGTGTATGGTGGCCCTGGGGGGCTATCTGGCCAAAACTCTGCTTTACAATCTGGCGCTCTCCCTCTCCCACAAGGCCACCTTCCAGATCCTGCGGGACATCCGGAAGATGGTTCTGTCTAAAATGCCCCGCTTACCCTTGGGAGATATTCTGGATACCTCCAGCGGGCGGCTCAAGCAGATCGTGGTGGATCAGGTGGAGAGCATGGAGACGACGCTGGCCCACCTGCTGCCCGAGATGACCTCCAATCTGCTGGTGCCGGTATGCGTCCTTGCGTACCTGTTTGTGCTGGACTGGCGCATGGCATTGCTGAGTCTGGTGTCCATTCCTGTGGGCATGGCTTTTATGATGGCCATCATGGGCAGCTATGGCAAGGACTATCAGGGCGCGGTGGAGACGACCCAGGCTATGAACGAGACCATTGTGGAATACATCGGCGGCATTGAAGTCATCAAGGCCTTCAATCAGGGGAAGAATTCCTATGAGAAGTTCTCCTCCCGGGTACGGGCCAATGCTGCCTACTACTACAGCTGGATGAAGAAATGCCAGTTCGGAATGGCGCTGGCCTATGCCATCGCTCCCACCACCCTTATTACGGTGCTGCCTGTGGGCTGGATCTTCTACACGGACGGCAGTTTGTCCGCGGAGGTATTTCTCACCACCATCATCCTGTCCATGAGTATTGTGGGACCTCTCATTGCCGCCATGGGCTTTGTGGATAATCTGGCCAAGGTAGGGACGATCGTGGGTTCGGTGGACGAGATCCTCCTGAAGCCGGAGCAGGATCACGGAACACAGCCGGCACAGCTGGGAAGACCGGATATCGCCTTGGATCATGTCTCCTTTGGGTATGCCCAGGACAAGGAGATCCTCCACAACATCTCCCTCACCATTCCGGCCGGCAGCCTCACCGCTTTGGTTGGTCCCTCTGGTTCGGGCAAGTCCACCATTGCCAAGCTCATCGCCGGTTTCTGGGATGTGACCGAGGGCCGCATCACCCTGGGCGGCGTGGAGGAAAGCCGTATCCCTCTGGAACAACTCTACGACCAGGTGGCCTTTGTCTCTCAGGACAACTATCTCTTTGACGATACCATCCGGGAAAACATCCGCATGGGCCGAGTAAATGCCACTGATCAAGAAGTGGAACAAGTCGCCAAAGCCGCCGGATGCGACGGTTTCATCCGCCAGTTGGAGCATGGCTATGACACCCGGGTGGGCGGCGGAGGCGCCCATCTCTCCGGAGGAGAGCGGCAGCGTATCGCCATCGCCCGGGCTATGCTGAAAAACGCCCCCGTGGTGATTCTGGACGAGGCCACCGCCTACATTGATCCGGAGAATGAAGCAGTGGTCCAGCGGGCAGTGGCAAAACTGGTGGAGGGTAAGACGGTCATCGTCATTGCCCACCGCCTGTCCACCATCACCGGCGCGGATCAGATTGTGGTGGTGAAGGATGGAAGCATCGAGGCGCAGGGCAGGCATGAAGACCTGTTGCTCCATTGTCCGTTGTACGCCGATCTGTGGCAGGCTCACATGGGCGCAAAGGAGGGAGAAACGGTATGATCGAGACATTCAGAGGTATCTGGCGGTTTGCCGGTAAGGAACAGCGCAACATCCGGCGCTCGGTGATCGCCTGCTTTTTCAATGCGGTATTCCATATGTTTGAGATTGCCGCCATCTACTACACCATCCTGGCTCTGCTGGATGGAAAAACCGGCCCTGCCACGGCGTGGCAGGCGCTGGGCCTGTTGGCAGTCAGTATTCTGGGCAGCGCCGTGACCAGATATTTCTCCCAGCTTGAGCAGACCCACGCAGGGTACTTCATGGCGGCAAATAAGCGCGTGGCCATCGGGCAGCGGATGAAATCCGTCCCCATGGGCTACTTCAACGACAACAGCCTGGGAGAGCTCACCGGGGTCTGCACCACTGTACTGGACAATGTGGAGACTGTGGCCCCCATGGTGTTGGTGACCATGCTGGGCGGGATGCTCAACGCTCTGGTCTTTACGGTGATGATCCTGATTTTTGACTGGCGGATCGGTCTCATTGTGGTGGCGGCCACAGCAGTTTATTTGTTCATCACCTCAGCCATGGAGCAAAAATCCGCCGCCCTCGCCCCGCACCGTCAGAAGTCCGAGGCCAAGTTGGTGGAGGCGGTGCTGGAGTATGTGCAGGGCATGAGCGTGGTGAAGTCCTTCAACCTCACCGGACGGGGTGACCGCACCTTGCAGGAAGCACTGGAATACAACTGCCGCAGCAACCTGAACATCGAAAAGATGTTCACCCCTTATATTATGGCGCAGGGGATCGCGCTCCAGCTGGGAAGCGTGGCCATGATGCTTGCGGCGGTATGGTTCTATCTCTCCGGGACCATGATCCTGGCCAACGCCCTGATGGTGGTCATCATGTCCTTCCTGGTCTTTGCTCAGATCTCCTCGGCGGGTAGCGGTATGTCCCTGCTGCGTATCGTCAGCAGCTGCATGGCCCATGCCGATGAGACGGACGCCATGCCCCAGCTGGCAGAGACCGGTCGGGCCGGCACGCCCAGGGAGCACAGCATTACCTTCGACCATGTTTCGTTCTCTTATGACCAGCGGCCTATCCTGCGGGATGTATCCTTCGCCATCCCGGACAGAACCACCACCGCCATCGTGGGCCCCAGCGGTTCCGGGAAAACCACACTGTGTAATCTCATCGCCCGGTTCTGGGATGTGGAGAGCGGCACCGTCCTTGTGGGCGGTCAGAATGTGAAGGACTATACTCTGGAGGACCTGATGGATCAGATCTCCATGGTATTTCAGAGAGTCTATCTCTTTGCTGACACAGTGGAAAACAATATCAAGTTTGGATGCCCGGGTGCCACCCATGAGGAAGTGGTGGCCGCGGCGAAGAAGGCCTGCTGCCACGACTTTATTCTCACCCTGCCCCAAGGCTACGACACCGTCATCGGCGAGGGTGGCTCCAGTCTTTCCGGCGGCGAGCGCCAGCGCATCGCCATTGCCCGGGCTATCCTGAAGGATGCTCCCATCGTGATTCTGGATGAAGCCACCGCCAATGTAGACCCGGAGAATGAGGACCGGCTGCAAAAGGCCATTGAAGCCCTGACTCGGAACAAGACCATTCTGATGATCGCTCACCGGCTGAAGACGGTCCGTAACGCTGACCAGATTCTGGTGCTGGACGGTGGACAGATTGTTCAGCGAGGCACACACAGCCAGCTCATGGCCCAGGAGGGCTTGTATCGAGCGTTCGTATCTGGCCGTAAAGAGTCCGGCCAGTGGAAGCTCTGAGCGAGAAAACGCCCAAACCGTTATGAAAAGAGGAGTGCCGTCACCGGGGATATTCCGGCGGCGGCACTCCTCTGTTGTGTCCGGGAGATTGCGCTTGAAGGGGCAATTGATACTGCAAACGGAAAATCGCTTGACTGGTTAGTAGTTGCTAACTATAATCAAACATAGAGTACCGTTCCTTTTGAGGAGGGCCTATGGAGAAGTACAAAATCGAGAAGGACTCCGTGCAGGAGACGCTCATCATCCCGCTGTATGGCCGGCGGCTCTGCTCGCAGCGGTTCCCCGGACTGTATCGGGATGCCGCGGCGGCCATGCTGATGGAGAAGGTGGACTATGACTTCTCCCCTTTGGAGCGGCAGGCAAACGGTCTGATGCAGACCTTCGGCGCGCTGGAGGCGGCCATGCGCCAGAATGACCTTGCCTGGGAGGTGCGGGACTATCTGAATGCCCACCCCAGAGCCGCCGTCATCAATCTGGGCTGCGGTCTGGACAACACCGGACGGGCCTGTGGCAACGGCCGGTGCAGCATCTGGAACATCGACCTGCCGGATGTGATCGAGCTGCGGAATCGCCTGCTTCCCGCCGGGGAACGGGAGAAAAATTTAGCCTTTGATCTGAAAGACCCGCGCTGGATGGATGCCGTCCGCACTGATCCTGATGATGGAGCGGTGCTGTTTGCCGCCGGAGTCTTCTACTATTTCACGACAGAAGAGGTCAAAGCTCTGGCCACAGGCGCCGCAAAACGCTTCCCAAGAGGGCGGCTGGTCTTTGATGCGGCCGGGCAAACAGCTGTCCGGCTGATGCTGAAAACCTGGGTGAAGCAGGCGGGCATCCGGGATGTGGGCGCCTATTTTTCCGTCAAGGACGCCAAGCGGGAGCTGGAGCCCTGGTCGCCGCTGTTTTCTGTTTCCAGCCGGGGCTATATGCTGGGCTATCAATCGCTTCATGATCCGGCGGTTCGGCCCGTCCACCGGCTGCTGGCGAAGCTGGCCGACGGACCGATGCATCTGCAGATCGTCCGGATCGACTTTGCAGAATGATGATACCGAACCGTTTTTTCCACCCGGAATACGAGCAAATGATCGTGATAGGGGATGTATATGAACTGGACGCGCAACGTTTTGGACGGGTTCGCTATGGCGGCCTACTTTAATCTGTTTGCCGGATTGGTGGCGCTGTATAAGCCTCGGCTGATGTTCCCCTGTTATCCGCCCGCCATCATCAAGGCGGCGAAAGATCCGCCCACCAGTGCGGAAAACCGCTTTTACTGGATTTGGATCTGTTTTGGGGAGCTGCTGCCCCTCCTGCTTTATGGCGCGGTCAGTACCATGGAGGGCGGGACAACAGGGTTCTGGCCTCTGGCCCTGACCGGGTATATCCAGTGGATGATGGTCAATTTCTGCGACCTGTTCTTTCTGGATTTCTGGCTGATCCAGAAGAAGGCGAAAAGCCGGTTTATCATCCTGGGAACCGAAGGGCACCCCGGCTACGGGTTCAACGCCTGGATGAAGGACTACGCTCTGCCGGAGCACCTGCTCCAGTGGCCGTTTTTGATGTGTCCCATCCTGGCGGCAGCCCAGGCAGGGCTGGGGCTGCTCATCGATATATTTTGGTGAACGGTAAGAAAACAAGATGTGCCGCATGACTGCTCCTTTTCAAATCATCAGTCCGGCAGTCAAGATGATGGGGGCGCAAAAATTGTTTCCCATACCCCCAGAGGGGCCGCTGGAGGAAGCAAAAAAGATGCATGAAGAGTGTGGCTTTCAGCGGTATTAGATGAAATGATTCCGAAGATATCAGTAAACAAGCGATCCAATGTGGGACCCGCACTATTTGGTACCAGCTCTGCCCTCATGATGGCGCTGAACGTGGCACTGGGTACTTGAGTGAGCGAAGCTGTGACTTTTATATCTGCAAAAAGAATTCCCATTGGGACAAAGAACGGCAGGAAAAATAGAAAGAGGAAGATTTCCATGACGCTTGCGGAATTCCGCCGGGCCTATCCCGTGGCCACTTTTTTGGTCAGCAGTGGGAAGCCCTTTGTCTACCGCTACTATGAAAATCCAAACGCCAAGGCCACGCTGGTGCTGCTCACCGGTGGCATTGGGTTGTCTGATCTGTTCTATAAACATTTTGTCCGGTTTGCTGAGGAGTTTTCCGTGTTGACCTTTGACTATCAGATTCCGTTTGCGGACAACGCCCAGTTTGCCGACGCTGTGGCGGAGTTACTCCGCCATCTGAAAGAAAAGGTTTGGCTGGTGGGACAGTCTCTGGGCGGCGTGGCGGCTCAGATCATCGCCCGACGCCATCCGGATGTAGTGGATGGTTTGATCCTCTCCAATACCTGTTCCCTGTCCGGCAGCATGAGCGAGGCCGGGTATCAGGACCTGATGAAGATGATCCAGAGCCAGCGGACGTTCAAAAAGTGGCTGGCGGTCCTGCCCTTTTCCCTCATCAAGCGGATGATGAAGCGGGCGGTGATGAAGAAGAAAACCGTCGGCTTCACCGGGGCGGAAAAGGCCGTGATGGAGGAACTGTGCGACGCCATGCTGGAGCAGCTTACCAAGCCCTACGAGGCGCACATGATCGACTTTCTGGTGGACGCGCAGCACCATTTCGGCATGACCGGGGACGACTTTGCCCCTTGGAAGGGGAAGGTTCTGCTGATCCTCTCTGAGGATGACACCACCTTCACCCCGGCCTGTAAACAGGACCTGATCGACCTGATGCCCGAACCCGCGGTGGTCACTGATCTGACCGGCGGGCACCTGGCGCTGATGGTGCGGCTGGAGGACTATGTACAATTGGTGACAAAATTTATCAAGGCTCAAACAGGAGGATGACGATGTCCAAGTTAGGTATTGTGGAGGACACGCTGTTTGTTCCCATGCTGGGCAGGATCTATGCCAGTGAGCACTGTCCGCAGGTTTTGTACGATGAAAAGGCACTGGAACTGAAAAAGAAACTGCCGCCCGGCTTGCTTGGGAAGAGCGGCCAGAGCCAGTATACCCTGCTGGCCTCCGCCGCTCGGTCTGCCAATATGGATCGCTTCATCCGGGCGTTTCTGGAGCGCAGACCGGACGGCGTCATCGTCCAGCTGGGCTGCGGGCTGGAGACGACCTATTACCGCTGCGACAACGGAAGGATCCGCTGGTATGCGGTGGATCTGCCCCATGTGGTGGAGTACCGGCGGGCACTGCTGCCGGAGCCGGAGCGGGAGATCTATCTCGCCGGAGACGCCTTTGCCGAGGACTGGATCAGGCAGGTCCGCTCCGATGTGCCGGATGCTCCCATTCTGGTCACCGCCGGCGGGCTGTTCCACTATTTTGAGGAAAGGAAGGTTGTGGACCTTCTGCGGATGCTCACAGGGTTTGGAGCGATCGAAATCGTCTTTGACACCGTGAGCAAAAGCGGTATGGCCATGATGCGAAAGAAATACATGAAACAGGTGGGGCACGCGGATGCGCAGATGTTTTTCTATGTGGACTCGGCGGCAAAACTGGCCGGGAAAATCGGCGGCGGGGTCAGAGTGCGGGCCGAGGAGCCCTATTACCGCCATATCCCTCGGAAGGGGTTGAAGCCATCCACGAAGGTCAGCATGGCGGTTTCCGACAGGCTCTTTATGGTGAAGATGATAAATTTGAAGCTGTAAAAGCGACCGTTTTGTCTGTGTCTCATTGCGGGATCTTCCGGGTGCGCATAGACGAGCGGTTATTTGTGCCGTTGTATGCCGTTATCACAAAAATCCGCAGGGCGGAAAAATTTTTCTTCCGTTTGCGGGCAGCATCGACTTGTCAGACCAATTGTGACGTCACTTCAAAAGATTTGAACGGGGCTTTTCGGTGCTGACCCTTGACGATCAAGTCCCTTTGCGGATGCCGCAAAGGAGCAGCTTCATCATCCGGTGGAAAGAGTTTGCCCGGTGGGCAGTCTTTTAGGGGATGTAGCAGCACAGGTCATCGCTGTCCGCCACCTGTAGGTTGTGGGGGGGCGGATTCTCTCCAATACGTGTTTCCTGTCCGGAGGAATGCGCGAAGAGGAGCGTCAGGAGCCGATGAAATCATCGGGGAACAGCGCGCCTTCCAACATCGTTCTTGACACATTTCCAGTATGGTGGTATCCTGATTTGCGAATGATTTGCAAATCAGGGAGGCGTGGGGATGAAAAGGTACGATACCCGTCAGAGGGATTCTCTGCTCGACTTTTTGAATCAGCACCCGGATCAATCTCTGTCTGTACGGCAGATCGCCCAGGCGCTGTGCGCCCGGCAGATCAGCCTCAGCGCCGTCTACCGGAATCTGTCCCAGCTGGAGGCGGAAGGGCTGATCCGCAAATCGGTAAAGCCGGGCAGCAGAGAGTCCTATTACCAGTTTGCGGGTGCGGAGGGCTGCCGCTCCCATCTGCACCTGTCCTGCACCCGCTGCGGCAAGACCTTCCACATGGATGGGGAGCACACCGCGCAATTGACCCGCGCCATGTGGGAGCTGGACGGGTTCGACCTGGATATTTTCAAGACAGTCCTGTACGGCGTGTGTCAGGACTGCCACCGCACATAACATCATTCTCATAGACTTCAAAAGGGGGGAGAAGAACATGACGAAAAAAATGCGTTTTGCCGCCGCCTGCGGGGCGGCGCTGCTGGTGTTTGCTCTGTTCTTCTCCGTATTTTTTGTCGTCGCTGAGGCGGACCACGACTGTATCGGCGAACACTGTACCATCTGCCATCAGATCCACATCTGCCAAAAGCTGCTGGAGCAGCTCTCCGCGGCCCACACAGCCTTGGCCGGAGGAGCGGTGCTCGGCTTCTCCATGCTGCTCCTCGTCCTGCGGACGTGGAACGTCTTTGCTGCCTCTTCCCCGGTTTTGTGGAAGGTAAAACTGCTGAATTAAACAGAACGCCAATGACAAGGGGATCGGTCTGCCCATCCGGACAGGCTTTTCTGGCGCATGCCCGGAGCCCCTTGTATTTTTGCGCCCATTTTTCAGTTTCTGTATGAATTCGGAGGTTTTATCCTATGAAAAAAGCAATATCTATCGCTCTCTGCCTTGCGCTGGCCGCAGGGATTATGTCCGGCTGCGGCACCGCGTCCGCCCCGGAACGCGGCGGCGAAACGCTGCGGATCGTCACCACCATTTTCCCGGAGTATGACTGGGTGCGGGAGATCCTGGGGGATCGGGCCAACCATGTGGAGCTGACGATGCTCCTGGATGATGGCGTAGATCTCCACAGCTTCCAGCCCACCGCCGATGATATGGTCACCATTTCCAACTGTGACCTGTTTCTCTACACAGGAGGAGCGTCGGACTCCTGGGTGGAGGACGCCCTGGCTAACGCCGGCAATCCCGATCTGGTGGCCATGAACCTGATGGAGGTGCTGGGGGACGGCGTAAAAACAGAGGAAGTGGTTGAGGGAATGCAGGAGAGCGAGCATCATCACCACGGGGAAGAAAAGCATCACGAGGACCACGACCACGAGGACCACGATCATGCGGACGAGCACATCTGGCTGTCTTTGAAGCATGCCGCGGTGCTCTGCGACGCTATTGCAGATGCTTTGGGCGTCATCGACCCCGCGCATCAGGAGACTTACGCCGAAAATGCCGCCGCTTATATCCAGAAGCTCAGTACCCTGGATGGGCAGTATCAGGCTGCCGTGGACGCCGCTTCCACCCGCACCCTGCTCTTTGCCGACCGGTTCCCCTTCCGGTATCTGGCGGACGACTATGGGCTTACCTACTATGCCGCCTTTTCCGGCTGCTCGGCGGAAACGGAGGCCAGCTTTGAGACGGTGGCCTTCCTGGCCGGTAAGGTGGACGAGCTGTCCCTGCCCTGTGTGCTGACCATCGAAGGCGCCGCGCACAATATTGCCCAGACCGTCGTGGCAAACACCAGCGCCAAAAACCAGGAGATCCTGGTATTGGACTCCATGCAGTCGGTAACAGCTGCTGATGTGGAGGGGGGAGCTACCTACCTGGGCATGATGGAGCAAAACTTGGAGACCCTGAAAACCGCCCTGGGCTGAGAGGAGGGCCATCACATGATCCAGATGAACTGCCAGGGCCTGACCCTGGGCTATGATTCTGCTCTGGTGCGGGATCTGAGCTTTACCGTGAGCATCGGGGACTACCTGTGCATCCTGGGGGAAAACGGCGCTGGAAAATCCACCCTGATGAAGACCATCCTGGGCCTGCTGACGCCCCTGGAGGGCTCGGTGACCCTGAGCGGTGGGGTGGGCGCCAATGAGATCGGATACCTGCCCCAGCAGACCCAGGCCCAGCGGGATTTTCCCGCCACTGTCTGGGAAGTGGCTCTGTCCGGCTGCCAGGGGCGGTGCGGCCTGCGCCCCTTTTACACCAGGGCGGAAAAGGAGCTGGCCCGGCAGTCCCTCCGGCGCATGGATATGGAACGATTCTCCAGGCGATGCTATCGGGAGCTGTCGGGGGGCCAGCAGCAGCGGGTGCTGCTGGCCCGGGCTCTTTGCGCCGCCCGGAAGATGCTGCTGCTGGACGAGCCAGTGGCCGGACTGGATCCGGCGGCCAGCCGGGAGCTGTATCAGGTCATTGCCCGGCTGAATCAAAAGGATGGCATGACCATCCTGATGATCTCCCACGACGTGGAGGCCGCTCTCCACTACGCCAGCCACATCCTCTATCTGGGGGAGCAGGTGTTTTTCGGAACCCGGGATGCCTTTGTCCGATCCACTCCCGGTCGTGGAATTCTGAAACCGAGAGGAGGCAGCGACCATGGAATTGCTGATTGAGAAGCTGGTCCAATACTGGGCCTATCCCTTCGTCCGCTACGCCCTTGTGGTGGGCGTGCTGGTGGCCCTGTGCGCATCGCTGCTGGGGGTCACGCTGGTGCTCAAGCGGTTTTCCTTTATCGGGGACGGGTTGTCCCATGTGGCCTTCGGGGCCATGTCGGTGGCCTCTGTTTTGAACCTGATCAATGACATGCCGCTGGTCATGGGCATCACGGTGCTGTGTGCCATCCTTTTGCTGGGGGCGGGTCAGAATTCCAAAATCAAAGGCGACGCCGCCATGGCCATGCTCTCAGTGGGCGCGCTGGCCATAGGCTATTTGATGATGAATGTATTTTCCACCTCCACCAATCTGACGGGGGATGTCTGTACCACCCTGTTCGGCTCCACCTCCATTCTCACTCTTACCCAGACCGAGGTCTGGATGTGTGCCGCACTATCGGTGGTGGTGGTGCTCTTGTACCTCTTTTTCTACCACAAGATCTTTGCCGTCACCTTTGATGAAAGCTTTGCTTCGGCCACTGGAACCAGAGGCAGGGTGTACAATCTGATTCTGGCGGTGGTGACGGCGGTGGTCATTGTGATGGCCATGAATCTGGTGGGATCTTTGCTGATCTCCGCCCTGGTGATCTTCCCGGCTATGTCCGCCATGAGATTGTTCAAAAGCTTCCGGGCCGTTACCATCTGTGCCGCTGTTCTCTCTGTATTTTGTGCCGCCGCAGGAATCATTACCTCCATTCTGGCCGGTACACCGGTGGGGTCCACCATTGTTGCCGTGCAAATTGCACTGTTTGTCCTTTGCTCCCTTGCAGGATGGATAGGAAGGAGATGACCGATGAAACGCCAAGCAATTTTGTTTCTGGCGGGGATGTTACTCTTGGCCTGCTCCGCATGTGGAAAAAATGAAGGCTCTGGGCAAGCTGAGAATCTGACACCGCCCACTGTTTCTCAACAGGCGGAAGCAACTCCGGAGGGTACACCATCCGCCGAATCCGAATTGCCCGGGGAAGAACCGCTGCCGGCAGAAGGCGGGGATGGGCAGGGAGACGGCCCGGCGCCTCCGGTTGTCGGTTTCGCGCCGGAAGAGGGAGAGACAGAAAACCCGGCTGCGGATCCGCAGCCGGATTCTCAGGAAGTGACCACGGTGTCCGTGGATGTGGATCTGACCACCCTCAGCAGCACCATGGTCTACGCGGAAGTGTTCAACATGATGATGTCGCCGGATGACTATATCGGAAAAACCATCCGCATAACGGGAATTTTCACGGTATATCAGGACCCTGAGACGAAACAGGTCTACTGTGGCGTGATTGTACAGGACGCCACCGCCTGCTGTGCGCAGGGGTTTGATATCGCCATGCCCGAAAACGCCCTCTATCCTCAGGACTATCCCCCCGCCGAATCGGAAGTGACTGTTGTGGGAGAGCTTCAGGCGGATCGTTCCATGGAAGAATACGGGATGATCTTTCTCCGGTTGGAAAATGTGACATTTGAATAAGCGCCCCGGATCCCGCGGCCCGAAACGCCAGGCACGGCGTTTTTTCTGCGTGCTTGCCGCAAGCCGGCTTTCCACGCAAGGGAAGGCTTCTTCGTACCCCGCCTTCCCTTGCTGGCAGTGCGGGCATAATTTTGTCAAGCACCTGCGCTGACCGCTGTTTATCATGGGGATCCCAGGGCGGCCAAGCCATGATTGACCCTCTGCCCATGCAAATGTCCATTATGATCCACGGATGCTTCAGAATAGCACCTCTGATTCCATCTGAAAAAATCTGCTTCTATTCTGCGGATGCCGGCCTTCAGGAATACACGGTATGTCATTGACATCTGATGCAGGCAGTGCTAAAATCAAGAGGAGTTAGCTATGACTAACCACTGCGCTTGAAGGAGGTTTCACTTGGATCATACCGTATTGCTTGCTTTTTTTCTGACACTGCTGGCTGGGCTCAGCACCGGGATCGGCAGCTACATCGCGTTTCTCTGCCGGCACACCAACCGGAAATTTTTGTCGGTTTCCCTGGGCTTTTCCGCCGGCGTCATGATCTATGTCTCGATGATCGAGATATTTTTCAAGGCACAGGATGCGTTGATTGCCGAAATGGGGACCCGCCCCGGCAGCTGGGCAACGGTTGCGGCGTTTTTTGGCGGCATGCTGGTGATTGCTGTCATTGATAAGCTGATCCCCTCTGCGGAGAATCCCCACGAAGTAAAGCTCATGGAGGACGCGGAGAAGGGTGCCCATCAGCCGGGGCGTTTGATGCGTATGGGTGTCTTTACGGCACTGGCCATTGCTATCCACAACTTTCCGGAGGGGCTTGCCACCTTTGTATCGGCTCTGCAGGAACCCGGCGTAGCCATTCCCATTGTAGTAGCTATCGCGATCCACAATATTCCGGAGGGTATCGCGGTATCCGTGCCCATCTATCAGGCCACGGGTTCCCGGCGAAAAGCTTTTTGCTATTCCTTCCTCTCCGGGCTGGCGGAGCCCTTGGGGGCGCTGCTTGGCTGGTTGGTTTTACGCCCGGTGATGAGCGACACCGTGTTTGGAGTGCTGTTTGCCGGAGTCGCCGGGATTATGGTATTTATCTCCTTTGATGAATTGCTCCCTGCCGCCCGGGAATGCGGGGATCACCATCTGTCCATCTATGGCCTGATTTCCGGCATGGTGGTGATGGCGGTCAGCTTGCTGTTGTTTTTATAGATCGCTCCCCCGGAATGCCGGTTTGAACGACCTCTGGAGAGGGGGCGGTTTCCGGTGCACAGGAAGGGCGATCCGCTTCAAGGGACTCTTGACGGCGCGCCTTCCGGTTGTTATAATTTCATCAGCGGTTAGCTATTGCTAACCGACATCAAAGGATGCGGCTCTCCCAAGGGGGCAGGTTCCATTCCATGAGGCCCGATCCCGGCCTGATGGGCCGCTGAAAAAGACTTCATCTGCTGAAAGGAGCATCTCCATGAAACACGAACTATCCGCTGACCTGAACCGCTATCTGGCCAATGTGGCCGTGGAGTATGTGAAACTCCACAACCTCCACTGGAATGTGGTGGGATCGAGCTTCAAGCAGGTACACGAATACCTGGAGACGCTGTACGACGGCTTTGCCGGCGTGATGGACACCGTGGCCGAGCTGCTGAAGATCCACGACGCTTCTCCGCTGGCCTCTATGAAGGATTACCTGGCCGCAGCCACCCTTCAGGAACTGGATTCCGCAGAGCTGCCCGCCGTCGAGGCGCTGGCCGTCGTGCGGGGCGATCTGCTGGTGCTGAAGGCTCAAGCCGAGGAAATCCGCGTCGGCGCCGAGGAGACCGGGATGTATGACGTGGCCTCCGCCATGGAGGACCAGCTCACCGATTACAACAAGACCCTCTGGTTCCTTCGGGCCATGGGCAAATAAAAGACGCAGGTGAGCTCACTGGGGGGTGCGTTACGGGCGGCGGCCCAGCGCGGCGGAACAGGAGGCGGCATGATTACTTTAACGGAAAGCATTCACATCGACGCGCCTTTTGAGGCGCTCTGCGCCTGGGTGGACAACTTTGAGCGGGAGTTCGTCCGCTGGAGCCCCTATCATCTGGAGTGCCAGCTGCTCACTGGCGGGATCGGTAAAGGAGACCGAGTGCGATTTTACGAGATCGTCATGGGAAGGGACTACGACGTGACCGGCACCATCGTGGAATCGGAGCAGGACACGGATCGCTTCCGCTTTACCTTCCGAAGCGACGCCGGAACGGCCCGGATTACCTTCGAGGGGCGTCGAACCGCCAAGGGCTGCTTTTTTACGCATACGGAATCCTTCGGCCTGGGCGCCCCTGTCATCGGCCCCATCATCAATTTTATCCTGTTCCGTGTTTTGTACCGGAAGAAGGCCGACTGGGAGCTCATACGGGCCGACATGGCACTGGACAACCGCTACCTGGCGGAGATCCTGACCAGCGGAACCCATCCGGCCCGGATTGCGCCGGAGCGGCTGAAGCATATGCCGCCCGGCCGCCCGTCTTCTGCTCCGGGCAAAAGGAGATGATCCCGTGGGCCGGAAAAGCGTCACATGGGAAAAGCCTTACGCAAGCGGGGCGCGCGGTATTCAAAGCCCCGCGCCATCCGCTTCCCAGTCAGTCGATTGCCGGAGCTGCGTGATCTATGGAAACGAGGTGAGACCCGGTGCAGGAGCTGAACTACCTGAAAGATAAAGTTATAACACCAGGGCCGGCACCCTTTGTCAGCCATGCCACATATCCTGTGGACGATGGCCATGCAGATCTTTGGCTCTATGATATTTTTCCGGGCGTACAGCTGATGGTGACGGATTTTGCCTGTGAGACCTGCTTTCAGGATGGCATGGAACAGGATGTGATCGGCATTCATCACTGTGCCCGCGGGCGGTTTGAATGCGTCTTTGACCGCTGGAACTACGTCTATATGGGCGAAGGGGACATTGCCCTCAACAGCATGCTGCACCCGCCCATCGGCGCCTCCTTCCCCCTGAAGGATTACTTTGGCTCTACCATCATCCTGTACCCCCAGACCTGTGACGATGTGCCGGAGCTGGCCGGTCTTGGGATCAGCGCCCGGGAGATTTTCCGGAAATACGGTCTGGCGGAACATTGCCGGGTCTTCCGCCGCAATGAGGCGGTGGAGCATGTTTATCGGGAGCTGTACGGAAGCCTGGCCAACCCCCGGTTGACCTTCCTGCGACTGAAGCTGCTGGAGCTGCTCTATCACATTCGGGCCGACCAGACTATTTTTGAGGAAAACCGTGGCTATCTGCCCAAGGCGCTGACGGAAAAGATCAAACATGTGAAAGATCATATGCTCCAGAATGAGGACGGACGGATCAGTCTGAAGGAGCTTGCGGCGGAGCATGAAATCAGCCTGACCCAGTTGAAAGCCGGGTTCAAGCAAATCTATGGGGAGACTCCCTACGCCTATCTGCGCAGCTATAAAATGCACTGTGCGTCCCAGCGTCTTTTGGAGACAGATCTCCAGATTGGAGAAATTGCTTTGGAACTGGGGTATCAGAATCCCAGCAAATTTGCCCAGGCATTCCGTGCGGTTGTAGGCTGCACTCCGGCCCAGTACCGGAGCGGCAGGAAAAACAAATAAATGCTTTCCAACATATCCCGCCTGACCGCGGGATATGTTTTTGACCTTTTGGAGCATTTACGCCCTCAGCGGACTTTTTAGAGTGGAACAAAGAAATTGGATACCATATAATCATTGAAGGTTAGACATAGCTAACCAAGGGCAAAAGAAATTGATCTTGAAAGGCAGGATTCCATATGAAGTCCAAGTTGACCACAAAAGACTTGATCGCCGCTGGCGCGTTTGCCGCCATATATCTGGTGCTGCTGACGGTGCTCTCCACCATGGTGCTGCCCATTGTTCCGGTGCTCTACCTGGCCACTCCGCTGATTGCCGGCATTGTATTGGGGACAGTTTATCTGCTGTATTGCGTGAAGGTACCTAAAACAGGCGCCATTTTCATTCTTGCGCTGCTGGTGGGCGCCATTACTTCCATGGCAAGTATTTACCCTCTGATCGCCGCAGTGGTATGGGGCGTGGTTGCGGAAGGGATCGCGTGGGGGAAACGGAGACGCTCGCCCACTGCGCTGGCCGCCAGCTACTGCGTGTTCAATCTGACATCCATGGGGCCCTTTTTCTCCCTGCTGTTGGCAAAGGATGCCTTTCTGTCCACCTGCGCGACCTACTATGGCCAGGAGTACGCCGATGCCATTGACCGCCTGACGTCCGACTGGATCATTGCCGTATTTGTTGCTTTGGCGCTGTTGGGCGGCATCCTGGGAGGAATGTTCGGAAAGAAACTGCTGAAAAAGCATTTTTCAAAGGTCGGGGCAGTGTGAGTGGGCAGGTGCACAGTCGTTTTCACCCCGATCCAAGAAGTAAATTGGCCCTGTTTGTGGCGGCTTGTCTCTGCGTTTTTTCCGGGATGACCCGGATGCAGGAGATCGTCCTTCTGCTCCTCTGCATCGTTGTCCTGCTGTTGAGTAAAAAAGCTGGAAGGGCGGTGGCGGTGGTTCTGCTGTTTCTTCTGATGACGCTGGGAGACCATTTGCTGGTGAGCCGGCTTTCCGGGGTGGCTCAGTATGCCGTGCTGATGATCTGCCATGTGCTGCGGTTCCTTTTGCCGCTGGCCGTCTCTTTCTACCTGGTCACAAAGACGGTGACGGTGGGGGCTTACATCAGTGCCTTTACCGCCATGCGCCTGCCGGGGTTGGTGGTCATCCCCATGGCCGTAATGTTTCGTTTTGTTCCCACCATGACGGAGGAGTGGCAGGCGGTTTCTCAGGCTTTGCGCCTCCGGGGGCTGGGAGCCACGGGAATCAACAGCATCCTCCACCCCATGCGGCTGCTGGAGTATCTTCTGGTCCCGTTTCTCCTCCGGTGCTCGGAGGTGGTGGACGAAATGTCGGCGGCGGTTATGGCCAGGGGCTTTGACAAGGATCGGCCCAGGACCAACTACCTGGAACTCAAACTGGGCGTATTGGACTGGGTTTTGATCCTTGCGTCACTGGCGGTCACAGTATGGAATCTGGCGTTTTGAAAGGGGAGCAGCCCGATGATTCGGTTTCAGGAGGTTTCCTATACATATTTATCTCAGGGGTCAGAGGAAGCGCAGAGTCCCAGCCTGGACCACATTTCATTTCACATTCCCAAGGGACAATGTGTGGTGCTGTGCGGTAAAAGCGGCTGCGGAAAGACGACGCTGCTTCGCATCGTCAACGGCCTGGCCTGCCATTTTTACCAGGGCAGATTGGAGGGGGATGTTTCGGTAAGCGGTATGGCGCCTGCATCGGCCTCCCTGCCGGAACTCGCCCGGGTGGTGGGCAGTGTGTTTCAGAATCCCCGAACCCAGTTCTTTCACACGGATACCACGGGAGAACTGGCCTTTCAGCTGGAAAACCAGAATATGCCCCGGGAGCAGATGCGGTGCCGCCTGGACCAGGTGGTAACGGAGCTGGGGCTGGAGTCGTTGATGGAGCGCAGCATCTTTGCCCTGTCCGGCGGTGAAAAACAGCAGATCGCCTGCGGCAGCGTCTATGCGTCCATGCCCCAGGTGGTGGTGCTGGACGAGCCGTCCTCCAATCTGGACCTGGAGGGCATCCGAAAACTGCGGGGCTTGCTGGAGACCATGAAAGCCTCCGGCGTGACAATCCTGGTGTCCGAACACCGCCTCTGGTACCTGCGCGGTCTGGCGGATCGGTATCTGCTGCTGGAGAGCGGGAAGCTCCGTGGGGATCTTGCGCCGGAACAGATGACGGCTCTGGATCAGCAGACACGCCAGGCCCTTGGTCTGCGGGCCGTGGATCGAGGGCAGTTGTTCTCCCTTTGTCCCCAGGCACGGCCGGCAGAACGGATGGAACCCGGTCTGGAGCTGCATGGCCTCTCCTGCTGCCGGGGCCGCCGGGAAGTGCTGCATATCTCTCACTTGCAGATTCCCAAAGGGGCCATCGTCGCAGTGGTTGGGAGAAACGGGGCGGGAAAATCCACCCTGCTGCTGACCCTGAGCGGACTTCTGCGCTTCCGGGGAACGGTGAGAGTTGGAGGGGAACCGACAGCGCCCAAAGCGCTGTCCCGCCTGTCTTATCTGGTGATGCAGGAGGCGGGACACCAGCTGTTTTCCGATACGGTGCTGGGAGAGCTGACGCTGAACGATCCCGACATATCAGAGCAAGACGCCCAGGAGATCCTGGCGGCTCTGGGGCTTGCGGGGCTGGAAAGCCGCCATCCCGGATCTCTTTCCGGCGGGCAGAAGCAGCGGCTGTCCCTTGGCGTCGCCCTGGCCAGCGGCCGCCGGCTCCTGCTCTACGATGAACCCACCAGCGGTCAGGACGGAGAAAACCTGCTGCGCACCGCACGGCAGATCGCGAGCGCGAACCGGAATGCGGTCTGTACCCTGATGGTCACCCATGACCCGGAGCTGATCTTTCAGTGCGCCACCCACATTCTGCATTTGAAGGATGGAACACCCCAGGCGTTCTTTTCCCTGAATCGGGACGGCGCCGCCCGTCTGTGGCAAATATTCGGAGAGTCGGAATTTGATGAGTTTGATTCTGAAAGGAGATTGAACAACATGAAGTATTTAAGCGTATGGAATCAGCTGGTGCAGCTGCCTTATCTCAACCTGTACGGCAAGGTGGTGAGCAGCGCTTTGGAACTGGATCTCTTTACCCATCTGCAGGAGAAGAAAACCCCTGCAGAACTGGCCCAGGCCATGGGCTGGAACGAGACGAATACCGGGTATCTGCTGGCAACGCTCGGTACCTACGGCTTTGTGCAAAAAGAGGGCAACGGCTATGTCAATTCCCAGGAAGCCCAGAAGTATCTGGTCCGGGGAACGCCGGACTATCTGGGCGGTTTCATCCATTTTTACGGCCAGAACGAGGGCATGGTGCCCATGGATGTGAAAAAGCTGCTGACAGAAGGCCCTCAGCCCATGCCCCGGATGGAGATGGAGCAGAATCTGGATTTTGCCCAGTACGGCCAGATGCTCCGCATGTCCGAGGAGGGATACCGCCAGCAGGAAATTTTGCGCATTGTCCGGGAGCTTCCGGAAAACAGCACGATCCGCCGGGTGCTGGATGTGGGCTGTGCTGCCGGGCTGCTGGGGCTGGCTGTCATCGGCGACGGGGCAAGCCGCTCCGGTGTGCTGTTGGATCAGATCCCATCTCAGATCATTCAGCCCTCGGTGGACGCCGCCGGGCTGGGAGAGCGTGTCAAGGTGTTGCAGGGGAACTTCCTCACCGACGATCTTGGCGGCGGCTATGATTTGATTCTGGCCGTATCCGTCATGCTCTTTGCCAAGGGCGGTATGGAGCCGCTGATGAAAAAGTTCTTTGATGCGCTCTATCCCGGCGGCGTGCTTCTGGTGGTCTCCGAGGGAATCGCAGAGGACCTGTCCGGCCCCTGGGACATGATGACGGGCTATCTCCCCTATTTCCTCAACGGCATGGATCTTGCAGTACGCGCCGGAGAAGTGGAAACGGCAGCCCGGGCGGCGGGATTCACTAAAATTGAGAGCCGCACCGAACAGCTGTGCTCCGGCACCCAGGATATCCTTGTGATCCGAAAATAAGATGGCCGACAGGACGATTTGTTTGCCTGAAATCCACAACGGGAGCGTCATCAGCGCAAAGATGACGCTCCCGCTTTGCCATGGAAATACAAACACAGGGGGAGAACCTATGCACGAGTATTATCGAAAAAACAAGGGCAAACTGCAAAAGGAAATGGACGGGTATCTGAAGCTTGTCAGGTCGGAGATTGAGGAGGTTTTCGGGAAATCCTATCCCCAGGCTTTTGCAGAGATCTGGACCTGCTATGAGCAGGAGATGCTGGAGCACTTTCCCTTTATCGGAGGGGACAGCAGCAGCGGCACCAGGAATTTGACCGGCTGCATGTTCTTTGTGGCTGTCGGTGTGGTGGGCAAGAAATATGGTCTCTCCACCAACGACTGGGGACGGCTGGCAACCACTTTGTATGAGCGCCATTTTGATCAAATGCCCCGCCTTCTGCGCCGGTTGGCTGGCGGACTGTTTCACCACTGTCCCGGCCTTGTTGCGAAAGCGTTGAAGAAAAAGGACAAAAGGAACGCGGAAAACGCTGCGAAAAATCCTGGCAGCTTTTTGACGCAGACCATGGAACCCACAGAGGAGTATTCCATGATCTATCATAATCTGGTTTGCCCCATCTATGAATTTTGCAAAGAGAGAGGATACATGGAGTATCTGCCCTATATGTGCAACCTGGACTATGTTATGTTCCGAGCCTTTGGGGTTTCCTTGTATCGGGAAAAGACCTGCTCTGCCGGGGATGGCGTGTGCGACTTCAAGATTAAGCGCAGCGCTCCCATTCCATCTGTATGGCCGCCTCATATTCTGGATGCGTCTGATCCGCTAAAATGAGGCTGTTGCATTGGATGTATCCACATTGCCGGTTTTTTATTATCGTCACATCTCTCAAAATAGGTTGAAGTTGTCCACCAGGGTTCGCATGACAATTTCAGATCCATTCAGTATGGTGAAAATGGTGCATCTGTGTTATGATAAAGCATATATCTCCCGACCAAATAGGACAAAGTCGTCCAAACGGAGCGGAAAGAACGGCGATGTGTCGCTATACTCAGTAAGAAAGGGCGCGCTAAGCGCCTTTTCTCAGAAATAACGGTTAGCATAATCTAACCGCGTTAAAGGAGAGCGGTACATCATGAACACGCAGAAAAAAGGGATGGCGGGAAAGGACATCATTACGGTGGGAATTTTCTCCGCCATCTACTTTGTCATCAACTTTGCTTTTATGCTACTCAGCGGTCTGCATCCCCTGCTTTGGATCTTGATGCCTGGCCTGATCGCCGTATTTGCGGGTATCCCATTCCTGATGATGTGTACTAAGGTGCCAAAGACCGGCGCAGTGGTCCTGATGGGCTTTATTACGGCCTTGATCTACTTTGTTACTGGCCAATTCACGGTGGTGATTCTCATTGCTTTTGCGGTGAGCTGCATCCTGGCGGAGCTTTGCCGGATCTGTAGCCATTACCGGTCTTTCCGCGGTAATGCTCTGGCCTATGTGTTCTTCTCGCTGGGGATGATCGGCTCCCCGCTGCCTGTCTGGATCATGCGGGACAGTTTCCTGGCGCAAATCAGCCAGCAGGGAATGCCGGAAGCCTATGTCTCTACCTTGGCAGCATTGACCTCCCCGGGTATGATCGTGGTTCTGGTGGGGGCTCCTATTGTAGGAGCGATACTGGGTATCCTGCTGGCCAAGGGAATGTTCCGCAAGCACTTTGAGAAGGCGGGGATTCTGTAACATGGAGGAGGCACGGCGCTGTTTGGTGTTCGACCCCAGGGTGGGTCTTGCTCTGCTGGTCTTCGCCAATCTGGCGGCCTTCAGTGAGCAGCCTTTTTGGATGGAAATGACATGGATCGGTTTTCTCCTGTTCCTGATGCTGCTCCATCACTGCTTTGCCATGGCGGGGAAAAGCCTCTTGATTTTTGGGGGAATCCTGTGCCTGCAATACTGGATTTTGCCGGCCGCGCCGGGATGGGCTGCTACCAGCTTTTCCATTTTCGCTAACTATGCCCGCCGGATGATGCCCTGCCTGATGATCGGCTTTCTGATGTTTCGCCGGACGCCTATGCCCTATCTGGTGGCTGGAATGCGGAAGATCCACTTCCCTCAGCGGCTGATCGTAGCCGTCTCGGTGACGCTGCGGTACTTTCCCGCCATTCGGGAAGAGACAGGCTATATCCGTGATGCGATGCGGTTGCGGGGCATCCGGGGATTGGCAAAGCTGGAGGGGATCATGGTTCCCCTGATGGTTTCCGCTACCGGCACTGCGGAGGAGCTGTCCGCAGCGGCAGTAACCCGGGGAATCGAGGACCCAGCACCTAAGACCAGTCTGGTGGAGCTGCGGGCCACGCCGGTGGACAGCACCGCATTCGTTGTGGGCGTGGGGTTGACTGCTGTCCTTCTGGCAGTCAAATTGGGGGTGTTTCCATGGTAGAACTGCAAGATGTGTCCTTTTCCTATACAAAAGAAAGAGGCACCCTCACCCACGTGAATCTGACCATCCGACCGGGCGAGTGTGTCCTGCTCTGCGGCGCTTCCGGCTGCGGAAAGACCACCATCACGAAGTTGGTCAACGGCCTGATCCCGGCATTTACGGAGGCCTGCACGCTGACCGGACAGGTCCTGCTCCACGGCGCACCGGTGCGGGAACAGCCTCTTTACCAACTGGCCCGGCAGGTAGGGTCTGTTTTCCAGAACCCCAAAAGTCAGTTTTTCAACATGGATTCCGACAGTGAGCTGGCCTTTAGCCTGGAAAATCGGGGTATGACTCGGGGTGAGATCCTCCGCCGGCTGGATGATACCACTGACCGCCTACATCTGAAGCGGCTGAGGGGCCGGAACATCTTTGCCATGTCGGGCGGAGAAAAGCAGCTGCTGGCCTTTGCCTCGGTCTATGCCATGGGGCCGGAACTCTACATTCTGGATGAACCTACGGCCAATTTGGATCGGGATACCATTAACAGACTCCATGATCAAATCGCATACCTGAAAAGTCGGGGACACACCATTCTCATTGCGGAGCATCGGTTGTACTTTCTGGCGGACCTCATAGATCGGGCCGTCTATCTGCGGGATGGGATCGTGGAGCGGATCTGGAGCGGAGCAGAATTCCGGCGGCTGGCTGAGACAGAACGGATCGCTCTGGGCCTTCGCACACTCACGCCTACTCAGGTGACTCTGCCGCCCTCCCGCGCCGCGGGGGAACGGGATGGACTGTCTGTGGAGGGACTGTGCTGCCGGTACAAGCGGGAGCCGCCGATATTTCAAAACCTTTCCTTCTCCGCCCGCCCGGGAGAGGTGCTGGCCGTCACGGGTGACAATGGCGTGGGAAAAAGCACCCTTTCCCGCTGCTTGTGTGGCCTGATGCGGGAGAGTGCCGGAACGATCCGCCTCAACGGCCGCATCCTTGGTGCGAAGCAGCGGCAGCGGATTGCCTGCTGCGTCATGCAGGATGTGAACCATCAGCTCTTTTCCGATAGCGTATGGGGAGAGTGCCGGCTGGCTATGGAAGGGCTCTCTGACCAGCGCATTCAGGAGGTGCTGGATCGGCTCAATTTGCTTGCGCTCCGGGAAAAGCACCCTATGGCCCTCTCCGGCGGTCAGAAGCAGCGTTTGGCGGTGGCTACCGCCATGCTGTCCCAAAAGCCGCTGCTGGTATTCGACGAGCCCACCAGTGGTCTGGACTATGCAAGAATGCAGGAAGTGGCTCGCTGCGCACGGGAACTGGCGGACGAGGGGCGGGTGGTTCTGGTGGTGACCCATGACCGCGAATTTCTCCAGTGCGCCTGTGATCGAGTCCTGGAACTTTGAGAAAGGAGCTGAGCCGCAGTGGCATTTTTACAGGACAGCCAACCGGATCTGTGCCTTTTGGCCAAGAGTGGTGGGTGCAGCGTTTATCAGCTGCGAAATGAGAGCGGCGAGGGAACCATGACCGTCTATGAGGTGTTCCCCGGCGCTACCATCCTGTATAACGATTTCCACATGGCCTATTGCGACTCCTCTTTTGAAACCCGACAGGATCTCCTCTGCATCGACTATTGCCGGGAGGGCCGGATGGAATACGCTGTGGGCAACGATGCGTTCTCCTATGTGGAGGCAGGTGACCTGAAAGTGGATCGCCGCCTGAAGCACAAAGGATACTTTTCTCTCCCGTTGTCCCACTATCATGGCATCTCCATGTGCTTTGACCTGTCCATGATCCCCATGGAGCTGGCTCGTCTGGCGGGAGACTATCCTTTGGATCTGGCTGCCATCCAGCAGAAATTCTGCCCGGATGCCCGGCCACGGGTCATTCACGGAGCACCCTCGGTGGATCACATTTTTCAGGAGTTGTGTACCGTACCGGAGCGGATCAAAATGCCCTACTTTCGGGTAAAGATTCTGGAGTTGTTGCTGTATCTCGACGCTCTGGAATTGGGAAGCGGAACGGAAAAGCCATATTTTTACCGTTCTCAGGTGGAGACAGTCAAGGCTATCCGCTCCTACCTGGCGGAGCATCTGGATCAGCATATCACGTTGGAGGCTCTGTCCAGACAGTACCAGATCCCTTTGACCACCATGAAGGCCTGCTTCAAAAGTGTATATGGCAGTCCGGTGAACACCTATATGCGGGCACTGCGGATGGATCGGGCGGCTCTGCTGCTTCGGAAAGAACCGGAGGCCAGCGTTACAGAGATCGCCGGAGCGGTGGGCTATGACAGCTCCAGCAAATTTGCCGCGGCTTTTCGGGCGGTGAAGGGACAAACTCCGCTGGAATACCGGCGAGGCGGCGGGAATCCCGTTCTCTCTTTTCCTGACGAAACGGAGTGACGCTGGCTGTGCGGAGCGGCAAGCACGGGTAAGAACCGATACAATAGGGCATGGTGAGAGATGTCTCACCATGCCCTATTTTTTGAAAGGAGTGGTTTTGTGAAACAACGCAGCTGGCTGGCCATCCTGCTCTCCTTTGCCGGTCCCTGCCGGGGAAAGCTGGTCTTGTCTGTTATATGCGCAATTATCAGCGTGGTGGGGGGCTTTGTGCCGTATCTGGGGGTCTATGAGATCCTTCGCCTGTTTATCCATCAGTCGGCCTCCGGAACGGAGCTTCTCCGATGGGCTGGAGTGTGTCTGGCGGGATATACGGTCAAGGTGGCTTTTTACGCCTTTTCGACTATGCTGGCTCATGTGTCTGCCTACACCATTCTGGAGGGCCTGCGCCGTCAAGTGGCCCAAAAGCTGATGCACGCTCCCTTGGGGAGTGTGCTGTCGAAGCCCGTCGGCTCCCTCAAAAGCACCATCGTGGATCGGATCGAGGACATTGAGCCGCCGCTGGCCCACATGATCCCAGAACTGAGCTCCAATGTGCTGCTGCCTATCGTGGTGGTGATCGCCCTATTTGCCTTGGATTGGCGGATGGGCCTTGCCTCCCTTGCTACGATCCCGGCCGCGCTGATCCCTATGGCGGCGGGCCTGCGGACCTACAACGAAAAGTATGCCGCCTACATGGCAGCCAATGCTCAGGTCAACAATATCATCGTGGAGTATGTAGAGGGCATCGAGGTGGTAAAGGCTTTCAACCAGAGCGGTGCCTCCTATGAGAAATTCGTCCGGTCAGTGACCAGTTTTCGTGACTTCACGCTGGATTGGTTCCGCTGCACCTGGAAGTCCATGAACCTGTGCCTGTCCATCCTGCCTACCACGCTGCTGGCTACCCTGCCGGTTGGGATCGCCCTGTATCAGACCGGCGTCCTGGACCCGGCACGGCTGGCTCTGTGCTTGATGCTGGTGTTGGGTATCGTGTCCCCGCTGGTGCAGGCTGCAGCCTTTCTCAATTCCATGAAGAGCATGGAATTTGCCGTCCGGGACACTCGGCATCTGCTGGATCTGGAGGAACTGCCAGAGGCGTCCGAGCCCGCCCGCCTCTCCGGCAGCGGTATCACTTTGCGGGATGTGTCCTTCTCGTATAGCGGGAAAGAAGAGGACACTGTGCTGCGCCACATTGATCTGGAACTTCCCGCTGGCACCTTCACCGCTCTGGTGGGTCCCTCCGGTGGCGGCAAATCTACGGCAGCCCGGCTTATCGCTCGGTTCTGGGATGTGACGGATGGCTGCATTGCCATAGGCGGTGTGGATATTCGGAATCTCACACTGAAGCAGCTGGCGGATCAGGTCAGTTTCGTGACACAGGACAATTTCCTCTTTGACTGCTCTCTGAAAGAAAACATTCGATTGGGGAAGCCGGACGCCACGGAGGAGGAAGTTTGGGCGGCTGCCCGGGCTGCTCAGTGTGAGGAGTTTTTAGGGCGGCTGGAGCATGGATGGGATACCCCGGCGGGTGAAGCGGGCAAGCAGCTCTCCGGTGGGGAGCGGCAGCGGATCGCCATTGCCCGCGCGATTCTGAAGGACGCCCCCATTGTCATTCTGGACGAGGCCACCGCCTTTACCGATCCAGAGAATGAGGACAAGATTCAGCGTTCCCTGATGGCGCTCTCCCGGGGGAAAACGCTGCTGGTTATTGCCCACCGGCTGAGCACGATTCAGAACGCCGACCAGATCGTGGTGCTGGAGAAGGGCCGTATTGTGGACAAAGGCACACAGCCGGAGCTGCTCAGCCGATGCCCGCTATATCAAAAGCTATGGCAGGCCCATGTGGGTGCCCAGAACTGGGCGGTTGGAAAGGAGGCTTGACGATGTTTCGGAGTATGAATCGGATTCTGTGTTGGACAAAGGGGTACCACAGACGGCTGTATCTCGGAAGCCTCTGTTCGTTTCTTGCCACCTGGGCCGCCGCCGGGCCGGTGATGCTGGCGGCCTGGGCCCTTGGGCTGGTCATCGAGAGCGCCCAGGAGGGGACGGCGCTGGACGCCAGGCTTCCCTGGCTGTGCCTGGGCGGGATCATCCTGCTGATCGTTTTGCGCTTCGTGTGTGCTTACTGGAAAAACCGGCTCCAGGAGAGTATCGGAACAGAGCGGGCGGCGCAGCAGAGACTGGAACTTGGTGACCTGCTCAAACGGGTTTCCTTGGGGTATTTCTCCAAGAATAACCTGGGCGACATTCTGGCTGCTCTGACTACGGAACTGAGTACCCTGGAGCTGCAAAGCATGAAGATGGTGGATGCAGTCATCAACGGCTATCTGCAGGTACTGGTCATCGTTTTGTGCATGGCGTTCTTCTGCCCGGAGGCGGCGCTGGTGGCAGTGGTGGGCGTGCTGCTGTCCGCCTTTGCCCTCCGCGGCATCGGGCGGCAGAGTGCCCGCACCGCTCCGGTGGGACATCGGGCCCAAGAGGCATTGTCCGGGGCGGCCATTGAGTACATCCATGGCCTTTCGGTGGTCAAATCCTTTGGCCAGGAGGGGGTGTCCTCCCAGCGTTTTTTTGAGGCATGCCGGGCCAATAAGGACATCCGTATCAAAAACGAGTTTGGCTTTGTGCCCTGGAACTGCCTGCACCTGTTTTCTCTGAAGGCCGCAGCTGTTGGCCTGGTGCTCACCGCCGGCTGGCAGACTATGAACGGAACCTTGGAGCTGCCGGTGCTCCTGATGGCTGCCATGTTCTCCTTCACGATCTTCGGCAGTGTGGAGTCCATCAACGACGCTGCCCATATCCTTTCTGTCACCGACTCGGTGCTGGACCGTCTGGAAGAACTGGAGGGAACGGAACTGCCGGATCAGGATGGGAAAGACATCTCTCTGGAGCGTTACGACGTCTGCTTCGACCATGTCTCCTTCGGTTACGAGACACGGGAGGTGATCCACGATGTTTCCTTCCAGCTGCCGCAAAACAGCGCCACCGCCATTGTAGGGCCGTCTGGCAGCGGGAAGAGCACCCTCTGCGCACTGCTGGCCCGGTTTTATGATGTGGATCAGGGACGCATCACCGTGGGCGGCTATGACATCCGGAAGATGACCTGCGACAGCCTTTTACGCAACATTGCTATGGTATTTCAGAATGTGTATCTGTTCCACGACACCATCCGCAATAACATCCGTTTTGGCCGTCCGGATGCTGCCGAGAAGGATGTGATCGCCGCGGCCAAAGCGGCCCGCTGCCATGACTTCATCATGGCGCTGCCCCAAGGGTACGACACCATGGTGGGAGAAGGCGGCTCCAACCTTTCCGGTGGAGAAAAGCAGCGCATTTCCATTGCCCGGTGTCTTCTGAAAGACGCCCCCATTGTCATTCTGGACGAGGCCACCGCCAGCGTGGACCCGGAGAATGAGCATGAGATCCAGGAGGCGCTCTCTGCTCTGGTGCGGGGAAAGACTATCATCACCATCGCCCACCGTCTGGCTACGATCCAAAACGCAGACCGGATTTTAGTGGTGGAGGATGGCCGCATTGCTCAGCATGGCACCCATCAGGAGCTGATGAGCCAAGAGGGAACTTACCGGAACTTTATCGAGATCCGACAGCGGGCTGAGGGCTGGCGGATATAAAATAAGTATGTGGGGAGGCAGATCTGCCTCCCCACATACTGTTTTGGAATGATTCTTTGGATTTTGGCTTTGTATCACTTTCGCTTTGCCATTTTCCTGTACTCCAGCGGGAGCAAGCCGGTGCTTCTTCGAAACAGTTCCGCAAACCGGCTGGATGTAGAATATCCTATCGTTTGAGCAATCTGACCAATTTGCAGATCGGTATGAGCCAGCAGATATTCTGCCTGACTCATGCGGCGCTGCTGTATATACTCTTTGATCGTGCAGCCATAGACCTTCTTGAAGCTGCTTTTGAGTTTTGTCGTACCCATGCAGGCGATTTGCGCCAGACGTTCTATGGGTACTTCACCAGCATAATGATCACTCAAATAGGCCGCTACGGTTTGAATCCGTTCCAAATCCTGAGAAGCCAGTTTGTGATCTGAAACTGAACGCTTTTTTTGATATTCAACCACAAGAGAGAGCGCCTCGGCTACCTTGCTCTCATAATAGAGTTTGGCTGCAATTCCGGTTCCACGGTAGCTCTGTAGTTCTGATAGAAGCCGGTACATTTCCGGGAACTCTGTTGTTTGGTCGATTTCCCGAAAAGCCTCGATGGGATTCAGATATTCTTCCGGATACTGTTTTTTCAGATAATCCTCATAATATGCGGGGGTGATCTCGATGCCGATGGATCGAACCGGTATATTTTTGTGGACGATTACTTGATATGGCTTGTATCCGCCCACATAGGTTTTGATGCATCCGGCTGACAACCGGCGATACGGCGACAACTCTTCACCGGAGATAGAATCGTAACGGGTAATACTGAGACATTCCGGGAGATCAAATTCCAGCATAAAATCCTTATTGAAAGAGAAGTTGTGTATCTTGATGTCGAATAGATCCCTTTGTCCGTAGGTCCAATAGGAACCTTCGCCAACTTCCGGAGATAGTTTCCAGCAAAGCCCCAGAGGACCATATTGATCATTATCTGGTGCAGGCACAAAACCGTGCTTTTTCAGTAATGGCGCATAGTATTGCTCGATGATACCGGTCATTACAATAGATACGCCTCCCTTGTTTTGCAATGATTAGACGAATTTTAGAAATGATAGGACGAACCTCGCTCCAAACGATTGAAAGTAGGTTGTGCATGGTGTAATTATATATAACGGTTAGCCACATCTAACCAAAGGATAGCATACCTATCCCATAAAGTCAACGCATTACAAAATAGGAGGATCAACATGAACAACCGAATCAATCCCGCAAAAAAGGGCCTCACTGTCAAAGATCTTGTGACGACCGGCATTTTCAGCGCAATTTTCTTGGTGTTTACCCTAATCGGCAGTATTTTATTCGCGCCAAACCCGGTTTTGACATTCTATATGCCGATGGGCGCAGCCCTGCTGTGTGGTCCCGTGTATCTTCTGATGATCGCTAAGGTGCAGAAGCGGTGGAGTGTCACCATTCTTGGCATCGTTATGGGAATCATCTGGTTTGTTACCGGAATGCACTGGGCCTTTTCTTTAGGCTATATCGGGATGGGAATCATTGCGGATCTGGTGGCTGGTGCGGGACATTAAGGTCATACTCATCCCTTCCTGCTTGATTTCGCAACCGTCTTCTCTGATTTCCTCATCCTCCTCCATATCGCTTTTCTGGCCGGGAATAAGGCATTCGCCCGGATAAAGCTCCATTTCGTACAGCACGCTGCCATCACCGCTTCTGCGGTCAAGGACTTTGATGGTCGTGCCCTCAAATAAATAGTTGGATGCCTTTTCGAAATCAGAGCGGAATCCCTTCCCGTAATTACAGGTCGAATACTGATGAGACGGCTGATCCTTGACCACGGAATAGTAAGCGTTGGTCTGAACCTCAGTCACCACCCGCACAAGCCCGACCAGGTCAGGGTGCTTGCTATGGCTGGTTGCCACCAACTCTGTCCCGGGGCGGATACAGCGTTTCAACTCAGCCAGATTTTTGATGCGCAGCGGCGCTTTTTGTTCGTTCTTTTGATCCAATCTTTAATCCTCCTGTCTGGTTTGAGGCAATAAAAAAGCGCCGGAGTCTTATTTCTAAAACTCCGGCGCCTGAATATTACATGATCGGTTCTTGGTTGTAGGATTCCATGGGGTGCTGCTCCTGCTCTCTTATGCGCTCCAGGGCATCGGGAGCCGCAATGGCAATCTGCTCCTGAACGCCCCGGATGCACTTTTCCTGCTCGGCAGTCAAATCAAAACCAGCGTCCAAGGTATCAGAGCAGCATCGGTAGATTTCGATAAGCTGCTCCTGATTGAAGATTTGCTGTTTGGAAATGAGGCCGGCGCGGATGGCGAAGTCCTGCTTGGCACCTGCATAATTTTCCTGAAAGTAATTGCCCTGGTTGAGACCTGTGCGGTCAAAGCTCCAGTCCCATGTGACGAATTGAACGCCAAGCCGGGTGGGATGGACAGCCAGCACGGCTCCGTTGAAGTCAGCCAGCAGACGGTAGTCACCGGTCAGGCTTTGGGCTTGCAGGGGCGGAGCCTGTTCCAGCAGCGTCATGTACTCCCGCACAGTGCAGGCCAGATCGGTGGCTCGCTCACAGGCCCGTTCCCGTTCCGGCATCGCTACATCTTCCTGCCAGTAGCGAACGCCTCCGTCCGCTGTGATCCGGCAGAGAGGGAGACCATCCCACTCCACAGGAAGCAATTCATCCTGTTCCGGTTGCGGAGTGAATCCCTCACGGTGGAGAGCGGTGCGAAGCTCCTGAAAAAACTGTTCTCGGTTCATTTACTACCTCCTGACATTCAGTGCCCTTTTTGAATTTGTCTGAAAACAAAAAGGGCGCCAATCTGATGGCCCGTCGTGACCAACAAATTGACGCCTCAAATTTTGTGTATTCTATTGATAGAAAAATAGCGTCCTTTTTGAAAATTGATGCTTCAAAAAGGGCGCTACATGGTTTCTGGTTTTGCCAACCTCCGAGAAGAGGGGGTTCGAATCCCACCAGTTAGGGGGAAACAGCGGTTGGCATCTATGGAATCATCCGTGAATTTTTGAGCTGAAAAAGCCCGGAAACGGTTGATGCCACTGGCTTTTCGCCAGTGGCATCTATACCGTTTTGATTTTATGGTGACCCAGCGGAGATTCGAACTCCGGACACCCTGCTTAAAAGGCAGGTGCTCTGCCGACTGAGCTACTGGGTCATATTCAATTCTATTCAAACATGCGCAGGCATGAAAAAAGCTGGCAGGGATGGCTGGACTCGAACCAGCGAGTGAGGGAGTCAAAGTCCCTTGCCTTACCACTTGGCTACACCCCTATTTATTCATCAGAAAAAGGGTTAGGGCCGGAGCCGAAGCTCCGGCCCTTCCGCCTAAATGTGGGGTGGGTAAAGGGACTCGAACCCTCGACACCCGGAACCACAATCCGGTGCTCTAACCAACTGAGCTACACCCACCATATAGCAACGGCATGACGGAAAACCAAAATCATCGCCATTAATTCGAAATGGCACGCCTGAAGGGACTCGAACCCCTGACCCACTGCTTAGAAGGCAGTTGCTCTATCCACCTGAGCTACAGGCGCATATGGAGCGGGTGATGGGAATCGAACCCACGCGACCAGCTTGGAAGGCTGGGATTCTACCATTGAACTACACCCGCACAGACGCCGCCATGTCTCTCATGTCAGCTTCAAAATGATACCACAGTGCAGGGCAAATTGTCAATCCCTTTTTTCATTTCTTTCTGCCCGGAGGCCTTAAAGGGGCCTCCGGGCAGTCAAATATCACCGCAGCGCCGCGTCGCAGAAGCCGCAGCAGTCCACGCCGCCGTTCTTCTTCACCAGAGGCGGCAGGTAGGGCTGGGTCTGGGTAATGCACCGGGGGTTGGTACAGACCGGCTTGGTCCCGATCTCCACCGGGGGCACCGTCTCCTGCCGGGGCTGGAGAGCCAGATGCTCCAGCAGAGCCATCCGGGCAAACATGCCGTACCGGGCCTGCTGGAAGTAGACCGCCCGGGGATCGTCGTCCACATCCACCGTAATCTCATCCACCCGGGGCAGGGGATGCATGACCAGCATATTCTTCTTGGCCCGGTCCAGCTTGCGCCGGGTCAGGATATAAATGCCCTTGTTGCGCTCATACTCCAGGGGATCCACAAAGCGCTCCTTCTGGATGCGGGTCATATACAGCACATCCAGCTGAGGAATCACTGCCTCCAGGCCGGTGACCTCGGTAAAGCGCATTCCATTCTCCCGCATGAAGGCCCGCATATAATCGGGAATGGCCAGCTCCCGGGGCGCGATGAGGAAGAACTGGATGTTCTGGAACTTGGCCATGGCCTTAATGAGAGAGTGGACGGTGCGGCCATTTTTCAAGTCACCGCACAGACCCAGGGACAGCCCGTCCACGCCGCCCAGCAGGCGGGTCATGGTGGTCAGGTCGGCCATGGTCTGAGTGGGGTGCATGTGTCCTCCGTCTCCGGCGTTGACCACCGGCACATGGGAGTATAGGGAGGCCGCCTTGGCCGCGCCCTCCCAGGGGGTACGCATCACAATCACGTCGGCATAGCCGGAAACCATTTTAATGGTGTCCTTCAGGGTCTCACCCTTGGCCACCGAGGAGGAATTGGGGTCGGCAAAGCCGAACACCGTTCCGCCCAGGCGAAGCATAGCGGTCTGGAAGGAAAAATTGGTGCGGGTGGAGGGCTCATAAAACAGGTTGGCCGATACCTTGCCCCGGCACACATCAATAAACTTTCCGGGGTTGTCTATGATCTCACTGGCCCGGGCGTAAAGGCTGTCCCATTCCTCCCGGGGCAGGTCACCGAAATCAATCAAATGCCGCATATGTGCTCCTCCTCCTGTATTCTTCCTAATACCCTAATTACCGTCGAAAAATCATATCACAAACCGCCCCTTTGCGCAAGGTGGAGCAAAAACTTTTTCCCGCCTCTTGACGCCTCTGATAAAGAGGTATATAATGCCTCTTGAATAGAGGTGTCTGTATGAGGGTAAACAAGGAGCTGTCCAAGGGCAGCCATGAGCTGATTATTCTGAAGCTGCTCAGCCGTCGGGATATGTACGGCTATCAGCTGATCCAGCAGATGGCCCTGCTGTCGGAAGACGTCTTCTGCATGAGCCAGGGCAGCCTGTACCCCTTTCTCCACACGTTGGAGGACAAGGATTTCATCCAGTCCTACGAACAGACCGAGGGTGGCCGGGCGCGGCGGTTTTACCATCTCACCCCCTCCGGCCGGGCCCTGCTGGAGGAGAAAGAGGAGCAGTGGGGGATTTTCGTCCGGGCCATGTCCCGCATTTTAGGAGGTGCCGCAGAATGAAGCCCTGGATGGAGGACTTTATCCGCCTGTGTCTTTCCAAAATCCCCGACCTTCCCTACCGGCGACGGCTGGCCGGGGAGCTGGCGGACCACCTGGCCTCCCTGTCCGCCGATCTGGAGGCGGGCGGACTGACTGCCCAGCAGGCCCAGGCCCTGGCTCTGGAGCGCATGGGTAACCCGGAAACCCTCTCTGCCGCCTACCTGGCCCAGTGGCGGCAGCGGATGAACACACCCCGGCACAAGCTCCCTCGCCTGCTGTTTCTGCTGTCCTTTGTCTGCTACGCCGCTTTGATGTTTGGGCTTGGGGTGCTGTATATTGCCAACACCTCCAACTTCGGAACCACCCTGCCCGGCTATTGGGGGATTGTGTCCCTTCTGCTGGCCCTGGTTCTCCTCTCCGTTCCCATGATCGCCGGTCTGCCCCGCAGCTGGGATTTCATCCGATACGGATGCTGGCTCTATGCCGCCCTGCAGATGCTGCCCATTTTGTGCTGGATGACTCTGGGCTGTCCCTTTGAGCTGTCCGGCCTGATGGTTTCCGACTTTGTGGGCATCCTTTTCCACTTCGTGCTGGCCGGGTGGAGCGCCGTCAATGGTTACCAGCTGGACTGCTACAAAAAGGCCTTTGCAGGCTGACTTGGTCTTGTTAGGAGGTGTACGCCATGAAACCCTGGATGGAGGAATTCATCCGTCAGTGTCTGGTCAAAATTCCTGATCTTCTGTACCAAAAGCGCCTGACAACAGAGCTGTCGGACCATCTGGCCTCCCTGTACGAGGACTTGGAGGCGGAGGGACTGCCTGCCGGGCAGGCCCAGGCGCTGGCTCTGGAGCACATGGGCAGTCCGGAGGAGCTGTCCCGGCAGCTCTATGACCGGTGGCGTCGGCATGTCCGCTCCCCCCGCTATGTACTCAGTCAGCTGACGCTCACCTGCTGTCTCATGGGCCTGACCTTCCTGCTGGTCTACCTGACCCTTGGGGCGGCGGGCCTCACCCACGACGCCGCCCCCGGCCTGTCCATGGCGGGTAATCCGGTTCTTACCGGCGCGGTGGGCGCGCTCCTCTTTCTTCTCCCCTTTTCCCTTGGAACCTTTTGGCTGACCAGACGGTTCCAGGGGCACACTTCCCCCCGCCGCATGGTACTGTTGGGACTTCTCCTGGCCTGGGTTGGGCAGCTGTGTCTGTTCCTCCTGATGGGCGCGCTCCTATACGGCATCCCCCTGCAGGAGCCCGCCGCTCTGCTGGCCCGGATTTCCGGGGGCGGTGACCCCATCGCCCCCTGGTTTACGCCCGGCTACCTGCTGCTTACCCTGGCCGGATGCGGACTTTTCAGTCTCCTGGCTCCTCCTCTCTTTGAACGAAGGCAAAAAGTTTAGATAGGGAATTTTTCCATACATGAATTGCCGTCCCCTTCTCCACCCTAAAGGAAAGACAGGATCGGAGGAGGTATCCCATGGAATGACGGTATGGTTTTGGAATTTTACCCTGTACAGCTTTCTGGGCTTCTTACTGGAGGTAGCCTACGCCCGGGCCACCGGCGGCCGCTGCAACCGAAAATGCCTGCTGGTACTCCCTCTTTGTCCCGTGTACGGATTGGGGGCCTGTGCCATCCTGTGGCTGTCCCCCTGGGCCAAGGGCTTCTCCCCTCTGTTGTTTGTCCTCTCCACCGCAGCCGCCACGGGCGTGGAATATGCCGCGGCGTTCTTTTACGAAACACTGCTGGGTGTGTCCTTCTGGGACTACCGCCAGCTGCACTGGAACATCCACGGGCGGGTCTGCCTCCCCTTCTCCCTGGCCTGGGGCTGTCTGTCCCTGCTCCTGGTTTACTGGCTCCAGCCCATGCTCGGTCCCTACCTGACGGCCATTTCTCCGCTGGTCACCTGGATGGCCGCAGGCACGGTGATGTTGGATTTTTTGCTCTCCTCCGCTCTGCTCAAGCGGACCGGGGACATAAGCTGTCTTCGCTGGTATGCCTGACAAAAAAGCAGCCGCCCGTTGGGCGGCTGCTTTTTATCTCTTATTCCTCGTAGTCGTCATACTCCGAAGTGCAGGCGGCACATTTGAGCTTTCCCTTGGCGCAGCCACACAGCTCGGCCAGCTTATCCCAATAAGCCACCACAGCGCACACAACGGCCGCAGCCGCCAGAGAGAGGGCGACAATCTTCAGTACGAACCGGGCAATCTTCATGTTCTAAGTCCTCCTTCCACGATTCGGATGGTTGAACCTAGTTTACATGATTTCAGGAAAAATTACAATCGTTTTTGTAAATTTTATGATTCCTCCTCCGGAAGCGGGCAGGCGCGGTAGCACACGCCGCACTCCGGCTCCACCCCCCGCAGGTCCATCAGCTGCTCCACGGTGACAAAGACATAACCCTGACTGGTCAGGGCGTCCACGATCCGCAAAGCGGCATCCACGGAGCTCTCATAGATGTCGTGCATGAGAATAATGTCCCCGTCCTGCACATGCTCCAGCACGGCAGCCACGATCCGGTCGGTGTCCCGGTCTTTCCAGTCCTCCGGGTCCACCGACCACAAAACCAGAGGCCCGTCCGCCCAGCGCTCTACGGAATCGTCCACAATTCCATAGGGTGGGCGCAGCCAGAACTCCCCCTCCCCCAGAAAATCCGTCAGCAGGGCCCGGGTCTTGCCCACCTGCAAATCGAAGTCCTCCCGGGACAGTTCGGTCACCAGGACGTGGTTGAAGGTATGGACGCCCACCTGGTGCCCTGCCTCCGCCATCTCCTCAATCAGGTCCTCGCACCCCTCAATCCGTTCCCCCACCAGGAAAAATGTGGCATTGGCCTCCCGCAGCTCCAGCCCATCCAGCAATCGCCGGGTGGTGGACCGGCGGGGCCCATCGTCAAAGGTGAGGGCCACCAGCTTGGCCGGACCGGTATCAAGTTCCACCTGGGCGCCGCCGCCCGCCATTTGAATCTCCTCCGGTGTGCCCGGCCCCAGCGCCAACGCCATGCACAGGCTCAAAAGTCCCAGTCCCACACCCCGAAGTCCATATTGTCTCACGCCCGCCGCGCCCCTTTCCATCGCCATTCAGATTCAGTATGTGAAAAGGGGCGCTCTTTTTATCTTGAAATTTCTGTTAGTTTTTTGAATAGCGCCGGAGCAGCTTCTCCCACCCCGGCTCCGCCCGCAGGAAGGCGCAGTCCGGGTCCCGCTCCACCTGCTCCAGCATGGGCTGGAGCAGCACCGCCTGGCATTCCCCCGCAGCCTCCTTGGTGGGCAGATGGGCGTAAAGAGGAGATTGGCTCAGGTCCCAGGGCACGGTAAGGCTGTGGAACAGGCGCTCCAGCAGGGCCAGCGTCCCCGGCCCGTCCTTCCTGGCAATGGCCAGCTGGAGGGGCGCGGAGAGCACCGCGTAGTCGGAAAGGTCCATCACCTCCCCGACCCGCTCTGCCACATCGGAATACTGCCCGGCCCGCTCCTGCTCGCCCTCCTCCAGGGCCAGATCGATCAGATGGAGCAGGGTAGTCTGAATCCCGTGTGCCCGGTCAAAGAGCTCCCGCTCCAACAGCGTCCAGGCCTCCTCCGTCCGTCCCTGCTTCCGCCGCAGGGCGGCCAGCAGCTCCCGCTTGTCCCGGTGGGTGTCGGACAGGCGCTCCAGCAGCTCCTCCGCCCGCTCCTGCTCGCCCCGGCCAATGCACCGGGAGGCCAGGGTATAGGCGGCCCACTCCGCCACCCTGGGGTCAGCGCTGCCCACACAGCGCTCATAGAGGGCGGCAATCTCTTCCTCCAGCTTCTCCCGCTCCTCGCCGGGCTCCTCCGGCTGAAGGACCAAAATCCCCTCCAGCAGTCCGGCCACACTGTAAGCCAGGCTATCACTGTTGGGAAACTCCCGCAGCTTCGCCCGAGCCATGGCAAAGGCCGCCGGGGCTCCCTCCTGCCGGGATGTCTCATAGAGCGCGTTGAGAAACTGCCCGATCTCCTCCTGGGTCAAATCCTCCTGAAAGGAGAGCAGGGTGTTCAAATCCACTCCCAGAGTCCGGGCCAGGGTGGGCAGAAGGGTAATATCGGGGTAGTTGAGCCCCCGCTCCCACTTGTTGACCGCTGGGGCACTCACCCCCAGGCGCTCCGCCAGCCCCTCCTGGGTGAGCCCCAGCGCCTGCCGCCGCTGCCGGATGATCTCGTTTAAATTCATGTGCCGTTCCCCCTGACTTACAGCATTCTTTCTGTCCCTATGATAGCAGAGTTCCCTTCTCTCCCGCAACGGAGGGATGCGACAGAAAACAGACATTCTTTTAACCACCGGTTAATTGGAGGGCAAAAAAGGTCCCCAGCCATAGGCCAGGGACCTCTTTTTGCGTTTTGTCAGGGCTTTTCCACCACTTCCACGGTGTAGCCCAGGTCCTTCAGCCCCTGGACAATGCCGCCCGAGCCGATCATGTGGCCCGCGCCCACCACCAGGAGGCCGGTGTGAGCACCGTCCTGCTTCAGATAGGCGTCGGCATAGGCGATCATGCCGGGGTCACGGTCGGTGAAGAGCTTGCTGTTGAGCTCATCGTCGCTGTTGATGACCTCGTCCTTGGGATAGGCCTGGGCAAAGCCCTGGGTGTCCCGGGCCTTCCACTGGTCCATCCAGATGCCGATCTGGGCCATCTCCTCCTCCAGCGCGGCCTGGGTGTCGGCGGTGAGGGCATCCTCGCCCAGCACATCGGTAAGCGCCTTTCGGGTGGCCGCGTCCATGGTGTCCACATCCAGCATCATGAGGAGAGAGGAGGCCAGATAGACCTCCTGGTACTCCGGCGACAGGCTGTCAAAGATGCCGCCCTGGAAAGCATAGGTCTCCACAGCACCGATGTCAATGCCCGCGTTCACCGCCTTGGCGTTGACATAAAGGTCAATGGCCATGGCGTTGCTGCCGGTGGTCTCGTCGGTGGTAGCCAGGGACTGCAGGCTGGTGGCCAGGGCCCAGGCCTTGTACTGGGACACCAGCTCCTCCTCCATGCCCATCTGACCCAGGGTGTTGATCACCACCTGGTAGAGTTCCGGAGAGATGTGGTCGGCCAGGGTGGTGCCGTCGGAGTAGACCTGCATGGCGGCGTACTCCATCAGCTGCTGTGTGTCGTTGAAATCCAGCTCAAAGGACACCTGCTCGGAGTTCAGGATGATGTCCCGCAGCTGCTTATGGAAGGGGTAGACGTTGTTCCGGTCGGTATGGATGGATCCCAACAGGTACAGGGTGTTGCCGTTTCCGGTGGCTTTCCACAAAAGGCCCAGAGAACCGGCGTTCTGACTGTCATACAGGGACAGAATGAGGCTGTTGGCCATGGTGGCCGCCTCCACCAGGGAGCAGGGCCGCTCCAGGTGCAGCCCGGTCCCGTCGCCACACAAGGCTCCCACAGAGACCATAAATGCCTCAGGGCCCTTCTCCACGCCAGGGAAGGCATAGTCGGCCGCCGCCTGATAGAGCGCGTTGACCACGCCGCCCCGGGTGGTATCCAGCACCAGACCCTCCGTGTCCGCCTCCCGCTGCTCCACACCCAGCAGGGCCAGCTTTTCGGAGACCACCTCCGCCATGGCGGCAACCTGTTCCTGGGTCACCTCCTGGCTGTGCTGGGTATAAATTTCATCTCCAAACAGCCCGATGGCATAGCCGTCCGCCAGCATCCCATAGGCCCACATGGGGAAGGGCGCGGCAGTTTCAGAAGTCTCCTCCGCAGATACCGGGACGAGAGCACCTGCCATCAGTCCCAGGGTGAGCAGAAACGCAAGCAGTCGTTTCATTTCTTGTCTCTCCTCTCATTTCATTTGAAAAATCCGGTTTTTTCCATCATATCATATGCCTCGGCAAAGTCAAATTAAAATAGAATTAAGGTTTTCGTCCCTCCCGGGCAAGAGAAAAGCCCCCGCCGGAACAGCCGGCGGGGGCGGTGGTTCATCAGGTCTTAGGTACGGTTTTGGTGATGGTAGCCTTGGGATCCTCGGTGTCAAAGACCGTCTTGGCCGCGGCGGCCAGGCCGGCCAGGCCCTGAATCTCACTGGGGACAATGATCTTGGTGGCCTTGCCGTTGGCGGCGGCGGTGAAGGCCTCCAGGGCCTTGATCTTGATGACGCCATCGCCGGGCTGGGCCTCGTTGATAAGCTTGATAGCGTCAGCGGTGGCCTGCTGCACCTTCATGATGGCCTGAGCCTGGGCCTCGGCCTCCAGAATCTTGGCCTGCTTGGCACCCTCGGCCTGGAGAATGGCAGCCTGCTTAGCGGCGTCCGCCCGGAGGATGGCACTCTGTTTTTCACCCTCAGCCACCAGGATCTGGGACTGCTTCTGGCCCTCAGCCTGGAGGATAGCCTCGCGGCGCTCGCGCTCGGCCCGCATCTGCTTCTCCATGGACTCCTGAATGTCCCGGGGCGGCATGATGTTCTTCAGTTCCACCCGGTTGACCTTGATGCCCCAGTTGTCAGTGGCCTCGTCCAGGATGGCCCGCATCTGACCGTTGATGTGGTCGCGGCTGGTGAGAGACTGGTCCAGCTCCAGATCGCCGATGATGTTGCGCAGGGTGGTGGCGGTCAGGTTCTCAATGGCGGACATGGGATTTTCCACTCCGTAGGCGTACAGCTTGGGGTCGGTAATCTGGAAATAGATGACCGTGTCAATCTGCATGGTCACGTTATCCTTGGTGATAACCGGCTGGGGCGGAAAGTCCACAACCTGCTCCTTCAGGGACACATTTTTGGCCACACGCTCAAAAAGGGGCATCTTGAAGTGGAGGCCCACCCCCCAGACGGTACGGAACGCGCCCAGGCGCTCAATGACGAAGGCCCGGGACTGAGGCACTACCTTAATGCAGGAACCCAGAAGAATCAGAATGAAAAGTGCCAGAATAATCCAGGGGATAATCTTCAATATCAGTTCCATATGTACTCCTTTTCCGCGCCGTTACAGCGCTTCTACAAACAGTTTTACTCCTTCAATGCGCAGCACCCGCACCTCAGTACCCGTGGGAATCACCACGTTGTGCTCGCTGCGGGCAGACCAGATCTGGCCGGATACGTTGACCTGTCCCTTCCCCTCTACGTTGTCAACGCTCTCGGTCACCACAGCCGTTTTTCCGATGACCCGGTCGGCGTTGGTGGGGGTGCGGCTGGTCTTTAAAAGCCGTGCAGCAAAGGGACGGATGAGCGCCAGGGAGAGGCCGGACAGCACCAGGAATACCACGATCTGAATCCAGATATTTCCGCCCAGCACCGCTGTAATCAACCCGCCCAGGGCCCCCACCGCAAACCAAATGAAGGTGAGTCCCACCGTCAATGCCTCGCCCACCACCAGGACAACAAGGGCAATGAGCCAAATCGTGCTTGGAAGCATACAAACTCCTTTCTCCCCGGGCCGATCATCCACCCAGAGTTTACTGGTGTCTTTATCATAGCACACTCCTAAATAAAAAGCCACCTTAACTTCCCCGGATGCAAGATATTCCAAGTTCCTTCTTTCTGTTCTCAAAGGCTGATTTCGGAATTGTCCAGCTCTTTGAAAATGTCGTAATTCATGGTGTTGGGAATGAGGGCTATGGTGTCCGGCATACGTGCGGCATCCTGCTGGACCTCGGTCCGGGCCACTTCGGAGAGGTGGTGCTTCATGGCGTAATAAATAGCTCCGTGGCAGATGTATGTGCTTTTGAACAGTTCCTCCTTATTGGGGTACACCGCCATGGAATAGTACCGGTATCGCAGCAGGCCCGGCCGAATCACCGCATACATGGACTGAAGATAGGGGTTTCCGCAGGCCTTGTAGATGATCCCATGGAATTGGTCGTCCAGCACCGCAAAGCGGTAAAAGGAGAAGTCGTCCGTATAAACCTTAAACTGATTGAGCAGGCGCTCCATCTCCGCCAAATCCGCCGGTGTGATGCGCTTGGCCGCCACCTTGGCCGACTGCCCGTCAATTTCCAGGCGGGCACAGGCCAGATGCTGCAGGTCCTGCTTGGTAATGGGAGACACCCGGGGTTTCCCGGTCTCGTCCTCCTCCACCAGCCCCTCCATGGTCAGCTGCTCCAGGGCACGCTTCACCGGGGAACGGCTCACATCCATGGCAAGGGCGATGCGGCTCTCCATCAGCTTATCCCCTGGGGCCAGGCGGAGGGTGATGATTTCCCGCTTCAGATAGGAATAAATCACCTGCCACAACGGTGCAAAGGGATTCTTCTCCAGCGCGTTTTGAATGCATTCCTTAGACCTCGACATTCTGTTATCCACTCCTCCCACAAGATGCACGTTTGTCTCATTATAGCATCACAGAGAGCCCCTCCGTCAATTATTGTTAAAACTTAAATTAGTCAAATCACCCTCTGCCGCCCATGCAAATGCTTTTTCGTTGTGCACTTTCTCTCTTTAATGTGCAAATACTCCTTTCTTTTGACACATCTATTTGTGCTGTATTTATAATAAATATAGATTTAGACCCACGTTACGATGTTGGAAAGGAGTATAAGAGGAATGAAAGTATATGTGGTGGACTCGGATTTCTTCGTGGACTATGACTACGCCATCGAAAAGCAGGTAATTGAGGCGAGCGGGAATGAGCTCATTCTGGAAACCTGCAAAAATGAGCAGGACGTCATGGATCGCTGCAAGGATGCCGATGTCCTGATGACGGTTCTGGTCAAGCTGAACGGCACAGTCATGGATGCCTGCCCCAACCTGAAGGGCCTGGTCCGATATGGCATCGGTGTGGATGCCATCGACATTGCCGCCGCCAGCCAGCGCGGAATCCCCGTGTGCAACTTCACCGACTACTGCATCCCCGAGGTGGCTACTCACGCCTTTTCCATGATTCTGGCCCTGTCCCGGAATCTGCCCATCTTCACCCGCAACGTCCGCCAGGGACTCTGGACCCATGGCCCCAAGGGCATTCCCATGCGCCGGGCCAGCAGCCGGACGCTGGGTCTGGTGGGCTTCGGCAGCATTGCCCGGGAGCTGTGCGGCTACGCCAAGGCCATGGGCTACCACGTCATCGCCTATGACCCCTTCCTTCCCGCCGAGCGCTTTGCTCAGATGGAGGTTCAGCAGGTCACCAAGGAGGAACTGTTCGCCCAGGCGGACATTATCTCCGTCCACACCCCCATGACTCCGGACACCTTCCATATGATCAACAAGGACACCATCGCTCAGATGAAGGACGGTGTCATCATCATCAACACCGCCCGCGGCCCCATCATCTGCGAGGCCGACCTCATCGAGGCTCTGAAGAGCGGCAAGGTGGCCGCCGCCGGACTGGACGTGGTGGAGTTTGAAACCATCACCACCAGCGACCACCCCTATGCCTCCATGGACAACGTCATTCTCTCCCCCCACGCCGCCTACGACTCGGTGGAGTCCACGCTGGACCTGCACCGGAAGGCCGCCAACACCGCGGTCACCCTGTGCAGCGGCGAGCTTCCCTACAACACCTTTAATAAGAAGGATCTGGCACACTGAAAAAGGAGACGGAAGAGATGGAAAACCTGTTAAAGCGGAAAATTGAAGCCGGTGAAAAAGGAATCGGCACCTTTTTTGAAATTGGAAGCGCCAACGCGGTGGAGTGTTTGGGCGCCTCTGGCCTGGACTTTCTGATTCTGGACTCAGAACACGGCCCCTTCGAAGCGGAGAGCTGCGCCGACCTGGTCCGTGCAGCCTGTCTGCGGAACATCACCCCTCTGGCCCGCATCAAGGACTGCTCCCGCCCCTCTGTATTGAAGATGCTGGACATCGGCGTACAGGGCCTGGTGGTCCCCTGCGTCAACACCGTGGAGGAGGTCCACAATCTGGTGGACTACGCCAAGTACTACCCGGTGGGCAACCGGGGCGTCATGTGGGGACGGGATGCCATCTGGGGCGAGGCGGACTATGCCAGCCACGGCCTCAACAGCTATTTTGAAACCTGCAATCGTGAAACCCTGCTGATCCCTCAGTGTGAAACGGCCGGCTGCCTGGCCAACATCGAGGAGATCACCCAAATCGACGGCGTGGACGGCATCTTCATCGGTCCCTTTGACCTGTCTGTGGCCCTGAACAACCCCGGCCAGTTCGATACCCAGGAGTTTAAAGACGCCATTGCCCGCATTCTCAAGGCCTGTAAGGACGCCGGTAAGCTGGCCATGCTCTACACCGGTGACGCCAAATCCACCCGAGCTTACTTTGAGCAGGGCTTTGATGCAGCCGCGGTGTCTCTGGACACCAAGTTCTATATTAACGCATTCCGCGGCCTGATTCGCGAAATTAAGGAGGGTTAACATGGAACAGCAGAGCAGTTTGAAAAGCTTGATGGGCCCCATCTCCGTGGCGTGTGTCTGGTTCGGCACCCACGTGGGTCCCGGCTTTGCCAGCGGTGCACAGCTGGTGCAGTACTTCGTCGGCTACGGCTGGCTGGGCGTCTACATCGGCCCCCTGATCCTGATGGTACTCAGCGCCTGGATCGTCTATCACGTGCTGGAGACCTGCCGGCTGTACCAGGTATATAATTATCACGAGTTCTACAATGTGGTGTATGGACCTGCCCGTAAATTCTTTGTGGCCTACAAGGAGATCTGCGTGCTGCTCTCCAGCGTGGTCATCGCCTCCATGTCCTACGCCAGCGGCGGCTCCCTGTTAGCCACAGTAGGCGTCCCCTACTTCGTGGGCGGCCTGTGCACTGTCGTCGCGGTTGTGGTGCTGCTGCTGTTCGGCGAGTCTCTCGTCCGAAAGGCCTCCACCGCCATTACTCTGGCTCTGGTTATCATGGTACTGATCATCGGCATCAAGGGCATCGGCCCCTCCTGGGCTGCCACCTCGGAATATGTGGGCAGCCACACCATGAACGCCAGCTACGGCACCTCCATCCTGAACATCATCCTCTATCTGGCCATCTTCTGCTCCTTCGTGGACTCCGGCATGGCCACCTCCAAGGGTGTCATCAAAAGCAAGCGTGATTCCCTTATTACCGCCGTTCTTGGTTCCATCCTGGTAGGCGGATGCACCATGATTATGAACACCCTGTTTGCCGCCCAGATGCCTGGCGCTCTTACAGACAGCCTCCCCGTCGTCACCGCCCTCAAGCGCATCGGCGTGGGTGAGTATTTCCAGATCATCTACGTGGCTCTGGCCATGCTGGCCGTTCTCAGCACCGGCGTCGGCTTTATGTGCGGCACGGTCGCCCGCTATGAGGGTTTGGTCTGCAAAAAGCTCAATGTAGGCAGTGTGGCTTCCCGTTTCCTCATCATCGCCTTCTTCATGATTATTGCCATCCTGCTGGGCCAGTTTGGTATCCTTACCATCGTCAACTTCGGCTACAAGATCGTCTTCTCTTACATGGGCGTTCCCATGATGTTTATCCCCTTTATCTTTATCCTGCCCTACTGGGTACGCCGGAAGAACAAAGAACTCCAGAAGAAAGGCTAATCTCCTGATGACTACCTTCAGTTGCATATTCTGAAAAAACGGCCGTGTTCATTTTGCGAACACGGCCGTTTTTTGTCTTATTTTACGTTATTCAATTTCAATGCCAGGTATTGTCATACTTTTCAACATGTTACCTGCGACTTCGCTCCAATTCAGTCTTGAAATAGGATACACATCTGCATCCCTGGTATCTTGTAGCTTCTCTCCGGGCCACCTACACTACTTCTTTCATCTCCATACTTTTTACTGCATATAGGCTCGCACCGCAGTTCACCTCACTCTTCATCCGCTGATAAACCACTGACCCAACGGTTGTGATCAATTTCTCATAGGCAGTCACCAAATCTCGAGGCAGTAATTCACACCATCATTTGCATAGAGAACGGGGAGAGGCTCCAAATGAAGCCTCTCCCCGTTCTCTATTTTGCATTTGTCCGTTCAGACTCTCTGTGTTAATACCGCCTTATCCAAGAATACTTAGCCAAACTCATGATACAGGAAGGTTACTGCCTGCCCACGAGAGACAACCACGTCGGGACTAAAGTTGTTCCCTCCGGTACCACTGGTAATGCCATTGGCCACGGCCCAGGACACCGCATCGTAATACCAAGCGTCCGCAGCCACATCCCCAAACCCATTACCAGAAGCAGTGGGAGATCCGGCCGCCCGCCACTGGAACATGACCGCCTGAGAACGGGTCACATCCGCGTTGGGGCTGAACGTAGTCGAGCTAGTCCCAGCGGTTACTCCGTTAGCCACAGCCCACAGCACCGCATCATAGTAGTAGTCGTTGGTGCTCACGTCGGTGAAGGGGTTGGTTCCGGTGGCCTTGGGGGATCCGTGGGCTCTCCACAGGAAGGTCACCATCTGGGCGCGGGAGACCGCTGCATTGGGACTAAATGTATTAGCGCCAGTTCCAGCGGTCACACCGTGCTCCACAGCCCACAGCACCGCGTTGTAGTAGTAGTCGTTGGTACCCACATCAACAAAGGGATTGACCAGCGCCACCTCCCGGAAGGAAGCCTCGATTTCTACACGGCCGGCGGGCATTTTGAAGGTGAATTTGCCGCTACCCTTGTTGGTCAGTTCCAGCACATTACCCTTGCTGTCGGTGACGATCAGCTTATCTAGCTCATAGCCGTCATCGGGAGTAACAGTGATGGTAACGATCTCGCCCTTTTCAGCATAGCGCTTCTGGAGGGAAATCTCACCGCCAGTAACTTTGCTGGGCATGGAGATGGCGTAGGTAGGATCGCTGGAGCCACCGGAAGAACCAGAGGAATTCACACTCCACCGTGCGGTCAAAGTCAGATGTGCTGTAACCTGAATTTCAAAATCATAGACCACGTTATTGAGATACCAACCTTCAAACACATAGCCGTCTCGCTCAGGATCCGCAGGCCGGGTAACCTTTTCATTCTCCGCTACATCCTGAGTGGACAATACCGTACCGTCCACATCCTGGAACGTAACGATGTAACGGTTGGTCACAGTTCCGGTACTTCCTCCGCCTTCATTCTGATTGTCGATGGTGCCGTAGTTGATGATCGCGCCGTTATTGGTCAGTGCTGTCCCATTCGGAATGGTGAGGGTCACGTCCTTGGCGATCACCAGTGTCTTACCACTGACAACACTTAGAGAACTGCCCAGTGTGGTATCTGCCGTCAGTTTCACTCCGGTGAAACCGGTCTTGTTAGTGCCGGTGATGGTTCCGCCAAGAATTGCGGCGGCATCCTCTGTCAGCGTGCCAGTGACCAGCCAAACATTGTCCGGAGCATGGTTGTCGGCCATATTTGTGGTAATGTAATTGACCTCACTGGTCTTCACCGTTTGGATGGTACCCTCATTGGGGAAGGCACGCTCATCTGTATTCGGGTTGTCATCCGACTCGGCACCATGTCCGAATCCAGCCGCCACAGCAGACGCTGCCTCCACAGTGGTAATGGTGCTCTGGCTATCTGCCGCCACCTTCAGCGAGACCAACTTATTGCTGGCATCCGTGGTGCGGAGGATTCCGATCTGTGCGCCGTCGGCTGCCGAGAAATTCAATGTAGTAGTCTTAACGTCTCCATCCTCAGTGTTGCCGGTCATGCCGGTCACCTCTACCAGCTGAACGGTACCACCAGCGATCTCCAGCGTCATGCCGGTGTGAACTGCACCATTGACCATCAGCGTTCCGATAGAGGAACCATTCGTCAGATTCATGGTGTAGGTAAAGCCCTGATTGTGGCCGGCAACCAGATGAAGCGTATCCAGCTGTACCTTGTCCAGGGTCACCTGATGGGCAGCGTTACCACCCACTGTCACCGCGCCGATGGCATCAGAATCAGTGAGGTTTTCCAGAGTGGCTTCTACCGCCACATTACCTACCAGTTTACCCACATAGTTGGAATCTGCAGCGCCGGTCACTGTACCATTACCCACGCAAGTGGAACCGTCCAAAGTTGCTCCATTGCGGATCAGGGCCGCCACACCGCCAGCCTGCTCTGCACCGTTCACACTGCCCGAGTTCGTCAGATTTTTCAATTCCGCACCATCCACAACGGCAACAATACCGCCGGCCTGCCGTCCGCTGATTGCACTGGTATTTCTGTTGCCTGCGGCGGAAAATACCGTGTCATAACCCGCTGTGGTCAGAATGCCACCAGCCATGCCATCTTTACCATCGATTGTACCGGAGTTGACATTACTCTCGATTGTTCCCGCCACACCAGCTACAGCGATGCCTGCCGCCGAAGTACCAGATGCCTCCGCCGAAACTGTAATAGCACCGGTATTGGTGTTGCCAATCAAATCCAGGCTACAATCGTTATATGCAAAGGTACTGGCCAGGATTCCCGCAGCATAATACCCGCTGACAGATCCTGTATTGCGGTTGCTTCGGAATGTGACGGCCCCCTCCTGGACACTGTACGTGTTGGCCGTGGCACAAACGCCGCCGGCCGTGCCGTAGCTGTCACTTGTGTGGTTGGAAGCAATGACAGCGTTGTTAGTACAGCTCTCCACCAGAATATCACCAACACCGCTCGTACCCGTATTGGTATTGGCGCCTACAAACCCCACGACACCCGCCGCACGGCTGTGCCCGGTTACAGAACCACTTTCTACCGTGATGTTGGAAAGAGTTGCCCCGTTGACTGCTGCGCCCACTGCGGCAGCTGCCGTACTATTGTTGACATCTGCACCTGGCTTATCTACCGTTACGTCGGCAAAGCGGAGATTCTTCACAGTACCGCCGTCCACGCCGCCGAAGAAGCCGTAGCAGGCATAACCGGTGTTGAACGTATTATAGTAGGGCTTATCCGTATCCACAGATGTCATGGTGAGATTGCGGATCGCATGACCGATGCCGTTGAAGATACCCTGGAAGGAGTAATCCACAACGGTGCCCTCCTCGGACTTGGTAATACCGATAGGTTCCCATTCCTCGCCGGAGAGGTCGATATCTGCATCCAACTGAATGTACTTACCCTCATAAGCGCTGCCGCTGTTAACACTGTCTCGGAAGGTCTTCAGCTGTTCTTCCGTCGCAATGTGATAGGGGTCGTTCTCAGTGCCGGTTCCGGAGGCAAAAACCGTCTTCACACCCCAGGTTCCACCATTCTGCACCGGCACCATACCGTCAGCACAGTAGTCTTCGGGAATCTCAGTAGAAAAGCTCCCACCAGAAATGGCGATCGTCTTCTCTTCTGCCTCGCCGCTGCTCTCCGCAAACAATTTCTGCACCGCGTAGCCGTTGGTACTGGTAAAGGTACCGCTTTCGATGTTAACAACCACCGACCGGTCAGCGTAGTTGCCTTCCACATAGAGCGCATCACCGGTGTTAGTAACGCCGCTGTTTTCCGGTTCGCTCGGCGTCACTTTAGCGCCAGTGCCCTGAATCACAGCGTTTCCGCGAATTGTCACAGTGCCGCCCTTCACAGCAACACCCGTACCTCCCGTAACGGAAGTACCGTCAATGGTCAGGGTGCTTTCGGACGAAGGGAAGTAGATACCCGCAGAATTTTCTGTTGTCTGGATGGAACCACCTGTGATATTAAACGTAATGCCTGTATTGGTGCCATTGGTAACAACAGCAAAGTTGTCACTGTGCATCACAATGTTTACATTTTCCAGATTCAGCGTTACATCGTCATAGAGCGTTCCAACACCAAAAGAATCCGTATCTTCTCCTCCGGTGGCAATACTCTCCAGTGTACCGTTTTTCACGGTCAATACTGCGCCATCCTGGTTCAGATCCAAAATCTTCTTTCCACTGGTAACATATTTTTTCCCATTGAGGTCCAAAATTCCGGAGCACTTACCGGTACCCAGGAAATCTGTCCCAGTATAATCGTTGAGCATCACCGCCGTATGGTTGGCATCTGCCTCCATTGCATCGGTGAATCTACCGAAAATATAGCTGTTGCCATCCACATCCGTTGCTCGGAAGCCGCCGTTGGCAATGGCATCCGCTGCCGTCTGAGAATACCGAAGGTATGCGCCAGTGCCCAATTCTATTTTCTGATTATTTGAAGTTTCCAGAGTAATCCCATCGCCCAAAGTTGCTTCGATTTTCTTGGCGCTGTCGCCATTTTTGAAACGGAGTGGCGTAGCGGCATTGATGGCCGCTTGAGTTCCTGCACTGTTCTGTACCGATGCAGTTGTATCCATATGGACACCATACGGAATTTCAAAAGAGATACCGTATCCCTTTGCGTTCTGATTGGTCACGCTGTGGCCATTCAAATCCACCGTCACGCCGGGGACTGTAATCTTCAGAATGCTACCACTGGTGTCGCCGGTCAGATCCTGTAACAGTCTCAGGGTATCCCCGCTTACCAAAGAAGTGGAAAGCTGGCCAACGCTGCTCACGTAGACGCTGTTGCCATCTCCACGCATGATTTGCGCCACAGCGCCGTCCTCGGTCTGCGCTGTAACTTTCCAATAGGCATCTTCCTGTACACAGGTGTAACCTGCCGGCAAAGCATCGGCAATATTTTCACCAAACCGGCATGTCAGCACCGAATTTCCGGCAAACGCTCCCTTTGCTTTGCTGATGGTCCCGCTGTAGAGCAGCGCGGTCTTGTTGGTCCCAATGTTGAGTCCCTCAATTACAGGGGTCTCCTGGCTGACCGCTTCCTGTGCTCCGACAGTAATTGCGGCAGACGAATTTTCAATGGCAAGATAACTGGTGCCCGCATTAACTTCCACAAAACCGCCCGTAATGGACACGCTTCCATTCAAGGCCTGAATGGCCGGGCTTCCCTGCACTGTTCCACCGGTCATGGTAAAGGTACTGCTCGTATTGGTACGAACCGCACCATAGCCTGTGGTAATAACCGTTCCGCTTTCCAGAAGAACTGCGCCGCCAGTCTGAATGGAAATCATCTGGCCGGCAGTACCACTGATGGTTCCGTTTGTTGCACCGTCCATAATAGTCAAATTACCGCTGACATTGATTTTTTTGCTGCCCATCTCCAGCGCCTGACCATTGAGATCCAGCACAATGTCTTTGTCCGCCGCAATGGTCAGATTAGCTGCCTGTTGGATTCCTTTGCGCAGCTTGACAGTATCACCCACATTGGCCACTGCTACTGCGCTTTCCAGAGACTCATATCCGATACCGTCAATCTCCACAGCTGCGTCCTGACTGATTTGAACGGAAACAGTACCATCACTGTTTTCTACCACTTCCATACCATTCGGGACATACGAAGAAATATCAACCTCTTTACCATATGTGCCGCCCAGAATCTGCACGATGTCAGGCTGTGTATCTTCCACCGGGCAGCCATTTCCAACGGTTCCAAAAGCGTCCACACCCGTGAGGTCTCCACCGGTAATCCGAATATCGCCACCGTCAGCATCCTTGCCGCCGCCAATATCCGCGGCACCTGTACTTCCGGTTGCAACCACCGTGCCACCGGTGATCCGAATGGTGCCTGCACTGACATATCCGTTATCTTTGATTTCTTTTCCTCCTGCGGCCTTATTAGCGCCGGTACCTATGCCAGCCCCCCCATCGCTGCCGCCGTTTGCACGAACAGAACCGTTGCTAATGGTGATCGCACCCGTCTGTAGCGACTTTGTCCGGCTACCGCCAGCGCCACCAATGCCCGCACCAGAGGTACTACCCGTCGCAACAATAGTACCTCCACTGATAGTGATATTGCCCCAGCCATTCTTAGTGGGCCCTTCACCAATTGCAGCCGACGTGTTTCCACCGCTAACTTCCAAAGAGCCAGTTCCCTTGATTTCCAAAGATGCACCATATGGCACCTCAATACCGGCATAGAACCCCGCTTGGATAGAATTGGCCCCTTCCAATGTTAGGCACAAGCTTCCGCCCTTGGCAATAGTAATTCCCGAATAGACAGTATATGCTTCCGGCGACATCGTCACATCGTTCAGCGTCAGATCAGCCTCAACTCCAGCTGGAATCTGAACACTCAATTTTCCGCTGCCTGAAAGCACAATTGGCGTATCTGTTAAAATTTTTAGTGTTGCTTCCCTGTTTTCTGTTTCCGAATAGGTATAGTCGATATCCTTTGTGCCGCCGCTTACAGAAAAGGCTTCACCTTCTGCCGACGCCGTTATGGGCAGCATCGACAGGAGCATTGTGATAACCAGCAAAATGCTCCCAATTCGTGTTCGCGTGTGTTTCCTCATCATTTCTCCTCCTGTCCTAACTTTTGTCATGTCAAATCAAAGCAAAAGACACCCAAGGAGCGGCCAGCCGCACCTCTAGATGTCTTTTCTCTGTTGATTCTGTTCTTGGGCATGAAAACAGACAGAGCCTGCGCTCTGCTTTCAGTATATTGTGGTTGCTCTTTGCGATTACTCATCAGCCGTCAACCCCTGAGTTTTACTTTTATCAGTTTACCACAGTCTATGCTACCTGTAAAGTTTTCCTGGTACAAAATGAAAAACTAGACGTCTTTTACACTGTTTTGACTCCGCCACCCAGATAATTCCATCCTTGTACCTCCAGAGTAGCCATGGCCGACAAGCCCAGCCCGCAAAAAAGCCCGCGGCACAAGGCCGCGGGCTTTCAAAAGGCTTTGCTTAGTACATACCGCCCTCGGGGAATTACGGCTTTCTATAAGAGATAAGTAGAGAAAAGAAGGGATATGCGTTATATTCTGCAATTTCTTTCCCATATTCTCTATCATAGTCTACATATCTTACCCACTGAAAATGGTAAGTTTTATGGTAAGCAGTCGGGTATTTTTTGCAGGAAGCAAAGACACTTATAGATTGGAGACTGCCTTGCCAAATGCCTCTTGAACCGCGTGAAAGTCAACATGCGTATAGACATCTAATGTCACGCTGACATTGGAGTGGCCCATAAGGTATTGCAGGCTTTTCACATCAATCCCGGCTCGCTGCATATTGGTACAGAAGGTATGGCGCAGCACATGGGGCGTTACACGCGGAAAGGATTTTCCATAGATCCGTTCCATCTTTTTCTGCATTCCCCGCATATAGTTTTCCAAGTGCATAGCAACCTTTGGCATCCCGGCTTTATCCAGGAAGAGAAAGCCGCTGTACCCATCCACCAGGAGTTCTACTGTTGGAGGCTGCCGGTTTGCCACAACACGCTTTAACGCCATGTAGACCACATCGCTCATGGGGATACACCGGACACCGCTGCTGGTCTTAGGCGATTTTACAAAGTAAGGCTTTTCTGCCGTCCGGCAGAGCTGGTGGTCAATAAAGATAAGCCGCTTTTTGAAGTCCACGTCTTTCTTGGTAAGGCCGTACAACTCACTGACCCGCAACCCGGTGCCCATCAGGATGATAATATCGTCATAGTAATTATCTTGTCCATTCTCCTGAATAAAACGGAGATAATTTTCCTGCTGTTGCTTGGTGAGAGCCGTTCTTTTCACCGCATCGTCCGGAATAATATCGGCCACCTTAAATTTGAACGGATTTTTGCGAATCATGTCATCATCGACAGCCATCTCAAAGGTGGGCCGCAGCACACTATGGTAGATAGAAATTGTGTTGCGTTTGCTTCCGGTATCATGCAGGTCAATGTAGAAACGCTTGGCATCGGACAGCTTTACATTTCGCACCTTCATCTGCCCGAACTCAGATTCCTTGATCCGGTTAATGACGGTTCCATAGGCCCGCTTCGTATTATGTCCAATGTCTCGCTTCAGGCTCATATAGCGGTCTACCAAATCAGCTACCGAAATTTCACCAGCAGCATAGTCGATGCCATCGGCGAGGTCCCTTTGGATCGCGGCTTCCTTCTTCCGAAGATCTTCTAATGTCTTAGCGTAAATACACCGCACTTTTCTGTGACTATCTGTATATCGGTAATCATACGTGCCATTTTTGCGCTGATTTTCACCTGTCTTCAGTACTCGGCCATTTCTATCTTTGCGCTTTCCCGCCACAATGCACACTCCTTTCCGGAAAAGCGCCCGATATGTATGATACAGTTATCATAGCATATCTGGGCGCTTTTTGCCATTCAAATGGAATATTCACTTTGGAGATATGCCTCAAATGGTTTCCGTTTTATCAGGCGACGATTTCCCACCCAAAGCACATATTTCTCGCACTCCTTGGTATCGGTCATCTGCCTCAGTTTGTTGATGCCAATGTTATAGTAGGCAGCGGCTTCCTCCAAAGTAAGATTGGCTTTTTGCCAAATAGGAATTTCATGCGCCACGGAAATCACCTCACAGTTGCTTTTCGTCCAGCAAGTAAGCCTGGAACACAGTACCATCCCCGGTGATGAAGCGGCCCCTTGCGTCCTTGGGTATCTGATCGGCGGCGCTGGTATTGTCCAGAATGATTTGAGAGAGTACATTGTCCGCCCTGCCGCATACCCGGAAATCCAGGTTGTTCTTGATCTGACCGGGGAGAATGTTGGCGTCCGGGCGCTGGGTGGCGAGGATCAGGTGGATGCCAAAGGCCTGTCCCAGGCGGGATAGTGTCGCCAGCTTGTTTTCAATCTGGGCCAGCACTTCCTTACTTTCTTTGCTGCGGCCTGTTTTGTCCAGCATCTCTGCTACTTCGTCGCAGGCGAACACGATCCGAGGGAGACTTTCTCCTGTGACCTCGTTATGGGTATCCAGATCTTTACACCCGGTTTCCGCAAGCCGGCCCTTGCGGTATTCCAACACCGTCACAAGCTGACCCAGGGTATACAGCAAATCTTTCTCGGTGAAGCACATCCGGCATTTTTGGTGCCAGACTTTGGGAAAGTCCACGCCGCCCTTGAAATCGGCTATGTAGACCTCCGCCCCCTTGTGGAGCGACTGCATAAGCAGCAGCTTTAACAGCACACTTTTTCCGCTGCCCGTAGAGCCGCCCAGCAGGATATGGGGGATATTTGTGAGGTTGACCGTTACCGCCCCTGTGAGGCTTTCCCCCAGCACCAGGACAAAACTTTCCGGGGACAGGTACTTGTCTTTCCAGGGGAGCAGGGCCGGGAAATCACTTTTTGCCGGGACAGCATAGACACGAATGAGCTTTCGACCCTCCGCCCAGGTCATTTTCGCTATGGTAATATCCAGGGCCGTTTCAATCCTGGCCCGTTTGTCCTCCCACTCGCCCAGCGGTATCCCGCAGGGGTCAAACTCCCAGATCGTCAGCCGGGGATTACCCCTGTCCTGCCGTTTGGCTATGAGGGCAGGGGCCTCCCCCGCATGGTTGACAAGGCCCACTTTCTGCAAGCCCTCCTTTGCCGCTTTGCTGCCCCAGGGCGTTCCCAGGAGCGCCAGGAAAGCCAGGAGGCCGCCCACAGCATAGAGGGGAATCAAAAGGTTGATAGCCGCTTCCAGAACAGGGGAAAACATACCATAGGAATCCAGACTGAACAGGTATGCCCGAAACAGCCAGACCAGCGCAGCGCCCACCAGATAGGCTCCCAGCAGTACGCCCTTGTAAGGAGTATGCGTTACCACCGCAAACCCCGTTTTCATGCGTTGGAGTAAGCGGCGGTTCTCCGTCCGCTTGTGAATCGTGTCTTTATCACTTCTTGTCATAGGGAAAGCCCCCTTTCTTGTGGATGATCGTGGAGCCGTCCGGGAGGTACTCCACCACAGTATGGATACGGCGGAGAAATGCCCGCCAGGTTTCCGGCCTCGCCTGCTGTTCCACCCAATATTGATTTTCCAGCGGCGAGTTAGATGTGATATATACTTTTGTGTAACAGGCCGTTTTGTCATTGTACCGGGCCGGGAGCGACAGGGGATAAATGTCCAGGTAGTTGAGCATATCTTCAATGGGAATTTGGCTGCTGAACTCCTCGAATACAAGCACATCCTGCCCGTGGTAGCCGTCAAAGGAAATGCCCCTTGTGGCCCGGTAGTTTGTCACCCGGTAAATGCTCCGGGGGTCATGGGTGCTGTAAATGCTCCGTGTTTTGCCCGCACCGCTGGCCCCGTAGAGATAGGACACCTGTAAGGGCCTGTTCTCCACGGCGTACTTTTCCGCCGTCAAGGTCTGCCGCAGCAGGTCAATATCACGGACACGAAAGGCCATGGCGGGATTATCGTCAATGATCTCCGTGGTGGTCAGGCCGTCCCGGATATTCTGGACGAGCCGGAACATCTCCGGGTGTTTCTCCGCCCGTTCCGGTGGAGCCTCGCCCCACTCCTCAAATGTCCCAGGCACCGAGGTTTCCGCCTTGTCGGTATCTGCCCATCGGCCCTCCTTGCGGATGTATGCCCGGTTTTCCTGCACCGTTCCATATGCCTTTTCGATGTGCGCCGTTGGAAAGCGGTTTTTGATGGTGGCAAAGCGCACAGGCGATGGAGCATAGAAAAACAAGTGCGTGTGATATGTCCCCGTTGACGCTGTTTCGTCGGCCATGCAGTAATAGGCCGGGGAAACCCTCTGTAAGATTTCCTTGATGGCGCTATGGTCTAATCCGGCCTCTGATGGATTGTTGATTACAAGCGCCCATTTTCGGGATTGGCTGTTGCTGCCCATGGAAAGCCTCCCTTGTATTGCTACATGCTACAAGTTTCCCATAAGGGGTAATACTGACCCTTATGGGAGGGCGGCGCTGGCGCTGCCGCCGGGAGCCATTCCCTTGAGGGGACTGTCCTTATCCCGGCTGGCCTCTCCAGCGCCGCCCAGGTCATCAGGCTTTCGGATTCACCAGATGGACGCCCGCAGCCCTGGCCCCCACCTGGGGCTGGCCCTGGCTCCAATAGATGAATACCTCCAGGCCGTCAAAGCGCACTTCCGCATAGCCGTCCGGGGTATCCATACGCTTTTCACCGTCAATGCGTACATTGACTTTTTCCAGGCATTTTTCCGGCAGAGCCACCGTATAGCGGTAACCGAGGACGGTATCCGTCCGCCTGTTGTTCTGGTACTCGTAGGCCGGGGACACCTCCACCAGCCACAGCTTGCTCCCCAGGCTCTTAGGGTCAATGATAAGGTCAGTGATCTTCATAGCAATTTCCTCCGTTATATTGTGGGCGGCAGTTGGCCTGTCCGCCGCCCTGGTGATATGGTCACAAGTCCTTGTGTGGCCCTATCATACCGCAGAAAATCCCTTGAAAATTTCACTGGTGAAATTCGGACAAAAAAATTTACCGCCGTCCCACTTGCTGCCTGGGACGGCGGTTTTCTGTCATTCTTCAAAATTACTCCCCAACAAGGGAAGTCCCTGTTCGGCCAATTCACAGTTTACCAGGAACACACACCCGTCACGCCGCTTTAGCGCCTTGTCGATCTCGTACAGTTCGGGCCATGCGAGATACCGCAGGTTGTCCCGTTCTGCCATTGTCTTTCCAAGGCCAAGGGCTAACTGGTTAATGTCCTGTTCTGTCAGCCGTACTTTTCCACCTCGCAAAATCCGGCTCACTCTGGCCTCCGGCATACCGCTTGCGGTTGCTAGTTCCTTTTGTGTCATGCCGAGTTTTTGGAGGTCTGCCTGGATCTGCCTTGCCAGGGCAGATTGTTCGTTCCTTTTATAACCGGGGCTTTGCTTCGGCTTCCTGTAAGCCAAAGCGGTTTCCCCTGGTTATAAATTGCCTATGTGGGCCTATTGCCGGAGGTGGTCTGCTGATTGTTTGCGGTCAGCTTGCTATGGTGATAGATAGAATATGCCATAGCCGCCACCTCCTCCCGTGAAACGCTGTTGGTGAATAACTGTATTATCCACCTCCGGCGCAAAGCCCGTTCACGAAAGAAATTCATTGGCGCAGTTTTGGACTACGCTGGGCCGTTGTTCCCGCAGGATGCCGGGTTGGCAAGTGCAGCAAACTTTTCCCGCCTGCATGTGGGATTGTTTGGGCGTTTCCGCCCTCCGCATGGTTTTTCATGCCGTCCATAGGACAGCTTCCGCTTTGGTTGCCGCTGAAAGCGGCGGTTTCATTTGACTCGTGTTTTCAATTTCAACAAAGTTTTTTACCCGCTATCATACATTACCACAAACAGACTACATATTGATGAACTTTCTGTAAATTACTCTATATTTTGTGTTTCCCTTTTTTCTTCCAATATCATTTCATATCGCTTTTTAGCTGATCTGTACTTGCCAAAATAATGTTGCCATATGGCCCTCTTTTCCTCATAGCTGCTGGCTTTCTGCTGTAATGGCTCAATGAAATCTAAGACCTGTTGATGGTAAAACATATCGTATGTATGCTTTGCTTTTTCTGGTGTAATAGCCATTTCTTTTGCTATTGCGGTAAAGGTTGCTTTTTCAACTTCTCGCATTTCAACAATGCGGGAAACAATCTCCGGGTTAAGGCTCTTCTTTAGCGGAGGTAAGTTTTTAATGTATTCCTTTGGCATACCTGGTTCTCCGGCCCGATATTCAACCAATATGCTACTATATTTCTTTTCAAGGTATGCACAGGCATATGAGAAGTCTTGAAAACATTCATTTGCAGCGTCATAGACCTTTCTGACCTCAACTGTGTTGTCATAGCCAAGCGCGATTGAGATATGCCGAATGTATAGCCGAATCTGCTTAACTTTTATCCGGCTATATAGTTCTCTTGCCCGGACTAAAGATATTCCATACTCCTTTGCAATATCTGCAAATGTATTGTTGTACTGATCTCGAAGTATCATGATGTCATAAGCACGCCTGTCCTCTTTTAACTCGCTATATGAAATGTCGTTCATACATACACCCTCCCATCTGCTTGAACAGTTACCCGTATTACAGGTAATAACTATATCATATACAGGTATCAAATACAACAATTTGCGATACCATTTATTTGGGAGAGTGGTAATGTGATACGGTTAAAGGAACTAAGGGAAGAACGGCGGCTCAGTCAAGATGGATTGGCCCTTAAATTGAATGTTTCACAATCAACTATTAGTGCCTATGAGATTGGCGATAGAACACCCGACTTAGAAACATTGATTGCTATTGCTCAATTTTTTGGTGTGTCCCTTGATTATCTTGCTGGATTATCGGACTTGAAACACCAGATTAGGCAAGGTGATCTTACTTCAAAAGAGTTGGAACACTTGCATATTTATCGCCAGTTAAGTGATATGGACAAGGAAAAAGTGAGTTCATACATTGATGGTCTACAAAGCAGACAATAACGAATAGTCCAATGGAGCGCCCCTGTCAATGGTCAAGATAAACGGCAATAGCCGCCATTGACAAGGGCGCTCCATTGGACTTTGCAGGTTATCAAGGGGTGTCAGCCGCAGGCTGGCTGACACCCGCAAAGATATTTTGAGAGAACGCAAAAGTGTATTTACAAATATCTTGATTTGTGATATTTTAACTTTGGCAGGAGGGATTTTCATGGAGCAGATTGGAAAGCGGCTTCGGGCCTTGCGCGAGGGTGTGCGGCTGACCCAGGTAAACATGGCGGGAATTTTAGGTGTGCAGCAATCCCGTATCAACCGATACGAAACAGGCCAGACCACCCCGGCCCCGGAAATCTTCATCAAGTACGCCGATTATTTTGATGTATCAATGGATTATCTGTATTGCCGTACTGATGACCCAAGGGGCAAGCTGTACGAATACAAGCCCCAGGCGTTGAAAGAGAAAACGGAGCAGAGCCGGGAAATGCGGGAATTTATAGAGATGTGCTTTGACCCGAAAGCACCTGTGAATCAACGGTTAAAAGAGGCACTGCTACGGATTATGACGGAGGAGGCGAAAGAAGAATGAAAGCGGTGATCTATGCCCGGTATTCCAGCGACAACCAACGGGAAGAAAGTATTGAGGGCCAGCTCCGGGAGTGTACGGCCTACTGCAAGAAAAATGATATAACCATCTTGCGGACATACATTGACCGGGCCATGTCTGCCAAGACCGACCACCGCCCGGACTTCCAGCAGATGATTAAGGACAGCGCCAAGGGCCTCTTTGATGTTATCATTGTTTGGAAACTTGACCGTTTCGCCCGCAACCGCTATGACAGCGCCCACTACAAGGCCCAGCTTCGCAAGTATGGCGTTAAGGTGCTGTCCGCCACGGAGAACATTTCCGAGGGGCCGGAGGGTATCATCCTGGAAAGTATGTTGGAGGGTATGGCGGAATATTACTCCGCTGAACTGTCCGAGAAAGTCATCCGGGGCCATACGGAAAACGCCCTCAAATGCAAATATAACGGCGGTACGCCCACCTTTGGTTTTGCCATTGACAAGGACAAGTATTATCAAATCGACCCGCATACCGCCCCTGTGGTGCTGGAAATGTTCATCCGCTACGACAAGGGCGAAACCATGAAGAATATCCGGGATTGGCTGAATGGTGCCGGAGTGACAACGGTACGGGGCAAGAAGATTGATTTGAATTTTGTGGCGGCGATCCTCCACAACCGAAAGTGTATCGGGGAATACAGTTACCGCCATATCGTCACCCCCGGCGGTATTCCCGCCATTGTTCCGCAAGACCTGTTCGACAGGGTGCAGCAGCGGCTTGAAACCAACAGGAAAGCCCCAGCCCGTCACAAGGCCGAGGACGATTATCTCTTGACCACGAAACTCTTTTGCGGCACTTGTGGGGCTATGATGGTGGGCGAGAGCGGCACCAGCGCCAGCAAAGGCCGGAAGTACCATTATTACCGCTGTGTGAACACCAAGAAGCACAAGACTTGCACCGCCAAACACAAGAGCGTTCGCAAGCTGCCCCTGGAAAATGCCGTGGTAAACGCAACCATGGCGAAAGTCATGGATGACAATTTTGTGGAGTACATAGCGGACGCTGTGATGGACTTGCAGGGTAAGGAGAGCAGCCAACTCCCAGCCCTCCGCAAACAGTTGGAAGAAACCGAGCGAGGCATTACCAATATGTTGAACGCCATCCAAATGGGGATTATCAACCAGTCTACGAAACAGCGCCTTGACGAGTTGGAGGAACGGAAAAAGGACATTGAACTGCACATCATCCAGGAGGAAATCAAGAAGCCGCTACTTTCCTGGGAGGATGTGACATTCTGGATTTGCCGTTTCCGTAAACTGGATGTGAGCAGGCTGGACGAGCGCCGGCGGCTCATTGACAGCTTTGTAAACTCCGTGACCATCTTTGATGACCATATTTTGATTACCTTTAACTACAAAGAGGGCGAAACAAGGCTTGACTTTTCTGATATTGAAAGTTCGGATTTGAAATCGGTCGGGGGACCATACGGAGTATCATGAAAGGATCTGAAAAGGTCTGCTGATGATACTCCGCATTTTTTATTTCCAAGTTTATATAGAGATCTGTGCGGGGGCGTAGCTTAATGCTACGCCTTTTCTCGTTTCCAAAAGAATGTCCCGCTCGGGGATTTTCCGGCAATCCGGTACCTCAAAGGATCCAATGCAGTTTTGGTGATTCTGTTCTCCTTGACCGCAGGATAAACCTCGATGTACTGAATGAGCTCGGCAGCCGTGCGTTTGGTGATGGAGCTATTTTAAAAAAAGCTTAAAAAAGCTTAAAATTTGTTAAAGCTGCCCGCAAATCGACGGGAATATGCTATAATTAGGCCAAATTTTGCGGCCAAGGCCGCATGGGAGGTTGTTATGAACAAAAAGATTCCCCCGCTACACAGCTTGACATGGCTGTGGTGCAGCTTATTCGCATACAGCGTGCTGTTTGGGTTACTGCAAAAACTTTTGTCTTCTGTTCCCGGCTTGCCGGAGGGTATCGTGCTGCTCCTGAGCTGCGCGGTGGCATCGGCGATCCCCCTGCTCTGGTCCTCACTAGTGAGCGGCGAAGCCCCTCACTTCTCTTCCCAGAAGGCCTCTTTGGGCACGCTGGTTTTTCTCATAAGTGTGGCTTTGAGTGGAAATCTTGCCGTTATGGTACTTACCCCGGTTCTAGAGCGGGTGTGGAACCTGGCTGGCTTCACCGCCCAAGCGGCGGCAGTGGGAGAAGAAATCGCCACACCGCTGCTGGCAATATATATTTGTATAGTCGGTCCTGTCCTGGAGGAACTGATCTACCGAGGAGTGGTGCTGCGCCGCTTGCTGCCAGGGGGTGCGCGGCAGGCCATTTTACTGTCGGCCCTGTGCTTCGGGCTGATGCACCACGATCTCTATCAGGGGTTGTCCGCCTTCTGGTGCGGATTGATTTTCGGCTATGCGGCCCTGCACTACGGATTGGGGACGTCCATCGGACTGCACATCGCCGGAAACAGCATTGCTGAGGCGCTGCCGCTACTGCGCCAGGCGGGCACTCCTGGTGCCCTGGCTATCCTGGCTCTGGTGTTTGTCTCGGTGGTGATCGCAGTGACAGGAGGGATCCGCCTGCTGCTGAAAAGACGGGGACGGAAGCGCGAGAGAAGTCAGGCCGGCGGGAGTAGCGGCGTGTGGAGCAATCCCGCCCTGTGGATGCTGCTGGCCTTTGACACGGTTTATCTCGTTGTGGCCTCATTTACTCACCGCTGAAGTAGTATTTAGATAAAAGCATTGCTTACAAGCCGTTGATATTACTGGATTTTCACAGATTCTTGAATGCCACTTGGACCAAACAATGATAATCCGAACTACATTATCCAGGTGGGTAATGGATAAGGTAGAATAAGTTTCGCAAATTGAAAAGTGGATAAAAAGAGACATGGT
>NZ_QUGI01000007.1 GCF_003478995.1 Pseudoflavonifractor sp. AF19-9AC
CCGCCGGACAGGAACTCGTAGTGGCCGTCGCCCTTGGGGAAGATCAGGGGGTTGTCGGTGGCGGAGTTGATCTCCACCTCGATGAGATGCTTGACGTAGGTCAGGTTCTCACGGCAGATGCCCTGAACCTGGGGCATGCAGCGCAGAGAGTACACGTCCTGAACGCGCTCCTGATAGTGGGGGTGCATGATGTCGTAATCCAGGTGCACCTTGCGGGCATCCTCGGTCACGCGCTCGCTGCCCTCCACCAGGCGCATCACGTTGGCAGCAGCCTTGATCTGGCCCTCGTAGGGACGGACGCTCTGGATGCGGGGATCAAAGGCGCGGGTCTCGCCGCGGACGGCCTCCAGAGACAGAGCGGTGGTCACCTCAGACAGCTTGTACAGACGCTCGGCATCGTGGAAGCACAGGCAGGACATGGCAGCGAACATGGTGGTGCCGTTCAGCAGAGCCAGGCAGTCCTTGGCCTTCAGCTGGAACTCAGGCTCCATACCGGCCTTCTTCAGGGCCTCCTGAGCGGGCAGCCGCTCACCCTGGTAGAAGGCCTCGGCCTGGGGAACGCCAATGAGCACGGAGACAATGTGGGCCATGGGAGCTAGGTCGCCGCAGGCGCCCACGGAGCCCTGGAAGGGAACCACGGGATGCACGCCCTTGTTCAGCATATCAATGAGGCGGTCCACCACAACGATCCGCAGACCGGACACGCCGCGGCAGAAGGCGTTCAGACGCACACACATGGTGGCGCGCACCACTTCCTCGGGGGCGGGGTCACCCACGCCGCCGCAGTGGGACAGGACGGTGCGATACTGGTGCAGGTCGCTCTCCTCAATGGACACCTTGCAGTCCTTGTGCTTGCCCAGACCGGTGTTGAAGCCGTACACAGCGGGAGCGTCCTCGCGCATCCACTCCTCTTCCATGTACTTGCGGACTTCCTCAATCTTGGCGCGGCACTCGGGGGCCAGCTCCACCTGATAGCCGTGGCGGGCTACGTTTACCACATCTTCGATCTTCAGGTCGGTTCCGTTCAAAATTACCTTGTTCATTGATGTCCTACTCCTTTTAAATCCATTGATGCACGTACAAATACATATCAGCACTGCACACCATTAGTTCTCATTTAAATCATCAATACTTTGTCTACGTAAAAATGGGCTGCATAAAAATTGATATATCAGGATTTGCACGCACGCTACTACGGCACATAAGATAAAAAGTGATTGAAAAGCCTTTAACCCAATTAACCATCCCGACAGCATTGACGCCGCACTCGTCCCGATATAATTGGAAAAGATTCGCATCCCGGCATAGCTGCCGCGCCATTGCTGGGGGACTGATTGCAACATAGGGCTGTCTACGCTAGTGTACAAGATATTGCAGGTTGCTGTACGCAATATTGTCATCCCAACGAATAACCCTCCAGGTGCAAACGTCATTACCACAAAAGCGACGACTTGCAAAAGGAAGGTCACTTTTGAAATTTGATGCAATTCAATCCGGCGCACCACAGCAGGCAATAAGAGCAGAATTGCGCATCCCGCTACTGAGTTCAGTGAAAATACAATCCCTACGACACGATCTGACATACCGTGCCATAAACGCAGTACCAGATTGAGCATGCCCGTTGACAGCGTCAACAGTCCAAAGGTGAGGAACCCGTAAACCAAATAATATCGAACACTTCTCTTTCTCAAAAGTATCCATACTCCATTGTGCTCACGGTGGTGACTCACATTGGCCGGTTGACGAGGCAATCTCCCTCGAAACCACGTAAGCAACATATAAAGGCCAGCGCAAAGCATCAAGATATATCGGTACGGATTTTCTGCTGGAAACAATGGAAGGCAAATACTGCATAATGCACTTCCCGCAATGCTGCCTAAAAAATAGATTGCCAACACCAAATTATAGCTGTATTGACGCTGGGATTCTTTTACCAGGCTCAGCGGAAGGTTAAATTCCATGGACATAACGCAGCCAAGTCCGGCACAATAGATCCCGTGACCAAGGTAAAACAGGCATAGTTGCTGAACATTTGAGACCAATATTAGGGACGCCCCCATTAAGAAGGTGCCAACTGCCATAACAAGCGGAAAACCGTATTTATCCCCTGCTGTTCCTACAAAAAATGATGTAATTGCGGTTACCAAATATCCGAGACACAGCAGTGTTCCAATTTGAGTCTCATTAATTCCGCAAGCAGCAAGGTAAAAATTCATAGCAATGGACCATGCACCATAGCAGACTCCAAAAAGGAACTCACTAAAGATGCACCGCCGTCCCAAAACAGGCAAATCTTTCAGCCTCGTCTTGTCCTTGTTCACTTGATCCCCACCCAACATTTATGCATCCAGCCCAGCCACCAGAATGAGTGTCAACAGGATGCCCCCGTTGCTCTGTATCAAGCCAGCTTGCTTATTGTCTGACTGGTATTGCTCAACACTGTTCCAACATACATTCGGAGAGAACCTTCAGCTGATAATACATAGTCACTGCACCGGGATCCAGATGTCCGACACCTTTCTCCGCCTGGTAATAGGCACGTCCGCGAATTGCCTCCATCTCCTTGGTACTCTCCATTCCGCGATAGGCAGCCCGCTCCATACGCACCAGTGCATCTCGATCCTCGGCTCCTTCCTCCACCGCCTCTTTCAGCTCGTTGGCAGCAGCGTAGAGCGTATCAATCATTGTCTTCATGCCTGGTCCGGAGTTTCCTCGCTTACAGATACCCTCCAGCATAGCCATGAGAATGCGGCTGAGAAGTGCAACATCAATATTATCCTGAGTTCCAACTTCTTTCGCCGCACTGATGTATCCGCTTCCATAGAGTACGCCGGAAGAGCCACCAATGCCACTCATCATAAGCATCCCAATCTTTTTGAACATTTCGTTCAAAGGCAGCTTAGACAGCTCATCTTTTGCCTCTACAACCTTCTGAAACCCCATGTTCAAATTAGCCCAATGATCGCCGTCACCCGTGACTGCGTCCAGTTCTGTAATGTAGTCTTTCTCCTGCGCAATTAACTCTGCCGCGCGCTGGCAGTAGTCCATATATTCCTTGCTACCGAACGAAATACTCATTGTTCTATCCCCACTTTTCTTTGTCCGAGATTTCCCGTTTACTGCCGGAGTGCTGGAGTATCACAGGGCGCATCAAGCAATTGTTTAAGCTCACCATCCAGTTTCAGCAGACTGACAGAACACCCAGCCATTTCAATGGAGGTCATGTAATTTCCTACATAAGAGCGATATACCCGTACCCCGAGCTGCTCCAGGTAGTTACACACATCGTTCTCCAAAATATATAGCTCCATCAAAGGCGTACCGCCCAGGCCATTGATCATAAGGGCCACTTCACTGTCAGTATAATCATAGTCCTCCATGATCTTGCTCACCAGAAGCTGCGCAATTTCTTGAGACGTTTTCATCTCTGTCTTGCTGACCCCTGGCTCTCCATGGATTCCCATCCCGATCTCCACTTCGTTTTCTTCCAGTGTAAAACCAGGCTTTCCTACACCGGGCAACACGCACGGGGACATTGCCATTCCCATGCTCCGAACGTTATCAATCACCTTTTGTGCTACGTCGGCAACTTCATCCAGACTTCCACCTGCCGCTGCTTTTGCGCCAGCACATTTGTGTACAAACACCGTTCCAGCAATGCCACGGCGACCGGTCGAAAACGTGCTATCCGGTACAGCTACGTCATCTTTGACCACAACACTGCGAACGGAAATTCCTTCCATCTCCGCCAGTTCCTGAGCCATAGAGAAATTCATAACGTCCCCGGAATAGTTTTTAATAACGAGCAGAACACCTTTTCCGGTGTCTGCCAATTGAATGCCTTTCAGGACACGGTCCGGACTGGGGGAGGCGAACACATTCCCGGCAACGGCTGCACTCAGCATTCCCTCGCCCACATAACCAGCATGGGCCGGCTCATGTCCAGAACCTCCACCAGAGACAATTCCGACCTGATCTCCCATTTCCTTACGGCTAATCACCTCTACTTCAGGGGTGTAGCACAACTTTGGGTATGCTTTTGCCATACCTTGGAGCATTTCTGTTACTACATTTTCGGGCTTGTTAATAATTTTTTTCATAACGGTTATGCCAACTGGTAAATTTAGATTACCAACTGACTGCTCCTTTCTTTCCAGGTTCTTAAAAATCCGTCACATGAAACCGAATCATTTAGACACCCAGATAGGCCTTGCGGACATCATCATTCTCCGCCAGTTCCGCGCCGGTTCCAGACATCTCAATTGTTCCATTTGTCAATACATATGCACGATCTGCGACTCCCAGAGCACGCACAGCATTTTGTTCCACCAGCAGAATGGTTGTTCCCTCAGCTGCGATCTGCGTAATAATTTCATATACGTCATCCACCACAACCGGGGCCAAACCCAGAGAGGGCTCATCCAACATAAGCAGCTTAGGCCGAGACATCAGCGAACGGGCAATGGCCAGCATTTGCTGCTCACCGCCGCTCATCAGGCCGGCTTTCTGGTTCTTTCGTTTTCCCAGGATAGGAAATTTTTCATAATATTTTTGAATATCTGCTTTTACCCCATCCCGGTCACGTCTGGTATAGGCTCCAGCGTTCAAATTGGCCTCAACCGTTAAATCAGGAAATACCTGTCTGCCCTCAGGCGTGTGGGCAATGCCCAATTTAACAATTGTATTAGCCTCAAGCCCAGCAATGGATTTTCCCTCGAACACAATGTCTCCACGAGTAGGCCGTACCAGCCCGGAAATAGTTTTCAGGAGAGTAGACTTTCCAGCTCCGTTGTGCCCAACGATAGCTACAATTTCTCCTTCCTTCACTTCAATGTTGACACCCCGGAGAGCTTCAATGGGGCCATAATGCACATCCAAGTCCTTAATGGAAATCAGCATTTTTATTTCCCTCCCAAATAGGCTCTGATCACGTGCTCATTGGTTTGGATCTCTGCAGGAAGGCCTTCCGCAATTTTATGTCCATTGTCCATTGCCACAATTCGTTGGGCTACACGCATCATTACTTTCATGTTGTGCTCGATCAAGATAATGGAAATTTTCTTCTCCTCTTTGATTTTTGCCACCAGTTCCATCAATTCCTGGGCCTCTACGCTATTCATACCCGCAGTAGGCTCGTCCAGCAGAAGAAGGCGGGGCTCGCACATTAATGCCCGGGCCAATTCCAGGCGCTTCTGCTGTCCGTAAGGCATGCTTCCGGCAATTTCCTGATCCATGCCCTTAAGTCCGACCAGAGTAAGCGCGTCTTCAACCAAATCTGCCGCTTTCTGCTCCTCCTCCTTAAATTTGCGTGTATGAAGCATATTATCCAAAAACGAAGTTTTAATGTTCAGATTCTGGCCAATGAGGGCATTTTCCTTCACTGTGAGTGCATGGAAAATTCTCAGATTCTGGAAGGTACGTGCAATGCCCAGGCCCGCCATCTTATCCAGCTCTTTACCCGTAATATCTTTGCCTTCAAAGATAAACGTTCCGCCTGTTGGCTTATAGATTCCTGTCAACGCATTGAAGAACGTGGTTTTTCCAGAGCCGTTTGGACCAATAATACCGAGCGTCTCATTGGTATCGACAAACAGGGACACGTCATCCACCGCGTGCACGCCACCGAAGTACATCTTAATGCCATTGGCTTCTAATAAATGTTCCACTGAATATCCTCCCGTTCATCGTGCATTCAACGGAGCTGCACGATTTCTTATTTTTGGTCGTACACGGCGCTGTGCCGTCTGATATCAGTGATAAATCAGATACCCTCGGCCAGCTTTCTGCCAACTTCGTAATAGGCTTTGTCCTTTCTGTGGAACGCACGACCGACACCCCACGGCATATACTGATATACCCATACGTTAATATTACTCAGGTAACTCCGGTAGCTGTCCAGAACCGCGACCAGCTCTGACTTCTCCAGTCCGTCCATAATCTCGTCCAGCTGCTGGAAAAACTCATACTGCTTTCTCAGGCCACAGTAACTACCAAATTCAGAGGGCTGCTTAATCCAGAAGCGTGTCATCTGACAAAGCTGCTCCATGCTATAGTTCTCTTTCTTCGCCAACTCGATGATAAAATAGCACCAATCAGCCAGGTAATTTACATCAGCGCCACCAAAAAACCAGGTGGTAAAAATCTGGTTGTCGTTGGGAACGCCGGCTCCTCCCTTGCTAATGGAATACCGGAATACATCTACCACATCCTGCACGGGCTCCAATGTGGTCAAAAGAGATTCCCGATCGATCTCAGCTTTTAATTCCTGCCAGGTCTTCATCTTTATTCCACCTCCATAAATTCGACGTGGTAAATTTCCTTCGTTCTGGTCGCGCTCTGCCACTGAAGTCTTCCCACTTTCTTCAGTACCTCCAAGTCCTTCTCCGCAACCTGCGCCACTGGGATATAGTCACGGTCATCCACACAAGCGTCATACTTTACCAGCAGCTCAGTAGTTCCTCCCTGGGGAAACAGCAGGGAAACCCGGCCGATCGGAGCATCCTTCATTTTCTCATTCTTCATCTGAGCCGCTTCCAGCTCAAAGGGAACCTTCTGAAGGTGTACCGCGCGGGCGCGCAGCATCCAGCCACCTACCATTTCGTGGCCCTGAATGGCCTTCACAGGCATATTGTCCACAAGGATATCCAGTGCCTCCTGATTTTCAGAAATCCCATCGCACATAACTTCCATTTTCAATGCGGGCCAACGCATTTTAAATTTTTTCATCGTTATTCTCTCCTTCGCTGCTTTTAGACAAAACTCTCAACATTCCGGGTGCCCATATCCACCAGTTCCTCACGGGTGGGAATCCGGAAGGCCTGTCCAATGCCCCACTTCATATAGTGATGGATCCATGCGTTCATATTGGACCCATACAGATATAGAGCATTAAGCAGCTTCAGCATATCCTCCTTCGTGTCCAGATCCTTCATGCAATCCAGAACTTTTTGGGCAAGTTCGGCATAGGTTGCCATTCCGCACAGCTTCGCAGTACCCACTGCTTTGGGCAGCAGCTGGAATGTCATTTCCTTGACTTGCTGAGCCGTGTAGCCAGGCAGACCTGCCAGCTTGACAATATTGTAAACGTAATACGGACCTACATAGCGGCTGGCAGTCGCTCCTTCAAACCAGGGGCCCAACATCAGCCCGCCAGTTCCGCCCTCGGTTTCCAGAATTTCATATTTAAAAACGCGCAGTACATCTTCGGGAGGTGTTTTAAGGATTCTGGCATTTTCCTCATCAATGGTCTTTTTCACAGTTTTCCAGTCCATGATTTATTCCTCCACACCTAAAAATTCCACATAGATCGGCATCTTATCGCTCATGGTGTTCTCCCAGACCCGATTGCCCACCTCACGCAGAATGGGCTTGTCCTCTTCCACCACTTCCGCCCAAGTCACATAGGACATAGGCTCGGTCATTTGATCAAATTTGCAGCTGAGATTTGCCACATTGCCCGTAGTCATAAAGAAGGTCATCCGGCCCTCTGGCATCTCCACAACATCTTCCAGTGGACAGTTCTCCTGGATCCAGTTGCATTCCTGGCTCATAGGCAAATTCAGCATAAACAAAGACTTTCCTGCCACAACGGTAACAGTCTGCAAACAAGATGTGGGGAGATTTGTCAAGAACCAGTCAAAAATTTCCTGGTTATGATCAATGGACTCCACTCGCACTTGCTTGTTCAATGCACTCCATCTCATTATAAATTGCTTTTTAGCCATCTTAATCTCCTCAATTCCTTATAGTGATAGACAGCAAGTTCATACTTAAGCCTGCTTTGCCTGCTGTCTCTTGCGCAGGAAGGAACGGATCTTTTCCTGGAAACCTCCCTTGCCCGCATAGGCTCTGGAGCCCATAATGCCTTGAGGCCGGAACAGCATGCACAGAATCATGATCACACCGCCGACACCGACTCGGTAAACTGCCAGCGGCCGGATAACTTCAGGCATAATGACAAAAAACGCTGCACCAACAATTGCACCAGGCATACTGCCCAGGCCGCCGATGATACACATCTGCAGAACCAGCAATGACTCGTCAAACGTAAAGTTGGTCGGACCCACAAATCCGATAAAGTGAGCCATCAGGCTGCCTGCTAAACCGGCAAAAAACGTACCGATTGCAAAAGCCAAAACTTTACTGTTATTCACATTTACGCCTACAGAGCTGGCACCGATTTCATTATCCCGTACTGCCTGCAGTGCCCGTCCGATTCTGGACTTAATTAAGTTATTCAGAATCACATAGGTCAACACAACCACGCCGAACATCAGATAAAAATTTCTGATCGGTGTATTAAACTCAAACCCAAACAGCTTGGCTGGAGGAATTCCAGGTACGCCGGAGGGTCCGCGGGTCAATCCCGTCCAATTGTTCAGAATGGCAGTAAAAATATTGGCAAATGCAATGGTGATAAGGCTTAGGAAGTCGGTCTCCACACGCAAGCACGGAACTGCAATGATGACACCAATCAAAGCAGTAATTAGACCCGCTGCCAGAAAACAAACAATAAACGGAAGATCAAAATTAACGGCCAACAGCGCCGAAGCATAGGCTCCTACTCCATAAAAGGCCGCCATACCTTGGTTCAGCATTCCTGTGTAACCGCAAATCAGCATGGCACCCATCGTTAAGATGGAGTAAATCATGATGTTTGTGCCCACACGGATTGTCATACCGCTACTGACCCATGGGAAAATAATTACCGCTACAAACAGAAGAACAATGAACAGGCGTTTATGTTTTTTGGCCGTTGATTTTAATACACGTATATCCATGCTTACACCTTCTTTGCTCTCTTTTTGCCAAACAGGCCAGTGGGTTTAAACAACAGAATGATGACAATCACAATGTAGCCAATGGCCTCTTTAAAGCCCGTGCTGATATATGCTCCAGCAAAGGTTTCCGCCAGGCCAAACAAAATGCCGCCAAAGAAAGAACCGTAAAAGCTTCCGACACCGCCCAGCATAGCCGCAGCCCATGCTTTAATTGTTCCCCACATGCCCATATCAATGGAAATGATATTATAATACGAGGAAAACAGCACGCCGCCGATCACGCCAAAGAAACCGCCCAAGCCATAAATCAGAGGAATAATCTTATTGACAGGGATACCCATCAGGGAAGCTGTGGTAATGTCCTGCATAATACATTGTGTTGCTTTTCCCAGCTTAGTCTTTTCCATGACCCAAGTCAGGACCAGCATGGCAACAGCAGCAACAGCCAGAACAAGCATCTGCTGATACTGAATCTGGAACTCACCAATGGTAATGCCTGCGCCTCGGGAAATCAGAGCAGGGAATGCCATCGGTTCAGTTCCCCATGTGACCTGCGCAATCGTCCGAAGCACGAAAGCAGCTCCCAGAGCACTAATCATGGGCACCATACGACTGGCTCCACGCACAGGACGATATACGGTACGTTCAATGGTCATTCCGATTAATGCGGCAGCGAATCCAGCCAAAATCATGGCCGCCACAATAGGTAATCCACTGGTACACAGGGCAAGTGCGATAAAGGTACCAAACACGTACAAGTCGCCGTGTGCAAAGTTAATTAAGTACAAAAGGCTATACACCATGCTGTATCCTACCGCGATCATGGCGTACATGCTGCCCAGGGAAAGGCCGTTAATAAGCTGATTTAAAAAATATTCTAGTTCTGGGTTCATGCTCTCATTCCTTTACAAAAAAATCGCACTGTAACCACCTATCTATGCATAGCGAGAACTTTCTCTTTTTCCTGCTATGAAATTATCCATTGCAAAGGGACAGGGCTTCCTCATAATACTTCTGATCCTTGCGCATAAAAGCCTGACCCACACCCCATGGGAAATACTGGAACACCCAAACATTTACATTTGCAATATAGGCACGGAAAGCAGAAAGCAATTCCACAAATTCCTGTCGGGTAAGCGTATCCATGATCTTGTCAATCTCTTTGGTGAAATAATACTGCTTATAGAGTCCACAATACTCTCCAAAGTGAGAGGGTTGTACAAACCAGAAGCGAGCAATTTTGCAAAGCTCCTCCATGGAATAATACTCGTCTCTGGCCAGTTCTACCAAGAAATAACACCAATCTGTTACATATCCGCAGTCGGGAGCTCCATAGAACCAGGTTGTGAAAATCTGGTTATCCTGAGGATATCCAGCGCCCGCTTTGCTGATGGAATAACGGAACACATCCAGCACATCCTGATCGGGCTCCAGAGACGACACGGCGATCTGCTCCTCAATTTCAGCCTTGAGCTGTTTAAACGTCTTCATATTTCAGTCCTCCGCAACAAATTCCACAACCAACACTTCTTTAGTGCGTGTGGCGCTCTTCCACTGCAGCTTTCCAACCTGCTTCAGGGTCTCCAGATCCTCTTCCACCACATCCGCCACAGGCGTATAGCTGCGAGAATCCTCACACTCATCATACTTTACCAGCATCTCTGTACTGTTCCCCTGAGGAAACAGCAGACTGATTCGCCCGACCGGGGCATCCTTCATGCATTCACTCTCCATCTCCTGGGGCGGAATGTCAAAAAAGCGCTTTCCCATGTAGACAGATCGATTTCGGAGCATCCAACCGCCCACCATCTCATGGCCTTGGATCGTCTTAATGGGCATATTCTCAATAAGTGCTTTCAGTGCATTTTCATTCTTTCCACAGGACTGGCAACGGACAGACAAATTGAGCTGCGGCCAAACCATTTTAAACTGTAACATCATTTGTTCCTCCCAAGGTTCAAATATAGCTTTCGTCGGCGCGGCAAGCCATTTCCACCAGTTCTTTGCGGTTGGGAATGACAAACGCGGCACTCAGGCCCCACTTGACCCGATAATTTTGCCAGGCATTGATGCTCGAGCCATACAAATAGAGCGCGTTGAGCAGCTGCAAAATCTCATCTTTATCGTTCATCTCGTTGACACATGCCATGGTACGGCGGGTCAAATCAGCCAGAGTCCACATACCGGACAGTTCTGCAGTTCCAAGCGCCTTCGGAAGTAGCAGATTCATCTGCTGCTTCATCTTCTCTACCGGCAGATTGGAATCCTTGGTCAGTTTGATGATATTGTAGACATAATAGGGAACCAGATAGCGGCTTGCCGTAGCACCCTCGAACCAGGGACCCATCATCAGGCCACCTGTACCGCATCGAGAAGGAGCAATTTCGTACTCAAATACCCGAAGAATATCTTCCGGACAGTTCTCCACACTCTGTGCGGCTATGGTCTCAATTTCGTTCTTCAATGCTTTCCAGTCCATCTTTTAATCCTCCGCCGCAAAAAATTCAACATGGTACGTCTTCTTATCCATCAGAAGGCTTTCCCAAATGGCATTCGCTACCGTCACAAAGGTCTCTTTATCCTCGTCAGCCACTTCTGCCCAAGTGGGATACGGCATGGGTTCGGTTGCGTAGCCAGCCTTCACGGTAAAATTAGCCACATATCCAGCTGTCATAAAGAACATAAACCGACCCACAGGGTAATCGGCCATGTACTCCAGCGGCTGATTTTCCTGAATCCAATTACACTCTACTTTTGGCATCTTTACATTCTGCATGTATAGCTGCAGTCCGGCTACTACGGTGACAGTCTGTACACACTTTGTAGGCAAGTTGGACATGAACCAATCAAACAGCTCCCGGTTGTGATGAATAGGACGACACCGAACCTGCTTGTCAAATTCAGGCCACCGCATAATAAACTCTGATTTACTCATAACTATATACGTTTCCTTTCTGGCTTTTGTATATCTGTTTCTGAGAATTGCAGGACCGTAGTCCCGCAATTCTCAGAAACTTTTTTACTTGATGGGTCTTAGCCGACAACGCCTTCCATATCAATACCAGACACGTCCACAGCAATATCCGTGCTTACAAACTCGCCCTCGGGGCTGACCTTCAGCATTTCAACACCGCGGGGAGTAACGTCACCCTTGCTGTCCCACTGGACCTCATCGCCCAGAAGCAGATCATGTGCCACAAAGGTCTCTTGATCGGGCACCAAGTTCTTAATAAACAGAGCCAAATTGTCTTTGGTCGCACCAGCCTCAATGGCCTGAGCATAGACCTTGACAATATCATAGCTGAACGCGCAGGGTTCGGAGGGAATCTCACCGGGACGCACTGCCTGGAACTCTTCCATGAACTTCACAACAGGCTCACGGGTAGAATAGGGATTGAAGGTAACCGTCATGTACAGATTCTGAAGGGCATCCACACCAGCCAGCTCAATCAGGCGATTATAGGTCAGAGAGCTCTGTCCAACCCAGACCATGTCTTCCATACCCAGCTGATAGGCCTGACCCAGAATCATACCGCCCTCTGTATAGTCAGCGTAAATTGCAATTCCATCCGGCTCAGCCTTCTTGATCTTGGTCAGCAGAGCAGAGAAATCCTTCTCAACACCAGGGTTATAAGTCTCAGTTGCTACTACCTCGAGCCCCAACTGCTCAGCAACCTCCAGAGAGGTCTCCAGGTTGCCCTGACCGTGGTCGTTGTTGGCGTAAACAATAGCGATCTTCTCAAAACCCAGGTTATTGGCCATGAAACCAATGACCTGGGGAGCCTGTCTATCCTCGCGGATAACATGACGAACCAGGTACTGATATCCCTGCTCAGTCACAGACGATGCGCTGGAGCTAGGAGCCATGTTCGTCAAGCCAGCCGCCTCGTAAATAGGAGCCGCAGCCAGAGTCTGTGTGCTGCCACCGTGGGAAATTACAGCAAAGATATCCTCATTGTCGCAAAACCGCTGGGCAACCAGTGCAGCTTCCTTAGGATCGTTTTTATCATCATAGGCTACGATCTCAACCATCTGGCCGTTGACACCACCGTTGGCGTTCAATTCCTCTGCCGCCAACTCAGCACCCAGCTTCATCAACTCACCATACGAAGCAGAAGTTCCGGTCAGAGGACATCCAATACCGATCTTCAAAGTGTCGCCAGAGCTCCCGGAAGAGGAGGAACTTCCTGAGTTAGCGCTGCTGCCAGAAGAAGACGTCGTGTTGCCGCATCCGGTCAAGCAGGCAAGGGTCAAAGCGATTGCTAGGATGGAAGCTAACTTTTTCTGCATGATGTTTTCTCCTTTGCTTCTTTAATTTTATTCATTGCTGCGCCTACGTTTTTATTGGTTGCATACAACCTTGTTCTTACTGCTTTTCAGCAAGACGGAGATGATCCATAGGCCCAACAAAAAATAGCCAAAGTCTTTTCTCCTTAATTAGCGTGCTAAATTAGGTTTTATTAAAAATTAGGGAGTAAGCTCCCCTCTCTTTTTCATTTCCACAAATTTTATTTTTCCCCTTGCTTTTTTCTTGTCCAAATTGTATATTGTTTTATATCATTTGTAAATTAAATGTTATAAATCATAGGCATAATATTTTGTTATGGAGGTATCGCTTTGAGCATTCAGAAATATCGCGCTTTCTTAACTGCAGTTGAAGAAAAAAACTTAACAAAAGCAGCAAAAATTCTGGGTTATACGCAGCCTGGAATCAGCCTCATGATTTCTTCTTTGGAACAGGACTTTGGTTTTCCACTGCTTATCCGAACAAAAGACGGGATCTTACCCACTGAAAATGGGCAATACTTACAGGGATTCATGCAACAGATTATTTCTCTTGAAAACTCGTTGGTAGAGGCCTCCTATCGTCTCAAGGGGCTCGAAATTGGAGAGTTGCGGATTGGAGCGCTTCCCAGCGTCTGCTCACAATGGTTACCAGAAATTATCTACCGATTTCTCCTTAAGCACCCCAACATCGATCTCAAAATATTTGAAGGTGTTTACGGCACGATTCTGGAAGATCTATCGAAAGGCCAAATTGACGTTGCATTTGTTTCTACCCCTGTTCCAGAAAACTTTGATTTTATTTCTCTGTGGACGGATCCTATCCTGGCCGTATTATCCAGAGATAATCCTCTTTCCCAACAAAAGAAAATTGATTTAAAAGACCTCATCCAATTTCCCTTTCTTGTACCTAACTCTGGGGGAGACGAAAGTGTTCTATATGTATTGCAGTCAGAGAATTTAACCGCAAATATCCGTTTTCGAATCAAAGGAGACGTGGCCACCATTGCCATGATAGAGCGCGGTCTAGGTGTTTCGTTAATTCCAAAGCTTGCCATAACTGCCCACTCCCGAAACGTAGTTACACGTCCGCTAACAAGAAATTATAACCGCAACATTGGAATATGCATTCGCTCGCTAAAATACGCCTCGCCTTTAGCCAGTGCCTTTATCCAAGAGTCCAAAGACTTTATTGCTTCTATATGAAAAGGCCACAACCTGGGTGGCCTTTATCATTTCTCATCATCTTATCGACCCTATAGCAACACATGTCTATAATTCTTTTTCCATAAACTCTTCCATTTTCTTTACCAGTTCGTTTGGCCGCATATCCAACGCATACGCAATTTTCCAAATTGTTTCAAAATTAGCCTGTTTTTTCCCGTTTTCAATCATCGACAAATGTGTTCTAGCAATGCCTGCAAACCCACTTAATACATCTTGTGAAATTCCTTTTGACCGACGCAGGGTCCGAATTGTCTGACCGACAGCATTTTTCCTAAACTGCACATCAACCCCTCTTTTCCTGCCTTATTTTATGGGAAAAAAGAGGTTGTTATGTCTACGAAGGTAGATACTCCTGCTTTAATTACGATTACCTCCTGAAATTATCGATGTCTCAACATCTCAATTAGCAATATCATAAAACTTATTTCAGGCGAATTCGCATTAAAAATTTTGTATTACGACTCGTCTTTCTATGAAATCATTTATTCTAATAGGCCGCTTAATACACTATTTTTTTATCTAATTTCTCTTATAAACTTTATTGTTAAAATTCCTTCGCTCTCAGGCTAGGCATTATTTAACCAAAACCCTATCTCAAAAAATAAAAAAGCAGAGCTCACGGTATAATCCTTGTACCATGAACTCTGCTTCTCAGGTTACGTTTAGATAGAAACTATTGACAAACTATAATATGACAATAAAACATATACAAAAGAAGGCGGGCAACTTTGCCCGCCTTCCCACCAAGCTACTTTACTCCTTCTCGAACATGTCCTTGCCCAGGCCGCACACGGGGCACACCCAATCCTCGGAAACCTGCTCCCAGGGGGTGCCGGGGGCGATGCCGTGATCGGGGTCACCCACAGCGGGGTCATACACGTAGCCACAGGGGCACACATACTTATCCATCGGAAAAACTCCTTTCACCAAATATGAAGTCAGTTTCGCCAACAGGGCGGAATTTTATTAGCCGAAGTAGCGCTTCAGCAGGCCCTCGAAAGCCTTGCCGTGGCGGGCCTCATCGCGAGCCATCTCATGCACGGTGTCGTGGATGGCGTCCAGACCCAGCTCCTTGGCCTTCTTGGCCAGCTCGAACTTGCCGGCGGTAGCGCCGTTCTCGGCGTCCACACGCATCTCCAGGTTCTTCTTGGTGGAGTCGGTCAGGACCTCGCCCAGCAGCTCAGCAAACTTGGCGGCGTGCTCGGCCTCCTCATAGGCGGCCTTCTCCCAGTACAGACCGATCTCGGGGTAACCCTCGCGGTGAGCCACACGGGCCATGGCCAGATACATACCGACCTCGGAGCACTCGCCCTCAAAGTTCATGCGCAGGCCCTTGATGATCTCTTCGTCCACGCCCTGGGCCACGCCCACCACGTGCTCAGCAGCCCAGCTCTTCTCGCCGACCTGCTCCTTGAACTTCTCAGCGGGGGCCTTGCAGATGGGGCAAACCTCAGGAGCGGCGTCGCCCTCGTGAACATAACCACAAATGGTGCATACAAACTTCTTCATAATAAAATTTCCTCCTCACATAATGTTGCGTTATACGCAGATGGATTCTTTGGTTGGCATCTTGGATTGCTCTTTGGTCATGCAGGCTTGGCAGGAACCATAAAAGGTCAGCTCGTGCCGCTCCACCGCCAGACCATACTCCTCCGCTATGCTGCGGTCCAGTGCCGGGTCCAGCTTGACCCGGTGCAGGTCCATGACCGCGCCGCAGCAGCGGCAGATAAAATGGCTGTGCGGTGTGGCAACGCCGTCAAACCGCTCCTGGCCATTGACCACGCCCACACTCTGTATGATCCCCTGCTGCTGAAACAGGCTCAAATTTCGGTAGACTGTTCCGAGACTCAGGTCAGGGTGGGTTGGTTTCAGGGTCTGATAGACCCATTCGGCGGACGGGTGGATATCCGTTGCACGGATGGCATTTAAAATTGCCTCCCGCTTCTTGCTGTATCTGGTTGCACGTTCCACAGGCCACCTCCCTAACAGTATTGATTCTTATTTACAACAAGATATTAGCATATTCCGAAGCGCTTGTAAAGGGGGTAATGAAAAAATTTTTAAAATCTTTTTCTCCCGCAAAAACGAGCCATCCTGCCCAGTGTACAGAATGGCTCGTCTGTTCGAATTATGTTTGGTCCGGCTCCTTCCGGTGGTGCACCAGATGGCGGAGCACCCACTGTTCCACCCGATCGCCATACTTCATGCCCAGCACAAAGATGGCCAGTCCCGCTGCGCCCAGCGTCGCCAATCCCCATATGGGGACACGGACCGTAGAGCCGCCCAGGGCGCTGGCCACCAGAAGGCCCCAGGGCCTGGTGAGCAGCACGATAAGGGCAAACCGCCGGAAGGAGATGTCCGTCAGTCCGGCCAGAATACACAGCACGTCGTCGGGAAAATAGGGAAACAAAAAGGCCAGCGTCAAAAACACGGTGGTTTTGGCGTGGATCACCGCCTGGTACTTCTCTGACAGGCGGCGGCTGACCACCTGGTCCGCAAAGTTCCGCCCCAGCGCCCGGGCCAGCCCAAACACCAGCAGGGAGCCCAAAAATACGGCCGCCCAAGTGAGCAGAAATGCGCTCCACATTCCAAAGAGCACCCCGCCCGCCAGGGCGGTGATGTTGCTGGGAATGGGAGCCAGCACCACCGAAAGAAGCTGCAGAAGAAAGAACCACAGCTGGGCATAGGGCGCCCGCCGGGCAATGTAGTCCTGAAGGGCCTGCTGGGAGGTACAGGCGGCAAAAAAGCCGCTTTGGTAAAGGCCCCAAGCCCCGCCTGCCAGCAGCAGCACGGTGGCCGCAAGGCACACTCTCTTGGCTGTCTTTCCCGTGGTTATCACCTCCTTATCTCTCGTTTCCCACAGAATACCACGGGCCGATTAGAGGAGGACAAAATTTTTCTTAAATCTTCTTAAATTTTTTCCTTTTATACTCTGCGGATGGAGGAAATGCTGCCGGCAATCTGCTGGGCCACGGCGGGATTGTTCATGGTGTAGAGGTGGATGCCGTCCACGCCGCCGGCAATGAGGTCGGAGATCTGGTCAATGGCGTAGGCAATGCCCGCCTCACGCAGGGCGTCGGGGTGATCGCCGTAGCGGGCCAGGATGCGGGTGAGCTTGCTGGGCATGCTGGCGCCGCACATGGACACCATCCGCTGGATGGAGGCCTGGGACAGCACGGGCATGATGCCCGCCTCAATGGGCACGTTGATGCCGGCGATGCGGCAGCGCTCCAGGAAGCGGAAGAAGTCCTCGTTGTCGAAGAACAGCTGGCTCACCAGGTGCTGGGCGCCCGCGTCCACCTTCTCCTTTAGGTGGCGGATATCGCTGACCATGTCAGGGCTCTCCAGATGTCCCTCGGGGTAGCAGGCGGCGGACACGCCGAAATCGCTGTGGCTGCGGATGTAGGTCACCAGGTCGCTGGCGTGGGCAAAGTCGGTCTTGGGGGGCACGTCGGGGTTCACATCGCCCCGCAGCGCCAGAATGTTCTCCACGCCGTCCGCCTTCAGGTCGGCCAGCAGCTGATCCACGTCATTCTTGTCGGCTCCCACACAGGTCAGGTGGGCCATGGCAGGAATGTGGTATTTATTTTCAATGATGGAGGCAATCTCCCGGGTGGTCTGGTTGACCTTGGAGCCGCCAGCGCCGTAGGTGACGCTGATGAAGTCCGGGTGGATGTCCTTCAGCCCATCCAGGGTAGTGTAGATGCTGTCAATGGGCATGTCCCGCTTGGGGGGAAATACCTCACAGGAAAATACAGTCTTTCCCTGTCCGAACAGCTGTGCCAATTTCATACAGATTCCCTCTTTCTATGCTGTTTTATCCCTCAGTCTCCGGGATCAGAGATCCAGCTCCAGCAGCACCGGGCAGTGGTCGCTGCCCTCCACGCTGCTGAGAATTTCCGCCCGGCGGATTTTATCCCGCAGGCGGTCGGATACAATAAAATAGTCAATGCGCCACCCCGCGTTCTTCGCCCGGGCCTGGAAGCGGTAGGACCACCAGGAGTAGGCCCCCGTGACGTCCGGGTAGAGGAAGCGGAAGGTGTCGGTGAAGCCGGAGGACAGCAGGGCGGTCATTTTCTCCCGCTCCTGGTCGGTAAAGCCGGCGTTCATGCGGTTGGTCTTGGGGTTTTTCAGGTCAATCTCCTGGTGGGCCACATTCAGATCACCGCAGTAGATGACCGGCTTATGCTTGTCCAGGGACATGAGATAGTCCCGCAGATCGTCCTCCCACTCCATGCGGTAGTCCAAACGCTTCAGCCCGTCCTGGGAGTTGGGGGTGTAGCAGCACACCAGGTAGAAGGGCTCATACTCCAGAGTAATAAGCCGCCCCTCGTGGTCGTGGGGTTCCCGGTCCATGCCGTAGGCCACGGCCAGAGGTTGGTGGGGGGTAAAGACGGCAGTGCCGGAGTAGCCCTTCTTCTCCGCGGAGTTCCAGTACTCCAGAATTTCCTCCCCCAGGGGGACGTCCGCCTGGCCCTGCTCCATTTTGGTCTCCTGCAGACAGCAGAAGTCAGGCCGCTCCTGCTGGTAAAAGTCCAAAAATCCCTTCTTCATGCAGGCCCGCAGGCCGTTTACGTTCCAGGAGATGAATTTCATAGTGCCTCCTACCGCCGGACTAGCCGGCGCATGTCCTCTGGCTTTCCTTTGGATGGGACGGGCCCACAGCCAAGGCTTCCATCTGATAGAATAGCACTTATTATATGATAGAACCCCCGTCTTTGCAAGTGCCCTTAGGCAATCTTGCCGGAAGGCGAAAAAAGCCAGGGTCTGCCGTTGCTTTTCCAGGGGGGATTTTGTATAATAAAAAAATCAAAATCCGATTATCTGATTAGGAGTGTTGATCATGCGTCACATTACCGTTCCCCAGGGCTATACCTCCCTGCTTTCCATTTATGAGACCCAGAAGGCCATCGGCCTTTTAAACCGCCTCTTTGAAGACAAGCTGGCCGGCGCCCTGCGTCTGCACCGGGTGTCCGCCCCCCTGTTTGTGGCCGCCTCCTCCGGCCTCAACGACGACCTGAACGGCGTGGAGCGCCCCGTGGCCTTCGACATCAACGGCGTGGAGGGCACTGCCCAGGTGGTCCACTCCCTGGCCAAGTGGAAGCGTCTGGCTCTGAAGCGCTACCAGTTCCAGGTAGGCGAGGGCCTCTACACCGACATGAACGCCATCCGCCGGGACGAGGAGCTGGACAACCTCCACTCCGCCTATGTGGACCAGTGGGACTGGGAGAAGATCATTGCCAAGGAGGACCGGAACCTGGGTTACCTCCATGCCACCGTACAGTCCATCGTGGGCGCTCTGGCCGACACCCAGTACTTTCTGCGCACCGTCTTCCCCCAGCTGTGCGTGCTGCCCGAACTGTCCACCCAGGTGACCTTCATCACCACCCAGGAGCTGGAGGATCTCTACCCCACCATGACCTCCAAGGAGCGGGAGAACGCCTTTGTGAAGGAGCATCCCGTCACCTTCCTCACCGGCATCGGCGGCAAGCTGCGCTCCGGCAAGCCCCACGACGGCCGCGCCCCCGACTACGACGACTGGGACCTCAACGGCGACCTGCTGTGCTGGGACAGCATCAACGGCCAGGCCATCGAGCTGTCCTCCATGGGCATCCGGGTGGACCCCGAAAGCCTGGACCGCCAGCTTACCCTGGCCGGCTGCGATCACCGCCGTGAGCTGCCCTTCCACAAGATGCTGCTGGAGGGCCAGCTGCCCCTCACCATGGGCGGCGGCATCGGTCAGTCCCGCGTCTCTATGCTGCTGCTGGGCAAGGCCCATATTGGCGAGGTCCAGTCCTCTCTGTGGGATGAGGCCAACCTCCAGGCCTGCCAGAGCGCCGGCATCACCCTGCTGTAACAAGCCAAGATGGGCCTTGCCCAGCTGGCCGCTTCCAGCGGCCCGGCGCTATGCGCCGTAAATTCGACGCGTTAGCGGAGAATTTTTCCAGGGCGAATTCATTTCGCCCGTCGAAATGAAAATGGGGCCCCATTCCCGCCTTGGCGGGAATGGGTACAAGGCCCACATTGGCGAGGTCCAGTCCTCCCTGTGGGACGAGGCCAACCTCCAGGCCTGCCAGAGCGCCGGCATTACTCTGCTGTAACTAAAGCGGGCCAAACCAACCTAATTTTTCACGGAAAGGAGGGGCAGCGCATGAATCTGTCCATCTCTGAACTGAATCTCGACGAGGTACTGCGGTACATGGGCTGTCCCCCCGACCAGGCAGATGAGAGGCTGCGGACCCTGGCCCGGCAGGCCTGCGGCCAGATTCTCCGGGAAGCCAGGCCCCGCTGGGCCTGGCGTTGCTTTGACGTGACAGCAGAGCCGGAGGGCGTGCGCCTGTCCTGCGGGCTGCTCCTCCCCGGCCAGGACCTGAAGCGCCATCTGGAGGGCTGCCGCCGGGCAGCGCTCTTCTGTGCCACTCTGGGTGTCCAGACGGATTCTTTCATCCGCCGGGCACAGAGTGTGGACATGCTCCATGGCCTGGCTCTGGACTGCGCCGCCGACGCAGCGGTGGAACAGGTCTGCGACCAGATTGAGACGGAGCTCCAGGGCCAATTCCCCGGCTGCTTCTTCCCCTTCCGGTATAGTCCCGGCTACGGCGATCTGCCCCTCACCCTTCAAAATGATCTGCTGGATCTGCTGGACGCCCCCCGCCGGGTGGGCCTCACTGCCAGCGCCAGCCACATTCTCATCCCCCGCAAGTCGGTCACCGCCATTCTGGGTGTGGCCGATCAACCAATCGCTCAATCCGTCCGCAGCTGTCTGAGCTGTCCCGCTCATGCCGGCTGTATGTATCGAAAGTCAGGTGGACACTGTGGAATTTCGTGAATTACTGAACGCGCCCGGCCCCATTCTTCTGGACGGCGGCATGGGTACCATGCTCCAGGCCAAGGGTCTGGGCATCGGCGAGGCCCCGGAGCTGGCCGCTCTGGAGCACCCGGACTGGATTCTGGACATTCACCGGGCCTATGTGGAGGCCGGCACCCAGATTCTATGCGCCAACACCTTCGGCGCCAACCGGGAAAAGCTGGCCCGCACGAGCAAAACCCCCGATGAGGTCATCCCTCCCTCCATCGCCCTGGCCAAGGAGGCCGCCGCAGGCCGTGCTCTGGTGGCCCTGGACATCGGCCCCATCGGCCAGCTGCTGGAGCCCACCGGCCTTCTGCCCTTTGAGGAGGCGGTAAACCTCTTCAAGGAGGAAGTCCGGGCCGGCGTGAAGGCGGGGGCCGACCTTGTGATGATCGAGACCGTAGCCGACCTCCAGGAGGCCCGGGCCGCCCTACTGGCCGTGAAGGAGACCTGCGATCTCCCCGTAATGGTCACCATGACCTACGAGGAGCGGGGCCGCACCTTCCTAGGCTGCGATCCCGCCTCTGCCGCCCTCACCCTGGAGGGCATGGGGGCGGACGCCATCGGTGTCAACTGCTCCCTTGGCCCTCGTGAGATGCCCCCCCTGGTGGAGGAGCTGACTCGCTGGTCCACCCTGCCCATCTCCATCAAGCCCAACGCCGGTCTGCCTGACCCCAGCGGCTCCGGCTATGACATCAGCGCCCAGGAGTTTGCCGAGAGCATGGCCCAGCTCACCGAGCTGGGGGTGAAGTTCTACGGCGGCTGCTGCGGCACCACCCCGGAGTATATTGCCCTGCTGGCCAAGGCTCTGAAGGGCCGGACCATCCGGGAGATTCCCCGCTCCGTCCCCGCCGCGGTGTGCAGCGGCACCCGTACCGTGCCCATCGACCGTGTCCGGGTCATCGGCGAGCGCATCAACCCCACCGGCAAGAAGGCCATGAAGGAGGCCCTGAAGCGGGACAACATTGACTATATGCTGGGCCAGGCCCTGGAGCAGACCGAGGCCGGGGCGGACATTCTGGACGTGAACGTGGGCCTGCCGGAAATTGACGAGGCGGACATGATGGTCCGGGTGGTCAAGGCAGTGCAGGGGGTGACCGACGCCCCTCTGCAGCTGGACTCCACCCGCCCCGAGGTGTTGGAGCCCGCCCTGCGTATTTACTGCGGCAAGGCCATTGTCAACTCCGTAAACGGCGACGAGGAGACCATGGCGGCCATTCTCCCCCTGGTGAAGAAGTACGGTGCCTCCGTGGTGGGCCTCACCCTGGACGAAAACGGCATCCCCAAGTCCACCCAGGCCCGGATGGACATTGCCCACCGGATTCTGGACCGGGCTCTGTCCTACGGCATCCGCCGGGAGGACGTGTATATCGACTGCCTCACCCTCACCGTCTCCGCCGAGCAGGAAGGAGCCGCCCAGACCCTGGAGGCCCTGCGGCGGGTCCACAGCGAGCTGGGATTGAAAACGGTGCTGGGTGTCTCCAACATCTCCTTCGGTCTGCCCGCCCGGCCCCTGGTGAACCAGAACTTCCTCACCATGGCCATGACCTGCGGGCTGGACCTGCCTATCATCAACCCCAACGTGGACGCCATGATGGCGGCGGTACGCAGCTACCACCTGCTCATGAACATCGACACCGACGCCCGGGACTTCATTGCCGCCTACGGCGACGTGCAGGTGTCCACCTCCATCACCGCCGCCTCCCGCCCCGCTTCCGCCGCCCCTGCCGCGGGCGGTACACGGGATCTGGGGGAGCTGGTGAAGGCTGGACTGAAGGGCGAGGCCGGCGAGGCCGCCCGGGCCCTTCTGGAGACCCGGGAGCCCCTGGACGTGGTGGACAACGTGCTCATTCCCGCCCTGGACCAGGTGGGCGCCGACTTTGAAGCCGGCCGGGTCTTCCTGCCCCAGCTCATCCAGGCCGCCGGCGCCGCCCAGGCCGCCTTTGAGGTCATCCGCGCCCGCCTCTCCGGTCAGCCCGGCCAGGAGGCCGGCAAGGGCCCCATCGTGCTGGCCACGGTGAAGGGAGACATCCACGACATCGGCAAGAATATCGTGAAGGTACTGCTGGAAAATTACGGCTACACCGTCATTGACCTTGGCCGGGATGTGCCGCCGGAGGCGGTGGTCCAGGCCGCCCAAAAGCATCAGGCCCCTCTTGTGGGCCTGTCCGCCCTCATGACCACCACCCTGGGCAGCATGGCGGACACCATCGCCTTGCTCCGTCAGGAGAAGGTCCCCTGCAAGGTTGTGGTGGGCGGCGCGGTGCTCACCCCCGACTACGCCCAGCAGATCGGCGCCGACTTCTACGCCCGGGACGCCAAGGAGAGCGTGGACGTGGCCCGGCAGGTCATCGGATAACTGCTGTGCCGGGTTTGCCGTTGCATCCCTCCGGTCAGCCTGCTATAATAATGTCTAAAAAAGGGGCCGCACCGCGGCCCCTTCCCGGGATGTGCCCGGTTTTCAAAAAACGTCCGAACGGAGGATTCCATGGGACACAGTGTTACTCCCCCGTCCGGCCAGAATCCGGAAAAGCGTCCCGCTCCATCCCGCCGCGCCCCCTCGTCCAAGCTGCGCTGGCTGTGGATTGTGGTGGTGCTCCTTCTGGCGGCCGGCGGCATTCAGCTTTACCGCATCAGCCAACAGCCCGTCACCTTTCTCTACCGTGACATGACCCTGGAGGCCATAAAGGGCGTGCCGGTGAACAAACTGGAAGAGGAAAACTTCTCCACCTCGCCCTCCGGCCGGGTGACCTACACTCAGGACGGCCGGGAGGCCAAAACCGGCATTGACGTCTCCTTCTACCAGCAGAACGTGGACTGGCAGGCCGTGGCCGGGGACGGCATCGACTTCGCCTTTCTCCGTCTGGGCTACCGGGGCTACACCCAGGGGGCCCTGAACACCGATACCTGCTATGAGGCCAACCTTCAGGGTGCCCGGGACGCGGGCCTGGAGGTGGGCGTCTACTTCTTCTCCCAGGCTCTCACCCCGGAGGAGGCCCGGGAAGAGGCCCAGTATGTGCTGGACACCCTGAACGGCAGCCCCCTGGAGTACCCGGTGGTCTTCGACTGGGAATTTATCACCCACGACAGCGAGGCCCGCACCCACGGCATGGACGGTGAAACTCTCACCCAGTGCGCTGCCGCCTTCTGCCAGGTCATTGAGGAGGGAGGCTACACCCCGGCGGTCTACTTCAACCGGGACATGGGCTACCTCTACTACGACCTGTCCCAGCTGGATCAGTATCCCTTCTGGCTGGCCGACTATGACAGTGTGCCCGACTTCTACTACCGCTTCCAGCTGTGGCAGTACACCCACACCGGCACGGTGGCGGGCATCGAGGGAAATGTGGACCTGAATCTGGACTTTGGGCCCATTTATGACCCGTCCTGACCTTGTTTTTTCCTGCGCCTGATGCGCAGATGACATTGAATTAGGGGAGGAACTTACTTTATGGCACTGAGAAACGACTGCGACACCATCGTTAAAGAGGCCATTGCCCAGGTACGTCCGGATGCGGCGGTGGCCCGGGCCCTGGCCGGACGCACCTTCGGGCCTGGCCGGCTCATTCTGGTCTCTGTGGGAAAGGCCGCCTGGTCCATGGCCGACGCCGCCTGGAAGAGCCTGGAGCACAAGCCCGACGCCGGCATCGTCATCACCAAGTACGACCACAGCCAGGGGCCCATCGGCACCCTGGAGATCCACGAGGCTGGCCACCCCGTCCCCGACGAGAACACTTTCTCCGCCTCCGCCCGGGCTCTGGAGCTCACCGAGGGCCTCACCGGGGAGGACACCGTGCTGTTTCTCCTCTCCGGCGGCGGCTCCGCCCTCTTTGAAAAGCCCCTCATCCCCGGCGAGGAGCTGCAGGACGTGACAAAGCAGCTGCTGGCCTGCGGCGCGGACATCGTGGAGATGAACATCCTGCGCAAGCGGCTGTCCGCCGTGAAGGGCGGGCGCTTTGCCCAGCACTGCGCCCCCGCCAAGGTCTTTGCCGTGGTCCTCTCCGACATCATCGGCGACCCCCTGGACATGATCGCCTCCGGCCCCGCCTATCCCGACGGCTCCACCTGCCAGCAGGCCCAGGCCATCGTGGAGAAGTACGGCCTGAAGCTCACCCCTCAGGCTACCGCTCTCCTGGCCCAGGAGACCCCCAAAGTTCTGGACAACGTGGAGACCCAGATCACCGGCAGCGTGCGGGAGCTGTGCCGGGCAGCCGCGGAGGTGTGCAAGGGCCTGGGCTACGAGCCTGTGGTCCTCACCGACAGCCTCACCTGCCAGGCCCGGGAGGCTGGCTCCTTTCTGGCCTCCATCGCCCGCTATCACCAGGACACCGACCGCTCCCTGGCCTTCCTGGCCGGCGGCGAGACGGTGGTTAAGCTCACTGGCAAGGGCAAGGGCGGCCGCAACCAAGAGATCGCCCTCTCCGCCGCTGAGGGCATTGACGGTCTGAAGGACACCGCCGTCTTCTCCTTCGGCTCCGACGGCACCGACGGCCCCACCGAGGCGGCCGGCGGCTTTGTCTCCCATGAAACAAAGGCCCAGCTCTCCGCCAAGGGCCTGTCTATCTTCGACGTGCTCCAGGACAACGACGCCTACCACGCCCTGGCCGCCTGTGACGGCCTTATCGTCACCGGTGCCACCGGCACCAACGTCAACGACGTGGCCGTGGTCCTCATTCGCCGGTAATTCCCCTCATACACAGTTCCCCGGCGCCCTCCCTGTGGGAGAGCGCCGGGGTCTTTTTAGGTCAGGGACAGGATTTCATTCCCCACTCGCCGGGCGGTTTCCTCCACCCGGCCGAAGTCCACATAGGGATTATAGATGGCCTCCAGGTCGTCGTGCATGGCCTTGGCCTGGGCCAGGGAGCTCACCGCCTCCTCCACCAGGGCAGCGGACACCTTCTTGGCAAAGCGAACCCGGGGCCGGCCCCGGCGCAGCAGGTTTTCATCCGCCGCCGCGTCCAGACGGATTCTCCGGTAGGGCTTTTCCGGCAGAGGAAGCGCGGGGGTGGAGGTAAGGAAGGCCAGACCCTGCTCCGGCACCAGTAGGTGGGCCAACCGCTCCGGCGCCATGGGGTCGGGGCAGGCCACCACGTCCCAGCCCCCCGCTGTGGCTCCCGCCAGCAGGTGGATGAGCATCTCATGGGCCAGACCGTACTGGTCGGACAGCTCATACACCCGGGAGCACTGGGCCAGGGCGGTGTCAAAGAGGCACATGGCCCCCTTGTGGGTCACTGCGCCCAAAAAGCGCTGCTTCACCTGACCGCCGGTGATGCCCTTCTTCCGCCGCAGCTCCCGGGAAAGGATGCCCCGGGCCCGCTTGGCCAGCTTCTCCGACAGCTCCTGGGTGAGCAGGGTGGCCCGGATGTCCTCAAAAATCTCCGCCGACGCTCCCAGACAGCGGTAGGCCCGCTGATAGCAGCCCTTATAGCCCGTCATGCAGGCCATCAGCGCCTCCCGCCGCTCCCACAGCGCCTGGGTGTCATAGCACTCCCCCAGGTTGACGTAGCGCTCCACCGCCCCGGGGTATTTGGGCTCCACCACGTGGGGGGCGGTGCCGTCCACAATGGCCACCCCCAGCTTGGGCAGCACCAGGGCGTCCAGGGAGGCCGGGTCCCCGGAGCAGAGAATGTGCTCCGTCTCCAGCCCCTCTTCCTCCATCCGCTCCCCCACCCGGCGCATCAGGGTGGACTTCCCGCAGCCCGGCCCGCCCTTGAGGATGTAGATGGCCCTGGCCTGCTCCGGCGGGAGGAGCTGGGGGTAGAGGGAATAAAATCCGGTGGGGGCGTTGGCCCCCAAAAAGTATTCAATATGGGGTAAAGCAGTCATAAGCGACCCTCCGTATCAGCAAATCTGTACTCCAGACTATGCCGACCGTCCCCCTTGGTGTTCCTTGCTTCACGGCTCTCTTTTCCCGCTTCCACCCCCTGCGGGGCACAAAAAACGGAGGTCGGCGTTTGCCGGCCTCCGGGGTAGGTTCTCTTGAATGGAGTTCAGCCCTTTGCCTGCTTGGCCAGGGCCACCAGGGCACTGGCTCCGATGCGGTCCGCGCCCGCCTCCACCATGGCCTGGGCCTGCTCGAAGGTGCGGATGCCCCCCGCTGCCTTCACCCGGATGTCGGGGCTGACCTTCTCCCGGAACAGGCGCACATCCTCCACGGTGGCGCCCCCGGTGGAAAAGCCGGTAGAGGTCTTGATAAAGTCCGCGCCGGACATGGAAACGATGCGGCACATGGCTACCTTCTCCTCCTGGGTGAGCAGGCAGGCCTCCACAATGACCTTCAAAATCCGGCCCTTACAGGAGGCCTTCACCGCCTTGATCTCCGCCAGAACGCCCTCCCAGTCACCGGCCTTGGCCAGGCCCAGGTTGATGACCATGTCGATCTCGTCCGCACCGTTGCGGATGGCGTCCTCCGTCTCAAACACCTTGACCTCGGGCGTGGAATAGCCGTTGGGGAAGCCCACCACGGTGCAGATTTTCAACCGGTTGCCCACATAGGCCGCCGCCTGCTTCACGTAGCGGGGAGGGATACAAACCGAAGCGGTGGAAAACTCCATGCCCTCGTCACACACAGCCTTCACCTGTTCCCAGGTGGCGGCAGGGGTCAGGATGGTGTGGTCCACCTTGCTTAAAATGTCTGTTCTGTCCATAAAATCTCCTCCTTACAGGAAAAGCTCCTGCAATTCCGAACATAGCTTTCTTGGTGTAATCCATTTTACTCCAGTGTATCCGCTGTTGTCCAGTCCTAAACCCAAAACGTCCGCCCCACCCGGAACGGGCGGAGCGGACGTTCACTTTGTTTTGGATTACAGGTTCTGCTTGAGCTGCTCCATGCGGTCGATGCGCTCCCAGGGCAGATCCAGCTCGGGACGGCCGAAGTGGCCGTAGGCGGCCAGCTGGCGGTAGATGGGCCGGCGCAGGTCCAGGTCCCGGATGATGGCGCCGGGGCGCAGGTCAAAGGTCTTCTCCACGGCCTGCTCCAGCTGTGCATCGGACACGGTGCCGGTACCAAAGGTGTCCACACGGACGGAGACGGGGCGGGCCACGCCGATGGCGTAGGCCAGCTGCACCTGGCAGCGCTTGGCCAGGCCGGCGGCCACCACGTTCTTGGCCACCCAGCGGGCGGCATAGGCGGCAGAGCGGTCCACCTTGGTGGGGTCCTTACCGGAGAAGGCGCCGCCGCCGTGGGGGGCGGAGCCGCCGTAGGTGTCCACAATGATCTTCCGCCCGGTGAGGCCGGAGTCGCCCTGAGGGCCGCCCACCACAAACCGTCCGGTGGGGTTCACATAGATCTTGGTCTCCCCGTCCAGCAGCTGCTGGGGCAGGATGGGCTTGATGACCAGCTCAATCATATCCTTGCGGATCTGCTCCAGAGAGGCCTCGGGGCCGTGCTGGGTGGACACCACCACCGCGTCAATGCGCTTGGGGGAGCCGTCCTCGTTGTACTCCACCGTCACCTGGGTCTTGCCGTCGGGCCGCAGGTAGTTCACCTGGCCCTCCTTGCGCACCCGGGTGAGCTGCATGGCCAGCTTGTGGGCCAGGGAGATGGGCAGGGGCATGAGCTCCTCGGTCTCGTCGCAGGCGTAGCCGAACATCATGCCCTGGTCGCCGGCGCCGTTGTCCAGGCCGTCGTCCTGCTCCCCTTCCTTGGCCTCCAGGCACTTGTCCACGCCCATGGCGATGTCGGGGGACTGCTCGTCAATGGAGGTGAGCACCGCGCAGGTGTCGCAGTCAAAGCCAAACTTGGCCCGGTCGTAGCCGATGTCCCGCACCACCTGGCGGGCAATCTTGGGGATGTCCACGTAGCAGTGGGTGGTGATCTCACCCATCACATGGACCAGGCCGGTGGTCACCGTGGTCTCACAGGCCACACGGGCAGCGGGATCCTCAGCCAGGATGGCGTCCAGAACCGCGTCGGAAATCTGGTCGCAGATTTTGTCGGGGTGACCCTCGGTCACCGATTCGGAGGTAAACAGTCTCTTTGCCATTCTTATTGTTCCTTTCTTGCCGGGAGGATGAAAAAACGCTCCGCCGGATTGGCGGAGCGTTGTGTCTGTATGCACCCTCATCTTGCGATACACTACCGCCGGATTTGGCACCTTGCCCGAAGGCAGGTTGCCGTGGCGTCATGGGGCCGGTCCCTCAGCCACTCTTGATAAGGCTATGGAATTGTACTGGATGATTATATCAGGTTTCCCGGCGTTGTCAACCGTTTTCCTGCCTATGGGACAAAATTCTTACTCCTCGCACAGGTGGTGCTCCCGGGTCAGAGCGGGGTTGACGCCCATCTTCTTGCCGTCCTCATAGAGGTAGAAGCCGGCGCCGCTCTTGCGGCCCAGGAAGCCGGCGGTGACCATCTTCCGCAGCAGCATGGAGGGGTGGTACTTGGCGCCGTACTCCTTGTCCATAACCATCATCACGTTGAGCAGGATATCCAGACCCACCATGTCCGCCAGCTCCAGGGGACCCATGGGGTGGTTGCAGCCCAGCTTCATGCCGTTGTCCACGTCCTCCACGGTACCGATGAAGGAGCCCACAATGACGCAGGCCTCGTTGAGCATGGGCAGCAGGGCGCGGTTGACGATAAAGCCCGGCTTGTCGTCGGAGAGGATGAGGGTCTTGCCCAGCCGCTCGCCCACTTCCTTGATCTCGTCCAGCACCGCCTGATCGGTGAGCAGGCCGAAGATGACCTCACAAAGGCGCATCTTGGGCACGGGAGAGAAGAAGTGCATGCCCACCACGCGGGAGGGGCGCTTGGTGGCGGCGCCCAGAGCGGTGAGGGAGATGGAGGAGGTGTTGGAGGCGAAAATGGTCTCCGGGGGGCAGATCTCCTCCAGAGCGCTGAACACCGCCTGCTTGGCCTCCAGATTCTCATAGATGGCCTCAATGACCAGCTGGGCCTCCCGGGCGCTCTCCATGGTGGTGTCGAAGCTCAGGCGGCTCATGGCCTCCTCGCAGGCCTCCTGGGTCATGCGGCCCTTCTCCACGTCCCGGTTCAGGGCGCGCTGAATGCCCACTTTGGCCCGATCCAGGGCCTCTTGCCGCTGGTCGTTCAAAATGACGTCATATCCGTTGGTAATGGCGGTCTGGGCGATGCCGCTGCCCATCAGACCGGCGCCTACCACGAAAATCTTCTGAATTGCCATGCAATATTCCCCTTTTCATTCATTTTTGTCTCTTGTTTGTCCGCTCCTCCGCCCTTCCAGCTGCGAAGAAGCATTCTCTATGCGCCGCTATCTTATCACAGCACCCCGCGCATGTCTCCGCATAAATGGGCCTAAAATCCTCTTATCTTGACCTTCCCCGCTGAATTTAGCGGGCACTTTCCTTTAGTAGCGGTTTAATGCCACGCTGCCGTCGTCCGTACCCTTCTCAATGGCTCGCACTTGGGCATAGTAGCCATAATCGGGGCTGACCTGGACAAAAAAGCGCTCTCCCACCTTTTTCCCCATCAGGACGCTCCCCATGGGGGACTCCTTGCTGATGAGGCCGTGGAGCACATCCTGCCGCACGGTGGTGACAATCTGCCAGGTTTCCTCCTCGTCATCCTCCTCCAGATACACCGTCACCTTGTCGTAAAGGCCCACCGTGTCGGCATCTGAGTTGTCCCGGATGACTACGGCGGTCTTGATCATATTCTCCAGGAAACGGATGCACTTCTCGTTCTTGTTCTTCTCCTGCTTGGCCGCCTTGTACTCAAAATTCTCGCTGAGATCTCCGAAGGAGCGGGCCACCTTCACCTCCTCCAGAAGCTGGGGCCGCAGGGTGATCCGGCGGTAGTCCAGCTCCTCCTTCATCTTCTGAATGTCAATTTCGGTTAACTCATTGTGCACGGCTTCGCCGGCTCCTTTCCCATGCAGGCTTTCTGCTCCGTGTCAGGTATCCCTGGCCCACATTCTGCATTCTGCATTCTTTACGCTTCCCAGCCCGCCAGATATTCCTTCTGCTCCTGGGTGAGGGTATCAATGGCCAGACCCATGGCGGCCAGCTTCACCCGGCCGATCTGGTCATCGATCTCCTCGGGCACCTCATAGACCTTCTTTTCCAGGCTGCCCTGATGCTTGGCCAGCCACTCCAGGGACAGGGCCTGCACCGCGAAGGACATGTCCATAATCTCCGCCGGGTGTCCGTTGCCCGCGGCCAGGTTGACCAGCCGTCCCTCGGCCAGCACGTTGAGGGTGCGGCCGTCGGGAAGGCGGAAGCCCTCGATGTTCTCCCGCCGTGGGAACCGCTCCACCGCCATGGCACCCAGGGCGGCCACATCCACCTCGCAGTCGAAGTGGCCAGAGTTGCAGAGGATGGCGTTGTCCTTCATCACCTGGAAGTGGCGCCCCACGATGACGTCCTTGCAGCCGGTAGCGGTGACGAAGATATCGCCGTACTTGGCCGCCTCGTCCATGGGCATGACCTGGAAGTTCTCCATGGTGGCCTCCAGCGCCTTGAAGGGGTCCACCTCGGTGATGATAACCTGGGCGCCCATGCCCTTGGCCCGCATGGCGATGCCCTTGCCGCACCAGCCGTAGCCTGCCACAACCACCGTCTTGCCCGCCACCATCAGGTTGGTGGTGTGCATGATGGCATCCCAGGAGGACTGGCCGGTGCCGTACTTGTTGTCGTAGTAGTGCTTGGCCTTGGCGTCGTTCACCGCCATCATGGGGCAGGGCAGGATGCCCGCCTTCTCCCGGGCTTGGAGGCGGTGGATGCCGGTGGTGGTCTCCTCACAGCCGCCGATGAGCCGGTCGGCGTATTGGGCACACTTTCCGCCCAGCAGCTGAATGAGGTCTCCGCCATCGTCCACGATGAGATGGGGACGGCACTTCAGGGTCTCCACCAGCAGATCCTCATAACCCTGCATGTCCACGCCGTGGACGCCGTAGGTATCCACGCCCAAATCGGCCATGGCGGCGGCCACATCGTCCCGGGTGGAGAGGGGGTTGCAGCCGGTGAGATGGACGTCGGCGCCGCCCTCCCGCAGCACCAGCCCCAGATTGGCGGTCTTGGCCTCCAGGTGGACGGAGACGGCAATGGTCAGTCCGGCAAAGGGCTTCTCCCGGCGGAAGCGCTCCTCAATGCCGCTGAGGGCGGGCATGAAGTCCCGCACCCACTGAATTTTCTGATGGCCCGAGGGGGCCAGGGACATATCCTTCACAATGCTCATTGGAACAAACTCCTTTCGGCGGGCCTGGGCGGCCCGTGGCAAGATTATTGTATCACAGCCGCTAACCGGAAGAAAGTGCACCTTAAAAATGTTTACAGATTTGTCATGGACTTTTCCCCAAAAAGCGGGTACAATGAACGGTACTGTACCAATCACTTCCCAAGGAGGTCTGTCCATGAAGGCTATTTCCCGACGCCTGGACCGCTTTTGCTACAATCATCCCAATTTCGGCATTCCCAATCTGATGCTTTACATCTCCGCGGGCACCGCTTTGGTCTATGTGGCCAACCTGCTGACCAACAACGCTGTGATCTCCTGGCTGTCCTTCATGCCCGGCATGATTTTCCAGCATTTCCAGGTCTGGCGTATCCTCACCTTTGTTCTGGTCCCTCTGGACCAATCCCCCCTCTGGTTCATTCTGACCACCTACCTCTACTACTCCCTGGGTACCACGCTGGAGCAGCGCTGGGGATCGGCAAAATTCACCGTCTTTTACGGCCTGGGCATCCTGCTCAACGTGATCTACGGCATGATCATCTACTTCATCATGGGGCAGCCCGTCTACCTGGAACTGGCCAACATGCATTATATCAACATGTCCCTGTTCCTCTCCTTCGCCACCCTGTACCCCGACGTCCGCTTCCTGGTCTATTTCATCATCCCAGTCAAGGGCAAGTGGCTGGCCTGGATTGACGTGGCTTACATGGCCTATCATGTGTTCGTCTACTTCTCCGCCGGTCTGTGGTTCTGGGGCCTGCTGCCTGTGGTGGCCACCTTGAACTACCTCATCTTCTTCTGGGAGGACCTCACCGACGCCCTGCGCTGCGGCCAGGCCCGCGCCGCCCACCGGGTCAATCCCCAGACCATCAACTTCAAGAAGGCACAAAAAGAAGTCCAGCAGCGCAAGGGCTATCTCCACAAGTGCGCGGTGTGCGGCATCACCGATGCCGACGACCCCAACATGGAGTTCCGGTACTGCTCCAAGTGCAATGGCTATTACTGCTACTGCATGAATCACATCAACAACCACACTCACGTGCAGTAACCTGGTCCTCGTATTCCCCAAATCTCCGCCGTCCGGGGGAATCCCCCCGCCGGACTGATCTTCCAGATTTCTGAATCCCCGGCAGATACTGCTTTGGCAGTATCTGCCGGGGGTTTCTTTTCTCCCCTTTGCCGCCCCCAGGCTTCCCGACATAAATAAAAGTGACCGCAAGCCATCACAATGACTTGCGGTCACTTTCTATACACCGTATTGATGTTGTCTTTAAGGCGCAGGTTCACCTTGGATTACCTTGAGCCGAGGCCTTCTACACCGACTACACCGAAATCACAGTTGTTCTCACATCTAACTCACTGCTGCTCGTTCAGACTGGCCAGCACGTACATCATCATATGATCCAGAATCATATGTACGTCCTCCACAATCTGCATGTTGTCGATGTTGACATGGACCGCATGCTCGGCCTCCTGCAGAAGCTTGCCGCCGCTGTAGCCCACCAGGGCCACGGTTTTGGCTCCGTGCTCCCGGGCATACCGGATGGCGCGGACCACATTCTCCGAATTGCCGCTGCCCGAGATGCCGATGACCAGGTCGCCCTGGTGGAGCTTGGCCTTCAGGGGGATGACAAACACGTCGTCGTAGCTGATGTCGTTGGCGATGGCCGTCATCAGCGGTGTGTTGTCGCTGAGGCACTCAAAGTCATACTTGACCTCCTGGTTCAGGCTCACGCCCTTGCAGAAGTCGCAGACAAAGTGGGAGGCGGTGGCGGCGCTGCCACCGTTTCCGCAGATGAAGATGCGCTTGTGGTTCTGCCGGGCCTCCTCCATCAGATTCATAAGGGTGCTGACAGAGTCCAGATCCAGCTGGGCCAAAATTTTCTGCTCCGTTTCCAGATAGTCCCGGAGCTGTGGAACATAATTCATACTGATTTCCCCTCCTGATAAATCCGCAGCCGCTCCACCACCTGGGGCACGCTGGCCGAGCCGGTGACGCCCAGCTGCTGTATGGTAATGGAGGAGATGCAGCAGCCCAGGGCGGCGGCCTCCTCCTCGGTCAGGCCCAGGGTGAGCCCCAGCACAATTCCGGCACTGGAGGCGTCCCCCGCCCCCACGATGTCGATGGGGCCGGTGACGTGGACCGCAGGCACGGAAATGGCTGCCTCGTCCTGAAGCACCAGCATGCCCTGGCTGCCCCGGGTGACAAAGAAGGTGTTGCCCGTCCGGCTGCGCAGAAGCTGAGCCTGCCGGAGCAGGGCCTGAGGATCCTCCGGGGAGCCCGCCTCCTCCGGTGCCGAGGCCATCAGCTCCAGGTTGTTGCACTTGACAATCATATTCCGGAACTCACCGGAGAAGGCCCGGGAGTCCACATAGAAAATTTTCTCCGGGTGGGCCTGGGCCAGCTCGTTGAGCCGGTCCCGCACATAGTCGGTGATAACCCCCAGATTCCGCTGGCAGAACTGGTCGATGAGGATGACCGCGTCCGCCTCCCCAAGCCGCTCCTCCAGCCGCTCCAGGAGCCGCTGCTGCAGCTCCATGGACGGAGGGGCGAAATTGCGGAAGTCCAGCCGGTTCATCTCCTGCCAGCTGCCGTCGGGCTGCAGGCGCATGGGCTTGGTGTAGGTGCAGGTGCACAGCTCCCTGGTGCGCACCATGGAGGCGGTGTCCGCCCCCACGGCGTCCAGGCAGCGCTGCAGCTCGTACCCCTCACCGTCCTCGCCCATGAGGCCGATGGAGATGACCTGGGCCCCCAGGGCCCGTAGGTTGTTGGTAATGGTACCGCCGCAGCCGGCGTACATCCGCTTCTCATGGACCTGGTAGGCGGTGAGGCCGGTCTCCACCGAGGGCTCATCCCGGGCCGGGTCAATGTAGAGGTATTTGTCCAGGGTGTAGTCCCCGAACACCACAATCCGGGCTTGTCCGGTGCCCGCCAGGGCGCGGATGATGTTTTCCCCGTCGATCATAGGCTGCGCCCCTCGTCGGCCGCAAACACCGCCTTGGCCAGGTTGGGCACCGTACAGCGGTGCTCGCCCCGGACGTAGTGGCTGATGCCGCCGTCGGCCACGGTGCGGGCCAGAATGGTCTTCCAGGGCCGGAAGTAGTAGCGGGGATCGCTCTTGGGCGGGGTGGCCTGGTAGCCGTCGCTGTCGTCGATGGGCTGCAGGTCAAAGACCGCCGTGTGGAAGTGACAGATTTCCTCCCCCTCCTGCTTGGCCACGTTCCGGGCCATGGCCAGGGCCTTGAGGTAGACCTCCGGGCCCGCCACGGCGGAGCCGAAGTCCAGGAAGACGCCGTGCTCCAGGCGGGTGACGCTCTGGGCGTAGACCAGGAAGTCGGTGTAGGAGCAGGCACCCATGGCCGCGCCGTCGCAGTTGGGGTGCTCGTGAATGATGTCGTTGCCCACGCCCACGTGGACGGTGACGGGGACGCCCAGGTGGTAGCCCATGGCCAGCACGCTGGACTCCCGGTAGGGGAAGTTGTTCTCCCAGATGTAACGGCCCAGGGCCTCGCCCCAGCCGATGCCCTCCTTGGCACCCTGGACAATGATGTCATTGATGAGGCCGGTCTCATTCCAGAGGCCGAACTGTCCCTCGCTGATGTACTTGGCCACGCTCTCGCAGGTGTGGCCGATCATGGCCAGCTCAAAGTCGTGGATGGAGCCGGCGCCGTTGGTGGCAAAGTGGGTGACAAGCCCCCGCTTCATCAGCTCAATCATGTAAAGAGCGTTGCCCGTGCGGATTACGTGGGCCCCGTACATCATCAGCACGGTGGCGTCGTAGGTGCGCCGGGCCTCCACAATGGCCTGGGCCAGCTCGGGCAGCGCGGGGTGGGAAAACTCCGGGGCCGGGTCGGCGGGGTTCAGCAGAACCTTTTGAAGATCCACGTCGTGAATCCGCTGCTCCAGGGGCAGCAGATTGAGCTTGGAGCGGTCAAACTGCGGATACGGCATGACAATCCCTCCCAATGGCTTCATAAAGCTCCTGGCCCGCACGGAAATCGGGGATGATGGCGTTGGCGCCCGCCGCGATGAGGCGGCTGCGCTTCCAGTCGTTGATCCCCTGGCGGGTCTCCTCGTTGGTGGCGGCGCCGATGGCCAGACCGCCCAGGTTGGCCACCAGCTCTACCTCCACATAGCCGTCCCCGAAGGAGACCAGCTCCCGGGGCTTGATGTGTTCCTTTTCCAGCATGTCCCGGATGACCAGCTCCTTGGAGCAGGTGGTGACGGCGTCGTGGGCGCCGTGGATGCCGCCCTCAAACACGCCGTCCAGCCCCAGCAGATGGGCCTCGTAGAGTACGTCGGCCTCGTCGGTGCCGCTGGCCAGATAGCAGCGCACGCCGTGCTGCTGCAGAAGGTCGATGAAGGGGCGCACGCCGGGCACCAGATAGTCCTCCGGCCGGGCCGCTCCCGATTCCAGGGCCTGCTTCCGGCTGTGGATGCGCTCCTCCAGCCGGCGCAGGTACTCCTGCTTATACACCAGCGGGTCCCGTTCCGGCCCGCCCCGCTTCATGACTTCCTCATTGAGGCGGATGCATTGGAAAATGGTCTGTTTTCCCGTGAGGGTGTCCACAAAGTCCCGCACGCAGGTGAGAATCTGCTGGGGATCCTCCTCCGGAGCTGCCTCCTGGAGGACCTGGGCAAAGTAGGGGATCATAATGTCCTGCCAGCCCTCCCGGATGAGGCTGATGGTACCGTCAAAGTCAAACAGAGCATAGCGGATGTCGAAGTCTTTCCAGGGCCGGATAATTTCCACCTGGGACGACGTATTGTGCATGGGAATGTCCTCCAATTCTCAGTCGGTCTTCAGGGCAGAGTCAAAGGCTACGTCCGAGGGGGCGAAGTCCGCGCGCTTGGTAAACTCATAGGCCTCCTTGGCGCCGAACATGCGCTCCATGCCCGAGTCCTCCCACTCCACGGAGAGGGGACCCTGGTAGCCCATGGCGTTGAGCTCCCGGATGATGCCGTCAAAGTCCACGTCGCCGTGGCCCAGGGAGACGAAGTTCCAGCCCCGGCGCAGGTCGCCGAACTCGATGTGGCTGCCCAGGATGCCCGCCCGGCCGTCCAGGCGCACCTTCACGTCCTTCATATGGACGTGGTAGATCCGGTCGGCAAAGTCACGCAGGAACAGACAGGGATCCATGCCCTGCCATACCAGGTGGGAGGGGTCGAAGTTGATGCCCAGGGTGGGCCGGCGGTCGAAGGTGGCCAGCAGCTTCTGGGTGCTGTAATAGTCGAAGGCGATCTCGGTGGGGTGGACCTCCAGGGCGAACCTTACATCGCACCGGTCGAACTCGTCGAAGATGGGGGTCCACAGCTCCTTGATGCGGCCGAAGCCGTCGTCAATCATCTGCTGGGAGGTCTGGGGGAAGGAGTACCAGTAGGGCCAGATGGGGGAGCCGGTGAAGCCGGTGACAATGTGGACGCCCATCATCCGGGCGGCCTGGGCCACGGCCATCATCTCGTCAACGGCCCACTTGCGGATCTCCTCCGGCTTGCCCGACAGGCGGGTGGGGGCGAAGTTGTCCAGGCGGGGGTCCCAGTTGTCCCCCACGCACTGGCCGGCCAGATGGGCCCCCAGGGCCCACACCTTCAGGTTGTTTTTGGCCAGGTTTTCCTGAATGGAATCCCGGTAGGCGCCGTCCGACAGATAGCGGTGGGCGTCCAGGTGGGTGTGGCAGGCGATCTCCAGTCCGTCGTAGCCGATGCCGCCCATGATGGAGCAGAGCTTGTCAAAGGGCAAATCGCCGTACTGGCCGGTGGTAATGGTAATGGGTCTCATTGGAACAGCCTCCTTATTTCACCAGCTCCGCCTGGCCGCTCTCGCTGGAGCGCTGGTTGGCGAAGATGACCTTCATGGCGTGCAGGGCGCTCTCCCCGCTGATCATGGGCTGGTGGTCGTTGACCACCGCGTCCACAAAGGCGTCGATGATGCCGGTAGAGGTGCGGCCGCCGCTGGTCTGCTCCTTGTTGGAGGTGAGCTGGTCCAGCTGGTAGGGCACCACGGTGCCGTCCTTCTTCTCCACGATGAGGGAGTAGGTGGGGTCGTCATACATGCGCATCACGCCGTTCTGGCAGTAGAGCTTGGTGGAGTTGTCCTCAGCGCCGTAGTTGGTCCAGCTGACGTGCATGGTGCCCACGGCCCCGGTCTCCAGGGTGTAGAGGGCGATGGCGTTGTCATCCACGTCCACCAGACGGCCGTCGGGGTAGCGCTTATCCACGGTGGCCAGGGTGGCGGAGGTTTTCACGATCTTTTTGCCGGTGAGGTAGTAGAGCAGGTCGGTCTTGTGTACGCCCAGATCCGCCATGACGCCAAACTGAGCGGTCTTCTTGTCGAAGAACCAGGAGTTGGCCTGGCCGGTCCAGCCCTCGGGGCCGGGGTGGGAGAAGTGGGTCTCAAAGGTGAGAACCTCGCCCATCTCGCCGCTGTCCAGAATCTCCTTAGCCTTCACATGGGCCTTGGCCAGACGTTGGTTGAGACCGATCATCAGGTACTTGCCGGCCTCACGGGCGGCCTCCACCATGGCCTCGCAGTCCTCCTCGGTGGTGGCCATGGGCTTTTCGCACAGCACGTGCTTGCCTGCCTTCAGGGCCTGGATGCTGATGGCGGCATGGAACCGGTTTGCCACACACACGCTGACCGCGTCCACGTCACTGGCCAGCAACTCCTCCACCGAGGCGAAGGCTTTCCCGCCGTACTCCTTGGCCAGAGCCTGGGCCTTTTCCGGCACCACGTCGTAAAAGCCAGCAATTTCACAGTGAGGATTCTCGTGGTACTCAGGGGCGTGGCGGACCTCGGTGATCTTGCCGCAGCCGATAATTCCTACTTTCATAATAACCTCCATTTCCCGCCGGACCGTGTCCGGCAACGGTAGATTCCAACCGTCTGGCCCCGGCTTTTGTCCGGGGCCAGACGCTGCGTTTATTTAGTGGCGCTTGTTCTGGAAGTTCTGCATGAGAACGGCCAGGACGATGATGGCGGCGCTGATGGCACCGTTGAGGTAGGAGGAGACGTTGGCGGCGGTGAGGATGTTGCTGATGATCTTGAACATCAGAACGCCCAGGAAGGTGCCCATGATCTTACCGCGGCCGCCGCTCATGGAGGTACCGCCGATGGCCACGGCCGCGATGGCGTCCATCTCCCAGCTCATGGCGGCGGAGGCGGCAGCCACAGCGGTCATGCGGGAGGCATAGAGCAGGCTGGCCACGCCGCACATGGCGCCGGTGACCATATAGGTGATGATCTTCACGCCGTCCACGTTGATGCCGGATAGGCGGGCGGACTTCTCGTTGCTGCCCACGGCGAAGATGTGCTTGCCCAGCTTGGTCTTCTTCATGACGATGTCAAAGATGATGACCGCCGCAATGAAGATGATCATGAGGTAGGGAATCTTGAAGTTGGGACCCAGCTGGATGCCGCCCACGGCCAGCTGACGGAAGCGGTCGTAGATGGACTTATCCACGGTGAAGGGGCCGGCGGCGCCGTAGTAGTTGATGATGGCGCGGCAGGCGCTCATGCTGGCCAGGGTAGCTACCATGGCGGGCATGCCGCCCTTGGTGACCAGCAGGCCGTTGACGGCGCCGATGGCCAGGCCGAAGGCCACGCAGAACAGCAGCATGAGAAAGATGCTACCCGTGGCGTTCAGGGCCCAGATGCCGAAGCCGCCGATGATAGCCACCTGGGAGCCCACGGAGATGTCGATGAGGCCGGCGCCAATGACCATGGTCATGCCCAGTGCGATGAGGCCAATCATGCTGCCCTGAACGAAGAGGTTGGAAATGTTGCTCCAGGTAAAGAAGTTCTTGTTGACGCAGGCGCCGATGATGACCAGCAGGATGAAGGACAGTACAAAGCTGTACTCCCGGGTCAGCGCACGGCCCAGGCTCTTTGCGGTGTCAGCATTCAGTCGTTTTTCCATCTTTCAGACCCTCCAAATTCGCTCCGGTGGAGTAATACATAATGTTTTTCTCGGTCAAGTCCTCCCGGCTTAGCCGGGCGTTGCACATGCCCTTGTAGAGGACAATGCAGGAGTCGGCCACATTCCGAATCTCCGGAAACTCCGCGCTGAACATGATGATGGCCTTGCCGGCCTCGGCCAGACGGAGAATCAGGTGATAAATTTCGAATTTTGTACCCACGTCGATGCCCTGGGTGGGATTGTCCAGCAGGAGCACATCGGCGTCGGTCTCCAGCCACTTGCCCAGAATGACCTTCTGCTGGTTGCCGCCGGACAGCGAGGTGATGGGGTTGCGGGAGTTGCTGACCTTGATGGCCATGGCCTTCTGCTGCCGGTCAAAGCGCTGGCTCTCTTCCTTGGCACTGATAAAGGGCTTCTTGTGCAGGGCGTTTAAGTAACCCATGGACAGATTGTCCTGGACGGACAGGTCGTTGTGGATGCCGCGCTCGGGGCGGGAGCGAGGCACCATGCCCACCTTGTGGCGCATGAAGTAGCGCACCGAGCGGTCCCGGGCCTTGTTGGGCATGCGGGTTCCCTCCACATACACCTCGCCCGTGAAGGACTCCACGCCGAACAGAACATCCGCCAGGGTATCCCGGCCGGAGCCCTGAAGGCCGGTGACCGCCAGGATTTCGCCCCGGTGCAGCTCGAAGGACAGATCCTTCAGTACGCCGCTGGAGACGCCCCGCACCGACAGACACACCTCGTCGGTGGCCCGGCAGATGTGATTTTCAAACTCGTCCGCCTTCAGGTTGTGGCCGATCATCATCTCGGTGACCTGCTCCTCGTTGATGTCCTTGAAATTGCCGTGGGACACCAGCTTGCCGTCGCAGAGGATATAGTACACGTCGCAGATCTCAAACAGCTCGGGCATTTTGTGGGAGATGTAGATGAAGCTGACGCCCTCCTCCTTGAGCTGCCGCATGATTTCAAACAAATTTTCAATTTCCGCCGTGGCCAAAGCCGTGGAAGGCTCATCCATGATGATGAGCTCTGAACGGAACAGCAGGGCCCGGCCGATCTCAACCATCTGCTTCTCCGCCGCGGAGAGCTGTTCCACGACGGTGTTGGGATCGATGTCAACCTTCATGCGCCGGAAGACCTCCCGGCACTTTTCCATCATGGTTGCTTTGTTGAGAAATACCGCGTTTTTGGAAATCTCGTTTCCAAGGAACATATTTTCATAGACCCGCAGGTCGTTGCACAGATTCAATTCCTGGTGGATAAAGCGGATACCGCATTGGTCGGCGGTACGCACGCCTTTCATAACCGTTTCGTTCCCATTGATCAGGATCTTGCCGGAGACGGGGGAATACACACCGGCGAGCACGTTCATCAATGTGGATTTTCCCGCGCCGTTTTCACCCAGCAGACCCACAATTTGCCCGGGCTCCACGGTGAGATCCACATTGTCCACCGCGCGAACCGGTCCAAATTCCATTACAATGTTTTTCATCTCTAACCGCATAGCAATGGTTCCTTTCCTCGACATCTTGTTCCGGCCCCCTGACAGGCGAGCCGGCTCTTCCCGCTTTTCGGCGGCCGGATGCAGACGGGGCCGGCTGACTTTCAGCCGGCCCCGTTGAATGGTTCATTCAGATATGGACAGAAGACTTAGAAATCACCGATGGAGTAGCGCACGGCGTACTCATCGCTGGCTCTGTACTGCTCGAAGTCATAGTCAGCGCCGCCGGCGTTGCTGATGGAGAAGGAGGGGATCAGATAGATGCCGTCGGTCTCAACAGCGGTGCCGCTGAAGGGCAGGCCCATGGCGGTCTCAGCGGTGAAGTCCACGCACTCACGGATGAAGGAGGGAGCGAAGAACCAAGTGACAAACTTCACGTCCAGCTTGGTGTTCTCAAACTTCTGCAGGGTATCCTCGCGGCCGCCCACGGAGGTGATCAGCTTCACGTTCAGCTGAGCGTTGCCGGTGTAGGCGTCCAGAGCGTTCATCAGGCCGTCCACGATCTCGTCGTCATGGGTGACGATGAGGTCCAGAGACTCGATCTCTTCCTTGGTGTGGGCGTTGAGCCAGTTCTCCATCTGCTCCTGAGCTTCCTCGGTGGACCAGTTGGTCACGAAGGTCTCGTTGATCTGGTTGAACTTGTTGGCGTCAATGACCTCGTCCATACCGCCGGAGCGCTGGGAGGTAACGGTGGAGCTGTCGCCCACGAAGCGCAGGTAGTTGACCTGGTCGTCGTCAGCAAAGTAGGTGTTCAGGTACTCGCCCATCTCTTCGCCGATGCTGAAGTTGTCGCCCATCATCTGGCCCTTCAGACCCTCAAAGTCCTCAATGAGGCGGTCATAGACCACCAGGTCGATGCCGGCTTCCACGATGGTCTGAGCGGCGGAGCGGAGAGCCTCGCCCTCGGTGGGCCACAGCATGATGGCGTCGATGTCGCCGCCAGCGATCAGGTTGTCGATCTCAGTGATCTGAGCGGAGGCCTCAGCGCAGGACTTGACGACGATCTCCAGGTTGTCGTACTTCTCCATGAGAGCCTCAGCTTCCATTTCAGCGTGGCGGACGGACTCGCCAGTGAAGCCGTGGTCACCGGACAGGATAACCAAACCAATCTTGTAGGAATCGCCGGAAGCGCCGGAACCGGAGCCAGCGGCAGAACCGGAACCAGCAGCGGAGCCGGAGCTGGAGCTGTTGTTGCCGCAGCCGGCCAGCAGGGACAGGGACAGGGCAAGACTCATGGCCAATGCTAAGAACTTTTTCATGGTAATCCTCCTCATGATAAATAGTGCGGGTTTCCGCATTTATTTTACGGCCGCTCCCCGGCCGAAAAATACGCTATTTCATTCGGGACGAACCCCGCCCGGCGCGGGGCAGGTGGACTCGCGGGCCACAAAGCCGTGGGGAAGAATCACATTGCGGTTCTCCAGCGTTCCGGTGGTGATGATCTGGTGGAGCATCTCAATGGCATGTTCTCCCAGCTCGGCACAGGGCTGAACCATGGTGGTCAGGTAGGGGTGGATCATCTTGGTGTAAATTACGTCATCAAAGCCCACCACCGAGACATCCTCGGGGACGGAGATACCCAGTTCCCCAGCCACCACCACCGCCGCCAGGGCGATGGAGTCGCCGATACAGAAGAGGGCATCGGGGCGATCGGGCTGAGAGAGGAGCTTGCGGGCCGCCTCCAGGCTGCTCATGTAGCTGTAGCTCTCGTCTGAGCAGGCCACATAGCGGTCCTCCAGAGGGAGTCCTGCATCCGACAGGGCGTCCTGATACCCCCGCATACGCTGGAGGGTGGACATCACCCGGTTGTCAGAGCTGATCATGCCCACCTTCCGGCGGCCCAGCCCCACCAGATAGGAGGTGGCCTCATAGCCGGCCCGGTAGTTGTCCACCGAGACGTGGGCGGTGTCGCAGGGGGCGGCGTACTCACAGCACTGCACGATGGGGAAGCGGTCGCTGTATTTCTGCAGCCACCGGGCGTCCCGGTTGATGTGCAGCAGGATGGCGCCGTCGGCACGGTTGCAGTCAATGGCCTCGCTGAGCAGGGCCTCGGGGTTGCGCCCCTCAGTGCTGCACAGGAAGAGGTTATAGCCCAGGGCCTGGGCCCGTTCGTTGATTCCGTCAAATACGTTGGCGTAGTATGGGTTTGTAATATTTGGAAGCAGTACCAAAACCGTCTTGCTCTCGTTGCGCCGCAGGTTCCGTGCCTGCTGGTTTGGTACATAGGACATCTCCTGAATGGTCTGCCGGACAATCTGCGCGGTGGATTCGGCCACCAGATTGCTGTTATTCATAACCCGGGAAACCGTGGCTACGGAGACGCCGGCTGCTTTCGCGACATCAGCAATCGTTACCATATATGTAATCCTTTACATTTTCTGTTTTCTATATATTATCAAAAATTGTAATCCATTTCAATGTGCAAATCCAACATATTATTTTCCTGCTTTTTGGGGGAAGAATACAAAGTTTTTCTCCGAGGGTGTTTCTTTTTAATCTGACGTGACGAACCGAGGGGACTGTGCTATGATTTCCGTAACAACAGAAAAAGGCGGGCTGAGGAAAGCCCGCCCCTTGGAGGAGGAAACGTCATGGAGAAGTATGGAGTGGGAGCCTCGGCGGGTCCCTATTATCTGGCCGTCGAAATTGGCGGCACCAAGCAGCAGATGGCGGTGGGCACAGCGGATGGCCGGATTGCAGAGCGCCGGCAGGTCAAGCTGGGCGCGGCCACCACAGCACAGAACATTCTCCGGTGGATCAAGGAGACGGGAGAAGAGCTCCGGACAGCCTGGGATATCCAGGGAATTGGCGTCGGCTTCGGCGGCCCCATCGATCCCGATACCGGTGTCATTGTGTGTTCCCTGCAGGTGGAGGGCTGGAATCAGTTTCCGCTGCGCGCCTGGTTTCAGGAGACCTTTTCCCTCCCCAGCCGTGTACTCAATGACACGGTGACCGGAGGACTGGGGGAGCTGTACTGCGGAGCCGGACGGGGCAGCAGGCGGCTTTTCTATACCAACATCGGCACGGGTATTGGCGGCGGCCTCTATTGGGACGGCGGCTTCGGAGCCAGTTCCCTGGGTTACGTCTGGGTGCCGGACTGGACCGCCCAGCAGACCGGAGCGGAGACCCGGCTGGAATATCTGTGTGCCGGTCCCTTTATTGAAAAGCGTCTGAATACGCCGGGCTATGTGCCGGAGGGCTCCCTGCTGGCAGCTCGTGAGAAGCCGCTGACCTGTCTGGATTTGGCTCATGGTGTGGAGCAGGGGGACCCCTTCTCTTGTCAGGAGCTGGATCGGGTGGCCAAGACCTTTTCCCTGGGCCTGGCGGATATGCTGGCCCTGGCCTTCCCGGAGCGGATTGTAATCGGGGGCGGCGTGGCCAAAATGGGCGAAATTCTGTTTTCCCGCCTGCGGACCTTTACCGGGCAGTGTGCCTTTGTGGCCGACGTGGATCGTTTCCAGATTGTACCCAGCCAGCTGATGGATGACGCAGTCCTGGTTGGCGGTCTGCTGCTGGCGGGTGGGCCTGTAAACGGTGTTTGAAGGGCGGCATCCCGCAGATGAACGTGTAGAAACCATATGACTTGTTGTTTTCCCGCTAAGCCGCCCCTGGGCTCCGAGGATTTGCTTGCGCAAATTCTCTATCCTTCCGGCCTCCTTTGCGCGATTTTAACAGGGAGTCCCGCTCCATTAACGATCTTTTAATTTGTTCTTTGCTATAATAAAGTCAATCGGAAGCGTTCCGGCCCCGCTCAGGTGCCCGTCCCGCTTCCCGGCAGCCGATCTCCCTCACTGAATTTCGGTTGTTTTCTCCGCAGACGTGTGCCGGTTGTTCTCTCTCTCCTAACAATCGGCCCCGTTGTGGAACATGCCGGCAGCCCCCCTTCCGCCAAAGGGGGGCTGCTTTTTTGTCCTATGGGGTCAACTCCTGCCGCAGCCGCTCCAGCGCCCGGCGCTCCAGCCGGGACACCTGGACCTGAGAGACTCCCACCACCCGGGCCGTCTGCACCTGGGTCATCCCCCGGTAGTAGCGCAGCAGCAGCACCTGCTGCTCCCGCTCCGGCAGGGCTGCCAGCGCTGTGCGCAGGGTCATCCGCTCCACCAGGCCTTCCTCCTCGCTGCCTGCGGTGAGGATTCCCTCCAGGGTAAGGCCGTTTTCTCCCGTCTCCGCCTGGAGGGAGATGACCGGCTCCACCGCCGTCTCGGCGGCGGCAATTTCCTCGGGAGTGAGCCCGGTCTCCTCTGCCAGCTCGGACAGACTGGGCTCCCGGCCCAGCTGGGCGCACAGTCGGGTCCGGGCGCCCCGGACACTGACGCCCCGCTCCTTCAGGCCCCGGCTCACTTTCACCGGTCCGTCGTCCCGGAGGAAACGGCGGATCTCCCCGGCGATTTTAGGCACCGCGTAGGTGGAAAACTGGGTGCCGTACTGGGGATCGAAGCCCTGCACCGCCTTGAGAAAGCCCATGCACCCCAGCTGGTACAGGTCGTCCGGCTCCACCCCCCGGCCGTAGTAGCGGCGCACCACGCTCCAGATGAGGCCGTTATTTTCCTCCAGCACCTGCTCGCAGGCCCGGCTGTCCCCCTCCCGGGCCGCCTGAAGAAGCTCTGCGGCGGACAGCGTGCCGCTCACCGCCCTGCCCGGCGGGCAATTTTCCGCCGCATGGTCACTGTGGTCCCCTTTCCAGGGACGGAGCGCACCTTCAGCGTATCCATAAAGCTCTCCATAATGGTAAAGCCCATGCCCGCCCGCTCCTGATTTCCGGTGGTGAACAGGGGCTCCCGGGCCTTTTCCACGTCCTCAATGCCCACTCCCCAGTCCTTCACCACGATCTCCAGGGCGTGGCCCTCCAGCAGGGCCACGCGCATGACGATCTTCCCGATACGGTCGGGGTAGGCGTGGACAATGGCGTTGGTCACCGCCTCGCTGACGGCGGTTTTCACGTCGTTGACCTCCTCCAGGGTGGGGTCCAGCTGGGCGGCAAAGCAGGCGGCCGCCGCCCGGGCAAAGCTCTCGTTGGCGGAGCGGCTGGGAAACTCCAGCGACACATAGTTTTCTTTTTTCATTATGTACGTCCTCCTCGGTATGGAAATGGGTGGGGCCACACTACTCAAAGCGGATCATCCGCTCCAGCCCCGCGGCCCGAAAGACCTTCTCCGCCTGGGCCGGGGTGCCCACCACCCGCATGGAGCCCTGAATCTGCCCCATCCTGCGCCAGGCCCGAAGCAGCACCGCAATTCCCGAGCTGTCCGTAAAGGTGAGCCCCTTCAAATCCACTGTCAGCTGACGGGGCAGGGCCTGGTCAATCCGCCCCTCCAGCTCCTCCATGACGGCCTTGGCCTCGTGGTGGTCCAGTTCCCCGGACACCGTCGCTATGAGGGTCCTCCCCTCCTCCCGGCAGGTCACCGGCATATGCCACCGCTCCTTTCTCTCCCGTTCCGGAGTCCGCTTTCGCCTCTCCGGTATCCTCTGGGTATAAAATCGGTATTTGATTTCAGATTTTAACGTCATGATTATAGGACAGGCCCCAGGTCGGAACCGGGCGTTTTCTGTCCCCACGGGAAATTCCCCCTGGGGATTTGGGTTTCTGCTCCGGGGCATCCTAATAAGGGCCCCGGCAAAAGAAGTCTTTGCAATGGGAGCCTGTTTGGCGTATCATGAAACCGAACAGGCCGCCTCTGCGGCCCCGTACCACGTCCACAGGAGGTCATGCCGTGTCCCGCCCGCTCCACCTCACCTCCGGCCCCATCACCTCCCAGCTGCTGGGGCTGTGTCTGCCTCTGCTGTGCGCCAATGTGCTGCAGCAGCTCTACAACATTGCAAACTCCCTCATCGTCACCCGGTACATCGGCGGACAGGCCTTCGCCGCCCTGGGCGTGGCCGAGAGCGTGATGAACCTCTATATTTATGTCATTACCGGGGCCTGCATGGGCTCCTCCGTCCTCATCGCCCAGTTTTACGGCGAGGGGGACATGGCCAAGCTGCGCCGGCAGCTCTATGTCTCCGCCGTCCTCATCGGCGGGTGTACCCTCACCGCCGTGGTTCTGGGACAGCTCTTTCTCCCCCAGCTCCTCGCCCTCATTCAGACGCCCCAGGAGCTGATGGCCGACGCCGCCCACTACCTGCGGGTCATCCTGGCAGGGATGGTCTTCACCTTTGCCTACAACTATCTGGCCTCCACCCTGCGGGCGGTGGGCGACACCCGGGCGGCGCTGTACTTTCTGCTCCTCTCCCTGGGCTACAACCTGATTGCCGCCTGGCTGCTGGTGGCCGTGCTGGACCTGGGCATCACCGGCACCGCTCTGGCCACCGCCTCCGCCCAGTTCCTCTCCGCCCTGCTGTGCGCCCTCTATATCAAAAAACGCCGCCCCTTCCTGGCCATCACCCGGCAGGATGCCCGGCTGGACGCCACCCTCATCCGCCGCACCAGCAGCTACGCCGCCGTGGCCGCTTTGCAGCAGTCCAGCCTCTACCTGGGCAAGCTGCTCATCCAAAGTGCCGTCAACGGCATCAGCCTGGTGGACTCCGCGCCCATCTCCGCCTTTGCTGCCGCCACAAGGGTAGAAAACTTCACCCAGGCCTTCGGCATCAGCGGCTGTGAGGCCATCGCCATCTTTGTGGCTCAGAACGTGGGGGCCGGGGACCGGAAGCGGGCATTGCAGGGCTTTGCCCGGGGGGCCGGGATGGTGCTGAGCACCGGAGCGTTTTTTGCTCTGCTGCTGTTTTTTGCCGGTGTTCCCCTCTCTTCCCTCTTTCTCCAGCCGGGCAGCCGGGATGCGGCGCTGTGCGCCTCCTACCTGCGAAACATCGCCCTCTTCTACCTTCTCTCCTTCACCGGCCACACCTTTGTGGGCTGGTTCCGGGGCACCGGCCGCATGAACATCACCTTCTGGGGCACGACCCTTCAGATTGTCGTGCGGGTGACCGCCTCCTACCTCCTGGTGGACTCCCTGGGTCTGGACGCAGTGGCCTTTGCCACCGGAGGCGGCTGGGTGCTGATCGTGGTATTCCAGCTGACTGTTTTCTTCCTGGAGCGCCGAAAACAGACATAAAAAAACCGCTGCCCGAAAAGGCAGCGGTTTTTTATGCAGTTTTCGAATCATGCACGGCTGAGCCGGGCTGCGGGAAGCTGTTCCAGGGCGCGGCGATTCACCCAGTTCCGGCGTGTCCAGTACACCAGAGTGCTGACCACAGGCGGAATCAAATCCGACACCGCTTCCGCCAGGAAGGCAGCGTTCACTCCGAGAAGTCCGGGCAGGGTGAACAGGGCGATGAAATAGACCACCTTGCGCTGGAGGGAGAGAGGCAGGGAGTACTGTACCATGCCCATACCGGTAAAGGCATCCACCACCGCAAACTGGACGGCCAGCGGGATAATGCCCATGGTAGAAATACGGATAGCCTGCACAGCCAGACTGGACACCGCCGCATCTGGAGTAAAGACACGGGTGAAGGGAACGGCACAGAACTGAGCGATGAGGAACAAAACGCCGGTATAGATGAGGCACAGGGTAACAATCCATTTTTCCGCCTCCTGGATCCGGTCCGGCTGGCCGGCGCCGAAGTTGTACCCCAGAATGGTCTGCGTCCCTCCGGTGATGCCTCCCATGGGCATAGTGACCACCAGCATGAAGGACTGGCAAATAGTAGCGGCCGCCACCAGCTGGTCTCCTGCCGCGCCGCCCTTGCTCTGGAGCACGGCGTTCAGGCTGATGATCATTACGCTGTCAATGGCGTACATCAGGAAGGGGGCCAGCCCCATCAGCACCACACGCCCCAGAATCTTGGCCTGGTAGCCGCCGAAGGTGATCCGCACCGGCGGGACCTTGGAGAAGAGGAAGCAGAGCACATAGAGGCAGCTGCCAAACTGGCTGATGACAGTGGCAATGGCCGCTCCACGCACTCCCATATTCAAAACGAAGATAAACAGGGGATCCAGCACGATGTTCAGCACCGCCCCCAGCATCACCGATATCATCCCCTTTTTGGCAAACCCCTGGCAGATGATAAACTGGTTCATACCGGTGGATAGCAGGGCAAACAGAGTACCGCACACGTAGATGGTGAAGTAATCCATGGCATAGGGCAGGGTATCCGGACTGGCGCCGAACAGCACCAGCAGCGGCCGCCGGAAGGCCAGCGCCCCCGCCGTCAGCGCCAGCGAGATGGCGCACAGCAGCATGAAGCAGTTGGCCAGGATGGTCCGGGCCTCCTCCGTCCGCCCGCCGCCCATGCGCATGCTCACAAGCGGCGCGCCGCCGATACCCACCAAGAAGGCAAAGGAGGCAATGAGGGTGACGGCCGGGCCGCACACGCCCGCGCCTGCCAGAGCCAGACTTCCGATCTCCGGAATATTACCAATGTAAATACGGTCCACAATGCTGTACAGCACGCTGACAAACTGAGCCAGCAGGCTTGGAATCGCAATGCGAAGCACCAGACTCCGCACGGGATCCCGTCCCAGATCATTTTCCAGCTTCACAGTTTTTCGCTCCTTCAAACACAATCCCGTTTTCATCCATTTTGCGCGAGGCGCATTATACCACCGAAAAAAGCCCTTGTAAATGGTTGAACTGCATAGGATTTCCCCTGTTTCTTTAAAATTTCAAAGTATCCGTTTGTTCGTGTCTGGCCCGCTCCCCCATTTTCTTGCTGCCGACTCTTGACAAACGGCAAAAGCGTGTTATACTGTGCATATAGTATATATACAGTATTATCACAATAACAGCAGATGGCGGGACGGCGGCGTTGGACTTTGCGCAGAGCCGACAGCACACCACCCGTACACCTGCTTAGAAGGGGCGCCACATGGACATTATTCTCAGTAACTCCAGCGGAAAACCAATCTACGAACAGATCACCGACCAGGTGAAGGAGCAGATCATGACCGGTGCGCTGGCGGCGGGGGACGCCCTGCCCTCCATGCGGCTGCTGGCCAAGGAGCTTCGCATCTCCGTGATCACCACCAAGCGGGCCTACGAGGAGCTGGAACGGGACGGATTTCTGGAAAACGTCCCGGGCAAAGGCTGCTTTGTAGCGCCCCAGAATCAGGAGCTTTTGCGGGAGGCCCGCCTGCGGAAGGTGGAGGACGCCCTGTCCCTGGCCGTGGAGGAGGCCCGCAAAGGCGGCCTCACCCTGGAAGAGCTTCAGGAAATGCTGAACTTATTGTATAAAGGTGATAATCTATGACAAATAGTATTGAGATTCAAGGGCTCAACAAGTCCTACCCGGACTTTGCCCTGCGGAATATCAACCTCACCATGCCCGGTGGGGCCATCATGGGACTCATCGGGGAAAACGGAGCGGGCAAGACTACCCTCATGAAATGCATCCTTAACCTGGTCCGGCGGGACAGTGGGACCATCACCCTGATGGGCCATGACAACATCAAAGAGGAGCGGCTGGCCAAGGCGGAAATCGGCGTGGTTCTGGATGAGTGCTTCTTCCATGACACTCTGCGCCCCAAGGACGTGGGGGCCATTCTGGCCCCGGCCTTTCGGGACAGCTGGGACGGAGCACTCTACCGCGACTACCTGGACAAATTCCAGCTGCCCCAGGGCAAGCTAATCAAGGAGTTCTCCCGGGGCATGAAGATGAAGCTCTCCCTGGCCGCCGCCCTGGCCCACCGTCCCAAGCTCCTGCTGCTGGACGAGGCCACCGCTGGGCTGGACCCGGTGGTGCGGGATGAAATTCTGGATGAATTTCTCTCCTTTATCTGCGACGAGGAGCACTCCATCCTCATCTCCAGCCACATCACCTCCGACCTGGAGAAGGTGGCCGACTACATCACCTACCTCCACCAGGGCCAGATCGTTCTCTCTGACGCCAAGGACACCATCCTGGACAGCTACGGAAGGGTGGGCTGTACCGCGGCGCAGCTGGAAACCATCGATCCGGCAGATCTGGTGCGGGTGCGCCGGGGCTCCTTTGGCTGTGAGGCCCTGGTTTCGGACCGAAAGACCTTCCACCGCAGCTATCCCAGTCTCATGGTAGACCCCATCGCCCTGGAGGACATTATGCTCTTCATCGGAAAGGGGGCGTCGGCATGACCGGCCTCGTCTTAAAAGATATTCTGGTTCTGCGCAAATCCCTGCGAACCTACCTTCTGTTTCTCATCTTCTACTTCATCATGGCTTTGCTGGACCTGTTTTCCATCGCCTTTATCACTGCCTTCGTCCAGGTCATTGTGATGATCCTTCCCATGTCCTCCTTCGCCTACGACGAACAGGCCAAGTGGGACCGGTATGCCATGACCCTTCCCCTGGGCCGCCGGGCGGTGGTGGGCGCCAAGTATATTTTTGTGGTGCTGATGATTCTGGTGGCCGCCACTTTCGCCCTCCTGTCCTGCGTGGCCCTGTCCATCACCGCCGCGGAGCCGGTGGAAGAAAATCTGCTTTCCGGCGTGGCATCCCTGAGCGTGGGCCTGCTGGCAGTGGAGCTGACCCTGCCTCTCAACTACAAGCTGGGGGCGGAACGGGCCCGTCCCTTCCTCTTCGCCATCATCTTCATCCCCGTCATTTTATTTGTTCTGGCCGCCCGGGCGGGCTGGCTGGACGGACTGGATCAGCTCTCCCCTGACGTGGTTCTGCCCCTGCTGTGCCTCATCCCCCTGCTCCTTCTCCTGGGACTTCCGGTGTCCTACCTCGTCTCCTGCCGCATCGTGGAGCAAAAGGAGTTTTAAATGAAGGCCGGTGTGCTTTTGATCTGGACCGGCTGTCTGCTGGCCCTGGCTCTGGCTGCGCTCCACTTTGCCTTCGTGGCCACTCCCCGGGAGCGGCTGCTCACCCTGGCTCTTCTCCTGTCCACGGCCTGCAGTCTGGACCGGAACGTCCGCTCACCTCATAAATAGAAGGCTTATAAATATGCAACCAAATCCCGTTCTGATCTGGGCCGGACGCATCGCCGCCCTCCTCATGGTTATCCTGACTCTGACCGGAGTCATCCCGGCGGGCGGCGTATTGTCCTGGAGCCTGGTCGCCCTGGCCGTCATCCTGATTCTACTGGGCGGCGGCGGCCGGCGGCACTGAAAATTCCCCGCTCCTCTTGTCTTTCTCCCACCGGGTGTGTTAAAATAAGGTGTACTGAATAAAGTTTCAGGGGAGTGTGTGTTATGACTGCAAAAGAGGCAATTCGGGAGCTGGAGCAAATCAAGCAATACTGCACCGCCAGGGCGATTCCTGCGGTGGACTACGCCATCAAGGTTCTTCAGCAGACCATGGAGGAATCCAAGGAGCAATAAACCCGTAATCCATCCGGCTGCCGGGCCGCTGCGTCTTCGGCAGCCGGACTTTTCTATGTTCTCCCACAGGAGGTTTTTCATGATTCACATCTATTGGGGCGACGGCAAGGGCAAGACCACCGCGGCCATGGGGCTGGCGCTCCGCATGGCCGGTCGGGGCCGGCCGGTGGCCATCGCTCAGTTTATGAAGGGGCAGGACAGCGGCGAGCGCGCCGCTTTGGCCCAGCTGCCCAATGTCACGCTGCTGGACATCCCAAAGGAGGTCAAGTTCTCCTTTGCCCTCACTCAGGAGGAATTCCAGGCGGAGGCCGATCGCAGCCTGCGGCTGTTGGAGGAGGCGGCCGCCCTGGCCCGCCAGCCAGGCTGGGGGCTGCTGGTTCTGGATGAGGTGTGCACCGCTGTGGAGACAGGGCTTCTCCCCCTTCAGGCCGTGCTGGACTGCCTGGACACCCCTGCCGAAGTCGTGCTCACCGGACACAATCCTCATCCGGCTCTGCTGGACCGCGCGGATTATATAACCCGCATGGAAAAGGTGCGCCACCCTTACGATCAGGGAATTTCCGCCCGGAATGGTATCGAATTTTAAGTTAAGCGCCGCTTTAACTTTCTTTTTTAACTGCCCAATCTGCATCTTGCGTTTCTTCTCCTCTCCGTGCCGGAATTAAGCCTCCTTTTCCGCCCGGAAAGCCCTCTTTTTCTTTTTTCACAGAATTTTGCGTTTTCGTGTCCGATTTGTTTCTTTTCACATAAGAACTCCATTCTTTTTCAAATTTTGTTGCAGTTTTTTTAAGAAAATGATTGCAATATTTCCTGCAAATGGTATAATGACTTTTGCGGTATTTTTCGCCGTTCAGGCGGCAGACCGCTGCGATTATATCCTCCGGCTTCGGATGGGGCACACCCTGCCTGAGGCCGCTACTGAAGAAAGGAATGACGTAAATGGCAAAGAAATTCGTGTACCTCTTCTCCGAAGGCAACGGCAAGATGCGTGAGCTGCTGGGCGGCAAGGGCGCCAACCTGGCCGAGATGACCAGCCTGGGCATGCCTGTGCCCCAGGGCTTCACCATCACCACCGAGGCCTGCACCCAGTACTATGAGGACGGCGAGAAGATCAACGACGAGATCCAGGCCGAGATCATGGAGTACATCACCAAGATGGAAGAGATCACCGGCAAGAAGTTCGGCGATCTGGAGAACCCCCTGCTGGTCTCCGTCCGTTCCGGTGCCCGCGCCTCCATGCCCGGCATGATGGACACCATCCTGAACCTGGGCCTGAACGAGGACGTGGTTGAGGTCATCGCCAAGAAGTCCGGCAACCCCCGCTGGGCTTATGACTGCTATCGCCGCTTCATCCAGATGTACTCCGACGTCGTCATGGAAGTGGGCAAGAAGTACTTCGAGGAGCTCATCGACGAGATGAAGGCCAAGCGCGGCGTCACTCAGGACGTGGAGCTCACCGCCGACGACCTGAAGGAGCTTGCCGGCCAGTTCAAGGCTGAGTACAAGGAGAAGATCGGTGCCGACTTCCCCACCGACCCCAAGGAGCAGCTCATGGGCGCCATCAAGGCCGTGTTCCGTTCCTGGAACAACCCCCGCGCCATTGTGTACCGCCGCATGAACGACATTCCCGGTTCCTGGGGCACTGCCGTCAACGTTCAGTCCATGGCCTTCGGCAACATGGGCGACGACTGCGGCACCGGTGTTGCCTTTACCCGTAACCCCGCCACCGGCGAGAAGAAGCTGATGGGCGAGTTCCTGACCAACGCCCAGGGCGAGGACGTGGTGGCCGGTGTTCGTACCCCCATGCCCATCCAGGAGATGGCCGACAAGTTCCCCGAGGCCTTCAAGCAGTTCGAGCAGGTCTGCCAGACTCTGGAGAACCACTACCGCGACATGCAGGACATGGAGTTCACCGTTGAGAACGGCAAGCTCTACATGCTGCAGACCCGTAACGGCAAGCGTACCGCTGCCGCCGCTCTGAAGATCGCCTGCGACCTGGTGGACGAGGGCATGATCTCCGAGCAGGAGGCCGTTGCTATGATCGACCCCCGCAACCTGGACACCCTGCTGCACCCCCAGTTCGACCCCGCCGCTCTGAAGAAGGCCACCCCCGTGGCCAACGCCCTGCCCGCCTCCCCCGGCGCTGCCTGCGGTAAGATCGTCTTCACCGCCGATGACGCCAAGGAGTGGGCTGCCCGCGGCGAGAAGGTGGTTCTGGTCCGTCTGGAGACCAGCCCCGAGGACATCGAGGGCATGGTCGCTTCCCAGGGCATCCTGACCGTCCGCGGCGGCATGACCTCTCACGCCGCCGTCGTGGCCCGCGGCATGGGCACCTGCTGTGTCTCCGGCTGCGGCGCCATCAAGATGGACGAGGACAACAAGCAGTTCGAACTGGCCGGCAAGGTCTACCACGAGGGTGACTGGCTCAGCCTGGACGGCTCCACCGGCAACATCTACGGCGAGGCCATTCCCACTGTGGACGCCTCCATCTCCGGCGAGTTCGGCCGCATCATGGCTTGGGCTGATGAGTTCCGTGACCTGAAGGTCCGCACCAACGCCGATAACCCCCGCGATACCAAGCAGGCTGTGAAGTTCGGCGCCGAGGGCATCGGCCTGTGCCGTACCGAGCACATGTTCTTCGAGGGTGACCGTATCCGCGCCATCCGCGAGATGATCTGCTCCGACACCGTGGAGCAGCGCGAGAAGGCTCTCAGCAAGCTGGAGCCCATGCAGCAGGGCGACTTTGAGGCCATGTATGAGGCTCTGGAGGGCCGTCCCATGACCGTCCGCTTCCTGGATCCCCCGCTGCACGAGTTCGTGCCCACCGAGGAGGCTGACATCGAACAGCTGGCCAAGGATATGGGCAAGTCCGTCGCCGACATCAAGGCCATCATCGCCGGCCTGCATGAGTTCAACCCCATGATGGGTCACCGCGGCTGCCGTCTGGCTGTCACCTATCCTGAGATTGCTGCCATGCAGACCCGCGCCGTCATCAAGGCCGCTCTGAACGTCCAGGCCAAGCACCCCGACTGGAACATGGTTCCCGAGATCATGATCCCCCTGGTTGGCGAGGTCAAGGAGCTGGCTTTCGTGAAGAAGACCGTGGTGGAGACCGCCGACGCCATCATCAAGGCTGCCGGCTCCAACATGAAGTACCACGTTGGTACCATGATTGAGATCCCCCGCGCCGCCCTCACCGCTGATGAGATCGCCAAGGAGGCCGAGTTCTTCTCCTTCGGCACCAACGACCTGACCCAGATGACCTTCGGTTTCTCCCGTGATGACGCCGGCAAGTTCCTGGAGTCCTACTACACCAACAAGATCTACGAGAGCGATCCCTTCGCCCGTCTGGACCAGAACGGCGTGGGCAAGCTGGTCAAGATGGCTGCTGAGCTGGGCCGTCAGACCCGCCCCGACCTGAAGCTGGGCATCTGCGGCGAGCACGGCGGCGATCCCTCCTCCGTGGAGTTCTGCCACAACGCGGGTCTGGACTACGTGTCCTGCTCCCCCTTCCGTGTGCCCATCGCTCGTCTGGCTGCCGCCCAGGCTGCCATCAAGAACCCCCGTAAGTAAGAATTTTGTCCTCTGCCATCGGGTTTGATAAGGCGCAGGCCTTATGAAGTCCATGGTTATCCGGACGACATGATTTGACCTTGGAGGTTCCCATCTAAGCAACAAAACCCCCGCACATTCCCAATTGGGAAATGTGCGGGGGTTTTTGTTTGGGGTGTTCTTCTTCGTCTGGCACCCCTTTATACATTTTTAAAGGGCTTCCCTTCCCTCTTGTGCGCGCAGAAACCGAACCGCCACCAGCTGATGGAAGATCGCTGCGAAGACCAGACCGAAGGTTACCCCCAGAATCGTATCCGCAATACGGAGGATCACAGCACCCTGGATTCCGTATATCCCGGCCGCCAGCATCAACGCTCCAAAACAGTTCATGGCTGTCTTATACCGGTAATCGGTGCAGAAGCCCAGGCACAATCCGCCCAACGGCCCCAGCAGGGAGCGCATCGACTCCGGCACCATCCAATACAAAATAAAAAACAGGGCAGAACCTGCAATTGCACCCACAATCCGCTGCCAGAAGCGGGGAAATCCATTGCCGGAATACGGATATTCCGACAACAGCGATGCGCAGACAAATCCCATCCACATAAACCGCTCCACGCCCAGAACCTGCCCCGCCGTCATGACCAAGCTTACACCAAGCGCCATGCGCAGCTGCCACAGGCAGACCGGCCTGGACAAATGAAACGTTCCCACCACATGGTGAAACCGCACCACTTTATGCTGATGCCGGTGCTTGACAAACAGGACGACACCGCAGATCAAATATCCGGTCAGTGCCAACAGCCCGCGGCGCACCAAAGCCTCTCCCATAACCGGGTTTCCCGTGAGATAGACGTAAGCAAAGCTGTATAGACCACCGTTTCCCATCTCGGGCCTCTGCGTTGTGATGCAAAGGAGTCCCAAAAAGCAGATAAAGTGCATGGGGACCAAAAAAAGCGGCGGAAGGACCGTGGCCGCACTTGGCGCCAGCACCAGAATGGCCAGGGCTGCTGCCAGCGTGAAAAGGGAGTCTCCGACGCAGTACTCAAAATTGACAAAGCGGATACCCAGAAGGATGCAGAATAACACCACCGCCATAGGTGTGTTATCCGAACCAAACAGTCCGGACAGCAGGCTGATGACAACAATGGCAAACGCCACGATCAATATGGAGCGGACAGCCATGGCTCCCCAGTAATACAGCTTGTCCTGCTTAGTACTGCAAGCGGCGATTTTCTGCTTGAGCACCACAGGATCCATCTGCAGCGCATCATAAAATCTCATTTTCAAGCCTGTTTCCTTGTCCTTTCTCCAGATGTCCAGCCAGCTTATCTGCATAATGCATGAACATCTCAAAATCCTCACCCGCACTGCGCCACAGGTCATAAAAGGGCTGCAGAATACATTCATACCCTCTTTTTAGCTCCGCAAGTCCGGTATCGGTCATAAATAGCCGGTAGCTCCGCTCATCCGTGGTGCTGCGCTGTCTCCGGATGCAGCCCTTTTCATAGAGGGCCTTCAGGCAGCGGCTTACCGCCTCTCGCTTCATCCCAGTTCCTTTGCTGAGCAAAACAGGCGTGTTTTCTTCCGGCTGCAAGTAGAGGTGTGCCAATAGCTCACATTCGCTGACCGTCAACACGGAAGTGCGTTCCGGAAGCAGAGAGCGCATCATTTTTTGCATCAGCTGCTGGTAGTGAACCATATCTGTCCATTCCATGGAAATCTCCTCCACATATAGTTAACGTTGTTAATCATATAGCGTAGAGCTGGATTTGTCAACTACACCCACAGAACATTTTCCGCTTTTCCCCAATTGCATAACATCTCCCAGCCTCCTCACTGCCTCCCCTGTGCAAATTCCTTGCATTTCGGGGCCGCGCTGTGCTATGATGTCGGTGCACAACCTGCACCCAGAGCGGGAATTCTCTGGGGTGCCCCATTCAGATCCACAGAGAGGAAGATCATCGCCATGGACCGCGCCATCGTCATTCACCCCCAATTTCAGACCGGACAGCGCATCATCGCCGTCAGCGACATCCACGGCAATCTGCCCTTTTTCCAGGCACTTATGGACCAAATCCAGCTCACCACCCAGGATGCCCTGGTGCTGGTGGGAGACATGCTGGAAAAGGGACGGGACAGTCTGGCTCTTCTGAGGCACCTGATGGAGCTGTCCAAAACCCACCATCTCTACCCCCTGTGCGGCAACTGCGACGGGCTGGTGCTGCGCTTTTTTGAGACGGACGCCCTGGACGACCGCTTCTTTTCCTCCTATCTCCCCCAGCACCCCGAGTCCACCCTGCGGCAGCTGGCCCGTGAGGGAGGCTTTGAGCAGCTGGAGGACCTGCCCAAGCTACGCCAGGATCTGCGGGCGGCCTATCCGGAGATCCGGGCCTGGCTGCAGAAGATGCCCACCATTCTGGAAACGGAGCATCTGGTGTTTGTCCACGGCGGCGTTCCCTCTCTGTCCAACATGGAGGAGCTGGAACGGTGGCGCTGCATGAAAAACGACGATTTTCTCGGCCAGAACCGCTCCTTCGACAAGTGGGTCATCGTGGGCCACTGGCCGGTGACCCTCTACAATCCCAACATTCCCTCTGCCGCCCCCATTCTGCTGCGGGACCGGAAGATTGCCTCCATCGATGGAGGCTGTGTGCTGAAAATGGATGGGCAGCTCAACGCCCTCATCCTCCCCTCAGAGGACTCCCAGGACTTCTCCTGGCAGGCCTGGGACGGTCTCCCGGTGGTGAAGGCGCTGGATCCCCAGGAGGCCTCTGCCGACTCGGTCAACGTCCGCTGGGGCCGCAGCGCTCTGGAGCTTCTGGAGGAGGGGGAGGAGACCTCCCTGTGCCGCCATCTGGAGAGCGGACGGGTCCTGCCCATTCTGAACCGCTACCTGCGCCGGGACCAGCGCGGGCTGTGGTGCGAGGACTCCACCGACTACCGTCTGCCCGTCTCCCCCGGAGACCATTTGTCCCTGGTTCAGACCACAAAGCAGGGTTTTTTGTGCAAAAAAGAGGGGGTTACAGGGTGGTATTATGGTCGAATATCGGATATAATGTAGAGCGACTAAACCAAACGATAAGGATTTTTTACTATGCTGGATTTTCATCCCCTGCAGCTGCAGGATCTCCCCAAACTGCGTCAATTTTTCGATTACAGCGGAAGCCGCATCTGTGACACCACGCCCGGCACCTGCTTCATCTGGCGGGACATGTACAAGACCGAGTGGGCTGTCTATGACGGCTCTCTCTATTTCAAGGTGTACTACCCCGGCCTGGGCTACACCTTCACGCTCCCCCTGGGGGGCGGCCGCAACGAGCACTACCGCCAGATCTCGGACTACTGCTGCCGCCGGAAGCTGCCCATTGCCTTCTACCCCGTCCCCAAGGACGAGCTGGAGCGCATTCAGGAGTTCTTCCCCAACAGCGCCGCCATCCCCGAGCGTGACAACTTCGATTACCTGTACCGGGCGGAAGATCTGAAGTACTTCCGGGGCAAAAAGCTCAGCGGACAGCGCAACCACGTCAACAAGTTCCTGAAAACCTATGGAAACTGGACCTTCCGGGTGATTACTCCCGAGGACATCCCCGTGGTCAAGGCCTTCCTGGACCGGTACGCCAGCCGGGTGGACAAGGCGGCGGCCTCCTTCCACGAGGACATCGCCAAAACCCACGAGGTGCTGGACAATTACACCACCTATGACATGCTGGGCGGCATGCTGCTGGTGGATGGAGAGGTGGTGGGCTTCTCCCTGGGTGAAATCATCGGCGACACCCTGTTCACCCACATTGAGAAGGCCGACCGCACCTATGAGGGCTGCTACCAGATGCTGGTGGCCCAGTTTGCCCAGCAGTTTGCCCATGAGGGCGTCCACTTCATCAACCGCGAGGACGACGCCGGCGATCTGGGCCTGCGCACCAGCAAGCTCTCCTACCATCCGGTGGCGCTGCTGGAAAAGTACACCGTAACGGTGGAGGAGCCCTGCTCCTTCTGCTAAACTAACAAAAAAAGGGACGGCCTATGGCCGTCCCTTTTTCAGAGGTAAAAATCGTGTCCGCCGATGCTGGTGTAGTAGGTGCGGTTATTGACAATCCAGGTCCCTTCGGACAGGGCGGGGGCAAAGAAATAGAGGCTTTTCCCCACCACCTGGGCCCCCTCCAGGGTCATCTTGGCCGCCAGAACAGAGGACTGGGCAGGCTCGTTGTAGACCGTTCCATTGGCCACCGGCTCAAACTGTACCGCGTATTTGGTGTCAAAAATGACGTCCTTAATGGTGTCCGGAAACTGTTTGTCCGCCACCCGGTTCAAAACCACATTGCCCACGGCAATCTGGCCCACCAGAGGCTCCCCCCGGCTCTCCGCCGAGATGATGCGGGAGAGCCAGTAGAGATCCTCCTCATTATAGTTTGCCTGGGGCGCGGATGCGCCGGTCAGCCCCAGGGACGCGGTGGCTGTTTTAGGGTTCCAGCCCAAGGATCCCCCTGTGGCTGCGGCCACCACCCGCAGGGGCAGCGTCAGTTTGCCGTCCACCACCCGTACACCGCCCTCCACATAGAGGGCGCGGTCATTGCTCAATATGTACAGATCCCCTGGCCGGGCGGACAGCTCCAGGTCCTGCCCCTTCAGCCAGGCGCGGCTCCCGTCCCAGCTCAGCTCATAGTCCGAGTGCTGGGCCAGGGCCCGCAGGGTCATATAGCTGGTTCCGTCTTCAATCCATCCTTGTTCGGCGGTGAGAGGCTGACCGTTGGCCTCGACGGACGCTCCCCAGGCCGGAACAGTCAGGGCCGCCGCGGTCATCAGGGCAGCAGCGGCCCCCTTCCATCGTCGGTTCATGTTGTTATTTCCTCCTATGCAGGTTTATAACAAGATTGTAACCGACTGCCCCCCAGAAAGACAAGCTGTAAGTTTTTCCACCTATTTCAACAAAAAATGCCGTTTGGAGCACTCCAAACGGCATTTTTGATTCTTTATTTGCTGCCCACGGCATCCTTGGCGGCCTGGACGTCGTTGGCCACGACCATCAGCACGGTATTGCCCCGCTGCTCCACCCAGGCTCCTTCCAGCTTGGGAATTTCCGCCGGGCGGTAATCGGTATTGGAGGCAATCTGACCCTCCAGATAGGTCTGGAGAGACTGGACGGCAGTCTCCGCCGCCTTCTCGTCGTCAAAAATCAGCACAGCCAGCTCCTCGCAGGTAGCGCCCGCAGACCGGCGGACCAGACCGCCAGTCAAATTCTCCCGGCTCAGTCCCCCGTCCTCCAGCTTATAGAGCAGAAAGGCGGTGTCCAGATCCAGCTCCTCCAGTTCCTCGGAAAAGGCGCCGGAGCTGAGAATCTCCTGCCCGTGCTCCTCGGTCCAGGAGGCCAGGCTCTCCTTCTGGCTGCCACAGCCGACCAGGGCCATGACCAGCATTGCACCGGCCAGCAATAACATCCACTTCTTCATGGTGATCTCCTCCTATGCAAGTTCCGTCTGACCCTGATCCACCGCTCCGCCGGATCCGTTCCCGGAGGGGTACAGGGTCTCATAATCCACCGTGTGGGTCTTTAAGTAAGCCAGCCACTGCCGGCACCAGTCGCCCCGGAGATGGACGCCATCCTTGCTGGCCTCGGCGGGCAGCTCTCCGTTGGCATCCACAAACTCCGAATACAGATCCAGGAACACCACGCCCTCCTCCTGGGCCGCCTTGCGCATCAGGTCGTTGTAGACCCGCAGGTGCTCGTTAGTCAGATAGCGGGACCCGCCTGTCTTCGCGATCACCCCTTCGTTCAGGGGAATGAGCCCCTGGATGTAGATGACCGCGTTGGGCTGCAGCTGGCGAATGGTCTCAATGGCGTCACAGTAGCTGTTGTAAAAGCCCTTGTCGTTGTTGTAGCCCAGCTCATTGACTCCCAGGGAGAGATACACCTTTCCGTACTGCTCCAGGGCCAGGGCCTCCAGAAGAGTGTACTTTTTCCCGTCAATGGTCAGTGCCTTCTTCTCCTTCAGCTTGAAGATGGACAGGCCGTTGGAGGTCAGGTTCTTGCCGTGGCCGATGCCGCTGTAAATCATAAAGCCGTCGGTGCGGGAGTCGCCGATGAAGGCGGCGTCTGCAAAGTAGCTGTTGTCCACCTCCGGACTCTCGGGCACGGGCTGGCTGAAGTCGTAAGAGCTGCCCTCCGTTCCCGGGACCTGTACTTCGCCGTGATCCGCTTTTTGCTCCGGCTTGTCCTGGGCCGCTTCGGTCTCGTGAACTGGGGCGGTTTCCCCCTCCTGCTCCGGCTTGTTCTCCTGGGGCGGCTGGGGCTCCGTCGGCTCAGGACTCTCTGTCCTCTGGGTGGATTCGCCCTCCCCGTCAGGTTCCGTCACATCCGGCGTTTCATTTTGGTTCTCCCGGGATACCGGCGGCTCCACCGCCGTGCTCCCGCTGGTTTCCGCCGAATAGCCTCCGGCGCGGTCAGCCCGTGCACATCCTCCGGCTGCCAGCAGCCCCAGGATGCACAGGGTAAAAAGTGCCGTTCTCCAACGGCTTTGTGTGATACGCATGTGTGTCCTCCGCTTGGAATTGAGTTCTCAGGTCCCTCCCCGGCGGAGATGGGGCAGTAGGGCCCGCAGCACCGAGGTGGTCAGCATGGCTCCCACCGACAGGGCGGCGGCAAAGCCAAAGGTGTGCAGCAGGGTGGACAGGAACAGCTGGGTCTCTCCCTCCACGCAGTACTGCATGGTGTAATAGATGCCCGCCCCCGGCACCAGCGGCAGCAGAGCCACCTGGAGGTAACCCGTCACCGGACAGCGGCGGATGCGGGCCATGACCTCCGAATAAACTCCGATGACAATGGCAGCCAGAAAGGCAGCAAAGATATCTCCCATTCCAAGGCGCACCGTCAGCAAATAGGCCAGCCAGCCCAGCCCAGCCCCAAAGCCGCAGATCAGCACGCCCACGCCCTGGATGTTGAACACCAGGCCGAAGCCCACACAGGCCAAAGAGGCCCACAGGCAGGGCAGTATATAACCCGTCATAATTTCGCCCATTTTCCCAGCCTCCTCACAGATACTGCCCCAAAACCAGGGGGATGGCGGTACCCAGCGCCATGGCTGTGGCCACCAGAAGTACCTCCGCCGTGCGGTTGAGGCCGGAAAAAATGTCCCCCGCCATGATCTCCCGCATGGCGTTGGTCAGGGCCCGTCCGGGTACCAACACCATGAGGGTGCCGATGGTAATGGCCTCCAGATTTTGTCCCACACCGATCCGCACCAGCACCAGGGCCAGAACAGCCGCCACCGCGGCCTGAACCACCGTGCAGAAGAAGATGTTGGACCCGGTCAGCCACTGGCCGTAGAGAATGCAGCCGCCCACCGCCATACCGCACAGCGCGGCGCTGATGCAGTCCCAGAAGCCTCCGCCGAAAAACAGGGCGAAAAATCCCGTGGTCATCATGTAACCCAAAAGCAGAACATAGGAGGGAAACTGCCGGCAGTTTGACAGCTGCTCCATCATCCGCTCCGCCTCCTCCACCGGGGCAGGGTCCCGACACAGCCGGCGGCACAGCTCATTGCACCGCTCCAGCAGTTCGATGTCCGTTCCGTGGGCCGGGATGCGGCACATACGGGTAATGGGGTGACCCTGGGGGGTAGTGACACTGACGATGAGGCAGTTGGGAATGGCAAAGATCTGGGGGTCCAGGCCGTAGGCCTTCAGAAGCCGTTCCACCGACTCCTCCACCCGGTAGATCTCTGCGCCGCTTTCCATCAGCCTGCGGCCCAGCTCCACGCCCAGGTTCAGCAGCTTATCATAATCCATGAAAGGTTCCCCTCTCTTTAGACAGAATATCATGTTTCCCGGAAAAAACAAGGGACAAGGGGGTTACAGTTTCTCCTTTAAAAGTAACAGCTCTGTTACGGGTTGTCCAGTCCCTCGGGCAAAAAAACAGCGCCGGAAATCCGACGCTGTTTGGCCGCTTAAAAAACGGACCGGCGCAGAATTCCCACGCCGATGGGTGTTGGGCCGGTGTGAACGCCGATGGTCACACCAATCTGATAGGGCTCCGAGACAGGTACTTCCCAGCCCCGCTCCCGCAGCCCCGCAAAGAGCTCGGCGGTAAACTGGTCGTATTCCTCCCGGTCCAGTCCAAAGCCGGTGACCACCCGCCACTGCTTCAGGTCCAGCTCCTCCCGCTCCACATAGCGATAAAAGAGCTCCCGCACCCGCTGCAGAGACTTCTTCCGCCCCTGGGCAATGCCGTCTGAGATCAGTCCCCGGTTGTGATAGCCGATGAGGGGCTTCACCTTCAGAAGGGCTCCGGTGGTGGCCGCCGCCTTGCCAATGCGGCCGCCGTGGCGGAGGTAATCCAGGTCATTGGTGGTGAAGAAAATCCGGCCGCTCTCCCGGATGGGCTCCAGAGCCGCCACCGCCTGCTCCAGCGTGCAGCCCTGATCCCGCAGGAGGACGGCCTCCTCCACCAACTGCCCCTGAAGTACGGTGGCCAGCTGGGAGTCCATCACGTAAATCTCCGCCTGAGGATACTCCTCCAGCAACACCTCCCGGGCGTTGCGCGCCCCCTGGATGGAGCCGCTGAAGGGCTCGTTGAGGCAGATGCACAAAACCGGCACGCCCTCCCGCACCGACGGCTCAAAGGCCTCCAGATAGTCCTCCACCGTGGGCATGGAGGTTTTGGGAAAATCCCCCGGGCGCTGGGCCATCATGCGATAAAAGTCCTGACTGGTGATGTCCCGTTCCTCCCGGTAATAGGGCTCTCCCTCAAAAGCCACATAGAAGGACACCAGGGTAATCCCCATTCGGCTGGCCCGCTCCTGACCCAGATCGCAGGAGCTGTCGCTGACAATATGAAACTTCATCGTTCTCTCCTTCGCTGGCATCTGTCGTCCGGCACCTGGGCAAATGGCTCCGTCCGGTTTCCCTTGACCCCTGCCGCCACGGGGGCACCGGCCTTATGATATAGTAAATATGATATACCAAATTTAAAAAATCCACAATAAGATTTCAGAAAGACGAAATTTCTTTTCCTTTTTCTTTTCTTTTTTCACTGTTCTGGCTTATTTATCCCTTTTATGTTATACTGAAGTCCCGGTTTTCAGGGCAATTACAGCTTTAGAGGGTACAATGGTGTCACATCAACGCACCGGGAGGCTTTTTATATGCGCGTTTTAATTATTGAAGACGAGGTCCGCCTGGCCGAGACTCTGCGTCAGCTGATGAAGGAGCTGCTCTATCAGGCCGATGTGGTACACAACGGACAGGATGGGCTGGACTATGGCCTGGCAGGCCAGTACGATCTCATTCTGCTGGACGTGATGCTGCCTGGCCTGGACGGTTTCCAGGTGGCCCGGCAGCTGCGGGCGGCCCGGATCTCCACCCCCATTCTCATGCTCACAGCCCGGGATGAGGTGGCCGACAAAATCAACGGTCTGGACTGCGGCGCCGACGACTATATGACCAAGCCCTTTGACACTGGCGAGCTGCTGGCCCGGGTTCGGGCCCTCACCCGCCGCCAGGGCGAAATTCTCAGCGATGTGCTCACCATGGGCGACCTCTCCCTGGACTGCAACTCCCACGCTCTCTCCTGCGGCGAGCGCTCCTTGCGCCTGGGCTTCAAGGAATATGAGGTCATGCGCCTTCTGCTGGTGAACCAGGGCAGCGTCATTGCAAAGGAGACTCTGATCACCAAGGTCTGGGGTATGGAGTCGGAGGCGGAGGACAACAATGTGGAGGTGTATATCTCCTTCCTGCGGAAAAAGCTCTCCTATCTCAACAGCAAGGTGGTCATCAGCACCATCCGTAAGGCGGGCTACTTTCTGGAAAACAGCCAGCCCCAAGAGGAACCCTCATGCTGAAGAAGCTGCGGCGGAAATTCATTGCCATCAACATGATTCTGGTCAGCCTGGTGCTGATCATCGTCTTCGCCTCCCTGGTATTCTCCACTGCAAAGCAGCTGGAGCAGGATGCCTTCACCGCCCTTGAAATCGCCCTGCGCTGGGAGCGTCCCGACGACCCCAGGCCCTTTACCTTTGGCCTTCCCCCACAGAATTCAGAGGGACGAAGCCGCCTCATCCCCGTGTTCTGCGTCACCGTCTCTCCGGAGGGTGACCTGGACACCCTGACCTTAGGGAACGGTGCCAATGTCTCTGACGAGGTTTTGAAGCAGGCAGTGGAGGAGGCCCTGGCCAGCGGAGAGGAGCGGGGCATTCTGGAGGAGATGGGTCTGCGCTTCCGGGTCCGCACCATCTCCGATGGCAGCCGCATCGCCTTCTCCGACATGAGCTGGGAGCGCTCCTCTCTCACCCGCCTGATTCTCACCTCGCTGCTGACGGGACTGGCTGCCATGGTGTGCTTCTTCCTCATCAGTGTTCTCCTCTCCCGCCTGGCCCTCCGCCCGGTGGAGCGGGCCTGGGAACAGCAGAACCAATTTGTGGCCGACGCCTCCCACGAGCTGAAGACCCCCGTCACCGTCATCCTGGCCAACACGGGAATCGTGCTCTCCCACTCCGACCAGTCGGTGTCCGACAACCAAAAATGGCTGGAATATATCCAGGCGGAGGGGCAGCGGATGAAGGCCTTGGTGGAGGATCTGCTTTTTCTGGCCAAAAACGACGCGGCCGGACTTCCCGCCACCCGAACTATCAATTTCAGCGATCTGACCGAGGGGTGCCTGCTCCGCTTTGAGTCGGTGGCCTTTGAGCAGGGGGTGGAACTCACCAGCCAAGTGACCCCCGGCCTTACTCTGGTTGGGGACAGGGCCAGTCTGGAGCGGCTTGTGATAATCCTGCTGGACAACGCCATCAAATATGCCGGTCGGGGCGGCACAGTCTCCCTTTGTCTGGAGCAACAGCAGGACCGGGGGGTACTGACCATGGTCAATTCCGGTCCCCCCATCCCTGCGGAGCATCTGCCCCACCTGTTTGAGCGCTTTTACCGGGCGGACAGCTCCCGCAGCCGGGACCAGGGCGGCTATGGCCTGGGATTGCCCATTGCTCAGGCAGTGGCCCAGGCCCACCGGGGCTCCATTACGGTAACCAGCAGCGCCGCCCAGGGCACCGTGTTTACCGTAACCCTCCCTTTGACACGCTCCTGATCATTGAGCTATACAGAAAAGCCCCCGCGCTTTGTGGCGCGGGGGCTCTTTCTTATTCCGCAGCGTCAGACAGAGTTCTTACTTCCAAAAGATATCGATGGCTTTCTCGTCCAGCTCGTGGGGCAGCTCCGCTCCCTGGAGGGCCAGCGCCTCGTCCAGCTCGTCCCGCTTCATGCTCTGGGTCACATAGGGACGCAGGTCCTCAGCGGTGTAGTTCTCCTCGGGATCGAGACGCAGGAACACGGTGATGCTGTTCTCATTCTCCAGCACGGAGCAGGCTCCGTACTCCGTGCCCCGGAGCACCTCCATGGCGCCCTCGCTCAGGTTGGCCTCCCAGTTGTCCGGAGTATAGAGGTTGGCGTAGACATAGCTGTCCAGATCGTCCTCCTCCCACTCCCGGCCGGTCAGCGCCAGCACCTGGGGAAGCTCGGCCTTGGCCGCTGCCCGCAGGCTGTTTCTGTCTCCAGCGGCCTGTTGGATCCGCTGGGCGGCACTGAGGGCCTGCTCCCGCACCGAAGCGTCCGTTTCTCCCTCCTCCCCGCTCAGAGGCAGGTAGACGCACACGCCGTAGTAGAGCTGCTCCCGGGCGTAGGACAAAATCTCCTCCTCCGACACCGGCTGCTCTCCGTCCGCTCCATACACCATGGTGAGCAGGTTGTCCTCCCGATAGAGGTTGGCCACATACTCTTCCAGAGTGGCCTCATCCACTCCGTTCTCCTCCATCTCCGCCTGGGACTGCTGCCAGATGGTGGGGGCATACTGGTCCACATAGGCCTGGCCCTCCTCCCCCAGCTCACCGCCCAGCTGCTGGAAGCGTGCCTCCACGGCGGCATAGTGCTCCATCTCCGCCAGCACGGCCTGGCGCAGCTCCTTCTCCCCGGCATCTGGGTTGGCCCGGGTCACATTCAGCTGAAGCAGTCGATAGAGCTTGCCGCTGAAGGTGGTCTCACCAATGGAGCCCACGGTCTCCGGATCGGGCTGAGAGGTTCCGCAGGCGGTAACCGACAGCAGCATCAGGCCGCACAGCATGAGGGATAAAACTCGTTTCATGGTATGCTCTCCTTTTGAACACTGGGGTTAGGCCACCGCATAGGCCGCAATGGCGGCAAACAGGGCCATGGTACAAATGGTATGCGCCGAGAGGGTAGTGGAAATATACTCGCCGTCCTCACCCACATCGGCAAAGAGAGGAATGATGAAAGGCGCGGGCAGGGAATAGAGCACCATCAGAGCCAGCATCAAATCCTTGGAGAAGGGAATGATGCGGAACACCACTGTGCTCACCAGCACCAGCAGGCCGCCCATGACCAGCAGGCGCAGCGCCACCGTGGTGAGCACCGGCCGCAGCAGGCGGCGGCTCAGGTTCAGCTCATAGCCCACCACCAGCAGCACCAGGGCGCTGGTGGGCGCGGTGATCATGGCAATAATCTGCCGCACCAGCTCGCCCAGCTGGCTGGACAGCACCAGGCCGCCCACACCCGTGGCACCCAGAATAATGCCCAGCAGCATACCCAGGAAGCAGCGGTTGCCCGCCATGATTTTCACCATGTCCTTGGGGCTCAATGCGCCGCCGTCTACCGCCTTCAGGGTGCCCAGGAAGGCGGTGTAGGCAAAGACGGTCTGGCCCAGGTCCACGGCGGCAAAGCCGCTCTGCTCACCGGTGAGAAGGCCATACAGGGCATAGCCCAGCATCCCGCCCTCGGCACTGGCCATCAGGAAGGGGAAGAACCGGCCATAGGGCGCCACCAGACGGCGCAGCCCGAAGCCAATGGCCAGAGCAATTCCAAAGCCTGCATAGACTGCCACAAACAGCAGAACCACCGTCATGCTGTACTGGGCGGTGAAAAAGGCGTTGAACAGCACCACTGGCAGAAGAATATCTCCGATGACCGACTTGATGCCCGCCAGGCCCTGCAGGTCAAAGACCTGTGTTCGGTTGCTCCAGCACCCGATCCCCAGCAGAATCAGCACGGGCAAAACCATCTCTGCGACGCGCAGCAGCATATTGCACCTCTCCTTTACCCATTCAAAATGGAAATGGGGGCAGGCCCCATGGCCTGCCCCCTCTGTCTCCAGTGTTATCCGTTGATGCTGTCGAGGTAGAACTCGTAAGCTTCCTTGTCGGTGAAGCCCTCGTGGACAACCTTGTTGACCGCCATGGCCATCTCTACGGGATGCTCGCTCTGGAAAATGTTGCGGCCCATATCGACGCCGCGGGCGCCCTTCTGAATGACCTCGTAGGCCAGAGTCAGAGCGTCAGCCTCAGCCAGCTTCTTGCCGCCGGCCACCACGATGGGCACGGGGCAGGCAGCCACGACCTCTTCAAACTTGTCGCAGTTGTAGGTCTTCACGATCTGGCAGCCCATCTCAGCAATGATGCGGGTGGCCAGCTTGAAGAAGCGATCGGTACGCTCCATGTCCTTGCCCACAGCGCACACGCCCAGGGTGGGAACGCTGTAACGCATACCGGCGTTAATGACCTGGTTCAGGTTGTCCAGGCTGGACATCTGACCGTCGGCGCCGATGAAGGTCTGAACGGCCATGCAGTCGGCGTTCATGCGGATGGAGTCCTCAATGTCCACGGCCACGACCTCGTGGCTCAGGTCATCCTGCAGCATGCTGGAGCCGGAGGTGACGCGCAGCGCAATGGCGTTGGTCAGCTCGGGGGGGCAGCAGGTGCGGATGGCGCCGCGGGTGCCCATGAAGCAGTCAACATAGGGGGCCAGCTTGGGCAGCAGCAGGTCCAGACGCTCCAGACCGGCAGTGCTTCCCATAAAATAGCCGTGGTCAAAGGCAAACATCACAGTGTTGCCGCTCTTGGGATTGAAGATGTTGGCCAGGTGGCGCTTCATGCCCCACTCCAGGCTGTTGGAACCCTTGAGATAAAACCCGTTCTGATTGGCAAACGGTACGTTAACATGATAATCCTTCGCGACCTTCAGGCCCTGCAGATCTGCCATAATAGTTTCCTCCTTTAAACTATGTATCCAATGATACAGTTGGACAAGTAAGCGGAATGCTCCGCTCCCGCAGGCGCACGAACGTCATGCGTCTGCGGCAGCGGAGCACGGCCAGAGGCCGTGCTCCGGAAGAGGTACTCCTCTTCTTATTATGCGCCTTTTTCAGTGCGATTGCAATTAGAAATCGTACTGATCCATGTTCTCAGCGGTGAAGACAACGCGCTCGGGCAGCAGCACCACGCCGTTGTTGGTCTCAGCAGTCTCAGCACCCTCGGAGATGCTGTCGTTGGCCATGACCTCGCACTCGCCGATGCCGGGGATGTCGATCACGTCGCCCACCTTAACGGTGTTACCGGCAGCCAGGTAAGCGGCCAGGTAGCAGCCCATGCCGCCCTGAACAGCGCAGTCCCACAGGCCCCAGTTATACAGAGTGCCGTTGGAGCAGTACTCCTTGATGGAGTTGGGGGTAGCAAAGCCGGTGATGGTGATGGTGTCCTTGTTGTAGCCCTGGTTCTCGGCAGCCTGCAGCTGGCCGGGCAGAGCGGTGGAGTCGTTGCAGATGATCAGGTCGATGTCGGGGTGAGCGGACAGAACGGCCTCGCCGACAGTGATGGCCTGCTCAGCATCCTGGTTGGAGTAGTAGTTGTCAGGAGCAACGTTGGTCCAGTTGGGGTACTTCTCAGCGATGATGGCCTCACCGGCGACCTGCCAGCTGTTCTGGTCGGTCACGGTAGCCTGGGAGTAGTGCCAGCAGTAAGTAACCTCGTCCTTGGTGGGATCCACGCCGCGGGCCTCCAGGCCGGCAACGGCCATGTCGACCAGCATCTGGCCCAGAACCTCAGGAGTGCCCTGGGAAACCATCAGGGTACGGTCAGCAGGATTGGCGTCGGAGTCCCAAGTGGTGACCACAACACCAGCCTCGCTGGCGGACTTCAGAGCATCGGACACGCCGGCGGCGTCCACGGTGGAGATGCAGATAGCGTCGGTGCCGGAAGCAACAGCGGTGTTGATGACCTGAACCTGGTCAGCCACGGCGGCGTTGGCGCTGCCCTGGTAGTCAACGGTGATGCCCCAATCCTTGGCGTACTCCTGGGCGCCGTTGTTGGCCACCTCAAAGAAGGCGTTGCCGGTTACCTTGGGGATAAAGGTGACGGTCTTGCCCTCAACGGACTTGACCTCGCCGCCCGCGGAGCTGCTGGCATCGGTCTGAGAACCGCTGGCAGAGGAACCGCCGGACTGGCTGCCGGAGTCGTTGCTGCTTCCGCAGGCCACCAGAGACAGGCTCATGGCCAGCGCGAGCGCCAGTGCAAGTGCTTTTTTCATTTTCATTACCTCCTGTTTTTATATTAGAACGGAAATTTCCGATCTAATTCAAGAATTACTGGGCCGCTTTGGCCTTAGGCTGAAACTTACCTTTCAGCTTGGCCATAAACACGGCGGTGCCGGGCATATTGAACACGGCGCGGCCCACGACCACCACCACCAGCAGGACACCGATGGGGATGTCCAGATACTGGGTGTTGATCTTGAAGCACAGGGGAAGACCGAAACGCAAAAGGCCAATGATGAGAGAAGCCAGTGCGGTACCGATGGCACTGCCCTTGCCGCCGGTGGACAGAGTGCCGCCCAGCACGCAGGCAGTGATGATGTTCATGGTGAGAGTGCTGCCCAGATCGCTCTTGGCGGTGCCCAGATAGGACGTCAGCACGATGCCGGCAATGGCGGCGCTAATGGCGCTGAGCACATAGGTGGACAGAATAATCAGCCGGGAATTGATGCCGGAGAACTCCGCCGCCTGGGGATTGACGCCCACCAGGAACACCTTGCGGCCATACTTGCTCTTGTGGAGCAGCAGATAGGCGATGAAGGTCATGGCGGCGAAAATCAGCAGCTGAGAGGGAATGACATCAAAGAGCTTGAACTTGGTCAGAGCCTTAAAGCTGTCGGGGAAACCGCTGATGCCCTGATAGCTCTCGGTGGAGCTGAGGGTGGACACCAGCAGGGCCAGGCCGGCATACAGGAAGCTGCCGCCCAGGGTCACCACCATGGCCTGCACGCGGCAGTAGGCGATGAAGAAGCCGGACAGGGCGCCGCACAGAGCGGCGGCCACAATGGCCAGCACCACGGCTCCCCAGATGTTGAAGCCGAAGTCCTGCCAGGCCACACCGATGATGATGGAGGTCAGACCCACGATGGAGCCGGCCTGAATATCGATGCCGCCGGTGATCATGACAAAGGTAACAAACAAGCTGATGAGGCAGATGGCAATAAAGTCATTGACACTGGACAGCAGCAGGGGAATCCGCAGGAACTTGGGATTGGCTGCGCCAAAGATCACAAACTCCAAAATCAGGATAACCACCAGGAAGGTATTCCAGTTTTTCAGCAGGCTGCCCACCTTGCTGTGAGAATGGGAATCTAACTTCTTCACTGGGAATCGCCTCCTTCCATCGCGTTGGCTGTGCGGGCCATCAGGCGCTCGTGGCGGCTGCGCACGGCGCTGCGGTTCTGCATCAGTGCATCAATGACAACGATGGCGATGAGGATGATACCGGTGATGGCGTTATCGTAGTTGGACGAGAAGCCCATAAAGACCAGCAGATAGCTGATGGAGCTCATGATGACTGCGCCGATGGCCGCGCCGATGACGCTGCCCACGCCGCCGCTCAGGCTGATGCCGCCCAGCACGCAGGCGGCCACGGCCTTCATCTCATAGCCGTTGCCGGACAGAGAGGTGACAAAGCCGATACGGCTGCAGAAGAGGATGCCGGCGATGGCGGACATGATGCCGCAGATCACATAGGCCAGCACCTTGGTCTTGGTGGCGGAGATACCCACCAGAGTGGCACCGCCGGCGTTATCGCCCACAGCGGTGAAGTAGCGGCCCCGACGGGTGCGGGTCAGCAGCACATGGATAATCGCTACCACAACCACGCAGGCGCAGAAGTAAACGGTGAGGTCACCCACCAGAGTCTTGGAGGAAAAATCCTTGAAGGACTTGGGCAGGTTCTCCACCCAGGCGCCGCCGGCATACACATACATGCTGCCGCGGAGGATACCGTTGGTACCCAGGGTAAAGATCAGGGAGGGGACCCCCATGACCGCCACGCCCCAGCCGTTGAACAGGCCGATGACGGCGCCAATGAGGATACCCACGGCAAAGGCAACCACCCAGTTGCTGCCGTCACGGAGCATGCTGCCCACGACCGTGGCCACAATGCCCAGAATGGAACCCACAGAAACATCGATCTCACCCACGATGATGGCAAAGGCCATACCGATGGCAATGAGGATGTACACAACCGCGGAGTTAAAGCAGGCGGAAATGTTCTCCGAGGAGGCGAAGGTGGGGTTGATGATGCTGACGATGATAAACAGGGCTACCAGGAACAGAAAGCTGCTCAGCTCCCGGGCCTTCAGAACTTTTTTCAGCGCGCTCATGCCTTTTCCTCCTCCTTTCGGATCAGACCAAAGGCGGCGCTGGTCAGGTTGTCCTGATTGACATCCTCCTTGGCAAATTCACAGTTGACCCGGCCCAGGTAGATGCTCATGGCCCGGTCGCTCAGCTCCACAATTTCTTCCATATCGGAGGAGATGAGCAAAATGGATACGCCCTGATCCCGCAACTGATGGATGATGCTGTACACATCGCCGCGGGCCGCCGCGTCAATGCCGCGGGTGGGCTCGTCCAGAATAACCAGCTTGGGGGCAGTGGAAAGGCTGCGGCCAATGACGATCTTCTGCTGGTTGCCGCCGGACAGGCTGCCGGTGAGCTGATCCTGACCGGTGACCTTGATGCGGAAGTCATCCACATACTGCTGGGTGACCTTCTTCTCCTCCTTACGGTTGAGGAAGAAGCGGCCCATCTTGGGGTTACTCAGCAGAGCGCTGGTGGTGTTGCAGGCCACGTCGCTGATCTTGAACAGGCCGTCTGCGTGACGGTCCTCAGGCACGTAGTTCAGACCGGCCTTGATGACGTCCGCGGTCTTCAGACCGGTGATGTCCTTGCCGTCCAGAATCACGTTACCGCCCAGGACCTTGTCCCGGCCGAAAATGGTCATAGCCATCTCGGTACGACCCGCGCCTACCACGCCGGCCAGGCCCAGGATCTCACCGGGATAGACCTTCAGGGAGATGTCGGTAAAGCCGTAGCCGCTGAAGTTGCGCAGCTCAAAGACAGGGGGTTTGGAGTAATCCACCTTGCTGACCACCTGAGTCTTGCGCTGGCAGGAGTCAGTGGGCAGCAGGCCGCACACCAGGTCGTCCCGGGTGAAGTCGCTCACCGGGCCGTCCAGAGTGATGACACCGTCGCGCATGATGGCCACTGTGGTGGCAATCTCAAAGACCTCGTTGAGGCGGTGGGTGATGTAGATAATGCCGATGCCCTGGCTCTTCAGGTCCTCCACACATTTAAAGAGGCTCTCTACCTCTTTAAAGGTAAGGGCGCTGGTGGGCTCGTCCAGAATCAGCACCTTGGCGTGACGCAGCAGACCGCGGAGGATCTCCACCAGCTGCTGCTCCGCGATGGACAGGCTGCTGGCCTTCCGCTCCAGAGCGATGTGCCAGCCCAGATTGTCCATCCGCTCCACCAGTTCCCGGCGCAGCTCGGCCCGGGGGCGGTCAAAGCCGATGAGGATGTTCTCCTCCACCGTCATATTGGGGAACAGCAGGGGCTCCTGGGGCACCATGTAAACACCGTGCGCCAACGCCTCGGCGGGCTTGCCCACCGTCATTTCCTTACCGTCTACAAAAATCTCGCCGCTGTCATGGCTGTAGATACCCATGATGATCTTCATCAAGGTGCTCTTTCCTGCGCCGTTGCCTCCGATAAGGGCCAAAACCTCGCCCGGAGCCAGGTCCAGGCTGATGCCCTTCAGAACGGCGTTCAGGCCAAATGACTTGTAGACATTGCGAACCGACAGGAGCTTCTCCACGCCGGATGAAGCAGTCATGTTTTCCAAGTCGATACCTCCCACTGTACGCAATCACAAAAGTTAATGCTTCGTATATTTTGTTATGGGCTTAGAATACTGGATTTTTTTCGCTTTGTCAACAGGAAATGTCAAACAGCCCAGTCGTTTCAAGCGAGTTTTTTCGTTGTTCCGCCCTAAAATATCAGAATTTTTTCAGCTTTCCAGGTGAAAAAACACAAATATTTGGCTCATTTGCACATATGTAATCGCATTTATTTGGCTATAACATACAATTTTGGTGTCTATCCTTAACATTTTGAAATACGCATTGACATCCACTACCCCGCAATGCTATACTCATTTAAGTAAACATTTGATTCAAGTTTAAACTTTTGTTCTTTTTTATTCTAGCTTTTTCCCTTCTAAACTGCTCGTATGCCAAGGAGTCGAAACCATGAACGGAGATTTCAATTACGAAGAGATTCTAATGGTAAAAACGGCGTGGTATTACTACATTGAAAACTACACCCAGCAGAAAATTTCCGAGCTTCTTGGCATCAGCCGCATCCGGGTCATTCGGCTTCTGGAAAAGGCCCGGCAAAACGGCATCGTCAGCTTCCGCATCCGTCAGGACAACAACCGGCGCATGCAGGTGGAAAAATCTCTGATCACTCAATTCGGCCTGAACGATGCCTTCGTGATTCCCGTGGGCAGCGACGCCTCTGAGCTCAACGAAAGCCTGGCCCAGGCGGCCGCCATGTACATTGCCGACCGGCTGTCTGACAATACCTTTATTAATATGGGCTACGGCGATACCCCCAGCCGGATCCTCAATCACCTGGCCCGGTCCACAGAGCACCCCATCAACGCGGTGTCCCTCACCGGCGGCGTGAGCTACTACCTGCCCAACACCCAGTCCAGCGTCTTCAACGCCAGGCTGCACCTCATCCCCTCCCCCCTTCTTCTGGGCAGCCCCGAACTGGTCCAGGTCATGTTTCAGGAGGAGTCCGTCCAGCGCATCCAGCAGATGAGCCGGATGGCCAAAATGACGGTAGTGGGCATCGGCAGCATGGGGGCCAACGCCACCATCATCCAAAACGGGATTCTCACCAAGGCCGACTTCCTACTGCTGGAGATGCAGGGAGCCGTGGGCGACATTCTCAGCCACTTCATTGACAAGGACGGCAACCCCATCCAGAGCAGCGTGGAGCAGCGTCTGCTGAGCACCCCGCTGCAGGAGCTGCGCCAGATGAACAACGTCATCGGTGTGGCAGGGGGCGAGGACAAGATAGACGCCATTCACGCGGTGCTGAAGGGCCAGTATCTGGACACCCTCATTACTGATGAGGTCACGGCGGAAGCCCTCCTGGCCCATGGATGATCCAGGTCCAGAACCCCGTCTCCATATTTCTTTCGTGAATCGATCCCCCGGGATTTCTATAGCTTTGAATTTTTATTTTTAAGGAGTTGATGGTTCTTATGTCCAAATATCTGATGGCAATTGACGCCGGAACCGGCAGCGTCCGCGCGGTATTGTTTGACCTGGACGGCAACCAGATTGGCTGCGTTCAGGAGGAGTGGACCCACAAGGAGGACCCCCGCTTCCCCGGCAGCATGGATTTTGACTGGGAATTCAACTGGAACCTGGCCAGCGGCTGCGTCCGCGGCGTACTGAAGGAGACCGGCATCGATCCCGCCGATGTGGCCGCCGTCTCCACCACCTGCATGCGGGAGGGCATCCTCCTCTATGACAAGGAAGGCAAGGAGATTTGGGCCTGCGCCAACGTGGACGCCCGCAGCACCGACGAGGTGGCCCGGCTGATCCAGCAGGACCCCCAGCTGGAGAAGGAGCTCTACGATCAGTCCGGCCAGAGCTACGCCCTCAACGCCATCCCCCGCATCCTGTGGGTGAAGGACAAAATGCCCGAGATTTACGAGAAGACCGCTGTGGTGGGCATGTTCAACGACTGGCTCATCTACAAGCTCACCGGCGTGCTGGCCGTAGAGCCCAGCAACGGCTCCACCACCGGCCTTATGGACCTGCAGAGCCGCACCTGGGATCCCTCCATTGCCCGCCGCTGCGGCCTGCGGGATGATATCTTCCCCGCTGTGCTGGAGTGCGGACAGATTGCCGGCAAGGTGAGCGCTCAGGGCGCCGCCCAGACCGGTCTCGCCGAGGGCACCCCCGTGGTGGTGGGCGGCGGCGACTGCCAGCTGGGCACCATCGGCGTGGGCGCCTGCGACCCCGGCCAGGCGGCCGTGTTCGGCGGCAGCTTCTGGCAGTATGAGTTCAACACCGACAGCGGCAAGACCGACCCCCAGGGCCGGGTCCGTGTCAACTGCCACGCCGTCCCCGGCGTGTGGCAGTATGAGGCTCTGGCCTTCAAGCCCGGTCTGGTGATGCGCTGGTTCCGGGACGGCTTCTGCCAGCTGGAGAAGCAGCAGGGCGCCGCAGAGGGCGTGGATCCCTATGACCTCATGAACCGGGAGGCGGAGAAGATTCCCGCCGGTTCCTATGGCATGATGTGCTGCTTCAGCGACGTGATGAACTTCATCAACTGGAAGCACGCCTCCCCCACCTTCACCAACTTCGAGCTGGAGCCCGAGAAGTTCAACCGCTACACCTTCTACCGCGCCATTCTGGAGAACACCGCCCTCATCGTCAAGGGTCACATCGCCCTGGTGAAGGAGGCTACCGGCAACGAGCCTGAGGAGCTCATCTTCGCCGGCGGCGCCTCCAAGAGCCCCCTGTGGTGTCAGATTCTGGCCGACGTTACCGGCAAGAACGTGCGCACCCCCGTGGTCAAGGAGGCCACCGCTCTGGGTGCCGCCATCCTGGCCGGCTACGGCGTGGGCATCTACTCCAGCATTGCCGAAGGCGCTCAGCGCACTGTGCGCTTTGATCATACTTACGTTCCCAATCCCGACAATTATGCCGTCTACGAGGACATGTACAAGGTTTGGCGCCAGGTTTACGCCGCTCAGCTGGAGCTTTGCGACCGCAAGCTGACCAAAAATATGTGGATTGCCCCCGGCCTGTAAGCCGACAGTCCCAGTATAGAATGGAGAGAGATCAATGTTTGTAATCAACGAAAACGAGAAGGAGTACCGCTTTGGCGACAGCGGTCCCAAGTACCTCATGAAGGGCCCCCGCATGAACTTCGCTCTGGTGCAGTTCATGCCCGGCCAGGACTTCCGCGCCCACTACCACAACGTGATGGAGGAGAATTTCTTCATCCTGGAGGGTAAGATCGACATCGTGGTGGACGGCACCGTCCACACCCTGAGCAAGGGCGACCTCATCCACATCGAGCCCGGCGAGGTTCACTACTGCCGCAACGCCTATGACGTTCCTGTGAAGATGGTCTCCACCCTGGCCCCCTATCAGGAAGTGGACAAGGTGGAAGTGGAAAACCCCGTCTATTAAGTTTTCCCTTTTCCGGACCGGTTTCTTCCGGTCCCCCTCTCATGACTGAAAAAGCACCGGGCGCCATTCCATTGGAATGGCGCCCGGTGCTTTTGTTGTTGGATGAAAAACCTGCCCGCTTAGATGAGGGACAGGGCCTCCTCGTCAGCCACCAGGATAAAGTCGGGGTGGTACTGGAGGATGGAGGCGGGCACCTGGGGGGTCACAGGGCCGAAGAAGGCGTCCTTGATGGCCTGGGCCTTGTTGGCGCCGGAGGCCACCATCACCACACGGCGGGCCTGGAGAATGTCCCGCACGCCCATGGTATAGGCGTGGGTGGGCACCTCGTCAATGGAGGTGAAAAAGCGCTTGTTGGCTTCCCGGGTGCTCTCGGTGAGGGTCACCTTGTGGGTGCCCAGGGAGAAGTGGTCGTCGGGCTCGTTGAAGCCGATATGGCCGTTGACGCCCAGACCCAGCAGCTGCAGGTCGATGCCGCCGAAGTCGGCGATGAGCTTGTCATAGCGCTCGCACTCCCCGTCGCCGTTGACGCCGGAGGGAACATTGGTGTTCTTCTGGTCAATGTTCACGTGGTCAAAGAGGTTGTGGCGCATAAAGTAGGCGTAGCTCTGGTCGTGGTCGGGGGTGAGGCCGGCGTACTCGTCCAGGTTCACCGAGCGCACCTGGGAGAAGTCCAGCTCGCCCGCCTTGTTCCAGGCGATGAGGTTCTGATAGGCACCCACCGGGGAAGAACCGGTGGCGAGGCCCAGCACGCAGTTGGGCTTCAGGGTAATCTGGGCGGCAATCAGCCGGGCGGCGGCGGCGCTCATGGCGTCGTAGTCCTTGGTTCGAATAATTCTCATGGCAGTCATTCCTCCATATTGATATCGTATGATCCGCTCTTTTCGAGCAGTCAGCACGCTTGTTCGCCCTCTACATAGACGGCCTTCAGCTCCAGGTCCTTGGACAGCAGCAGGAAATCTGCCCGTTTGCCCACCGCCAAGGAGCCGATCTCACCCTCCAGCCCCACCGAGCGGGCGGGGGCCAGGGTGGCGGCGGTGATGGCGTCCTCCAGGGACAGCCCGTAGGAAACCACGTTCTTCACCTCAGTGAGCATGTTGGTGGAAGAGCCGGCCAGGGTGTCCGTCCCCTTCAGGGTGGCCCGGCCGCTGTGCAGCTCCACCGGCTGTCCGCCCAGCTCATAGTCGCCGTCGGGCATATCCGCGCAGCGCATGGAGTCGCTGATCAGCACCAGCTGCTCCCCAAACATGCGGTGGGTGGCCCGGATGACCGCAGGGTGGATGTGCATGCCGTCGCAGATGAGCTCCACCGCGGTGCCGGCGTCCAGGGCCGCCCCAATGACTCCGGGCTCCCGGTGGTTCAGGGGGGGCATGCCGTTATAGAGGTGGGTGGCGTGGTTAGCACCCGCCCGGAAGGCCTCCATAGCCAGGTCGTACCCGGCGGTGGTGTGGCCCAGGGAGACGGCGCACTCCTTGGACACCTCCTCGATGAAGGCCAGACAGCCCTCCTCCTCGGGAGCCACCGTGATGAGGCGCACCTGTCCTCCGCTGGCCTCATTGAGGCGGCGGAACATGGCCACATCGGGCTTGTGCAGGTTGTCTGCAGCCTGGGCGCCCCGCTTGGCGTAGGACAGGAAGGGGCCCTCCAGGTGGATACCGGCGCACTTGGCGCCGTCCTTGGGACGGGCAAAATCCCGGATGGTGTGCATGGCCCGGGTGAGCTCCTCCTCGGGCAGGGTCATGGTGGTGGCCAGGAAGGAGGTCACTCCGTGCTGGGCATAGTGGCGGGCCATGACGGGCAGGCCCTCGGGATTGCCGTCAGAAAAGTCGTGGTTCCGGGCACCGTGGGTGTGGACGTCCACAAAACCGGGCACCAGGTACTGTCCCCCTGCGTCCAGCTCCCCGGGGGCATCCGCCGGACCAATGTCCGTAATGACGCCGTTCTCAAAGGCCAGAGAACCGGGACGGAAGGCTCCGTCCACGAACAAAAGGGCATTTGTAATTCGCATAGATCGCTGCACCTCCATAAAAAAGGGCGGCGGTGAATTGGCCGCAGCCCCTTTTTCAGTCGTTTTTTCTCCCGGCAAACACGCCGGATATACAGGTTTTCCGAAGAAATATGCAGTTTTCCCTGTTTCTCTGTAAAAAGGTGAAATTTTGGTGTAAATTTATGGAATTTTATCCATTTTCCATCTCACAGGAAACATTTTCTGCACATTCATTGTACCATGAAAGGGTCCGCTTGTCACGCACAAAAACCGTGTACTGCCCAAGGACCGTTTTCTAGGATTACGGCGTCTCCGCCCGCTTTTTCACCTGGGCCGTGCTGCGCAGCTGGTTCTGCTCCCGGCCGCCGCTCTGGTTGTGCCGCCGGATGAGGTCGGAAATTTCGCCCTGAGCCTGCTCCACCTCCGCCTTAAAGGCCCGGGCGGACAGCCGCAGGGCCCCGTGGCCCAGGATGATGAGCTGTTCCAGCCCGTCTGAGGTAGCCACCCGCACCCGATGCTCCTTTTGGAGGTCGTAGGTGGCCTTCTCGATATAGGCGTCGGCGGTCTCCGCCTCCTTGGTGTACACCACATAGATGTTGTTTACCTTCTCCACCGAGCCGGGATTGCCCTTCACCTTGTAGGCGTCAAAGACCAGGATGACTACGCACTTTCGATAGCCCTGGTAATTGGACAAAATGTCCGTCAGCATGGCCCGGGCGGCGGCTACATCCTGCCGGGCCACCGCCTCCAGCTCCTCCCAGGCGAAGATGATGTTATAGCCGTCCACCAGCAGGTATTCCGGCCCCGTCTTCTGGTTCCGGATGTGGTACTTGCCCTCGTCCAGACTGGTGCGGGCGGGCTTCTTCTGGGGCTGGAAGGCCTGGCGCTCCACCTTGCCGTAGGTGCGCTCAAAGATGGCCTGGAGCTCCTTGTCCTGCTCCAGGGACCCACCCCGATAGGCCCGTTCTCCTCCGGCGGGGGCGGCAGGCTCCTCTTCTTCCGGCTCCTCCCCCAGGCGCAGGCCGCTGTCCACGTGCATATGCTCCCGCACCTCGTTCCACTTCACCACAACGCCTGCGCCGTGGTCGCAGAACACCGAATCGGCGGGGTTGTCCACGTCCCGCTCCGGGTCGTAGCCCAGCTCCGCGGCCACTTCTTCCTGGCTGCGGCAGGGCGCATAGCCTCCCGCCGTGCAGCTCAGCCGCCCCCGGCCCCGGGTATAGGCAGCCACCTGCTGGCCGTAGTCCCGCAGACCGGCCACTGGGGCCTGCCCGGTGAGGGTGACCAGCTCCTCCCCATTCTCTGGGGGCTCCACCGTCCCGCCCATGTTCTGCAGATCGGTCATGGCCCGTCCCACACAGTCCACGGGCACCTCCAGGGTGAAGTCGTAGACGGGCTCCAGCAGAATGGTCTCTGCCTGCATGAGGCCCTGGCGCACCGCCCGGTAGGTGGCCTGGCGGAAGTCGCCCCCCTCGGTGTGCTTGTTGTGGGCCCGCCCCGCCACCAGGGTAATCTTCACATCGGTGAGGGGGGAACCGGTGAGCACCCCCGGATGCTCCCGCTCCAGCAAGTGGGTGAGCACCAGCCGCTGCCAGTTCAAATCCAGCTGGTCGGCGGAGCAGGCGGAGGCCACCCGCACGCCGCTGCCCCGCTCCCCCGGCTCCAGCAGCAGGTGGACCTCGGCGTAGTGGCGCAGGGGCTCAAAGTGGCCCACGCCCTCCACCGGGCCGGTGATGGTCTCCCGGTACACAATGCCTCCGGTGCCGAAGTCGGCCTCCAGGCCGAAGCGGTCGGACAGCACCCGGCGCAGCACCTCCAGCTGCACCTGGCCCATGAGCTGGAGGTGGATCTCCTTCCACCGCTCGTTCCACACCACCCGGAGCATGGGGTCCTCTTCCTCCAGCTGGCGCAGCTTGGGCAGAACGGTGTGGGGGTCGACGCCCTGGGGAAGAATCAGCTGATAGGACAGCACCGGCTCCAGCACCGGCCGGGCGCCGTCCTCCTCCGCCCCCAGGCCCTGACCGGGGTAGGTGCGGCTCAGGCCGGTGACGGCACACACCGTCCCTGCCGGGGCCTCCTCCAGGGTACGGAACTTCTCCCCGGAGTAGAGGCGCAGCTGGTCCACCTTTTCCTCCCAGCGCTCCTCTCCCGCTCCGCCCCCGATGAGTTCCTTGGGCCGCAGGGCGCCGCCGGTGACCTTCAGCCAAGTGAGCCGCGCCCCCTGGCTGTCCCGGGAAATTTTAAAAACTCTCGCTCCGAAGGCCCGGGGATACTCCTTCCCGGGCAGGCCGGTCTCCAGGCCGGACAGGAGCGCCTCCACTCCCTCCAGCTTCAGTGCCGAGCCAAACCAGCAGGGAAAGAGCTTCCGCTCCCCCGTCAGCCGGGCCAGGGTGTCCTGGGAGACTGCTCCCGTCTCCAGAAACTCCTCCAGAGCCTCTTCCCCGCACATGGCAGCGGCCTCGTCCCGCTCTTCGGCCGGGGCCGTGAAGTCCACAAAGCCCCCGTCCAGCTTTCCCAGTTCCTCCAGCACCCGCTCCTTGTCCGCCCCCGCCAGGTCCATCTTGTTCACAAACACAAAGGTGGGCACCTGGTAGCGCTGCAGCAGCCGCCATAGGGTGCGGGTGTGGCTCTGCACCCCATCGGTGCCGCTGACCACCAACAGGGCTCCGTCCAGCACCTGGAGGGTTCGCTCCATCTCCGAGGAGAAGTCCACGTGGCCCGGGGTGTCCAGCAGGGTCAGCTCCACGTCCCCCAGGGGCAGCACCGCCTGCTTGGCAAAAACGGTAATGCCCCGCTCCCGCTCCACCGCGTCCGTGTCCAGAAAGGCGTCCCCGTGGTCCACCCGGCCCAGCCGGCGCAGGGCTCCTCCCACATATAAAAGGCCCTCGGCCAGGGTAGTCTTCCCCGCATCCACATGGGCCATAACTCCGATGCAAATTCGTCTCATGTCCTACAACCACTCTCGTCCCGTTCCGCATCCCTTCCCGGATGCAAAGTCCCTCTTATTATGACAGGTTTTCCTCCGTTCTTCAATCCTTAACCACGGCTGCCGCCCTCTTCCCCGGCAAAAACCGCCCTTCCCCACACCTCAGTGTGGACTTTTCTTCCAAAAAGAGTTATACTGTACTGTAAAATTTTTTCAGGGAGAATATACCCTATGTATCTGATGCTGTGGATTTTTTTCGCCTATGCGTTTCTGGGCTGGTGTACCGAGGTGAGCTTTGCCGCCCTGGTCAGCGGCAAATTTGTTAACCGTGGATTCCTTAACGGCCCGGTCTGTCCCATTTACGGCTTCGGCGTGGTCATTGTCCTGGCCTTTCTGGAGCCGCTGCGCCACAATCTTCTGCTGCTCTTCCTGGGCTCTGTCCTCCTCACCTCCGCGCTGGAGTGGGTCACCGGCTTTGCCCTGGAGAAGATCTTCCACCAGCGCTGGTGGGACTACTCCAATGAGCCCTTCAATCTGGGGGGCTATATCTGCCTGCGCTTTTCCATCGCCTGGGGCCTGGCCTGCCTGTTTGTGGTGAAAATCCTTCACCCCTCCATTCTGCTGGCCATCCGCCTCATTCCAAAGCCGGTGGGCATCGCCCTGCTGGTCATCCTCAGCCTCATTATGGCGGTGGATCTGGTGGCCACAGTGCGCACCATTGCCAAAATCAACCGCAGCCTGGGCCAGATTGACGAGCTGGCTGCCAAAATCAAGTCCGCCTCCAACGAGTTCGGAGAGAATCTGGCGGACAAGGTACTGGATGTGGCGGAAAAGAGCGCCGACTTCCGGGAGGAGCTGGCTGATCGGAGCGAGGATTTCCGGGAAAACCTGGCCGACCTGAAGGAAGATCTCACCGACCACTGGGAGGAGCGCCAGATGGATCAGGCCATACGCCGGGCCGAACGTCAGGAAAGCCTGGAAGAGCTGCGCCGCCGTCTGAGCGAGGTAATGGACCAGAGCTTCTTCGGCCAGCGCCGTCTGCTCTCCGCCTTCCCGCAGATGCGGTCCCTGGACCACAAGCAGGCGCTGGAACAGCTGCGCCGCCGGATGGAGCAGCTGCGGGAGGAGCGAAAGCGCTGAGGTTCGTTGCAATTTTCGCTATGATGTGATATCATGTTCATTATCACAAGAAGGAGCGTATGGTGCATGGAGGAACTGCTGGATTTAAAGCGTCGGATGGAAGAGGAGCGCCCCACCCCCTGGGAGGAACTGCCTGATTTGGCCCTGTACATGGACCAGGTCATCTCCTATATGCCCCGGCAGCTGATCCATTTTGACGACGGAGAGGCTCTGACCTCTGCCATGGTGAACAACTATATCAAGGATGGTCTGGTGCCCCGGGCCGAGGGCAAACGGTATGGCCCCGTCCATCTGGGCTATCTTACCGCCGTCTCCGCCCTGAAGAAAATTTTGTCTGTACGGGACACCGGGGCGCTCATCGCTGCCGGTCAGGCCCGGAACAAAAATCCCCAGGACCTGTATGCCTACTTCTGCGGTGCGCTGGACCGCGCCCTGTCTGGGACTGCCCAATCCATCAACGAGAACGCCACCCGGGAGGATCTGGCCCAGCTGGCCCTGGATCTGGCCCTGCGCAGCTACGCCAATCAGCTGGCCTGCGCCCGGATTCTGGACATCTTACAGTCCGATTCCTCTGATGGCAGCAAAAAAGCCAAGAAATAACGGAGTCCGATCCCCTGTGTCAGGGGGACGGTTTGCCGATTTCACTTTTAATATTCAGTGTTTTGACAAGGAGTGTGTATTCCATGTCCGATTTTGTTATTCTTACCGACTCTTCCGCTGACTTAGGCGCGGATCTGGTTCAGCAGCTGGACGTCCAGGTGCTGCCTCTCAGTTTTACCATTCAGGACATCACCTATCACAACTACCCCGACAATCACGAGATGGATCCCGCCGCCTTTTATGCCTTGCTGCGTAAGGGGGAGCAAGCCACTACCTCTGCAATCAACGTTGCCCAGTACACTGAGGCTCTGGAGCCCCTGCTCCAGGCCGGCAAGGATGTGCTGGTGCTGGCTTTCTCTTCCGGCCTGTCCGCCACCTACAACTCCTCCCGCCTGGCGGTGGAGGAACTGAAGGAGAAGTACCCCGACCGGAAGCTCTATACCGTGGACACTCTGTGCGCCTCCCTGGGCCAGGGCCTGCTGGTCTATCTGGCCGTCAAGGAGCGTGAAAAGGGCAAGTCCATCGAGGAGGTCCGGGACTGGGTGGAGGCCCACAAGCTCAACCTGTGTCACCAGTTCACCGTGGATGACCTCCACTTCCTCAAGCGGGGCGGCCGCATCTCCGCCACCACCGCCGTACTGGGCTCCATGCTGCAGATCAAGCCCGTCCTCCATGTGGATGACGAGGGCCACCTCATCAACATCTCCAAGGCCCGGGGCCGTGCCGCCTCCCTAAAGGCCCTGGTGGACAAGATGGAAATTACCGCCATCGACCCCAAGGACCAGATCGTCTTCATCAGCCACGGCGACTGCCTGGCCGACGCAGAGATGGTGGCCCAGATGGTCAAGGACCGCATGGGCGTACAGCAGGTCTATATCAACTACGTGGGCCCCGTTATCGGCGCCCACTCCGGCCCCGGCACTCTGGCCCTGTTCTACGTGGGCACCGAGCGCTGAGGACCTTACTTCACCACAAAGGAGACACTCCCATGGATGAGATCAAGTGGCTGGAGGTGGCGGTCAACACCACCCAGGAGAAGCTGGACGAGGTGTGCGCCAAGCTCACCGCCGCCGGCATGGACGCCCTGGTCATTGAGGACGAGGGGGATTTTCTGAACTTTCTGGAACAGAACCGGCAGTACTGGGACTATGTGGACCAGGAGCTGCTGGACCGCATGAAGGGGGTCACCCGGGTCAAGTTCTACGTCTCCGACGACGAGGACGGCCGGGCAAAGCTGGAGACCTACACCCGGGGTCTGGGCTGGGAGTACACCGTCACTCCCCTGGCCGACAACGACTGGGCGTACAGCTGGCAGAAATACTATAAGCCCCTGGCCATTGGCCAGCGGCTCTACGTGGTCCCCCAGTGGGAACGGGAGGAGCCCGTCCCCGAGGGCCGCTGTCCCCTGTACCTGAACCCCGGTCTCACCTTCGGCACCGGCTCCCACGCCTCCACCCAGCTCTGTCTGGAGGGGGTGGAGGAGCACACCGTCCCCGGACGCCCGGTGCTGGACTTGGGCTGCGGCAGCGGCATTCTCTCCATCGCCGCCCTGTGTCTGGGCGCCAGCCACGCCATCGGGGTGGACATCGACCCCAAGGCGGTGGACGTGGCCTATGAAAACGCCGCCCTCAACGGCATCGGCCGGGACCGGTACACCGTGCGGGCGGGAGACGTCATCTCCGATTCCGCGTTGGCTGCCGAGCTCAGCCAGGAGCGCTATCAGATGGTGCTGGCCAACATTGTGGCCGACGTCATCATTCCCCTGTCTGCCCGAGTGCCTCAGATGCTGGCGGAGGACGGGGTGTTCCTGTGCTCGGGCATCATTGACACCCGGGCCCACGAGGTGGAGGCCACACTGGCCCGCAACGGCCTGACTGTCACCCAGAAGCGGGAGAAAAACGGCTGGGTGGCTCTGGAGGCCCGGCTGAAGGGCTGATTTTAAAGCAACACACAAAGGCCCCGGCATTCCAAATCGGAATACCGGGGCCTTTTATTACATTTCGTCGTTCCACCACACCACAGTTCCGGCCTCCCGGGAGGCGTGCACATCGATGAGGCGCTGGTTGGCCGAGCCTCGGAAGCGGAGGGACAGCTCCTTCTGCTCCAGCACAAAGGGGCCGTCCACCAGCACGTCCAGCTGCTCCAGCAGTTCCCGGCTGTGCTCCCCCACTTTTCCGGAGAGCAGATCCTCGTAGAGGTAGCCGGTATAGCACCAGATGTCCTTCCCGGGATACGCCTCCCGCACCCGCTTCACCAGCTCCAGCACCGCCGCCTGGTTGGACGGGTGGAAGGGCTCACCCCCCAACAGGGAGAGGCCCTTTACATAGGGCTTGGCCAGATGGGTCAGGATGGCGTCCACCTCATCCTTGGTAAAGGGCTGGCCGTAGCCAAAGTCCCAGGCCTCGGGGTTGAAGCAGCCCGGGCAGGCGTGGGTACAGCCGGAGACAAACAGGCTCACCCGGATCCCCGGTCCGTTGGCCACATCGATGGGGCGAATGTCGGCGTAATTCATGGAAAAACCTCCGGTTTTCAGAAAAGGCGAGAAGCGTGGAGCGTTCTTCCCGCTCCACGCTCAACGCTTCATTCTTTTTTACAGGTGGAGCACCCGGGACTTGATCTCCTTGGTCTTGCCCACGTTCCAGTAGTTCTCACCCAGGTAGCCGCAGGTACGGCGGGTGACGTTCATCTTGGAATGGTCCTTGTTGTGGCAGGCGGGGCACTCCCACTGGTTGTCGTCGTTGATGATGATCTCTCCGTCGAAGCCGCACACCTGGCAGTAATCGCTCTTGGTGTTGAACTCGGCGTACTGGATGTTGTCGTAGATGAAACGGACAACCTCCTTCAGAGCCTCCAGGTTGTGGCGCATGTTGGGAATCTCCACATAGGAGATGCAGCCACCGGTGGAAATCTTCTGGAACTGGGACTCGAAGGTGAACTTCTCAAAGGCGTCGATGTGCTCCCGCACGTCCACGTGATAGCTGTTGGTATAATAGCCCTTGTCGGTTACATCGGGGATTGTGCCGAAGCGCTCCTTGTCGATGCGGGCGAAGCGGTAGCACAGGCTCTCGGCGGGGGTGCCGTAGAGGGCGAAGCCGATGTTGGTCTGGGCCTTCCAGTCGTCGCAGGCCTTGCGCAGCCGGTTCATCACCTTCAGGGCAAACTCGGTGCCGCCGGGCTGGGTGTGACTGACGCCGGTCATCAGCTTGGTGACCTCATAGAGGCCGATGTAGCCCAGGGAAATGGAGGAGTAGCCGCCGTAGAGCAGGGGCTCGATGGGGGCACCCTTGGGCAGGCGGGCGATGGCGCCGTACTGCCAGTGGATGGGAGAGGAGTCGGACTTCACGTTCTTCAGGGCGTTGTGGCGGCACATAATGGCCTCAAAGCACAGCTGCAGGCGCTCCTCCAGCAGGGACCAGAACTTCTCCTGGTCGCCCCGGGCCAGAATGCCGATCTGGGGCAGGTTCAGAGAGACCACGCCCTGGTTGAAGCGGCCCTCAAACTTATAATTGCCGTTCTCGTCCTTCCAGGGAGCCAGGAAGGAGCGGCAGCCCATGGGCGAGAACACGTTGCCCTCGTAATTCTCCCGCATCTTCTTGGCGGAGATGTAATCGGGGTACATGCGCTTGGCGGAGCACTTGACGGCCAGCTCGGTAATGTAGTCGTACTTGCCGCCCTTGAGGCAGTTGTGCTCGTCCAGCACGTACACCAGCTTGGGGAAGGCGGGGGTGATGTACACGCCCTTCTCGTTCTTGATGCCCTCCAGGCGCTGGCGCAGCACCTCCTCCACGATCATGGCGTTCTCCTCCAGGTAGGGGTCGTCCTCCCGGAGGTTGAGGAACAGGGTAACAAAGGGGGACTGGCCATTGGTGGTCATGAGGGTGTTGATCTGGTACTGGATGGTCTGCACGCCGCTCTTCAGCTCGTCCTTCAGGCGGTCAGCCACCAGACGGTCCAGAGTGGCCTCGTCCACCTGGCCGGCGCACTCATAGGCGATGTGCTTCTTGAATTTCTCCTTGCTGCGGCGGAGATACTTGCCAAGATGGCTCATATCCACACTCTGGCCGCCGTACTGGTTGGAGGCCACGCAGGCGATGATCTGGGTGGTGACGGTGCAGGCCACCTGGAAGCTCTTGGGGGACTCAATGAGCTTGCCGTTCATCACGGTGCCGTTGTCCAGCATGTCCCCAATGTTGATGAGGCAGCAGTTGAAGATGGGCTGAACAAAGTAGTCGGCGTCGTGGAAGTGGATGGCGCCCTCGTCGTGGGCCTTGGAGATGTACTCGGGCAGCAGGATGCGCCGGGTCAGGTCACGGCTCACCTCGCCGGCAATGTAGTCCCGCTGGGTGGCGGCGATCATGGTGTTCTTGTTGGAGTTCTCCTCGGCCAGCTCCTTGTTCTCGTTGCGCAGCAGGGAGAGGATGGACTCGTCGGTGGTGTTGGCCTTGCGCACCAGGGCCCGGTTGTAGCGGTAAATAATATAGGTCTTGGCCAGGTGGAACTTGTTCTCGGCCACCAGCCCCTGCTCCACCAGGTCCTGGATGTCCTCCACCAGCATCCGCTTCCGCTTCATGCCCTCGATGCGGTCGATGATGGCGTCAATCCGCTCCCGGTCCAGCTGTTCCTCGGGGGAAACCTCGGCATTGGCCTTCTCAATGGCGGTTACGATCTTGCTTCGGTCATAATCTACAATGGTCCCGTCTCGCTTGACCACTTTCATGCTCATGGTGCACTCCTTTTTCTCCAGTAAATCATGTCAATCTCTTTGTTCTCGTAAACCGGCTTTCTGTGCCGGACAGTGTCCAGGTGCAGATTATAGCATAGCTCATCCGGTTTGTCACTAGATATTGTGCCTGAATTTTTTCTTTTTTCGCGAATTGTACAAGATGTGCAATACCCTCTGTATTGTCCAGCGGATGTTCTGTTCTCCCGCCATCCTGTGGGGCAGGCGCTTCATTTAGTTGCCCCAAGGCGTAAAGTATGATATACTTTTGGTTGAATTTTCTCCCGAGGAGGATCTTAGCATGCATGCAAGGGCCGCTGTGGCCATGAGCGGCGGAGTGGACAGCTCCGCGGCCGTCTGGCTTTTGAAGGAACAGGGCTATGAGCTGACGGGCGTCACCATGGTGCTCTTTCCCGGCGGCCAGGATTGCGGAGCGGAGGCCGCCCTGGCCGCCCGTCAGCTGGACATTTCCCACCACGTGCTGGACCTGTCCCAGACCTTCCGCCAGGAGGTCATGGACGCCTTTGTCCAGGCCTACGAGGCCGGCCGCACCCCCAACCCCTGTGTGGTGTGCAACCGGAAGCTGAAATTCGGCGCTCTGCTGGACAAGGCCCGGGAGCTGGGCTGTGACAAGCTGGCCACCGGCCACTATGTCCGTCTGGAGGAGGACCGAGGCTCCGGCCGCGTTCTGCTGAAAAAGGCCCTCCATCCGGAGAAGGACCAGAGCTACGTCCTCTACTCCCTCACCCAGGAGCAGTTGTCCCACAGCCTCTTCCCCCTTGGGGGTCTCACCAAGGATGAAGTAAGGGCTCTGGCCCAGGCCCACGGCCTCACCTGCGCCCAGAAGGGGGAGAGCCAGGACATCTGCTTCATTCCCGACGGGGACTACGCCGCCTTTATCCGCCGGTACACCGGCCGCAGCTACCCCTCCGGCCCCTTTGTGAACGAAGCGGGCCAGGTCCTGGGGGAGCACACCGGCATCATTGGCTACACTGTGGGTCAGCGCCGGGGGCTGGGGGTATCCTCCAACCAGGGACGGCTCTATGTAAAGGAAGTCCGGCCCTGTGACAACACGGTGGTGCTGTCGGACAACCAGAGCCTCTTTGCCCGGGCCCTCACCGCCCGGCAGATCAACTGGATCGCCTGCGATACACCCAGCGCTCCCCTGTACCTGCGGGCCAAGGTGCGCTACCGCATGACGGAGCAGCCCTGCACCTTGGAGCAGATCGCCCCCGACCAGGTCCGGGTGGTCTTTGACCAGCCCCAGCGGGCCATCACCCCCGGCCAGGCTGTGGTCTTTTACGACGGCGACACCGTGGTGGGCGGCGCTGTCATTGAGAAAGGAGAATCCCTATGAGCAAGAAGAAAAAACGTCATCCCCAGCCCGCACCCAGCGCCCGAACCCGCTCCCAGGGGGCCACGCTGGCTGACGAAAAGAAGCAGATGGGTAAACGCTTCAAGCCCGCCGCCCGGAACCTGCTGCTCCTCAACCTGGTGTTTTTGGCCGTGGCTCAGCTGCTGTATAACAACGAAATGATCTCCCTGGCCGCTTCCAGCCTGTGCACCATTCTCGGAGTGATTCTTTTGTTCGTAGCCCTGTGGATTCAGTTCGGCAACGGTCCTTCCGGTGACTCCACACCTCGCCCGCCCCGCCTGAAATAAAGTTGATTTTTTTACCACCCTGGTATATCATGGTGGGTACGACTTCCTTTTGATAAGGAGATTCTGCATACGATGCGTAAGGATATTCTTTTGCCTGTGCTGGCCGTAGGCGGAGGCGCCGGGTGTCTGGCTCTGCGGCAGTGGCAGCTTCGTTCGGCCTACGACGCTGAAACCCAGCTGTTTGCCCATGGAGCTCCCGCCACCTACGCGCTGCTGGCCCTGACTGTGGTGCTGGCCGTCCTGCTGGTGGTTCTGGTCCAGAAGGGGGAATCTCCCTCGGACTTTCTGGCCGCCTTCCGCTGCCCCGCTCCCCTCTACATGGCGGGAATGGCTGCCGCCGCCTTTCTGTTCTTCGGCGCGGGGGTGCTGGGGCTGCTGTACGGCCTGGATGAGCTGACCCTGTGGCGGGTGGACCCCAAGGGCCATCTGCTCACTTACCCCGCCGCCCTGTTGCTGTGCGCCTTGCTGTGCTTCCCCGCCGGTCTTGCCTGCCTGCAGGTGGGCAAGGGGGCCTATCGTGGCCGGCCGGCCCAAAGCTCATCCCTGACGGCCCTGTTCCCCGCCTGCGCCGGACTGGTGTGGCTGTTTGCCACCCATTTGGCCCACAGCACAGACCCCATTCTCATGGGCTACGGCTTCTCCCTGGCGGCCGCCGCCCTGCTGATGCTGGCCCACTACGAAGTTGCCGCCTCCTTCCACGGACGGCCCCATCCCCGCCGGGCCCTGTTCTTCGCCCTCATGGGGAGCGTGCTGGGCCTCACCTCTCTACTGGACGGTCTGCCCCCCTTCTTTACGGTGCTCACCGCCGCCTTTCTCCTCTCCGCCCTGTCGGGTTCCTGTGCGCTGGCCCGCAATCTGTTTGGCCCGCCCTGGCCCCGCCGCCTGCTGAGCGAGCGAATGCCCCTTGGGGCTGAGGAAGAGGACGACGAGGAAGAGGTTTCCCATCAAGATGATACGGAGGAGTTATAATTATGGAACGCAAACGTTTTTATATTACCACACCCATTTATTACCCCAGCGACAAGCTGCACATCGGCCACACCTACTGCACCGTGGCCACCGACGCCATGGCCCGCTATAAGCGCCTTTGCGGCTATGACGTGCTGTTTCTCACCGGTACCGACGAGCACGGCCAGAAGATCGAGGACAAGGCCAAGGAGGCCGGCGTCTCCCCCAAGGAGTTCGTGGACCGCATCGTGGAGGGCCCCCAGGGCGTCAAGGATCTGTGGAAGCTGATGAACATCTCCAACGACCGCTTCATCCGCACCACCGACGACTACCATGTGGCCTCCATCCAGAAGATTTTCAAGAAGATGTACGAGAATGGGGACATCTACAAGGGCAAGTATGTGGGTAAGTACTGCAAGCCCTGCGAGTCCTTCTGGACCGAGAGCCAGCTGGTAGACGGCAAGTGCCCCGACTGCGGCCGGGAGGTCCAGGACGCGGAGGAGGAGGCCTACTTCTTCCGTCTCAGCAAGTACGCCGACCGCATCCAGCACCTGCTGGAGGACACCGATTTCCTGGAGCCCCGCTCCCGGGTCAATGAGATGGTGAACAACTTCATCAAGCCCGGCCTGGAGGACCTGTGCGTCTCCCGCACCAGCTTCACCTGGGGCGTACCCGTGGACTTTGACCCCGGCCACGTGGTCTATGTGTGGGTGGATGCCCTCTTCAACTACACCACCGCTCTGGGCTTCCTCAACGACAAGTATGACGATTATGAGAAGTTCTGGCCCGCCGACGTCCACTTCGTGGGCAAGGAGATCGTCCGCTTCCACTCCATCATCTGGCCCGCCATGCTCATGAGCATGGGTATGCCTCTGCCCAAGAAGGTCTTCGGCCACGGCTGGCTGTTGCTGGACGGCGGCAAGATGTCCAAGAGCAAGGGCAACGTGGTGGATCCCTATCTGCTGGCCCAGCGCTTCGGCGTGGATGCCCTGCGCTTCTTCCTGCTGCGCACCTTCCCCTTCGGCTCCGACGGCAACTTCTCCAACGAGGCCCTCATCAACACCATCAACGTGGACCTGGCCAACGACCTGGGCAACCTGCTGAGCCGCACCGTGTCCATGGTGGGCAAGTATTTCGGCGGCACCCTGCCCACCGAGCAGGTGGAGGACGCCGAGAAGGACAAGGAGCTGGTGGAGCTGGCCTCCACCCTGCGCACTCGCTACGAGGAGCAGATGGAGAAGTTCGCCTTCCAGAACGCCCTGAGCGAAATCTTCAAGGTCATTGACCGGGCCAACAAGTATATTGACGAGAACGCCCCCTGGGTGCTGGCCAAGGATATGGAGGCAAACGGCGCCCGTCTGGCTCGGGTGATGTACAACCTGCTGGAGGTGCTGCGGATTGCCGGCATCCTCCTCACCCCCTTCATCCCCGACTCCGCCGCCGAGGTTTTGAAGCAGATCGGCGCCTGCGAGGCCTGCTCCACCTGGGAGAGCGCGGGCGTGTGGGGCTCTCTGCCCGCTGACGTCACCGTCACCCGGGGCGAGAACCTGTTCCCCCGCATCGACATGGAGAAGGAGCTGGCCGCTCTGGAGGAGATCGCCGCCCAGGCCAAGAAGACCGCCCTGCCCGCTGTGGAGCTGGAGCCCCAGCTCACCGAGAAGGTGGACTTCGATACCTTCTGCAAGAGCGACTTCCGGGCGGTTAAGGTAAAGGCCTGCGAGAATGTGAAGAAGTCCAACAAGCTGCTGAAGTTCACTCTGGACGACGGCACCGGCACGGACCGTCAGATTCTCTCCGGCATTGCCGCCTTCTATAAGCCCGAGGAACTGGTGGGCAAGACCCTCATGGCCATTGTCAACCTGCCCCCCCGCAAGATGATGGGTCAGGAGTCCAACGGCATGCTCATCTCCGCCGTCCACACCGAGCACGGCGAGGAGCGCCTCAACCTGTTGATGCTGGATGACAAGATCCCCGCCGGGGCCAAAATGTGCTAATTGTTTCGGAGGACGGGCCCCGGCCCGTCCTCCGCTGTCTTTTATAAGGAGGCCTCCTCATGGACACCTTTGCCCGGATTTACGCCTTGACGGCTCAGATTCCCCCCGGCCGAGTCACCACCTATGGACAGTTGGCCCGGCTGGCGGGCAATCCCCGCCTGAGCCGCATTGTGGGCTGCGCCATGCACGCTGCCCCGGCGGGTCTGCCCTGCCACAGGGTGGTGAACCGCCTGGGTGGACTGTGCGACGCCTTTGCGCCCACCGGTCGGGACAGCCACCGCCTGCTGCTGGAACAGGAAGGCGTCCCCTTCCGCCCCGATGGCAGGGTGGATTTGGCCCGGTGCATGTGGTATGGGCCGGAGGATTCTGCCCCAGGGCAGGATTGAAGCGAGATATTCTCGCTTGCCCCTTGTGGGCTGACTTTCGTTCTCCCGAAATCTGCAAGGCAAAACCTATAAATCGCCTGTTCCGTCTCCTATGAGCACCCGAGAGCTGCAATTTGTAAATAGACAAAAAAGGGGCCTGCTGCGAATGGCAGCAGGCCCCTTTTAGCTCTGTATTTTAGATTTGATCAAGCGCATATAACATTCAAAGACTGACGGAGAATAGGCATTCAGCATCTGGCATCCCCGTCGTCTGCTTTTTCCCGATCCGTGTCAAGTGAACTGTAAAATGCCGCTTTTGCCTGATACATTTGCCTGTCCGCTTCGTCAAGCTGTTCCTGCATGTTACAATGGCCGCCCCTCCAGGATATTCCCACCGAAACGCTGATACCATCTTGTTCCATATTCTTTTTCGTTGTATCAACTGCTTTTCGAAACGCCTCTTCTTCCATCTTCGAATCAATGACTACAAATTCATCGCCGCCGATTCGGTAGCATCTGCCCGCAAACATACTGGCGATATGGTTTGCTGCACGGCAAATCAGATGATCTCCGGCGCTATGTCCCATGCGGTCATTGACCCGCTTCAGCCCGTTCAAATCGATGGCAGCCACACCCAACCTGGAAAGCAGGATTTTCTCAAAGTCCTGCATGTCCAGGTTAAATTTATTTCGGTTGAACAGTCCCGTCAGAGAATCTTCAAAGCTCAGTTTTTCCAACTGCTTGGTCTGTTCTTCAATCGTTTTTTGTACTCATCAATACATTTATGAAGATATTCGTATGTGTACTTTCCAACCTGGGTTGGAAATCCTACATCCTGCTGGGTCATTTCCGAATATGGATTGGAAATATGAATATGGCAGCAGCGGGGTGTACCGTCTACCCAGCGAAAAACAGCCGTAATACGCTGATGGACACGCAGATAGACCTCCGTGGAGGGATCGGTGGCGATCCATGCTCTGCCGGAGCAAACATATATATCTGGTGAAAGGTCGATCACATCGTATTCTTCGTCCCAGATGTTGCATTTTGGAACCTTATCTACAAACTGCCGAAAAATGCCGGAAACAGTTTCAGTTCCTACATTATATTCATTTTCACCTGCACCAAACCAGCTCAGCCGATCGTCAAACAGTTCGATGATCGACTCTACGTCGTTTTCGCAATAGTGCTTGTGAAATAACAAACTGGTCAATTTCCTGACCGTTTGTATCCTTTTGTCTCTGTCGAGAGATTGCGTCATCCATTATCCCTCACTTTTGAAGATCTTTTCTGAAAACAACTTCTGCCCGCTGCATATTCCAAGGTTCCATAAATTGACCGAGCAGGCCAAATATTTCTCTACTCGCCGTCAATTAATGATAATCATTCTCGCTAATTATATAGTAGTCTCTTTTTCTTTTTCTGTCAACGCTCAACCCAAATATTTTCACTCTCAACTCAAATCTTGGGCACGAAAAAGCCCCGTAAACAAGCTGTTTACGGGGGCTTTCGGCCTTATATTTTGTTAAGGCAATCTGGTTGCGGGGGCAGGATTTGAACCTGCGACCTCCGGGTTATGAGCCCGACGAGCTGCCAACTGCTCTACCCCGCGATATTGGTGCCGGAGACCGGGGTCGAACCGGCACGGGATTTCTCCCACGGGATTTTAAGTCCCGGGCGTCTGCCAATTCCGCCACTCCGGCATGGGTGGCTTTCCGGTCTCGTTCCTGACGGTTTTTTAATATTACCACACTTACCAGCCCTTGTCAAGGTATTTTTTTGCCACCGGCTCAGAAACTTTTTTCTCCTCGGTGTACAAAAACCGGCACATATCGCAGCCTGTCCCACATATACTGGTATGTAAATTCCTTTTTCAACTTACGCCGCCTGACGGCGGAGTTTTTCGTTCAGGAGGTCAACAACATGATGAACGAGCACAGCACCCCTATTTTAAATCTGCCCCCCCGCCCCGCACCCCGGGATGATCTGGACGACCTGATTTTCCGGGAAGAGGGCTGGTTGGTCAGTGACCGCTGAGGGCCGTCTCCCTCCGGGGAGACGGCTTTTTGCTGCCCGCACCGATAGGTTTTCCTTTACTTTTCCTTCGGTCTCATATATAATAGTTGGGCTTATAATATGAAATACCCCGATTTCGGGAGTTTACAGGAAAGAGTGAGGACCCTATGCTCCAATTTGACGAGTACAAAGTCAAGCTGAACAATCTGGCCCCCACCCTGAAGGAGCTGGCCGATGCCCTGGATTTGGACGGGGCGGCCCGGGAGCTGGACATGCTCCAGGCTGAGTCCGCCGCCGACGGCTTTTGGGACAACCTGGCCAAGGCGCAGAAGGTGCAGCAGCGCATCAAGAACCTTCAGGACAAGGTGGACAGCCAGACCAAGCGTCAGCGTCAGTGGGACGATTTGATGGCCCTTTGCGAGATGGGCAACGAGTTCGAGGACGAGTCCCTGGTCCCCGAGCTGGAGGAGGGCTTTGCCGCCCTGGAGGCGGACATGGAGTCCGCCCGGCTCCAGACCCTGCTCTCCGGCGAGTATGACAGCTCTAACGTCATTCTCACCATCCACCCCGGCGCCGGCGGCACCGAGGCTCAGGACTGGGCCCAGATGCTCTATCGCATGTACACCCGCTGGACCGAGCGCCACGGCTTTACCTACCAGATCATGGACTATCAGGAGGGTGACGAAGCCGGCATCAAGTCCGCCACCATCATGATCGAGGGCGAAAACGCCTACGGCTTCCTCCGGGGCGAGCACGGCGTACACCGTCTGGTGCGTGTCTCCCCCTTCGACGCCAATGCCCGGCGGCAGACCTCCTTCGCCTCTGTGGAGGTCATGCCCGACCTGCCTGAGGACGTGGAGATTGAAATCCGCCCCGAGGACATTGAGATGCAGGTCTACCGCGCCTCCGGCGCCGGCGGCCAGCACGTCAACAAGACCTCCTCTGCCGTCCGTCTCATTCACAAGCCCACCGGCATTGTGGTGGCCTCCCAGCAGGAGCGCTCCCAGTTCCAGAACAAGGACAACTGTATGAAGATGCTGCGCGCCAAGCTGGTGGAGCTGCAGATGCAGGAGAAGGCCGAGAAGATCTCCGATTTGAAGGGCGTACAGCTGAAGATCGAATGGGGCAGCCAGATCCGCTCCTACGTCTTCATGCCCTATCAGCTGGTGAAGGACAACCGCACCGCCTACGAGACCAGCAACATTGGCGCCGTCATGGACGGCGATTTGGATGGCTTCATCAATGCCTACCTCACCTGTGAGGCCACCGGCAACTGGGCCAGCAAATAAAGAAATTCGATGAAAAATCCCCCGCCTGGATATCCAGGCGGGGGATTTTTTCTTTGTAAACCGGACCAGAGCTTACACATAGCCATACATACCCCGGACCGACACCTCCCCGGCGGACAGGGCCTTCCGGCTTCCGTCGGGCAGCTCCACCACCAGGCGGAACTGGTCATCAATTTCCAGGGCATAGGCCTCCTGGCGAGAAACGGGGGTGATGAGCTGCACCTGGTTGCCGGGGGTGAGGCAATCGGCCCGATACTTGGCCAGGTACTCCGCCTTATTCTCCGGGAATCCGGCGTACATCTTGTCCAGGGCCCGAATGAGCTGGATGGCCAGCTCGGTGCGGCGCACGGGATGACCCAGCTGCTGCTGAAGGGAGGTGGCCATGTCCCGGATCTCCGGGGTGAAATCCTCCGGGCGGTGGTTGGCGTTGATGCCGATGCCGGGCACCAGATACTCCAGGGCGTTGCTCTCGCTCTCCAGCCCCATCTCCGTGAGGATGCCCACCAGCTTTTTGCCCCCCAGGATAATATCATTGGTCCATTTGATCTGAGGGCGGACGCCGCAGGCCGCCTCAATGCCGTCGCACACCGCCACCGCCACCCAGGCGGTAAAGTCGGTCACCTGGGCGGGCTCCAGCTTGGGCCGCAGGAGAGCGGACAGGTACAGCCCGCAGCCCTTGGGGGACTGGAAGGTGCGGCCCAGCCGTCCCCGGCCGCCGGTCTGCTCGTCGGCGATGACCACCAGGCCCTCCTCCGCGCCGGCCATGGCCTGGCGCTTGCACTCGGTGTTGGTGGAGTCCACGGTGTCCAGACACAGCAGCTTCCGCCCCACCAGGCACCCTTCCAGGGGGCCGGCCAGCTCCCCCTCCCGCAGGCGGTCGGGGGCTCCCTGCAGCCGGTAGCCCCGGTTGGGGGCGGAGGCAATCTCATACCCCTCCTGACGCAGGGCCTCAATGGCCTTCCACACCGCCGCCCGGCTGATGCCCAGCTGGCGGCTCATGGCTTCCCCGGACAGATATTCCCCACCGCTCTCCCGCAGCAGGGATAATACGCGCTCCCGGCTCATGGCTGTTTCGCTCCTTCTCTTCTTTCTGTTCTGGGCCTTTGACTCCCGGTCAAGGCCGAAAAAAGGGGGCGGCTGTGCCGCCCCCTTTGCATGTCTTTCTTACTGCTCGTCTTCAATGAGGCCGTAGTCCCCGTCGTAGCGGCGGTAGACCACCGCGAAGGCCCCGCCCGCCTCCTCGTCCTTAAAGGCGAAGAAGCTGTGGCCCAGCAGATTCATCTGCAGAATGGCCTCGTCCCGGGTCATGGGCTTGAGGGGGAAGGTCTTGCTGCGCACAATGCGGTACTCGCCTTCCTCGGGCTCATCGGGCGCGAAGGAGGAGAATTCCTCCACATCCAAGGCCCGCTCAAAGGCGCCCTGGCGCAGCCGCTTCTCCAGACGTGTCTTGTTCTTGCGGATCTGGCGCTCCAGCGTGGTGACAGCGGCGTCGATGGAGGCGTGCATATCAGAGGTGCTCTCGGACACCCGGAAGATGGTGCCGTTGGACCGGATGGTGATTTCCACCTTATTGAGCCGGTCCTTCTCCACACTGAACGTGATTGCGGCGGTCGCATCCTCTCTGAAAAAACGGTCCAGCTTTCCTACCTTCTTCTCCGCATAAGCGTGGATGGAGCCCGGCAGGTTCACTTTCTTGTCCGTAAACACATACTTCATACTTGTTCCGCTCCTTTCGCCCCGAAGGGCTGGTATGGGGGAGGGGGAGGGTTCCCCCTCCGTTAACTTATTATACCATACAGGAGGGAAATTACCAGAGGCTTTTGTGAATTTTTTCTAAATTCGCTCCTTGGAATTTTATCCACTTACCCGGACGCCGTTGATAAACACGGCTTTGACCCGGCTGAGCAGGTTGATGGGGTGGCCGGTGGTGATCACCAGATCGGCGTCCTTCCCCGGGGCCAGGGAGCCCACCCGGTCATCGATCCCCGCGATTTTGGCGGCATTGATGGTGATGGCAGCCAGGGCGGCCTCGGGATTCATGCCCCCCTTTACCGCCAGACCGGCGCACAGGGGCAGGTACTGAATAGGCACCTCCGGGTGGTCGGTGCAGATGGCGGTCTTCACTCCCCGCAGGGTGAGCACCGCCGGAGATTCAATGGTCATGTTGGCCAGCTCCGGCTTGGAGCGGTCCCCCAGGGCGGGGCCGGTGATGACGGGGATGCCCTCCTGCTCCAGAAGCTCCGGGATAAGGTGAGCCTCCGTGCCGTGGACGATGACGCACTTGAGGCCAAACTCCTTGGCAATGCGCACGCCGGTGGCGATGTCGTCCGCCCGGTGGGCATGGATGTGGACGGGCAGCTCCCCCCGCACCACGGGCAGCAGGGCCTCCAGCTTGGCGTCGTAGTCAGGCTTGTCCTCCTCCTCGTCCGCCTCCGCCTTCTCCAGTTTCTCGGCGTACTCCAGGGCCTTGTGCAGGTTCTCCCGGATGATGGCGGCGGTGGCCATGCGGGTAACGGGGGTCTCATGGCGCTCGTTGTAGACGCACTTGGGGTTCTCCCCCAGGGCCAGCTTCATGGCCACGGGGGCCTTGAGCACCATCTCATCCACCCAGCGCCCCGCCGTCTTGATGGCGGCAAACTGTCCGCTGATGGGGTTGGCGGAGCCGGGGCCGGTGAGAACGGTGGTCACTCCCGCCGCCCGAGCCTCCTGGAAGCAGCGGTCCAGGGGGTTGATGGCGTCGATGGCCCGCAGGTGGGGGGTACAGGGGTCGGTGGCCTCGTTGCCGTCGTCGGCCTCGAAGCCCTGGGCGTCTCCGAACATGCCCAGGTGGCTGTGGGCGTCCACAAAGCCGGGCAGCACATGGCCCTGGGCCGCGTCCAGAGTCTCCCCCTCCCAGTGGTCGGGGGCCTCCTCCATGGGGCCCACCTTGGCAATCTTGTCCCCGGACACGGCCACGTAGCCGTTGGGAATGGTCACACCCTCCATGGTGTGCACGGTGGCGTTGATGATGAGCATGGCAGTTCCTCCTGTTTTGGCCCCGCCTTCCTTCGACAAAGGTTCCCATTGCCTTGGGCCCTCCTTTGTGGTATGGTAACAGGGCAGCTCAACCAATATGCTTTCTGCGCGCCTTTGGCGCGGGCGCCCCTCGGGGCGTCTTTTTTTTGCAAAAAAAGGGCTGCGCGCCCACGGCGGCAGCCCTTTGGGGGTTGGATTTACCGACGGCCGCCGCCCCGGCGGTTGCCGCCCTTCTTTTCAATGTAGCGCAGCTCAGACAGCTTGCTGTCAGAGGACTGCATAAACTGCTTGAGCCGGTCCTCAAAGTCAGTGGGCTCCTTGGGCGCGGGACGGACATAACCCATGGGTCTGGGGCCGCCGCCCTGGTGGGGCCGCCCTCCGCCCGCGGGCCGCGGGGTCCGCTGAGGGGGAGGAGTAACCTGCTTAATGGACAGATTGATGCGGTTGGACTGGTCAATGCCGATGACCTTGACCTTGACCTCCTGTCCCTCCTTCAGGTGATCGGAGACCTGATTGACATAGGAGTAGGCAATCTCCGAAATGTGGACCAAGCCGGACTTACCCTCCGGCAGAGCCACAAAGGCGCCAAATTTTGTAATTCCCGTAACCTTTCCGTCCAAAATGGACCCAACACTGATCTCACTCACTGAGCGCTGTATCCTCCCTTGTTAATTTCTCCCGCCGGCGCACACACTCCGCCGACCGGGCTGTGTCCTCAATTTGCCACGTCGATGTACAACACTGCGTTTTTGTCCTGATAGCCCTTCTCCCGGGCGACCTCCTCAATGACCTCGGGGTCGTCGCTGTTTTCGATGGCGTAGGACTTTTCCTCGTTTTCCTGACGCAGATCGGCCACCTGCTGCTCCTTCCCGCTTAGCTCGCCCTGGAGAGACTGAATCTGTCCCCGCAGGTCCAGCAGAGAAGTGGCCAGATAAATCAGCAGAACCAGCACTACAATTTTGGTTAAAAAGCTGGCGCGTTTGAAGCGCATGGTCCCTCTCGCTCCTTTCTCTGGCGCTGCGGCGCAGGACGGCCTGTTCCATCGCCTTGGTTTTCCGCTTTATTTTATACCATTTCTCCGCAGAAAGGAAGGTGTTTTTCATAAGTTTTCTGATTTTTTTCAAAATGCCCCGGAAAACCCGCAGCGGTAAGGTCAAAATTCCCAAAAGCAGGGTGGTGAGATCGGCCAGGCGATAACCGATCCAAAGAAAAACCGGGCTAAGCAGCCAGAAATAGGCTCCTCCTCCCAGCAGGCAGAACAGGGCCCCATAAAACCGCACCTCTCCCCCCCAGGCCCCCTGGGACCAGAGGAACAGCGCCGCCCCCACCACCAGCCAGAACAGCAGGTCCAGCACCGGCTCCAGCAGCTTCCGCCGCACCCGCACCCGCAAAATGCGGAACAGGTCGTACAGTACGCCCAGCCCCGCTCCAATGCCCAGGGCCTGGCACAGCGCCGCCCACTGGGCCGCCACATCCACCGTCATCCGCCCAACAGGCGGCTGAACAGTCCGCCCCGCTCCCGTCGCTCCGTCTGATAGATGAGGGCGCTGACCTGTCCCTCCACCTTCAGATCGCCCCCGTCCAGGGACAGCTTTTCAATGTGCAGCCCCTCCCCCTGGATCTCCAGATCTCCGTGGGCGGTGGTGAGCAGGATGGTGTTCTCGTCAAAGCTCTCCACCTCCTCCACGCCGGAAATGGTGAGCTGCTCCCGGTCCTCCAGCACAATCCGGTGCTCCCCCGGGGCCCGCAGTTCCTCGTATGCCATGCTATTCCCTCCTTCTGTCTCAGTCCATTCTATGGACGAGGCTGACGGAAAAGACGTGAAACTTTTTCCCAAAAGGGCGGTTTTGTGGAGGCCTGTCCCCCCTTTTTCCTCCGGGATTGTCCAATTCGCACATGGAAATATGCCAAAGGGTGTTGTACAATAAGGGCGCATATTACCGGCGGGCCTGTTCTCCGCCGGCAGGAGGAACCAAAATGACAAAAGCCATTTTTTTCGATGTGGACGGCACCCTGGTCAGTTTTCAAACCCACCAGGTCTCCCCTGCCGTGGTGGACGCCCTTCATCAGCTGCGTGCCCAGGGAATCAAGCTCTTTCTGGCCACCGGCCGCCACCCCGCCATGATCGGCAACGTCCGCTCCCTCTTCCCCTTTGACGGGTACATGACCCTCAGCGGTCAGCTGTGCACCGTGGGGGACCAGGTGGTGCACAGCTCTCCTATGGAGCCCCAGGCCGTGGAGGAGCTGGTGTCCGCCGCCCGGGACGGCGCCTTCTCCTGTCTCTTTCTGGAGGAGAAGGACATCTACCTCAACCTGGTCAACGACCTCACCCGCCGGTTTATGGGAGATCTGAATCTGGACATGCCACCCGTCAGGGACCCCAGGGAGGCCCTGGGCAAGCCCCTTTATCAGGCGGTCACCTTCCTCACCCGGGAGAATGAGCACCTGCTCCTCAGCCGCGCCCCCCACGTGAAGACCACCCGCTGGCACCCGGAGTTTCTGGACGTCATTCCCACCTCCGGCGGAAAGGACCAGGGCATGGAGGCCATTCTGAATTTCCTGGGCATCCCCCTGGAGCAGTCCATGGCCTTCGGGGACGGGGAGAACGACCTATCCATGCTGCGCCACGCGGGCATCGGCGTGGCCATGGGCACCGCCAGCCAGGAAGTGCGCCAGGGCGCCGACTACGTCACCGGCACCGTGGATGAGGACGGGATCGTCACCGCCCTAAAACATTTCGGCCTGCTGTAACCTTTTTGCCATTGTTCACAATTTGCTGTGGAATTGCTGCCCTTTGTGGTGTACAATAGAGACAACTTTTGTACCATTTACCAGAGGAGGCGTTTCCATATGAAGCTAAGCTTTTTCGGCGCGGCCCACGCGGTCACCGGCAGCTGTCACTGCCTGGAGGTAAACGGCAAAAAAATTCTCATCGACTGCGGCCTGCAGCAGGGCCGGGATGAGCACGACGACAACGCCCTGGACTTCGCCCCGGGCTACATCGACTGCGTGCTGGTCACCCACGCCCACATCGACCACTCGGGCCGCCTGCCCCTGCTGGTGAAGGAGGGCTTCACCGGCCCCATCTACACCACCCGCCTCACCGGGCAGCTGCTGTCCATTATGCTCCGGGACTCTGCCCACATCCAGGAGAGCGACGCCCAGTGGCAGAACCAGAAGGGCAAGCGCGCTGGCCGGGCTGAGGTGGAACCTCTGTACACCGTGGCCGACGCCGAGGCCGCCATACAGCAGCTCCAGACCGTGGAGTACGGGCAACGCTTTGAGCTCTTCCCCGGGGTAGAGGTGCGCTTCAACGACGCCGGCCACCTGCTGGGCTCCTCCACGGTGGAGATCTGGATGACCGAGGGGGAGGTCTCCAAGAAGATCGTCTTCTCCGGTGACCTGGGCAACGTGGACCAGCCCATCATCCGGGACCCCCAGTATGTGGACGAGGCCGACTATGTGGTCATGGAGTCCACCTACGGCGACCGCAACCACGAGCCCCCTGAGAGCTATGTGGATGCCCTGGCCGCCCTCATTGACGACGTTTTCTCCAAGGGGGGCAACATCATCATCCCCTCCTTCGCCGTGGGCCGTACCCAGGAGCTTTTGTACTTCCTACGGGAAATCAAGTCCGAGGGACTGGTGAAGAGCGTCCCCAACTTCACCGTCTGCGTGGACTCCCCCCTGGCCGCCGAGGCCACCCGGGTCTACTCCGGCAACCTCCACGGCTACCTGGATGAAGAGGCCATCGCCGTCCTCCAGGGGGGCGACAACCTCTTTACCTTCCCCGGCCTCACCCTCACCCAGTCCACCGAGGAGTCCAAGGCCCTGAACATGGACAAGACCCCCAAGATTATCATCTCCGCCTCCGGCATGTGCGACGCGGGCCGCATCCGCCACCACCTGAAGCACAACCTGTGGCGTCCGGAGTGCGCAGTGGTCTTTGTGGGCTACCAGGGCGAGGGCACCCTGGGCCGCCGTCTGCTGGACGGGGCCAAGACCGTCAAGCTGTTCGGCGAGGAGATCGCCGTCCGGGCCCGCATCGTCAACTTCAGGGGCCTGTCCTCCCACGCCGACCGGGATCACCTCATCGACTGGGTGCGGCACTTCGCTCCCGCGCCCCAGCAGGTCTTTGTGGTCCACGGCGACGCCCCGGTGACCGAGGTGTTTGCCCAAACCCTCAACGACCTGAACATTCCCGCCCACGCCCCCCTCTATGAGGAGGTCTACGACCTGGCCCAGGGACGTATGCTGGCCAAGGGCGTGGTGCTGGAGACCAAGCCCAAGACCTTCGGCGCCTCCGCCACCTCCCCCGCCTTCATGCGGCTTCAGGACGTGGCCAAGGAGCTGGAGCTGCTCATCAGCCGCAGCCGGGGCCGGCCCAACAAGGACCTGGCCAAGCTGGCGGACCAGCTGCGCCAGGTCATGGACAAGTGGGACGGCTGAGTGTCTTTCCCACCTCACTACTACTAGGATCGGAGTTTCACACATGGGTATTGACCGCAGAGGGCTCAAACGCCAAGCCAGAGAGGATATGGGCCTTCCCAGTCCCAACTTCCGGGTTGTCACCCTCCTTTATATTCTTATGACCGCAGGGGTATCCATCCTGTGCAGCCTCATCCCCCTGCCCGCCGGCTCTGAATATGGGGCCAGCTCGGTGACGATGTTTCTGTCCCTGCTGCTGGCTCTGTACGGCACGGTGGTGGCCTTTGGCTACACTCTGTGGGCCCTGTGGGCCAGCCGGAGGCTGAACCCGGGCCCGGGCGCCCTCATCCAGGGCTTCTCCGTGGCGGGGCGCGTCATTCTCATGCGTCTTTTCATCCTCGTCCGGCTTCTGGGCGTCTGCCTCATCGTTTCCCTGCTTGTCCCCCTGACTCTTATGGCCCCTCCCTTCCTGACCACCACGATCCTGCTGCTTGTGCTGGCGGCAGCCCTGCTGACGGTCTCCCTCCGCTATGCCCTGGCCCCCTACCTGCTGGCCGACCGGCCGGACGACGGGGCGGGCGCCGCTGTGCGCCGCAGTGCCCAGCTGATGCAGGGCTGGAAGTGGGAGCTATTTAAGCTGGAGCTGTCCTTCTGGGGCTGGGTGCTCCTTCGTTGGCTGCTCATGGCAGCGGCCTACGGCTTTACCTTCTGGTACAGCGGCCTGTCCCAGGCCATCGCCACCCTAGAGTCCGCGGATCTGGCGGTGTGGATCTATTTGGTGGCCAACAGCCTGATGGCCTTTGCCCTGTCCACCGCGCTCACCCTGCCACTGGACCTGTGGCTCACCCCCTATCAGGAGGTCTCCCGGGCCCGCTTCTACGGCTTCCGCCTCCAGGCACAGCAGGCCTCCGCTCCTCAGCTGTAAGAAAACGTCCCCCGGTTTGGGGGACGTTTTTTTGTGCAGTTTTGGAACGTTTGTTTGACATTTCTGGGGATGTATGGTATAATGCACCCAACACTAGGATATTCTCCTCCCCTTCGAAAGGAGTTTATACGCTATGGCCAAGCTCACCGCCAAGCAGCAGCAGATCTACGACTACATCCTCGCCTTTACCTCTGACCACGGCTATCCCCCCTCCGTCCGGGAAATCGGCGCGGCAGTGGGACTGAAGTCCCCTTCCACCGTCCACTTCCACATGAAGGGTCTGGAGGAAGCGGGCGTCATTGTGAAGGCCGAGGGCAAGACCCGGGCCATTACCCTCCCCGGCGTCCCCTTCGGCGGCGTGGCGGAGGAGGAGAACCCCCACGCCAATCAGGTGCCCATTCTGGGCAACGTGGCCGCCGGTTCCCCCATTCTGGCCCAGGAGTGCATTGAAGATTACCTCACCTTCGACACCGACGGCCTGAGCGGCGAGCACTTTGCCCTCCGGGTGCGGGGCGAATCCATGCTGAACGCCGGCATCCTCCCCGGGGATCTGGTGGTGGTCCACCGCCAGCAGGACGCCCACAACGGGGAAATTGTGGTGGCCCTCTTTGAGGACGAGGCCACGGTGAAAACCCTCCAGCGCCGGGACGGCCATACCTGGCTGCTGCCGGAAAACCCCGACTACCAGCCCATTGACGGTACCAATGCCGAGATTCTGGGTAAGGTGGTGGCGGTGGTGCGCCGCTACTGAGGTGCTCTTCCATCCTACATACAAAAACGCCTGCTCTTTTGAGCAGGCGTTTTTTCTATCCCATTAAAACTGGAAGACCGCACCCACCACCGCGGCGATGGCGATAAAAACGATGGGGTGGAGCTTTTTCATGGGGGTCCACTTCATGGCCACAAAGATGACCACAGCCAAAACAATGGCGGGCCAGTGGGCCACCAGGACGTGCTCCTCCAGCCCCTCCACCGTCACCAGCACCGAGGCGGCCACCGACAGCCCCGCCGAGGCAATGAGGGCCGTGGAGGCGGGACGCAGACCGTAGAAGGTAGCCTCCACTGCCTTGGAGCTGCGGAACTTCTGCAAAAAACCGGCAATGATGAGAATGACAATAATGGAGGGGGTAATGAGTCCCAGAGTCGCCACAATGGCCCCGGGAATTCCACTGGTGGAGAAGCCCACATAGGTGGCCATGTTCACCCCCATGGGGCCGGGGGTGGACTCGGAGACAGCGATCATGGTGGTGAGCTCTGCGTCGGTAAACCAGCCGGTAACCTCACCCATGTGCTGGAGAAAGGGCACGGTGGCCAGACCGCCGCCCACGGCAAACAGTCCCACCTTGGCAAATTCATAAAACAGACGGAGCAGAATCATGCTGCGCTCCCTCCTTTCCCCAGCTTCAGCAGCTGCCGGGTCACATAGCCCACCAGGCCAGCTCCCACAATGAGCAGCGCCGGAGACAATCCCACAAAGAAGGCCAGAACCAGCACCACCACAAAGATACACGCCGTCAGCACATCTTTGACGGTGGTCTTGCTCAGCTTCACCACGCTGGAGGCAATGAGGGCCACCACACAGGCGTTGACGCCCGCCAGGGCGTGCTGCACTGTGGGAATATCCGCAAAGTTGCTCAGGAAGGCGGCAATGGCGGTAATGATCACAAGAGAAGGGAACACCAGGCCGATGGTGGCCACCACGCCACCCAGCCAGCCCCGGTATTTGTGGCCGATAAAAGTGGCGGTGTTCACCGCGATGATGCCCGGGGTGCACTGGCCGATGGCGTAGTAATCCACCAGCTCCTCCTCCGTGGCCCACCCCTTCTTGTCCACAACCTCCCGCTGGAGGATGGGCAGCATGGCGTAGCCTCCGCCAAAAGTACAAACTCCCATCTTTGCAAAGGTGAAGAAAAGATCCAGATAGATATTCACAACGTTCCTCCCCAAAATTCAGGAAGCAGGAAACGGGCCAGCACGCCGCCCCGTTTCCTGCTTTGTTGCACAGACTATTACACGTTGAAGCGGAAGAGAATGATGTCGCCGTCCTGCACCACATACTCCTTGCCCTCGGAGCGGATGAGGCCCTTCTCCCGGGCGGCGGCCATGGTGCCGCAGGCCATCAGATCCTCATAGGACACCACCTCGGCCCGGATGAAGCCCCGCTCAAAGTCGGAGTGGATCTTGCCGGCAGCCTGGGGAGCCTTGGTGCCCTTCTTGATGGTCCAGGCCCGGCACTCGTCCTCGCCGGAGGTGAGGTAGGAGATGAGACCAAGCAGGGTGTAGCTGGCCTTCACCAGCCGGTCCAGACCGGACTCCGCCACCCCCAGGTCGTCCAGGAACATCTGCTTCTCCTCGGGCTCCAGCTGGGCGATCTCCGCCTCCAGCTTGGCGCACACGGGGATGACCTGGGCGCCCTCGGCGGCGGCCCGCTCCTCCACCTGCTTATAGTAGTCCACACCGTGGGGGTCGGAAAAGCCGTCCTCGTCCAGGTTGGCGGCGTAAATGACCGGCTTCAGGGTCAGCAGCTCACAGTCGGGGTACTCCTCCGCGATGTCCACCGCCTGGTAGGAGCGGGCGGACTTGCCGTCGTTGAGCCAATCCCGCAGGCCCTCGAAGTCGGCGGCCTCCTGCAGGAACTTCTTGTCCCCCTTGGCGGCCTTCTTGGCCTTGTCGATGCGCCGCTCCACCATCTCCAGGTCGGCCATCACCAGCTCCAGGTCGATGGTGTCAATGTCCCGGATGGGATCGGTGGAACCCTCCACGTGGATGACGTTGTCGTCGTCAAAGCACCGCACTACATGGACAATGGCGTCGGTGGCACGGATGTTGCCCAAAAACTTGTTGCCCAGGCCCTCGCCCTTGCTGGCGCCCTTCACCAGGCCGGCGATGTCCACAAACTCAATGACGGCCGGAGTGGTCTTCTTGGGGTGATACATCTCGCTGAGCTTGTCCAGGCGGTAGTCGGGCACGGCCACCATGCCCACGTTGGGGTCAATGGTGCAGAAGGGGTAGTTGGCGCTCTCGGCGCCGGCGTTGGTAATGGCGTTGAACAGGGTGCTCTTGCCCACGTTGGGCAGACCCACGATACCTAATTTCACGGCAATTCCTCTTTTCCGCTGTCAATTTCTCAAGTTGGCCCAAATATTATATCTGGTTTCCCAAAAAGTTGCAAGGGGGACCGCTCAATCCTCTTCCAGTTCCTCGGGCAGAGGACGTCTCCGGTGCTCCACCGGCCCCCATTCCGGCAGGGGCAGGCGCTGCATGGCGCCAAAGGCCCGGGCCTTCAGGCCGGGATAGCGGCCCTGGAGCTCATAGATGAGCTCCTTGATCTCCTGGCGCTTGGTGTTGCCGTTGGCGGGGCAGGGGTTTTCCACCACGGGCAGCTCCAGGCGCTGGGCGGTGTGGCGGATCAGGTTCTCCCCGCAGTAGAGCAGGGGGCGGATCTGGGTAATATCCGTGCGGTCCAGATAGGTCACCGGCTGGAAACAGGACAAGCGCCCCTCAAAAATCAGGGACATAAAAAAGGTCTCGATGGCGTCGTCATAGTGGTGCCCCAGGGCGATTTTGGTCAGTCCCCGTTCCTTCATGGCATTGTGCAGAGCGCCCCGGCGCATCTTGGCACACATGGAGCAGGGATTTTTCTCCCGGCGCACATCAAAGATGATGTGGTGGATCTCACTATTTAATATGGTATAGGGCACTCCCAGCTCCTCACAGAACCGGGCAATGGGGGTAAAGTCCATCCCTGACCGGCCATCGGCGTGGCCCATATCCAGGGTGATGGCCTCCACCTCAAAGGGAATGGGGTAAAATTCCCGCAGCTTGGCCAGAGCGGCCAGCAGCATCAGGGAGTCCTTGCCCCCAGATACCCCCACCGCAATCCGGTCCCCTGGTGCAATCATCTCATAGTCCTCCACGCACCGTCGGACAAGAGAGAGAATCTTATTCATTGTACGCCTCCTTCGGGAGAAAATAGGGAAAAATCTTTGCCGGAGCCCCACTTTTCTCTGGTTTTCCGCATCATTTCCCCGAATTTTCTTTGTTCAAAAACGAAAATCGAAAGTTAGATTTCAAGAGTATTTATGAGCATTCGGGAGAAAACGAGAGTTTTCAGAATCTCAGGTGAAAAAAATCAAAAATTCCGTTGACACCAGGCCACCCCCGTACTATAATACAAAACGCTCCGCTTGTACAGTGCGGAGGCATACTATTTTTATCACAAACCGAATTGGTTGAGATAAGTAGAGGAAAATGGAGGTTTCACCTATGTCCACATTCATGGCCAACAAGGGGAACATCGAGCGGAAGTGGTACGTCCTGGACGCCGCCGGCAAGCCCCTGGGTAAGACCGCTGCTCTCGCCGCCGACCTGCTGCGCGGCAAGCGGAAGCCCGAATACACCCCCCACGCCGACTGCGGCGACTACGTCATCGTCATCAACGCCGAGAAGGCTGTCCTCACCGGCAAGAAGCTGGACCAGAAGTACTATCGTACTCACTCTGGCTGGGTGGGCGGTCTGAAGGAAGTCAAGTACCGCACCCTGATGCAGAGCAAGCCCGAGCTGGCCATGAAGCTGGCCATCCGCGGCATGATGCCCCGCAACATCATCACCAAGGACTCCCTGACTCGCCTGCACATCTATCGCGGCGGCGAGCATGAGCATGCCGCCCAGAAGCCCGAAGTCTGGGCCGCCGAGTAAGAGGAGGATTTGAATCATGTATAAGAGCAAGAAGCCTTATTTCTACGGCACCGGCCGCCGGAAGTCCTCTGTGGCCCGCGTGCACCTGTTCCAGAACGGCACCGGCGCCATCACCATCAACGGCCGCGACATTGACGAGTACTTCGGTCTGGAGACCCTGAAGCTCATCGTTCGTCAGCCCCTGGTTGCCACCGAGCAGCTGGGCAAGGTGGACATCGTTGCCACCGTCACCGGCGGCGGCGTCACCGGCCAGGCCGGCGCCATCCGTCACGGCATCGCCCGTGCTCTGCTGCTGGTCAACGAGGAGTTCCGTCCCGCTCTGAAGAGCGCCGGTTACCTGACCCGCGATCCTCGTATGAAGGAGCGTAAGAAGTACGGCCTGAAGGCTGCCCGTCGCGCTCCCCAGTTCTCCAAGCGCTGAGTTTTCCCTTTGCTTTTCCAGTGCCGCCCATTGGGCGGCACTTTTTTCATGCCTGCCCCGGGGTGAGCAGCCGACCCGCGGAAAATTCCTTGCATTCCATCTGAAAGCATGTAAAATGGAGGTATAGGACCCCATTATTTTTACAAGGAGGGCCACTATGAGCAGCAGACCGTGTCACCGCTGCGGCGAATCCATGCCCGACAACGCCAAATTCTGCCCCGGCTGCGGCGCAGCCGTTCCCCCTGACCACTCGCAGCCCCGCTTTTGTCCCCAGTGCGGCAGCGAACTGGCAGAGGGCGCCCGCTTCTGCCATCAGTGCGGTTGGCGGACCGCCCCCGCCGGCGGAGGCGCCGCCCGCCGCTCCATGAACCGAGTGACCGCCCTTTTGGTGGTGCTGGCCCTGGCTGCAGCGGGCTTTGCCGGCCTGCGCCTGTTTTGGCCGGACGCCGCCTCCTCCGACGCCTCCGGAGCCCCGGGGAGCAGCCAGTCCGCCCCGTGGAGCTCCCACTCCATCACTACGGCAGACTGGCGGGACAACCGCCTCATGGCCGACCCGCCCCAGGAGGACTCCTCCTCCGATGCCCCCAGTTGGTCAGCTCTGGGCGGGCCGGTCACCCGGGGACAGGTGGCCTCCGTCACCTTTTTGGACAGTCTGGAGAACCTGCCAGAGGGGGCCTGGGACGTCTCCGCGGGCAAGGACGGCTCCGTCCAGGCCTGGACGGAGGAGAACGGAGAGCGCTATGATCTTTTCATCGCGGCCCCGGGAGGAATGGCCGCCCCCGAGGACTGCACCGGCCTGTTCCTGGGCTATGAGAACGCGGAGGCCATCCGCTTCAACGGCGCTTTCCATACGGAGGGCACCACCTCCATGCAGTCCATGTTCCAGGACTGCCGCAGCCTGGAAGAGCTGGATGTCTCCAGCTTTGACACCGCCCAGGTCACTACCATGAGCAGCATGTTCGACTACTGCCAGGCCCTGGAGGAGCTGGATGTCTCCGGCTTTGATACTGCCCAGGTCACGGACATGAGCACCATGTTCAACTACTGCGAGAAGTTGGACGGACTGGACGTCTCCGGCTTTGACACCGCCCGGGTCACTAATCTGCTGGGCATGTTCTCCGGCTGCAAGTCCCTCTCCTCCCTGGACGTAAGCAGCTTTGACACGGGAAGTGCCACAGTGATGAGCTATATGTTCTGCGAGTGTCAGTCCCTGGAAACACTGGACGTGAAGAACTGGGACATCTCCAACGTCACCGCCATGGCGGGCATGTTTTCCCTGTGCCCCCGGCTGTCCTCCCTGGACGCCTCGGGCTGGGACGTGTCCCACGTGACCCACACCCGCCATATTCTCTCCGACACTCCCGCCACAGCCGCCTCCTGCGGTATCACCGGCCTGCCCGCCTCCGAGGACCAGCCCGCCCAGAGCGGCGGCAGCGGCACAGGGAACAGACCCTCCTCCAACTCCGGGAACGGGGGCTCTACTGGCGGCTCCGACATCATTACCTCCGACCGGGAGCGGACCTGCTCAGCCTGCTTCGGCGCGGGAGAGTTAGACTGCTCTGAGTGCGGCGGGGATGGCCGTGTTACCTGCTCCTACTGCGGCGGTGCGGGGGGCGAGTACGAACTGGACCTCAGCACTCCCCTCTACGACGGTGTGGGTACGGGCGACCGTGGCCGGGTATGGGAGGACTGCTCCCGCTGCCGGGGCAGCGGCGAGCAGGACTGCCGCACCTGTCTGGGCCGGGGGACGGTGGACTGCTGGGGTTGCTGACCCTCCGCCTCCTCTTAGAAAAACGGAACGACAAGCAACAAAGGCAGCCGGCCTGTTAGCCGGCTGCCTTTTATTTCAGTCCTCAATGACCACTCGAGTTCCCACATTGTTGCGGAAGAAACCGGGGAAATTGGCCTCAAAGTACGCGCCGGCCCGCTCTCCGCTGCAGTGACAGGCACCCAGCCGGCGCACGCCCCGCTCCTTCAGCAGGCGGCAGGTGGCCTCAATGCGCTCGTCTCCGGCGTTCATCAGGTGGGTGCCGCCCACAAAGTCGGTCACCGGCCGTCCGAACAGCTCCTCCACCCGGCGGCACATGTTCAGCACCCCCACGTGGGAACAGCCGGACACCAGAACCAGATGAGCGGGGGTCTTCAGCACCAGGGCCACCTCCTCTTCAAAGGTGTCCACCTCCAAATGGCCGTTTCGGCGGCGCAGCAGCCGAGGGGACGGCGTCTCCACCGGCTCCCCCTGGGTGAATCCGGAAACCAGCCACATGCCCTCCGACAGCTTCACCGGCTTCTCCCCCACCACATGGCAGGGAATCCCGACCCGGGTCATCCAGCTCTCCTCCAGCAGGGGGGAGATGTCCATCAGGCCGTCCTCCTCCTTGCCCACACGGGGCTGGAAGAAGTTTCGTCCCAGCCAGACCCCTCTGGGCGGCCGGTTCTGCATCAGCAGAGCGGCGGCGCCCCCGGTATGGTCATAGTGGCCGTGGCTGAACACCACCGCGTCCAGGTCCGCCAGATCCGCCCCCAGAGTGCCCGCATTCTGCAAAAAACGTGGAGAGCCTCCGGTGTCGTACAGCACCCGGCGGCCCGCTCCCTCAACAAGCAGGCTCAGGCCGTGTTCACAGGCCAGATCATCCCGTCCGGTGTGGTTCTCCATCAGGGTCAAAATGGTGAAAGCCATGGTGTTCCTCCTTCTCTCCGCCCCGCCGGGCAGCGCTGTTTGTCTGTCTCCATGTTGCCAGAGCTTCCCCTCCTTGTCAACCTAAATCATGCCAGCTGGGCAGTTAAAATTTCAGCTCACTTTGGTCACTCCGGCAAAAAGTGTAAACAAATTTTGAACCTCGACGGGAAGCTCTTGACTTTCTCCCCTCCGATGCTAAAATGGTTCACGCATTAACCGTTAATGGGTTAACATTTTAAAAAGAACCCATTTTCCATCATCCAAGAAAGGAGGGGCATCAATGGTATCTCCCCGTGAGATGGAGCTGCTCACCCGGCAGCTTAATCAGGCCCACCGCGCCGCGGTACAGGCGGAGCTGGCTGCGGCAGGCTTGGGCGAAATCGGACACCCCATGCTGCTGGCCATTCTCCACGGCTCCTGTCAGGAGGATGCGGACGGCTTCTGCCACGCCCAGCGGGAGCTGGCCGAGCTTCTGCATATCTCCCCTGCCGCCGTGGCAAACTCACTAAAATCCCTGGAAAAGGGCGGCTACGTCCAGCGCAGGCCCGGCCCAGGCGACGCCCGGCGCAACCAGGTGCTGCTGACCGAGAAGGGCCACCAGGCGGTAGCGGCCTGCCAGAACGCGCTGGAGTCGGTCTCCCGGCGCATGCTGGACGGCTTCACGCCCGCCGAGCAGGAGCAGTTGCTGGCCTTCCGACAGCGAATGCTCCGCAACCTTCTGGGCGACGAGCCCAAATCACCCGCAAAGAAGGAGGAACCCTGACTTGTTTTCCCTGTTTATGACCCACCTCCAGGGCTACAAGAAGGACGCCGTCAAGGCGCCCATTCTCATCATTCTGGAGGTCATCTGTGAGCTGCTGCTCCCCCTGGTCATGGCTGAAATTGTGGACACGGCCATTCCCTCGGGAAGCGTGCAGTATATCTTCCAGATGGGCGCTGTTATGCTGCTCCTGGCCGGAATCTCCATGCTCTGCGGTGTATTGGCGGCCAAGTATGCCGCCTTTGCCAGCCAGGGCTTCGGCGGCAACCTGCGTCAGTGCCTCTTTGACAAGGTGCAGGAGTTTTCCTTTGCCGACATTGACCGCTTCTCCTCCGCCTCCCTCATCACCCGCATGACCAACGACGTCAACGCCATGACCATGATGCTGGCCATGGGCCTTCGCATGCTGGTCCGTGCCCCAGTGATGCTGGTGGCCGCCGTCATCATCAGCGTCTCTCTTAACGCCCGGCTGGCCCTGATCCTGTTGGTGGTCATCCCCCTGATGGTGCTGGTTATCGGCATTCTGATGAAGATGTGCACCAAGCTCTTTGAGATCATGCAGACCAAGATCGATGGTCTGAACAACACCCTTCAGGAAAACCTGGTGGCCATTCGGGTGGTGAAGGCCTTCGTCCGGGAGGACCATGAGCGCAAGAAGTTCAAGAAGGCCAACGACGACCTGATGGACGCCGCCCTGGCGGTGGGTATGCGGGTCATCGCCATTCTGCCGGTGATGATGCTGGCCATGAACGGCGCCACCGTGGTCGTTTTGTACTTCGGCGGCCGGATGGTCATGGGCGCCACCTTTGATCTGGGACAGCTGCAGGCCTTCATCAACTACATCTTCCAGATCCTCATGAGCGTCATGATGGTGGCCATGTCCCTTCTGCAGCTCTCCCGTGCCCAGGCCTGTGCCCACCGAATTAACGAGGTTCTGAACACCGAGCCCTCCGTGGAGGACAAGGAGAGCGCCGCTCAGACCCAGCTTCCCGCTCCCCGTGGCCAGGTGGAGTTCCGGGACGTCTCCTTCAAGTACGTCACCACCGGCAGCGGCGACGACGTGCTCTCCCACATCAGCTTTACCGTTAAGCCCGGCCAGTTTGTGGCCATCGTGGGCGGCACCGGCACCGGCAAATCCTCCCTGGTGAACCTCATCCCCCGCTTCTACGACGTCACCGGCGGACAGGTGCTGGTGGATGGAGTGGATGTGCGGGACTACCCTCTGGAGGAGCTGCGCAGCCGCATCGGTATGGTGCTCCAGACCAACGTCCTCTTCACCGGCACCATCCGGGAAAACCTCCTCTGGGGCAACCCCGACGCCACCGAGGAGGAGATCATCCAGGCGGCCAAGGACGCCCAGGCCTACGACTTCATCATGTCCTTCCCCGACGGCTTTGACACCTACCTGGACCAGGGCGGCGTCAACGTCTCCGGCGGCCAGAAGCAGCGGCTCTGCATTGCCCGCGCCATGCTGCGAAAGCCCGCCATCCTCATTCTGGACGACTCCACCTCCGCCGTGGACTCTGCTACGGAGGCCGCCATCCGGGAGTCCTTTGCCCGGAACCTGAAGGACACCACCGTCATCATCATCGCCCAGCGTATCTCCTCGGTCCAGTACGCCGATGAGATCCTCATTCTGGATGACGACCACATTGTGGGTCAGGGCACCCATGAGGAGCTGCTGGCCAGCAACGAAATCTATCAGGAAATCTATCAATCTCAGCAACAGGGGGTGCAGGAATAATGCCGGGACCCAACCACGCCCCCCGCGGGGGCTATCAGAAGCCCAAGAATCTGGGCAAAACCATTTCCCGTCTGGTGGGCTACCTCACCCGGAGCAAGCTGCCGCTGCTGTTTGTTCTGCTGTGCCTGCTTGTCTCCGTATGCTCCAACATCGGCGGCTCCTATATGATGCGGGGCATCATCAACAACTTCATCTGGTCGGGCTGCACTGACTTTGCCGGTCTGGCTCTGGCCATCCTCCAGCTCATCGGCGTCTACCTCATCGGCTGTGTGGCCACCTACTGCCAGTCGGCCGCCATGGTGCGCCTGGCCCAGCGGGGCGTCAACCGTCTGCGCAGCGACCTCTTCGACAAGCTCCAGGGCCTGCCTCTGAGCTACTTTGACAAGCACCCCCACGGCGAACTCATGAGCCGCTTCACCAATGACGCAGACAACGTACAGCTGGCCCTGGAGCAGAGCGTAGTCTCCATGTGCTCCAGCTGTCTCATGTTCGTGGGTCTGGTGGCCATGATGCTCTTCATCAACTGGAAGCTGTTCATCGTCACCGCCCTCATTCTGGTCCTCACCATGACCCTCTTCAAGAAGCTGGGTGGCCGCAGCCGCCGCTACTATCAGCAGCAGCAGTCCGCTCTGGGTCAGGTCAACGGCAACATCCAGGAGATGATCGAGGGATTGAAGGTTGTCAAGGCCTTTACCCATGAGGAGCAGGCCAAGGCCGACTTCAAGGTGCTCAACGAGGCCTACCGGGATGCCGCCCAGAAGGCCAATTTCTACTCCACCATGATCATGCCCGTCTCCGGCAATCTGATGAACATCAGCTACGCTCTCACCTCCGCGGTGGGCGGCCTGCTGTCCGTCCTCCAGGGCTTTGATCTGGGCGGTCTGGTGGTCTACCTCAACTACTCCAAGCAGGTGGGCCAGCCCCTTAACCAGATCTCCCAGCAGATGACCACCCTCCTGTCCGCTCTGGCGGGCGCCGAGCGTATTTTCGAGGTCATGGACACCCAGCCCGAGGTGGACGAGGGCTCCATCACCCTGGTCCGCGCCCGGAAGGAAAACGGTCTGCTCATCCCCATCCCCTTTGAGGAGGGCCGCACCGGCACCTGGGCCTGGAAGGTACCCAAGAGCTGTCCCATGGAGCTGGTGCGGGTGCTGAACCTGCCGGACAAGACGGCGGTGGAGCTGCCCCGGGACTCCGACCAGGGTGGTCCCAACACCGGCTGGGCCTGGAAGTACCCCGGCCCCGACGGCACCGTGGGTCTGCACCCCATCCGGGGCGCGGTGCGCTGCAAGGAAGGCGAGGACTTCACCTACACCGAGTTGAAGGGCGCCGTCCGCTTCTCCCACGTGGACTTCTCCTACGTCCCAGGCAAGCAGATCCTCCACGACGTCAGCGTGTACGCCAACCCCGGCCAGAAGATCGCCTTTGTGGGTTCCACCGGCGCGGGCAAGACCACCATTACCAACCTCATCAACCGTTTCTATGAAATTCAGGGCGGCCTTATCACCTACGACGGCATCGACGTGAAGTCCATCCGGAAGGATGACCTGCGCCGCTCCCTGGGCGCGGTGCTCCAGGACACCCACCTCTTCACCGGCACCATCATGGACAACATCCGCTACGGCCGGCTGGACGCCACCGACGAGCAGTGTATTGCCGCCGCCAAGAGCGCCAACGCCCACTCCTTCATCCGCCGCCTGCCCAACGGCTACCAGACCATGGTCACCGGGGACGGCGCCAACCTCTCCCAGGGCCAGCGTCAGCTGCTGGCCATCGCCCGGGCCGCCGTAGCCGACCCGCCGGTGATGATTCTGGACGAAGCCACCTCCTCCATCGACACCCGTACCGAAGCGCTCATCCAGAAGGGCATGGACGCCCTCATGGAGGGCCGGACGGTGTTCGTCATTGCCCACCGCCTGTCCACCGTGCGCAACTCCAACTGCATTGTGGTTATCGAGCACGGGGAAATCGAGGAAAAGGGCGACCACGAGGAGCTGCTGGAAAAGCAGGGCCGTTATTACCGGCTCTACACCGGACAGTTCCAGCTGTCCTGAACGTATCTTCCAACATGCAGCGAGGCTCCCCCGCGTTTCAGCGGGGGAGCCTCGTTTCTGTTCTGTCTATAAAAAAGACAAGCCATATTTCAGCTCCGCTTTGCCCAGAGGAATCCAACCAAACTGCCCAGCACCAGCCCCAGCACCATGGACAGGGTCACAATTTCCCAGCTCAGAAGGGTCAGCTGCCTGAAGGGGCCTCCGTACCGCCACGCCTCCCACACCCGTGCGGCCGGGAGGGCAAGGAGGGCCACCGGCAGAAGGCGAAGAGGCCAGAAGCGATGCCGGGTCAGGCGGAACATCAGGCACTCCAGTCCGAAGGCAGCTACACCGGGTCCCACAAACACCAGCGCAATAAAGAGCTCCGCACTCATATTATCCTCCTGTCGGGCGGACACGCCGCAAGCAAAGGCCCAGCAGATTGCCCCCCAGGGCGGGAACCGCCGTCAGGAAGCAGTGAAACAAGGCCGAGGAATTGTAAAGGACAAACACCACAAGCAAATAGCACACAAAACAGGCCACTGGAAACAGGGGGCACAGGCCCCGCCGCTTGCCCAGGGAGAGCCCCACGCAGAAGCTGGCCACGGGCAGAATCAGCATGGGATAAATAATACCCGTGAGAGCAGGGATATCCGTTCCCATTGCCCGCTCAATGCCCCGCAGCGCCAGGGGAGCCGCCGTGCACAAAAGAAGGACAAAGGGCAGGTAGGGCAGGGTCTCTCTCCACTTTAAAGGTGTGGGTCCAGGGTCCAGTCCCAGCAGCTCCCGCAACTGGGACACCTCCGCATACCATCCAATCCACCGTCCCAGCCAGATGAGGAGATACAGCAGGGCCAGCAGGCTCTCCCAAAACAGCACCCCCATCCAGTCCCAGGCCATGTCCAGCTCCACCACCAGCAGGGCAAAAAAGGCGGCGGTGATGACAAAGTGGCCGCCGGACCGCCAAAGCAGCTCCCGGCCGCTCTCCGCAAAGGGCTGGGTGGCCAGACCGGCCATAGCGCCCAACCCCATACAGGCTACCAGGGCCAGGGGCGGGCACTCCCGGCTATACATCATGTAGGGCACCAGGATGATTCCCACCAGCAGGCCCAGCACGGCGCCCGCCAGCATCCGGATCCGCTCGCTCTTTTTTTCTGCGCTCATCCCTTCCGCCTCCTTTCCAGCTGCAGCGTCTCCTTGATCTTCTTCACATACCGCCGGGACACATAGGCGTGAATCCCACCGGTAAGGGTCATGCGGATGGTACCGGCCAGAGACAAATCCAGGGCGGTCACTTGGTCCAGGTTCACAATCTCCGAATTGGAGATGCGCACAAACCGCCGCCGGTCCAGCCGCTTCTCCAGCTCATAGAGGCGGAGGCCCACGGTGTACACCCCCTCCGCCGTCTGGGCGGCCACGCCTTTGCCGTCCGTATAGAAGCGGAGAAAGTCCCCCTGGGGCAGGAGCCGGGTCCGCTCCCCCTCCCAGACCTGAATGGGTCCCAGGGCCAGTCCGGTCAGCTCCTGTACCAGCTGCTGAAGCTGAGGGCTGTCCTCTCCCGCCACAATGATCACCTTGGGCTCCTTCCGCCCCGGCTCTATGTTCAGCTCCACTTCCATGGACAAGCCCCCTTTCTCCCTGCCATTTGGTTCAGGTCCAGTATAGCGGGTTTTGTTCCCTGTCGTCCAGTCTTTTGGGATAATCGGTCTCTTTCGCCGGATATCCGGCTGAAATTTGGTCGTTGACACACGTTCAGCCGTGGGCTAAAATAGGAGGGCATTCATCTGCCCCGATAGCTCAGCAGGATAGAGCGTCCGCCTCCTAACAATCGAACCGTTCGAATCCCGGAGCCTTGTATAACTGAATAATTTCTGTATATGCCCCCGTACCTCACCAGGATAGAGGGTCCGCCTCCTAAGCGGAATGTAGTGAGTTCGAGTCTCGCCGGGGGTGCCAAAATAACCGCTGTAAGCCGTTTTTGATGGTTTACAGCGGTTTTTTGTTATCATTCCTTTTGAACAGTCTTGCCGCTCTGCCGGAACGATTTTATTCATTTTCCGCTGTATTCCTGCTAATTGGCTTCGAACATTTTTTCCGGGTTTGCTAATGAAAATCGGGGATTTGCTAACACGATTTTTCCGAACTATTTTCCGGATGGGGCCGACGCCAGCAATGCGGCCAGTGTGTTGGCCAGTTCCGGCGATTTGCGGAGCTGTTCCACCAGGGCCTCCAGGTCCAGCGACACACTCTCCGGCTCCTTCGGCCCCCTGGTCTTTGCCGGAGGGCGCACCGTCCGCAGGTCGGGATTGGCGCTGGCGTAGAAGGCGTCCTCGAACTTCTGGGCGTTTACCTTTCGGTCCTCGTCCAGAATGTGGGCATACACGCTGGTGATCATGTCGATCTGGGCGTGGCCCGTATCACCCTGGGTGGCCTTCAGGTCGCCGTGGTTGAGTTTCAGCTTGTAGGTGGTGCTGGAATGACGGAGGGAATGAAAGACCACTTTGGGAAGCCCTGCCTTCTCCCGCAGCTTCTCAAACGACTTCAGGATGATACGGTCCTCACAGGGGCGGCCATTGGCCAGCGCCACCACCAGGTCGTAGTCCTGGTACTCGTCACGGAGCAGCGCCCGCAGCTCGTCTTGCGCAGATTTCCATTCCCGCAGGATATAAGCCAGGGTCTTGGGCAGCCACACCTTGCGGATACTGGAATCGGTCTTGGGCTTCTTCAAGATGATCCTGGTGCTGGTGTTTGGAAATAGCGGCGTGAACACATGATAGATGTCTTTTTGCCCCAACATCTCAATGGCCCGCTTGGAGGCCCGCGTCAGCTCCTTGTCGATGTAGACATAGGCATTGTCAGCGGCGATGTCCTCGTCGGAGATGTGGACATTGCTCCAGGTCAGCCCCATGATCTCACCCATGCGCAGCGAACAGGCAAAGGCCAGATTCATTGCCACATAGAGTTTCCCGTCCGTACACTGATCCAGGGCGGTGCGGATCATATCGGCAGTCCAGATGTCCCGCTTTTTATGTTCCACTTTGGGCAGGATCACATTGTCGAAGGGGTTCTTAGGGACCAGCTCCCACCGGACCGCCTGCTTGAAGGCGCAGCGGAGGAGCTTGATGATCTTGTCAATAGTGGCGTTGGTCACGAACTCTGTTTTGGCATGGTGGTTCTTGGTGTTCACCGCAGGGGTTTTCTGCAAGGTCTGGATGTACTTGTCCACCACACGGGGCGTGATGTCCTGCACTTTCATGTCCCCGATGATGGGGTTGATGTAGTTGGCGATCAGGGAGTTTTGGCTGTCATACATGGAAACGCCCCACCGCTTTTCGCCGTAGAGGGAGACGAAGTCCAGCAGGAACTCCGAGATACTTTGATTGCTGGGCGGGAGAAAAGACCGGGTGGTTTTCTGATTCTCCACTTCCGCCTTGCGTTTCAATGCGTCCTGATAGCTGGAGCGCGTCTCCCACTTCTGCTTGGTCTCGCCGTTCTCGTCCACATAGGTGTAGACGATGGAATAGTTTTTCTTTCTTTTGATAATGGATGCCATAACGAACCTTCCTTTCTTGTGTCACAGGTCAAGTGACTCCAGCCAGTGGTCGAACGACCGCTTGGAAATCCGTATGGCGTTGCCAATTCGTACGCTTTTGAAAAGGTCCTCCTGCACAAGTCTATATGCCCGTGCCTGGCTGACGCCTAAGATCTGGGCAATGTCATTGACCGTATAGGCGCGGCACTCCAGAGGCCTTTTCTCCGTACCGTTCTGAATTTCTGACACAGCAGCCTCCTTTCCAGTCAGAAACGGCACGCAAAAGGGTGTTCACTCATAACTTCCACCCTCATTGTAACGCGCCGTTTTGGGTTTGTCTGCTGCTAATAGAAAGTTTACGAACTATCCGTAAACAGAAAAGTAGAAGATTGATCTGAAAATAAAAGAGGCAGAAAACGGATGGCTGCCGGCAATTACCTGAAGGTATTTCCTTCGGTCACAGCTCCACGGGAATCTCACCCCGGCCCATGCTGATGGGTGCGCCGCGCAATGCTTTGAGGGCGTTCAACGCGGGAGTCTCATTATCCTGCCTGCGCGTCCTCGCCCACAGGCTGCCACACCTGTTTTGCGGCCTGGTGTTCGTCGCTCTCCTGTTTGGTAGGGGTCCCGTCCTGCGGACTTGCAACAGGGTCATGGCGCACCGGCCGACCGGCTCGGCGCAGACAGATCGTATCCGTCTGCCTGATACTGCCCGGAGGCTTTCTTTGTCAAGGTGGGGTCAGTCCCCGGCATCGGCAAAGGAGGAAAGGGTAAGCCGATTGCCTTCTGCCAGGGCTGAAAGGATCAGGCGCGCATCACTGCCCGGATCAGTCGAATTTCCAGGCATCGCTTCATGTAGGTATCCACGCACACATGAGGGGTTCCGTCCTTGTCATAGAGGGTGCGGGTGCACAGACGGCTCATATAGTCATCGTAGTACCGCAGCACTTGCTCCATGGCCTCGCTGTCACCGCCGGAGGCCGCGTGGATCACCCAAACGTGCGGCAGATCCTTTCCTTTGTGAATGGGTTCTGTCATCTTCTTCAGCCTCCTTTCGGCATCAGCGCCGACAATGCTTCGCGCAGCGCCTGCAGCGCCCTCGTCCGGTGCCGCTGAACGGCGCTCCGGGACATCCCAACGAGACTGCCGATCTCACCGTCTGTCAGGTCCAGAGTGCAGTGCAAAATCAAAACGCTCTGCTCTGTCTGCGGCAAAGCGGAAAACGCCTCAGCCACAAGCTCGTTGTCGATATGTAGATCGCAGCCATGCGACGAGAACACGATGCTGTCGCTGGGGTAACGATCCACAACGCAGAGCTTGTCCAGCTCGGCCTGGGACAAGTCGCTGAACAGGGCTTCACGCTCTCTCTGGCGTTTCATGTTCCGCAGGCAGGCTCTGGCCTCGTTTCGCAATACCTTCTTGCAAAAAGCATCGAACCGGCATTGCTCGCCATAGTCGCGGGGGTTAGATTCCATCAGTTTCACCCCCTTTCCGTGGGGGATCAGGTGGTTCTCTCCCTTTCCGCTACTACCAATCCTGCGAGAGCGTGTTCTGCCCGCTAAACGCCTCCTTTTTAAAGAAAATTTGAGAAAAGCAACGGCCAGCCATCCCGACCGCAGGAAACGACAAAAAGCGCCCGGTAGGTCACAGACCCACCGGGCGCAGCGGCATATGATATGAAGTTTATTTACATGGTATAGTTCATACTCATGGTCGAACCCGTCCGACGAATGGAACGGGCTTTTTTTGAGCGGCTGGCCCTTGTCAGATCAGGCGGAGAGAGCATCCGGCGCAGCATGGCGGCATCCTCCTTCTATGCCGCCGTGGAAACTGTCAGGGCAAAAGGAAACGGCGGCTCGAATCGAACCGCCGTGAAGAAAGTACTTTTGCGCGCAGAAAACCATCTGCCCCGCGGCGGTTTTTTTCTTTTCTGCCGCCGGGCAGATCATAGAGAATATAAAGACAGAGCCGATAACCTTAGAGGTTTTACCTCAGGATTATCGGCTCTGCGTCTTAGCGTCTGGCTCTTGGATGATGGATAGATTCAGTTGTCTTACCGCAATCAAGGTTTCATGTTTGCACTTGGGGCAATACAGCGGGAAGTTTTCCAGGACTGTATCATGGCGGATCTTTAATCGCGTTTTACTACCGCAGACAGGACATAATATCCACTCAATATGACTCATATTCCTATTCTCCGCAGTCAGCAATTCGATATTCTTTTATTTGACCAGAATAAGAATGTACTTTGTCCATAAGCGGACCTTTTGCCCCCATCGTAAATGCAATGTCGCTACTTTTGATAGCCATGAGAATATCCCCACAGGAAAGATTCAAATATCGCATCGTGTTTTCAGGCAACCTCACAACACCGTCTTGAGAAATATACAGCCAAGCATAGCCCCGTCCTTTATAGCGAACGAATTCTCCTTCATCAAGCGTGTACTGCGACAATGCGGGACAATCAGCTAATATATGCTTCAGTTTTGATTGCTCAAGTAATTGTTTGCTGGTAACACAAAATCCGCCCGTGATTTTGCTCCCCGTGAAAATAATAATGCGTCCTTCTTGTTGAACAGGATATTGCAAAAGGGTCTCGGCAGGAAAAAGGATCTCGTTTCTATTGCTGATAGCCGAGAGTCCGAATACATATTTTCCACCCTTGTTCAGTTGCGGCATTTTACTCCCCCCTTGTGTTTTGATTTTATTTATGGTATAGTAATAATACAATATTATAGTACTATATATATAGAGTACCGCATCTTACAACGAATGTCAAGGGGTATACACTATGCTCTCGAAATCTGCCACCATGTTATTGGGCTTAATCAATCAAAGGCCACTTAATCCTTATGAAATTACTAAACAGTTACAAATCATGAATGTTCATCGCTGGTACAACATTGCAAACTCGACAGTCTATGCCACACTTAAGGTTTTAGAGAAAAAAGAATATATTTGTGGCAACATTGAAAAGGGCGGAAATATGCCCGATAAGACGGTCTATTCACTTACTGATAAAGGAAAACAAGAATTTTTAAAAACATTGAGGCAATCCATTTTGTCTTTCGACTATGACACTAATATTTTTTCAATTGCCGCATTTTTTATCGATGCATTAGATGATCCACAAAGTCTACTTTCACAGCGTTTGATGCTATTAAATAATTATCTTAAAGGAATTGATCTGCAGATAGCAACTATAAAAGGTGACATTCCTTCCATTGCAGAGGCTAATATTGAACGAGCTAAATTTATTGTTGAAGCAGAAATTGCGGGTACTGAAAGTTTGATCCGGGCAGTATCACAGTGACTACTAAAACCTACTTGGTGTCTGGAACATGAGATGTATCAGACAATTATGAATCATAAAATGTAGTTAGAGCGCATATAGCAACATTCCACGAGCAAAGTATGAAATATACAATGTAAGTGGGTGATGTTATATGGCGAATATTGAAGATTGCCCCGGTTTTGAAACTTTCGGTGCCGATGTAAAAGCCGCACGGAGCGCAAAGCATCTGTCGCGCAAGACATTGGCGGAGATTGTCAACATCGACTCCCGGTATCTCGCAAATATCGAGAACGAGGGTACGATCCCCAGTTTGCCGGTTATCATACAGCTTATCAAAGTGTGTGGACTTCCTGTAGAACAGTACTTCAATCCAGAGATTATGCGGGAGGAAAGCGCACAGCGGCAGCGTATCAGCCATAAACTGAAACTCTGTCCGGAGCAGTATTTGACCATCATCGAGGGTGCGCTTGACGGGGCGTTGAAAATTGAAAATTCAGCAGATGAAACGGAGGGTGTGTGAGCACCCTCTGTTTTCGTTTTCCAGGGCGGCTCTGTCGCCCTTTTCTTTTTGAAAAATCCGGGATTTTGCGGGCAGATGAAGGTGTTTCCGGCATTGTATTTACGGGGGAAATAGCGTAGAGCAAGCACAGCAAGTGTAGCCACACTTGCGAATTTTTGCTTTAGGGAACCCCTTTCCCCTAAACACAAAATTGCTTGTTGGGATACTCCCAAACCCTTATGCAGAAAGGAAGGTGTCGCCCTATGGTAAATCGAAAACGCCCCATCATCCTGCGCTGCCCGGTAACAGCGGAAGAGCGCACCCTAATCGAGCAGAAGATGGCCCAGCTCCAGACAAAGCGGATCGGTGCCTACCTGCGGAAGATGGCGATTGACGGGTACATCATCTATGTGGACACCAGGGACATCAAGGAGATGAACAAGCTCCTGTCCGCCATTGGCCGGAACATCAATCAGGTCGCCAAGCGAGTCAATGCCGGAGGCCCCACCTATCAGGCCGACATGGAGGAAATCCGGGAAAGGCTGGATCAAATATGGCAGTTACAAAGACGCATCCTATTAAGTCAACGCTGAAAGCGGCCATTGACTATATCTGCAATCCCGATAAGACAGATGGAAAACTGCTGGTGTCCTCCTTTGGCTGTGCCGCCGAAACCGCCGATATTGAATTTGAATGGACACGCCGCCATTCCATCGATAAGGGCACGCATCTGGGTCGCCACCTGATCCAAGCCTTTGAACCTGGGGAGGTCTCCGCCGAGGAAGCCCATGAGATCGGAATGCAGCTGGCAAAAGAAATATTGGGTGGCAAGTACGAGTTTGTACTTACCACCCATATTGATAAGGGGCATATTCACAACCATCTGATTTTCAATGCGGTCAGCTTCACCGACCATAAGCATTACCATTCCAACAAGCGCAGCTATCACGAGATACGCCTGACCAGCGACCGGCTGTGCAGAGAACACGGCCTGTCCGTCATCGTCCCCGGCCGGGACAAGGGCAAGAGCTACATTGAGCATCAGGCCGCACAAAACGGCATCAGCTACAAGGCAAAACTGAAAGCCGCCATCGACCGACTGATCCCTGTGTCCTCCAGTTTGGAAGATTTGCTTGCCCGGTTGCAGCAAGAAGGATACGAAATCAAGCGGGGAAAGTATATCTCCGCCAGAGCACCGGCTCAGGAGAGGTTTACCCGGCTCAAAACCCTGGGCGCCGACTACACGGAAGAAGCCGTTGCCTCCCGCATTGCCGGAGGCCCCCGTCCCTCCAGACAGCCCCGGCAGCGCAGAGGGAAGGTCAGCCTGCTCATTGACATTCAGAACAATATCAAGGCCCAGCAGAGCGCCGGATACCAGCGGTGGGCGACCATTGAGAATCTGAAACGAGCGGCTGCTACCATGAACTTTCTCACCGAACATGGCATCGGCAGTTATGAGAAATTGGTGGAACGGTGCGACGCCGTTGCTGCCGCCTCCATCCGCACCAGGGAGGGCCTGCGGGATACGGAACAACGGATTGCCGACCTTGCCCTCCTGGGAAAGCAGATCGACACCTACCGCAAGCTGAAACCTGTCTATGACCGATACAAAGCATCAAAGGACAAGGAAAAATTCCTGCGTGGGTTTGAGAGTGAGATCATCTTGTTCGAGACGGCGGCCAGGGAGATCAAGAAGGCCGGGCTAACCAAACTTCCTTCCACCGAGAAGATGGAAGCAGAACTGGACAGGCTCACCGCCCGCAAGACCACCTTGCAAGCGGAACTTCGAAAGATACAGCGGGAGGAAAAGGAATGCGACATACTAAGAAAGAATATAGGCAAGTTAATTCGATTACCTTATAAAGAACTAAGCAAAGAACGGGCTCATAGTATATGAATAAAATAATTATAACCACGATAGTATTTGAAGATTTGATTCCGGGAAAAAGGTGGGATGGTACAATGTCCCATCCCACCTTTTCATTTGCCAATTATAGACTTAAGTTTGTACTCGTTAAAAGCGGGAATTGCATCTAATGTCCCATCAAATAATGCAGCATACACTTTTTTGTCTGCTCTGAGTTGGTACTTCTCGAGTGGATTAATAATGGAAGCCCCATTATTATCTTTACTAACAAAGCATATTTCATCATTACGCAAGAAATCTGCCGCCAGGAGCCGCGACTCATGCGATGTAATAATTAATTGAGTATTTCTTGTTTGGGCCATTTTTAGGAATAGTTCTATTATTTTCACAGTCATTGCTGGATGCAAACAGCGATCAATCTCGTCAATTATAAAAATACGGTTGTTGGAAATTTTAAAAAGAATTTCAATCAAATCTAAAAGTCTAGCTGTTCCATCTGATTCCTCGTTCAAGTCAAAGTAAATGTTTTTTCTTTCATGGCTAAATTCTATTGTTGTAATTTTGATATTGTTTTCGCGATCGATTTCGAAGGTATAGAATTCTTTGTAAGAACGAACCATGATTTTAGGAGAATCATCTTCATCAGAATTATTGCGAGTGTTTGCCTTTTCTAAATCGGAAGTAATTTTGGTATATAGTTCATCTGGAATTTTACTTTTAATTACTTCTATAGGAACCTCAACTACTTTTAGTTCACTAATTCCAGTTCCCAGAGCATTTAATAGTTCTGCTATTTCTTCAAGATTGGAATCTGTAAAATATGGATATCCAGTCAGAATACTATCGGGAAAACTAATATTTAGTTTAATTGCAAACCATTCAAAAATATCACGAAGAATCTTTAGTTCTGGTAGGTCTGCAAACATTTTTCCTTTGTTTTTATTAATTATTGATAGAAAAAGTGTCTCGCTATCAGTAACACTATCTTCTCCGTAATTGTTTAGCTTTGCAATTGAATCTGCTTGCTTAAAGTATTGTCCAACAAAAAACGTTTCTGCAACAGTATCTCTTTCATACAATATCTTTTGTGAATCTCCGCTATTCTTTTCATGCAGATATTCCTTCAAAACACTTCCCGTTGATAAAAGAATAGAAAAACCATATGAAAAGATTTTTTTATTACAAAGTATTTCTATTTCAAATTCAGTTGGGGTGTTTTTCATTTCCGGGTCTAACCTGTAGTATTTATTTGAAAAGCCTCGTGGAAGCCCGGTCAGAATCATATGTTGCATAAACTGAAATGCAGATATTAGGTTTGATTTTCCGGAGGCATTGGCTCCAAAAATCACTTCACATTTGGTGAGTTTAATTTTTTTATCATGGAAAATGCGATCAGAATATTTTCGTGCCTTTCCAGCTGCCATTGAAAAAGTTTCTTTTTTGTCAAAGGACAAAAAGTTAGAAACAGAAAATTGAATTAACATGGTAACTTCTCCTATTCAAAAGGGCTAATTTAGTTTACAATGAAAAAACGATTTTGTCAATTCTGTAAACATAAAATTGCCCTATTCTTCGCATCTACTATTTAGTTAAAACGAATTTTTCGATAAATCATTGACTTTTCGGCTGGCGTATGTTAAAGTGTATGGCATAGTAAGCACTCTGTAGAGATGAGTGCTAATGCCAAATTAGAAAGAGAGGTATTCCTGTGAAGAATATTTCCGCCCGTCAGAACGATATCCTATCAATCATCGCCAGCCTTGACATTTCGCCGACAATGTTCAGGAATGCCGATGAAAAATACAAGGCGATTACAAAGTTTCTTGCAGATTGTGGAATTGAAGCTGATATGTATCCGCAAGGTTCTTTCGCCTTTGGAACTGTAGTGCGGCCAAATGCCAAAGATCCTGCTGCTAGCTATGACTTGGATTTTATTTGCCAAGTTAAAGGCAATCGCAATGACCATACTCCCAGTGAGTTGCGCAACAGAATTGAGGAAGCGCTAACTTCCAGCAAGGTCTACGGTGGAAAGCTTGAAGTATATAAGGAGTGCTTTACCATTGAGTATGCTGACATCAATGGAGTCGGATTTACAATTGACATTGTTCCCGCCACTGATGAAGCATCCGAAAATAAAAGCCGCCTTACCCAAAAAAGTCTAGTCCCCCAATTGATTGGAACAGCAATTGCTGTTCCAAAGCACAACGGAGAAAGAAATTACTCTTGGTTGACTAATAATCCAAAGGGCTTCAAAGCCTGGTTCGACCAAATCAATGAGCCATTTCTCAGCTTCTCTAGGACAGCCTATCGGCAGAATCTCTTTGAGCAAAATACAGCACTCTTTGCCTCTGTTGAGGAGATCCCACATGAGTTGGAGCGTTCTGCCCTTCAGCGTGTCATTCAGATTTTGAAGCACCATAGAGACGTTTATTATGCTCACTTTGAGGACGGTGATGATATCAAACCAATTTCCGCAATACTCAATGCTGTTGTAGCCCAGATTTCATCAAAATATACCCCGGAATGTTCTGTCTTTGAGTTGCTGGAATTTGTTCTTAATGAATTTAGTATTTATTCTCTGCAGCAGAAGCTTACGTTTAAAGAGTTTGCTCAAAAGTATGGAGAACGCACCGTTTTTTCTCGTCAGGATGGGAAGTGGTACATATCCAATCCTGCGAACCCCGAAGATAATCTGGCTGATAAATGGAACTCTAATAGCAAAATTCCAGAGTGCTTTTTCCGTTGGGTAAGTGCTGCTAAGACAGACCTGATTGATGGTCTACAATTAGACGATGACCGACAGTTCAGAGCATTGCTTGAGAGTGGATTTGGGGAAACCACGGTCTCCAATGTTTTGGGCAAGAAATACTGTGGAGAAACTCCTCCCCGCTTGGTTGTACCCAAAACTGCGGCAAAACCCTATCGAAGCCTATGATTTTCTCCAAAGAAGTGGCGGTGCAGCAGGTTGCAAACCTGCTGCACCGATATAACGGTCTTTATGTTAACTCAATGAGCGAAGAAAAAATTTCCCTAATGGGTTCTATTACGATTAACATGAGTTCGCTAGGATTTACACTGTATAAAACATACCGGGTAGAAATCATTATTCCACTAGATTCAGATGAACTCCCGTATGTTTTAGATGTTGGAAATCAAATCGACGGTAGTTATCCACATCGATATGTGGAAGGTAAACTTTGCCTAGAAACTGATACCAATATCAGGATACGTTTTATTGATGGATTTTCTTTGGAAACATGGATGTCAGAGTATGTTGAGACATATTTTTTCTCATATGAGTTTTATCAACGCTATGGAGAGTTTCCATTTGGTGAGCGCGGACATGGTTGGGATGGCATCATTCAAACTTATTCAGATTTCTTCAATGAAGCGGATGGTGCCAAAACAATTAAAATAATGGCGTCTATATCAAACGGCAAATACCGGGGCCACGCATTATGTCCGTGTGGATCAGGCCAAAAGCTTCGTTCCTGTCACGGTCCATATATTATGAAATTTTACACGGATAATCGGCTTAAAAGCATTGTGAGAAAGGACTTTTTCTTGTTACAGGAGGCGGTTCAAAAATACAATGAACAGCAACATAATACAAGAGCGGCAAAACGATGAAGCCTTATTAAAAATTCAATATGCTGCTCGTGTGAGTTTTAATTCCGCAGAAAAATTCCACCATTTCGCTTGGATCGCATGTATAGTATCTGCATTTTCCGTTTTTCTTCCTAGCAGTTGGCCCATGTACATTATAAACGGAATACCCTGTATAGCTGATATCTTTGCTTTTCTATTTTCTATCATAACATCTCAAAAAGTGAACCTGGCATCTACCCTTCGCAAATACTTTGATTCCTATGTACTCGATATACAGCTAAATCAGTTTTCGGAAACTGAACTTCGTAAGATACGAGAGCAAACCGAAAAAATATATTTGAAATCCCCTATCAATGCTGCCATCCAAATGTCCAACACAGGAAGTGATTCACCTCCCGGTGTTCGAAACTGGTATACATTTTCAGAGTTTTATGATGGATTAGATGCCCAATTTGAATGCCAACGGCAGAATACCTGGTGGAATTCAAAAATGGTTATGATACGGACCATTGCAACGGTTGTTGTGCTGTTTGTTGTAGGGGGCATTTTTATTGCCCTTTTACTTAGCAACAATATACTAAACATCCTACTCTGTTCTGCCGGAATTCTCATTAAGATTTGTGAACGCATTATCGAGAATTGGCGATACCTTTGCATTTCTCGTCAAATTGATGGATCACAGCAGACAATTGAGGTTCACCCCACAAAAGAAGGAATAGAAAAATTACAGAATCTAATTGATGAGCGTCGTTCTATTAATGTTTTAGAACTTGGATGGTTTCATAATAAACTTGCAAATAAGTTCTCGAAATTGTATGAAAAACTAGTGTCATAACGACGGATTTGGGCTTTATAAAGTCCTATCTTTGTCTATAAAAAGAAAGGAGCGCCGCCACCGGACAAATATCCGATGACGGCGCTCTTTTCTTGTTTACAAAAGGTAAAAATCCGGTACTTTTCCTATGTAGAAACGCCCTGCCGCCTCACACGGAAAAATCATACTGCCCCTACACGGAAAAGCCGACACAGGCGGTTTCTTGACCCGTTTTGAACCCTAATTCCTGCACTTTTGGGAACGGCGGGAAAGATAGTGCGGGCAGGACACCACCACCGCCCGGAAACTCTGCTTGCAGGGATGGACACAGCCCTTGCAGAGCTTATTATACTGGCGTCTGCCGTTCTCGCCCAGGAAGAACGCCCATTCCAGACGCCATTTCTTGCTCCGGCTCATAAGTCGCCCAGCTCCGGGGGCTTCTTCTGCGGGGCAGGCTTGTCCGGGCCTTTCCGTTCCGCGCACTCCCGTTTCGCGTCCTCCAGCCGCTCCCGGATGGAAGGCTTTTTCTCCGGCGTGGTCCTGCGCGCCTCGGTCTGGGCTTTCTCCAATTCCTCACCACGGCGGCCGTTGTTGATGATCCCGTCGATCATGCCGTAGTCATCCTCCAGGGTCATTTCCGCCGTGCGCAGCGGGTTTTCCGGCTCCACGGGGACAGATACGATCTGCCCGTTGATGCTGGCGAACAGCTCCGGCCACTTGAATTGCTCGGTGTACTTCTGGATCATGTCCGGGGGCAGGGATGCGAAGCTCTCCGGCCCCAGGCCCACCACCAGGAAGGTGCCTGCCACAATGTCGTAAATCTCACCATGCTCGTCCCGGAGGGAACGGTTCAGGTCCAGACCGATGAGCTTACCTTCATCGTTCAGCACCAGCCCCACCGGATCGTCAAAGGGATAGGAGGCGGCAATGTCGCCGCCCACCTCCGCTTGCAGCGCATGGAGGCCGGGGTCGATCTCCTTCACATAGGGTTCCTTCATGGGCTCCACCACCAGAACAGTCAGCTTCTCCGGCGCGGTATGTTCGGGGGCGTCTCCGTTGGGGATGGCAAAGGCGCGGCTGCCGTTGGCCATGATGAGATACTTCCCGTCCTCGGACTCGTGGTGGAAACCGTATCCGGCCGCCTCCATCTGTTCCCGGCTCATATCCGTCACATGGAAGGTGCCCCTGGGGGTTCGCACCGTCTCGCCGGTCTCTCGGTCATCCGGGGTGGGCGCCGCTTGCTGCCCGTACAACTCCGCTTCATACTCCCGGTTTGCCTGTTCCGCAAAGGACAGCATCTGATCCACATGGGACTGATCCGGGTTTTCGATGGCCTCCCGGATCGCCTGGGGGTCTACATCCAGAAATTCCTCATAGCCGGTGGCGTCCTTGAATTTCTCGATCTCCGAAGGAAGATAGTCCTCCTGGGTCTGCCCCAGAGCGGCCAGCTTCTCGTCCAGGGCAGAGATACGCCCGGCCATCAGATTTTCGTAGATTTCTTCCTTCGCCGCGTGTTCCTCCGGGTGCTCGGCGGCATACTGCGGGTCGTGCTGCCGGAAAAACTCGTCCATATCGTAGGCAAGGTCCATGGCCCATTCCGAAATTTCTTCTTCGGGGATGTCGTCCTGGAAGGTCATCACCCGGTATTCCTCCGGGATGCTGCCGCGCTCGCCATCGTAATACTCATGGAAGCTGTCCCCGGTATCCCGCACATAGCCCAGGTCGGTGAACTGGCCGCTTTCCTCCAGAGCGATGTCCCGCCCGTAGGCCTCATAGTCGATGTAATTGCGCAGATGCTCCGGCACCTGCATGGCGTCCAGTTCCTCGATGTAATACCGGCCCAGATCGTCGTGGTCGTGGATGTCGGGGTAAATATCGTAGCAGTCCAGGTTCTCCGTCAGGTTGATAAGTTCCTGGATGCTGCCCGTGTGGTCGCCGATTTCCATAGCAGCCTGGAACCTCTCATATTCATCCTGGCTCATATCATCCAGTTTGGAGGCCAGGTAGTTCAGTTCATCCAGGTTGGCATACTCGCCCAGCAGGTCATAGAGGCCGTCCACATAGCAGTCGTAGTCCGTGATGAACCATTCCTCATAGGTCTGCCCAAATTCGTCCTTCGACCCAATCCCGATGCGCTCAAAGACTTTTTTCAGTTCCTCCGCCGTGGTGGGGAACTTCACCCATTCGCCCACAAGGGCGCCCTCGTTGTACTTACCCAGGTTGGTGATGAAAGCGGCAAAGGGATAATCTTTGTCATAGTCATAATGGGGCATAGCGACACCTCCTTATCGCTCCGGCGCAGGCTTTTCCCGATGGGGCTGCGCCTTGCTCTGGTTGGCACATTCCTTCCGGCTCTGCTCCAGCCGCTCCTTGATGGAGGGTTTTTTCTCCGTCTGCTTCTCCCTGGGGCGCTCATGCTCCCACTCGTCGCCGGAAAGGGTGAGATAGCCTCGGCTCGTAAAACAGCCCTGTTCCTCCCGCATGGCGTGATTGCCGAAGGGAACGGGATCAATGGCGTCCAGCAGCTCCGGGGGCAGAAGGACATCCAAATGCTGCGCCAGATAGCGCCAGCCCACATCCTCCACCTTACGGATGTTGGGCTCCAGGACAAAATACTCGGTGTTGGCAGGGAACTCCCGGAACTGTTCCAGGGTGGTCAGGCGGTAGGGCGACTCCTGGACAGCGTCCAAGAGGTCACAGTCCTCCGGGGAAAGTCCGGCAAGCGCCTGGGCCACCGCCTCCAGCTCGCTTGCGTCACCGACTGCGGGGAGCAGCGGTTTCAAATGCTCCATGAAATTGGGTTCGGTTTTGCTCAAAGACATCATCCTTTCTGAAAATAGGTAAAAGAAAAGCAGGAAACCCGGAAAGGTTTCCTGCTTGGTGCCGCCACCGGCGGCTGCTATTTTGTTGTGGTATGTAGTCTATCCCTTCAGGTTCTCCAGCGCAGCGGGATCGTTGGAAAGAATGGCGCCGACCGTCTGGCAACTTTCCAATTCAGGACAGTTGCCACAGGTTGTCACGCCTTTTTGCAGGGCGCATTGGCGAATACCGCAAAGGCTTTCACAATACACCGTTTTTACCCCATCCGTACGGCAACCTTGACAGTTGATATGCTCCGGAAGAATGGGCGCATGATTTAATTCAGACCATAGTTTTGCGGTTTTCTCGCGCAATGCCTGATCGTCGTTGATCGTTGCAAGATAAGCGTCGCACTTCTCACAGTCCAGCCCACAGTATGCAATCATATCCCTCACGGCTATTCACCTCCTGCAAGATGTTAGCCTTATTATACAGCAATCCGTTACTCTTGGATAGAGCGAGAAGGAAGAACGACACGATACTTATTTCTCGATGCGGTAATTCACATATTTTCCTCCGGTATCGGCCAGAACGATTGTCCCGTCATAGGTTTTCCCGGTACGCAGGGAACGCAGCCCCTTGACCTTTGCCTTTCCGTCTTTGAGCAAAGCGGCGGCGATCTTGGACGTAAAGGCCTTTCCACGCTGCTCGAAAAAACGGTCATTCTTCCACATGACAAACTGGCAGGCTCGGTCCGAACAGGCGAAGTTCTTCTTGCCCTCATAGACCGGCTTGCCGCAGCGGGGGCAGAGGCCCACCGTCTCCTTCTCCGGTTGGAACAGCTTTTGCCCATTCTCGGAAATGTGGGAGTAGTTCCGCACCAGCTCCGCCGCCATCGCCTCGATCCCGTCCATGAAGTCCTCCGGCAACGCCTGGCCCTTTGCCACCTCGTTCAACCGCTGCTCCCAATCCGCTGTTAGCTTGGGAGAGGTCAGCAGCTCCGGAAGCACCGTGACCAGGTTGACACCCGCCTTTGTGGGGATCAGGCTCTTGCCCTTGCGCTCCACGAACCCACCGGACACCAGCTTTTCGATGATGGCCGCCCTGGTCGCCGGGGTTCCCAGGCCCTTGTGCTCTGCCTCGTCCGGCATTTCTTCCTTGCCCGCGTTCTCCATGGCTGACAGAAGGGTGTCCTCGGTGTAGGGTTTGGGAGGCGAAGTGAAGTGCTCGGTGACGGAGGCGGAGACCGGCTCAAAGACCTGCCCCTCGGTCAAGGCGGGAAGGACACCCTCGGTATCTTCATCCTCCGGCTTCTCCTTCAGAGAGGAACGGAACACCTCCTGGATGGCTTGCCAGCCCTGGGAAAGCACCTGCTTTCCTTTTGCCGTGAAAGTGTGGCCACCGCAGTCAAAGGTAGCCGTGACCACCTCATACACAAAAGGCTCTGCCGTCGCACACAGCAACTTGCAGCAGACCAGCAGAAGGATATTGCGCTCGCCCACAGGCAGCGCAGGCACATCCGCCTTTTCCAGCTCCAGGGTGGGAATCAGGGCGTGGTGGTCGGATACCTCCTTGTCGTTCACCAGCGCCAGAACATCGGGGAAAAACTCCGGGCGGGCATCGAAGGGCGTCACCCGTGCCGCCAGATGCAGGACCACGGAAGCGGTCTCCGCCATATCGCCGGTCAAATACCGGCTGTCTGTCCGGGGATAGGTCAGCAGCTTCTTTTCATAGAGCGACTGGGCATAGTCCAGGGTTTGCTTGGCCGTGTAGCCGAACACCCGGTTTGCCTCCCGCTGCAAGGTGGTCAGGTCATACAGCTTGGGCGGCTTCTCTGTCTTTTTTTCCCGCACCAGGGATACACACACGGCCCGCTGCCCGTCACAGGCGTCCCGGACGGCCTGGGCGTCCTCCATAGCCGGGATTTTTTCAGAAACCGCCTCGGCTCCCTCCAGCGCCAGCCGCACATGGTGGTATTTCTCCTTGCGGAACAGGACAATCTTGCTGTCCCGGTCGGCCAGCATCGCCAGGGTGGGCGTCTGCACCCGCCCCACATTCAAAGTGCGGTGGTAGAGGACGGAGAACAGGCGGCTTGCGTTGATGCCGATGAGCCAGTCCGCCTTTTGGCGGCAAAGCGCCGACTGATATAGAGGATCATAATCCCTACCAGGGCGCAGATCGGCAAAGCCCTCCCGGATCGCCGCGTCCTCCATCGAAGAAATCCAGAGGCGGGAGAAGGGTTTTGTGCATCCGGCGGCCTCATAGACCAGCCGGAAGATCAGCTCGCCCTCACGCCCCGCATCGCAGGCATTGACCAGCTCCGTCACATCGGGGCGCTCCATCAGGGAACGGAGAATGTAGAACTGGGCAGCCTTTTCCTCGGACACCACATAGCGGAAGGGGTTAGGCAGGATGGGAAGGTCCTCATACCGCCACTTCTTGTAGCGGTCATCGTAGGCAGCCGCATCCGCCAGTCCCACCAGATGCCCGATGCACCAGGAAATGAGCCAGCCGCCGCCCTCAAAATAGCCGTCGGCCCTGGATGTGACACCCAGGGCCGACGCGATACTCTTTGCTACACTTGGTTTTTCACAGATCACCAATTTGCTCAATTCTGGTCCTCCTGTTCTTCCTGTTCAGGAACGTCCTCGTTTTCGTATTCCTCGTCCTCGAACTCATAGTCGTCCGGGTCGGCGCTGACCTTTGCGCCCTGTTTGGGCTTGATGAACTTGATGTAGGCGAAGGCTCCTCCGCCGCCCAGGGCCGCCAGCAGCAGGATCAGCACCAAGGCGCCGCCGCTGCCGGACTCTTTCTCCGGCTCCGGTTCGGGCTCCGGCTCCACCTCCGGCGCTTTCCCGGCGCACTCGCTCATATTCACCACACAGACCGGACAGGCGGTATTCACCGCACCGGCCTGGCACTTCTCGGCGCAGGTACAAGCAGCGGGCTTTTCCTCCGTCTGTCCATCTTCCATCAACGCCATCAAGTCGGCTTCATCCACCTGGTTCAAGAAGTGAACGGCGGTCTCCTTGTCCTCGTTGGCCCGGTCGATCAGGATGTAAAAATAGTTGCCCGCTTTCGTGGTCACGGTGATAAGCTGCTTGTCGCCGTAATAGTCGTCCACCAGCGTGGCGTTGCCCTCCGGGGTCAGGGGCTGGCCCTCCGGCTCCATGCCCCCGGTGGCGGGTTCCTCGGTGGGGTCGGGGGTCGCCTCAGCGGGCTCCCCGGTGTAGTAGTCGCCATCCCCACCGCCCGCAAAGGCGGTGACAGAGAAGGCGGTCATACACAGGATCACCACCGTCAGGGCCGCCAGAAGGCGAAAAACTCTGTTACGCTTCATCTTCGCCATCCTCCATTCCTTCCACATCCGCGTCGTCGGGGTCCGCCGCTGCCTCCGCTTCCATCATCCCATCGGGCAGGGTGATCAGGCCGCTAGCGTAGGCCTTCAGGAAGGCGGTCAGCTCCTTGTTGTCCATCCGCACCGCCTTGACCATGCGGACAATCTCCAGGTTTTCTTCCTCGGTGAGCTGCGCCTCCAGTTCCCGAAGGCGCTTCTGCTGGGCGGAGATCTTCTCCTTCGTCTTTTCGATGTCCTTGCGAATCTTCTCAACCGTTGCCATGTGTGCAAAGCTCCTTTCCAAATCGTTCTCTCCAGGAATAGTTCCGCCCCAGGCCCTTGACCGTTTTCAGGTTTTTCCGGGCGTTGTCCTCCAGCGCCAGGGCGCGGCGGAACAAATCGGGATGCTGCTCCCGCAGGGCGGTGATCTCGTCGGGTTTCATGCTGGGGCAGAAAAAACAGGACGATTTTCCCGGCTGGGGCAGCCCTGCTGCCTCGATCTGCCGGATGCAATCGTCCCGCGTCCATCCCCATTCCATCAGGGGATACCACTTGCTGTATTTTCGGTCGGCCAGGTCCCCCAGCAGCACCTTGTCGCTGCGGTAGCCCTCGCCTGCGTCGTAGCCGATGAACTTGACCACCCGTTTGCCCGCCGCCCAAGCCTTTTGACACGGTGGGTAATGATTGCAGAACTTTTCCTGCGGCCCGATCTTGTGTTTCAGGGAACACCGCTTGAAGCCGTAGGCGATGGATGGTAGGCTGCAACTTTGCAGACATTCATCCTCCAGCGTCAGCCGTTTCCCGTCACGGGTGGTCTTATACACTCTGGTAATGGGAGGCATCCCGTGGTCCTTCAGCCAAGAATCCATCACCTCCAGATAGGCGTAGGTATGGGGATGCTCTGCCCCCGTATCCGCAAAGAGGATCAGGTCCACCGGGATACGGTGCTGGTGCAGCCCAATCAAAAGGGCGGTGCTGTTGGCGCCGCCCCCATAGGAAACCATATTGATGCTTCATCACCTCCATCAGTTGTACGGCGGTCTGCCGTATGCGTAGAAATGGGACTGCCAGTAACTTGTGTTCAGGTTGGAATACTGGATGGGGTCGCCACAGTGCAGCATCATCCCGTCGCCTACATAAATGCCCACATGGGACACGCCGCTGGTATCATAGGTCCCCACGAAGAACACCAGATCGCCGGGCTGGGGGTCGGATACTGGGGTGGAAATGTTGTAGAGCCCCTGAGCGCCCAGCCGCCCGGTATTGCACAGGCCGCTGTTGGTCAGCACATAGCTGACGAAGCCGCTGCAATCAAAAGAGGTGCTGGGGCTGCTGCCGCCCCATACATAGGGATAGCCCAGGTATTTTTCCGCCTCGGTAATGAGGGTGTTGAACCGTTCGTCCGTGAGATATTCAGCGGGAATCTCCCAGGCGGTGGGCGGGTTCTCGATGTACTTGTTCACATACCCGGAGGACGGGAACAGATCGGGGCGGTTGCCCAGGGTGGACATATAGGTGGCATACAAGGAAAGCTGTTCCTCACCCATCATGTAGACCGGCACATGGGAGAGGTCGAAGTTCTCCAATGTCACGGTACAGATATACCAGGTGTACGGAACTTCCACCTCATACTCATTGCCTTCGCTGTCCGTCCGTGCCTCCGTCCGATACCGGGTCTCCGTGGTCACGGTTTCGGTGAGAATGTATTGCTTGTCAAAGAGGGTTTGAAGGTCACCCTGTACCTGGTCAATGGTGAACACCCCATCATGGAGCGCCGACAAAATAGAGATCAGCACATAGGGGTCGTGCTCGATCTCGTCCAGGTCGAAGTGATACTCGTCATAGTCGTGGGTGGCCTCGTAGGTATCCAGGTACTCCCGCAATTCATCCTCTTTGGCGCAGTAGGCTTCTTCCGCCGCCAGCATATCGGAATCCTCGGAGAGATAGGAGGACGCCATGATGTTGGACACCCCGCCGCCGAACATGGAGGAACAGGATTGCAGGGAGCCCAGCAACATCACCAGCAGAAGGCCAATACCGCCCACAATCAGCGCGCCCTTCCAATGCCGTTTCAGGAAAAGGGCGGTGCGCTTGGACTCCTGGGCGGTTTTCTTGGCCGCCTTTGCCGTGGCCTCCGCTGTTTTCCCGGCTTGGACGGTCTTGCCCGCCGTCCGGTATGCCGCCGCATATCGCTTTTGCAGCTTCCGTTTCTGCCACAGGCGGGAGACGGGATTGGATGCAAGCTGGGGGTTCTCCGCCACGGCTTTCCGATAGTAGAAATCCGCATTGGCCTTGACCGCCGCCTGCTCCGCCTTTGCCGCATCCCGCCAGGGTTTCAGCTTGCGTTCTGCTCGCCAGTTCTGGACACGGCGGTTTCCGTAGCCCACAGCCTTCTCAAAGCTGCGTTCCCCCAGGTGGCCCGACTGGACGCCGGAATTTTCCTGCTCTACCTCCCGAATCTTGCCGTGGATTGCCGCGCCTGCCTCCTGGATGGGGCGGGACAGCGGGTTGGTATGCTGGGGGGATGGCGGTTTGGACGGAACAGCAGCCTTTGCCGCGTCCAGCCGGTCCGCCGCCTTATCCGACTTGCGAATGGCCCCTTGCAGCTCCGGCACCGCCCGGTCTGCCTCGGAAAACTGCAATCGGGAGGATGGGCGGCTTGCCGCCGCCTCGCCCTCCCGATAGGCTCTGCGCTGTTTTCGGCGCTTCTTTTTGGCTGCTGCCTGTTCCCGGTGCAGTTCCGCACGGTCCACCACTTTTCCAGCGGCGCCCGCCGTGTCGCCGGATGCGGAATGGTCCTGCTCCGGCGTCCGATCAGAGGGATAGGTGGTCTCGCCCGTGACCAGATTGACGGATACCGCCCCGTCACGGGTCATCTTCTGCGCCTCCTTTTCGGGGGCTTTCCATTCTTTCAAGGTGCGTCACCTCCTGTTCCATAGGGGCAGATGTCGGCACACGCCCCGGTTTCGATCATGGCGATGTACTGGAAAATGGGATAGGCCTGGGGCGGGCAGACCGCGTTCCCCAGGGTTTTCAGCCGCAGCGCCCGGTTGTCGGTGTCCTCGGTCATGCGGGGGACTCCTTCGGGCTCGGCACGCCATAGGATGCGTCCGTCCATTTCGGGGGGAATCCCATGAGCCATTCCACCCAGTCCGGGTTCAGCGCCGCCTTCTCGGAAAGGGGCTGCTCCTGCCGGATCACCTGAGCCGACAGGTTGGAGGACGGGGACTTGTCCCGGAAGGCCGACGGTTTCAGGGTGGAACGGTAGCCCTCTGACGCCGCCGGGGTCAGGTAGAACACCGCCGCCGATAGGCTGAGGCTCCAGATCGACCCATCCTTGTTCCGTTTGCGGAATATCCCATTGTCCGACAGGAACACATCCAGGTTGGCAGCGTCCCGCCCCGTGGATTTGTCGGAGGCAAGGGGTGTGGGAAACATCAGCCGCGACGATAAAAGTTCGCTGGCGCTCATGCCATGCGCCGACGCCGCAAGCCGGAAATACGAATGGGAGAACAGCGTATCCCGCTTTTGCCAGGTCAAAAATCGTTTTGTCGAGCCCCATATTGATGAAGCCAGCAACATTTTCCCCAAGCACCCAACGGGGCCGCAGTTCGGCAATAACGCGGCACATCTCCGGCCACAGGTAGCGTTCATCCGCAAAGCCCCGCCGCTTTCCTGCGGTGGAGAAGGGCTGGCACGGGAAGCCGCCAGAGAGGATTGTGATGGTTTCAAGTCCTGTTTTCTCAAAAAACGCCTCCTTCGTGAATGTGGTGATGTCCCGGAATTTCGGCACATCCGGCCAATGCTTTTGCAGGATAGAATAGGGATAATCCGCCCACTCGCATTGACAGACCGTTTCAAAGCCTGCCGCCTCCGCCGCCAGGTCCAGCCCACCGATGCCGGAAAACAGGCTGACATGGGTGAGACGGTCAGGCATGGGGCTGATCCTCGTCATCCTCGCCCTCCACATAGAAGGCGTCCAGTTCACACAGCTCCAGGGCCTTCAGCCGGGCAAGGTCGGCCTTGTCGCCGAACACCAGATAGCGGCCGGGGATGTCCCAACGGTCAAACATCTGGTCGGCGATCTCGCCATATCGCCGGGCGGTGTCGATCAGGTTCTCCATGTCCCGGCGGTCCTTGATCTTCTCGGCAAGAAAGGCCAGCTGGTGCAGCAGCCCGTAGAGATGAACTTCCTCGTCGATGTGCGCCTCATAGGTCTTTTCCTCGATGACATACAGCTTTTCCTGTTCCATATCCTTATCCCATCCTTTCCTCATGTTCCACCTCGCTGGGCTTGGTGGTGAGCAGTTTGTAGAGTTCGGTATCCTTCGGGAAGTCATCTGCAAAAGGCAGGATGACATTGTTGAAGAACAGCAGCCCATGGCCCGGCTCGGAGTTGGTCACATAGGCAAGCTGCTCCGAAGAAATGTTCAGCCGCTCCGCCAGTATCTTCCGGTCGCCCGCCGCCTGATTGAGCATATAGATGAAATCGCTGTTCTCCAGGATGTTTTCGATCTCCGGGGAGGAAAGCAAGTCTTTGGGGTTCTGGGTCGCCCCGGTGGGGATGCCGCCCCACTTTCTGAACCGCTTCCAAATCTCGGCGCTGTACGCCGCGGTCTGTTCCTCCTTCAGCAGAAGGTGGAACTCGTCCACGAAATACCAGGTAGACCGGCCAATCGCCCGGTTGATAGTGACGGTGTTCCACACCGCGTCCTGGACAATGAGCATCCCCGGCTTTTTCAGGTTCTTGCCCAGGCCCTTGATGTCAAAGCAGACAAGGCGATTGGAGATGTCCACGGTGGTGCGGTGGTTGAAGAAGTTCAGCGAACCGTTCACATAGAGGTCCAATGCCTGGGCCACCCGGTCGGCCTCCGGGATGTGCTGGGATAGCAGGGCGTTCATCAGGTCGCCCAAAATCGGCATATTCTCCGGCCGGGGATCGGCAAAGTAGGGCTGATAGATCATCTGCACCGCCCGGTCGATGACGGTTTTCTCGATGGCCTCCAGCCCCGTCTTGCTGCCCATGATGAGCTCACAGAAGGACAGTACGAAATCGGATTTCAGCGCCAGCGGATTTTCTTCCTCGGAGTAGTTGAGGTTGATGTCCAGGGGGTTCACATAGTCGGTGCTGGACGGGGAAAGCCGGATCACCTGACCGCCCAGCCGCTTCACCAGGGGCGAATACTCGTCCTCCGGGTCGCAGATAATAACATTATCCTGGGTCATCAGCATGATAAAGGTGATCTCCCGTTTGCAGCTCATGGATTTGCCGCTGCCGGGCGTGCCGAACACAAGGCCGTTGGGACAGCGGGATTGCTTGCGGTCCAGCAGGATCATGTTGTTGGAGAGGGCGTTGAGACCGTAGTACATGGCGTCGCCGCCCATGAACACCTCCTGGGTGACAAAGGGGACGAACACCGCCAGGGCCGATGTGGTCAGGCTCCGTTCAATCTTGATGCGGTTGAGGCCCAACGGAAGGCTGCTCATAAGCCCGTCCTCCTGCTGGAAGTCCAGCCGGGTCAGAAGGCAGTTGTAGGTCTGGGCGACGCTGGCCGCCTGGGACACGGCAATCTCCAGCTTTTGCCGGGTCTCCGCCGTGTGCAGCACCAGGAAGGTCATGTTGAACATTCTCTCGTTGCGGGATTGCAGGTCGGTGAGAAGGTCCTTTGCCGCGCCGCCGTAGGTGGAGAGATCGGAAGGAAGGATGTCCATATCGTAGCCGCTGCGCACCGCCCGCTTCTGCTCCTGTATCTTCATGGCGTCCAGGTCGGTGATCTTCCGCTTGACCATTTTGATGGCCTCGTTCTGGTTGATGCCCCGGATGTGCATGGTGACCATGATATTTCCGTCCGCCTCCATGAAGTCGGTGAGGATACGGTCGTGCATCTCCGGCGCCAAAATTTGCAGGAAGGAAACCGCCCCGTACCGTTTGCCGATGCGGAAGGTACGAGTCTCCCCAAAGTGGAAAGAGGACGGAGAAATGAAGTCCTTCACCGAAAGGCCGCTGGCCGGGAGCCAGTCCCATTCAAAGGCGAACTGCCCTCCCTCCGGGTGGAGGATGTTGTAAAGCAGCTCCAGCCGTTCCTTCCCGTCCAGCACATGAGCCGCCGCCCCCATGACCTTGAAGCGGTTGAGAGTGTCGGTTTCAATGCGGGCAAACCGCGCCCGGGCCGCCGGAAGGTTCTCCGCCTCGATGGTCAGAGTCACATACTTGGTTTTCACATAGCCGTTGTTGCCCCGCTTGTACTGCATCCGCAGGATGTCCACCGCCTCGTCCCGGATGGGGTCCAGGTCGTTGCCCTGCCTGCGGATGCCGAACATTTCATCGGCGGCGCTGCCTCCGCTGCGGCTGTCCAAAGAAACCTGGACGCCGATGGAGGGGTCGTAGCCGTTGTAGAAGTCGCAAAGGCTTTCAAAGATGCTCCGCTGGTCCTCCGGCCCCGCCAGGCGGTAATTCACATCCTCAAAGGCAATGGTTTTGGAGAAGGTGCCGCCCTCCAGCCTGCACAGGCCGTCGGGAAACATATTTTGAAACGGGATGCTGTCCTGCACGGTGTGGGCTTTTCCGTCGCCCTTTGCCTGCCGGATCACCGCCTCGATCTGCTTGCGCTCGGCACGGGTGAGCTTACGCTTTGCCGGTCTTTCTGCCTCTTCTCGCAATCCGCTTCACCTCCTGTTCCAGTTGGGATTGCCGCACCAGGGCGGAATAGAGATTGTTGGTCCGGTAGATGCGCACCTTCGGCCGGATGAATTTGTTCTGGATCAGATGGCCCAGGAACACTTCCAGCGGCTGTCCGTTCTTCTCGTACATGGCGAACAGGAAAAAGGGCAGCATCACCAGAATCATGCACAGCGCCGCCGTGGTGGTCCCTAGGCTCGCCTTTGCCAAAAAGAAAAGCGGCACGCCTATCAGCGCCGCCGCTCCGAAACAGATCACTTGTCGTTTGGTCAGCCCGAACAGGACCTTGCTCTGTATCCGGCTCAGGTCCTTCGGGATCGTTACATAAGCCAATGTTTCACACCTCCTTTAGTGGGCACCGAACAGGGATTTTGCAAGGCTGCCGGTCTTGAACAGGGTGTAGCACAGTAGGACCGTATAGCCCATACAGCCCCAGATGGCTGCGGATATGTTGTCGCCGGATGTGGAGATGCCCTCCACCAGCACGGCATAGATGCCCACACAGATCATAATGAGGAAGGCCTGGAAGCCCAGGGCCAGCAGAGAGCGAAGATAGTTCTGCCCCGTGGAGCCCCATTCCCGGTTGACCATCGTGGCAAAGGGGATGGGGCCTATGGAGGTCACCAAATAGACCTCAATCATTCTGCCGTAGATCACCAGGAAGATGCAGATGGAAAGTATCTGCGTACACAGCCCCACGAAAACGCTCTGGAACCACAGCCCCAGCAGAGCGCCCACGCTCCAGTCGGCAAGCTGGGTCTCCAGATCGCCCACCACGCTGGAGATGTCGATGCCCGCGTCCGAGATAATGACCCCCGCTGACTGGCTGACCACATTCTGCGCCACATCGAACACCGCCATGACGATGTTCCAGGTGTTCGTGACGATCAGAACCGCACAGAAGGTCTTGAAAATCCACTTGAAGAAAATCCAGGTGTCGAAGTCGTGGAGGTTATTTTTCTCGATGATGAGCTGGATCAGCTCGTAGCACATGACGAAGGTGAGGATAATGCCCGCGATGGGGACGATCACCGTCTCCGAGAGGTTGCGGATCATGTTGAAGATGCTGCTGTTCCAGGCGGCGGGCGTCATGCCGACCTCCCCGGCGATCTCGCCCACCTTTGTGTTCAGGGTATCAAACATGCCGGTCAGGTTTGAAATGATACCGTCAATGAGCAGTTCCTTGAACCACTCTTGGATCATATCCAATATCAAGGGAGATCACCTCCTTTGCGGGGGCTCCCGCTATCAAGCGAAAGCCCCCGCCGGTTTTGGAGAAACATCAGGTGGTGGACAGCAGACCGGACAGCAGGGGAATCAGGGTGATGCCGATGAGGGCAACGCCGCCGCCCGCCATGAGCTGCTTGATGCCCTGGCTTTTTGCTAATGTGCGATAAAGAAGTAATAGAAGTGTAAAAAATTTTGCCGTTCCTATCCGGCACTTAGGGCTGTGTCGGATAGGTCAGGCGTTAGGCTTCCGGCAAGTCTATCTTGCCGACAAAGCTGTAATAAATCTCAATGTCCTGCCTGCGGGTGCCGTTCTCGTCATAGCTGCACTCATGCACGACGATTTTCTCAATCATTTCCCGCAAGAGGGTGGGGGTCAATTCTTCAAAAGCAAGGTGCTTTCTCACAATCCCCATGAATTTCTCGGCGTTGACGGTGGCGGCCTGCGACTTGGAAAGTTCCTCCTGCAAAGCGGCAGCCCGGTCTTTCAGTTCCCGCTGCTCCTGCTCATAGTCCGCCGACAGCTCCATGAAACGCTCGTCGCTGATTTTGCCGCTTACATTGTCCTCATACAGCCGCTTGATAATGCGGTTCACTTCGGCAATGCGTGTCTGGGCCTGTTCAAGCTGCTTCGTGGCTGCGGCGGTCTTTCTCTTGCCGCCGATTTCGTTCTGCTGGATGAGCAGCTTTACAAAGCGGCTCTCATGCCTGGCGGCGTATTCCGTCACTTGCCGGAGATTGGAAAGCACGCCCGCCGTCAAAAGGTCGGTGCGGATAAAGTGTGCCGTACAGTCACGGGTACGCTTCTTGTAGCTGCCGCAGATATAACAGTCCTGCTTGCGGTTCTTGTTCTGATACCGCTGCTGATACAGCACATGGCCGCAGTCGGCGCAGAACAGCATACCAGAGAACAGCCCCACTTCATCATAGCGGTTCGGGCGTTTTCGCTGCTTGCGTAACTCCTGCACACGCTCCCATGTTTCCGTGTCGATAATCGGCTCATGGTGATTTGGGAAGATAGCCTGCTTCTCGATGGGGTTCTCAACGCTGTGCTTGACCTTGTAAGAGGGCTTCTCCGTCTTGAAGTTTACCAGACAGCCAGTGTACTCCCGGTTTTCCAGCAGATGGACGACGGTGTTTGTCGCCCACTTGCACTCATAGCCGGGGTGGTAGCGTCGGGTGCTGCCCGTCCTGCGGTATTCCAGCGTCCCCGGCGTGGGGATTTGCTGCTCCGTCAGCATACGGGCAATCTTGGTCGGGCCATTTCCCGCAAGGCAAAGCTGGTAAATCTGCCGGACAACCGGGGCGGCTTCCTCGTCAACGATATAGTTCTCGTCCTTGTCCATGAGATAGCCATAGACTGGCTTGCTGGTTACAGGCTTGCCGCTCATGCCTTTTGCTTTCTTTACTGCCTTGATTTTCTTGCTCGTATCTCTCACCAGCCATTCGTTAAATAAGTTCCGCAGAGGGGTAAAATCATTGTCCATGCCGCCGTTTGCGCTGTCCACGTTGTCATTGACAGCGATAAAACGCACGCCCTTTTGAGGGAACAGCATTTCCGTGTAAAATCCCACCTGCAAGTAATTACGCCCCAGCCTGCTCATGTCCTTGACTATGACGGTGCCGACTTTCCCGGCTTCAATGTCTGCAAGCATGGCTTGAAATCCGGGCCGCTGGAAGTTCGCACCTGAGTAGCCGTCGTCGGTGTACCAGCGCAGATTGGTAAAGCCGTTCTGCTTGGCGTAGGCTTCCAAAATCCGTTTCTGGTTGGAAATGGAATTGCTCTCGCCTTGCAATTCGTCCTCATGGGACAATCTCGGATAAAGGGCGGTAATGAGGTTTTGGGTGGCTTGTCTTAACATAAAATCCTCCGTTTCCGACAGCCAGCCCCACTATTCCGTGGTTTCATTGTACCACGGAACAGGGGCGGCTGTACAGCGGTAAAAGTGATAAATCTGCTTCTTTACAGCTTGTCAAATCGCCTTTTTTTGTGTAGCAGCGGCTTCCGCTTCCAGTACCCTCGCCATCTTGTCGGCGGCGGTGCTGGTGGTGTCTTTCTTGAAAAAGCCGGACACGACAAGAACGGTATTCCCCATGCGGATTTCCGTCACGCAGTCGGGGCGGCGGGTGGTACGGTGGTCGTGCTGCTTGATATTCTCCATAGGCAATACTCCTTTCATTCAGCCAGCAGTTTCTTCATGGTTTCCATTTTCCGCTTTGCGGTTTCCTGCCGGAAGTTGACGCCAGTAAAGCGTATCGGGACGCACATGGACAGCAGTCGGTCATAAATCCGGGAATGGGCCGTGTCTGTCGGCTTTTTCAACTCGTCCAGCGGGCGGTTGGTGGTGGCGATCAGCGGCTTGTTGCTGCGGTATCGGGTATCAATCACATGGAATACCTGTTCCAGTCCATAGTCGGTGCCACGCTCCATGCCGAAGTCGTCAATGATAAGCAGCGGATAGCGGCAAAGGCGGGAAATATACTCATTCCGGCCTGTAAAGCCGGGAGAGAGGTCGCCCAGGATAACGGCGAAGTTCGTCATATATACGGGGACTTCTTTCTCCATGAGGGCGTTTGCGATACAGCCCGCAAGGTAGCTTTTCCCGTTGCCGACGTTCCCCCAGAACAGGCAGCCGATGTTTTCGGCCTGCATTTCTTCCCAATGCTCCGCATACCGCCGGGCAATCCCGGTCTGCGGGTTTCTGCCGTTGTCGTTCTCGAATGTCCATTGCTGCATGGCTGAGTCGGCAAAAGCCCTCTGTTTCAGATTTTCCACGGCTTCCACATGGCGGCGGTGTTCCTCGGCGGCCTGCCGCTGCTCACGGGCGGCTCTCTGGCAGTCGCACTCTGCCGGGTGGCGGTCACGGCCAAACAGCTCCTTACCCTCCGGGAAGTAGGCTTCTTTCGGCGTATGGCACTTTCCGCAGTAAAGCAGTCCGTCCTCGCCGATATAGTCCTCCATCTCCGGGGCGGCGGTTGTCATGTTCTCCAAAATATCTTTGATTTCACTTGTCATAAGCTTTCTCCCTCCATACAGGTATAGTCGGGGATGCCCTGTTTTACGGCTCCCTTTTTGTCATTGGCCGCCCATCTGTGCAAGGCGGCGGCATAATTCTGGTAGGCTTTCCCGCTGGCGGCAAGGTAATGGCTCATTTCCTCAATCAGCCGTTCCAGCCTGTCCGGGTATTCTGCCTGTAACTCGTCATATTCGTCCTTTGACAGAAAAATATTCTCATATCGGCCATAAGCTGTGGGCGGCTCCCCACTCGCTCTCATTGTTTGGTTCTCTATTAAGTTGTTTATATTAGTTTTGTTAGGGGTCGGTTTTCCGACCATCATAGGGTCGGTTTTCCGACCGTCATAAGGTCGCTTTTCCGACTGTATGAGGGTCGCTTTTCCGGCCATCAGTTGGTCGGAAAACCGTACCACTGGGACAGGCGGCACTTTCACATAAAGCCGATTGGGTGCGGAGAAGCCCCGCCGTTCCCGTTCTAAAAGCCCGGCTGCGTCCAGTTCTTTCAAGGCTCCCTTGATGGCGGTACAACCCTTGTCCAGCATTTCCGCTATCTCCGCAACGGGGTAGACAATGAATATCCTGCCCTCGCCGTCCTGCCAGCCGTTCTTCTGTGACAGGGTGGAGCGGTCTAATAAAAGCGCATACAGCAGCTTGGCGGTCTGTGAAATCTCCATTTTCAGCAGGAAACGGGGGTATGGAAGATAGGCGGGCAGCGTGGTGTCTGCCCTGATATAATCAGCGATAGTATCACCTCCCTCTGTGTTGTGTCGTTTTTGGGCTTTGTCACGCATTAGGACGGCATTTCCGGGGGGAAAGGATAAATGTATCGCATACCCTTTGACACCCACGAAAAAAGCCTTGATTTATGCGGGTTTGAAAGGCTCTAAAGCGTGACATTTCTGCCTTTGTTTCCGCTTTCTCTCGGCGGCTTTGCGTTTCTTCATGCACCCGGCGCAGCCGGGGCAGTATTTCCCCCGGTTGGATTTGGGGACAAAGGCCGCCCCGCAGACCGCGCAGCGTTTCCGGCTCCCCCGGTACAAGAGGGCTGCGGCCAGCTCCCCGTCAAGGGGCAGGACAGCCACACGGAACCAGCGGCACATGAGGGAATAGGAAATGCTCTGGACGCACACGCAAGGCTCCCCGTCGTCTAACAGCAGGCAGTTCCCCTCGTCGTAGTTACAGCACTCATGCACAAGGCGGCGGGCTGCCTGGTGCTGGCGGTAGTCCATGCGGGACGGCTTATCGTTCATGGCTCTGCTCCTTTCTGCGGTGCGGCTCTTCCCGGCGCAAAATCTGGTCGATGTTCCGCTTGACGGTCTGCAACTCCCTGAACCGCTGCTTCTGTTCGTGATAGGTGTTGTACAGGCCGTCTTTCTCGGAGATAAGCTGCTCGATCTCGGCCTGCAACGCTTTTCGGCCGGGCAGCTTGGTAAGCCCCTGTGCCTTGAAATACCGGGCGGCGGCTTCGGCTATGATAAAATCGCTCTCGTTTGCCTGGCGGTATGCGGCGCGGGCTTTCTCGGATTTCTGCGCTTTCAGCCCCTCGCGGATGGGCTTGGTCTTGGCATAGGCAAGTACCTGTTGCCGCAACTCCCTTTTCCCTTGCAGCTTCGTTTCCAGTGCTTTCAGTTCGCCGCTGGTCTGGCGCATTTCCTGATAGGCGGTAGCAACGGCGGCTTCAAGCTGTTCCGGGGAAGAAAAGCCGTACTGTTGGTAGATGGTCAGGGTCTTGGCGGCCTGTTTCAGATTGTGTATCTTCGCCCATCGTTCATAGCCTTTGCCCTTGCCCTCGGCCATCTTCTGCTCAATGTCCACAAGCCGCTGCACACTGTCCTGTCTGGGGTCGATTTTCCCTGTCTTTTCGCCCTGTAAGCGGCCTTTCCCGGCGTGTAGGTATTCGGGTATGGCTGCGGTCTGTTCGGCGGCTCTGGCGGCTTGGTGCTGCGGGGTGTAGCGAACCGTTACGCCCCTCTGGGCGTTCTGCTCCAAAACGGCAAGGACGGCGGTGCGGTCAAAGTCGCCGCCCAGCTTCCGGGCGGTGATAGGCTTCGTCCTGTCTGGCGTGAGGTAGGACAGCCGCCCCCGGCTCTCCTTGACGGTCACACCCTCCCGCAACAGCAGAGAGGAAAACTCGTCAAAGCTGGCAGCGGTGGCAAGGGCTTTCCGTAGGGTCTGCCGCAGCTTCTCCTTGTTCGTTTCAAACTTGGTCTGCCGGGGCGTGATACCGCCTGCAATCATGGGGGCGTTCTGCTTGTCCAGTGCGGCCTGTCCCTTTTTCTGCGCCCAATATTCCCGGTCTGTGACACGGTTCTTGCTGCCGTTCAAGAGGTCGATTTGGTAAAGTCCTTCCCGGTGGCACATCTCCATGACCTCGGACTTGAAGTAGCGTAGGGCTGCGTCGGTGCAGCGGTGCTTGCACCCGGCTTTCGTGTCCGCTGGCCTGTCCATGTAGGGCAGGAACGGCACTTCCTCTATCCGCAGGCTGTTAATGACGATATGCACATGGATGTTGCCGCTGTGGTTATGCCCGTCCGGGTGGGTGCAGACAAGGGCCTGATGGCCGGGGAAATGCTCTTTACAGAATTGCTCCCCCAACGCCTGCGCCCGGTCTACGGTCAGGCCGTTGTCCGGCCCGTCCCGTGGGTCAAAGCTGATGATATAGTGGTGGCTTTTCACATCCTCCCGCCGCTGATTTTTCTCATAGCGGAGATTGGAGCGCATACACGCAACGGCAAAATCCTCGCCGCCGCAGTTCAGCGTGGACAAGCGATAATCCTCACGGGGGATAAGCCTGCCGTTTTCATCAAGGACGGGCTTCATAGTAAATTCGTCATGCTCAAAGAGCAGGTATTGTTCGGCGGCTCCGTAGTCGGCGTTCTTAGAGCCTAAATGCTTGAGTGTTGCCAACGGCGTCACCTACTTTCTTTAGGACTTCATACTTGAGGGCGGCAAGGTCGGCGGCCGCTTCCCGCAATTCCTTTGCCATAGCCGGGTAGGGGCTATGCCACTCGTTGAGGGTGCGGGCAATCTGGTTGAGATTGCCGCCAATCCTGCCGTACTCGGCTGTGAGCTTCCCGACAGCGGAGAGCAGCTCGTCATTGACTGACGACACATGGAGTACGGGGCGTATGGTAGTGCGCCGGATGGCCTGCCGGAGAAATTCGGACTGACTGATACCATAGGGCGCAAGCCGTTCTGTGAAGTCGGCGTATTCTTCATCGGTCAGCCGGGTTTTCACAACATGGCTGCGGTGGGGGGTGTTGTATCGCTTCGGCATGGGCTGTAAACCTCCTTTCACTTATCACAAAAAATGGGCTGGTCTGTTAGCTATTTTCGGGGCATTTCCTGTCTGCCGGACAGAAATATTTTTGCGGCGTAAGCCGCATAGCAGGGTTTGGGGAAGGCACTCCCCAACAAGTTTCCCGCGAGGGGCAAAACCGCAGAATTGCGGATTTTGGCACCGTGGTAGAAACTTGCTCTAAGTAAGCCGTAGATTTCCCCTTGCACTTACTACTCGTATAGCTGCCGCCTGTTTTGGCCGGATTTCTGCAAAAATCTTACGGCGTGGGGCGATTTTTACCCGCAGTTCTTTCTTTCCGCTAAAGATACATTTCAAAGGCCGCCAGCTACCCGCTTGCCGGGAATTTTCTCAAATTTTCCTTTGCCTTAGAAATACAGAAAATGCAGATTTGGCTACCGCCGCAGAAAATTTTTTGTTTCCGGCTTCACCTACCTACTACGGATGACTTTGCGATTTTGCCAAACGGATAAAGAAAAAAGCAGCAAATCTTTTTCAGACTTACTGCTTTCGCTGGCCGCCGATGGGCGGTGGATATTCAGTTTTGAAAGTTCAGGTCAGGTTGGCCCGATGATGGATAGCACAATAAATTCCTGTTTTCCCTTTAAGGCATTGTGCATTTTTTCTATTTCTCTTGATGATTATTTTTTTCATAATCAATCAATGTACCTATAACAATTCCAATCAACATTCCGATACCTGCACAAATAGAAATAGCAAAAAGATTTTGCAAAAACGCCCATGCCAACACACCTATGCAACCACCGACAATAAATCCTGTTAATAAGCCAATAGTTAAGTATTTATTACTTTTCATATTGCTATATCTCCCCTAAAAGTATATTTGTCGTTGGTTCTATTATACTATGACCTGCTTCCTTTAGGAATAGATGAATTGTAAACTGGCTGGAGTGAAACCGCTAATGACAGCCAGTGTTTGTTCTTTGTTTATCGGTCAAAGCGAAATTTGAACAGGGCGGCAATGAGCTGTTGCTTTATATGTTCCTCAACTTCGGCGTTGACTTTCCCGTGTACTTTGGAACAGTAGCGGATATATCCGGCATAGTGGGAAAGAATGGTGTCGATTGCGTCCGGGTCGCCCTCATGGGCTTTGACGATTGTTTCATAGGGGAGAAGTTTACTCATAGTCATTTCCCTCCATGAGCCGCCTTAACCGCTGCAAGGCAAGCCGGATATGCCGCCCCGCTGTGCTGCGTGTCCGGCCAATATGTACGCCGATCACTCGCTGCGGCTGGCGCAGGAAATAGTAACGAAAAATTTCTTCCTGCGTCTGCTCCGGCAAAAGGGCAAGGGCGGCGGCAAGCTCCGCATGATACAGAACGGCGGTCTGGCCGCAGGCGGTAAAAAGATATTCTTCAAGCTACTCCGGCTCGGCAAGCTGGACAAACTTTTCACTCATCAGATAATCAAGGGAAACTTCCCGTTCCCACCTCCGGCGCAGCTTCAAGATTTTATCTATGGCTGCGTGACGAATGACTACCTTGCAAAAGGCATTGAATGTGTACTGGATATGCACCTTGTAGGCTTCATCTTCGGTCATGGAAATTCCCCCTCTCTGAATAATAGTGCGGGGCGGCAGTACTCCTTGCTGTCGCCCCTTGATTGCCTACCAGCAAAGACGGGCGGGGCTGTCAACGACGGCGCGAAGCGGCGTTCATTTTATCGTTGACTGGCTCGGCTGGGTTTGCTATTTACCCGACAAACTTGAATTTATTTTAAGCTATCACGTTTTACCTTCTTAAGCCTTACTATCATTACCATAGGAATTTCTTTGTTGGTTTTGAAACATTCTTCATAAAATCCATCAATGACAAATCCAGCTCTAAAACAAAGGTTAAAAATATCTTGTATGGAACGATGATAATAAATCTGCTCTTTCGGTTGCCCTTCAATCGCTATATCATAGTAACTGTGCGGTGTCATATATTTTTCAGTCAACGTGACAAAACAAGGGTGTTGCGTTGCAAAGACAAAAATTCCGCTTTCCTGCAACAGTTCATAAACAGCCATAAGAAGTGGTTCAATGTCCGTAATATCCATAATTGCCATATTAGAAACTGCTTTCGTAAAGGCTCGATTTCTTTTTAATTCTAATATACTTTTTCTATCGGTCGCATCCGCCACACAAAATTCAATTTGTTTTGCATATTGTGATTGCCGTCTTTTAGCCAATTCTATCATTTTTTTGCTGTAATCAAAAGCGACAACCGAAGCACCTCTTTGTGCAAGATACGAAGAATAATTTCCATTGCCACACGCAATATCCAAAATGTAATCCGCTGATTGTTGCCGTCTTGACGATTATGTATCTTTACATTACCTTCTGAAACATATGGCGCACCTTGTCCAGGCGGCTGTTTGGACGGCGGGGCTGGATGACCGGCTGACCGACAGCGGCCTGATATCCTTTCAGCTCTGTAAGGCATACGCTCCGCCCGTTGGTGTAAAAGGCCAGATCAGTACGGTATGCCTGTATACAGCGGGCGGGAATCTCGCCAGTAAAGACAACTTCATCCTTTTTTACCTGGGCCGTTTCGATGGTGGCACAGTATTTCGGTGCATCATGATAAGCCCTGGAAAGGTATTCCTGGGGCGCATAGAGGATGAAGGAGAGATAAGGTTCCAGCAGCTGCGTCCCCGATTCCTTCAATGCCTGTTCCAATACAATCGGGGCCAATGAGCGGAAGTCCGCCGGCGTGCTGACCGGACTGTAATAAAGCCCGTATTCAAAGCAAATCTTACAGTCCGTTACGTTCCAGCCGAACAAGCCCTGCTCCAGCCCGTAACGGATACCATCCCTGACAGCGTTTTGAAAACTCTGGTTCAAGTATCCCAGCGAAACCCGGCTCTCGTATTGTACACCGGAGCCAAGCGAGAGTGGTGTAACAGACAGTCCTATGGATGCCCAAAACGGGTTGGGCGGCACCTCGATATGGATGGTGTGGCTGGCTGCTTTGAGCGGCCGCTCCATATAAATGACGGAGGGTTCCTTTACCACTGTTTCAAGCTTGTATTTTTCCGACAGCAAAGCGGAAACAACCTCCAACTGCACCCGGCCCAAAAAAGAAAGAATGATCTCATGGGTGATGGAATCCACTTCGCAACGCAAAAGCGGGTCAGTATCCGCAAGTTGCGTAAGAGCGTCCAGCAGCCGTTCTCTTTGCGCTGCCGTTTTCGGCGCAATCGTCGTCCGCAGCATGGGGAGGGGGTCCTCGCGCCACCTTTTACGAGGGAGCCGGGTTTGGTCCCCTAATACATCGTTTAACCTCACGCTGTCGCTGGGAAGGATAACAATTTCACCCTGATAAGCGGTGTCTGTCCGAACAATTTCCCCTTTGGATGGAATACGCATCTCTGTGATTTTCAGCTTTTCTCTCCCGGCCAGGGCCACCGTATCCCGCAGGCGCAGCGTTCCGCTGTATAACCGTAGATAGACACGCCGCTGGCCGCAATCGGTGTACTCAACCTTGAAAACGCTGCCGCATAGGGCGGCGCTCCCCTGTTCCCCAATCGGTTGGAACAGCCCTGTCACCGCATCCATCAACGGTTGAATGCCAAGGCCCTTTTTGGCGCTGCCATAATAGACCGGGAACAGGGAGGCGTCTTGAACCCGCCGCTGTTCCTCCCGCACAAGTTTTTCCCGGCTGATTGGTTCTCCTGCGATATACTTTTCCAATAATTTATCGTTATTTTCGATGACCGCATCCCATGCTTCTATGTCGGTATTTTCCTCCAGGACTATTTCCGGGGACAGCGACACCGTCTGCTTGATGATAATATCGGCGGAGAGCTTATCCCGAACAGACTGAACCACGCTCTGCAAATCAACGCCAGCCTGGTCGATCTTGTTGATAAAGATAACGGTGGGAATGTTCATTTTCCGCAGGGCATGGAACAGAATACGGGTCTGGGCCTGCACGCCATCTTTAGCGGAGATCACCAAGATGGCCCCATCTAAAACAGCCAAAGAGCGGTACACCTCCGCCAAAAAATCCATGTGGCCGGGCGTATCCACAATGTTGACTTTACATCTGTGCCACTGGAAGGAAGTGACTGCCGCTTGAATGGTAATCCCACGCTGCCGCTCCAAAAACATGGTGTCCGTCCTCGTTGTCCCTTTTTCGACGCTCCCCGGTTCTGAAATGGCTCCGCTGGCATATAGCAGGCTCTCCGTCAAGGTCGTCTTTCCAGCGTCTACATGGGCAAGAATTCCAATATTGATTATTTTCATGTGATTGTCCTCCCTTTACTGCCCCGAAGGGCATAAAAATCCCCAGCAGTAAAATACTTTTACCACTGGGGATGATAATTTGCGGACATACACATATACAGCATACACCTGTTTGTGAGTGCTGTTTTTGGGGATATGTCAAAATTGATAAGGCAAAAGTATTCTTAAATTGGGTACAAAAAACTAAGCCCCTACAAAAGGGACTATCATAATCCTTTGTTCCCACTATTTGATTATAGTTTTATTTAAGAATACCTTGCCGCATATTTTTTACTCCTTTTCTGGAATGGAATTATTATATCACATCAGTTTTAGGAAAACAAGTATCTAAAAGAAATTTTTCTTCCCCTTATATGTAACAATCATACCGGCTTCCTAACGTTCAGAATGGTTTCTACTGTCTGCTGCGGTGTTTGGTTGGAATTGTCCAGCCAAAAGCCGATCCGTGGTGTTGTCTGCATTTTACTAAATACAAATTCAATGTATACAGAAAGAAATATATAAGGAGTGGGAGGGATTCCGCCGTAGTCGGCATTGTAGGAAAATCCAAAAGTTTAGATTTTCTCAAAATGCTTATCTTTTGGTCTTTGGTTCGGAATAGTGTAGTGCTGGCGGTCTATCTATTGTTTTCGGTTGCTTGCTTCTTTACCGTACATGAGCATTGGAGGCAGGGTTGTCCTGGCCGTAACCTTCCAGAAGGTTGATGCCGCCCCACACGCACAGACCGCCGCCCAGGGCGATGACCAGAGTCTGCAAAACGTCGATAGCGTTAGTAAAAAAGCTCATATTCACAGTTCCTTTCGTTCAGTTGAATTGTTGGGTTGAAGATCGGTGGCTTTCAATTCGTACAGATCGAAAGGCTCGTCCGGCTTCACGATGGCCGGTCTGCGTTTCATGTACCGTTCAATGTCAAAGGTGTTTTTCTTGTCGGCGTCGGCAAGGTATTTGTAGCGGGGGTGCTTGGTTATATCAAACTTGTCGCTGAAAAACGGCCGCACCCCTCGAAGCTGCAAGATACACTTGCCTCCGTCCATCACCGCAATCTCGTCCTGAGTCATCAGCTCCTTTCCTAATTTCTGATAGTTGAGGCCGTGGGAAACCTGGCTGCCCCGGTTCTCGGATTGATTGAAGCTGTCGATGGTCTCCTTGCCCAGCAGCTCCGAGATTTCTTTCAGGGTGGATTTCTCCTTGCCTCCCAAAAACAAGGTGGTGTCGCAGTTGCCCACAATGGTATCCGCGGCGTCCTTGTAGATGGTCTTTAACTGGCTTTGGGACTGCAAAATAATAGAAGCCGAGATTTCCCGGCTTCGGATGGTGGCGATCAGCTTGTCAAAGTTGGGTATCTGCCCGATATTGGCGAACTCGTCTAGGAGGCACCGTACATGGACGGGCAGCCTGCCGCCGTACACATCGTCCGCCTTGTCGCAAAGGAGATTGAATAACTGGCTTTGCAGCATGGCGATAACGAAGTTGAAGGTGGTGTCCGTGTCGCTCATAATGAGGAACAGCGCCGTTTTCCGGTCGCCCAGGGTATCCAGCTCCAGTTCATCGTCAGACATGATCTCCCGAAGCTCCGCAATATCGAAGGGGGCAAGGCGGGCGCCGCAGCTAATCAGGATGGATTTCAGGGTCTTGCCAGAGACGAAAAGTCAAGGACTTTTTTATCAAATTCAAAAAGAAGTCACATTTTGCGGACTTCCTCACGGAGCAGACGCTTGATTTTGTCCTCCATCGTCTCTTTTGCGGTCTGGCTGAAATGCACACGGACGATATAGGTGGTCTTGCCGATCTGCTTTCTGACAGTCGGGCAAGTGGCGGTGTTGGTTGCGGTATTGTTCATTCAAAATCCTCCTGTAAATGAAAAATGCCCGGTGACTGTTCATCATCGGGCGGCGTCGGTATGAGGGAACAAGGCAAGGCGGCAACATTAAGGTATCTATAAAAACCTTGCCGTCTTTGCCACGCTTGCCGTGTTCCTGTTGTCAGTTGCGGAGATAGCAGACCCATGCTGTGCCATCTTTCTCGGTCACAAGTCTGTCCCCGATACGGCTCTTCGCCGTTCTCATGGTGCGTGAAGAAATCCCACGCTCATTGACTGCCTTTTCCAGCTCTGCGCTCGGCATACGCTTTCCATCTGCCAGCAGTTCCAGAATGAGCATTTGTGCTTGTGCGGTCTTGCTCTCGGTCTTGGCGGTGTCTGCCCCGGCAAGAAGCTCGTCAGCGGTAATGTCATAAGCTCCTATCCATTCAAAGCCTTTCTCGTCTCCCAGAGAAAAGGCAAGGGACTGTCCGGGCGGCGCAAGGGAGCTTTTCTCATGGATAAGCACCCTCGTTGTGGGGCTGTCCTTCAGCTTGCCGATAAAAAGCAGACTGCGGACTGCCGCCGTAATGTCGATAGACCCCAATCCCCGGTAGGTGCTTTGCGTTCCTGCGGCTTTGTTGAGGTGTCCGATCAGCACGATAGCGCACCCGGTAGCCTGTGCAATGTCTCCCAGACTGCGGAAGATGGGACGGACTTCATTTGCCCGGTTCATGTCCACATCTGCGCCCAGAAACGCCTGCACCGGGTCAATGATAACCAGCCTTGCGTTGTTCTCACGGATTGCCCTTGCTATGCGCTCATCGGCAAGGGTCAGCGGCGTGTCTCTATCGTCAATGACAAGCACTCGTTCAAGGTCTGCGTCCGCTTCCATCAGCCGGGGCTTAACGGTATCGCCCAAACCGTCCTCGGCGGTCTGATAGATGATATTAAAAGGCTCAATTGTTTCCATACCGGGCAAGGGCTTTCGGTTGGTGCAAGCCGCCGCAAGACGCATGGCAAAGTAGGTCTTGCCCTCGCCGGGATTGCCCTGGATAATTGTCAGCTTTCCAAATGGGATATAGGGAAACCATAGCCAATCCACGCTCGTCAGCTCCACATCTGCCATGCGGAGCATGGGAACAGGCTGGGCGGTGGGCAGCTCTCGCAGCGTGATTGTCTCGGCTATGAATTTGCGGCTGGGAATGTCCCCTTGCTGACGGAGAACATCGTTCCAGTCTTTCCTTGCCGGGACAAGGCGAATGACGGCGATCTCGCCGGGAATGGACTGTGCCAGTCGGGTACAGGCTTCGCTTCCTGCGGTGTCGCTGTCAAGGCAGAGGAACACTTTTCGGGTGTCCTTGCGTTCAGAAAGGAAACGGTCAAGGGCTTTGCCCGAAACGCCGCCCAGCGCAAGATAGCTTCGGCTTTGCCAGTCCTGCGGATAAAGGCAGATGAACGATAACAGGTCTATCGGTGCTTCAAAGACAAAGAGATGGTTGCCGTTTCCCTCATAGCGGAACGGATAGGACTTGTCAGACCCGGCAATGTCCTGTCTGAATGGGTCTGCCGTTCCTCGCACATGGGCGTATCTCGGCGTACCGCTTCGGTCTCTGCCGACAAACACAACATTGTGCCGCTTTGCGTCCTCGTAAATATCCCCGGAAAGAAGAAAAGCCTCAACCAGTTTCGGGTTGAGACCTCGGCTTTCTGTGAGATATTGGATTGCTCTGTCGGCTGTTCGGTTGTGCAAGGGCAAGTGGAACGCTGTGGGCGGTGCTGTGGTGGCTTCGGTCTGTCCCTCGGCGCTTTCGCCGGTTAAGAGCTGGACTGCTTCGGGAAAGGACTTGCCGTAAAACTCCATGACAAAATCAATGGGATAGCCGCCCTTGCTCTGGCTGTGGCGAAACCACTTGTTTCCCCGGACGGTCAGGCTGTCATGTTCTTTCCAGCGGTATTCCCGTCCGCTTTTGATAAGCGTCTCTCCCTGTGTACGGAGAAAATCTTCCAGACTGACGGCATTTGCCCGGTCAATCTGCGCTTGGGTATAATTCATCGGGATAGTTCCTCCTTTTTCTGTCGTGTTTGGGGTCGATTTTGGAGCTTTTGTTCCTCTGTACGCTCGTTAAATCGGGCGGCAGTATCTACACATGACTTGACCTTCCAAAGGCGGTGTAAATCGTCTCTGACAGCCTTAAACTCGCCGTAGGTGCTTTCGTGTGCCTGTTCCAGCTCGTCATACTCGTCGGACAGCTTTTTCATATCCACCTTGCCGTCCGGGAACTCCTCGGTCAGCTTTCGTCTGGCGGCGTAGAACTGTATCAGTTCCGCTTCATGCTCTGCCTTGTACTTGACTCTGGGCTTCTCAAACTTGATTTTCTGCAAGCCGTCATAGACAGGCTTCAAGCTCTGGAAAGCAGCAGAGCTGTCATAGATCTGCTTAATTGCTTTCATTCGGGCGGTCTGTTCGTCCAGCGTTTTCTTCAAGCTCTCTGTGGCAGCACTGTGTTCGCTGACACGGCTTTCCAAATCTTCAAGAGTGTAAATGCCGTTTGCCCGGAGATAATTGAAAGTCTCGTTCATCTCCTTTAGGTTGCTGATTTTGCCTTTCTGGGAATACACCCCGGCTTTGCGCTGGGTGTAATAGGCGTTCAGCAGAGAAACAAGGTCGGGTGCCTGTGGCTTGGCAAGCTCGGCTTTCATATCCGCTATCCAGCCCATAAGCAAAGTGATTTTCTTCTTGATGTCCCGGATCACGGCGTTGGTGGCTTTGATCCAGCGGTTGAACTCGCCTTTCTCGGTGCGTATGCCTTTCTTCTCCATTGCCCGGACGGTTGCGCCCTCATGGACGGTGGGAAGAAGCTCCACGCCCTGACGCTCATAGCTTCGGTGGTCGATACGAACATCAAGCCCTTTCTCCGCAAACTTGGCGTTGCATAGTTCCGCCCATGTCTGCCGCCAATGTTCCAGCGTTTCGGGACTGCCCCAGTCGGTAGTGGGAACGGCGTTGAACACAAACTTTCCGTCTGCGTCTCGGATACGGTTGCCGTCCTCGTCCAGCTCATACACCCGGCGTTGCTTTAGTCCCCATTTGCCGTTCTGCTTGATGGGGCGGATGGGGCAAAGCACATGAAAATGCGGGTTTGGTATGCCGCCGTCCTCCCGGTCTGGCTGGTGTACGGCGAAGTCAACCACCATGCCCCGGCTTACAAAGTTCTCCAATAAAAATTGCCTTGCAAGAGCGATGTTTTCCTCAAGGGAAAATTCATTCTGCAAGGCAATGTCAAAGCTGTATGCAAGCTGGGCGTTCTTTCCACGCTCGGCTTTTTCCACGGCGTTCCATAGGGTTTGGCGGTCTGCGTATTCTGGCGGTGCATGGGACGGCAAGAGAATGTCAGAGCAGATCACGCCGCCCTTGCGGGTGTAGTCGCTGTATTCGCCGTAATACTCGCTATACAATCGCTCCCCGGCTCGGTAGGCAGCAGAAGCGATAGCGGACTGTCCTGCGCTTCGCTTAGTCTGCGTGACGCTCAGATGAAATAGTGCCATCGGCTCTCAACTCCTTTTCTCTGTTTGCTTGGCTGATGTGGGTAATCGTCATGTGACGGACGGCTCGCTGGACTTCGGACAAAGAAAAGATTTGTTCCATCAGCTCTGTCATTTCGGTGCGTGTGAGATCTTTGACCTCCGGGGCAAGGCTCTCAATCGTGCCGCCCAGATTGCAAAGACGGTGGGTGCGCTTTTGTCTCTCGCCTTTCTCCAGATACTTCTTTCTGTTCTCCAGACGCTCCAGCTTGTGCTGTTCCTGTGCAAGCTGTGTCTCGACCTGTTCCTTTTCGGCTCGGAGCTGTTCAAGGTTTTTCGGTTTTGCCATTTTTCGTGACCTCCTTTTTTGAAAATGGGGATAAAAAAAGACCGTCAACTTTTCGCAGATTGCGACCAGTCAACGGTCAGTTTTTCGGTATTCAGTTGTTGTGTTCAGTTCGGTAAATTGAAGTTGGTCAAAGTTGTTGGCGAAGATATTCCACAACATTTCCATTCGTATCATAGAAACAGATGTTTCCTACATTGAGGGGCAGGACAATGGCGAAAGGCTTGCCACTATCAATATCAATCACCTGAATGCCGTTGCCATCATCTACTTCAAGTCGAACAATATTTTGGGTATTCATTGAGATAAATGCCCTTTCGTTATTTCCCTCAACAACAAACTCTGCAATGTAATCATCAACCTCAACTATATCTCCACCACCACGGAAGAAATATCCAAAAGACAAGCCAGGGCGATTTACATAGACAGAAAAAGTGTGGTCTGTCTTGTCCTGTGGGTAAGAAATAAATGCAGCCATTGTGTCGGAAATGCTTCCATCAACAATCCAATCATCCAAAATTTTTTGAGATTGGCGAATGTCTGCTTCTAAACTGTTTGCGGTTTTACCAATGTCATTGTTTGCATAAAGGAAACCGAAAACCAACACACAAGCCAAAATAACACCCAAGAGGATTATGGGTAATTTCTTTTTCATAGAATCACACTCCTTTATCAAATTAAGATTCTTGATTTTCAAACTTGCTGGCGGCGAACGGTTTGTCAAAACCGTTTGCGGACGGCAAGTCCACAGGGGATAGCCGCTTTAGCGGCGCAAGGGGGTGTAGCCACCTTGACGGAACGAAGTGACGCAACATTCTCGGTCATGCAGTTTTCTTCTGCTGACGGAGAATGAAGCTCCGCAGGACGCACTACTCTCGACAGAGAGTATAGAAGTGCGCCCTTAGAGTTCTAAGGGTATTTTTAGATAATTGGGAATGTTTCTTTGTCAAACTGCGTAACATTGAACACGATACGCCACTCGACATCATCACCAACCGGTTCAAAGTGCAGAGCAGAACAAGCAGCATGAAGTTTTTCTTGTGAATTTGTTCCATATATAACTGCTGTCGGACCATCTGCACCACCAATAACACCAACAACAAAACAGGAACTACTGCCAACTGGACGGAACGAATGATCGTCTGGTGTAACTTCTATCGGTCTATCGCCTTCATCACAGTCAAAAACCGAAATGTTCTCCATCGGTTCAGGGGTAAGTGTATAACTCATGGCAATATAATGTGTCGGATAAATCCAGCGATCAGAACCAAAACTATTTTGAGGAACTGTCTGCTGTTCTATTTCCTGCACGGTCAGTGTATGGGTTATTCCGCTAACAGGATGGGAAAACATAAATGAATCTCCGGGTGCGTGAACTTTGAAATGTGAGCCTGGAACTTGTCCTGGTTGCTGCTCCATTGTAAGAAAAAGTTTATTGATTTCAGGGTGATGCTTGGTTCCCCAAGGAAATACGTCTCTGCATATGACCCAGCCATAAGTACTATCCAGCCCATAATGGTCGATTGCCCATTTTGCTTCCAACTCATTGATAACGCCATCTGGCAGACAAGGATTAAAGCTCACAGCGCAGCCATGGGTTGTCTGTAATATTTTCTCGTTTAACTTCAAGCAAGGTTTGAAGTTAAAACAAAGTGGGTTTTCCCATTCCATCTGCATCTGTTGCTCACGGGTAAAATTTTCACATGAGTCATTTTCCCAGTCCAGATTCCATTTTTTCATGAAGTCACGGATGCTTTCTGAATCAACTCGCATACAAAAATCAACGACAAGTCCTTTGCTACATGAATAAGCTGCCGGAATTACCCAATGATATCCAGCCCAATCGAATTGTTTATCCAGCTTGATCTCTTTTCCGGCACGGTCTTTACCTCGATGTCCCCAGAAATCTCCATCAAAGTAGACCTTCCATTCAGGGGCAACCAATTCTGCTTCTGAAGTCATATCATTATCGTAATAATCTTCTGTGTATTTAATCTGACTGTAATCAAAGGAAGATTGCAGGTTTTTGATATATGTCCACGGTTGTTCCATAGGCAACAAATTCATCTTCTCTGAAATTTCCGATAAAGTTTGCTGTTGTTCCTGGGTTGTAGGGTTTTCATTGAGAAAGGCTTCAAACTGTGCTTCGTTCCACATCCACGCTTGTTCCACTGCCGCCACATCACCACAAGCCAGTATAAGCCGCAGAAAGTCGGTAAAATTTTCAGCTACTGGATGAACATAATCAGGAGAAGTATTCATGGGGCTGACAGAGAAAACCATCTCTCCAAATCCACGAATGAAACAGAAGTGGATACCATCTATCCCTGCCCATCCAAAAACCGATGCCCCTTTTGGGGTACAAAAATAATTTGTATTATCCTCACGGAGTTCAACTCCCACAGGACTTAAATCGACACCCCGCTGTAAAAATTTTTTCAAAATTCTATTCATTAAGCATCCCCCCATAAAATTAGTGCTATCACGCTCTTGATTGTAGTAAATTTTATCACAAGAGTGTGAATAAATCTACTGGCGAATGCTGAAACCGCCCGAACAGTTTCTTTCTGCTCAGGCGGCTTTCTTCATCCATTTTTCTTTCTTCTGCTGCACTTGTTCATGGGCTTCCTGCTGAACATCAGCCCAGCGGAAAAGCCATACTTGAAGTGACTTTCACTTTCTTCACATTGGGCGATTGCTGTCTGCGCCCGGAGTTCCTGCACCAGCTCATAGTCCTCTTTGCTGAGCCGCTGGGACAACTGCTCCATGAGCTTTTCACAGGCTATGACTGCCTTTCGGTATTCCGGTGATGTAGGTACAACTGTCTCGCAGGGATAAAACTCCCCATTATACATGGCTTCCAAAATCATAGCTTTACCTCTCTCAACAGTAGATTAGTTCCGTCTTGATGATTTCCTCTGCCCGGCAGCGGATGGAGTTCATTGACTGCACCCATAACATCTGATTTTCCGCTTTCATGGCTTCGGTCACGCCCTCGGCTTTCATCATCTGCCGGATAATCAAGTCCAGCCTGTCTGCCGCCTGCTCGTTCAGATCGGCAACGACGGTGTGGAGGCTGCCGGACAAAATTAGCTCGTTGTAAAGCATGGGACGGTGCAATTTCAGATAGGACTGGTGCAAGCGTCCCCAATGCCCAATAGGCCGGCGTTCCTCCGGCAGCTTCAAGTCCGGCACATAGTAGTCGCCCACCAACACATAGTCCATACCGTTCTCATGGATTCTCGGTTTCAACTCTTTCATAAAATCACGCTCCCTTTCTCGGTCCCAGCTGCGGCAAACTGCTCACCGGGATAAATACCCCTCTGGCAATATCCTCGGTGCGGATTGCCTGTTTTCTGGCTTCAATCTCCGCTTTTTTCTTGGCTTTCGTGCGCTCCTCATACTCTTTCTGTTTACCATTGGCTTTCCGCTTCAAGTAGTTCTGGTGGAGCCTGTCCTTGCGTTCCTCACGCTTGCGGATTTCCTCTAATTCCTCCGGGGTAAGCTCCACTTCGCCAAACGCAGGGGGAACGAAACGACCCACGAAATTGAAGTAAATCTCGACCTCCTGTGTGGTCTGAATACTGCCCTTGCGGTCACGCTCATGCACAAGGATTTTCTCAATAAACTCATTGAGCATGGCAATCGTCAGCTTGTCGAAGTTCTCATACTTGTCAATCAGAGCGATAAAACGGTCAGCGTCCTTTTCGTGCTTCTCGTAGCTCTTGATAGCCTTTTCCAGATCGGAGATTTCAACGGTAAGCTCGGACTGTTCCTTTTCGTATTGAGCGTCCAGAGTGGCGTATCTGCTGTCGGACAGCTTTCCTAAAATGTTGTCCTCATAGATTTTGCAGAGCAGGACTTCCAGCTCGGAAACTCTCTGCTTTGCGGTGGCAAGGCGTGTCCGCTGTTTCTTGACCTCTGCCGTCTGCTGGCTGGACTGCGCTTCCTGCACCACACGGACAAACTCGGCTCGGTCATGCTTCGCATACTCGGCAATGGCTTTCAGCATTTCAGAGACAAGGGACAGTACCACATCTTCATTGATACGGTGCTGTGTCGTGCAGAGCTTTCCAACTGGGACTTTGCTGTATTGGGAACAGGTATATTGAGAAATACGCTTGCCGTTGTTGGTGCGGTGGACATACATCTTGCCACCGCAATCGGCGCAATAGAGCAAGCCCGTGAGGGGAGCTGCTTCGCCCCAGCCGTCTGGGTAGCGTCTGACATTCCCACGGATTTTCTGCACAAGGTCAAAGGTCTGCTGGTCAATGATAGGCTCATGGGTATTCTCGAAAATTGTCCATTCGTCCTCCGGGACATAATGGCTTTTCTTGTCCTTGAAGTGCTTTCGGGTCTTGAAGTTGATGGTGTGTCCCAGATATTCACGCTTTTCAAGAATGTTGCAGATGGTGGAAGAACCCCAGCCGTACACATCTTTGAAGGCCTTATTTTTGTTCACGCCCTCGCCGTGCCGGGCAAGGTAAGCGGACGGAATGAGGACTTTTTCTTCTTTCAGCTTGCTGGCGATCTGATACGGACCGTAGCCGTCAATCGTCATGGCAAAGATGCGCTTGACCACCTCAGCGGCTTCGGGGTCAACCAACCATTGGTCTCTGGCTTCGTTCCAAAGATAGCCGTAAATGACCGTGCCTGTGAGGTGCTTGCCGGACTTGCCTTTGGACTGGAAAGTGGAACGGATTTTACGGCTGGTGTCTCTGGCGTAGTATTCGTTCATAATGTTGCGGAAAGGGGTAAAATCATCGTCCCCTCTGGCACTGTCCACGCCGTCATTGATGGCGATAAGGCGAACGCCACGCTGACGCAGGATTTCCATAATCTGACCGACTTTCAGATAGTCACGACCCATGCGGCTCATGTCCTTGATGCACAAATACTCCACATTCCCGGCTTCCACTTCTTTCATCATTGCTAAAAATCCGGGACGGTCAAAGCAAGTACCACTAATGCCATCGTCCGTGAAATGGACAATGTTTGTAAAGCCCTGCCGTGCGGCGAACTCCTCCAACATTGCCTTTTGATTGGATATGGAATTGCTCTCACGCTGTTGGTCATCATCTTTGCCAAAGTCATCACGGCTCAGTCGTTCGTACAGAGCTGTGATTTTCTCATTTTTTCTCATAACTTGCGCTCCTTTCTTCGGTTTTAGGTTGTGTGTTCTAAGAGACTTCCCAACCGCTTGATTAAGAAGTCTTTTAGAGCATACAACACCGGCGGCTAATTTGAATTTGCGGTACTGCTTCACAGCGAAGTGGTCCGGGTGCTCCTTCTCCAATTTGGAAAAGAGCAGGTCAACGGGGCTTTGAAATTCCTCGTCGTCCTCTCTGGCCTCCGATGCGTTGATGAGCTCCAGCAGCGTGAGGAAGTTCTTTTCCTCCGGCTCCGCCTCGTACCAGATGTACCCGATCAGGGCGCAGTACAAAAGCCGCTCGGCCTTGACCCAAAAATCCTCGGAGGATTTTTCTCCGTCGCCTTTGGTGTTGGCAATGATAACATTGACCAATTTGAGGATGTCTTTCTCCGACCGGATATAGGCGAAGGGGTTGTATTTCATGCTTTTTTTGAAGTTGATGGTGTTGAGGACCTTGATGCGGTACGGCTCATAGATGACCTTTCCGCAGGCGTCCTGCATGGGCTTTCCGTTCTCGTCCAGCTTGGGGGCGCCCCGCCGCAGCATGGTCCCCACCTCGGACAAAAGCTGTCCTTTGGGATCGGTGACCACATAGCTGCTGTGCATCTGCATCAGGGAGGGTTTGACGAAGAACCGGGTCTTACCGCTGCCGCTGCCGCCGATGACCAGAATGTTCTTGTTCCGGGCGTACTTGGGATTTTTCGGGCGGCTGGACATGGTGAGCTTTTCCGTCTGGGTCAGAGGAATGTTCCAGTCGGGGACCGGATCGACATAGGGGGCAATATCGGCCGTCGTGCCCCACCGGGCGCTGCCGTACTCGATGCCCTTGCGGTATTTGCGGGCGTTTTTCCCTTTGGCGTAGACCGCCAATCGGACGATGACCGCCCCAGCGATGCCCACCAGCAGGTCCAGCGGATGCAGACTTGGTGCCGCATAAGAAAACGCCTCCGTAAAGCCCTGGCTCAAATGCTGGAACTTTTCAGAGGCGTCAAGGCCGGGCGCGAGGCGCACCGCCTGGCAGAGCTTGTCAAAGAGATAGACAAACAGCAGATATGGAAGGTTGAGGATAAGAACTTTTTTCCAAGTGTCGGTCATAATTCCACACCCCGGTCTTTGGTCTTGACCTTCTCCCGCTGGCGGTGCTGGGCTTTGGACTGCTGTTTCGCCTGGTCCAGCTCCTTGCGGATGGAGGGCTTTTTTTCTTTCTCCAGGTTCTTTGCGCAGAACTCCCGGAAGGCCGCCGTGATGACATCGGCATCCCGGCCCTTGAAGAACACCAGATAGCGGGGGATCTCGCCGCTGGTATCCTTTTTCAGCGCGAAGTCAATGCCGTACTTCTTGGCGGTGGCGGAAAAGGCCCGGATGTTCTGGTTGGTGATCTCGATGTTGGAAACGCCGGTGTTGTGCTTCATCAGCTGCCGGAGGGTCTGCTTGCCGTGGTGTAGCTTGGTTTTGTGGCCGGTCACTCCTTTCTGCATCTCGTCCAGCACCTTTTTCATGGCCTGTTGCAGCATTCCGGCGGAGAGCTTGGTGGCCTCCACGCAGAGGGCAACGGTGCGCTGGGTGACTTCTTCCTGCATAAGTCATCATCTCCTTTCTCCGCCGCCGTACAGGTCGTGGTTCACCAGGGACGCATAGTAGCTGTCGATGGTGGCCGGGGCGTTATACAGGGCAGCCAGCAGATATTTCTTGATGTTGCGGACATAGGTGGTGTTCTCCCGCATCCGGTCCAGCACATACTCGATGTGGGAACTATTCAGCTTCAGGAACCGGGATTTGACCACCTCCGCCGGATAGTCGTCCCCGGCAATGCGGATCGTCTCCCTGCGGGAACATACAGTATCCACCATGAGCTCCACCAACTCATTCAGCATATCCCGATCCAGCCGGTCATCCCGGCATAGATAGTCATACTCGATATTCTCCAAAATCAGCTCCCGATAACTCTCTCGCTCCCGCATCCAGTCCCGTCCGGTCCGTTTGACCCCTGCGGGGGCTTGGGGGCTTGATTGGATAGGATTTGATCCTTCTGTACTTGATGAATCAGTATTTTGTTCTTCAGAATTTCTTTTCTCTTTATTTAATTGCGGCCGGTTTTCCAGACATGGGTTATCCTTATCCGGGTTTTCCGTATCTGGACAAGCCGTATCCGGCTCGTCCTCACACGGCTGGCCCGTGTCCGGGGGATGGGGTGTCTCGTAGATGACATACTCTACATCCACGATCTTGCCCTTGCTGTCTCGCAGCCGATTGCGGATTATGTACCCGGCCCGTTCCAGCTCCTTTAGGGCTGATCCAATGCTGTCCGTTCCTTCCTTGCAGATTTTGGCCAGGCCCCTGGTGGTGTAGTTCCAGTCCTCCGGCAAGGACAGCATCATGGAGAGCAGCCCTTTGGATTTCAGCGACAGTCCCGCGTCGCGCAGGTGGTGGTTGGACATCACCGTGTAGTCGCGGGTTTTCTCAATACGAAATACCGCCATGGTATCACCTCCTTTCGGCGGTCAAAAAAGTGTTGATTTTCGGAAAAAGTCGGCCTTTATGCCGTCCGGATACCCCGGAGGGGAAAACCTATGGGCGGGGGATTTACGGCTGACTGAGGAAGAAAAAACATGAGATTTTAGACTCCTTATTGGTCAATTAGGGCGAGAGACTAGTTTATACACTATGAAAACTATTAGGACAAAAGAGGGACTAGAGTATAAAAATGAGCCATAGGCATTAAGCCTATGACTCATTGAATGAAAAGAACTTTATTTACACCCTAAAAACATCATTGCTGAATTACAAAAACAATATTACAATAAAAAGTGATAAAAATTTTGAGTATCGCTAGAGGAAACACTTATGAACGAAATAATACAAACATTTTTAGTTCCGGGGAATATTGGGTTTTACTCTTTCTACAAATCCACAATGATTATCTTACAATATCAAGGGAAACTATATAACTATTTTACCAGCATTGATTTTTCTCAGAAATATGGACAAGCGCAGGAATTTCAATTTCTAACCAAATCTCCTATTACCATTAACAGTGACATAAAATTGCTTATTGCATCAGAAACGATTCATAGTAGTAATTTCTGCGCTTTTTGGAACGAGTGTGTAACTAAAAATCAGTATACAAATAATGGTACCACAATATTTCTTGACCATACCTTTGAGTCTCCATATAAATACATTCCTACAGTTGATCCTACAGGTGGACACTATAATCTTCATGTTCCTATTGAAAAATATTTGTATGGCTCAAATTTTATAGGGAATTATTATATTTTTGAGCTTTTCAGCGATAAAAGTTTACTTAGAAATATATTATCAGACAAAGACATTACCGCAATCCAAAAACATATCCTGTCATGCGGATTAGGTTTCCACCTAAATGTGTTGCAAGATAGAATCGGTAATATAGTTTGCAAATTTAATGTCGAAACTATAGAGTATACCCCGAAACTTCTTGGCGCTGAACATGGAATAACTATAGCCTTGAAAAAGGCAGAGAATGTTTCACCTGACAAACAGTATGTAGTCAAAATTGAGCAGGAGTTTGACAAAACAATTTATTCTTTTTCAATTAAAGACCCTTTTTGCTTTTCTGAAGATATTAGCATACCGCCAAATCAATATATTAATCGCATTACACTATGGGATAAAGCCACCAACCTTATACTTTTCGCTATGACTTTAGACTATACCGTTTCGGCAAGTTATGAATCAATAATTGGTCCTCCCAATTGGGTGTTTACTAGTTCATGTAAGCATAGGGTACTGCTAAGAGAAGAAGGGAAAATAGACATTCCGCTTGATTCCCGGCAAGCACTTGGGTCCATCTATGCTTTTATTGAACCATACGAAGTAGAAAAATATAGGAACCAAGAGCATGATCTCTTCCTTAGAGAGCACTTACAATTGTTATCATATAATAACGATTCACATGAACAGGCTATTATTGATATAAGGAATATCATTAATTTCTCTCAGCTATTATGGGATTTAAAAGAAATAATGATATTAGACCCGTATTTAAGCAGCGATGATATTATCAACACGGCCTGTTATTGTCAAAAAGAAGGTATCAAAGTGCGTGCAATTTGCTGTTATGGGGATATTCATAATAACAGCCAGACCGCTTCTGCAGCATCTGCGCACGACTATGAAAGTTTTCGAAAAGAAGCTACTAGTCTTTTAAAGAATACTTTAGGCGAAACAACAGACATACAACTTGAATACAGAAGTATACGAGGCAAACATGGAAAGCCCTTTCATGACAGGTATTTGATTATGAGATATGCAGTCAATGGATGTAAAGTGTGGTCCTTAGGTTCGTCAATAAATTCTATTGGACAGCGGCACTCCATCATTCAAGTAGTTGCAACTCCAACCCTAATAGAGAATGTGTTTGAAGGGATATGGATGGAAACTGAAAATGAAGAATGTCTAATTTATAAAAACTTCTCCAGTATATAACTGATCGGCATTAGTAAGAGCGCAATAGGCCGCTCTCCCATTGCGCTCTACATTTTATTCCGTTTCGTCGTCCAGGCCCTCGCTTTTCAGCCAATCCTCAAAGGACTTCCTGGAGATGCGGATCATGTTGCCGATGCGGATCGTCTTGAACAATCCGGAGTTGGCGAGTTTATAGGCCGAAGCGCGGCCGATACCGAGAATGGCTGCGATGTCATTCACGGTGTATGTTCTGCTTTGGGGCGTCCCTTTTTCATTGGTGCTCATAAAATGATCCTCCCTTGCTAATAGCATTTTGAAATGGCCCCTGAAAGCCCTCTGTCACAAGGGGTTCCTGCTAATACCTTGCTAATACGACATTTGAAAAGCCGTTGTAAGGCAGCATATTTCAGGGGAATTTGTGCAAATTGACCTGCCTCCAGGCAGCACAATTTGCGAAGAAACAACACGGGAAGATATGATATGAACAATTTACGAAATGGTACGCCGTACTCCTAAGCGGAAGGCCGCTGGTTCGAATCCAGTTCGGGGTGCCAGCTCGCTGTAAGCAATCTGCTTGCAGCGAGCTTTTCTATTTTATTCTTTCCCCCTGCTGCATCCATACTGCGGCACCACCTTCGTGGAACAGGAGCCACGGCGCTGTTGCCTTGACGAATGCTTCAGCCCGGCACTATAATAAAGAAAATCGCGGGAGCCGGGAGGGCTTCCGCCCAAGGGGGGTTCCACATGAGCGAGCGTACTCTGCCGCGGTGCACGGACTGCGGCCTCTTCAGCTGCCGGGACCGGGAGAAGGACTATCCCGGCTTCTGCACCACCACCAACCAGACGGACCCGGCGGAGCTGGAGGAGCTGGACTGCCTCTACGGCGGCGACACCCTGGACGGGAAGATGGCCCGCACCGCCGCCCAGATCGAGGGGCGCTACTACTGCCAGAAAACCCGGGTGGAGGAGACGGTGCTGTTCATCCAGCAGATGGGCTTTCAGAAGGTGGGCATTGCCTGCTGCCTGGGGCTGGTGGAGGAGGCCCGCACCTTCGCCAAAATCCTCAAGCACAACGGCATTGACTTCGTCAGCGTGGTGTGCAAGGTAGGCGGACAGGACAAGAGCGAAATGGGCATTGCCGAGGAGGACAAGATCTGCCGGGGCGGCCCGGAGACCATGTGCAATCCCATCCTCCAGGCCCGCGTTCTCAACCGGGCCCACACCGACTTCAACGTGCTCATCGGCTTGTGTGTGGGACATGACTCCCTGTTCATGCGTCACTCGGAGGCCCCCGTCACCGTTCTGGTGGCCAAGGACCGGGTACTGGGCAACAATCCCTGCGCCGCCCTGTACAGCGGCTACTATAAGCGCCTTTACCAGGACTGATTCATTTACCATATTATAATAAGGAAGGAGCAGAGAGGACCAAGTCCTCTCCGCTCCCTTTTTGTTACCCAAGGCGGCGGTATTGTTTCTGATTCAGGCTGCCCGCCGCCACAGAAATCCCCGTTCCTGACAGCGCCCGGGCAAATTCCTCCGCTCTGCCCCAGTCCGATGGCCTGTCCACCTGATTGACAAAGACCTGCCCGGCCAGCTTCTCCCGGGCAATGGCCCGGGCGGCCAAAGTCGGGGTTACCACGTCCCCCGCCTTTGCCCCCGTCAGGCGGCAGAATATCTCCGGGCGATGGACTGCCTCCTCCACCCGCCGTCCAAATCCGGAAGCGCCCACCACACAGATCACCTGTCTGCTCTCCGGGGGAATCACCGGTTCATGGGGGGCATGGGCCTTCAGCGGCAGGCGCTTGGAGCCGTCCGCCTCCACCAGCACATAGTCCGCCAGCCCGGCCAGCACCTCCACAGGCAGCTGGGATGCCGTGAGCTTGCCCTCCGCCCCGGGCTGCCCCACGCACACCACAGGGTGTTCCGCCAGCAGCCGCTCCAGCTCTCCCTCCCCGGCGCCGGTATAGAGGGGAATTCCGGCAAAGGGCAGAATATGGGTGGTGGTACATAAAATGACCCGGCCGGGCAGCTCCTCCCCCAAGGTGCGCAGCAGCGTGGTCTTTCCCCCGCTGCCAATCACGGCACAGACTCCTTTTTTCAGCCCCAGAAGCTCGTTCAGCTCCATGCAAACCGCCTCTCTTTCCACGGGTCAATCTTCTCCAAGGTCGGTTGACTTTCCCAGAAAATCATTGTATAATATATCCCGCGTTATTTATTATAAAGTATAACGAAGAAAAGTACAAGATGGGAGCGAAAAAATATGATCGTAGATGCCAGAGGAAAGCCTTGTCCCCAGCCCGTGGTGTTGGCCCTGCACGCCCTGCCCAAGCTGAATGCCGGGGAGGAATTGGACGTGCTTGTGGACAACGAGGCGGCGGTGGAAAATCTCCGGCGCATGGCCGGACAGAAGGGACGCAGCGCTACTGTGACCCAGGAGGATAACTTCTGGCATGTGCAGATCGGAGAGGGCAGCTCTGCCGCCGCTCCTGCCCCCCAGACCCAGGAGGCTCCCAGCTGCTGCGCCCCCATGGGCTCCGCCGCGGTGGTGGCCATTGGCACCGACGTGATGGGCCGGGGCAGCGAGGAGCTGGGCCGCGCCCTCATCAAGAGTTTTCTGTACGCCCTGGCCCAGCTGGAGGTCCCCCCTGTCACCCTGCTGTTCTTCAACGGCGGCGCTAAGCTCACCGTGGAGGGCAGCCAGTCTCTGGAGGACCTGCGGACTCTGGAAGAGGCCGGGACGGAGATTCTCACCTGCGGCACCTGCCTGGACTACTACGGCCTGAAGGACAAGCTGGCCATCGGCAGCGTCACCAACATGTACCGCATTGCGGAGATTCTCACCACCGCCGACCGTCTGGTCACCCTATGATCTATCTCAATAACGCCGCCACCACCCTCCAGAAGCCCCCCTGTGTAGCTCAGGCGGTGGTGGATGCCATGAGCCATTTGGGCAACGGCGCCCGGGGCGGCCACACCGGCGAGATGTCCGCCGCCCGCACCGTGTTTCAGACCCGGGAGGCTCTGGCCAAACTCTTCGGCTTCTCCCACCCGGAGCGGGTCATCTTCACTGCCAACGCCACCCAGGCTCTGAACACCGCTCTCTTTGGCCTTCTTAATCCCGGCGATCACGTCATCGCCACCGACTGGGACCACAACTCGGTGCTGCGTCCCCTCCATGTGCTGGCCCGAGAGCGTGGTGTGGAGGTGGACTTCCTCCCCGCCGACCGCCAGGGGCGGCTGCGGTATGACCAGCTGGAAGAGCTGGTGCGGCCCAACACTAAGCTTCTGGTGTGCACCCACGCCTCCAACCTGACGGGCAACCTGCTGGATGTGGAGCGGGCAGCCTCCTTTGCCCGGAGGCACGGCCTCTATTTTCTGCTGGACGCCGCCCAGACCGCGGGCAGCACCCCCATTTCCATGGAGGAGATGGGCATTGACCTTCTGGCCTTCACCGGCCACAAGGGCCTCATGGGGCCCCAGGGCACCGGCGGACTGTGCGTCGCCCCCCGGGTGGAGCTGCGGCCGCTGGTGTCCGGCGGCACCGGCGTACGCTCCTTTGAGGAGGAGCAGCCGGCGGAATACCCCGAGCACCTGGAGGCGGGCACCCTCAACGGCCACGGCCTGGCCGGGCTGGGGGCGGCGGTGGACTTCATTCTGGACACCGGAGTGGAAGCCATCCACGCCCATGAACTGGCCCTCACCCATCGTTTTGCCCAGGGGATTCGAGACATCCCCGGCGTTACGGTGTACGGCGACTTCTCCGGGGACCGGGCGCCGGTGGTAGCCCTGAATCTGGAGGGCTGGGACCCCGCCTCGGCGGCGGACACCCTGGCCCAGGACTACGACATCGCCGTCCGGCCCGGCATCCACTGTGCCCCCCGGATGCACCGGGCTCTTGGCACCCAGGATGTGGGCTGCCTGCGTTTCTCCTTCGGCTATTACACCAGAGAGGCGGACATTGACGCGGCGCTGGCCGCCCTGAAGGAGATGGCAGAGCCATGCGAGTAAAAAGGCCCACCCTGGTCATCACCTTTCCCACCACCACCGCCGCCCTCCAATGGGAGCGGCAGTGTCAAGCATTGAATATCCCCGGGCGTATCATCCCCGTCCCGGTGACCATCACCGCCGACTGCGGTCTGGCCTGGGCCATGCCCCCCGCAGATCGCGGGCGGCTGGAGGAGGTGCCGGAGCTCTCCCGCTCCGACTGCCTGGAACTGATGCTTTAAGTAACACGAAGAGGAGGAACTGTCCCATGCTGGTTGTCATTCGCGGCGCCGGAGACATCGCCACGGGCATCGCCCTGCGGCTTCACCGCGCCGGTATTCATCTCATTCTCACCGATCTGCCCCAGCCCACGGCGGTGCGGCGCACCGTCTGCTTCTCCGAGGCCATCCGCCTGGGAGAGGTGCAGGTGGAGGACGTCACCGCCCGGCTGGCCCACAGCCCCCAGGAGGCGCTGGAGCTGACCCGACAGGGCACCGTGGCGGTGCTGGCTGACCCAGACGGGGCCTGCATCTCCGCGCTGAAGCCCGACGGGCTGGTGGACGCCATCCTGGCCAAAAAGAATTTGGGCACCCGCAAGGACATGGCCCCGGTGGTCATCGGGGTGGGCCCCGGCTTTACCGCCGGGGTGGATTGCCACGCCGCGGTGGAGACCATGCGCGGCCACACTCTGGGCCGGGTCCTCTATACTGGCTCCCCCATTCCCAACACCGGCGTGCCCGGGAACATCGGCGGCTACACGGTGGAGCGGGTGCTCCGGGCTCCGGCGGACGGCATCTTTGAGCCCAAGCTGGAAATCGGCGCCCTGGTGAAAGCCGGGGAAGTGGCCGGCATGGTGAACGGCCAGCCCATGCTGTGCACCATTGACGGCTGTCTGCGGGGACTGCTCCAGGCGGGGGTCCCCGTACACACAGGAATGAAGAGCGGAGACATCGACCCCCGGTGCAAGCCGGAGCACTGCCTCACCGCCTCGGACAAGGCCCTGGCGGTGGGCGGCGGCGTGCTGGAGGCCCTGCTCCACTTCTCCCAGGCGTTGGAGGGATAAACGATGGACGACATTCAACTGACTAAGCTGGCCGAGTGCGCCGGCTGCGGGGCCAAGGTGGGGGCCGGGGAGCTGTGCAAGCTGCTGGAGGGCCTGAAGGTCCGCCAGGACCCCAACCTGCTGGTGGGCTACGACCGCAGCGACGACGCCTCCGTCTATAAGCTCACCGACGACCTGGCCCTGGTGCAGACGGTGGACTTCTTCCCCCCCATTGCTGACGACCCCTACACCTTCGGGGCCATCGCCGCGGCCAACGCCCTGTCCGACGTGTACGCCATGGGCGGAGAGCCCAAGCTGGCCCTGAACGTGATGGCGGTACCCGAGGACATGCCCAAGGAGGCGGTCCACGCCATCCTCCGGGGCGGCTATGAGAAGGCCTACGAGGCCGGAGCCATCATCACCGGCGGTCACAGCATCTATGACAAGGAGCCCAAGTACGGCATGGCGGTCACCGGCTTTGTACACCCGGACAAGCTGCTCACCAACTCCGGTGCAAAGCCCGGGGATGTGCTCCTCTACACCAAGCCCATCGGCATCGGCGTCCTCACCGCCGGCATCAAGGGAGAGCTGTGTGATTCGTCCACCGCCCGGATGGCGGAGGGGCTCATGATGACCCTGAACAAATACGCCCGGGACATCATGGTGCAGTACCGGGTCCACGCCTGCACCGACGTCACCGGCTTTGGTGTGATGGGCCACCTGCTGGAGATGGCCCAGGGCAGCGAGGCCCAGATTCATATTGATGTTGCCGGTCTTCAGCTTATCCCTCAGTCCCTGGAGCTGGCCCGGCTGGGGGTGCTCCCCGCGGGGCTCTACCGAAACCGCCACTTCGCCCAGGAGTGGGTGGACGGCGGAAATGTGGAGCTGGCCGTGCAGGACCTGCTCTACGACCCCCAGACCTCCGGCGGCCTGATGATGGCCGTGGAGGCGGAGGACGCCCCCGCCCTGCTGGAGGCTCTGAAGGCCGACTGCCGGGTGCCCGCCCCCCAGCTGGTGGGCCGGGTGGCCCCCTACGAGGGCGGCAAGCGTATCTTTTTGCAGTAATTTGCAGTAAGGAGTGCCGTTTGTGGACGATTTGACCCTGTTTGACACCTTGCGTGAGGATTTGGCCCAGGGCGGCCGGGTTGTGCTGTGCACCGTTGTGGGCAGCATGGGCTCCGCCCCCCGGGGCGCGGGCGCCCGGATGGCCCTGCGGGCGGACGGCAGCGCCCTGGGCACCATCGGCGGCGGCTCCGCGGAGCGGCTGGCCACAGAGCGGGCCAAGAAGCTGCTGGCCGGAGAGGGTGCTCCCGGCCTGATGGAGTACACCATGGGGGGCGCGGACAGCAACACCGGCATGGTGTGCGGCGGCGCGGCCACCGTGTGCTTTCAGCTGCTCACCCCCGACGACCTGCCCGAGCTGGACAAGCTGTCCCGGCTGCTCACCGCTGGCAGCCCCTGTACCCTGGCTTTGGACTGCACGGGGGATGTCCCCCGCCTTGCCGTCTGGGGCGAGGGCGAGCTGCCCCCCTACCTGTCTGACCGCCTCGGCGACCGGCCGGTGCTGGCAGACGGCGTCTACACCGAGCCCATGGGGCTTGACGGGGTTCTCTACTTGTTCGGCGCTGGACATGTGGGCCAGGCTCTGGGTCCCCTGCTGGCCCAGGTGGGCTTCCGGGTGATCGTGGTAGACAGCCGGCCCGAGCTGGCCCGTCCGGAGCTCTTCCCCGGGGTACACCAGGTGCTGCTGGGCTCCTTTGCCCGCATCGGGGACACCGTCTCCCTCACCCCAAGGGACTACGCAGTGGTAATGACGCCGGGCCACATGGCCGATCTGGAAGTGCTGTGCCAGGTGCTCCCCTGCTCTCCCTGCTATGTGGGGTGCATGGGCAGCCGGAAGAAGCTGGCCTTTGTACGGCAGGAACTGGGGCGCCGTGGCTTCTCCCCCGCCCAGATCGACGCCGTCCATCTGCCCATCGGCCTGCCCATCGGCGGAGAGACCCCCATGGAGATTGCCGTCAGCGTGGCAGCGGAGCTCATCCAGTTCCGGGCCGCCCGCCTGCCCGGCCGCAAGAGCGGCCGGTGCCCATCCTGAGACTGAACGTGCAGACTGCCGTTTCAGAGTATAAAAAGACAGAGGAATGAATATGAAACTGCGCACCTTTCTGACCCGGGCCCTGGCCCTGGTTCTCACCGCCGGTCTGCTGGCCGGCTGTTCCTCCGGCAGCACCTCCGGGTCCTCCGCCCAGAGCGGCGACGGCGCCCAGGGGGAGAATGTGGAGCTGACGGTCTTTGCCGCCGCCTCCATGACTGAGACTCTGGAGGAGATTGCCGAGCTTTACAAGAACGTGGCCCCCAACGTCACCCTGGTCTTTAATTTCGCCTCCTCCGGCGACCTGCTCACCCAGATCAAGGAGGGTGCCGACTGCGACCTCTTTATCTCCGCCGCCCCCAAGCAGATGAACGCCATGGACGGCTCCCTCATTGGGGACACCGAGAAGAACCCTGACGGCCTCGACCTCATCGTCACCGACAGCCGCATTGACCTGCTGGAGAACAAGGTGGCCCTGGCCGTTCCCGAGGGCAACCTCAAGGGCATTGAGAGCTTCGACCAGCTCGCCGAGCTTCTGGAGAGCGGCGACGTGTTCCTGGCCATGGGCAACAGCGACGTGCCCGTGGGTCAGTACACCCAGAAGATCTTTGCCTACTACGGCCTGGACGAGGCCGCTTTGAATGAGGCCGGGGTGCTCACCTACGGCTCCGACGTGAAGGAGGTCACCACCCAGGTGAGCGAGGGTGCCGTGGACTGCGGCATCATCTACGCCACCGACGCCTTCTCCGCCAACCTGGAGGTAGTGGACGGAGCCACCGCTGAGATGTGCGGCCAGGTCATCTACCCCGCCGCCGTGCTGAAGGGGAGCGCCCACCCCGATGAGGCCCAGGCTTTCCTGGACTACCTCACTGGGGACGAGGCCGGCGCTGTCTTTGAGAGTGTAGGCTTCACCCCCCTGTCCGGCGCAGCGACTCAGGAGCTTTCCGCCGACCTCTCTGGCCAGTCCCTGCTCATCTACTGCGGCGCCGGTATGCAGGAGCCCTTCCAGGTGATCGCCCAGACCTTCCAGGATTTGACCGGCTGTGAGATGAATGTCACCTACGCCAACGCCGCTCAGATTCAGACCCAGATCCAGCAGGCCCAGGAAGGGGCTTACTTCATTGCCGGCTCCGCCGACGAGGTAAAGCCTGTCAGCGATTACGTAACCAGCAGCGTGGATCTGGTCAAACACATCCCCGTGCTGGCCGTGGCCGAGGGCAATCCCAAGAACATCACCGGCATCGCCGACCTGGCCAGCACTGACATCGTCACCGTTATCGGCGACTCAGAGTCCACCCCCATCGGAAAGATCGCCGTGAAGGCCTTCAGCGATTTCGGCGTCACCGACCAGGTGAATCTGGCCGCTACTACCACCACCGCGCCCCAGCTGGCCACCCTGATTTCCCTGGGCGAGGCGGACGCCGCCATCATCTGGAAGGAAAACTGCAACGTGGATGGGGTGGAGATCTGTAAGACCTCCGACATGGACGCCTACGTGAAGACCATTCCCGCCGCCCGGCTGACCTTCAGCGCCGATGACCAGGCCGCCGACGTGTTCGGCCAGTTCCTGGCCACCGACACCGCCCGGGAGATCTGGACCAGCTTCGGCTACGAGCTGGCAGAATGAGAAACCGGAGCGGAGGGGGCTGGTTTCCTCTGTTCTGTGCGCTCCTGGCCCTGACCGCCCTGGGGCTGGTGGGCAGCAACGTGGCGGTCATTGCGGTCCGGGGCTTTCACAGCCTCCCCGCCTGTCTCACTCAGCCCGAGGTGCGTTTTGCCCTGGGGCTGAGCGTGAAAAGCGCCTGCATCTCCACCGCGCTCTGCTTCCTGTTGGCTATCCCCACCGCCTACACCCTTACCCGCTCCGTTTTTCCCGGCAGGCGGGCTGCGGAGATCGTGCTGGAGCTGACCATGTCTCTGCCTTACATCGTACTGGGCCTGAGCATGCTCATTCTGTTTTCCTCCCCTGCCGGCAAGTGGCTGAAGGAGGCCGGATTCCCGGTTGTATTCCATCAAAACGGAGTGATTCTGGCCCAGCTCATTGTTAATCTGCCCTTTGCGGTCCGGCTCTGTTCCGCCGCCTTTCAGGGTGCGGACCGCAAGCTGGAGTGTGTGGCCGGGCTGCTGGGGGCCTCTCCCGCCCAGCAGTTTCTGACTGTCCTTCTGCCCCTCAGCCGCAACGCCCTCATCAGCGCGGTGATTTTAGTCTGGTCCCGGGCCCTGGGTGAGTTCGGCGCCACTTTGATGCTGGTGGGCGTCACCCGAATGAAAACCGAGACTCTGCCCGGCAGCATCTATCTGGCCGTGAGCACCAACAACCTGGACGCCGCCCTGGCCAGCGCCTTTTTGCTGCTGGTCATATCCGCCCTCTCTCTCACCGCCGCCAACCTGCTGGGTCGGACCGGCAAACAACGGAGCCGCTATGTGTAATCGACAACAGGATGAGGTCCTCCGGCTGGAAAATGTGAGTGTCCGCCGGGGCACCTTCTCGCTCAACCAAATCAGCTTTTCCGTCTCCGCCGGGGAAATTATGGCCATTCTGGGCCGCACCGGCGCGGGCAAGACCCTGCTGCTGGAGACTGCGGCCGGTTTCTGCCGGCCGGAGGCAGGGCGGGTCCTCTGCCTGGGTGAGGACGTACACAAGACCCCCGTCCACCGCCGGAACATCGGCTATCTCTATCAGGATCTCAGTCTCTTCCCCCACATGACCGCGGCCGCCAACATAGGCTACGGCCTGGCGCTGCGCCGCCTGCCCCGGGAGGAGATCCGGACCAGAGTGGAGGAGATCGCCCAGCGCTTCGGCATCCTCCGCATTTTAAACCAGTACCCGGGCACGCTCAGCGGCGGAGAGCAGCAGCGGGTCGCCCTGGCCCGGGCTTTGATGGTGCAAACGCCCCTCCTGCTGCTGGACGAGCCCTTTTCCGCCCTGGACCCGGTGACCCGTGAGGAGCTCTGCTGCCTGGTCCGCGACGTCTGCCAAGAGTTTCAGTGCGCTGTGGTACTGGTCACCCACGACTTCCGCGAGGCGACAACCCTGGCCCACCGGATTGGGGTACTGCTGGACGGCAGGCTTCGGGGCATCGTCCCCGCCGTGGAACTGTTCCGGGCGGACTGGGACGACGAAGCCAGGTCCTTTCTGGGGCTGAAACCGAATACAAGGGAGTAAACAGCTATGACCGCAGAAACCTTTTACACCACCCTGAAATCCGCCTTTGAAGCGACCCTGGCCGAGCATCACATTGGAGATGAGGCCGTGGAGGTAACCTGCCGCGCTCTGAGCCCGGAGGAGGCCATCGGCAGCACCGTCCGCCGGGATTTTCCCATCCTCACCGGGAAAGATGTGATGATTCAGGCCCGCTTCCGCTCCAGCCTGGGCCAGGCCTTTACCCAGGCCCCTCTGGCCTTCCAGGGCAGCCTGTCCCAGGTGCTGGCGGCAGATCTGGTGGGCGATCCCCACGCCCGCGGGCTCTACATTGCCACGCTGAACGCGGTGACCCGAGAGCTGGGCCTTTGTGAAGGCACGGTCCACTGCCGCACCCAGGGGCCTGAGCTGTGCGCCGGAGACATGCTGACGTATCTGCGCACCCACTACCCGGAGAAACAGCGCATCGCCCTGGTGGGCTATCAGCCCGCCCTGCTGGAGATGCTCTCCAAGAGCGAATACCAGGTTCGGGTGCTGGACCTCAACCCGGACAACGTGGGCCAGGTGCGCTTCGGCGTCACCGTGGAAGACGGGGTACGGGACTACAAATCCGTGGCTCTGGAGTACGCCGACCTCATTTTATGCACCGGCAGCACCATCTGTAACGGCACCATCACCGACTACCTGGAGCTTTCTACCCCGGTGGTTTTCTTCGGCACCACCATCTCCGGGGCTGCCGCCCTGCTGGGACTGAAGCGGGCCTGCTTCGCCCAGCAGTACGGCTGATTCCCTACCCCAACGGAAGAGGACTGACACTATGGACTGGTACCCACTTTATAACTCCCTGCGCATCGCCGCCATCTCCACGGGGATCATTTTCTTCCTGGGGATCGGTGCGGCCTACTACGTGGCCAAGGCCCCAAGGCTTGTGAAGGGACTGCTGGACGTGGTATTCACCCTGCCCCTGGTGCTCCCTCCCACGGTGGTGGGCTATTTGCTGCTGCGGGTGCTGGGCCCCAAGCGCATTGTGGGTGCCTTCGTTTTGGAACACTTTGACCTGAAGCTCACCATGACCTGGTGGTCGGCCATCTTCGCCACCACCGTGGTCATCTTCCCCCTGATGTACCGCACTGCCCGGGGAGCCTTCGAAAGCTTTGACGAGACCCTGGCCGACGCCGGGCGCACCCTGGGCCGGTCCAACAGCTGGATTTTCTGGCGGGTGCGGATGCCCGCCTGCCGCCAGGGCATCCTGGCCGGGACAGTGCTGGCCTTCGCCCGGGCCCTGGGAGAGTACGGGGCCACCTCCATGATCGCCGGCTACACCCCCGGCCGCACAGCCACCATCTCCACCACAGTCTACCAGCTCTGGCGCACCAATGACGACGCCATGGCTCTGCGGTGGGTACTGGTGAATCTGGCTATCTCGGCGGTGGTGCTGCTGGCGGTCAACCTGCTGGAGCGTCGGGAGAGGAGGGAAAAGCCCGCATGGTACTGAGCGTAGACATTGAGAAAACCCTGGGGGATTTCCACCTCCGGGTGCGTTTTGAGGCAGAGCGGGAGATTATGGCCCTGCTGGGTCCCTCGGGCTGCGGCAAGAGCATGACCTTGAAGTGCATCGCCGGCATCCAGCGCCCCGACCGGGGGCGGATTGTGCTGGGAGAGCGGGTGCTCTTTGACAGCGAGGCGGGCATCAACCTGCCCCCCCAGAAGCGCCATGTGGGCTACCTCTTTCAGCAGTACGCCCTCTTCCCCAACATGACGGTGGAGCAGAACATCCTCGCCGGTGCCCGAGGCGGCACCCGGCAGGAGCGCCGGGCCACTGTGGCGGAGATGGTCCGCACCTTCCGCCTGGAGGGGCTGGAGAAGCTGCGCCCCAGCCAGCTGTCCGGCGGCCAGCAGCAGCGGGTGGCTCTGGCCCGGATTCTGGCTGGGCAGCCGGAGCTTCTGCTGCTGGACGAGCCCTTCTCCGCCCTGGACGAGCACCTCAAGTGGCAGCTGGAGCTGGAACTCTCCGACACGCTGAAGGCCTTCCCCGGCGGCGTACTCTTTGTCTCCCACAGCCGGGACGAGGTCTACCGCCTCTGTGACACCGTGTGCGTGCTCACGGAGGGGAAATCCGACCCCAAGGAGACCATCAAAGAGCTCTTTGCCGCCCCCGCTACCCTAGGGGCCGCCCTCATCTCGGGCTGCAAGAACATCTCCCCCGCTGAGGTTCGGCCGGAGGGGCTCTTCTGCCCCGACTGGGGCGTGACCCTGCGCACCGCCCAGCCCGTCTCGGACCGGACCCGCTACGCGGGCATCCGGGCCCACTACTTTACCCTGGAGGGGGAGGTCAACTCCATCCCCTGCCGGGTCAGCCGCGTCATTGATAACGTCTTTTCCACCGTGGTCATGCTCTCCACCCCCGGCCCCGGCCTTCTGCGGCTGGAGCTGGACAAGGACCGCTGGGCTGCCCTGGGGGAACCCCGGGAGCTGACCCTCTACATTGCCCCGGAAGACGTAATGCCCTTAACGGAGTGAATGGACCATGCTGGATACACAAGGAAGAACCATACGCTATCTGCGATTGTCGGTCACCGACCGGTGCAATTACCGCTGCCTCTACTGCATGGGAGAGGAGGGCGTGCCCAAGCTGTCCCACGGGGACATTCTCTCCTTTGAGGAGCTGGAGGAGATTGTCCGGGCGGCGGCGGCCTGCGGGGTGAAGAAGGTCCGCCTCACCGGCGGGGAGCCCCTGGTGCGCCGCGGCCTGCCCCAATTGTGCCGCCGTCTCCGGGACGTCCCCGGCATCGAGGAGCTGGACATGACCACCAACGGAAGCCTCCTGCCCCAGTACGCCCGGGAGCTGAAGGAGGCGGGGGTGGACCGGCTGAACATCAGCCTGGACACCCTCAGCGAGGACACCTTTGCCCGGCTCACCCGCCGGGGAAGCCTCAGCGAGGCCCTGGCCGGACTGGAGGCGGCGGAGGCGGCTGGCTTTACCAACACCAAAATCAATGCCGTCCTCATCGGCGGCATCAACGACCGGGACATCCCCGCCCTGGCGGGACTGGCCCGGGAGAAGGCGTACAGCGTGCGCTTTATTGAGCTTATGCCCATGGGGGAGTGCGCCTGCTGGCCCCGGGAGCGCTTTCTCCCCGCCCAGGCGGTGCTGGACGCCCTGCCGGGGCTGGAGCATGCGGGGACGTCGGGGGTAACGGAGCTCTACCGGATGCCCGGCTGGGCCGGGACGGTGGGACTCATCCGGCCCATGAGCCACCACTTCTGCGCCGCCTGCGACCGCATCCGCGTCACCGCCGACGGGATGCTCAAGCCCTGCCTCCACTCCGCCGCCGAGCTGCCCCTGCGGGGGCTCCACGGCCGTGAGCTGGAGGAGGCTATTTGCTTAGGGATTCGGTCAAAGCCCCAGGGCCACCACATGGATGCCCAACATTCCAGCGACAGCCTGCGGGGCATGAATGAAATTGGAGGATAACCCATGGAATTGACTCATTTTAACGAGCAGGGCCGGGCCCGGATGGTGGACGTATCGGAGAAGGCGGTGACCTACCGCACCGCCAAGGCCGCAGGCCGGGTGTGGATGAATCCGGAAACCCTGGAAAAGGTACGTCAGGGCAGCATGGCCAAGGGAGACGTGCTGGCGGTGGCCCAGGTGGCGGGCATTATGGCCGCCAAACGCACCTGGGAGCTCATTCCCATGTGCCACCCCCTCCCTCTCACCTCCATCAACATCACCTTCGCCTTCCAGGAAAACGCCCTGGACATTCAGGCCCAGGTGAAGTGCAGCGGAGAGACCGGCGTGGAGATGGAGGCGCTGACGGCGGTGTCCGCCACGGCCCTCACCGTGTACGACATGTGCAAAGCAGTGCAGCGGGACATGGTCATTGACCAGATCCGGCTGCTGGAAAAAACAGGCGGAAAAAGCGGCGTGTTCCGCAGGGAGGAATAACAAATGGCAGAAGTAACGGCAGTTTGCATCAGTGAACGGAAGGGGACCCGGAAGCACACGGTGCCCTTCATCGAGGTAAAAAAGGACCACGGCATCGTGGGGGACGCCCATGCGGGCAACTGGCACCGGCAGATCAGCCTCCTGGCCGACGAGAGTGTGGACACCATGCGGGGCAAGGGCGTGGAGCTCCAGCCCGGGGACTTTGCGGAGAACATCCTCACCCGGGGCCTTGAGCTGAACACCCTGCCCGTGGGCACGGTGCTCCGGGTGGGCGAGACCCGGCTTCAGGTCACCCAAATCGGCAAGGAGTGCCACAACGACTGCGAAATCCGCCGTCTGGTGGGCACCTGCGTCATGCCCACCAAGGGCATTTTCGCCATCGTCCTGGACGAGGGGACCATCCGCCCCGGGGACACCATTTCTGTGGAGGAGAGCGCGACATGAAACTGATTGAAACCCAGAAGGCCGTGGGCCACGTGCTGTGCCACGACATGACTCAGATTATCCCCGGAGTGAGCAAGGGCCCCCGCTTTCGCAAGGGCCATGTGGTCACCGAGGAGGACATCCCCGTTCTGCTGTCCATGGGCAAGGAGAACCTCTATGTGTGGGAGATGGAGCCGGGCATGCTCCACGAAAACGACGCTGCCGAGCGGCTGTGCGCCCTGTGTCTGGGGGACAACATGGAGCGCAGCGAGGCCAAGGAGGGCAAAATTGAGCTCACCGCCGCCCAGGACGGAGTGTTCCTGGTGGACACCCAGCGGCTGAACGCGGTGAACTCCATCGACGACATCATGATTGCCACCCGCCGGGGGGGCGGCGCCGTCCACAAGGGGGACAAGCTGTGCGGCACCCGGGTCATTCCCCTGGTCATCCCCGAGGAAAAGCTTCAGAAGGCCGAGGAGGCCGCCGGGGACACCCCCCTGCTGTCCCTGCTGCCCTACAAGCTGAAAAAGGCCGGCGTCATCACCACCGGCAGTGAGGTGGCCAAGGGCCGCATTGAAGATCGCTTCACCCCTGTCATCGAGCAGAAGCTGGCCCCCTTCGGCATCACCATGACCGAGCACATGGTGGTGGACGACGAGATGGACCACCTGCTGGAGGCTCTTGCCGAGATGCAGAAGAAGGATGTGGACATCATTCTCTGCACCGGCGGCATGAGCGTGGACCCGGACGACAACACCCCCGGAGCCATCCGCCGCAGCGGCGCTCAGATCATCACCTACGGTGCGCCGGTGCTGCCCGGCGCCATGTTCCTGCTGGGCTACTATGAGGATGGGCGCCCGGTGCTGGGCCTGCCCGGCTGCGTCATGTACGCCGCCGCCACCATTTTCGACCTGGTGCTCCCCCGCATTGCCGCCGGGGTACGCCTCTGCAAACAGGACTTCGTGGTGCTGGGTGAGGGCGGGCTGTGCCTGGGCTGCAAGCCCTGCACCTATCCCCACTGCAACTTCGGCCGATAAGGAGGCATGGGCATGTACACTGCACAAGTGATTACCGTCAGTGACCGGTCCTTCCGTGGCGAGCGCCCCGACGGCAGCGGCCCCGTGGTGCGGCAGCTGCTGGAAGAGGCGGGCTACCAGGTAGGCGAGGTGGTCATCGTCCCCGACGAGCAGCCCCTCATTGAAGAGGCCCTCATCAATGCCGCAGGAGAGGACATCGCCCTTATCGTCACCACCGGCGGCACTGGCTTTGCTCCCCGGGACGTGACCCCCGAGGCCACCCTGGCCGTGTGTCAGCGGCTCACCCCAGGCATCCCCGAGGCCATGCGGGCCGCCTCTATGGCCATCACCCCCCGGGGCTGCCTGTCCCGGGCCTCCGCCGGCATCCGGAACCGTAGCCTCATCATCAACCTGCCCGGCAGCCCCAAGGCCGCCCGTGAAAACCTGGAGGCCGTCCTGGACCCCATCGGCCACGGCCTTCAGATGCTCCGTGGCGGACAGGCCGACTGCGCCGCTTTGTTATAAGCAACTGATGCAACCTTTTTGTAAATAAAAAGCAGAAGATGATGGATACATCCATCATCTTCTGCTTTCTTTTTAAAAAATTATCTTTTCCGATGCCAACAGCTTGATTTCACCGGTTTGTTTCATCACATTGGAAAACCGGCGCAGATAAAACAAACATAAAATCGCGGCTACTATTTCAGAGATGGGAAAGGTCAGCCATGTATAGTTTAGGCCCAGCAGCGACAAAAGAAATGCCAACGGAACAAGCAAAATCACCTGCCTCAAAATCACAACGCTCAGGCACTGCCGCAACCGGCCACTGGCTTGCAGCAGAGCAGGAATCAAAATTGTGACTCCGAAGAACGGGAACGCAAGGCTTATCCGGTGTAATGCTGGAATTGCTGTGGCGCGCAGTTCGGGCCCAGCAGAAAACAGATCCAGAATCCAATCCAGGCACACATTGGTACCAATGGTCCCCAAAATCAGCGAAGCGGACGAAACCGCCAGACTGAATTGGAATGTCTTCCAGACACGTGTATTCTCTTTTGCACCCAGATTATAACTCAATACAGGAAGAATTCCCTGTTCCAATCCGTACGTCGGCATCAGCAGAAAGGTCTGAATTTTGTAATAGATTCCCAAAGAGGTAACTGCATATTCCGAGAAGCGGATGAGTACACCATTTAAGCCTATGATGTAAGCGGAGACTAAACCGCTGCCCAGCATGGTGGGCAGTCCTGCCTGATAAATGGACAGCATAAAGGCCGGACAAATTCGGCATTTCTGAAATTGTCTGTGCCGGGTTACACTCACCAGCGCACATAGCATAGAGACAGCCTGTCCCAGCACAGTGGCAATTGCGGCGCCACGGATTCCCATCGGAGCAATGGGGCCCGCTCCAAAAATCAGGACAGGATCCAGAACAATATTCACCACTGCCCCCAGGGATTGATACATCATTGGCAATAGCGTATTTCCTCGGGCTTGGACCGCACGAGTACAGACACTTTCCAAAAACAAAAAACCTGACAGCATAATGACGATGGTTCCGTACTCATTCCCCAGTTGTGCGACTTCTGGAGTATAGGAAAAGCGATGGTAATAGGGATTCAGAAGAAGCAGCAACGCGGCACTTGTCAGGAAACAGGCTACAATTGCTGAAAGAATTCCATGGGTCAACAGACGTTTTGCCCGCTCCGGCTCACCTGCCCCCAATGATCTCGATATAAGCAGTCCAGTTCCGGTACCTGTGCCGTTTGCCACCGCGGTTAGGATCAGCTGCAGCGGAAATGCAAGAGACAAGGCCGTCAGGCCACGCTCGCTGTAAGAGGCCACGTAGATACTATCCACGACATTGTACAGCGCCTGAATCAAAAGGGAAAACATAATCGGAACAGACATGGAAAACACAAGAGACGGGATTGGTTGATTCCTCAGGCGCTGCTCCCCATGTGCTTCATGCCATTTGTTTGATTCTTTTCTCATTTCTGCAACCCCTGTATGTACTATTTTCCCCCAGTACAGGCCGGTACATGTATAAGACCGAGTACATCTGAACCACCAGGGATTCCATTCATCTGCACCCGGTCTTATAGATGGAAACGTATTTTATATCCGTTACACAACGTTTCTACATTATATAGCGATTATAGGAATTGCGCAAGGACAATTGCACCCACCATAAGGGGAAGGTTAAAGGTGACAAACGAAGGAACACAGGTATCCCAAATATGATCGTGCTGTCCGTCCGCATTCAGGCCGCAGGTAGGACCAAGCGTTGCATCCGATGCAGGAGAGCCAGCATCACCCAATGCCGCCGCAGCAGAAATCAGCGCAATTGTAGCCTGGGTAGAGAATCCGATCTGGGCACAGAGGGGCACATACAAAAATGCAATCACAGGGACAGTGGCAAAAGAGGACCCGATACCCATGGTAACGATCAGGCCGATCAGAGTAATCACGGTGGCAGCCAGCAGTCTGCTTCCGGAAAGCGCGTTAGCGGCAACTTCAACCAGGGTATCTACGCCGCCTGTGGCTGTCATAACCTTTCCAAATCCACCAGCCACCAGCATTACAAACGCAATATTTCCCATCATGTGGAGACCGTCTGTAAAGCGGGCTTCAATATCCTTCCACTTGACTGCGCCCAGCAGGAACATGACAAGCAAACCAGCAATGGCAGAAACAGTGAGGGACTGGGTCTTTACCTCCACCGCCGCAGTAATCAGAACAGCGGCAATGGCAATGTAGTGATCTCGGGTCAGCTTAGTAGACTTTACTTCATTGTAGGCCGTCAGGTCAGCCTGAACATTTTTATACTCTCTGGGCTTCCTATACCGGAACCAAATATAAATCATGCCCGGAATAAAACAGAGAACCAGCATCCAGTTTACGCCAATAACATCGGATACGGCAACCGACATTCCGCTGGCAGTCATGTTATCCGCTACAATGCCCATAAAGATCAGGCCATAACCCACTGGGACGCCTACATAAGGCATCATACCAAAAATCAAGGCACCAGCCATAAGCCGCCGGTCCATTTTCATTTCGTTCATCATGCCCAGCAGGGGCGGAATCAGAATGGGGATGAAGGCCGTATGAATAGGAATAAAAGTTTGTGAAATGACCGCAATGACGATCATAATAATTACAAGCGTGAGCTTACTGCCTTTTACCGCCTGTGCAATTTTCTTGGCAAAAATATCGGTAATACCTGTGTATGCCAAACAGGAAGCAAAGGTTCCAAGCAGAATATACGCCATGGCGGCTTCCGCATTTGCACTGAAGCCGTTGAGCATGGTGGAAGTAATATCCAGCAGCGGCAAACCAGCAATCAAACCGCCTGTAATACAGGCGATAATCAGCGAAAACATTACATTTAGCTTCAAAAGACACAGGGCGCACAGAAGAACCACAGAGATCAGAACTGGATTTAACAGAATACTCAATTAACTTGGCACCTCTTTTCTATCTTTCTGCTGCTATCAGGACAGAGCGGTTCTATACACTTCAAAAAAGAGAATCCTGCCTGGTTCGTGCCGTGGTTCACCTGCTTCATACGTTGCGCAAGGTACCGGACTTATCAAACAAGGCAGGATTCTGGCTGTCAGCGTTCCAACAGGAACCCCTTATGATTATTTCTTCTCCAGCTTGTAGCCCAGCAGATCGGCCAGCTGCGCCACATCGTCGGGGTCCTTCCGCTGCAGATTCTTGCCCAGCTCCCAGGGCAGTACTGTGTAGAACCAGCTGTTAATGCGGTTCACATAGCAGAACCAGGACCAGAGCAGATCACGGAAGTCCTCCTTGGTCTCAATGGTGGGGTAGGACTCCACAATCTTGTCGTGGAAGTAGGCAAACTTGGGCATATTAAGCCAAGGAGCGGGGCAGTTGGGCTCCAGCACATCGCCCAACAGGTGGGCAATGGGTGCATTCAGATAATCAAACAGCTTCTTGCACACATCCAGGGAGAACATGTCGTCCCCCAGCACACAGTACATGGTGGGCTCGATGGTCCACCAGCCCATGGCCTGGGTATCCGCATTCAGGAAGAACAGGTTGCCCAGATACTGGTTGTTGGTGCCAGCGCCGCTGGGGAAAATACCCAGCTTGCTCATGGTTACCTCAGGGGGCTCCTTGAGCCAGATCTTTTCCACCTCATCGTGAATTTCACGTTTCAGAACTCTCCAATCCACTGCCATTTATGCTTCCTCCCCTCTGCTGAAAATAACGGTTGCCAGCTCGTGATACAGATAGGTGTGATTCCAACAATCCATACCGCCGCGATGGAATTCATCCAGATATTCCGGATCCACCTTAGCCATGATGGGTCCCATATTGGGCAGGGGCTCCGTGCAGGGGCCATAGGTGAGGGCGAAATACCAGCCGGACCAGGCAATGTCACCATTCACACAGTCGCACAGGGCAGGAACATCCGAACCGCCCAGAGGATTAGACTGGTCACCCACATATTTGGGAACGTGATACGGAGGAATGGGTCTGCACTGCACATAGTCACCGGTAGAGAGGGTGTTATGTGCCTCACACTCCATGGGCTCCTTAATCTTTTCCCAAAATTCATCCGCTAACTCGGGGAACTTGTCTTCCAGTACGGTAGCATAAACCGTAATACGAGCCTTGGGAAACTCAATTTTTATCTTACGCAAGTCTATTCCTCCTAACTATTTTTTCATTAATGCCTGCTTTCCAAAAGCTGCGCGCTCAGCCAGGATTTGTGGCTTATGCATAAATATTAGCAGGATATCTCCCAGCTTAGAATAGCGTTTTCGCTAAACAAAGCCGTCAAAATGTTAAAAACTCCTAATTTTGGTGCAAAAATAGTTTGTTTTTAAATTGCAATACCTCCGACATTTTAGTATAATGACACGATAAAGTGTAACACTGCATGAAAGGAGCCTTCACTATGTCCTTAGACAATCTGGACCAAAAGATTCTGATGCTTTTACAGTACAACGCACGGACAAAAATCAGTGAAATTGCTAAGGACGTACATCTAAGCGTCACCGCAGTGACCAGACGCATGGAGCGCATGGAAGACCTGGGTATTATACGCGGCTACCGCGCCCTCATTGATCCGGAGCAGGCGGGTGTGCAGATCCACGGTTTTATCATCGGCGGTGTCTACAAAATCATGCTGAATGAATTCTATCGCTACATTTCCAGTGTCCCGGAAATTGCCCGCTGCGAAACCATCATCAGCGGAGGCAAAGAGATTCTGCTGGAGTTCTATTGCCGAGATACCAATCATCTGATGTCATTCTACAGCAGCGACATCCGGAAATATCTGGACTCTATGACTGTTTACTTGGTGAAGGGTCCTCCTGGAAAAGATAGTGTCATTGCGCTATCCTAGCCTCCAGGTATAAAAGCTCTTTTAACCCTCCTGTAGCAAGTTTCCTCTATAAACAGAAAAAATCCCCGGTCCGTGAATACAGACCGGGGATTTTTCATTTTATTATACTATACGTACAGGAAAATCAGGGTGATAACGGCAAAGATGCACGCCAGAATAAGGAGCACCTTGTCCTGAAAGACCACCTCCACCGGGTCGCCGTCGGAGTTGCCCTCCACCACCATGCTGTACCGCAGGCAGATGCAGATGACCAAGGGCACTGTCCACATGAGGTTCCCGCCCCGATCCACGCTCCACAGGGAGTAGAAGACCACCGCCAGGGTGAGGCACATCTGCATGTTCTGGGACAGGAACTCCTTGTTGTAGTAGCGCAGCACCCGCCGGGTGGTCTCGCTGGACATGCGCAGCTCTCCCCGGCGCTTGCTCAGGCCCATGTAGAAGGCCACCGACGTCACCGTGAGATAGAGCCAGCCGGAGGTGGCGATCCCCGTCACCGCCGAGCCGAAGAGCACCCGCAGCAGAAAGCCGGAAACCAGGATGGCAATGTCCAGAATAGGGACATTCTTGAGCCCCATGCTGTACCCCAGGTTCAGAACCAGATAGGCCATCAGGCACAGCCAGCTTTTCCAGGAGAAGGCACCCCAAACTCCAATGACGCCCAGCAGGACGGCCAGCACCATAGCTTCCACTACGGCGTGGGACACGGGCACCGCGCCGCTGGCGATGGGGCGGCGGCACTTGGTGGGGTGCTGCCGGTCCCGCTCCGCGTCCTTGATGTCGTTGATGATGTACACCATAGAGGCCACCAGGCAGAAGGCCACAAAGGCCGCTGCCGTCTGGCCCTGCAGGTCCCGCTTAAAGAGCCGGCCGCTGAACACCAGGGGCAGCAGCACCAGAATATTCTTGATACAGTGTTTTGGCCGCAGAAGCCGAATATAAGCCTTCACGATGTCACCTCGTTATAAATTGCACCAGCTGGTAATAGCCGGGGAGGTTGCACAGCACCACCCCCGCCCCGTAGCACCAGGCAAAGCCCTCCGCCCACCGGCTGTCCCGTCCCTCCGGCGCTCTCAGGGCCAGGGCCGCCAGAAGGATCTGGGCGGGCAGGTGGTGCAGGGAGTAGAGAAAGCCCTCCTTCAGGCCGTACTGAATGGCCCCGTGGAGCAAAAGGTTGCACCCCAGCACCCCCAGAGGGGCCCACAGCAGAGGGCTCTTCCGCCCCCGGACCACGCCCCACACCAGCAGCGCCACCCAGCCAAGGGCCAGCACCACAATGGGCCAGGAAGCCGCGGGCAGGAAAGACAGAGCGTCCCCCGGGTAGTCCCCGAAGGGGCTCTCCATGGCGGTGTGGAGAACGAAAGCGGTGGAACCGAAGAAGACAAAGAAAATCCGCACCAGCAGCTCCAGGGGGCCGAAGTGGTCCCGGAAGGTCTGGGCACTGCTCAGCCCACCGGAAATGATGCTGGCAAAGAAGAAGTCTCCCACGGGCAGAAGGGCGGTGACCACACAGAAGCCCGCGCCCCCCAGGGCCAGCAGGCAAATCCGCCGCTTCCAGCTGCCTCGGTGGGCCAGGAACACGATGACCGCCCACAATGCCGCGTTGGTGATGGTCACCCCCGCTGTGCAGACGCCCAGCAGTACAGTGACCGGGTCATTTTTCTCCCCGGCGTAGTAGAAGGTCATCATGAGCAGCAAGGCTGAAAGGATGTAGGTCTCCGCCACAAAGGTATAAAAGAGGGTGGAGAAGGCCAGGGCGTACACCCCGCACAGCAGCAGAGCCCGGCGTTCCTTCAGTCCGTACTGTTTGCGGAGAATCCGCTCCAAATAAAAGCTGGACAGCAGAGACAGCACAATCTGAGAGGCCACAATCACCTGGTAGTGGCTTTTAACGCTGATAGTGCCGAACACCAGCTGTTCCGCCCGGGTAAAGAAGCTTCCGTAGACGATAAACAGGGGGTGCTTGATGATGCGGGCCGAGTCGTCCATGTCGGCGGAGTAGAACTCCTTGGCGCAATAGACGTCGTCCGCGGAAAAGAGCCGGTCGTTGTGGGCCTCTGTCACGTCATAGAAGGGGGTATGGCACAAGAAGGCAAAGATGGCCCCGTACACCGCCGCCAGGCAGAGGAAAAAGGCCAGCCGCTGGTAAAAGGCTCTGCTCTTATCCATGGCCTGCCTCCCACTCCGCCTGGGGCACATAGGTGACGGTCAGGTCCCCTGGAGTCTCATAGTAGTAGCGGAACTGCACCTTGTTGGAGTCCCCGTCCCACATGTACTCTCCATGGGGGTAGGCGGGCAGGACCACCTGGGTCTCACCCTGCTCCATAGCCTGAGCCAGGATGGCATCCCGCTCCACCTCCAGAGCGTGGATAGGGGTAAAAATCCACAGGTCGTGGCCCAGCACCGCCGCCAGCAGCAGACAGGACACCGCCGCAGCCGCACCAGCCGGCACCTTTTCCAGGGGCAGAGCTTTGAGGAAGCCGCCTGCGGTGATGAGCAGGCAGACATAGGACAAATAGAGGCATCTGGGGCCGATGGGCTGGACAAAGAGCAGGGGGAAGGCCGCCACACCGGCGCTCACCAGGAAGAAAATGGCCCGGTTCCGTCCGCCCCCCTGGGGCAGCCAACGCCAGCAGGCCAGCAGCAGGGCAAAGCCCCACAGCACCACCACAAGGGCCGTGGCCCACTCCCACTGTACTGCTCCCCGGAGGAAGGCGAAGTACACGCTGCCCAGCACCAGCACACCGGCGGCCGGGATATCAAACCACTGCCGCTTCGCCCGTGCGAAGGCCGCCAGGGCCAGCAGGGTGAGGGATACATAGAGCACAGGGCAGCCGGCGATGAGGCAGCGCAGCACCTCCTCCTGGTTTGCCCGCAGGGTGGTCATCAGGCCGGCCAGGCCTCCGGTGAGTCCGGTGGCATAGCCCCCCTCGTCCTGCATCACCAGTCCGTAGGCCGGGGACAGGAACAGCAGCGCCGCCCCCGCCGCCGTACCCAGGAAAAAGGCCAGGGCAGTGGGGGACAGCCGTTTCTCCCGCAGGCCGTACCAGATCACCAGCACCAACCCCGCCCACAGGGCGTACAGAGTGTTGTTCTCCATAAAGAGCTGTCCGCCGAAGCCCAGCAGGAAGACCGCCAGGGCCCGGGGCACACTTTCCTTGATGAGGCCGCCGTCAAACACCGGACGCAGCAGCCAGAAGGCCGTCAGCACCATGAGGACCGGGGGCACATAGTTGAAAAAGCCCGCCGCCCAGGGGTAGATCTGCCGGAACATCTCCAGGGGCAGGGCCAGCAGGGCGGCTCCGGAGAGGAGCACGCCCCAGAAGGTGCGAAAGCCCATGTGCCGGGCGGTGATGTACACGGTCCCCAGGGTGAAGCCCGCCCGCATCACTTCCCGCAGCACCTTCCGCCCTCCGGCGGAATAGGCCAGGATGTTGCCCAGAATCCGGGCGTTATAGCTCTTCCAGCCGTCCACGATGGTGCGCATCAAGTCCCCCGGACCGGCCAGCTTCCGTCCCAGCTCCTCCCGGAACCAGTCGTCCCCCATGACGGGGAACAGCCAGCACAGCCACAGCAGCAGGCAGAAGAAAAGCCCCATCCCAATCCACCACGCGAGCCGCCGGCGGACGGGCTTGGGCGTCAATACCGATTGCAGTTTCTGTTCCATCTCGGATGTACGCGCCCCACAGGGCGCCTCTCCCTCCGTTTTTTAAATCAACATCCAGCGGGCCGATTGAAGGCGCACCCCAACCGCCCGAGCATAAAGATACAGTTTAAAAATACCATAATCGCTGCCACATTACAATAGATTTCGGGGAAATGGGGCGGTTTGGCCGATTCCCCTCTTTTTTCCTTCGCCCTTTTTCGTTCTCCTCAAAGAGAAAATATCCCGGAGCCGATCCGGCTCCGGGATATTGCGTCTTCTTTGCCCTCAGATGCCCAGCACCCGGGTGGCAATGGAGAAATAAATGAGCAGGGACAGGGCGTCCACCACGGTGGTAATGAAGGGAGCAGCCATCACTGCCGGGTCGATGCCCACCTTTTCCGCCGCCATGGGCAGGGTGCAGCCCACGATCTTGGCACAGATTACGGTGAGCATCAGGGTGAGGCAGACCACCAGGGCCACCGGGACGGTGACCTCCGGATTATTCATCAGGGTGCGGTCCACTGCCATCATCTTCACAAAATTGGCCGCCGCCAGACACACGCCGCACAAAACCGCCACCCGAATTTCCTTCCACAGCACGGCCAGCACGTCGGAGAACTCCACCTCCCCCAGGGACAGGGCGCGGATGACCGCCACCGAGGACTGGGAGCCGGAGTTTCCGCCCGTGCCCGACAGCATGGGGATGAAGGAGGTGAGGACGACACAGGCCGCCAGGGCCGTCTCAAACCGGGTGATGATGATGCCGGTAAAGGTGGCCGACAGCATGAGCATCATCAGCCAGGGAATGCGGGAGCGCCAGGTCTCAAAGACGCCGGTTTTCAGATAGGGCTTGTCAGAGGGGAGGATAGCCGCCATCTTCTCGAAGTCCTCGGTGGTCTCCTCCTCGATAACGTCCATAGCGTCGTCGAAGGTGATGATGCCCACCAGGCGGTTTTCCCCGTCCACCACGGGCAGGGCGCTCAGGTCGTACTTGGAGAACATCTGGGCCACGTCCTCTTTGTCCTCGTGGGTGTTCACCGAAATGACGTTGGTCTCCATGATGTCGCCGATGCGGGTCTCATAGTCGGACAGAAGCAGGGTTTTCACCGTCACCACGCCCAGCAGAATCCGGTTCTTGGTGACATAGCAGGTGTACACCGTCTCCTTGTCCAGGCCCACCTTCCGGATGCGGGCAAAGGACTCCTCCACCGTGGCGTCGGGGTGGAGGAAGACAAACTCCGTGGTCATGATGGAGCCGGCGGAGTCCTTGGGATAGTTGAGCAGCTGGTTAATCTGACTGCGGGTGGAGGCGTCGGTGTTGCGTAAAATACGGGAGACCACGTTGGCGGGCATGTCCTCAATGATGTCCACCGTGTCGTCCAGATAGAGCTCGTCCAGCACTTCCCGCAGCTCCTTGTCGCTGAGGGCGCCGATCAGCTTTTCCTGGTCCTCGCTGTCTTCCAGGTAGGTAAATACCTCCGCCGCCATGTCCTTGGGCAGCAGTCGGAACACCAGAATCTGCTGCTCCACGTCCAGCTCATCCAAAAACTCGGCGATGTCCACCTCGTTCATTTCCAGCAGCTGCCCTCTCAGCTGGCGGAACTGCTTGCGCTCCACCAGATCCAGCAGCATTTCCAGATCATAATTTTCGTGCATAACCTTCTCTTCCCCTCTCGTTGCTCCGTTTTTCAAACGTGGGGCACAAAAAACCACAGGGAAAAAGGGCCCTTTGAGCCAGACAAGGGGGCACTCTGGCCCCAGTTGCCTGCTTCAAAGCACTCTTTTTCTCCCTGTGGCTGCACACAAATCACCCGGTCAGCGGGCGGTTCTTCCCATCGGCTGGGATGTGGACCGCGGACGGCACGCCCTTTCGGCCCAGTCCGCCCGCCGCGGTCTGTGGCAGCTTTCTCCCCGTTGTTCTTGTCTACTTCGGTCGTCCACGTCAAATCCCACTTCCTTTCCTGCCCTGCTCCGGCTGTAACGTCCCGGGCGCCGGCACGAATTCCGCGCCGGCGCCGATAGGCTTTTTGTTATTATATCATTTTATGCAAATTCCTTGCAAGCGGCCCCGGCGGATTCCAGGTTATTTTTCGGTTAAATCCGCGCCCTCCAAATCCAGCAGCGCTTTTTTCAGCTCCAGTCCCCCGGCATAGCCCGTCAGGGTGCCGCCGCTGCCCACCACCCGGTGACAGGGGATGAAAATGGGGATGGGATTGCGGTGGTTGGCCATTCCCACCGCCCGGAAGCCCCGGGGGGAGTCCACCGCCTGGGCAATCTGGGCGTAGGTGCGGGTCTGTCCGTATGGAATGGCCTCCAGGGCCTGCCACACCCGGCGCTGGAAAGGGGTTCCCCGGGGATGGAGGGGCAGGTCAAAGTCCCGCCGTTCCCCCGCCAGGTACTCCAGCAGCTCCTGTCGCCCTTGCTTCAGCAGAGGAGTCTCCCGGCTCATGAGCCGGGGTGTGGGCTGCCCGGGCAGCCAGAGGCGGGTGATGGCTCCCTCCTCCTCCCCCAGAGCGATAGGCCCCAGGGAGGTGTCAAACAGCAGAAACTCCATGGCCGCTTACGCCTCCTCCACCGTCACGGCGGAGGGGCCGCCCACGATGTTCACATAGGTGTGGCCCACACCAAACTTCACCGGCTGGCCGTTGGCGTCGGTGTACTCCAGGGGGCTGGAATTATTTTTCTTGCTCCAGGTGATGCTCTGCTGCACCCCGTCGCAGAACAGGATGCCCTCGCCGGTACCGGTGGTGCGCACGCTCATCCGCCCGGCGCTGTCCCCCTTGATGGCATATACGTCGGTAAAGAGGACCACTACATTTTTCACCGCTACCTGCTCCCCGGTGTTCCCGTCCACGTAGGGAGCGCCGTACTCCTCCACCTTGTAGAGGCCGCTGGCGCTGTCGTAGGTAAAGACACCGGTCTTATAGTTGGAGAACTTCACCTGTACCTGAGCGGCCGGAGTGCCGGAGGCGGTCTCCTCCGCTTCCAGGAAGGTCATGGGGTATGTATAGCCCTCCTTGTGTTCCAGGGTCACCCGCTTGTAGGTGGGCAGCAGCTCCTGGATGGTCTCGCCGGAGGTGAGAACGCTGTGCTCCAGGCCCATGTTTTTTCTCCGCTCCTTATCCCGCCAGAACAGGGTGCCCTCATAGGGCCCGTTGACGCAGTCCAGGGCGGTGACGCCCCAGTTCTGGATGGCATCATAGGCCTGGGGGCTGCCCCCGGCATGGAGGAAGATGGCGTCGTGTCCCAGAGCCAGGGAGACATAGTAGTCCCGGGCCGAGCGCACCGAGCCGATTTCGCCCACACCCTCCATGCTCTGGAACACCCCCAGCATCCGGGTGATGCCCCCCTCGGCCACCACCTCATAAATGATGTCCGCCTGGGACACGCCCAGCTGGGGCAGTGCCTTCTTCAGATTGTTGAGCATGATGGCCACCGGGCGGTTCTGTCCGATGTCCGTCTCACAGCCCTCCCCCGTGAGGGGGTTCACATAGGGCAGCTGGGGCTCCGGTTCCGGCTCCGGATCCACCGGGACCATGGTGGAAATGCTGGGCTCCTCCGGCGGAGCGGAGGAGGCGGCAGGGTCCTCCTTGGGTCCGCAGGCGCACAGGGCGGTCAGCAGCAGAACGGCGGGGATCAATTTCCTCAGCTGGTTCACCTTCACGGGGATTCCTCCTTATTTGGTTTCTATGGTGCTATCATACCGTCCCCAAAGGTCCCCTGTCAACTGAAACGGCCGCGGCTCCTCATCACTTTTCCTATCGCTGCCCAACCCCTGCAAACTCTTTTCTGTGATAATTGACAAAAGTGCCGTCTCTATGGTATGGTCTCAATGATACCGCCTGTTCCATTGCTCCGGCGGTGCCATAAGACAGCTGGCGGCACGGGCGCGGTGCCTGTCCGTCTCATGCCGCTCCAGCCAGTGAGGAGGAATGTCTGTTTTGAGCCGATTAGCCATTGAAACACCCGGCCAGGCCCAGACCGTACTGAACGGCCTGTACCGGGACATGGGTCGGCGCATCAGCGCCAACCAGCCGGGACTTTGCCCGGTGGACATGTCCCTGAACTTTCTGCGGCTGTGCCACGCCCAGACCTGCGGAAAATGCGTCCCCTGCCGCATCGGTTTGAGCCAGCTGGCCGTGCTCATCGAGCAGGTGCTGGACCGCACCGCCACCCTGGAGACCATCGACCTCATCGAGCGCACCGCCCGGGTCATTGCCGACTCTGCCGACTGCGCCATCGGCTATGAGGCTGCCCACATGGTGCTGAAAGGCGTCCGGGGCTTCCGGGAGGACTATGAGGAGCACATTCTCCACGGCCGGTGCATCTGCGGGCTGAGCCACCCCGTCCCCTGTGTGTCCAGCTGTCCCGCCCACGTGGACGTGCCGGGCTATGTGGCCCTGGTGCGGGAGGAGCGCTACGACGACGCGGTGTACCTCATCCGCAAGGACAACCCCTTCCCCTCCGCCTGCGCCTATGTGTGCGAGCACCCCTGCGAGGCCCACTGCCGCCGCCGCATGGTGGACGACGCCGTCAACATCTGCGGTCTGAAGCGCTTTGCCGTGGACCACGCCCAGCCTGCTCCCGCTCCCGCCCCCTTCCCGCCCACGGGAAAGACGGTGGCCGTCATCGGCGGCGGCCCCGGCGGCCTCACCGCGGCCTACTACCTGTCCCTCATGGGCCACAAGGTCACCGTGTATGAGCAGCGCCCCAAGCTGGGCGGCATGCTGCGCTACGGCATTCCCGACTACCGCCTGCCTCAGGACGTGCTGGACCGGGACATCGAACATATTCTTTCCACCGGCATCACCGTCCACACCGGTGTGTCCATCGGCCTGGACATGGCCATGGAGAAGCTTCAGAAGAGCTATGACGCGGTGTACATCGCCATCGGCGCCCACACGGACAAGAAGCTTGGCCTGGAGGGCGAGGACGCGGAGAACGTGGTCAGCGCCGTGGAGCTGCTGCGCAACATCGGTGAGGGCCGGGTCCCCGACTTCACCGGCAAGCGGGTATGCGTCATCGGCGGCGGCAACGTGTCCATGGACGCCACCCGCACCGCCCTGCGCCTGGGGGCCGAGCAGGTCACCTGCGTATACCGCCGCCGGGTGGAGGACATGACTGCCCTGGCCGAAGAGATCGAGGAGGCCATGGCCGAGGGCTGCCAGATTCTGCCCCTCCAGGCCCCCGCCCGCATCGAGGCCGGTCCCGACGGCAAGGTGGCCGCCCTGTGGACCCGTCCCCAGCTCATCAGATCCTACGGAAAGGACGGACGGCCCCGCCCTGTGGACGCGGACCAGAAGGAGTTCCGCATCCCCTGCGACTACGTTATCGTGGCCATCGGCCAGGCCATCGTGGCCCAGCCCTTTGAGGCGGTGGGCGTCACCACCCGCCGGGGCGCCATCCAGGCCGACCTCACCAGCTCGGTGCCCGGGGTGGACAACGTCTTTGCCGGAGGCGACGCCGTTTCCGGTCCCGCCACCGTCATCCGCGCCGTGGCGGCGGGCAAGGTGGCTGCCGCCAACATCGACAACTTCCTGGGCTTTGACCACAAGATGCACTGTGAGGTGGACATTCCGCCCGCTCACCTGACCAACACCCCGCCCTGCGGCCGGGTCAATCTGAAAAATCGCCATCTCAGCGACTACCATGGCAATTTTGAGCTGCTCAAGGAGGGTATGACCTGTCAGGAGGCCACCCAGGAGGCCAGCCGCTGCCTGCGCTGCGACCACTTCGGCTACGGAATCTTCAAGGGAGGGAGGAGCAGAGAATGGTAAACCTCACCATCGACGGCCGCCCCGTCCAGGTGCCCGAGGGCACCACCATTCTGGAGGCCGCCCGGCAGGCCGACATCCACATCCCCCACCTGTGCTACCTGAAGGGCATCAACGAGATCGCCGCCTGCCGGGTGTGCTGCGTGGAGGTGGAAGGCGAGCGGGCCATGGTCACCGCCTGCAACAACC
>NZ_QUGI01000008.1:0-116128 GCF_003478995.1 Pseudoflavonifractor sp. AF19-9AC
ATGTCTCTTTTTATCCACTTTTCAATTTGCGAAACTTATTCTACCTTATCAAAATGATAAACTAATACAATATATCCGCCGGCGGACAATCAGGCCGGTGCAGAGAAGGAGTGGGAAGCAAATCATGGATATTCAGAAGCTGGCGCAGAGGATTCAGGCGGAGACAGAAAAAATTATTGTGGGCAAAGGAGATCGGATTCGCCTTATTATCATGGCTGTGCTGGCCGATGGTCATGTGCTGCTGGACGATCTGCCGGGTGTGGGCAAGACTACTCTGGTCAAGGCAATCTCTCTTGCGCTGGGCTGCTGCTCCGGGCGTATTCAGTTTGTACCTGATATGCTGCCCAGCGATATCATCGGAATGCGCATCTATAATCAGAAGACCGGAGATTTTGAATTGCGTCAGGGACCGGTTATGACAAACATTCTGCTGGCGGACGAAATTAACCGTGCCATTCCCCGCACCCAATCCGCTCTGCTGGAGGCCATGGAGGAGCGCCAGATCTCCATTGATGGGGAGCGCTTTCCTCTCCCTGCACCATTTCTGGTACTGGCGACCCAGAACCCGGTGGAATCGGAAAGTACCTTCCGTTTGCCCGCTGCCCAGATGGATCGCTTCCTGATCCGCATTAGCATGGGCTATCCAAAACCAGAGGAGGAGCGGGAAATGCTTCGTCGGCTGGGCGACCACATTCCCCTTGAGAAAATTCAGGCGGTGACCTGTGCCGAGGAATTGGTACAGGCTCAGCAGGAAGTGGGTGCCGTCCATGTATCCGACCAGGTGGCGGACTATATTGTGGCCCTGACGGGTGCCACCCGAAGCCATACTCAATTGGCCATGGGCGCCAGCCCCCGGGCCAGCCGGGGACTCTATCGGGCTGCCAAGGTGTGGGCAGCTATGGAGGGTCGGGATTTTGTGACGCCCGACGATGTGAAGACTCTGGCCCACCTGGTGCTGGAGCACCGTCTGGTGCCGGACAGCGGTGCCCGCTTCTCCGGCGTAAGTGCCGGTGCTATTCTGGATGATGTCCTTGCCCGGGTGCCGGCCTCACCCACATTAGGGAAAGCTGTGAGCCATGAGAAGTAAACCGGTTCTGAGCCGCTCCAGCAACCTGGTGACGCTGCCTGCGTTGGTACTCGTCCTGGTACTGTGCGTATTGGCTGCCTTTTTCGGACAGGGCAGAGTGGCAGCGGTTCTGATGTTTCTCTTTCTGCTGGCCCTTGCTTCGCGATGTTGGGCAGCATTGGCGCTGCGCCGCATTTCTGTGTCGGCGTCTAGCCAGAGCAGCGGAGTTTTTCCCGGGGACAAGATTCAAGTGGACATTGAAGTAGAAAACGGGAAATTCCTCCCGTTGGTTTGGCTGGAGCTGTTTTTTCCGCTCTCGCCGGATCTGTGCATGCTTCCCGAGGAGCACCGGAGAGAGCCGGACGAGAATGAGAAATCTGCTTTGGAAGACGAAGGATACAGTACCGAATTGGTGGGAGAAAAACGATTTTCCTTTTTGTTGTGGTATGAGACGGCACAGTGTTCCATGCCCTGGACGGCCAGACGAAGGGGTGTCTATTCCACCACTGGCTGGCGGGTGCGTACCGGAGACGGCTTTGGATTGACACAGGTGGAACAGCCCGTGAGCGAGAGAAACGTGCGCCGGTTTTACATTTATCCCAAGCTCATTAAGGTGCGCCCTGATATCTTTCTGCGCAATCTGTGGAATGCCGATACTGGGGCCAAGGGCATTATGGAGGACGTTACGGTCATTCGATCCACTCGGGATTATCAGACGGCGGATTCCCTCAAGCACATCAACTGGCGGCTTGCGGCTCGGTGTCAGCCTCTTACTGTCAATGTTTATGAGGACATTCTGCCCAGAAGCGTTCACTTCCTCCTTGACGGCGAGAGTTTCAGCGGCCCGGAGCCACACCTGAAGGAACTGGAGGATGCCCTGAGTGTGCTGGCCTCCCTTCTGGTGTGTCTGAGTGCGCTTCAGGTTCGGTGCGGCCTCAGTCTGTGCCGGGGGACGGCCGGGGTCAGCAATTTGTTCTTTGCTGAGACAGAGGAGATGCTGCGAGCTTTGGCGGCCTATCAGCCGCTTCCCCTTCGGCGGGATGATGAGGGGAAAATCACTATGCAGGCCACTGTTTTTGATGAGACCCCCATTTTTGAAGTGGCCCGAAGCGTGGGCAGATTTTATTATATCCTCTGGGATGCTGCCTTATTGGGAAAGAAGTCTCTTCCGTACTGTCTGGGAAGTGCTGGAACCACACTGATCACCGCGGCGGAGGGCAAGCTGCAGGCGGGCGAGTTTGAGGTAATTCCCCTGTCCAGCCTGAAGGAGGGAAGGGAACATGCGTAAATATAATCCCCTCCCGTCTGCTGCACTTCTTTGTTCCAGTGCCTGCGTTCAGTGTACGCTGGTCCATTGCTTCACGCTCAGAAACGGGGGGGCGGGCAGCTACTACCCGGTGATGCTGCTACCCTATGCGCTTTTGCTGTTCGTGGCAGACCGCGGTTTCCTTCGGCGGGAGCGCACCATGCAGGGGTTGGTGCTGGTCAACGGAGGCCTTTGCCTTGCCGCCTGCCTTGCCGCCGTTTTTCTGGGTGGAGTAACCGATTGGATGGGGGGGCTTTGGGCCGTTATTTTTTGTGCGTGGCTGGCAGCCTACGCGGGACGCCTGGCGCAGTCCTCGCCTACCCTTTTTGAACTAATGCTGGTGACGGATCTGTCGTTGGTGACGCTGGCGCTTTTTACCGCCTATCTGTCTGCTACAGGTCTGTCTGTGTCCTGGTGCATCCCTATTGCGGTAGGCTGTGCCTCCTCTATTTTGGGCACCATTGTTTTTCGGTCCGGCGCAAACCTTGGCCCCCGCAGCTGGATGTTCCTGGGAACGATTTTTGCCGGAGTACTTGCTGCGGTGTGGCTGTTGGTTAGTTTTGTGGCGGCTCCTGCGGGGGAAGGCCTGGTGACGCTTTGGAATTGGGCGGTAAAGGCGGGACAGTTTCTGCTGGATCTCCTGTGGAAATTTCTTGTATTTTTGGCATCTCTCTTTCCGGCTGCTGAAAGCGGGAAGCTGCCGCCCCCAGACGTGACCCAAGGCATGGGACAGATGGATGAACAAATTCAAATTGACTCCAGCCTGCCCCTCATTCTCTTGATAATCCTGGCAGTGGGAGTCCTGATAGTGGTTTTCCTGCTACTGAGGGCCCTGGGACGCATTCGTCTGGCAAGGGTGCGGGCAGAAAAACGGCCAGAGGCCGTTCGACATCGGATTTCCCTGCTGACAGCTCTGCGCCGGCTGCTGGCTGGTTGGGGGCAGTGGGTATCCAGACGGATGTGGCTATGGAAGAACCGGGATACCGCTATGGGGCTCTACTTCCTGCTGGTCCAGCGCAGCGGGCCTACTCCGTGGCATAAGCTGCAGGGCGAGACACCGCGGGAGTTTCTCGGCCGACTTCGGGACAGAGCTGCCGGAGATCCGGAACTGATTCAGGCACTGGAAAGCCTGATTCCGGCCGTTGACCAGGCACTGTTTGCGCCGTACACAGGAGAAGAGCTGTTCCCCAAGGCAGCCTTTGTCCGCCGTCGCCTGGGGACAGCGGTGTATCGCGGTATGGTGCGGGATGCAGGCTCCAACCTGCGCCTGAGATTGCGTGGTCTGAGCAGCGCTCGCGCGCAGCACTAGAGCAAAACCAGATTTTGCGGAAAGGAGCAGAGTATGAAAGTAGGGATTATACGTTGTCAGCAGACGGAAGATTACTGCCCCGGGACAACGGATTTTTACATGATTCGGGAGAAGAAAGGCGCGTTTGAAGGCGTTGAGGAGGACATTGAACTGGTGGGGTTCATCAATTGCGGCGGCTGCCCGGCTAAGAAAGCCGTGCTCAGAGCGCGGGAGCTGGTCAGACGAGGTGCCGATACCATAGCCTTCGCAAGCTGCATTCAAAAGGGAACGCCCATAGGCTATCCGTGTCCCTTTGCAAAGAAAATGAAAGAGCTGATTGCCAAGGACCTGGGCGATCGTGTGAAATTTTTGGACTATACACATTGAAAATAAGACTCCAACACCAGAAATGACCGCGCGGGAACATGAATATGTTTGCCTGTGCTGGAAGTGCTGCTCTGGAAGGGACAATAAAACGGAAGAAAAGCTGCCTGACACGACTGGTTGGGCGGCTTTTCTTCTTGCAGAATGGGAGAAAACGTGGTATTCTAGCCTGGATTTCCGCATAAGCCAACGGAAAGGAGGTGTCTTGAACATCAAAACACGGGAATATCAATATGACAATCTGCGCTTTTTGCTGATTGCTCTGGTGGTGCTGGGGCACCTGCTGGAGATTGCGGGGGAATTTCCCCACCGGGAGCTTCTTTACGAGCTCATCTACTCCTTTCATATGCCCGCTTTTTTGTTCCTCAGCGGGATGTTTGCCCGGTTTGACCGAATCAAGTGGATCTTTGGCATGGCAGTGCCTTATCTGCTGTTTCAGTGGATTTATACCTCTTTTGTGGAAAAGCTGGGGGATCCCTACGTCCATGTGCAGTTTTCAAGGCCCTATTGGATTTTGTGGTATCTCTTTGTCCTGGCGATCTATACACTGCTGCTGCCAATATACGATGTTCCGTCTCCTGCAGGCCGGGGGCTGATGGTAGCTGTCTCGGTGGTGCTGGCGCTGCTGGTGGGCTTTGATCAGAGCATCGACTACCAGTGGAGCGCATCCCGGATTGTGGCGTTCCAGCCTTGGTTCCTGTTGGGCTATTATTTCAGACGGGCGGACGGCCTTCGGGTCCGCTGGGAAGGAGCGGGACGGACCTTCAAGGGAATTGTCCTGAGTCTGGCGGCGGTCTGCGTGGTGGTTTTGGAGCGGCTGCTGTTTCAGCGGGGGATTACCGCAAAGATGATGCTGGGCGCCTACGGGTATGAGAATCTGGGGTACAGCTGGCAGGCACGGGGACTTATTATGTGCTGCGCAGCCTGTACCATCTTTCTCCTGGTTCTGGGGCTGGCGCCCTGCCTCAAGCGCCGGATTCCAGTGGTGACCACCCTGGGAGAAAACACCCTTTCCATCTATCTGTTTCATGGCTTTTTCTTTCACCTGATCCGCCTGAAGTACCCCTGGCTGTTGGAGCGGCCGTGGCAGGTGTTTGCGGTGTGGGCAGGGCTGCTGCTTCTGCTTGGCAACCCGGTAGTGGGCCGGTGCACGGGCTTCTTGTTCGGCGCGGGGTGGTATCGCCGGCTTCCGTGGAGACGGGCAGAGCAAAAAAAGAGTGCAGCAAAGCGGAACGTTCCGACATGAGCAGCATAGGCTGCCAGAACGTCGCAGAAGACAAAACATGAGCGCGCGGACCGGTATGGTCCGTGCGCTCATGCTATTTTTTGGGCTTACATTTCCTGAAAGAAAAACAGAAGATGAATTCAGTGGTTAGCCAGCTGATAGATGGCCAGAATATCCGCCTCGTTCAGCACGCGGAAGGTGCCGATGGTGCGGGTTTGGTAGTAGGTACAGCGGTAGGCCAGTTCCTTCAGCGTGGCCTCTTCCAGCACTCCGCAGCCCAGCTCGGAGAGACAGGTGGGCATCCCCAGGGAGCGGAAGAACTGTTCCGTGGCCTGGATAGCCGCCAGAGCGGCCTCCTGGGGCGTCTTGCCGGAGGCATCCAGCCCCCAGACTCTGGAGCCGAAGCGGACAAAGCGATCGGGGTTAGTGTCCAGACAATAGCGGGCCCAGCTGCCCCAGACGGCGGCCAGGGTGGCACCGTGGGTGGCGTCGAACATGGCGCTGAGCTCATGACCCAGCTGGTGGGGAGCAAAATCCTTGGCTCCGCCCAAACCGGTGAGGCCATTGTGGGACAGGCTGCCCGCCCACATCAGCTCACTCATGGCGTGGAGATCTCCCGGGTGCTCCAGAGCGCGGCGGCCGTTTTGAATGGTGCAGCGCAGCAGGCCCTCCGCCAGCTCATCGGTCAGATTGTTGTCGGTGGCGGGGTTAAAGTAGCGGTCCATGGTGTGCATCATAATGTCCACCACACCGCAGGCAACCTGGTAGGGTGGGAGTGTGAGGGTGAGGGCGGGATTCAGAATGGCGAACCGGGGACGATGCAGATCCGAGCTGAGGCCCCGTTTTTCATGAGTTTCCTCATTGGTGAGAACGGCAGAGTCACTGCACTCGCTGCCGGCGGCCGGGATGGTGAGCACTGCGCCCAGGGGCAGGGAGCGAGTGAGGGGGGCCTTCCTCAGCCAGAACTGCCACACATCGGTCTCCGGGTTGGCGGCTCCGTCGGCCACCGCCTTGGCGGTATCAATGACGCTGCCGCCGCCCACGGCCAGCACAAAGTCGGCACCGAACTCCAGCGCCTGCCGTACGCCCTCTCTGGCCAGAGAGAGGCGGGGGTTGGGCTGCACACCGGACAGGGTCCGGACAGCCAGCCCGGATTCCTTTAGGCTCCCTTCCACCCGGCCCAGAAGCCCGCTGGCCGCGGCGCTTTTGCCGCCGCAGACCAGAAGGACCCGGCCGCAGCCAAGCCCGCGGATCTGTGCTCCAGCCTGAAGCTCCGTGTCTGCGCCGAACAAGATACGAGTGGGAGAATAAAACTCAAATGACTGCATGTAGGTCACCGGTCCTTTTCCAAAATCAGCGCCGCAAGGCGCAGAGAGAGGTCTCTCCTGTTAATAATAAAATGCAGTTTGCCGGAATGCAATGGTTGTTTTAAGTTTTGGTATTTTTCCTTTGACACAGGCGCGGGGCGTGATATAATCAAGAAGCTCCAAGCAACAATATGGATGAAATAATGAGGTGTGGGGATGGAATCCTATACATACTTGCTGTTATTGGCACTGATTTTGTTGTCCACCAAGGTCTTTGGACTGGCAACGGAAAAGATTCATATGCCCCAGGTGGTGGGCGCGCTGCTGGCGGGTATTATTCTGGGCCCCAGCGGCTTTGGCGTACTGGAAAGCACAGACTTTCTGGTGAAGACGGCGGAGATCGGCGTCATCATGCTCATGTTTACCGCCGGCATTGATACCGACCTGGAGGAGGTAAAGAGCACCGGTATCCAGGCTCTGGTCATTGCCGTCGCAGGCGTGACGGTGCCGCTTCTGCTGTGCGGCGGACTCTACTTCTTTTTCTTCATGGACGAGTTCACCTTTTACAATGTGCTGAAGGCGGCCTTTGTGGGCTCGGTGTTCTCTGCCACCTCCGTGTCCATCACGGTGGAGACCCTCAATGAGATGGGAAAGCTGAAGACCAGAACGGGCACCACGCTGCTCAGTGCGGCCCTCATTGATGACATTTTGGGCATCATTGTCCTCTCCATCCTCAGCGGCCTCAGCTCCGGCGGAGACAATCCCCTCATGGTGATGGGGCGCATCGCGCTGTTCTTCGTGTTCACCTTTGTGGTGGGAGCCGTCATCCGCAAGGTGTTTCTCTATGTCTCGGAGGACCACTGGCACAGCCGCCGAGTGGCGGTGTGGGCCCTGGCCTTCTGCCTCATCATGGCCTACTGCGCGGAGGAATTGTTCGGCGTGGCGGACATCACAGGCGCCTATTTTGCCGGCCTGATTCTCTGTAACGTGACCAAGTCCCGGCAGTTTGTGGCCAAGAAATTTACGGTTACCTCCTACATGGTGTTTACCCCCGTGTTTTTTGCCAGCGTGGGCATGAAGACCGACTTAAAGACCATGAACACGGAAATCCTGGTGTTTGCCCTGTTCCTGGTTGTGTTTGCGGTACTCTCTAAAATCGTGGGCTGCGGCCTGGGCGGGAAGCTGTGCCGAATGAGCAACCACCAGTCTCTGGTGGTGGGAATCGGTATGGTGGCCCGCAGCGAGGTCGCCCTGATGGTGGCCCAGAAGGGAATTGCCGCGGGGATGATCGACCCGGTGATTCTGCCGGCCATTGTACTGAGTGTCATTGCCTCCGCCCTGGTGACGCCTGTCCTGTTGAAAACAGTGATTTCCAGAGGTCCGGAGCTGGTATAATCCATAAAAAAGAGCCTGCCGTCGGCAGGCTCTTTTTTATGGATTCAGTTCCTTGGCCCGTTCCTCCAGCCAAGCAGTCAGCTGGGTCAGCCCGTCTTCACTTAAGGGGAAGGAGGCTGTGGTGAGAATTTCACTCAGCTCCTTGGTCAGGGGGCCCCGCCACAGCTCTACATCCAGGCGGGGATCACCCTCCTCTGGCCGGACGGGCCGGATAAAGAATCGGGCCAGCCCCTTGCTGCCGTAAAAGGTGTTGCCGTTTTCCCAAAAGAGAAGGGTGGGAATGAGAATGTCGTTCAATGTAGTCGCTCCTGTTCCGATGCAAAATATAGGGGAGGATCAGTCCTCGGGCTCGGCCCAATTGAGGCTGCGGCCCACGGCTTTGTCCCAGCCACGCAGCAGCTTCTGACGCCGCGGCTCCTCCATCTGGGGGGCATAGCGCTGCTCCACGGTGCGCATGGCCTGAATTTCCTCCAGGTTGTTCCACAGGCCCACCGCCAGCCCGGCCAGATAGGCCGCGCCCAGGGCGGTAGTCTCCCGGATGGCGGGACGGAGCACGGGGCGGTTGAGGATATCGGCCTGGAACTGCATCAGGAAGCGATCCCGGCTGGCGCCGCCGTCGGCGTTGAGGATGGTGAGGGGGATGCCCGTGTCTTTTTCCATGGCCTGCACCAGATCATAGCTCTGGTAGGCAATGGACTCCTGGGCGGCCCGGATGATGTGGTCCCGGGTGGTGCCCCGGGTCAGACCAACCAGAGCGCCCCGGGCATACATATCCCAGTGGGGAGCGCCCAGGCCGGTGAAGGCCGGGACCAGATACACTCCGCCGGTGTCCTTCACCTTGGAGGCGTAATACTCCGCGTCCCGGGACTCGGTAATAAAGCGCAGTTCGTCCCGCAGCCACTGGATGACGGCCCCGCCCACGAAGACGGAGCCCTCCAAAGCATACTGCACCTTGTCTCCAAACCCCACGGCAATGGTGGAGAGAAGACCGTTCTGGCTGCGATATAGCCGTTCCCCGGTGTTCATCAGCAGGAAACAGCCGGTGCCATAGGTATTTTTGGCCTGACCGGGGGCAAAGCAGGTCTGGCCGAAGAGGGCGGCCTGCTGGTCGCCGGCGATGCCCGCAATGGACACATTTACGCCCTGAATGTTGGCGGTGCCATAGACCTGGCTGCACCCAACCACCTGGGGCAGCATTTCCATGGGGATGTCCAGGGCATCACAGATGTGCTTGTCCCAGCATAGGTTCTGGATGTCATAGAGCATGGTGCGGCTGGCGTTGGTATAGTCGGTGACATGCACCGCGCCGCCGGTGAGCTTCCACACCAGCCAAGAGTCCACCGTGCCGAAGAGCAGCTCGCCCCGGCGGGCCCGCTCCCGGGCTCCCTCTACGTGGTCCAGAATCCACTTGAGCTTGGTGGCGGAAAAGTAGGCGTCCACAAGCAGACCGGTGTGCTCCTGAATGTAGTCGGTGAGCTCCCGGTCCTTCTTGAGCTGTTCACACAGGGAGGCGGTGCGCCGGCACTGCCATACGATGGCATTGTAGACTGGGCGGCCGGTGGTCTTGTCCCACACAATAGTGGTCTCCCGCTGGTTGGTGATTCCGATGGCGGCCACTTCCTCCGGAGCAATGCCGGACTGAGCCAAAGCCTCAGTAAGAACCGAGAATTGGCTGGACCAAATCTCCATGGGGTCGTGTTCCACCCAGCCCGGCTGGGGATAGTGCTGAGTAAACTCCCGCTGAGCCAGGCCGATGATGTTCTGGTCCCGGTCAAAGATGATACACCGGCTGCTGGTAGTACCCTGATCCAGGGCAATAACATATCGTTTCATGGGACTCCCTCCCTTTTTTTCTATTATGACAGAAAGCGGGAGCGGTGTAAAGGCCCGGAGAGACACCGGACAATCCTGCGGCATAGAATGGGATGTGGAACATCCACGGTAAATACAAGAACGCGTCATTTCGAAGGAGCGATTATGAAACGATATCATGTTCCCGGCGGAGACGACCGGTGCAGAGAGGGCATCGTGGCATATCTCAATGAGGGGTGCACCCCCTCTCACTGCGATTGCTGTCCGCCGCCCTGCCCCCCGCCGTCCTGCCCACCTTCTCATTGTCCGCCCCCTTGCCCGCCGCCCTGTCCCCCTTGCCCGCCCCCTCCGGGGCCCACAGGTCCGACCGGTCCCCAGGGGATTCCCGGTCCGGACGGCGCCACCGGGCCTACGGGCCCTCAGGGAATCCCGGGTCCAGTGGGTGCAACTGGTCCTGCTGGAGCCACAGGCGCTGTTGGTCCGACCGGCCCCACTGGAGCGACCGGCGCTGCGGGTGCTACTGGCCCGACTGGGGCTACGGGCCCTGCCGGTGCTGCCGGAAAGGACGGAACTGCTGCCACTGTGGAAGTGGGGATGGTCCAGACAGGGGCACCGGGTACAGCGGCTGAGGTAAGTAACGTAGGAACCGCACAAAATGCGATTCTGAACTTTGTGATCCCGGCTGGTTTTACCGGAACCACTGGACCTACTGGCCCGACTGGAGCCACCGGCGCTGCGGGCGCTACTGGCCCCACCGGTCCCACCGGAGCCACTGGCGTTGCGGGCGCTACTGGTCCCACCGGGCCCACTGGAGCAACCGGTGCTGTGGGCGCTACTGGTCCCACCGGGCCCACTGGAGCAACCGGTGCTGTGGGCGCTACTGGTCCCACCGGTCCTACCGGAGCAACTGGTGCTGCGGGTGCTACCGGCCCCACCGGTCCCACCGGAGCCACCGGCGCTGCGGGCGCTACCGGCCAGACCGGGCCCACTGGAGCCACCGGCGCTGCGGGTGCTATCGGTCCAACCGGCCCCACTGGAGCAACCGGTGCTGCGGGTGCCACTGGTCCCACCGGGCCCACCGGAGCAACCGGCGCTGCTGGCGCTACCGGCCCCACAGGTCCCACCGGCGCCACTGGCGCTGCGGGTGCTATCGGTCCAACCGGCCCCACTGGAGCAACTGGTGCTGCGGGTGCCACTGGTCCCACCGGGCCCACCGGAGCAACCGGCGCTGCTGGCGCTACCGGCCCCACAGGTCCCACCGGCGCCACTGGCGCTGCGGGTGCTATCGGTCCAACCGGCCCCACTGGAGCAACTGGTGCTGCGGGTGCCACTGGTCCCACCGGGCCCACCGGAGCAACCGGCGCTGCTGGCGCTACCGGCCCCACAGGTCCCACCGGCGCCACTGGCGCTGCGGGTGCTATCGGTCCAACCGGCCCCACTGGAGCAACTGGTGCTGCGGGTGCCACTGGTCCCACCGGGCCCACCGGAGCAACCGGCGCTGCTGGCGCTACCGGCCCCACAGGTCCCACCGGCGCCACTGGCGCTGCGGGTGCTATCGGTCCAACCGGCCCCACTGGAGCAACTGGTGCTGCGGGTGCCACTGGTCCCACCGGGCCCACCGGAGCAACCGGCGCTGCTGGCGCTACCGGCCCCACAGGTCCCACCGGCGCCACTGGCGCTACCGGCCCCACCGGCCCCACCGGAGCGACCGGTGCTGCGGGTGCTACTGGCCCCACCGGTCCCACCGGAGCCACCGGCGCTGCGGGCGCTACCGGCCCGACCGGGCCCACTGGAGCCACCGGCGCTGCGGGTGCTATCGGCCCAACTGGCCCAACTGGTCCTACTGGACCTGCCGGAGCTGCAGGTGCTACTGGCCCAATTGGCCAAAGCGGAGCCACCGGTGCTGCGGGTGCTACTGGTCCCACTGGCCCCACCGGAGCGACCGGCGCCGCGGGTGCTACTGGTCCAACCGGCCCCACTGGAGCGACCGGTGCTGCGGGTGCTACCGGCCCCACTGGCCCCACCGGAGCGACCGGTGCTGCGGGTGCCACTGGTCCTACCGGCCCCAACGGAGCGACCGGCGCTGCGGGTGCTACCGGTCCAACCGGGCCCACTGGTGCCGCGGGCGCTACCGGCCCCACCGGTCCCACCGGACCCACTGGTGCCGTGGGCGCTACCGGCCCGACCGGACCCACCGGCCCTGCCGGTCCCAGCGGAGAAACGGGAGCTGCCGGAACACCTGCCACTCTGTCTGTGGGCACCGTGACCACAGGCGCACCGGGCACCGATGCCCAAGTGACCAATTCGGGTACCCCCGAAAGTGCCGTGTTTGACTTCACCATTCCCAAGGGGGATACCGGTTCACCTGCGCCTGTGTCTCTGTTGTCTGCCTATTCTACACCGGCTCAGTCCGGCACCAGCGGCGGGGCGTTGCTCTTTGACCAAAACGCGCTTTCCTATGGTACGGACATTAGTCACACACCGGGCAGCAGCACGTTTACAGTGAATCAGCCCGGCGTGTACGAGGTTTCTTTCCACGGCAGTTTTTCTCCCGTCAGTGGGGCAAACTTCCCCCAGAGTGTGGGGGTGTCTCTCGAGGAGAATGGTTCGGTGGTTCCCGGAGCCACGTCTCTGTATATTTTCCACACCTCGTCACAGACAGCGGCTCTGTCCTTCAGTACGCCAGTGTCGGTGGCGTCTGCCCCGGCGCAGCTGCAAGTGGTGGGAGATGGAGGCAATTATCTTTACAGCACCATTGGACTGTCCATCAATCGTCTGGGCGACATTCCGTCCTGAAAATAAGAATGAGTTTCGGACTGGAGTGTCAACCGAAAACGGGGGCCGCCGCAAGACACGGCGGCCCCCCTTTCAAGTAAAAAGCGAGGGAGGAGCAGAACTTGAAGGTCGTTGTTTACGCCATCTGTAAAAATGAGAGCCAATTTGTGGATCGCTGGATGGACTCCATGGAGGAGGCTGACCAGGTGGTGGTGCTGGACACCGGCTCCACCGACGACACCGTGGAGAAGCTGCGGGCCCGGGGGGCGGAAGTAACCGTGGAGCAGATTCACCCCTGGCGCTTTGACACCGCTCGCAATCGCTCCCTGGAACTGGTGCCGGAGGATGCGGACATCTGCGTGTGTACCGATCTGGACGAGGTGTTCCACCCCGGCTGGCGGGCCCATCTGGAGGAGGCCTGGGAGCCCGGAGCGGGTCAGGCCACCTATCGCTACACCTGGTCCTTTAACCCCGACGGATCGGAGGGAGTGGTCTTCTGGTATGAGAAAATCCACGCCCGCCGGGGCTATCGCTGGACCCACCCGGTCCACGAGGTGCTCAGCTGGGTGGGGGAGGGGAAGCCCGGGCCCATGGTGGTGGCGGACGGGGTGCAGCTGGACCACCATCCGGACCCAACCAAGTCCAGAGGGCAATATCTGCCTCTGCTGGAGCTGTCGGTGGCGGAGGACCCGGAGGACGACCGAAACGCCCACTATCTTGGCCGGGAATATATGTTCCACGGCCGGTGGGACGACTGTATCGCCACTTTGAAGCGCCACCTGGCCATGCCAAAGGCGGTCTGGCGGGATGAGCGGGCAGCCTCCATGCGGTATATTGCCAAATCCTATGCTCAGAAGGGAGAGGGGCGGCTGGCCCGGGACTGGTACCTACGGGCGATAGCGGAGGCCCCCCACCTGAGGGAGCCCTATATGGATCTGGCCATGCTCCTCTATGAGCAGGAACAGTGGGAGGGTGTGCTCTACTTTACCGGCTGTGCTTTGGAGATTCAGGAGCGCCCCCGCACCTATATCTGTGAGGCGGCGCCGTGGGGGAGCCTGCCCCACGATCTGCGCGCCATCGCCCTTTACCGCACCGGGCGGAAGGCGGAGGCTCTGGAGGAGGCCAGGCTTGCCCTCAGTCTGGAGCCGGGAAATGAGCGCCTCCGCGGCAACGTGGCCCTGCTGGAACAGGAAACGGCGGGCCAGACCCAATAGGTCCGGCCCGCCGTGGGCGTTAAACATTAAAAAGTCCAATCCGTCGGGTCAGTGGAAAATTCCTTGTACTCTGGATACTCCAACGTCCCATTCTGAACCACAAAGCCGAAATCCGGGCACATAAACTGACGGCCATACTGGTCGGTAATGAGGGCAGCAAACTCAATGGTGTCTCCTTCTCCGGCCTCCAGCGTCATTTCCGGCAGCGTGTAGTCGGACCAGTAGCCCACCTCATCAGCGGTAACTGCCTCCACCTGAGCGGAGGAGTTGCTGTGGCCTCCAGTGGGATCCTCGGCCTTTTCCAGCCAGCGCACCAGCTTCCTGTTCCGGAACAGGCCCACCTGGACGCGGGTTACCTCCGACTGTTCCAGGAACGCGTAGACTGCCGGTGTGGAGTTGCTGCTGGAGGAGAAGGTGGCGGTAATGGGGGGGAGAGAGAAACTGCCGTCCTTGTTTTGTTCTAAGCCCCATAGCTCACTCCCTGCCATCAGGGTGACGTCGGGAAAAGAGGCGGTACGCAGACTGGAGAAATTGTCCAGCAGCTGAGTCTGCCGGGTGTCCCCGGTGACGAAGACGGCGGACAGGGTGATGGAGTCGGTGAGAGGACAGGTGAGCCGGGCGGTGAAGGCCTGACCGGAGCCCAGCTGGCCTTCGGCCTCCTGACTGCCCTCCCCATACTCAGCCAGGAAGGTGACGGTCATTCCCTCCACGTAGGTCTTGGGTACCACCCGGAGGTCAAAGGTGACGGTATTGTCCTCCAGGTCCGCCGAGACTGGTTGGGCGGAGTAGTCGGCGGTGAGGCTGTTCTGGGCTTTGAGGATCTCCTCCACCCTTCCCGTGAGGGAGCCGATCTGACCGTGCACGGAACTGGTAATATTCTCAATGGAATAGGACAGGTCGGAATACTGATTCTGGAAGTTGTCCACCTTGGAGTTGATGGTAAACACCGAAGCCACGATGGCGCCGCACATGCCGAACAGGATGCGTACCGACCACTTGTCCCAGGGGGACTTTCCCTTTCCGGTTGTCCCCTTGGATACCAGCTCCTCCACTTGTCGGCGCTGCTCCTCGCTGAGCTCTTTGGACGACTGCTCCTGTTGGTAGCGGCGGAAGATCTCCTCCACCATGCGCAGCTGCTCCTCACTCAGCGGGTCGCTTCCCTGGGCGCTCTCCTCTTCCACCCCCAGCAGCCAGCCCACCGGCACGTTGAACAGGCGGCTTAATGCCACCAGCTTGTCAATTTCGGGCAGGGAGGCGTCCGACTCCCACTTATAGATGGACTGCCGGGAAACACCCAGCCGCTCTCCCAATCCCTCCTGGGACAGCTCCAGCTCCTTCCGCTTGGCGGCGATGCGTTGTCCGGTTGTCATGGGTCATCCCTCCTTGTGGCTTGAGCCTAGCAGATATTGGGATTTCAGGCCACCGCCCGGCGCTTGGCGTTTTGCTAACCGGCGGTTTACATGGGACGAAAACCCTTGGGGGAGAAGCGTTTTGGGGTTTAGTCCACCAGAATGGCGTTGGGGTAGATGCGCTTCATGCGGCTGTCCGGGAAGCGCTCGTCCAGAATCTGGGACAGAGCGGAGGTGGGCGCGTCGGGCTGGTTCTGGCGCTGGACGTAGCGGGCCATGGCCAGGCAGGAGACCAGAATGTTGACGATCATAAAGACGATGAGGACCCAACTGGCCGGCTTGCCCCACCGGACGGGAATTTTCTCAATCCAGCCGGAGAGCCTGGGGTAGATGAGCTTCAGCCATACCACCGAGGCGATGCCCCAGAAGAAGCAGTAGAGTAGGTTGATGCGCCCGCCCAGGTTGAAGGGCAGGTGGCTGTAATCCCAGAACACCGTGCCGAAGACCAGCTCGGTGAACACCGAGCAGATGTACTCGTAGGCGCCGCCCACCACGGTGCCCACCAGGAAGATGTAGCTGTCGCTGCGGTTTCGGTATTTGTAGAGCACGGCGGTGAGAAGCACCGCCCCCAGTCCCCACACAATGGAGAAGGGACCGTAGACCACGCTGCTCCGGCTCATCCACACTCCGGCGGTGACCCGGCAGAAGATGGTCTCAATGATATCGCCCAGGAAGGCACCGATGAAAAAGAGCCACAGTAGCTTATAGAAGCAGCAGCCCTGGGCAAAGACGCCGGTGGACTGGCTCGCCGCCGCCCGGCGCCGGGCGGTGGACTCCTTCAGACGTTCCAGCTCCAGGTTGGGGTAGGCCCGGACCATACGGCGCTGGATGGCCCGGGTGACGGCATTGTCCAGTGCCCGGGTCAGCCGGGCCCACCGCAGGGAGATCTGGTTGGGCTCCTTCAGGCTTCCGTTGAGTTGGAACAGAGCAGCCAGCGAGCTGAACAGGTCGGCGGCCAACAGGCACAGAATTACGATCAGGGTAACACGTCCCACTGTGCGGGGGAGAAGCCCCACCAGGGAGATAAGCAGGGGATTGCCCGCAAAGACGCACACCAGTGCCAGAAGACCCCAGAGCAGAGAGTATTTCAGACAGATGTGGCCCTCAAACTGGAACCGTTCTCCGGAATAGTCCCACCATTTCTGACCAAAAATTTTCTCCAGCAGTACGCCGGTCAGCAGCTCCAGACCGGTGGCCAGGATGGCGCCGAATAGGAAGAGAAAGAAGGGGTCATCCCGCAGTTCCGGTAAAAACAGGGCGAACAGAACGCCGCCCAAGCCGTAGATGGGGGAGAAGGGGGCGTTCAGAAAGCCTCGGTTCAGAAGGTGGCGCTTTTTTGCCGCGGCCAGAGAGGTCTCCAGCAGCCACCCCAGGAAGGAATAGGCCAGGAAAAACCATCCCAGCTGGTACCATGTATAATCCATAAATGCTCCTTAATCCGTATGTCTTGGAAAAATCAGCTCCGGTGGGCCAGGAAGGCCTCCACCGCGCTCCGGTCCGCCTGCACCGAGCCCTGCACAAAGTCGGGCTTGCCGCCGCCCCGGCCGCTGAGGGTTTGGTTCAGCTCCTTGGTGAAGGCGCGCAGATCGCCGCCCCGGCAGCCGATGGCGTACTTGTAGCCCTTGCCATCCTCCCCGGAGAAGCAGGCGCACCGGCCGGGACACACCTGGAGCAGGGCGTCGCACAGCCGCCGCAGACCGTCGGGGGACAGGCCGGGCTCAAATACCACGGGGCTGTCCTGACCGGCGTGGGCCTGGGCCAGGGTCTGGAAGCGGACGGCCTCCATGGTGAGAATGCGGGACTTCAGCGCGGCATTCTCCTCCAGCAACCGCTCTGCCGCCGCCCCGGTCTCAAAGGGCTTGGCAGAGAGCAGGTTGGAAATCCGGTGGTTTTGCTCCCCAATCCGGTTGAGGTAGCGGAGGGCCCGGCCGCCGCAGACCAACTCAATGCGCACGCCCTCCCGGAACTTCTGTACCGACAAAAGCTTAATAAGCCCGATCTGTCCGGTGGAAGAGACGTGGGTGCCGCAGCAGGCGCAGATGTCCGCACCGGAGAAGGTGACAATGCGCACCTGTCCGGTGAGCTCCTTCTTGCTGCGGTATTCCAGCGTGGGCAGCTCCTCCCGGGAGGGATAGGTGACCAGCACCGGGCGGTCCTGCCAGAGGTAACGGTTGGCTTCCTCCTCCAGCCAGGCCAGATCCGTCCCATCCAGCGGGACATTGAGGTCAATGGTGATGACCTCGGCACCCATGTGAAAGCCCACATTGTCACAGCCCCACTTGGCGTGGGCGATGCCGGAGACGATGTGCTCGCCGGAGTGGTTCTGCATAAGGTCGAAGCGCCGGTCCCAGTCGATGATACCCTCCACGGTCTCGCCAGGAGTCAGCGGGCCGTCACAGGTGTGGACCACCCGGCCCTCCCGCTCGTGGACTTCCAGGACCCGTACGCCGCCCAGAGTGCCGGTGTCCCAGGGCTGGCCGCCGCCCTCGGGGTAGAAGGCAGTCTCCGTCAGCAAGACCTCAAATCCTTTTTTGCAGGGAGTACAGGCCTCGACCCGGGCGGAAAATTGACGCAGGTAGGGATCCGCTTCATATAGCTTTTCCATAAATGGTGACCTCGCACAATGTAAGTTTGGGCCCGGGCGGCTCCGCCCGGGCCCTGAATAATGTCATCATAACACACAGAGAAAGGAAAGGCAAACGATGCCAAAAAGTTGCGGCTAAAGGGCCTGCAGAAGCACCAGAAGAACGCCGTATATGACGCTGGCGGAGATGCCGTAAACCAGTACCGGACCGGCCACCACAAAGAGCTTGGCCGCCGTGCCGGTGATGAGCCCCTCACTTTTGAATTCTAGGGCGGGGGAGACCATGGCGTTGGCAAAGCCTGTGATGGGTACCAGGGTGCCGGCCCCGGCGTGTTTGGCCAGCTTGTCGAAGTAGCCCAGGCCGGTGAGCAGGGCGGCGGCCAGAATAAGGGTGATGGACACCGCCGCCCCGGCCTGGTCCTGGTCCAGCCCCCGCTGTCGGTAGAGGTTGGAGAGCAGCTGGCCCACCGTGCAGATAGACCCACCCACCAAAAAGGCCCAGATGCAGTCTTTTAAAATGGGGGAGGGCTGGGCATATTGACTGACCAGCTTGCTGTATTCCGAATTTGTCATGGGGTAAATCCCTCCTTGGATCGAGAAGATCTCTTGCTGGATAGTCTGCCGCAGAACAGGAAATTTATGCTGAGGTTTGCATGAAGAGAATGGGAAAGGCATACATTGAAGGCGAGGTGATTGGGGTGTATTATGGAACGAAAACGCTGCTGCTGACCTGTTTGGCCACCATGCTGGTGGGGAGCGCCCTGCATTTTCTCTATTCCTCTGTGCCGGGGGCCGTGAACGCCCTGGTTTCTCCGGTGAACGAGAGCTTGTGGGAGCATGTGAAAATCGTCTTCTGGCCCTACCTGCTGGCGGCGGTGTGGCTCAACCGGGGGAGACCGGGTGGGATTCATCCCTGGCTGCTGGCGTTGCCGCTGATGTGCCTGGTGATGCTGCTGCTGGGTTACCTATACCATATCACTCTGGGCGGCGAGGCCATGTGGGTGGACATTGCCATTTATGTGCTGGTGATGGTGCTGGGCTTTTGGCTGCCCACCCAGTTTTCCGGTCCCTTCCAGGGGATCAAGTGGATGCTGCCTGTGGCGGCGGTGCTGGTACTGGGCATTCTGCTTGCCGTATTTACCCTGTGGCCGCCAAAGCACATTCTCTTTGTGGACCTGTCCAGCGCCAGCGCCTGGTTCCAGATTCCCTGCTGAAAGCGATGGACACAGGGCCCCGCCGCCTGCTATAATCGGGGCAGATACAACAGAGAGGGGCGTGAGGAGCCGGTGGTGGTATATGGTGCGAAGGGCCTGGAGCGGCGGGAGCAGGCCTATGAGCTGCTGGCCCAAAGCGTCCGCCTTACCTGGGGGCTGGACCCCCTGCCGGAAATCCGGCAGGCAGAGGAGGGGAAGCCATACTTTCCCCAGAATCCAGGACGGGAGTTTAACCTCAGCCACAGTGGCAGCCTGGCCCTGTGCGCCCTGGACCAAAAGCCGGTGGGAGTGGACATCCAGGTGGTGAAGCAGTGGCGCCCCGGCCTGCCCGGGCGGGTGTGCTCCCCGGAGGAGCTGGCGTGGCTGGAGGGGGAGCGGGAGCTGTGGAGTGCCTTTACCACCCTGTGGGCCCTAAAGGAGAGCCGGGTCAAGTGTACCGGCCATGGGATTCGGGAGCGGCTGTCCGGGATCCGGGTGCCCATCCCCCGGGTGGGGACAACGCTTTATGAGCTGGACGGTATGTGGTTTCGGCTCTATAAAGGGGAAAACTGGCGGGGGGCGGCCTGTGGGTTTGCTCAGCCTCCGGAAAACGTGGAATGGCTGGGGAACGGGTAGGAGACTGGAAAATTCCCTCTTTACAAGTGGGCGAAATCCTGCTATAATAACGGAGCGTCAATAGAGATGCGCCCGTAGTTCAATGGATAGAGCGTCAGATTCCGGTTCTGAATGTTGGGGGTTCGAGTCCCTTCGGGCGTACCAAAAAAGAAGCACCTGCTAAGCAGGTGCTTCTTTTTTGGGTTCCGCCACCTGCCAGGCGGCTCCATCCTTCGGCATTAAAATGCTCGGGGTCGGCAAAGCCGCCCCTGCGCAATTCTCCGCTTCGCTCCGAATTTACGCCGCAAAAGCGGCGCGGCCCAGAAGGGCCGTTTTGGGATCGCTTCCATGAATGTGGTGAGAAATAAGGCGACATCCAGACATTACCCGCAAGACAAGTCAGGGTAGATTATAAAGTCTACCCTGACTTTTTTTGTTTTCGTAACTGTTGCGTCTATCGCCAATCAGGCTTCGTGCGGTGCACTCGCCTTCTTGGGAAGGGAGCCGCAGCGGCCCGGCGTGCCCCCGGCACACCGGGCTGCGCTTCGGCTTCGGGCGTACCAGACTAGGATAGATCGTAAGAGCTATCTTGTTTTTTGCCAGCCAAGTAAGTGTGACGCATGGGGATTGGAGATCATGGACCGATAAAAACGGAAGGCACAATCTGTGCCTTCCGTTTTCTGTTGCTCATAGGTTATTCCTGAAACAGACCCAGTTCTGCTTCCATTTCCCGCACCAGAGCCCCGTCCCGGACGAATTGGAAGAGAGTCTCGATGTCCTGTCCGAAGAAGCGGTCCTCCTCCGCAAAGGCCACGCTCCGGCGCACAAAGTCGTGCAGCCGCCGGGTGGCCCGGCCCTGCTGCAGCGGCTTGCGCAGGTCGATGGCCTGGAGGGCCACCAGGATCTCAATGGCAACCATGTACTGAAGCTTCCCCACTGCCTCTCCCGCCCGCTTGGCGGCGTTGTAGGCCATAGACACCGGGTCCTCCTGGCCCGCGCAGGCGGAGATGGAGTCCACGCTGGCAGGGACAGATAGCAGCTTCAACTCGTTCTGCAGCCCGGCGGCGGTGTACTGGGGGATCATAAAGCCGTTGTTCAGCCCGGGGTTGGTCACCAGGAAGGCGGGCAGCCCGTCGTTCAGGTTCCGGTCCACCATGCGGTTGATGCCCCGCTCCACCTGGTTGCCCGCAATGGCGCAGGCCATGGAAATGATGTCCGCGTGGGAGCCCACATAGGTGCCGTCAAAGTTGCCGCACATCAGGGCCACGCCGTCTCCGTCCTCCGTGTCAAAGAGCTGGGGGTTGTCGCTGATGGAGTGCATCTCCTCCACAATAGCCCGCTCCGACTCTTTCAAAAGGCGCCAGACCGAGCCGTGGACGTGGGGCATGGAGCGCAGCACCAGGGCGTCCTGCACCTTGTCGTCCCGGTGGGCGGCGCAGATTTCGCTGTCCTCCAGCATCTGCAGCAGGTTCCGGGCACAGACATGCTGTTCCTCATGGTCCTTGGTGAGGTGAATCCGCTCATCCAGGGCCTTGGTGGTGCCGTGAAGGGCCTCGTAGCACAACGCCCCCGCCAGCTCCATGTTCTGGGCGGCGACGCGGGCATCATAGATGGCCAGCAGTGCCAGGGCGGTAACAGTGATGGTGCCGTTGAGCATGGTGAGGCCCTCCTTGCACTCCAGCACCAGAGGGGTCAGCCCCTCCTCCTCCAGCACCTGGGCCGCAGGCACCTTTTTGCCATCCTGCAGTACGCTGCCCTCTCCAATGTAGGCCAGAGCCAGATGGGCCTCCACCCCCAGATAGCCCACCGAGCCCTCCGAGGGAGCATAGGGCACGATGTCCCGGTTCAGAAACTGCCGAATGAGCTCCAGGGTCTCCAGACGGATGCCCGAGTGGCCCTTTCCGGCGTTCAGAATAGTCATGAACATCACCGCCCGGGCCTGCTCCCGGCTCAGGGGCTTCCCCACCGCACAGGCGTGGGAGCGGACAATATTCCGTTGCAGTGCCCGGGCGTCCTCCTTGGGGATGACGTAGCGCACATTCTCCCCAAAGCCGGTGGTCACTCCGTAGACCGGCCGGTTCTCCTCCAGAAAGCGCTCCACCAGCCGGCGGTTTTTCTGCACCCGCTCACAAAAGGCGGGAGAATAGGTGAGCTCCGCACCAAACCGGACCACCGCCATAAACTGGTCCAGGTCAATGAGGCAGTCGTCCAAAACCACGGGATTTGCCCCCCGCGGGTGTTTCTGTGTCTCCATATCCGTTCCTCCTCGCAGTCATTCCTGTCCGCGCTGCCGTCTTTTGGGCAGCTCTGCGGAGAATCTGGTTCCATCATACTCGTCCGGCTCCGTTCTGGCAAGAGGCGAAAAAAAGAAGCTGCTTCGCCTCCGGGGAGACGAAGCAGCTTTGGGTAAATGGGAAATTACTCTACCACGGTGATGGAGGTGATGTGGGGGTTGACGCCCTCATACCAGTAGAGGAAGCCCTGAGCGTCAATAACCTGGCCAATCTCCAGGGCCTCCACGGCCTTGTAGACCTCAGTGGAACTGTCGCAGAGGTAGGACTCCACGGTGAAGGTATAGGTCTGGTCGCCCACGGAGACGTTGAAATAGAGGTCATCCCCCTGGGTGCCGGAGCCGTCCCAGTTGTAGAGGAAGGGCACGTCGTTGCCGGCGTCGTCCTGACCGGCGGCCACTACGGTGAGGCCCTTGAAGTCCACCAGCTGGTTCTGGTGGTTGATGAGCTCCTCGGTGCCCAGCAGGGAGGTCACATCCAGAGGCTCGGCAACAAAGGTGTCGCCCTCCACAATCTCGAAGGTGCCGTCAATGATCTCAACCTCACCGGACCACTCGGTCTTATAGCCCGTAACGCGGATGCAGGTGCCGGGGACCAGCTTATCGTAGTCCTCCTGGGAGCAGACCATGTTGTACAGGAAGTAGGCGCCGTCCTCGTCCTGGGCATAGACGGTGGCCTTGTCCTCCCACCAGGACTGCTTGGCCTGGACATAGGCCTCGATGGTCACCTGGGCGTCCAGCTCGGCGGCCATGTACTCCTCATAGCTCATCACCTGGACATCAGTCTGGGAGCCGTCGGCCTGAGAACCGTCGGTCTGGGAGCCGCTTGCAGAGGCGGAAGAGGACTGGGAGGCGTCGGACTGGCTGCCGTCATTGGAGCCGGCACAGCCGGCCAGGGAGCAGACAACGCCCAGCGCCAAAAGCAAAGACAGAAGCTTTTTCATGGAATTTTCCTCCTTTTTTCTTGAAAACACGTGCAAGAGTGCGGAAAAGAATGGAAAGCGGAGGGGGGCCGCAAGCCGCGGCGCACCTCCGCTCCGTCTTCTCACAGCAGACCTAATTATAGCGCAAATCCACTGGAAATCAACCATTCACCGGGGTAATCATCCATTTTTGTGCAAATGAGCCCGTTTTTTGCGTCCCTGTCTCCACTGCAATGCCAGATACCCCAAAATGAGGATCCAGGCCACCGCCAGTCCCACCAGAAGAGCCACCGCCGTCCCCGGCAGGGGGCCAAGATCTGCCTCTCCCCCGGAGGGCGAAATGGAATCCAGATGGTAGAGAGCCTGGGTATCGCTATACAGGGTCTCCAGGAAGGCATCATCCACCGTCTGGCCCCGGCGCACCGCCTTGGTCACCCCCTCGATGAGCTGCCCTGCCGCGTCCCGCAGGGAGGCCGAGCCGTTAAAGACCGGGGTGATGAAAGTATCGTCCATATGGTCGAGCAGCAGCTGCACCGCCTGGAGCTTCACCTCATAGTAGGTGTCGTTGTCCTCCCCCGCCCGGGACAGGTAATCCTGGTACTCCGGGCTCTCCTGGGCCTTGGTGGTCACCGGCACATACCCCTCGGTCTGGGAGTAGGCAATTTGCACCTCGTTGGTGAGGAGGTACTGAGTGAAGAGCCAGGAGGCCAGCACCTCCTGGGGGTCCTCCTTATTGAAGATACACACCGAGGGGCCCTGGGAGATCATCTGGGGGGTGTCCGGGTCAAACTGGGGCACGGGCAGCACCGCCGTCTCAAACTGCGCAATCTCCTCCTCGGCAATGTCCATCAGGGGTGCGTCGCTGCCCATCCAGGTGGAGCCGGCGGTGGAGTCCACGGCAAAGACGCACTGCCCGGCGTTGAGGAAATTGGCGGGGTAGCCGGAAATCTTGAAGGTGGAGAAGGCACCGGAGGCGGTGTTCTCCCCAATGGTCTTCAGAAGCTGGGTGGTGGTGTCGTTAAAGAGCTGGATCACCCCTGTCTGAGTGGAATATCCCGCATCCTTCTGCTTCAGCATCTGGATCATCATGTTGTCGGTGGACTTGTAGAGGAAGGGGATCATCACCTGCTGTCCGTTGAGGACGTAGGTGCCGTCGGCGTTCTGCTCTGCCGCCGCCCGGGAGACCTCCCACACAAAGTCCCAGGTGAGCACCTCGGGCAGCTCGTAGCCCAGGGCCTCCACATAGGTCTTATTCACGTAGCAGGCCTCAGTGGAGCGCATATAGGGCAGGGCGTAGTAGTGTCCTCCTAACCGGCACTCCTCCAGGAACTGGGGTACAATCTCCTCCTGGGATGGGGCGTCAAAGCGTACCTCGCTCCCCCCCAGGCCGTAGCGCTCGTCGGCCATCAGCTCGTCCAGGGGGACCACCACGTTGTCACCGGTGAGGTAGGTGGCGATGTGGTCGGGGTAGGTGATGCACACGTTGGGCGTGGTCTGGGTGGAGATGTTGGTGATGACATCGTTGTAGATGTCCCCGTAGTTGGTATAGAGCCGCAGGGTGACGGTGATGTTGGGGTAGAGGGCCTGAAAGTCCTCGATGGCTTTTTTATAGATGTCGGTCTGGCTCTTGTTGGTGTCGTTCTTGGCCCAGAAGGTAATCTCATAGCTCCGGCTCTCGTCAAATTCCTCCGGCACCGAGAAGGCCGCCTGCTCCTGCCGGCCGTGGCAGCCCGCCAGCAGGCCCAGAACCGCCGCCAGCAGACAGGCTACAGCCAGAATGCGTCTCACGCTTCTCATCCCTTCATCCCTCCCCTGGACACGCCCTCCATGATCTTCTTTCTAAAAATCAGAAAGAGCACGATGAGCGGCACCGAAATGACCACCACAGCGGCCATCATGGCGGGGATGTTCTCCCGGCCGAAGCCGTTTTCCCGAATCTCCTGAATGCCGTTGGACACCAGGAAGTAGGCCTGGTTGTCAGTGATGAGCCGGGGCCAGACGTAGGAGTTCCAGCACTCGATGATCTTCAAAATAGTGATGGTCACCAGGGTGGGGCGGCAGATGGGGATCATCACCTTCCACAGGTACTTGAGGTCGGAGGTTCCATCCACCTTGGCCGCCCGGTAGAGCTCGTCGGGTACCTGCTCAAAGTTTTCCTTCAGCAGGTAAATATAAAAGACCGAGGTGATGGAGGGCAGAATGAGACCGGGGAAGCTGTTGCGCAGGTCCAGGTTGGTGATGGTCACAAAGTTGGTGATGACCACCAGTTCGCTGGGAATCATCATCATGGACAAAAAGAGGGCGAACAGCAGGTTTTTGCCCTTAAACTCCAGGCGGGCAAAGGCGTAGGCCGCCAGGGTGCTTACCACCACCATAATGGCGGTGGTAATGACGGAGAAAATCAGGGTGTTCAGCAGATAGCCTCCGAGAGGCACGGCGGTAAAGGCCTCCCAGTAGTTTTCCAGGGTGGGAGACAGGGTAAAGAACACAGGGGTATGCTCCGAGTTGTAGGAGCCGTAGCTCTTCAGGGAGGTGAGCACCATCCAGTAAAAGGGGAACAGCACCACCAGGGCCCAGATGGTCAGCCCCACGTAGGTCACCGCCCGCAGTCTGCGGCTGCGGCGGAGGGCGGAGCGCTCCAGACGCTCAAAATCAGCATGTTGTCTCATGGCGCACCTCTCAGGTCCAGTGCTGACGCCGGCTCACCAGCAGATTGATGCAGGTGATGGTCAGCACAATGACAAACAGCAGGATGGCCGCCGCCGAGGCGTAGGAGGGGTAGCCGCCGCTGCTGCCGTAGAGCATGTCGTACACATAGCCCACGATGGTGTTCATTCCCGCGGCGTTCAGGTCGGTGCCGAAGAGGGCCACCGCGTCGCTGTACGCCTTGAAGGCTCCGATGAAGCCGGTAATCACCAGATAGACCAGCATGGGGGCAATCATGGGCAGGGTGATGCGGGTAAAGGTGCGCAGGCGGGAGGTACCGTCCACCCGGGCGGCCTTGTAGTAGTCGGGATTCACCGAGGCCAGGGCGCTGGTGAGCACCAGAATCTTAAAGGGCATCACCACCCACACGGTGTAGAAGCACAGCACGAACATCTTGGCCCAGTAGGGACCGTTGATAAAGTCCACAGGCCCCTGTCCGAACCAGGCCAGCACCAGGTTCACTAAGCCGTCGGTGTACTCCGTCTTCTGAAAGAGCACCATGAACACCAGGCCCACCGCCAGGGTGTTGGTCACGTAGGGCAGGAAGTAGACGGTCTGGTAGAGCTGCCGCAGGGGGCGGATGGAACTCAATCCTGTGGAGATCACCAGGGCCAGGCCGGTGGACACCGGCACGGTGATGATGACCAGAATGAAGGTGTTTTTCAGCGCCTGGAGAAAGTAGGGGTCGTGGAGGACATACTGGTAGTTGTAGGTGCCCACGCCGAAGTAGGTCTGGGAGGCAAAGTTGAAGCCCTCCTCCAGGGAGTAGATAAACACGTCGATGAGGGGGTAGACCAGAAAGGCCCCCAGCAGCACCAGAGAGGGCAGCAGGTAGAGCCAGGCCTTTTTCTGATTCATTGTCCCGCCTCCCGTCCGGTTCCGGCCACGGGGATGCGCACCTCGCTGTCCCGGTCAAAGAGAAACACCTTGTCCGGCCGCAGGGCAAAGCGCACCTGGGCGGCGGAGGCGTCTACCTCCTGCTCCGAGCGGATGATAGCCCGCACCGCTCCGTTCTGGCTGGCGGGATGGGTGCACACAATGCTCACGTCCCGGCCCAGCACCTCCACCCGGGTGAGGGCGCACTGGACCGGCCCGTCTGCCTGGGGCAGGAAGCCCTCGGGGCGCACACCCACCCAGACGGCCCGGTCCGACACTCCGGGGGTGTCCAGCACCGGCTGGTCATCCAGCAGCAGCTTCCCCTGCCGCACCTCACCGGTAAAGACGTTGATGGGGGGCGTGCCCAGGAATTTGGACACAAACAGGCTGGCCGGATCGTCGTAGACCTGCTGGGGCGCGCCCTCCTGCATGAGTACGCCGCCCTTCATCACCACAATGCGGTCGGAGATACTCATGGCCTCCTCCTGGTCGTGGGTGACAAAGAGGGTGGTAATGCCCGTCTTTTTCTGAATCTTGCAGATCTCCTCCCGGGTCTGAAGGCGCAGCCGGGCGTCCAGGTTGCTCAGCGGCTCGTCCAGCAGCAGCACGCGGGGCATCTTCACCAGTGCCCGGGCGATGGCCACCCGCTGCTGCTGTCCGCCGGAGAGCTCCTTGGGACGGCGGTCCAGCAGCTCCTCAATCTGCACCAGGGCGGCGGTCTCCAGGGCCCGGCGGCGCATCTCCTCCCGGGAGGGGCGGGCCTCCCCCTTCAGATTTTCCAGGGGGAACAGAATGTTCTGCAGCACCGTCAGGTGGGGGTAGAGGGCGTAGTTCTGAAACACCATGCCCACACCCCGCAGCTCCGGGGGCAGGGCGGTCACATCCTCCTCTCCGAAGAAAATCTGTCCGGAGGTGGGCTTTTCCAACCCGCAGATCATGTTAAGGGTGGTGGTCTTTCCGCAGCCCGAGGGGCCCAGCAGTCCAACCAGTGTTCCGTCGGGGATCTCAAAGGTGAGATTCTCCACCGCGGTCATTTCCCCCCGGGCCTTTTTACCCCGGTTGGGAAACCGCTTGGTGAGATTCTCCAGCCTGATTTTCATTCCACACATCTCCCTGTGAAAGCATTCTTGCATGTAAATTATAGCGGATTTTGCAGCACAGCTCAAGGTTTGATACCAGGGGTGCAGCCACAGATTCCTATGTAAAATGAGTGCTTTTTTGAAAAAACACACAAAAAAGGGCTGCGTCTCAAAGAACAGAGACGCAGCCTTTTCTGACGTATTTTAAGAGAACTTCTCTTCACAAGAAGAGACCGGCAAAAGGAAAACCTGCTCAGAGGGAGCCGCAGCTAGGCAGGCCGTAGGCGGGCTGTGCAGCCCGGACAGCCCGGACAATGGCCCGCTCCATGGCCAGAGCGGCCATGGTTCCCACCACGTTGACATCTCCGGGGAGATCACCGGTGCTCAGTGCATAGATGCTGTCTCCATCGGCCATGGTGTGGACGGGGCGGATGGCCCGGGCAAAGCCGTTGTGGGTCATGCCCGCCACTTTGGTAAGCTGGGTCTTGTTCAGCTTTGCATTGGTCACCACAATCCCCAGGGTGGTGTTGCCGGAAAACAGATTTTCCGCAATGGTCACATCCTGCAAAAGCTCCTCCACCGTATTGGAGAGGGCGGTCCGGTCCCCGTTCAGCAGGCCGGCAATCTGCTTGCCGCCGTCGTAGATGTCGCCCAAGGCGTTGACAGCTACCAGGGCCCCCACCTTCAGACGGCCTGCCTGGAGGGCGTAGGTGCCGAAGCCTGACTTCATGGCCCGGGCCATACCCCGGTACTTGCCCACGGAACAGCCGGTCCCCGCGCCCACATTGCCTTCGGCAGGGGCGTGATAGCTGGCCTGTTCACAGGCCTGGTAGGCCATGTCCCGGTCCGGGCGGACGTCCATCCGGCCCACACCCAGATCGAACAGGCAGGACTGGCTGACCAGGGGAACTTTCGTGACGCCCACGTCAAAGCCGATGCCCCGCTCCTCCAGATAGGCCTGGACTCCTCCGGCCGCATCCAGGCCGAAGGCACTGCCGCCGGAGAGCAGAACAGCGTTGATGGAGTCGGCCTGGGCCACAGGGGAGAGGATCTGAGATTCCCGGGAGGCGGGGCCCCCGCCCCGGACGTCCAGTCCGGCAGGACTCATCCGGTCACAAAGCAGTACGGTGCAGCCGGTGGCGGCTTCCGCATCCTGGGCGTGTCCCACACGGAAACCGCCCACTTCCATAATTCCGATTTCCTGCATGATGGAACACCTCTCACTGCTTCAGCACAACGCGCAGAGCTTTGCAGACAGAGCCGCTGACCACGCAGCCCACGATCGCTTCCATCAGCGCCTGAGGTCCCACATAGAGGGCCACAAACAGCAAAACGTTGTCCTGAAAGGCGGCCATCAGATCCTCGCTCAAAAGAGCTTGAAGGGTGGGGGCATTTAAAAAGATCACCACCAGCACCGACATATAAAAGAGGGTGTTCAGCAGCGGCGCCGCCACCCCGCCGATGTAGTAGGAGACGGTCTTTCCCTTGTCCAGCTTGTGGACACCTCGGAAAATCCACCCCACACAGACCCCCATGAGAATCCGGGGAATAAAGCAGTTGATTACGCTCAGGAGCACCACAGTGCCGCCGGTGTAGCCTGCCAGGAACAGGGTGCTGAAGCCGGTTTTGACGGCGGTGTAGAAGCTGATACACCCCATGACGCCGCCTAAGATGCCTCCGGCCAGGGGGCCCAGTATCATGGCACCCACAGCAACCGGTACCGTCATAATGGACGCGTTTTGCCCGGGCAGCGGGATCACAGCCAGTCCGGCGATGTTCATCATCAGCAGGATGCCAACCAGAAGCGCCAGTTCCATAAGGTACGTGAGATCGGACGATTTTGCTTTTACCATATTCAATTCCTCCTGCTGCCGCTCCGCCTTCTGCGGATGCAGCGCATTTTTCCGGCAGTATGCCGGCGGCTTATTATACTATGGGGCGAAGAAATTTGCAAGGCGGATTCCTTTGCACGCTGCTCCTGACCGGGCAGAAATCAGCCAGGGCAGAGAAAACAAACGCTGTCTTCTCTGCCCTGGAAGGAAATGATTCGGTGCCCAAAACCTGTGATTCCGGTTTGTGCGCCGGATTACGAGAGGCTGACGACGTCGATGTACCAGGAGTTGCCCACTTTGATCACGGGGACCTCGAAAGGGGCTTCCTCATCGATGCCTAGGCTGGAGGCCTGCACCCGGAAGGAAACGCTCACCTCCCGGGCGTCGGACACATTCACATTGAACTGATCATATTGCTCCTGGATATCGTCCAGCTCGTTGTCATCCACATGTTCCGAGCCTACAGCCTTATAGGAAATTTTGACTCCACGTCTGAGAAAATCCAGAGACCCGACGGCGTACTCAAACTGGTTTCCCAGTTCCTCCAGTTCCTCCGCTACCTCTGCTTTGGTATAGCCGCCCTCATCCATCACCGTCTGGACAACTCCCTTGGGAACCAGGTCCAGAAGGGCAGAGGCGTCCTGCTCGAAAATGGCGTCAAAGAACTGCTCAGCGGTCTCCGTATCGCTGCGCCCGCCAAACAGAGAGGAAACGACGAAGATTGCCAAAACCGCGGCAATCACAGCTCCGGCAATTTTGATTTTTTTACTGGTGAGGATGCCAATTCCGGCGAAAACACTTGCTCCGACGGAAGGCTTGGAAGACGCCGCCGCGTCGTGTGCCGGCTGTTCGGCCGCCAGCGGCGCGCCGCAGGCACTGCAGAAAGAGGATCCGGGTTCGTTTTTTGCTCCGCACTGTTCACAATACATGGTTGATTCCTCCTGATGTTTTGTTTGTTGTGTTTTGTAAGAACATGACGCTATGAGAGAAGTGCGTGGAAGATGACAAATTTACGGTTTCTAAACGGGGAATACAAATTGACAAGGCTATTGTTTGGTATTACAGTATGGGTTAAAAGAAAATAAAGCATTTTAGCTTAAATGGAACATTTTTACAGCAACAGAGGGATAAAATGGAAAAAAGTGAGGTAATGGCCCTCGTTCCCCGATGCCTTGCAGGGGATGAGGAAGCGCGGGAAGCGCTGGTGCTGGCGGTGCAGAACCGTGTGTTCTACCACTGCAAGAAGATGCTGAAAAACGAGGACGACGCCCTGGACGCGACCCAGGAGATTCTGATCACCATGCTGACCAAGCTGGATACCCTGAAGGAACCAGCGGCGTTCGGCGGCTGGCTGAGTGCCATGACGGCCAATTACTGCCGCAATGTTCTCCGCCGGAGCGGACGGGAGATTCCGATTCCTGAGGATGAGGAAGGCAACAGCATGCTGGACACCATTGAGGCGCCGGATGAGCAGGAAGTGCCCGATAAGGCGCTGGACAGCGCCGAGAGCCGCAGGATGATCGTGGAGCTCATTGACGCCCTGCCGGAGGCCCAGCGCCTGTGCGTGCTGATGTACTATTATGACGAGATGGGAGTCAAAGCCATTGCCGAAGCTCTGGGAACGTCGGAGGGCACGGTCAAGAGCCGTCTGAACTATGCGCGCAAGGCGATTAAAGAGGGCGTGGAGCGCTACGCCGCCCAGGGTGTCAAGCTCTATGGTCTGGCGCCGCTGCCCTTCCTCGTCTATATCCTCAAGCAGGACGCTCTGCTGGGCGGCCTGACTGCCGCGCAGAGCAGTGCCTGTGCCCAGGCGGCCCTGGCGGGCAGCTCCGCTGCGCTGGCCGGAGCTGCAGGAGGTGCTGCCGCGGGAGCGGGGACCACAGCCGCGGTTGGAACCACGACTGCGGCAGGAACCGCCGGTGGAGCGGGGGCAGCCGTAAGCGGTGCCGCGGCCGGAGGAACGGCCGCCTCCGCCGGGACCGGAAATGCGCTGACCGCCATGCTGCTGGCCCATAAGGGAATTGCCGCCGCCGTGGCGGGAGTGGTGCTGACGGGAGCCATTGGCGGTACGGTGCTGCTCTCCCAGCCAAAGCAGCCGGCGGAAGAGCCTCAGCCCCCGGCTATTGAGGTGGTGGGCCCTCTGCCTGAGCCGGAACCGGAACCCGAGCCGCCTCAAAGAACAGGTATTGTGAACTCTGAACTAGCGACGATAATGTGGCCTGGATATAGCATGGATGTGCCATCAATGTACGATGCAGCAACGATGGAAGAGATTCCTTACAAGGAAATTGTGTGGTCAAGTGAGAACCCTGACTTGGTTCAAATAGAAAACTACAAAATTATACCACAAGATAAGGAAGGAACCGCTTTTATCAACGCGTCGTGGAATGGTTATACTTCACGATGTAGAATTGAAATTGTCGAGAGAAGCGACACAATTAGTTTGGATGCTAAACTGATAATACACACTCTTGGAAATGACTTCCGGCTGCGTCTTTATGATTACACTGTTTCGCCTTTCGGGGATGGATATACGGTGGATTGGGCGGTAAGTGACTCAAATATTCTGAGTATAGAGCCTCAGATGACAGCGGATGGTGAGTATGCTGTGCGTGTCTACCTAAAAGAAGTTGGCTCGGCATTTGTTTCCTGTACCGTTACATGGCCAGATGGAACTACAAGAAGTGCTTGCTGCAATGTTGTTGTTCGCCCTGCAAGGTAGAGAGGCGCTTGAATTGTTCCGTCCTTATTTATAGGAGTAATACATAAAAGCCCCTGCACCCCGGCAGGGGGGCTTTTTTCTTGGAATGTTACCGCTGAGCGGCACTCAGAGCCTCCTGCGTGGCCACTTCCACGGCCTTCTTGGCCCGGGTCATCTTATAGATCTGGAAGAGGAAGGAGGGGATGCCCAGGAAGAAGGCGCCGGCACAGCGGACCAGGAGGTTGGCAACGAACATATAGAAGGCACTGTCGGTGTCGATGAAGATGATCGTGTTTCCGGACTCTCCCAGGCGGATCAATTTGCTCATGGTTCTCCAGCCGGCGGGGAGACAGAACATCCAGGGAATGACCAGGATGTTTTCCAGGCTGATCCCATAGGATTCCACGATCAGAGTGTATATGGTGTAAATGGCAAAGGGCGCGCCCAGCAGGCAGTTGAGCATCAGGTCCCACCGGGTGAAGCTCAATTTGTCCAGGCGGCTCTGTTTGCGCTGTTCCAGCTCGGCCACCTTTCGGGCGTGATTTTCATTCTGAATGGCTTCAAAGCAGTCATCACACAGACAGGGGGTGTACTTGCTGGCGCACTCCCGGCATAGTCCTTTTCCGCAGCGCTGACAGGTAGCGGCGGCTTCCCGGTCTTCATGGTTGAAACATTTCATACTCAATTCTCCTCATTTCCTTTTTCTTGGGGGGGTACCCCCTCGTTCTGAGAATAAAGAAACAGTTGGAGTGCCCGCGGTTTTATCAATCGGAAAAAATTTTTTCTTTTTTCAGCCGCGCCATCAGGGCCTGGATTTGCCCGCTGTCCAGCACGGTCCTGGCCGCATCCTCCTCCAGGGCAGCGTGGATCAGGTCATACCAGGTTCTGACCGCCTCATGCGGGCAGCTCATAGCCGAGCAGATGGAAGAACGGGTTCTCCTCTGTGCCCACATTGCGCAGCTGGAGTGTCAAAACTTCGTAGGTGGAGTTGGAGTCCGGGAAATACTCCGTTGTGTCCATGATGAACGTGGCGGTATAGGTGTCGTCGTAGTTGTAGACCAACGTGGTCTTATAGGGGAAGGGGATAGGACCGCCCACCCCTCGTAAATAAACGTCATAGAATTCTCCGTCGTAGGAAACCATGGGAGCCCCGGTGTAGTAGTCAGTCAGAATAAAATCGGGATCGTTCATCCAGGTGCGGTTGTTGGCGGAGAGGTCGATTCCAAAGCGCTTCTGGAAGGCAGCCTCCAGCTCCCCGGCGGGAATCCGGTTCCACTCATCCCCATAGGTTCCTCGGCCGGGCTCGGCCGGGACCCATTCGTTCTCCTGAGAATACTCGGGGCGGTGCATGGTGGGAGAGACGGAGAGGGAGATGACATAGCTTTCAAAGGTGGGGGTGGGGATCATCTCGCGCGTCAGCTTTGCCTCGTCCAGTGCCAGCTCCATGGCGGGGGACATCTGATCGGCCAGATTGGTGTGGAAGGGGATGGGGGAAAGAGCCTCTAAACGCTCCAGAAGCTCCGCCGCCTCCTGGCCGTCCTCACCGAACACACGGTAGGTGGTCCGAAGGGCCTCGATCTCATCCCAATTCAGGGTGCAGCTATCCCGCCGCGCGGCACTCACACAGTCCAGTACGGTCACATGGGGCGTTTCCCCGGCCAGGGCGGTATCTTCCACCACGTAGGCCAGCTGATGTTGGAGAGTAGCCCCCAGGGGGAGCATCTCACACAGGACCAGGTAGCGGTCGCCTCCCAGAGGTTCCACACTGGTGAGCTGGGGTTCTCCGGTTGGGAGCGTGGCCGTGTAACCGGACACGTTCACATAGATATCGCCGTCCTCAGCCGGGTACCAGTTCCAGGCGGTCAGGTCCTGGGGGTGGCTCCGGAAGGCCTGCCCTGCAGGAGCCACGGCGCCGTCCAGGTAGGGCTGGAGCTCCTCCAGCTTCACCCGCTGATACCAGCCCTGGGGAAGGGTGGGGTCTTCGCCCCAGGCGGTTTCCAGGGTGCCGGGGGTGTAGAGAATGAGCATGGCGATGGTGGCGGGCAGATTTTTGGGGGAGAAGGGGTCCTCGTCCTTGTACATAGAATAGGAATAGTTGCAGCGCATGGCCGCGTCAGTGAGGGCGGCCAGCTTGTCCTCGTCCAGCTCCTGGGGGTCGTCGCAGAGGTAGGCGCCTCTGCTCTCGGCCTGGACCAGCGCCGCCGTCCGCATGAGGGCGTCCCGGTAGGCGGCCGCGTCGTCATAGGAGCCGGCCTCTTCCCAGGTGCGGACCTGCTGCGCCAGCTGGTCCAGCTCGCTCAGCGGCTTGCTGGCGTCACTTTCCCCCTGGGAGGCATCGGCAGAGCCGGAACTACCGGGCGAGGTGGTTCCGCACCCGGAGAGGAGCGCGGCGGTACAGAGCAGGACAGCAAGAAATCGATTCGCTTTCATGTTGTGTTCTCCTTTCGCTTCCATGTTCCCATGGAACGGTATTTCCCTTACACCAATGAAGAAACAGAAGGGGGACCAATGGTTTTAAAAAAAGAAAAAATTTTTTCAATCGATCAAGAGAAAGGGTGAACCGGTGCAGACACGTTGCGTGGGTGTCGGCGGAGGGAGCAAATAATTTTGCAGCCGTCCGCAAAAAAGAGGGGAGGGGCGTCCCGGTTGAATGGAACGCCCCTCCTTTGGTTCAAAGAGGAACTGTTTCAGAATCGGATGACGAGGCGGTGTGCGCCGCAGGATTCCGTACCAGTTATTAATAGTTGTCGCTGTGGATTTCGAAGAAGCTCTTGCTGTACAGACAGGTGGGGCAGACCTCAGGAGCGGCGGTGCCCACCACGATGTGGCCGCAGTTCCGGCACTCCCAGACCTTCACTTCGCTCTTCTCAAACACCTGGGCGGTCTCCACGTTGTGCAGCAGGGCGCGGTAGCGCTCCTCGTGGCGCTTCTCAATGGCGGCCACCAGACGGAACTTGGCGGCCAGCTCGGGGAAGCCCTCATCCTCGGCGGTCTTGGCAAAACCGTCGTACATATCCGTCCACTCGTAGTTCTCGCCCTCGGCGGCGTGGAGCAGATTCTCGGCGGTGTTCCCTACGCCGTGCAGCTCCTCAAACCACATTCTGGCGTGGGCCTTTTCGTTTTCCGCGGTCTGGAGGAAGAGAGCCGCAATCTGCTCATAGCCCTCGTTCTGGGCCACGGAGGAGAAATAGGTGTACTTGTTCCGGGCCTGGGACTCGCCGGCAAAGGCGGCCTCCAGGTTCTTTTCTGTCTGGGTTCCGGCGTATTTGCTGCCGCTCTTGGCGGGGGCCTCCTGGATCAGCTCAAAGGCAGAGGCGGGCTGCTTACAGATGGGGCAGAACTCCGGGGCGCTGTCGCCCTCATGAATATAGCCGCAAATCTTACACTTCCACTTTTTCATTACGTGTTTGTCTCCTTTCAATTCGGACGTTGTTTCATTACAGGGGATCCGCTCCAGCAGCTCCTTGGCCACCTGGACCGGAAAGTCCGGGGAGGGCGGCGCGTCCACAAACTTCTGAAGCAGCTGGTGAGCGTTGGCACTTTGGGGCAGCATGTAGCCTGCCTCCCGCAGCAGGTCTTCATTCACCAGGCGGACGGATTGTTCCACGGCGGACAGAAGGCGGTAGAGTCCATCGCTGTCTGCACCTTCCGCCAGCTGGCGGGCGATGCTCTCCTGAGACGCCTTGCTCCCGGCCATGGCGTTGGCCTGGTCCACCACCGTATCCTGCTTGGGCTGCTGGGGCGGGTACTCCGTAGGCACCATGGAGATGGCACCGCTGGGGCAGGCGTCGGCGCATACACCGCAGCCCAGGCACTTGTCCACATCGATGATGCTGTTCTCGGTGTCGGTGGCTCCGGTGGGGCAGACATACAGACAGAGACAGTCCTTGGTACAAAGACGCAGATTACGCACGGCAACTTGCTTCATCGCTCAGCGCCTCCCTTCCATTTTTTCAAATTTCCAAGCGGGGACCTTGCACACCGGGCAGAGCTGGGGGGCGCTGTCCCCCACATAGACAAATCCGCACACCGTGCAAACCCACACTTGGGTGTCCCGCAGGAAGGCGTCCCCCTCCGCTTTATAGCGCTTCAGCAGAGAATCCAGCATCCGGGTCACCTTTTCGCCCCAGACGCAGATCCGCTGGGTGCCGCGGTCGGAGACCTCCACCGCGGCGGCCTTCAGGCTGGGGTAGCCTTCATTCAGGTCAGATTCGATCAGCTCCATCAGCTTGTCCAGGCTGGCGTCCGGCACAGGGGGCTGGGCCGCGGCCAAAAAGTCCGCCAGCTCCCGGAACAAAGCGGCCTCCCGGTCCTTATACTGCTTTTCGCAGCCCCGGGCCAGGTTGGAGCACACAGCGGACAGTTCCCCGGCGGAGAGCTCCTTCATGTCGCCCGGAGAATGAATGGGGGTGGGCTTGGGTGCCCCGGCACTCTTGGGAGCCTCGGGGGCAAAGACGCTCTTGTCCGCGCCGCAGAGGGGGCAGACCCACTGGGCGGGCAGATCTTCAAAGGCGGTACCCTCCTTGCCTTCGTCATAGATGTAGCCGCAGATGCCGCAGATCCATGTCTTCACCTGGGATCCTCCTTCCTTCTGAATGAGGTCGCTGCAATCCTGATAGGTGGTGTGCAGCATTTTTTCTGCCATCTCGCTGAGGGGATGGCCGTAAAACGCCTCGTAGACGGCCTTGATCTGGGGATTTTCATGGCTGGTGCGCAGGGTCAGGGCCTCATCCCGCTGATAAAGGGCCTGGATGCGGCTCTTTCGGGTCTCGTCCGGGTTTTTCAGCAGGTCCTTGGGCTGGCCTCCGCCGCCGATGCAGCCGCCGGGACAGGCCATGACCTCCACAAAGTGGTAGGTGGTTCCCTTCTCCCGGATGTCGGCCAGGAAGCGGCGGGCGTTGGCAGTGCCGTAGATGACGGCCACCCGCAGTGTGAGGTCGCCCACTGACACCTGAGCCTCCCGTACGCCCTCATAGCCCCGCACTGGGGTCAGGTGGAGCAGGGCGGCGGGGGCCTCCTGGCTGGTGAGGTAGGCGTAGGCAGTGCGGAGGGCGGCCTCCATGACGCCGCCGGTATTGCCGAAGATGACGCCGGCGCCCGATGCTTTCCCCATCAGGGAGTCATAGGCGGAGTCCTCCAGCGCGTTCCAGTCGATGCCGGCCTCTCTGGCCCACCGTGCCAGCTCCCGGGTGGTGATGACCTGGTCGGTGTCCCGCATGCCGGGGATGTTGTGGTAGTCCGCGGCGGCGTGCATCTCCTCTCGCCGGACCTCAAACTTTTTGGCGGTGCAGGGGGTGAGGGTCACATGGACGATCTGACGGGGGTCCAGACCCATCTGCTGGGCAAAGTAGGTTTTCACTGTGGGGCCCTGCATGCCGATGGGGCTTTTGGCGGTAGAGAGGTGGGGGAGCAGCTCCGGGGCGTAGATCTCCGCAAAATGGACCCAGCCCGGGCAGCAGCTGGTGAACTGGGGCAGGGGCCGGTCGCCTGTGGTGATGCGGCGGATGAGCTCACTGGCCTCCTCCACAATGGTGAGGTCGGCGGCAAAGTTGGTGTCCAGTACATAGTCCACCCCCAGAGCCCGGAGCAGCGCCACCATTTTTCCTTCCACAAAGGCGCCGGGGGCCATGCCGAATTCCTCCCCCAGGGAGGCCCGGACAGCCGGGGAGGTGCTGACCACCACAATTTTGTCCGGGTCGGAAATGGCCTGCCGCACCTGGGGGGATTCGTCCCGCTCGGTGATACTGTCCACCGGACAGACGTTGGCGCACTGTCCGCAGTAGATGCAGATGGCCTTTCCTCCGGTCTCCTCCAACGTGTATGTGCCATGTACGCCCATCAGGTTGGTACAGGCCTCCTTGCACATCCCACACCGGATGCATTTGTCTTCCCAGCGCATGATGCTGGGGTTGTCCGCCTCAATGGGCACGCGGACGGATAAGGGCAGATGATTCAGATTCCTCACATTCCTTTCTTGTTGGCATCGTTCCTGCATTCTTCACATAAATACATCAGCTTCAGGTCGTAGGACAAAATAGCTTGTCCGGCCGCCCGCTCCAGCTGGACGGTCAGATCTCCCAGATCCACATCCAGCAGCCGGCCGCATTTCTTGCATACCAGATGGTCGTGCCGCTGGATTCGGTCGTATCGGTCGGGCATACCCTCCACCGATACCTTGCGGATGCGGTCCTCTTCCCACAGCCGGTTCAGATTGTTGTACACGGTGGCCAGAACTACCTTGGGGTAGGTCTGGCGCAGCGCCTCAAAAATCTGCTCGGCGGTCATGTGGCTGCGGGACTGCTCCACAATTTCTAAAATTTTCTTTCCATACTTGGTCACAAGCATCAACACCGATTTTAGAATAATTCTAAATTTATTGTAGAGACTTCTGGAAAAAAGGTCAAGAGAAAAATTCTTAAGATTTGGAAAAATTGGCAGAAATGGGCGGAAATATGCCATCGCGGTGGCGCGGCAAGGAACCGTTTGCAGAAGAAAAAGATGCCGCAGACAAAGCTGCGGCGTCTTCCACGCATCAATCATATCACCTTGCGGCAAGAGTGAACCGGGAGTTATTCCCCCAGAATCTGGAACAGGCAGCCCCACACATAGTCCAAATCCTCGAAGGGAAGGTCTGGAGTAAGCTGAAAGGCTACGCAGTCCTCTTCCGGCCGGGCCAAAATGCCAAAGCGCCGGGCCAGCGTGTCGGTCAGTGCTTGGGGAGGGCGGCGGTCAAAGACGGCCCGGACCAGGCCGCTTTCTTGGTCGGCAGAGCGCACCTCCGGCCCTCCCGGGCCGAAGTCCTGAAGCCGGGCCTCCAAATGCCGCACCAGCCGGGCCAGGCGGGCGGGATCGCCCGCTGAGGGGGCGGGAGCAGACAGATTGACCGTTCTCATAGATGTGTCTCCGTGGGTACGCTGACCACAAAGTCGTTGCTCTCCAGCTGACGCAGCAGGGAGGAGAGAACACGGGCGGTATTTTCATTGGCGGGCAGAGTGAGATAGGTGCGGTAAGTGCGCCCGTTGAGGCGGCGCATGGTGTTGGAGGCAAAGGTATTGGCCCCCACTGTGTCAGAGGGGTTGAGTGCCAGAGTCTCCTTCCAGCATACCCAGCCCTCTGCCTCCAGGGCGGCGCGGTGACCGTCCGGGACGCAGGCGATGGTGGTTCGCTGGTGAAGCTGCTGGTCCAGGATGTCGTTGCCCTGCTCCAGCAGGGTCCGGGTCTGGGCAAGGGAATCTCCCTGGGCCAGAATGCCGATGCTGTGGCCGGAGCCCAGAATCCGGCGGACCAGGCCGGGATCCTCCTCCATCACCTGGGGGGTGAGGAGGAACAGCATATAGGTGCCCTCACTCAGAGAGTCCAGCACTGCGGCGGTTCCGGCGGCATCCTCGCAGCGGAAGGCCAGGTAGGTGCGCACAGTGGCAGAGCTCTCATCCTCGTCATCGTCCGGTACGGGCGTGGGAGTCACGGTGGTGCCGGTGTTGCTGCCGCCTGAGCCGGGGTCGGGGGTGGGGTTGAGGCTCTGGTGGTATTCCCGGAGGCGGCGGTTGATGAAGTCGCCGGCGGCGTCAATGAACATCTCGTCGGAGAGGACCACGGCGCTGCTCTTGATACGCACCAGATAGCCCTGGCTGATGGTATTGTAGGAGTAGGTCAGGCCGAAGAAGTCGCACACCAGATAGAGTGGAAGGTAGGGGCGGCCGTTTCGCATGATGGCCTTGGCGGAGTAGGTCTCGCCGGTCAGCTCATTGCGGGTGGTGCCGGTGTTCAGGTTAAAGACCAGCATTTTGCGCAGGTTATAGAGCGTCACCGTGTTGGAGGTGCGCTCATAGCTGCACTCCAGACCCAGCTTGACTCCGGTGCTGTTGGAGTCGAAGACGCTGTATGGTACATAGAGCGTGCCGCCCGACCAGACCGGCATGGTGTCGGCGGTGAGGGGCTGAAGGTTGTCGTTGATGGAAGTAAAGTAAAGATCCGCGGCGCTTACCGGGATGGGGGCCAGCAGTCCAAGGCAGAGTACGACGGTTAAAAGTGCGCCCAGGAGCCTGCGTTTGAGAGACATGAACCCTCCTCCTTTCCGGTTGATAAAGGGATTATAACATAGTATAATCGGGGAGGCAAGCGGCCGGAATCGGACGGAAGGAGCCAATTTAATCCGTTTTTAATGAAGGGTAAACACCCTTTCAAGCGCCGTGTGTTATCCTGAGAGGCGAAAAACGAACCGCGTCCGGGGAAAGGAGCCGGCTTGATGGAAGTGACATTGGAACAGGTGGAGCGCCTGCGGGAAAAGGCCGACGTGAGCTATGCCAAGGCCAAGGAGGCCCTGCTGTACAGCGGCGGCAACCTGCTGGACGCCCTGATCTATCTGGAGGAGCGGGGGGACATTCCCCGCCCGGAGGGGGCCTATTACTCCACCCGGGGGCAGACGCCGCCCATGCCGGAGGAGCCGGAAGAGCCCCAGCCGGAGCCGTCAGAGGGGAAGGAGAAGAAGACTGGTCGGGGCAGTCTGCTGCAGCGTCTTCGCTATATTCTGCTGGACAATGAACTGGAGATCTGGCGGAAGGACCGGCCCATTACCGCGCTGCCGGTGCTCATTCTGATTCTGCTGCTGATTGTGGCCTATTATATTGTGATTCCCCTTCTGATTTTGAGCCTGTTTTTTGGCTTTCGCTACCGCTTTTCCGGGCCCGACCTGGAGCGGGAGGAGATCAACAATGTGATGGGCAGCGTGGCGGATACCGCCGCTGATCTGGGCCGCCAGGTGATGGAGGAACTGCGCCGTCAGAGCCGCGCCGGCCGGCCGGAGGCGGAGCGGGCGGCTCAGGAGGCTCAGGCACAGGCGGAGGAGGCAGAGCGCCAGGCGGAGGAAGTAAAGCGTCAGGCCGAGGAGCTGGACCGCCGGATTGCCGATGAGCTGCTGGGCGGAGCGAGAAAGAAGGACGACCGGGACTGAGACTCGGCCGGGAGAAGGGGAGGAACAAGCCGTGTCAGAGCGGATTTTGCTGGTGGAAGACGAGGAAAAGCTGGCCCGCATGGTGGAGCTGGAGTTGAAGTACGAGGGCTACCAGGTGGAGAAGGCCTTTGACGGGCGCACCGGACTGGAGCAGGCCCTGTCCGGGGAATTTGACCTGGTACTGCTGGACATCATGCTGCCCCGGCTGTCGGGTATGGAGGTGCTGCGGCGGCTCCGGCGTGAGAGTCAGGTGCCCGTCATCATGCTCACCGCCCGGGACAGTGTGGTGGACAAGGTGTCCGGCCTGGATTCCGGGGCGGACGACTATATCACAAAGCCCTTTGCCATCGAGGAACTGCTGGCCCGCATCCGGGCGGCCCTCCGGGGCCGGGGGGAGCGGGGCGAGCCGCTGCTCACCGCCGGGGAGCTCAGCATGGATGTGGAGCGCCACCGGGTGACTGTGAAGGGGCAGGAGGTGGAGCTCACCAAGAAGGAGTTTGACCTTCTGCGCCAGCTGCTGGAAAACAAGGGGCGGGTGCTCACCCGGGAGTCCCTGTTGGACAGCGTGTGGGGCTTTGACTTTGTGGGGGAGACCAACTCGGTGGACGTGTATATCCGGTTCCTCCGCAGTAAGATTGACGAGGCCTTTGGCATCAAGCTCATCCACACCGTTCGGGGTGTGGGCTATGTGATTCGGGAAAATTAGGAGGAATGGCAGAATGGTGATCGTATATCAGTCCAACACCGGGTTTACCAGGGAGTATGCCCAAATGTTGGCCAAGGCGGAGAAGCTCAAGTGCTATGAGCAGGGGGAGGGCCCCCAGCCTCTGGCCGGGGAGGAGGTCTTCTATATGGGGCCCCTCATGGCCGGGCACATCACCGGTCTGGACCAGGCCATGAAGCGCTATGCGGTCAAGGGCATCTGCGGTGTGGGCATGTCTCCTCCGGGGGAGCAGGTGCTGGGCACCATGGCCAAGACCAACTACACCAATAACCTGCCGGTCTTCTATCTCCAGGGCGGCTGGGCCCCGAAGAAGGTGGGCTGGCTGAAGCGGAGAATGGTGGGCATGGTCACCCGTTCCACCCGCAAAGCTCTTCAGGAGAAGGGCAGCCGCCGCACCCCGGAGGAGGAGCGCGCTCTGAGCTTCCTGGTCCGCGGGGGAAGCTACGTGGCCTATGAAAATCTGGCGCTGATCCAGAACTGGCTGAGACAGCAGTAAACCCAAACACGGCAGGAGAGGAGGGGGAGAGACCTGGACAAGAAAAAACGCTTTCAGTCGCCTCCGCCGGCCGATCCCATCACGGCGGTGCGGGAGTCCTCCCTGGCCTTCCGGCTGAACACCGGATTTTTCCTCCGGCAGGTGGGCATTTTTCTGGTGATGGACCTCCTTCTGGTGGCCCTGGCCTTTGTGGGGCTGGTGGCCTATGCGGAGAACCGCTGCGCCGATGTGGCGGTTCTGGTGGAGGAGCGGGGCATCCCCTCAGAGGAGGCGCTGGCCTGGATGGAGGCCAGCGATTATACCATCGCGCCGCTGAGCCGCGCGCCCCAGGGCCTGGAGTTGCCGGCCATCCCCTGGGTGCCCATACGGGAGGAGCTCTCCGGAGCCCTGCGCAGCTGGGATTTGGCCCACTACTATCGGGTGGAGCTGTACAGTGGGAGCAGCGCCTACGCCATTGAGGTAGATCTGAGCGGGATTTTCCGCACCCTCTATTGGGCGGGCATTGTGCTGCTCATCTGCCAGGGCCTGTCCCTGCTTACCAACCTGTTCCGCAACAAGCGCTCCATCCGTAAGGTGCTCCGACCCATTCAGGAGCTCTCCGCTGCCGCCGCCCGGCTCAACTCCATGACTCATATGTCCCGGCGGGAGCTGGAAAATCTGGCGGGGGAGCTGGATAAAATCAACGCCAAGCACCTGGACAGCCGCATTGACCTGCCCGCCACCCAGAAGGAGCTGCGCTCCCTGGCCCAGGCCATCAACGATATGCTGGACCGGGTGAACCGGGCGTACAGCGCCCAGATGCGCTTTGTCTCCGACGCCAGCCATGAGCTGCGCACCCCCATCGCCGTCATCCAGGGCTATGCCGCCCTGCTGGACCGGTGGGGCAAGTCCGATCCGGAGGCCCTCCAGGAGTCCATTGACGCCATCCGCTCGGAGGCGGCGGCCATGGAGCGGCTGGTGGAGCAGCTGCTGTTCCTGGCCCGGGGGGACAACGACTCCCAGCCGGTGCACATGGAGCGGCTGGACCTCACTGCCCTGGCCGGGGAGGTGCTGCGGGAGGAGGAGATGATCCACCCGGAGCGCACCTTCCTGCCCCGCTGGGGGGAGGAGGCGGTGACCGTGCGGGCCGACCCGGGCCTGATGAAGCAGGTCATGCGCATCCTCATGGACAACGCGGTGAAGTATAGCCCCGACACAGGGCGGGTTTACCTTCGGGTGAGCGAGAGCCAGGGCTATGCCCGGGTCACCGTCCAGGACGAGGGCATGGGCATCGCCCCGGAGGGCATTTCCCATATCTTTGAGCGGTTTTACCGCACCGACCAGTCCCGGGACCGGAAGACCGGCGGGACGGGACTGGGCCTGGCCATTGCCCGATGGATTGTGGAACGCCACGGGGGCTGGTTTGAGGTGGTTTCCCGTCCCGACGTGGGGACCCGGATTGCCTTTCTCATCCCCCTGGCCCCGGAGGAGCCGGCAGAACCCATATAAAAAGACTCCGCAGCCTTTGAAAGCGCTGCGGAGTCTTTTTTGTTGCAAGTTTGGCTCTATTACCGGCTTCGGGCGGCAAGAATGTCCTCCAGAATCCCGGAGTCCAGCTGGGGCAGAGGGATGACAGGGGCAGGGGTCTGGGGGTAGGAGGACAGAGCCCGGTCAAACCAAACCACGTCAACCCATCTCCCGTTTTTGTAGCCCGTGTTCCGGTGCACCCCCAGCTCATGAAAGCCGAAGGCGTGGTGGAGTGCTTCGCTGGCGGGGTTGGGGAGGGTGACCACACCATACACCGTTCGGACCCCCTGGGCGGTGAGCAGATCCAGCAGAGCGCCGAACAGCCGCGTTCCCAGCCCGCGGCCCACAGCGGACCGGTCCAGGTAGATGGACAGCTCTGCATTCCACTGGTACCCCTCCCGGGTCCGCTCCGGATGGGCGTAGGCGTAGCCCAGCACAGCGCCGTCCTCCTCCCACACCAGGTAGGGGTAGCGCTCCAGGGTGGTGGAGACGCGGCGGGTAAATTCCGCCTCGCCGGGCAGCTCATATTCCAGGGTGATGGTGGTGTCAATATACTGGCCGTAGATGGCCAGAAGGGCCGGGGCGTCCTCCGGCCGGGCCAGACGAAGTGCCATAACCCTTCCTCCTTACACGTGGATGCGCTCGATGCCCTCCACGGCGGCACGGACCATTCCTTCGATGTCCAGCTTGCTCTCAGCGGCCTCCACCTCGCCGGGGAGGGGACGCAGCCGGGGATGGCGGGGAGTGAAGACGGTGCAGCAGTCCTCATAGGGCAGGATGGAGGTTTCAAAGGTGCCGATCTTTCGGGCGATCTGGACGATCTCCTCCTTATCAAGACCCACGCAGGGACGGAGAATGGGCATCTCTACCACCGCACCGGTGACGGCCATGGCCTCCATGGTCTGGCTGGCCACCTGGCCCAGGCACTCGCCGGTGACCAGGGCCTTGGCCCCGCAGCGGCGGGCCACCGCCTCAGAAATACGCATCATAAAGCGGCGCATGATGATGGTGAAGAGCTCCTCGGGGCAGGAGCGGCGCAGCTCCTCCTGAATGGCAGTGAAGGGGACCACGTGGACGGTGAGCCGGCCGGTGTAAGGGGTGAGCAGTCGGGCCAGCTCGATGACCTTGTCCTTGGCCTCAGGGGAGGTGTAGGGGTAGGAGAAGAAGTGGACCATCTCCAGGGCCACGCCCCGTTTGGCAATCATCCAGGAGGCCACCGGGGAGTCGATGCCCCCGGACAGCAGGGCCACCGCCCGGCCGTTGATGCCCACGGGCAGGCCGCCGGCGCCGGGGTCGGGGTTGGCGTGGACGAAGGCGGCGTAGTCCCGAATCTCCACGTAGACGGTGAGCTCCGGGTGGTGGACGTCCACCTGCAGGTTGGGGTAGAGCTCATGAAGCTCGCCGCCCACATACTGGCTCAGCTGGATGGAGGTCATGGGGAAGGTCTTGTCCGCCCGCTTGGTCTCCACTTTGAAGGTGCGGGCGCTCTTCAGCCGCTCATCCAGATACTCCCGGCAGGCCTGGAGGATGGCGTCCTTGTCCTTCTCACAGGCCCGGGCCCGGCTGAGGCCCACCACGCCGAAAACCTTCTTCATGGCCTCCCAGGCGCCGTCCATGTCGCAGTCCTCCCGCATGGGCTCCACATAGGTGGTGGACTGACGGGTGTAGACCCGGAACTGGCCCAGATTGTTGAGGCGGCGGTGGATATTGGCCTGGAGCTTGTCCTCAAAGCTGCGGCGGTTGAGGCCCTTCAGCACCAGCTCGCCCAGCTTGAGCAAAATCATCTCGTTCATATTCCCGTTGGTTCCTTTCTGTGGGAAACCCCAAAATTCCAGGCTATTATACCGGAAAACCGCCGGAATGTCCAGCCGGAGAGGGGGTCGGGCAAAATATAAGCGCCGCAGAGCGGCGCAAAAGGATGTTAGCTTCGGCGCAGAAATTCCACCAGCTGCACCAGAGTGGCAACTTGTTCGGGAGGGAGGCCGGAGATGTCCAGAGATTGGTTTTGCTTCAAACCAAACAGATAATCAGTAGAGACCCCAAAAATGCGGGAGAGTTCCACAATATACTGGGTGGATGGAATGGAGATGCCGCTCTCCCAGGCGTTGACGCTGGAGCGGGTCGTGACCAGCCGGCGAGCCAGCTCAGCCTGTGTCCAGCCAGAGCGTTCCCGCAGCAGTTTGATTTTTTCTGACATCATAGGCATCACCACCTTTTGCAGTTCATTATTCTACAATCAAATTGGCAACTATACATTATCAAAATGATATTTATAATTGACAAAAGAGGTGGGGTGGAATAAAATGTCGCTATATGCTATGAGGTTCAAAGCGATTTAGAAATGCGTTGGGTCAAGGGGGAGGCGGCGTGGAACGAGACTATATGGTTCATCTGCATTGGGAGGACGGGGTGTGGACAGGTTGTCTTCAGACAGAGGGGCAGTCGTATTCATTTGCGGGAATTCCTGCCCTTTTGGAATATCTGCAGGTGGATCCGTTTACCCATCTGGCTCAGCTGGAACGGATGGCCTCTGTGGATCCCCTGACCGGGCTTTATAATCGCCGGGGTCTGATGTCGGAAGTGGACCGGATATTGGCCGCCGGAGGCGATGGAATGGCCCTGTTGGTGATCGATGTGGACGATCTGAAACAGATCAATGACACCTGGGGCCATTTGAAGGGGGATGAGGTGCTTCGGATGGTGTCCGAGGTCGTGCGCCAAGTGGGAGGCCCTGACGCTGTGGCGGGGCGCTTGGGAGGAGACGAGTTTGTACTGGTTCTCTGGGAGGTGTCCGATGGACAGGCCCTTGTAGATTTGGGTGAGGAGATTTGCCACCGGGTGGCCCAGGGCGAGGAGGCGCTGCATGTCTCTGCCAGTGTGGGAGCCTGTGGGTACGGTACCAGCTATCAGGAATTGATGGAAGGGGCCGATCGGGCCCTTTACCAGGTGAAACGAAACGGGAAGGGAAGGGTATTTCTCAGCTGGATCCGCTGAACGAGGCATAAAAACGGGGCCGGAGATCTGTATCTCCGGCCCTGTCTTTTTTGTATATGGTTATGACAGCCTTCACCGCTGCAGGTATTCCGGCGGGCGGTACTGGAGGGCCTCGGCCAGATGGTCGGAGCGGATGGTCTCGCTGCCGTCCAGGTCGGCAATGGTCCGGGCCACCCGGAGAATCCGGTCATAGCTCCGGGCGGTGAGCCCCATGTGCTCAAAGGCCCCCTTCATGAGTCTCTGTCCCCCCTCGTCCAAAGCGCAGTACCGGTCCAGCCCCTCCCGGCCCAGCCGGGCGTTGCAGGGAACGGCGGTGACGGCCCGGCGCTCCGCCTGAATGGCCCGGGCCCGGTCCACCCGGGCCTTGATGGCGGCGGAAGGTTCGCTGGGCTGACGCTGGGACAGCTCGTCAAAGTTGAGGGCGCCCACCTCCACAAAGAGGTCCATGCGGTCCAGCAGAGGGCCAGAGAGGCGGGATAAGTACTTTTTCACCTCGCCCTCGGTGCAGCGGCACCGCCCGGAGGGGTGACCGTACCAACCGCACTTGCAGGGGTTCATGGCGCACACCAGCATAAACCGGCTGGGGTAGGTGACGGTACCGGCGGCCCGGGAGATCTGCACCTGTCCGTCCTCCAGGGGCTGGCGCAACACCTCCAGCACCTCCTTGGGGAACTCGGGCAGCTCGTCCAGAAACAGCACCCCGTTGTGGGCCAGGGAGATTTCCCCCGGCCGGGGGTTGGAGCCGCCCCCGGACATGCCGATGGGGGAGATGGTGTGGTGGGGGGAGCGGAAGGGTCGCAGGTCAATGAGGGGGTGCTCCGGAGAGGTGAGCCCCATCACCGAGTGGATCTCCGTGGCTTCCAGGGCCTCCTCCCGGGTCATGTCGGGGAGAATGGAGGGCAGACGGCGGGCCAGCATGGACTTGCCCGACCCCGGCGGGCCGGACATGAGGACGTTGTGGCTGCCCGCCGCGGCAATCTCCAGGGCCCGCTTCACCTGCTCCTGGCCCTTGACCTCGGAGAAGTCGGGGTAGGGGCGGGTGTGCTCCCCGGGCTGCCAGGGGGAGGCAGGAGGGATAGGCTCCTCTCCGGTGAGGTGGCGCACCAGCTGCCCCAGGTCCCGCACTGGATAGATGGCCGGTCCCTCCGCCAGGGTGGCCTCGGCGGCGTTTTCTTCCGGCACGTAAAGGGCCTCAATGTCCTCCCGCTTGGCACGCAGGGCCATGGGCAACATGCCCGCGCAGGGGCGCAGCCGTCCGGACAGGGACAGCTCCCCCACAAAGGCGCAGGAGGGACCGGACAGCTTCAGCTGTCCCCCGGCACACAGGATGCCCACCAAGATCGGCAGGTCATAGAGGGTGCCCACCTTTTTTAGGTGGGCGGGGGCCAGATTCACCGTGATGCGGCTGACCGGAAAGGAGAAGCCGCAGTTTTTGATGGCGGCACGCACCCGCTCCCGGGCCTCGCTGACCGCCGTATCAGGCAGACCCACAATATTGAAGGCGGGCAGACCGCCGGACAGGTCGCACTCCACCGACACCGGATAGCCGGTCACACCGTGCAGCCCCAAAGAACGGATGGAAGATACCATAGGACCAGCGCCTCCTTACGGAACAAGCGGCCCGGGGCCGCATTGGATTGCTCTCATTTTACCCTTTTTTTGCCGGGATTGCAACGTGGAGAAGGGGCGCTGACAGGGGCTGTCCCGCCGTCCGATTCATTTTCCAAAAACAAGGAGTACAGGTATAATTTTTTACATATGCAATGGGAAAAAAGACGGAAAAATTTCACTTCTTCGGATTTACAAACCCCCAAAAAAGTGATAGACTTATGGGCGTTGAAAAGCCTGTCCGCTCCCTGCCTGTTGGGGAGCGGCGCTGTCATGTGAAGTTATAATGAAATGGTTATGATCTTTATAACTTTACAGTCCGTGAGGAGCGGAACGAGACAAAATGCAGGCTGACCTTCGTGGACAATGGACAGGCGGTCCTCCGCCGGTCCGCCAAATAAGGAAGAAAGTAGGGAACTCTATGGCAAGAAAGTTCAAAACCATGGACGGCAACAATGCGGCCGCATATGTCAGCTACGCCTTTACCGAAGTAGCCGGCATCTACCCCATTACCCCGTCCAGCCCCATGGCCGACTATGTGGACCAGTGGGCCGCCCAGGGCCAGAAGAATATCTTCGGCACCACCGTTAAGGTCATCGAGATGCAGTCTGAGGCCGGCGCTGCCGGTACTGTGCACGGCTCTCTGAATGCCGGCGCCCTGACCACCACCTACACCGCCTCTCAGGGCCTGCTGCTGATGATCCCCAACATGTACAAGATCGCCGGCGAGCTGCTGCCCGGCGTGTTCCATGTCTCCGCCCGTACCGTGGCTGCTCAGTCTCTGAACATCTTCGGTGACCACTCCGACGTCATGGCCTGCCGTCAGACCGGCTTTGCCATGCTGGCTGAGGGCAACGTGCAGGAGGTTATGGACCTGGCTCCTGTGGCCCACCTGGCTGCCATCAAGGGCCGCGTTCCCTTCATCAACTTCTTCGACGGCTTCCGTACCTCCCACGAGATCCAGAAGGTCGCCATCTGGGACTACAAGGATCTGGCTGAGATGGTGGACATGGATGCCGTTGAGGCCTTCCGCAAGCGCGCTCTGAACCCCGAGCATCCCACCATGCGCGGCTCCCACGAGAACGGTGATATCTTCTTCCAGCACCGTGAGGCGGCCAACAAGTACTATGAGGCCCTGCCCGAGATCGTGGAAGAGTACATGGGCAAGATCAACGCCAAGCTGGGCACCGACTATCAGCTGTTCAACTACTACGGCGCTGCCGACGCTGACCGCGTCATCATCGCCATGGGCTCCATCTGCGACGTGGCCGAGGAAGTCATTGACTACCTGAACGCCCACGGCGAGAAGGTGGGTCTCATCAAGGTCCGTCTGTATCGTCCTTTCCGCGCCGACAAGCTGATTGCCGCCATCCCCGCCACCGCCAAGAAGATTGCCGTTCTGGACCGCACCAAGGAGCCCGGCGCTCTGGGCGATCCTCTGTACATGGACGTCATCACTGCTCTGGCTGGCGCCGGCATCACCGACAAGACCGTTGTGGCCGGCCGCTATGGTCTGGGCTCCAAGGACACCCCGCCCAAGAGCGTGTTTGCTGTCTATGAGAACCTGGCCAAGGACGCTCCCAAGGATCACTTCACCATCGGTATCGTGGACGACGTCACCAACAGCTCTCTGGAGGAGCACGACGCCCCCAACACCGCTGCTGAGGGCACCATCGAGTGCAAGTTCTGGGGTCTGGGCGGCGACGGCACCGTGGGCGCCAACAAGAACTCCATCAAGATCATCGGCGACCACACCGACAAGTACGTGCAGGCTTACTTCCAGTACGACTCCAAGAAGACCGGCGGCGTGACCATCAGCCACCTGCGCTTCGGCGACAAGCCCATCCGTTCCCCCTACTACATCAACAAGGCCGACTTCGTGGCCTGCCACAACCCCTCTTACGTGACCAAGGACTTCCCCATGGTCCGCGACGTCAAGCCCGGCGGCGTGTTCATGATCAACTGCCAGTGGTCTGACGAGGAGGTTGCCCACCACCTGTCCGCCTCTGCCAAGCGCTACATTGCCCAGAACAACATCCAGCTGTACACCATCAACGCCATCGACCTGGCTCGGGAGATCGGCATGGGCAAGCGCACCAACACCATTCTCCAGTCCGCCTTCTTCTCTCTGGCTAAGGTGATGCCCGAGACCGAGGCTATCCAGTACATGAAGGATGCTGCCACTCACTCCTACCTGAAGAAGGGCCAGGACATCGTGGACATGAACCACAAGGCCATTGATGCCGGCGCCACCGCCTACAAGAAGTACGACGTGCCCGCCGACTGGGCCAACGCTGTGGACGAGCCCAAGGAGAGCAAGCTCTCCGGTCCCGCCAAGCTGGTCAAGATGGTGGAGAGCATCCTGGATCCCGTGGACCGCATGGACGGCGACAGCCTGCCCGTGTCCGCCTTCGTGGATCACGCCGACGGCACCTTCGAGCTGGGCGCTGCCGCCTATGAGAAGCGCGGCGTGGCCGTCTCCGTGCCCACCTGGGATTCCGCCAAGTGTATCCAGTGTAACCAGTGCGCCTATGTCTGCCCCCACGCCACCATCCGTCCCTTCGCTCTGACTGAGGAGGAGGCCGCTGCTGCCCCCGCCGCCGCCAAGATCGTGGACGTGAAGGCCGGCAAGGGCAAGGGCGTTTACAAGTTCTCCATCGCCGTCAGCCCCCTGGATTGTATGGGCTGCTCTGTGTGTGCCAACGTCTGTCCCACCAAGGCTCTGACCATGGTCGGCCAGGAGCAGGAGCTGGCTCAGCAGGACGTGTTCAACTACATGGTGGAGAAGGTTGCTGCCAAGGAGGATATGGCCGACCTGACCGTGAAGGGCAGCCAGTTCAAGAAGCCTCTGCTGGAGTTCTCCGGCTCCTGCGCCGGCTGTGCCGAGACCGCCTATGCCCGTCTCATCACCCAGCTGTTCGGCGACCGGATGTACATCTCCAACGCCACCGGCTGTTCCTCCATCTGGGGCGGCCCCGCTGCTACCTCTCCCTACGCCACCAACGCCGAGGGTCATGGTCCCGCTTGGGCCAACTCCCTGTTCGAGGATAACGCCGAGCACGGTCTGGGCATGTATCTGGGCCAGAAGGCTATCCGCAACCGCCTGATTGCCAAGGTTCAGGAGATGGCCGACTCCGACAAGTCCTCGGAGGCCTTCAAGGCTGCCGCCAAGGCCTTTATGGACACCCAGGACGACAGCACCGCCAACGCTGAGGCCACCAAGGCCCTGATCGCTGAGCTGGAGAAGGCTGCCGCCGAGGGCTGCACCATCGCTCCCGCCATCCTGGCTGAGAAGGAGTACCTGTCCAAGAAGTCCGTGTGGATCTTCGGCGGCGACGGCTGGGCCTACGACATCGGCTTCGGCGGCGTGGACCACGTGCTGGCTTCCGGCGAGGACGTGAACGTCTTCGTCTTCGACACCGAGGTGTACTCCAACACCGGCGGACAGGCTTCCAAGGCCTCCAACATCGGCCAGGTTGCTCAGTTCGCTGCTGCCGGTAAGACCGTGGCCAAGAAGTCCCTGGCTGAGATCGCCATGACCTACGGCTACGTCTATGTGGCTCAGGTCGCCATGGGCGCCAATCCCAACCAGACCCTGAAGGCCATTGCCGAGGCTGAGGCCTATCACGGTCCCTCCCTCATCATTGGCTACGCTCCCTGCGAGATGCACTCCATCAAGGGCGGCATGGCCAACTGCCAGGCCGAGATGAAGAAGGCTGTGGAGTGCGGCTACTGGAACCTGTTCCGGTTCAACCCCGCTGCCAAGGCCGAGGGCAAGAACCCCTTCACTCTGGACTCCAAGGCCCCCGCTGGCGGCTATCAGGAGTTCCTGATGAACGAGGCCCGTTACTCCTCCCTGACCCGTTCCTTCCCCGAGCGCGCCAAGGAGCTGTTCGCCCTCAACGAGGAGACTGCCAAGAAGCGTTACGACAAGCTGACTCGTCTGGTCAAGATGTACGAGGAGGACTAAGGTCCCACCGTCATCCCCATAAACAGCAAAGCCCGGGAGCGGATATTCCGCTCCCGGGCTTTTTCATAGAAGGAAATAAGCGCCTGTCCGGCTTTGGAACCGGACAGGCGCTCGGCTTTCTGATTATTTTCTCACACGGAGAAGCGGTTGTAGGAGTCCGCGCAGTCTACACACAGCTTCTTTCCGCCCTGGAGGCGGATCCAGTTGGCCCCGGTCACCTCGCCGCAGCACTCACAGACGTAGGAGTCAAAGAGCCGGGCGTGCTCGGGAAGGGCGATTTTGGTTTCCTTTACATCAAAGAGAGCGCTGGGCTCTCCGTCCTTGATGTAGTGGAGGGACTCCTCCCGGCTCATGCCAGCCGGCCGCTGGCGCAGCACCAGGCGTACCGATTTACCGCTCTTGCGGCAGTAGAAGGAGAAGGCCTGCTTGCCCGTCATGTGGAAGAGCAGGTTGCCCTTGCCTACGCTGCAGCCCAGAATGGCCTGAATGGCGTCCACGCCGCAGGCGTCATTCTCCGAAATACAGACCACGCCCTCGTCCTCCGAGAAGGTCAGGTCCAGAAGCTGGATGGCATAGAGGGCCGCCTGATAGCCAATGGCAATGCCCGGGCACACATGTCCGTGGAAGGCGATGGCCTTTTCCCAAAGTTTCTCTTTGTCCATAACACACACTCCTAGCCGATGACGGCAAATTTTTTCCCCTGGTGGGTGATGAGGGAGGCGTCAATTTCATACACGTCCCGCAGGGCCTGCTCCGTCACCACCGAGGCATCCCCGGCGGCGTAGACCAGACCGTCCTTCAGAAATACAAAGTGGCTGCAGCACCGCAGAGCCAGATTCAGGTCGTGGAGCACCACCAGCACGGCGATGGCATTGGTCCGGGCCATTTCCCCCACCAGTCCCATCATCTCATACTGGTTTCTGGGGTCCAGACTGCTGGTGGGCTCGTCCAGAAGGAGCAGCCTGGGCTGCTGCACGAAGGCCCGGGCCAGCATGACCTTCTGGGCCTCGCCCCCGCTGAGCTCATTGACGGGCCGCAGCTTCAGCGGTCCCAGCCCCACCCGGTCCAGCATGGCCTGGCAAATTTCATAGTCCTGTGGAGTGGGCCCCCACTTCATGTAGGGCTTCCGCCCCAGAAGCACCGCGTCAAACACCGTGGTCTGGCCCAGCTCATTCTTCTGGGGAACATAGGCGATGGTCCGGGCAGATTCCGCCCGGCTCATCTCCGCCACATTCCGCCCATCCACGTGTACGCTGCCTCCGTCCGGGGTGCGGATCTTGTTGAGGCAGGTGATGAGGGTGGATTTGCCCGCGCCGTTGTTGCCCAGAATGGCTACGCAGTCCCCCGGCCCGGCGGAAAAGCTGACGCCCTTCAGAACCGGGCGCTTTCCATAAGCGAAGGAGAGGTTCTGAATCTCGATCATTTCCGCACCCCCCGTCTGAAAATCAGGTAGAGGAAGACCGGAGCCCCCAGGAAGGAGGTCAGGGCGCCGATGGGGAGAATGCTGGGGGAGAGAATGGTGCGGGAGGCCAGCTCAGCCAGCACCAGAATAACCGCGCCCATGAGGGCGGAGGCGGGGATGAGGAAGCGGTGGTCGTTGCCCACAAAGGGGCGCACCATGTGGGGCGCAATGAGGCCGATGAAGCTGATGCAACCCACAAAGGCGGTGGAGACTGCGGCGATGAGGGAGCAGAGGGCCATGCTCACCAGGATGAGCTGGTCCACAGACACGCCAAGGCTTTTGGCGGTGTCCGAGCCCCCCTCCATGGCGTTGTAGTTCCAGCGGTTATAGAGGAAATAGAGGAAGGCCAGGAGGGTCAGCACAGCCATCAGGGCAATTTCCTTCCAGCTGGCCCGGCCCAGATCGCCGAAGGTCCAATATACCACCGAGGCCACCTTTACGTCGTCGGCAAAGTACTGGATGAGGGCGGTGCCGCCGCTGAACATAGAGCTCAGGGCCACCCCGGCCAGCACCATACTGCCGGGGGAGACGTGGGCAATGCGGGACAGGCCCAGAATGACGGCGGTGGTGAGGCAACTGCCCACAAAGGCACACAGGGTAACCAGATAGGGATTGGTGATGGAGATGGCGGAGGAGGCGGAGGTGCTGGCGTTGACCTGGGCCCCCGCGTCCAGACACACAATGGCGAAGGCCGCCCCGAAGGAGGCCCCCTGAGACACACCCAGGGTGGAGGAGGAGGCCAGGGGATTGCGCAGCACATTCTGCATCACGCACCCGGCCAGAGCCAGGGCGGCGCCCACTACCATTCCGGTGACCACCCGGGGCATGCGAATGTTCCAGACAATGGTGCCCGTCTGGCCGGAGCCCCGACCCACCACAGCGGCCAGCACCTGGGGAATGGACAGCCCGGAGGATCCCACGGAGATGGAGAACACCGCCGCCGCACAGAGAATCAGCAGCAGCCCCAGGAGTACCAGCCACTTCCGGAAGATATATTGAGAATAGGAGGGCGCGGCCGCGCCCGGGCGTTTGTCCAGCATGTTACTCACCTAAATGGATCGTTCCGTAATAAAGTCCGTCGGCCTCCATCTCGTCAAAGTAGGCCTTGCCCAAAAACTCGGTCAGAATTTCATTTCCCTTTGCCTCCAGGTCCACATCGGCAAACTGCTCCGGATAGAGCACGGTGCCGGTGAAGTAGGCGTCGATGAGACAATAGGTGGTGCTGGTGGAGTAGTTATTGAAGGAGGGCATGGTATAGACCCGCCCCTCCTGAATCGCGGTGAGGGCCTGAAAGAAGTCTGGGTTGGAGGCGTACTCCTCCTCCACCAGGGACAGGTTGCCCGGGTCCAGAAAGATGATGTCCGGGTCCCACATGAGAACCTGCTCCAGATCCACCTCAAAGAAGGCGTCCTCCTCCGTCTCATCCGCCACATTCCGAGCGTTTACCGCCAGGAAGGGACCGAAGTTGGCGTAGGTGCCCGCAAAGCCGTGGCTGCCGGAGAAGGTAACTGCGCCGGTGTAGACGGTGGGCTTGTCCTCCTCCGGGACAGAGGCGGAGCGGGCCTGCAGGTCCGCTTTGCAGGTGTCAATGTAGTCCAAAAGCTCCTGGCATCGTTCCTCTTTGCCCAGCAGGTCGGCAGTCAGGTTCAGGGCGTCCTGCCAGTCCTGGTCAATGAAGTTGGCGCTGGCGCTGCGGATGCTCACCACCGGAATACCGGTCTCATTTTGCAGCTGCTCGGCGGCCTCCTGCACGTAGCAGGTGAGAATGACGTCCGGGTCAGCCGCCAGCACTTCCTCGGGATAGGCGGTGTAGGCGGTGCCGCCGCCCTTGCCGATGACAGGCAAATCCTGAAACGTATCGTAGTAGACATGGGCGTAATCACGCTTGGTAGAGGTCTCATAGGCCAGATCTGTCTCCTCCACCCCCACCAGAAGGTCGGTGGCCTGGAGGTAACTCACCATGCGCAGGGCGTTGCTGCCGGTGCAGACGATGCGCTTGATGTTCGTGGGTACCTCCACCTCACGGCCCAGCATGTCCACCACCGTACGGGTCTGGGAATCGCCGGAGGAACCGGAGGCTTCACCGGACTGCGCCGGGGCGGAGCAGGCGGACAGGGGGAGCAGCAGGAGGATTCCCGCCAGGAGCAGAGAACAGATTCGCTTCATGAGATTCTCCTTATTGAGCGTCAAGGGCAGATGGGATTTACACAAAAAGAACAGGTCATTACCTGCGGCTTACCAGTATAACAAATATCCGGGCGGAACACAAGCCGGGCGCGGATTTCTTCCGCTGTGAAAAGCCTGCACGGCCAGGTCCGTGCAGGCTCAAGCGGTAAAAAGACACCCGAAGAGCTTCAAAGCGCCTGTGAGGTCAGCCAATGGGCAATCCACCGGGCGGCTGCGGCTCCGTCCTCCAGGGGTAGTCGGGGAATGCCCCAGTCCGTATTCTCCAGATTGGTGCACACCGCCAGCAGCTCCTCCGGGGGCAGAACCGGGCAGCTGGAGACAGGGGCACGGACCAACTCCACCTTGGGGTAGGGGGAGTGCTTGCCCCCCTCCAGAAGAATGAGGTCCACGTCGTCAAAGACCTGGGCCAACTGTCCGGCCTGGACGTCCTCCTGAAGGCGGACCAGCTGATACCGGCTGTGGGAGTAGACGGCCACGCCCTGGGCGCCCGCCTGGAGCAGGCGATAGCTGTCGGTGCCCGGACGGTCCGGCTCAAAATCGTGACCGTCGTGCTTGATGGCGGCCACCTTCAGGCCCAGGCGGTTCAATTTGGGAATCAGGCGGCACAAAAAGGTGGTCTTGCCGGAGTTTTTTACCCCGCACACCGTCAGAATGGGGGTAGGGCGCTCCGAACGAAGGAGGTCCTGATACTCCTCCCAGGTGTTGACGTTGGTGAGCAGCCGGTCGGGGTAGGCGGAGTGCTCCAGAGGAACATACTTCACCCGCAGGCGCTCCAGTGCACTCATCAGGCGGTACTGCCCTGCCAGGAGCTGCTCCTTCAGCACGGGCAGAGCGGTTTTTCGGTAAATGCCGCACAGGGGGTGGACGCGGCCCGTCCGATCTGCGATGAGAAAGGCGTCGTAGCTGTCGCACAGAAACGCCTCCAGATAGTGGGCCAGCCCAGCCCGGAACAGAGGCATGTCGCAGGCCACCGCCAGCAGAGCGTCACAGCGGCAGACCTCCAGACCGGCCACGATCCCCCCCAGGGGGCCGCAGCCGGGCCTTTGGTCGGAAACCACAGTAAAGCCAGGGGGCGGAACTTCCTGAGGGTCCGCCACCGAAAAGAGACGCTCCGGATAGCTCTCCAGCTCCCGGGCCACCAGGTCCACAAAGCGGGAGCCGCCGAAGGGGAGCGCCCGCTTGTCCCGGCCCATTCTCCGGCTTTGTCCACCCGCCAGGAGCAGCGCACCCACGGTCTCTGTCCTCTGAGGGGAGAAACCGGCGGAAGGAAGACCATTTGTCACAACAGCACCACCTCCACAGGTGTATGGGCGGCCAGGGGCGGGGAACCCGCCGGAATGTCAATGAGGCAGTTGCAGCCGATAAGGGCGGACAGCGCGCCGGACACATGCTCCCCGGAGGGGAGAGACACGGCGCTGCCCTCCAGCCGGGCCCGCACCAGCCGCCGGCCGGGGCTGGCCTTGGGGAAGGGCTCGGTCAACACGCCTCCCACTCGCCGGGGCATGGGGTCCTTCCAACCGGCCAGGCGGCACAGCAGGGGCCGGGCAAGGACTTCAAAGGTGGCGGCGGCGGCAAAGGGGTTGCCCGACAGGCAGAGGACCGGCTTGCCCCGCACCGAGGCGGCCAGTACCGGGGAGCCGGGCTTCACCGCCACGCCGTGGAACAGAATTTGGGCCCCCAGGGCCTCCAGGGCGGCGGGCATCAGGTCCTTTTCGCCCACCGATACACCTCCGGTGGAGATTACGGCGCCGCATCGGTCCAGCAGGGCCTCCAGAGAGGCGGTGAGCACCTCCAGCCGGTCTGCGCCCCGGTCCTCCACCGTGGCATACATCCCCAGCTGATTAAGGCGGGCGGAGAGATAGGTGCCGTTGCTGTTGTAAATCTTTCCCGAGGGCAGAGGAGTGCCCGGAGACACCAGCTCGTCGCCGGTGGCCAGCACACCTACCGTCAGAGGGGCAAAGACAGAGACCCGGTCCATGCCCTGCCCGGCCAGCACCCCCAGGTGGGCGGGGGTCAGAACGGTGCCTCGGGACAGAATAGGCGTGCCCTTCCGCAGGTCCTCCCCCCGGTCACAGATGTTGCGGTGGGGGGCAGAGGAGACAAAGATATGCACCTGCTCTTCCCCATAGTCGGTGTCCTCCTGGCGAATGACGCAGTCGGCGCCGGGGGGGATGGGAGCGCCGGTCATAATCCGGGCGCAGGTGCCGGGCTGTACGGGCCCGGCGGGCACCTGTCCGGCGTAAATCCGCTGCGTGACCTCCAGAACCGCGGGGGAGGAGGGGGAGGCCCCTTCCAGATCCTCGCTGCGGGCGGCGTAGCCGTCCAGGGGCGAGCGGTCAAAGGGCGGGTGGTCCACCGCAGCGGTCACGTCGTCGGCAGACACGCGGTTCAGCGCCTGAATTAGGGGAACCTCCTCTGCGGCGGGGATAGGGGAAAACTGTTCCAGCAGCAGGGAAACAGCCTCTTCCAGGGGAAGATAGGTATGTGCCATAAAAAGGACCTCCTCAAGGGGAACTGGAAGGATGGGGCGTTACACCCCATCCGGGAACGATGAATGGGAAGCCGGGAGACGGTTCAGGCGAAGGCGGCATTGCGCGGCCTTTTCCGCCTCACCTCCCTGGGAAAAGTGGTAGGCGCACTGCTCCAGCCGGACCGCTTCCGGCAGACCGGAGAGATGCTCCAGACAGTCGGCCACCCGCAGATGCAGAATCCGCCCCGTCAGCCGGGAGAGCTGCCGGGCCAAAAGAGGCCGAATGGGTGGAGTGGGGGTGAAGATCGACTCCGCCCCCTCCTGCTGCTCCTCAATGAGCAGGCGGCGCTCCAAATCGTCGCAGATACAGAGAAGCTCCAGCCGGGAGCGGCCGGTGACCGACCGCAGTACGGAGAAGGGCGCGCCCTCCGGAAAAATGGAGATCAGGTCCAGCAGCTGGCGGGACTCCGGGAGCAGGTTGTTAAGCCTTAGGAGAAGAAGCTGCTCCAGCTTTTTCTCCAGCGCCGCTTCGGGTGCCTCTTCGGTCAGGGCGGGCAGCAGCTGACGGATTTTCAGGGCGTTTCCACCGGTATAGGCGTAAATTTTATCGGCCAGCTCCGGCGAGCAGTGGGGCAGGCCGGAGAGAGACAAAAATTCCCGGGTCTCCTGGGGAGAAAACCCCCGGATGGTGCGCACCTCCAGCAGACCGTCCTGCCTGCCCTCCAGGAGGAAGGCCTGGGTGCGCTCCGAGGGACGTGCGCCGCAGGAGCACAGGATAAAAAGACGCTCATTGCGCAGTCGGCGCAGGATCTGGTGGAGCACCAGCAGACTGGCCGGATCCATCCAGTGGATGTCTTCAAAGATGAGCAGGAAGGGCTGCTGCTGTGCGGACTGGGCCAGAGCGGTCAGAAGCTCTTCTTGAATAGCCAAAACATCCGGAGTTCCATGGGAACCATCCAGGTGAATGAGCCCGGGGCACAGGTGGGCCATGGAGGTATCCGAGGCGGCGCAGACCTGCATCATAAGAGAGTACCAGGGGCGCAGAGGGATGTCCTGTTCAGTGGGGTAGCAGCTGGTCATGGCCGTGCGAATTCCTTGCTCCTGGGCCAGACGGCGGGCATATTCCAGCAGAAAGCTCTTGCCAACGCCGGGCTCCCCCTGCAGAAGCAGGGCTCCGGCCCGCTCCTGTCCGGAGCGCAGCCGGTCGAGGGCCTCGTGAAGGAGCTTTCTGGGCTGCTTTTTTCCCACCGGCATGGGGCTGACGTCGGAGCCGGTTTGAGTGGCGGCGTTGTTCCAGGTGTTGAGGATCTCGTAATAGACCGAGGTGGTCTCCTTCAGCGGGGTGATGCCCAGCTCATCCTCCAGACGCCGGGCCAGGTCCTGGTAGAGAGTGGAGGCCTTCACAAACTGATTCTCTTTCCGGTAAAGGCGCATCAGCAGCACCGTCATGCTCTCGTCGGTGGGGTCCTCTTCCAGGCAGCGCTGGGCCAGCCGGATTGCCCGGGGGACATCCCCCAGCTGGACCGCCTCCCGGGCCTGGGTACCCAGTTCTTTCAGGAAGAGGTCGTGCAGGCGCACCTGCCAGGCCTCCCGCCACTCGTCAAAGGGCTTTGCGTGCCGCAGAGTAAAGTCCTGGAGAAACGTTCCCTGATAGGCGTCCAGGTCCTTTCGCTGGAGAAAATCCCAGAGGTCGCAGGAGATGGTCAGCTCGGGATTGAGCTGCAGTCTGGACTTATAGCTGGAATCCAGGAAGGGAAAACCCAGCTCCCGCCGGAGGGCGTACAGGGCGTGGCGCAGGTTCTGGTAGGCCTGGGGGCTGTCCGCGTCATCCCAGAGCAGGCCAATCACAGAGCTTCGCTCCGCCTGCCCCTCCGTCAGCAGGTAATAGAGCAAAGCCTCCATCTTCTTATAGGAAAAATGCAGTTGAACGCCGTCCAGCAAAACCCGCGGGCGCTGGAGCAGATATACCTGAATGGAAGGCATGGGGGATTCACTCCATAACAAAGCAAAATGGGGAGGGGGCTTACAGGATGAGCCCCAGGAACAGGTAATATCCCACCAGAATGACACAGTAGGTCAGAACGAGGGGGAAAATTTTCTTCACCAGAGCGCCCAGGCTGATGCCGAAGTACTCCGAGGCGATGGGTAGACAGACGTGGGTGGGGCTGATCTGGCTGGCAGAGTAGGCAAAGCCCATGAGCAGGACCAGCTGAGCCACGCCTCCGTCCATGACCTGGAAGGCCAGCGGGGTGAAGGCGGTACCCACCGCGTTGGAGCCGGCCACCAGAGTGCCGAAGAAAAACAGCAGGGCCAGGGTGAGAAACAGGGGGATGGGAAGGGCGGAAAAATAGTCGGGCAGCCGCTCAAAGATTCCGGTGAACATCAGGGTATCTTTGAACACAAAAACGGCGAAGGTGCCCAGAATGACCCGCCAGTCGAAGGCGCGCCGGAAGAGATCGGCCAATTCCATGGGCTTGAAGCGCTCCACAAAAATGGCCACACCGATCACAATGGACACGGCCAGCCATGCGGGCATCTGGAACAGGACAATCATGAGAATGGCGGCCAGGATGGTCCACAGGCTGGAGAGCAGCTGACGCAGGCTCTGGACAGGGGAGAAGCCGGTGTTCTGGGGCTCTTGGCTGGATTTGGGGACCTTGCGCAGGTAGTACAAAAATCCCAGGCCGATCAGGACGGCCACCATGGGCAGCATAGCCAGCACGAAGGAAGAGGGGGACACGCCGCTGAGGCTGCATACAATGATGACTGTGGGATAGGTGGGGAGAACGCCCTCGGTAATGTGCCGGTAGTAGCTGGCGCAGCAGGCCTTCTCCGACTTGGTGAGGTGGTCCCCGGCCATTTCATCCATCATCTGTCCGCAGATGGTGACAGCAGAGGGGGCGGGCATCATTCCGATGAAAATACTGGCCAGTGCGGTGTTGAGCCGCTGGTCCTTCAAGAGGCGGTTCATGGCCTGTTGGGCCAGCTCCAGTCGCTTGCGGCGCTCCAGGATGCCCTGGAGCACGTTGATGATGTAGAGGGCCAGGACCACTTCCAGCGTGCTCCAGCTGGTGACCGAATCCAGAGCGACTGCTCCAAAGTCCATGGGGGAGATGCCGAAGAGGACCAGCAGCAGGCCGGTTCCTCCCAGCATCCCCAGCACCAGAGGGAACTTCATGTTGAGCAAAACGAACACAACGGCAAAGGCCGCGGCAATTTTCAGCAATTCCATAGCGTCCTCCTGATTATGAATGGGATGGCGGGGAATGGAAGAAATACCGCTCTGCATTGCACCAGGAAACGCTGTGGACTATGACAGGCGGAAGAAACAGCCGGAGAGGAAAGGGACAGAATCCGACACATGTGCCCCGCGGGGGTTATGGTTCCTTGTACTTGGTGTGAAGCAGACGGTGACTGACCGTTCCGCCGGGGTGCTCCAAAAACTGTTGGTACAGCTCCTGCAGCGCAGGATTTTCGTGGGCGCGGCGCAGAGGAAGAGCCCTATCGTGGGCGTAAATGGAGGCGGTGCGGGCCGAGCAGACCAGGGGGTTATCCCCATCCACAAGGAGCTTGGGCTGTCCGCCGCCGGAGATGCAGCCCTGGGGACAGGCCATGACCTCGATGAAATGGAGGTCCAGCGTGCCTGCCTGGAGCTGCTGAATGACGGGCTTGGCATGCTCCAGCCCGGTGACAATGCCGATGCGCAGCTTCAAATCGCCCACATCCACCTCCGCGGTACGGAACCCGTCCGAGCCGCGGGCGGCGGAGACGTCGATGGCGGGGAATTTTTCGCCGGTGACAAGCTCGTACCCTGTTCTCAGTGCCGCCTCCATGACGCCGCCGGTTGCGCCGAAGAGGGCGCCGGCGCCGGAGTATTCGCCCAGCGGGGAGTCAAAGGGCTGGTCGGGCAGGGTGGAGAAGGAGATGCCCGCTTCTTTGATCAGCCAGGCCAGTTCCCGGGTGGTGATGACCACGTCCACGTCCTGATATCCCGAGACGTTCATCTCCGGGCGCTGGCTTTCAAATTCCTTGCAGGTGCAGGGCATGACGGCAATGGAAACCACGTTTTCCGGGGAGACACCCAGGCGGTTGGCCGCGTAGGTTTTAAACAGTGCCCCCGCCATCTGCTGGGGGGATTTGCAGCTGGAGAGGTGCTTGGTCAGGTCGGGGTGGTTACGCTCCAGCCAGGTGATCCATGCGGGACAGCATGAGGTAAACATGGGCAGGGTTTCGTTGTGGAGGATGCGGTGGATGAGCTCGGTGCCCTCCTCCACCACCGTCAGATCGGCGGCGAAATTGGTGTCAAATACATAGTCGAAGCCCAGGCGGTGCAGCGCGGCAGAGAGCTTTCCAGGCACAAGACTGCCGGGGGCACCGCCGAACTCCTCCTCAATGCCCACCCGGACGGAGGGGGCACACTGGACGAAACAGACCGTCTGTGGATCCTGCAGCGCTGCCTTGACCTGGGGCAGCTGGCTCTGGAAATGGGCGGCAAACAGAGGCTCCAGCACAGTCTGAGGAATGTTGCGCTCCCGCCGTATGGCAGTGTAGCGGCTCATGTCAAACGAGGGGGCAATGTAGGACTTGCACTTCTGAACACACTGGCCGCACATGACGCACCGCTGGGGATCGATGGACTGGGGCTGCCCGGGCAGGCCCTGGATGGCGTCAGCGGGGCAGACCTTTGCGCATTCCCGGCAGCCGATGCACAGAGTTTGGTCGATGGTGATGTATGTCATGGCCTTATCCCCTCCTCATAGCTTGGACAGCGCGATAAGCGTCTCTACCGCCTGCACACCCTTTTGGCGGCGTTCGCATTCGGGGTCAACGAGACGCAGCGCGCCGTTGGGACAGGCGCGGACACAGGCCGGTCCATCCGCAGAGTCCTGGCACAGGTCACATTTCCGTGCGGCCATGCCGCAGGAGTCCTGAGAAGCAAAATCGCGCCGGGGTACAATGGAAATGGCCCCGAAGGGACAGGCGGGGATGCAGTCGGAGCAGCCGGTGCACAGGGCGGGATCGACGACGACTTCGTGCCCCCGGCGGGTAATTGCTTTGGGCTGACAGACGTTGAGACAGGGGGCATCCTCACAGTGCCGGCAAGTGGCCAGCGACCAGCCCCCGGCGGTCCGGACTACGTGCAGATTGGGCGTGACAAAGCCGGACAGGGAGCCCACGGTCTTGCCGGGGGCCGAGCCGCTGTGGGCAGAGAAGCAGGCCAGCTCACATGCCTTGCAGCCGGTGCACAGTTCGGGATCTGCAGCAATAAAAAAGCCAAAATCCGTTTTCATGTGACGTTAAATCCTCTCATTACAGCAGAATAGGCAGAGATTTTCTTCAAGCTCGAGCGGGAAAGAAACGGAAGAAAAGCGCAGCCTCAGGGATTGGGGCCGGATTCTTCCCCGCCGGTGCGGGGGAGTTCAAAGGTCAGCGCCTTGGAGGGACAGGTCTGTACGCACAGGGGAAGACGGCCCTCCTTCACCCGCTGGATGCATCCGTCGCATTTTACCATCTTGTTTCCCTTGGTGAAGGCGGGTGCGCCAAAGGGACAGGCCACCAGACAGGAGTGGCAGCCGATGCACTTGCCGGGATCCACCTGGACCAGCTGAGTTTCCCGGTCCCGGTAGATGGCTTTGGTGGGGCAGACCGCCATGCATTTGGGGTCCTCGCAGTGCATGCAGCCCAGAGAGGCGCAGTGGATTTCACCCTGGTCCGTCTCCACCCGGATGGCCCGGCGCAGCATGGGGCCGTCCTCGTCTACCGCACAGTGCGCGTCCAGACAGGCTACCACGCAGGCGTAGCAGGCCACGCAGCGCTCCGGATTCAATTTGATGATGGTTCCGACTGTCATGGTCTGTTACACCTCCTTTTCCACCCTGCAGGGGAAGTTTTTGTAGCCGGGATAGCCGGACAAGGGGTCCAGAAAATCGTGGTCCATGAGATAGCTGGTGTTGGCCTTCTCGTTGCCGTGGTACATGTGCACCACCCCGGGGAAGACGGTGGCCGTCACGTTGGCGGTGGCTCCGATGCTGCCGCTGGGGGTGGTGATTCGCACCCGGTCCCCGGACTGAATGCCCAGCTTCTCCGCGTCCTGGGGATGGAGATCCAGAAGGTCGTTGGGCTCCAGCTCCCGGATCCACTTCATGCGGTAGGTGCGGGTATGCATATACTGAGGGCGGCGGGAGCCGGTGTTGATCATCAGGGGCCAGGTCTCCCGGTCGGCGTACTGGGGATAGACTTCATCAAAGCTGCGGTACTGGGGCACCACGTCGTAGCCGTACTCCTGGGCGTACTTCTCCACCACGGTGGAGGCCAGCTCCACCTTGCCCGTGGGCGTGGGGAAGCCGTGGTCCCGATACTTGCGCTCCTGGTAGGGGGGCAGGGTGTGGTGGGGACGCATGATGCCGCCGTTGGCCTGGATTTCCGCCACGGTGAGGCCGGTGGGTTCCAGGATAAAGTTCATGTACTCCTCATAGCTCATGCGCAGATGGGGGTCGTCCAGATCCAGAGCCTTGGCGATGTCAAAGATGATCTGGATGTCGTGGCGGGATTCGCCCAGAGGCTCAATGGCCGGGGGGAAGCACTGGACGTAGCCATCGGCAAAGATCTTCACGTCGCTGCGTTCCAGAGAGGTGCAGGCAGGGAGAACAATGTCGGCATAGCGGCAGGTCTCCGTCATGAAGAGGTCCACCGACACAAAAAAGTCCAGCTTTTTCAGGGCGCTGAGCATGTAGGTGCTGTCCGGCCACATCATGTGGTTCATGCCGAAGCCCAGCACGGCCTTGATGGGGTAGGGCTTCTCCTCGTGGATGTACTTGGGCAGCAGCATGCCCTGGGCCTGTTCCGGGAGAAATTCCGCCCACACGGGGAATTCACGGTGGCCCATGGCGGGGGCGTCGAAGGTAAAGTGGCCCAGGTACTCCTTCTCGTTGCTGGGGGTAAAGCCAGTGACCAGAAGGTAGCCGGAGGGAATGACCCGGTTGCCGCCTTCAATGTCATAATTCCCCGTGAGGGCGGCCAGGGAGACCACCGCCCGGTAGTTCTGCACTCCGTTGACGTGGTGCACCACCGGAGAGGCGGAGGTGAGCAGCGCGGCAGGCTTAGCTCCGGCATAGAGCCGGGCGGCCCGGATAAAGAGCTCCCGGGGGACGCCGGTGATCTGCTCCACCCGCTCCGGGGGGTACTCGGCCGCCAGGCGGGCAAATTCCTCAAAACCGTGGACGTAGTGCTCCACGAACTCCTGGTCGTAGAGCTTTTCCTGGATGATGACGTTGGCCATTCCCAGGGCCAGAGCGCCGTCGGTGCCCGGCTTCAGTTGCAGGTGGATGGCCGCCTTCTGGGTGAAGGAGGTCTTGCGGGGGTCCACCACGATAAAGGGTTTGCCCTTCTCCAGCTGCTCATAAAAAGCCCGGTTATTGTCCATGTTGGAGTAGAAGGGATTGCGGCTCCAGATCATCACCACCTGGGCGTTGACGATGTCGGCGGAGGCGATGCCGCCGAATACCAGCCACCAGGCCATCTTGTGGGCCTCCTGGCAGCAGCTGCCCTCGGTGATGTAGTTGGGGCTTCCGAAGCTGGAGGCCAGGCGCTGCAGGGGCGGCCGGTACCACTTGGAAAAGCCGGCCACAAAGGCCACCGATTCCGGCCCAAAATCCGCCCGGTAGCCCTTCAGCTTGTCGGCAATGAGCTGGTAGGCCTCCTCCCAGCTGATGGGCTCAAACGTCCCTTCGCCCTTTTCGCCCACCCGTTTCAGGGGGTGGAGGATCCGCTCCGGGTTGTAGACATACTGCCGGATGCCTGCGCCCCGGGGGCAGAGCTTGCCCTGGGAGTGGGGATTGTCCACCGAGCCCTCCGCCCTGATGATGCGGCCGTCCTGGACATAGGCGTCGATGCCGCAGTGAGAATAGGCGTTGCAGATACCGCAGCAAGTCTTGTGGACCGTGATCGCTCCGCCTGTGGAGCCGGTCTGTTTTGCGTCGGTCATAGGGGTTCCTCCGTTCTCTGAGGCCGCATTCTGGGGTGCGGCCAAATATCCTGCCCGGAATGGGCGGACACACTTCTTCAGCATTTTCACCATTATAACAAATCCGGCGTGAAAACACCGTTAAATATTTGCAAATGGCAAAAAGAAAAAGGCCGCGCACCTCCCCACTTGGAGAAGTGCGCGGCCCGCAGAATCGGTTACCCCGGCAGGAGCAGACAGAGTACTCCTTCCACGAAGGTGCGGAGGATGCCGGGGAGGTGGGCAACGCTTTGGTGAATGGCCTCCCGCATCAGGGCGGGGTCGCTGTCCCACAGGAAGGTCATTGCCCCCGAGACCGACTCCTTGCCGATGGCCAGGGGGGCTGAGGCGGAGCCGCCCACGGCGATCCGAGAGGCCACCGCCCCTCCGCCCACAGCGTAGGCTCCAAAGGCTCCTCCGCCCACAGCCAGCCACCCGACGGCACACCCGCCCAGTGCCAGCAGGCCAACGGCGCATCCGCCGATGGCAATGCCGCCCAGGGAGAGGCCGCCCAGAGACAGAAGAAGGCCCAGGGAGATACCGCCAAAGCTGAACAAGCCCAGAGAGAGGCCACCCAGGGTGAAGAAGCCCACGGCGATGTTGCCCACCGCAAAAATTCCCTTGGCTACGCCCATCCCCCGGTGGGCCAACCGGATGTGGACCAGGGGCAGGCCGAAAAGGGTGCGGCTGCTTTTATATTCATACTGAAAGGTGTTGTAATAGTTGTTCACGATGGTGGGGGCCGGACCGAAGTCGGGGGGTGCGGCCTCCTGCCCGGTGACCAGGTAGTCCAGGGTGACATTGAAGTACCGGGCCAAGGCGGCCAGGTTGTCCATGTCCGGGCGGGAGGCGCCGGACTCCCATTTCTGCACCGCCTGGCGGGTGACGCCCAGCAGATCGGCCAGCCCCTCCTGGGACAGACCAGACTGCTTTCTCAGTTCATAGAGCCGCTGCTGAAATTCCATGGGGAAAACCTCCTGAATACAAAACGCTGCAAGGGCCGCTTGGCAAGGGTAAGGATAGCAAAAAGAGGACGTCATGGCAACCAAAAATGGAATACAATTTGACAACCAGCGGTTGCAGTGGGCAAAAAGGAGGGATTTTCCCGCCATTTGGGGAAAATCCCTCCCAGAGAGGCGCAGGCGCTTAGGCCAGCCCCAGCCGCTCCTGCAGCCGGGACAGATTGTCAAACCGGCCCCACAGCAGAGCCTCCAGCTCCGGCGTAGGGGGGATGAGGTCGGGGACCATGGCCACCGCCATGCCGGCGGCGTGGGCGGAGAGGATGCCGTTGCGGGAGTCCTCCACCGCCAGGGTGCGGGCGGGGTCGGTGCCCAGGCTGCGGCAGGCGATCTCATAGATCTCCGGGTGGGGCTTGCTGTGCTCCACCAGGTCGCCGGTAATGACAGACCGGAAGAAGGGACCCAGCCCGGTCAGCTCCAGACGGCGCTGGGTCCGGTCGGCTCCGGTGGATGTGGCCAGAGCCAGAGGGACCCCCGCCTTCTGCAGGGCGGAAAGAATTTCCCGCACACCGCTCTTCAGCGGGACACCCTCCCGTTCGATGCGCTCCTGTCCCCGCTGAGAGCAGGTGAGCATGAACTCCTGCACGGGAAACTGGGGGCCAAAAAACTCGGTGAGCTTTCTCCGGATGTCTGCGCGGTTCTGTCCCACTACATCCAGGTAGCGGTCACCCGCCTGGGGCCAGCCCATCTCCTGCCCCACGGCCTGCCAATTGCTCCAGCCCAGACGCTCCGTATCAAAGAGCACGCCGTCCACGTCGAAGACGACGCCGTCAAAGGGAAACTCCATCATACCTTGCCGATGTCCCTCCGGAAGTGCATGTCCTGGAATGTGATAGGCTTGGCGGCCTCGTAGGCGTTGGCAATGGCCTCCTCCAGGCTGCCGCCTACGGCGGTAACGCCCAGAACCCGGCCGCCGGCGGTGAGGTACTCGCCGTTCTCACCCAGCTTGGTGCCCGCATGGAAGACCACCGCGGACTTGCCCGCCTCCTCCAGACCGGAGATGGGGTAGCCGCTCTGGTACTTCACGGGGTAGCCGCCGGAGGCCAGCACGATGCAGCAGGCGGCGCCGTTTTTCCACTTGATGTCAACCTGATCCAGAGTGCCGTTGACGCAGGCCTCAAAGATGTCCAGCAGGTCGCTGTCCAGCATGGACAGGATGGGCTGGGTCTCCGGGTCGCCGAAGCGGGCGTTGTACTCCACTACCTTGGGGCCGTCCTTGGTGAGCATGAGGCCGAAGTAGATGACGCCCTTGAAGGGGCGGCCCTCCGCCTTCAGCGCGGCCACGGTGGGCTGGAAGATGGTTTCCATGCACTCCTTGGCCAGCTCGGGGGTGTACTTGGGGGAGGGGCAGAAGGCACCCATGCCGCCGGTGTTGGGGCCCTGGTTGCCGTCATTGACCCGCTTGTGGTCCTGGCTGGACAGCATGGGGACCAGGTGCTCCCCGTCACAGAAGGCCAGCACGGTGACCTCGGGGCCCACCATGCACTCCTCAATGACCACGGTGGAGCCGCTCTGACCGAACTTATGGTCCTCCATCATCTCCCGGACAGCGGTCTTGGCCTCCTCCACGGTGGAGGCCACCACCACGCCCTTGCCCAGGGCCAGACCGTCGGCCTTCACCACAATGGGAGCGCCCTGCTCGTCAATGTAGCGGAGGGCCTTGTCCATGTCGGTGAAGGTCTCGTACTTGGCGGTGGGGATGTGGTACTTCTTCATCAGTTCCTTGGAGAAGGCCTTGCTGGCCTCAATGATGGCAGCGTTGGCCTTGGGGCCGAAGGCGGGAATGCCCGCGGCCTCCAGGGCGTCCACCATGCCAAGAGCCAGGGGGTCGTCGGGAGCCACCATCACAAAATCCATGGCGTTCTCCTTGGCCCACTTCACCATGCCCTCCACGTCAGTGGCCTTGATGGGCACACACTGGGCCACCTGGGCGATGCCCGCGTTGCCCGGTGCGCAGTAGAGCTTGGTGACCCGGGGGCTCTGGGCCAGCTTCCAGCAGATGGCGTGCTCGCGGCCTCCGCCGCCCACGACTAATACGTTCATAATAACACCTCAATTTAATCGGCGAGAAAAGCCTCGCAGCGGTTGAATATTACAAGGTCAGAGGGACAAAGCCCCTCTGGAGACTTTAATGGTGGAAGAGACGCACTCCGGTAAAGGCCATGACCATGCCGTGCTTGTCGGCGGTGGCGATGACCTGGTCGTCCCGGATGGAGCCGCCGGGCTGGACAATGTACTGGGTGCCGGACTTCCGGGCCCGCTCCACGTTGTCGCCAAAGGGGAAGAAGGCGTCGGAGCCCACGGTGACGCCGGAGAGCTGGGCAATCCACGCCCGCTTCTCCTCCTGGGTGAGCACCTCGGGCTTCACCTTGAAGACGGTCTGCCACACGCCTTCGGCCAGCACGTCGTCGTGCTCCTCAGAGATATAGAGGTCGATGGCGTTGTCCCGGTTGGGCCGGCGGATGTCGTCCACGAACTGGAGGGCAAGCACCTTGGGGTGTTGGCGCAGCCACCAGATGTCCGCCTTGTCCCCGGCCAGGCGGGTGCAGTGGATGCGGCTCTGCTGGCCGGCGCCCACGCCGATGGTCTGGCCGTTTTTCACGTAGCAGACGGAGTTGGACTGGGTATACTTCAGGGTGATAAGGGCCACCAGCATGTCCCGCCGGGCGCTCTCAGGCAGGTCCTTGTTGGCGGTCACCAGGTTGGTGAGCAGGTCCTCGGTGAGCTCCAGGCTGTTGTAGCCCTGCTCAAAGGTGATGCCGAAGATGGTGCGCCGCTCAATGGGGTCAGGCTGGTAGTCGGGGTCAATCTTTACCACGTTGTAGCCGCCCTTGCGCTTGGTTTTCAGAATTTCCAGGGCCTCGTCGGTGTAGCCGGGGGCGATGACACCGTCGGACACCTCCTGACTGAGGCAGCGGGCGGCGTCGGCGTCACAAACGTCGCTGAGGGCTGCCCAGTCACCGAAGGAGCACAGCCGGTCGGCGCCCCGGGCCCGCAGGTAGGCGCAGGCGATGGGGGACAGTTCTCCCTCAGGGGCCAGGTAGATCTGCCGCTCCACCTCACTGAGGGGCAGGCCCAGGGCGGCTCCCGCGGGGGAGACGTGCTTGAAGGAGGCGGCGGCGGGCAGGCCGGTGGCCTTCTTCAGGGCCTTTACCAGCTGCCAGGAGTTGAGGGCGTCCAGAAAGTTGATGTAGCCCGGACGGCCGTTGAGCACCTCCAGGGGCAGCTCACGGTCCCCCTTCATGAAGATGCGGGCGGGCTTTTGGTTGGGGTTGCAGCCGTATTTCAGTTCCAGCTCGGTCATAATGAACTCTTCCTTTCCCTGTCCGGCAACACTGGATCAGCCGTGCTTGTTGATGATGACGGTGTCCGCCTGACCGGAGGCCAGGTCCACATAGCTCACATAGAGGGACACCTTGTTGTCCGCGTTCAGGTTCTCCCACAGCTGATTGGCCAGCTCTGCGGCGGTGGAGGCGGTGACGGCCACCCGACGGGGCTCTCCCTCAAAGGAGGGCAGGGGGTCCAGATTCTCCTGATAGGTGTGGATGAACCGGCCCTCCCCGGCCAGGGGGGCGTCATACTCGTAGAAGTAGCGGTGGTTGCAGCTGGGGTCGCCGTCGGCGGACTTGAGGATGGACAGGGCATAGCTGCCGTCCTCACGGAGGATGCCGGAGATGCGGGGGGTGTAATTGGGGCCGTCGGGCTCATAGCAGCGGGAGCGCAGGGCGCGAATCCAGCTGTGGTTTGCCTTCATGGCGTCGGCGATGGTGTCCGTCTGATCCCCGTTGGTGACGATGGTGGTGGAGCCCACCTTGCGCACCGGGTGGTAGATGATGAGGGACGGGTCGGTCATCTTGCTCTCGTCATAGGCCCGGGTGCGGATGCCGTCCTCGGTGGCCTCAAAGATGCGGTTGCGGCTGTTCTCGCTGCGGCCCATGATGAAGTAGGCGATGACGGCCTTGGTGTTGTCGGCGCTGTGGCCCAGCAAAATGCCCCGGCCGGGGTAGGGGTGCTGGCGCAGGTAGGCGCACAAATCAAGCTTTTCCATAAAACTCCTCCTTGTCAGTCCATAAAAAAGGGCGCACCACGCTTTTGAACGAGGTGCGCCCAGACGGTCGGCTTTCCAAGGCGGTACTCCCTGTGGTCACTTCCACTTCCGTCAGTCATACCGCCCGCTTATGGTATCATATCCGGCGCGCCTTTGTCAATTTGGTGTTCCGGTTTTTAAAGAATGTGTACCGTGCGGCCCTCCACCCGCAGCCGGTCCTGGCAAAAGAGGGAGACGGCCTGGGGCAGGAGCTTCCACTCGCAGGTCTCCATGATCCGACGCTGCAGCACCTCCAGGGTATCGTCGGGGAGTACCTCCACTGCCTTTTGCAGAATGATGGGGCCGGCATCGCACTCCTCGGTGACGAAGTGGATGGTGGCGCCGGAGACCTTCACCCCGTAGGCCAGGGCCTTCTCGTGGACGTGGAGCCCGTAGCAGCCCTTGCCGCAGAAGGAGGGGATGAGGGAGGGGTGGACGTTGATGACCGCGTTCTCATAGGCCTGGAACAGCTCTCCGGTGACGATGGTCATAAATCCGGCCATCACCACCAGCTGGATGTCCAGCTGGTGAAGAAGCTCCACCAGGGTGTGGGTCAGGCTGGCGGCGTCGGGGCAGTCCTTCTTTTCCAGCACATAGCCGGGCACCCCCGCCTTTTTGGCCCGTTCCAGGGCGTAAGCCTCAGGGCTGGAGGAGATGACGGCGGCAATCTCGCCGTTTTTGATCTCGCCCCGGCTCTGGGCGTCCAGGAGGGCCTGGAGATTGGTGCCGCCTCCGGAGACCAGCACCGCAATGCGTTTGTTCATCGGAATCACAACCCCTTTTGTTCAGATGGAAGACGGACGGCGGAACGCCCGGCTCAGACCAGCTCCACCCCGGCGTCGCCGGAGACCACGGAGCCCACCTGCCAGGCGGCCTCACCGGCCTCCTTCAGCACGGCCAGGGTCTGCTCCGCCTGTCCGGCGGGGACGGCCAGCAGCATGCCGATGCCCATGTTGAAGGTGTTATACATGTCCCGCTCGGGGATGTTGCCCTTCTTCTGGATGAGGTCGAAGATGGGCAGGCGGGGGAAGGACTTCAGGTCAATCCGGGCGGTGAGGTTCTCAGTCATCATGCGGGGCACGTTCTCATAGAAGCCGCCGCCGGTGATGTGGCTGATGGCGTGGATGTCCACACCGGCCTTCAGCAGAGCCTTGATGGCCTTGACGTAGATGCGGGTGGGGGTGAGCAGGGTCTCGCCCAGGCTCTTGCCCCCCAGCTCCTCCACGGGGGAGGTGAGGTCGGCGTTCTCGATGTCAAAGACCTTGCGCACCAGGGAGAAGCCGTTGGAGTGGACGCCGGTGGAGCCCAGGCCGATGAGAACGTCGCCCTCAGCCAGACGCTTGCCGTCAATGATCTTCTCCTCGTCCACAATGCCCACGGAGAAGCCGGCCACGTCGTAGTCCTCGTCGGGCATCAGACCGGGGTGCTCGGCGGTCTCGCCGCCCACCAGGGCGCACTCGGACTGGCGGCAGCCCTCGGCAATGCCCTCCACGATCTCAGCAATGTGCACGGGGTCATTCTTGCCGCAGGCGATGTAGTCCAGGAAGAACAGGGGGGAGGCACCGCCGCAGATGATGTCGTTGACGCACATGGCCACGCAGTCGATGCCGATGGTGTTGTGCTTGTTCATCAGCTGGGCCAGGCGCAGCTTGGTGCCCACGCCGTCGGTGCCGGAGACCAGCACGGGCTTTTTCATCCCGGCCATTTCCGGTGCGAACATGCCGCCGAAGCCGCCCAGGGTCCCCATGACGCCGGGGATGTAGGTGGACTCCACCATGGGCTTGATACGGCGCACCGCCTCGTAGCCGGCGGTAACGTCCACGCCGGCGGCGGCGTAGGACTCGGAATGGGAGTTCTTCATATTAAAACCTCCAAAACTTTCTCTCAACCCCGTACGCACCCTTTTGATTGGCAGTAAAGCCTAATGCTTCGCAATATGCCTGATAGGCACGCTCAAGTTCAGCGTCCGGGCAGGGTTTGTGCCCCAAAATATGTGTGATGGCCGGAGTGGTCTCCTTTCCATCTTTCCATACGTTATTTTCGTGGGCTTCCATGCTGTTGTGCTGGTATCCGATAAATCGACTGGGATAAAAACGAAAACCATGTTCTGTTTTCACAGCCACAAAGCAAACGCCCTTTTTGATACGGTCCACAGCGTAAGAGTAATATGGCTCTGTCTGTCCATCAAGATAGGTGTCGAGGGTATGAAGATTTTCCTTTAACTCGTTTAGGGTTTGAACACAGGCCATCTCCATTTGACATTATTCCTTTCCGCTCCAGCAGTAGGTGCACACCTTGTCCCGGTCCAGGCCGATGGCCTCCAGCAGGCCGTCCAGGGACTGGTAACCCAGGGAGTCGAAGCCGAACTTTTCGCAGATGGTCTTCAGCATGCACTGGCCGCGCTCGGTGTTGGCGTCGGCGTACTCGTCCAGATGCTTCTGCCCCTCGTCACCCTCCAGTTCCTGGACGGTGCGGCGGGCCAGCAGCTCCATCTCGGAGTTGCTGCTGGAGAAGTTCAGGTACTTGCAGCCGTACATGATGGGCGGGCAGGCGGAGCGCATGTGGACTTCCTTGGCGCCGGACTCATAGAGGAACTCTACGGTCTCCCGCAGCTGGGTGCCCCGGACGATGGAGTCATCCACAAAGAGGAGCTTCTTGCCCTGAATGAGCTCAGGTACAGGAATCTGCTTCATCTTGGCAACCTGGTTGCGTACGTTCTGATTGGTGGGCATGAAGGAGCGGGGCCAGGTGGGGGTGTACTTTACAAAGGGGCGGGCGAAGGGGATGTGGCTGGCGTTGGCATAGCCGATGGCATGAGGCAGACCGGAGTCGGGGACGCCGGCCACATAGTCCACGTCCTGAGCCACGTTCCGCTCCTTGTCCGCCTGGGCCATGATCTCACCGTTGCGGTAGCGCATGACCTCCACGTTGACCCCCTCGTAATTGGAGTTGGGGTAGCCGTAGTAGGTCCACAGGAAGGCGCAGATCTTCATGTCCTTTCCGGCGGGGGAGAGGGTCTCAAAGCCGTCGGCGGTGACCTTTACGATCTCCCGGGGACCCAGCTCATAGGCGTCCTCATAGCCCAGCTTGTGGTAGGCGAAGGACTCGAAGGACACGCAGCAGCCCTCCGGCCCCTTGCCGATGAGGACGGGCAGACGGCCCAGCTTGTCCCGGGCGGCGATGATGCCGTCGGGGGTGAGAATGAGGATGGTGGAGGAGCCGTCAATGAGCTCCTGGGCGTGAAGGATGCCGTCCACCAGATTCTCCTTCTGGTTGATGAGAGCGGCGGTGAGCTCGGTGGCGTTGACCTTTCCGGAGCTCATGGCCATGAACTGGTGGCCGTGGTCAGAGAAGTAGCGCTGAATGAGCTCCTCGGCGTTGTTGATAATGCCCACCGTGGAGATAGCGTACAGTCCCAGGTGGGAGCGCACCAGCAGGGGCTGGGGGTCAGTGTCGCTGATGCAGCCGATGCCGCAGTGGCCGTGGAAGTCAGCCAAATCCCGCTCAAACTTGGTGCGGAAGGGGGTGTTTTCAATGTTGTGGATCTGGCGCTGAAAGCCGTCCTTCTCGTCGTAAACAATCATGCCGCCCCGGCGGGTGCCCAGGTGGGAGTGGTAGTCCACTCCGAAGAAAATATCCAGAGACACGTCCCGCTTGGAGACGGCGCCAAAAAAGCCTCCCATTGTGGTCCTCCTAAACTTGTAGAGTGAAAAAAGAACCGGGGGGCGGAGAGCTCAGGAGAGGGACCTCTCTACCCCCACAGTCTGACGCTTTGCTGCTTACTTGCCCATGAGGCGGCGGCTCATCTCCTGATAAGCGCCCTCCACATTGCCCAGATCGCGGCGGAAGCGGTCCTTGTCCAGCTTCTCTCCGGTCTTGGAGTCCCAGAAGCGGCAGGTGTCGGGGGAGATCTCGTCGGCCAGGACGATGGTGCCGTCGCTGGTCTTGCCGAACTCCAGCTTGAAGTCCACCAGGGTGACGCCGCACTCGGCCAGAGTCTTCTTCAAAAAGTCGTTGACGGCAAAGGCGTACTTCTTGATGGTGTCGATCTCGTCCCAGGTGGCCAGCTTCAGGGCCACGGCGTGATAGTCGTTGATGAGGGGGTCGTGCAGGTCGTCGTTCTTGTAGGAGAACTCAATGGTGGGGGCGTCAAAGACGATGCCCTCCTCCACGCCGTAGCGCTTGGCAAAGGAGCCGGCGGAGATGTTGCGGATAATGACCTCCAGGGGGACGATGGTCACCTTCTTCACGGCGGTCTCCCGCTCGCTGAGCTCCTCCACAAAGTGGGTGGGCACGCCCTGCTTCTCCAACTGCTGCATGAGGAAGTTGGTCATCTGGTTGTTGATGGCACCCTTGCCGGTAATGGTGCCCTTCTTCAGCCCGTCAAAGGCGGTGGCGTCGTCCTTGTAGGAGACGATGACCACATCGGGGTCCTGGGTGGAGAATACCTTCTTGGCCTTTCCTTCGTACAGCTGCTGCAACTTTTCCATGAAAAAAACCTCTTTTACTATCTAGACTAGAACTTAATGAATGGACAAGCTCCGTGAAGGAACCGCCGGATTATTCGGCGAAGAAGAGCTTGGACAGGGTCATGGGATCCACATACTGGCCGTCCTTGTAGACGCGCATGTTGCCGGAAGCCACCTCGTCAATGAGCATGACGTTGCCCTTTTCATCATAGCCAAACTCGAACTTGATGTCGTAGAGGACCATGCCCTTCTCCTTCAGATCGTCGGCCACGATCTGGGTGATCTTCTGGGTCTCCTCCTTGATGGCGTCGTACTGCTCGCCGGTCATCACGCCCAGAGCCACCAGGGCGTCCTTGGTCACCAGGGGGTCGCCCTTCTCGTCGTTCTTGAAGGTGGTCTCCACGTAGGCGGGCAGGTCGGCACCCTCGGCGATGTACTCGCCGTAGCGGCGGATGAAGCTGCCCACGGCCTTGTGGCGGCAGATGACCTCCAGACCGTGGCCGAAGACCTTGGCAGGCTTGACCTCCATGGTGGTGTTGGCCAGATCGGCGGAGACATAGTGGGTGGGGATGCCGGCGGCATTGATCTTCTCGAAGAAATAGATAGACATGCGCAGGTTCACGTCGCCCACGCCCTCGATGGTCAGACCCACCGAGTTCTCGCCGGGATCGAACACGCCGTCCTTGCCGGTGCAGTCATCCTTGAACTTCAGCAGGTAATTGCCGTTATCCAGAGCAAACACGTCCTTGGTCTTACCGGTATAAACGAGCTTCTTTTCCATAGTTCAGTTCTCCTTCACAGATAATTTCATCCCAGAGTGACGTTTATAAAGCGGAATTTCAGCAGCCCAGCTCGGCCTGGAGCTTCTGTTCCTTCTCGGCGATCTGCCGGGCCATCTTTTCCCGGGCCGCATCCAGCTTGGCGGCCAGCTCGTCATCTGCCACAGCCAGAATCTGGGCGGCCAGCACAGCGGCGTTCTTGGCGCCATTGATGGCCACGGTGGCCACGGGGATACCGCTGGGCATCTGCACGGTGGCCAGCAGGGCGTCCAGACCGTCCATGGCGCCTCCCTTCATGGGGATGCCGATGACGGGCAGGGTGGAGTTGCCCGCAAAGGCGCCGGCCAGATGGGCGGCCATGCCGGCGGCACAGATCAGCACGCCGAAGCCGTTTGCACGGGCGTTTTTGGCAAACTCAGCGGCGGCGGCGGGGGTGCGGTGGGCGCTGAGAATGTGGGCCTCATAGGGGATCCCGAACTCGTCCAACTGACCGCAGGCACCTTTGACGACGGGCCAGTCAGAGTCAGAGCCCATGATGATGGCGACTTTTTTCATGGTAAGCATGTCCCTCCTCAAAAAAGTTCAGGCTATCTGCCTTGTACAGATAGCCTGATGTATTTACTCAGTGACGTTTGGACAGATTGGTGCCCTGACCATGGGCGCGGAAGTGCCGGGGACAAAACATATGGAAGCGGGCCATGGCGGATACCTCCCTGCTGCCGGCGCGCATGGAACACCGCGCCAGTCTCTTAGGAAATAATTGTATCGAAATCCGGCGGAGTTTGCAAGGGGCGGCAACAATTTCGTAGGCTTGTACAATGCCTGCGGGAAAATCGCGGGAGAAAGTTGTCACAGCAGTGGGGGGAGTCACAGCAGTCCGGTGGTGGCCAGAATCCGGGCCACCTGGCCCGCACGGTCAGACCAGGCAGCGGCGCTGGCGTGGGTCCGGCGGCGCTGGAAGACAAAGTCATGGGCCTCCCCCATGGCGTGCTGACAACATTGCAGAAATTCCTCCTCCGAGTGGGCAGAATACACCACGTCGGGGAAGAGCTCCACCTGGTCGGGCCAGAGCATGGACACCACCGGCTTGCCGGTGGAGAGGTATTCATAGAGGCGAGAGGGGATCACATCGTCATAGGGGCGATCCAGCCGGAGAACATCCACCAGCACGTCGCAGCGGTACAGCCAGTCAGGTACCTCGGACAGGGGACAGGGGCCGGGGAAGATGACGTTGGGCAGGCGGTGCAGACGGTGCAGCAGAGGGTTGTCCTCCTCCCGACCCAGCAGCACGAAGGTCCAGTCGGGCCGCTCCAGAGCGGCGAACAGCAGGGGGGAGAGATCCAGATCCTCCCATAAAGTGCCCACCCGTCCCAGCACGGGGCCGGTGATGTGAGGCAGGGGGTCGGGCCGGAGGGCGGTGTCCTGCCCGGAGAAGAGAGGATAGTTGACTCCGTTGGGCAGCAGGGCAATGTTGGCGCTGCAGGGGGAGAGCCGGTCCCGCAGCTGAGGGGAGGCGGCAAACACCAGATCGGCCGCTCCGGCCAGACTGCCCTCCCAGTCGGGGGAGAGGTCGGCCCACTCCCGGTCGCAGTCGTACACCAGTCCGCCGTATTCCAGGTGGTCCAGCAGATGGACGTGCTCCGGACTTGTGACCCAGAGCAGGGGGGCGGAGAAGCGGTGCCTTGCGGCCTTTTCCGCCACAAAGCGGCCCAGCCGCCGGTGGTCCATGCGGAAGAGGTGGCTGTATCGCTCTTCCACCGGGAGCAGCAGGGGCGGCAGGGTGTACACCGTCACGTTGGGACGCACCTTTTTCCCCTTCTGACGGAAGGAGCGGTCCATGCGGTCCCGGGCGGGGGAGAAGTATAAAATTTGAGTGTCCCGCAGGCGGGAAATGAGCTGTTGGGTGCGGCCGGGGGAGGAGCTCCAGGGCTCCCCCGCCAGACAGAGAATTTGCTTCACGGCGAGGTCTCCTGTTTCCTTGGGAAAATCGGGTGGTTCTGCCTTGCACGGCAGGAAAAAAGAAGGTATAATCAGGGCGGACAGACGGATGAACCGTCCGTCTTACCTTAAATTATAAGCGGCCGGATTGCTCCGGTCAAGAACGGAAGGATGGAAAATATGCTGGAAACCCTCTGCCAGATGGAGGGGCCCATTCTGCTGTGGATTCAGGAGGCTGTTCGTCAGCCCTGGCTGAATCCGCTGGTGGAGGTCTATACCCGTCTGGGCAACGCGGGCATTCTGTGGATTATACTCTCAGCGGTAATGCTGTGCTTTCCCAAGACCCGGAAGGCAGGCGCTTTGTCTCTGCTGGCCATGGTGCTGGGACTGCTCTGTACCAATGTGGTTCTGAAGCATCTGGTGGGACGTACCCGCCCCTGGATTGACGTGGCGGGGCTCATTCCACTGGTGAACGAGCCCGACCCCAATTCGTTCCCCTCGGGCCACACCTGCGCCGCCTTTGCGGCGGGGATTATTTGGGCCCGGGCCCTGCCCCGGACATGGATGCGGGTGACGGCAGTGATTTTGGCCGTGTGTATGGGCCTGTCCCGGCTGTATGTGGGTGTGCACTACCCCTCCGACGTGCTGGCGGGCGCGGTGGTGGGCAGCCTGTGCGCCTGGGGGGCCTGGGAGATCGGCCTTCGCATCAGTGGGTATTGGAAGAGACGAGAGGCGAATAAGAAAGAGGTGCAGTAACATGAAAAGTGTCGGCTACTACAACGGAGTGATGGGCCCTCTGGAGGAGATGACCGTTCCCATGGGGGACCGGGCACTGTATTTCGGCGATGGAATTTATGAGGCCGCCCTGGTGGCAAACGGAATTGTGTTCGGTCTGGAGGACCATCTGGACCGGATGTACAACAGCCTGCGCCTGCTGGAGATCCCCTTCACCATGGAGCGGGAGCAGGTGCGGCAGGAGCTTTATAAGGTGATTGCCGCGGCGGAGGAGGCCCCGGTGCAGTTCCTCTACTGGCAGATCACCCGGGGCGTCTGTCCCCGGAACCACCCCTTCCCGCCCAAGGAGGTGACCCCCTCCCTGATGATCTATGTGAAGCCCCACGCCATGAAGCCCCTGGACAAGCCCTATAAGCTCATCTCCATGGAGGACATCCGCTTCAAGCTGTGCAACATCAAGACCCTGAACCTCATTCCCAGCGTACTGGCCAACCAGCGGGCGGTGGAGCATGGCTGTGACGAGGCAGTGCTCCACCGGGGCAGCCGGGTCACCGAGTGCGCCCACAGCAACATCTCCATCTTGAAGGACGGCGTGCTGCGCACCGCCCCCACCGACGAGCTCATTCTGCCCGGCGTCACCCGCAAGCATCTGCTGGCCCTGGCCCGGGAGCGCGGCATCCCCGTGGAGGAGAAGCCCTTCTCCATGGTGGAGCTCATGAACGCCGACGAACTGCTGGTCACCTCATCCAGCGCCCTGTGCATCCCTGTGGAGTCGGTGGACGGCATCCCCGTGGGCGGCAAGGACCCGAAGCTTCTGAAGCTTCTCCAGGACGCCTACCTGGAAAAGTTCCATCGGGAGACCCAGCCCCAATAAGACAAAAAAGGACGCCCATCGGGCGTCCTTTTTTCATAATTTCATTGTGTACCACTCGGCCCAACAGCCCCGCTAAACGGGCGCGGCGGGGAAGCTCCCTCACAGCAGCAGACGGGATAGAGAAAACCGGGCGAGCACAGCTGCCAGCAGAAAGGAGAGCAGCACCGTCACAGTGATCTGGATAAGCAGAGCGGGAACGGGGCCTGCAATCAAGTCTGTTTCCAGCAGGCGATCAATCACCTTAAGCAGCAGAGGATGGATCCAAAAGACGCCGAAGGACAGCCGAGACAGGTGTGCCAGCGGGGCGGCCGCATGCTGTTCCGCTTGCGGGTATTTCTGGAACAGAGTGCGCATCCCCACAAACAGCGCCGCTGCCACAAAATAGTGACTGATCCGGTAACCGCTCTGGGAGGGCAACGGGATGGACTGAGGGGTGGCAGTAGTAAGATCCACCCACAGATCCATACAATACCCTGCCATACCGGCCAGATAGATCCCAATCCGCGCCCGCCGGGAAAACTCTGTCGTACCCAGCAGAAAGCCCAGAATAAAGTAGCCCAGCAGTCCCTCCACCATGGGAAGATAGACATAGACAGAGGCTTCAAAGGGCAGGAAGCTGTTTATTAAGGGGAGAATGGAGGAGGGGAAGGCCGCTACTGCCAACAGGCTCACCATATGCGCCCGGCTCCCATACCGAGCAAGGACCTCCAGAACAGGGACCAGCAGATAGATGCCCAAAATGGCGTAGAGAAACCACATGTGGTAACAGCTGCCGCCAGTGAACAGGGTGCGGAAATAGTTAAAAAGGCCGGAGGAGAGGCTGGGAGGCGGTGTTTGCACCAGCAGATAAATCCCATTCCAGAAAACCAGGGGAAGAAGCAGTCGGGGCAGACGACGGCGGTAAAAGGGCATGGGAGCGGAGACGGTGGGCGTCCGAAGAAACAGATAGCCGCTGATCATGAAAAACAGGGGAACGCCCGCGCGGTTGATGGGATTTTGGAGCAGACAGAGATACCACAGGGGCTGTTCCAGCCACTGGGGATTTACAAGAAGAGGGGCCGTGGCATGGACAATGACCACCAGCAAAATGGCCAGCACCCTCAGCCCATCTAGATAGGCCAGCCGGGACGGGGGCGGGGCGGATTTGAGGGCGGTGCTCATGGGATGACCAGCATGATGCCGGTGGGAGAACCGTCGGCATCACGCAAATAGGGGTAGTCCAGGGACCAGTATTCCAGCAGCGTGACCGGAGCAGTGAGCACCCCGTCCTCCAGAACGATATACTGAGGAACCGTCCGGGAGGAACTGACCATATAATCGAGATCCACGGGTTCTCCGTTGACCTGACAGTAGTCTTCTCCCACTGTCATGGTGAGGGTGACACCTCGGTAAGTGGCGGTGGCCGTCTGAGTTTCCTCGTCCCAACGGTAGTCGGCCCCCAGCTTCCGGCACAGCTCCTCCACCGGGAAGCGGAAGTCACCGTACCCCTCCGGCACGATTTCCGTGCAGGTGAAGGGGTAGAGGTTGTCCGGCAGCTGGGCGGGAAAGGGGGCAGAGCCGTCTGCCGGGAACTCGGTGTCCCCGTAGATGATGGATTCCACCTGGCTGAGATCCACCACGGTGTCCAGCTGGTCGTTTATACCGCCAAGCTGCATGCGGGTGAGGATGGTGCCGGCCTTCATCCGCAGGAAGAAACTATCTTCCGCTGTATCCAGAAAGCTGGAATAATAGCTCTCATCCGGCTCCTCCAGGAGCTCTGCGTCGATGGAGAAGGAGGTGGGCGTGAGGATAAATTCCCGCAGAATTCCCCTGTACCCAGTATAGGGGTTGCAGGTGACCTCTGCATTGGGGGTCAGGCGGATAGACTCCACTACATCGTCCAGGGGAATTTCCACGGCACAGTCCTCCCCCATGAAGCCAACCCAGAAGCGCAGCGGATGTTCCATGGGGCCCAGATAGGAGCTGAATTGAATGTCGATCTGCCAGGAGCGGCTGTGGTCAGTGGGATTGGGCAGCTCCCGGCTGCTGGTGCTGCCCGTCCGGTCGGCTGTATCCAGGTTCCCGCTTTGGGAGAGGCTGCTTCGGAAGGTACACGGTCCGGTAGAGCCGCTCTCCAGCAGACCGTTTACCATCTCCTCGCCCCAGAATGCCCGGTGGGTCTCGGCGATGACCCGGTTGCTCATGAGATCCTCGGCGGCCCGGTCGTTGAGCGCCTCCACGGTCACCTGGGCGTAGAGGTTCTGCCCGTCGTAGAGGCAGCTGCCTACAGTGAGGCGGTAGTCCTGATTTTCAGCGGTGTCCAGAGCGGTCTGCACGTAGGGCTCCAGTTGGCTGGTGTCGCCCCGGAAGAAGAGCTCCAGCACCCCAGCACGGGAAACAGCGGCTGCCGTGGCAGTGAGCAGCACCAGCGCAGCGGCCAGCAAGAGGGAACGTTTCAGAAGACGCTTGCGCCCAATTTTCTTGGGCGCGGCGGGGGCGTCCAGAGTGGCGTTTACCCGGTTTAAAATGGATTGCTCTTCCAGCTGAGGATATTCCTCTGGTAGATCCAGCTCGTCCCACAGCTCATGCATGTGGCTTTGCATAGGGGGTGCCTCCTTCCTCCGCCAGTCGTGCTTTCAGCCGCTTCCGCCCCCGGGCGAGCCGGCTTTTGGCGGCGGACAGACCCAGCCCCAGCTGAGGGGCAATCTGGTTCAGCGGCTCTTCCTCGTAGTAATAGCGCAAAAACAGAGTGCGGTCAGGCTCCTCCATGTCCTCCACCAGGGTGCGCAGGTGGCGGTGAAGCGCCTCGTTTTGAGCCAGTTCCTCCGGACCGGGGCGGCTGTCAGGCAGAGTGTCCGACAGGTCCTGGATCGCCTGGTGGCGGCGCAGGCGGCTGATGGCCAGGTTCCGGGCCGCTACCGCCAGCCAGGGACGCAGGGGACGCTCCGGGTCCAGATTGTCCCGGAACCGCCACAGGGCCAGAAAGGTGTCCGACACCACTTCCTCCAAATCTTCACGTGCGGGATTGGGGGCCATGACACGGGCGGAGACGGCGGTGAGATAATGAGTGTAGAGACGGATCGTCTGCTCCAGGGCGTGTCGGTCCCCTGCTTGGAGGGCCAGAATCAGGGCTGCTTCGTCCAAGGAACTTCCTCCTCTCTGTCGTTGGAATGGGAAAACAACCGGCGGGGTGTCTTCAGTTCTAGGTACGCCGAAGGAATGGGCGTGGTCGCGGAAATATAAAAATTTTTTCGTAAAAAACAGCCCGCGCCGGCAGAACAGTCCGGCGCGGGCATAGGTATTCCATCAGTAGGTGTGGGTGCATACTTCCCGAATCTTTTTCTCCAGCTCCTTCAAATCCACAAAGGTGTCCGGCCGCTTGGAGGGATCCCGGAGGATGGCGGCGGGGTGGTAGAGGGCAGTCATCCAGACCCCGGACTTCTCTACCCACTGCCCGTGCTCCTTGGTGATCTTGTAGTCGGGCTTGATGAGGCGCATGGCGGCGATGCGGCCCAGACACACGATGATTTTGGGGCGGATAAGGGCCACCTGGTTGCGCAGGTATCCGATGCAGGCGTCCTGCTCGGTGTTTAGAGGGTCCCGGTTCTGGGGCGGGCGGCATTTGACGATGTTGCCGATATACACGTTACGCTGCCGGCTCAGGTCGATGAGCTCCAGCATGGCGTCCAGCAGCTTTCCGCCCCGGCCCACAAAGGGCTCCCCCTGGAGGTCCTCGTTTTCCCCCGGTCCCTCGCCGATGAGCATAACCTCTGCGTTCCGGGGCCCTACCCCGAAGACCACGTTGTGCCGGGTGTCCGCCAGGGCGCATTTCTGACAGCTTTTGCAGGTTTGCTCCAGTGCCTCCCAATTCAGCATCGTCCGGTTCCTCCTTTGTCAGGTTTTGAATTGCACTCAGTATAGCACAGATAAAACCAGAGGGAAAGCCCTTCTCGGCTATCAGGGAGGCGGCGAAAAAACACACAAAATACTCTCTTGCATCATCACACTGAATTGGCAAAATTTTGTCTTGACAGCGGGGGCGAGCATGTTTTATAATTCGCCCATAATAATTCGAAAGGCGCCGACGAAGACCGCGCCCCACGGCATCCAACAGAGAGACCGGGCCACCGTGCTGAAAGCCTGGTTGGGAGAGACGGGGCAGCGCAACACTTCTGAGCTGACAGTTCGAAGGGAGAATTCCTCCGCTTGAGGGCTGTCCGTCTTCCCCACGTTACCGGGGCTCGAAAGAGGTCTCTTGTTGGAGAGGCAACGCGGGTGGTACCGCGGAATCATGGAAACGGTGATTTCGTCCCGGGGTGTATTGTTTTTGATACACCCCGGGCTTTTTGTTTGTCCGGGGCGTATCACAAGACCAGAAAGGAACGGTTGATTGTGATGAAATTTGTAGTAGGAAGTCCCGAACAGCAGATCAGTGCCCGGATGGTGGCCTCGGGGGAACTGGATGGACAGCAGGTCACGGTCCACGGCGCGGTCCACGCCCTGCGCCGCCTGGGCGGCATCGCCTTTTTGACCCTGCGCATGGCGGACGGACTTTTGCAGTGTGTGTGCCCGCCGGAGATTGAGCCGGAGGGGCTTGGCGAGGAGTGCGCCGTCCGGGTAACCGGCCTGGTGCGTCCCGAGGAGCGGGCCCCCGGCGGCCGGGAGCTGGCGGTGGAGGGCGTGGAGGTCCTTTCCCGCCCAGCGGCTCCCATGCCGGTGCCCGTGGCCAAGCGGAAGCTGAACCTGAGCCTGGACACCGAGCTGTCCCTGCGGCCGGTGGTGCTGCGGGCCCAGCGGGAGCGGGCGGTGTTCCGCATCCAGGCGGGGCTGTGCCGGGCCTTCCGGGAGTACCTCACCATCCAGGGCTTTACCGAAATTCACACCCCCAAGATCGTCCACGCCGGAGCCGAGGGCGGCAGCAACATCTTCCGCCTGGACTACTTCGGCCGCAAGGCCTTCCTGGCCCAGTCCCCCCAGTTCTACAAGCAGACCATGGTGGGGGTATTCGAGCGGGTCTTTGAGGTAGCTCCCGTCTTCCGGGCGGAGAAGCACTCCACTCAGCGGCACCTGAACGAGTACACCTCCCTGGACTTTGAGATGGGCTATATCCGCTCCTTTGAGGAGGTCATGGACATGGAGGCGGGCTTCTTGAAGTACGCCGTGGACCTTTTGGGCCGGGAGTGCAGCCGGGAGCTGGCCCTGCTTGGGGTGGAGCTGCCCCGGGCGGACCAGATTCCCGTGGTCCGCTTCGACGAGGCCAAGCGCCTGGCGGCCGAGAAGTACGGCCGGGCCATCCGGGACCCCTTCGACCTGGAGCCGGAGGAGGAGCACAACATCGGCCACTACTTCAAGGAGGAGTACGGCGCCGACTTCGTCTTTGTCACTCACTACCCCACCAAGAAACGCCCCTTCTACGCCATGGATGACCCGGAGGACCCCCGCTACACCCTGTCCTTCGACCTGCTGTTCCGGGGACTGGAGGTGACCACCGGCGGACAGCGCATCCACGACTACCAGCAGCAGGTGGATAAGATGCTCTCCAAGGGGATGCACCCGGAGGAGTTTGAGAGCTACCTCATGATCCACAAGCACGGCATGCCCCCCCACGGCGGCCTGGGCATCGGTCTGGAGCGGCTCACCGCCCAGCTGTGCGGGCTGGACAACGTGCGCCGGGCCAGCCTGTTCCCCCGTGACCGGAGCCGGCTGGAGCCCTGAACAGACAAACAGAGAGGAGTATTTGCCATGAGCATTACCACTGAGATGGTGGATTATATTTCGGACCTGTCCCGGCTGCGCCTGCCCCAGGAGGAGAAGGAGCGCATGACCGGAGAGCTTCAGGGCATTCTGGCCTACATGGATGTGCTGAACACCCTGGATACCAGCGGCGTGGAACCCATGAGCCACGTGTTCCCGGTGAAAAACGTACTCCGGGAGGACGAGGTGGTTCCCTCGGGGGACCGCTCTGAGCTGCTGAAGAACGCCCCGGCCAGCGACGGCGAGGCCTTCCTGGTGCCCAAGGCTGTGGAGTGAGGAGGAACGTACCGTGGAGAAACTGACAGAACTCACCGCCCTGGAGCTGGGGGCGGCCATCAAGAAGGGGGAGGTCTCCATTGAGGAGGCCACCCGCGCGGCCCTGGAGGCCGTGGAACAGCGGGAGGGGGAGCTCAACTGCTTCATCACCCGCACCGGGGAGCAGGCCCTGGAGCGGGCCCGGGCTCTCCAGGCCGGGGTGAAGGAGACATCCAGCCCCCTCTACGGCGTGCCCATGGCCATCAAGGACAACATCTGTACCAAGGGGGTCAAGACCTCCTGTGCCTCCAAGATTCTGGGGGACTTCAAGCCCCCCTATGAGGCCACCGCGGCAGAGCGGATGGAGCGGGCGGGCTGCGTCTCCTTGGGCAAGCTGAACATGGATGAATTTGCCATGGGCTCCACCACCGAGACCTCCTTCTACGGCCCCACCCATAACCCCTGGGATACCGGGCGGGTGCCCGGCGGATCTTCCGGCGGCGCGGCCGCCGCCGTGGCCGGCCGGGAGTGCTGGTACGCCCTGGGTTCGGACACCGGCGGATCCATCCGCCAGCCCGCCTCCTACTGCGGCGTCACCGGCATCAAGCCCACCTACGGCACCGTCAGCCGCTACGGCCTCATCGCCTACGCCTCCTCCCTGGACCAGATCGGTCCCCTGGCCCGGTCCGCCGCCGACTGCGCCGCCGTGCTGGACGCCCTCATGGGCAAGGACCCCCGGGACGGCACCAGCCTGGACGTACCTGCGGGCGGATTGCTGGCCTCCCTCACCGGTGACGTGCGGGGAATGAAAATCGGCCTGCCCGCCGACTGCTTCGGCGAGGGCCTGGACCCGGAGGTGCGCCGGGCTATGCTGGAGGCCGCCGACGTGCTCAAGAGCCGGGGCGCCCAGCTGGTGGAGTTTGATTTCCCGGTGATGGAGTATATGGTGCCTACCTATTATATTATTGCCGCCGCCGAGGCCTCCTCCAACCTCTCCCGGTTTGACGGCGTGAAGTACGGCTGGCGGGCGGAGGGGTACGAGGACCTCACCGACCTCTACTGCAAGACCCGCACCCAGGGCTTCGGTGCCGAGGTAAAGCGCCGCATCCTGCTGGGCACCTTCGTCCTCTCCTCCGGCTACTACGACGCCTACTACAAGAAGGCCCTCCAGGCCAAGGGCCTCATCAAGGCGGCCTTTGACGATGCCTTCGGGCGCTGCGACCTGATGCTCACCCCCGTGGCCCCCACCACGGCCCCCAAGCTGGGGGAGAGCCTCAGCGATCCCCTGCAGATGTACCTCAGTGACATCGACACCGTGTCGGTGAACCTGGCTGGCCTGCCCGGATTGTCCATGCCCTGCGGCTTTGACAAGGGCGGCATGCCCATCGGCGCCCAGCTCATCGGCCCCGCACTGGGGGAGGCGGCGGTGCTGAACGCCGCCCACGCCTTCCAGATGGACACAGACTGGCACAAGCGCTCTCCCTACGAGAAGGAGGTTTTCTGATATGACCTGGGAAACGGTAATCGGCCTGGAGACCCACGTGGAGCTGGCCACCAAAACGAAAATCTTTTGTTCTTGCACTACCGCCTTCGGCGGCGCCCCCAACACCCACTGCTGCCCCGTGTGCATGGGCATGCCGGGCACCCTGCCGGTGGTGAACAAAAAGGTGGTGGAGTTTGCCTGCAAGGCCGGTCTGGCCCTGAACTGTGAGATTACCCGGTACAACAAGTTTGACCGGAAGAACTACTTCTACCCCGACCTGCCCAAGGCCTACCAGATCTCCCAGCTCTATCTGCCCATCGCCCGCAACGGCCGGGTGACCATCCAGACCGGGGAGAGGGAGCGGGACATCCGCATCCACGAGCTCCATATGGAGGAGGATGCGGGCAAGCTGGTCCACGACCCCTGGGTGGACCAGACCAAGGCGGACTACAACCGCTGCGGCGTGCCCCTCATTGAGATCGTCACCGAGCCGGACTTCCGCACCGCCGAGCAGGTCATCGCCTACCTGGAGAAGCTGAAGTCCACCCTGGAGTACCTGGGCGTGTCCGACTGTAAGATGCAGGAGGGCTCTCTGCGCTGCGACGTAAACCTGTCCGTCCGCCCCGCGGGGTCTACGGAATTCGGCACCCGCACGGAGATGAAGAACCTCAACTCCTTCAAGGCCATCTCCCGGGCCATCGCCTATGAGGCCCGGCGGCAGATTGAGCTGCTGGAAGAGGGCAAGCGGGTCATCCAGGAGACCCGCCGCTGGGACGACAACAAGGATGCCACCTTCTCCATGCGCTCTAAGGAGAACGCACAGGACTACCGCTACTTCCCGGAGCCGGACATTCCGCCCCTGGAGCTGTCGGAGGAGTACCTGGATGGGCTGCGGAAGGAGCAGCCTGAGATGGCCGAGGAGCGGAAGGAGCGCTACCAGAAGGAGTACAGCCTGCCTGAGTACGACGCCGGCCAGATCACCGCTCAGAAGGCCCTGGTGGACTTCTTCGAGGCCACGGTGGCCCTGGGCGCCCCTGCCAAGGAGGCGGCCAACTGGATGCTGGGCGAGATGATGCGCCGGCTTAAGGAAGAGGAGCTGGAGCCCAAGGACATGAAGCTCACGCCGGAGAACCTCGCCGCCCTCATTTCCATGGTGGAGCAGGGGACCATCAACCGCAACACCGCCGCCAAGGTGTTCCGGGCCATCTTTCCGGACAATGCCGACGCCCAAGCCTATGTGAAGGAGCACGGCCTGGAGCAAGTGAGCGACCCCGTCCTGGTGGAGCATGCAGTGGAAGAGGCCTTTGCGGAAAACGCCGACGCCGTGGCCGACTTCAAGGCCGGCAACGAAAAGGTACTTGGCTTCCTGGTGGGGCAGGTGATGCGCCGGCTGAAGGGTAAGGCGGATCCCAAGACGGTAAATGAGGCAGTGCGGGACCGGTTAACCCATTGAGGCTCTAAGGAAAGAGAAAAACGGCAGCGGACGAAATGGCGGAGTTCCTTCAATCCCCTAAAAAATAAATTTTTTCCTGCAAAAATGGCCAAGCCTTGTAGGAATGGCCATTGTAAAGACTGGGTTCTTATGGTATGATGTGGGGGAAAATACGGGAGAAGGAGGGCGTTTCATGCGAGGCGTTCATACCGTTGTTAACGATATCCGCCGTCAGGTGTTCACTGAGGTGGCCCGGATGGCATTTGAGGGCGGCAACTATGCGGAGACCATCCGCCGTCTGCCCCACAAAATTATCCCCGGAGAGGTGGCCAAGTACCGCCAGAACATTCTGGTGGAGCGCGCCATCGTCAGCGAGCGTGTCCGTCTGGCCATTGGCCTGCCCCTGCGTGATTTGAATGAATATACCCCCACGGATGCCAAGCTGGAGGAGAGCGTGGTGGCCGAGAAGTACTACGAGCCCCCGCTGATCAACATCATCTCCTTTGCCTGCAACGCCTGCCCCCCCAAGCAGGTGCGTGTGAGCAACATGTGCCAGGGCTGTCTGGCCCATCCCTGCCGTGAGGTCTGCCCCAAGGACGCCATTCAGATTGTCCAGGGCAAGAGTGTCATCGACCAGGAGAAGTGCATCAAGTGCGGCAAGTGCGTGGACGAGTGTCCCTACAACGCCATCATCAAGTTCGAGCGCCCCTGCGCCGAGGCCTGCGGCATGGACGCCATCGGCTCCGACGAGCTGGGCCGGGCCAAGATTGACTATGACAAGTGCGTCTCTTGCGGCATGTGTCTAGTGAACTGCCCCTTCGGCGCCATCGCCGACAAGAGCCAGATTTTCCAGATGATTCAGGCCCTCAAACAGGGTGATAAGGTCATTGCCGCCGTGGCTCCCGCCTTTGTTACCCAGTTCGGCGAGAATGTCTCTGCCGCCCAGATGAAAGAGGCCATGCTGGAACTGGGCTTCTACGATGTGAAGGAAGTGGCCGTGGGCGCCGACCTGTGCACCGTGGAGGAGGCCAAGGATTTCCTGGAGAAGGTGCCCAATGAACTGCCCTTCCTGGCCACCTCCTGCTGCCCCTCCTGGTCTGTGATGGCCAAGAAGCTCTTCCCCCAGTTTAAGGACAACATCTCCATGGCCCTCACCCCCATGGTGCTCACCGCCCGCCTCATCAAGAAGGACCACCCCGATGCCCGGGTCGTCTTCATCGGCCCCTGCGCCGCCAAGAAGCTGGAGGCCTCCCGCCGCACCATCCGCAGCGACGTGGACTTCGTCCTCACCTTTGAAGAGATGCAGGGCGTCTTTGACGCCAAGGGTGTGGATCCCAGCAAGATGCCCGGTCATCCCGAGGACGACTTTATGAGCGCCACCGGCGCCGGCCGCGGCTTTGCTGTCACTGGCGGTGTGGCAGACGCAGTGAAGGCCGCCATCCACGAGATGGAGCCCGGCCGTGAAGTCAAGGTGGAGCACGCCGACGGCCTGCGGGAGTGCCGGAAGATGCTGATGATCGCCAAGACCGGAAAGTATAACGGATACCTCCTGGAGGGCATGGGCTGCCCCGGCGGATGTGTGGCCGGAGCCGGCACCATCAGCCCGGTGAAAAAGAGCTCTGCGGGGGTTGCAAAGTACAAGGCTGCCGCAGAGGTTCAGAATGCAGTGGAGTCCAAGGTGACCGATCGCCTGGAGGAAGTGGAGGAGAACTGACGGAGAATGTCCCCGGCTTGAACAGAGGGGAGTCAAGTCTCTGCTGCCACAAGATCATGTGAGAAAATAAAAGGAAAAACAGCATATCTTGTGCCTGCTTTTGCTGCCAAAAATTACGGTAAACTAAATAGAACGAATGTTTTATTCAAAAAACCGCTGATTTCGAGAGGAATCGGCGGTTTTTTCTATGCTTTTCCAGGAAAAAACTCTTGCAATTTATGTCAACAGCTTTTATACTAGAGAACAAGGTGGGGCAAAATGGAGTGAATTCCCCCTAAATACCACTGAAGTGGAGGAGAGGTGAGGGACGTGACCGGCACATACGAGCACAGCATCGATGCCAAGGGCCGGCTGTTCATCCCCTCCAAGCTGCGCGTGGAATTGGGCGATACCTTTTATCTGGCCATGGGCGTGGACGCCTGCCTGGCCATCTATCCCCAGTCCACCTGGGATCGCTTCACGGAGAAATTTGCCTCTCTGCCCATGAGTCAATCCAAGGCCATGCGGCCTCTGTTTGCCAACGCCGCCAAGTGCGAGCCGGACAGCCAGGGCCGCATTGTGATTCCTCAGAAGCTGCGCAAATACGCAGGCCTGGACAAGGACGTGGTCATCATCGGTGTGAACGACCGGGCGGAAATCTGGGCGGCCGACGTCTGGAGCGCTCAGGAGGAAGAAGAGATGACTCCGGAGAAGATGGCCGCCTGCATGGCAGAACTGGGGTTCTGATATGAGTGAGATGTATACCCACCGTCCGGTGCTGCTGGACGAGTGTATTGAAGCATTGAACATCCGCCCGGAGGGCATCTACCTGGACGGCACGCTGGGCCGGGCCGGACACAGCCGGGAGATTGCTCGGCGGCTGAGCGGCAGCGGCAAACTCATCTGTGTGGACCGGGACCAGGCGGCCCTGGACGCAGCTCAGGAGCGGCTGGGTGAGTGGATGGACCGGGTCACGCTGGTGCACAGCAATTTTGACCGGGTGAGCGAGATTCTGGATGAGCTTGGAATCGCCGGTGTGGACGGGATGCTCTTTGATTTGGGCGTGTCCTCCCCCCAGTTGGACGACGGAAGCCGTGGCTTTTCCTACATGGCTGACGCTCCCCTGGACATGCGTATGGACCGCTCGGAGGGGTTGACCGCCGCCGATGTGGTGAACACCTGGAGCCAAGAGGAACTGCGTAGAATCCTCTTTCAGTATGGGGAAGAGCGGTACGCCCCGCTGATTGCCGCGGCCATTGTCCGACGCCGGGAGGAGCGGCCCATTGAGACCACTCTGGAGCTGGTGGACATCATCAAGGGGGCCATGCCGGCCCGGGCCCTGAAGGAGAAGCAGCACCCTGCAAAGCGCTCTTTCCAGGCCATCCGAATTGCGGTCAACGATGAGCTCTCCTCGGTGGACCGGATGCTCCAAGGAGCGGTGCCCAAGCTCAACAAGGGCGGGCGGCTGGCGGTGATCACCTTCCACTCCCTGGAGGACCGCATCGTCAAAACCGGCCTTGGGGAGTTTGCCAAGGGCTGCATCTGTCCCCCGGATTTCCCCGTATGTGTGTGCGGGCGGACACCCGATGTGAAGCTGGTCAATAAAAAGCCCATCCTGCCCAGCCCGCAGGAGATTGAAGAAAACCCCCGCGCCCGGAGCGCCAAGCTGCGGGTGGCGGAAAAGCTGAAATAATCCGCGAATCCCTCAGATCCCCGGAATGGGGCGTGTGTGTGGAAGGATACGAATGAGAAATGGAGTGAAGCGCCATGGCATCCCGCCGACGCAATGTGAATACCTATGGATACAGCACCTACGGCAGCGTGGCCTATGCTCCCGCCTATGATGGTTCTGCGGTCCGGGTTCCCCGCCGGGAGGAGGAACTGCAGCGCCGTCCTCAGCCCAAGCAGCGCCCCCGGGTCCGCCGTCAGGCTCTTACCCGCACCCGCGTCCAGGTCCGTGAGGCCGGTCAGGTGGCCCCCTTTGCGGTGGTGGGCTTTCTTGCGGTGGCGGCCTTTGCCGCCATGCTGCTTTTGAGCTTTGTGCAGTACACCGTGCTCAACGGCCAGATGGCCTCGCTGAACAGCGAGCTGAATACCCTTCAGTCGGAAAACGCCACCCTGTCTGCCCAGTATGAGAAGGTCTTTGATATGGAGACCATCCAGCAGGCAGTGGGAGATACCATGAGCCGACCCAGCAGTGACCAGGTGGTCTATGTAGACCTGTCCGAGGAGGACACCGTGGTGGTGTTTGGTCAGGAATCGGAAAGCGGCTTTATGAGCGCTCTGCACGCCGCGGGCCAGGCTTTGGGAGATTTAATTGAATATTTCCGGTAATCGAGTCATATAGATGAGCGACGAAAGAGAGAAGTGGGGCGCAAGAAAGAAATTTTCTTGCGCCCCTTCACCGCAGAAAGGAGGAACCAAATTGCGGGAAGAACGTGAAACCACGCAGCGCGGAACACCCGCCCGCAGCGCCCGAAGCAAACGGACCATTTTCCGCCGCACCGTGTTTCTGATGCTGGTGTGCGGTGTCATTTTGTTTGTGCCCCTGCTGTGGAAGCTGTGGGACATCGCCATTGTCAACCACGACTTTTACCAGCAAAAGGCCACCAATCAGCAGACTCTGGATCTGTCTGTGTCGGCCTCCCGGGGTGACATCTATGACCGGAACGGGAACGTGCTGGCCATGTCTGCCACGGTCTATGACCTGATCCTCTCCCCACGGGATCTGGTGCAGGATAAGGTGCCGGAGAAGGACTATACCGATGAGGACGGCAACCTGGACCAGGCGGCCTGGGAGGCGGCGGTGAAGGCGGAGCAGGACCGGCTCATTGCCGATCTGATGGCCCTGATTCCCGACCTGGACCAGGAGAAGCTGGAACAGCAGGTACGGGACAGCAAATACGCCTATAAGGAAATCAAAACCAGCATTGAGGAAGAGGACGCCGAGGCCATCCGCACCTACATTGTGGACAATAAGACCTCCCACTACCTCTACCTGGTGGCGGGCACCAAGCGCTACTACCCCTACTCCAGTCTGGCGGCCCAGGCACTGGGCTTTGTGAACGCAGAGGGGGGCGCCTACGGCCTGGAGGCCATGTACAACGATGTGCTGGAGGGGACCGCGGGCCGGGTGGTCACCAACAAGACCGGCAAGGGAACTCAGATGTACGACAACTACTCCGAGTTCATTGACGCCATCGACGGCTACGACCTGAACCTTACCATCGATGCCACTATCCAGTCCTATCTGGAAAAGACCCTGGAGGAGGGCGTTGAGGAATTTGACGTGCGGGAGGGCGCCTTCGGCATTGCTATGGACCCCAACACCGGCGCCATTCTGGCCATTGCCAGCTCCCCGGAGTTTGACCCCAACAACTACTCCCAGATTCTGGACGACGTGCTCAATGAGACGCTGGAGAGCAATACCAACTCCATCTATGAAGAGCTGAAAACCCAAAACACCGAGAACCTGACCATGGAAGAGCTGATGGAGCAGGCCAAGGCCCAGGCGTACAGCCAGGCCTGGCTGTCCCAGTGGCGCAGCAAGGCAATCAACGACCGCTACGAGCCCGGCTCTACCTTTAAGGCTCTGGTGCTGGCCGCCGCCCTGGAGGAGGGGCTGGTCACCGAGACCGACACCTTTACCTGTACTGGCTCCATGAAGGTGGCAGGTTATCCCAAGCCCATCAACTGTTCCAAGACGGCCCCCGGCCACGGAACCCAGACCCTGGCCGAGGCGGTGCAGAATTCCTGCAACCCTGCCTTCATTCAAATCGGGCAGAAGCTGGGCATTGACACCTTCTATGATTATTTTGAGGCTTTCGGCCTGACAGAACAGACGGGTATCGACCTGCCCGGCGAGGCAAGTGCCGCGGAAAACATCTGGCCCCGGGAAGAGATGAACGGGGTAGACCTGGCGGTAGCCTCCTTTGGTCAGCGCTTTACCGTCACACCGATCCAGATGATTACGGCTTTTGCCGCCACCATCAACGGTGGCAACCTGATGCAGCCCTATGTGGTGCAGTCCATCAGCTCCAAGGACGGCACGGTGATTGAAAACACTGAGCCCACTGTGGTGCGCCAGGTGGTCAGCCAGCAGACCAGCCAGCGGGTGGTTAAGATTCTGGAGAGTGTGGTCTCCGAGGGCACCGGCAGCAACGCCTATGTGGCGGGCTACCGCATCGGCGGCAAGACGGGTTCCTCCCAGACCGACGAGGTGGGACGGACTATCGTCTCCTTTATGGGCTTTGCCCCGGCGGATGATCCCCAGGTCATTGTCCTTATTGCCTACGACCACCCTCAGGAGGACCCAAATAACCCCAAGCGCTCCACCACTGGCGTCTACATCAGCGGCGGCAACATGGCGGCCAAGAAGGCAGGTCCCCTGATTGCGGATATTCTGGACTACATGGGTGTGGAGAAAAAGTACACGGAGGCTGAATCCGCCGCCGTGGACGTGTCTACCCCGAGAGTGGTGGGCAAGACAGTGGATGACGCTGCCTCCGCCCTGAAGGATAAAAACCTGAAATACCGCACGGTGGGCGAGGGAGACACGGTAACCAGCCAGATTCCCGCCGCCGCTTCGGCGGTACCGGGCGGCTCCACGGTCATCCTCTATCTGGGTGACGCGGTCCCGGAGGAGACGGGAACGGTTCCCAATGTGGTGGGCCTTGGCTATGAGAGCGCCAAAAAGAAGCTGGAAGAGGCGGGCTTCTTCATGCGGGCCACCGGAACCTCTACTTACTATGGCAACGCCAGTACGGCGGAGAGCCAAAGCGTGGAGAGCGGCACCGTGGCGGCCATCGGCACCGTGGTGGATGTTCAGTTCGCCAACACGGTGGAAGACGGGTCGGTAGCGGTGGATTAAATGACGTAGTCTGTGCACCTTCGCACTTCTTACGATCATGCTGCGGATTAGGCGTGCGGTCTGGTCGCTTTCGCTGCGTCTCCGGATGCAAACAGTCGGGCCGTGCCCGCCTTGGTTTACATCCGTCGCTCCACTTCAAGCTCCCCTGCACGCTTATCCTTCGCACTTCTTAATTGTCATGCTGCGGATTGGGCGCATGGCCGGGTCAGCAACTCCTCCGACTTCGGGCAAACCCGGCCCGACCTGTAGTCGTTCCTGGGCTTTGCCCATCCGCTCCGGAGTGTGCTTCCCCTATGCGCCTATCTTTCGCACTTCTTAGATAGAATGAAACTGCACCCTTGAGGGGTGACACCATGAACTTGCGCAGCCTTTTGGCCGGCGTCCCCCTCACGGGGGCAGCAACTGACCTTGATATGGAAATTTTTTCCATATCCTACGACAGCCGGACCTTGGAGCCCGGTGCTCTGTTTGTGGCCCTGTCCGGAGAGAAAACCGATGGCCACCGCCACATTGAGACCGCACTGAAAAAAGGGGCGGCGGCCGTTTTGTGCCGGGAAGCGCCCAAAGGAGCGGGGCCGTGGATTACCACGGAGGATACCCGCCTCGCTCTGGCGCTGGTGTCGGCCAACTGGTTTGGCCGGCCGGGAGACAACATGACTCTTCTGGCGGTCACCGGCACCAACGGAAAGACCACCACCACCAGCCTGCTCAAGGAGATGCTGGAGGGAGTATTGGAGACCAAGGTGGGCCTCATCGGCACCAACCGCAACCTGATCGGCCAGCGGGAACTGCCCGCTCACCGTACCACTCCTGAGAGCTATGAGCTTCAGCAGCTGCTGCGGCAGATGGCGGACGAGGGCTGCACCCATGTGGTGATGGAGGCCTCTTCCCACGCCCTGGTTCAGCACCGCACAGCGGGACTCACCTTTGACGCCGGGATTTTTACCAATCTGACCCAGGACCATTTGGACTACCACGGTACCATGGAGGCCTACCGTGAAGCCAAGGGGCTGCTCTTTGCCCAGAGCCGGCGGGCGGTTCTGAACTTGGATGACGAGGCGGGGCGCTACTATCAGAGGACCGTGTCCGTGCCGGTATTCACCTACTCGGAAAACCGGTCCAGTGCCGATCTCACCGCCCGGAATATCCGCCTCTTTCCCAGTCACGTGGAGTTTGAGGCGGTAACCCTGGGCAAGCTGGCCCGCATTCATCTGCCCATTCCTGGAGGCTTCTCCATCTATAACGCCCTGGCCGCCCTGTCTGCAGGGCTGTGCCTGGGGCTGGAGCTGGAGGACATGGCCCGGACCCTGCGCAGTGTCCACGGGGTAAAGGGGCGGGTGGAGGTGGTGCCTGTGCCAAAGGCCTACACCGTCCTCATTGACTACGCCCACACCCCCAATGCCCTGGAGAACATTCTCATGACTGCCCGGGACTTTACGGCGGGGCGGCTCATCTGCCTGTTCGGCTGCGGCGGGGACCGGGACCGGACCAAGCGCCCCATCATGGGTGCCATCGCCGGGGAACTGGCGGATCTGGTGGTGGTGACCTCCGACAATCCCCGCACCGAGGACCCGGAGGCTATCATTGCCGACATCCTCTCCGGGATGGAGGAGGGACCCATTCATGTGGAGCCCGACCGCCGCCGTGCCATCGGCTGGGCCCTGGAGCAGGGGCGGGCCGGAGATGTCATCGTTCTGGCAGGAAAGGGCCATGAGACGTATCAGGAGATCGATGGGGTGCAATATCCCATGGACGAGCGGGAAATTATAAAAGAGTGGTTTCAAAAGGCGGAAACGCGGCAAGATAAGGGTGGAAATCGCACCTTATCTGTTGTATAATATTATGCCGCGCTGTATGGGCGCGGATCTACGCAGGAGAAAGAGAACCTGGAGGTTTCGGTTATGACATACATCCTCAGCTTCATTGTGGCCTTTGGAGTGGCTGTGATTGCGGGACAGATTTTGATTCCGGTGCTGCGCCGGCTGAAGGCGGGGCAGTCCATTCGGGAGGACGGACCCACCTGGCACATGTCCAAGCAGGGAACCCCTACCATGGGCGGTTTGATGTTTATTCTGGCCGTGGCTGTGGCCATCTTTGTGGCGGGAGGGGATCTCATCCACAGGGGCTATTGGAACCACGTGTATGTGTTTCTGTTTGCCCTGGTATTTGGCGTCATTGGCTTTATTGATGATTTCCAGAAGCTACGCCACCATGCCAACGAGGGTCTGACGGCCCCGCAGAAGTTTCTCCTTCAGCTGGCCGCCGCCATCGCCTTTACGGTGCTCCTGCGGCAGCAGGGCATCCTCAGCCCCAACCTGTACATTCCCTTCCTGGGCACGGAGCTGATCCTGCCCTGGGTGGTCTATATGATCTTTGCCGCCTTTGTTATGGTGGGTACGGTGAATGCCGTCAACCTCACCGACGGCATTGACGGCCTGGCCACCGGCGTCACCATCCCTGTGGCTCTGTTCTATCTGGCTGTGTCCGCCTGGTATGGCCAGCAGGATCTGATGGTCATTTCCGCCGCCCTGGCCGGCGGCCTTTCCGCCTTCCTCATCTATAACTTCCACCCCGCCAAGGTCTTCATGGGGGACACCGGCTCCCTGTTCCTGGGCGGCATGGTGTGCGGTATGGCCTTTGCGCTGGACCTGCCCCTGGTCATTCCCATTGTGGGCCTGGTCTATGTGGTGGAGGTGCTCTCCGACATCATTCAGGTGGTCTACTTCAAGAAGACCCACGGCAAGCGCTTTTTCCGCATGGCCCCCCTCCATCACCACCTGGAGATGGGCGGCTGGAGCGAGACCAAGCTGTTCTGTGTCTTCTCCGGCGTGACCCTGGCGCTGTGTGTGCTGGCCTTTGTGGGAGTTATGTACCGCTATCCCGTGTGAGGACATTGCGTATCCAGTAGAATCCATGTGCCGCGCGGGACTGCGTGCGGCCTGGCCGCCGGGCGGGTACTGCCCGGAGAAAGGAAGTGAGATCCGATGCCTCGGAAACCAAAACGCGATTTGACCATGGAGGAACAGCTGGCCCGGGGCCCTATGGATCTCCCTTTCCTGATGCTGGTGATGCTGCTGGTAGGCATCGGGCTCATTATGGTGTTTTCCGCCTCTTATGCCTCCGCCTATTATGACGCCAAGGTGGGCAACAACCCTCTCTTCTATATCAAACGCCAGGCCATGTTTGCCGCCGTTGGCGTGGTGGGCATGTATCTGGTGTCCAAAATCAATTATCAGACCTTCCGCATTCTGTCCATCCCTTTGCTGATTGGCTCCATCGGCCTTCTGGTGCTGGTGCTCACCCCCTTGGGCGTAGAGATCAACGGCGCCCAGCGGTGGCTGAAGATTGCTTTGGTGGCCGGCCCCACCTATCAGCCCTCGGAGATTGCAAAAATTGCGCTGATCATCTTTTTTGCGGCCCGGCTGTCCAAACGGGACACGGAGAAAAAACGGAGGTACACCAACCGCACCCTCACCGGCCGCACCCTGAACCGGCTGGAGAAGGTGGGCTTTCTGGAGCTGGTGCCCTACGGCCTGGTTCTGGGCACCGTGTTGGCCCTGGTGCTGTTGGAGCGCCACATGTCGGGCACCATCCTGGTGATGGTGGGTGCCGCCTCGGTACTGTTTGCCGCGGGCATCAACCTGGGCTGGTTCATTGGGGCGGGCAGTCTGGCTGCCGCCGCCCTGGCTTTCATCATGCTGAACACCCCGTACATGACCCGGCGCATTGAGCTGTGGCTCAATCCCTGGCTGGATCCCCGGGACAAGGGCTACCAGACCATCCAGTCCCTGTATGCCATCGGCTCGGGCGGCCTTCTGGGCCGGGGCCTGGGCAAGAGCATGCAGAAGTTTCTCTACATCCCCGAGCCGGAAAACGACTTCGTCTTCTCCATCGTGGTGGAGGAGCTGGGCTTTATCGGCGCGGCCATCGTGCTGCTGCTGTTTGCCCTGCTCATCCTGCGGGGCTACTGGCTGGCCCTCCACGCAAGGGATAAATTCGGTTCTCTGACCATCGTGGGCATTACCACCCTGATGGCGGTCCAGGTGTTTTTGAACATCGGCGTGATTACAAACCTCATCCCCAACACTGGCATCTCGCTGCCCTTCTTCAGCTACGGCGGCACCGCTCTGGTGATGAATTTGGCCGAGATGGGCATTATCCTCAGCATTTCACGGCAGATCCCCGCGCCGAAAAAAGATTAACGGCCGGTGGGTCGGTTTCCTCGTTCAGACAATATACTTCTGAGGTGATTTCATGAACGTGCTCTTTACCTGCGGCGGAACCGCAGGACATGTAAACCCTGCGGTGGCGCTGGCCCGCATTTTCCAGGAAAAGCATCCCGGCTGCCGCATCCTGTTTGTGGGTGCGGACGGCGGTATGGAGAACAAGCTGGTGCCCAAGGAGGGGTATGAGATCCGCTCGGTCACCATTACCAACTTCCGCCGTTCCTTCGCTCCTGCCGATGTGCTCCACAATTTCGGCACTCTGGTCAACATGCAGAAGTCTAAGAAGCAGGCCCAGGCCATTCTGGACGAGTTCAAGCCCGATCTGGTGGTGGGGACCGGGGGCTATGCCTCCTTCCCTGTGGTGAGCGAGGCCGCCCGCCGGCACATCCCAACCGCCGTGCACGAGTCCAACGCTGTGCCCGGCCTGACCACCAAGGCGCTGTCCAAGGTGGTGGATCGGGTGATGGTAGGCTTTGAGGAGAGCCGAGCCCACTACGACCACCCCGAGAAGGTGGTGGTCACCGGCACTCCGGTGCGGGGAGACTTCTTCCGCTACACCCGGGAGGAGGCCCGGGCCAAGCTGGGCTTTGACGACCAGCGGCCCCTGCTGTTGTCCTACTGGGGCTCCCTGGGGGCCGAGGTGATGAACCAGAAGATGGTGGACTTCATCACCAAGGAATGCTATGACGGAGCGCCCTGGCGCCACATCCACGGCGCCGGCCGGGACTTCCCCTGGATGCAGGAGGAGCTGCTGCGCCGGGGCTTGCAGCTGGGGGACAACGGCATTGAGGTGCGGGAATACATCTACGACATGCCTCTGGTGATGGCTGCCGCCGACGTGGTGCTGTGCCGGGCCGGCGCCTCCACCATTTCGGAGATCGCCGCCATTGCCAAGCCCTCCATTCTGGTGCCCTCTCCCAATGTCACCGCCAACCACCAGGAGAAAAATGCCCGGGTGCTGGCTGACCAGGGAGCGGCCATTCTGCTGCGGGAGCAGGACTGCGTGGAGGACACCCTCTATGATACGGCCAGCCTCCTCATCCGGGAGCCCAGCCGCCGGGAGGAGATGTCCCAGGCCCTGAAGGCCATGGCAGTACCGGACGCGGGGCAGAAGATCTACGAGACCCTGCTGGAAATCATGCACTGACGGATTCCAGCGTGCAGAAACCAAGTTTCTCTTTTTCGCATAGGATAGCCTGAATATGGAGGATTTGGAGGCTATCCTATGAGTTGTTATCGAATTATGGGCGGCCGGCCTCTGGAGGGCCGCCTGACGGTCCAGGGGGCCAAGAACAGCGTGCTGCCCATTTTGTCGGCGTCGCTGCTGGCACCCGGCCGGAGCGTGATTGAAAACTGTCCCGATTTGTCCGACGTGTCCGCTGCCCTGGATATTCTGTCCCTTCTGGGCTGCCGGGTGGACCGGCAGGAGGACACGGTGACGGTGGACGCCTCGGTGCTGCGCCGCTTCGACATTCCGGAGCGACTGATGCGGGAGATGCGGTCCTCGGTGATTTTCCTGGGAGCGCTGCTGGCCCGAATGGGGGCGGCGGAGCTGTCCTACCCCGGCGGCTGTGAGTTGGGTCCCCGGCCCATAGATCTGCACCTGGCTGCCCTGCGGGCGCTGGGGGCGGAGATTCGGGAGGAGCAGGGCTGCCTGCGCTGCCGGGGAGGAAGCCACCTGCACGGACGGGAGCTGTGCCTGTCCATCCCCAGCGTGGGGGCCACGGAGAACGCCATGCTGGCCGCCTGCGGCTGTCCTGGCCTCACCACCATTGTGGGGGCCGCCCGGGAGCCGGAAATCGAGGATCTCCAGGCGTTCCTCCGTTCCATGGGCGCTCAGGTGTCCGGGGCGGGGAGTTCGGTGGTGTATATACGGGGCGGTCTGCCCCTCCACCCGGGCCACTGCCGGGTGATGGGAGACCGGATCGTGGCCGCTACTTACTTGTGCGCTGCCGGTGCGGCGGGAGGAAGGGTGGAGGTGACGGGGGTGAACCCCGAGCATCTGACCGCGGTGCTCTCCTGCCTGCAGGAGGCCGGGTGCGAGATACGTACCGGCCCGGACTGGGCCGTGGTGGAGAGTACGGCCCCGCTGCGGGGCATTTCTCCGGTGCGTACCGCCCCCTATCCCGGTTTTCCCACCGATGCCCAGGCCATTTTGATGGCCGCTCTGGCGGGCGGCCGGGGGACCACCATGTTTGTGGAGAATATCTTTGACAGCCGCTACCGCCATGTGGATGAGCTGCGCCGCATGGGAGCTGATATCCGGGCCTCCGGGCGGGTGGCTGTGGTGACCGGTGTCGGCCGCCTCCACGGCGCGCCAGTGCGGGGCACCGACCTGCGGGGCGGAGCCGCCCTGGTGGTGGCCGGTCTGGGGGCGGAGGGGGAGACCCTGGTCTCCGGACTCGGCCATATCCAGCGGGGCTATGACGGCCTGGAACGGGCCCTCGCTGCCCTGGGCGCGGACATACAGCGGGTGGACTGACCCAAAGCTATACATAGGAGATACCACTATGGCGAGAGGAAGAAACAACCGAAAACGCAGGCGGACCAGGAGGCGCTTCGGCCCCCTGTTCAAGCTGCTGTGCATCCTCACCGCCGCCGTCGCTCTTACCTTTGGCGCCACAGTATTTTTTCAGGTGGAGACCATTGTGGTCTCCGGCAACAGCCGCTATACCCAGGAGGAGATCATTGCGGCCGTGGGCGTCCAGGTGGGCGACAACCTGTTTCGGATGAATAAGTTTCAGCGGATTGAGCAGGCGGAGGAGCAGCTTCCCTATCTGGAGGATGTGGTGATCCGCCGAAGCCTGCCCAGCACCCTCACCATCACGGTGAAGGAGTGGGAGGCGGTGGCCCAGGTGCCCGGTGGGGAGGGCAACTGGCTCATCAGCGTGGGCGGAAAGCTGCTGGAGCAGGCGCCACCGGATTCCGGGGCCATCACCATTACCGGGCTGACCGCCCTGGCCCCCCAGCCGGGGCAGCAGCTGGCCGTTTCCCAGGAGGAGACACCCCGGCTGGAGGCGCTGCTGAAGCTGCTGGCGGTCCTGCAGGAGCAGAACATGCTCCAGGATGTCTCCGCTCTGGAGCTGACCTCCACCCGAATCAACATGGAGTATCAGGGCCGGTTTACGGTGAAGCTGCTGCTCAATGGTGACTTTTCCTACCGCATGAAGGTACTGCTGGAGGTAGTGCCCGAGCTGAATGAGAGCATGGGAGGGGACGTCCGGGGCAGCTGGGACCTGACGCAGGAGGAGTACCCGGCGGTATTTTCCGCCGAATAGAGGAGAAAGCTGGAAACTTTCGGCGCCTGAAGGATTTTCTCTTGACCTTAAGAAAAAAGAGCGATACAATATAACAAAATGTTGACTTGACAACGGGGCCTCCCCCACAATAGCTTGTTTTGGGGGAGGCTTTCATTTTCTACATAGGAGGAACGGGCAATGGCCTTCGGAATGGATATGGGTCCTGACAGCGTGGTAAACATCAAGGTAATCGGTGTAGGCGGCGGCGGCAACAACGTGGTCAACCGCATGGTGAGAACAGGCACCAAGGGTGTGGATTTCATCGCGGTGAACACGGATAAGCAGGCGCTTGCCGTCTCCAGCGCTACCTTTAAGATTCAGATTGGTGAGAAGCTGACCAACGGTCAGGGCGCCGGCTCCGACCCCGAGGTGGGCCGCAAGTCCGCCGAGGAGAACCGCACACAGATCTCCAAGGCTCTGGAGGATGCGGATATGGTGTTCATCACCGCTGGTATGGGCGGCGGCACCGGCACCGGCGCGGCTCCCATCGTGGCCGATATCGCCAAGGAGCTGGGTGTGCTCACCGTGGGCGTGGTCACCAAGCCCTTCCGTTTTGAGGGTATGCGCCGCATGAAGCAGGCCGAGGGCGGTATCACCGAGCTGCGCAACAAGGTGGACTCCCTGGTCATTATCCCCAACGAGCGGCTGAAGCTGGCCACCGACCAGAAGATCACCATGGTCAACGCCTTTGAAATTGCTGACGATGTGCTGCAGCAGGCCGTTCAGTCCATTTCCGACCTCATCAAGAACACCGGCTTCATCAACCTGGACTTTGCCGACGTGTCTGCCGTTATGAAGGACGCCGGCCGCGCTCACATGGGTGTGGGCCGTGCCGCCGGCAAGAACAAGGCCGAGGAGGCCGCCCGCATGGCCATTTCCAGCCCCCTGCTGGAGACCTCCATCAACGGGGCCAAGGGCGTGCTCATTAACGTCACCGGCTCCATGGACATCGGTCTGGAGGAAGTGGAGACTGCTGCCAATCTGGTGCAGGAGGCCGCTCACCCCGACGCCAACATCATCTTCGGTGCTGCCTTTGACGAGTCCCTGGAGGACGAGATCCGGGTCACCGTCATTGCCACCGGCTTTGACGAGAGCAAGACCGCTTCCACCCCGGCTCCTGCCCAGGCTCAGCCCGCTGCGCAGCCTGCCGCTGAGGCTCAGCCCGCTGCCCAAGCGGAGGAGAGCGCACCCGTGCAGCAGCCCGCCCCTGAGGCGCCCAAGTCCCCTGTCAGCGACGATGATTGGGACATTCTGGAGCGTATTTTCAGCAAGAAGCGCTGAATGTAATCAAATAAAAATCCCTCGCCGATCATTCGGCGCGGGATTTTTTTCGTTTACAGGAACAGAGCCAGCAGGGAGGTAAGGATGCCGCAGATGCAGATGGAGATGGAGCTCATGGCTCCCTGAAGCTGGCCGATCTCCATGGCCTTGGAGGTGCCCAGAGCGTGGCTGCAGGCGCCGATGGCTACCCCTTCTGCCACCGGATCGGTGACGCGAAAGAGCTTGGCAAAAAGCGGAGCGAAGATGGCACCCACCGCACCGGCGATGAGGACGGCGGCCACCGTGATGCTCTGAATCCCCCCGCCCGCGTCGGAGATGGCCACCGCGATGGCGGTGGTGACGCTTTTGGGCATCAGGGAGGCGGCTATGGAGGAATCCAGAACCAGCAGGCGGCACAGCAGCAGGATGGAGCCCACGCTGGTGAGAGTGCCCGCCAGGCAGCCGATGACCACAGGCCAGAAGTACTCCCGCAGCAGGGTGCGCTGGTGGTAGATGTTCAGGGCCAGTACCGCGGTGACGGGACCCAGCATGAGGGAGATCATGTCGCCCCCCAGCTGATAGGTGGAGTAGGGAATATCCAGGGCCACCAGCACCGCCAGAATGATGGCCACGGCGATGACCAGGGGATTGAGCAGGAAGATGCCCGTCCGCTTCTGCACCCAGCAGCCGATGCACCAGGCCACGCAGGTGAGCACCAGCCCAAAGAAGGGAGAGGAGAGCATGGCCTCAGCCATGGCGGGCACCCCCTTTCCGCATGCGCATCATCAGTTGGATCACCCAGGCGGTGACCAGATAGACCAGGGGAGTGGTGATGACGCTGATGAACAGGAAGGGGACCAGCACGGCGGACAGGGTGGACACATGCTCCAGGATGCCCACACAGGGGGGAATAAAGAAAAAGGCCATGTTGCTGGTAAAAAAGCCGCAGGTGCGGCGGATGTGCCGGTCCTTTACCGCCCCGCAGAGAAGCAGCGCCAGGAGAATCAGCAGACTGATGACGCTGGCGGGAAAGGGGATGGGCAGCAGGGCGGAAATACCCTCAGAGACCAGACAGATTCCAAAGATAATGGCGATCTCGCCCATAATGTTCAATGTAATCACCTCGGGAAACAATGAGAGACGGGGATGGGAGGCGGCGCCTTCCATCCCCGTCTGAAACGATGCGGAGGGATCAATCCCAGATTGCGGTGGCAAAGTAGTCCTCCGGAGTCTCAGCCCGGCGGATGAGCCGGACGGAGCCGTCCGTCTGGAGCAGCAGCTCTGCCGAGCGCAGGCGTCCGTTGTACTGATAGCCCATGGCGTGGCCGTGGGCTCCGGTGTCGTGGATGACCAGCAGGTCGCCGATCTGAATCTCCGGCAGCATGCGGTCAATGGCGAACTTGTCGTTGTTCTCGCACAGAGCGCCGGTGACGTCGTACATGTGGTCGCAGGGGGCGTTCTCCTTGCCCATGACGGTGATGTGGTGGTAGGCACCGTACATGGCGGGACGCATCAGATTGGCAGCGCAGGCGTCCACTCCGATGTAGTCCTTGTAGGTCTTTTTCTCGTGGAGCACCCGGGTGACCAGATGGCCGTTGGGGGCCAGCATGAAGCGGCCCAGCTCGGTGCACAGGGATACATCGCCCATGCCGGCGGGGACCAGAATCTCCTCATAGGCCCGGCGCACGCCCTCGCCGATGACGGCGATGTCATTGGCGGGCTGCTCGGGGCGGTAGGGGACGCCAACACCGCCGGAGAGGTTGATGAAGGTGATGTGACAGCCGGTCTCCTCCTTCAGCTCCACCGCCATGCGGAAGAGAATGGCGGCCAGGGCGGGGTAATACTCGTTGGACAGGGTGTTGGAGGCCAGGAAGGCGTGGATGCCGAACTCCTCTGCTCCCAGTTCCTTCAGGGTGCGGAAGGCCTGGGTCATCTGCTCCCGGGTCATGCCGTACTTGGCCTGACCGGGGTTGTCCATGACCTGGAAGCCCTCCTCGCTCTCACCCAGGGTGAAGGTGCCGCCGGGATTGTACCGACAGGAGATCTTCTTGGGGATGGAGCCGATGGTGTCCTTCAGAAATTCAATGTGGCTGATGTCGTCCAGATTGATGGTGGCTCCCAGCTTGGCGGCCAGGGCAAACTCCTCGGCGGGGGTGTCGTTGGAGGAGAACATGATCTCGTCCCCGGCAAAGCCGCAGCGCTGGGCCATCATCAGCTCCGTGAGGGAGGAGCAGTCCACGCCGCAGCCCTCCTCCTTCAGAATCTTGAGAATCTGAGGATTGGGGGTGGCCTTTACGGCGAAATATTCCCGGTAGCCGGGGTTCCAGGCGAAGGCCTTATACAGGACCCGGGCGGTGTCCCGGATGCCCGCTTCGTCGTAGATGTGGAAGGGGGTGGGGTATTGGGCAGCGATGGTCTCCAGCTGCTCCAGAGAAACAAAGGGCTTTTTCACAACTTGTCCACTCCTTATTCTGCCGCAGGCAGACAGATAAAATGCCTCCGTGGGGAGGCGAAAAGGGTCTGAAATAGGAAAATCAAGTATAGTTTATCCAGGTACAGCAAAAAAGTCAATGCGCGGAAGGCACAACATCCCGATAAAGGGGGATTTTTCTTTTGCCCATTCTGAAAAAAACCACAAAATCCAACAAATTCCCTTGCACTTCGGGGCAGATTCTGCTATGATACTTCGGAACGTGAAAGGAGGGAGCTTCCATGACTGGCTTGTTTCAGAAAAACCGGCTGTTTGGGCGTGGGAGTGCCGTCTTTTCTCATATTGGGGGACAATCACCGGCGTGATTGTCTTTTTTTGTGTGTAGAAGGGAGAAATGAAAATGAGTCAGAATGAACCCATCCGCGACGCACGGCAGCTTGGCACGCCCAAGATGCTGATTCTGGGCCTGCAGCACATGTTCGCCATGTTCGGCGCCACCATTCTGGTGCCCATCCTGGTGCAGCAGTACGGCCTGCCTCTGGATATCCAGACCACCCTGTTCTTCGCCGGCGTCGGCACCTTGTTTTTCCATGTGTGCTCCAAGTTCCAGATCCCTGCCTTCCTGGGATCCTCCTTCGCCTTCCTGGGCGGTTTCAGCACCATGGCTAACCTGAACACCGGCATCTATGAGAATATGCCGGCTCAGGAGAAGCTGGCCTACACCTGCGGCGGCATCGTGGTGGCCGGTCTTCTGTACCTGATTCTGGCTATGGTGATCCAGCTGGTGGGCGTAAAGAAGGTTATGCGCTTCCTGCCCCCTGTGGTCACCGGCCCCATCATCGTGTGCATCGGCCTGACCCTGGCCCCCTCTGCGGTGAGCAATGCCTCCACCTGCTGGCCTCTGGCCCTCATTGCCCTGGCTGTCATCATCATCTTCAACATCTGGGGCAAGGGCATGTTCAAGATCATCCCCATCCTCATGGGCGTGGTCATCTCCTACATCGCCGCCCTCATTATGAACGCCTGCGGCGTCACCATCTCCGACGGTGCGGGCGGCGTGAAGCCCCTCATGGACTTCACCGCTGTGGCTCAGGCCAGCTTTGTGGGTCTGCCCCCCTTCCAGATTGCCAAGTTTGACATCACTGCCATCCTGGTCATGGCCCCCATCGCCCTGGCTACCATGATGGAGCACATCGGCGATATGTCTGCCATCTCCGCCACGGTGGGCAAGAACTTCATTGAAAAGCCCGGCCTGCACCGCACCCTGGTGGGTGACGGTATTGCCACCGCCCTGGCCGGCATGTTCGGCGGTCCTGCCAACACCACCTACGGCGAGAACACCGGCGTTCTGGTGCTCTCCCGGGTCTATGACCCCCGGGTCATCCGTCTGGCCGCTGTGTACGCCATTGTCCTGTCCTTCATCCCCAAGGTGGCTGACATCATCGGCTCCATGCCTTCCGCCATTGTGGGCGGCGTGTCCTTCATCCTCTACGGTATGATTTCCGCCATCGGTGTACGCAACATCGTGGAGAACAACGTGGACCTCACCAAGTCCCGCAACCTCATTATCGCCGCCGTGATCCTGGTGTGCGGCCTGGGCTTCTCCTCCGGCCTCACCTTCAATGTGGGCGGTACCTCCATCACCCTCACCGGTCTGGCCATCGCCGCTCTGGCCGGCATCATCCTCAACGCCATCCTCCCCGGCAATGACTATGAGTTCGGCACCAACCCCGAGGGCGACCAGAACCGGGGCATTCACGCGCAGTAATTGCGGAACATAGAATGAAATCAGACCGCCGTCCGGCCCTTAAAGCCGGGCGGCGGCTTTTCTTAAGGAAGAGAAAAGCAATCCTAAAAAATTGATTAAAAGCCGCAGACGCTTCTTGCGTGGGTGGAAAAAATAAGATAGAATGAGACCACAAAGACGGGAGACCGTATCATAAAGGAGGTTTCATAACCATGGGATTTTTTGACGAGTTTAAGGAGAAAACCACCGATCTGGCTCAGGCCGGTGTGGCCCAGTCCAAGCGCCTGGCAGAGATTGCCAAGCTGAAGGTCTCCAATCTGGGGGAAGAGGACACAATCAAGAAGGCCCATATTGAGATTGGCAAGCTGTATTATGCCGAGCACGGCAGCGCGCCCGAGGGCGCCTATGCCGCCGCCTGTGAGAAGATTACCGCTGCCCGGGCCGCCATCGAGACCAACAACGACCGCATCGCCCAGCTGAAGAGCAGCGCGGACGAGGAGGACGAGGAGCCGGAGATCGTGGTGGCTGTGGAGGCCCAGCCGGTCAGCCAGCCTGAGCCTGCCCAGGAGCCCCAGCCTGAGGAGCCCCAGGAGGTCCAGGAGGAACCCAAAAGCGAAGAGTAAGCAGAAAAGGTCCGTCCCGGCTTTGCCGGGACGGACTGTGTCCTGTCTGCCGGCTGCCTGACAGGAGCTGGTATGAAGGGGAAAGGGTGGCAGAAGCCCCATGGAGCAGCCGGCCTGAGGCCGGGAAAGGAAGAATTTTTATGTTGTTTGTTGGGTATCCTAAATGTTCTACCAGCCAGCGGGCCAAAAAATTCCTGGACAGCCGGGGCGTGTCCTATGAGTATCGGGACATCAAGGAGGACAATCCCTCCCTGGAAGAGCTGCGCCAGTGGACGAAGGAGAGCGGCCTGCCCCTGAAGAAGTGGTTTAATACCTCCGGGCAGGTCTATAAGGCACTGGGACTGAAGGACAAGCTGCCCGGGATGACGGAGGAGGAGCAGCTCCATCTTCTGGCGGGTGACGGCATGCTGGTGAAGCGGCCCATTCTGGTGGGAGAAGATTTTGTACTGGTTGGCTTTCGTGAGGAAGAGTGGACGGCCAGAACATAACATAAATTTCCAGATGGAAGCGCTGTTTCGGCGCTCTTGCAGGGAATCCAGACGCCTCAGGCGCTGGCCTTTGCTCAGCTGGTAATGCTGGAAGGCCTCTCCACGGTTGAAGCCCCAAATTGCAGGCCATAATGAAAAGGCGGACGGCAAACGTGCCGTCCGTTTTTTGCTTGCAAGGGGGTGGAAGCATGGAACAAGAACCAAAACAACAGGGCGGCATGGCGCTGCTGTGGCTTGGGGCGGCGGCCATGTTTTTGGCGGTGATCCTGCTGGCGGTGCTGTCCTGGGACGGCCAGGAGGAGACGGTACCGGCCATGGCGCCGCTGTCCGCTCATACGGCGGCCGCTGAAAGCGCCGAAGCGGGGACCAGAATGGTGATTCCCGTGGGCAAGGCGGTGGGCATCAAGCTCTTTTCCGACGGCGTGCTGGTGGTGGGCCTGTCTCCGGTGGAGACCGACGAAGGGTCCCGCTACCCGGGCCGGGACAGCGGTCTGAAAACCGGTGACCTCATCACCCACATTGATGGGGAAGAGGTGGACACCATTGAGGAAATTCAAAAGGCTGTGGCCCAGCGGCAGGGAGATTCTCTGGCCATTCAGGCGGTGCGGGGCCAGCAGCAGCTTCAGCTGACGGTCTCCCCGGTAGAAAACAGCCAGGGTGTGTACCAGTTGGGCGTGTGGCTGCGGGATTCCATGGCTGGGATCGGCACCATGACCTTTTATGACCCGGACAGCCAGATGTTTGCGGCCCTGGGCCACGGCATCAACGACGTGGATACCGCTATGCTGATGCCGCTGGAGTCGGGCAGTATCATGCCTGCCACGGTGGCTGACGTGAAAAAGGGGACCAGCGGCCAGCCCGGCGAGCTCCACGGGGAGTTTGACCTGACCACAGACCTGGGCACCCTGTACGCCAATACCAGCCGGGGCATTTTCGGACATCTGGCCCAGCAGACCCTGGTCCAGAACCTGCAGCCCGTGCCTGTGGCCCGGCAGGACGAGGTGAAAGTAGGAGAGGCGGAGATCCGCTCCAACATCCGCGGAGACCAGGTGGAGACCTTCTCTATCCGGATTACCCGGGTCAGCGACACGGGAGATGGTACCCGGAGCCTCATGCTGGAGGTAACGGATCCCCGGCTGCTGGAGAGCACCGGCGGCATTGTTCAGGGCATGAGCGGTTCGCCCATTCTTCAAAATGGTAAATTGGTGGGAGCGGTGACCCATGTTCTGGTCAACGATCCCACCCGGGGCTACGGCATACTGGCCCAGGACATGCTGGACCAGGCGGGACTTGCCCCGCAAGCCAAGGTATCCTGAATTCCAGTTCCCCGGACTCCGCCTGGTAAACAGGCAGAGTCCGGGGAACTTCCATGGCAGCGCCTGGAGGAAGAAGCCAGAGAAAAAACGGTGAAAAGAGAAACAAAAAGAAGAAAAACCGGAAAAAACGGTAAAAATTTTTGATAAAGAGTCGAAATTAAAGGAACGGTTTATTGCCATAATTTTCCAAAAACATCTTGCGTACGCTGTCTGATTGTGCTAAATTGTAGGTGACCGGTCGAAACAGACGGAGGCTAGGAACTGGATGGGTCTCCGGGCTGTTCAGAATAGATACGTTGAAATGGAGAGGAGAATTCAGAAATGGACGCTGTCAAGCGCATTTTGCTGGCGGACACAGGGGAAGAGTTTCGCCTTTCTCTGGCCAGTCACATAAATGACGAGACGGACATGCAGGTAGTGGGCGAGACCGGCGATGGAATGGAACTGCTGCACATGGTGCGGGAGCTGGAGCCGGACGCAGTGGTAATGGAGATGGTGCTGACCGGCATGGACGGGCTGGAAGTGCTGGACGAGCTGAACAAGCTGGAGCACCGGCCCAAGGTACTGATTCTGTCCAGTTACATCCGGAGCGCAGCGGTGGAGACGGCGGCGGCACGGGGTGCCGACTTCTATCTTACCAAGCCCAGCCGTCCGTCCACGGTGTGCGAGCGGATCCGGCAGATGACCTCTGGTGGTGTGGAGGCGGAGCGGGGTAGCAGAGGAATCAGCATGGAGACGCGGGTGACCGCTATCATCCATGAAGTGGGTGTGCCGGCCCACATCAAAGGGTACCAGTATCTGCGGGAGGCCATTTTGATTGCGGTCAACGACATGGATGTCATCAATGCCGTGACCAAGGTGCTTTACCCCGAGGTGGCCAAGCGCTTCGGAACCACAGCCAGCCGGGTGGAGCGGGCCATCCGCCACGCCATTGAGGTGGCCTGGGACCGGGGCGATCTGGAAACCCTGCAGAAGTACTTCGGGTACACCGTCAGCAATACCAAGGGTAAGCCCACCAATTCCGAGTTTATTGCCATGATTGCCGACCGCCTGCAGCTGCAGCTGCGGCAGAATTAACGTTCATCGGCGGGGGACGTCCTTCCGAAATAGAGAGAAATACAGGAGAATTGCGATGATCATCGATTATGTGCCCCGGGGAGTTTGCTCCCGTAAAATTACCATTGAACTGAAGGACGATGTGATTGAGTCAGTTAAGATATTGGGGGGCTGCAGCGGAAATCTGCAGGGCTTGTCCAACCTGCTGAAGGGGATGAATCGCCAGGAGGCGATCCGGCGGCTGGAAGGCATTCGCTGCGGAATGAAGCCAACCTCCTGCCCGGATCAGATCGCCCGTGCGCTGAAAAGCGGGGCACAATAAAATGGGACAAGGTGCTGTGGGCACCAACTCCCGGAACATGGAAACGGCCTTCCCAGGAAGGCCGTTTTTTGTTGCTCCGGGCAGAAAAAAGGAAAAGGGGGGATCAAAGAACTGTATGGAGGAAGATAGGACAGTTTCTTGCGATATGCGTTCCGGAAGTCCTCCTTTGCCGAAATTAAAAATTTTTATTTTTTCTGCCAATTTTTTTAATAGAAAAAAAGCAAAATTTCAGAAGTTATGTAAAAGTGCAATAAATCGAGAAAAAGTGGATTGCTTTTTTGGGTGAAATATAGTAAAATAAAAACCGTCAAGAAGCCATACCTATAAGAAAGATATGGATTGGAGGAATTCAAAATGAAAAAGAAACTTGCTCTTGCTCTGGCGGCCGTAATGGTCCTCTCCATGGCACTGACCTCCTGCGGCAATGATTCCAAACCCTCGTCTTCCGGCGGTTCTTCCACCTCCGGCGGCGGAAGTTCCGTCTCCTCCGGCGGCAGCGAGTCCGGCCTGTCCCCCAAGGAGGGCGGCACCAGCCTCACCTTCACCACCGGCGGCGAGACCGGCACCTATTACGGCTTTGGCAGCGTCATTGCCGGTAAGGTCACTGACCTGACCAGCACCTCCGTGAAGGCCATCTCTTCCAACGGTTCCGACGCCAATATCAAGGCCATGCAGCTGGGCGATGCCCAGATCGGTTTCTCCCAGTCCGACGTTATGGTCTACGCCTACAACGGTGAGCGTACCTTCACCGAGGCCGTTACTGACTTCTCCGTGGTGGCCAACCTCTACATGGAGCAGGTCCAGATCGTCACTCTGGATCCCGATATCAAGACCGTGGCTGACCTGAAGGGCAAGCGCGTCTCCGTAGGCGCCTCCGGCTCCGGCGTGTACTTCAACGCGGTGGACATTCTGGGCGCCTATGGCCTGGACATTGAGAAGGACATCACCCCCACCTATCAGTCCTTCGGTGATTCCACCGAGGCTCTGAAGGACGGTCAGATCGACGCCGCCTTCGTGGTGGCCGGCGCTCCCACTACTGCCGTTACCGACCTGGCTTCCGGCCGCGACGTGTATCTGGTCAGCCTGGACCAGGAGCACATCGACGCTCTGATTGAGGCTTCCCCCTATTACAGCCCCGCCACCATCAGCAAGGACGTGTACGGCGCCGCTGAGGATGCTACCACTGTGGCCATCGGCGCTGTGGTCATCGCCCGGGATGACGTGTCCGAGGCTGACGTCTACAACTTCCTGTACGGCACCTTCGAGGACATCCCCAACCTGTCTCACGGCAAGGCCGCTGAGCTGGATCTGGAGTTTGCCTCTTCCGTCACCTCCATTGGTTATCACCCCGGCGCTGTTGCCTACTTCGCCGATAAGGGAATTACCGTTTCCGGCAAGTAAGTAAGCCAAATTAAGCCGATAGTGAGGGCGGCTGCGGCGGCCTCGCCCGCCGCAGCCGCCCTCAGTCTATGCTTAAGAATTTGCGAACGCCTCGGAGCAGATGCGTCTGCGCCTGGCGGGACGCGGAGGCATGTGCTCCGTGGTGTGTCTCGCAGGGAGAAAGGAGAACGTTTATGGAACCCAACGAGAGAGAGAAACTGACTGATGTTCAGTCAGAAGTGGATGTCTCGGTTGGCAGTGCGGCCGATGTGGACGCCATCATGAAGAAATATGACAAGGAGTCCAACACCCGCATCTGGGAGGGAACGCCCAAGACCGTCATCCGGATGATAGGCATTCTGTTTTCCTGTTACTGTATTTTTTCCACGCTGAAGGGCTGGCCCACGCTGCCGGAGCAGAAATTGAACATTTTTCTGGGTTTGATTCTGGTTGTGGGCTATCTGCACTACCCCATCCGGAAGGGACATGTGAGGCCCAATCACCTCCCTTGGTATGACATTATCATCATGGTGGTGGGTGCATTCCCCTTCTTCTACTTTGCCTACAAGGCAAACGAGGTCATCAAGCTCTCCAGCTTTGTGACTCAGGATATGAAGATGGTGGTCTTGGCCATTGTGGGCGTGCTGGCCTTTATGGAACTGTGCCGTCGGTGTGTGGGCATTCCCATTTTGTGCGTGCTGGGCGCACTGCTGATCTACGCCCTGTCCACCGTCCGTTTTGGCAAGGTGATCTATGATCTGTTCTATACCACCAACGGCATCATGGGTACCCCCATCAATGTCTGCCAGAAGTACATCGTCATCTTCATTATCTTCGGTGCCTTCCTGGAGCGCACCGGCATCGCCAATTTCTTCATCAACCTGGCCAACTGCGTGGCTGGCTCTTCCGCGGGCGGTCCGGCCAAGGTGGCTGTCATCTCCTCCGCTCTGTGCGGCATGGTGTCCGGCTCCTCCGTGGGCAACACCGTGACCACCGGCTCGGTGACCATTCCCATGATGAAGAAGACCGGCTACAAGCCTGAGTTTGCCGGCGCCGTGGAGGCTGCCGCCTCCACCGGCGGTCAGATCATGCCCCCCATCATGGGCGCCGCCGCCTTCCTCATGGCCGAGTATATGAACCGGCCCTACGCCGAGGTGGCCCTGAAAGCCATTCTCCCCGCTGTCCTCTACTTTACCGGCATCTACATCGCCGTCCATCTGGAGGCCAAAAAACTGGGCCTGAAGGGTATTCCCAGAAATGAGCTGCCCAAGTTCAGCAAGCTGCTGCCCAAGATTTATCTGCTGCTGCCCCTGGTGGTGCTGGTGGTTCTGGTGTCTGCCCAGATTCGTACCATGCAGACCTCCGCCGCCATCGCCATCCTCATTACCATTATTGTGGGCGTGATCAACACCCTGATCAACAAAGCCGCCCATATCGACGAGCCCAGTGAGGAATTCACCCTTACCAAATTCTTTGACGCCCTGGAAGCGGGCGGTAAGAGCGCCGTCACTGTGGCTGTGGCCTGCGCCATGGCCGGTCTGGTAGCCGGCTGCATCACCACCACTGGTCTGGCATCCACCCTCATCACCACCATCGTCAAGATTTCCGGTGGGCAGAAGATCATCGCTTTGTTCCTCACCATGATCTGCTGTATCGTTCTGGGTATGGGCGTGCCTACCACCGCTAACTTCTGCATCATGGCCTCCACCTGCGCCCCCATCCTGATGGACAGCCGCATCGGCATCGTCCCCGTGGCCGCTTACTTCTTCGTGTTCTACTTCGGCATCGTGGCCGACATCACCCCGCCCGTGGCTCTGGCTGCCTATGCCGGATCTGCCATCGCCAAGGCTCCCCCGATGAAGACGGCTCTCAACGCTACACGGTTGGCCATTGCCGCCTTCATTGTGCCTTACATCTTTGCCAACAGCCCGGTGATGCTTTTCGAGTTTGAAGAGGGAATGGCTACTGCATTCATTGTCCTTCAGGTGGTTCAGATCTGTGTTTCTTCCCTGCTGGGCATCTTCGGTGTGGCCGCCGCCCTCAACGGCTACATCTTTGGCAAGCTGAATCCGCTGTTCCGCATTCTGATGGCCGTTGGTGGCCTGGGAATGATGATTCCCGGTACCATTACCGACGTTGCAGGCCTGATTCTGGTGGGCGGCATCTACGTCTTCCAGCGCATGAATGCCAAGAAGGCAGTTCGAGCCTGATTGCTTCAACATCCATCAAAAAAGTTGAAAAACCGGCGGGGCCCCCAAAAGGGG
>NZ_QUGI01000008.1:116138-120023 GCF_003478995.1 Pseudoflavonifractor sp. AF19-9AC
GGGTGCCCGCCGGTTTTTTATGGAAAAAAGGGATAAAAGGGAGGGATCGGTTTACACTAAGAGTATCTGAACAGAGGAGCTGAAGGATTATGATTGAGCAAGATACGGTAAAACTGCTGCGGGAGTGCGATGCAGGGGTCAAAATGGGTGTGGCCTCCATTGATGACGTGCTGGACCGGGTACACAGCGGGGAGCTGAAGGGGGCACTGACCCGGTGCAAGGAGGAGCACGAGAAGCTGAAGCGGGAGATCCACAGCCTGTTGGATCAATATCACGACGATGGAAAAGAGCCCAATTCCATTGCAAAGGGCATGTCCTGGATCAAAATCAATATGAAAATGGGCATGGATGATTCGGACCAGACTATTGCGGAGCTGATTACCGACGGCTGCAACATGGGTGTGAAATCACTCAACCAGTATCTGAACCAGTATAAGGCGGCAGATGAGGTGTCAAAGGATATCACCAAGCGCCTCATCAACCTGGAGGAGCAGCTGGCCATTGACATTCGGTCGTTCCTGTAAGTACGGGCACGGGGCATTCTCGTTCCCGGACGGAAAGGGTGATGCATCTTTTTAACGGACTGAGCCAAGAAATTCCAAACGCAGAGGAGAAGGGCATGACACGTTATTTCCACGGGGCCGGGGAACGGGGACCCTATTTTGAGGGCTGGTATTTTAAATTTCAGGGCAAGAATGGAGACGCGCTGGCTCTGATTCCCGCCTTTCACATCGACCCCGCAGGACGGAGAAGCGCTTCCCTCCAGGTTCTCACCCGGGATGGAAGCTGGTGGCTGGACTACCCGGAGGCGGACTTCCACGCCCGGGCGGACCGGCTTTCCATTCGTATGGGGGAATCCGTCTTTACACGGCAGGGCGTACAGCTTCGGGTGGAGAGGGAGGGGCTGTCGCTCCACGGAACGGTCACCTTTGGCCCCTTCCGGGAGCTGAAATCGGATATTATGGGGCCCTTCCGTTTCCTTCCTAAAATGGAGTGTTCCCATGGGGTGATCAGCATGGCCCATGCTCTGGAAGGGCAGATCGTGCAGAACGGAAGAGTGCTGGACCTGTCCGGGGGAACGGGCTATGTGGAGACAGACCGGGGGCGGTCCTTCCCCGATCGATACCTCTGGACCCAGTGCGTCTGGCAGGAGCCGCCCTGCGGCAGCCTGATGCTGTCTGCTGCCACCATTCCAACGCCGGTTGGGAGCTTCCGTGGGTGCATCTGCGCGGTGCTCTACCGGGGCCGGGAATACCGTCTGGCCACCTATCGGGGAGCCAAAATCCAGCGCTGGGATGAGAATGGGGCGGTCATTTGCCAGGGACGCTGCCGCCTGGAGGTGCAGCGGATGGGGGAGCGGGGGCAGCCCCTGCGGGCACCGGTGGGGGGTGCCATGGCCCGAACCGTCCACGAGAGCCTGTGCGGAAGGGTGCGCTACCGCTTCTGGACGGGAGGAAAGCTGCTCTTTGAGCGGACGGACTCTGCTGCCAGCTTTGAGACGTCGGCCCACGAAACCTAGAAAACAGACGAGGACGGGCACATTGAGGAATAAGAAGGTCCCTTATCCGGGGACGACGAGAAAAAGAGGCGGGATTCCGCCTCTTTTTTCTATGCCCCTTAGACAATTATTAAGATCTGTCTTCTGCGGACTGCGATATAATGAACGCCATGGGACCGGAAAAGCGGGCCCAATTTATTTTTGTGTGAAGATTGCAACTATTTGACTCTGGCGGAAGTCTTACCATATGGAAGGAGGTTATCCATCCCATGCAGCTGCATAAAAGCAGACCAGAGCTATCTGACGAGGAGTTTTTGGCGCTGATCGAGGCCCGAAAGGACTCGTTTTATCGCGTGGCCTATGGCTATGTCCGGAATTCCGAGGACGCCAAGGACCTGGTACAGGAGGCGGTCTGCAAGGCCTATGTGGGGAAAAAGCACTTGAAGGAGAGAGATAAGTTTTATCCCTGGTTTTATCGCATTCTGACACGCACGGCGGTATCCTTTCTGCGCAAGCACGCCCGGGCCGAGGCCTGGGAACGGGAATTTATGGAGACAGCCCAGTCCCAGGAGGAACAGTGGGGCGACGCGCTCTGGGTAAGAGATTCCCTGGCCGGGCTGGAGAAAAAAAGCCGTACCGTCATTGTGCTGAAGGTCTATGAGAATATGACCTTCGGGGAAATTGCACAGATTCTTCAAAAGCCGGAGAACAGTGTGAAATCCCTCTATTACCGGGGGTTAAAATCATTGAGAGAGAGGATGCTGGTCTATGAATGAGCGTTGGGAGATTCCCGTCCCCATTCCCGAAGATCTGGATGAGGCGATCCAGAGGGGAATCCGGGAGGGAAAACAGGTGGCCGCCCGTCGGAGGCGGACACGGATGCTGTTGGCGCGCTCGGCCGGTTCCTTTGTTCTGGCGCTGGGTATGCTCATAGGGGGAGTCCACATCTCACCCACCTTTGCTGCTGCGGTAAGTGATTTCCCTGTGCTGGGGGAGCTGGTGCAGAAATTTGGAAAAAACCAGCCGTTTGCCCAGGGCGGCAGCAAGGCGGGGAAGGGTACCGCCGCTCTGACCATGGAGCGGGACGGGGACACAGAGTGGATTCGTTTGCAATTTTCCCAGGAAGACGCCTCCTGGTACGAGGCGGAGTTTGCTTCCTATCCCAAAACTGTTACCATCACCCTTCCGGGAACGGAAGGAGTCGCGGTGCTCTCGGAAATTTCCAGAGCCCAGGACACCAGCCAATACATCAAATCCGTCTGGCAGCTGCCCAGCCCCGATCCAGGAAGCACAGCCATCCAGCTGGAGCTGGAGAGCGATGCCGACGTGGAAATTCAGGAGTACCGGAAGCCGGGCAGCCTGGTGATCCAGCTGACCCCAGCGGAAATCCGGCTGGACAGGGTTTATTCCGTCCGTACTCTCTCCATGGACCCGGAGGAGCTGGCAAGTTCTGGTTCATATGGAGAGGAAGGAGCCCGGGTGCTTCGGGACGACCAAGGAGCCTGCTTTTTGGAATTTGGACAGTATGCTGCGCCAGAAGAGGCACAGGAGGCATGCCGAGCCATGGGCGGGACCGCAATTGTGGAAGTGCGCACCGGCAACAATGTGCCCGCATGCTTCCGCTCCATGGAGGACTACGAAAGCAGCTGCCTTCTGGATCAATATGCCCGGGTGCTGCATGAGGCGGACACTCTGGAGCCCGTACTGGACTTTCTGGACCGGCATTTTGCTGAAGCCACTCGTGAGGAACGGGAAGTGATGCTGGCAGGTCTCAGCGGATGGCTGACAGGGGAAAAAGGGGCGGACTGGGAGAGAATTACGTCCTTTTACCGGCTTGCCGGACAGGAACCGCCGGAATGTTTCCGGCAGAATTAAATGGAATTTCAGAAAGGAAGAAACACTATGAAACGAGTGCTATGTCTTACCCTGGCCCTGATGGCCCTGACCCTGAGTTTGACCTCCTGCAGCCTGCTGAGCGGAAAGAAGGCTCAGACGGGGCATAACAAACCTATGTCCACGGAGAGCAGTCAGTCTGCCTCGTCGGACAAGTCCAGCGAGGAGACTGCCTCACCGGATAAGTCCAGTGAGGAGGCGAAGGAGCAGAAGACGATCAAGGGTGTTATCAACAGGCTGGGTACTTATCTGGTACTGCTCACCGAAGATGGGGAGTATCAGGTCATGGACTACGGCGAGAGAGTCACCGCGGACGACTGGAAGGAAGGCGATAAGGTGGAAATCACCTATACCGGCGAGCTGGGCACGGAGACGGAACCCCCTGTGATTGTGTCTATTGCCAAGGCAGATTAAGACCGGAAGGGATTCGAAAGAACAGATCCAAAAGAAACAAACGGAAGCGGGCGGCCAAATCGGCCGCCCCCTTCCCCCTT
>NZ_QUGI01000008.1:120033-137896 GCF_003478995.1 Pseudoflavonifractor sp. AF19-9AC
TAGAAACGTTTCAATATTCAGGGCTTGCAGATGCCGCAGGGGGAGTAGCCCTGGGCGATCAGATCCTCCCGGCTGCCGGTATAGTCCTGCCGGTTGGAGGGGGACATGCTCTCTACACCGGAGCAAGAGGGGAGATGGAACTTCTGAGAACTGGTGTTGAGTACATAGCTCTGCTGGCTGTCCTGGGAACTGTCCGGACGGTCGGTCCCACTCAGCCAGCTCTCTCCGGTGGCGTAGTCGATCTCCACCCCTGGCTGTACATTGTAGACGTACACGCAGAAGCAGACGCCGGCTCCCTCGTCCTCCACGGACCAGCCCTCCATCAAAACTCCGCTGGCCAAAAGGTTGTCCCCCTGGAAGACGGGGGTCACCCGATAAGCCACGTGGTTCCCGGTCTCCTTGATGTAGTCGGCAGTGAGGTTTTCAAAGGGAAGCATGCCCTCGGTGTTGAGGTAGCGGGTTCCGGTGATGAGGTTGTCCTCGTTGGCGTTCTCACCTGTGAGCTGGAACCCGATGAGGTGGCAGCGATTGTAGAGGTATTTCCCGTCCACGCAGTCATATTTCACGGTGTGCCATCCGGTGGGCTTCACCTGCCCGATGCTGCCCCGGTCCTCGGTGGGCATCAGGTCCTGCCCTACACAGGCATAGGCGGCGGTACAGCGGCCCAGGCTGTCCCGCTGGCCGTAAGTCTCAAAGGAGTCGGAGGACAGGTCGGCCGTGGTGAAATAGGGGACGTTGTCATGGATGGAAACGTAGGGTTGGCCGGAGTAGGCCGGGACATCGGAGAGCTGAAAGGACTCGCCGGAGGAGAACGAACTGCCCGAAACGCCGGAATCTGCCTGAGAGGAGGCGGAAGGGGAGAGACCGCTGCAGCCAGTCAGCAGGGAGAGGAGAAGAACCAGGGCCAGCAAACGGGCCGCAATTGCGTGTTTCATCTTACATAGACCTCCTGAGTAATCGTGTCATGGGAAAAGCCGGAAAAATCCTGACGCTCTGTCACGTGCCAGCCGTGCTGGGCCAGGGGCAGATCCAGAAAGGTGTCGGCGGGGTACAGACGGTTCCAGCGAAACAGAATGACCTGCTCCAGCTTGTCCTCGCAGTCCAGCAGGGACTGGAGCTCCAAAAAGCAGAATTCACCCGGACCGGCCCGCAGCAAAAAGTCCTCCGCAATCCGGATCTGTCCCGCATACTCCGGCTCAAACTGCCCGGCGGAATAGGCGCTCATCCAGACCGGACGGGAGCCTGCCTGCGCCATCAGCTTGCGGCGGAGGGCGCGGTCCTGGCTCTGACGCCGGCCATTGAAGGAAACGCCGCCCCGATCATCCACACACAGTGCTGCAATCATAGGAACTCCTCCTGTTCTTTCCCGGCGGACAGACCTGTCTGCCGGACTTTTTGCTCTGATGCCATGTATTTTGTCAGAAAAGGGGTTCCATAAACCGGACTTTTCTGCAAAGCCGATAGGGACTGTGAGACACAAAAGCTGGACCGAAGAAAAGAGCAGCCCCACAGCGTGGGGCTGCTCTGGGAAAAAACTAAGTCAAGGGGTGTGGACGATCAGGGAGTAATGGCCCACACACGGGCAGGCAGGCCGGTGGCACCCTCGATGTTGGGGTAGGAGACCACCACCACCGCTCCGGCGGGAGCCACCTGGTCCAGATTGCAGAGGAGCTCCACCTGCAGCTTGCCCTGAGCGAGCACGTACCGCTCACAGGCCAGGTCGCCGGCGGCGGCAGCCAGGGCGGAGGCGTCCGTGTCAATGGTCTCGTGGCCGTTGGCGGCGGCAGAACGTACCTCATAGAGGTACTTCAGCGCCTCCATGGACCAGCCGGGGCAGTGCTCGCCGCCCTCGGCGTCGAAGTTGGACAGGGCGTCCATACTGGGCCAGCGCTGGCCCCAGTCGGTGCGGAGAGCCACAAAGGCTCCGTCAGGGATGGGGCCATATTTGGCCTCATAGTCCTGAATGTCCTGCATCGTGACCGCATAGTGAACATCCTCCTTCACCTTTTCCGAGACGTCCACCACGCACAGAGGGAAGACCAGCTGCTGTACGCCGTAGGCCTGGGACAGCTTGCCATCGGGCACAAAGTGGCCGGGGAAGTCGATGTGGGTGCCGAACTGGCCGGGGAACTTGAAGGTCTGAATGAGACAGTCCAGCATGGGGTTGCCCCAGTCGTAGACAGTTTTGGACAGCTCCACCGAGCCGTCGGGGATCCCCGCCCAATAGGGGCTGTCGTTGTTCAGAGAGTGGGACAGGTCCACCCACCGGTACTGGCGGGCCTTTTCCAGTGCGTTCCAAAGCTCGTACATATCAGGGTCCTCCTTTTATCCTTGAGATGAAGCGGCCCTTGAGGCCGCGGGGAATTACCAGTATCATACCATTCCTGTGCCCTCTTCGCAAGGGACAGAAATAGACCGTTCATTCCAGGGCAGAGGGGCGATGCCCCTTGGCTTCCAGGATGCCGGGGATGATGGAGCACAGAGAGCCCGCCACAATGAGCACAATGCCCAGCAGCATGTTGGGGGAGACGACCTCTCCGTGGAGCAGCCAGGCCAGAACGGGGGACAGGGCCGGCTTGAAGAAGTAGACCAGGGAGACCACGCTGGCAGGCTGGTACTCCATGGCCAAAAAGTAAGCGCAGAAGCCAATTCCGGCCACACCGGCAGAGACAAACAATACGTAGGGGAGGTTTTCCAGAGTATAGCCTGCAAAAATGGGAATGTTGGAAAAGGCGGGCAGCTGGGCGTCGATGAGCGCCTGGGCCACCGCCGGAATGTGGGTGATGAGGATAAAGACCAGCACGATGAGGCTGCCGAATAGGAAGCTAAAGCAGGTCACCACGGCACCGCCATATTCCGCACACTTCTTCTTGCCCATGACTCCGTAAACGGAAAAGAGCAGGGTGGAGAGCAGAGCGAGAAAGACGCCCCACAGGTTGAGCCGGGTGTGGAACGGGCTGATAATGGCGATGGTGCCGGCAATCTCCAGAATCAGAGCGGCGACATTGCGCCGCAGAATGGGCTCGCCCAGCACAAAAAAGGCCAAAAAGGTGACAAAAACCGGGTTGCAGCTGAAGAGTACGGCCACCACAGCGGAGTCCGTGTAGTTCACGGCCAGATGGAGAATGGGCATGCTCAGGGCGATGCCGGTGAGCCCAAGCAGGGCAAAGTAGCCAAGGGGTTTGGCATCCAGGTGCTTCTGCCGCTTTTTCAGGGTGTGCAGCGCCAGGGGCAGGAGAAACAAAAAGCCGATGGAGAACCGGGCCAGGGTGAGCTGGACCGAGTTAATCTGACCGGCGATAAACTTCAGGACCACCTCAAAAGAGCTAAACAAAATCACCGCCACCGCGATGTAGAGATAGCCTTTCTTCATGGAACGTGACGCCTTCTTCCGGATGTTCTCAATTATATATACAGCTGCAGCGGATAAGTGCGCTGTGGTGACCCGAAACAGTGGATCCTTCCACATTATTATTGTAGCGAATGTGGGAAGAAAATTCAATAAGCGGCGTGGGGCGGGGCAAGGAGTATTTATGAATTTTGGGCTTTGGCAGAATTGTGGGACTGCAAAAGTGAGCAAATCAAAACAGCAGAGACAACGAAAAGATCGTTGCCTCTGCTGTTGGTACACAAGAATGAATTGAATCTGGGGCAAAACGGAATTATCCGAGCATTTCCCAGACCTTTGCGGCCACGGCATTTCCCAACTTGGCATGGTCGGCCTTGGAATAATGCAGACCGTCCAACTCGTTGATCTCGAAATCCATTTCGCTGCAGTCCAGGAAGCCGCAGCCATAGCGCTGAGCAATATCCCGATACAGGGCGCCCAGCTGTACGCTCTTTTCATACGCCAGAGGTCCGTAGCTGAAGCCGAAAATCATGTCCGCAATGTTCTCTTTTACAGGAGCGGGTGCAATCAGAAGGACCTTGGGAGCGGGGTAGTTGTAGTAGGACTGCTGGGCGGCAATGACCAGCTTTTCCATACCGAACGCGATCATGCCGGCGGAGAGATTGAACATGTGCTTCAGTTCGTTGACGCCCATTTGAAGGATGACCAGATCCAGCGGAGCCTGCGCATCCAAAGCGGTCTCCAGACTGGCCAGACCGAGGCGGTGAGGGAAATAGGGGTCCTCGACCATGTTGGTGCGGGCGTTGAGGGCATCTTCGATGATGCGGTAATCCGGCCCCAGAAGGTTCTGGACAATGCCGGGCCAGCGCTCGTGGAAGGCCATTCTCTGTCCGGAACCAAGGGCGGGATCGTATGTGGTATAGTCGTAGCCCCAGGTGTTGGAATCTCCAAAGCAGAGTATGTGTTTCATAAAACGGCTCCTTTCCTGACTTGATTTCTATGCAGAAGCAACTGCGATAGGTAAAACAGGGGATAAGGGGAAAAGGGAGCATAGAACTATGCTCCCTTTTCTTGTAATGGCTGTCTTAACGGTTTCAGCGGATGCTGTGTACCTTGTCCATAAACTCCTTGACCCGGTCCAGTTCCACGTGGTTGTCGAACAGACCATCCTTCTTAAAGGTGGTGCCGACTACGGCGCCGTCAGCAATGGACAGAATCTTTTCAATTGTATTGACCTTGCAGCCGGTGTTGGCAAAGACGGCCGTTTCGGGAATGGTATTCTTTACGCGGGCCAGAATGTCGGTGTCGGTGGCGGCACCGGCAGTGATGCCGGAAACACAGATGACGTCAGGCCGGTTGTTGAACACGGTGGTTTTGGCGATCTGCTCGATGGGACGGTCGGCCAGATATTTGGCGGCCTCGGGAACGATGTTCCAGAGCAGCTTTACATCCTTCAGGCCAAGGCGCATCTGGTGACGCACAATAGCGCCGGGATCGGTGTCCCAAAGGCCGTAATCAGAGGCGTATACGCCGGACATGATTTCGCGAATGAACTTGGCGCCGGTGGCAGCAGCCAGATCCAGAGAGGCATAGGGATCCCACAGCATATTTACGCCGAAGGGGATCTTGATCTCACTCTTCAGTTCGCCGATGACACGGGCCATACAGGCGGTGGTCACGGGCTCCACCTTGGTCAGATAGGGCAGGCTGAACTCATTGGAGAACATGACCGCGTCAACGCCGCCCTCCTGAAGGGCAAGGAACTCGGCCCGAGCCATCTCCACAACCTTTTCCATTCCGCCATCCGCATCAAAATAAGGATCGCCGGGCAGAGCACGCACATGGCACATAGCGACAATAGGCTTGTGAGTGCCAAAGGTTTCTTTAATCCAGTCCATCAGTGACTTCCTCCTTAAAACTTCTTGAACTGAAATCCCTTCAGTCCTTCCACACAATTCAGAACAGCCGACCTTGATATAAGGGGAGATTTCCAGCGGCCGGATTGTTCTCCTTAAAGTAACCATAGCATATGCGTGATGGGTTGTCAACCGAAAAAATGAGTATATTTGATTAATTTTGATCTGTTTGTTTCTCAAAACAAAGCGAGGACTCAAAATGATTCAAAATTATGAAAAATCACGCATTTTTGCATTGACACACTAGTGTGGCATGAGCTATACTGCAGGTAGAAATGTCCCGCAAAGCATCGGGATGGAAGAAAGGAGTCAGTACAAGATGAGCAAGCGCGTTGGGTTTATTGGCCTGGGCAACATGGGCCGGGGGATGTGCAGGAACTTAATTCGGGCTGGTCATTCTCTCACTGTGTTCGACACCAGCGCTGCGGCGGCTGAGGCATTTCGGGGCGAGGCAGAAATTGCCGATTCCGTAGAGCAGGTTGGGAAAAACAGTGAGGTAATTTTCCTCTCCCTTCCCAATTCCAACATCGTGGAGAAGGTGGTTGCCCAACTTCTCGAGGCGGGAATGGAAGGGAAAATTCTGATGGATACCTCCACCAGCTACCCCCTTTCCACACAGAAGCTGGCTCAGCAGGTCAAAGAAGCCGGCGGACATATGTTGGATTCGCCCATGCTGGCCGGACCGGAAGAGGCAGAATCCGGCGATCTGCTGGCAGTCGTGGGCGGAGAGGAAGAAATCTACGAACAGGTGGGTGATCTTCTGGATGCCATCACCCACGCCAAGCGCTACATTGGTCCCAGCGGCAACGGGCATTTGATGAAGCTGGCGGTCAATTATTGCTCCCTCTCCCAGGCGGCTATGTTTGCACAGGTGTATCCGGTGATGAAACGGTTCGGACTGGATGAGAAGACTGTGTACGATGGATTGAACAATGAAATTTTTGATAACTGGGTCTTTCAGTTTTACAGCAAGCGCTATGTGAGTCATGACTACTGGTGCGGCTTCTCTCTGAACAACGGAATTAAAGATCTGAGCTATATGAAGCGGCTGTTTGAGGAGTGCAATGTTCCCGGCTTTGTGCTGGACGGTGCACTGGACCTGGCCCGGGTTACTCTGGGGGACCAGACCCCCGAAAACCCCCTGGAATTTGCCGATATGGGTCGAACTATGTACCGTTTGTTCGGATTTAAAGAGTAAAAATGTGATTGAAAATGATTAAAAAGCCCGGACCTGATGGGCGAAAGCTCCGATACGAGCAAACAAAATGAACGCAAAAAAACAAAATCACGCATTCCCCATTGACTTCTGCTTGAAAAACTAGTAAAATGTCACCATAGGTACAGCGACCGGAGACGGTCTTATGTACAAAAACACATCTAGGAAAGTGGAGGAAAAGATATGAAAAAACTGTTATCAATCATTTGCGCATCTGCTCTGATCCTCGGCCTGGCTTCTTGTGGAAACAATAACAGCGCTGGCAGCAGCGGAAGCGGCTCCGCCCCCAGCGGCTCCGGAGCCTCTTCCTCTGGCGAGAACACGGAACTGAGAACTGTTAAGATGTGTCTGGCCCGTACCGCTGAGGTGCTGGAAGACACCCCCTTCTGGGTTGCTCAGAACATGGGTTACATGGCTGAGGAAGGCCTGGATCTGGAGATGATCGAGACCTTCGGTACCACTGACTGTAAGATGGTTGCTACCGGCCAGGCTGACTTCGCCGTTCCTGGTCCCTCCCTGGCTCTGCAGTCCATCGAGCAGGGTCTGCCCATTAAGGTTGTCTGTGCCTATGACGCCATCAACATCTGGGGCCTGTGCGTGCTGAATGACAGCCCCTATCAGACCTTTGAGGACATTGCCGATGCACAGAGCAAGTACGGCCGCAAGCTGACCGTGGCTCTGGGCGATGCTTCCTGGGAATCCCTGGTTACTCCCACCCTGATTGCTGCCGGCATTGATCCCAAGGAGGATCTGGAGTTCGTGGTGGCCGGCGACAACCGCTACGTGCAGGTGGCTGAGGGCACCCTGGACCTGCTGTTCACTTGGCCCGGCGAGGCTTATCAGCTGATTGGCCAGGGCTATGACTTCAAGTATCTGGACGGCAACGAGGTTCTGAAGACCTGCTCCGGCGGTATCATCACCAACACTGCTACCATCGAGAACGACCCCGAGCTGATCGAGGGCTTCTGCCGCGCTCTGTGCAAGGGCATGTACTTCACCAAGTATAATCCCGAGGCTGCCGCTGCCGTTTCCTGCGATCAGTGGCCCAACATCGACGTGACCTGGAAGGCCGCCGTGTACGTACAGGAAGGCCGTAACTATCAGATGTTTGGTCCCGAGGGCGGCGAGGAGGAGCAGAAGCTCCTGGAGAACATCGGCATTTCCTACGAGGACAAGTGGGCTCTGAACGTTCAGACCATGCTGGACAGCGGCATCATCACCAAGGAGATTCCTGTTGAGGATATCTTCACCAACGAGTTTATCGATCTGGATTGGGATCGCGCCCAGGTTGAGGCTGATGCTGACGCTTACGACTGGCAGGCTACTGCCGCCCGCTATGAAGCGGAGTAAATCGATTCAATAGTTGTTTGAAAGAAAACGTGGGGGCTTCGGCCCCCGCGTTTTCCCAAAAGAGGATATCTTTTATTATGAAGTCACATTTATTTTGTATCGCTCTTACCGCGGCACTCCTTTTAACCGCAGGCTGTCAGAATCAGAATTCCGGCAGCGCGCAATCCTCCCAGGATGCCCAGTCACAGAAAGATGAAGTGATTGCGCAGGTGGGGGATCAGAATATTATGTACAGCCAATTGGCTGAGCATATGGTAACCTTGGAAGCGATGTACAGCGGGTTGTCGGATCAGTTCACCACTCAGGAGCTGCAGGAGAAGTTACATACTGCAGCAATGGAGAGCCTGGAGAATCTGATTACACAGCAGATTTTGTACTGTAAAATAGATGAATATGGAATTACGCTGACTCCGGAGGAGGAAACCGAGGCGCAGAAGGCCTGGGAAGAGACGCTGGAATCCACGCGGAGTTCCGTGGAGTCCACCTATCCGGAACTGGAGGGGGAGGACTTGGAGGCCATGGTCCAGACCGCAATCGAAACTGCGGGTCTGAAGGAAGAAGAAGTGGTTTCCAATGCCAGACAGACAGCGCTGGTAAACAAATTGAAAGAACAGGTCATAGCGCAGGCGGAACGTCCCACTCAGCAGGAGATCGAGGACGCCTACGAGCAGCTGTTGTCGGAACAGCAGGAGGAGTTTTCCAATGACTCCATGGCGTTTGAGGCCAGCATGCTGGCTGGGAAGCCGGTCGTCTTCGTTCCTGAGTCCTATCGGGTGATTCAGGAGCTCTACCTTCAGTTTGATTCTGAGGTAACACAGCTGCTGCGCGAAATGAAATCCTATGATACGGATGAGAGTGACTCCTACGAGGAGATCTTGGAGTTGGAGTATGAGAAGCTGCAGCAGGGTGACGTGGCCCAGGCCCAGAAACGGCTGGCCAACGGAGAAGATTTTGCGCAGCTGATGGAAGAAAATAAGCCGGGCAGCGGCAGTACCTATAACTATGTGGGGGAAGGAACCACGCGTCTGTCTGAGAACTACTACCAGGCAGCCATGTCGATTCCGGAACTTGGTCAGGTGACTTCCCAGCCGGTGAAGATGGATTATGGATATGCCCTTTTGTATTGGGCGGATACGCTTGCACCTGGGGTGCGTCCGTTGGAAGATGTGCAGGAAGCACTGGAAAGTCAGCTTTACGAGGCTGAACAGAATGAACTCTGGAAGGAGACCCAGGCCCGCTGGAGAGAAGAAACTGAGGTCGTCATTTTTGAGGACCGCCTGGGCTACTGAGAGAGGAGCATTGGACGATGAGCAAGACTGGTATTTTCTTCGATTTTGACGGCACCTTGTTTTATGGGACCACAGATATCAACTACTACGCCATCAACATGGCGCTGGAGGATATGGGGCGGCCCCCCGTTTCCCGGGATGTGGCAAACAGCACCGTAGGAGACAGACTGATCGATGCATGCAAGCGGATCCTTCAGACACAGGACGAGGCCCTGGCCCGACAGATGCTGGATGGGATCATGCGGCATGCGCCGGAGGCCATTTCCCGCTATGCGAGAATTGAACCGGATTGCATCCACATGCTCCAGACCCTGTCTCAGCGGGCTCCTCTGGCAATCTGCTCCAATGCAGAGGAGAGCTATCTGACCGCTCTGACGGAGAAATTCCAGATCAAATCCTATTTTTCGGATATCTGGCATCGAACGCCTGGGTATGACAAGAAAGCTGCCATTCCGGAACTGATGCGCAGAATGAACTTGTCCCGGGCGGTCATGGTGGGAGACCGCGAGGAAGATGTATCTTCCGGAAAGGCCAATGGCTGCATCACCGTTGCAATCCAGAACGACTTTGGAGCGCGTGATGCGGTGGGCGCCGATTATGATGTGTATAGCCATAAAGAAATGGAGCAGGTACTGCTTCAAATCATTGAGAATGAAGGAGTGTGACCGACAATGTCCAGCAAAGATATTTTAAAGGAATTCATGCTTACCTCTGCACCCAGCGGGTATGAAAGCGAGATGGCCTATAAGCTGAAGAAGCATTTGGAGGCCTATTGCGAGGAAGTGACCATTGACCGTGCCGGCAATGTCATTGCAAAAGTTCCCGGAAAGAATCCCTCTCTGCCCCGCGCAATGGTGTTCGGACACATGGACCAGCTGGGCTTTATTGTTCGGAAGGTGGAAGAAGACGGCTATATCCAGGTGGACCGCCTGGGCGGTATTCCCGAGAAAGTGCTGCCTGGTCTGGCCCTGGTGATTCGCGGCGAGGATGGCACCTGGCATCCCGGCGTGTTCGGCCCCAAGGCGCACCATGCGACTCCGGCTGAGGAGAAGTATAAGGTGGACCTGGTGACCTCTCTGTTCATTGATGTGGGAGCCACCAGTGCGGAGGAAGTGCACGCCATGGGCATCTATGTGGGCTGCCCCGTGGTGTATAAGCCTGCCTTCCAGGAGCTGTGCGGCACGCGGGTGAGCGGAACCGCCGTCGATAACCGGGGAGCCTGTACGGCCCTGGTGGAAATGGCGCGTCAGTTCAAGGAGGAGCCGCCCAACTGTGACGTGTATCTGGTCGGAACTGTGTGGGAGGAGTTCAATCTCCGCGGCGCCATGCTGGCCGCCCGGACGGTGCAGCCTGACCTGGCCATTTCTCTGGATGTTACCCTGGCCGGCGATACCAAGGACTTGTCCACCAAGTTTGAAGACAAGATGGGCCAGGGCCCCTGTGTCCATCTGTACAGCTTCCATGGCCGCGGTACACTGAACGGAACGCTGGCCCATGAGCCCATGTTCCGCTTGGCCAAGCGTACGGCTCAGGAGCTGGGCAAGCCCCTGCAGCGCTTTGCCTCTGTTGGCATTCTGACGGATTCGGCCTATATCCAGCTGGAGGGGAAAGGCGTGGCGTGTCTGGAAATGGGATTCCCGGCCCGATACACTCATACGCCCGTGGAGGTCTGTGACGTACGGGATATTGATGATCTGGCCACGGTTTGTGTGGGAATGATGCGTCGGGTCGACGAGAATTTCCAGGTTAACCGCTATTAAAACGAAAAAAGGGCGGGAGGTCAGAGCATGAAATACTTTATGGGTATCGACATTGGCACGTTTGGCAGCAAAGGTGCATTGGTAGATGAACAGGCCCGTATCGTAGCCGAGCATGCCATCAGCCATGAAATGGAAATTCCCCATCCCGGTTATGCGGAGCATGATGCGGAAAAGACCTGGTGGGGGGAGTTTTGTGCCATCAGCAAGCAGCTGATTGCTGATTCGGGTGTGGACCCGAAGGAAATTGCCGGTGTGGGGTGCAGCACCATCGGTCCCTGCTGCCTGCCGGTGGATGAGCAGCTGAACCCGCTGCGCAAGGCCATTTTGTACGGCATCGACTGCCGGGCGGTGGAGGAGATTGCGTACCTGGAGAACCTCTATGGAAAGGATGCCATATTCCAGAGCTGCGGGACGCCCCTGACCACGCAGTCCGCTGCGGCCAAGGTCCTTTGGATCAAGAACCATGAGCCGGAGGTGTATGCCAGAGCGGATAAGTTTATTACCGGCAGCACCTATCTGGTGGCCAAACTCACCGGAGAGTTTGTAATCGACCATTATACCGCTGCCACCTGGGTGCCCCTTTATGATATGAAGCGGTTGGATTGGGTCGAGGATACCAGCCTCTTCTGCAAACGGGACCAGCTGGCGCGGTGCCTCTGGAGCCACGAGGTGGCGGGCACTGTTACCAAGCAGGCGGCTCAGGAGACCGGCCTGGCAGAAGGAACCCCGGTTACCACCGGAACAGCGGATGCATCGGCTGAGGCGTTCAGCGTAGGCGTGCTGAATCCGGGCGATATGATGCTCATGTACGGTTCCTCCATTTTTATCATCCATGTGGTCAAGGAATTTACACAGGACGAGCGCCTGTGGGCGGGACCTTATCTGTTCCCGGGAACCTATTCTGTGGCCGCCGGCATGAGTTGTGCGGGTACGCTGACGCACTGGTTCCGGGATAACTTTGCGCTGGATCTGGATGAGCAAGCCCGCAAGGATGGAGCCAATGTGTACGGAGAAATTGCCAAACTGGCACAGGGCATCCCCGCCGGATCCGAGGGACTGGTGGTGCTTCCCTATTTCTCCGGAGAGCGTACTCCCATTAACGATCCCAAGGCAAAGGGCATGATTTTCGGCCTGGGCCTTCAGCACACCAGAGGACATATCTACAAGGCGCTGCTGGAAGGCGTGGGGTATGGAATCAATCAGCACTTTGAAATTTTTGACGCCCTGCATATGGGGACCAAAAAGGTTATGGCAGTAGGGGGCGGGACGAAGAATCCCACCTGGCTGCAGGCGGTCTCGGACATCAGCGGAAAGCAGCAGCATGTTGCCCAGGTAGAAACCGGTGCCGCTTACGGAGATGCATTGATTGCTGCTCTGGCCACCGGACACTACCGGAATTCCGAGGAAGTCCAGGAACACATTAAAATCAGCCGTACTGTGAAGCCGAATGCAGAATTGTATGAGACCTATGCCCCTTATCGCAGCCGTTATAACCGACTTTATCTTCAGACGCGGGATATTATGAGCGAATATTAAGATGCGGAGGAAGCTATGTTAAAGCCGGAACGATATAGACGGATCTTGGACTATGTCAATGAGCGGGGAGCCGCCACCGTGGATGAGCTGGCAGACGTGACGCAGGTGTCCAAAGCAACGATCCGGCGGGATCTGGTTGCACTGGAAGAGGAACGGTCCCTTCTGCGCACCCACGGCGGGGCGGTGACCTATCACAGCACCGTGCAGGAGGAAATTCCCATCGATCTTCGGCGGGAGCTGAATCGGGAGGAAAAGGAGCTGGTAGCCGCCGCCGCGGTGGAGCTGGTCCGTGAGGGGTCCACGATCTATGTTGGAGCGGGAACCACCGGAAGAGCGCTGGCGGCGAAACTGGGCCGGTTTCATCAGCTCACGGTGCTAACCAACGATCTGGATGTGGCACAGGAGGTTACGCGGACCGACAACAGCTTGATCATGGCTGGCGGACAGCTGAAAAAGGGCAGCCGAACCCTGTACGGATTTTTTACCGAGCAGATGCTGCGGGAGCTGCGGGTGGATACCGCATTTATGATTGTGGATGCCGTGGATGTGGAGTCCGGGTTTATGGATTACAGCATCGACGAGGTGCGCATTAAGCGTGAAGTCATCCAGAATGCCAAGCAGTGCATTATGCTGTGTGATGCCTCCAAATTCAAAAAATCCACATTGGTAAATGTTTGTCCTCTCAATCATGTCCAGGTAGTTGTGACAAATGCAGAGGCAGATCCCAAAGACGTGCAGGTCTTGATGGACGCCGGACTTCAGGTGATCCAGGCGGCCCGCAGAACATAAGACAGAACATAAGGGGGAAGGGGAATGACTTCAAAGATACGGAAAGGAATCAACATCTGGTCCTTTGATCAGAGCTTGCCTCTGGAGGACTGTATGCGTCTGGCCAAGGACGCCGGGTTTGAGGGAATTGAACTGGCAATGGCTAAGGACGGACCTCTTGGACTGCACAGCAGTGATGAGGAGATTCTGGCCGTCAAAAAGATGGCAGAGGAAATCGGCATTGAAATCTGCAGCCTGGCTACCGGCTTGTATTGGCAGTATTCCCTGACCGCCAACCCGCCGGAGATCCGGGAGCAGGCCAAGCAGGTGGTACGTCGGCAGTTGGATATGGCTGCACTGCTGGGTGTGGACTGTATCCTGGTGTGTCCCGGCACGGTTGGCGTGGACTTCCGCCCGGAAGACGTTGTGCCCGACGCCAACGATGTTACCTTCTTTGCCGGAAGCGAGATCATTGATTACGACGTGGCGTATGAGCGCTCCCAGCAGGCCCTGAAGGAGCTGGCTCCCTATGCAGAGGAAAAGGGAGTCATCATCGGCATCGAAAACATCTGGAATAAATTCCTGCTCAGCCCCATGGAATTCCGGACTTTTTTGGATGAAATCGGGTCGGACTACGTGGGCGCGTTCCTTGACGTGGGCAATATGGTGCTCTATGGTTACCCGGAGCACTGGATCAAGATTTTGGGACAGCGGATCAAAAAGGTCCATTTCAAAGATTTCCGGCGGGATGCCAAGGGCCTGGCTGGTTTTGTGGATCTCCTGGCCGGTGATGTGGACTGGGTGAAGGTGGTAGACGCCTTTGAAGCCATCGGCTATACAGGCTGGGCCAGCGCCGAAATGTGTCCCACATACAAGCTTTACACCCAGCAGATGATCTATAACGCGTCAGGGTCCATGGATTGTATTCTGCGCCGCAAGTAAGCGGCGGCGGCGGAGGGCCCTCCGTCGGAAATTGAGCGGCACCGAAGGAAGGGAAACGTATGCAAAATAAAGTCTTTCGCATTGAACACATCGCTAAGTCCTTTGGCAGCGAGAAAGACCATAATTATATGGAGGTGCTTAAGGACATCAGCATGGACATTGACGAGAAGGAGTTTATCGTTATTCTGGGAAACTCCGGCTGCGGCAAGTCCACCTTTTTGAAGATCCTGGGAGGAATTGAGCGGGCCACCAGCGGCAATATGGAGCTGCATGGAAAAGACATCGGCCAGCAAATCCCCCGGGAGGAACTCAAGCGGTTCGGCTTTGTATTCCAAAGCAACAATTTGCTGCCCTGGCGCACAGCGGAGGGCAATCTTCGCTTCAATCTCCAGACCATGAAGCTGAAGGGTCCGGAGTGGGAGCAGCGGATTGACGAGATGCTGGATATTGTAGGCCTGTTGGACTATAAAAAGGTATATCCCCATGAGCTGTCCGGCGGTATGAAGCAGCGCGTAGGAATTGCGCGGGCCTTGGTTCACGATCCCGACATTTTGATTCTGGACCAGCCGCTGGGGGCATTGGATGCGATCACCCGTAAAATGCTGTCCTATGAGATTTTGAACATTTGGAAGAAGACACAGAAGACCGTGATTATGGTGACCAACAACGTGGACGAGGCAATTCTGCTGGCCAACCGTATTTTTGTGTTTTCCAATAAGCCCGCTACCATTACCCACGAGATCAAGGTAGATATTCCTCTGGAACATCGCAATCATGAAATTGCCAACGATGCACGGTTTAATGAGCTGCGCGGGCAAATCAATGAGATTGTGCGGGCAACGCTGTAAGGGAGGTCGCAAACATGGCGCAAAGTAAACCAATCACCAAAAAGAAGAAAAAAGAGCGGGACCCGAAGCGGGTAATCGCGCCTTTAGTGGTTCTGGTTCTCATTTACATAGGTTTGGAAGTTGGCCTGCGTGTGTTCCAGGTGCCCTCTTATGTTCTGCCCACACCCACCAACATCCTCATCGAAACGGCGGCCAGCTTTTCCATTATTCTGCCGGACCTGCTGTTTACGCTGAAGATTATCTGCATCGGTTTTTGCATTGCCATTCCGTCGGGCATTTTGCTTGCCGCCCTGTTTTCTCAGTTTGACATTCTGGTAAAGGCCATGCAGCCTGTGGTAATCTGGCTGGTTATTACCCCGATGATTACCTTGATTCCCCTGATGACGCTTTGGTTGGGAACCGACCCCAACCTGCGCGTTATCATCGTGATCATTCAGGCGACTCCCATCATCTGTCTCAATACGCTGAACGGATTTACCCGGGTGGAGCAGGAGAAGCTGGAGCTGGCCCGTTCCGTGGGTGCCACAAAGCTGCAGACCTTTGTAAGCATCATCTTTATGAATGCCCTTCCTCAGGTGTTTACTGGAATCAAGCTGGGCTGTATTTTCTCCACCATTGGCGCAGTCAGTGCGGACTTTGTCAGCCGCGGCATGGGTCTGGGCGACCGGATCATCAAGTTTACCAAGTACAGCAACTTCGAAGAGAGCTACGGCTGTATCGTTTTGATTGCACTTATCGGAATTACGCTTTATACCATCGTGGAACTGATTGAAAAGCGGATTGTACTTTGGAAGAAGTAAGGGGGGTGAATCACTGTGCAGACACCAAAAATTAAGTTTGATCATGTAACAAAGGTATTTGAAACCCGCAGTCAGACCATTGTAGCCGTTAAGGATTACTCCATGGAGATTCAGGCCGGTGAGTTCATCTCCATTCTGGGCCCCTCGGGATGCGGCAAGTCGACTCTGATTCGTATGTTGGACGGCATCATTGATACCACAGAGGGCGACATCTTCATTGATGGAGTCAAGGTAAACCTGGGCGGAAAGAAGAAAATGCCGCCTGAGGTGCTTCGGAAGATGGGCTTTATTTTCCAGCAGCCCAACATGCTGCCCTGGTACACCGTGCGGGAAAACGTAGCCCTTCCCCTTCGCGTATTTGGCCTGAAGGGCAAAGAGTGGGAAGACCGTGTGGACGAGCTGATGAAAATGGTTGGGCTGGAGGAGTACGCCAATGCCCGCCCCAGCGAGATCTCCGGCGGTATGCTCCAGCGGGCCGGCGTAATTCGCGCCATGGTCCACGATCCGGAAATTCTGCTGATGGATGAGCCCTTCGGTGCTCTGGACGAGCTGACCCGCGAGCAGATGAATATGGAGCTGCTGGACATCTGGCAGAAGACCAATAAGACCATCATTTTTATTACCCATAACATTGAGGAAGCCGTTCTGCTCTCCTCCCGTGTCTATGTCATGGGTACCAACCCCGGTCATCTGGTGGAGACCGTGACGCTGGATCTGCCTCGTCCCCGGGAGCTGTCCATGATTACACAGAGCAAATTTATCGAGTACCGCCAGAAGCTGGAGAGCTACATCGGCGAAATCGATTTGAGCAAGATTAAGTGAGGAGGTGCGGCAGCGTGAACGTGAAAAACAGAGTGGTCAGCATCCTGGCTCCCATCGCCTCGTTTCTGCTGATTTTTGCCATTTGGGAAGCAGCTTGTCGAATCAATGAAATTCCGGCCTGGTTTCTTCCGATGCCGTCGGAAATTTTCAAATCCATGGTGGTGGACTTTCAGGACTATTGGCCCCACCTTCTGGTAACCCTTCAGTGTGTGCTGATCGGATTTTTGATTGCCATTCCTGTGGGCCTTCTGATTGCCACATTGATTACCAGCTTCCCTCTGCTCAATGCCGCAATGTCTCCCTACATCACCTTCCTGGTGACCACGCCGCTGATCTCCCTGATCCCTCTGCTGATGCTGGCCATGGGCTACGGAATGAATATGCGTATTACCACGGTGGTGATTCAGTCCTTCGCTGTCATCAACATGAATGCGTGTACGGGCTTTAACAATGTCCCCACCATCCGGCGGGAGTTGATGCAGTCTGTGGGAGCCAGCCGGTTCCAGACCTATCGGATGATGATTCTGCCCTCTGCGGCCACCGACATCATTACCGGCCTGCGTCTGGCGGCCATCTTTGCCACCACCACCTGTATCAGCGTGGAGTACAATGCCGGCAACACCGGCCTGGGCTCTCAGATTATCAAGTATTCCCAGTATCTGCAGACCACCCAGTCCTTTGCCTGCATCTTCTATGTTACGGTGATCGGCCTCATTATGTATGGCTTGATTGCACTGTTCCAGAAGAAGATCGTAAGCTGGCAGGAGTAAGCGTCGGCCAAACCCAAGGAGGAGACCCTGTGAACCGAAGCAAGACAACCATACTTTCTCTCCTGATCGTGGCGGCATGCATGGTGGCTGGAATTCTGGGCGCCAGGGCCAGCCGCGGGGAGCAGACATTTTCTCTGGGTGACTTCAGCGGGATACAGCCCGAATGTGCTGTGGAAACGTTTGAAGAAGATCCCAGCAACGAAAATTTAGTGTCACTGCTGAAGGTGCTGTGCTATTGGGCACAGGTGGAAGGGGACGAAACAGTCCCCACCTTGATTGCCGAGTATGGTTCTCTCTTTTATGACCGCGTGCGGGAAGGTGAGGCCGACCCGTCCGAGCTGGGGAGCGACGCTGAAATGATGGAGCTGCTTCAGTGGGTTGACTCCTACGGAGCCAAGCGCATGCCTTAGACATTATATGGCAAAAAATTCCCGTCTGATTTCAAATCAGACGGGAATTTTTTCGTAAAAAGCTGCGGGGGGGCCGGAACTTCCGGG
>NZ_QUGI01000008.1:137906-154929 GCF_003478995.1 Pseudoflavonifractor sp. AF19-9AC
GGCGCGCCCGCAGCACATGGATGAAATCAAGTGGCCAACAGCTGGATTTGCTCCTGGTCGGCCAGGGCGGTCATCTGGGTGACCGGATGAGCATAGCCCTCGATGAGGCGCACCGCAATGGTGTCCTCCAACTCCTTCTGAATGAGACGGCGGAGGTTCCGGGCGCCATAGGCGGCGGAGTAGGACTTCTTCACCAGGTAGTCCAGCAGGGACTCCTCCCAGGTGAAGGCAATGCCCTTCTCGGCCAGGGAACCGGCCAGCTCCCGGAGCATCAGGACAGCAATGCCCTTGAAGTTTTCTTCCGTGAGCTGGTTGAAGTAGACAATCTCGTCCACCCGGTTGATGAACTCCGGCCGCAGGAAGTCGTTGAGGGCCTTCAAAGCCCGCTCCTTGCCCTGCTCGTTGGCAGTGCGGCCGAAGCCGACGCTGCCCACCTTGGTGTTGCTGCCGGCGTTGGTGGTCATGACGATGACGGTGTTCTCAAAGTTCACCGTGCGGCCGTGGGCGTCGGTGATGCGGCCGTCGTCCAGAATCTGCAGCAGGATGTTCAGCACATCGGGGTGGGCCTTTTCAATCTCGTCGAAGAGGACCACAGAGTAAGGCTTGCGGCGGATCTTCTCCGTCAGCTGGCCCGCCTCGTCATAGCCCACATAGCCCGGGGGAGAACCAATGATGCGGGAAACGGCATGCTTCTCCATAAACTCGGACATGTCCAACCGGATAAGGGACTCGGGCGTGTCGAAGAGGTCGGAGGCCAAGCGCTTGACCAGCTCGGTCTTACCCACGCCGGTGGAGCCCACAAAGATAAAGGAGACGGGCTTGTGCTTGGGGGAGATGCCCACGCGGCCCCGGCGGATGGCGGCGGACACGGCGTGGACGGCCTCATCCTGACCCACAATGTGCTCCTTCAAGCGGTCCTCCAGCTTGGAGAGGCGCTGATACTCCTGCTCCTGAATGCGGCTGGCGGGAATGTTGGTCCAAAGCTCAATGACGTTGGCCAGGTTTTCCTCGGTGAGGACGGGATGAGCTTGCTCCTCAAGACCCTGCCGCTCTCCCTCCAGCCGCAGCTCCATGCTCTTGATGGTGGCCAGACGCTGGTAGGCCTCCTCGGTGGCGGCGGCCATCATGACCTCCCGTTCCTTGGCCAAATCGGCCAGCTCCTTGTTGATGGCGCTGATACGGGACAAGGACTGGTTGTGGAGGTTGACATTGGAGCAGGCCTCGTCGATGAGGTCGATGGCCTTGTCAGGCAGGTAGCGGTCGGTGATATACCGCTCGCTCATGGTGACGGCCAGACGGCACATCTCCGGGGAGACGGTGACCTGGTGATAGGCCTCGTAGTAGGGGGCGATACCCTCGATGATTTTCACGCTGTCCTCGATGGAGGGCTCCTCCACAATGACGGGCTGGAAGCGCCGCTCCAGGGCGGTGTCTTTCTCAATATGCTTGCGGTACTCGTTGAGGGTAGTGGCGCCAATGACCTGCAGCTCACCACGGGAGAGGGCGGGCTTGAGGATGTTGGCGGCGTTCATAGAGCCCTCAGCGTCGCCGGCGCCCACAATGTTGTGGACCTCGTCGATGACCAGGATGATGTTGCCCAGCTTTCGGATCTCCTCAATAAGACCCTTCATCCGGCTCTCAAACTGGCCCCGGAACTGGGTGCCAGCCACCAGGGAGGTGAGGTCCAGCAGATAGACCTCCTTGTCCAGCAGCTTGTAGGGCACATCGCCCTGAACAATCTTCTGGGCCAGACCCTCGGCAATGGCAGTTTTGCCCACGCCGGGCTCGCCGATGAGGCAGGGGTTATTTTTCTGACGGCGGTTGAGGATCTGTGTGACCCGCTCCAGTTCCCGGTCCCGTCCGATCAATTTGTCCAGCTTGCCCTCCTTGGCTCGCTGGGTCAGGGAGATGCAGTAGCTGTCCAGGAACTTCCGCTTGGGCTGCTTGGGGGCGCCTCCCTTGTCCGGGCGGGGCGGCGGAGTTCCATCGCCGGATCCGGGCTGCTGGGGGGCGGGAGGATTGCCGCCGAAGAGCTGGTTGAGGAAGGGGAAGGTGGCGGTGCGTCCGTCGTCCTCCTCATCGTCGCCGTCGCCCTTGGGCTGGTTCATCAGGCTTTCCAGGCCCTCGGCCCCGCCAAAGGCGGACATCATTTCCGAGGTGAGGTTATCCAGATCCTCGTCGCTGATGCCCATTTTCTTCATCATGTCGTCAATGGGCTTGATGCCCAGCTCACGGGCGCACTTGAGGCACAGACCCTCGTTTTTTGTCGTCCCGTTTTCCAGCTTGGTGATAAAGATGACCGCCACGTTTTTGCCGCAGCGGCTGCACATGGTAGGCTGCATAAGTGTTCAGGCTCCTTTCAGGAGAAGGGATTTCATTTGGTGGAGATGATACACCACAATTGTGAACGTGTCATGAATATCCCGGGGAAAATCAAGGAAGAAGTGTGAGAGGGCTGGAGGTGCAGAAGAAACGGAGCAGGTAGGTGCTCTGAATGGCCTCCTGGGGAAGGAAGCTGCCCTTCAGAAGCCAGCAGGCCACATAAATGAGCAGAGCGCCCTTGAAAAGCCCAAGAGCTCCGCCGCCCCAGCGATTGAGGGAAGACAGCACCGGAAGCTTGAACGCCAGATCCAGGGCGTGGCTCACAAAGAACCAGAGAATGAGAATCAGCACAAAGGACACCACAAAAAGCACCATCCGTGCCACTTGTCCGGCGATGTACTCGGAGATAATCATGGTTGCGTTGGCTGTGGCAGAAACCAGGCCGGCATCCACGGCGGTCTGAAGGGCACCGGCAAAGCCCCGGTAGAGAGGGGACTCCTTCAGCAGATCCAGAATCTCCTGCAGGGGCAGGTCAGCCGCAGGGGATTCCTGGGAAGAGTCCTGGCTGGAATCCAAAGCAGGCAGCTGGGAGTCGTCCGATCCAAAGACGTCGGGAGACTGCAGCTTTTCCTCCACGGCATGCTGAATGCTGGATTCGATCATAGGGCTGATGGCCTGGCTTACCGGCTGGGCCAAAACGTTGGAGACCACGGTCGCTCCGATCAGAGCCACAAAAATAGCCAAAAAGCCGCAGAAGGTGAGAATAAAGCCGGTGCGGTAGCCCCGCCACACGGCCAGAACCAGCAGCAGGGCAATGACGGCGTCAAAAATCAGATATTGCATGAGAAACCTCCTTGGATGTGCCTGGGGTAGGGTCAGCTGGGGATATACAGCCAGGCCTGCTGGCTGTCGGCCAGCAGAGCGGAGCCATTGGAAGACAGCTGGGTGTAGCGCGCCCCCTGAGTGGAGTCCAGGACGGCATATTCCCGGAAATCCGAGGTGTAAATGGTCAGTTCACTGCCGGTGAGCAGGGCGCAGTAATTGCCTGCACTGTCAAAATCCGGAATCTGTCCGGAGAGCGTCTGCTGAGCGATGACCTCGCCCTCCTGGTTGATGGTGAGGGCCTGGTTGGCGCTGCCGGCCCGGTAGCCGCCCAGAAGCAGCAGGGCAAAGCCGTCTCCGTCCAGGCTGCAGCCCTTGAGGTAGGAGCGGCCGAAGGAATAGCTGGTTACCTCCTGGCCGTCGTCGGATACCGTCATCAGGCTGCTTTCACCCAGCACCCAAAGCCGTCCGTTTTCGTAGTCCAGATCCAGCACCGTCGCTCCGTTCAGCGAGGCCTGGGCACTGGGCTCTTCCTTGTCCACGGGATAGAACAAGACCTTGCTCTGGAAGACGCCGCCCTCCTGGTCCATGGTGATGACCGCCACGGTGCGGCAATCGGGGGACAGAATGGCATCCACCACAAAAGTGGAGGAGAGACGGATTTGGATGACCTCGCTGCCGCTGGCGTTGTAGACGGTTACCACGCCCTTGTATCCGCTCTGCTGGGCGGTGACCGCCAGCCAGCCGCTGTCATTAACCCGGGCGGAGAGCAGATCGCCGCCCCCGTCCAGAGACAGGGTAAAGGCCTCCTGCCCCTCCCGGAACAGAAATAGGGACTGGCCGCCCGCATCGTAGATCACTCCGGCCCTGGAGGAGGCGGACAGCACGGGGTGGTCCATGGCCTGAACCTCCTCGGCGTAGGGATCTCCGGAGAAGGAGTAGTAGTGGGCTCCGGCGGAGGAAGCCAGGAGAATGCCGCTGTCCAGATAGGCGAAGGACAGCTTGTCGCCGCCGGCATGGGTGAAGGGGGCAGCCTGACCGGTGTCGCTGGTCTCCAGAGAGTGGTAGGTCAGCCATCGCTTGAAGGCGTCCAGGTTGAGCCGGTCCCGGTAGACCACCAGCAGCAGAGCGCCCGCCACAAGGGCGCCGGTGATCACCAGAATAAGCAGGCGGACGAAAATATTCGGTTTTTTTGGCTTTTTCGCCGGTGCTTCTCGCTTCATGGTGTCCTCACAAATCTCCTGAGTGTTACAGCACGTCCTCGTCGTACCACAGCCGGGTCATGTAGAGCCCCCCAGGAGGGACGGTGGGGCCGGCCAGGGTGCGGTTGCCCGAGTCCAGAATGGCGGGAATGTCTTCGGGGGAGAGCTTTCCCTCTCCGGCGTAGACAATGGTGCCCACCATGGCCCGGACCATGTTGTAGAGAAACCCGTTGGCGCACACCTTACACTCTATCAAATCTCCCCGGCGGGAAACGTCGAAGTAGTAGACGGTGCGCACGGTGGTCCGGGTCTCGGTGCCCACAGAGCGCACGGCCCGGAAGTCGTGGGTGCCCACAAATTGGTCCGCCGCCCGCTGGAGAATGGTCTCATCCAGATGCTTGGGGTAGAACCAGGCCCGGTCCACGTAGAAGGGGTTGCCCAGACGGGAATTGTAGATGCGGTATGTGTACTCTTTTTTGTGGCAGGAGCCGATGGCGTTGAACTCCATAGGCACCTGGGTAGCCTTGACCACCACAATGTCGTTGGGCAGGCGGGTGTTCACCGCCAGGGGAATCCGGTCGCAGGGAATGGTGGAGGTGGTGCGGAAGTTGGCCACATAGGTCTCCGCGTGCACCCCTGCGTCGGTGCGGCCCGCCCCGGTGCACTTCACCGGGTGACACACCACCGTGGACAGGGCCTTTTCCAGGGTTTCCGCCACGGAAATGGCGTTTTTCTGCACCTGCCAGCCGTGGTAGGCCGTGCCGTTATACATCAGTTTCAGGGCAATGTTGCGTTCCATTGGCATTCCTCTTACAGTCCGAAGTGGCCCAGCACACCCACCAGCACCGTAATGACCAGGAAAAAGAGCAGAACTCCGTAGTCCCGGCCCTGGTACTTCAGCTGGCGCAGACGGGTGCGTCCCTCGCCGCCGTGGTAGCAGCGGCACTCCATGGCCACCGCCAGCTCGTCGGCCCGGCGGAAGGCGGAGATAAACAGGGGCACCAGCAGGGGAATGAGGGCCTTGGCCCGCTGCATCAGATTGCCGCTTTCAAAGTCGGCGCCCCGGGCCCGCTGGGCGGACATGATCTTGTCCGTCTCCTCAATGAGGGTGGGGATGAAGCGCAGGGCGATGGACATGATCATGGACAGCTCGTGGATGGGGATATGGAGCTTTTTCAGGGGAGAGAGGAGAGACTCCAGTCCATCGGTGAGCAGAATGGGGGAGGTGGTGTAGGTGAGCAGGAAGGTGCCCGCAATGAGCATCATAATGCGCACCACCATGAAAAAGGCGTTGAATACGCCCTCCAGGGTGATGGTAAAAATCCAGAACTTCACCAGCACGTGTTCTCCCGAGGTATAAAAGAGGTTCAGGAGAGCGGTGAAGATGGCAATAAAGAGGATGGGCTTGAGGCCCCGCAGAATGGAGCGCAGAGGCACCTTGGAAATGCGGATGGCCAGGGCCAGAACGACCAGCATCATGGCGTAGGTGACGAAAAAGTCCGCCAGGAAGAGGGCGACAATATAGAGGGTCACCGCAATGAGCTTGGTGCGGGGGTCCAGACGGTGGACCAGGGAGTTTCCGGGGAAATACTGTCCCAGGGTAATGTCCTTCAGTGCCATTTACAGTTCCCCCTTTCCGAGCTTCGCCAGCAGAGCGGCTTTGGCCTGCTCAATGGTGTAAACCGAGGGGTCGATGTCCACGCCCATGGCTTTCAGCCGGTGGAACACCCGGGTCATCTGGGGTACACCCAGGCCCATGGCCTCCAGCTCCGCGCCGTGGCAGAATACCTCCCGGGGGGTGCCGTGGAAGGGAATTTTTCCGTCGTTGACCACCACAAGCCGGTCCACGGTCCGGGCCACCTCCTCCATGGAGTGGGAGACCAGAATGATGGTGGCATTGTGGGCCTGGTGGTAGTCCCGGATGTTGCCCAGAATGGACTCCACGCCCACCGGGTCCAGTCCGGCGGTGGGCTCGTCCAGAATGAGCACCTTGGGCTCCATGGCGATGACGCCTGCAATAGCTACCCGGCGCTTCTGACCGCCGGAGAGCTCAAAGGGAGACTTGTTCAGCTGGTCGTCCCGCAGGCCTACAAAGTAGGCCGCCTCGTGGACCCGCCGGTCAATCTCCTGCTCGTCCAGCCCCATGTTTTTGGGACCAAAGGCGATGTCTTTGTACACCGTCTCCTCAAAGAGCTGGTACTCCGGGTACTGGAATACCAGCCCCACCTGGAACCGGGTGCGGCGGGTGCGCTTGGGGTCGGACCAGATGTCCTCGCCTTGGAAGAGCACCTGGCCGGAGGTGGGCTTCAACAGTCCGTTGAGGTGCTGAATGAGAGTGGATTTCCCCGAACCGGTGTGGCCGATGATGCCCAGATACTCCCCCGCATAGGCGGAGAAGTTCACCTCCTGCAGCGCGCTGCGCTCAAAGGGGGTGCCGGCGGAGTAGGTGTGGGTAAGCTGTTTTGTTTCCAGAATTGCTTCCATGGAAATTCCGTCCTTATGGTAGAGTGGTACACGCCCGCAAAGGGGTCGCGCCCAGAATGAAAAGGGAGAAAATGCCGGGCAGACTTATTTGGTGCGGCTGTCCAGCAGCGTTTTCAGGGCCAGAGCGCACTCCTCATCGCTGAGGGCGTCCAGGGGGACGTCAAAGCCCTCCTGCCGCAGCTGCCAGAGAAGCTCGGTGGTGTGGGGCACCGTGAGGCCCACGGCTTTCAGGTGTTCCACCTGCTGGAATACCTCCTTGGGGGCGCCGTCGGCCACCACCTTGCCCTTGGCCATGACCACCAGCCGGTCGGCCTGGGCGGCCTCGTCCATATGGTGTGTGATGAGAACCACGGTGACGCCCCGCTCCCGGTTCAGCGTCTTGATGGTGCGCAGCACGTCCGCCCGGCCGATGGGGTCCAGCATGGCGGTGGGCTCGTCCAGCACGATGCACCGGGGCTGCATGGCGATGACGCCGGCAATGGCGATCCGCTGTTTCTGTCCGCCGGAGAGGAGATGGGGGGCGTGCTCCCGGAATTCATACATGCCCACGGCCTTCAGAGCGTCGTCCACCCGTTGGCGGATCTCCTCGGGGGGGACGCCCAGGTTCTCCGGGGCGAAGGCCACGTCCTCCTCCACCACATTGGCCACAATCTGGTTATCCGGGTTCTGGAACACCATACCCACCGTGCGGCGGATGTCCAGAAGGCGTTCCTCATCGGTGGTGCCGATGCCGTCCACATAGACCGCGCCCCCGGAGGGGAGGAGAATGGCGTTCATGTGCTTGGCCAGGGTGGACTTGCCCGAGCCGTTGTGGCCCAGCACGGCCACGAAGGAGCCCTCGGCAATGTCCAGGGTCACCCCGTCCAGCACCACGGGGGCCACACCCTCGGCGGTGGTGTAGGAGAAATGTACATCCTTGATTTCAATAATTGGCTTTGCCATAAAACCCTCCAGAATCAGGAAAAGTGGGGTTATACCCCTGGTTTGTGGAGAATGAGAAACAGGCTGGAATCATCCACCAAGGTAATCTCATAGGAGCAGCCGGACTGACGACCGATAGCTTCATATTCCTCTGGCGTTTGGGTGGTGGCTCGGAAGCCGTCCTTGCAGAAGATCACACCATCCCGAGTTTTCTCCATATCCAGCTCCCCCAACAGCCCCTTGTCTGCCTGCTCTTGAAACCAGGCCACCCGGTGCTCCCAGAACCCGGAGCTGTACGTGCTGAAAAATGCCGTGCCTCCAGGAGAAAGTACCTCCAGAATTTCGCGGACGGTATTCCCATCGGCACGCATGGCGGACAGGCCATTCTGCAGGCAGAGCACTATGTCAAAGGACTCGTCAAAGTGCATCCGGTGCACGTCCATGGCTACCATCTCCGCATTGGGGCAGCCCTTCAGATACTCGCTTCCCAGCCGGACACTGTCCGGAGAAATATCCATGCCCACAATGTGGGTGCAGTGGGGGGCAAGCTCACGCACGATCCGACCATAGCCGGCCCCCAGCTCCAGCACCCGCTCCGTTCCGTTCAGGTGCTGCCGGACAAAGTCGATTTCCGTATCCAGATACTGACGCACACGGGGGAGGGCAGTGTCATAGACCTGAAACAACTTTTGGGAATTGAGGCTTTCCGCATAATAGTTGCTCATCACAATCATCCTTTCCGCATGTCTGTGGCATGGAAAGCGTGGGTGGCAGTTGGGAAAGTGTATTTATTTAACGGGTCCAGCGCCCGGTGGCGCCGCAGGGGAGAGCCAGACCGCTCTCAGTCACCGGCAGTCCCAGCTCTTCCGACACCGTGTGGCCGCCGAAGCGCTTGGAGATGAGGGCTTCCAGAATGTAGGTGACCACGCTGGGGGCAAGGCCAGTGGTGTAGGAGTTGAGGATGATGAACAGGGGATCGTCAGAGAGCACCCCGCTCACCAGCTCCACGAAGGGATAGAGGTTCTCCTCCAGCTTCCACACCTCGCCCGTGGGGCCCCGGCCGTAGGAGGGGGGGTCCATGATGATGGCGTCATAGCGCCGGCCGCGGCGGATCTCCCGCTCCACAAACTTGGCGCAGTCGTCCACAATCCAGCGGATGGGGGCGTCCTCCAGCCCGGAGCTCTTGGCGTTCTCCCGGGCCCACTGGACCATGCCCTTGGCCGCATCCACATGGCACACGTGGGCTCCGGCGGCGGCGCAGGCCACGGTGGCTCCGCCGGTGTAGGCAAAAAGGTTGAGCACATTTACCGGCCGACCGGCCTTCTGGATCTGTTCCCGGGCGAAGTCCCAGTTGGCGGCCTGCTCGGGGAAGAGGCCGGTGTGCTTGAAGTTCATGGGCTTAATATTAAAGGTAAGGTCCTTGTAGGAGACGGTCCAGCGCTCGGGCATGGACTTGTTCTGCCACTGTCCGCCGCCGGTGGAGGAGCGGGCATACCGCCCCGCGTTTACCTTCCAGCCCCGGTGGGTCCGGGGCGTGTTCCAGATAGCCTGGGGATCGGGCCGCACCAGCAGCTGATCCCCCCAGCGCTCCAGCTTTTCGCCCCGGGAGCAGTCAATGAGCTCATAGTCTGTCCATTGATCGGATAACCACATCAGGATACACCTCACCATTTTATCATCGAAACTAAGTTAGTATATCATTTCAGCCCCATTCAGTCAATGAATTTGCCGGAACTTCCGGGGGAAAGGGGGGAAACGGGGACTGGGATAAGGATTGTATTTTTCGGCGGCCTGTGATAAAATACACGGGAAACCGACTGAAATGGACCGCCCCGCCGGGGCGGCAGAACAAATGAGGAGTCATAACGACCATGGATCATCTCTTCCGTACCGCCGCCTTTGGCGGCTTTCAGCGCCAGGACGTGCTGGCCTATTTGGAGCAGACGGCAAAGGAACAGCAGGAAAAGCAGCAGCAGCTTCAGCAGCAGCTCGCCCAGGCCCAGGAGGCCGGGGAGCGGCAGAGCAAGCAGCTCAGCGAACAGGGCGAACGGCTCAATGCCCTGGCCGGAGAAAACCAGCAGCTGCGCGCCCAGCTGGAGGAGCTGCGCCGCAATCTGTCTGCCAGCCTGACCCAGGCCAACGACGCCGGAGAGGAACTGGTCCGGGTGAAGGGAGAGCTGGAGGCGGCCCGCAGCCGCATCGCCGCCCTGGAGCCGGACGCCGCCGCCTACGCCGCTGTGAAGGAGCGCACCGCCGGGGTGGAGCTGGAGGCCCACCGCCGGGCCCAGGAGATTCAGAATGAGGCAGAGGAGAAGGCCCGCCAGCTGCGCCGTCAGATGGAGCAGTGGGTCCAGCGGGTGGAGCGGGAGTTTGACAGCCTGCGCAGCCAGGTGGAGTCCACCGTCTCCCATGCCGCCGACCAGCTGGGCAAGGCCGGGCAGTGTCTGGAGCAGGTCAATATCCTTATGGGGGAGCAGGACTCCGCCCTGGAGGCGCTGGCCCAGACCTGTGCCGAGGTGGACCCGGCCAAGGTGGCCGCACCCATGCCCATCCCGGAGAATGAGCCCTGAGCATAAGAAATGAATACGAAACGGAAAGACGCCGTCCCTATGGGGACGGCGTCTTTCCGTTGTCAAGAACCCAAACCTGGGGTGGGGGAATACCGCAAATCAGAGCACTATTTTGCCTGGGCCTGGTCCATCAGAGCGGCCAGCAGATCGTCGGCCAGCCCCTTTACCGCCTGCCGCTTGTAGGGCATAGAGGGGCGGTTGGGGATGGAGGCCTCAATTTCGGCGGAGAGGGCTGCGAAGAAGGCGGGCAGCAGATCCCGGGACAGGGGTTGTCCTTCCAGCGCCGCGGCGGAGCGGGCCAGGAAGGCCCGGCGGGCCACCGCGCCCAGAGCCAGGCGCACCTGCTCCGTCTTACCCTCCCGGAGGGTCAGGGAGACCGCCAGAGTGATTTTGGCGATGGTCACATGGGCCTGCTCGCCCAGCTTCACAAAGGCGTTGCAGTTGTCAGGACCGGGGAGGGGAAGCTCGAAGGCGGTGATGGCCTCATCCTCTGCCAGCGTCAGCTTGCCTTGGGGGGAGACCAGCTCCTCCATGGGCAGGCGGCGGACGGACTCCTTGCTGTTGAGCACCACGCCCTGGGCGCCCAGCACCAGAAGCACCGGATAGATGTCTCCGGCGGGGGAGGCGTTGCCCACGCTGCCGCCCACGGTGCCCCGGTTGCGGACCTGCTTGGAGCCCACATTGCCGCAGGCGGCGGCCAGGGCGGGAAAGTACTGCCGCACCAGGAGGTGTTCCTCCACCTGGCTGTGGGTGCAGGCGGCGCCGATGGATAAAACGTTATTGTCCAGATGAATGTCCTGAAGCTCCGGGAGGTTCACCAGGCTGATAAGCAACCGGGCATCCCAGGCGGTGTTGTTGCGCTTGGCCAGAAAATCAGTGCAGCCGGCGATGAGATGGCAGTCCGGAGCGGACATTTCACCAAGGCACTGGGCCAGCTCCGGCAGGGTGTTGGGCTGTAAAAACGTCATGCCTTGGCCACCTCCCGAAGCTGCTTGGCCGCATCCTGTACGGCGGCCAGAATCTGCACATAGCCCGAGCAGCGGCAGATGTTGCCGGACAGGGCAATGCGGATTTCCTCTTCCGTTGGGTCGGGGTTCTGCAGCAGCAGTCCCTTGGTGCTCATAATCATGCCGGGGGTGCAGAAGCCGCACTGAATGGCCACATGCTCTATAAAGGCATTTTGGATGATGTCCAGCTCGCCGTTTTCCGCCAGGCCTTCAATGGTGGTCACCCGATGGCCCTCCAGCTGTCCCGCCAGCACCAGGCAGGAATGGACGGCCTTGTCGTCCAATAAAATGGTGCAGGCGCCGCACTCCCCCTCGCCGCAGCTCTCCTTGGCGCCGGTGAGGAGAAAGTCCTCACGCAGCACGTCGATGAGCCGCTTCTGGGGCGGCAGATCCCGGCTGACCGGTCGGCCGTTTAAGGTAAAATTGACAATCATGGGTATCTCCTCTCATGCCTCGTCCCGGTGTTCCAGGGCGGACAGAATATGGGCCGGATCCAGAGGCAGCTGGGACAGCTCCAGTCCCAGCGCGTCGTTGACGGCGGCGATGAGGGCGGGGGCCACCGGGACATAGCAGGCCTCGCCGATGGACTTGGCACCGAAGGGGCCCTCCTCATCGGGTTTTTCAATAAACAGGGTGTCGATATTGGGCAGGTCGCAGGCCCGGGCCACATGGTAGCGCTGCAGATCGGCGTTGAGTGCCCGGCCGGTTTTGGGATCCAGCTTCAGCTGTTCGCAGAACACCAGGCCCATGCCCTGCTGCACGGAGCTGCCCACCTGCCCCCGGCACAGAGCGGGGTTCAGGGCCTTGCCCACATCGTGGACGGCCAGATAGTCCACCACCTTGCAAAGTCCGGTGTAGGTGTCCACCTCCACCTCTGCGAAGTGGGCGGCAGCGGGGCCGGGATTGGAGGTGGGGACGTGGGTGTGGGAGACGAACAGGGCCTCCGTGCCCTTGTCGGCCACATAGTAGGCCACCTGACTGTAGGTGCACCGGCGCTGGGGTTCGGCGGTGACAAAGAGGGTGCCGTCCTGGCTAGACAGCTCCTCCGGGGCGCAGTGGAGAAGTTCTCCGGCGTTGCGCTTGAGCTGCTCCAGCAGCAGGTTGGAGGCGTCCAGAATGGCCCGGCCCAGAACGTAGATGGAGCGGCTGGTGTAGCAGCCGTTGTCCAGGGCATTGTAGGCGGTGTCGCCCTCCGGAAGATCCACCAGATCGGGAGAGATAGACAGTACCTCGGCCACAATACTCCGGAAGACCATGACCTCGCCGCAGCCGTGGTCATGGACGTTGCAGTTGACGTGGACGGAGCCGTCCTCCTCCATCTTTACCACCACGGTGCCCCAGTCTCCCTTCCGGGGGAAGTAGCCCGAGGTGTGGGTGGCAAGGGCCATGCCGATGCCACGTACGTAGCGGCCGGAGCGGTCCTGCCCCGCCAGGCGGGCCTTCCGTTCCTCCCAGTGGAAGCGATCCCGGCCCAAAAGGAGGGCGTCCTCCAGGGGCAGATTGCCCAGGGAGAAGTTGTTGATGCGGCTGGTGGCGTAGGGGGGCAGGATGTTGCGCAGGCGAAGCTCAATGGGGTCCATTCCGAAGTGGCGGGCGGCGGCGTTCATCATGTTTTCCATGATGAGGGCAGCCTCCGGACCGCCCCAGCCCCGGTAACTGCCCGTGATGGGGGTGTTGGTGCATACGGTGGTGGCCCGGTACTCCACATTGGGGATGTTGTACACCCAGCTGAGCTTTTTGGAGATGGAGCCGGCGTAGTCCGGGGAGACGGTCTGGTAGGCACCGGCGTCCAGCCGACAGTCCAGCTGCAGACCGGTAATGGTGCGCTGGGGAGAGAATTTTACCTTGATGTGGCTGTCCAGGGGGTGCTTGAGCATGGTGCACAGCATTACCTCGGAACGGGAGAGGTGAAGCATCACCGGTCGGCCGGTCATTTTGGCGGCACAGGCGACCAAAGGCTCCAAAACCATCTCCTGCTTGCTGCCGAAAGAACCGCCCATGGGAGTTTTGATCACCCGGATATGGCTCATGGGCATGCCAAGGATGGTGGCGATGGCAGAGCGGGCGCCAAAGACAGACTGTGTGGCCGTCCAGACGGTCATGCGGTCGGAGGCGGGCTTATAGTCAGCCACGGCGCAGTGGGTCTCCATGGCGATGTGGCTCACTCGCTGGGAGGAGGTGTGGTGACAGAATTCCTCGCCCTGGGCACTGGCGTAGTCCCCGTAGCCGATGAGAGGCAGCCGGACCACTCCGTCCTTTTCGTGGATGGAGCGGGCGTCCTCGGCCAGAGCCTGCTCCGGGTCAAAAATGGGGGGCAGAGGGTCGATGTCGGCCTGAATCAGCTGGACGGCCCGCTGGGCGATCTCCGGGGATTCCGCCACAACGGCGGCAATGCGGTCGCCCACAAAGCGGACGTGGCGGGTAAAGAGAGTCTCCTGATCGGGAAGCTGTTCCGTGGCCCGCACCCGCCCCCGGTTATAGAGTACATGGGAGGTGTTCTCATAGCTGAGTACCTGAACCACACCCGGCAGGGCCAGGGCCTGACTTGCGTCCAGCTTACGAACCATACCGTGGGCCACAGGACTGAGGAACAGCTTCATGTACAGCATGCCGGGCAGGCGCAGGTCAGCGGCATAGCAGAGCTGTCCGCTGGCCTTGGCTTTGGAGTCATTGACCGGAATATCTTTTCCAATATATTGATAGTCCATTGGAATCCTCCTTATAAAACTGCACTGCGGCATGCAGAAATAAGAATGTTGCCGTTTGTAACTATTAAAGACAGAAGTTCATCAAAACAGCATCAAAACAGGATTAAGAAGGACAATGGAACGAAAAATTAGGAAATTAGAAAGAATTTGAAAAGGAAGAAGCAAAAACAGGAGAATTCCCACACCCTCCAACGGAAAACAGCGTAAAATAAAAATTTCATAATTTAGCAAGATGATTTGACGCTCTTTTGATGAGGGGAATCCATAATGGGCTTGCCTGTGAAAGAAGGAGTGAAAATGGAAAACCTAGTGAAGAAGAGGAGGTATGTGTGACAAGATAAGGTCTACAGCAAAGAGAGACTATGGTCTTCTTTTTGCGGCAAACCTAGCGCATTGATTGTTCTTAATTGGAGGGGAAATATATGAGTGATAAAACAGCAACGAAAAAAGCACCTGTCAGCTTTGGGAAAGCAGTTTTTGTTTTCGTCGCAACCTTTGCGTGTATCCTGATTGGAATTATCAAGTTTGGTACCTCTGCCCACATGCCTCTGGTGATTGCCGCCGGCGTGGCCGCCATCGTAGGTGTAACCTCCGGTTACAAGTGGAGCGAAATGGAAGAGGGCATGAGCGAGACCATCAAGGCCTCTGCCCCTGCCATCCTGATTATGCTGATTATTGGTATGGTCATCGGCACCTGGATCTTGGGCGGCGTTGTTCCTACCATGATTTATTACGGCCTGACCTGGATTTCCCCTAAGATCTTCCTGGTCACCGCCTGTCTGCTGTGTACTCTGGTATCTACCTTCACCGGCAGCTCCTGGAGCACCATGGGTACTGTCGGTGTGGCTCTGATGGGCGTGGGCGCCGGTCTGGGAATCAATCCCGGCATGACTTGCGGCGCTATCATCTCCGGCGCCTACTTCGGCGACAAGATGTCCCCCCTGTCCGACACCACTAACCTGGCCCCTGCCATGGCCGGTACCACCGTGTTTACCCACATCAAGCACATGGTGTACACCACCACTCCCTCTTACATCATCGCCATGATCATCTACGCTGTCATGGGCTTCACTGTGGTGGGCGACTCCGCTGACATGGAGACCATCGACCTCTACCTGGAGACTCTGGGTGCTAACTTCAACATCAGCCCCTGGATGCTCATTCCTCCCATCTGCGTTCTGCTGATGGTGGTCTTTAAAGTTCCTGCCATCCCCGGCCTCATCGGTGTGGCAGTGCTGGGCGGCATCTTCGCTGCCATCTTCCAGGGCGCTCACCTGTCTGAGATCCTGGCCTCCACCTACACCGGCGTCAGCATGGACACTGGCGTGGAAGCCATCAACAAGCTGCTCAACCGCGGCGGCCTGTCCAGCATGCTGGATACCATTGCTCTGATTTTGATTGCCCTGGCCTTCGCCGGCATTGTGGAGCGCACCGGTATGGTGCACAGCATCGTGGAGAAAATCCTCACCGTGGCCAAGAGCGACAAGGCTCTGATGACCACCGCCGTGTTCTCCACCCTGTTCACCAACTTCGCCACCGGTGCTCAGTATGTGGCCCTGGTGCTGCCCGGCCGTATGTTCCGGGAGAGCTTCCGGGAGCGCAACCTGCACCCCAAGAACCTGTCCCGTATCCTGGAGGACGTTGGTACCTTGTGTGCCCCCTTCTGCCCCTGGAGCACGGACGGTGCCTACATTCTCGGTACCTTGGGTGTTGCCACTGCCCAGTATGCACCCTTTATGTTCTTTGCTATGCTGAATCCCATTATGTCTCTGATCTGTATCTGGAGTGGCTGGACTATCGAGTACATTGATCCTTCCCGGAAGGACGAAGAGATCATTGCCTGATTGGCTAGTAGTTTAAAGATATCTGTGGGCAGATTCGTAGGGCTGCACGCAGTGCCAAGGAAAAATATATTGAATATTTATAAAAAGGAGTAGGACATCAATGAACAAGGTAATTTTGAACGGAACCGACCTGAAGATCGAAGATGTGGTAAACGTAGCCCGCCACGGCTATCAGGTGGAGCTGGCCCCCGAGTGCCGCGCCAAGATTGAGGAAGTCCGCAAGTACATGGAAGAGGAGTGGATGCGCGAGGACGCTCCCGCTGTGTACGGCTTCAACACCGGTCTGGGCAAGCACAAGGACTGCAAGGTGTCCATTGAGGAGAGCGACCTGCACCAGTATCGCACCGTCCTGTCCCACTGCGGCGGCGTGGGTGACCCCGCCCCCGAGGAAGTGGTGCGCGCCACCATGTGTGTGCGTCTGAACGCCTTCTGCCGCGGCGTGTCCGGTCTGCGGATCGTTGTGGTGGACCGCCTCATTGATATGCTGAACAAGGGCGTGCACCCCGTGGTTCCCTTCCAGGGCTCCGTGGGTGCCTGCGGCGACCTGGCTCCCATGGCACACATTGTCTCCGTGCTCATTGGTGTTCCCCAGGCCGAGGCCTTCTACCAGGGTGAGCGGCTGCCCGCCCAGGAGGCCCTGAAGAAGGCCGGTATGGAGCCCGAGTTCCAGCTGAAGGCCAAGGATTGCCTGGCTCTGCTGAACGGCACCACCATGTTCGCTGCCATGTCCTGCCTGTGCTTCCACGATGCTGAGCGTCTGTACAAGCTGTCCGAGCTGACCACCGCTCTGTCTCTGGAGGCTGTCCGCGGCGAGACCCGCGCCTTTGATCCCCGCATCCAGAGCGTCCGTCCCTATGAGGGCCAGATCAAGGCTGCTGCCAACGTGATGCGCCTGGTGGAGGGCAGCGAGCGCGTGACCGAGGATGCCCGCAAGGTGCACCTGGATTACGACATCATGCGCCCCCACTATCAGGAGCGCGTTCAGGACGTGTACTCTCTGCGCTGCATGCCTCAGGTTCAGGGCATCTGCCGTGAGAACCTGACCTATGTCAAGCACCTCATCGAGGTGGAGATCAACTCCGCCACCGATAACCCCCTGATCTTCCCCAAGGGCGACGGCCACTACGAGTTCCTGTCCGGCGG
>NZ_QUGI01000009.1:0-29541 GCF_003478995.1 Pseudoflavonifractor sp. AF19-9AC
TCATTCATCCAAGAGTCTGCAAACCAATTTGCGCAAAACTGTTGACACTACCTTCATTTTAGCAGGGTGATGCAGAAAATGCAAGAACCTGGTATGCCATTCTCTCTATAAGCAGTCGTACCGCAAAGGAACATTTTACGGCACAATCTAATAAAAAAACCAGGAAAGCCTTGCACTGCAAGGCTTTCCTGGTTTCGTTCAGTTACTCCCACTCGCTCCTGCCAGAAGTTTTCTAAACAGATTTGCTTATGGGATTTAGCTCAGAGTATTGGTATTCTTTTCATTATTCAGATAGCAGAGGCTATCTGATTTTTTGTTGCCATGGTGTTGCCACCGATTTAATGCACTCTCACTGATATACCGCAATGGGAAGGACAACGAGCGCAGGCCCTTTAATAACATCACGAAGCTCTGCGGGGTTATCCATATTCTTCGGCATATTCCTTCGCTGAGCTCTGTTAAGAGGTAGCTTCTTGAAATCGTCGAAAATTTCATCCAACTTGATACTTTGTCCCTTAGGTATTTTACGAATAATTTTACATAGCAAATAGGATTGTCCAACAAAATTATCTTGATTACATCTAAAGTAACTTTCATCCAAATACGCAACTATTGGATGCTTTCCGTCTGCAAATTCGAACACACAGGCAATTTCTTTACCGGATTTCATCTGCCCTAACGCCGAAAAACCTTGTACAGCTTCGGTTGCTTTTTTGTCCAAAATCTGCTGATCTGTAATAGTCTCAAAAACCGCAGCCAACTCTGCAATTTTCATTACACTATCGGTCAACTCTTTCATCTTAGAAAAGCGAGCAGTAACTAAAACTTCAAGAAAATCATCCCGGTATAAAGCACCATAATCTGCCTCGCTAAGAAACTCATAATATTTTAGACCATCATCTTCATCAGATTGCAAATATTTGTAGATTTTTTCAAATTTAGCTGCATCGCTAATACGTACAGACCGCTTTACTTCTTCAGACTGTTTTCCTGTATGGGATCCATTTCCTGAAGCAACACCAATTGCCCCTTTTCCAGACAAAGTATTTTCCCTGCTAGTTGCAATTGCTTGAGCTTCCTCATCGTAAGTATAGCCGTCAATAGCTGCAATATAATCCTCAATTACTTTTGTGTTTAGATATAAAAAGTTACGTAGTTTCATATTTGCTTCCTCTTCGAACGAGACTTATTGTCTGTCGACTTATTGTATTCAATATTGTAACATTTATCATGGAGGTTTTCAAGTATGGACATCATTAAGGTTTTTGGAGTAAATGTGAAATATTATCGTCAAGCTATCGGCCTTTCCCAAGAAGCTTTTGCAGAAAAGTGTGGCTTACATCGAACATATATTAGTGCGATTGAACGTTTTCGCCGAAGTATTTCTCTCGAAAATATCCAAAGAATTGCAGATGCACTTGGAGTTGAACCATATTTACTCTTTATTGATCATACAGACACTTTATAACAACTGGAATGTTTTAGTCGGAGACTTGTATCAGTTTATATTTAATACACAACTTTTATTTAGATCTTAGTTCGGAGGGCTTGTTATGTTACATATTGAAGATATTATTGAGATTCGGAAAGCTATTAATCGCCCTGGCTATGAAATTGTTTTTCCTCAAAATAAGATTATCTGGATAATAAAGCGACGTACCATAGCTGGCTTACTGTTATTGATAAAGTACGAGTATTGTTCAGAAGCAGACCTTGTTGGTGCTAACGACCGCCTGCATACTATCAAAGCGATATTAAGAGGAAAAATCAACCCATCTTGGATTCAGGAGCGCTATGGAGATGCAAATAAACCTTTCAGTGAACTCTGGACTGAAGAAGGTTTTTCATGTGTTCATGCGGAAGCAATGCAAGGAAATCGTCAATATGTATTACATCCAGTAGATCATGAGTTGCTCTTTCAAGAAAATGCCAAGTCCACACGAATTCAATTAAATACTATAGAAAAACAAACTATTCTCACAGCTCAAACATACCGATGTAACATTTGTGGTGCGATTCTAAGAGAAAATTCAGCAATTGCACCACATACATTTGCAAAAGACCGTGTGCGTGTTGAATTTGATCACCGTATTCCTGTTGATCGAGGCGGAGAAAATAATATAAATAATATACAGGCCCTCTGCCACTATTGTAATAAATGCAAACGTCAAATGTGTTTCGTTTGTACTCTTAGTGAGTGTTCACCATCTTGCGCCTTAGTATTTCCAGAACACGAAGAAGTCGTCCTTGCTACTGGAGAAAATATTCGGGACAGAATTACTAAACGCTAAAATGTGCAGCTCTTACAATCTCATCATAAATTGCACTTATTACGGGTGGACAAACCGCATTTGCTAATTGCTTAATACTATCAGTCCTGGAAATTCCAAAAGAAAATGTATCTGGGAAACCCATAATACGCTTCATTTCTAGAACACTTAAATGTCGCCTTTCCTTAGTTAATACCGGTATCATTGCCCCCCCACCACTATTACTTACTGCAAAAGTAGGGAATTGGCCATCTAGTGAATACGCCCTAATTCCACTGGAACGAATTTGTAAAATACAATCATTTATATCGCAATTGTCGGCTACACGTTCTAAGCTCTTTCGTGTTTTAGGAATTTGAAAAGATAGCTCATCAGCACTTTTAATACCCAAATAAAGGTCAATATACTCTTCCCATTTTTTAGAAATAGGGATAGAATTGTCTCCAGGTACTAATACATCACGGAGTGTCTTTTTAGGTTCAGCACCAACAGGAAAATGGAAGCTTACATTCTTTAGCTTTTTTATATTAAATGCAACAATATACAAACGCGGCCTACTTTGAGGCACTCCAAAATCTGCACTATCTAAAATTTCATCATATACTTTATAGCCGATTTCTTCGAATAAATTTTTAATGAGGCTTAATGTTGCACCTTGTTTATGTCTTTTTAGATTTGCCACATTTTCTAGAAAAACAACTTTGGGCTCTAACGCTCGAATAATTTCAAAAAGTTTTAGTATAATTTTCCCTCTGTCATCCTCAAGTCCCTTTTGTTTCCCTGCAATAGAAAATGGCTGGCACGGAAATCCTGAGCATAAGATATCCATGTGCGGAATACTATCTACGTCTAATGTAAATATATCTTTTGAATCAAAGTGTTCACCAAAATTTCTATAGTAGGTATCATCACATTTTTCATCAATTTCATTTTTATATATGCATTTTGAATTATGTGCAGCTAGATCAATTCCAAGCCGAAAACCTCCCACTCCTGCACAAAATTCCGCGTATTTTACCATGATAGCACCTCAAGTTATATTCAATAAATAAATTCCACTATATCCCCAATAGTACACCCTAGTGTTGTACAAATTTTAAATAGGCTTTCCATCGAAACAAACTCATTCCGCCCCATTTTTGCTAACACATTGAAACTAATTCCTGCAGCGTCTTTTAGCTCTGTTCGATTCATTTTTTTATCAATCAACATCTTCCATAGCTTGTCGTAACTGACCGGCATAATCAATTCCCCATTCGTTGTCGAATTGTTTTACATTATACCATATTACGCACATAGCCACAAGATAATCTCACGAAAAGATGAGTAAACGAGATTCATTCAAGACCTAGCTCCATCTTTCAAAAAGTCATGAGGCCCGGCACCGAAGTTTTTATACCTGGCAATCTAATAACGCTTTCTCGGCCACTGCTTTTAGATATAGTTCTGGCTCACCATTCAAAATCAGTTCGGCATAGGCCAGCGGATCATTGTAAATCAGCCAGTCCAGTTCTGACCGCTGGTACATACTGTTTGCTAGTTCGTTCTCCACGGCCTTGCAGTCGATGGAGAGAAGCGTCCCATCCTCCAGACACAGCTCCACACAGGCAGTGTCCAGGTTGAACTCACAGGACAGAATTTTCCTCATAGTCGTTACCTCCCAATGCTTAAATCTTGATTGATTTTCCGCAGCGGCACAAGGGCCGTTTCGGTTGTTTTAGATACAGGCAAGCAATGCGTGTGGATAGCCACACACAAATCCAGCAAGCAATGCGAGTGTTAATACACACTCACATTTCCTGCTGTCTGCTTGTTGAGGGCAACGCCCCCAAGCCCCTTTTGAACACAGAATTTCATTCTGTGGCTGTGCGTTCTGCGAACGCTTTTTAGGCCGTACCCGGTGCTCTGTTTCGTGGGCAAGGGCGTCGTGAAATGCGATACCCTCCTGAAAGACGGGGTGACAAAATACCACCCCAGTTTTTCGTTCCGCGACGGTGGCGACGGTCGCAACGGTGCTGGGAGCACCCCTCAAAACACCGTCGCGACCGTTGCGAGCGTCGCGCTTTACTCGATTACTTCAAACGCGGATGTTTCCACCACCATGTAGGTCAGCCGGATACGCCGTCCGGCGTGCTTGGTTTTATTCTCATACCTCACCTGATGTTCTTCCAGCAAGCGGCTGGCATTCACATTCAGATGTTTGGTGAGTCGGTTTACCGCCATATCCGTCTGAATCGCCTGGGCCAGATCGGTGGGACTGCCTTCCCATTCCCGGTTCTCAGAGGATACGAGCTTTGCCACGGCTTCTAGTACCGGGTCTGGAGGCTGTTTCCAAAGCTCATTCTCTGCATGGTCGAGACCCCAAACTAGGCTCTCTTGGTCTTTGCTCAGATATAGCCGCTGATCCGGCTGGTCTCTGCCTACCACCTCCAGGGTAGCCTTGCTATCCGTTCGCTTCTCCTTCTGCATCAGGAGCGCCCCATCCGCACAGCCCAGCAAGCCGGTTGTACCGGAAATCATCTCAAAGCTGTCTCCCGCAGGCTGCTTTCTGGTGTGGTGAACGATCAGGACGCAGACGCCATATCGGTCGGCAAATTGTTTCAGCTTGCCGATCACCTCATAGTCGCTGGAATAGCTGTAGCTGTCGCTCACCGCTTCCCGAACTTTTTGCAGGGTATCCACAATAACAAGTTTGGTGTCACTGTGTTCCCGGACGAACTTTTCCAGCTGCTCATCCAGGCCACCGCCGATCATCTTAGCATTGGTAGCAAAGTGGAGGGAGCTTGTCCCCTCCACTCCGAACATTCGGAACATCCGGCGCTGTAAACGGCTCTCGTCATCCTCCAACGCCAGGTAGAGAACAGTTCCCTGATGGGTCTTGTAGCCCCACAGGTCTTGCCCGGTGCTGACATGGTGGGCGATCTGCGCCATCAGGAAGGACTTGCCGATTTTGGGCGCTCCGGCAAGGATGTACGCTCCCGTGTAGAGCAGGTTCTCAATCACCGCAGACTTACCCTCAAACACATTGTCCATCAGCTCGTCCAGGGTCACAGTATGCAGGTAGGCTGGGTCGCTCATGCGGCGCATCTTCCGGTAAAGTTCCTCCAAATCTCTTTCGGGGGAATTGCTTTTTTCGTCTGGGTCTGGTATAGTGGTCTTGGAATTTTGAGAGATTGACTGCCCATCATCTGCGCCAACAGATGAACCATGGGCGGTCATTTTCTTTTTCTCATCGGTCATAGGCAAAGTCCTCCTGCATTCCGTTCATAATGGTAGCGATCATCTGGATGGTGTCCAGCAGCTCGTCGTTCACGCCCTGCCCAGCCTCGATCCGGCGCAGCTCGTCCAGCACAGCGGCCAGCTGATCCCGCAGCGCCTTGTAGACCCTGGGGTTGCCCTGGACCACCACATCCCGGCAAAGCAGTCGCCGGATGATATAATCCTGTTTGGTCAGGCCGGTGAGCTTAACTGCCGTCTCGATCTGAGCGTCCTCCTCCGGGGAGACCCGAAAAGCCACAGTCTTGTTTCTCCAACGGTTGTGCTTGTCCAAATTCTTTGCTGACATTTTTAATTGCCCCTTTCCATGTTCAATTTATCCGCCATCTCCGCCTGCTTGGACGGAAACAGGTGCGCGTAGTTGTAAGTGATGTCGATGCTCTCATGGCCCACCCGGTCCGCGATAGCCGTGGCAGAGAAGCCCATGTCAATCAAAAGCGAGACCGCGCTGTGCCGAATATCATGGATTCTGATGCGCGGCACACCGGCTTCTTTGGCTCCCCGGTCCATCTCCCGGTGGAGATAGCTCTTGGTGACGGTGAACATCCGATCATCCGGCCCGATGTCGTAGAGCATCTTGATGTAATCCTGGATTTCCTCGGCTAAAAATTGCGGCATGGTGATGACCCGATTACTCTTTTCGGTTTTGGGAGTGGTAATTAGATCCTGGCCATTCAACCGCTGATAGGATTTATTGATGGTAACGGTGCGCTTCTCAAAATCAAAGTCTGCCGGGGTCAGGGCAAGCAGCTCCCCCTCCCGGATACCGCACCAGTAGAGCATCTCAAAGGCGTAGAAGGACAGTGGCTTGTCCATCATCACCTCGGCAAATTTCAGGTACTGCTCCTTGGTCCAGAACATCATCTCTCGGTTTTTCTTTTTGCCCATGCTGCCCGCCTTCTTGCAGGGATTCTCCCGGAGGTTGTAGTACCGAACCGCGTGGTTGAAGATGGCACTGAGCTGATTGTGGACCGTTTTCAGGTACACCGGCGAGTAGGGCTTGCCGTTCTCGTCCTTATGGTTCAACATCTCGTTCTGCCAGGTAATGATCTGCTGGGCGGTGATGTTACACATTTTCAGCCTGCCGAAGTAGGGCAGCAGCTTAGTACGGATGATATGGTCCTTGGTAGCCCAGGTGTTCTCCTTGAGCCGGGTTTTCATATCCGCCGTGTAGAGGTCCACGAAGCTCCTGAAGGTCATGTCCAGATCGGCACTGGTCTTGTTGAGCTGTTCGCGCTCCCAGGCTTGTGCCTCCCGTTTGGTCTTGAAGCCCCGTTTCTGGGTCTGCTTGCGCTCGCCGTTCCAGTCGGTGTAGCGGTAGACCGCTCGCCAAGTATTCGTCTTTTCTTCTTTGTAGATCGCCATGATTAGCCCTCCTTTCCCGTCTTGCCGTAGCAAAACTTCTCCATGAAAAAGTTCCGATTGACCCGCCCGGAGATGGTCAGATAGCCCTTCTCACGGAGTTCGGCGTTGAGCTTGTGGATCACCTTGTAGGCGTGGGACTTGGAGATGCCCAGCTCCTGGGCCACTTCCTCCACGCGCATAAAGTTTTGTGCCTGCATTGAAAATACCTTCCTTTCTTCGTTGATGGCTGCTGCGGCTGGATATTGTGTTCCATAAATGCCTCCTCACTTTCGTCCGCCACTTTTTTCCCGGATGTATAACCGGGGGATTGCGGCAGTTCTTTTCCATTTACTGATTCTAAGCTATTATGCTTAGTCTATTGTCATTATACTAAGCAAAATAGCTTGTGTCAATCGGAGTACGCAAAATAAATTAAATAAAATTGTTTAGGATTCTCTTGACTTTACTAAGCATTTCTGCTACGCTTTTCCTAAAGACAACCAACGATTGGAGTTGATGATATGGCGATTGGCGAACGGATTCACTTTTTTCGTCTCCTGCGGGGGATGACTCAGAAATATCTCGGCATGGCGCTGGGCTTTCCGGAAAAGTCCGCCGATGTGCGCCTTGCTCAGTACGAAACAGGATCAAGAACCCCTAAGGCGGACCTGACTGCTGCCCTGGCTCAGGTACTGGATGTCTCTCCCCATGCGCTCTCTGTCCCAGACATAGACTCCTATGTGGGGCTCATGCACACCCTGTTTACCCTGGAGGATAACTACGGGCTCAAGATTAGCGAGATGGATGGAGAAGTCTGCCTGAAGGTCGATGTGCGGAAGAGCAAGGACGCTGCTCGGCTGCATGAGATGCTTTGCTCCTGGCAACAGGCCGCTGCCATGTTGGAGGCGGGCGAAATCTCCAAAGAGGACTATGATAAGTGGCGCTACCATTACCCGGAGTTTGACAACTCCCAGACCTATGTGAAGATACCGCCCCAGGACCTCTTTTGACCTGCTCACTTGTAGGCCACGGGAGAGGCCGTTTGTTGCACAGAGTAATAATAAAAAGAAAAAGAGAGCTAACTGACTAATCAAAATCAGTTAGCTCTCTTTTTATGAATAATGAAAAAGTGTTGCCAAATCGTTGCCACGGAAGGCCTTAACCTCTAAAAAACCCAGTTATATCAGGCTTTTCCGGGCCTCTGAAATCATTCCCACTCGATGGTGCCGCAGGGCTTGGGCGTCAGGTCGTAGAGCACACGGTTCACACCAGGAACCTCAGATGTAATGCGCTGGGTGATGTGCTGGAGCAAGGCAAAAGGCACATCCTCCACGGTGGCAGTCATGGCATCCTTGGTGTTCACGGCACGGATAATGACAGGCCAAGCCTCGGTGCGCTTGTCGTCCTTCACGCCAACGCTCTTGAAGTCGGGGATGGCGGTGAAGTACTGCCACACCTTGCCCTCCAGACCGTTCTTGGCAAACTCCTCCCGGAGAATGGCGTCGGACTCCCGCACCGCCTCCAGGCGGTCCCGGGTGATGGCACCCAGGCAGCGCACGCCCAGGCCGGGGCCGGGGAAGGGCTGGCGATAGACCATGTTGTCGGGCAGGCCCAGAGCCTTGCCCACCACCCGGACCTCATCCTTGAACAGCAGGCGCACCGGCTCCACCAGTTCAAACTTCAGATCCTCCGGCAGGCCGCCCACGTTGTGGTGGGCCTTGACGCCGCCGCTCTCCAGAATGTCGGGGTAGATGGTGCCCTGAGCCAGGAACTCAATGCCCTCCAGCTTGCGGGCCTCCTCCTCAAACACCCGGATGAACTCCGCGCCAATGATTTTCCGCTTGCGCTCCGGCTCAGACACGCCGGCCAGCTTGTCCAGGAAACGGTCCACCGCATCCACATAGATGAGGTTGGCATCCATCTCGTCCCGGAAGACCTTTACCACCTGCTCAGGCTCGCCCTTGCGCAGCAGGCCGTGGTTGACGTGGACGCACACCAGCTGCTTGCCGATGGCCTTGATGAGCAGGGCGGCCACCACAGAGGAGTCCACACCGCCGCTGAGGGCCAGCAGCACCTTCTTGTCTCCCACCTGGGCACGGACGGCTTCAATCTGCTGGGCAATGAAGGCTTCCGCCAGCTGAGGGGTCGTAATTCGTTCCATGTTTTCCGGACGCTTGTTCTGATCCATTGGTGTCTCCTCCTGATTTTTAGAATTAAAGTTTACTCCCATTCCACCGTTGCAGGCGGCTTGGAGGTAATGTCATAACAGATGCGGTTCACGCCGGGGACCTCGTTGACAATGCGCACGGAGATCCGGTCCAGCACCTCGTAGGGGATGCGGGCCCAGTCGGCGGTCATGAAGTCGTCGGTGACCACGGCCCGGAGGGCCAGGGTATAGTCGTAGGTACGGCCATCGCCCATGACGCCCACGGAACGGGTGTTGGTGAGGACGGCGAAGTACTGGCTCAGATTCTTGTCCTCTCCGGCCTTGGCGATCTCATCCCGGAAGATGAAGTCCGCCTCCCGCAGCAGGTCCGCCTTCTCCTTGGTGATGTCCCCGATGATGCGGATGGCAAGACCGGGGCCGGGGAAGGGCTGGCGGGAGACCAGGTACTCAGGCAGGCCAAGCTCCCGGCCCAGCTGACGCACCTCGTCCTTGAACAGCAGACGCAAGGGCTCGATGATCTCCTTGAAGTCCACATAGTCAGGCAGACCGCCCACGTTGTGGTGGCTCTTGATGACAGCGGCGTCGCCCGCGCCCGACTCGATGATATCGGGATAGATGGTACCCTGGGCCAGGAAGTCCACAGCACCAATCTTCTTGGCCTCCTCCTCGAAGACCCGGATAAACTCCTCGCCGATGATCTTGCGCTTATGCTCCGGCTCGGACACGCCGGCCAGCTTCAGCAAAAAGCGGGTCTCGGCATCCACCCGGATAAAATTGATGTCCCACTTGGAGAAGGCGGCCTCCACCTCGTCTCCCTCGTTCTTCCGCATGAGGCCGTGGTCCACGAAGACGCAGGTGAGCTGGGGACCCACCGCCTCGGCCAGCAGGGCAGCCACCACGGAGGAATCCACGCCGCCGGAGAGGGCCAGCAGCACCTTTCCGCTGCCCACCTTTTCCCGGACGGCAGCGATGGCGGTGTCCTTGTACTCTCCCATGGTCCAGTCGCCCACCGCGCCGCAGACCTTGTAGAGGAAGTTGCGGATCATGTCCACGCCGTGCTGGGTGTGGTTGACCTCGGGATGGAACTGCACGCCGTAAAAGCCCCGCTTCTCATCGGCGATGGCCACGTTGGGGCAGGCATCGGAGTGGGCGGTGAGGGCAAAGCCCTCGGGCACCTTGGCCATGTAGTCCCCGTGGCTCATCCAGGAGATGCCCTCCTGGGGCAGACCGTCAAAGAGCTTGCAGGCGGTGTCGTAGTAGGTCTGGGTCTTGCCGTACTCCCGGGCGGAATCGTCCTGAGCCTCAGTCACCTGTCCGCCCAGGGTATGGGCCATGAGCTGACAGCCGTAGCAGATACCCAGAACAGGCACACCCCAGTTAAAAATCTTGGGGTCCACATGGGGCGAGGTCTCCAGATAGACGGAGTTGGGTCCGCCGGTGAAGATGATTCCAATGGGGTCCATAGCCTTCAGCTGGTCCAGAGGAGTAGTGTAGGGCTTTACTTCGCAGTAAACGCCGCACTCACGGACCCGCCGGGCAATGAGCTGGTTATACTGGCCGCCGAAGTCCAGAACAATAACGGTCTGATGGGACATTAGGACATCCTTCCTTGCTTTTCTTAGAATGGAATTTACAAAGATTTAACCGCCTCTGCCTTGTTTTCCCGCTCCGCGGGGACTATGATACAGACAGGAAACAAAGAAAGGAGGTTTGATTATGACGGATTTTTACTGGAACAGCCGCTCCGATCTGGAGGATCTCATCTATGAGGACGAACAGACCGTCGCCAGCGAGCGGTAAGCAACTTCATATCATTCGGACAAGAAGCCACACCTCAGGGTGTGGATTTTTGCGTTTCAGGGGCAATCAGTTCTCCGGCTCCAGCCTGGCCACCCCGTCTTCCATCTGAAAGCGGGCCCAGGCCCAGGTGACAGTGGTCTCCCCCTCTTCGAAAGAGTAGAAGGGAAAGCTGAGACGGTAGATCCCGTCGGGCAGATGATCGCCATAGGGCTCCCAGGACAAGTCGTCGGAGAAACATTCCCCCGGCTCCAGAATATATTCCTCGTCGGTCACACCGTAGTGGCTCCCGGGCACCCAGGGGAGGCTGTACCAGCTGTTGTCCAGTAAAACCTCCAGAGAAGCATACCCACCGTTTCCGTGGGACAGGCTGCGTCCAGTGTGATTTTCCACCGTCCAGGACAAGTCCCCCGATTCTGAGCAGACAAGGGACATAATCACATCCTTCTGCTGGGTATGCTCTTTCGCCGGGAGCAGGAAACGGGCGTCCCAGTTGCCACTCAGCAGAGCCAGGGTGCGTCGGCAGGGAAGCGCGGCCAGGCTCTCGCTGGTCTCCAGGGGCGCCCCCATCTGGTCCATCAGCTCCCCCAGCTCCAGGTCGGTCTCCAGTACCCGCCCCCGGTTGTCCAGCCACACATCTCCCACGCACACCGCCTCAAAGTCCTCCTTCGTCCCGTTGACACGAAGGGCATAGAGCGGGAAGGAATCCTCAGGCAGCTGTCCGTACTCCAAAGGCCGGGCGGAGGCCCTGGACAGGGCGTCCCTCAGCCGGTTCAAATCATCCTTCTCATAGAGGAACTTACTCTGCATCCTCTGGCCGTCATAGACGTAGAGCTGAACACTCTCCCCCACGGGCACGTTCAGCGGTCCCCGCCGGGCACGAAAAACCAGAATACTGCCCAGGACAACCACCAACAGTACCACCAGCAAAAACAGATTTCTCTTTTTCATCCTTTGCACCTTCCTTTCTGCTCTCAAACCAAACAGGAACAAGGACTTAGGTTCCGACAAAATGTCCGAACCGGTGCAAATCATAATTGGAGACGGCCGTATTCCAGACGGAACTCTACGTAAGACTGACGGTAAGACTGGCGCAGCAGAGGCTCCTCCTCACCGGGGCTGCTCTGCCAGTAAACAAAGGCGATGCGGTACTGTCCGTCGGGCAGTTTTCCATAAGGCGAAAGGCTGTATTGACCGGAAACACTGTCCCCAGGCTCCAGTTCCAGGCCCACACCGGCGGTGGCATATGGCTCCGAAGGTACCTTATACCACTGCCCATCCAGCAATACCTGCAGACCACCGGTGAAAAAGAGGTTCCGGTCTCCATCCACCGAGGCTCCGGATTCCAGCCGGGCCTCGCTGTGATTGGAAAAGGTCAGGCTTATGAGAGCACCGTTGATCTCCAGAGACAACTCTGCCCCTGGGTAGGGCTCCACCGTTTCCGCCAGGGTCAACTCCGCCGGATTCAGCTCCACAGGCCGTGCGGTGTACAAGGCAAACACACCCAGCCCCACCGCCAGTACCGCCAGCGTCAGCACCAGAGCGCCCCATTTTTTCAGGATTTTCATTCTTCACGCCTCCTCTGCATGTCCGATGGTTTCTTCGGTTTCATCCTTAAAGACGTAAAAAAGTTCCTGCCGTTGCGCTTTGTGCTTTACCACTCCCGGGCACGGCCCCAAAAGGGACCGTGCCCGGTTTTGTACATTAGATCTTGGTGATGTCGATGGGGGTGAGGTCCTCGCTGCGGCTCTGCTGACGGACGGTGAGCAGAGCGCGAGCGGTGTCGATGGCGGTGACACAGCCCACTCCGTGCTCCACGGCGGAGCGGCGGATCTGGAAGCCGTCGGAGTCGTGCTTGCGGCCCCGGGTGGGGGTGTTGATGATGAGGTCCACGGTGCCGGAGGCAATCATGTCCAGAATGTTGGGGTGAGACTGGGACACGCGGTTGACCCGCTTGCACTCAATGCCCGCCTCTGTGAGGGCATCGCAAGTGCCGGAGGTGGCATAGAGCTCGATGCCCATCTCCTCAAAGCCCCGGGCAATGGAGACGATCTCCCGCTTGTCCTCGTCCTTGACGGTGATGATGATGCGGCCGCCCTTCTTGGGCACGCGCATATTGGAGCCCTTGAAGGCCTTCAGCAGGGCCTGGGGGAAGGTCTCAGCCAGACCCAGCACCTCGCCGGTGGACTTCATCTCCGGGCCAAGGCCGGTATCCACGTCGGTGAGCTTCTCGAAGGAGAAGACGGGGGCCTTGACGGCGAAGTACTTGGCCTCGGGATAGAGGCCGGTGCCGTAGTCCAGATCCTTCAGCTTCTGGCCCAGCATCACCTTGGTGGCCAGGTCAATGATGGGCACGCCGGTCACCTTGGAGATATAGGGGATGGTACGGGAGGAACGGGGGTTGACCTCGATGACATAGATGTCGTCGTTATAGAGGATATACTGGGCGTTGATGAGGCCGATGACGCCCAGGTGCTTGGCCATGTTCTTGGTGTGCTGGAGAATGAGCTGGCGGTGCTTCTCCTCCAGGTGGAGGGGCGGGTACACGGCGATGGAGTCGCCGGAGTGGACACCGGCACGCTCCACGTGCTCCATGATACCGGGGATGAGGATGTCCTCCCCGTCGAACACGCCGTCCACCTCAAGCTCGCGGCCCATGAGGTACTTATCCACCAGGATGGGGTGCTCCTGCACGGTCATGTTGATGATGCGCATGAACTCCTCGATGTTGCGGTCGGAGTAGGCAATCTCCATGCCCTGGCCGCCCAGCACGTAGGAGGGACGGACCAGCACGGGGTAGCCCAGCTCGTTGGCCGCCTTCAGGGCCTCCTGAGTGGTGAACACGGTGCGTCCCTTGGCGCGGGGGATTCCGCACTTCTCCAGGATCTCGTCAAAGCGCTCCCGGTCCTCAGCGGCGTCCACGCCGTCGGCGGGGGTGCCCAGGATGCGCACGCCCATCTCGGTGAGGGCCTTGGCCAGCTTAATGGCGGTCTGTCCGCCGAACTGAACCACAGCGCCCCAGGGCTTCTCCTGCTCCACGATGTTCTGCACGTCCTCGGCGGTGAGGGGCTCGAAGTACAGCTTGTCCGCTACGTCGAAGTCAGTGGAGACAGTCTCGGGGTTGTTGTTGATGATGATGGTCTCGTAGCCCAGGCGCTTGAAGGCCCAGACGGAGTGGACGGAGCAGTAGTCAAACTCGATGCCCTGGCCGATACGGATGGGGCCGGAGCCCAGCACCAACACCTTCTTCTTGTCGGTGTTGGTGTCCACGGCCTCGTTCTCTCCGTCGTAGGTGGAGTAATAATAGGGAGTCTCGGCGTCAAACTCGGCGGCGCAGGTATCCACCATCTTGAAGGAGGGGATAATGCCGTACTTCTCACGCAGAGTCTTCACCTCAGCCTGCTGCATGCCGCACAGGGTGCCGATATAGCTGTCGGCAAAGCACATCTCCTTGGCGCGCTTCAGGGTATCGGCATCGGGAGCACCCTTGCAGGCCTTCAGCTCCTCCTCCATGTCGATGATGCGCTTGAAGCCGTCCAGGAACCAGATGTCCATCTTGGTGATGTGGTTGATCTTCTGGGGAGAGAAGCCGCGGCGCAGAGCCTCAGCCACCACGAACAGACGCTCGTCGGTGACCTGAACCAGCATGTCCTCGATCTCGTCGGTATAGAGGCCCTCCAGCTTGTCCAGCTTTAGGGCGCGGACGTTCAGCTCCAGAGAGCGGATGGCCTTCATCAGAGCGCCCTCGAAGGAGTTGGCAATGGCCATAACCTCGCCGGTGGCCTTCATCTGGGTGCCCAGAGTACGGCTGGCGGTGGTGAACTTATCGAAGGGCAGGCGGGGGATCTTCAGAACGCAGTAGTCGATGGTGGGCTCGAAGCAGGCCTTGGTCTTGCCGGTGACCGCGTTGGGGATCTCGTCCAGGGTGTAGCCCAGAGCCACCTTGGCCGCCACCTTGGCGATGGGGTAGCCGGTGGCCTTGGAGGCCAGGGCGGAGGAACGGGACACACGGGGGTTAACCTCGATGACGGCGTACTCGAAGGAGTCGGGGTTCAGAGCAAACTGCACGTTGCAGCCGCCCTCAATCTCCAGAGCGGAGATGATGTCCAGAGCGGCGGAGCGCAGCATCTGGAACTCCCGGTTGGCCAGGGTCTGGGTGGGAGCCACCACGATGGAGTCGCCGGTGTGGACACCCACGGGGTCGATGTTCTCCATGGAGCAGATGGTGATGACGTTGCCCGCGGAGTCACGCATCACCTCAAACTCGATCTCCTTCCAGCCGGAGATGCAGCGCTCGATCAGCACCTCGCTGACGCGGCTCAGGTTGATGCCGCGGTCGGCGATCTCCCGCAGGGAGGCCTCGTCATAGGCGATGCCGCCGCCGCTGCCGCCCAGGGTGTAGGCGGGACGGACAATGACGGGGTAGCCGATCTCGTTGGTGAAGGAGACAGCGTCCTCCACGGTGTTGACCACCTTGGAGGTGACACAGGGCTGGCCAATGGACTCCATGCAGTCCTTGAAGCCCTGGCGGTCCTCCGCCTTGTGGATGGACTCGGGGCTGGTGCCCAGCAGACGCACGCCGTACTTCTGCAGGGTGCCGTCCTCATAGAGGGCCATGGCCAGGTTCAGACCGGTCTGACCGCCCATGTTGGGCAGGAGGGCGTCGGGCCGCTCCTTCTCAATGATCTGCATGACGGAGGGGATGTTCATGGGTTCGATATAGACATGATCGGCAATGTCCTTGTCGGTCATGATGGTGGCGGGGTTGGAGTTCACCAGCACCACCTCAATGCCCTCTTCCTTCAGGGCGCGGCAGGCCTGGGTTCCGGCGTAGTCAAACTCGGCGGCCTGGCCGATGACGATGGGACCGGAGCCCAGCACCAGTACCTTCTTTACATCCGTATATTTGGGCATTACCGGGCACCTCCCTTATTCATGGATTCCACAAAGCGGTTGAACAGGTATTCCGTATCCTTGGGGCCGGCGTTGGCCTCGGGGTGGAACTGAGTGGTAAAGCAGTTGGGACGCTTATAACGCAGGCCCTCGCAGGTGCCGTCGTTGACGTTGATGTGGCTGACCTCGGCCACAGCCGGGTCCACCGTCTCGGACAGAACCATATAGCCGTGGTTCTGGCTGGTGATGAACACCTTGCCCTTCTCCAGATCCCGCACGGGGTGGTTGCCGCCCCGGTGGCCGTAGGCCAGGCGGCCGGTCTTGGCCCCGGTGGCCAGAGCCAGCAGCTGGTGGCCCAGACACACGCCGAAGAGGGGGGTGTCGCTCTGGTAGAGCTCCTTCAGCTGGGCGATGATCTCGGTGTTCTCCGCAGGGTCGCCCGGGCCGTTACTGAGCATCACGCCGTCATAGCCGCCGGCCAGGACCTCCTTGGCGGGGGTGAAGGCGGGCAGCACGGTCACCCGGCAGCCCCGGCGGCGCAGGCACTCGATCATGTTCTGCTTCACGCCGTAGTCCATCATGGCCACGTGGTGCAGCTCCTCGCCGTGGGCGGGGAACACCTCGGGCTCCTTGCGGGTGACCCGGGCCACGGTGCCGGTGACCTTGTAGTTCTTCAGCTTCTCCATGATCTCCGCCACATTAAAATGCTCCGCACAGGTGAGCATACCATTCATGCTCCCCTGACTACGGAGTATTTTGGTCAGCGCGCGGGTATCCACGCCTTGAATCCCGGTGATGTCGTGTTCCTTCAGAAAATCGTGCAAAGTCCCCTCGCAGCGGAAATTGCTGCCCCGGGGAGACAGGTGACGGACCACAAAGGCCTCCGCCCAGGGACGGGCAGACTCATTGTCCTCGTGGTTGACGCCGTAGTTGCCGATGAGGGGATAGGACATGACAATCCCCTGCCCGGCGTAGGAGGGATCGGTCAGAATCTCCTGATAGCCGGTCATGGAGGTGTTGAACACCATCTCGCACACCCGGTCGGAGGTGCTGCCAATGCTGGTCCCGGAAAATACGCTTCCGTTGGCCAGAATCAAGGTCGCTTTCATCAAATCTCACACGCCTTCCGTTCCAGACTTGTTAGCCACATATTGCGCAAACTGTATTCAAGATATTGTATCGAAAAATAGGGTATTTTTCAAGATGGAGTTTTCCCTTTTTCTGTATAATTTTTCGCTCCGTTTTCTTCCGTCCCTGGGATAATCGACGAGAGGAAGGGCAAGACTATCCCTCATAGCCCACCAGCTCCACTCTTCTTTCGCGGAGGCGTATTATGTTTACCGGTCTTGTCCGCACCGTCATCCTCTACATCTTGATTATTGCCGGCATCCGCCTCATGGGCAAGCGGCAGGTGGGCGAGCTGGAGCCCTCTGAGCTGGTGCTCTCCCTCATTATTGCCGACCTGGCCTCCGTTCCCATGCAGGACTTCGGCATCCCCCTGCTGGCCGGAGTGATTCCCATTCTGGCCCTGCTGGCCATGACCATGATCCTCTCCGTGCTCACCATGCGCAGCGTGCGCTTCCGGGCTCTGCTCTGCGGCCGCCCCAGCATCATTATCCGGGAGGGCAAGGTGGACCAGCGGGAAATGGCCCGCAACCGCCTGACGGTGGATGAGCTGCTGGAGGAGCTTCGCGGCCAGGGCTACACCGACCCCTCAGGTGTGAAATACGCCATTTTAGAGACCAACGGCCAGCTGTCCGTTCTCCCCTTCGCCGCCCAAAAGCCCCCCACCGCCCAGCAGCTGGGGCTGGAGGTGGAGCAGTGGGAACTCCCCCTAGTGGTGGTCAGCGACGGGCGGCTTCTGGAGCACAACCTCACCCAGCTGGGCCGGGACCGGGCCTGGCTGAACAAGCGGCTGAAGGAGGGGGGCTGCTCGGACCCGAAGCAGGTCTTCCTTCTTTTGGCCGACCGGGGCGGCAAGGTCTACCTCACACGCAAGGATTTTAACACGTAAGGAGGCGGCCGAAATGAAACGGCTCTGGATTGCATCCGCTCTGCTGGTTTTCCTGCTGGCCGTCAGCCTGGGAAACGCTTGGTACTCCAACTCCCTCACCCAGAGCCTGGCCCAGCCTCTTCGTGAGGCCCAGCAGCTGGCCCATGAGAATCAGTGGGAGCAGGCCCGGGACCTGACCCGACAGTCCTACGACAGCTGGAACGACCACCACACATATCTTCACTGCGTCCTGCGCCACTCCGACACTGACCAAATTCTCCGCTCTTTCCGCAGCGTCATGCAGTACCTGGATCTGGAGGAAATGGACCAGTACGCCGCCGCCAACGCCGACCTCATTTCTCAGCTGGAGCTGCTGTCCGAGATGGAGCAGGCGACGCTGGTCAACGTTTTGTGAGAGCTTATAAAATTTTTGTTTTTCTCCCCTTGACGAGTGGTTTATTTGGCGGTATAACTTCCCCTGACAGCAATGTTTTCCCAGCAGAAAGGGGAAGGATTTCATGAAGAAAGAATACCTGTTTGCCGGCATCTCCATTTTGTCCTGGGCCTCCACAGCGGCAGTGGGCACACTGATGATGGATTCCCTGTCCCAATTTGCGTTGGTGTTCTACACCAGTCTGACCGCCGCTGTTTTTCTTCTGATCCTTGTGGCTGCCACTGGGCGTCTCCCGCTGCTCCGGACACTGCATCTGAAGGACCTTTTCCGGATGTCCGCCCTGGGAATTCTGGGTATGTTCCTGATGTCTCTGTTCTTCTATAACGGCCTGGCCCGCCTGGAGGCACAGCAGGCCTACATCATCAATTATTTGTGGCCCATTCTCATTGTCGTTTTCTCCTGGCTCATTCTGCGGAAGCCCATAACAGCCCAGACCTGCTTGGCCCTTCTTCTCTCCTTTTTCGGCGTCATCATTGTGGCCACTGAGGGCAATCTGGCCAATCTGGGCGGGGTGGATTTCGGCGGCGTGATATCCTGTCTTCTGGGCGCCTGCTGCTACGCCCTGTTCGCAGTCTTCAATACGCAGGTCAAATGCGACAAGTTTGTGGCCATGCTGGTGTACTATACTTCCACTACACTGGTCAGCCTCGTGTTCCTGGCGGCTCAGGAGCCTGTCCCTATCCTGAGTGCTGTCCAGTGGGGAGGTACCATCTGGCTGGGTATGGTGACCAACGGTCTGGCCTATACCACCTGGGCCCTGTCCATGGACCTGGGGAACACCGCCAAGCTGTCCAATCTGGCCTACCTCACCCCTTTTCTTTCTCTGGTTTACATCTTTTTCCTTCTGCATGAGCCCATTCTTTTGTCTTCCTATCTGGGTCTTGTGTTTATTCTCGCCGGCGTTCTGTTGCAGGTGTGGAAATTCCCCGCCCGCCGTCCCCGCGCAGCCCGCACACAAAGTTGAGACATTGTTGTTTGCTCGTCCTCATTTTGCATGAGGACGAGCAAATTTATGCAAAATATTGTTGACGTTCTTGCCTCTCCCGTCTATAATGAAGTAAAGCGTACAGCAATCCTGCGCAGAGGCAGCTGCGCAGGACAAAACTGCTGTGCGGTGTATCCGGCCCACCGGTGGGCAACCTTTGAGATGGAATGGAGGATTCGGCAATGACACAGGAAGAACGTAACCAGACGATCCGCACCAAAATGGAAGAGGCCTTCTACAACCTGCTGGAAGAGCTCCGCCCCTACCTGATCACCGTGGAAGATCAAACCTGTCTCCATGAAAATATGGAGCGGCTGTCCAGCTGGATCAATGTGATGCCCCTGACCATGCACAAGGATAAGCACTGGACCCGCGAGGAGTTCCAGGCCGCTCTCACCGGCCCGGACCAGATGGCCGATCCCCGTTTCGGGGCCTACATGGACGCCTTCTATGAGGAGTATGTGGGCAACAAGGAGGACGCCCTCCACGCCTTCTACGACGAGCTGTTCCACGAGGAGGAGCTCAACCTGGTGGACTGGCAGAACGTCTGGGAGATGGTCCGCGCCAGCTATGAGGACTGGCTGAAGGCCAACGAGTATGAGGACGAATGGCTCAAGGGCCAGCCCAACGCCCAGTAATTGAAAAAGTCAAACCCCGGCGTCCTGTTCAAACAGGACGCCGGGGTTTTGTTTTATTCCACGGTTACGCTCTTGGCCAGATTTCTGGGCTTATCAATGTCGCACCCACGCATCAGCGCCACATAATAGGCAAACAGCTGCAGAGGCACCACACCCAGAGAGGGCAGCAGCAGGTCGTGGGTATCGGGGATGGTAATGACCGCGTTGGCTGTCTCCCGCATCTCCTTCTCATGGCTCTTGGTGGTGAGGGCCAGCACATCAGCCCCCCGGGACTTGACCTCCACCACGTTGCTCATGGCCTTCTCAAAAAGCCGTCCGTAGGTACCCAGCGCCACCACCAGGGTGCCGTCCTCGATGAGGCTGATGGTCCCATGCTTCAGCTCGCCGGAGGCGTAGGCCTCCGAGTGGATGTAGGAGATCTCCTTGAGCTTCAGGGAGCCCTCCAGGCCTAGGGCATAGTCCAGATTCCGTCCGATGAAAAAGACGGAGTCGTGGTTGAAGTACTGAGAGGCAAAGTACTGGATGTCGTCCTTGTCCGCCAGCACTTCCTCCATTTTGGCCGGCAGCAGCAGCATCTCATCCAGGGCTGAGCGGTACTCCTGCTCCTCCACTGTGCCCAGAATCCGGGCAAAGTACAGGCCCAGCAGATCGATGAGGGCCATCTGGGTGGAGTAAGCCTTGGTGGTAGCCACGGCGATCTCCGGCCCGGCCCAGGTGTAGAGCACCTCATCCGACTCCCGGGCGATGGAGCTGCCCACCACGTTGACGATGGACAGGATGCGCCCACCCAGCTTCCGGGCCTCCCGCAGGGCGGCCATGGTGTCCAGGGTCTCTCCCGATTGGCTGATGACCACCACAAGGGTCCGGTCATTCACAATGGGGTCCATGTACCGGAACTCCGAGGCCAGGGCCACCTCCACCGGGATGCGGGTCAGCCGCTCCAGATTGTACTTGCCCACCATGCCCACGTGGTAGCTGGATCCGCAGGCCACAATGTAGATCTTCTGGATGGACCGGATGTACTCCTCGCTCAGGCCGAAGTCCTCAAACCAGACCTCGCCCTCCCGGATGCGTGGGAAGACACACCGGCGCAGGGCCTCGGGCTGCTCCATGATCTCCTTGAACATGAAGTGCTCATAGCCGCCCTTCTCCGCCGCGTCAATCTCCCAGTCCACGTGGGAGATCTCCTTCTGGATGGGCTGCATCAGGTGGTTGTAGCACTGGATGCCCTCCCGGGTGAGGACGGCGATCTCCCCGTCTTCCATGTAGCCCACCTCCCGGGTGTGCTTCAGGATGGCGGTGACGTCGCTGGCCATGAAGCTGCAGCCTTTGCCGTAGCCCAGAATCAGCGGGCTGTCCTTGCGCACGGCGATGAGCTGGTCCGGGGTGTCCGCGCACAGGATGCCCAGGGCATAGGCCCCCTTAATGCGGTGGAGCACACGCCCCACAGCGGCCAGCAAATCTCCGTCGTAAAAGTACTCGATGAGCTGAGCCACCACCTCGGTGTCCGTCTCGGAGACAAAGGTCACGCCCTTATCCACCAGGAAGGCCTTCAGCTCGGCGTAGTTCTCGATGATGCCGTTGTGCACCACCGCAATCTTGCCGCCCTGGCTCACCTGGGGATGGGAGTTGACGTCGCTGGGCGCCCCGTGAGTGGCCCAGCGGGTGTGTCCGATGCCCACGGTGCCCTCCACCGCCGCTCCGCCCTGGAGCAGGTCGGAAAGCACCTGCAGCCGGCCCTTGGCCTTGTGGACAGACAGGGTTCCCTCCCGCTGGGAGTAGACCGCAACCCCTGCCGAGTCGTATCCCCGGTACTCCAGACGGGACAGCCCCTCCAGCAAAACGGGAGCGGCCTGCTCACTGCCCACATAGCCTACAATTCCGCACATATTCAATTTCCTCCTGATTCAATTGGATTGCTCAAGAGGACAAACTCGCAGCTATTTGCACCTCGTTCCCCGGTTCCGGCCCCTTTGTTTTGCAGTTACCCGCATATTTGTCGGCCGAATACGCGCCCGGAGCGGCACGGAGGGGCACCCGCCGAAGGCTTCGATTCTCCCCCCACCTCGTCGTCCCCAGCCTGACAGCCGGGGCGCTGGCGCTTATGTTGGGTCCTGGCCCAAGGTCCTCCTTTCCTTCTGCGACGTTTTGGGATTTCGTTTTTCCCGCCTTGCATTATACGAAATTCTTTTAGCGGAGTAAAGAAAAAATTGTATCAAACCGAATCCGATTTTTTCCAGTTTCTTTTGTTCCGCCGCACAAAAAGAGCCCCGGTCCCAGGGGACCGGGGCTCTCTTTGCTTAAATGGCGGGAATTACAGCATACTCTTGACCCGCTCCACCGCCTGGCGGGTGGCCTCGGCGTCGCCGAAGGCGGTCAGGCGCACATAGCCCTCGCCGCTGGGACCGAAGCCCGCGCCGGGGGTGATGGCCACGTTGGCCTTATCCAGCACCAGGTCGAAGAAGTCCCAGGATCCCATGCCGCCGGGGGTCTTCAGCCAGATATAGGGGGCGTTGACGCCGCCGAAGCACTCCAGCCCGGCCGCGGTCAGCCCCTCCCGGATGACCTGGGCGTTCTTCTGGTAGTAGGCGATGGACTCCATCACCTGGGCGTGGCCCTCGGGGGTGTAGATAGCTGCCGCGCCCCGCTGCACCACATAGGGGACACCGTTGAACTTGGTGGTCTGGCGGCGGTTCCACATGGTGTTCAGCTTGGCGCCGTCCCGCTCCAGCTCCATGGGCACCACGGTGTAGGCGCAGCGGTTGCCGGTAAAGCCGGCAGTCTTGGAGAAGGACCGGAACTCAATGGCGCAGGTACGGGCCCCCTCAATCTCAAAGATGGTGTGGGGGATGTCCGGGTCGGTGATGAAGGCCTCGTAGGCGGAGTCGTAGAGAATCACAGAGCCATTCTCATTGGCGTAGTCCACCCACTGCTTCAGCTGCTCCCGGGTGGCCATGGAGCCGGTGGGGTTGTTGGGGAAGCAGAGGTAGATGAGGTCCGCCCGCTCCTTGGGGATCTGGGGCATAAAGCCGTTCTCCTCCAGGCAGGGCATATAGATGAGGTTGCTCCAGCGGCCCTGGGCCTCTACGTAGTCCCCGGCCCGTCCGGCCATGGCGTTGGTGTCCACGTACACGGGGTACACGGGGTCGCACACCGCCACCTTGTTGTCCACACCGAAGATGTCCCCGATGTTGCCGCAGTCGCTCTTGGCACCGTCGGAGACAAAGATCTCCTCGGGCTTGATGTCCACGCCCCGGGCCTTGTAGTCAAACTGGGCAATAGCCTCCCGCAGGAAGGGGTAGCCCTGCTCCGGGCCGTAGCCGTGGAACCCCTCGTAGGTGCCCATCTCGTCCACTGCCTTGTGCATGGCCTCCGTCACAGCGGGAACCAGGGGACGGGTCACGTCACCGATGGACAGCTTGATAATCTTCGCCTCCGGATGGGCGGCGGTATAAGCGGAAATTCGACGGGCTACCTCGGAAAAGAGATAGCTGCCGGGCAGCTTTCCGTAATTCTCATTGATCTTAACCATATATATCACAGCTCCTTTTCGGCCTTGGCCGCAGCATTCGATGGTTGATATTATCCCCGAATTCTCCCCGCTTGTCAATGGGAAAGGAGGACTGTCCCCGCCCCCGGGCGCATACCTGTGGAGATGAGGTGATGGGAGTTTGAATACGCTGCAGCGACTGTGCGACGCACTCTGGTGCCCCTGGCTTCTGGGGCTTTTTCTGCTCACGGGGCTCGTTTATTCCCTGGGCTCCGGCTTTTTCCAGCTGTTCGGCCTTCGGCGGTGGTGGCGCGCCACGGCGGGTTCCCTGTTTCGGCGGCGGGAAGGCACAGAGGGAAGCGGCCTCTCCTCCCTCCAGGCCCTGGCCACCGCTCTGGCCTCCACCATGGGCACCGGCTCTATCGCCGGGGTGGCCACCGCCCTCACCCTGGGAGGCCCGGGAGCGGTCTTCTGGATGTGGGTGTCCGCCTTTCTGGGGATGATGACCGGGTGCGGGGAAAAAATTCTCGCCGTCAAGTACCAGCGCCCCGCCCCCGGGGAGGGTCTCCAGGGCGGCCCCATGTTCTACCTCCGGGACGGTCTCCGCGCCCCCTTGCTGGCCGGGTGGTTTGCCCTGGCCTGTCTGCCTGCCACCCTGGCGGGGGGCAGTCTGGTGCAGTCCTCCTCCATCGCCGCCTCTCTGGAGGCCGCCTTCGGGGCCAACCGGGCTGTGGTGGGGCTCTGCACCGCCCTGCTGGCGGGGGCCATTCTGGCCGGAGGGCTTGGACGGATTGCCCGGGTGTCCTCCACATTGGTCCCTGTGATGGCCCTCCTCTATCTGGGCAGCGGCGGGGTCATTCTCCTGCTCAACGCCCACCGCCTGCCCGAAGCCCTGGCCCTCATCGTCTCCAGCGCTCTCTCCCCCGCCTCCGCCCTGGGCGGGGGGGCCGGGTGGACGGTGGCCTCCGCTCTGCGCTACGGGGTGGCCCGGGGCGTATTCACCAACGAGGCGGGACTGGGCACCTCCGCCATGGCCCACGGGGCCGCCCGGGTGGACTGCCCCGCCCGGCAAGGGATGTGGGGCATCTTTGAGGTGTTTCTCTCCACCCTGCTGGTGTGTACCGTCACCGCCCTGGTCATTCTGGTCAGCGGCCTGTGGCCCCTTCAGGGGGTTCCCGCGCTCTCGGGCGCCCCCCTCACCGCCGCCGCCTTCTCCCAGGTGCTGGGTCCCGCGGGGCAGGGCGTGGTGGCTTTGAGCCTTCTCCTCTTTGCCTTCTCCTCCATTCTGGGCTGGAGCTACTATGGCCAGCAGTGCCTGCGCTTTCTGGCGGGGAGCGACCGGTTTCTTCTTCCCTACCGTGTTGTCTTTCTCCTGTGCGTTCTGGCGGGGGCGGTGTGGGAACCGGCGGCGGTGTGGCTGCTGGTGGATCTGTGCAACGCCCTCATGGCCCTGCCCAACCTGACCGCTCTGCTTCTGCTCTCACCCCAGGCTTTGAAGGAGCTGAATCCCAGGCGTCTTCGCTGACCCCAGATTTTACCTACATTTTACACGGCACAGGGCGAACATTTTACACCGTTCCTTCTATAATGAAGAAACTGTATGCTCATGCTGGATGATTGCGCCCTTTGGCGCTATTTTCCCTTCTTTTGGGCAATACTGATCCCCAGAGGCCGCATTTTTATGGCCTCCGGAAAGGAGTCTGTCCAACCTATGATCTGTGGTCTTGTGGACCTGGGGTCCAATACCATTCGTCTGTCCATTTATCAATGTGAAAACGGCCAGGGCCGCCTGCTGATGCACCGGAAGGTCATGGCCGGCCTGGCCGACTACGTGGAGGCAGGTGCCCTCACCGCCCAGGGCATCCAGGTGGCCTGCACCGCGGTGGAGGAATACAAGCAGCTGATGAAGAATCTGAACTTTCACCACCTGCACGTCTTTGCCACCGCCTCTCTCCGAAACGTCTCCAACACAGAGGACGCCGCGGGCCGCATCCAGGCGGTGACCGGCCTGCCCGTGGATGTGCTGTCCGGCACGGAGGAGGCCCGTCTCTCCTTCCTGGGGGCAGTGGAGGCCGGTCCCGAGAGCGGCCTGCTCATCGACCTGGGCGGCGGCTCCACGGAGCTGGTGCGCTATGAGGGGCGGGAGATTCTCTCCTCCTGCTCCCTGTCTCTGGGCTCCCTGTCCCTGTTCAGCCGGAATGTCTCCGCTCTCCACCCCACCGGCAAGGAGCGCAAGGCCATTCGCGCCCAGGTGAAGGAGCAGCTGGAGCGCCATGTCCCCACGCCTCCCTCCGTCGCCCACGGCTGCGGCGTAGGCGGCACCGCCCGGGCCGCCTGCAAGGTGGCCAACTGCCTCTTCGACCGTCCCCGGGACTGCCGGGTGCTCACTGCCCAGGAGCTCAAGCAGATGCTCAAGCGGCTGAAGGACCCCAGCCGTTCGGACCTCCATCTGCTGCTCAAGGCCGCCCCCGACCGCATCCACACCATCATCCCCGGCCTTCTGGCTCTGGACACCATCGCCCGGGTCTATGGTCTGGAGGACATCACCGTCAGCCCCAGTGGCGTGCGTGAGGGCTATCTGCAAGAGAAAATCCTCAAGGGAGGTCAACCTTCATGAACAAGCAATTTGACACCCGCTACACCCAGGACCGGGAGCTGTCCTGGCTGAAGTTCAACGAGCGGGTGCTGGCCGAGGCCAGGGACGAGTCCGTCCCCCTCATGGAGCGGCTGAAGTTTGCCGCCATCTTCACCAGCAATCTGGACGAGTTCTTCATGATCCGGGTGGGCTCTCTCACCGACATGGCCATGGTGAAGCAGACCCATGTGGACAACAAGAGCGGCCGCACCCCTCAGGAGCAGCTCCAGGCCATTTTCAAGGCGGTGGTTCCCCTCTATAAGCAGCGGGACAAGGTCTTTGACCAGCTGGATCTGCGCCTGCGGGCCTGCAACATCTGCCGGCTGTCCATGGAGGAGCTGGACAGCCGGGCCAAAAAGCAGGTGGAGCGCTGGTACCGGGACGAGGTCCGCCCCGTCCTCTCCCCCCTGGTGGTGGACCTCCACCACCCATTCCCCCACCTGGGCAACAAGCGGCTGACCATCGCCCTGGCCCTGCGCCGGGGGGATCAGGAGTCCTTCGGCTTTCTCCCCCTGCCCCCGGGCATTCCTCCCTTCCTGCGGCTGGACGAGCGGGGCGTCCACTACGTCCTGCTGGAAGATGTACTCATGGAGTACGCCGGAGACGTGTTCGACCAGTTCACCATCGTGGAAAAGGCGGTCATTGCGGTCACCCGCAACGCCGACATCAGCCCCGAGGACGAGGCCTATGACGTGGATGAGGATTTCCGCCAGCACATGCGCAAGATTGTGAAGAAGCGGGCCCGTCTGGCCCCTGTACGCCTGGAGATTCAGGGCGGAAAGGGGGAGCGGCTGCTCCCCTTCCTGTGCGAGAAGCTGGGCCTCCCCCGGGAGCAGGTGTTCAAGAGCAAGGCACCCCTCTCCTTGGAATACGTCTATTCCCTCACCTCCCTTCTCTCCCCGGAGAGCACTCAGGCTCTGTGTGATCCCCCCTTCTCCCCCCGCTTTCCCGCCTGCCTGGACCCCCAGCGGCCCATTCTTCCCCAGATTCTCGCCCGGGACGCCCTGGTCTTCTACCCCTTTGAGCAGATGGACCCCTTCCTCCACCTCATCCGGGAGGCCGCCTTCGACCCGGACGTTCTCTCCATCAAAATCACCATTTACCGTCTGGCCTCTCGGGCCAAGCTGGCCGAGTACCTGTCCGCCGCCGCGGAAAACGGCAAGGATGTAACGGTGCTCATGGAGCTGCGGGCCCGCTTTGACGAGCAGAACAACATCCGCTGGGCCGAGCGCATGGAGGAGGCGGGCTGCACCATCTTCTACGGCTCGGAGGGTATCAAGGTCCACTCCAAGATCTGTCTCATCACCCGCCGCACCCGAACCGGCATCCAGCACATCACCCAGGTGGGCACCGGCAACTACAATGAAAAGACCGCCAAGCTCTACACCGACCTGTGCCTCATGACCGCCGACCCCATCATCGGTGCCGACGCCGCCGCCTTTTTCCAGAACATGGCCATCGGCAACTTCAGCGGCGACTACCAGCGTCTGCTGGCCTCCCCCTTCGGCCTGCGAAGCAAGGTGATGGCCCTCATGGACCGGGAGATTGCCAAGGGCAAGGACGGCTATATCTTCCTCAAGCTCAACTCCATCACCGACCGCATGCTCATTGACAAGCTGGCCCAGGCCTCCCAGGCCGGGGTGGAGATCGACATGAATGTGCGGGGCATCTGCTGCATCATCCCCGGCGTCCCCGGCCTGACAGAGCACATCCAGGTCTTTTCTATCGTGGGCCGCTATCTGGAGCACAGCCGGATCTATCAGTTCGGCCGTGGAGAGGACGCGGATTTATACATCTCCTCCGCCGACTTCATGACCCGCAACACCCAGCGGCGGGTGGAAATCGCCTGTCCGGTGCTGGACAGCTGGTGCCGCAAGCGGCTGTTCCATATCATCGACGTGCTCAAGCAGGACAACGTCAAGTCCTGGCAGCTGAAGCCGGGCGGACTCTACCACCCCAAGGAGCCCGGCGACAGTCCCTGCTGCAGCCAGGAGATGTTCCAGTCTGAATCCGTCCCCTGTCCCACCCCGGAGGGCCGGAAAAGCAGCGAAAAAAAGCGTTTCTCCCTGCCCAAATTGGGGCGCTTCTTCCACGCCTGAACCACTCCGCCCACTGCCCCTTTTTTCCGGGACAGTGGGCGGAGCTTTTGCACCAGGATCGTGCCGGAAAATTGTCAAAAACGTCAAGAGACTTTTGAGAACTTTTATAGTATATTGGGACAAATGGCATAATGTGTATCTTAACATTTTACTTAGGAACAGGAGCGGAATACAATCATGGAACAGCTCACTCTGCGCGTTCTGCGCGCTGATCCCGCGGGCAATATTACCCTGTACGTTCTGGACCCGGTGGAGCCCGCTCAGCGGCCCAAGGTCACGGCCCATCTGCTGGGCATAGCCCAGTTCAAGGCGGAGCAGCTGGCCTACTGCTGCACCCCCGTCATGGGCGGCCAGGGCCGCATTGAAATGGCCGGCGGAGAGTTCTGCGGCAACGCCACCCGGGCCTTTGCTATGGTCATGCAGCAGGAGATGGGGGTGCCCTCTCCCTCCACCATGCGGTTGGAGGTCAGCGGCTGCGACCATCTGGTCACTGCCTTTTCCGATTTGAAGGCCGGCACAGCTGAATCTGAGATGCCCCTGCCCCGCAGCGTGCGCACCGTCCAGGTGGGCGGTCACTCCGGTGTTCTGGTGGATTTGGAGGGCATCGCCCACCTTGTGGTGGAGGATGTCGCCCCCAGTCTGGACTTTTTCCAGGAGGTGGAGCCCCTGTTCCAGGAGATTCCCGGCCTGGAGGCCTACGGCGTCATGTTCCTCAACCGCTCCACCAGCCACGTCACCCCGCTGGTCAAGGTACCTGCCGCCAACACGCTGGTGTGGGAGGGAAGCTGCGGCTCCGGCTCGGTGGCCTCCGCCATCGCCTGCGCCATGGGCGCCCCCGACGGCCAGTATGCCCAGGATCTTACCCAGCCTGCCGGCGTCATTCGGGTCAAGCTCACCCTGGACCAGGGCCAGGTCACCCAGGTGAGCATCGGCGGACCCGTCACGCTGGATGCCCCCATCGTGGTAAACGTACCGCTCTGACGCTCTCCTGCCCAGAACCGAGTTGTTTTCCGTCCTGGATTTTGGGCTTGTTTCACATGGTGAGAAAAAAAGAAAATTTCCTCTTGACATTTTCAAATTGTTTGCTATAATAGCATTCGTGCTTACGACAAGTGAGCACGAGATAGCGGGATTGTGTAAGGGTAGCACGACAGACTCTGACTCTGTTTGTGAGGGTTCGAATCCTTCTCCCGCTGCCAAAAAAGAAAGACACGACATAAGTCGTGTCTTTCTTTTTTGGGTTTCGCCGCCCAGAAGGCGGCTCCACCCTTCGGCATTAAAATGCTCGGGGTCGGCAAAGCCGCCCCTGCGCAATTCTCCGCTCTGCTCCGAATTTACGCCGCAAAAGCGGCGCGGCCCAGAAGGGCCGTTTTGTGATTCCTTCAATCAATGCGATATCCAGACTTTTCCCACAAGCCAAAAAGAAGCATCTGCAAAGCAGATGCTTCTTTTTTTGTATGAAGAAACCCGATATGCAAAAAGGGGCGCGAACCGTCTGTT
>NZ_QUGI01000009.1:29563-129493 GCF_003478995.1 Pseudoflavonifractor sp. AF19-9AC
CCCCTTTCCTCTGATTTTAGCCTTTTCCTTTATCGCGGCGTCTTTGCTGCCGCCCGAGCCATCACCGCGCACTCCTCCCGGGTCACCAGATCCCTAGGGCGGGTGCCGTCTGTCAGGCCCATGGCCGCCGCATCCGCCACCAACTCCGGCATGGTGGGTTCCTGTCCGGCCAGTTCCCGGCGGTACCGTTCCATATAGGCCTTCCACTCCTCGTAGGTCACCTTTTCCTCTCCCTCCAGCGCCCGGGCCACGTCCGCCCGGAAATCGTCCATGGTTTTTCCATGCATTGGGAACCAGTGCATCACGTCGGCATGGTTGCTGGCCACGCCCCTTTTGTACCCTTCGCTGTGGCAGATCACCACACCGTCCGCCCCGGGGTCCAGGGCATACTCTCTGCACAGGAAAGCGGTCAGCTCCACCGCCTCCCGGTACACCGTCTGGAAATAACCGCTGTCCTCCAGTCCGTCCTCACAAATCTCAAAGCCAATGTGGGTATTGTTGGCCGCTCCCCCGGCGTGCCAGCCCCGCATGGTCCAGGGCAGGGTCTGCACCGTTCCCACGGTTCCGTCGGCCAGCTTACCCACAAAGGCGTGGACACACTTGCTGAACCCGGCCCGGTTCCAGTGGTTCCCTCCGGTGTTATAGCCCAGCGCATCGTTTCCCGGCACATACCGGCACACCCAGGGGTTGTTGGCTCCGGTGGAATGGACCATCACCCCCTTGGGGACAATGGTCCTTCCGGCTTTGTAGCAGTCATTTTCTGTGAGCAGCTGCTTGTACAGATTCACCGCTGTTCCTCCCTTGCCCAGCGTTTTTCCCTGTCTCCGTCATCGGGTGATCTGCCGGACCGCCTGATCCACGCCGGTGGCTGCCAGACCGGATACAATACCCACAGCCACGGCGGTCAGAGGATCCTCCGCCGGAAAGTCGGGCAGTCCCAGATACAGCGCAGCCACCCCCAGCGCGCCCCCCACCAGCCCACAGGCGATGGGGATGTACTTGTCGTTGTTCCAGGGGCTGGCCTTGACCACCAGCCCTACCAGATAGCAGATCACCGTGACCGCAGCCACGGAGGCAATACCAAAGTCCATACTGCTCACCTCCTCTCTGTCTTCATGTCCCGGATATCATGCTGCACCTCCACCATCTGACCCTCCAGCTTGTAGGTGCGCTCCACCAGGCTGTTGTGGGCGGATACCTTCCGCTCCAACTGCTCAATGCGGTAAGTGGTCAGTTTGTTGGACACCAGAATCCCTCCAAACGTCCCCGCCAGGGTTCCCACCAGAGACATCCCGGCCACGGCCAACGTGGTCCAATCCATCAGATTGCCTCCCACCCCTGGGGATAGGCATCGGGGGCCCAGGAATTGGAGTCAATGATGGAACGATACACCTGTCCGCCGTAGCGGCAGCACTCCCCCGTCTGGTACAGGCCCCGGCTCCCCTGGGGCGCCACATATTCCTTGGCCCGGTCGGGGTCCGTGGTGTGGCAGACATCCCAGAGGGAAACCGCCTTGTCGGGAGACCAGTCCCCCGCCTGGCTGGCGTCATGCTGCTGCCACAGCTTATAGACCTGCTCCTGCCACTTGTAGGGGGTACCCACCGGAACCGAGGTGTAGTCTCTCTGTCTCCAGGTGGGGACAGCCTCCTCCTTCTCAATCAGTTCCGTGCCGTCGGCCTCCCCCGACACTGCCCGGGTCGCCAGGGCCGCGGCATCCTCCGCGCCCCGCTTCTTCAGTTCCTCAACCGCCAGCGCTACCACATCAGCCATTGCTCTCCACTCCTTCCTCATAGGCCGCCTCCAGCTCTTCCTTCAGGGCCCGGCTGCCTTCGCTCTCCAGCCGGACGATGGTGTCATCCTTCTGCCGGATCTCCTCCTGCTGGCGGGCTACGGCGCTCTCCAGCTCCGCCACCTGACTCTGATAGCCGGTCACGTCGCCCAGGTACTGCTCGCCCACCTGAAGCACCACCGTGTAGCTCCGGGTGGCGGCGGTGTACCGGATGTCGGACACCACAAACCCGTAGCCCACGGGCAGGATGCTCTCCCCCTCAATGGAGGGCTTCTCCCAGTGGATGGCCTCCACCTGCTCCAGGGTGGCCAGCTCCCGCTCGAACACCACCAGATACTGCCCGTTTCCGCTCCCCCGCATCACCAGGCCGCAGGGAATCCCGTCGATTCGGATGCTGCTTCCATATAAGCTCATCTGCTCCACTCCTCTCGGTATGTTCGGGGACTTCTCCCCACTGTGGAGCGGCAACGGGCAATTGGTGCCCGCCCCCGTGCACCTTACGTTTCCATACCGCGGGGGGAATCGCAAAAGGAAAAAGGACCCGCCGGCAGCTCCAACGGGTCCTTCTTTGTTCTTTATACCTATATGAAAGCCGCCTCCGGCCCAAACCGGAGGCGGCTTTTTCGTTTACAGAGAATTGCACAGCAGAGCGGCACCCACCACGCCTGCGTCGTTGCCCAGAGAGGCCCGTACCAGCCGGGTGGGCATGGTCTTGTCGAAGCTGCCCTTCTTTACCAATTCGGTCAGCGGGGTCAGCAGCAGCTCATCGTCGGCATTGCTCACGCCGCCGCCCATGCAGATGACCTCGGGCTGCAGGACGTTGACGAGGCTGATGAGGCCCAGCGCCAGCTCCTGCCGATAGGCCTCCAGCACCTCCAGCGCCGTCTTGTCCCCCTCCTTGGCAGCCTGGAAGGGAGTGCGGCCCTGGACCTTTTCCAGATCGCCGCCGCACACCTGCCACAGCAGGCTGTCGGGGTTCTGCTCCATAGCCTCCCGGGTCATGCGGATGAGGCCGGTGGCCGAGCCATACTGCTCCCAGCAGCCCTGGTTGCCGCAGCCGCAGGTCAGCCCGCCGGGCCGGGTCACCATGTGGCCCACCTCCATGCCGGAGTTGGCAAAGCCGGTGAACAGCTTGCCGTCCACCACCATGCCGCCGCCGATACCGGTGCCCAGGGTAATCATCACCGTGGGGCTGCATCCCTTGGCCGAACCGGCCCAGTACTCACCCAGGGCAGCGCAGTTGGCGTCGTTGCCCAAATAGACAGGCACGTCCCACTCCCGCTGGAAGAGCTCCCGGAGGGGGGTATTGCGGAAGGGCATGTTGGCGGTCATCACCACCACACCCGTCTTGTTGTCCACCAGGCCGGGGATACCCACGCCTACCGCCTGAATGCCCTCCCGGGACAGGCCTCCGGCCAGACGGGCTTCCTCCGCCAGGGAGGCCAGCTCCCGGCACAGGTCCCGGTCGGACATGCTCTTGTCCACCGGACGGCTGGCCTTCTTCAAAATAGCGCCCTGATCATTTACCAGGCCGGCCACCAGATTGGTGCCGCCCACATCAATTCCAATATATGCCATCGTTTATCCCTCGGCTTCCTTCATCAGCTTTTCAAAGTGTCGATCCATACGCTCCGCCAACTCCTGAGCCGCGTTGTGGCCCATCTTGCGGTGGCGGTTGTTCATGGCAGCCACCTCCACAATGCTGGCCAGATTCCGGCCCGGCTTCACGGGAATGGTGACAGCGGGAATCTTGACTCCCAGGATTTCGGTAAAGGCGCCCTCCAGCCCCAGGCGGTCATACACCGCATTGTCGTCCCAGGGCTCCAGCTTGATGACCAGGTCGATCTGCTGCTTCATCTTAATGGCGCCCATACCGAAGAGGTGGCTGACGTCGATGACGCCGATGCCCCGCAGCTCCATATAGCGGCGGATGAGCTCGGGGGCGGTGGCCTCCAGGGTACCGGAGTTGGTCTCCTTGATCTCCACGGCGTCATCAGCGATAAGGCGGTGGCCGCGCTTGATCAGCTCAATGGCCACCTCGCTCTTGCCTACGCCGGACTCGCCCTGGAAGAGCACGCCCTCGCCGTAGATTTCCATCATAACGCCCGAGCGGGTGATGCAGGGGGCCAGGCGGTTAAAGAGGCTGCCAATGAGGGCGCTCATGAAGGCGGAGGTGTGGGCTTGGGTGCGCAGCACGGTGCGGCCGTACTTCTCCGCCATCTCCAGGCACTCGGGGAAGGCCTCCAGGCCACGGGTGATGATGAGGGCGGGCACCGGATAGGCCAGCAGCCGGTCAAAGCTCTCCCGACGGCGCTCCGGGGTCATGCCCGCCACATAGGTGGTCTCGGTCAGACCGATGAGCAGCAGCCGCTTGGTGTCAAAATGCTCGAAAAAGCCCGCCAGGGGCAGACCGGGACGGTTGACGTCCACGGTATGGAGCGGGACGTCCTCATAATCCGGCCCCTTGCTTAAAATTTCAAGGTCAAACTCCCGAATAATTTCTCCCAGCTTCACGCTGTGCGCACTCTCCGACATAGCGTCCCCTTTCTCCCGGTTGGGTCTCGACCCGTGTCCGCTCCGGGAACGGATTGTTTGTACTACTTAGTATAGACGAAAATCCATTCCTGCGCAAGACCGGGTGAATTTCCGCACAATTTTTTCTTCCCATTTTTCTCCCTGTTTTGCGAAAAAAAGTCTTGCATTTTCCAGGGAACTCTGCTATGATATCAGTCGTAGCTTTTTGGAAAGCGATTCTCATAGCGAGGAGGTAAGCAACATGGCCAAATGCGAATTCTGCGACAAGGGCGTCACCTTCGGCATTCAGGTTTCCCACTCCCATCGTCGTTCCAACCGCACCTGGAAGCCCAACGTGAAGCGCGTGAAGGCGATCGTGAAGGGCACTCCCACTCACGTGTACGTCTGCACCAGATGCCTCCGTTCCGGTAAGGTCACCCGCGCTGTGTAATGGAATATGGCAACTCAAAGGGCCCGCGTCATTGACGCGGGCCCTTTTGTTTTTTGTTTTGTTTCGCTTCAGCGGCCTCTGGCCTGCTTTTCCAGAGCCCGGAACACCTTTTCCTGAACGGGCGTGCGCATGCGGCGGGGATAGCTCCGGTCATAGCTTCTGGCCAGCTGCTCCGCCCGGTCACAAGGCAGCAGCGGCACCAGCGGCAGGGCATGCCCCTGGGCGGCCTCCATCATGGGGGCGGTCAGCCGTTTCCCGAATTTCTCCGCCATGGTCAGCAGAAACTCCACTGCCTCCTCCGCCTGGTCCGCGGGCCACTCTCCTCCGGCCAGACGCCCGGCCAGCTCACCCAGCTCATTATAAAAATCCATATGGTACGGAGAGCGCTTGGGGTCGTTTCCAAAGCCCAGAATCCCGTCCCCGGGACGCAGGTTGGCCGCCAGCCGGTCCATGGAATTCTGATACCGCTCCATACAGGCCTGCATCAGCACAACGCTTTCGTTCATAATTGTTCCTCCTTCTGCGCCCGCCAGGGCACATCCTTCAGCTGTTCTCCTGCCTCCAGCACCTCCACGGTGCCGGCGGTGGCGTCCAGCACATGGGCTGCAAACTCCTCCGCCCGCTCCTCAGGCAGCAGGGCGGAGAGGACCACGTCGGAGCCGTAGTCCACCCCTTCCACCACACCGTCAAAGGCGGACACCTCCCGGCGCATGGCCTCAAACTGGGCATAGGTGCAGGGGACCTCCATGGCCACCCACCGGCGCACCACGGAAATGCCCGCCGCGTCCAGGGCGTCCTTGGCACTCTGGGTATAGGCCCGAACCAGGCCGCCCGCCCCCAGCAGGATGCCGCCAAAGTACCGGGTGACCACACAGCACACGTTGACCACGCCCTCCCGCTGGAAGACGTTGAGCATGGGCTGGCCCGCCGTGCCCTGGGGCTCGCCGTCATCGGAGTAGCGCACCGGGCCGTCCTTTATAATGTAGCACCAGCAGTTGTGGCGGGCGTCGTAGTGCTTTTTCCGGGTCTCCTCAATGCGGGCACGGGCCTCCTCCTCGCTCTCCACCCGCCAGACGTGGCCGATGAAGCGGGAGCGCTTTTCCACAAACTCCGTCTCGCTGGAGGTGGTGGGGATATAATACTCGGTCATTGGCCGCCCTCCTGGTCCTCGTCGGGAAAGAGTTTGATGTCCAGAGCGTCACATATTCGGAAAAAGACTTCCAGAGAAGGGCTTTTTCGTCCACTCTCAATTTCATTCATAAAAGACTGGGTGATCCCCACTACTTTTGCCAGTTTATACTGGCTCCAACCCAGCTTTTCTCTTTTCTGTCTTATTACGACCTTGTAATCTGCCATAGCTATCACCGGATTTATTATAGCTCTGAGCTATGTCTCAGAAAATATATAGCTTTCAGCGATTGACAGTGTCTCCATTTCGTTGTATAATCGCTATTAGCGATATGTGGGATAACAAATCTTCACGTAAAGTAACTGCTATCCACTTCTCTCATCTATCCTAATTTCTCTCCACTCGGTAGGGGCGGATGTCCTCATCCGCCCGCCGTGTCGGGTCAAAAACTGTGTACAGGGAGATTTCGCCTGCGGGCGAGTTCCTTTTGCAGCGGTGCAAAAGGAACCAAAAAACCGCCGGGGGCGGCTCACGGGCATTTAGCAATGCCCTATCCCGCCTCCCCCCGGACCCCCCTATTTTTTTACGAAGGAGCCACCAAGAACGCAGGAAATAACTTACCGGCGCGGGAAAAGTCCAGAATGCGTGTCTAAGCGCCAACCGCTGCCGCTCAGTCCGGGTTGAACAACCTCCTACTCCTACAAGAGACAACGCGCCTAACCTTCTGCCCTCGCGGGAGGGGGCGGACAGACGCCTCCGTCGCCGAGACGTGCGCGAGATTGGCGGAACTGCACCATAAAACGCACCTGCGTTTCGGGGCCACACCCGCCCACAGGTTTCGTCGCTTGCCCCGCCGGTTCCCCGCTGAACCTTCCAGGACACTGCCAGCCCCAGGGGGTACATCCAATAGGGGGGCCGCAGTGGGAACCCAATGGAAGCCCAGCGTAGCGGGTTCCATTGGGAGAGGACGAGCGACGGAATGATTGCGCCTTGCCCTTTAGGGCGAGGCGCAGGATATGAAGTCCGCGAGGACGAGGTTGGTCGTTTCAAGGGGATGGAATTTTAATCAGAGGGAAATCGAAATCCCTCTCCCCTTTGACGGTTCTTTGGTGACTTTCTGTCCGCACAGAAAGTCACTCGCCCGCAGGCGAAACATCCTTTTTATGCTAAGTTCAACAATACAAATCGACGGGCCGATGGGGACATCGGCCCCTACGAAAAAGTGCCTTACACACCTTAGACACAAAACTTGAAAAAAAGAAGGTATGCTTATGAACCCCAACCCGACCTGGCAGGAGGAACTTCTGGAGACCGCCGATGCCCTGGAAGAGGAGGCCTTGCTGCTCACCCTGCTGTGCGGCGCATCCCTCTCCCCTTCTCCCCCAGCCTCTGAAGCCATCCGCGCCCGGTGCTTCAATCGACTTCGTGACTATCTGGAGCAGCACACCTTCGATCTCCGAATCCTGGCCGAATCCGCCGTCCAGGCATGAAAAACGGCGGGGTCTCCCCCGCCGTTTTCTTAATTCCTACCTATTTTACTCTTCCCAGGGCTCCTTGTGGGGCTTCCAGCCCTCCACCAGTGGCCCCAGCTGGCCGATGATCTTGGGCGTACATACTGCCACCACGTCGATGGTCTCGCTGTACTCCACCTGCTCCACCTTAGCCTCCTGGTAAAGCCGCTCCAGAATGCCGCCCTTGTCATAGGGCAGATGGATGGTCACCCGACGGGCGCCGTTGTCCAGCACCCTGTCGATGGCAGCCAGAAGCTCCGGCAGCCCCTCCCCCGTCTTGGCGGAGATGGACACAATGTTCTCCCCGTGGGGCCGGATGTCCCCGGTCCACCGGTCGCACTTATTGAACACCTCAATACGGGGGGTCTGGTCGGCTCCCAGCTCGTGGATCAGCTCGTCCACCACCTCCGCCTGCTCCCTCCACTCCTCGTTGGAGGCGTCAATGACGTGGAGCAGCAGGTCAGCAAAGGACAGCTCCTCCAGGGTGGCCTTGAAGGCCTCCACCAGATGGTGGGGCAGCTTGCGGATAAATCCCACCGTGTCGGAGAGGAGCACCGTGCAGGTATCGGAAATTTCCAGAGTGCGGGTAGTGGTGTCCAACGTGTCAAAAAGCCGGTTATTGGCGGGAATCTCCGCCCCAGTGAGCTTATTTAAAAGGGTGGACTTACCTGCGTTGGTGTAGCCCACAATGGCCACCACCGGCACCTCATTTTTAATCCGCCGCTCCCGCTGAGTGGCCCGGACCCGGCGCACATCCTTCAATTCTCCCTCCAGTTTGGAGATCTTCCGGTGGATGTGCCGCCGGTCGCTCTCCAGCTGGGTCTCACCGGGGCCGCGGGTGCCGATGGCCCCCTCCTGCCGCTCCAGGTGCTTCCACATACCGATGAGCCGGGGCAGCAGGTACTTGTACTGGGCCAGCTCCACCTGGAGACGGCCCTCCCGGGTACGGGCCCGCTGGGCGAAGATGTCCAGAATCAGGGCGGAGCGGTCCAGCACCGACACGCCGATGTCCTCGCTGAGGACTCGCTGCTGGGAGGGAGACAGGGCGTTGTCAAAGATGACCATGTCCGCGTTCATGGCCTCCACCAGCTGCTTCACCTCGGCCACCTTACCCTCGCCGATGAAGGTGCGGGGGTCCGGGCTGTCCTTGGACTGCATCACCATACCCACCGTCTCGCCCCCCGCCGTCTCCAGCAGGTCGGACAGCTCCTCCATGGAAGCCTCAGTGGCATTTTCCTCCCGGGACAGGCTGAAAGCGTCCAGCCCCACCAGCACCGCCCGGTTTCTTGTCTCTTGGATGTGTTGTTCCATAGTTCCTCCCCGCCGCCCCCCAGGGGCCGGCGGCACAATCTTCTCAGGCCTGGCAGTAGGCCTCCACAATTTCGCCGATATACATGGTGTGGTAATCCTGGTCAGGATACCACTTCTCCTTCACGTCCTGAGGGATGCGGTCGGGGTCCATTTCCTGGACAAAGCGCTTGCGGCACACCAGCACCAGGCGGGCCTGCTCAAAGTAGGGGGCTCCGCAGTCGGCAGTGCGCACCGTAAAGCCGCACTCCTTAATTTTGTCCACATCCCGGCCGCTCTTGCTCCCGCACAGGGCGAGAGCCTTGCGGTACTCCTCGCCAAAGAAAGTCAGGGTGAAGTACTCCTCCCGGTCCAGAAACTCCTTGGTATAGCGCTGAGGACGGATATAGCAGGTGGCGGCCGGAGCGCCCCACAGCACGCCCAGTCCGCCCCAGGAGGCGGTCATGGTGTTGCACTTCTCCTCCGTACCGGCAGTCACCAGCATCCACTGGTCTCCGATGAGGGAAAATACGTTGTCCTTAATATTCTTGGGATCGATACGCTGAAACATACTTGCTGCCTCCTGTCTTTTCTTTCAGTCTATGTCCGCTGCCCCGGAAGGATACCCGGCAGAATTGCAAAAAGCCGCACCGAAAACTCGGCGCGGCTTTTGAAGGCGAATCTTACTTGTCGAGGCCAAACTTCTTGTTGAAGCGGCTGACACGGCCGCCAGTGTCCACCATCTTCTGCTTACCAGTGTAGAAGGGGTGACACTTGGAGCACACTTCCACGCGGATGTCCTTCTTGGTGGAGCCGGTCTCAATGACGTTGCCACAGGCGCACCGGATGGTGGTCTGCTCGTAGTTGGGGTGGATGCCTTCCTTCATTATGTTCACCTCTTTCTCCATGGAGGGTCATTTCGTAAACGCATCAGATATAATAGCATAGTTTTCTTGGAAAAGCAACTGTTTTTTTCAAAAAACTTATGCACTCTTTTTCCCTTGGGGCCCATGGAAATTTTCCAAATGTTACAAAGGTATTTTTTCCCGCTGTCTGGAAAAAACTATTGCAATCAGTCTTAAATTGTGATAAAATACCGAAGCATTATGCGTGGGAGTGCGGATTTTTCGCCCGGTGCCCGGGTGTCCGGGTTGGCGGAGAACATGATGCCCCCAGAAGAATCAACTGAAATTTAGGAGGAAAACTAACATGGCAGTCGTATCTATGAAGCAGCTGCTGGAGGCCGGCGTTCACTTCGGCCACCAGACCCGTCGGTGGAACCCCAAGATGGCCACCTACATTTACACCGAGCGCAACGGCATCTATATCATTGACCTGCAGAAGACCGTGAAGAAGCTGGAGGAGGCCTATAACTTCGTCCGCGAGCTGGGCGAGAAGGGCGAGACCATCCTCTTCGTCGGCACCAAGAAGCAGGCTCAGGAGGCCATCAAGGAAGAGGCCGGCCGTGTTGGCATGTACTGGGTGAACGCCCGCTGGCTGGGCGGCATGCTCACCAACTTCAAGACCATGCGTGGCCGCGTGGACCGTCTGAACCAGCTGAAGAAGATGCAGGAGGACGGCACCTTCGACATGCTGCCCAAGAAGGAAGTCATGAAGCACATGGGCGAGATTGCCAAGCTGGAGAAGTACCTGGGTGGCGTGACCGAGATGAAGAAGCTGCCCGGCGCCCTGTTCGTCGTTGACCCCCGCAAGGAGCGCAACGCCATCAACGAGGCCCGCAAGCTGAACATCCCCATCGTGGCTATCGTGGACACCAACTGCGATCCCGACGAGATCGACTACGTCATCCCCGGCAACGACGACGCCATCCGCGCCATCAAGCTCATCTCCTCTGTCATGGCCAACGCCATCCAGGAGGGCAAGCAGGGTCAGGATGAGGCTCCCGCCGCTGAGGCTGAGGCTCCCGCCGCCGAGTAAGCGACCCCATCTTTTCAACAGCGCCCGCCCGCGCGGGCGGGCGCTGTTTTTCTATGCACACAAAGGGCCGGCTTTCGCCGGTCTGAATACAGATATGGAGGAATGTAATTATGGCGATTTCCGCTAAGGACGTACAGAAGCTGCGCGAGATGACCGGCGTTGGCATGATGGACTGCAAGAAGGCTCTGACCGAGGCCAACGGCGATTTCGACAAGGCCATCGAGTGGCTGCGTGAGAAGGGCCTGGCTGCCCAGACCAAGAAGGCCGGCAAGATTGCTGCCGAGGGCGTGTCCTACGCCATCGTGGCCGACAACGGTGTGGGCGTGGTCATCGAGGTCAACTCTCAGACCGACTTCGTGGCCAAGAACGAGGTGTTCCAGCAGTTCGTTAAGGATCTGGCCAACGTGGTTGCCACCGAGAATCCCGCCGACGTGGAGGCTCTGAAGGCCTGCACCTATCCCGGCACCGACCGCACCGTGGCTGACGTCACCGCTGACAAGGTTCTGGCCATCGGCGAGAACATCCAGATCCGCCGCTTCGTCCGCTATGCCGAGGGCGTGAACGTCCCCTATATCCACATGGGCGGCAAGATCGGCGTGCTGGTGAATCTGGCTGTCGAGGGCATCGAGGCTGACAAGGTTGTGGAGCTGGGCAAGGACGTGGCTATGCAGATCGCCGCCATGAACCCCTCCTTCCTGGATAAGTCCGACGTGGATCAGGCCACTCTGGACAAGGAGAAGGAGATCCTGCTGGCTCAGGCCAAGGAGGACCCCAAGAACGCCAACAAGCCCGAGAACATCATCGAGAAGATGGTGATGGGCCGCATCGGCAAGTACTACGAGGAGAACTGCCTGCTGCAGCAGGCCTTCGTGAAGGAGAACAAGGTCTCCGTGGAGAAGCACGTGGCCGAGGTTGCCAAGCAGCTGGGCGGCAAGATCACCGTCAAGGCCTTCACCCGCTTCGCTACCGGTGAGGGCATCGAGAAGAAGGAGGACGACTTCGCCGCTGAGGTCGCTTCCATGATTAAGTAAGCTTCTTGAGGCCATCCCCCCGCATCTTAGCCTCATTGTCCACTCAATAATGACTCAAAAGGAGTCCAAGGTAATCGTAATGATTGCCCTGGGCTCCTTATTTTTTTGGAGACCTAAGGGATCAAGAAAATCCTTTGAGTCTCCCTATATTAAATATAGACATCGGCATGAAAGAAGATAGCCATGCGAAAAGCGATATAGTAGGTTCAGACATCGCGTCAGACTTCCTCTATAAAACAAAGAGCTGGAACGATGATTCCTGCTCTTTCGTTATTTTTCGTGTAATCTATTGTTGATTATTTGCGTCTAAAAATCTCTCGTGCTCTCTTCATGTTTTCCCGAATCTTGACACCGAACGGACAGTTAGGTTCACACCGTCCGCACATCAGGCAATCCTCTGCCGTAGCTGAAAGTGCCCAATAATGCTGCGCTACCGTTTCCGGCACAGTATCCTGCTGGGTTGCCAGATCCAAAAACTTGGTTACAGCTGCAATATCAATATGGGCGGGACAGGGCTGGCAGTGGTTGCAGTACATACAGCGCCCAGTCATGTGAATGGCATTCCCGCTGCTGAAAATATGGGCATAGCTGCGCTCTTCATCGGTCACATCGTAGTATTTTACCGCCTCCAGCACTTCTTCCACGGTGTGGCAGCCGACGATCACCACTTTTACGCCGTTGCGGTCCAGACAATATTGAATACACTGAGGCACCGTCATAGCCACACCAAAGGGAGAACTCTCTGCTTTCAGCAGCGTACCGGCCCCCAAGGGCTTCATAACGGTAATTGCTACGCCCTTGGCCTCACAGGCAGAATATAGCTTCTGACGTGCTTCATCCACAACCAGACCGCTCTTTTCCATACCCTTAAACTCCATCAGGTCGTAAATATCGGTGTCGGCTGCCTCCATATCGTAGGCGGGGTTGATGCTGAACATCAAAGCGTCGATCCAGCCGCTCTCCACGGCTTTCAGGGCAATGTGCGGATTGTGGGAGCTCATACCGATATGCCGGATCACGCCCTTTTCCTTCAGTTCCTTCGCGTATTCCAAGACTGGCCCTTCAAAAACGGTCTGGAAATCCTCTTCACTGTCAATGTAATGGATCATGCCAACGTCGATATAGTCAGTATGCAGACGCTCCAGCAGATCGGCAAAGGAACGCTTTGTCTTTTCGATGTCACGGGTACGAGTGTACTGGCCATCCTCATAGATGGTGCAGAGATGTCCCTGGATGATAAACTGATCCCGACGTCCTTGCAAGGCAATGCCGAGGTTATCACGGGTAGGAGCCTGCGGCATGAAGATGTCAATGTAGTTGATCCCATGCTCCTGTGCCGCATCCACAATTGTCGTGCTTTCTTCGGCGGTCAGGCCGTTGAACCACTCGCCGCCCAACCCAATCTCGCTGACCTTTAATCCGGTTCGTCCCAATGTTCTGTATTTCATAAGACACAAGTTCTCCTTTTTTATTGGTTCAAAAACTGCCGCAGCAGACCCATAAAATCTGCTGCGGCAATCCATCCGCTTTAGTCCTCCTGCTTCGTTTTTGCGATCACGATTTCACGGACGCAGACGTTCTGCGGCATCTGATAAGCAAACCAGGCGCAGTCCGCAATCTGGGAAGGCTCCAGTCCTCCCTCGATGCTCTGCTTCCAGAGATTGTAGTTGTTTTTGATCTCCTGACTGGAGGTATGGGAAAGAAGCGGTGTTTCCACAACGCCGGGAGCAATCACGACCATGCGGACATTGCTGCCGGAAACTTCTTTGCGCATGCTTTCGGTAATGGCATGAACCGCATACTTGGTCCCGCAATAGACAGAGTGGTTGTCGAAAGTCTTTCTTCCGGCAATGGAGCTGATGTTGATAATGGTTCCCTCGTTGCGGGCCATCATGTCAGCCAGCACAGCCTTTGTCCCGGCCAGAACACCCTTGACATTGACGTCGATCATCCGGCTCCATTCCTCAAAGTCCTGCTCCGCCGGATAGCCCAGCAGCATCAGACCGGCACAGTTGATCAGCAGATCCGTCTTTCCGTACAGATCTTCCGCCTCTTGGATCGCGGCCTGCATAGCGGAAAGGTCGGTGACATCCACGCTGCGGCACAGGCAGTTGGGCAGATTCAGCTCTTCCATCACTTCTTTTCTTCTGGCCAGCATCAGAACGGGATGTCCCTCGCTGGAAAATCGCTTGGCAAACTCCATACCAATACCGGAACTGGCTCCGGTAACGACAACTAATTTCTTCATCATAGAATCTCCCTTCAATTCTGGTTTATAATGGCAGCACAGGCCTCTCTCAGCTGATTGAGCACGCCGTCCTGCATCATCAGTTCCCCCGGCTCGTATGCGGAGAAAGACATGGAAAATGCCGGCTCCCAGTGCAGATATTCGGCAATACAGCGGAACTGCTCGTGGATCAGACGGTACTGCGGATTCTCCAGCTCATTGGCGCCGACTACCATAACACCAATTTTTTTGTGCATGGTCTTGAACTGAGAATCCTGGGAATAGAACTTGTCCACAACCATTTTCAGCTGGGCCGACATGCCCCACCAGTAGACCGGCGTGCCGAAAATCACTGCATCTGCCTGTATGATCTTCTGAATCACTGCATCGGATTCGTCAGGACAAACACAATGCCCGCCATTCCTTTTGCAGCTATCGCACGCACAGCAGCCGCTGAGCTTCAGATTGCAGACATCCAGAACTTCAACGATGTTCCCATCCTCCAGAATCCCTTTCATCGTCTGGAGCACAGCATGGGTGTTGCCGTGATGTCTTGGGCTTCCGTTCAGAATTAAAATATTCATTCTTTAGCCTTCCTTTTCCTTCCTATGGATTTGAGTTCCCATGCCATCGCTTTGACCGCTTTTGTCATGGAATCCCTCCCGAACAAGCAAAGTACTATCTTGCATTATCAGAAAAATGCGATATACTCGCATTATATAGTCCTTTATAATCTTCAACAAGTACGCACATTATTTTTATAAAGTGAAGTAATTTTCACTATAAGAGGTGAAGTACAGTGGAAAAAATCATGGTCACTTGCGAGATGGAAGTAACCTTGAAAATGATCGGTGGGAAATGCAAGCCGCTTATTTTAGACAGTCTGATCCGCAACGGTACGCAGCGGTTCAGTGAGTTGATGCGGGAGATCACCCAGGTTTCTCAAAGGACCCTTACAAACCAGCTTCGTGAACTGGAAAGTGACGGTTTGATCACCCGCACGGTATATGCGGAAGTCCCGCCACGGGTAGAATATTCCATCACTTCAAAGGGAAAGTCTCTGGAACACATTTTGGAACTTATGTGTGAGTGGGGCGAGAAGAACATTGACGACCGGTTTGTCATGACAAATCCACAATGTTCCGACTGCGAAGATTGATTGCAAGGAAGGAGATACCGCTATGCTGAACGAGGTCATGCATATTGGAATTACAGTCAGCGACATGGAGCGCTCCATCTCATTTTACCGAGATGTTTTAGGGCTTGACTATCAAGGCGAATTGATGATGGAGGGACCGGAGACCGATGCGTTATTCCATTTGTCCGGCTGCAAAGTACGGGTCGCCTATTTGAATGGAAGTTCGGAGCTCTTTGCCCCGCCGGTAGAATTGATTCAATTTTTGGCACCTGGATTTGAAGTAAGTCACCCTGATCTGCAGAAGACTTCCATTTCTGAACTTTGCTTTCACTGTGAGAACATTGACCAGCTATATCGACATCTGAAGGATCATCAGGTGGAGTGCTTGTCCGAGCCGCAGTCTTTTGATTTCACAAAGTATGGTTTTGGAAAAAGCAGAGCAATATATTTTAAAGATCCGGACGGGATCGTTTTAGAAGCAATTCAAAATATAGACAAATAGGCCTTACAGTTCCCCACAGAGTCCGGAATTATTACTTTAATTGAAGATATATCCGAAGTATCATTACAAAAAATGTGAATTTTGCTTCATCCTCCCCTAAACAAAAGCGTTTGTTTAGGCCTTCAAAGCGACAATACTAAAACTGTACCCAAAGGACTACTATCTTAAATACAAATAGGCTCAACAGTTAAATATTACTTTTCTCCTCTTAACACACAGTATTTCATTTCTTTACCCGATGCAGCAGTATTCGACGGTCTTGTTATTCCAAACAGCAGACTGACTCTTTGCTTCCCTGCATCGAGCCCATGTTATTAAGTTGTTGTCCACAGGTACAACAGACCCACCACGCCAATTTTCTTTGTATATAAGATATTCCCTCTCATTTATCATGAAAAAATGACAACTTATCACGGCTTGAAACAGTCACTTTTAGAAAACCTAAAATATGATTTTCCCATGGCGCATATAATACTTATGACTCTACAAACAAGTTACACTGCATCACAGACTTTACTCTGAGAGCACGTTCCAAATTGTCTGACAGACCGCTTCTCTCTTTGTAAAAACAAAGCGGACATGTGGATACATGGTTTGATGCCGCAAGATCTGTTTGTAGAAGTGGGTCCCAACAAAAGTCTGGTTTTTAATTGTACACTGCCACTGAGCTACATCAGAGATCTGGTCCACACGATCGTCTGGTATCAGTACCAACCACATACACCAGCTGCTTACCTGCGCTCTGTGCAAGGAGCGCGGCATCTTTATAGGAGCCTCTGTTTTGAGAACCTGCAAAATCCTTGTAGAGTTCCAGTATGTTATCTTTGCGGTCTACAATAACATTGCCCCCCAACAAAGTATAATCTCCAGCAGGTAAGTACTTGTGGCAGGATAATAACACTATACTCTGCGCACCAATCGACCATGGGGGATTTGCCTTCCCGGCTATCGGCACTCAGAACTGGTAGCCCGGACAAGTTTGCCAACAGCAATGCGTGCCGCCAGTTAGGGCCTCCTTGCCGCCACCCGCCTTCAGCACTAACACGGATATCTTCTGGCGTGATTCGATAAGCAGATACTGGCAATGATTTTTTAACATCTATATAGTTTGCATCGCTCCGGCGATGGAGCTCCAGACAAATATAATGTCCTGCAGATTCTTCCAATGATTGCATCCTGACGTGGTCGCCGCGATTGAGTGCATCCAGTGCACACCGGATGGCAATGGTCCCCCTATACTTACCCAGTCTCCAGGCCAGAGACCACTTGCCGGTCTGCTGATACATATAGGTAGCCCATCCCACACATGGGCAACCGATATGTCATAGCGGATATAATAGGCCACATCATCCTGCCTAACTGCAAGAATTTTTACTCGATAGATACCATCCATCGGAGTCTTAGGTGGGTACATTGACTCTCCTCCAAAACAATCGATTTGACTTGCTGATTGATTATAGGCAAGACAACTCAAATTTATTGGCAGGAAGTTTCTCCTTGATCCAGTAACACTTATAACTTGCAAGGCAATACAGGAACCGCTATAATTTCTTTAGCAGAAACGAATTCCCCTTAGGTACCTTGTACTTGTCCCCCCGCAAACAAGCTCATTGTCCCTAAATAATGACTCCCATAAGAGCCCGAGGAAATTCGTTTCCCTGGGCTCTTTTTTATTTCTTTTCGTTTCTTCTCCCGGGTTTTAACTAAATTTAGAGTATTTTTGAACTTTTTTGAAAATATTTGGGTGAGCGTCCGGATGTTAAAATGGCTGGACAAACGACCGTTTTGGATGGGAACGATCACACTTCTTGAGGCTTTCCTGTAAAATAACGGTAAGAGGGGCCAGGGAAACGAAGTTTCTCGGACCCTTTTTAATTTCCCTTTTACTCTTTGTCCATTTTTATTTTGATTTGGGTTTTTCGACCGAAATCAAAAGGTATGACAGACCTGTGATCGGACACCAAAAGCAGTCTCCCATCAAAAATCGCCGGATGTGACGATCAACGGATTTTGTGGCACTATCGAGTATGCCTCAAGTCCCACTCAAGAAATATACGGCCCTTCAAATTACTGACACGCAGGAATGTATATTTTTCAACGAAGTTTACATCGACTTTTTTCCACAAGTACGGTATACTTGCATTGAATTATTTGCCGAAGGACGCCTCTTAGAAAGGAATGAATCATCATGATGATTGAGCCCATGAAATGCGGAACGGAGGAATTTGAGGTCCACCTTCCCGCTGAACTGATTGCAGCGGAGTTGGAGCCAAATCGGGTGGAACTGCCCCAACGGACACCGGCAGAGCACATCCGCTGGGCCCTGGATCATCCCATCGATTCGGCACCATTGAAGGAACTGGTGAAAGCAGGAGATAAGGTGTGCATCGTCATCTCCGATGTTACCCGCCGCTGGCAGTCTCCGGAGACCTATATTCCCGTGCTGATTGCAGAGCTGGAATCTGCCGGCGTCCGGGATGAGGACATGCTGATTATCTCCGCCACCGGAACGCACCGCCGTCAAACTCCGGAAGAACACATGGGCCTAGTGACCAAGGAGGTTTATGACCGCATTGACCTGGTGGATCATGTGTGTACCGATGAGGAAAATCTCGCCTATGTGGGTACTACCACCCGTGGAACTCCTGTGTGGCTGGACAAACGAGCCCTGGCTTGCAACAAGATCATCCTCACCGGCGGCGTAGTGTACCACTTCATGGCGGGCTTCGGCGGCGGCCGCAAGAGCATTCTGCCGGGGATTTCCGGCCGGGAGACCATCATGAAAAACCATAACCTTGCCCTGAATCCCGGTCTCGGAAACGGCTCGAATCCCCAGGTTCGCAGTGCCAATATGACGGAAGCCAACCCGGTCCATGCCGACATGATGGAGGCCTGCTCCATGGCCACCCCCACCTTCCTGGTGAATGTTGTGGTCAACGACGACCAGCAGATCATCGCCGCCTTTGCCGGCAATTGGATTACTGCCCACCGGGCCGCTTGTGACCTGGTAGACCAGATGTATGGCGTACCGGCCAAGGAGAAGACTCCGCTGGTGATTGCCAGCGCCGGCGGTTTCCCAAAAGATCTTAATTTTTACCAGACGATCAAGACCCTCTCCAACGCTTTGGAGGTAGTGGCAGACAATGGAACCATTATTCTGGTGACACAGTCCCAGGAGGGCTTTGGCAGCGCCGATACTCAGCGCCAGATTGCCGGCTTTGCCACCATGGTGGAGCGGGAAAAGGATCTGCGGGAGAATTTTTCCATCGGGGCATTCATCGGTTACCTCTTTGCCGAGAGCGCCGAAAAGTACCATATGATCGTGGTCACAGGCATGGAGCAGTCGGACTTCGGCCCCTCTAAGATTCACGCGGTCAAAACGCTTGATCAGGCCCTGGCACTGTCCCGGGAGCTTAATGACGGCAAAGACCTGCGAGCCACCCTGATGCCTCACGGTGCAAATACCCTGCCCAAGTTCTCATAAGGGAAGCCAAAGGATTTTTAAAAATACATGTTCAATGTTAAATAAATAATTTTACATAGAAAAGTCCGTAAGAACTTCCGTTTCAGCAGTTCTTACGGACTTTTTTCGGTTCATTTGTCTGCTCTCCTCGACCGGAGACAAACTGCCCCCAGCGAAGGGAACCGCAATCAGGCACTCTCATGCAGCACAACTTGTTCTGATTTCTGCCCGTACCCCAGCCTTATGCAAAAAGATTTTTTCTGCCGATCGCTTTCAAAAAAGCAAGCCAATCCGTTCAGCCTCTGGTTTGAATCTGTTGCTCCACCTGGTGAAGATACGCCTCATCAACGGGAGAATAAACAGGCGCCAACAGGTCCCGGGCCCGCTCCACATAGGTTTCCGGCGGACAGGTGATATACTGAGAAAAGACTGCCTGCAGTTCGGGATTTTCTTCCATCTCCAGCGCAATCTGGGCAAAAATCCGGTTCAGAACGCCAAGCTCGTAGCGGCTTCCCAGCTGCTCCGAGCATCGCTTTGCGATGATCAGGCTGGTCAGGGCCTCCTGGTAACGCCCCTTCAGCACATGGAGCCTGCCAAAGTAGGAGAAGGCGATTCCCCGTTCCCACAGCAGTTCAATCTTATTGAAGCACTCCACCGCCTTGGAAAGGTATTCCTCCGCTTGATCCAAATCGCCGCTGTCCACAGCCGCCTGCCCCGCGTAGGTGTAGAAGGTGGCGGCACTGCCGCTGAGGCGGTAGTCCTTGCAGTTGGCGATGGCCTCCTCGTAGCAGGAGAGCGCCCCCTCATAGTCGCCCTGCATCCGCTTGGCTTCCCCCAGCCCCGCATAGGAGGCCGCCAGGTTATAGCGGTACTGTTCCTTCTCCATGGAATGCTCAAAGATGTCAATGGCCTGAATAAACTGCTGCTGACTGTCGGCCAGGTCGCCTGTCATGATGTCGCTCATGCCGTGCAGACGGTTCCAGATGGCCATCTCCTCCGGCTTGCTGTGTCCGGTCAGAAGCTGGATGGAGGACTGCACCAGCTCCCGCATGGGCTCCGGCTCATACCGGTTCATGTAGACGCAGATTTTCTGCCGGCTGGCCTTGATCAGGTTCTTGCGGCACTGCTCGGAATCAATGGGCTGGTTGAATTCCACCAGCTTCTGAATGTAGGCAAGCCCCCGGTCATAGTCGGCAACCCGGATGTAGTACCGCCCCATCATGTGGTAATAGTCAGAGAGATAGTCCTGGCGGTCCTGCTGGTCAAAGCTGCCCTCGTTGGCCTTTACCAGCTCCTCAATGCGCTGCAGCAGCCCGGAAATGCCGCTGTTGTCCTCGCTGTCCGGCGACAGACGGCTGGCGGCACCAAGCCACGGTCCCTCGCTGACTACCGGATAATATTCATGGGCCCGGTTGAGCAGGGTATATACGTATTTGATGCAGTATTTCAGATATTTCTTCTGGTTCTTGGCCCGCTCAAAGTGATACATGAGCCTGTGATAGACCGGGAAATCCCGCCCGGTGCCGGTGAGCTTTTGCTCCAGGCAGACGGCCACCCGCTCGTGAAACACCCGCCGCTTGGTCATGGACAGCTCGGAATACACATACTCCAGTATTTTCTGGTGAGTGAACTGGAAACAGACGCCCTCCGGCGTGCTCTTTTCACAAATCAGCTGCTTGTCCATCAGTGTATCCAGAATATCCATCAGTTCATATTCCGGCTTCCGTGACAGCTCCTGAAGCAGTTCAAAGGACGCGCCGTCAAAAAACAGGGAGAGCAAATCCAGAATGGTCCGCTCGTCCGGGGAGAGCAGCATGGTCCGCTGCCGGATGGTGTCGCGCATGTTCTGGGTAATATCCGCCAGGGCGCCGTTATACTTAAAATTGTTCACCGTTTCGATGATAAAAAACGGATTGCCCTCCGTCTCATAATAGAGCTGTTTCCGCAGCTCCGAGGACTCAAACTGGCGGGGAAGCAGCAGGTCGGCCAGGGCCACGGTGTCTTCAAATCCGAACCGCTCCAGGGCAATCTCCCGCAAAAAGCGCGCCAGACGCATATCCTCCAGGAACCGGGCAACATAGGCGGGATGCGTCCCGCGGCAGCCCAGAACAAAGAGAATGTTCCGGTTTTGATTGGCCGTCAGGATATCCTGGATCAGAGACACAGTAACAGGGTCCGCCCACTGGAGGTCGTCCAGACAGAGGACCACCTTCCGGTCCTTTGCAAACCGCAGCACCGTGTGGGTAATGGCCCGCTCACTTCCGTCGTAGGCCTGCACGCTGATGAGGTCCTGATCAATGGGCTCCGCCTGGGCCTCCGCCAGGTGGGGAAAGACCTGGCCGGCCATGAAGCGAAAGTAAGTGTCCCGGCTGTCCATGGGGCGCTTCTTCATCGCGCTGAGGATCGCCTCAAAGATGGTCTGCCAGGGCTTCAGGGCAAAGGATTCCTCCGCGTGGTAACAGGAGGCCCGAAACAAAAATACATTGCCGCCTGTCTGCAGTCCCTTGCACAGGTGGTCCAGCAGGGTGGTTTTTCCAATGCCAGCCTCTCCAATGACTGCCTGGCTGACTGCCACTCCGCCGTTGACAAAATGCAGAACATTTTCCACCAGGGCCTTCTGCTCCGCGCTCCGGCCGAAGATGGGCGTCTTGTCCGGCTCGGCCACCCCCGGGCGCGCCGCAGGCTGGACGGAGACCTGGATGGTCTGCTTCCGTTCCCGCTTCATCTGCTCGGTCAGCCGGGCAATTTTTTCGCCCGGGAACTGAAACAGGTCCTCCGCCAGCAGAGTCCGCAGCCGCTCATAGAGGGACAGGCCCTTGTGGTACTCCCCCCGCATCCGGTAGATCTCCATCAGATAGTAGTAGCCGTCTTCGTCGTATTCGTCCAGGGCCACCAGACGCTTGGCCTGGTCCTCGCACGCCGACCAGTTCTTCTGGCGGAAGCTGCTCTCAACGGCCTGCTTCAGCCGCTCCATATAAATCTGCTTCAGCTCCTGCCGCGTACTCTGGATCCACTCGTTGAAATACTCATTTTCCTTGAGGTAAAACTCCTGGAGAAATTCCCCCGGGTCCGAATCCGGCACACTGTCCCCCGGCGCTTTCAGCTGCTCCACATCCAGGCTGATGGCAATCCTGGGGTTAATCCGGAGGATATTCTTCTGGGGCTCCACCAAAAAGTCCGGGAAGAACGCCCGCCGCAGGACATAAATGGCATTTCTCATGTTGGACTTTGCCTTCCGCTCGTCCAGATGGCTGCCCCAGATGAGGTCGGCCGCCTTGCTGCGGGACACCTCGTGCTCCACCAGCAGATAGTACAGCAGCGCCTCCGCCTGCTTGAACGGAAGGTTGACGACCTCATCGTTAAGCAGAATACGGGGAGGGCCCAGAAGAAGCCCCGTCAGCTTGTCCACATGCATCCGCCTCCCTTGCTGCACGGCAGCAATCTTGGTTTCCCCGACGGTTCGGGAATTCAATAGGTATTTTATTATACCACACCCGCCATTCTCTTGCCAGCCGGAATCCGCCGCCCCCGCCGACCGGCTTTTCAAAACCACTCTATTTCGGAGGAAAAATCCTTTTTTTACAGGGAAACCCAAAGAATAAAAAAGGAAATTAACTTTCGATGTTTTTTTGATGCTTTTATCGACCGCCTTTTGACTTTCTCCTTTTATACTGATAATCAATCAGTTGGAAACACATGCAGACCACACTCCGGGCCACGGTCCTCTGCCGCTTGGCCCACCTGGGATTTACTGCAAAAGGATGGTAGATTTGAAAGACTTTCATGTAATCGGAAAGGAACTGTCGAACGACCAGGCTTACGGCAAGGTGACCGGTCGTCTTCACTATTGCGGAGATATGCAGGCTCCTGGAATGCTGTATATCAAGCTGAAGCATTCCACCATTACCCACGGCATGATTCGCTCCATCGACACCTCCAAGGCGGAGGCGCTGCCCGGTGTCCGGGCTGTGTATACCTGTGAGAACACGCCCGACAAGCGATACGACCGGGGCCGGGTGGGCCCCTGGGAGTCGGTGCCCAACCAGGAGCAGCTCTTCAGCCGCCAGGTGCGGTTTGTGGGAGAGCGGGTGGCCGCCGTGGCGGCGGAGTCGGAGGAAATCGCGGAGGAGGCCTGCCGCCTCATCCAGGTAGAATACGCCCCCCTGCCCTTTGTCATCTCCGTGGACGAGGCGGAGCAGGACAGTGCCCCCCGCATCCACCCCGACGGCAACGTGTACCCCACTGACCCCGTTGACCGGGGCGATTATGCCGCCATACAGGGGGCTCTGTGCCACACCAGCCAGTCCCACATCAGCCGCATGACCCATCTGGCCATGGAAACCCAGTCCTGCCGGGCCGGCTACAACGCCTCGGAGGGCACGCTGACCATCTGGACCGGCTGCCAGTCTGTATTCGGCGTACGGAGCACCGTGGCGGAGTTCCTGGACGTCCCCTACTCCAAGGTGCGGGTCATCAAGGCGCCCATGGGCGGCTCTTTCGGCGTCCGCCAGGAAACCCTGCTGGAGCCGCTGACCGCTTATGTGGCCAAGGATCTCCAGGCCGAGGTGCGTCTGGTCTACACCCGGGAGGAGCAGATCGTCAACACCATGATGAAGCACAGCGTGGACGCCCGGGTGGAGAGCAAGGTGCAGCCCGACGGAACCATCCTGGGGCTGTCCCTCTCCTGCCGTCTGGACGCCGGCGCTTACCTGACTGTGTCCCGGGACTACGCATCCACCATGGGAGAAAAGATCAACAAGGTCTACCGCATCCCCAACCTCCATTTTGACGGCCGGGCCGTGTGCACCAACACCCCCATCAACGGCAGCTTCCGCAGCTGGGGGTCCTGCGAGGTGGCCCTCTGTCTGGAAAATCACTGGAACATGGTGGCCCGGGAGTTGGGCATGGACCCCATCGAGTTCCGCCTAAAAAATGTCCACGAGCCCTTCGAGGACGAGCTGGTTCACCACGTGTCCGTGGGCAACGCCCACTTCCGTGAATGTCTGCTCCGGGGCCGGGAAGCCTTCCGCTGGGAGGAGCGGAAGGCGGAGTGTGCCCGGCAGAACTGCGCTCAGCGCCGCTACCGCTACGGCGTGGGCATGGCTGTGGCCTCCCACACCTCCTCCTTCTACCCCTACCGGGTGGACGTGGCCTCCACCACCGCCAAGCTCCAGGAGGATGGCAGCCTCATCCTCCACGTGTCGGTGCACGACCACGGCTGCGGCACCATTATGGCGCTGAAAAAGATTGCCAGCGAGGTGACCCAGATTCCCCTGGATCAGATTCTCCTCCAGGAGGCCGACACCCGGGACTGTCTCTATGACCACGGCTGCTACGCCAGCCGGACGGTCTATTCCCTGGGCACCTCGGTGAAGACCTGCTGCGAAAAGCTGATGGGCATTCTGAAGAGCCGGGCGGCCGCTGCCCTCTCCTGCACGGAGACCATCCTCCACTACGAGGACGGTATCTTCTTCCAGGAGACGGACAAGTCGGTGCGCATCTCCCTGCCCCAGGTCTATGAGCACTCCATCCGTGTTTTGGGCCAGGACGTCTTCTGCTCCGTGACCACCAACGCCCAGGCCAGCCCCGGCGTGCCCGCGGCTCACTTCACCTACGTCCAGGTGGATACCTACACCGGCTTCACCCGCGTTCTGGACTGCCTGTCCGTCCACGACGTGGGCCGGGCCATCAACCCCGACCTGTGCCGCGGCCAGGTGGGCAGCGGAATCCAGCAAGGCATGGGCATGGCCCTGTGTGAGGAAATCAAAATCAGCCCCAAGACCGGCGAGGCCCTTATCACCAACTTTAAAAATTATGAGGTGGCCAACGCGGTGGATATGCCCGACTACCAGGTCATTTTCCTGGAGGAGGACGAACCCAGCGGTCCCTTCGGCGCAAAGTCCATCGGCGAGGTGGTCCTGGTCCCGGTGGCCCCCGCCATTGTGGCCGCGGTCAACGACGCGCTGGGGACCCAGCTGCACCACCTGCCGCTGACGCCGGCGGTGATTTTGGAGGCATTGGAGGCACAGAACGCATGAAACTGGAATTTACATTAAACGGCCGTCCCCGCACTATGGAGGCCGACGGCAGCAAGCGGCTGCTGGATTTTATTCGGGAGGATCTCCATCTCACCGGCACCAAGGAGGGCTGCGGCGAGGGGGAGTGCGGCGCCTGCACCGTGATGCTCAACGGCGACGCGGTCCATTCCTGTCTCACCATGGTGGGACAGCTGGATGGGGGCGAGCTCTGGACCGTTGAGGGCTTGGAGCAGAACGGCGAGCTGGACGCCATCCAGAAGGCCTTTATCAAAAAAAGCGCCGTGCAGTGCGGCTTCTGCGTCAGCGGCATGGTCATGTCCATCAAGGCGCTGCTGCTGAAAAATCCCAACCCCACCCCCGACGAGGTGAAGATGGCCATTGCCGGCAACATCTGCCGCTGCACCGGCTACCGCGAGGTCAAGGCCGCGGCCCAGGAGGCCGCCCAGGCACAGCACGGCGAGGGAGGTGAGGCCCTGTGAGCGGCACCGCCTACTTGCAGCCCGACACCCTGGAGGAGCTTCAGGCCCTTCTCCCCTCCCTTCCCGAGAAGACCGCCGTCCTGGCGGGAGGGACGGATCTGATGCCTAAGCTCCGGGCCCGTCATCCCGACTACTCCTGCATTTTGAGTCTGTGGAAGATTCCTCAGCTCCGGGCCGTGGAGGAGCAGGAGGGCTGGCTGAAAATCGGCGCCATGGTGACCCATGCCGCAGCCGCCCGGGACCCCCGCATCTGCCGCTGGTTCCGGGGACTCTCCATGGCCTGCAGCCACGTGGGCTCCCAGCAGATCCGGAACAAGGGAACCCTGGGCGGCAGTCTGGTCAACGCCTCCCCCGCCGGCGACATCGCCCCCTGCGTGGTGCTGTATCACGGCGAGGTGGAGCTGCTGGGCGCCGGCGGCACCCGGCGCCTGACCATGGATCAGTTCCTCTCCTCCGACGGCCGCATTGACCTGAAGCCGGGCGAAATTCTCACCGCCATCTGGCTGCCCATTGACGAGGCGCTGGACAGCTGCTTCGTCAAGCTGGGCAGCCGCCGGGAGGTCACCATTGCCCAGATCTCCCTCTGTGCCGCCTGGCACACGGAGGACGGAACGCGGACCCAGATCCGCGCCGTGGCCGGCGCCATTGACCGCCGTCCCTGTCCCTTCCCCAATCCCCAGCTTCTGGCTGACCAGACCCAAGCGGAAGAAGCCGCCCAGGGTCTGGCCCAGAAGATTCAGGAAATTCGCCTCCAGCGTACCCGTCCCCCCAAGCTGAAGCTGACTCCTGCGGAGCAGCTTTACAAGGAGCGGGCTGCCAAGGGCGTGGTCTATGACCTGCTGGACGCCATGGAGGCAGCAAATCACTGAGCACCATCCACTGTGACAAGAGGGGAGGCATCGTCATCCGCATTCTATGAAATTCCTTCAATCAAACAATTGAGATGGGAGAGACAACCATGAGTCAGTCAACATCAAAAGTGGAAAAGAAAGCCCCCGTTGGATTTGGAAAATCCGCTCTCGTATTTGTTCTTACCTTTGTATTCATTCTCAGCGGCATTCTCCTGTTCGGTACATCCGCCCACATGCCCCTGGTGCTGGCGGGCTGTGTGGCCGCCATTGTGGGCGTAGCCTCCGGCTATAAGTGGAACGAGCTGGAGGCCGGCATGAGCGACACCATCAAGGCCTCTGCCCCCGCCATCCTGATTATGCTGATCATCGGCATGGTCATCGGCACCTGGATGCTGGGCGGCATCGTGCCCACCATGATCTACTACGGCCTGACCTGGATTTCCCCCAAGATCTTCCTGGTCACCGCCTGCCTGCTGTGTACCCTGGTCTCCACCTTCACCGGCAGCTCCTGGAGCACCATGGGCACCGTCGGTGTGGCCCTGATGGGCGTAGGCTCCGGCCTGGGTGTCAACCCCGGCATGACCTGCGGTGCCATCATCTCCGGTGCCTACTTCGGCGACAAGATGTCCCCCCTGTCCGACACCACCAACCTGGCCCCCGCCATGGCCGGCACCACCGTGTTCTCCCACATGAAGCACATGGTGTACACCACCACCCCCTCCTACATCATCGCCATCATCATCTATGCGGTCCTCGGCTTCTCCGTTGTGGGTGAAAATGCAGACCTGGGCACCATCGATCTGTATCTGGAGACCCTGAGCTCCAACTTCAACATCAGCCCCGTCATGCTCATTCCCCCCATCTGTGTGCTGCTGATGGTCATCTTTAAGGTTCCCGCCATCCCCGGCCTGCTGGGCGTGGCTGCTCTGGGCGGCATCTTCGCCGTGGTCTTCCAGGGAGCCCACCTGTCCCAGGTGCTGGCCTCCGCCTACACCGGCGTCAGCATGGACACTGGCGTGGAGGCCATCAACAAGCTGGTCAACCGCGGTGGCCTGTCCAGCATGCTGGATACCATCGCTCTCATTCTCATCGCCCTGGCCTTCGCCGGCATTGTGGAGCGTACCGGCATGGTGCACAGCATCGTGGAAAAGATCCTGACCCACGCCAAGAGCGACAAGGCCATGATGACCACCGCCGTGTTCTCCACCCTGTTCACCAACTTCGCCACCGGCGTGCAGTATGTGGCCCTGGTGCTCCCCGGCCGTATGTTCCGGGAGACCTTCCGCGAGCGCAACCTGCACCCCAAGAACCTGTCCCGTATTCTGGAGGACGTGGGCACCCTGTGCGCCCCCTTCTGCCCCTGGAGCACTGACGGTGCTTTCATTCTCGGCACTCTGGGTGTGGCAACTGCCCAGTATGCGCCCTTCATGTTCTTCGCCATGTTTAACCCCATCATGTCCCTCATCTGCATCTGGAGCGGCTGGACCATCCAGTACATGGATCCCGCCCAGAAAAACGAGGACATTATTCCCTGATTCTTCTTCCCTCATATACCAGGCTTGGCTGCAAGCAGCGTCGCCATCTTCCGATGGCGGTGCTGCTTGCGGCCGTTTTTGTTCTTCTTAAGCCGCATCGCAAGGAGCGAAACAGTTGGGCGTCAGGCGGTACCCTCCAGGAAAATATCCCCCGAAACACCTCCCATCCACAGCTTTGGAGCCCAATAAACAGGGAGATGCAATTTTTCTTCTCCCCGCTGAATGCAAAAATGAGTGAGGCACATATGCGCCTCACTCATTTTATTCTGTCTTCTCCGGTGGAATAAAAAAAGAGCCTGCTTTCGCAGGCTCCCACTGTGTCTTACTTACGCCTTGGGGGGGAAGGTAATGCCGCCCACATTCACATTGATGGCGGACACTTCCAGACCGGTCATGGACTCCACGGCGCTCTTGACGTTGTCCTGAATGGCCTTGCCCATCTCCGGGATGGTGTGGCCGTAGGACATGAGGACGGACAGTTCGATCTCCACCTTGTCGTCCTCCATCTTCACGTGGACACCCTTGGCCAGATTCTTCTTGCCCAGCAGCTCGGCAATGTCGCTGCCCAGGTTCGCAGCCAGACCGCTGACGCCCTCAACCTCCAGCGCAGCAGCGGCGGTAATGGCGGCCAGCACTTCCTCCGAAATATGGATATTGCCCAGCTCGTCAGAGCGGGAGACGTACTCTTTGTTCTCACTCATGTTTGCCACGCTCCTCAATCGTTCGCAGATAGATCGCCCCGATGCTCCTCCACCTGGGACAGGAGGCCCGCACCTGGGCCGGCGGCAGCTGCCGCTTTTGTGTATTGTACCACATTTCCCTTTCCTTGACAACTGCGGCGGCCAAACTTCTTCCGTCTCCCCTCTGTTCGCCGGAAGATCATTCCACGGGAATAATCTTGATCTGGTCCGCGGTGAAGCCTGCGGACTGATTGACCACGTCCACAATCTTAGCGGTATCTGCCTCGGTGAGCCCGCCCTCCGGCGCGGCCACCGCCAGGCTGAGGGCATTTTCCCCGATGAAGGCCACACAGTCGGTGTAGCCCTTGGCCACCACCAGATTTTCGATCTGAGCCTCAGTGACGGTATAGTCAGCCATGGTCTGAATGGTGTCGTTGACCTGCTCCTTCACCGTCTCGTCGGCGTCCTCCCGGGCGGCGGCGTCCTGCAGCAGGGAGAGGGCGCTGTCCCGAGCCTGCTGGCGGTTGAGACGGGCAGTGGCAAAATAGTCCCCGCTGGTGGCGGAGGCAGACTGGCCGTCTGTCCCCACATCGCCGGTTTCTACGTCGCCGGTCTGGGCGTCCACATCCTGCTCGGTCCCCGTTCCGCTCACCAGCGGATCTTCTGTCTCACTGCCCACCATGGTGGACTGGCCCAGGGTCTTTCCCGCCTCGGCCTCCTGCTCATAGTTCCAGTTGAGATACACTGCCGCGCACACAAACAGGGCGATGGCTGCTACCACCGCGTTGCGCTTCCACAGCTGGGACCATCCCGTTCCCTTTTTACCCGTTCTCATGGCTCATTCCTCCTGATTTTTTAAACTGATATTATGGATTTCCTGTGCAAATGGAAATTCGGTCGCTGCCCAGACCGGTGACGGCGGACACCGCCTCCACCAGCCGCAGCCGGACCTGTGCCTCTCCACCTCCCGGGCAGATCACCAGCGCGCCCCGGAAATCGGGGGTGAAGGTCTGGAGAGGGACCACCTCCTCCGTACCGCCCCCTCGCCCCACGGTCACGGTGGTGGAGGTCCCGCCTCCCGCTCCGTCGGTATCCCGGTCCTGGGCCAGCACCTGGCGACCGTCGCTCTCCAGGGTGAGCACCACGCTTACCTCCCCCGCCCCCTCAATGTGGGACAGGGCCTTCTCCAGTCTGGCTTCAAACTCCTCCAAATCAAAGTACGTCCCGCTCTCCTGGACGGAAACGGTCTCCGTCTCCCCTCCGCCGGGCCAGAGCAGCAGCAGCGCCCCCACTCCAATCACCAGCAGAACATACCCGTATTTCCCCAGCGCCCCCTTCCACTGCCGGACCAGTGCCGGCCAACCTTCCTTCACGGCAATTCCTCCTCGCTGTAATAGGCCTGCCGCTCCGGCGGGACCAGCAGTTCCTCCTCAATGATCTGGGCAAGGCGACTCTGCTCCTCATCGGAGAAGCGCCCTGTCACCTCCACCCGTTCCGGCACCGTCAGGCCGTCCGCTCCGGTCCGGCAGGTCACCCGGGCCTGACAAGCAATGCCAAGCTCCTTCGCCTTGTCCACAATATATGCGCTGTATGTCTCCTCTATGATACCTTTTGTCCCCGTATCCGCCGCCTCCTTTAAGTCCTGCTTCTGCTGCTCCAACCCGGCAAAATAGCGCTCCAGCCACGCCTGTCCCTCCTCCAGCCGCAGGCCGGGAAGGGGGGACAGCATGGCGCACAGCAGCACCAATCCGCACACCAGCCGCCCCGCCTTCTTTACCGGTCCCTGGGGCATCAGGGCGTCGGCCAGGGCACACAGGAGACAGGCAGCAATGACGCTCAGCAACCAGCTCCGCACACCATCCATCATGAGGGCACCACCGCCGACACGGCAGAGACCAGGCTGACCAGCAGCAGCAGCGCTCCCGCTCCTGTCATGCCCAGCACCAGGCCGAAGGCGCCGCCAATGGCGTCAATGAGCTGGCTGAGCCGGGGCTGGGCCACCGTGGCGCACAGGGCAGCGGTCACCTTGTAGGTAAGGTACTGGAGGGCCAGACGCAGGAATGGGGTCAGGCAGATGGCCAGCACTACCAGAAGCCCGGCTACCCCCACCGTCCCCCGCAGCACCCCCGCGCCGGCCAGCACCGTCTCCGAGGCGTCGGCCAGGATGCTGCCCACCACCGGAATGGCCCGGGAGATAGCCAGCTTGGCCGCCTTGATGGTCGAAGCGTCCACGCTGCCGGCAATGGCCCCGCTGGCGGTGAGGTAGCCCACAAAGGCCAGCAACAGGGCGGTAAGTACAAAAGTAGCCACGCTTTTCAACAGACCGGCCAGCTTCTGAAGGCCCGGGTTACCCACCGCCGCGTAGGCGCAGCTGAGGGCCACATAGCCGTACACCAGAGGGATGAGCAGCCGGTCCATGGCGGTGATCAGCAGCTGGGAGAAGAGGACCGTGGCCCCCTGCCGGGCCACGGCAGCGGTAATGCCCCCCGTGGCGGCGGTGAGCACCGCGATGGCCGGCAGCAGCACCCCGGCAAAGTCGTCCATCTTTCCGATGGTGTCCCGCCCCAGGCCAATCATGGTAGCCATGTCCGTCATGGTGAGGGCGGTAATGGCCAGAGCGCCCCCCATCTCCACCACCGGCAGGCTCTCCCCGCCTCCGCCGCTGTATAGTCCCTGAGCCGCGGCGCACAGCACCACCACCGCCAGCAGCTTCAGCCCGGTGGCCACACTGGCCCGCAGCAATTCTCCTCCCTGATCGAGGGCATCGGAAAAGAGGTTGGACAGCCCCTGGTCCAGCTCCGTGCCCCCCTCTACCCCGTAGCGCTCCGTCTGCTCCCACAGCTCGTCCACCTGAGGGAACTCCAGCTCCGCCGCCAGACATGGGGTGGCACTCAGCAAAAGTACTACAATCATGGTCAGTATCTCTTTTCTCATGTCAGCATCTCCGCCATCAGCACCGCCACCGCCCGCATCAGAGGCAGGGCCACCACCAGGGCGGCCACTGTCCCCCCTACTTCCACAAAGGAGGCCAACCCCGACTCCCCCGCCGAGCGGCAGATCTCCGCCGTCAGCCGGGTGAGGATGGACAGGGCCACCGTCTTGGCCACCGGCTCCAGCAGCTCCTCGGACAGGCCGGACACCCCGGCCAGCTCCTCCATCAGCGCCGCCACCGCCCCCAGCCCATCCAGCGTCAGCGTCAGAATCCACACCCCTGCCGCCACCACCAGCAGCAGCGCCAGCTCCGGGGCGCTCTTTTTCAGCACCGTCCCCAGCACCGCCGCCGTCAGCCCCACGGCGGCAATGCGCACCATGGTCTCCATCACAGCTGAAACAGGGTTTTGACCAGGTCGAACAGGTCGGCAATCTCCTGCACCACCATCATCAAAACTACCACCAGTCCCGCCAGAGTGGTCATCATGGCCTGTTCATCCCGTCCGGCCCGGCTGAGCACCTGGTTCAGCACCGCCACCAGAATTCCAATGGCGGCAATTTTAAAAATCAAATCCACATCCATTGTCTTACCCTCTTTCGCATTCGGCTTGCTGCCTCACAGCAGGAGAATCACCAGAAACGCCCCGCCGGACAGCCCCAGCACCTGATAGACCCGGCCCATCCGAAGCCGCTCCTCCCTGGCCCGCCCGGCCTCCTGCTCCAGGCGCTGGGCCGCGCAGTCCAGGGCCCTCCGCTCCTCCTCCCAGCCGCAGCGCCCCAGCACCTGCCCAAGGGGCAGCAGACAGGCCTGTCCCTCTTTGTTCAGCAGGGGCTCCGACTCCACCAGCCGCTCCCAGGCCCGGGCGAAAGGCTCCTCCTCCAGGTGGTCCAGCGCTGCCTGGCACCCGGCAAACAGCGTGCGGGCCGCCCCACGGCTCCCCGGAATCAGCCGCTCCAGCAGCTGTTCCAGGGGCGGCTGGTCCAGCTCCAGCTCCCGGGCCATGCGGCTCAGCCCCTCCGCCAGCTCCTCCAGGGTCCGGGTCCGTGCCCCCAGCCTCCCCGCCGCGCCAAAGCCCAGCCAGGCGCTGCCTGCCGCAATAAAAAGCGCCCCCATCAGCCGTATCATCGTCCCAACTCCTCCACTTCGTATTGCCGCCCATCCCCCCGCCGGAGGATGCGCACCAGCTTTTGAAACATGCCCTCCCGCAGGAGGGGGCGGTACAATTCCCGCCGCTCCAGGTCCTCCCGGTCCCGCCCGTGGGCGGTGGCCAGCAGGGTAACGCCGCAGCCCACAGCGGTACGCAGAGCGGCCACATCCTCGGGGGCGGTAATCTCGTCCACCGCCAGTACCTGGGGGTTCATAGCCCGCAGCAGCAGCATAAGCCCCTGGGCCTTGGGGCAGCCCTCCATCACGTCGGTGCGGGGGCCCACCTCCAGCTGAGGGACGCCCCGGTACAGAGCCGCCACCTCTCCCCGCTCATCGGCAAGGGCCACCCGCAGAGGGTGACAGCCCTCCCCCTGGGACACCCGGCGGATGAGATCCCGCAGCAGAGTGGTCTTGCCCAGACCGGGCGGGGCCAGGATGAGGGTACTCTCCAGCCGCCCCTCCCGGCACAGCCGTTCCAGCACCCCTTCTCCCGCTCCGGGCAGCTGCCGGGCAATGCGCAGGTCGGCGGAGGAGAGATTCCGCAGCCCCTGCACCTCCCCCTCCCGCAGCACCGCGCTGCCGCACAGGCCAATGCGGTGGCCCCCCGCTACCGTGAGGTAGCCCCGGCGCACCTGGTCGGCCACCGCGTGGAAGGAGGCCCCGCTGGCCAGCTCCACCAGCTGCTCCAGATCCCGTCCGGTTACCGGGTTTCCCTCCAGCCAGCGCTCCCCCCAGGGGAGCACCAGGGAGAGGGGCCGCCCCACTCGCAGCCGGACCTCCTCCGCCCGCTCCTGCTCCTCCTGGGAGACGGATAGCGCCCGCTGCCGCAGGGGTGGAGGCAGAACCCGGAGGGCCTGCCGGTATGCCGTCACTGCTCTGTTTTCTTCCATGCCTGTCCACCCGCCTTTGCCCTATCCTATGTGGGGACAGGCCCGGGTATGACAGAAGGAAATGTGAGATATTTTTCACATCTTCCTTGACAGTCCCCGACATATGTGATATATTTCACACACAAGATGTTAGAAATACCTCACATTTTAGAAAGGAGCTTCCCTATGAAACGAGCCTTCAATCCCATGGGGCTGCTGGCCCTGCCCGCCCTGGCCGCACTTTTGTACCTGCCCACCGGCGACCGGGATTTTCTGGGCTTTTGGGGCTTTCTGGTTTTTCTCCGCTACTTCTGGGTCATCCCGGATGAGCTGTTCCTGTTCACCCTCCGCCGGGCGGCCACCCTCTCCTTTTTGCTGGAGTGTATTCTCATCGGCCCGGCCCTGCTGTTCTTCTACCTCCGGGCTCCCGGCGCAAACCCCATGCCCCAGGCCCTGGGGCTGAGCTTTGCCGCCGCCCTCATCTTCTTTTGCCTCTACCACACCTATCTGGAGTGGCGGGAAATGAGGGGGATGGCATGAGTCTGACCACACGCATCCGGGAGTACCGCATCCGGGACCACATGAGCCAGGAAGAGCTGGCCCAGCGGGTTGGGGTGCGGCGGGAGACCATCGGCAACCTGGAAAACGGCAAGTATAACCCCTCCCTGAAGCTGGCCATGGACATTGCCCAGGTCTTTGGCTGCAAGGTAGAGGACCTGTTTTTCTTCACTTAACGGGAAAGGCACAAAAAATCCCCCTGTTTCAGCGCAATTGCGCTGAAACAGGAGGTTCTTCTTTCATTGGCAGCTTTTATTTTCCATGCCTCCGGGCAGCCAGGAAGGTGTTCTCCATCAGCATGGCCCGGGTGACGGGACCCACGCCGCCGGGAACGGGGGTGATGTAGGAGGCCTTCTCCGCCACCTGGTCGTAGACAGCATCGCCGCACAGCTGGCCATTCTCGTCCCGGTTGACGGCAATATCGATGACCACCGCGCCCTCCTTCACCATGTCTCCGGTGATGAGGCCCCGCTGGCCGGCCGCGGTAATCAGGATGTCCGCCCGGCGGCACTCTCCGGCCAGGTCCACCGTCTTGGTGTGGCACACCGTCACCGTGGCGTCCTCCCACAGCATCATCATGGCCTGGGGCTTACCCACAATGTTGGACCGGCCCACCACCACGCAGTGCTTGCCGGTGGGGTCAATTCCATATTCGGACAGCAGACGCATCACGCCCGATGGGGTGCAGGGGCGCAGGGATTCCTCTCCCAGCACGATGTAACCCATGCTGGCCGGGTGGACACAGTCCACGTCCTTGTCCGGCCGGATCGCCAGCTGCACCACCCGGTTGTCCAGGTGGTCAGGCAGGGGGAACTGGACCAGGATGCCGTCAATGTCCTCCCGCCCGTTGAGCAGGTCGATGAGATCCAGCAGCTCCTCCTGGGAGGTCTCCTGTGGCAGAATGTACTCCTCGCTGTAAATGCCGCACAGGGTGCAGTCCTTCTTCCGTCCCCGCACATAGACCCGGGAGGCGGGGTCCTCCCCCACCAGCACCACGGCCAGGCCGGGCTTCACGGGCATCTGCTCCACCTGCTGCCGAATCTCTTCCTTCAATCGGGCCGCCAGGGCCTTTCCATCCATTGCCACAGCGGCCATGGGTCATTCCTCCTTGTGTGTCTCGTCCTCTGCGTCCCGCTCCGGCACCTCGGGTGCCTTCTCTTTCTCCGCCTGCTTCACATCGTCCCCTTCCGGGGCAGCCTCAGCAGACTCCGACGCAGCCTGGGCCGCCTTCTGAGCGGCCAATTTATTTACATACAGATTTTCCGGGCGGTTATTCTTGCGCAGCAGCATGACCAGCAGCACAATGCCCGCCGCCAGGGCGGACAGGGCCGCCACCAGCTGGGACACCCGGATGGTGCTGCCCACGTAGAGATAGAGGCTGTCGGTGCGCAGCCCCTCAATCCAGGCCCGGCCCAGGCCGTACCAGAAGACATAAAACAAAAAGCACTGTCCGTCAAACTTGCGCTTCTTGCCCATGAAGTAGACCAGGATGAGGCCTACAAAATTCCAGGCAGACTCATAGAAAAAGGTGGGATGTACGCCCAGGGATCCGGACAGGATGGCCTGGTAGCCGGCCTCGTCCACATATCCGTTGCGGAACATGTAATCGGCAATGGTGCTGCCGCACATGCGCCAGGGGGCGGCAGTGGCAGAGCCGAAGGCCTCCACATTCATGAAGTTGCCCCAGCGGCCCACCAGCTGTCCGATGAACAGTCCATGGACCCCCAGGTCAGCAAAGGCCAGGAAGCTGATCTTCCGCACATGACAGAAGATCAGCAGCACGATGGCCGACGAGATAATGGCCCCGTAGATGGCCAGACCTCCGTCACTGTAGTTGAGAACCTTCCCCCAGTTCAGGGAACCGTCCTCGTTCTGAAAGATGCTCAGGTTAAACACCACATAGTAGGCCCGGATGGCCACCAGGGCCGCAGGCACGGCAAAGAGCATCATATCGATGATCTGGTCCCCATTTACGCCGAAGCGGCCGCTCCACCGGGTACACAGCCACACGGCCAGAAAGAGGCCGGAGGCAATGATGATGCCGTACCAGTAGACCGGGCGGCCCAGAATAATGATGGCCACCCGGTTCAAATCAAAGTTCAGGCCCAGGCCCGGGAAGAAGACGTTCTGCACCGTCTCCGGCCCGGGCAGGGCGATGAGGTTCTGCAAAAAGTCCATCAGTCTGCTCCTCCCTTGGGCCGGATAATGGACAGAGCGGTCCGTTCCTCCGTCACCCAGCGGGCGATGAGCTCCTCCGCCTCCTGCTTGGTGAGGGCGCTGAAGAGATCGGCAAAGCGCAGGAAGTCCGTGCCGGCAAAGAAGGCCTGAGCCTGACCCACGCACAGGTTCTCAAAGGAATTGAGAGAACGCACCTTGTTGCCGTAGACGCCCTTCTTCAGGCGCTCCCAGAGCTTTCCGTCGATGCCCTCCCGGCCGATACGGGCACCCTCCTCAGCTACTGCCATGCGCACGGCCTCGGGGTCCTTGGACTCGCCGCCGGCGCACAGGAAAGAGCAGCCGGGGTAGCTGTCATAACCGTAGGAGAAGTTCTGGTTGATGAGGCCCTCCCGGTAGAGCTTGGCGTACAGGGGGCTGGAGTTGCCCAGCAGGGCCTCCAGGGCCAGCTCGGCAACCAAACGCTGGCGCAGCCGCTCCTCGCCGTTTTTGGCCGGGTCACCCTTATAGCCCAGCTGGAAAATGGGGGTGGACACCGCCATCTCCTTCTCCACCTGGCGCTGGAAGACCCGGGGCTTCTCCTCCTCGCCGTAATCCTTCAGGGCGATGGGGCCGGGGGTCTTGGGCAGAATCTCCCGGGCCAACTCACACACCCGCTCCGGCTCCACGTTGCCCGCCACGCACAGCACCATGTTGGCCGGGTCATAGAAGGCCTTGTGGCAGGCGTAGAGGGTGTCGGTGGTGATGTGGGAGATGGACTCCACGCTGCCCGCCACGTTCTCCCGCACGGGGTGGTTCTTGTAGAGAGCCTCCATGAGGTTGATATAGGACTCCCACTCCGGATCGTCCTCGTACATGCGGATCTCCTGGCCGATGATGCCCTGCTCCTTGTCCACGCTCTCGGGGGTAAAGTAGGGAATGGAGACAAAGGAGAGGAGGATTTTCAGGTTGTCCTCAAACTTCTCCGTGGACTCAAAGAAGTAGCCGGTAATGGCATTGCTGGTGAAGGCGTTGGGGGATGCCCCGTTGGCCGCCAGCTCCTGGAGGGCGTTGCCCTCCTTGGTGTCAAACATCTTGTGCTCCAGGAAGTGGGCCACGCCGGCGGGGGTGTCGTGCCACTCCCCGTCCAGGCAGAAGCGCATGTCCATGCCGCCGTAGTTGGTGGCGAAGAAGGCGTACCCCTTCTGATAGTCGGGCTTGGGGAAGACAAACACGTTGAGGCCGTTTTCCAGCTTCTCGTGGTACATCTGCTCCCCTACCCGGGTAAATTCCAGCTTCTCCATGGCTCAGGCCTCCTTTCCCTTCAGGAAGTAGATGGTGTCCAGCTCCAGCTTCTGAGCCACGGCCGCCACCTGCTCCCGGGTGATGGTCTCAAACTGGGCGCACAGCTCCTCAATGGTGGTGTCCAGTCCGGCGGCCGCCTGGCCCAGCCAGAACTCCTCCTGCCGCCCCTGGTCGTCCAGGGTGGACCGGTGGCCCCCGATGAGGGTGCGGCGGGCGCCCTCCAGCTCCCAGTCCTCAATCTCGCCCCGGCGGACGGCCTCCAGCTGAGCCAGAATCTCGTCCCGGGCGGTCTCGTACTTGTCAAACTCGATGCCGGAGGAGACCAGCATGAGGCCCTTCATCTTCTCCAGCATGGAGCTGGCGTAGTAGCAGAGGGACCGTTTCTCCCGCACGTTGAGGAAGAGCTTGGACAGGGTGGTGCCGCCGAAGATGGCGTTGCACATCACCAGAGCGGGGTAGTCCTCTTCCCAGCAGGTCACTCCGCCGGTGCGGAAGCCCAGGGCCAGCTTACCCTGGGTCACGTCCATGGCTTCCTCCTCCACCCGGGGCTGTTCCTCGGCGTGGAGGCGCACCTGGCACTCGGGGGTCAGGCGGTTCTCGCTCACCGGCAGGGACGCCAGGGCAGAACGCAGGGCCGCCTCCACCCGCTCGGGGGCGGCAGAGCCGCAGTAGTAGACCTCAATGGCGGCGGAGGACAGCAGATTCTGATACCGCTGCCACAGGGAGGCGGGGGTAATGGCCTCCACGCTGGCCTCCTCCCCCAGCTTGTCCACGCCGAAGGCCTCCTCCCGGCACATGCGGCGGGTGAGCTGGAGGGTGGCGTAGGTGCGCTTGTCGTTCACCTGGCCCCGGATGCGGTCCAGCAGGTTGGCCTTCTCCCCGGCGGTGTAGTCGGGGCAGAACACTCCGTCCTGGGTGTAGGGGTTCAGCAGCAGCTCCCCCAGCAGGGCGGCGGCGCTCTCCAGAATGGGCTCGCCACCCAGGGTGTAGGCGTCATCCAGAAAGCTGGCCACAAAGCCCACGCACTGGGTCTCCCCCTTCTTGCGCACCACCGGCTCCACCGCGCCGCCGTACAGCTCGTCCAGCGCCGCGGACAGGCGCTCCATGTCCGGGTGGACGGCGGTGCCCCGGCGCAGGACATAGGGAACCAAGGCGTTCTCCGCCGCCGTTGCCCGCTCCAGGGGCGCCATGAGGGTAATGGACAGATAGGCGCTTTTGAATTTTTCCGTGTGGATCGCCCGCAGCCACACGCCAGGGAACAGCTCCCGACGGGTCATCTGAGCCATAATCGAGTTCCTTTCTCCATATCGGCAGGCAGGAAATGAATTCCTTCTTTTACAGTGTGTAATATCATACACGACCCACCGCAAAAAGTAAAGCAGGCGGGGGCGAATTCCCCTTCAAAGCCCCAGGCTTTTCCGCCCCTCGGCATGGAGTGTTCCCCGGCCCTTGGCGCAATATACCAAATCCGGCCTCCGGCGGGGCAAGTAATTTGACTTGACATTTGGAGGCAAATGTGGTATGATTCCGTTTGTAAAGTCGTTTACCTTTACATTTTCCATTGAAGGAGGTCCGCTGGAATGAAAAGTCAGGCCTATCGTATGGCGATGCTCTTCGATTTCTACGGCGACGTACTCACCGATCGCCAGAAGGAGTTCTATGACCTCTATTACAACGAGGACCTCTCTCTGGGCGAGATTGCGGAAAACTACAACATCTCCCGCCAGGGCGTCCGGGACGTCATTGTCCGGGCGGAGGCCACCCTCACCGAGCTGGAGGACAAGACCGGCCTCATCAAGCGCTTTCACACCATGCACCGTCAGCTGGAACAGGTCCAGCAGGACACCCGCAAGGCACTGGAGCTGTCCGCCCGATACGACGACGGGGAGCTGGAAACCCTGCTGCGGCGCGTGGATGACACCGTCGACACCCTGCTGAAGGAGTAACCCATGGCATTTGAAGGACTTTCCGAAAAGCTCTCCGCTGCCTTCAAAAAGCTGCGGGGCAAGGGCCGCCTGTCTGAGGCCGACGTCAAGGAGGCCATGCGGGAAATCCGCCTGGCTCTGCTGGAGGCCGACGTCAGCTACAAGGTGGTCAAACAGTTCATCGCCCAGGTGACGGAGAAGGCGGTGGGTGCCGACGTGCTGGAGGCTCTCTCCCCCGCCCAGATGATCATCAAGATCGTCAATCAGGAGCTCACCGAGCTCATGGGCGGCACCAGCGCCAAGCTGACCATCTCCCCCAAGCCCCCCACCATTGTGATGATGGTAGGCCTTCAGGGCGCCGGTAAGACCACCAATGTGGCCAAGCTGGCGGGCTTCATGAAAAAGCAGAACGGCAAGCGCCCCCTGCTGGTGGCCTGCGACGTGTACCGTCCCGCCGCCATCAAGCAGCTGGAAGTGGTGGGCGAGCAGCTGGACATCCCCGTCTTCCAGATGGGACAGATCAATCCCGTGGACATCGCCAAGGCCTCTGTGGAGCACGCCCTCAAGCACGGCAACGACATTGTTTTCCTGGACACTGCCGGCCGGCTCCACGTGGACGAGGAGCTGATGGATGAGCTGCGGGCCATCAAGGCCGCGGTCAACCCCACAGAAATTCTCCTGGTGGTAGACGCCATGATCGGCCAGGACGCGGTGAACGCCGCCAAGGCCTTTGACGATGCCCTGGACATCAGCGGCGTGGTGCTCACCAAGCTGGACGGCGACGCCCGGGGCGGTGCGGCTCTCTCCATCAAGTCGGTCACCGGCAAGCCCATCAAGTTTGTGGGCATGGGCGAGAAGCTGGACCAGATCGAGGTCTTCCACCCCGACCGCATGGCCAGCCGGATCCTGGGCATGGGTGATATGCTCTCCCTCATTGAGAAGGCGGAGCAGTCCTTCGACCAGAAGAAGGCCCTGGAGCTGCAGGAGAAGCTGCGCAAGAACAAATTTACTCTTACCGATTTCTACGAGCAAATGGCCCAGCTGAAAAACATGGGCTCGCTCAGCGATATTGCCGGGATGATTCCCGGCGTCAAGGCCTCCGACTTGGAGGGGGCCACCATGGACGAGAAGCTCCTCCAGCGCATGGAGGCCATCATCCTGTCCATGACACCCTACGAGCGGGAAAACCCCAGCGTCCTCAACTCCAGCCGGAAAAAGCGCATCGCCGCCGGTTCCGGCACCCAGGTGGTGGACGTCAACCGCCTTCTCAAACAGTTTGAGATGCTCCAGACCATGACGAAGCAGTTCTCCGGCAACAAGCTGCCCCGGAACCTGCGGAAGATGATGGGCAAAAAGGGCGGCAAGGGCATGTTCCCCGGCATGGGCGGCGGAATGGGTCTCCCCTTCTGACGCGCCCCCTTCTTGTTGGCAAGGCGTCGCAGACGCTTTCCATATAACATTAACAAATTCATTTGGAGGTGAACATAAATGGTCAAAATCAGACTGCGCCGCATGGGCGCCAAGAAGGCTCCCTTCTACCGCATCGTGGTGGCCGACTCCCGTTATCCCCGTGACGGCCGTTTCATCGAGGAGATTGGCATCTACAATCCCGTGGTCAGCCCCGCCGAGCTGAAGGTGGACGTGGACCGCGCCCAGGCCTGGATCAAGACCGGCGCTCAGCCCACTGAGACCGTACGTGACCTGCTGAAAAAGGCTGGCGCGCTGTAAAGCTTGGAGGTCTTGCACGCAATGAAAGAGCTTCTGACCTACGTGGCCCAAAATCTGGTGGAGCATCCGGAGCAGGTCTCCGTCACCGAGTCTGAGGGCGACGGCGAGACCATTCTGGAGCTGCGGGTGGCTCCCGAGGACATGGGTAAGGTGATCGGCCGCCAGGGCCGCATCGCCAAGGAAATCCGTGTCCTTATCCGCTCCGTGGCCCAGCGGTCCGGTAAGCGCGTCTCTGTTGAGATTGTCGACTAAAATGACAGCGCAGGAGATTCCTGCGCTGTCGTTTTACCCGGCGCTTTGCGCCCGGAACCCAAAAGGAGGGACATTCCAGAATGGAACAGTATTTGGAAGTCGGAAAAATCACCAACGTCCACGGCATCATGGGGGAGGTCCGGGTTCAGCCCTGGGCCGATTCTCCGGAGTTTCTCTGCCGGTTCAAGACCTTGTATGTGGACAAGACCCACTGGCCCATTGAGGTGGAGCGGGCCCGGGTCCACAAGAACATGGTCATTATGAAGTTTCACGGCGTCACCGACGTGCCCAGCGCCCTGGCCATGCGCAACGCCATTTTGTATATCGACCGCAGGGACGTGCAGCTGCCCGAGGGAGCCTTCTTCCTGGCCGATCTCTACGGCCTGGAGGTGCGGGACGCCCGGGACGGCCGGGTGCTGGGCAAGGTGGCGGACATCCTCACCCTGCCGGCCAACAACGTGTATGTGGTCCGGGGCGGCGAGCGGGAGCTGATGATCCCCGCCGTCCCCCAGTTCGTCGCCGAGACCAATCCGGAGGAGGGCTATCTCCGGGTCAATCTCATTGAGGGCATGTGACCATGAGACATGAATGGAAGGGCTGGCTGCGGCTGGGGGTCACTCTGTTTCTGCTCTACCTGGCCATCCATTATTGGGGGGCCCTCTCCCACCTGACCCTGCTGGTGCTGGGAACCGCCGCCCCTCTGCTGCTGGGCGCCGTAATCGCCTACGCCGTGAACATTCTCATGAGCATCTATGAGCGGGTGTACTGGCCGGGGAGCACCCGGGCCGCTGTTGTCAAAAGCCGGCGCCCCGTCTGTCTGCTGCTGGCCTTTGCCAGCCTGGTGGCCATTGTCATCCTTATCATTCGTATGATTCTGCCTGAGCTGATGCAGAGTGTCACGCTGCTCATCCAGGAGGTGATCCCCCTGCTGGAGCGGCTCGCCCACCTGCTCAATCAGAATATCAACCTGGAGCAGATCCTGGCCTCCTCCGGCGTGGCCTTTGCCGATGGCTCCATCAACTGGCGAGAGATCATCACCCAGGCGGTGAACTGGCTGGTGGCCGGTCTGGGCGGTGTAATGGGTTCTGTGGTGTCTCTGGTATCCGCAACAATCTCCACCGCCTTTACCCTGGTGGTCAGCGTCATCTTCTCCATCTACCTGCTGGTGGGCAAGGAGAAGCTCCAACGGCAGGGTGCTCTGGTTTTGCGCACCTATCTGAAGCCCTCCTGGTACTCCCGGCTGACCTATTTTCTCCAGACCCTGAACACCTGCTTCCACCGGTTCATCGTGGGCCAGTGTACCGAGGCGGTAATTCTGGGCCTTCTGTGCATTGCCGGAATGCTCCTCTTCCGCTTCCCCTACGCCACCATGGTGGGCACTCTGATTGGCTTCACCGCCCTCATCCCGGTGGCCGGAGCCTATATCGGAGCCGGCGTGGGCGCCTTTATGATCTTTACTGTCTCCCCCATCAAGGCCCTGCTCTTCCTGCTGTTCATCTCCGTTTTGCAGCAGCTGGAGGGCAACCTCATCTACCCCAGAGTGGTGGGCTCCTCCATCGGCCTGCCTGGTATCTGGGTTCTGGCGGCCGTCACCATCGGCGGCGGCCTGCTGGGCATCTTCGGCATGCTCCTGGCCGTACCCCTTACCGCCACCCTCTATCAGATCCTCCGGGCGGATGTGAAAAAGCGCAACCCGCCCCCTGTACCGGCGCCCGCCGTTCCCCAGGAGGACGAGCCTCCCCAGGCGCCGCAATAATCCACAGATAAAAAACAGGCTGCAGACCTATGATCTGCAGCCTGTTTTTTATTCCTTTACCGGCTCTTTTCCCCGCAGAGCGTCCCACTGGGAGAGCACCAGTCCGCCCAGGGTCAGGGCCGCTCCGGCCAGAGAGGCAGCGGTCATATGCTCCTTCAGCACCACCGCGGAGCAAACCAGAGTAATCACGGGAGAGAGGTAGATGTACACGCTGGTCTTCACCGCACCCAGGCAGTTTACCGCCACACCCCAGGTCACAAAGCACAGCGCGCAGGCGCCGATTCCCAGATACAGCATGGTCAGGGCGTTGACCGGCTGGGCAAAGCGCTCCAGCCCCCAGTGAAAGTCCATGGTCATGGCCGCCGGAATCATAAACACCAGTCCATAGAGGAAGGTGCGCCGGGTGGTCTGTAAAATGGGGTATCCGAAGGTGGCAATCACCTTTACCAGCCGGGAATAGATTCCCCACACCGCTGCCGCCCCCAGGGCCAGCAGATCGCCGCGCCAATCCAGAGATACGGAGGAGATGCTGGGGAAGCTGATGAGGCAGATGCCCGCCATGGCGGTGACAAATCCCAGGAAGAATTTTCCGTTGGGCTTCCCCTCCCCGCCCCCGGTTTTCCACACAATGAGCGCCGTAAAGAGGGGGGCGGCCGTGACAATCACGCCCACGTTGGCCGCCGTGGTGTAGGTCAGAGCCACATTTTCCATCAGATAATAGAGGCAGGCTCCCGTCAGACCGGCCGCAAGGAAGACCAGCTCCTGCTTTCGGTCCTTCACCCGCAGCAGCCTGGGGCAGGCCACAAACAGGGCCACCACACCCAGCATGAAACGGAACACCAAAATTTCCACCGGCGTAAAGGAACGTAGCAAAACCTTGGTGGCAATAAAGGTGGTACCCCAGTTGACAATGGTGAACAGCGCGGCCAGATGGCCCAGCGTCCGGCGATCCATGGAAATCCCTCCGTCGTTCGGTTGGCTGCCAGCGGCGGCACGATCAGCCGTCGGGCGCAGCAACACTAGTATAACGGACCGCAGAGGGAAAATCCAGCACAATTTTCTCGTTTTCCTCAGGTTTCGGCTTTCATGTCCTCTGTGCCCCTCTGCGCCCGCTCTATGGTCCGGGCGATATAGGCCTCCACCTGGTCCACGGGGATGCCCAGAGCCACCGCCAGCTCCCCGTGGAGCATGTCCATGGCCTGTTTTCGGCTCCGCTCATCCACCTGGCCCAGGCGGCGCCCCTTTCCCTCCGCCTCCCGGCCCTTGGCGTAAACCGTTCGGATCAGTTTCACCAGTTCCACACAGTCGCCGCTCTTCAGACTGAGCTGGTAGTGCTCATGAAGCAGGCGGGGATTGCGGCTCAGCCCGGTCTCCGCCCGAACCTGGGGAATGTGGGCAATGAGTGCCTCGGCCTCCTCCCGGGTCATCCCCGGCCGCATGAGCACCTTGGTATCCACCGGGGTAAAAATGGTGCCCCCGTGATAGAGCGGAGACAGGGTATAGTAGGGCATGTCCTTCTGGGCGTCCTGCATCTCCAGCGGTCCCACGTTCTCTACCCGGCATACACCGTCCGACCCATAAATGACCAGCGAACCTACCTCAAACATAATACAAGTCCTCCCACTGCATCAAGCCGCACCCGCTCTCCTGGCCCAACGTCACAGCTTCGGCCGGAAGAGCGGGTTTTCCTCTATTGTTCCTGTTTTCGTGTGATTATAGAGTTATTATAGCATATTTGGGAAGATTTCGTAAGATTTTGTTTGTTTTCTTTTTTCGTTCTTCCGTTCAGCGCTCCTTTTCCCGGCCTCCGATGAGCCAGGCCAGCAGAGCTGTGCCGCACTCCGCCGCCGGAAAGGCCAGCCACACGCCGGTCATCCCCAGCCTCCAGGCCAGCAGAAAAGCCAGGGGCAGAATCAGCACAAAGCCCCGCAGCACGGAGATGAGAAAGGCGCGGTTGGGCCGGTCCGCCGCACTGTGATAGAGGGCGGAAACCACATTAAACGCCGCGAAGGGCAGCGCCAGAAAGTAAAGCCGCAGCCCCAGGGTGGCAATCTCCTGCAGCTGTGGATTTCCCTCCCCATTAAAGGCCCCGGCAATGGGACCGGCAAACAGGGCGAAGAGGACGTAGGTGAGCAGGGCCACGGCCTCCGCAGCCAGCAGCGCATCCCGATATACTCCCCTGCCCCGCTCCAGCTCTCCCGCGCCGCAGCACCGGCTGACCAGAGGCTGAATTCCCTGCCCCACGCCGGTGAAAATGGCCATCAGCACCAGGGACAGATTGGCCACCACTCCGTAGGCGGCCACGCCCACGCTGCCCTCCAGGTCCAGAATCAGCAGGTTGAATACGATCATCACCACGCCGGAGGACACCTCCGCAATGAGGGAGGACACCCCCAGGGCGGCAATCTCCCCCGCCGCCCGGGGATTCAATCCCGTCCGCTTCAGTCCGAAGGTATTGTGCCGTCCCCAGAACCACCGGGAGAGAATGGCCATGCTGATGACAGGAGCAAAGCCGGTGGCCAGCACAGCCCCGAAGATTCCCATACCGCAGGGGAAGATAAAGACATAGTCCAGCACAATATTGGCCAGACTCCCGCTCACCATGGCCGTCATGGCCAGGCCGGGGCCGCCGTCGTTGCGCACAAAGCACAGCAGCGTGCTGTTCAGGAGGAAGGCGGGGGCAAAGAGCAGGATTACCTTTAAATAAATGGCGGTCATGGGGAATACCGCTCCCTCCGCTCCCAAAAGAGCGGCCAGCTTCTCCACTCCAAAGGCCCCCAGCAGCATATAAACCAGGGCCAGAATACCGGCCAGCAGCACGGACTTGGTAAAGATGCTCTCGGCCTCCTTCTGATTCCCCGCGCCCCGGAGCAGAGTGTATTTCGTGGCGCCTCCCATGCCTACCATCAGACCGGACCCATACATAAAGCTGTACACCGGGATGGCCAGATTCAGCGCGGCCAGTCCGTCCGCTCCCAGCCCTCTGGCCACAAACCAGGTATCCGCCAGAATGTAGCAGGACAGCCCCAGCATTCCCAGCACGTTCATGGATACATAGTGAAAAAATTCCCTTCTCAGTGTCCCACGCTCCATTTTGATCCCTCCAGACACACAAAAAGCGCCCGGAGTTTCATACCTTCTAAGGCCTAACGGTATGAAATCCGAACGCGCAGTCACTTTACCCGGCGGCAAAGCATTGATTTGATTGTGGGGTTACGATACCATCCCCGGAGCAAAAAGTCAAGAAAAATTCTCCGCTCAGCCAAAGCGGCGGTGCTCCGGGTCATAGCAGCAGCCCAGCTGAGCCAGCTTCTGCTCCAGCTTCTCCTGGTCCGCGTCGTGCTCCTGGCAGAACTCCTCCAGGCTGCACCCCTCGTCCCGCATACAGGTGTTCACATAGCTGAGCAAAATAGCGGGGTCCTGCGGCAGCATGTTCCCTCACTCCTTTCTTATTTGTTTCTGGCAAACTGATCGGCTTCTTCCAGCCAGCCCATCAGCTCCTCATCCAGCTCCTCGCCCTGGGAAACCACCACATGGTGGGTCCAGCGGTTGGGATAGGGCTCCACCGCCACCGCAACACGGGAGGACTCCAGGCGGTATCCCAGACCAAAAGTCACCAGCAGGCATTTCTGGGGCCAATCTTTCTTTCGCCGCACCGGCAGAGAGGCCGCGGCAAAAAGGTGCCGGTCATAAAAGCTGATCTGGCTCTTCTGCACCTTTACCTTTGCGTCAGGAAAGCGTCGCTCCATCTGAGCAAAGAGGGCCTCGTAGAGTGCCTGCTCCTCCGGGTGCCCGTCAAAATACATCCAAACATCCGACTGGTAATGTTCCGAACGCTCCACAGCCCTCTCTCCTTTCTGCCGCTACTGTTATACCACAGGGACGGGGCTTTGAAAAGAGGAAAGGGCAACACAAAAGGACATCCTTTCGGATGTCCTTTTGTGTTGGTGCGCGAGGCGGGAGTCGAACCCGCACGCCCTTGCGAGCACTGGCACCTGAAGCCAGCGAGTCTACCAATTCCACCACTCGCGCATCTTATTGACTTGGCGCTTTGCTGTGTCGCTCAGCGCAAGAGATATATTACCATAAGCCTCGAATTGTGTCAACACTTTTTTGGAAAAATTTCATTTTCTTTTTTCGCCTCCGCATGAATGGGGTGGGGGAAAAATAGGTTGACACAGACGGTGGTTTCTGTTAGGCTTATGGGAAAGTAAGGGAGTAGTCGGCGCGCTCCGCGCGGCCCGGTCAACACACTGGAGAAGATGCCTCTCCTGGCCGGACCTGAAATGATGAGACTTACCTGTCCCAGGGACAGGTGGGTCTTTTTCTTTTTGCGCGCACAAGCAAGTGAGGAGGAACACAATATGGGTTTATGGGAGCTTTTTCTGGTGGCGGTGGGTCTTTCCATGGACGCCTTTGCCGTCTCCGTATGCAAGGGGCTGTCTGTCCCCAAGGTACAGGTAAGGCACAGTCTGATCTGCGGCGCCTATTTTGGTCTGTTCCAGGGCTTGATGCCTCTGCTGGGCTGGCTGCTGGGCGTACAGTTCCAGAGCATGATCACCAGCATCGACCACTGGATCGCCTTTGTGCTGCTGTCGATCATCGGCGTTAACATGATTCGGGAGTCCCGCGGACAGGAGGAGGACGTGGACTGCTCTTTCACTCCCCGGGCCATGCTGCCTCTGGCGGTGGCCACCAGCATCGACGCCCTGGCGGTGGGCGTCACCTTCGCCTTTCTTAAGGTACTCATCCTCCCCGCCGTCATTTTTATCGGCGTGACCACTTTTCTCCTCTCCGCCATCGGCGTGCGGGTGGGGGCCGTGTTCGGCGCCCGGTTCCGCTCCGGAGCCGAGCTGGCCGGCGGCGTCATTCTGGTTCTCATGGGCCTGAAAATTCTTCTGGAGCACCTGGGCATTCTGGGCTGACTTTTACTGTGCTTCCCTGTTGCGGCCAGGCGCATATTATGGTACCATAGGGATGCTCCGCAAAACAAGAAAGGTTGTGGTCCTGTGAAAAAAGCTCTGAACAGCCTGCCCGCTCGTCTGATCATCGGCGTGATTATCGGTATCTTCCTGGGCCTGGCGTGCACCAATCTGTTCCTCTTTGGAAAAGACGTGGGCGTCATGATCATGCAGGTGATTCTGACCGTGAAAAACCTGCTGGGTTCGCTGATCTCCTTCTGTGTGCCCCTCATCATCATCGGCTTCATCGCCCCCTCCATCACCCGGCTGAGAAGCAACGCTTCCCGGATGCTGGCGCTGGCGCTGGCGCTGGCCTATACCTCTTCGGTGTGTGCCGCCCTCTTTTCCACTGCGGCCGGCTACACCATCATCCCCGCCCTGTCCATCCAGTCTGCGGTGGACGGCCTTCGGGACACCCCCGAGCTGCTTTTTAACCTGGAGATTGCCCCCATCATGTCGGTGATGTCTGCCCTGGTGTTCTCCGTGCTGGTGGGCCTGGCTGCCACCTGGACCCACGCCCGGGTGGTCACTCAGGTGCTGGAGGAGTTCCAGCAGATCATTCTGGCCGTGGTGACCCGGGTGGTCATCCCCATCCTGCCCTTCTTCATTGCCGGCACCTTCACCGGTCTGGCCTATGAGGGCACCATCACCAAGCAGCTGCCCATCTTCCTCATCGTCATTCTCATCGTTATGGTGGGCCACTATATTTGGCTGGCCCTGCTGTACGGCCTGGCCGGGCTCTACTCCGGCTCCAACCCCTGGGAGGTACTGCGCCACTACGGCCCCGCCTACCTCACCGCCGTGGGCACCATGTCCTCCGCCGCCACCATGGCCGTGGCTCTGAAGGGCGCCAAGAAGTCCTCTGTCCTCCGCCAGGACCTGACCGACTTCGGCATCCCCCTGTTCGCCAACATCCACCTGTGCGGCTCTGTGCTCACTGAGACCTTCTTTGTCATGGTGGTCTCCAAGGTGCTCTACGGCACCCTGCCCTCTCTGGGCTCCATGATCCTCTTCTGCTTCCTGCTGGGCATCTTCGCCGTGGGCGCCCCCGGCGTGCCTGGCGGCACGGTGATGGCGTCCCTGGGGCTCATCATCAGCGTGCTGGGCTTTGACAACGACGGCACTGGCCTGATGATGACCATCTTCGCCCTCCAGGACAGCTTCGGCACCGCCTGCAACGTCACCGGCGACGGCGCGCTGACCCTGATGCTCACCGGCTACGCCAAGAAGCACAACATTCACGAGATGCCCAATCAGACCATTCTCTAAGTCTTTGGATAAAAGCAAACCGGACGCCCTGCGGGGCGTCCGGTTTTTTGTATCTTACAGCAGGGGCCGCTCCTCCAGCGACACCCCCAGCTCTTCCGCCTCCCGGCTCTCCTGCACATAGCGAAGAAACTGGCCCGCCACACCCAGAGGCCGCTGATCTTTGGGCCACACCAGCACATACTCCGCCTGCCGGGGGCTGCCGGTAATGACCTTGGACACCAGCAGGCGGTTTGGCGTGGATGTGGTCTGGGGGAAAATGCTGATGCCCACCCCCTGCTCTGTCAGGGCCACCGCGTCCACATAGTTGGACATCTCACATAAAATGCGGGGTTCGGCGCCGATCTCCTCAAACCAGGCCCGGATGGCCTCCACCCTGGATTTCCGGGAGGGAATGATCAGTTCCTCCCCCGCTAAACGCTCCAGCGGCACGGAATCTCCCTCCATCTGAGCCAGGGGGTGCTGTCGAGGAATCAGCGCCACCCAGGGCTCCCGGCCCACAGGGACGCCGTCCAGATGCTCACTGTCGTAGGGGGCCGCCAGGATGGCCAGGTCAGCCAATCCTTTCTGGAGCCGCTCCAGCACGTCATCGCCGCTTCCGTTCCACAGGCTGTACCGCACCAGAGGATAGTGCTCCCGAAAGCCCGCAATCCACTGGGCGCACAGATAGGGGGCCCGCCCCTCCACCATGGCCAGGCTGACCGTGCCCGAGAGGCCCTCCGCCATGGTCTGCAGCTCCTGCCGGGTTTTATCCGCCAGGTCCAGCATCTGGTCCGCCCGGCGCAGCAGCAGCTCCCCCTCCTGGGTCAGCTGCAGCCGCCGCTTCCCCCGGTAAAACAGGGTGACGCCCAAATCCTCCTCCAGAGCCCGCATCTGATTGCTCAGAGGCGGCTGGCTCATGTGCAGCTTCTCCGCCGCCCGGGTGATGTTCAGCTCCCGGGCCACCACAGTAAAATAGCGCAGGGTACGCAGTTCCATGGTTTCTCACCTCCTGTTTATCATATCAAAAAGATATGATAAACGCAATAATATATGTATTTCCTTTTTAAAGACAACTGTGATAAGGTATAGTTGTCCAAAGGAACTGGCCAGTTCCCAATTGATTTTTCAGAATGAATGGAGGTCCTGACGATGAAACATGGTTCCCTCTTTTCCAACGCCCTGTACACCCACCATCAGCGACGCTCCGCGTGGCAGCTGTAAGGGCCGCGTCCTTCCTGATCTATAATCGATTGGAGCAGGGCCCTGTTCCGGCCCCGCTCTCCATTCCGTCATCTGTCTGAGTGCTGCCTGGTGCAGCAGAATGGAGGAATTATTTATGAAAAAGTTGTCTGCTCTTCTTGAGGCCTATTATCGTACCTTTGCCCGCTGAATTTGCTCTCTTCCCTTTGTGTGATTCCATCCATCACCAAAGAAAAAAATACGCTCCGGATAGCATCCCTCTCCGCTATCCGGGGCGTATTTGTTTTTTAATAGCGCCGGCGGCCGCTGGCCCCCGGAATGTTCATCTCATCCCGATACTTGGCCACAGTCCGCCGGGACAGAGGACAGCCCTCCTGGGCCATGCGCTCACACAGCTTCTGATCGGAGAGGGGCGCGGCTTTGTCCTCCTCCTCGATGAGGCGGCGCAGCAGCATCCTGGCCGCCGTAGCCCCCATGGAAGAGGCCTGCTCCTCCCCCACCGCCCGGCGGGAGAAAAAGTAGTTTAGAGGATATACGCCTCGCTGACACTGGAGGTATTTCTCCCGCACCGCCCGGCTCACGGTGGATTCGTGGATTCCCAGCTCCTGGGCCACGTCCACCAGCCGAAGGGGAACCAGGGCCATGGGCCCCCGGCGGAAAAACTCGTTCTGCCGCTGCACGATCACCTGAGCACAGCGCTGCAAGGTGCTCTCACGCTGGTCCACCGCCCACAGCACGTTCTCCGCCTGGCGAAGCTTGGCGCCCAGGTACTCCCTCACCTCCCGGTCTGAGGACTGCTTCAGCAGCTCCCGGTAGTAGCTGTTGATGTGAAACATGGGGCGCTCCCGCTGGCGGACCTGAATCACGTAGCCCCCATCGGACTCCTCCACAAAGACGTCAGGCTGGATATAGGCCACCTGCTCCGAGCGTTGGAACATCATGCCCGGCCGGGGTTCCAGCTGCTGAATACGCTCCTCGGCCTGCTGGACCTGGGTCATGGTCAGGCCAAGCTTTTCCCCAATGGCACGGTAGCGCCGCTTGGCCAGCAGATCCAGACAGTCCTTTGCCACCGACAGCGCGGGGCCCACCTCCCCCTGACGCTCCAGCTGGAGCACCAGACACTGAGACAGGGTCTCCGCCCCCACTCCAGGCGGGTCCAGAGACTGGAGAATCTCCAGCCCCTGCTCCAGCATGGGAACCGGAATCCGGGTATTTTTCGAAATTTCCTCCAGTCCCACCCGCAAGTAGCCGTCGTCCTCCAAAAAACAGGCCAGACTCTGGACGCACCGGGTCATATCCCGGTCCAGGGGAAGGCGGTCAATCTGCCGCAGGACAAAGCGCTGCAGCGTCTCCTCCAGTCCGCCCTCCGTCCCAATCCGGGCCAGGGGGTCCAGCTCCTCCTCGCTCATGGTCTGGTAGAAGTGGTTCTGCCGGTCGTTGTCCTCCAGCCAGCGCAGGCGGCTGATCAGCTCCTCGCCCCGGTCCAGCTCCGCTGCCGTCCGCTCCTCGGGCTCCACCATAGGGTTTTCCAGGGCCAGCTCCTGAATATAGGCCTCCAGCTCCACCGTGCTCAGCTGCAGCAGCTCCACACTCTGCAGCTGCTGCTGCGTCAGCTTTTGTACCTGCAGCTGCTGAAGCTCCACCACGCGCACCTCCTCTGCCTGAAAAACGGCCTGCGGCCTCCGTCATCCCCCCTGAGCCGGGCCCCGGGGAACCGCCTTAACTTTGGATCTTTTATACTATACCAGAAAACATCCCTTTTGTCACCTGATTCGCCCCGCTTCTACCTCCAAATTCTTGTCCGGGCATAAAAACGCCCCCGACCGCGTGTATGCTCACGGTCGGGGGCGCCGTCCGGGGAGATGCCTGTTCCGCCGGACATTTCTGGTGGTCAGAGTGCGTCACACTAGGTAGGAAGAAAGCAGGGAGGTGTAATGTGAGGAGGGGAGTTCGCTTCCTCTAACCACGTTTAGATTAGCATATGCTAACTCATTTGTCAACCACTTTTTTGGCCTTTCACAAAAAAACTCCGGAGCCCAAAGCTCCGGAGTTTTTCTGTTTTCTTGCATCAGCCGGGAGGCCAGGTCATATCCCGTCCACCGAGGACGTGGAAATGGAGATGAGGCACAGACTGGCCGGCCTGCTCTCCGATGTTGGACACCACCCGGTAGCTCTCCAGGCCCAAGTCCTTGGTCACCTTGGAGATCACGGCAAAGATGTGGGCCACCACGGTGGCATTCTCCGGGTTGATCTCCGCCACGGAGGCGATATGGGCCTTGGGAATCACCAGGAAGTGGGTGGGCGCCTGGGGATCGATGTCGTAGAAGGCATAGACCGTCTCATCCTCGTAGACCTTGTTGGACGGAATCTGCCCGGCGGCAATCTTACAAAACAGGCAATCAGACATGGAAAACCCTCCTTTGTTTGTCAGGTACTTCCATTGTACCCCATTTTGCCGAAATTGCAATGGGCAATCAGCCCTCGGTGAAGGTCAGCCCATCCAGGGAGAAGGTCTGGCCCAGCAGGGTGATGGCGGTCACATCCTCCGGTTCCAGAATCATATCGGTCTGGAAGATGCTGTGTACCGCTCCGGTGGCTTCGTCGGTGGTCTGGGACACCATACGCCGTACGGACACCTCTGTGCCGTCCGCAAGACGGAGACTGGCATCCTCCTCAACGCGGGCCAGGTCCGACTCCTCCCAAGCCCGCTCCTCCATCTCTCCCTGGAGGACGAAGGCCGCGCTGATGGGTGAGAGGTAGAGCTCGCTCAGGGTCATAGTCTCCCCATCCACCTGGATCGGCGCACTCAGGGCGTAGGTTCTGCCGCTGTCCTGCTCCGGCAGGGCCACGGTGCAGCTCTGCTCCTGCTCCTCCCTAGAGAAGTCCACGTTCAATTTTTTGCCTCCGCTCTCCATCAGCCATTTTGGCGTCAGGGTCACGCTCTGGCCCAACAGGTCCTTGGCTCCCAGCTCCCGGGCCCCCTTGGTTTGGAGGAAGGTGAGCCGGTTGTCCCCTGGGTCCTCATCCTCCAGAATCACCGGGCCGTAACCCCAGCCGCTGCTGGCCGGCTGGTTGCGTGCCGAAGGGGGCAGCTCCATGCCCAGTTCCAAGTAGTAGGCCTCTCCGTCCAGCACGGTTCCCTCCGGGGCAACCACCTCGGAGAGGACTGCCATGGAATAGCGGTCCGCCAACACCTGCACGATGTTGACCGTCCAGCCGTTTTCATACTGGAAGCTCTCTTCCACTCCAACGACGCCCCCGGACACCTGCTGGGCGTCCTCCTCCGCGCCTCTGAAATAGGCCACAAATCGCTGGTCCAGACCCGTTATCACCGTAAAGGCGCAGGCCATCAGCAGCAGAGCGGCAGCCACCAGCACCGTCACTGTTTTTTTCACCGGTTTCATTGGGCTTGTCCTCCTTTTCTCGCTTAGGAGGCGCTCCAGCATGGCCTCTTCCTCCTCACTAGACAGCCGGACCTGGTCAAAGATCCGTTCCAATTCACGGTTGTCCATACTCGTTCACCTCCAGGATGTCTTTCAGCCTCCATCTGGCCTGAACCAGCCAGGTGCGGACGGTGGAAGGGTTCTTTCCCAGGATCTCCGCCGTCTCCAGGGTGGAATAGCCCTGGTAATAGTGGAGGTAGAGCACCATGCGGTACTTCTCCGGCAGAGATAGGATGTATTCCCATAGTTCCCCGTCCTCTGGGCGCTCCCAGGTCAGGTGTTCCAGGGCCTCCTCCCCCACCCGTTTGGTCCGCCACCAGTGTTTCAGCTGATTTTTGCATTCGTTTCTTGCGGTGACAATGAACCATGCCTTTTCATGCTCCGGATCATGGAAGGGCTTTGGATCCTCCATCACCTTGCGGAAGACATTCTGGGCGGCGTCCTCCGCGTCAGGGCGGTTTTTCATCAGCATCATGCAGATTTGATAGACCATTTTGATGTGTCGCCGGTAGAGGCTGGCCACTTCCTCCCGGCTCCGTATTCCATCCACGAAGGCACCTCCCTTCTATCTCTTCTGTCTATTACACAATTGGAGGGAACAAATTGTTGAGTGGAGAAAAAATTTTGAAAGGGACGGCACAGGCCGTCCCTCTGTGAGTGAAAAAGGTATCTGGAATGGGGGTATTAAAGCCCAAGCGTTTCGTAATACTCCGGGGAAAAGATCAGCACCGCCGGGTCAAAATCGGACTGAAGTGTCTTTACCGCCTCGTAAGGATCGGCGGGAGCAATAGAAAACTCCGTACGCAGGCACTCCAGGGCCTGTGCCTTTCGCGCCAAAAATTCCTGGCACCCCGGCCAGTCCGCTTCCCCGTCCTCCGCCAGCAGTTGGCGAAAGCGCTCCTCCGAAAGCCACCAGATCTGGGACAAGGGGTTGGCGTCCCGGCAAAACAGCACATAGGAGAGGAATGTGCGAAAATTCTCCGCCACCGGCAGCACATAGCTCCCTGGCTCTCCCATGGCGGGATCGACGCAGAACACCCGCTCGTCTCCCGGCAGCAGAATAAAGTGAACGCCGTCACAACCAATCCAACCTACATACTCGGCTCCCAACGGGGTACAGAAGTACGGTTCATTCTCCTCCTGCTGGATGAGTCCGATGGATTCAAAATCCAGTTTCAAAGCACGAAACCGTTTCAGGTCCTCTCGCGTCATGGGAATATTCTCCTTTCGCCATTTTCTCTCTTCGGACGGCAATATGCAAATCCCCGCCGTATATTTCGGCGGGGATTTTACACATTGTAGGTGCTATTTGCTTACAATCGCGGGGCGGCTTACAGTCCCAGCTTCATGGACACTACATTGTCCACCATAGCCAGAGCATTGTCCAGCATCAGGGGATCCTTACCGCCGCCCATGGCGGAGTCAGGCTTGCCGCCGCCGGAACCGCCGGCAATGGCAGACACCTGCTTGATGATGTCGCCGGCCTTCACGCCCTTCTGAACGGCCTCCTTGCCGCAGACGGCCAGGAAGGTGATCTTCTCACCCTGAACGGTGGCCAGCACAGCCACCACCTTGGGATCCTTATCCCGCAGGAAGTCGCCCATGCTGCGCAGCCGGGCGGCATCGGCATCGGGCACGGTGGAGGTCAGCACCTTCAGACCACCCACGTCGTGGGCAGCAAAGAGGAAGCGCTCGGCCTCGCCCATGGCGTCCTTGCTCTTGAACTTCTCCACCAGCTGCTTCAGGTCCTTCATCTCGGCCATCAGGTGCTCAGCCTTGTCCCGCAGCTCGCCGGGCTTGGCCTTCAGGGTAGCAGCGGCCTGGAAGAGCATCTCCTGGTTGCGGTTCATGACCTCCAGGGAAGCCCGGCCGGTGGTGGCCTCAATACGGCGCACGCCGCTGGCCACGGAGAATTCGCTGGAGATGTGGAACACGCCCACCTTGGCGGTGTTGTCCAGGTGGGTGCCGCCGCAGAACTCCACGGAGTAGCCCTCGCCCATGTCCACCACCCGGACGGTGTCGCCATACTTCTCGCCGAAGAGGGCGATGGCGCCCCGCTTCTTGGCCTCCTCAATGGGCAGCACGTCGGTGTGGATTTCATAGCCCTCCAGCACCGCCTCGTTGACCATGGCAGACACCTTGGCCAGCTCCTCAGCGGTCATGGCGGAGAAGTGTGTGAAGTCAAAGCGCAGGCGGTCCTCCTCCACCAGGGAGCCGGCCTGATGGACGTGGTCGCCCAGCACAGTGCGAAGGGCCTTGTCCAGCAGGTGGGTGGCGGAGTGGGCGCGCATCACGGCCTTGCGGCGCTTCACGTCAATGGCGGCAGTGACGGTATCGCCCAGCTTCAGCACGCCGGAGGACAGCTTGCCGTAGTGCATATACTTGCCGCCCTTGTTCTTCTGCACGTCGTTGACCAGGAACTGGGCGCCGCTCTGGGTGGTGATGGTGCCGTGGTCGGCCACCTGGCCGCCCATCTCGGCATAGAAGGGAGTCTTGTCCAGCACCAGGATGGCCTCCACGCCGGGCATGACCTCCTCAGCCTGCTCGTTCTCCACCACCAGGGCCACCACCTTGGCATCCTCAATGGCGGTGTTCTCGTAGCCCACAAACTGGGTCTCGGGCACGTCCTTGCCGAACTCCACGCCGGACCAGCCCAGATCGCCCAGAGCCTCCCGGGCCTTCCGGGCCCGCTGGCGCTGCTCCTCCATCTGCTTGTGGAACTCGTCCTCGTCCAGCTTCATGCCCTGCTCTTCCACCATCTCCAGGGTCAGGTCAATGGGGAAGCCGTAGGTATCATAGAGCTTGAAGGCGTCGGCGCCGGAGAAGGTCTGCTCCCCCTTGGCCTTGTGGCCCTCCAGCATCTCATTGAAGATACGGAGGCCGCCGTCGATGGTCTTGGCGAAGTTCTCCTCCTCCACCCGGATGACCTTGGTGATATAGTCCTGGCGCTCCCGCAGCTCAGGGTAGTGGCCCTCGTTCTCGTGAATGACGGTGTCACACACCTCATAGAGGAAGGGCTTGTTCACGCCCAGCAGCTTTCCGTGGCGGGCGGCCCGGCGCAGCAGGCGGCGGAGCACATAGCCCCGGCCCTCGTTGGAGGGCAGCACGCCGTCGCAGATCATGAAGGTGGCGGAGCGGATGTGGTCGGTAATCACCCGGAGGGACACGTCCTTGGCGGCGGTCTCGCCGTAGTGGGCGCCGGTGATCTCGCTCACCTTGTGGGTGATGTTCATGACGGTGTCCACGTCAAAGAGGGAGGGCACGCCCTGGCACACGCAGGCCAGACGCTCCAGACCCATGCCGGTGTCGATGTTCTTCTGTTTCAGCTCGGTGTAGTGGCCCTCACCGTCGTTGTCGAACTGGGAGAACACCACGTTCCAGACCTCAATGTAGCGGTCGCAGTCACAGCCCACGGTGCAGCCGGGCTTGCCGCAGCCCCACTGCTCACCCCGGTCGTAGTAGATCTCAGAGCAGGGACCGCAGGGGCCGGAGCCGTGCTCCCAGAAGTTGTCCGCCTTGCCGAACTTGAAGATGTGGTCAGCGGGGATGCCGATCTCCTCGTTCCAGATACGGAAGGCCTCGTCGTCGGCGGGGGTAGTCTCGTTGCCCTCAAAGACGGAGGGATAGAGGCGGTTGGGGTCCAGGCCCACCCACTCCGGGCTGGTCAAAAACTCCCAGGCCCAGTGGATGGCATCCTTCTTGAAGTAGTCACCGAAGGAGAAGTTGCCCAGCATCTCAAAATAGGTGCCGTGGCGGGCAGTCTTGCCGATGTTCTCAATGTCGCCGGTACGGATGCACTTCTGGCAGGTACACACCCGGTGACGGGGAGGCTCCTGCTCCCCGGTGAACCAGGGCTTCATGGGGGCCATGCCGCTGTTGATGAGCAGCAGAGAGGGGTCGTTCTGGGGGATCAGAGAAAAGCTGGGCAGACGAAGATGGCCCTTCGTCTCAAAGAAGGCCAGGAACATCTCGCGCAGTTCATTCAGGCCAAAGGGTTTGGGATCGCTCATATTTGATTACCTCCATGTAAAATCTTTTATATATAATACGATTTGCTATTAAAATAAGGACTGCTCTCCAACGGTAAAGCCCATCAGTTCCATCTCAGTACTGAAGGCCACCCGGTAGACCGCTTTCTTTTTCTCGTGCTTGCAGTAGAACACCGCCGTGCCATATTCTTCGCCGCTGTCCAGCTTCTGCCCGGTGACAAGGGTGTCATTCTCCTTCACATAGGGTCCCACGTCGTCCAGCAGATTCTCCATGGCTTCCCGGATATCATCCACGGTACTGGTCTCCTGGCCGTCGGCCCGCATCCGGTCGTAGACGGCCTGATAGTCCCCCTCGTTGAGCAGGGTCACGATCTCCCGCCCTGCATCCAGGAGAGCCTCCTCATCCATGCCCTGGGGCAGCGCCTTTCCGCTGCATCCGGTCAGCACGGCCAGCAGCACCACGGCCAGCACGCCGGCTGTCAATCGTTTGAATTTGCTCATGTCACACTCCTTTTTCCCGAAAAAAACCGCCCCTGACCTTCGTCAGGGGCGGAAATTCCACGGTACCACCCTGATTATCCCAGGTTACACCAGGTACCCGGGCATCTTCAGCTGCCCAATAACGTGGGGCAATCCGTCCCGGTCCTCCCGGGCCGCTCAGAAGTGGCTTGCGCGGTTCTGCCTGCCGGGGGCTTTCACCCTTCCCCCTCGCTTTGGGCGGCGCCGCCGCGCTTGGCTTCGTCATAGCGTTTACTGTGTCATTTTATCATGTTTTCCCCCATTGTCAAGTCGTTCTCCACATTTTTCTCAGAGATTTCAAAGCTTCTATTGACAGAGAGAAAAAAATATGGTAGGATAGTTCTCGCCTCTGATTGAAAAAGATGAGGAGAGATGTCCGAGTGGTTTAAGGAGCCGGTCTTGAAAACCGGTGACTCGCAAGAGCCGTGGGTTCGAATCCCACTCTCTCCGCCACTTTTTTCTCAAATAAGTTTATTGCTTGTAGCCATGCAGAAGTACCCAAGTGGCTATAAGGGGCTCCCCTGCTAAGGGAGTAGGCGGGTAAAACCGTGCGGGGGTTCGAATCCCCCCTTCTGCGCCACGATGCCGCAAAGCCTGTGCTTTGCGGCATCGTTTTTTTATACTTCTCTTGCCTCAACAACGGCGCCATTCTTTGGCTTGACTTCTTGTCCCAGCTGCCCCACCGGTCACTGCCGGCGGGGCAGCTCTTCTGTTATTTCAGGGCAGCGTTGAGCATAGCTGCCACTTCCTGCCGGGTGGCAAAGCCCTGGGGGCTGGTGCCGTCCGTGAAGCCCCGTTCCACCGCCTGACGCAGAGGCTCCTTGGCCCAATCGCTGGTGGCCAGCTTGGTCCGGCTTTTCAAATAGACCTCCATCATCTTGTTGAACTGTTCTTGTGTCACCGTTTCTTCCTCCATTGCCTGAGCCACATCGGCTCGAAAATCGTCCATGGACTTGCCATACATGGGAAACCAGTGGAGTACGTCGGCGTGATTGCTGGCAATCCCCCGCTGATGCCCCTCCTGATGACAGATGACCACTCCATCCGCCTTTGGGTCCAGACCGTAGCGCTGGCACAGGTAGGCGGTCAGCTCCACCGCCTCTTGATAGACGGCCCGGAAATACGTCTCGTCGGACAGGTCATCTTCACAGATTTCAAACGAGATGTGAGTGTTGTTGGCGCTGCCCTTGGGGCCGCTGGCGCTGTGCCACCCACGCATGGTCCAGGGCAGCGTCTGATAGGTGGCCACCGTTCCATCTTTCTGTCTGCCAATGAAGGCATGGACGCAGGCTCCCACGCCGCTTTGGTTCCAGTTCCGGGAAGAGCTCTCCCCCAACAGGCCGTCGTCGGGGCCCACATAGCGCCTGAGATTGGGATTGTTGGCTCCGGTAGAGTGAACCATCACCCCCTTGGGGACAATGGTTCTTCCCGCCTTGTAGCAGTCGTTTTCTTTTAGCATGCAGACGTGTAAGTTCATCCTCGATTTCTCTCCCCCAGCACATGTGCACATCCTTCTCCCCTGCTTTGGGCCATTTTCTCACCGGTCTGTCCGGTGAGCTTGCCTTCGCTTTTTACATCCGGGAAGTAGGCTGATCCTTCTGCAACGAGGCAGCCATTTTCAGGCTCACCCGGTTCAGTCTATGCCTGCCATTTCCAGTTGGTGTCTGCCCATAAAAAAGCACCCCGGCTTCTCAAGCTGAGAAGCCGGGGTGCAATCTGAACCAGATATGGGATCAGCCACCGAACACCTTGATCATGAAGCCGGCAGCCACAGCGGAACCGATAACACCGGCCACGTTGGGGCCCATGGCGTGCATGAGCAGGAAGTTGGAGGGATTCTCCTTCTGGCCGACCACCTGGGAAACCCGGGCGGCCATGGGTACGGCAGACACACCGGCGGAGCCGATGAGGGGGTTCACCTTGCCCTTGGTCAGGACATACATCACATTGCCGAAGATGATACCGCCGGCAGTGGACAGCAGGAAGGCGGTCAGGCCCAGGAAGATGATGCCCAGGGTCTGGCCGGTAAGGAACTCGTCAGCAGTAGCCTTGAAGCCCACCGACAGACCCAGGGGGATGGTCACGATGTTGATCAGGGCATTCTGGGCCACGTCAGACAGACGCTCGGTGACGCCGCACTCACGGAACAGGTTGCCCAGCATGAGCATACCGATCAGGGGCGCGGTGTCAGGGATGAGCAGCACCACAAAGAGGGTAACGGCAATGGGGAAGATGATCTTTTCCGTCTTGGAAACAGTGCGCAGCTGGGTCATCTTGACTTTGCGCATCTCCTTGGTGGTGAGCAGCTTCATGATGGGGGGCTGAATCAGAGGAATCAGCGCCATGTAGGAGTAAGCAGCGATGGCAATGGCCGGCAAAATGCTCACAGCCAGCTTGGAAGCCGTCAAAATGGCGGTGGGGCCGTCTGCGCCGCCGATTACGCCGATGGCAGCGGCCTGGGCGGGGGTAAAGGAGATGGCGCCGCCGGTGATGGGGCCAATGACCAGAGCCATCAGGAAGGCGGCAAAAATGCCCAGCTGAGCGGCAGCGCCCAGCAGCAGAGACATGGGGTTGGCCAGCAGGGGGCCGAAGTCCGTCATGGCGCCAATTCCCATAAAGATAATGGACGGGTAAATGGCGTACTGAACACCCTGATAGAGTACCCACATAAAGCCCACGGTGCCGCTGTGGGTGGCGGCATCATAAACCGGAGGATTGAACAGTCCGGTCACAGGCAGGTTTGCCAGCAGCATACCAAAGGCGATGGGAACCAGCAGCAGAGGCTCAAAGCCTTTGCCGATACCCATATAAAGCAGCACACAGGCAATAAACAGCATCAGCACGGTCTTCCAGTCCAGAGCGGCGAAGCCCGAACCCTGCATGATTTTTGTTAAAACCTCAGTAATAAAATTCATACTTCACCCCTCCTTTCAACCAATGGTAACCAGCAGGTCATCGGTGTTGACGGTGGCACCCACCACTGCAGAGACGGCCTTGACGGTACCGTCCACAGGAGCGGAGACCTCAATTTCCATCTTCATGGCCTCCAGAACCACCAGCACGTCGCCGGCCTTCACGGCCTGGCCCACCTGGCACTCCACCTTAAAGATGTTGCCGGGCATGGGACTCTTCACGGCAGTCTCGCCGGCGGGGGCGGGAGCAGCAGCAGGAGCGGGGGAGGGGGCCGGAGCGGGAGCAACGACAGGTGCCGGGGCAGCCACAGGGGCAGCGGCCACAGGAGCAGCGGCCACAGGAGCAGCAGCCACGGGAGCCACATTGGTAATCCGGAAGGAGTTGGGGTTCATGCCGGACTCCTCCGCAATGGCGGACATCATGACCGCCACCAGTTCACCCTCGTCCACTGCGGGGGCCACCGGGGCAGGAGTGCTGGTCGGAGCGGGGGCCGGCTTGGACACATCCTTGGCGGGGGCAGCAGGCTTCTTAGCACCTTCAATGGTGGAAACCACCTTGGAGATGACCATGATGACCAGCGCCAGAATGGCCAGCATCATAAAGACCACCAGCATACCGCACACGGCCACCATCAGTGCCTCAGGTACACTTAGCGGCTTAAAGGGATCCAGAATCGCAATATCTGCATTTGGCATAGACTATGACCCCCTATTAACCCAGGGTGACCAGCAGGTCGTCGGTGTTGACAGTAGTGCCAACCACAGCAGAGATGGCCTTAACGGTGCCGTCCACGGGAGCGGAGACCTCGATCTCCATCTTCATGGCCTCCAGAACCACCAGCACGTCGCCGGCCTTCACGGCCTGGCCCACCTGGCACTCCACCTTAAAGATGTTGCCGGGCATGGGGCTCTTCACGGCAGTCTCGCCGGCAGCCACAGCGGCGGGGGCGGGAGCAGCAGCGGGAGCGGGGGCCGGAGCAGGGGCGGGTGCGGGAGCAGGAGCAGCGACGGGTGCCGGGGCAGCCACAGGAGCGGCAGCCACAGGGGCAGCGGCCACAGGAGCAGCGGCCACAGGAGCAGCAGCGCCGATCTTCTCAACGCTCACACTGTAAACCTTGCCGTTGACAGTAACATTGTAGTTCATAGCTTCTTTTCCCCTTTACAATATAATAATCGCAGACTTAATGGGGTGAACAGCCGGTTTAGCGTCACCTTGAAATCTGGATTGGCAGCTCCCTGCCTTTTGGGCAGGGAGCATGCCGAAATTAGTGGTATTATAGCATTTTCTTCAATGAAGTGTCAAGATTTTCGACCCTTCCAGCCTGCACATCTGAACAGGTCTTTTACAGCACGTCGGCAAAGGCCTGGATGGCGGTGCTGGCCTGGCCGAAGTCCCGCATCTGCTGGTCGATGCCCAGACGGAGGTGGGGGATACCGGCGTCATCCAGAGCCTTCTTCAGATAGGGGTACTCCATCTCCTCGGGGTCACAGAACTGCTGCATAAAGAGCACCAGACCCTGAGCGCCAGACTTCTTCACCATGTCCACCACGAAATCGGCGCGGCGGTTCTGGTTGGAGAACTCATCATAGAGCAGCACGTCGTAGTCCTGGTCGGCAAACTGCTGGGCCAGAGCCATCATGGGATCGCCGGTCTCGGCAGCGTCCACCCGGATGGCGCGGCTCTCGTGGGCCACGTCGTCGGCGGCGATGGCGATCTGGTTGTCGTCAAAGATCTGCAGCAGCTTGGGGTTGTCGCAGATGATGCCGGAGGTAACCACCTTGCGGCCCTTCCACTGGGAGGCGGGCAGGGCGGCCAGCTCAGCATTCAGAGCCTCCAGCTTCTCGCTGTAGGCCACGGGCTCCATGAACCAGGCGGCGCGCAGAACGGCGGAGCGGTTGACGGCGGAAATGGCCTCGGGGTGCTGACCGGCCAGCTTCACAAACTCACGGCGGGCAGCGCGGTTGCGGTTCATCACCTTGATGGCGCCGCGGAGGGCCTCGTCAGTGATGGGGGCGCCGGAAATCTTCTCCAGCTCGGCCTTGATGTGGTTGTACTGGTCCATGGTGAACTGCAGGCCGAAGGAGGGCTTGCGGTTCTGGGGATGGGCCAGGAAGATGCAGGGCAGCTTCTTGCTCATGGCCACGCGGATATTCTGGCTCATGGGGCGCAGGGTATCACAGATGGTGGGGGTGATGACGCCGTCCAGCTGATCCAGGGTGCCGTCCAGCAGCATCTCCAGAGCCAGCTGAGCAATGGTGCAGTAGAAGGTGGCGCAGTACTCCTTGGCCATGGAGATGGTCTTGTTGTTGCTGCCCCAGATGCCCATGGGCACCATGCCGGCAGCCACTACCAGCTCCACAGGGGCGTAGTAGGGCAGAACACCGATGACCTTCTTTCCCTCCTGCTTGTACTGGGTCAGTACGCGGTAGGGATGCTCAGAAACTTCCTTAAACTCGTTCAGCATAACCTCGGTGCTCATTTCGCCTCGGCCTCCTTATTCGCCTTATTGGCCTCCATGGCCTCCACCAGGCCCTGAACACGGGTGGTGTACTGGGCCTCGTTAAAGTTACGGGGATCCGCCTGGTCGCCGTCGAAGCCGGCGCAGGGCACGCCCAGATCCTCGGTGAAGCGGCGCTGCATCTCGGCCATATAGCCGGACCAGGGCTTGCAGGAACGGTTGTAGTGGACCAGCACGCCGTCCACCTTGTTGTCCCGGCAGATGCCCTCACGCCAATCCACGCCCTGCTCGATACACACGGAGTTGGGGGCCTTGTAGTAGGCGCGGGCCATCTCGTCCATGTTGTTGTACACGAAGCCGAAGGCGGGGGCGTACACCACGGCGGTGACGTTGACGCCGTGCTCCTTCAGGGGCTTGAACAGGTTGGGCAGCTTGGGCCAGCAGGGGATGCCCTCGAACATCACGCGGAACTTCTCGGGGAAGGGCGTGGTGGTGGTGCCATCCTTGATGGCCTGCTCCAGATCCTTCTCCAGCAGCTCGAAGGCCTCGGCAGCAGCCACCTTGCCGCGGGCGGTCACCACGTCGGCCATGTGGTTAAAGAGGTCGAAGCCGCTGTAGGGAGCGGGCTTGTACTGCAGGTAGTCGCAGACGCGCAACCAGGCCTTGGCAGTGCGGTTGGCGTTCTCACAGGCGTGCTCGAACTTCTTCTCGTCGAACTTCTTGCCGGTGATCTGCTCCAGCTGGTGGATGGCGGCGTCGAACTGAGCGCGGACATAGGCCACGTTGGTGTCGTGGACATCCACAGTGTTGTTGTAGGGGATGTCGATCATGATCAGGGGGATGTTGCGCATACGGGCGATGTTCTCATACCACTTGGTCATGCAGTTGCAGATGTTGTTGCAGCACAGCACGAAGTCGGGCTGGGGCATACGCATCTGGCGGTAAGGCTTGATGGCCTCCCGACGGAAGTTCTTGTAGGCGATCTCCTTCTCGGTGGTCTCGGGCAGAGCCTCGATCTCATAGATGTCATCCAGCACGGTGTAGGGCTGCATGGTCTTGGGATCCTTCTTGGGCTTGCCGGTCTCGGGATCGATGATGACCTTGCCGTTCTCGTCCTTCAGGGGCTTGCCGCTGTTGGGATCGATGATGAACTCCAGGGTCTCGGGGTCGAACTTGCGGGACGCGCGCTTGCCGGCGGCATAGGCCAGGCTGATGCGGGCGTAGCCGCAGATGTCGTTGTCAAAGCCCAGGTCCTCGGCGGCCTTGCACATGATCTCGCCGTCCCGGTTGGCGGCGATGCCGGCGGCCTGGTTCTCGGGGTACATAATGTTCAGGTCAAAGGCCTCAGCCAGCTCACAGGGGAACTTGGAGCTGGACCAGCCCACCAGCTTGCCCTCAGCATGGGCCTTGCGGGCGTCAGCATAAACATCCTCAACGACCTTGCGCAGAGCCAGGACGCCGGGACTTACCGTTTTAGCCATTGTAGTTTCCTCCCTACTAATGTTCAAAAAATTGCTTGGAGCGGCAAGGGCTTTTTACTCCTTGTGCTCCTTTTGATACTTCTGATAGGCGAACAATGCCGCCCCCAGGGCCCCATTGTACTGGGTCAGGGGGGAGGTATAGATGATGTGGCCAAGCTCCTCCTCCAGAGCCTTTACCACACCGGTGTTCTGTGCCACGCCGCCGGTCATGACCACCTGATCACGCACCCCAACCCGGTGGGCCAGGCCGGCAACCCGGCTGGCCACGGAGTGATGGATGCCGTTGATGATATCCCGCTTATCCGTGTCCATAGCCAACTGGCTGATGACCTCGCTCTCGGCAAAGACGGTGCAGGTGGAGCTGATCTCTACCTTTTTGGTGGACTGGGCGCCCAGGGTGCCCAGGTCCTCCACCTTCACCTCCAGCACCCGGGCCATAACGTCCAGGAACCGGCCGGTGCCGGCGGCGCACTTGTCGTTCATCACGAAGTTGGTCATCACGCCGTTTTCAATCTGAAGGATCTTCACATCCTGGCCGCCGATGTCGATGACGGTGTGGACATCGGGGAACAGGAAACTGGCGCCCTTGGCGTGGCAGCTGAGCTCGCTCATCTGCTGATCCGCCAGCTCCAGCATGGAGTTGCGGCCGTAGCCGGTAGCCAGGATGAAGGACATGTCCTCCTTGGTCTTACCGGCTCCCTCCAGCACCTGGGCAATGGCCCGCTGAGGGCCGCTGGTGCCGGCGCCCACGGATACCAGGGACTTGCTGACGATTTCCTTGCCGTCGGCCAGCATCACACATTTCGAGGCGGTGGAACCGATGTCGATTCCTAAGGTATAAATGCTCATACGTTCATGTCTCTCCATCATTTGAAGGTCTCAGGACGCGGAAAGCGCCCCGGATTGTGTCCCGGCGAGGCCTGTTTTACCGGAACAGGCCGCCGAAAATGGACAGGAAAATGGGATTGTAGATGTCATCAATGATGACGGCGAAGGCGGGATAGAAGACCCACGCCACATGGTGATAGCCATAGGCGTCCATAACGGCCTTCTCGTTAGCCACCGCATTGGGTCCGGAGCCGCAGCCCCAGCCGCAGTTGCCCGCGGCCATGACGGCTGCACCGTAGTCCCGGCCGAAGAGGTTGTAGGAGATAAAGATGGCAAACACAGCCATCAAAACCGCCTGAGCCAGCAGAATGACGCCCATCTGACCTGCCACAGCCAACAGGGCAGTGATGTCAATGGTCATCAGAACCAGGGCCAGGTACAGCTCCAGGAACATGTGCTCGATGGCGTCCACCTCAGGGGTATAGAAGCGGATGTTGGCGGCCTCCATCACGTTGCGGCCAATGGCGCCGGCGAAGAGGCAGCCGATAAACTTGGGCATTTCAATCTTGGGGATATTGTCCAGCAGGCAGTAGATCGGCATGCCCAGAGCCGCCAGCAGGAGCAGCATGGCAAACATGGAGACCATGCGGCTGTTATTCAGGGTGGGAGCAATTCCGGTGGACTCAGCCTCAGGCCGGTCATTGGGATCGGACTTCAGGCCGTGCCGGGAGATAAGGTAGGCCGCCACAGGGCCGCCGATGAGGGAGCCCATAATGTTGCCCATGGTGCCGGCGGTGACACCCACCGCCTTGGCGCCGGCCACGCCCCAGGACTCAAAGGTCTCGCCGAAGGAGGCGGCAGTACCCACACCGCCGGACATGGCGGAGGAGGAGCACTGCAGGGCCAGCAGGGGATTCATGCCCACCAGGTTGCCCACCAGAACGCCGATGACGTCCTGCAGGGTGATGAGCAGGCAGGCGGCAAAGGCTACCTTGATGGCCAGCTTTCCGCCGGCCTTCTGCAGCATCTTGGCGCTGAAGCCGAAGCCTACGCACAGGAAGAACAGGTTCTGACACAGATCCTGAATGGTAGATACATCAAACTGGATGGCCAGAATGCCGCCCCCTTTGATCAGGGCAATGATGATGGAAACCAGCAAGCCGGACACCACCGGAGCGGGGATGGCAAACTTCCGCAGAAGCTTGCTGTGGCTGACCAGGGCGTGGCCCAGGAAAATCACCAGAGCCGCAATGCCCAGAGAGGTCAGGTACTCTACTTTGAAGGATGCAACCGCACCATCTGCGGCCGGTGTGTAGGTACCAAAATAGGATAAGATTTTTTCTGCCATAAGGGTTTTCTCCTTTCCAAAATACAGTACTATATAGCAAACATTCCCGTATTTTGTCAATGTGAGAATTCACAACCCTGACAATCTTTATCCCGTATTTTCCCCCGCGGAAGGCGGTCTTTTTTTCCCCATTTTCCTTCTGCCCCAAGGCTTCCAAAAAATTGGTTATTTTGCCGGTAAATTCTCTCCGGCGGAGGGCCTCTCCGCCGGAGACGCTTCCCTCTTACTTCTTGAAGGTGTCGTAGTCCTTGATGGTCCGGGGCAGCAGCATCTGATGGAAGGGGCAGATGCTCTCGGGGTTCTGGTAGCAGGCATCGGTGAAGGCCACGATGTAGTTGCGCATCATGGGCATATCCACGATCTCGTCCACCAGGCCGGCCTGGGCGCAGAACAGGGGCTTGGACTTCACGTCGTAGTCGTCGATGAGGGCGTTCATCTTGTCGATGGTGGGCTGGAGATCCTTGCCCGCCTTCTGATCCTTGGCCAGACGGCCGGTGTACATGGCGTTGGCGGCGGTCTTGCCGTTCATGACGTTGATCTCAGTGGCCGCAGTGCCCAGAGAGAAGGCGTTGTTGTCGTTGCCCTGGGGGCCGCCCAGCACGTAGTGGGCAGCGGCGGTGCCGCGGCGCAGGGTGATCTCCATCATGGGCAGCTTGCTGCTCTGGATGGAGTAGATCAGGCTCTGGCCCAGACCCAGCAGCTCGGCGACCTCGGCGTCATCGCCCACGTCGATGCCGGTGGTATCCTGGATCCAGATCATGGGCAGACGGTCACGGGCACACAGAGTGACGAACTCGTTCATCTTGATGAGGCCCTGGCGATAGAGCTTGCCGCCGGCGCCCATGGACTGGCCGTACTTCTCCATCTTGTACTCGGGGTAGTTGGGGAACACGCCCTGCTGGTTGGCCACCACGCCCACCAGAAGGCCGTCCACCTTGGCGATGCCGGTAATCATCTCGGGACCGTAGCCCTTCTTATACTCCATGAACTGGCTGCCGTCGAAGAGGCGGCCGATGACGGAATACATGTCGTAGGGACGGTTCTTGTTGTTGAGCACCAGGTCATAGAGCTCCACATCGGACATGGCGGGAGACTGGGGAGTATCCACGCGGAAGAACTCCAGGTCGTAGGAGGGCAGCATGTCCACATACTTCTTGATGCCCTCGATGACGCCCTCCTGGGTCTCATAGACTTCGCGGAAGAAGCCGGTCTGGCCGAAGTGGATGGAGACGGATCCCGGCGGGTCAGCGCGCAGGCCCTTGGTGGCCTCGATCTGAGCCAGAGCGGCCTCCATGTCCACGTGGGGCTTGGGGTTCATGCCGCCCACGATGCCGGCGCCGCCCACGGCCATGTTGGCCTTCTCATGGGCAATCAGCACGGTGGGGCTGATGGAGTGATAGCCGCCGCCGGCGGGGTTGGTGCCGTGGATGCCCACGATGACGGGAACGCCCATCTGGTTGAGCTCAGAGTTGCGGTAGAAGGGAGTACCGCCGCCGCGGCGGTTGGGGTACACCTTCTCCTGCTGGTCCAGCTCCACGCCGGCGCACTCCAGCAGGTAGATGAGGGGGATGCGCAGACGCTTGGCGGTGTCGCTGCCGCGCAGCAGGTTGTCCGCCTGGCCTGGCACCCAGGTACCGGCGTGCTTCTTGTTGTCGGAAGCGATGATGACGCACCACTTGCCGTTGACGCGGCCCAGGCCCTTGACAATGGAGGTGGAGCCGTTCTTGTTGTGCTCGGGGTTGTAGAGGCTGTTCAGGGGGCACCAGGTACCGGCGTCCACCAGCAGGCTGACGCGCTGCATGGCAGTGAGCTGGCCCTTGGCGTTCATGGCCTCGTCCGCCTTACCGGCGGACAGGGCGTCTACAACATGAGCGTGAATATCGTCCTCAATGGCCCGCAGCTCTTCCACGTTCTCGGCGTTGGGACGCACGGGCTTGCCCACCACGGGCATATTCTGGAAATAGCGGGGCATGGAATAGTTACCCAATGTCAATTCCTCCTAATCCTTATGTTGGTTTCGGCGTCAGGCCGCTCAGTCCTTGGGGACCTTGATGAAGGCCTGGCCGGGGTCGATCTCCTCGCGGATGAGCTTGATGATGTCGGGAGAGGGGCCCTCCATCAGCTGGGCGCGGGACACGTCGATCTCGAAGCCGGTGTTCTCCTGAACCATCTCGGGGCTGGAGAAGGGATAGTAGTAGGCCAGGTACATCCGCTTGGTCTCTTCGTCGAACTTCATGATGCCCAGGTCGGTAACCACCATCTGGGGACCGCGGTTGCCGGGCAGGCCGGCGCGCTCACGGCCGCCAGGGCCGTCCATCCAGCCGCAGGAGGTGATGTAGTCGATCTGCTCCATGAAGCGGCGCTTCTGGTGCTGCATCATGATGATGGTGTTGCAGTAGGTGGCAATGCCGTTGGCGCCGCCGGAACCGGTGAAGCGGGTCTGGGGCTTGACATAGTCGCCCTTGCCGTAGATGCAGGTGGAGTTCACGTTGCCGTAGGGGTCGATCTGGGCGCCGCCGATGAAGGCCACCAGACGGTCGGCATCGTGGAGCCACTCGTTGGCCTCAAAGCCGATGAAGCGGATGTTGGGCCACTGCACGGCGCAGTGAGCCATGAAGCGGTTGTCGCCCACGGAGCGGGGCACCTCGACGGGATCGCAGTCCATGAGGCCGCTCTCCACGATGGGGTGGCAGGAGGGGCAGACCGCCCGCTTGGCCAGGGAGGCGCCGATCAGAGGAAGACCGGTACCCACGATGACGATCTGGTTCTCCTTAATGTTCTTGGCAATGGCATAGGCCTGCATTTCCTGCTTGGTGTACTTTGTATAGTCAGACATGTTAATTCTCCTCCCTACTTCTTAGTGTCTGGTGGAGTAGCCCAGGTGGGGCTCATTCTTCAGACGCATGAGACGGGAACCGCCCACCTTATCCAGCAGCTCCTCGTGATCCTTCACACTGTAAACCCACTTGTCCAGGTAATCCTTGAAGGTCTCGGGAATCACGGTGCCGGCGGCAGCGTCCTCAGCGGCCTTCTTGGCGCGGGCAGCGGCGTCAGCCAGCTTCTCGTCCTCGGGCTTGGCGGCAGCGGCCTTCTCGGCCTTGGCAGCGGCTTTGGCCAGCTGAGCCTTGGCGTCCTCGGCGTCCTGATACTTGGAGGCCTTGTCGTACTCCTTCAGGGCGTGGGAGTCGTTGTCGTAGTAGTTGTAGCACTGGGAGGGCCAGGCACCGTAGGGGCAGTGGACCACGGCGTCCACGCACTGGCCGAAGATGCGGGTCAGGGTGGGGTCGCGGCGGATGTACTCGTCGCTCACCAGGTCCTCGCAGGTGACGATGACCTTGCGGGCGGCCACGGCGATGTCAACATCGTGGAACTCGTCGCCCTCGATGATGCAGGTGCCGTCGGGAGAGGCCTTCTGCACGTGGATGATGGCGGTGTCCAGCTTGGGCACGGGAACGGCAATGACCTTCTCGCCGGGGTTGAAGGGATTCTCAACCTCCACGCACTTCAGGTCGTCCACCTTGTCCAGGGTCTTGCGCTGCTCCTCGCTGATGCCCCAGTACTTCACAAGGCCGGAGCCCTGCATCAGGCGCACAGGCAGGAAGGGCAGGCCCAGAGAAGCGGCGTGAAGCTGCAGCATCAGGACGTCCTGGGAATAGTCCTCATAGATGAGCTCGCCCTTCTCGATGGCGGCACGGAAGCGGCGGGACACGTTGGTGTAGCCGGAGTTGGCGGTGTAGCAGTTGATATAGGCCTTGACGCGACCCTCGCCGATGAGCATGTCCCAGTCGCCGCCGGCAGGACCGGCCCAGACGGTGAAGTCCTTCTGGCCCTGGCGCAGGATCTCGGACACAGCCGCATAGGGCTTGCGGTTCGTGGTGAAGCCGCCGAAGGAGATGCAGTCGCCGCTCTCGACGAACTTCGCCACTGCGTCATGCAAGGAATACACTTTGTTCATGGTAAAACCCCCATTTACAAACAGTTTTTGTCTCTTTTATCCTTGTTTTGATTTTCAAGGTTCCAAAAGCGCAGCGCGCTCTTTAACGGATATATTGTACCATAATATTCACAGAGGGTCTATTTGTAATTTAGCAAAAAATTTGCATATCTTCTCCTGCCATGGTATAATGCCAGCATGTGAAAAAACGTGGCTCCGCCGCGAAAAGGGCGGAAAAGTGCTGGAACTTCTGCTCTTTTTCCCGTTTTCTTCTCTTCCGCCCCATTCTGCCGATTGACGGAGGTTGTCCTATGACCAATGTTGAATTCCATCTTCAGCTCAATCACAACGAGACCTGGAGCATGAGCCGCCTCCATTTCCACGATCATTTTGAGCTGCTCCTGCCCCTGACCAGTCCGGGCAATATCTTCGTCAACGACCAGGTCTACCCCCTGCGCCGGGGCACGCTGTACCTCATCGGGGAGAACACCCTGCACCGCACCATTGCCACCGGCTTCCACGCCCGGTATGTCCTGCACATCAGCCGAAAGGCCCTGGCCCAGCTGTCCACCCCCCAGACCGACTTTACCCAGGTGGCCCAGGACTCCTTTCGCCGCGTCACCCTGGATGTGGAGCAAATGACGGAAATTATTGAGCTTTTTCAGGCTCTGGAGCGCAATAAAAACGATGGTTCCTTCGGCAGCGACATCAACCAGACCATCGCCCTTTTGAACCTGCTCATCCGGGTGGGCCCCACCTTGAACGCCGCCACCGCCGGTGAGCCCATCCGCAACAAGGACTTTCTCCGGGTGGCCCCCATCCTGGACTACATCCGGGACAACCTGTCTGAGCCCCTCTCTCTGGACCACATCGCCAGCTGCTTCTTCATCAGCAAGCACTACCTGTGCCGTATCTTCAAATCGGCCACCGGCTTCTCCGTCATGGAGTACATCATTTACAGCCGGGTACTCAAGGCACGGCAGCTCCTCCAGGAGGGGGTCAGCGTCCAGCAGGCGGGCGAGCTGGCCGGATTTTCGGACAACTCCCATTTCATCCGCACCTTCGGCCACCTCACCGGTCTTACCCCGGGGCGGTACGCCAAGGAATACCAGTCCAGCGACCAGATTCTTCTGAAAGAGAACCTGCGCTGACCCGGTTTTCCCGGATTTCACCCTGATTTTTCCGGTTTTTTAGGTCAAGATCTGCAAATTTGCTCTTTTCTGCCTCTTTTGTGGAAATTTCCTATACAACCTTCTCTGTCCCAGCCGCGGAAGGGCCGTCCGGACCGTCCGCGGCTCCATTTTGGCGGGGCCGCTTACCGGCCGGGACAGCAGTTCCATTTTCCAACTCTCTGCTTCTTTAAAAGGAGGATCCTCTGTGAAGTCACTGCGCATCAAAGACACCCTGCTGGTGGGGTTTACTCTGTTTTCCATGTTTTTCGGAGCGGGCAACCTGATCTTCCCTCCGGGCATCGCCGCCCAGGCCGGCACCATGACCTGGTTTGCCGTCCTGGGCCTGGCCATCAGCGCCGTGGGCCTTCCGGTGCTGGGCGTGGTGGCGGTGGCTCGCTCCGGCGGTCTGGACCGGCTGGGCAGCCGGGTCCACCCCGCCTTTGCCAAGGGCTTCACCATTGTGGCCTACCTGGCCATCGGTCCCTGCCTGGCCATCCCCCGTACCGCCAGCACCTCCTTTGAGATGGCCGTCCCTCCCTTTGTGGGCGCGGACGCTCCCATCTCCCTCTTCCGTCTGATCTACTCCCTGGTGTTCTTCGCCCTGGCTCTGCTCATTGCTCTTCGTCCGGAAAAACTCACCGACCGATTGGGCAAGATCTTCTGCCCCATTCTGGTGGCCCTCATCGTCATCACCTTCGCCGCCTGCCTGCTCAATCCTCTGGACGGCTACGGTGCCCCCGCCCTGCGGTGGGACAGCCCGGTGAAGGCGGTGGCCGCCGGTTTCCTGGACGGCTATCAGACCATGGACACCATCGCAGCCCTGGCCTTCGGCATTGTCATCGCCCTGAATATCCAGGCCCGGGGTGTGACGGAATCGGGGGCCGTTGTGAAGGAGACCGTGCGGGCCGGACTCATTGCCGGAGCCATGCTGCTGGCCGTCTACTCCATGCTGGCCCACATCGGCGCTCTCTCCGGAGGCGCGGTGCCCAATCCCAGCGACGGCACTCAGGCCCTCACCAATGTGGTGCCTCTTCTGTTCGGCTCCCTGGGCAGCGTCATTCTGGCCGCCATCTTTGTCATCGCCTGCTTCAACGTGTGCGTAGGTCTCATCAGTTCCTGCGGGGAATATTTTCATGGGCTGTGCCCCCGTCTGAGCTACCGCAGCTGGGCCATCCTCTTCGCTCTGGTAAGTATGCTGCTGGCCAACGCGGGACTGACCCAGATTCTCACCTTCTCGGTCCCCGTTCTGAACATCATTTACCCGGTGGCCATCGTCCTCATTCTCCTCTCCTTCGCCCACCGGTGGATCGAGAGCCATTCCGCCGTCTACCCCGCCGCCATTTTGTGCACGGGGATTGCCAGCGTCCTGCTGGAGCTGCAGCGGCTTACAAAGCTCCCCATCCTCGCTTCCCTCTCCGCCCTGCCCCTGGCCGATCTGAACCTCGGCTGGGTGGTACCCGCTCTGGTGGGCGTGGTCATCGGCCTGTTCCTTCCCGCCCGTAAGATTGCCTAATTTCAAAAAAACAAAAAAGACCGGATACGTCCCGTTTCATGGACGTATCCGGTCTTTTTCATCGTTAATCTCTGGGGCGCCGGTAGAAGTTGCCGTGGAGCTTCTCCGTGCGCAGCACGTTGACAAAGGCCTTGGGGTCCGCCTCCCGCACCTTGCGGGTGAGCTGGCGGATCTGACCGCTGGCCACTACGGAATAGATCATCACACAGGGCTGACCGTTGTAGAGGCCCACACCCTCAATCAGGGTAGCGGTGTGGTGTGTCTCCTGAATCTGGGCACACACACCTCCGGCACTCTCCCGACCAGTGACAATAAAGAGGGTTGCCCGTCTGCTCTCGGGGTCCAAAAGACGGATTACCTGGGTGGAGGTAAACTGGAACACAATGGAATAGAGGGCCTTATCCCAGCCAAAGAGCAGGCCGGCCACCGTAAGCATGACCACGTTGCCGCACAGAATGTAGTTCCATGCGTCAATATTCTTTCGCTCAGACAGGGCGATGGCGATAAAATCCGTGCCGCCGCCGGTCACCCGAACCTGCAGCAGAAGGCTGACCGCCAGGCCGTTAATCAGTCCGCCGAATACGCTGATGAGCAGGATATCCTCCGTAATGGGCATGGCCGGAATCATATCCGTAATCACGCTTACAAAGAAAATGGACAGGCAGGAATAAAGGGTAAACCGCTTGCCTACCAGCTTATAGCTGACCACTGCAGGGACTGCGTTCAGAAGAAGGTTAATGGGACCAAAGGGCAGCTCCTTGCCCGTTACTTCCAGGCAGCAGCGCTGGATGAGGCGGGTCAGGCCGGTAAACCCGCCGGGAAACAGGTCACCTGTCTGGACAAAGCTCTTCAGGTTGACCGACATAATCACAGCGGAGATAAAAATGACCACCAGACGGAGCAAGATTCCCTTCAAATGTTCTTCACGGTTCTTATGTTCCATTTTTTCCTCCTCTTCTTGGAACGTTTACTTCACCTCGGCCAAAATATCCAGGTTCTTCATAAAGTACTCCACACCAGAGTAGATGGTGGTCAGCACAATGACCGCCACACAAATGCTGTTGATCCAGTGGGAGATGGGCAGGAGCATCAGGACGATGCACACCATGGTGGAGGCGGTCTTCACCTTCCCCGACCAGCCGGCGGCAATGACCCGGCCCTTGTCCGCGGCCACCATGCGCAGTCCGGACACGCCGAACTCCCGGATGATGACCACCAGCAGGGCCCAGCCGGGCATCTGGCCGATTTCCACAAACCACAGCATAGCTGCGGTCACCAGACACTTGTCCGCAAGGGGGTCCATAAACTTACCAAAGTCGGTAATCTGGTTATAGTGCCGGGCGATGTAGCCGTCCAGCGTGTCCGTAAGGCTGGCCAGAACAAAGATGGCCAGGGCCCAGTAGTTGGCGCCCGGAACATGGAGGTAGAGCACCAGCAGGAACACAGGGATCATGATCACCCGCAGGATGGTCAGCTTGTTGGCGGTATTCATATTCTATTACACCTCAAAACTACAAATTCCTTATTCATCAATCTCACCGGTGAGATCGCCGTCGGAGACGCCGGTGATGCGCACGGGGACAAAGGTTCCGGCGGGCACCAGTCCCGCGGCGGTGAAGTAGACGCGGCCGTCGATGTCCACCGAGTCGGCATAGGTGCGGCCTACATAGCAGCCCGCCTCCCCGTCGAAGCCCTCGCACAGCACCTCCATCACGGTGCCCAGGCGCTCCTCGTTCCACTGGTCCATCACCCGGGACTGGAGGTCCACCACCAGCTCCACCCGGCGCTGGGCCGCCTCTGGGTCCACCTGGTTGTCCATGGCGGCGGCCAGAGTCCCCTCCTCGGGGGAGAACTGGAACACCCCGGCCCGCTGGAGCTTCTGCTCCTTGAGGAATTCACAAAGCTCCTCAAACTCCGCCTCTCCCTCGCCGGGCAGGCCGCAGATGAGGGAGGTACGGATGACCAGGTCGGGAATGGCCTTTCTCAGCCGGGCAAACAGCTCCTCCAGCTCTGCCTTGGTGTTCCGGCGGCGCATGGCCTTGAGAATGGCGTCGTTGCAGTGCTGGATGGGAATGTCCAAATAGTGGAGAATCTTGGGCTGGGAGGCAATGACCTCGATAAGCTCGTCGGTGATGACCTCAGGATAGAGGTAATGCAGGCGAATCCAGTGGAAGGGCAGCTTGCACAGCTCCTTCAGAAGGCCCGCCAGGGAGCTTCCGTCCTTCAAATCCAGACCATAGCGGGTGATGTCCTGGGCGATGACAATGAGCTCCTGCACCCCAGAGTCGGCCAACCCCCTGGCCTCAGCCAGGAGGGCGTCCATGGAGCGGCTTCTATAGCGGCCCCGCAGCTTGGGAATAATGCAGAAGGCGCAGCCATTGCTGCACCCCTCGGCAATCTTCAGATAAGCGGTGTAGGGCGGGGTGGTCACCATCCGCTCCCCATCCTCATAGGTGCGGTGGATGTCGCCGAAGTGCTCGGCCTTCTCCCCCGCCATCAGTTCCTCCACCGCGGCCACCACATCGGTGTAGCTGCCGGTACCCAGCATACCGTCCACCTCAGGCAGCTCGGCCCGGATGTCCTCGGGATAGCGCTGGGTGAGGCAGCCGGCCACCAGCAGCTTTTTCAGCTTTCCCTGCTCCTTGAGCTGAGCCAGCTGAAGAATGTTGTCAATGGCCTCGCTCTTGGCCGACTCAATAAACCCGCAGGTATTGAGCACCGCCACGTCGGCTCCCTCCGCGTCCCCAGTGACGATGTGGCCCGCCTTGCGGCACAGGGCCATCATCTGCTCGGTGTTCACCAGGTTTTTGGCACAGCCGAGGGAGATAAAGGCTACTTTGTAAGGCATCTTGTTCGCTCCTGTTCTTGTTCCTTCCGGGCCCTGGGCCCTCAGTCCTCCTCCACCTCTGCCCCATACCGGCGCAGGGCGGCGGAGATATCCGACCACCCGTAGCCCCGGCGGGCCAGGGCGGCGGAGACCTTTTGCAGCTCCTTGCGGTCCGCCGTCTTTCCTCCCAGCTTTTTGGCCAGAAAGGCGTCAATGGCCTCGGCGGGATCCTCAGCCCCCTCCAGGGCCTCATCCCACAGCTCTCGGGGTACGCCCCGGCGGTAGAGCTCATCCCGCAGCTTCTTCACGCCAAAGCCCTTGGCAGAGAAGTGGCTCACCACCCGCTGGGCATAGACCCGGTCATTGAGAAAGCCCAGCTCCTCCATCCGGTCACAGATGGCCAGGCGCTCCTCCTCCCCGGCGTCCCACTGCTCCAGCTTTTTCTCCAGCTCCCACCGGGACAGGGGCTTCCGGCTGAGCAGCTCCAGGGTTTTCTCTTTGAGACTGTCCCTCCGGGCGGCCTCCAGCAGAGCCTTGGCCTGCTCTTCGCTGAGCTCCATGCCGGCGTACAGAGCAAAGTCCGCCACCTGGGCCTCCCCCAGGCGCAGGATGCTCCCGTCCTCCAGGGCGGCCAGCCATCGGCCGGGCACCCGCTTGGAGGGCTTTAAATCCTGGATCACCATGGATTAGTCCTCGCTGCCGTCCTCAAAGTCGTCGGCGGACACGTCCACCGCCCGTCCGGCGGCCTTGGCCGCTGCCTGGGACTGCTTACTCATCAGCCTGTAGGCGTTGGAGCGCACCTGGTCCTCCACCTGCTGGGCAATCTCCGGATTGTCCTTCAGGTACTGGCGGGCGGCGTCCCGGCCCTGGCCGATGCGCAGATCGCCCATGGCAAACCAGGAACCCGACTTCTGGATGATGTCCAGCTTGACGGCCAGATCCACCAGCTCGCCCCACTTGGAGATTCCCTCGCCGTAGAGGATCTCAAACTCCGCCTCCCGGAAGGGGGGCGCCACCTTGTTTTTCACGATCTTGGCCCGGGTGCGGTTACCAACCACCTCGCCGCCCACCTTGATGGCCTCAATGCGGCGCACGTCAATGCGCACGGAGGCATAGAACTTCAGGGCCCGGCCGCCGGTGGTCACCTCGGGGTTGCCGTACATAACGCCCACCTTTTCACGCAGCTGGTTGATGAAGATCACGATGCAGTTGGTCTTGGCGATGGAGCCGGCCAGCTTGCGCAGGGCCTGGCTCATCAGCCGGGCCAGCAGGCCCACGTGGCTGTCGCCCATGTCGCCCTCGATCTCCGCCCGTGGCGTCAGCGCGGCCACCGAGTCCACCACCACCACGTCGATGGCGCCAGAGCGCACCAGGGCCTCGCAGATCTCCAGGCCCTGCTCGCCGGTGTCCGGCTGGGAAATGAGCATGGAGTCGATGTCCACCCCCAGGGCCCGGGCGTAGCTGGGATCCAGGGCGTGCTCGGCGTCGATGAAGGCCACCTCGCCTCCCCGCTTCTGGGCCTCGGCCACAATGTGCAGGGCCAGGGTGGTCTTACCGGAGGACTCAGGGCCGTAGATTTCGATGATACGTCCCTTGGGCACGCCGCCGATGCCCAGGGCGATGTCCAGGGACAGGGAGCCGGTGGGGATGGACTCCACCACAATGCCGGTATTCTCGCCCAGGCGCATGATGGAGCCCTTGCCGTAGGCCCGCTCAATCTGAGCCATGCAGGTCTCCAGTGCCTTCTTCTTATCCGACGCGGGGGCCGCGGCCTCCACAGCAGGCTTCTTGGTTGCCATGTACACTTCATCCTTTCCCGCCGGGCACGCCCGGCCTTGCTCTCTATGCTTGGGATTGTACCAGAAAGAAAGTCCGTTAATACGGACTTTTAATTGTTCAGCACGCCTTCCACCACACGCCAGATTCCCTGGGTGTCCTGGGCGGTCTGGATGTTCTCGTAGCCGTTCTGAGCCAGAATATCCTCCACCTGGGGTGCCTGGCCGATGCCCACCTCAAACACCAGGGAGCCACCCAAGCGCAGGGCGGGCTTCCACTTGGCGGCAATGGCCCGATAGAAGTCCAGGCCGTCCTCGCCCCCGTCCAGGGCCATGTGGGGCTCGTAGTCCCGCACGGAGCCGTCCAGGCCGGCAATGTCCCCGGAGGGTATGTAGGGCGGATTGCTCACAATGACGTCAAAGTCCCACAGGGAGGACGCAGGTGGCTCCAGGGCGTCCACGGACAAGCAGGTCACCCGGGCATTGAGGGCATTGCGCCGCACGTTCTGCTTACAGATGCGCAGTGCGCCCTCGGACAGCTCTCCCAGCACCACCCGGCAGGCGGGCACGTTGGCGGCGATGGCCAGTCCTACACAGCCGCTGCCGGCGCACAGGTCCAGCACCCGGGCGCCCTCACCGGACTCCCGGGTCTTCTGAATGCCCCGCTCGGCCAAAAGCTCCGTGTCGCTTCTGGGGATGAGCACATCCCGGGAGATGTCCAGGGGCAGGCCGTAAAACTCCCACTCCCCGATGATGTAGGCCACCGGCTCACCGCCCAGGCGGCGCTGCACCAGCTCATCCACCCGTTTTTCCAGCTGGGCGGACACATAGAGGGACATGTCCCGGTACAGCTGCTCTTTGGTCTTGTCAGCGGCATAACATACCAGCTCCCGGGCCTCCAGTTGGGCAGCCTCTACCCCCGCCTTGCGTAGTCTGGCCCGGGTATCCAGAAACAGATTGTTGTAGGTAGTTGCCATGTTCTCACCCTCAGCTTGTCAGATTTCTCAGGCTGGCCCTCTCACCACGCGTCCTCGCCCTTCTTTTCGGGCAGCACCAGCTCCAGAGCCTTGATGCCCACTTCAATCATGGAGTCATCCGGCTCAAAGGTGGTGAAGTTCTGAAGCCATAAACCGGGCGCCACCAGAATTTTGGTGATGGGGCCGTCGTGCCGCCCCGCCCAGCGGTTAAACTCGTAGCTCACGCCCACAATAATGGGCAGCATGGCCAGATGGGCCAGAAAACGCAGGAACACATTGCTCACCGGCCAGATGGCAAAGACCACTGTGGACACCAGAATGGAGATGGCGATGACCATGAACAAAAAGCTGGTGCCGCAGCGGGGATGGTGCCGGGGCTGCTTGCGCACGTTTTCCACCGTGAGGGACAGACCCGCCTCATAGCAGAAAATGGTTTTGTGCTCCGCCCCGTGGTAGGAGAAGACACGCTTCATCTCGCCCAACTGGGAGCACAGGGCCAGATAGCCCACAAAAATAAAGAGTTTCAGGATGCTTTCGGCCAGATTCCGGGCCAGCATGGAGGAGGTGACCAGCGTCACCGCCGTTCCCAGCAGGGTAGGCAGCAGGAAGAAGAGGCCGATGGACATTCCAATGCCCAAAATCACCGCAATGGTAGTGATGACCGAGGCCGCCTTGTCGCTGCCCAGCCGCTTCTCCAGCCACTGATCAAATTTGGAGGGCTCCTCCGCCTCCTCGTCCTCCGGGAAAAACTCAGCGGAGAACATCAGGGCGGTGACACCGTTGTACATGGCGTCACAGAAGTTGACCACGCCCCGGATGAGAGGCCAGCCCAGAATGGGGTAGCGGTCCTTGATAAATTCCAGGTCCTTTTCCTGAATTTCCAGCTCTCCGTCTGGCTTGCGCACCACCACGGCCTGCTTTTTGGGGCCGCGCATCATGATGCCTTCAATGAGCGCCTGGCCGCCGCACATGGTTTTAAAGCCCTTGGGGCACCCCTGGGCGGAGGAACAGGTCTGATTTGGTTCTTGTTGTTGCTGTGTGATCAAGGTTTGGTTCTCCTTTGTCTTGGGACAAATCCACGGCTATTCTACCAGAAGGGCGGAGAAATAGCAAGGGTAATCGAACTTATGTTTTAATCGGCAGCCGGATGGTCACCAGGCAGCCGCCGCCCTCCGCGTTGCCGATGTCCAGGGTGCCCTCATGACGGGTGATAATCTCCTCGCACACGGCAAGGCCGATGCCGGAGCCCCGGGCCTTGGAGCTGCCCTTGTAGAATTTGTTCTTAATGAAAGGAAGCTCCTCCTCAGGGATACCGGGGCCGTAGTCCCGGATATAAATGACCGCATCCAGAATGTCCTGGCGGATGGACACGTCGATGCGCCCGCCGGATCCGCCGTGTTTGGCCGCGTTGTCCAGCAGATTGCAGAACACCTGCCGCAGGCGCTCGGGGTCGCCGGTGATGGGCACGCTCTCCTCCGGGCAGTCCTGGTAGGTGAGCTCGATGCCCTCCCGGCGGAAAAACTCCCGGTAGGTGTACACCGCGTCCTCCAGCTCCGCCTTCAGGTCCAGGGGCTCCACCGCCAGGGTGAAGCGGCCCTCGGAGATGCGGGAGAACTCCAGCAGCTCCTCCACCATGTTGGTCAGACGCCGTGCCTCGGAGACGATGATGTCCATGCCCTTGCGCACGTCCTGGGGGTTCTGCAGCTCGCCGCTCTGGAGTGTCTCCGCCCAGCCGTTGATGGCAGTAAGGGGAGTACGCAGCTCGTGGGAGACGGAGGAGATGAACTCCGACTGGGTCTTCTCCGACTGCTTGATTTTCAGGGACATGTCGTTGATGGTATCGGTAAGCTCACCGATTTCGTCGTCGTACTTCTTTTCAATCTGCACTCCGTAGCTGCCGTCGGCAATGAGGCGGGCGGTCTCCGTGATGCTGGCCAGGGGCTCCACAATAGAACGGACGAAGTAGAGGTTGGAGAAGTAGACCATGGCGAAGATCACCAGGGCAATGGTGATAATGACGCCCATGGAGAAGGCAAACTGGCGGTCAATGGCACTGAGTGAGGTGACGTATCGGATGACGCCCACCGTCACGCCCTGATAGACCACGGGGCTGGAGGCGGCCACAATCCGCTCCCCGGTGGTGGGGTCCTTGCCCCGCCAGGCCCGGGTGATCTGATTTTCCAGGGCGTCCTTGATATCCTGGGTGCCCGGCGTGCTGCCGGCGGTCAGGGCGTTGGCCGAGTAGACCACTGCCCCGGTGTCGTCCAGGAATTGCAGCTCCAACTGACTTTTCTCCTCGTAGTTGTTCACCGTCTGCTGGGCCGCCGCGCTGTACTCGGCTTGGGTATAGTTCTTGAAGCCAGAGGCGGTGGAACTGGCCTTCCGGGAGAGATCATCCTCCGTACTAGTATAGTAGTAGTTCCAGAGGGTGGTGGCAAAGGCGCCAACTGCCAGAATGAGGATCAGCAGTACGACGCCCACGCTGTTGAGCAGCCAGCGCTTGCGGATGCCTCGGATTTTGATTTTGTCGCTGCGTTCCAGTCGCTTTGCCACGTGCCGTTCCTCCTCTCCCAATCAAATGTTTTTTTGGGGGGGCGCTTATCCCCGCCACTTATAGCCATAGCCCCACACGGTGTTAATATACACCGGCTTCTGAGCGTTGCTTTCCCATGGGCCGCAGGCCCATGGGGACCCTTCTCATTTCAATCCTCGGCGGAAGTGAATTCCGCCTCCGGAAATCCCCGCCCCTGCGGGCCGGGAATTTACGGCCTGCCGGTCGCCCCGCTGTGCGGGGCCCCGGACAACGCCCGGGCAGGCAAATTTATCCCCGCCACTTGTAGCCATAGCCCCACACGGTGTTAATATACACCGGCTTCTGGGCGTTGTCCTCAATTTTGATCCGCAGACGGCGGATGTTTACGTCCACAATCTTCAGCTCACCGAAGTAGTCCTTGCCCCACACCGCGTCCAGAATCTCCTCCCGTGCCAGGGCCTTGCCAGGGTTTTCCATAAACAGCTTGACGATGGAGTACTCCACCTGGGTCAGCTTCACCCGCTGGCCGTTTTTCTCCAGAGTGCGGTTGCGCACGTTCAGCAGGAAGGGCGGATCGTTGATCTCATCGGTGGAATTGGCGTCCAGGTCCCCGCCGGTGCGGCGGAAGAGGGCGTCCACCCGGGCCGTCAGCTCGGCGGGCGAGAAGGGCTTTGTCACGTAGTCATCCGCACCGGTCATGAGGCCGGTGACCTTATCCATCTCCTGGGTGCGGGCGGTGAGCATGATGATGCCGATCTTGTTGTCCATGGCCCGGATCCGGCGGCACACTTCAAAGCCGTCAATCCCCGGGAGCATGATGTCCAGCAGGGCCACCTTCACGTCCGGGTTCTCCTTCAGGGCCACCAGGGCGTCCTCGCCGGTGGCGGCCTCGATGGTCTGATAGCCCGCCCGCTTGAGATTGATCACCACAAAGCTGCGGATGTTTTCCTCATCCTCCAGCACCAGAATCTTTTTCATCGGCTCATTCCTCCTCTGCCCAGCCCTCAGGCCTGTTCTTTATTCGCTATACCAGCTGGCCTGGATGGTATTGAAGTGCTCCATCAGGCTGGTCTGGTCCAGGCCGCAGTCCCAGTCACAGTCGTAGAAGGCGGCGGCGTAAATCACGTTTTCTTCCTCCCGGAGGATAAACCGCCCCTCATAGGCGGCCCGGGACGTGCGGTTGTTTCCGGTAAGCTTATAGATGCTCAGGAAGGGCACCGGGTCCTCCCCCACACCCTGCCACAGGGAGAAGATGACCTCCCGCTGTCCGCTGAGGGCGTCGTTGCGGGAAATGGTGATCATATCCTTCCAGCTGTCAGGGATGATGAGGTACCAGGAGTCGGCCACATTGTGATAGGTGGTCAGAACCTGGTTGCACTTCCCCTTCTCGTCATACTGGCTCCAGTCGATGAGCCAGAAATTGGAGGTCACTGCCTCGCTGATGGAGGGCAGACGCCGGGGGGACGGCAGCTCCAGCACATAGTCCCCGTTGATGTCCGTAAGACTGACCTCGGTATAGCCCCGCAGGATATTGCGGCTGACGCCGGTGTCCGGGTCCAGGGCCAGGTTGACCAGCTTTTCCTGCTGGTAGGACAGCACATCAATGGTCCGGCTACCATCGGACATGGTGCAGGTGATGTACAGCGCAGGCCGGTAAAATTCCCCGGAGAGATAGTTTGCCTGCATCCGCACCAGAGATACCACTCCGGCAGACAGTCCGGCGCTGCTCAGGCTCACAAAGGCCCCATCCCGCCAGCCGTACACCTCCACCTGGCTGCCTACGCCCGCCGAGTCAATGCGGGTCACGGCAATCTCCATGCGGGTGTCCCGGTCAATGTCCAGCAGTTCATAGCCGCTGGAGCCATCGGTGGCACCGCTGCAGCTGGTGAGAAGCAGCTCGGTAGCCATCTGATTGGAATAATCCGTGGTCTGCACGATGCCGTTTCCCGTGGTCTCCTCCTGGTTGGGCATAGGCACTCCCAGTTCGTCCAGGGTGTAGGCGCCCAGCTGATACACGCCGGCGGAGATCTGCCAGCTGACCACCAGCTCCTTCTCTCCCTCGCCGTTCAGATCCACATAGTCCACCGAATAGATGGCGGCGCCGTCGCCTTCCACCACACCGGAGACCCGGTATTCCTCGCCAAACTGGCGGAAGATATAAATTTTAATGGATTTTGCAATGCCGGGCACCCGGAAAAAGGTGAGGGCGCTCTCCCGCTCCCCATCCCCGTCCAGGTCCTGCAGCTGGATGGAGGCGGTGTTTTCTCCGCCCACAATCACCGCCAGCTCGCAGCTTGTCCCGTAGGTCATCTCCAAATTGGAGCGCACCGTACGGATGGCGCTGTTGAGCTGCTCATACCCCGGGGATTTCTCCGGCAGCTTGTAGAGATCATCCGGCGGCCGGAACAGACAGCCTGTGAGCAGCAGCATGGCCGCCGCAGTCCACAGCAGCAGCCCCATCCACTTTTTTCTCATGCCGTCCACTTCCTTTCCGCCCGGGCGCTGCCCGGTCCATCCCATAGAAATCCTGTTTATCATCATACCACAATTCCCGCAAAAAGCCATATGCTTTTTTGAAAATTCCCATTTTCCTCTCCTGCCTTTTCCCCCTTCGGGGGCTGGGAAATTTTTCACCGGAGGGTTTCTCTCCCCTCTTGACACCGGGCTTCCTCTGTGCTATGGTTAATTACACAAGTAATGAACCAACAAACGAAAGGAGGCGCTTCCTGTGTCATTCACATCCACAGGCCTCGGCCAGCAGGTCCTGACCTTCCTGATCAGCGGAGGCGGCGTGTTTCTGATGGCCGTACTGCTTGTCTCCGCCCTGGCGGGGCTGTTCCGCTCCAGAAGCGCCACGCTCCGCCTGGCATGCGGGATGGTGCTGCTCCTGTGTCTGCTGTATGCCGGTCTGCTCCTCTGGCTGACCATAGGCTTTGGCGGCAGCAGCGGTCCGCCCACCCCCATTCAGCCTTGAATGGTTCCCACTCTTCTTTGGAGGTGATTGTGTGCATGGTACATTGAACGATCAGTCCCTGATTTATCTGCAGATCGCCCGCATGCTGGAGGACGACATCCTCCGCGGGGTCTATCGGGAGGGAGAGCAGGTCCCCTCCACCAATGAGCTGGCCCGGGGCTATAACATCAACCCGGCCACCGCTGCCAAGGGCATCAATCTGCTGGTGGCCGACGGCATTCTGTATAAAAAGCGAGGAATCGGTATGTTTGTGGCTCCGGGCGCGGGAGAAGCCGTGCGAAACAAGCGGAAGGCCGCCTTCTACGACGGCTTTGTCAAGCCCCTGGTCAAAGAGGGGGCCTCCCTGGCGCTGAGCGGGGAGGAGCTGATGGCCATGGTAAGCCGGGCCATTGAGGAAGGAGATGCGAAATGAGTGCAGAAGTATTGAAGACCCAGGGACTGTGCAAGTCCTACGGAGCCAATCAGGTGCTGTTCAATCTGGACCTGGCCATCGAGCCGGGGAAAATTTACGGTCTCATTGGCCGCAACGGCGCGGGCAAGACCACCCTGCTGGGCATTCTCACCGGGCAGAACACCAAGAACAGCGGCACGGTGACCTACGGGGATCAGCCCGTGTGGGAAAATCAGGCGGTTTTAGATCAGATCTGCTTCTCCCGGGAGCTGCAGCCCACCCTGTTCTCCGGCCCCAACAATTTAAAAATCAGCCACTACCTCCGCTCGGCGGCCATCTACTACCCCGGCTGGGACAAGGAATACGCCCAGCGGCTGCTGGAGGAGTTCGGCCTCAACCCCAAGAAGAAGATTTCCCAGCTCTCCAAGGGCCAGATGTCCATGGTGACCATCCTCATCGCCCTGGCCAGCTGCGCACCGGTGACCATTCTGGATGAGCCGGCGGCGGGACTGGACGTGGTGATGCGAGAGCGGTTTTACCAGCTGCTGCTGGAGGACTTCGCCCAGACCGGGCGCACCTTCATCGTCTCCACCCACATCATTGAGGAGGCGGCCTCCGTCTTTGAGAACGTCATCATCCTGGATCAGGGCCGCATCATCGAAAACTGCCACACCGAGGAACTGGTGGACCAGTTCCGGTACATCTCCGGCCGGGAGGACGTGGTGGACCAGGTCTGCCGGGGGCTGGAGGTATTGTCCACCCACCAGATGGGCCGGCACAAGACGGTGGCCGTCCGGGGCGGGGGCGTAAAGCTGCAGAACGCCCTCCAGTCCGACGTGGACGTGTCCCCCATGAACCTGCAAAACGTGTTCGTGGCCCTGTGCGGACACGGGGACGGACAGTGAGGAGGGATCCGCCATGGTGAAATCCTTTCGTTTTCTCCTGCAGTTTGCCTGGATCAACCTGGGGGCACTGCTGATTTTCGCCCTCATCGTCACCGTGGGTTCCCTGCTCACCGGTGTGCCCGGCGGAGCCGACAACCTGTTCTCCACTTATTTTTCCGTCTTTCCCCTGATGGTGCTGATGATCCTCTACATCTACGCCTTTGCCCTGTGCACCAGCAACCTAAACCTGGCCCTGTCCTTCGGCGCCACCCGGCGTGGATTTTTCTGGGCTGTCCAGGGCATTTGCCTGCTGTACATCCTGGTAGGCTGGCTGCTCCAGGGCGTGCTGGCCGCCCTCCCCTCCCTGCTCAACTGGGACTTTCCGGAGCGCTTTCCCATGCTTCGGATGTGCGGGTTTACCTCCTGGTTCTTCCCCCTGATGTCCCTGGTGATTCTGTGCCTGGGCTGTCTGGCCGGCATCATTTTCATCAAGAGCAAGGCAGCGGGCATCGTGGTCATCACCCTCTCCGGCGTGCTGGGCATTGTCGGCATGGTGGCCCTGTTCGTCACCTCCAGCGCCGTCCGGGACTTCGGCACCCAGCTGTTCGGCTCCCTGCCTCTGTGGCTCACCGCCGGCGCCGTGGCCCTTGTGGGGGTGAGCGAGGTTTTTTTGTGGCACACCATTCGCAAATTCACGGTGAAATGAGGTGAATCCCATGCTGAAAAAACTCATTCGTCTCAATCTGGACGATCTGTGGCTGACTGTGGGGGTGGTGGGCTTTTTCTTCCTGCTCATCCACCTGGGCACCGCCGTCGTTCTGCACTTTTTCTTTGCCAGCGAGCACAGCAGCCTGCTTCTCTCCGGCGTGGTCCTGCCCATTGTCTCCGCCATCGTCATTGCCATTCTCTCCCTGGGCCACACCATGCTGAACTTCACCACGGCGGTGAAATTCAGTCAGAACCGGCGGCGGGCCCTGGGGCTCACCCTGGGGCTGGTGGGCTTTGAGACCACCTGCTCCATGGGCTTTGCCGCCCTCCTGGCCCTGCTGGAGCGGGCGGTGGCCCCCCGGTTCTGGATGTGGCTCACGGGAGCCGATGGTCTGAGCATAGGCCGGGGTGGGCACAGTTTCCTGCTCACCGCCGGAGACAATTCCCTGCTGGTGGAGGACTTCTCTCTGGACTGGTGGTGGTTTCCCCTGCTGGCCGCGGCGGCCGTTCTGCTGGGGATTATCATGGGAGCGCTCATCCTCCGCTTCGGCCGGAGAGGGAGCTGGGTCCTGTTGGTCCTCTGGATGACCATCTGCTTTGCTCCCCAGCTGCTGCCCTGGGATGCGTCCTGGTTCACCTTCCCCTGGCAGTACCTGGCCGTGGGAGGCGGGATTATCGTTCTGGCCGGCCTGACCTGGTCGGTTAGGTATCTGCTCCGCGCCCCCATTAAAAGTTAAGTCATTCAGGAGGAATCCGTTATGAGTGAGAACAAGCGGTTTGAAAAGATTTATTCCCAGGGCGTGGCCAACGTCAACGAGATCTGGGTGGACCGGGAGACCGGAGTCCACTACCTCTACCACGCCGCGGGCTATAGCGGCGGTCTGACCGTACTGCTGGACCGGGATGGCCGTCCAGTCATCTCCCCGGTGGTCCACCGGGAGGAGGATTAAAAAACGCCCCGTCTGAAATCAGACGGGGCGTTTTGCTGTTTTGTGTTTGGGTCGGATAGGCGGTCAGTTGGTCCGCTGGGTCACTTCCAGGTAGCTGCCAGACACATAGCCGATGGCAGCCTGTCCGCTTTTATTGGCGTAGAGCACATGGCACCAGCCGTCCTTTACCTCCAGCACCACAACCTGGGTGCCGTTGGTCAGTCCGCCAATGACGCTGTAATCCGTTCCAGGACCGGAACGCACATTCAGGCCCGCCTCGGCGTTCACCACCTTGCCCACCTGGGCAGCGGGGGCGCAGGTGACGGTGCAGCTGGCGCTCTGGCCGTTCCAGGAGGCGGTAATGGTGGCGGTGGCCGTACCCTCTCCCGCGTACAGGTTGGTGACAGCCCCCTGGCTGCTCACCGCGGCCACGGCGGGATTGCTGCTGCTCCAGGTGATGGAGGCCCCTTCCACAGCCGGATCCAGGGTGGCCTTGAGCACCGCGCTCTGGCCGGAGGTGAGAGACAGCTCACTCTGATCCAGGGTCAGGGTGCTGGCGGGGGGATCCACCGGGTCAGTGGGCACGTCGGTTTTCGGCGTGAAGGTCATGATGTTCATCAGCATCACCGCCATCTGGGCCCGGCTCAGAAGTCCCTTGGGGTCAATGCCGCTGTCTCCGCCGGACACAATGCCCTGGGCCACCAGGGTGGCGGCATGGCCCTTGGCGTAGTCGGCGATCTGGTCCTTATCGGGGTAGACGTCCAGCACCGACAGGCTGGCGTCGGGGCACTCCTTGCCCACCAGAGGCATGAACTGGCGCAGAATGGTAAAGGCCTGCTCCCGGTTCACCGGCTCATGGGGGGCATAGAGCCCGTTGCCCACACCGGCGGCCAGGCCAATGCTCTGGCCCCAGGAGATGGCGGTATAGTAGTAGTCCGTGGGATAGACGTCCGTGAAGGTGCAGCCGGAGGTCACAGCGGGCTGGCCCACCGTGTTATAGAGCATAAGCATGAAATCGGCCCGCTGGATCTGATAGTCGGCGCCGAACTCGGTGGCGGAGATTCCGCTGGTGATGCCGTGGGCATAGCAGTATTCCACCGCGTCATAGGCCCAGTGTCCCGGGGGCACGTCGTTGTGGACGCTGTTAAAGCCCACCTGAATGGTCTGGGATACGCCGCCGGCGGTGGCGGTGATGGAGCCGCTGCCCCCGTTCTGGGAGGCAGTAAAGAGACCATTCTCATCCACCGTTCCCACGTCGCCGGTCACCGTCCAGCTGACCCCGCTCCAGTCCCGCAGAGCGGTGCGGCCCCAGTAGCTGCCGGTGACGGACAGCTGCACCTTCTCTCCCGGCTTGACGGTGAGGGAGGTGAGGGCGCTGGAGCTGCCCTCCCGGGACACAGTGAGGGAGGTCAGGCTGTTCACCACGTGGATCTGAGCGGTGCCCTCCACCCCCAGGCTCCGGGACGTGAGGGTCAGGGTGTCGGTCCCGGCCCGGGTCCCGGCGGTATAGACGCCGTTTTCAATGGTACCCAGCCCCTGAGAGGTGACGGAAGCGTCGTCCGCGGTTTGAGAAAGAATATTCAGTCCGCTGTCCAGCACCACCGTCTTGGGCAGAGGAACCGAGGTGCCGGACAGGACGGTCAGGCCGTCCTCCGCCAGGGCCAGGCGGCTGGGCGTTCCGTCACCCTTGTCGTCGGTGACCAGCAGCAGGTAGGTGGCACAGCTGCGGGGCTTGCCGTCGGAGGGCAGGTTATGTACCGCGGGGCCGCTCTGTCCGGGCATCCACACAGAGATGGCCGTGGAGCCGCCGCCGTCCAGGTTGACGGCCCACACACAGCCCTGCTTGAGCATCTCATCAGCCAGATCCTTCTGGCTCAAGCCGTTGGAGTAATTCGACTGTCGGCCGTCCACTGCGTAGACCACCAGGGTGCCGTCCGCCTTCACGCCCAGAGCGGTGCGGGGCTGGCGGCCGTCGCCGGTGTAGGTCCAGGAGGAGCTGTCGGTCATCTTCCCGTCCTTGACCATGATGTCGCCCACGCCGCCGGCCCACTGGGCCTTGGACAGGGCCTCGTCGGTGCAGGTGGTGGTGAGGGTAATCCGGTCTCCCACCCGGAAGGAGTCATAGACATAGCCGTAACCGCTGTCGTCGTGGGCGGTGAGGATATACTCGTCCTCGCCGATGGTGATGGCCTCGTCGGAGCGAATGAGCTCGGTGACCTCCAGGCTCAGAGTCGAATTCACGCCCAGCGTGGTGTCCCCGCTGCCCCAGATACCCAGCGGATCATCTCCCCCCACCAGCTTCATGCGCACATACCATCCGTCGCCGGAGGCACGGGTGGAAACGGTGGAGAAATCCTCGTTCAGGAGGTAGAGCCCGCCGGTGGAGCTGCGCCATTTATTTAAATGGTGTGGATTCACCGTGCTGCCGGTGCGCTGGTTATAGAGGGCCATGGTGACCACGGGGTCCTCACACAGGGAGACCACCCCATCGGTGATGAGCATGGCGTCCTCGTGCTCCGCGCTGGACTTATAGACTCCGTCCTCGATGACGATGCCGATGGGCACGCCGGAGGCGGTGGAGAAGAAGTCAGTGTTGATGGCGCCCAGCACATGATATCCCAGAGACTGGGCATAGCTGACGGCCTTGTTGATGGTGGCCGCGCCGTAGACGGTGCCGGAGGCCTGAAGAAGAATGGGGTAGGCCTCGCTGTCCTGGCTGAGCTCCATGGAGAAGCTCTCCACCCGTTTGGAATTGTTGACCGTAACGGTGTTGCGGTAGGTGAGACCATCCGTCAGGTCGGCGGAGGTCTGAAGCTTTTTCTCCCCTGCGTCAGCATAAACCGTGGGGAGGGCCAGAAGAACCGCCAGCGTAAAGGCGGCCGTCCGGCGCAGGAACTTTGCGGCGGTATGTTTCATGGGTACTCCTTTTTCCGTATGGTAACCAGTGGGACAGGGCCGGGCCTGTCCGGCAGGTCCAGCCGATTGGTTTTCATTATAACAGGTTCCCAAAGGGGTTTCAACGCCGAAACGGTAGAAAGCCGGAACCGCTCCGGAGGAAAAGTTTGGACTCGGGGAAGTGTAAACAACCTGTAAACCTCCGGCTTAAGTGGTTGAAAAAAGGGTATTCTTGGTGTAGAATAAGTCGATTGTCAACTTGCGGAAAGGAGGGTGCGCCGTGGACGACGCCCGCAGCCACGCCACAAAAACCATCAGCACCGTCATGCTCATCACCCTCCTGGGGAAGGTGCTGGGGCTGTACCGGGACCGGCTCCTGGCCGTCCATTACAGCGTGGGGATGGAGGCCAACGCCTTCTTCACCGCCAGCCGCATCCCCAGGGTCTTTTTTGACGCGGTGTTTGCCTCGGCCATCGCCGCCTGCTTCATCCCGGTGTTCAGCGAGTACCTGGAGAAGAAAGGGAAAAAGGATGCCTTCCGTTTTGCCGGTTCCTTTATTACCATCATCTCCCTGCTCACCGCTGTGCTCACCGTGCTGGGGATGCTCTTCCCCCAGCCGCTGGTGGCCCTGTTTGCCGACTACTCCGACCCCCAGACCACCGCGCTGGCCGTCTCCCTCACCCGGGTGATGTTCCCCACGGTGTTCTTCTCCGGGGTGGCCTTTTCCCTGGTGGGTGTCCTTCAGGCCCAGGACCACTTTACCGCCCCCGCCCTTATGTCCACTCTCTCTAACCTGGTCATCATCGTCTATTTCCTCTTTGGCGACCAGAAGTTTGGCATTTACGGCCTGGCGGGGGCCTATCTGGTGGGCTGGTTCCTCCAGGGAGTCATCCAGTTCCCGCCCCTGCGGCGGTTGGGCTACCATTACCGGCCCAGCTTTGACTTCCGCTCCCCTGGAATGAAAAAGGTCTTCGCCCTCATGGTGCCGGTGATGGTGTCCACCTGGGTACAGCCCATCTCTCTGGCCATCAATTCCCGCTTCGGCTCCCAGCTCTACGACGGAGCCGGGGTGTCCGCCATGGAGTACTCCTCCAACCTCTATCTGGTGATCACGGGCACCTTCATTCTCTCCATCACCAACGTCATCTTCCCCAAGCTCTCCCGGCTCACTGCCGGCGGGCAGGAGGGCGCCTTCCGGGACACTCTGCGCCAGACGGTACACAGCAGCCTCTTCTTCGTGCTGCCCATGTCCGCCGGTCTCATGGCGGTGGCCCGTCCCCTCATCTCCTTTATTTACGGCGGCGGAGCCTTTGACGACTTCGCCGTGGACATCACCTCCACCGCCCTCATCTGGATGTCCCTGGGCATGGCGGGCTACGCCGTTCAGAACATCCTCAGCCGGGCCTACTTCGCCCGGCAGGAGGGCCGCGGCCCCCTGGTGGCCGGCGCCGTATCCATCGCAGTGAACATCCTCCTGTGCGCCCTGCTTTCAGGGCCCCTGTCCGTCACCGGCCTGGCCATCGCCTCGGCGGTGTCCTCCACGGTATACGCCCTCATGCTGCTCATCCCCATGGAGCGCCGGGGGGAAGGGGTGCTGGACGGCCCCTTTGTCCGGGACCTTAGCAAGATGCTGCTGGCCGCCGCGGCCACCGGTCTCGGGGCCGTGGGTGCCCGCGTCCTGCTGAGCGGGCTCCTTCCCGCCGGCAAGGTGGGAGAGCTTCTCTGTCTGGGCGGCTGCGCTCTGGCGGGCGTGGTGGTGTACGCCCTGCTCACTCTGGCCATGGGGCTGGAGGAGGCCCGACTGGGTCTGGTCTTTGTGAAACGTCTGGGAAAGCGAGGTTAAGCTATGCAGCAAGCAAAACAGATTTTAAACGCCAGCGTGCTGTGGCGGGCCCTCATGGCTGTGTGCCTGTGGTTCAGCCACCAGTGGCAGCGCAGCGGCGTCATTCAGTGGTTCGTTCACCCGCCCCTCTGGGATCAGGCGGTGTCGGAGAGCAGTATCTTCTTCCGCCTGTGGTCCTGGCTGCGGAATCTTCTGTGCCGTCTCTACCGGTTTTTGCATCTGGAAAAGCTGTTTGCCGGCAGCGTCTTTCTCCAGGTTTGGGTGTGGTGCGCCCTGCCGGTGGTGCTGGCCCCTGTGCTGCCCACCATGGCGGTGCTGGGCCTGGCGGCCATCGGCTATGCCTCCCTCCTTCTGAACCTGGTGCATGACCAAAAGAGGCCCCTGGCCTATTCCCCCATCAACCGCTATGTCATCCTCTACGCCGCCATTTATCTGGCCGCCACCTTCTTCTCGGTGAACCGTTCTGCCAGTCTGAAGCCCGGCCTTCTCACCGTGGCCTTCATTCTCTTTGCTGTGGTCCTCTACAACTCGGTCACTGGACGGCGCCAGCTGGATACCCTCATTGTCCTCATGGTGCTGGCGGGTACCGCCGTGGCCTTCTACGGCATCCTCCAGTACATCTTCCGCTGGGGCTACCAGTCCGCCGCCTGGGTGGACAGCGACATGTTTTCCGGCATTGAGTTCCGGGTGCCCTCCACCCTGGAAAACCCCAACATGCTGGGACAGTATCTCCTGCTGACCATCCCCATGGGCGGGGCCTGTCTGCTGGGGGCCAAGACCTGGGGCAAGCGGGTGTTCTACCTGTGCTGCTGCGGCATTATGGCTCTCTGCATGATCCTCACCTTCTCCCGGGGTGCCTGGCTGGCTCTGCTCTTCGCCGGGGCCATCTTCGTGCTTTTCCTCAATCCCCGGCTCATCCTGCTGGCCCCCTTCGCCCTCATCGCCCTGTACTTCGTCCTGCCGGAAACGGTCATCACCCGCTTTACCAGCATCGGTGACCTCACCGACAACTCCACCTCCTACCGGGTGTATATCTGGATGGGCGTGCTGGCCATGCTCAAGGACTACTGGCTGTGCGGCATCGGCCCCGGCGACGCCGCCTTCAACATGGTCTACCCCGCTTACAGCTACAGCTCCATTGACGCCCCCCACTCCCATAACCTGTTTCTCCAGATCGTGTGTGACGCGGGCATCTGTGCCCTGGTGGTGTTCTTCCTGCTGCTCTTCCACTACTTCCGCATGCTGTGCGCTGCCATCAGCCGGGAGAAGGACTGGCAGAGCCGCCTCTTCCAGATCGCCTTCGGCTCCGGCGTCTGCGGGTTTTTGGTGCAGGCCATGACGGATTACTCCTTCTACAATTACCGGGTCATGTTTTTGTTCTGGGCCTACCTGGCCGTGGGCGCTCTGTCCGCCCGCCGCAGCCAGCTGCCTGAGGGGAGGCTTTGGGTATGATGCGGGTTTTGAACATCATCAGTGATACCAACATCGGCGGCGCGGGCCGGGTCATTCTCAACTACCTGCGCTACGCCGACCGGACGCAATTTGAAACTCTGGTGGCTGTTCCCCGGGGCTCCCTGCTGAAGGAGCCGCTGGAGCAGGAGGGCGTCCAGGTCTATGAAGTGGACGGCATGGCCGACCGCTCCTACCACAAGGACGACGTGAAGGTCCTTCAGGACCTCATCCGTCAGGTGAAGCCCGACCTGGTCCACACCCACGGAGCCCTCTCCGGCCGCATCGCCGCCAAGCGCTGCCATGTGCCGGTGGTGTATAGCCGCCACTCCGCCTTTCCCGTGCCGGCCAAGCTGAAATATCCCCCCGGCCGCTGGGTGAACAAACTCATCAACGAGCACTACGCCGACCACATCATCGCCGTCAGCCCTGCCACCCGGGACAACCTGGTGGAGGGCGGCATCTCCCCCAAAAAGATCACGGTGGTCATGAACGGCATCGCCCCGGTGCCCGAGACCAGCCCGGAGGCGCGCGCCGCCCTGCGGGAGTCCCTGGGTCTGGCGAAAAACACTTTTGTCTTCGGCATTCTGGCCCGGATGGAGGACTATAAAGGGCACCTCTACCTGGTCCACGCGGCCAAGCTTCTGAAGGACCAGGGGCGCACCGATTTCCGGATCCTCATGGCGGGCACCGGCTCCTTTGAAGATGAGGTGGCCCGGGCTGTGGTGGAGATGGGCGTGGACGACGTGGTCCAGATGCTGGGCTTCCGCTCCGATGTGGCGGAGCTGCTGAACATTCTGGATGTACAGCTCAACGCCTCCTACGGCACCGAGGCCACCAGCCTGGCCCTGCTGGAGGGCATGAGCCTGGGGCTGCCCTCCATCGTCAGCGATTACGGCGGCAACCCCTTCCTTGTGGAGCACGGCGTCAACGGCCTGGTCTTCCCCAGCCAGGACAGCCTGGCGCTCAGCAAGTGCATGACCCGGCTGATGGACCACCCCAACGAGGTCAAGAGCATGGGTCAGCGGGCCAAGGAGCGCTTTGACGCCCAATTTACCGGTCCGGTGTTTGCCCGGAACATTGAGCGTATCTATCTGGATGTACGGAAAGGAGATCCCCATGGAACAAAATAACGGAAAATTTCGCCTGAGGTTAAATCTGTTTGACGGCATTGTGCTCATTGTGGCACTGGCCGTGGGCGCTTACCTTCTTTGGAATGCCTTTAAGCCCGCCCCCTCCACCCCCTCTGGACAGCCCACTGTCTCCTCCACCACCGTGCGCTATACCATTCGTTTCCAGCGCATGATGGAGGGCACCGGCTCCCTCATTGAGCCGGGAGACGCCCTGGTGGACACCATTAAGAATTACAAGCTGGGCAACGTAGTCTCCGTGGAGATCGTTCCCGCCCAGTCCCAGATCCTGGACCACGACAGCCGGGAGTATGTCCTGGCCGACGTTCCCGGCTATGAGGACGCCCTGGTCACCGTGGAGTCCACCTGCACCGACAGCAACGACACCATTCTGCTGGACGGCGGCTACACCCTCCGGGTGGGCGCCACCGCCTACATCCGCGGCGAGGGCTACATGGGCAGCGGACCGATTATCTCCATTGAACGGGAGGAGCAGGCATGAAAATCATTGATCGAAACGGCCGTCTCTTCGGCAAAATCAGCATCATCGACCTGGTGGTCGTGGCCGTGGTCATTGTGATGGCCTTCGCCCTGTATGTGAAGACCAACCACAATGAGATTACCTCCACCTCCACCTCCAACACCCCCATTACTTACCAGATGCTGGTGCGGGGTGTGCGTACCTATGTGGCCGACGCCGTTCAGGTGGGCGACCACGTGTACGACCAGGACCGCAACAGCGGCGGCGGCTCCCTGGGTGAGATCACCGACATTGAGATTCTGCCCAGCGGCAAGCTGGCCGAGTTCAAGGACGGCACCATCGACACCGTCCCCGTGGAGGATGGAGTGGACATGCTGCTCACCATCCAGGGGGAGGGCCTCATCACCGAGGGGCGCTATGTGCTCAACCGGGTGTATGACCTGGGCGTCAACTCCTCCCGGAACTTCTGCACCATGTACGCCCAGTTCACCGGAACTATCTACTCCATTCTGAGCTGATCAAATACTGGAACAAAGGAGCCTGCAGCATGAAAATCCTGATGGCCACCATGGGTCTGGACATCGGCGGAGCGGAAACCCACATCGTGGAGCTGGCCAAGGAGCTGCGCCACCAGGGACATGAGGTGGTGGTGGTGTCCAACGGGGGCGTCTACGTCCCTGAGATCACCGCCGCCGGCATCCGGCACTACAATGCCCCCATGCACCGGCGCAGCCTGGGGGATATGCTCCGCTCCCGGGCCATTCTCCGGGACGTCATTCTCCGGGAAAAGCCCGATGTGGTACACGCCCACGCCCGCATCCCCGCCTTCCTCTGCGGCACCCTCCAGCGCCGCCTCCGCTTTCCCTTCGTCACCACCGCCCACTGGGTCTTTGACACCAGCGGCGCCCTCCGTTACCTCACAAACTGGGGCCAGCGCACCATTGCGGTGTCCGACGACATCAAGTCTTACCTCATCCGGGAATATCACCTTCCCGCTGAGCACATCTCCGTCACCATCAACGGAATTGACACGGAGAAGTTCTCCCCGGAGGTCTCCGGGGAGCGGGTCGTGGCCGAGTTTGGCCTGGACCCCAGCAAACCCATCGTCTCCTACGTCAGCCGCATGGACCAGGACCGGGCCTTGGTGGCCCGGCAGCTCATTGAGATCGCCCCCCAGCTGGACCGGGTCGTTCCCGGAATTCAGCTGCTCATTGCCGGCGGCGGCAACGTGTTCCAGGAGCTGCTGGCCAAGGCCAAGGAGGTCAATGCCGCCCTGGGCCGCCCCTGCATCACCATGGCCGGTCCCCGCACGGACATCAACGAGATTGTGGCTGCAGGCGACATCTTTGTGGGCGTGTCCCGGGCTGCTTTGGAAGCCATGTCCGCCGGCAAGCCCGTCATTGTGGCGGGCAACGAGGGCTATCACGGCCTCTTTGGCCCGGAAAAGCTCACCGAGGCCCAGGCGGGCAACTTCTGCTGCCGTGGGCTGCCCCTCTCCCAGCCTCAAACTCTGTTGGAGGATGTGGTGTCCACCCTGGCTCTGTCTCCGGAGGAGAAGGCCCGTGTGGGCGCCTACGGCCGCCAGGTCATCTTCGACTACTACTCCGTGCGCCGCATGGCCAACGACTGTCTGGCCATGTATGACCAGGTCCGCCGTCGAAAGTACCAGGTGGTCATGAGCGGCTACTACGGCTTTGCTAACGCGGGCGATGACGCCATTCTGGAGGCCATTCAGCAGGCCATCCACGAGGCCAGCGATGACATCGGAGTCACCGTCCTCTCCAATGACCCGGAGCTCACCCGCAAGCAGTACGGCATGGACGCCATTCCCCGCTTCCGCATGTGGAAGGTGTTTTCTGCCCTGCGCCGCAGCGATGCGCTGCTCTCCGGCGGCGGCAGCCTCCTTCAGGACACCACCTCCACCCGCTCCCTCTTCTACTATCTGTCCGTCATCCGCTGCGCTCAGCTGCTGGGCAAGCCGGTGATGCTGTACGCCAACGGCATCGGGCCGGTGCGCCGTCCTGGCAACCGCCGGCGGGTGAAAAAGGTGGTGGAACGGGCCACCCTGGTCACCCTGCGGGACCACAGCTCCGCCCGGGAGCTGGCGGACATGGGCGTGACCCGTTCGGACCTCTATGTGACCGCCGATCCGGTGTTCCATCTCTCCCCCGCTTCGTCGGAGCGTGGGCAGGAGCTGTGCCGGGCGGCTGGTCTGCCGGAAGGCAAGCCCTTTGTGGCGGTATCCGTCCGGGACTGGCCGGACACCGGTCGTTTCCCCAAGGAGCTGGCCAAGCTGTGTGACCACCTGCACCGCACCTACGGCCTGGAGGTGCTGTTCCTGCTGATGCAGCCTGCCCGGGACCGGGCCACCGCCCAGCTGGTTCAGCAGGCCATGACCGAGCCCTCCTACCTTCTGGACTGCGTCTGCACCCCCCGGGAGCTGATGGCCGTCCTGGGCCAGGCCCGGCTGTGTCTGGCCATGCGGCTTCACACCCTCATCTTTGCCGGACGGATGGCCGTGCCCTCCCTGGGGCTGGTCTACGACCCCAAGGTGGAGAGCTACCTCCAGGAGCTGGAGCTGCCTGCCGCGGGCTATGTGGACCGCTTTGACGCCGCGGAGGCGATTCTCCGGGCAGACGCCCTGATGGCGGACTACGACCAGGTTCTGGAGCGCCTGCGCCAAAAATCCGCCCAGCTGGCCCAGGCTGCCCGACAAAACGAAGCCCTGCTGCTGGATATGCTGGAGCACCCTGTGTGACACATTTTCGCGGGCCGGAAAGTACTCCTTTCCGGCCCTTGCTTTTTCCTCCCAGTCTCTTGTTTGGGGGTTCAGATTTTTTTACTGTTTTTTTCAGAATGGGCTTGACTATCGCCAAAAAAATGGTATAATACATGTTGCTGTCGCGCTGAATGTTGTCGCGTTCAGATTGAAAATTGTATATGGAGTAGTATCGAAGTGGTCATAACGAGCACGACTGGAAATCGTGTGGCCGTCAAAAGCGGCCCGAGGGTTCGAATCCCTCCTACTCCGCCAGAAAAAAGACATCTGCATAAGCAGATGTCTTTTTTCGATTTTAACTTTTTAGACCGCTGGGAAAGGCAGTGTCTGACGCACACCTGTGGAGCTCAGCGCAGAAAACCAGTGAGCAGCATCTTCTCTTTTTCTCGCTGCCCTTATTTCCCCCTGGGCAGCAGTTCCTTGAGCCGGAGCGCCTTGTCAATGCTCCCCTCCACCTTCAGCTTCCCCATAAATACCGCAGCCACCGGGTCTGTCTTTCCAGAGGCAATCTTAAACAGGGTTTCCGCCGAGCAGGTAAATGCCGCATCCCGGTCCCGGTAGTCGTAGGGCTCCACAGCCAGCGTTCCGTCCTTCACCTCCAGGTAGAAGGTTCCGCTGGCTTCCCCTGTAATATTGAACTGGTAGGCCAGATGCTCGTGGATGCCGCTGGCATCCGCCCGCTTCAGCAGCGTCTTTACTTCCTGAAACATCGCTTCATAGGTCATGATAATTCCCCTCTCCGCTTCACAGCAGCTGACTTCACCGCTAGGGTACCATCTTTTTCTCCCATCGTCAATGCTATGGAAAGTCTCCCCGGTTGAGCGCAGAATTTCAAAGGCTCCTTCCACGCATTCCATCCCCGTTGCCCGCAACTTTCTCGCTAGATACCATTGATTTAATATTTTTATTTCCAATAAAGCACAACTGAGACGATAATTTTCATTATCGCCTCAGTTATTGCCTTCATCTTTTATTGACTTTACAGCTCGCCCACAGCGGCCTCCACCGCGTTGAGCAGGTCATCGGACTCGATGAGGCCGATGGTAGCCTTGGACTGGTTGCCCATGTAAATATCTTCCTTCTGGAACTTGATGAGATCGGTCACCATCTCATAGGCGATGGAAGTGCCCTTGCCCAGCTTGAACTGGCCCAGCTTCTCC